>NZ_CP033581.1:3405000-3997500 GCF_003721495.1 Streptomyces sp. ADI95-16 | reverse complement strand
GGAGGTTGGCTTAGAAGCAGCCACCCTTGAAAGAGTGCGTAATAGCTCACTGGTCAAGTGATTCCGCGCCGACAATGTAGCGGGGCTCAAGCGTACCGCCGAAGTCGTGTCATTGCAGCGTATAGCCCCAACGGGTGTTGTGATGGGTAGGGGAGCGTCGTGTGCCGGGTGAAGCAGCAGCGGAAGCTAGTTGTGGACGGTTCACGAGTGAGAATGCAGGCATGAGTAGCGATACACACGTGAGAAACGTGTGCGCCGATTGACTAAGGGTTCCTGGGTCAAGCTGATCTGCCCAGGGTAAGTCGGGACCTAAGGCGAGGCCGACAGGCGTAGTCGATGGACAACCGGTTGATATTCCGGTACCCGCTTTGAAACGCCCAATATCGAATCAGGCGATGCTAAGTCCGTGAAGCCGTTCCGGACCCTTCGGGGAAAGGAAAGTGGTGGAGCCGACGAACCAGACTTGTAGTAGGTAAGCGATGGGGTGACGCAGGAAGGTAGTCCAGCCCGGGCGGTGGTAGTCCCGGGGTAAGGGTGTAGGCCGAGGGGTAGGCAAATCCGTCCCTCATTAAGGCTGAGACCTGATGCCGAGCCGATTGTGGTGAAGTGGATGATCCTATGCTGTCGAGAAAAGCCTCTAGCGAGTTTCATGGCGGCCCGTACCCTAAACCGACTCAGGTGGTCAGGTAGAGAATACCGAGGCGTTCGGGTGAACTATGGTTAAGGAACTCGGCAAAATGCCCCCGTAACTTCGGGAGAAGGGGGGCCATCACTGGTGATCGGATTTACTCCGTGAGCTGGGGGTGGCCGCAGAGACCAGCGAGAAGCGACTGTTTACTAAAAACACAGGTCCGTGCGAAGCCGTAAGGCGATGTATACGGACTGACGCCTGCCCGGTGCTGGAACGTTAAGGGGACCGGTTAGTGCGCTTTCGGGCGTGCGAAGCTGAGAACTTAAGCGCCAGTAAACGGCGGTGGTAACTATAACCATCCTAAGGTAGCGAAATTCCTTGTCGGGTAAGTTCCGACCTGCACGAATGGCGTAACGACTTCTCGACTGTCTCAACCATAGGCCCGGTGAAATTGCACTACGAGTAAAGATGCTCGTTTCGCGCAGCAGGACGGAAAGACCCCGGGACCTTTACTACAGTTTGATATTGGTGTTCGGTTCGGCTTGTGTAGGATAGGTGGGAGACTTTGAAGCGGCCACGCCAGTGGTTGTGGAGTCGTCGTTGAAATACCACTCTGGTCGTGCTGGATGTCTAACCTCGGTCCGTGATCCGGATCAGGGACAGTGTCTGATGGGTAGTTTAACTGGGGCGGTTGCCTCCCAAAGGGTAACGGAGGCGCCCAAAGGTTCCCTCAGCCTGGTTGGCAATCAGGTGTTGAGTGTAAGTGCACAAGGGAGCTTGACTGTGAGACCGACGGGTCGAGCAGGGACGAAAGTCGGGACTAGTGATCCGGCGGTGGCTTGTGGAAGCGCCGTCGCTCAACGGATAAAAGGTACCCCGGGGATAACAGGCTGATCTTCCCCAAGAGTCCATATCGACGGGATGGTTTGGCACCTCGATGTCGGCTCGTCGCATCCTGGGGCTGGAGTCGGTCCCAAGGGTTGGGCTGTTCGCCCATTAAAGCGGTACGCGAGCTGGGTTTAGAACGTCGTGAGACAGTTCGGTCCCTATCCGCTGTGCGCGTAGGAATATTGAGAAGGGCTGTCCCTAGTACGAGAGGACCGGGACGGACGAACCTCTGGTGTGCCAGTTGTCCTGCCAAGGGCATGGCTGGTTGGCTACGTTCGGGAGGGATAACCGCTGAAAGCATCTAAGCGGGAAGCCTGCTTCAAGATGAGTATTCCCACCTCCTTGAGAGGGTAAGGCTCCCAGTAGACGACTGGGTTGATAGGCCAGATGTGGAAGCCCGGTAACGGGTGGAGCTGACTGGTACTAATAGGCCGAGGGCTTGTCCTCAGTTGCTCGCGTCCACTGTGTTAGTTCTGAAGTAACGACCGTGTTGTCATCCGGTTGATATCTTCATAGTGTTTCGGTGGTCATAGCGTTAGGGAAACGCCCGGTTACATTCCGAACCCGGAAGCTAAGCCTTTCAGCGCCGATGGTACTGCAGGGGGGACCCTGTGGGAGAGTAGGACGCCGCCGAACAATCATTGTGGGAAAGCCCCGCACCAGGTAACTGGTGCGGGGCTTTTCTGCGTTTACGGACAGTTTTCCGGCTCGGTAGGATCCCGCGATATGAGCCAGCATGTGATTCGTTCCGTCCGCGCCGATGAATGGGAGAAGGTCAAGGAGCTGCGGCTCGCCGCGTTGCGGGATCCCGCGGCTTCGGTGGCGTTTCTGGAGACCGTGGAGAGCGCGGAGTCGCACCCCGATGAGTTCTGGCGGGGGCGGGCCGAAGGGGCCTCGCACGGGCGGACCGCGCGGCAGTTCATTGCCGAGGCCGATGGCGGGGAGTGGGTCGGGTCGGTGACCGTGCTCGTTGAGGACGGCGGGACTTCCGACCTTTTCGGGTTCCCGATCGAGCGGACTCAGGGGCATCTGGTCGGCGTGTTCGTACGGCCGGAGCACCGGGGGACCGGGCTGACCGAGGCGCTGTTCGCGGCCTCGCTGGAATGGGCCTGGTCGTTGGAGGAGCCGGCGCTGGAGCGCGTACGGCTGTTCGTGCACGAGGGGAACGCGCGGGCCGGCGCGTTCTACCGGCGGTTCGGGTTCCGGGCGAGTGGGCGGAGCGTGCCGATGCCGGGGAATCCGTCGGTGAAGGAGCTGGAGTACGTGTACCCGCGGCCTTAGGGCAGGTCGGCGTGGGGCCAGCGGGAGCGGGCCTGTTCGCGGCTACGGCAGAGGGCCAGGAGCGGAAGGGTTTCGTCTTCCAGGAGCTCCGGGAGCTGGGGGACGGGGGCGACTGCGGCGATGTCGTCCAGGACCAGCGTCAGTGGTGGGTCGAGCCGACCGTGGGATGACCGTGCGGCCACGCGACGGCCGTGCTCGACCACGCTGGAGGCGAGTGCGGTCAGCAACGGCATCGCACCCGGGTGGGTACGGGGATCTTCCAGGGGTTCACCCACCACATAGAGCGTGCCCCCTTCGGAGACGAACGATGCCAAGGTCAGCGCATCTGTTCGGTTCGGGTTGCAGGCCTCGCGGATGTGGATGGAGCTGAGGCAGGACAGGGCGCGGGCCGTGAGGTCCTGGGCCTGTTCGCGGCGTTCGGGGTGCGCGGTGAGGGCGCTTTCGAGTTCGCCGGCCGCGCCGGGGGCCGCCTGGGGGTGGGTGCGCAGGACGCGGACCGGGTCTTGGGCGTTGTTGCCCTGGGCCCAGCGGTGGAGCTGCTTGAAGGGGCGCTCGTCGAGCGCGGCCGCCTGGAGCCAGCTGCGGAGGAGGGTTTCGGCCGTATCGGCGACGGCGGCGTCCATGCGGGCCTGGGGGCGTACGGGGGCCAGCAGGGCGATCGCCCGGGCGGCGGCGGTGTCGCGGTCGGCGCAGCCGGCGGCGGGGTTCCAGTGCATGCGGGCCGGGGTGTCGCACAGGTGCGAGGGGTCGTAGAGGAGGACCGGGCCGAGTTTGGCGCGGGCGTCCTTGGTCTCGGCCCACAGGGTGGGGGAGGAGGTGACGATCAGCGCTGCCGACTCCGCCTCGTTGACGGCCTGGACGGCGGTGCGGTGGCGGGTGGCCGCGTCGGCGTAGGTCAGGCGTGGTGTCCGGGCCGGGGCCGGGGCCGGGGTCGGGCTGGGGGCAGGCGGTAGGGGCGCGGTGGGTGCGGGTGGGTGGGTTGCCGGGGCGTAGCGGTAGGGCTCATCGGCCGGGGCCGGCGCCGGGGTTGCCTTGCGGTGTGCGGCTACGGGGGACGGGGGCGCCGGGAGGGGCTGGGGCGGGACCTGGGGGAGCGGGCCCGGGGTTTTGGCCGGGGCGCGGCGGGACTTCGTACGGGCGATGACGCCCAGGGTGAAGATCACCAGGACCAGCAGGACGAGGAGCTGGCTGATGAACAGGCCCCAGAAGAGGCCCCAGCCGGAGAGGGCCGCCGGGTCGGTGTCGGGCCAGGCGGCCGGGATGTCGTGCGGTTGCGCTATCAGGGCGCGGATGGCCTCCGGGGTGCGGGTGAAGGTGACCGTGGCCGGCCAGGCGCCCTTCGAGAAGAGGGCGGCGAGGCCGGTCGCGGACCACACCAGTACGGCCAGGCCGAGGAGGAAGGCCAGGAGGCCGACCAGGACACCGTCCGGGACTCCGCCGCCGCCGGCGGGAGTCCGCGCAGGTCTTGGGTCGGGCATGGTTACGCCACCGTGGTCGCGGAGCCGGGGCCGTTGCGGCGGCGTTCGATGAGGAGGGCCCTTTCCTCCGCCTCCAGTTCCGCGGCCAGCAGGTCGTCCGGGAGCTGGTGGGCCGTGGAGGACTCGGTCATCGCGCGGTCGGTGTAGACGAGGGGGCGTTCGGCCTCGGTGATCAGGTGTTTGACCACCTGGACGTTGCCGTTGACGTCCCAGACGGCGATGCCCGGGGTGAGGGTGGGGATGATTTCCACCGCCCAGCGGGGTAGGCCTAGGACCCGGCCGGTGGCTCGGGCCTCGTCCGCCTTCTGGGCGTAGATGGTGCGGGTCGAGGCCATCTTGAGGATGGCCGCGGCTTCGCGCGCGGCCGCGCCGTCGACGACGTCGGAGAGGTGGTGGACGACGGCGACGAAGGACAGGCCGAGGCGGCGGCCGAACTTCAGCAGGCGCTGGAACAGCTGGGCCACGAACGGGCTGTTGATGATGTGCCAGGCCTCTTCCACGAGGAAGATGCGCTTCTTGCGGTCCGGGCGGATCCAGGTGTGCTCCAGCCAGACGCCGACGATCGCCATGAGGATCGGCATCGCGATGGAGTTGCGGTCGATGTGGGAGAGGTCGAAGACGATCAGGGGGGCGTCGAGGTCGATGCCGACGGTGGTGGGGCCGTCGAACATGCCGCGCAGGTCGCCGTCGACGAGGCGGTCGATGACGAGCGCCACGTCGAGGCCCCAGGCCCGGACATCGTCTATGTCGACGTTCATGGCTTCCGCGGACTCGGCTTCCGGGTGGCGCAGCTGTTCCACGATGTCGGTGAGGACGGGCTGGCGGTCCCGGATGGTGCCGACGACGTACGCGTGCGCGACCTTGAGGGCGAAGCCGGAGCGTTCGTCGAGGCCGTGGCCCATGGCGACTTCGATGATGGTCCGGAGCAGCGCGAGCTGTCCGGTCGTGGTGATCGCCGGGTCGAGGGGGTTGAGGCGGATCCCGTCGTCGTTGGCGGCGATGGGGTCCAGGCGGATGGGGGTTATCCCCAGCTGCTGGGCGATGAGGTTCCACTCGCCGACGCCGTCTTCGCCCTGGGCGTCGAGGACGACGACCTGGCGGTCCCGGAAGCGGAGCTGGCGCAGGACGTAGGTCTTCTCCAGCGCTGATTTTCCGTTGCCGGATTCGCCGAGGACCAGCCAGTGCGGGGCCGGCAGCTGCTGGCCGTACAGCTGGAAGGGGTCGTAGATGTAGCCCTTGCCGCTGTAGACCTCGCGGCCGATGATCACGCCGGAGTCGCCGAGGCCGGGGGCGGCGGTGGGCAGGTAGACGGCCTGGGCCTGGCCGGTGGAGGTGCGGACGGGCAGCCGGGTGGTTTCGACCTTGCCGAACAGGAAGCTGGTGAAGGCGTCCGTCAGAGCGGACATGGGATCTCGCATGGGCGGCACTTCCCTCCAGCTAGCGTCGGATGCCGGTGGCGAACGGCAAGGTGTTGACGAAGGCGCGGTGGTGCTCTCGGTCGCACCATTCCAGCTTCAGGTACGACTTGCCGGCGGAGGCGCGGATCGTCCGCTTGTCGCGGGCGAGGGCCTCCGGTGAACGCGAGGACACCGTGATGTACCCGACCAGGTTGACTCCTGCCGCACCGCTGGCGAGATCTTCACCTCTTTGGTCGAGGCGGCCGTGGGCGGCGATGTCGCGGGGGTCGACGGTCCGGTTCATCTTGGCGGCGCGGCTGGCGTCGGCCTCGTCGTTGGTCTTCTCGGTGAGCATGCGCTCGATGGCCACCTCGGTGGGCTCCAGGTCCATGGTGACGGCGACGGTGCGGATCACGTCCGGGGTGTGGACGAGGAGGGGCGCGAGGAAGTTGACGCCGACCGGGGTCATCGGCCATTCCTTCACCCAGGCGGTGGCGTGGCACCAGGGGGCGCGGGTGGAGGACTCGCGGGTCTTGGCCTGGAGGTACGTCGGCTCCACCGCGTCGAGTTCGGCGGGCCAGGCGTTGCGCTTGGTCATGGCCTGGATGTGGTCGATGGGGTGGTCCGGGTCGTACATGGAGTGCACGAGGGAGGAGAGCCGGCCCTGGCCGAGGGGCTGGCGGACGCGGATGTCGGCCTCGGCGAGGCGGGCGCAGATGTCGGTGAGCTCGCGGGCCATGACGATGGCGAGGCCGGCGTCGCGGTCGAGCTTGCGTCCCTTGGCGGGGGAGGAGGCGCGGGCGATGGTGTGGGCCTCGGCGGCGAGTTCGCGGCTGTAGTGCATACAGGCGACGAGGTAGGCGCGGTGCTGCTCGGAGGAGGTGGACACCATCGACTGGAGCTGTTCGTACGAGTCGCGCAGCCAGCCGGGGGCCTGGGTGTTTCCGCGCATGGCGACGTCCTTGGCGTGGGCGTCGGGGTCGGCGGGGAGGGTGCGGGCGAGCATCTGGAGGCGGGTGACGAAGCCGTCGCCGTTGGCGACGTGCTTGAGGAGGGTGCCGAAGCGGTCGACGAGGGCTTCCTGGTCCTCGCTGTCGCGCAGGCCGACGCCGGGGCCCTCGATCTCGATGGCGGCGGTGACGGTGCGGCGGTCGGCGTGCAGGAGGACGGCGATCTCGTCGGGGCCGAAGGGGGCGGCGAGCCAGGCGATGCGGCCGATGCCGGGGGGCGGGCCCACCTCGACCTCGCGGCCGTCGACGGCGCGGATGCCGGCCTCCATGGTGCCGGAGCGGTACGTCGTGCCGCGGCGCAGCGTGCGCTTGTAGCTGCGGTTGATCTCGAACCACTTGTAGAAGGTGCGGCCCCGGTAGGGGACGTACACGGCGGCGAGCGCGAGCATGGGGAAGCCGGCGAGGCTGACGATGCGCAGGGTGAGGTCGGGGACGAGCAGTCCGCTCATCATGCCGAAGAACGCGCCGGCGATGATCAGGGCGATCTCGCCGGTTTCGCGGTTCTTGCCGACGATCGCGTTCGGCCGGGCGCGGCCGATGAGGTACGTGCGGCGGGGCGCGATCGGGTGGAGCTGGTGCGACTGGGTCGTCACCGCCCGTCACCTCCTGTGTTGCTCGTGCTCGAACCAGTGCGGGGCGGGGGTGTGGCGGAGGGGACGGAGCCGCCGCCGGAGCCGCCGCCGGAGGTGGGACGGCTGCTGTGCGCGGCCACGCCTCCGGAGAGGGGGTTGGCGGGGCGGGAGGCGCTGTTGCCGCCGCCCCCGCCGTCGCCGCCGCCGGCGCGGTGGGCGCCGCGGCTGCTGTGGGTCTTGATGCCCTGGGAGACGAGGGAGGCCGGGGAGCTGATGACGGCGGCTGCCTGGGCGCCGTCGGTGGCCTTGCTGCGGTTGGAGCGGGCGGAGGCGATCTCGTCGCCGAAGCCGGGGACGAAGCGGTAGATCATCGCGGAGGCGAAGATCGCCAGGAGGATGATGGCGAGGCCGGAGACGACGGCGGAGAAGGCGTTCGGGCCCTTGTCTCCGGTGAGGGCGCCGGCGAGGCCGAGGACGATGACGATGACCGGCTTCACGAGGATGACGGCGATCATGATGCCGGCCCAGCGGCGGACGTGGCCCCACATGTTGCGGTCGACGAGTCCGGCGTAGACGACGGTGCCGAGGAGGGCGCCGACGTAGAGGAGGGCGGCGCGGATGACGAGCTCCAGCCAGAGCACTCCGGCGGCCAGGACGGTGACGAGCGCGACGACGATCAGCATGATCGGGCCGCCGCCGATGTCGTCGCCCTTTTTGAGGGCTTCGGCGAAGGAGCCGAAGAAGACGTCGGATTTGCCGCCGGTGGCGGAGGCGATGACCTCGGTGACGCCGTCGGTGGCGGAGACGACGGTGTAGAGGACGAGGGGGGTGAAGGCGGAGGCGAGGACGGTGAGCCAGAGGAAGCCGATGGCTTCGGACATGGCGGTGGTGAGGGGGACGCCGCGGATGGCGCGTTTGGCGACCGCGAGGAGCCAGAGGACGAGCGTGAGGATGGTGCTCGCGGCGAAGACGACGGCGTACTGCTGGAGGAAGGCGGGGTTGGTGAAGTCGACGTTGGCGGTGTGGGTGACGGCTTCGCTGAGTTTGCCGACGATCCAGGAGGCGGCGTCGGCGCAGCCCTTGGCCAGGGAGGCGAGGGGGTTGAGGGCGTCGGCGGGGTCGGCGGGGGCCAGGCCCGTGCGGGGGGCTCCGCCGGAACCCTTGCCGCGATCGCAATACTCCCGGGCGGGGCCCGCGATCAGCCCGCAGGGGTCGTTGCTCGCGCTCGGTGAGGGCGAGGGCGTCGGGGCTCCCGGTGCAGCTGTCGCACGAGAGGCGAAGAGGATGACGGCGGTTTGGACCGCTGCTGCGGTCAAGCCGAGGCCGCGGACGGAGAGACTCCGGCTACCGGGCATAGGTGAACCCTCCGAATTCGGTGACGGCCTTGCCGATCTCGTCGGAGGTGGACACCGGGTTGTCGCCGGTGACTGGTGTGGGGCCGGCCTTCTGGGTGGTCTCGAGAACCTTCCAGTCCGAACCGTTCCACTTGAGATTCATGGAGATGGTGAACCAGCTGCTGGTCACGGGCCGGGTGGATTTCTCGCCGGTCAAGCCGAACATTCCGATGCACCACACATCGACCGAAGCGGTCCCACTGGCGAAACTGTTGACCTTGGCTCCCACGGGAACGGTCCGGTTGACGAAGGTGGAACCGGTCGGAGCGAGGCCGTCCTTGGTCAGACCAATCTGGGCGAGCAGATCGGCCGAGTAGTCGGCGTCGAATCCCGACTGGAGCTTCGTGCGAGTGTCTTCGTCCGCGATGGCGCCCACGATTGAGTGTCTGCGCGCAGGGTTGAACATGCCGTCAGAACCCAGCGCAGTGGCGTAGTTAGAAGCGGCGGACTGGGCTCCCTGTTGATCCTGGGCAAAGCCGGAGGGTACGCCGTCATTCTTGGCGTCCACCGGGTCCTTGCCCGTCGGGGAGGTGGACGTCGACCCGGGACTGGCCTCGGCCGGAGGCTTGCTCGGGGTGTCCTGGGACTGGTTGGCGAAGGCGATCGCGGCGATCAGGAGGACCACCACGCCGACGACCGTGACGAGGCCGCGGGAGGCGCGGGGGGTGCGGCGGGGGGTGCCGTAGGCGTCGGAGGGGGAGTCCGGGAGGCGGGTGCGGGTCTGGCCCGTGCCGCCGACCTCGCCGTGTCCGCCGCCGCCGTACTGGTCGTCGTTGCTCATTCCGTGTCCGCCCCCTCCGCGTCGTACGACGGTAGTGCTCGTTCCCGCGTGGATGCGGTGTGGTGAGTCCTCATCAGGTCCGGCAGCCGGTGGGCGGCCCGGCTAGACGGCCATTCCGTAGACGATGGTGAAGAGGGTGCCGAGGGAGCCGATGATGAACACGCCGGTGAGGCCGGCGACGATCAGTCCCTTGCCCTGTTCCGCGCTGAACGTGTCGCGCAGGGCCGTCGCGCCGATGCGCTGCTTGGCGGCGCCCCAGATGGCGATGCCGAGGCAGAGGAGGATCGCGACGGCCATGACCACCTCGATCATGACCTTCGCTTCGTTGCCGAGACTGCCGAACGGCCCCCAGTTCGGGGCGATTCCGCCGATGATGGTGGTGATGTCGCCCTTTTCGGCTGCCAGGATCATGTAACTCACCGCCCCTGTATGGGTAGTTCCGGTACCCCGTGCCCGATGGCAGGGGTCACGTACTATCTTCGCTGATGAAATCGCCGTCGTATGTCGACTTGGCGGCTCTCTTTGCCCGATCTCCCCGCCCGTGTCCCGTCCCTGTGCTCTGACCTGGGCGAGGGCGGTGTGGGGGCGAGAGAAACCTATGGTCACTCTGTGTATCACGGGGTGTGACCCCGGGCAATGAATTGTCGTCCCGGCGTACGGGGGTGCGAGTGACGGGCCGCCGTTCGGCGCAGTGGGGGCGCGTGTCGGCGGGCTGACGCGCCGTCGTTTTCCGTGTGGCCGGGATGGGGTGGGTCACCGGATCGGGTCGGGGGCGTGCCGTGGCCGGGGAGTGGTGGGCCGCGGGGGCGTGCGGGTGTGCGAGGGGCGCACGTGCGTGTGGGGCCCGGCCCCTGTTGTCAGTGCCCGGAGGCAGGCTGGGGTGATGACGACTCCTTGGACACTCGGTGATGTTGAAGCGGCCATCCGGGCGGGATGGTCGGCCGAGACGTGCTCGCCGGACGATGTCGAGCGGGCGCAGTGGACGGCCGGGAACCCGGCGTGGGGGCACTGCGACATCACGGCGCTGGTCGTGCAGGACCTGTGCGGGGGCGACCTGGTGGTCGGCGAGGTCTGGCTGGACGGGGAGCAGCAGGGGTTCCACACGTGGAACGTGCTGCCGGGGGGTGTCGTCATTGATCTGACGCGGGAGCAGTTCCGGCTCGGGCAGACGGTTACCGCGGGGCGGGTGATGGGGGAGCGGCCGGTGGGGCGGTTGCCGAGGCGGTGGGAGGAGTACCAGGTGTTGCGGCGGCGTGTTTTTGAGCGGTTGGGGCTGTAACGCCGGTGCCGCTGGGTGGGCGGGCCGGGTCAGAGCCAGTGGGTGGGGTGGGTGAGGGATGGGGGGAGTTTGGTTTGGGGGGTGCCCTGGGCGGCGTTGAGCTGGGGTTGGGTGAGGAAGAGGGCTTCGCGGAGGTCGGCGCCGCGGAGGTTGGTGTCGCGGAGGTCCGCGCCGATCAGGTCGGCGGTGCGGAGGTCGGCGCGGCTGAGGTCGGCGGCGATCAGGTAGGCGCCGCGGAGGTTCGCGCCGCGCAGGTCCGCGCCGGAGAGGCGGGCGCCCATCAGGTCGGCGCCGCGGTGGTTCTTCTTGCGGCCCGGGGTGTGGGCGCGGACGAGCTCGCTGGTTTCGAGGAGCAGCGTGTTGATCTCCTGGCGGAGGGCGCCGACGTCGAAGGGGGCCAGGGTGTCCGCGTCCGCGCCGGTGGCTTCCGTGGTCGTGGCCAGCGCCGCGCGGAGGGCGTCGTGCAGCGGGGCCGCGGCGGGGCGGGCGAGGGCCTCGGTGAGGTAGTGGAGCAGCTCGTGCAGCTGCCGCATGACCGGGAAGACCTCGAACATCTGGCGGGCGGTACCGGGGTCGCCGCGCCAGTCGCGGCCGCCGAAGGTGACCTGGGAGACCTGCTGGCCGGCGCCGAAGCAGTCGAAGACGGTGCAGCCGGGGTAGCCCTTGTCGCGCAGCGCGGTGTGGATGCCGCAGCGGAAATCCTGCCGGAGGTTCTTGCAGGGGGTTCCGGCAGCCTTGTTCGCGGCGAAGTCGTGGGACTTGGCGAAGGGCAGGGCGACGCAGCACAGCGCGAAGCAGTTCGCGCAGTCGGCCTTCAGGGCTGGGGTGGGGGTCGGGGACACCGTCCTATTGTGGACCGTTCGGGGCGGGCAGGCGCATCTGGAGGGCGGTCCACCAGACGCCGTCGACCTGCTCGACGTCCCGGATGACCCGGTGGGTGCGGAAGCCGGCCTTCTCGTAGAGCCGGACGGCCGGGGTGTTGTGGGCGTAGACGCCGAGGTCGAGCTCGGGCAGACCCAGCTCCCCGAAGGCGCGCTCGACCGCCAGGGTGAGGAGGGCCTCGCCGAGGCCTTGGCCGCGGGCGTCGGGGGCCAGGAGGACGCGGCCGACGCGGGCGCCCGGGGCGCCTTGGTGGCGGCGCAGGGAGATGTGGCCGACGGGCCGTCCGGTGCCGGACGCGACGGCGGTCCAGGTGTGCCGGTCGGGTTCGGCGGCGTAGGCGGTGAGCTGCGCCTCGTCGAGGGGCCAGCTGAAGGCGGGGCCCGACCAGGTGAGGAGTTCGGTGGGGCCGGTGATCCAGTCGAGCAGGAACGCCGCGTCGGTCGCGGGGCGGTACGGGCGCAGCGCGAGGGGCAGGGGCATGGGCATGGGCAGGGGCATGCCTCAAGTATCCGTGTTCCGGAGGGGCTTGATCGGGAGGCGGCCGGTTGTGAGGATCCGTGCATGACAGAAGTGATCGCAGTCGCCGTCATCACGCTCCTGGCGGTGATCAGCCCGGGGGCCGATTTCGCCATGGTGGTCCGCAACAGCTGCCTGTACGGGCGTCCGACGGGCCTGTTCGCCGCGGCGGGTGTCGCGGCCGGCGTGCTGGTGCACGTCTCGTACACGATGCTCGGGGTCGGGCTGCTGATCGCCTCCTCGGCCGCGCTGTTCACGGCCATCAAGCTGGCGGGCGCCGCGTACCTGGTGTGGATCGGGATCCGTACGTTCCGGGCGCGGGCCGATCTGACCGTGGACCTGGAGGGGAAGGCCGGGCTGACGCGGCTCGGGGCCTTGCGGTCGGGGTTCTTGACCAACGTGCTCAATCCGAAGACCACGCTGTTCGTGGTGTCGACGTTCACGCAGGTGGTGGGCCCGGGCACGCCGGTGTGGCAGCAGGCCGGGTACGGGCTGTTCATGTCGGTGGCGCACCTGGGCTGGTTCGGGGCGGTGGCGCTGTTCTTCTCGAACTCCCGGCTGCGCGAGCGGATGCTGAAGGCGCAGAAGGCCTTGAACCGGACCATCGGGTCGGTGCTGGTGGGGCTGGGGGTGGGGCTGGGGTTCGCCCGCTGAGTTTCGCGGGCAGGGCCCGCAAGTGCCCGGAAGCCCTGGCGGGGTGGGTTACCTCTCGGTAGCGTCTGCGGCATGGGTTCTGCTGAGGCGTTCTTCGAACGGGTCGATACGGGGCGGTTCCTGGCCGGCGAGCACACGCGCGGGCCCTGGGATCCGCTCGCGCAGCACGCGGGGCCGCCGGCCGCGCTGCTCGGGCGGGCCGTCGAGGACCGGGAGGGCGCCCGCGAGGACATGCGGCTCGCCCGCATCACGTACGAGATCCTGCGCCCGGTGCCGATCGGGCCGCTGGAGGTCACCACCAGCGTGCTCCGGGCCGGGCGCAGTACCGAGGTGGTCGAGGCGGCCCTCGCGCCGCCCGGGGCCGCGCCGGTGATGCTGGCGCGCGCCCTGCGGATCCGGGTGGCTCCGGAGGCGGTGCCGGCCGCGGCGCCCGGGCCGGGGCTGCCGGCGCCGGGGGAGGTGGAGGTGACCCCGTTCTTCCCGGTGCCGTGGGAGACCGGCTACCACCGCGCCATGGAGACCCGGTTCACCGAGGGCGCGTTCATGGAGCTGGGTCCGGGCACCTGCTGGATGCGGATGAAGGTCGCGCTGATCGCGGGGGAGGACGTCAAGCCGCTGGACCGGGTGCTGGTCGCGGCCGACTCGGGCAACGGCATCAGCTCCGTCATGGACTTCGGCCGCTTCGTCTTCGTCAACAGCGATCTGACGGTCCACCTGCACCGCCACCCGGTCGGGGAGTGGGCCTGCGTGGAGGCCCGTACGAGTGTGGACGCGGCCGGGATCGGGCTGGCCGACGCCCGGTTGCACGACGAGAAGGGGCCGATCGGCCGGAGCGCGCAGAGTCTGTTCGTCGCCCCCCGGTAGAGCCCCCGGTAGAGCCCCCGGTAGAGCCCCCGGTGGGGACCCCGGTGGGCGGTCCGGTCCGGGCGCCAACCCGTGCCGTGCGCCGAGGGGGTCTGGACGGCGGCGCTCTTCCGCGTCGAGGATGGTTTCGAGGGGTGTGCTTCCGACTGGCCTAGCGGAAGGGACGACACGGACATTTCGCACCCGAAAACGGTGGGCATGGGGGAGGGTTGACGGGTGCGCAGATTCTGGATGGCAGGCGGAATCGGGATCGGGCTGTGCTTGAGCTTCCTCGTGCTGCTCGTGGTCGGGACGTATTCGGCCGCGGCGGGACTGGTGGGAGCCGGCGGCGGCCAGGCGGTCGGTCTGGTGAAGGGCGCGGTACCGGGCAAGTACCAGGCGCTGGTGCAGAAGTGGGGCGCCCTGTGCCCGGCGATCAGCCCGCCGCTGCTCGCCGCCCAGCTGTACTCGGAGAGCGGCTGGAACCCCACGGCCGTCAGTCCGGCGGACGCGCGCGGCATCGCGCAGTTCATCCCGGGCACCTGGGCGGGTCACGGGATCGACGGCGACGGTGACGGCGACCGCGACATCTGGGACCCCAACGACGCGATCCCGTCGGCGGCTTCGTACGACTGCGAGCTCGCCAAGGACGTGGCCCGGGTGCCGGGTGACGCGGCGAAGAACATGCTCGCGGCGTACAACGCGGGCGCGTACGCGGTCATCAAATATGGCGGGGTGCCGCCGTACAAGGAGACCCAGGGGTACGTGAAGGCGATCACGACCCTGGCGCAGAGCTTCGCGAAGCCGGTCGGGCGGGTCGCGCCCTCCCAGCAGGCCGCCGGGGCGATCTACTTCGCGCAGAAGCAGCTCGGCACCCCGTACCTGTGGGGCGGCAACGGAACGGCCGACCAGGACGGGCGGTTCGACTGCTCGGGGCTCACGAAGGCCGCGTACGAGACGGTGGGGATCGAGCTGCCGCGCGTCGCCAACGACCAGTACAACGCGGGGGCCCACCCCTCGCGCGCCGAACTGCTCCCCGGTGACCTGGTGTTCTTCTCCGACGATCTGACGAACTCCCGCGAGATCCGGCACGTCGGCCTCTACGTGGGCGGCGGCTACATGATCAACGCCCCGTACACGGGCGCGGTCATCCGCTTCGACAAGATCGACACGCCCGACTACTTCGGCGCGACCCGCGTCACGAAGGGCGGCGCGGAGGCCTTGCCTGACCCCAAGAGCAGTGGCCGGGCAGCTTCGTGACTGTCCGTTAAGCAAAGGCCCTGAGCTGCGACGATGAGTCACTCTTCGATAACGTTGGAGTGATCATTCCGTGGAGAGTGGAACCCGCTCCTCAGAACGGGCGTTCCATGGGCGCGGGGGTTGATCGACTGGGGGCGAAGGGGCGCACACCGGGGTGCGCCCGCAGGGAAACCCAGGCAAGGGCAAGGGGCCGCAATGCCGTGGCTGGACTCACGACCGGTGGGCCGAACGTGGACGTAAGCCTGCTGTACGCGATCAACGGGCTCTCCCGGCACGTCCCGAACGGGCTCGGCCGGGCGCTGGGCCTCGTGGGCGAGTACGGGATCCTGCTGGCCCTGGTGCTGCTCGTGCTGTGGTGCTGGCGCGGCGCCCGCCGGCAGGACGAGACCACCGCCGCCGAATCGTTCGCCGCGCTGGTCTGGGCCCCGCTCGGCGCCGGGATCGCCCTCCTCGTGAACGTCCCGCTGCGCGGGTTCGTCGGGCGGCCGCGGCCGTTCCTGCAGCACACCGGGCTGGAGGTCCTCGAACCTGGCCTCTCCACGACCGACTTCTCCTTCGTCAGCGACCACGCCACCCTCGCCATGGCGCTCGGCGTCGGCCTGTTCATCGCGAACCGCAGGCTCGGCTTCATCGGCATCGGGCTGGCCCTGCTGGAGGGCCTGTTCCGCGTGTACACGGGCGTGCACTACCCGACGGACGTCATCGGCGGCTTCGCCCTCGGTACCGCCGTCGTCCTGCTGTTCGCCCCGCTCGCGATGGCGCTGCTGACCCCGGTGGTGCGCGCGGTGGCCCGCTCCCCGCGCGCCGGGCGGCTGGTACGGGCGAAGGACCGCCCGCTGGCCCAGCCGGTCGGGCTGGCACCGACGCCGCCGTCGGCTCCGCAGGAGCGGGACCTGGCCGCGTAGCAGGGGAGCCGGCGCGGCCCGGGCTCACCGGTGCGCGTAGGAATCCCACACGGAGAGCAGTACGGCCGCCAGCAGGCACAGCCCCGCCGCCCCGAAGAACAGCCGGATCGCCGCCGGGCGGGGGCGCGGGCTCAGGGGTCGCCGCCTTCCGTGCCCCGGTCGCCCTCGTCCTCGTCGCGTCGGTAGCGGGAGCGCAGCCACAGCCCGGTGGCGACGGCCGCGGCGGTGGTGAGCCCGACGGCCAGGGCCACGTCGGCCGGGCCGTCCGCCGTGCCCACGGGCCGGGCCCAGGCCGCGGCGGCCGGGGCGGAGGCGATGAGCAGGGCCCAGAGGAGGGCGGCGAGTCGTGGCGCGGGTCCTGGCATGAGTCCAGGGCATCCGCTCCCGCGCAGGTAGGCCAGCCGGGCCGTCCGAACGGGCTATCAGAACGCGCCGCCGGGCCGCGCCGCCGGGCCGGGCCGCCGCGCCGCCGGGACCACCGGCCGTCCGCCGCGCCCCCGCCCCTACCCCGCCGTGTGCAGGGTGGCGTCCTTGCGGGCCAGGTCGCGGGAGCGGCGGGCCGGGCCCCTCCAGCCGCAGGTGCACAGGGCCAGGCAGAACGACCCGCGCTCGGTGGTGCTCGTGCTGTGGCCGGTCGGTGGCTGTGCGGGCCTCTCGTACCGGGCGTCCGCCCGCGGCGGCGGCAAGGTGGCGAGCGGCAAGGTGGCGAGCGGAATAGTCGGCGGCGCCTTGGGATGCGGGTCCACGCCACCACGGTACCCGGGTTCGGCGCGCCCGGACACGGCCTCGCACCGTGACGGGAAACCCCGGACCTCGTTAAGCGGAGCGGGTGGGGGCCTCGGGCAAGCAGCGGTCATGCGTTGGGGGTTGGCAGGCGATGGTGGTGCACCAGCACAGGCGGCGGCGAGTGCGTGCGGGTGGGGTGGTGCTCGCGGTCGGCGTGGCCGTCACCGTGGCCGCGCTGGCAGCGTGCGGCGGCGCGGCGGACGCGGGCGCGGGGGTCGGCGCGAGCGCCGGCAGCGACGGCCGGCCGCCGGCGGACCCGGCCGCGGCCGCCGCGGCGGTGCGGGCAGCCGCCGACGCGCTGACGGCGGCCGGCAGCGCGCGGGTCCGTACGGCGATGGAGATGGCCGCCGGCGGCACCCGCGTCACGATCCGCGGCGAGGGCGGGGTGGACTTCGTGCACCGGATGGGCCAGCTCCTGGTGATGCTCCCCGCCGACGCGGCGGGCAAGGACGAGCACCGGCCGATCACCGAGCTCCTCGTCCCCGGCGCCCTCTACATGAAGAACCGGGGCGCGGGCGTGCCCGACGACAAGTGGGTGCGCGTCGACACGACGAGCCTCGGGGACGGGAACCTGGTCACGGGCGGGGCAACCGATCCGCTGGCGGCGGCCGAGCTGCTGCGCGGCGCGCAGGAGGTGACGTACGTGGGGGAGACCGAGGTGGCGGGCACCAAGGTGTGGCACTACCGGGGGACCACCGACCTCGGGCGGGCGGCGCGCAGTGCCTCGCCGGACATCCGGAGAACGCTGGAGGCCGCGGCGAAAGGGTTCAGCAAGGACTCGGTGCCGTTCGACGCGTACCTCGACCAGGAGGGCCGGCTGCGGAAGGTCCGCCACCGTTTCAGCTACGAGAACAATGGCGTGATCGATGTCTCGTCGACGACGCTGCTCTACGGGTTCGGGACTCCGGTGACCGTCGCATTGCCCCCGAGCGGGGACATTTACGCCGGGAAGATCGCCGAGTAGTCGGTGCGATGGGTCTAGACCGGTGCCATCGGGTCATGGCCCGGTATCCGGAAATGGTCCATCCGTGTCATGCGCGCAGCGACCCGCGCTCCCTACGCTGAGAAGCCGATCGCCGACGACCGATGGCGGCGGGAAGAGGTGACACGCGTGACTCCCGGAGGCGGTACGACGGTGCAGGATTTCGTGGCCCTCGCCGAGATCGAGCTGTGCGGTGAGCTGATCATCGCGGCCTCCACGGCGGACGAGGAGCGGCTCAGCCAGGACCGCATCGACGAGGTGCTGATGGTCGGCGTCAGCCGCTGACCCCGGCGCAGGACCGGCGCGAACCCGTACGAACCCGTGCCGGACCGGCCCGGACCGGACCCGTGCCGGACCGGCCCGGACCGGACCCGTGCCGGTCCGACGCGGGGAGGGGCGGGGAGGGGCGGGCGGGCGCCGCGCGCGGTGGACCGGGTCCTCGCGCCGCCTCAGGTCCGCAGGAGGCGGGCGATCGCCTTGGTCGCTTCCTCGACCTTGGCGTCGATCTCCGCGCCGCCCTTGACCGCCGCGTCGGCCACGCAGTGCCGCAGGTGCTCCTCCAGCAGCTGGAGCGCGAAGGACTGCAGCGCCTTCGTGCTCGCCGAGACCTGCGTGAGTATGTCGATGCAGTAGACGTCCTCGTCGACGAGCCGCTGCAGGCCGCGGATCTGGCCCTCGATCCGGCGCAGCCGCTTGAGGTGCTCGTCCTTCTGGTGGTGGTACCCGTGCACCGCCGCGCCCGGGGTCTCCTCGGGGGCCGCGGCGACGCCGGCTCCGGAGCCCTCCGCCTCGATGGTCGTCATGCAGTCCTCCCGTGGTCCGGAATGAGGGATGCATACCCCTCATGGGTATAGGTTACGTCGCCCTCGCCGTCCGGGCAGGGGTCCGTTCCGCCCACTGTGCCTGATGGAGCACACTGGTGAACGGCCGGTTAGCCCTCGCCGGGGGTTGCGCCTAGCATCAGCCTGACCGAATCCAATGCACCCCGAGGACCTCACGTGCGATTTCGTCTGACCCCCAGGGAGACGAGCTTCTACGACATGTTCGCCGCATCCGCGGACAACATCGTCACGGGCTCCAAGCTCCTGATGGAACTGCTCGGAGCGGATTCCTCCGCCCGGGCCGAGATCGCGGAGCGGATGCGGGCGGCGGAACACGCGGGGGACGACGCGACCCACGCGATCTTCCACCAGCTGAACTCCTCCTTCATCACGCCGTTCGACCGCGAGGACATCTACAACCTGGCTTCGTCGCTCGACGACATCATGGACTTCATGGAGGAGGCGGTCGACCTGGTCGTCCTCTACAACGTGGAGGAGCTCCCCAAGGGCGTCGAGCAGCAGATCGAGGTACTGGCGCGGGCGGCCGAACTGACCGCCGAGGCCATGCCGCACCTGCGCACGATGGACAACCTGACCGAGTACTGGATCGAGGTCAACCGCCTGGAGAACCAGGCCGACCAGATCCACCGCAAGCTGCTCGCCCAGCTCTTCAACGGCAAGTACGACGCCATCGAGGTGCTCAAGCTCAAGCAGATCGTCGACGTGCTCGAAGAGGCGGCCGACGCGTTCGAGCACGTCGCGAACACGGTGGAGACCATCGCGGTCAAGGAGTCCTGAACCTCGTGGACACCTTCGCTCTGATCGTGACCATCGGTGTCGCGCTCGGTTTCACGTACACCAACGGTTTCCACGACTCGGCGAACGCGATCGCGACCTCGGTCTCGACCCGCGCGCTGACCCCGCGTGCCGCCCTCGCGATGGCCGCGGTGATGAACCTCGCCGGCGCCTTCCTGGGCAGCGGCGTGGCCAAGACCGTCAGCAAGGGGCTCATCGAGACGCCGACCGGTGACCGGGGGATGTGGATCCTCTTCTCGGCCCTGGTCGGCGCGATCGTCTGGAACCTGATCACCTGGTACTTCGGCCTGCCGTCGTCCTCCTCCCACGCGCTCTTCGGAGGCATGGTCGGGGCGGCGCTCGCGGGCGGGATCGGCGTCATCTGGTCGGGAGTGCTCGACAAGGTCGTCATCCCGATGTTCCTCTCGCCGATCGTCGGCCTGGTCGTGGGTTACCTGGTGATGGTCGCGATCATGTGGATGTTCCGCAGGTCCAACCCGCACAAGGCCAAGCGCGGCTTCCGCATCGCCCAGACCGTCTCGGCGGCCGCCATGGCGCTGGGCCACGGCCTCCAGGACGCCCAGAAGACCATGGGCATCGTGGTGATGGCCCTGGTCATCGCCGACGTCCAGAGCTCCGACGCGCCGATCCCCGTATGGGTCAAGATCGCCTGCGCCGTGATGCTGTCGCTGGGTACGTACGCGGGTGGCTGGCGCATCATGCGCACGCTCGGCCGCAAGATCATCGAGCTTGACCCGCCGCAGGGTTTCGCCGCCGAGACCACGGGCGCCTCGATCATGTACACCGCGTCCTACCTGTACCAGGCGCCGATCTCCACCACCCACGTCATCACCTCGGCGATCATGGGTGTGGGCGCGACGAAGCGGGTCAACGCGGTCCGCTGGGGCGTCGCCAAGAACATCATCCTGGGCTGGTTCATCACCATGCCGGCCGCGGCGCTGGTCGCGGCGCTCAGCTTCTGGATCGTGGACCTGGCCATCGCCTAGGGTCCGCCCCGGGAAACGAAAGCGGGCCGGCTCCCCCCACCCAGGGGGAGCCGGCCCTTTTCTTTCGCCTTGCGGTGGCACCGCCATGCAGCACCGCAGGACGTGTCGCACATCCGCGGGGGTCCGGGTTTAACCGAAGCGGCCCGAGATGTAGTCCTCGGTCGCCTGGACGGACGGGTTGGAGAAGATCCGCTCCGTGTCGTCCAGCTCGATGAGCTTGCCGGGCTGGCCGACGGCCGCGAGGTTGAAGAAGGCGGTGCGGTCCGAGACGCGGGCCGCCTGCTGCATGTTGTGCGTCACGATGACGATCGTGAAGCGCTCCTTCAGCTCGCCGATCAGGTCCTCGATGGCCAGGGTGGAGATCGGGTCGAGGGCCGAGCAGGGCTCGTCCATCAGCAGGACCTCGGGCTCGACCGCGATGGCGCGGGCGATGCACAGGCGCTGCTGCTGGCCGCCGGAGAGGCCGGAGCCCGGCTTGTTCAGACGGTCCTTGACCTCGTTCCAGAGGTTGGCGCCCTTGAGGGAGCGCTCCACGATCTCCGCGAGCGCGGCCTTCTTGAAGCTGCCGTTCAGGCGCAGGCCCGCCGCCACGTTGTCGAAGATCGACATGGTGGGGAAGGGGTTCGGGCGCTGGAAGACCATGCCGACGGTGCGGCGGACCGCGACCGGGTCCACGTTCGCGCCGTACAGGTTCTCGTCGTCCAGCATCACCTTGCCCTCGACGCGGCCGCCGGGGGTGACCTCGTGCATCCGGTTCAGGGTGCGCAGGAAGGTGGACTTGCCGCAGCCGGACGGGCCGATGAAGGCGGTCACGGAGCGGGGCTCCACGGTCATCGAGATGTCGTCGATGGCCTTGTGGGTGCCGTAGAAGGCGGACAGTCCGCTGACGTCGATTCGCTTCGCCATGGGGGGTCACTTCGCTTTCATTGGTCGCGTCAGCGACCGGTCTTCGGGGCCTTCCAGCGGGCGATGCCGCGGGCCACCAGATTGAGGATCATGACGAAGGCGATCAGGACGAGCGCGGCGGCCCATGCCCGGTCGTAGGAGGCGTCACTGCCGACCTTGTACTGCTCCCAGATGTACAGGGGGAGCGAGGACTGGGCACCTTCGAAGGGGTTGTTGTTGATCAGCTGGGTGCCGAAGACCAGCAGCATGATCGGCGCGGTCTCGCCGGCGATGCGGGCGACGGCCAGCATCAGGCCGGTCGCGATGCCGCCGATGGCGGTGGGGAGGACGACCTTGAGGATCATGCGCCACTTCGGCACGCCGAGGGCGAGGGCGGCCTCGCGCAGCTCGTTCGGGACGAGCTTGAGCATCTCCTCGGTGGAGCGGACCACGACGGGCATCATCAGGATCGACAGGGCCATCGAGCCGGCGAAGCCGGAGGGGCCGAAGCCGAGCGCCAGGTTCCAGGTCGTCAGGATGAACAGGCCCGCGACGATGGAGGGGATGCCGGTCATGACGTCGACGAAGAAGGTCACGGCCTTGGCGAGCGAGCCCCGGCCGTACTCGACCAGGTAGACGGCGGTCAGCAGGCCGATCGGCGCGGCGATCAGGGTGGCCAGGGCGATCTGCTCGATGGTGCCGAGCAGCGCGTGGTAAACGCCGCCGCCCTCTTCGAAGCTGGTGACGCCGTTCATCGAGTGGCTGATGAAGTCCCCGTCGAGGACCTTCATGCCGCGGCTGACGGTGGTCCAGATCAGCGAGAGCAGCGGGATGACCGCGAGGACGAAGCAGACCCATACGAGGGAGGTCGTGACCCGGTCCTTGGCCTGGCGCCGGTTCTCGACGACCGCGCTGGCGGTGTACGTGATCCCGATGAACAGGAGGGAGGCGATCAGGCCCCACTGGATCTTGCTGTGCAGGTCGGCGACGAGGCCGATGCCGCAGCCGAGGGCGATCGAGAGGACCGCGATGCCGGCCGGGGCCCAGCGGGGCAGGCCGCCCCGGGTGAGGCCGGCGGGGGCGGCGGACTTGCGGGCCGGAGCGGGCCGCTGGTCCTGGAGTGCGTGGCTCATCAGGCGTTCGCCCCCGAGAAGTCCTTGCGACGGGCGATGATCAGCCGGGCGGCGCCGTTGACCAGCAGGGTGAGCAGGAAGAGCACGAGGCCGGAGGCGATCAGGGCGTCGCGGCCGAACTCGTTGGCCTCGTCGAACTTCGCGGCGATGTTCTGCGCGAACGTGCCGCCGCCCGGGTTCAGGATGTGGCCGGAGATCAGGAAGCTCGGGGAGAGGACGGTCGCGACGGCCATGGTCTCGCCGAGCGCGCGGCCGAGGCCGAGCATCGAGGCGGAGATGACGCCGGAGCGGCCGAAGGGCAGCACGGACATCCGGATGACCTCCCAGCGGGTCGCGCCGAGGGCCAGGGCGGCCTCCTCGTTCATGCGCGGGACCTGGAGGAAGACCTCGCGGCTGACGCTGGTCACGATCGGCAGGATCATGATCGCGAGCAGGATGCCGACGGTGAAGAGCGAGCGGGCGACGCCGACCTGCGTCTTGTCGAAGACGTAGGTCCATCCCAGGTACTCGTCGAGCCAGAGGTTGAGGCCGGCGAGCTGCGGTACCAGGAAGAGGGCGCCCCAGATGCCGTAGATGATCGACGGCACGGCGGCCAGCAGGTCGACCACGTAGGCGAGGGGGGCGGCCAGCTTGCGCGGCGCGTAGTGCGAGATGAAGAGGGCGATGCCGACGGCGATCGGAACCGCGATGGCCATCGCGATGATCGAGCTGACGACGGTGCCGAAGAGCAGGACGGCGATGCCGAAGACGGGGGGCGTGGCGGACGCGTTCCAGTCGAAGGTGGTGAGGAAGTTGCCCTCGTTCTTCGACAGTGCGATCGACGCGCGGTAGGTGAGGAAGACGGCGATCGACGCCATGATCACCAGGAGCAGGATGCCGGAGCCCTTGGAGAGGCCCGCGAAGATCTTGTCACCGGCGCGGCCGGTGGACCTTCCGCTCTTGGAGACGGGCGGAGCCGTGTCTATGCGGGTGGGTGTGGTGGAAGCCATGATCTTTCCGGTCTGGATGGGGGGCAGGCCCCCTGGCGGCGGTGCACCGGATCCCCCGGGTGGAGGGGGAGGGTCCTCGGGTCCGGGCCACCGCGCGGGCGGCCCGGACCCGAGGTTCTGGATCAGCTGAGCGACTTGATGACTTCGCGGACCTTGGCGTTGATCTCGGCCGGGATCGGGGCGTAGCCGTTCTCGGAGAGGACCTTCTGGCCCGCGTCGGAGGCGGTGTAGTTCAGGAAGGACTTCACGGTCGGGAGCGTCTCGGCCTTGTTGCCCTTGTCGCAGACGATCTCGTAGGTCACCAGGACGATCGGGTACGCACCCTCGGCCTTGGTGGTGTAGTCCAGCTTCAGGGCCAGGTCGGAGCCGGTGCCGGCGACCTTCGCGGCGGCGATGGCCTTGGACGCGGTCTCGGAGGAGGCCTTGACCGGGGCGGCGGCACCGGTGTTCAGGTCGACCGTCTTGATGCCCTGGGCGCTGGCGTAGGAGAGCTCGAAGTAGCCGATCGCGCCGTCGACCTGCTTGACCTGGGTGGCGACGCCCGCGGAGCCGGAGGCACCGAGACCGCCCGGGGCCGGCCACTTCTTGGCGGCCTCGTACGGCCAGGCGTCACCGGCGGTGGCCTTGAGGTACTTGCCGAGGTTCTCGGTGGTGCCGGAGTCCTCGGAGCGGTGGAAGTGCTGGATCGGGGTCGCGGGAAGCGTGACGCCCGGGTTCAGCTTCTTGATCGCCTCGTCGTCCCACTTCTTGATCTTGTCGTTGAAGATGTTGGCGATCGTGGCGGCGTCAAGGTTCAGCTTGTCCACGCCGGAGACGTTGAAACCGAGGGCGATCGGGCCGCCGACCATGGGCAGGTTGACGCCCTGGCCGCCGGTGCAGATCTTCTTCGACTCCTCGACGGCCTCGGGCTTCAGCGCGGAGTCCGAGCCGGCGAAGCCCACGGTGCCCTGGTTGAAGGCGACGATGCCCTCACCGGAGGAGGAGGACTTGTAGTTGACCTCGACGCCGGAGCAGGCGGCCATGTAGTTCTTGACCCACAGGTCGACGGCGTTCTTCTGGGCGGAGGAGCCGGAGGCGAGCAGCTTGCCCTTGGCGTCGTCGCACTTGACGTCGCCGGCGGCGGGCGCCGAGGCCTTGGTCGTGCCGTCGGCGGTCTTCGTGTTGTCGTCCGAGCCGCACGCCGTGAGGACCAGGGCGCCGGACACGACGAGCGCCCCGAGGGCGGAGGCACGAAGCATGTTCTTGCGCTGAAGCTTCACTTTCGGGTGTTCCTTCCAGAAGCCGCCGGCCGCTTTCTGTGTCGGGGCGGCGTGCGAAGAGGACTACGGGGTGGCGGGGTGCGGGCCGGCGGTTTTCGTCGCGGCTCGCACCGTGCACTGCCGAAATTAGGCAGATCAGGTGAAGCCGTCGACGGCGCTTGGTGAACGGACGGTGAACCGTGGCGGACGGCCCGGTGCGGGTGGGGGTTTTTGTTCCGGGGCGTCATCTGCTGTTATCCCGCCGTTACCGGTGCGTGACCTTCCCCTTCCGTCGGTGGCTGGAATCCGTCGGTCTGGTCGGTGGGCGAAAGGAGCGGGGGTGGGACGGGCGTACGGCCCGCACCACCCCCTCCCGGATCAGACCGGGGCCGGCTGCCAGAGGCCCTGGAAGGCCGCGCGGGAGGCTTCGACCTCGTGGCGCTGGTCGGCGTGCAGGACGCCGAGGGCGTAGGCCGTGGCCGGGGCGATACGGGGGGTGCGGGCCGCCGTCGCGGAGGCGGCGGCCGCCTCGGCGGCGTCGCGGTGGCGGTCCAGGGCCGCGCCCGCCGACGCGAGGCGGCTGACGTCCCCGCCCAGCGCCTCCCGCGCGTACCGGTGGAGCCGCAGCAGCCGGCGTACCTCGTGCCAGGCGCCGTCCTCGTGCGGGGAGTACGGGGTGCCCGCCGGGAGCGGGAGCGCGGCGACCGCCGCCGACAGCCGGGTTTCGGCCACCGCTGCCAGCGGGACCAGCACCTCGTCCACCCGTCCGCGCGCCGCGACCGCGTCGAGCGGGACCTCCGAGGCCAGCACCGCCACCGCGTCCGCGACGGCGTGGAAGCGGGAGGAGCCGAGCGCCTGGAGGGTCGCCGAGTGGGCCCTCGTACGGGCCAGGGTCAGCTGGCGCTCCAGCAGGGCGCCCGCCCGCGCCGAGCCCACCGTCAGCGCCCCCGCAGAGCCCCGCGGGGACGGCAGTTCGGGGGTGCCGGAGAGCCGGTGCAGCGCCTCCATCAGGCGTTGCAGCCGGGCCCCGTGGGCGTGCTCGTCGGCCAGGGTCGAGGACAGCCACACCAGCTCGGTGCGCAGCCCGTCGGCCCAGGCGGAGTCGGTCACCACCCGGAACGTGGACAGCGAGCCCGAGATCCGGCGCGCGGCCCCCCGCAGGCCGCGCGCCGCCTCGGTGCCCTCCGCCGAGTCGGAGCCGTGGGCCCCGCTCTCGTCGTGCAGGCGCAGCGCCCGCAGGAACGCGGTGGCCTGGGCGCGCAGGTACGCGCCCAGTACATCGCCCGCGGTACCTGCCGTCAGGTCATGGTTTGGCTGAGCCACGCCGGCGCCTCCGCGCGTCTATGAGCATCTCCTGTACGTGCCGCAGCGGCTGGCCCTCGGCGTCGGTGCTGTGCCGGGTCCACTCGCCGTCCGGGCCGAGGTGCCAGGAGGCGGTCGCGTCGGACATGCCCGTCTCCAGCAACCGGTCCAGTGCCGCCCGGTGGGCCGGGTCCGCGACCCTGACCAGCGCCTCGATGCGGCGGTCGAGGTTGCGGTGCATCATGTCGGCGCTGCCGATCCACACCTCGGGTTCGCCGCCGTTGCCGAAGGCGAAGACCCGGGAGTGTTCCAGGAAGCGGCCGAGGATCGAACGGACCCTGACGTTCTCCGACAGCCCGGGGACCCCGGGGCGCACGGCGCAGATGCCGCGGACCCAGATGTCGACGGGGACCCCCGCCTGGGAGGCCCGGTAGAGGGAGTCGATCAGGGCCTCGTCGACGATCGAGTTCATCTTCAGCCGTACGTACGCGGGGCGGCCGGCCCGGTGGTGGTCGGCCTCCTTGTCGATCCGCGCGATCAGCCCGTCCCGCAGCGAGCGCGGGGCGACGATCAGCCGGCGGTAGGTCTCGCGGCGCGAGTAGCCGGACAGCCGGTTGAACAGGTCGGAGAGGTCCGCGCCGACCTGCGGGTCGGCGGTGAGCAGGCCGAGGTCCTCGTACAGGCGGGCGGTCTTGGGGTGGTAGTTGCCGGTGCCCACGTGCGAGTAGCGGCGCAGCGTGTCGCCCTCCTGGCGGACGACGAGCGACAGCTTGCAGTGCGTCTTGAGGCCCACCAGGCCGTAGACGACGTGGCAGCCGGACTCCTCCAGCTTGCGGGCCCACTTGATGTTGGCCTGCTCGTCGAAGCGGGCCTTGATCTCGACGAGGACGAGGACCTGCTTGCCGGACTCGGCGGCGTCGATCAGGGCGTCGACTATCGGGGAGTCGCCGGAGGTCCGGTACAGCGTCTGCTTGATCGCGAGGACGTCCGGGTCGGCGGCGGCCTGCTCCAGGAAGGCCTGCACCGAGGTGGAGAAGGAGTCGTACGGGTGGTGCAGCAGGACATCGCGCTCGCGCAGCGCGGCGAAGATGTCGGGCGCGGAGGCGGACTCCACCTCGGCGAGGTCGCGGTGCGTGCCGGCGACGAACTTCGGGTACTTCAGCTCGGGCCGGTCCAGCGAGGAGATCCCGAAGAGGGCCGTCAGGTCCAGCGGGCCGGGCAGCGGGTACACCTCGGCGGCGGACACCTTCAGCTCCTGCACGAGGAGGTCCAGTACGCCGGGATCGATGGACTCCTCGACCTCCAGGCGCACCGGCGGGCCGAAGCGGCGCCGCATGAGCTCCTTCTCCAGGGCCTGGAGCAGGTTCTCGGCGTCGTCCTCCTCCACTTCGAGGTCTTCGTTGCGGGTCACGCGGAACATGTGGTGCGCGAGCACCTCCATGCCGGGGAAGAGCTCCTCCAGGTGCGCGGCGATGACGTCCTCCAGCGGGACGTAGCGCTGCGGGGAGGCCTCCAGGAAGCGGGAGAGGAGCGGCGGGACCTTGACCCGGGCGAAGTGGCGGTGACCGCTGACCGGGTTGCGGACGACGACGGCCAGGTTGAGCGACAGCCCCGAGATGTACGGGAAGGGGTGCGCGGGGTCCACGGCCAGCGGGGTCAGCACCGGGAAGATCTGGTTCCGGAACAGCGTGAAGAGGCGGGCCTGCTCCTTCTCGGTGAGGTCGGGCCACCGGATGAGGTGGATGCCCTCCTCGGCGAGCTGCGGGGCGATGTCCTGCTGGTAGCAGGCGGCGTGCCGGGCCATGAGCTCGCGGGAGCGGGTCCAGATCAGGTCCAGCACCTCGCGGGGCTGGAGGCCCGAGGCGGAGCGGGTGGCGACGCCGGTCGCGATGCGGCGCTTGAGGCCGGCCACGCGGACCATGAAGAACTCGTCGAGGTTGCTCGCGAAGATGGCCAGGAAGTTGGCGCGCTCCAGCAGCGGGGTCGTCGGGTCCTCGGCGAGCTCCAGGACGCGCTCGTTGAAGGCGAGCCAGCTGCGTTCGCGGTCGAGGAACCGGCCGGGGGGCAGCTCGCCGTCGCCCTTGTCCTCGTAGGCGTCCAGATCGGCGTCGAGGTCGGGATCGAGATCGGCGTGGGGCCGGTGCGCGGCTATGGATCCGATGCGCGCGGTGGCGGAGGCCGAGGGCGACGCGGAGGCCGCGGCCGACGTGTGAGACGGGTGCTGCGCGGGGACCTCGGTGGGGCCGGCGCTGGACTTGTGGCTCATGACTCCATTCTTCCGCGCGCGCGGCAGGACAGGCGCGTCGGAAGTGTCGGCCGTCAGGCGGAGTCGGGGGTGCATGGGGGGAGACTCGCAAGGCCGTCTGAATGCCCGGTTAATGGTGTGTGGCTTCCAGGGTCCGGGTGGCGCACGAAATGCGGCGGGCGCGCGGCTGCCGTGCCCCCGATGCCCCCAAACGGGTCCCCGCGGGCCGGGTCGGCACCCGCCGGGGCCCGGTCCGGGGTGGATTCTGTCCGGAACCGGACGGAATCCAGCCCGGCGGTGCGGGTGCGGGTGCGGGTGCCGGTGCGGGGCCGGTCGGGCGGGTGCGGCTGTCGGTCGGGTGCGGGTGCCGGTGCTGCGTCGGTCGGGTGCGGGTGCCGGTGCGGGCGCCGGGCCGGTGCCGGGGCGGGTCAGCTTTCGGTGCGGTACATGAGGTCGACCTCGTGGGTGGTGAAGCCGAGGCCCTCGTAGACCGCGAGCGCCGCCGGGTTGTCGGCGTCCACGTACAGCATCGCCGTCGGCATGCCGGCCGCTTCGAGGTGCCGGAGGCCGATCGCGGTGAGGGCCTTGCCGAGGCCGCCGCCCTGGGCGCCGGGCCGTACGCCCACCACGTAGACCTCGCCGAGCCGCTCCGCCGAGTGGATCTTCGTCCAGTGGAAGCCGACGAGCTCCCCGTCGCGCTCCGCGAGGAAGAAGCCCTTCGGGTCGAACCAGGGCTGGGAGATCCGGTCGTCGAGGTCCCGCTGCGTCAGCGCGCCCTGCTCGGGGTGGTGGGCGAAGGCGGCCGCGTTCGCAGCGAGCCAGGCCGCGTCGTCGGCGCCGGGCACGAAGGTGCGGACCGTCACGCCGGCCGGGAGCGCCGGATCGGGCAGCGGGGCCGCCTGCGCGCCCAGCGGGCGGCGCAGCTGTCGCAGCTCGCGGAAGAGGGTCAGCCCGAGCACCTGGGCGAGGTGGCGGGCGGCGGACTTGCCGCCGTGCGCCCACACCCGGATCCGCTTGCCGGAGGCGGCGAGCAGCGCCTGGCCGAGCGCCCGGCCGTGGCCGCGCCCGCGCAGCGCCGGGTGGATGACGAGCTCGGCGGCGGGTGCCTCCACCGGGTCGGTGTCCTCCAGCTGCCCGTATCCGCAGAGCCGGCCCCCGTCGGTGAGCAGGAGGTGCCGGATCCCCTCGCGCGGTCCGCCGCGCAGCTGGAGCCGGCCCTGTTCGGACACGGCGGTGGTGCCGTCCGTACGGGCCGCCTCCTCGATCAGGGTCAGTACGGCCGCGGCCTGTTCCTCCGTCAGCTCGTCGAGGGTCACAATCTGCCGTCCCGGCTCGGGGGCCGCTGCTGCGTCAGTCATGCCACGAGCGTACGACCGTGACGGGTGCGCGGGAGTGTTGCCCCTGGGGCGGATCCGTCCGGATCCGAACTGTTTGGCGGGGAACCGACTTGTGCATGTAACCAGCTCGATACCCGGGACCCCTGTCGTGCTACGCGCGTTGACCATAGGCTGCGGCGGACCTCCATGTTTTACCGCTGTCAGATAAGGGGACTAAATGTCAGCGACGCCACAACGGAACCGCCGAGCCCGCCGGTTGACCCTTGCCGCTCTCGCCGTCACGGCCGGGGCCGGGGCGATGGTCGCCGCCGCACTGCCGGCCGGGGCCGCGAGTGGTGGCGGTGCCGCCAAGAGCCGGACCGTCGATGTGCAACTCCTGTCGTTCAACGACTTCCACGGCACCCTGGAGGCCCCGCAGGGCTCCTCGGGCACCGTGATGGAACGTCAGGCGGACGGCACCACCAAGGCCATACCCGCGGGCGGCGTCGAGTACCTCGCGACCGGCCTGCGCGAGGCCCGCAAGGGCCACGAGTACTCCGTCACCGCCGCGGCCGGCGACATGATCGGCGGCAGCCCGATGCTGTCCGGTCTCTTCCACGACGAGCCGACCGTCGAGGCGCTCAACAAGCTCAAGCTGGACGTCAGCAGCGTCGGCAACCACGAGTTCGACGAGGGCAAGGCCGAGCTGCGCCGCATGGCGTACGGCGGCTGCCACCCGACCGAGGGCTGCTTCGAGCCGGGCAAGGAGTACACGGGCGCCGAGTACAAGTACCTCGCCGCGAACGTCACGGACGAGAAGACCAAGCGTCCGCTGCTGAACCCGACCTTCATCTGGCAGAAGGGGGACGTGAAGATCGGCTTCATCGGCGTCACCCTGGAGGGCACGCCGGACGTCGTCACCGCCGACGGGGTCAAGGGCCTGAAGTTCGGCGACGAGGTCGAGACGATCAACAAGTACGCCGCCGAGCTGAACAAGCAGGGCGTCAAGTCGATCGTCGCGCTCATCCACGAGGGCGGCCTGCCCGCGAACGGCGCCTACAACTACGACTGTGACGTCCCCGGCGCCGGCGCCGGCGTCTCGGGCGCGATCGTGGACATCGCCAAGAACGTGGACCCGAAGGTCGACGCGCTGGTGACCGGCCACACGCACCAGGCGTACGCCTGCAACATCCCGGACCCGGCGGGCAACCCGCGCATGGTGACCTCGGCCGCCTCGTACGGCCGTCTGTTCACGGACACCACGCTGACGTACGACCGCCAGACCAAGGACATCGTCCGCACGGCGGCCGTGGCGCCGAAGCCGGTCAACAAGATCGTCAGCCGGGACCTGCCCAAGGCGCCCGACATGACCGAGCTGATCACCCGCTGGAACGCGCTGGCCGCCCCGGTCGCCAGCCGCCCGATGGGCTTCATCTCGGCGGACATCGCGGGCCGCGGCTCCGAGGCGCCCGAGAAGCCGCTCGGTGACCTGATCGCCGACGCCCAGCTGGAGGCCACGGCCCCGGCCGCCAAGGGCGGTGCCCAGCTGGCCATCATGAACCCGGGCGGCATCCGCGCCGACCTGGCCTACAAGGCCGCGGGCGGCGAGGGCGACGGCGTCGTGACGTACGGCGAGTCCTACACGGTCCAGCCGTTCAACAATCTGATGAACATCGTGGACCTGACCGGCGCCCAGCTGATCACCGCGCTCCAGCAGCAGGTCACCGGCGCGGTCAACGGCCCGAACCCGAAGATCCTCCAGGTCTCGAAGGGCTTCACCTACACCCTGGACATGACGAAGACGGGTGCGGACCGCATCGTCGTGGACTCGGTGAAGCTGAACGGCGCGGCGATCGACCCCGCCAAGACCTACCGGGTCGCGATGAACGAGTTCCTCGCGGGCGGCGGTGACGGCTTCACCGTCCTGAAGGACCACAAGAACAAGCTGGTCGGCGTGCCCGACCTGGAGGCCTTCAACGCCTTCCTGGCGAAGTCCACCGAGGCGTCCCCGATCGCCCCGCCGGCGGCGGACCGCATCACCGTCGTCAAGTAACACCCGCAGTACTCGCAGTACCCGCAACACGCGCAACACCCGCGTAGAGCACGCCCGAAGGGGCGGTGGGCCTTCCCGGCCCGCCGCCCCTTCGGCGTTCTCACAGCCCGCCGAGGAACTTCGCGACGGCCCCGTGGAACTCCCCGGGGTGGGTGAACGGCAGGAAGTGGTCCCCGGCCACGGGCGCGTACGAGGTCCCGGGCCGCCGGGAGACCATCGCGTCGGCCGTGTCCTGCCGGAGGGACCGGCTGTGGGCGCCGTGGACCAGCAGCGCCGGGCAGTCGCTCGCGAGCCAGGCGTCCCAGTGGTCGCCGCGGCACGCCTCGGCGGAGTCGAGCATGTCCTGCGGGTGGAACGGCAGCCGCCAGCCCCCGTCGGGGAGCGGCCGCAGCGCCTGCTCGACGAAGGGCGAGCCCGCCGGCCCGGCCGCGGCGAGGAGCTCCTCGCGGGTGGCGGCGGTGTACCGCATGCCCCGCAGGAAGCCGAAGAGCGCGCCCGCCGTGTCGGGGTCGATCTCCACGGTGGCGTCCACGTTGACGAGGGCGGCGACCCGGCCGGGGTGGGCGGCGGCCAAGTGGTAGGCGTTGAACCCGCCGAGGGAGTAGCCGAGGACCGCGACGGGGGCTTCGAGGCCGAGGTGGTCGAGCAGCGCGACGGCGTCGGCCACGTATCCCTCGCGGCGGTAGTCGGGCGCCCGGTCGGAGTCCCCGTGCCCGCGCTGGTCGGGGGCGATCACCCGCCACCCGCCGCCGAGGGTCTCGGCGAGGCCGGCGAAGGCGAGGCCTTCGGACATGCCCCCGTGGAGGGCGAGCAGCGGACGGCCCGGGCCCCCGAAGTCCAGGTACGACAGTGTGCGGCCGTCGATCGTCAGCGTGTGGCGCATGGTTCCGCTCTCCCCTGTGTGTCCGTGTCCTGCGGTGACGGTGCGGTACGGGTACGAGCCTGACAGGATTTGGGCGCTTGCGCAATACGTTCGTCTTGGGCGGTTGCCCAAAACGGGGCGCGGATACGATCCCGGCATGGGAAATCGCGAGGACCTGCTGGCCGGAGCGCGCCGCTGCCTGGAGGAGAAGGGCTACCTCCGCACGACCGTGCGCGACATCGCGGCGGCCTCGGACGTGAGCATGGCGGCCATCGGCTACCACTTCGGCTCGCGTGACGCCCTGCTCAACCTCGCGCTGTCCGCCGCCATGGACGAGTGGGCCGCCGGATCCGGTCGGCTCGCCGGCGAGGGCGACACCGCCGAGGAGCGGTACGCCGACACCTGGGACCGCAAGATCCGGGACTTCGGCGAGATGCGCTGGCTGTGGACCGCCTCCGTCGAGGCCTTCGTCCACGCGCAGTCCTCGCCCGAACTGCTCGCGACCCTCGCCGAGAACCAGCGTCAGGCCCGGCGCATGGTGGCCGCGCAGCTGCGCGGGGTCCCCGTGGACGAGGTCGCGGAGGAGGACGTGCGCGCCCTCGGGTCGTTCCACATCGCCCTGCTGAGCGGGGTGATGGTGCAGGCGCTGACCGACCCCGGGCAGGCGCCGACCGGACGCGAACTCGCCCAAGGGCTCCGCGCCATGGCCGAGTTGCTCGAAAGCTGAGCGCTACCGGAGGGTAGTAAAGGCGCGTCCCGCACGCCAGAATCCCGGAGGCAGCACCCCAGCGGAGGCTGGGAGTCCATCACCGGGTACGCAAAGGGGCGGGCATGGCACTGGATCGTCGGGCATTTCTGGTCGGGGCGATGGCGGCGGGAGCGGGCGCGGCCGCGGGACTCGGAGCGGCGGGGACGGCGTCGGCCCGCACCCTCGGCACCCAGGACTGGATGGCCGGGCTCCCGGACGCCACCGCGCTCCAGCGGATGACCATCCCCGGCACCCACGACTCGGGCGCCACCAAGGGCGGGCTCTACGTCGCCTGCCAGAACACCTCGATCGCCCAGCAGCTCGACTCAGGGATACGGTTCCTGGACGTCCGCTGCCGCGTCACCGGCGGCTCCTTCGCCATCCACCACGCGGCGTTCTTCCAGGACCTGATGTTCGGCGACGTCCTCGTCGCCTGCTGGAACTTCCTCGCCGCGCACCCGTCCGAGACGGTGCTGATGCGCCTCAAGCAGGAGTACTCGGGGGAGAGCGACGCCGCCTTCCGGGCCGTCTTCGACGACTACCTCGACCACCGCGGCTGGCGCCCGCTCTTCCGGATCGCGGACGCGCTGCCCACCCTCGGCCAGGCCCGCGGCAAGGTGGTCCTGCTGGCCGACAACGGCGGTCTGCCCGGCCTGCGCTACGGCGACGGCAACGTCTTCGACATCCAGGACGACTACAACACCGAGCCCTTCGCCAAGCGGGGCCGGATCGAGAACCACTTCCGCAAGGCCGTCCAGCAGCCCGGGAAGCTGTTCGTGAACTACGTCAGCACCGCCGCCTACATGCCGCCGCGCTGGAACTCCGACCGGCTCAATCCGCAGGTGCATTCCTTCGTCGACGGCGGGGAGCTGGCCGGCCGCACCGGGCTCGGGATCGTCCCGATGGACTTCCCGAACACCCGGTCGGGCCTGGTGGCCTCACTGATCCGGCACAACTGACGGCCGCTCCGGCGCCTGCTCCGGCGGCGGCGCCGGGGCGCCCGGGACGCGGAGCACCGCCTCCGTGCCCGGGCTGCCGTCCGGGGCCGCCCGCAGCTCCACGCTGCCGCCCGCGCGGCGCACCGTACGGTCCACGATCGACAGGCCCAGCCCGCTGCCGGGCAGGGCGCGGGCCGAGGAGGAACGCCAGAACCGCTCGAAGACGTGCGGCAGGTCCTCGGCCGGGATGCCGGGCCCGTGGTCCCGTACGGTCAGCTCGCCCGCCCGCAGCGACACCTCGACCACGGCGCCGGGCGGGCTGAACTTCACCGCGTTGTCCAGCACGTTGACCACCGCCCGCTCCAGCGCCGCCGCCTCGCCCCGTACGTACCAGGGCGCCAGCTCGTCGGTGAAGCGCAGCTCGGGGCCGCGCAGCCGGGCGCGGGAGAGGGCGCTGCGCGCCACCTCGTGCAGGGCGACCACCTGGAGCGGGCCGTGGCCGTGCGCGTCCGGGCGGGACAGCTCCTGGAGGTCCCCGATGAGCGAGGCCAGCTCGGTCATCTGCGCCTTCACCGAGGCCAGCAGCTCCCTGCGGTCCTCGGGCGGGATGGCCCGGCCGGTGTCCTCGCTGCGCGCGAGCAGCTCGATGTTGGTGCGCAGGGAGGTCAGCGGGGTGCGCAGCTCGTGCCCGGCGTCGGCGATCAGCTGCGCCTGCCGCTCCTGGGAGGAGGCGAGCGCGGCCGTCATCGCGTTGAAGGACCGGGAGAGGCGGGCGATCTCGTCCTCGCCCTCCACGGGGATCCGTACGGTGAGGTCCTCGGTGCGGGCGATGTGCTCGACGGCGTCGGTGAGTTCGTCGACCGGCCGCAGCCCCGTCCGGGCCACCCACAGGCCGGCCGCGCCGGCGCCGACCACGCCGATCCCGCTGACCAGCATCAGCACCCAGGCCAGGGTGGAGAGCGGGTCGTCGATGTCGGCGAGCGGTTTGGCGATGGAGATCGCGAACAGCTGGCCGTTCGTCTGCGCGGTCAGCGTGTAGACGCGCATCGCGGTGCCGTCGGTGGTCGCCACGTCGTGCAGGGTGGGCAGGCGTTTGCCCGCGGCGACCTCCCGGTCGACCGGGGTGACGGGGAGGGTGGACCTGCCGCCCACCCAGCAGTGGCCGCCGTCCGCGGTGACGATCTGGACGGTCGCGTTCAGGTTCCCCGCGATCTCCTGGGTCGGCCGGGCGGGCGCGGTGACGCACCCCTCCCGCAGCACCCGTACGACCTGGGCGTTGGGGTTGGTCGCCATCAGGGAGCGGTCGAGCTGGTCGCGCAGCTGGGTGCGCACCATCACCCACGAGACGGCGGCGACGGCGGCGACGGCGACCGCGACCGCGACCGTGACCAGCAGCGCGAGGCGGGACCGCAGGGGGAGGGCGCGGAACCGGGCGACGGGACTCACTCGGGACCGCTCTCCCCGGCGCGCAGTACGTAGCCCACCCCGCGCACGGTGTGGACGAGACGGGACTCGCCGGCCGCCTCGGTCTTGCGGCGCAGGTACATCACGTACACGTCCAGGGAGTTGGAGCTGGGCTCGAAGTCGAAGCCCCAGACGGTCTTCAGGATCTGCTCGCGGGTCAGGACCTGGCGGGGGTGCGCCAGGAACATCTCCAGCAGGGTGAACTCGGTGCGGGTCAGCTCCACCGGGCGGCCGGCCCGGGTGACCTCGCGGGTGGCCAGGTCCATCCGGAGGTCGCCGAAGGTCAGCGCGTCCTCGGGCTCGGCGCCGCCGGCCGCCGGGGCGGAGTAGGCGCTGCGGCGCAGCAGGGCGCGGACGCGGGCGAACAGCTCGTCCAGCTCGAAGGGCTTGACGAGGTAGTCGTCGGCGCCCGCGTCGAGGCCGGTGACGCGGTCGCCGACGGTGTCGCGGGCGGTCAGCATCAGGATCGGGGTGGTGCTGCCGGCGGAGCGCAGCCGGCGGGCCGCCGTCAGACCGTCCATACGGGGCATCTGGATGTCGAGGACGATCAGGTCCGGGGCGTACGAGGCCGCCTTGTCGAGGGCGTCGAGGCCGTCGACGGCGGTCTGTGCCCCGTATCCCTCGAAGGCGAGGCTGCGGCGCAGGGCCTCGCGGACGGCCGGTTCGTCGTCGACGACGAGGATGCGCTGCGGGTCGCCTTCGGCGGTCATCTCGGTCCTTCGGGGTGCGGGGTGCGGTCGGGGTTACAGGCTAGGCGCCGGTGCCGGTCCCGCCGCTGCTGTTGCGGAGGGAGTCCAGGTCGGCCTTGATGGTGTTCACCGGGATGGCGAATCCGAGGCCGACGCTGCCCGCGGTGGAGCCTTCGCTGGAGGGGGAGTAGATCGCGGAGGGCATGCCGACGATCTCGCCGTTCAGGTTGACGAGGGCGCCGCCGGAGTTGCCGGGGTTGAGGGAGGCGTCCGTCTGGATGGCCTTGTACGAGGTGGTGTCCGAGCCGGTGTCCCCGTTGAACTCCTGGCCGTCGTACGAGAAGGGCCAGCCGCCGCCGCCCGAGCCCTGGCGGTTCTGGCGGTTCTGGGGGGTGCGCTCCTCGGACTTCGGGACGTTCACCTCGCGGTTCAGCGCGGAGACGATGCCGCTGGTGACGGTGCCGGTGAGGCGGTCGGGGGAGCCGATGGCGACGACCTCCTCGCCGACCTTGAGGCCGTCGGAGTCGCCGAGCCTGGCGGGCTTCAGGCCGCTCGCGCCCTGGACCTTGACGAGCGCGAGGTCCTTGCCGGGGTCGGCGCCGACGAGCTTGGCCTCGTACTTCTTGCCGTCGCTCATCGTCACCTGGATCTGGGTGGCGCCGCTCACGACGTGGTTGTTGGTGACGACCTCGCCGTCGGCGGTGAGGACGATGCCGGAGCCGGTGCCGGTGCCCTGGGCGGTGCGGGTGTCGATGCGGACGACGGAGGGGCTGACCTGTTCCGCGACGCCGGCGACCGAGCCGGCGCTGGACTGGGAGACGTTGGTGCCGGGGAAGCCGCCGGCGGCGGCGGGGGCCTTGTCGCCGAGGAACTGCTCGACGGCCGCGGCGGCGCCGCCGCCGACGAGGGCGGCGACGAGGGCGACGGTGGCGAGGAGGGTGACGGGGCGCTTGGCGCGGGCGGCGTGCGCCGGGCCGGCCGGGGGACCGTGCGTTTCGTGCGTCTCGTGCGCCTCGTGCCAGCCGGGGGCGTAGGCGGGGGGCGGCGGATAGGCGGCGTCCTGGGCGAGCCGGTCGCGTCCGCGCTGCCAGTCGTCGCCGAACGGCGCGGGCTGGGCCGGGGAGTTCTCCTGCGGGTGCTGCGGGTACTCGCCTTCGCGGCGGAAGCTCTCGGTCATGGCTATGACTCTGCTCGCGAATGATGAGAGCTTCCTGAGCGCCCGCTGAGAAGCCCGACAGAACCGTGTATGCCGGATATAAGCGCGTGGCGCCGTGTACCCGTACGGGGCGGTCCTGCGGGGCCGTCCCCGACCCGCCCTTTCCCCTCCCCCGGACTTCGTCCGGGGAGACCCCCACCCGGGCTCCGCCCGGACCCGCGCCTCAAGCACCGGCGGGGCCGAAGGAGCGGGTGGGGACGGAGGGTCAGCGGCAGCCGCAGGAGCGGCGGATGACCAGGGCCGACGGGAACTGCTTCAGGCGCTCCCGGCGGGAGCCGGCGACGCGGAGGCCGTCGTCCAGCACCAGGTCCACCGCGGCGCGCGCCATGGCGGGGCGGTCCGAGGCGACCGTCGTCAGCGGCGGATCCGTCAGGGCCGCCTCCTTGACGTCGTCGAAGCCGGCCACCGCCAGCTCCCCCGGCACGTCGATCCGCAGCTCGCGCGCGGCCCGCAGGACGCCGATCGCCTGGTCGTCGGTGGCGCAGAAGATGGCCGTCGGGCGGTCCGGCCGGGCCAGGACCTCCAGGGCGACGGTGTACGCGTCGTAGCGGTTGTACGGGGCCTCGAAGAGCCGGCCCTCGGTCGAGCGGCCCGACTCCTGCATGGCCCGGCGCCAGCCCTCGACGTGGTCGGCGACCGGGTCGCCGACGGAGGGGGTGTTCTCGACGCCGCCGATGCAGGCCACGTACGCGTGCCCGTGTTCCAGCAGGTGCCGCGTCGCGAGCTGGGCGCCGCCGATGTCGTCCGTGACGACCGCGACGTCGTCGATCGCCTCCGGGCGCTCGTGCAGGAGCACCACCCGCGCGTCCCACGCCTCGATCTCCGAGGCGGCCCGCTCGCTCATGCCCTGGCTGACCAGGATCAGCCCGGACACCCGCATGCCGAGGAACGCCCGCAGGTAGTGGACCTCGCGCTCGTCGCGGTAGTCGGAGTTCCCGACCAGCACCATCTTTCCGCGCTCGGCGGCGGCCTGCTCGACCGCGTGCGCCATCTCCGCGAAGAACGGCTGCCGGGCGTCCGGGACGATCATGCCTATGAGGTCGGTGCGCCGCGACGCCATCGCCTGCGCGACCCGGTCCGGGCGGTAGCCCAGGTCCTTGATCGCGGCGAGTACACGCTCGCGCGTGGCCGGGGCAACCGGCCGGGGTCCGTTGTTGATGACGTAGCTCACGACGGCGGTAGAGGTACCCGCAAGTCGCGCCACGTCATCCCGCGTCACCTTGGCCACGCGCGGCAGTCTACGCGGGGTGACCTACCTCTGGGCAGGCCGTCCTGCGGACGGGACGATCGCGGGTGATTCCTCCGTCCGGGTGACGGACGCCGCGGCCTGCCGGGCGCTCTGCGCGGCCGCCTGCCGCTCCGCCTGCGCGGCCGCCTCCGCGGCGGCCCGTTCCACCTTCTCCGGTGTGACGAAGCGGTAGCCGACGTTGCGGACCGTGCCGATCAGCGACTCGTGCTCGGGGCCCAGCTTCGCGCGCAGCCGCCGTACGTGGACGTCGACCGTCCGGGTGCCGCCGAAGTAGTCGTAGCCCCAGACCTCCTGGAGCAGCTGGGCGCGCGTGAAGACCCGGCCCGGGTGCTGCGCGAGGTACTTGAGCAGCTCGAACTCCTTGAAGGTGAGGTCGAGGACCCGGCCCTTCAGCTTCGCCGAGTACGTCGCCTCGTCGACCGAGAGGTCTCCGTTGCGGATCTCCATCGGGGAGTCGTCCGAGCCGAGCTGCTGGCGGCCGGTGGCCAGCCGCAGCCGCGCCTCGACCTCGGCGGGACCGGCGGTGTCGAGGAGGACGTCGTCGATGCCCCAGTCTGCGGTGACGGCCGCCAGCCCGCCCTCGGTGACCACGAGGATCAGCGGGCAGCCGGGCCCGGTGGAGCGCAGCAGCTGGCACAGGGAGCGCACCTGCGGCAGGTCGCGGCGGCCGTCGACGAGGATCACGTCGGCGCCGGGGGTGTCCACGAGGGCCGGCCCCTCGGCGGGCGCCACGCGTACGTTGTGCAGCAGCAGGCCGAGGGCGGGCAGCACCTCGGTCGACGGCTGCAGGGCGTTGGTCAGCAGCAGGAGTGAGCTCATGCCCGAACACCTGCCCAAGTCGGACGGTTCTGCACGGTTCGCTGGTCCATCACGTCGGTTCCTCCTCGGTCCCGTCGAGGACGTTCGCGGTACTGCTTCGTACGTTCGCAGCGCACCGCGTCCTGCCCGTGCGCTGCGTCCTGCCCGGTGCCCGCCCGGCCCCGCGCCCTGAGGCCCGGATCGGCACCACTGTTCTCGTTCCGTTCAACGGTCTGAAAGCACAAAAGGACCCGGGGGCTACGTTGCCCGGATCCTCTACGCCGCCAGAATAGCCCACCGCGCCTTCCCGGGCCGAGGTCTCTCCGTCCCTGTTCTGTGGTTCCCGCCACGCCCGATATCAGGCTATGCCCCGTTTTCACCGGATCGGCGGCTTGGCGGGTGCTCCGGTCGGGGTGCCCCGGCGCACACGGGGCGGGTGGAGGCACGCCGGGCCGGCCGGCCGGAGGGTTCATGATGGAGGCCGACGGTAGAGAGCCGACGATAGGAGCTGCAGTGGCAACCGGAACCATCCGCTACTGGGCGGCGGCCAAGGCCGCGGCCAGGACGGCGGAGGAGCCGTACTCGGCGCGGACACTGGCCGAGGCCCTCGACGAGGTGCGCGAACGCCACCCCGGGGAGCTGACCCGAGTCCTGCTGCGCTGCTCCTTCCTCGTGAACGACGAGCCTGTGGGCAAGCGCCCGCACGATGCCGTCCTGCTGAGCGAAGGGGGCACCGTAGAGGTGCTCCCGCCGTTCGCGGGCGGGTGAGCGGAAGCCGATGAGCACTCCCGAAGAGCAGCACCGGAACCACCAGAACCAGCAGCAGCGGCCCCCGGAGCAGGACCCGTACGGGACCCAGACCTGGCAGTCGGAGACCTGGGACACCAGCTACCAGCCGGTCCACCCGCCGCTCGGCGGCGTCCCCGGTCGGCCGGCGGCGCCCGCGGCGCCCGAGGGCTGGTTCCGCGAAGAGGCCCCCGCGCCGTGGCCGGAGGCGGCCGGCGAGACCGCGTACCTGCCTCCGTACCAGGAGCAGTACCAGGCCCCGTACCAGCAGCCGCAGCCGCAGCCGCAGCCGCAGCCGCAGCCGCAGCCGCAGACGGGCGCGCCCGACGGCTGGTACCGCGAGGAGGCCCCCGCACCCGCCCAGGCCTCCGCCGAGACCGCGTACCTGCCCCCGTACCAGGAGCCGCAGCCGTACCAGCAGCCGCAGCAGCAGACGGCCGCGCCCGACGGCTGGTTCCGCGACGCGGCTCCGGCGGCGCCCGCTCCGGCGGCGCCCGCACCGGCGGCGCCCGCACCGGCCCCCGGACAGGAGTGGGCCGAGACCGCCTACCTCCCGCCGCAGGCCGCCGCGCCCGCGCAGCCGGTCGTCCCGGCGGCGCAGAGCGCTGAGCAGGCCGAGTACTCGCCGCCCACGCTGGGCGGCAACACGCTGCGCGCCGTCGACCCGGCACAGGCCCGCGCCGAGGGCCGCTCGCCCATCATCGACCCCGGTCCGCAGCCGGCGCTGCTGACCGCCGCGCTCGGGATCCTGCTCGCGGTGGCCGCCGCCCTCGGGGAGTACGCCCTGCTGGTGCCGCTGATCGCCCTCCAGGGCCTGACGGCCGCCGGCTGGTTCCGCCTCAACGGCATGTGGCCCGCCCGCCAGGGGATCGCCCTCGCCTTCCTCGGAGCCCTCGTCAGCGATGTCGCGGTGCTCGCGGTGGACCACGAGTACGGACCCGGCGCGATCATCGGCACCCTCGGTGCCTGGGTGCTGCTCACGCTGGTCCTCCAGCTGCGCAGCCACGCGGATCCCGACGAGCGGATGTACGGCCTGATGGCCTCGGTGGCCTCGGCCGCCCTCGCGATCGTCTGCGCCGGGTACCTGGCGGCCGAGTCCGAGGCCGTCAGCGTGGGCGCCGCCGCCGTCGCGGTGGCCGTCTTCGCCCGCGCGCTGCCGCTGCCCACCGCGCCCTCCGTCGGCGTCTCGCTGGCCGCGGCGGCCGGCGCCGGCATCGCCCTCGGCACCCTCACCGGCATCGGGGCGGGCGGGGCGCTGCTCGGCCTGGCCGCCGGGGTGTGCGCGCTGGTCGGGCTACGGGTGGCCGCGTACGACTACCCGTCGAAGTTCGTGCACATGACGGCCGGGGTCGCGCTGCCGCTGGCCGTGGCCGCGCCCGCCGTGTACCTCATCGGCCGGGTGGTGGCCTGAGGGCCGCGGCCCTCGGGTCCGGACCGGCGGTGCGCCGCCGGTCCGTCCACCCCCCAAGGTCACGGCACGGTCACGGCGTGGTCCACTAGGGCGCACGTATCGATCTACAGGGGGAGGGACACGTGCGTGCACTGCGTGTCGTTGTGATCATCGGAGTGATCCTGGGGGCGCTCTTCGCGGGCGCCGACCGCTGGGCCGTCGGCTACGCCGAGAACCGGCTGGCCGAGCGGATACAGCAGGCCCGGCCGGGGCAGGTGGGCGGCGCGGAGGTGGAGATCCACGGGTTCCCCTTCCTGACGCAGGCGCTCAGCCACGACCTCGACCAGGTCGACCTGAGGCTCAAGGACGTCGAGGCGACCGCCGACGGCCGCAAGACGAGGCTCTCGCGGGTCGACGCCAGCTTCCGCGGGGTGAAGCTCAACGGGAGTTACAGCGGGGGCACCGCCGAGCGGGCGGAGGGCACCGCGCTCCTCACGTACGCGGACCTCACCGAGGCCTCGCAGAACGGCGTGACCCTGACCTACGGCGGCGCGCCGGGCAAGGTGAAGGTGACCGCGACGGTGGACGTGCTCGGCAAGAAGCTGACCCGCAGCGTGGTGTCGACCGTCACGCTCGTGGACGCCCCGGGGGCCAAGGGCGCGAGCGGCGAGAAGGTCGTGCGGGTGCGCGCCGACCAGGTTCCGGGCGAGGGCATCCCCGGGATCGAGGGCATGATCCGCAAGAAGACGGACTTCGACCGGCGCCTCGACGAGGGCCTGCCGAGCGGGCTCCAGCTGTCCGCGCTGACCTCGGACGAGAGCGGCGTCCACCTCACGCTGGCCGGTAAGGACGTATCCCTGGCCGGATCGTGAGACGGAGCGGTCCGATCCGCAGATGGCCGGACCGCCCGGGGTGCCCCCGGGGGGCACCCCGCGGCCTCTCCGGGTCTTCTGATCCCACTATCCGGACGATCCTGTCTCGATATATGACACACCGGTGACAGGGCGGCCGATTCGTCCCTACGATCCATGGCTATGAAGCATCAGCAGGCGGACCTCACGAAGCGGCGGGCAGTTGACCTGTGTCGCGTCGCCGCCATGCTCTGTCGATCCATGTGACAGCTGAGCGCGTCGCGTGCGGCATCCGAGACTCCGCGCCCCGGAACTCGGAGACTGCCCCCGACGGATCCCGCTCCATCGACCGGACGACGGCCCTTCAGGCCCTCCCGCGTGACGACTCCCGCCTCCGCCCCTGACGCGTCCCCGCGCAGGCTCCGAGCGCGATCCGGAGACGTACGCACCAGCACCACCCCGCAGCAGCACCAGCACCGCCCCGCCGCACACTGCCCCGGAGGAGAACATCATGAGCCGCAGCGACGTCCTCGTAGACGCCGACTGGGTCGAGGCCCACCTGAACGACGCCAACGTCGTGATCGTCGAGGTGGACGAGGACACGTCCGCGTACGACAAGAACCACATCACCAACGCCGTCCGGATCGACTGGAAGCAGGACCTCCAGGACCCGGTCCGCCGCGACTTCGTGGACCAGGAGGGCTTCGAGAAGCTCCTCTCCGCCAAGGGCATCTCCAACGACGACACCGTCGTCCTCTACGGCGGCAACAACAACTGGTTCGCGTCCTACGCCTACTGGTACTTCAAGCTCTACGGCCACCAGGACGTCAAGCTCCTCGACGGCGGCCGCAAGAAGTGGGAGCTCGACTCCCGCGACCTGGTCGACGGCAAGGACGTCCCGAACCGGGCGGCCACCCAGTACAAGGCCAAGGCCCAGGACGCCTCCATCCGCGCCTTCCGCGACGACGTCGTCTCCGCGATCGGCTCGCTCAACCTGGTCGACGTCCGCTCGCCCGACGAGTTCTCCGGCAAGCTGCTCGCCCCGGCCCACCTCCCGCAGGAGCAGTCGCAGCGCCCCGGCCACGTGCCGAGCGCCCGCAACATCCCGTGGTCGAAGAACGCCAACGACGACGGCACCTTCAAGTCGGACGAAGAGCTGACCGCCCTCTACGAGGCCGAGCAGGTCGACCTGGCGAAGGACACCATCGCCTACTGCCGCATCGGCGAGCGCTCCGCGCTCACGTGGTTCGTGCTGCACGAGCTCCTGGGCCAGGAGAACGTCAAGAACTACGACGGTTCTTGGACCGAGTACGGCTCGCTCGTCGGCGTGCCGATCGAGCTCGGCGCCAACAAGTAACTCCCGGGCACGCGACGCCCCGTAGGCAGTACGACCCCTCCAGGACAGGACAGAGAACATGTGTGGAGCACAGATCGGCGGGCCCGACCTCGCCACGCTCAAGCCCGGTGAGACCGCCATCCAGGGTCAGGTGACCCGCGGCGGCGAGCCCGTCAGCGGCTACGTCCGCCTGCTGGACTCGACCGGCGAGTTCACCGCCGAGGTCCCCACCACGGCGACCGGCCAGTTCCGCTTCTACGCCGCCACCGGCACCTGGACGCTGCGGGCGCTGGTCCCGGGCGCCCAGGCCGACCGCGCCGTCGTGGTCGCCCAGGCCGGCGGAGTGACGGACGTGGCGATCGCGGTCTGAGCCGTCCGCGCGTGCGCCGCGTGCGCTGAATGGCCGGCCGGAGGGCCGCACCCCAGGGGTTGGACGCCACTGGAACGGGGTGCGGCCCTCCGTGCCGTTCCGGCCGGGCGTCGGCGGCTCTACCCTGGAGGCATGTACGCCCGGCGTCGCCGCGTCTACTTCCTGCTCATGGGCGGATGCCTGTTCCTCTTCGTCTCCGCCTGGTCCTTCGTGCGCCTCCTGTCGGTGGAGGCGGCCGTCGCGATGTGCGTCGTCGCGATGGTCATCCCCCCGGTCGCCGCGATGGTCGCGAACCGGCGCGGACCGGAAGACCGCTGGTGGGACGACCCCTCGGGCGATCCGAAGTCCGACGAGTGGTGGGACGAACTGGACGGAAAGCGGCGTCACAAAGACTGACGGGCCCCTACACCAAACCGTGATGAGGGTGCGTACAACCGGGTTCCGCCGGGGCGGGTCATGTGTGTGCCCGGGTATCCACACCCGGTGCGCACAGCCGTGTGGGGGACTCTCTTTTGGAACACGCACAGACCATTCCCGAGGCGCGCGAAGGGGGAGGGACCGACCCGGAAACCGCATCCGCCCTCCCGCGCCGCCGCCGGGGCCGTACCGCGCTCCTGATCGCCGGAGCCGCCGTGCTCGGCGTCCTCGCCGGCACGGTCACCGGGTACGCGGTCCAGTACGACCGCGAGCCCACCCCGCTGCCGCCGCTGGCGCAGCCGCTGCCGGCCGGGCCGAAGGCACTCGCGCCGGACGACACCACGACCAACAAGACGATCAACGCCAACCGCTGGCACAAGACGGACGACGACCTCGGCAAGCTGCTGGTCGAGGCCCCCGGCGGGGCGAAGGTCGCGGGCACGGGCTACGAGCCCGCCGACGCGTTCGCCGCGGAGTTCTTCACGGCCCCCGACCGGGCCCTCACCAGCCTGGTGCAGACCAGGTTCCGCCGGGTCGCCTCCACCGTGTGGGCGCAGGACGACAAGGTGTTCGTCAAGGTCCGGCTGCTGCAGTTCCAGGACCGCTCCGGGGCGGACGACTACCAGGCGCAGCAGTCCGCCTACATGTCCGACAAGGACCGCGCGGGCAACGACGGCGTCGCCGTCCCGGGCCTCTCCGGAGACCTGGGCCGCGTCTGGGTGGACTCCAAGGCCGAGGAGACGCCGGGCTACCTCCCCGTTCGCGGGGCCCGGGTCATCGCCCGCCGGGGGGACATCGTCATGGACATCGACTACTACGACAACCGCGGCAAGATCGCGGAGCGCGACGTCATCGAACTGGCCAAGCGACAGCTGGAGCGACTGTGACCGAGACTCCAGCGACCGGGACCCCCGCCGTCGAGCCCCCCGCCGTCGAGCCCCCTGCGGCCGGGACCCCCGCGGCGGCCGGGACCCCCGCCGCCGGGACCCCCGCCGCACGCCCCGGCCGCCGGCGCCGGGTGTTCGCCCTCGTCACCGGTGTCGTCGTCCTCGGGGTCCTCGCCGGCGCCGGCGTGTGGGCGCGGTCCGCGCTCGCCGGGGCCGACCGCGAGGCGCCGACCCGCTACTGGGAGGCGGCGGGCAAGCTCACGCCGCTCCGCAAGACGCCGGACGCCGTCCCCGCCAACGAGCTCTCCGGCAAGCTGCTGCCGGTCCCGCCCGGTTACGTCCTCGGACCCGACCTGGACGCGGACGGCAACAACTTCTTCATCGCCGGCGAGAAGGCCGTCGAGGGCTTCAAGGAGTCCCGCAAGGGGCTCTCCAGCAGCGACCGCAAGAAGCGCGACGAGATGCTCGCGGAGCTGAAGCTCAAGGGCCTCGCCGGCCGGACGTACGCCGACAGGGACGGCGCCAAGATGGTCGCCGAGGTCCGCATCATGCAGGCGGACCCGAAGGCCGTGGGGAAGTTCTCCGAGGTGTCCAAGAAGGTGCTCGACCAGGTCAAGGACGGGCGCGAGGCGCCGAAGGTGGAGGGGTTCCCCGACGCCAAGTGCGGGCTCTTCAACGTCGGCGAGAAGAAGGAAGCGAAGATCGAATCGGTCTTCTGCGTGGCCGTCGAAGGCGATGTGATGGTCACCTTCCGCGCGTACGGGCCCAAGCCGCTCTCCCAGTCCACCGCCGTCCAGTTCTTCCGGAACCAGATGAGCCACCTGAAGTCCCCCGGGGAGTCCGCGTGACCGAGCAGAACACCACCGGAGCCCCGGCCGCCCCGGCACCGGCTCCGGCGCCCGAGACTCCGGCCCCGGCCGCCCCGGCACCGGCTCCGGCGCCCGAGACTCCGGCACCGGCGCCCCCGGCACCGGCTACGGCGCCCGAGGCCCCGGCACCGGCCGCCCCGGCCCCCGAGACTCCGGCACCGGCCGCCCTGGCGCCCGAGGCTCCGGCGCCGGCCGCCCCGGCCCCCGAGGCCCCGGCACCCGCCGCCCCGGCGCCCGTGCCCGCGCCGAAAGACCGGCGGAGCCTGTTGGCCGCGCTCCGCTGGACGGCCGTCGTCGTCGTCTTCGCCGCCGTCGGCGCCGCCTGCGCGTACGGGATCGTCCGGTCCGACCGCACCGACGTCCCCGGGCTCTCCACCCGGTCCGACGGCCGCTGGGACTACCCCGCGCTCGTCAGGCCGACCCCGCCCCCCGGCGCGGCCGTGCCCTTCGCCGCGGACAACGCGGACGGCATCCACTACGCCGGCCTCACCCAGCTGCTCCTGCCGGCCCCGCGGGGCGCCACGCCGGACGCGAAGCTCAAGCTGGAGAAGGACTCCGTGGTGACCGTGGACACCTTCCTGGAGGAGTACGAGCCGACCGCCCGCGAGAAGATGAAGCAGGCGTTCACCGACGAGGGGCTGCGCCAGATCGTGGGCCGCGGCTGGACCACCCCCGACGGCACCCGCACCCGCGTCTACCTGCTGCGCTTCCACTCGTCCGGCTTCGTGAACGCCTTCACCGGCTGCGGCCGGGACATGAACCTCAGCGGAGTCAACCGGGTCGAGGCGGATCCCGACTGGAGCAAGGCCAAGCTGGCCCAGTCGGCGCCGGACAGCAACGAGCGCCAGCTCTTCGAGGAGGTCCCGCCGGTCGGCGACGAGCAGATCAAGGCCGGGTGCATCCAGTCCGGTGACGTCCAGGCCGTGATCCTGCAGAGCCGCAAGGACGCGGTGGCGGCCGTTCCCTTCCACCAGACGGTGATCCTGCAGAACCAGCTGCTGGGCTGAGGAACGGCGTACGGCCCACCTCACGGAGTGCTCCGGTCCCCGGGCCAGTAGGCTTGGGGACCGGCCCCGTACACGCCCACATCATCGCGAGGAGCACACCGTGCTTGAGGCAGTCTTCACCTCCCTGCTGGTCCTGGTCTGCGTCGGCGTCCTCGCCTTCACCGGACTCGCCGTGAAGAAGCTGTACCAGGGTCAGCGCTGATCGTCACCTGATCAGCCGCTCGCCCCGCCCCGGATGCCGGAACCCCTCCCTACAGATCGCCTGAGCAGCCATTCATGATCCAGATCCCGTCCGACCTGAACCCGGGCCTCGTCCCGCTCGCCTTCCTCCTCGGTACCTGGGAAGGTGCGGGCGTCTTCGACTTCCCCGGTGAAGAGAAGTGCAACTTCGGCCAGGAAGTCGTCTTCAGCCACGACGGCCGGGACTTCCTGGAGTACACCTCCCACACCTGGGCGCTCGACGCCGAGGGCAACAAGGTGCGGCCGCTGGAGTCCGAGTCCGGCTACTGGCGCATCGACAAGGACCGCCAGGTCGAGATCGTCATGGTCCGCGACCAGGGCGTCGTCGAGGTCTGGTACGGCGCGCTCGCCGACCAGAAGCCGCAGATCGACATCGTCACCGACGCCGTCGCCCGTACCGCGGCCTCCGGCCCGTACAGCGGCGGCAAGCGGCTCTACGGCTACGTCAAGGGCGACCTGATGTGGGTCGGCGAGAAGTCCACGCCGGACGTCGAGCTGCGCCCCTACATGTCGGCGCAGCTGAAGAAGGTCGTCACGCCCGAGGAGGTCGCCGAGATGGCGCGCAACCTCCCGGACATGCCGGACGACGGCATCGCCTTCTTCCGCTGAGGCGGCCACGGCCCGTATCGGGCGATATCCACAGACTGTGCGGGAAGGGGACCACGGCCAGGGCCGCGGTTCCCTTCCCGCGCTTACACTGGCCGGGTGGGCAGCAGCGTGGACACCGAAGGCTCTGACTGGAAGAGCGACCTGCGGCAGCGCGGATACCGCCTGACGCCGCAGCGCCAGCTCGTGCTCGAAGCCGTCGACCACCTGGAGCACGCCACTCCGGACGAGATCCTCGCCGAGGTGCGCAAGACGGCCTCCGGCGTGAACATCTCCACGGTCTACCGCACGCTGGAGCTCCTGGAGGAGCTGAAGCTCGTCTCGCACGCCCACCTCGGGCACGGCGCGCCCACGTACCACCTCGCCGACCGGCACCACCACATCCACCTGGTCTGCCGCGACTGCACCGAGGTCATCGAGGCGGACGTGGACATCGCCGCCGAGTTCACCGCGAAACTGCGCGCCACCTTCGGTTTCGAGACCGACATGAAGCACTTCGCGATCTTCGGGCTCTGCGCGAAGTGCGCCGCGAAGCACCGCGCCGGGCAGGCCTAGGGCAGATCCGGGCGGGGTCGTACGCTTGGTGCCATGACCAGCAGCCCCTTGCTCCATCTCCCCGGTGCCGTCCAGGCCGAAGGCCGTGACGAGGGCGTCGCCGCCCACTACGGCGAGCTGTACGGAGAACAGCGCTCCCTCGCCGACGGCCGCGGCTTCGTCGACCTCTCCCACCGGGGGGTCATCACCGTCACCGGACCCGAACGGCTGAGCTGGCTGCACCTGCTGCTCACGCAGCACCTCACCGAGCTGCCCGCCGGGCAGGCCACCGAAGCGCTGATCCTCTCCGCGAACGGGCACATCGAGCACGCCCTCTACCTCGTCGACGACGGCGAGACGGTCTGGGCGCACGTCGAGCCCGGCACCCAGGAGGCGCTGCTGGCCTACCTGGAGTCGATGAAGTTCTTCTACCGCGTCGAAGTCGCCGACCGCACCGCCGACTTCGCCGTCGTGCACCTGCCGGCCGGCTCCATCGCCGAGGTGGCCAAGGAACTCGTCGTGCGCGAGACCCCGTACGGCCGCGACGTCTTCCTGCCGCGCGCCGAGCTGGAGGCCTTCGCCGCGAGCCACGGCCCGGCCGCCGGCCTGCTCGCCTACGAGGCGCTGCGCGTCGAGGCGCACCGGCCGCGCCTGGGCCAGGAGACCGACCACCGCACCATCCCGCACGAGCTGGGCTGGATCGGCACCGCCGTCCACCTCCAGAAGGGCTGCTACCGCGGCCAGGAGACCGTGGCCCGCGTCCACAACCTGGGCAAGCCCCCGCGCCGGCTCGTCTTCCTGCACCTGGACGGCTCCGAGGTGCTGCTCCCCGCCCACGGCACGCCGGTCCGGCTCGCCGCCGACGGGGAGGAGGGCCGCCAGCTGGGCTTCGTGACCACCGCGGTCCGCCACCACGAGCTCGGCCCGATCGCGCTCGCGCTGGTCAAGCGGAACGTGCCGGTGGACGCACCGCTGCTGGCCGGGAAGACGGCCGCCGCGCAGGAGGTCGTCGTGGCGCCCTGAGCGCCCGGACAGCTCAGACCCTCAGACCCTCAGACCGCTCAGACGTCGATGACGATGGTGAACGGGCCGTGGTTCGTCAGCGAGACCCGCATGTCCGCGCCGAACCGGCCCGTCTCCACCGTCGCCCCCAGCGCCCGCAGCTGCGCCACGACCTCGTCGACCAGCGGCTCGGCCACCGGCCCGGGCGCCGCCGCGTTCCAGGTGGGGCGGCGGCCCTTGCGGGCGTCCCCGTAGAGCGTGAACTGGGAGATCACCAGCAGTGGCGCGGCCACGTCGCTACAGGACTTCTCCGCCTCCAGGATCCGCACGGACCACAGCTTGCGCGCCATCAGCGCTGCCTTCTCCGGGGTGTCGTCGTGGGTCACCCCCACCAGCACGCACAGTCCCTCGCCGACGATCTCGCCCACCGTCTCGCCGGCCACCACGACGCTCGCGCCGTCCACCCTCTGCACCACTGCTCGCATACCACCTGTGTACCAGGCGTGCACCCGTCCGGGGCCGATCGGGTGCACTGAGACTGCACCGGTACCACGGAGAGTGGCACGATGCACGCAGGCGGTGCTTCCCACGGCCCTCAGGCCCCGGGGAGACCCCATTCACCGGTCGAGGGGACGGACCCGTTCGTATGAATACCTCTGGTACCTCCGTACCTGCATCACCCGCTGCACCCACTGGAACCACCACTGCCGCGGTACGACCGCCCGCGCAGCGCACCGGCGACCCGCAGGAGCCGCTGACCCCGGCCACCGCGCTCGGCCTCCCGGAGCTGCGCGCCCTGCGCCGCGACGCGCAGCGCGACGAGGCCGACCTGAGCTACATCCGCAGACTCCTCCAGGGCCGGATCGACATCCTGCGCGCCGAACTGGCCCGCCGCCGCGACCGCCTCCCGGCGGTGCCCGGGGCGGTCCCGGCGGCGGATCCCGATTCGGTGGTGGAGCGGCTCTCGGAGATCCTCGCCGACGCCCCCTCGCGGCGCAGCGTCTCGGCCCGGCACGTCACGCTCGGCACCCCGCACAGCGAGGAGTTCCGGCTGCTGGCCTCGGAGATGCTCGCCGAGGTGGAGCTCTCCGACCTCGCCGCGCGCACCGACGCCGAACTCCACGACGCGATGGGCCGGCTGGTGCGGTACGAACAGCAGGTCTCGCGGCGCCGCCAGCAGCTCCAGCGCACCGCCGACGACTCCAGCGCGGAGATCACCCGGCGCTACCGCGAGGGCGAGGCTCAGGTGGACGACCTGCTGGCCTAGGGCCTGTCTCCCGGGGCCTGTCTCCCGGTAAATCGCGGGACTCGGGGCCGGGGCGGCGGTTAGCGTGGCCGGTCATGAGCACCGAGGTCCGGCAGATCACCGCCACCGAACATTCCGCGTGGGCACAGACGTTGAACAGGGGGTTCCTGCGTGCGGAGCCCGTGACGCCCGGCGACGTGGCCCTCAGGGCCGCGGCCGGCGAACTCGGCCGGGTCCAGGGCGCCTTCGACAGCGAGACCGGCGGCTGCGTGGGCACCTTCCGGTCCTTCACCCAGGAGCTGACCGTCCCGGGCGGCGCCACCGTCACGGCCAGCGCCGTCACCAACGTCAGCGTGCTGCCCACGCACCGCCGCCAGGGCCTGCTGACCCGGATGATGGCCGCCGAGTTCGCCGCCGCCACGGCGCGCGGCGACGTGCTGTCGACCCTGATCGCCGCCGAGTACCCGATCTACGGGCGGTACGGGTACGGGCCCGCCGTGTACGTCGCGGAGTGGGAGATCGACGTACCGCGCACCGGCCTGGACTCGCACCGGGCCGCACCCGCCGGCGGCCGCATCGAGCTGGTGGACGTGGCCGAGGTCCGGCGGATCGGTCCCGCCCTGCACGAGCGGATCCGGGTGACCCGGCACGGCATGACCGGTCGTGACGCGCGCTGGTGGCGACTGGCCACGGGGGAGGAGGAGTTCTCCTTCCGCCCGTACAGGCCGAAGCTGCACGCCGTGTACCGGACGGCGGCGGGCGAGGTCGCCGGCCTGGTCTCCTACCGGAGCGATGACCACTGGACGGACGCGAAGGTCCCGCTGAACACCCTCCGCGTCGAGGAGCTGCTCGCGGCCACCCCGGAGGCGGAGCGGGCGCTGTGGCACTTCCTGTGCTCCGTCGACTGGGCGCTGAGGATCCGCACCGGGCTGCGCGCCACCGACGACCTCGCGCCGGGCCTGCTGCCCGATCCGCGCGCCGCCGCGATCCTGACCCACGCCGACTTCCTTTGGGTGCGCGTGCTGGACGTCGTACGGGCGCTGGGCGCGCGGACGTACGAGGTGCCGGGCGTCCTCGTCCTGGAGGTCACCGACCCGGTGGGCCTGTCCGGGGGCCGCTTCCGGCTGGACGCGGGCACGGGGCGGTGCGAGGCCACCGGGGACCCCGCCGACCTGCGGCTCGACGTGGCCGCGCTGGGCTCGCTGTACCTCGGGGACGGCTCGGCGGTCCGGCTGGGCGCGCTGGGGCAGATCACGGAGCAGCGGCCGGGGGCGCTGGCGCTGGCGGACGCGGTGTTCCGTACGTCGAGCAAGCCGTGGTCCCCCGACATCTTCTGATCCGGCCGGGCTGTCACACGGACGGGCCGGCGTCCGTCAGAGAGGCAGGGGCGGGAACGACCGGACGAGACGAGGGAACAGGACGATGACAGGCAGTACGAACGGCGCGGCGGCGAACGGCGCGGACCGGGGGGATTTCCTGGCGGAGCGCTTCGAGGAGAAGCGCTCCCACCTGCGGGCCGTGGCGTACCGGATGCTCGGTTCGCTGACCGAGGCCGAGGACGCCGTCCAGGAGGCCTGGATCCGGCTCGACCGCGCCGACACCGGCGAGGTGCAGAACCTGGGCGGCTGGCTGACCACCGTCGTCGCCCGCGTCTGCCTGGACCAGCTGCGTGCGCGCAAGGCCCGCCGCGAGGATTCCCTGGAGACGCCCGTCGGCATCCCGGAGCCGCTGCTGAGCCCGCCGGACGGGCTCGATCCCGAGCAGGAGGTGCTGCTCGCGGACTCGGTCGGGCTCGCGCTGTTCGTCGTACTGGAGCAACTGGCGCCCGCCGAGCGGCTGTCGTTCGTCCTGCACGACATGTTCGGGGTGCCCTTCGACGAGATCGCGCCCATCGTGGAGCGCACCCCGGCGGCCACCCGGCAGCTCGCCAGCCGGGCCCGGCGGCGGGTGCGGGGGCAGGCGCCCGCCCCGGACACGGACCGGGGTCGGCAGAAGGAGATCGTCGGCGCGTTCCTGGCGGCGGCGCGGGGCGGCAGCTTCGACGGCCTGATCTCCGTCCTCGACCCGGACTGCGTGCTGCGCGTGGACCTGCGGGAGACGGCGCTGGGCGCGGAGGCGGTGGCCCGGCAGGCGCTCACGTTCCAGCGGCTGGCGCCGTACGCGCGGCCCGCGCTCGTCAACGGGGCGCTGGGCGTCGTCACGATCCCGCCGGGCGGCAGGGCGGTGGCGGTCCAGGGCTTCACCATCGCGGGCGGCCGTATCGTCGCCATCGACATCGTCGCGGATCCGGCCCGACTGGAGGGCCTGGACGTCACGGTCTTGGAAGGACTGGACTGTTGATCTCACTGGTGGAACGCCTGCGCGCGGCCGGCTGCGTCTTCGCGGAGGAGGAGGCGGACCTGCTCGTCGGCGCCGCCAGGGACGACGGGCACCTGTCGCGGATGCTGGCCCGCCGGGTCGCCGGCGAGCCGCTGGAGATCGTCGTGGGCTGGGCGGGGTTCTGCGGGCTGCGCATGGAGGTCGGCGAGGGGGTCTTCGTACCGCGCCGGCGCAGCGAGTTCCTCGCCTCCGAGGCGGCCGCGCTCACCCCCCGGGCGGGCGCGGTCGTCGTGGACCTGTGCTGCGGGGTGGGCGCGCTGGGCGCGGCGGTGGCGGACCGGGCGGGCGGCGGGGTGGAGCTCCACGCGGCCGACATCGACCCGGTGGCGCTGGCGTACGCGCGGCGCAACGTCGCCCCGTACGGGGGCCGGGTCCACGAGGGCGACCTGTACGCGGCGCTGCCCGCGGCCCTGCGGGGCCGGGTGGACGTGCTGGTGGTCAACGCCCCGTACGTGCCGACGGGGGAGCTGGGGCTGCTGCCGGCGGAGGCCCGCGACCACGAGCCGCTGGTCTCCCTGGACGGCGGGGCGGACGGCCTGGACATCCACCGCCGGGTGGCGGCGCAGGCCGCGCACTGGCTCGCCCCGGGCGGGCACCTGCTGATCGAGACGGGCGAGCACCAGCACCCGGTCACGGCGGCGGCCCTGACGGCGGCGGGTCTGACGACCCGTACGGTCACTTCGCAGGAGCTGTACGCGACGGTGGTCATCGGCGCGGCCGCGCCCTGACGGGCGCCGGAACGGGCCGGCACACAACAAAGGCAAGGAGCTTGGTACCCGGTACCACTCCTTGCCACTCTCAACTTATAGCGCACAGGGGGGCTTGCGGCAAGGCCCCCGTACTGCCGCAGAATCTCCCCTCTGAGCCGGTGGAATCGGGGGATCTGAATGATTGACGTGATCGTGGTCGGCGGCGGGCCGACCGGCATGATGCTGGCCTGCGAGCTGCGGCTCCACGGCGTGCACGTGGTGGTGCTGGAGAAGCTGACCGAGCCGACCGGGGAGTCCCGCGGGCAGGGTCTGCACGCGCGCAGCGTCGAGGTGATGGACCAGCGCGGCCTGCTGGAGCGGTTCCTCGCGGTCAGCAAGAAGTTCCAGGTGGGCGGCCTCTTCGGCGGGATCGCGAAATCGTGGCCGGACCTGCTGGACACGGCCCACCCGTACGGGCTGGCCACCCCGCAGCCGGTCACCGAGCGGCTGCTGGTCGAGCGGGCCCTCGAACTGGGCACCGAGATCCGGCGCGGCCGCGAAGTGGTCGGGCTGAACCAGGACGAGGACGGGGTGGGCGTCGAGCTCGCGGACGGCACCCGGCTGCGCTCGCGCTACCTGGTCGGCTGCGACGGCGGCCGCAGCGCGGTGCGCAAGCTGCTCGGCGTCGGCTTCCCCGGGGAGCCCGCCACGGTCGAGACGCTGCTGGGCGTCATGGAGGCGACCGAGGACCCGGAGACGATCGCGGCCGTCGTCGCGGAGGTCAACCAGACGCAGCGGCGTTTCGGCCTCGTTCCCCTGGAGGAGGGCGGCTACCGCGCCGTCGTGCCCGGCGAAGGGGTGTCCGAGGACCGGGCGGCGCCGACCCTGGAGGAGTTCAAGCAGCGGCTGCGGGCCACCGCGGGCACCGACTTCGGCGTGCACTCGCCGCGCTGGCTGTCCCGGTTCGGCGACGCCACCCGGCAGGCGGAGCGCTACCGGGTCGGCCGGGTGCTGCTGGCGGGAGACGCGGCGCACATCCACCCGCCGACCGGCGGTCAGGGGCTCAACCTCGGTGTGCAGGACGCGTTCAACCTCGGCTGGAAGCTGGCCGCCGCCGTGGGCGGCTGGGCCCCGGAGGGCCTGCTGGACAGCTACCACGCCGAACGGCACCCGGTGGGCGCCGCCGTGCTCGCCAACACCCGCGCGCAGATCGCGCTGATGGGCACCGATCCCGGGGCGAGCGCGCTGCGGGAGCTGTTCTCGAAGCTGATGGACTTCGAGGAGGTGAACCGGTACGTGACCGGGATGATCACCGCGGTGGACGTCCGCTACGACTTCGGCGAGGGCCACGAACTGCTCGGCCGGCGGATGCGGGACGTGCGGCTGAAGCAGGGCCGCCTCTACGAGCTGACGCACGGCGGCCGCGGACTCCTGCTCGACCGCACCGGCCGGCTCTCGGTGACGGGATGGGCCGACCGGGTGGACCACGTCACCGACGTCACCGACACGGAACCGGACGCCCCCGCGGTGCTCCTGCGCCCGGACGGCCACGTGGCCTGGGTAGGGCAGGACCAGCAAGACCTGCTCGCCGCCCTCCCCACGTGGTTCGGCGCCGCGGCGCGGTGGGAGCAGTTGCAAGCAGGTGCTTGCAATAGTTAGCAGGGTGGGGCAGGATCGGGGCATGGCATCGCTCAACGTCGGCAATCTCGGCGAGTACCTGCGGGAGCAGCGGCGGCAGGCCCAGTTGTCGCTGCGTCAGCTGGCCGAGGCCGCGGGGGTGTCGAACCCGTACCTGAGCCAGATCGAGCGCGGGCTGCGCAAGCCGAGCGCGGACATCCTCCAGCAGCTGGCCAAGGCGCTGCGGATCTCCGCGGAGACGCTGTACGTGCAGGCCGGGATCCTCGACGAGCGGGACCCGGACGAGGTGGAGACGCGGGCCGTCATACTCGCCGACCCGTCGATCAACGAGCGGCAGAAGCAGGTGCTGCTCCAGATCTACGACTCGTTCCGCAAAGAGAACGCGCACGACGAAGCGCGCGACGAAGCGCGTGACGCGATGCCCCACACGAACTGAACTGTGATCCGGGAGGACCAGCACATGGCCATCGCCGATGACCTGAAGAAGACCCTCACCGACCCGACCCCCCTCTACTTCGCCGCGGGTACGGCCGACCTGGCCGTCCAGCAGGCCAAGAAGGTGCCCGGGCTCTTCGAGCAGCTCCGCGCCGAGGCTCCCGCGCGGATCGAGGCCGTGAAGAACACCGACCCGAAGGTCGTGCAGGAGAAGGCGAAGGAGGCCCAGGAGGCCGTCACCGCCAAGGTCTCCGAGGTGCTCGGCGCGATCGACCCGAAGAAGCTCGGCGAGACCGCCCAGGACCTGGCGCTGCGCGGGGTCGGTGTGGCCGCCGAGTACGCGGTGCGCGCCAAGGAGACCTACGACAAGGTCGCCGAGCACGGTGAGCAGGCCGTGCGCGCCTGGCGCGGCGAGCTCGTCGAGGAGATCGTCGACATCGCCGAGGCCGTCGAGCCCGAGCCGCAGGCGAAGCTGGAGCCGCAGGCGAAGCCGGAGCCGGTGGTGGCCGAGGCGGCCGCCGAGGAGAAGTCCGCGGCGCGGAAGACCACCGTGCGCAAGAGCCCCGCGAAGAAGACCGTCGGCGCCACGACGGGCGACGAGAGCTGATCTCCGGAATCCGCATATCCGGACGACGGGCCGGGCACCAGCGAGGTGTCCGGCCCGTCGTTACCGGTAGCGTGGAGACGGGCGGCACCTGAAGCGTGAGAAGGCGGTCGAGCGATGTTGATGAACGGATTCGATAACGGGGTCCTCCCGCTGATCGGCTTCGCCATGCTGGCGCTCGCCGTCGTGGCCTTCGTGCTGGCCCTGCTGGCGCGCGAGGACGCGTACCGCGCCGCCGACAAGCAGAGCAAGACCTTCTGGCTGGTCATCCTCGGCGTCACGGTCGTCGTCGACTTCTTCCTCGGGATGCTGTTCCTGGAGATCGCCGGCCTGGTCGCCACCATCGTCTTCCTCGTCGACGTCCGCCCGGCCCTCAAGCAGGTCTCGGGCGGCGGCCGGCGCAGTGGCGGCAGCAGCAGTGACGGGCCGTACGGGCCCTACAACGGCGGGCGCTGACGCACCGCGCCCCGGGCTCAGCCCTCGGCGCGTGAGAGCAGGACCACGGCGACGTCGTCGGTGAGCTCCCCGCCGTTGAGGCGGCGGGCCTCGGTGACGGAGGCCTCCAGCAGGTCCTCGCCGCGCAGCCCGCGGTCCAGGTGCCGGTTGATCATCTCGACCATGCCGTCCTGCCCGAGGCGCTCCTTGCCGGCGCCGACGTGGCCCTCGATCAGGCCGTCGGTGTAGAGCATCAGGCTCCAGCTGCCGCCCAGCTCGACCTGGCGGCGCGGCCAGCGGGCGCGCGGCAGCAGGCCGAGTGCCGGGCCGTTGTTCTCGTACGGGAGCAGCCGGGCGGGGCGGCCGGGCCGGGATATCAGCGGGGCCGGGTGGCCGGCCAGGCACAGGCCCGCGCGGCGGCCGTCCGGGGCTATGTCGACGGTGCACAGCGTCGCGAAGATCTCGTCGCAGGGGCGCTCCACCTCCAGGACCTCCTGGAGGGTGGCGAGGAGCTCGTCGCCGCACAGGCCGGCGAGGGTGAGCGCGCGCCAGGCGATCCGGAGCTCGACGCCGAGGGCGGCCTCGTCGGGGCCGTGGCCGCAGACGTCGCCGATCATCGCGTGGACGGTGCCGTCGGGGGTGCGGACGGTGTCGTAGAAGTCCCCGCCGAGCAGGGCCCGGCTGCGGCCGGGGCGGTAGCGGGCCGCGAAGCGGAGGTCGGAGCCTTCGAGGAGCGGGTTGGGCAGCAGTCCGCGTTCCAGTCGGGCGTTCTCCTGGGCGCGCAGTTTCGATTCTGCGAGCTTGTACTGGGCGATGTCGGCCCGTTTTCTCTCCACCGCGTAGCGGATGGCGCGGCTCAGCAGCCGGCCGTCGAGCTCGTCGCGGAAGAGGAAGTCCTGGGCGCCGATCTGGACCGCCTCGGCGGCGCGCTCGGCGTCGTCCTCGGCGGTGAGGACGAGGACGGCGTGGCGCGGGGCGAGCCGCAGGACCTGGCGGAGGGTGGCCAGCTGGTCGGCGTCGGTGTCGGCCGCGGCCGCGCCGGCGCCCCGGAAGGCGGCGTCCGGGAGCGACAGGTCCAGCAGGACGCAGTGCACGTCGGGCGTGAGCAGCCGGGCGGCCTCGGTGAGGTTGCGGGCGCTGCGGAGCCGGATGCGGTGGCCGTCGGCGTCGAGTATTTCGGGGACGGTGAGGCCGCCCGCGGGGTCGTCCTCGATCACGAGCAGGTTGAGCGCCTGGTGGGCGGCGGGGTGGCTCGCCGGCCGGTCGGTGGTGATCGACAGAACGGCCTGACCGCTCTCCGCGGCGGGGGTGTCCCTCTGCCTCGGTACGGGTACGGGCATCGTTTCCGGTTCCTTCCCTCCCCCCGAGGGTGCGCATTCGCCCGACCCTAACGGTCGGTACGGGCAGAGCGGAATGGCGGCTCGGGCGGGGGCCTCCGTCATATGCCGTTATCGCGGGGGAAATGCGGGCGCATGGGATGACCAAGGTCACGGTGGGGACGTGATGGTCCCCACTGCCGAGACGTGCGCGAGACCGCCCCGGTTCCGCCCCGGGCCCGCTGCGGTTCTCTGCGGGCGCGACCCGCTTCCGCTGCGGGCCCGCCCCGCTTCCGCTGCGGTTCCGCTCCGCCCCGGCGAGCCCCGGCGGCCCCGCGGCACGCGCGGGGGTCAGTCCGGGCGGACCACGGCCTTGATCGGCATGGAGCCCGCGCCCGCGATCGTGACGTTGCGGCCCGGGCGGGGGGCGTGGATCATCGCGCCGTCGCCGATGTACATGCCGACGTGGGTGGCGTCGTCGAAGTAGATGATCAGGTCACCCGGCCGCATGTCCTTCACCGCCACCTTCGGCAGCAGCCGCAGCTGCTCCTGCGAGGTCCGCGGGATGCGCCGCCCGCCCGAGAGCCAGGCCTGCGAGGTCAGGCCCGAGCAGTCGAACGCGTCCGGACCCTCCGCGCCCCACACGTACGGCTTGCCGATCTGCGCCGTGGCGTACTGGACGGCCCGCTTCCCGGCGTCCGTCGCGGATGCGCCGGCCCCCTTCAGCGCGCCCGACGACAGCCACGCCGTCTGCGCCTTGTACTGGGCCTGCTGTTCGAGCTGGATCAGCCGGGCCTTCTCCTCGGCCTCCAGCTTGCTCTCCAGCTCCTCCGCCGCCTTGATCTTCTCCTCGATCTGCTTCTTCGAGGTCTCCTGCTTCAGGCGGTTGGCTTCGAGCTTGCGCCACTGGTCGCTCGCGTCCTTCGCGTACCCCGCCAGATCGTCCTGCGTGCGGTTCAGGTCCGACAGCAGGTCCGTCGTCGCCTTCTCGCCCTGCCGCAGCCGGTCCGCCCCGTCCAGGTACTGCGTCGGGCTGCCGCTCAGCGCCAGCTGCGCGCCCGGCGGCAGGCCGCCCGAGCGGTACTGGGCGCGGGCCGCGGCCCCCGCGCGGCCCTTGAGCGAGGTGATCTTCTCCTCGCCCGCCACGATCTGCCGGGCGATCTCGACGATCCGCTCGGACTGCGCCTTCGCCTCGCCGTCGGCGAGCTTGTACGCGTCCGTGGCGGAACCGGCCTGGCGGTACAGGTCCTCGATGTTCTTGCGGACGTCTTCGAGGGACTTGGTGCCCGGTTCCGGGGTCGGGGCGGCGTACGCGGCGCCGGTCGCGAGGCCGGGGGCCGTCAGTATCGCCATCGCGCACAGCAGCGTGAGGGCGGACGCGCCCCGCCACCGCGATCGCTTCTCGGTCCCCATGGTCCCCCCAGGCGCCCGTGTCAGATCCCGCATCAGATCTGACTATTCATCAGTAACTTGCTACTGCCTTCGGGATGGTGCCACGAGACGGTGAATTCCAACACCCTTGTGGGGCTCTTTCCGATCATGTACACCGCCGCCAACGCCCACCCCGACGACTCAACGGGCAGCCCACACCACCGGTTCCCCACCGTCCTGCTTTCGGCCGCTCCCGTTACGAGGGCCCCGCCGGGCGCAGCGCCTCCCACCGCACCGTCAGCTCCCCCTGCCGCCACCGCCCCGGCCCGTCCGCCAGCGGCCAGTCCGCGCCGAGGGCCCGCGCCGTCCGGATCCAGCGCTGCCGCGCCCCGTACGAGGCGTAGGGCGCGGCCGCCGCCCACGCCCGGTCGAAGTCCCGCAGGAACGCGTGCACCGGCTCGCCCGGCACGTTGCGGTGGATCAGCGCCTTCGGTAGCCGCTCCGCCAGGTCCGAGGGGCGCTCCAGGGAGCCCAGCCGGGTGGCGAAGGTCACCGTGCGCGCCCCCTCCGGCCCCAGCGCGACCCAGACGTGGCGCCGCCCGATCTCGTCGCAGGTGCCCTCCACCAGCAGTCCCTCCGGAGCCAGGCGGGCACACAGCCGCGCCCAGACCTCCTCGACCTGCTGCTCGTCGTACTGGCGCAGTACGTTCGCCGCCCGGATCAGCGAAGGCCGGATCCCGCCCTCCAGCGGGACCTCGAAGCCGCCGTGCCGGAAGCTCAGGCCCTCCCGCTCGTACGGCTTCGCCCCCGCCACCCGGGCCGGCTCGATCTCGATGCCGACCACCCGTACCCGCGGCGCCGCCTCCCGCAGCCGGGCCAGCAGCTCGACCGCCGTCCAGGGCGCGGCCCCGTACCCGAGGTCCACCGCGACCGGTGCCTGCGCCCGCCGCAGCGCCGCCCCGTGCGTCGCCGCGATCCAGCGGTCCATCCGGCGCAACCGGTTCGGGTTCGTGGTCCCGCGCGTCACCGTGCCCACGGGGCGGCCGGGGCGGCTCGGGGGCGGGGTGGTGCGGGAGGCCATGAGGCGAGAGTAAGCGGAGCGGTCGCGACGGATGAAAATCCGGCAACTTTCCGGCAACTCTCCGACAAATCAGGGAGCAAATCCGGGAGCCCGGAATGCGGGGCACGGCCATTCGGGTTGCACTCCTTGAAGGGCGCCGAACGCGCTCTTCGCCGTCGTGCCGTCGCTCTGCCGTCGTCATGCCGTCGTCGCGCCACCGTCACGCCCGTCCGAGCGAGAGGAACCGCTCCCTTGAGCCAGTACGTGTCCCGCCTCGGTGGCAGCCTCAGCGGCAGGATCGCCGCCGCCCGCTCCACCCGGCACGACCCGCCGAGGCTCCGCCTCCCGGCCGTCGGCCACCACCGCAAGCCGCGCCGCGTCGCCATGCTCAGCGTGCACACCTCACCGCTGCACCAGCCCGGCACCGGCGACGCCGGCGGCATGAACGTGTACATCGTGGAGCTCGCCAAGCGCCTCGCCGCGATCAACATCGAGGTCGAGATCTTCACCCGGGCCACCGAGGGCGGCCTCGCCCCCGTGGTCGAGCTCGCCCCCGGCGTCCTCGTGCGCCACGTGGACGCGGGCCCGTACGAGGGCCTCGCCAAGGAGGAGCTCCCGGCGCAGCTGTGCGCCTTCACCCACGGCGTGATGCAGGCCTGGGCCGGACACCGCCCCGGCTACTACGACCTCGTCCACTCCCACTACTGGCTCTCCGGCCACGTCGGCTGGCTGGCCGCCGAGCGCTGGGGCGTCCCGCTCGTCCACGCGATGCACACCATGGCCAAGGTCAAGAACGCGGCGCTGGCCGAGGGCGACACGCCCGAGCCCGCCGCCCGCGTCATCGGCGAGACCCAGATCGTCGCGGCCTCGGACCGGCTCATCGCCAACACCGCCGAGGAAGCGGAAGAACTCGTACGGCACTACGAGGCGGACCCCGCGAAGGTGGCCGTCGTCCACCCCGGCGTGAACCTCGACCGCTTCACCGCGGGCGACGGCCGCGCCGCCGCCCGCGCCCGGCTCGGCCTCCCGCAGGACGCGGTGATCCCCCTCTTCGCCGGCCGCATCCAGCCCCTGAAGGCCCCCGACATCCTGCTGCGGGCGGTCGCCGAGCTGGTGGACCGCGATCCGTCGCTGCGCCACCGCCTCTTCGTACCCGTCGTCGGCGGCCCCAGCGGCAGCGGCCTCGCCAAGCCGGAGGGGCTCCAGAAGCTCGCCGCGAGGCTGGGCATCGCCGACCTCGTCCACTTCCAGCCGCCGGTGGCGCAGGACCGGCTGGCCGACTGGTTCCGGGCGGCGTCCGTGCTGGTCATGCCCTCGTACAACGAGTCCTTCGGGCTCGTCGCCATAGAGGCGCAGGCGACCGGCACCCCGGTGCTCGCGGCGGCGGTCGGCGGCCTGCCGGTGGCCGTCAACGACGGGGTCACGGGGATCCTCGTACCCGGGCACGACCCGGTGGACTACGCGCGGGAGCTGCGGCGGTTCGTGGACGACCCGGGGCTCGCGGACCGGATGGGCGGCGAGGCGGCCCGGCACGCGCAGTTCTTCGGCTGGGACACGGCGGCCGCCGGCACCGCGGACGTGTACACCGCGGCGATGCTTGATCATCGCCGTCGCGTACGCTCCCACCATGGCTGACGTTGACGCTGGAACCGCCGCGATCGTCGAGGGCACGCTGACCGAGGCCGGACTGGCCTGGGAGAGCCCGGACCCGGGCTCGTACGTGGTCCAGCTGCCCGGCACCCGCAAGCTGAGCACCACCTGCTCGCTCCGCATCGGCAGGCACTCCCTGTCGGTGAACGCCTTCGTCATCCGCCACCCCGACGAGAACGAGGCGGGGGTCCACCGCTGGCTGCTGGAGCGCAACCTCAAGCTGTACGGGATGGCGTACGCGGTCGACCCTCTCGGCGACGTCTACCTGACGGCCCGGCTCCCGCTGTCGGTGGTGACTCCGCAGGACCTGGACCGGCTGCTCGGCACCGTCCTGGAAGCGGCGGACGGCGCCTTCAACACCCTGCTGGAGCTGGGCTTCGCGGGGGCGATCAAGCGCGAGTACGACTGGCGCGTCTCCCGCGGCGAATCCACCCGCAACCTGGACGCCTTCAAACACCTCACCCACCCGTCCCGCTGACGGGCCCCGCCATGTCAGCCCCGCCGGCGTTTGAGGCGTCGGGTGCGGGGCGGAGCCCCGGGGAACGGCGGAAGGGCGGGTAGGGGACAAGCCCCGCAGGGCCCCGCCACCCGCCCGCCCTCCCACCGCCACTCGCGTCAGACGACGGGCCGCACATCCGCAGCGGCCACCGTCTCCGCGGCCACGGGAGCGACGGCCACCGGGGCAACCGGAACCTCACCGACCGGAACCTCGCCGACCGGAACCTCACCGACCAGGGCATCGGCGGCAGCCGCCCCGCCCCCCGCACCCACGGGAACCCCCCGCATCAGCAGCCAGTACCCCAGCGCCGCCCCCGTCCCCACCACACCCGTGGCCCCCCACAGCCACCCCGCCCCCCAGCGGTCGATCACGAACCCCGCCATCAGCGGAGCCACCAGCGAGGCCACCGCCCACGACATCGTGTACACCCCCTGGTAGCGCCCGCGTCCGTCCGCCGGGGACAGCCGCACCACCAGGCTCATCTGCGTTGGCGAGTTCACGATCTCCGCGAGCGTCCACACGCACACCGTCAGCGCGTACGCCCACAGCGACCCGGCGAACGCCGTCAGCGCGAACCCGTACCCGGCCAGCAACGCCGAGGCGACCAGCAGCAGCTGCGGGTCCCGGTGCTCGATGAACCGGCTGACCGGGATCTGCAGCACCACGATCAGCAGCCCGTTCACCGCGATGACCAGCCCGTAGTCCCCGGGCGAGAACCCGGCCGCGCCCATCGCCACCGGCAGCCCGACCGACCCCTGCGTGAACACGAGCGAGATCAGGAACGACAGCCCGACCACACCCATGAACCGCCCGTCGCGCAGCACCGTCCCCAGCCGGGTCTCGGGCGCGAGGGCCGTCCCCGGGGCGACCGGCACCGCCGCCGGCTGCGACTCCGGCAGCTTGAGGTACACCAGCACCGCGCACACCAGCGTCAGCGCCGCCTCGCCCAGGAACCCGGCCAGGTAGCTGTACTCGGCGATCACGCCCGCCGCCGTCGCGCTCACCGCGAACCCGAGGTTGATGGCCCAGTAGTTGAGCGAGAAGGCCCGGACCCGGTCCTCCGGGCGGACGATGTCCGCCATCATCGCCTGCACCGCCGGGCGCGACGCGTTCGAGGTCATGCCGACCAGCAGCGCCACCGCCGCGATCGCCGCCGGGTGCTCCATGAACCCGAGCAGCGCCACCGAGAACGCCGTCGACGCCTGCGCCGCCAGCAGCGTCGGCCGCCGCCCCAGCCGGTCGGTCATCACGCCGGCGATCAGTGAGGAGATCACCCCGCCCAGCCCGTGCAGGGCCACCACGAGCCCGGCGAAGGAGGCCGAGTAGCCCCGCTCCAGGGTCAGGTACAGGGTCATGAACGTGGCGACGAAGGCCCCGAGCCGGTTGATCAGCGTGCTCGTCCAGAGCCACCAGAAAGCGCGCGGCAGACCCGACACGCTTTCCCGGACGACCCGTGTCAAACTGCCGAAAAACATACGGAATCCCCCGGTGATGTAAGCGTCTCTTGAGCTCCCCGCACCGTACGAGCGCCCGCGCGCGCACGCCAGCGAATTGACGGGCCCCGTCAATCGACGCCGCCTGACCACCCTGTGAACGGCGCGCGCGAGGGCTCCGGCGCGTCCATTAGGCTCGTACGCATGGCCGACGCACCGTACAAGCTGATCCTCCTCCGTCACGGCGAGAGCGAGTGGAACGCGAAGAACCTGTTCACCGGCTGGGTGGACGTGAATCTCAACGAGAAGGGCGAGAAGGAGGCAGTCCGCGGTGGCGAACTCCTGAAGGACGCCGACCTCCTCCCCGACGTGGTCCACACGTCCCTCCAGAAGCGCGCGATCCGCACCGCGCAGCTGGCCCTGGAGTCCGCCGACCGCCACTGGATCCCGGTCCACCGCTCCTGGCGCCTGAACGAGCGCCACTACGGCGCCCTCCAGGGCAAGGACAAGGCCCAGACCCTCGCCGAGTTCGGCGAGGAGCAGTTCATGCTGTGGCGCCGCTCGTACGACACCCCGCCGCCGGCCCTCGCGGACGGTACGGAGTTCTCCCAGTCCGAGGACCCGCGCTACGCGACCATCCCGCCGGAGCTCCGCCCCAAGACGGAGTGCCTGAAGGACGTCGTCGTCCGCATGCTCCCGTACTGGTACGACGGCATCGTCCCGGACCTCCTCGCGGGCCGCACGGTCCTGGTCGCCGCGCACGGCAACAGCCTCCGCGCCCTGGTCAAGCACCTGGACGGCGTCTCCGACGCCGATATCGCGGGCCTCAACATCCCGACCGGCATCCCCCTCGCCTACGAGCTGGACGCCGACTTCAAGCCCCTCAACCTGGGCGGCACCTACCTCGACCCGGCGGCCGCCGCGGCCGCCATCGAGGCCGTCAAGAACCAGGGCAAGAAGAAGTAAGTTTTGTGATCATGCCCCTGAGCTGCGCATACGGCGCGACTCAGGGGCCTTTTCATGCCCTGGGTCCGCCCCGGGCCCTGCTGGCGGTGCTTCTAGGATCTGCGGCATGGCAACACGACTCGTGCAGATCAACATGAAGGCCCATGACGACTCCGCGCTCGGCCGGTTCTGGGCGGAGGCGCTCGGTTGGGGTGTCGACAGCGAGGGGCCCGGGGTGACCAACCTCGAACCCGTGGGCTTCGCCTACCCCGATCCCGTGGCCGTCTGCATCGACATCGTCGCCCGCCCGGAACCCAAAACGGTCAAGAACCGCGTGCACCTCGATCTGGCCACCACCTCGACCGCCCATCAGGCGGAGCTGGTCGCGCGCTTGAAGGATCTCGGCGCGACGCTCGCCGACGTGGGGCAGGGCGACGTCCCCTGGACGGTCATGGCCGACCCGGAAGGCAACGAGTTCTGCGTCCTGGAGCCCCGTCCGGTCTACCGGGACACCGGCCCGATCGCCGCGGTGGTGGTCGACTGCGCCGACCCACGGGGGATGGCCCGCTTCTGGGGCGAGGCGACGGACTGGACGCTGCACGAGGTCACCGACGACCAGGCGACCATGCGCTCCGCCAAGGGCGTCGGGCCCTACCTGGAGTTCCTCCGCACTCCCGACACCAAGAGCGAGTGGAACCGCGTCCACCTCGACGTCCGCCCCTACCCCGGCGACGACCTGGCCGCGGAGGCGGCCCGACTGCGCGCCCTGGGCGCCACCGACCCCGCTTTCGACCGGTCCGCGATCCACTGGACGGTTCTGGCCGACCCGGAAGGCAACGAGTTCTGCCTCCTCACGCCGCGCTGAGGAGAGGGACGGAGCCGGCCGGGATCGAACCGGCGTCCTCGCGGTTTTGGAGACCGCGCGCGACGACCTCTGCGCTACGGCCCCGCCCCCGTCGGCATCCTAGGGGTACGGGTGAGGGCCCCGGCCGGCGTGGGTGTGCCGGACGGGGCCCTCTCGCGTACGGGTACCGGTGGGCGGGTCAGCCGCCGCACTGGCACGGGGCGCCGGACTGGCAGCCGCAGCCGCAGCCCGAGCCGCAGCCGCAGGCGGCGAGCAGCGGCAGGCGCAGCGGTTCGGGCCTCGGCTGCTGCTCTTGCTCCGGGGTGATGGGAACGGGGGAATCGGGCATGGTTCCTCCTCGCAGGCGGCATACGGGATGACGAACGTGGGAGTGCCTTCGCCTCATTCATGCCCAGCCATACCGGCGCGTCAACGGCGCATTGGCGCAGAAGCGCAGGAGGGCCTCCCCGGCCTCACCCCGGCCTCACCCCGGCCTCACCCCGGCCTCAGACGCCCTCGACGACCGTCGGGGGCTGGAGCTCGTCCGCGTGCTCGCCCGTCACCAGGTAGACGACGCGCTTGGCCACCGACACCGCGTGGTCCGCGAAGCGCTCGTAGTAGCGGCCCAGCAGCGTCACGTCCACGGCGGTCTCGATGCCGTGCTTCCAGCGGTCGTCCATCAGGTGCTGGAACAGCGTGCGGTGCAGCTGGTCCATCTCGTCGTCGTCCTGCTCCAGCTGGAGCGCCAGGTCGACGTCCTTCGTGATGATCACCTCGGCGGCCTTCGCCATCAGGCGCTGCGCCAGCTGCCCCATCTCCAGGATGGTGGCGTGCAGGTCCCGCGGCACCGCCGTGTCCGGGAACCGCAGCCGGGCGAGCTTCGCCACGTGCTGCGCCAGGTCGCCGGAGCGCTCCAGGTCCGCGCTCATCCGCAGCGAGGTGACGACGATCCGCAGGTCGGTGGCGACCGGCTGCTGGCGGGCCAGCAGCGCGATGGCGCGCGCCTCCAGGTCGTGCTGGAGGTCGTCGACCTTCTGGTCGGCGGCGATGACGCTCTCGGCGAGCTTCAGGTCGGCGTCGAGCATGGACGTCGTGGCCCGCCCGATCGCGGAACCGACCAGCCGGGCCATCTCGACCAGGCCTTCTCCGATCGAGTCCAGTTCCTCGTGGTACGCGTCACGCATGGGTGTCCCTCTCTGCCTACTGCCTACTGCTTCCTGCCCGTGGGCCGGGCCGGGGCGGCCTCATGGCCCCACGTTGACACGTTCGGCCGTGAACGCGTCCGACTCCGGCATCACAAGTGAATCAACCCCGTCGCCAGGGTGAACTCTGGGCGACGAGTGTTCGAGGTGCCACCCGAACGGCTGTGGAAGTGTCGTCATGCCTGCTTAACCTGGATACATGGACGTGAACGCGGCGGTCGCCGCAGCTGCAGCGATCGCCGGTTTGTGCACCGGTGTGATCGCGATGCTGGCGTTCCGCTGGAGCGAGCGCGACCAGGCCCGCCCCACCCGGAGCTCCATGCGCCCCGACATCAACGCGGTGCTCCCGCCCGGCGTGGACACCGTCCTCTCCGTACTCCGCTCCTCCGCCGTCGTACTCGACGAAGGCGACGCGGTGGTCAAGGCCAGCTCGGCGGCGTACGCCCTGGGGCTGGTCCGCGGCGGGAAGCTGTCCGTGGAGCCCATGCTCCACATGGCCCGCGACACCCGCCGTGACGGGGAGATACGCCAGGTCGAACTGGACCTGCCCCGGCGCGGCACCGGCCGCGGCGAGGCCCTCGCGGTCTCCGCCCGCGTCGCCCCGCTCGGCTCCCGGCTCGTGCTGCTGCTCGTCGAGGACCTCACCGAGGCCCGCCGCATCGAGGCGGTGCGCCGCGACTTCGTCGCGAACGTGTCGCACGAGCTGAAGACCCCGGTCGGAGCGATCTCGCTGCTCTCCGAGGCGGTCATGGACGCCTCGGACGACCCCGAGGCGGTCAGCCGCTTCGCGGGCCGGATGCAGATCGAGGCGGCCCGCCTGATCAGCCTCGTACAGGAGCTCATCGACCTCTCCCGGGTACAGAACGACGACCCCCTGGAGGACGCGGAGCCCGTACGGGTGGACACGCTCGTGGCGGAGGCCATCGACCGATGCCGCCACACGGCCACCTCCAAGCAGATCACCATGGCCGCCGGCGGCACCGCCGACCTGCGCGTCTGGGGCAACCGGGGGCAGCTCGCGGCCGCCCTCGGGAACCTGGTGGAGAACGCCGTCAACTACAGTCCGGCCCGGACCCGCGTCGGCATCGCCGCGCGCCGGGTCACCGCGCCGGGTGGAGACTTGATCGAGATAGCCGTGACCGACCAGGGCATCGGCATCCCCGAAAAGGACCGCGAGCGCATCTTCGAGCGCTTCTACCGCGTGGACCCGGCCCGCTCCCGCGCCACGGGCGGAACCGGGCTCGGCCTCGCGATCGTGAAGCACGTGGCGGCGTCGCACGGCGGGGAGGTGTCGGTATGGAGCTCGGAGGGCCAGGGCTCCACGTTCACCCTGCGACTCCCCGAAGCAGCAGCCCAGACCCCCGCGACGGCCCCCGCACCCGCCCGACCCCTGCTCGACCCAGAACCAGTCATCCCTGCCCCGGAGGTCCTTCCGTGACCCGAGTGCTCGTCGTCGAGGATGAGGAATCCTTCAGCGACGCCCTGTCCTACATGCTCCGCAAGGAAGGCTTCGAGGTCGCGATCGCGGCGACGGGGCCCGACGGGCTCGACGAGTTCGAGCGCAACGGCGCCGACCTCGTCCTGCTCGACCTGATGCTCCCCGGCCTGCCCGGTACGGAGGTCTGCCGGCAGCTGCGCGGCCGCTCCAACGTCCCCGTGATCATGGTGACCGCCAAGGACAGCGAGATCGACAAGGTCGTCGGGCTGGAGATAGGAGCCGACGACTACGTCACCAAGCCCTTCTCCTCGCGGGAGCTGGTCGCCCGCATCCGCGCGGTCCTGCGCCGCCGCGGCGAGCCGGAGGAGGTCACCCCGGCGGCCCTGGAGGCCGGCCCCGTACGGATGGACGTGGACCGCCACGTCGTCACCGTCGGCGGCGGCAAGGTGGACCTGCCGCTGAAGGAGTTCGACCTGCTGGAGATGCTGCTGCGCAACGCGGGCCGCGTGCTGACCCGTATGCAGCTCATCGACCGGGTCTGGGGCGCCGACTACGTCGGTGACACCAAGACCCTCGACGTCCACGTGAAGCGGCTGCGCGCCAAGATCGAGCCGGACCCGGGCGCGCCGCGCTACCTGGTCACGGTCCGGGGCCTCGGCTACAAGTTCGAGCCGTAAACCGAAGGGGCCGCCCCGGCGCGCAGCGGTCGGCCGGAGGCCGGCACGGCGCCTCGAAGCCCGTGAGGCCCCCTGGGGCCGAGCGGTGCGAGGGGCGCACGCGGGATGGGGTCGAGCCGGACCCGGGCGCGCCGCGCTACCTGGTCACGGTCCGGGGCCTCGGCTACAAGTTCGAGCCGTAAACCGAAGGGGCCGGGCCGCAGGCCCTGACCCTGGTTCCACGGGATGACGGAAGGGCCCCGTCCGCACCGAGCGGACGGGGCCCTTCCGGTGTGTCAGTGACCGGCGCTGTGCGACGGGGAGCCCGACGGCGTGCCCGAGGTGGCGCCCGCCGGGGCGGAGGCGCTGCCCGACGGCTTGCCCGCGGGGGTGCCGGAGGGGCCGCCCGAGGGGGCGCCGGACGGGCTGCCGGAGGGGGAGCCGGACGGGCTGCCCGACGGGCTGGCGCCGGCGGCCGGGGCCTCGGTCGGGCCGTAGTTCGCGTACATCCCGGAGCCCGGGACGACGAACGCCTGCAGGGCGACGTCGCCCGTCTTGCTCAGCTGGAAGACGACGTCCTGGACGTTGCCGTCCTGGACCGCCTCGCGGCCGCCTTCGATCACGGCGGCGGCGTTGCCCTTGCCGCCGAGCACCACGGACCCGCCGGCCGGCACGACGACCTTGCCGCTGCCCGTCGCGCCCTTCAGTACGACCTTGCCCCCACCCTTGAGGGTGATGGCGTCGAGCGTCTGCTCGGTCGTGCCGGAGTTGAAGACCGTCGCCGAGACGGCGGCGGGGCCCTTCGCGTCCTTCTCGCCCTGGGTGATCACCAGTGCGTTCTGGACCTTGATGTCGCCCTTGGTGACGGCGGCGTTGTCCGGCTTGATCTGGAGAGTCTGCGCGTCGTTGCCCGCGCCGCACGCGGCGAGCGAGGCGATGGAGAACACGACGGCGGAAGCGGCGAGGGCGCCGCGTCGAAGGCTGCGGCTCACGGCGGCGGCAACTCCTAGGACGTACGGACGGGAGGGTGGGCTCTCGGGACGGCCGAGGTAGAGCCGCCCTAAGGGTGTGTCAGCGGGCTTAGGTTACCGAGCCGCCGCCCCGCCCCCGCACCCGACCCTCCGCAGTACCCGGCCCGCCCTGCGGCCGCCCCGCGATCTTGTATTCCGCCCGCCGTTCATGTGCCCCTCGCATATCGCGCGCCGGGTGGCCGGTGATCGAATTCCGGGATTCCCCCGAACGCCACTCCGTGATCAATTCCCGATTGGGCCGGAACCGCTCCGTACGGGTGGTCGCCAGTCGAACGGAGTAGTTCGGTTTACCCGCTCCGAAACCGGCAAAACGGGACGTACGTCACACGGAACCGGTCGGACGGCAGGTGTAACGTGGCCGTTTCCGCTGGTCCGCGCAGCGCCTCCGACCTGCGAATACCCCCTTCCGCAGGCCCTCCGCAGCACGTTCGCATCGCAGTTGTCAAGCCCTGAGATGGGCCCTGACCTGCGAAAACGCCATTCATTACGGTCAGTTCTCGTGTTACCCTGGATAGCCACGGAAGGGGTACCTGTCACATGACGTTCAAGGTTGGCGACACCGTGGTCTATCCCCATCACGGGGCCGCGCTGATCGAGGCCATTGAGACTCGTCAGATCAAAGGCGTGGACAAGACCTACTTGGTGCTCAAGGTCGCCCAGGGCGACCTGACGGTTCGTGTGCCTGCGGACAATGCGGAGTTCGTCGGTGTTCGCGACGTAGTCGGCCAGGACGGGCTGGACCGGGTCTTCGAGGTGCTTCGCGCACCGTACGCAGAAGAGCCGACGAACTGGTCCCGGCGCTACAAGGCAAATCTGGAGAAGCTCGCTTCTGGCGATGTCATCAAGGTCGCCGAAGTGGTGCGTGACCTGTGGCGTCGTGAGCGTGAGCGCGGGCTTTCCGCGGGCGAGAAGCGGATGCTCGCGAAGGCGCGCCAGATTCTGGTGAGCGAGCTCGCGCTCGCCGAAAACACCAACGAGGACAAGGCTGAGGCCCTCCTCGACGAGGTTCTCGCGTCCTGACGCGACGACCAGCCGTACACAGCTGTGCCGCGGTGCCCGATGACAAGGAGACTTGTTGCCGGGCGCTGCGGCATGTCTGTATCCCCGCCGGCTCCGCCGCCCCCGATCCCCGCCCTCCCCGCCTTTCGCCCGGCCGCGCAGCCACCGGCCGCGCAGGTCGTGCCACTGACGTGCCGGGTCCGGGCAGCCGACTCGTCCGGTCGTCACGGAAGGGGCGAGGGGCGTCGCACCCGGCACCCTTCAGGCCATACCCACGTCGGCCGAAGTCACAAACCTGGTCGCCAAACCGGAGTCACACTCCCGGAGCTCCTTGATGTCTGACGAATCGCGCCCCCACCGCACCGCCGCGGTGATCCCGGCCGCCGGCCGCGGCGTACGCCTCGGCCCCGGTGCCCCCAAGGCCCTGCGGGGCCTCGGCGGCACGCCCATGCTCATCCACGCCGTCCGCGCCATGGCCCGCTCCCGCGCGGTGTCCCTCGTGGTCGTCGTCGCGCCGCCCGACGGCGCCGCCGAGGTGCGCAACCTGCTCGACGAGCACGCGCTGCCCGAACGCACCGAGATCCTCGTCGTCCCCGGCGGCGACACCCGGCAGGAGTCGGTGCGCGCCGGCCTCGACGCGCTGCCCGACGGCGTCACCACCGTGCTCATCCACGACGCCGCCCGCCCGCTGGTCCCCGTGGACACGGTCGACGCCGTCGCCCAAGCCGTCCGCGACGGCGCGCCCGCCGTGGTGCCCGCGATGCCGCTGGCCGACACCGTCAAGGAGGTCGAGCCCGGCAGGCCCGGCGAGGCCGAGCCGGTCGTCGCCACGCCCGAGCGGGCCCGGCTGCGCGCCGTACAGACCCCGCAGGGCTTCGACCTCGTCACGCTCAAGCGGGCCCACGACGAGCTCGCCGGTGACACCGTGGGCGGGGAGGGCGCCACCGACGACGCCGGAATGGTGGAACGCCTCGGCGTCACCGTCGTGGTCGTCCCCGGCCACGAAGAGGCCTTCAAGGTCACCCGTCCGCTCGACCTGGTCCTCGCCGAGGCCGTACTCGCCCGCAGGAGGGCCACCGATGCCTACTAGCCCCGACGCCCCGGCCCCCCTGATCCCGCTCGTCGGCATCGGCACCGACGTGCACGCCTTCGAGGCCGGCCGCGAGCTGTGGTGCGCCGGTCTGCTGTGGGAGGGCGAGGACGGCCTCGCCGGGCACTCCGACGGCGACGTCGCCGCGCACGCCGCCTGCGACGCCCTCTTCTCCGCCGCCGGCGTCGGCGACCTCGGCGCGCACTTCGGCACCTCCCGCCCCGAGTGGTCCGGCGCCGCCGGTGTCACCCTGCTGGCGGAGGCCGCCCGGATCGTCCGCGCCGAGGGCTTCGAGATCGGCAACATCGCCATCCAGGTGATCGGCGTACGCCCGAAGATCGGCAAGCGGCGCGAGGAAGCGCAGAAGGCGCTCGCCGCCGCCGCGGGCGCCCCCGTCTCCGTCTCCGGCACCACCACCGACGGCCTCGGCCTCACCGGCCGCGCCGAGGGCCTCGCCGCCATCGCCACGGCGCTGGTGTACCGGGACGCATCCTGACAAACCTGATAAATCCGTCCGAGCGGGGAGCGCGCCGGCGCGCCGCACCGCTCCGCTTCGGCAACAAAGCAACCCCGCGTCCCGAAAGGGTCGCGGGGCACTGCTACAGGGCCACTACCCTGGATGCCGTGACTATTCGCCTGTACGACACCAGCGCCCGGCAGATCCGCGACTTCACCCCGCTCGTTCCGGGCTGCGTCTCGATCTACCTCTGTGGCGCGACCGTGCAGGCCGCCCCGCACATCGGGCACATCAGGTCCGGCCTGAACTTCGACATCATGCGCCGCTGGTTCGCCTACCGCGGCTACGACGTCACCTTCATCCGCAACGTCACGGACATCGACGACAAGATCATCACGAAGTCGGCCGAGCAGGGCCGCCCCTGGTGGTCCATCGGCTACGAGAACGAGCGGGCCTTCAACGACGGTTACACCGCCCTCGGCTGCCTCCCGCCCACCTACGAGCCCCGCGCCACGGGCCACGTCACCGAGATGGTCGAGATGATGCGCGGCCTGATCGAGCGCGGTCACGCGTACGAGGCGGACGGCAACGTCTACTTCGACGTGCGCTCCTTCCCGGGCTACCTCGCGCTCTCCAACCAGGAGCTCGACAACCTCATGCAGCCCTCGGGCACGGGGGAGACGGGCAAGCGCGACCCGCGCGACTTCGCCATGTGGAAGTCCGCCAAGCCCGGCGAGCCGTCCTGGGAGACGCCGTGGGGCCGCGGCCGCCCGGGCTGGCACCTCGAATGCTCCGCCATGGCGCACAAGTACCTCGGCGCCGCCTTCGACATCCACGGCGGCGGCCTCGACCTGATCTTCCCGCACCACGAGAACGAGATCGCCCAGGCCAAGGCATACGGCGACGAGTTCGCGAAGTACTGGGTCCACAACGCCTGGGTCACCATGTCCGGCGAGAAGATGTCCAAGTCCCTCGGCAACTCGGTGCTCGTCTCCGAGATGGTCAAGGCCTGGCGCCCGATCGTCCTGCGCTACTACCTCGGCACCCCGCACTACCGGTCGATGATCGAGTACAGCGAGGAGGCGCTGCGCGAGGCGGAGTCCGCGTTCGCGCGCATCGAGGGCTTCTGCCAGCGCGTCGTGGAGAAGGCCGGCGGTCCCGTCGAACCCGCCGCCGAGGTCCCCCTCGCCTTCGCCGAGGTGATGGACGACGACCTGGGCGTCCCGCAGGCCCTCGCGATCGTCCACACCACCGTCCGGCAGGGCAACAGCGCCCTCGCCGCCGACGACAAGGACGCGGCCATCGCGCGCCTGTCGGAGGTACGGGCCATGCTGGGCGTCCTCGGCCTGGACCCGCTCGACCCGCACTGGGCGGGCGAGGCGGACCGCGGCGAGGACCTGCACGGCGCCGTCGACACGCTCGTACGCCTGGTCCTGGAGCAGCGGGAGTCCGCGCGGGGCCGCAAGGACTGGGCCACGGCCGACGCCATCCGCGACCAGCTCCAGCAGTCCGGGCTGGTCATCGAGGACAGCCCGAGCGGACCGCGCTGGACACTCGGCCCGCGCTGAGCCAAGCGGCCCGGCCGGGCAGGTCGGCCCGGGCGGGCAGGCAGGCACGGTGTGCCGCCCGGCGCTCCGGGCGGCACACTCTTCATACGTACATATCGCAGCACCAACGAAACAGGTAGAGGTCATGGCCGGGAACAGCCAGCGCAGGAACCGCCGCACGTCCAACAAGAAGGGCGCCACGGTCGGCAGCGGTGGCCAGCGGCGCAAGGGCCTGGAGGGCAAGGGCCCCACGCCCAAGGCCGAGGACCGCAAGAAGCACAAGGCCAACCGCATCAGCAACGCCATGGCGCGCCAGGCCGCCAAGCGCCGCCCGGCCCCGCGCCGCGGCGGCCCCAAGGGCACCAGCGAGATGGTCGTCGGCCGCAACCCGGTCTTCGAGGCGCTGCGCGACGGCGTGCCCGCCAGCACCCTCTACGTCCAGCAGTTCATCGACAACGACGAGCGCGTCCGCGAGGCCCTCCAGCTCGCGGCCGAGCGCGGCAACATCAACCTGATGGAAGCCCCGCGCCCCGAGCTCGACCGGTTGACCAACGGGCTCAACCACCAGGGCCTGGTCCTCCAGGTCCCGCCGTACGAGTACGCGCACCCGGAGGACCTCACCGCCGCCGCGTACGACAACGGCGAGGACCCGCTGATCGTCGCCCTCGACGGGGTCACCGACCCGCGCAACCTCGGCGCGATCGTCCGCTCCGTCTCCGCCTTCGGCGGCCACGGCGTGGTCATCCCCGAGCGCCGCGCCGCCGGCATGACCGCCGGCGCCTGGAAGACCTCGGCCGGCACCGCCGCCCGTACGCCGGTCTCCCGCGTCACCAACCTGACCCGCGCCCTCCAGGACTACAAGAAGGCCGGCATCACCATCGTCGGCCTCGCCGCCGAGGGCACGCACACGGTCAACGACCTCGCCGAGCTCGCGGGCCCGGTCGTCATCGTCGTCGGCTCCGAGGGCAAGGGCCTCGGCCGCCTCGTCGGCGAGAACTGCGACTACCTCGTCCGCATCCCGATGCCGGGCGGCGCCGAGTCGCTCAACGCCGGTGTCGCGGCGGGCGTCGTGCTGTACGAGGCCGCGCGCCGCCGCGCCGAGGCCCCGCGCCTCTGAGGCGAGCTTGATCCACTTGGCCCACGGAACCTGACCCGTGAGCGTGTCACCCCGCCCGTTCCGGGCGGGGTGACTTGATCTTGACGGGTCTCGGACACATCCCTGATGTCAAGGCAGTGTCCTAAAGACTCGTCACTCGGTTAGATGAGTGTGGACACCAGAACGTCAGGGTTCGACGACCAGCCCGCGCTGAGCATGGTCAAGGTGCCGTGCGACCCCGCACAGGTCATCGTCAACCACGCCAGCTTCCGCGTGCGGCTCGCACCGAGCACGAGCGCGCGTTCCAAGCCCGCGTACGCCCCCGGCCGCGCGCCCGTCCTCGGCGGTGCCGTGGCCGCCGCGGCCGGCGCCACCCGCCGCAGAGCCCCCGTCGTCTGGAGCGGCAAGTCCGCCCCCGGTGACGCCGCGGCCACCGGCGGACTCCTCCAGGCCGTCCGGGAGGCCGGCCGCGGCTACGACGCCTTCGAGGGCGGCGGCGGCACCCAGGTCATCCCCCGCGTCGACCTGGCCCACGACCTCGCCGAGGACACCCTCCCCACGCCGACCGTCATCGGCCAGCGCACCTACGGCGACCCGGACGAGACCCGTCCGCTGTCCGCCGTACGGGACCTGCCGCGCGAGCCGTACTACGGCGGACCCGCGGGCCCCGGCGGCCCCGGCGCCCCGGCGGACTCCCGCCAGGCCTCCGGCGACAGCCGCGCGCAGGCCTCGTACTACCCGGGCCGCCGGATGAACCTCGGCGTCGTGCTGCTCCCGCTGCGCGTCTTCCTCGGCTTCATCTCCATCTACGCCGGCATGGGCAAGCTGTGCGACCCCGTCTACTTCGACGGCGGCGAACGCGGCTCCATGGTCACCTGGCTCCACACCCTGCACCCCTGGGCGCTCGCCGAACCGCTGCGCGACTTCGCCCTCGCCCACCCCGTCGGGGCCGGGCTCACCGTGGCGTTCCTCCAGGTCATCGTGGGCGTGCTGACCGTGTTCGGGCTGTGGCAGCGGTTCGCCGCCTGCATCGGCGCCCTGCTGTCCGCCGCGCTGCTGATGACCGTGAGCTGGAAGACCGTCCCGGCCTACGACGCGCCCGACATCATCTACCTCGCCGCCTGGAGCCCGCTGATCATCGCCGGGGCCCCCGTCTACTCCCTCGACGGCCGCCTCGCCGGCGAGGCCTGGCGGACCCTCGGACCGCGCTCCGAGGTCTGGCGGCTGCGGCGCCGGGTGCTGCGCCGCGGGGCCGTCATGGCGACCATCGCCTGCGGGCTCACCCTGATCATCGGCTCCGTCCTCGGCGGGGCGGTCCGCTCCACCACCGTGGTCACCGTCCCCGGGCCCGGGGAGCCCCCGAGCAACTACCTGCCCGGCACCCCGCTGCCGCGGACGCCGGCCGGCCAGCCGTCCGCGCAGCCCCAGCGGCAGCAGGAGCAGCAGCCTTCCAAGGCGGCCGCGGAACCCTCCGCCAGCGCCTCCAAGTCCGCCTCCGCCAAGCCGGGCCGCACCGCCGCCTCCACCTCCGGCCCGGGCACCGCCCAGAAGGGCGCCGGCGCCGGCTCCCAGTCGCCCACCGCGACGCGGGGCAGCGGCGGCGGCCAGACCCCGCGCGGCAGCGCGCCGCGGCAGTCCGCCCCGCAGCAGCGGCCGTCCTCGTCGTCGGGGAGCGGCGGCGGGGGCGGCGAGGCCCCGGCCAAGAAGCCCGGCCTGGTCGGGGGACTGCTCGGCTGAGTCCCGTCGTACGTACGCGGAAGGGCCCGGCGCGCGAGGAGCGCGCCGGGCCCTTCCGTATGCCGGTCTGGCCGGTGCGGCCGGTCTGGCCGGTGCGGCCGGCGCGTGGGCTCAGGAGGCGTTCTGCGCGGCCAACTCCCGTGCCGCCTCGGTGAGGTCCTTCGCGGTGTCGATCGCCCGCCAGTAGGCCCCCTGGGGCAGCGGGAAGCCCGCGAGGCGCCGCTCCCGGGCCAGCCGAGGGAACGTCGTCCGCTCGTGGTCCCCCAAGTCCGGGAGCAGCGCGGCGAATTCGGCGCCGAAGACGTACACCCCGGCATTGATCAGATAAGGCGACGGCGGGGCCTCGATGAAGTCCAGGATCTGCCCGAACTCGTTCGTCTCCACCACCCCCCACGGGATCCGCGGCCGGGCCAGCGCCAGCGTCGCCACCGCCCCGCGCTCCGCGTGGAACGCCGCCATCTCGCGCAGCGAGAACCGCGTCCAGATGTCTCCGTTCGTCGCGTACCAGGGCCGGTCCGGGTGCGGGAGGTGGCGCGCGGCGTACTTGAGGCCCCCGCCGCGCCCCAGCGGCTCCTCCTCGACCACGGTGGTCACGCGGAGCGGCAACCGGGCCCGCGCCAGCCACTCCTGGAGCACCTCGGCGAGGTGCCCGCAGGACACGACGGCGTCCGTGACCCCCTCGGCGGCCAGCCAGGCCAGCTGGTGCCCGATGATCGGCGTCCCCGTGCCGGGGATCTCGACCATCGGCTTGGGCCGGTCGTCCGTGTACGGCCGCAGCCGCGAGCCCTGGCCGCCCGCCAGGACGACGGCCTGGGTGGGGGAGGCCGGGAACGCGGCCGCGGAATCGGTGGACGTAGGGGCGGGGGGCGGTACGGGTGATGCGGGTGATGCGGGCGGTACGGGGGATGCGGAGGGAACGTCGGTCATGGCGGCCAGAGTAGGGAGCGCCGGGCTCCGGCGGCCGCCGACGCGACGTGCGTCAACCGGCGTCGGCCGTCGTCAGCCCATGGAGGCGACGCCGGACGCGTACGCGGTGTCGCACACGGGCCGCGCGAAGGACTGCGCCTTCGTCGGACCGTACGCCTCCACGGCGGCCCGGCCGAGCGCCCGCGCGATGCCCACGCAGTGGTCGGTGAGCGACGGCCGCCGGTCCACCTCCTGCTGGAGGTGCGTCAGGACGACGCCGGGCGCCTCGCCCTGCTGCAGCTCGGTCATGAGCTTGTCGCGGAGCACGTCCTGCGCGGCGCGCGGCTTCGCGGGGACGGAGACGTCCTCGGCGGACGCGGTCAGGATCTGGGAGGGAGTGTTGTCCGCCCAGGGGACCATCGTGACCGCGAGGGTCCCGGACAGGACCAGGACGACGGGCAGGACCAGGGCGAGGGAACGGCCGATACGGCGGGCAGTGTGGGTCACGAGGGCGAGAGTAGCGCTCGGTGAAGTTTTGGAGACAATTAGTCACCCGGTCGGGGGATGGTTCGACGTGGTTTTTCGAATAAAGGGTTGACGGGCGGGGCCGAATGGCCCGGTCCGCCCGGAACTCACCACGAAGGGGCGCCCCTTGGCGGAGCGCCCCTTCATGTCACGCCGGTACCCGGTCAGTCGGAGAGGCGCGCACCCGAGGACGTCGAGAACACGTGGATCTCGGCGGGGCGCGGCACCACGTGCAGGGTCGAGCCCTTCTCCGGCACCTGGCGGCCGCCGACGCGCACGACGATGTCCTGCGAGCCCTTCTCGGCCGGGGTGACGCCGTAGACGTACCCGTCGGCGCCGAGTTCCTCGACGACGTTGACGGTGATGGTCAGGCCGCCCGAGTCCGCGACGTCGAAGTGCTCGGGTCGGACGCCCACGGTGACGGTGCGGTCGCCGGCGTCGGCCGCGGCCGTAAGCGCCTCGCGGGACACCGGGACGACGCTGTCGCCGAACTTCACGCCGCCGTCGGTGATCGGGACCTCGACCAGGTTCATGGCGGGCGAGCCGATGAAGCCGGCGACGAACAGGTTCGCCGGGCGGTCGTACATGTTGCGCGGGGTGTCGACCTGCTGGAGCAGCCCGTCCTTGAGGACGGCCACGCGGTCGCCCATCGTCATGGCCTCGACCTGGTCGTGGGTGACGTAGACGGTGGTGATGCCGAGGTCGCGCTGGAGCGCCGCGATCTGCGTGCGCGTGGACACGCGCAGCTTCGCGTCCAGGTTCGACAGCGGCTCGTCCATCAGGAACACCTGCGGCTTGCGCACGATCGCGCGGCCCATGGCGACGCGCTGGCGCTGACCGCCGGAGAGCGCCTTCGGCTTGCGGTCGAGGTACTGGGTCAGGTCCAGCATCTTCGCCGCGTCCTCCACCTTGCGGCGGATGGTGGCCTTGTCCTCGCCGGCGATCTTGAGCGCGAAGCCCATGTTGTCGGCGACGGACATGTGCGGGTACAGCGCGTAGTTCTGGAACACCATCGCGATGTCCCGGTCCTTGGGCGGCAGGTGCGTGACGTCGCGGTCGCCGATGCGGATGGCGCCGCCGTTGACGTCCTCCAGGCCGGCCAGCATGCGCAGCGAGGTGGACTTGCCGCAGCCGGAGGGGCCGACGAGGACGAGGAACTCGCCGTCCTCGATCTCCAGCTCCAGCTGGTCGACGGCGGGCTTGTCGCCGCCGGGGTACAGCCGGGTCGCCTTGTCGAAGGTGACAGAAGCCATGGTGATGAATCCCTTCTACCGGCAGGAACGTGCCGGACGATCCGAGTGGAAGGTCTAGTCCAGTAATCGGACTTCCGCCCGACGCTACCCCCCGATCCGCCTCCTGTCAGCCCCCGCACGGCGGTGACTTCCCGGGCGGCCGGCGGCGGCCCGCAACGTGATGGCCCCGGGAATGGCGCTCTGTGTAAAGTGAGGACGGCCTCGCCTCCTTAGCTCAGTCCGGCCAGAGCAACGCACTTGTAATGCGTAGGTCGTCGGTTCGAATCCGACAGGGGGCTCTGCTGGGATCCCAGCTCAGATCCGTTCTGAGCTGGGATTTTCTTGTTTCAGCGGATCTTGCGGCGGCGCCGGGCACGGGCCGCATGGGTGCTCTCTGTCTCAGTTCTGGTCTCAGTGGGGCCCATGGGAGCGGGTGCGGGACCGGGCATGAAGGTCTCTCCCATCCGCCGCATTGCCTCTCGGGACAGCTCGGAGCGGCCCTTCACGTAGCGGCGGGTCTGGCTGATCTGGGTGTGCCGGAGGATCTCCATGATCGTGGGCATGTCCACCCCCAGCTCGTTCAGGATCGTGCCGGCCGTGTGACGGCTTCCGTCGTGCTGGCGGCGGTCGCTGATTCCGGCTTCGGCGAGCAGCTCCTTGAACTCCGCCCAGTCGGCCCGCGGGTCCAGCGGCCGGCCGTCCTCCCGGGTGAACACCGCGTCGCACTCCTCCCACAGCTCCCCGGCGGCCCGCCGCTGCTCCTTCTGCTTCGTCCGGTGCTCCAGCAGGTAGGGCAGGAAGGGCGGCGGGATCGGCACCGGGTTCTGGCTCTTCTTCGTCTTGGGCCGGGTGAAGGCGAGACCCCCGCCCTTCCGCTCCGGGCAGGCGCTGGCGTGCCGCCGGCACGTGGGCGGGCACGGCGGCGGGCACCCGCGGACGTAGTTCTTGTGCGTCGAGCAGCCGGGCGGGCACGGCTCGAACCTGTGGAGCCGGGCCCCGCAGGCGCGGGCGTCCGCGCACCCGTGCTTCCAGGTGAGCCGCTGGAGCTGCCACGCGGGATGGAACAGCCCCTGCTCCAGGTCCACGTACGGCCAGCGCAGGCCCAGCGCCTCACCCTGCCGGAAGCCCATGCCGACCCCGATCGCCCACCGCATGAACGTCGGACGCTTGGCGGCGGCCGCGAGAAACGCCCTCGACTCGTCGCGCGAGAAGGGGTTGGCCTCGGTCTCGTCCACGGAGGGCGGGTCCACGAGGGTGGCGACGTTCTCGTTGATGATCCGGCGGCGCTGGGCGATCTTCAGGGCCCGGGAGAGGATCCGGTGCACCTTCACCACGTGGGACGCGGCGTGCCCCTCCTTCAGCATCGCCGCGTACATCACCTCCAGGTGCTCCGGGGCGAGCTTGTCGAGCCGGTGCTTGCCGATGCCCGGGACGATGTCGTTGCGGGTCTTCGACCAGTAGTCGTCCAGGGACCGCGGCTTGAGCTTCAGGCTCGCGATGGTCGACAGGTAGGTGTCCATCCACTGCGCGACGGTCGGCTTTCGCCCGGCCTTCGTGGCCCGGCCCTCGTCGCGCAGCTTTTCCAGCTCGCGGACCTTCTTGGCGACGGCAGCCTCGGTCTTGGCCCGGCGGTGCCGGCGGTCGGGCCCACCGTCCGCCTTCACGCCCATCGTGACGCGGCCGTGCCACCACCCGTCACTGCCCAGGTAGATGGACGACTCCATGTTCGGCTTGCGGGTGCTCATGGGCTCTTGTGTTCCTCCATGCGGAAGGCGGCCCCGGGGAGTCCCCGGGGCCGCCAGCGGGTGGCGCTGAGCGATCAGACGGACTGCGGCGGGAGCTGGGCGGCGAACGCGTCGACGTCGGACCGGCGGATCCGGCGGGCCCGGCCGACCTTGACGAACGGCAGCTCGCCCGCGGCCATCAGCTCGTAGACGGTGGAGCGGCCGAGGGAGAGCAGTTCGGCGGCGACGTCCACGGTGCAGAGGACGCGGGCGGAGGGGGTGACGGCGGTGGTCATCTGAGTGCCTCCACGGCGACGGACTGACGGGGCTTCTCATCCCCGTTGGTGGGAATCCGCTACTGCCGCTACCTCCGCTACCGCCCTGGTCAGGGGCTTGATCGAGGTAGCGGATTGGGTAGCGGTAGCGGATAGACGCGCGACCGGCCCGGCCGTTGGGGGCCGGGCCGGTAGCGGGAGGTGCTGTTCGGGTAGCGGATGGTTTCGGGCTATCCGCTACCTCCGCAGGGCCTGTGACCTGCGCGGTAGCGGAGGTAGCGGAAGTAGCGGATTCTCAGGGGGTGGGGGGAGGGCAGTACCTCGTCCACGCGTCGGCGAGATCGGCCGCGTAGTACCCCTTGAGGACGGCTCCGCCGGTCTTGATGTTGCGGGGCTCGATGGGCTTGTTGTCCCCGGTCATGTACTCGCCGAGCATCTTGGCCAGGCCCCGGGAGGTCAGCGGCTTGCCGCCCATGTCCGCCCACGGCGCTTCCTCCAGCGCGTAGAGGCGGTCCAGGACGGAGATGGTGGGCAGTCGCTCGATCCCGTTGAGGACGTGGTCGCGCAGGTCGGTGAGCAGGCGGATTCCGATGCTGCCCTTGTCGTCCTGCTTGGACGCGGCGACGATCTGCGCGCAGGCGGCGCGGGCCCGGGCCGGCCAGTCGCCCCCCGCCGCATCGGCGACGGCGATGAGCGGCTCCCACACGTCGGCGGGACGGTCGGTGACCTCGTCGGGCATATCGGGGAACACCCCGTCGACCAGATGCCGGACGCTGTCTGCCCAGGCGGCGAGCCGGTCGCGCAGGGCGTGACCCTCGGGGGCGTGCAGGCGGCGACGGAAGGGCTGTACGCGTTCGTTGCGGGCCCGGCGGCGCATCCGGATGATGACCGACCGGGTCAGGATCGTGTCCGGCAGCGAGCCGAGCCCGGCCATGGCGACCACGCAGAAGCTGGGGAACTCCTGGACGGTCTGGTTGGTGCCGTCGCCGACGCACCGCCACATGCCGGCGCCCCGGTGGTGGCCGGCGTTCAGGAACCCGCGCAGGGGCTCGTTGTCCCCGGCCTTGGGGCCGAAGATCGTGTCGACCTCGTCGAAGAGGATCGTGGGCCGGTTCTCCAGGGTGGAAACGGCCCGGAACAGGACCGGGGCGGACGCGTTCGCGGCCACCAGCGGCTGAGGTACCAGGGTCTCCACGATCTCCAGCGCGCGGGACTTCCCCGACCCGGGTTCGGGGGAGAGGAACGCGAGCCGCGGGGTGGAGTCGAAGCAGTCCAGCAGGTGCGCGTGAGCGTCCCACAGGGCGACGGCGACGTACGCGGCTTCGGTGGGGAAGACGTTGAAGCGCCGGTGGAAGGCCTCCACCTCGTCCAGCAGGCGGGAGCCGTCCGTGGCCGTCGGGGTGGACGCGGGCAGGGTCTGGGTGTCGGCGGTCATGCGGCCTTCCTCCGGTGAGCGGTGGCGATGCGGCCCAGTGGGCATGCGGCGCGGTGGTCGGTGTGGAGCTGGATCAGGGCGAGGACCTGCCGCTGCCCGACGGCGGAGCGGTTGTGCCCGCACTCGCACGTCGAGGTGGCGGTGGGGACGGCGCCGCGCGGGGCGTAGATGTGCAGGACGGCGACGACGTACCGGCCGTCCGCAGGGCGCGGGTCACGGAGAAGGGCAGAAGGGACGCCTTCGGCGACGACCTTCGGCGCCCCACCGCCGCCCGTGGCCGGGGCCGGTTCGGCGGAGCTGGGGCCGGTGGGGGCGGGGGTGAGGCTCTTCAAGGAGGAACGGGGGCGGTGGTTCATGCCGTCCGCCTCATCGCGTTGCGGGCGATGGACCAGTTCAGACCGGAGCGGATCGTGGCGCGGCACTCGGAAGACGGCAGGCCGGCCGACTCCCCCGCCCATTGAAGAGCCTCCTCCACCACCTCGCGGCCGAGGTCGCCCGCGGCGATGAACCGCCCCAGAGCCCGGGCGGCCCGCAGCAGCGTCCCGTTGCGCTCTCCGTCCGGGGCCGACTCGACCGACGCCGTCTCGGCGTTCAGGGCGGCGGCCGCGTACCGGCCAGTGCGGTGGGTGGTTGCGGGGCGGCCGGTGAGCTGACGCAGGGCCTGCCGGGGAGCGAGCAGGGAGTACAGCCACGTCGGGAACGGCGCCGGGGCCGTCGGATCGGTGACCTCGTACGCCCCTACCGCCGTGATGCTGCCGGGCGCGACGACGTAGCCGCCCCACGCGCGGGTGTCGATGAGCGGTCCGAGCCTGCCCGCCGAGTTCCCCAGCCGGACCCCGGCCGGGGCGGTGAAGTACAGGTGGGATCCGCCGGTGGGCGTCCTCACCGAGAGCGTGGCCGGGACGGGCTGCCCGGCGCGCTCGCAGAGCGCCTGGAAGGTGTCCGCGCCGCACGGCGCGTCCGAACTGCCCTTGCCCTTCGGCACGTCGAGGTCGACCACGACAAGGGACGAAGGGCCCGTGGCGATACCGACGTTGAAGGCGATCCGGTCCCACGCGCGGCGGATCCGGTCCGGGTCGCTGGTGGCCCGTACCTCCCACTTGCGGTGCCCACCGGCACAGTCCCCCAGACCGGGACAGTGCTCTTCCCCGTGCAGAGCGGGACGCTTCTGCCCGGGCCGGAGCGGGAACACGCTCCAACCCAGGGCAGCGGCATCGAGCGCGGCGGTCAGCAGCGCGGATGCGGGTTGATAGGTCATCCTTGATTCCTCCAGTGAGAGCTGGAAGAGGGCGGCCCGGACTTTGCCGAGACGGGGCCGCCCTCGTGTGTGACGTGGTGTAGGCCTTTTCAGGCGGCGGCTGTGGCTCGCTGGGCGAGGTATTGGCTGGCGATCCAGTGGGCGTAGGCCGGGGGTACGGCTTGGCGGGCCTCGACGTTGCTCATCCACGTGCAGCCCATGGCGTCCGCGTAGGCCCGCTCTCCCTTGTGCTCGAAGGCAAGCAGTCCCTTGTGGTGCCAGCAGGGCGGGACGAGGTCTCCCCCGCCGCCCCAGGAGGTTTCGAAGGTGCGGTGGCGGCGGACGTTGAGTCCGAACTGGCTGCCGCAGAGGAGGTAGTCCGGGCGTAGAGGGGCTTCGGGGACGTTTTCGATGACCCAGGGGCGGTGGCTGGCCTGCATGAGCTTCTTCCCGGGGGTCAGGAGGTCGGGGTGCTCGTCGCGATCCCCTCGCCAGGCCGTGACGCGGGCGAAGCGTTGGCAGGGCCAAGACGCGTGGACCAGGTCGAAGACCTCGATCTCGCCGGAGGCGATGAGCGCGGTGAGGTAGGCGATGGCGTCGGCTTGGTGGAAGGTGAAGGGGTAGTTGGGCTGGGGCCGGTTGTCGACGCCGACGACGTCGAACCCGGCCAGGTGGTAGCCCATCGAGACGCCGCCGGCACCGCAGCACAGATCGAGCACGCGGGGTTTCCGGCGTATCGGTCGGGTGGGTAAGGCCAGGACTAGGTCCATGTGTCTCCTCGTGAGCCCCTCGCACGACTCCTCGCCTTTGCAGGCTGGGGGCGTTGTCGGAGGGGGCGGTTAGATTTGTCGCGACCGTGGATCTTGTGCGGCCCGTGTGTACGGCCGCAGTGAGGGGGTAGCGATGGGCGCGTGGCTGGTGCTGGCGGTGGCCGACGACGATCGGACGCACGGCGGGAACGACGGCTACGACGACGAGCCGTCGCGGCACTACAGCTGGGACAGCACCGTCCCCAACCACGCGGCCATCGCCGTCGGCGACGTGATCGCCCTGTGGGACAAGAAGTCCCTGCTCGGCGTCTCCGTCATCGAGGGAATCGACGTGGGCTCGGCGGTGAAGGACACCTACAGCTGTCCGGCCTGCATGCGGGCCAGCTTCAAGGCCCGCCGCACCAAGACGCCCACCTACCTGTGCTGGGACTGCAAGGCCGAGTTCGACACACCGATCACCCAGACCAAGCAGGTCACCACCTACCGGTCCCGGCACGGCATCAACTGGGTCGACATGGCCGGCCTGCTGACCGGCGCCGAACTGCGCAGCCTGTGCGACTCACCCAAGTCCCAGCAGAGCCTGCGCCCGTTCGCCTGGGACAAGATGCGGGCCGCGATCTTGGCCACCGGCCAGCCCACCAGCGTCGACATCGCCGACGCCGCCCAGCAGCCCGCCATCCCCGGCGGCCACAAGACCACCATGGTCCGCGCCCGGGTCGGACAGGCCGCGTTCCGGCGGCGCCTGCTCAACGAACACGGCCAGATGTGCGCCTTCACCGGCCCGGCACCCGCCACGGTCCTGGAAGCCGCCCACCTCTACAGCTACGCCGCAGACGGCCAGCACCACCCCAGCGGCGGACTGCTGCTGCGGCGCGACCTGCACCGCCTGTTCGACCTGGGACTCATCGCGGTCCACCCGACGACCGGGACGCTGGACATCTCTGCCCAGCTGGCCGCTTACCCCCACTACGCCCAGCTGCACGGCCAGCCGGTCCAGGCCGTCCTCAACAAGGACCACCGGACCTGGCTCGGCGCCCACTGGGACCTGCACCGCGCATCCCACCAGGTCGTGCTGCCCAAGCAGGCGAGCGTCGAACAGACCGCCATCACCGTCTGACAACATCGACGGCCGGCGGCAGCATCCGTCCGGGGGGCCGGAGTGCTTGCTGCCGCCCTCGGCCTTGGACACCGGTCAGCGGTTGTTGAGGGTTCCGGTGGCGCGGCCGAAGAGGCCGGTGGCGCTGATGTTCTGGGTGATGTGCTGGACCGGCGCCCCGCCCCGGCCGCCCCTGCCGCGGCCGGTGCGGAGGATCAGGGGGAGGGCGGTGCCGGCGGCGATGAGCGCGACGAGGGCCCAGAGGGCTTCGGCCATGGCGAGGACTCCGGGGGCGGCGTAGGAGATTCCGATTCCGGCGGCGCCGATGCCTCCCCCGACGGTCGGGGCCAACAGCGCGGTGGTCTTGGCCCACGTCGGCACCGTGACCGGAGGGGCCGGGGTGGGGGCGACCCCGATGGGGGCGGGGTGGGTGTAGGCGAGGGTGCGGGTGCCGTCGGGGAGGGTGACCCAGCTGATGCCCGAACCGGAGGGGAGCGCCGGCATCGAGGCGGCGTGGTGGTTCGGGGCGGGGTTCCAGGCGATCGGGGTGGGGAGGTGGACGGCCGGTTCGCGGGGCATGTGGACGCCTCCCGGGTGTGGGTCGGGCCCGCGCCGGATACGTGGCGCGGGCCCGATGGGTGAGGTGTCAGAGCGTGGGTGTCAGGGGGTGTCAGGCGGGGGTGTCAGGGCGCGTGACACCCGCTCCCGCCTAAGGGTTTGGGTGTCACGCGGCCGTGACGGTGTCAGGTGTCAGGCCCAGTCGGGGTCGTCCGTCTCCGCCATGAAGGCGGCGAACTCGGCCTGGTCGGCTTCCTCGTAGTCGTCGATCATCTGCGCGAGGTTGAGGTCGCGTCATTCGCGGTCGATCGAGTCCATCTCTCCTCCAGGGGTGGTGTCAGGCGGCGGCCAGGGCGGGGACGATCCGCCACCGGCCGGTCTGGGTCGTGGGCTCCAGGCGGCCTTCCATGGCGGCGTCCTTGAGGCGGGCGGAGACCCAGGGGCGGCTGTAGCCGTTGGTGTCACACCAGTCGAGGAAGTCCTTCGGGCCGACGATCATCTGCCCGGCTTCCTCGAACTCATCGAGGGCGCGGGCGAACAGCTCCCGGGCCTCCTCCGGGGACGGCTTGTAGCCGGAGCTCAGGGCGAACAGCGGGGCGTCGTCGCCCTCGGCGGCCGCGGGAAGCTCGGCGTCCGGGTCGATGTCGGCGTCCTCGGGGTCGAGCTGCTCGCCGTCGATCAGCTCCTCCTTGTTGTGCTCCTGCTCGTGCTGCATGGTGGTGTGCTCCGTTTCGTTGGGCTGGCGGCCGGTGTAGGCGCGGCCGACGATCGCCTTGGCCGCTGCGGCTGTGACCGGGTCGGCGCTCGCTCCGTTGCGGACGGTCCACTGCGCGAGCATCTCCATGACCGCAGTGGCGGCCTGGGTGAACTGCTGCGTGCGGGCAGGGGCCGCGTACCGGTCGGGGTCGACGCCGCCCGCGACGACGTAGCAGTAGCCAGGCCGGCGGTTGCCCCACGCCCCGGGGTGGGCACCCGCGTTGATGACCGCCTCGGGGAGGCTGAACCCTTCGTCGCGGGGGTCGCAGCCGAGTGCGATCACGGACGGCAGCGAGGCCCTGGTGCTGGTGGACATCTGGTCGTAACTGGGCCGCTGGAGCGACACGATCAGCGAGCACCCGGCGGACCGGGCTTCCTGGGCGATGCCGGTGAACGCGTCATCCCCCAGCGCGCGGAGCGTGTTGGCGGCCTCCTCCATCCACGCGACCATGTAGGGCATGCCCTCGCAGCCGCAGGCCGTGCCGTCCGGCCGGCAGGAGTGCGCCGGGTCGGTCTGCGGCTGGGCGGCCTGGGGCGTCCACTGCCGGTAGGAGTGCTTGCCGAGCCACCCGGTCCGGGCCGGGATGACGTGCTGGAGTGCGGCGACCATCGCTTCCGTGCCGGACCCGCCCTCTACCGCCCAGTCGTAGGCGGGTAGCAGCGGCCGGAAGTCCTGGAAGCTCTTGGGGTCCGAGAGCCACATGATCACGTCGCGGCGCGACAGGATTTCCGTCTGGATGTTCAGCGCGGTGTCGCCCTTGCCCGATCCGGTGCCGCCCGCGATCAGGAAGTGCTGGGCGTTGCGGCCTTGCGCGGGGTCGCCGGGCAGCCAGATCACCAGCGGGGTGCCGTCGTCGTACCGGCCGATGATGAGCGGTTCCATGATCGAGCCGCCGACGTTGGAGGGGCCCGCCCATTCTTGCGGCTCGGTCAGCCTGTCCTTGGGCACGATGACCAGTTCGCCGCGCCGGGCGGAGTCCGGGTCGGCCTGGTAGCGGACCGCCGACTGCGGCAGGTCCAGCGCCGAGGCGATCCGCACCAGGGCGCGGGCCACGTCGTCGTTGGTCTGCTCGCCGCCCTCCAGCAGCAGGTTGGCGGTGACCCGGTTCGGCTCGACCTCGGTCCGGCCGATCTTCGCTTTCGCCAGGCCGACCTTCTCCAGAAGGCTCTTGTCCGCCGACCCGCTCACCGCACCGTCCGTCGTGCGCAGCGCCATCCTCACGTTCCAGGACAACGCGAGGACCGCACCGCCCATCAGGAAGGCATCCGGCAGAATCCCGGCCAGAGGACCCGCGAGCGCCGCCCCGGCGAACCAGCTCGATCCGGCTGCCACGGTGATCGCGGAGTGCAGGCGGCGCTGGGCGCTGGTCTCGCGCCCGGCCCACCAGGTCGCCCCGGTCAGAGCCACGGCCGACAACGTCAGGCCGACTCCGGCACCGACCGAGTCCGCCCACATCAGGTGCGCGCCGGACCCGGCGACGCCAACCCCGGCCACGCCCAGCCACGGCGGCAGGTGCGGCATCGCCCGGCGCACCAGGTATCCGCCGATCCCCGAACCGCCGGAGCGTCCGCCGCCGCGTGTCGCGAGGACAGCGGTCATGTCCAGGTCCCTTTCGTTCTCGTCGACTGTCTGGCGTTGGCTCACTGCTGGCCCCAGTTCATGCGCGGCTGAGCGGCGGGGCGGGCGCGGTGGCGGTGGGTGTTCAGCTCGCCCTCGAACTCCTGCTGGAACTGGGCGTAGCAGGCGGCGGCGAGCTTGGCGGCGTTGCGCAGTTCGTCGGCGGCCCGCTGCATCTTCCGGGAGACCTTGAACGCGCGGATCTTCGCTCCGCCCATCCGGCCCTCGGGGTCGGGGACGGTGCCGAGTACGGCCTTGAGGATCTCCGCTCCCATCGCGACCTCGAAGCTGAGCATCACGGCGGCGGCCCGGAGGGTGTTGCAGTAGTTGCGGATCTGCGCGGGGCTGCTGAACTCCGGAGCCGGAAGCAGGCCCTGAGTACCGTTGGCGGCGGTGTGCTTCGGCATCTTGTTGCCGTTGTTGATCGTCAGGTTGATCGGGGGGACGAAGCTTCCGCCCATCGCGCCGACGAATCCTCCGGCCGCGGCACCGACGCCGCTGGCGAACTTGTCACCCTTGCTCGCCCCGCCCTGGCGGGGCGGCGGCGTGAACGGGCGGTCCGCCTGCTCCCGCCTGAAGTCGTTGACCCGACGGCTACTGCTGTTGCTGTTGCTTGCCATGGTGATCCCCTTTTTCAGGCAGAGAGGGTGAGCGCGGCGAGGGTCAGGACGAGGATGTGGGCGGTCTGGTCGACGTGCGCGGCGCCGCCGGTGGCGGCCCATTTGGGCTGGCGGGCGATGCGCATCCATGCGGCGACGGGCCAGCGGCGGTCGATGAACGCGTGGGTGGCACCGATCCACAACACGGCCAGAGCGGCCGGCCTGAACGGCAGATCCCAGCCCAGCGCGGCCGACCCGACCGTGAGGAGAAGCCCGCAGATCAGCACGTGGGTGGCGGCGTGGGCGAGGTTGGCCGTCCAGCCTTCCCGCCCGCACCCCGCCTTGTGGGTGGCCTGGTGGTCGGTCTGGAACGGGTAGTCAGCCAGCAGATGACCGACGTAGAGCAGCACGAAGAGCGAGGCGAACACGGCGGTGTCCTTCCGGTCAGGAAGACGACGAGGGAGTGTCGGCGCAGGCCACGCACATGCCGAGGGCGGCCGGGATGACGTATCCGGCGTCGCGGCGGCAGGCGGGGCAGGTACGGCGGGCCGCGTTCGCCTTGGCGAGGGCGGCGGCCCGGCGGACGGTCATCGGCCGGACGGGCTTCGCCCGCTCAACCAGATACAGGTAGGCGACCAGCGGACCCCGCCGCCGGCGAGGCCGCTCCAACTGGGCCACGACCTCCTGGCCGCCGGGCCGAAGCCCAGCGGCACGAAGCTGACGGCGGGTGGCCATGCCGTCGGGGGCCAGGCGCCACCGGTAGACCGGGACGGTGTTCACCGGCCCAGGGCCGGAGCGGGGGCGATGGCGTCGCGGTGTTCCTGGTAGCGGGCGGAGGCCCAGCCGACGGACCAGCCGGTCAGCTCGGCGGCGACCCGGACGGCGAGGCCGGCCGTGAACGCGGACTGCACGACCGCGCGGGCCCGGTCCTCGGGGAGCTTCTCCGGGGGCGGGCCGGAGGCCAGCAGCTCGGCGCGTTCACGCTCGATGCGCTCCTGTTCACGAGCTTGTTCACGGCGTTCACGCTCGGCCTGCTCGGCGCGCTCCCTGCGTTCCCGCTCGGCCTCCTGCCGGGCCTCCAAGTCGCGCTGTTGCGCGGCCTGGCGTTCAAGGCGTTCACGCTCGGCCTGTGCCTGTTCACGCTCGCGTTCACGGCGTTCACGGGACTCCCGCTCGGCAGCAGCGGCGGCCTCGGCGCGGTCCCGTTCCTCACGGCGGATCCGCTCCTGACGCTCGGCCTCCTCGCGAATGAGCCGGGCCTCATGTTCACGCTGTTCACGAGCGACGGCCGCCTCATGGTCGCGGCGTTCACGGGCCCGCCGCTCGCGGGCATCCTCCCGATCCTGAGCGGCCTTCTCGCGTGCCTTCCGGTCTGCCCGGGCCCGCTCCTCCAGCCCCTGCACGGCGGCGGTGATGGCCCGCCGGTAGGCGAGCCCGGCCTCCGCCGTCACGATCAGGAGAAGCGGCGCCACCGAGTGGATCGCGACCCCGACCAGGTCCCCGACCAGGGCGGACGCGCCGATGTTGAGGGCCAGGGTCATGGCACCGGTCATCCACCGCAGGGCGACCGGCCAGGGGCCGCCGTGCCCGCCAAGGCGGGCCAGGACGGAATCGAGACGGACCACGATCACGACCGCCGCGTCCACGACGAGCGGCAGGATCGGCGCCGTCCACCGCCAGGCGGCGGCAGTGTGCGCGGCCATCAGCGGCGTGACGGTGAGGACGGAGTAGAGCATCGCCCCGCCCACGATCAGCCACGTACCCACGGCCAGCGCGCGTTCCGCTGAACCGACGTGAACGCTGTTCATGCCGCCCCGCCTTCCAGCGGACGGACCTTGACCGCACCCAGCAGAAGAACCCGTACCGGGTGGGGGTGGTACTCGGGGCCGGTGTGCTCCGTCCACTCCCACTCGGCGTCCTCGGCGAGCGTGAACCCGAGGCAGGCCAGAGCCGTCTGGCGGGCCTCCATGGTCGGGATCTCGGGGGAGGTGGGCCAGGTGAAGGTGGGCCACTTGACGACCAGACCGGTCTGGGCCACGTACAGCTGCCAGCACGGGCCGGCCGTCCGCTCCGGGGCGGTGGTACCGCAACAGCGCAGCGACAGCTGCGCGCGGAAGATCTGCTTGCTCATGCCGCATCCCCCGGCATAGCGGTGTCGGCGGCGCGGTTGGCCAGGCACCGGCGGGCGGCGAGGACGCGGTTGCGGGCCCGGCGGATCCGGCGGGCGTCGAACTCCGACGCCGGCCGGTCCAGCTGGGCGATCAGGGCGTCGAGGAGGTCGCGCTCCGCCAGGATCAGCGGCAACTCGACCTCGATCGCCCCCAGCTCCGCGTCCGACGGCTCCAAACCGTCCGACCACGAGGTAACGATGCTCTGAAGTGCAGCGATGGACTTCACGGGTCTTGCTCCTTCTAGAGAGGAACGGGACTCAGCAGCCCTCGGCGCGGGAACGCCGGGGGCTGCACTGTGTTGGAGGTGGAGCGGGAGGTACTCGGCTCCCTGCAACCCCGTCCGTACGACCCGGGGGCCGGACGGACGGAGGAGGCAACCGGCCGCAGCGCGTAGCTGCGGCCTAGCAGCCGCAAAGCACCGGCTATCCCGGTGCGCTGACGCGGCGGCTCAGGGGATGACGCGAAGGGCGTTCCCGCCCACGCCGGTCAAGCGCGGCCGAGGCCCGAATTCTTGAGCGGATCACTGTTTCCTCCTACGTCTCCAGCTGGGATGAAGCACTGCAAGGGGGACCAAGTCCCCACCCTCCGGCCGTTGCTCGCGGTCGCCGGGCCACCTCGCCAGTACGGGCCGTAGCCCTGTTCCACCTGGCCTTCAGCGGGATTGCAGCGTCCCCGCCTTCTACTGCCGAACAGCCCCGAGGGGCCTCACGGCTCCTGGAGTCATGCACTCCTGTGCAGGAGTGCATGACATGAGAGTGCTGTACTCATGTAGAGGAGTCAACCCGTCGGCTGACGTGTCGTCGTGTGAGGTGGCTTGAATGTGGCGCTCCGTCAGTCTCCAGCAGGGATGCGGTACTCCAGAACGAACTGTTCAGCACTCATGAGCGTGTCGCAGACCTCGACCACTCGACCTGACTCAATTTGAGCGTCCCGCGTGAGGTGGATGACAGGCGCCCCGGGGCTGAGGCTCAGTGCGCTCTGCTCTTCCTTGCTGGCCAGGCGAACACGGACCGTCTCCCGGAACTCTTTCAGCAGGTCGCCGCGCTCCTCGATGCGGGCGTAGATCCCACCTGGTCCCGGGTTCTCTTCCCTGAGTAGTGGGATGCTCTCCGCCAGGTCCCAGGGGAGATACGACGTCGCTTCTTCGGTGGGGATGCCGTCGCTGTAGTACAGCCGGCGACGCGCCAGGACCCTGGCTCCGGAGTCCAGCCCGAGCCGGGCGGCCACCTCTGTGGGGGCTTCAACTTGACCGACGAAGAGAACACGGACGCTGGGCTTGGAGCCCGCCTGCTCGGCCTCGGCCAGGTATGCGGCCTTGCCAGCCTTCCTGTGCGACCTGCGGAAGCGGTCGCTGGACTTTCGCTGAACCGGCGGGGCCTTGCGGACAAACGAGCCACGGCCATGGTGCGTCTCAACCAGGCCGCGCACGCGCAGCTCAGTCATGGCCTTGCGAACGGTTCCCTGAGCGACCGAGTACCGGTCCATGAGGTCGGCCTCGCTAGGCACCTTCTCTCCGGGGCGGAGTTTGGCCTCGGGGTCCCCCACGGCTTCCTGAATCTGCTGGCTGAGGTCGTCGGCGATCTGGAGGTAGCGCGGGCGGCCTGCGTCACGTGCTGGCGAGAAGGGCATACTCTGCTGATTCTCCTAGACTCATGTATATGACTAACGCTACCGCTGCGAGGCCGCTGCACTCCGTCTCGGTTGCTGGAATCGTCGTCCGGGAGGACGGGCGTGTCCTCGTGATCCAGCGTGCGGACAACGGCGCTTGGGAGCCGCCCGGCGGCATCCTCGAACGGGATGAGCGTCCTGAAGAGGGCGTACTGCGGGAGGTCGCCGAGGAGACCGGGATCGCAGTCGAGGTGGAGCGACTCACCGGGGTCTACAAGAACTTGACGCTGGGCGTTATCGCTCTGGTCTTCCGGTGTCGGCCTGTTGGAGGGGTGGAACGGCTGTCGGATGAGTCGACCGCGATCCACTGGCTAACGCCCGACGAGGTCGAGGGTGCAATGAGGGAGGTCTTCGCGGTTCGCGTTGCTGACGCCCTGGACGGCGAGGCGCCGCACGTCCGGTCGCATGACGGAGTTCGGATGCTCACAGCCTAAGGCAGGATTTCGGAGCAACTCCGCTCCATGTATGTGCGGGACCCGGTGTGCAGGGAACAGGCCGAATGTGGGCAGTGCTGCCGCAGGTTCCCAAATGCTGCGGGCCTGCTTCCTTTACAGGGTTTTGCGGAGAGAGGCGCGAACCTCCAGTTCAGCCTCCCCGATCTCCCTAGCCACCTTGAGGAACAGTTCTCCTGCGCGTGTCCGTAGCTCATCGAGAGCATAGAGGATCGCCAATGTTGTTAGGTCTGTGCTGTCGCGTGCGCCCTTAACCAGGAGCATCACTGTAATCTGATGTACAGAATTCAGCGCCATTGATGCAGGTTCGGCAAGTCCAGCGTTTGTTTTGCCTGCTCGCCACGCCGTGTCTCCCATGAATTCATGCCTGTTTAGGAAGATGCCGCGTGAACCGGCGTGAACTTCGTTGCTCGCTAGCTTATAGTAGCCCCTCATATGGCCCATTCGGACCTTGCTTTCGAGGCCTGCAATATTAGCGTCCGGGCAGTATTCTTTCGCCCACCCATATTCCTTTTGGAATTCCCGTCCGTATTTGGTGATGACGGACTGGAATCGATCCTCCAGTTCATCCATATAATCCTGGTCCAGGGGTTTCATCCCTAGGCGGATGTGGTCTTCCTGGTATCGAATCGCGCTTCGTCGGGCGTCGATCACTTCATGTTCCAGATACCTCACTGCCAGGTTTGCGTGAGTGGGGTCGTTCGTGGAATCGGCTAGGGCGCCTGCGACGACAGCCAATTCGTGCAAGGTTCTAGCACGAGCTAGGGCGCCTTCAGGGTACCCGTTGCAAAGAAGCGCGTACACCTCTCCAGCTACTCTGCACCCCTTGGCGTGGAGACCCACCAGGGCAAATCTGGTTGCCTGCTCATTTTCGTCAAGCGAAGTGTTCGAATCTACCTCCTGTGCTGCGCCTGCTTCTAGCGCGCATGCGGTAGAAATGATGTACGCCTCAAACGCCTTTCGATATCGGCGATTGAGGCGCTTGTTGAATCCTCGATCGGTACGGTTGTTGATTCTGAAGGATTTTCGATCGCGAGTTATTGAGGCGCATATCTGCGCTCCCACTTTTGCGGCGAAAGGTGCAATCGATTCGGAGGAGATTTCTTTGATGCGATCCTCATCACTCTCATCGACGTTCGAGTCGTGTAGTGCTTGCACTACGTAGCTTTCGAATTTTTCCTCAATGCTGGATTTTTCACGTCGAGTGAACAGTCGCATCAGGCATCTCCCATACAGTGAAGGCTAGGGTAGATGTCGGTGGCCTTTTTGTCCCGTGATTTGCAAAGCAGTGGCATTGAAGGCGCGGTGGGTCGACACCGATCGCGCCAGTCGACTCCGCGCGCGGTCTCAGTGGTGGTCTCAGACGGCCCTCGATCCGGGGATGTCCGTAGGGAGCTGTCGAAGATGCCGATGCCCTCCAATCAGGCACGACAGTAGGCAAACAGGCATGGACGGACGTCTGAGGAACGGGATCGGACAACTTGTAATGCGTAGGTCGTCGGTTCGAATCCGACAGGGGGCTCCGCGCGCCAAGGCCCCGGACCGTTGCGGTCCGGGGCCTTCGTCGTGTCCGGAGGGGGGTCAGTGGCGGCCCGAGACGCGGTCGGCCAGGCGGGCCAGGGGGGTTGTGGTCGGGGTGTGGGTGGCCGTTTCGTGGCGGTCCGCTTCGCGGTAGGCGGCGTAGAGGGCCTGGACGCCGAGCCAGCGGAAGGGTTCCGGCTCCCAGCGGCGGACGCGGTGGTTGACCCACGGGAGGGTGGTCAGGTCCGTCCGCTCGCCCAGGACCAGGTCGCGCAGGGTGCGGGCCGCGAGGTTCGAGGTGGCGACGCCGGAGCCGACGTAGCCGCCGGCCCAGCCGAGGCCCGTGGTGGCGTCCAGGGTGACGGTGGCGCACCAGTCGCGGGGGACGCCGAGGACGCCCGACCAGGCGTGGGTGATCTCCGTACCGGCGAGGACCGGGAAGAAGGAGGTCAGCAGCGCCGTGAGCGAGGTGATGGTGCGTTCTTGGGTGGTGCCGTCGTTGTCGGTGCGCGAGCCGTAGCGGTACGGGACGCCGCGGCCGCCGATCGCGATGCGGTTGTCGGCGGTGCGCTGGGCGTACATGTAGGCGTGGGCCATGTCGCCGAGGGTGGCGGCGTCGGACCAGTTGAGGGCCTCCCAGGTGGACTCCGGGATCGGGGCCGTCACGATCATCGAGGAGTTCATCGGGAGCCAGGCGCGCTTGTGCCCCTTGAGGGCCGCGGTGAAGCCCTCCGTACAGCGCAGGACGTACGGGGCGCGGACCGTGCCGTACGGGGTGATCGCGCGGCGCGGGGCGATCTCGGTGACGGGGGTGTTCTCGTGGAGGACCACGCCCAGGCGCTCGCAGGCGGCGGCGAGGCCCTTGACGAGCTTGAGGGGGTGGATGCGGGCGCCGTGCGGGGTCCAGGAGGAGCCGACGGCGTCGGCGACGCCGATGCGCCGGTGGGTCTCGGTGGCGTCGAAGAGCTCGCGGTCGCTCTCGCCGAAGGCGAGCTCGGCGGCGTGGAAGGCTTTGAGGCGGCTGAGCTGGGCCGGGGTGCGGGCGACTTCGAGGACGCCGCCGCGGTGGATGTCGGCGTCGATGCCCTCCTTGGCGGCGGTGTCGATGACCTCGGTGACGGTCTCGTTCATGGCGCGCTGGAGGCGGAGCGCGGCCTGGTGGCCGTGGAGGGCGGCGTAGCGGTCGCGCCCGGCGATGCCGTTGTAGAGCCAGCCGCCGTTGCGGCCGGAGGCGCCGTAGCCGCAGAACTTCTGCTCCAGGACGGTGACGCGGAGGTCGGGGGCGGCGGCCTTCAGGTAGTAGGCGGTCCACAGGCCGGTGTAGCCGCCGCCGACGATGACGACGTCGGCGGTGGTGTCGCCGGTGAGGGGCGGGCGGGGTGGCCGGGTGGCGGTGGGGTCGGTCGCGTACCAGAAGGAGGTGCCGCCGTTGATCGTCATGGGGGTTTGGTACACGGGGTTCCGCGGGGGTGTCCATGTGCGCGGTGCCGGGTTTCGGGGCGAGATCGCAGGCCTTCTGGCTGATGCGGCGGGGGTGGGTCAGGGGTGCAGGATGACCTTGCCGGTGGTGCCGCGGGTTTCCAGGGCGTGGTGGGCGGCGGCGGCTTCGGACAGGGGGTAGCGCTGGAGGGCCGGGCGGAGGCGGCCGGCGGCGGCTTCGGCGAGGGCGCGGGTTTCGAGGAGGCGCAGGGGGTCGTCGCCGCCGGCGCGCTGGAGCATGACCGGGCCGAGGACGCCCTGGGTGGTGATGCCGCGGGCGGTGAGGTCGGCGCGTTCGGCGTCGGTGAGGGTGAGCGGGCCGTCGGACCAGCCGAAGACGAGGTGGCGGGCGCCGGGGGCGAGGAGGCCGAGGGCGGCGCGGGCGGCGGGGCCGCCGACGGAGTCGAAGAGGACGGTGGCGCCGTCGGGGTGGTGGGCGCGGACGGTGTCGGGCCAGCCGGGCTCGGTGTAGTCGACGGCGAGGTCGGCGCCGCCCGCGGCGGCGCGGGCGGTTTTGTCGGGGCCGCCGGCGAGGGCGATGACGGTGGCTCCGGCGTTCTTGGCGTACTGGACGAGCAGGGTGCCGATGCCGCCGGCGGCGGCGGGGACGAGGGCCGTGGAGGCGGGGCCGAGGTCGGCGAACTGGAGGATCCCGAGGGCGGTGCGGCCGGTGCCGATCATGGCGACGGCCCGGGCGGGGTCGAGGCCGGGCGGGATGGGGTGGAGGCGCTGGGCGTCGGCGACGGCGTACTCGGCGTAGCCGCCGGGGGCGAAGCCGAGGTGGACGACGACGGGGCGGCCGAGCCAGGCGGGATCGGTGCCGGGGCCGAGGGCGTCGACGGTGCCGGCGACCTCGCGGCCGGGGATCGTGGGGAGTTCGGGGAGCGGGGCGGGCGGGCCCTGGACGCCTCGGCGGAGGGTGGTGTCGAGGAGGTGGACCCCGGCGGCGGCGACGGCGATGCGGACCTGACCGGGGGCGGGGACGGGGCGGGGGACGCGCTCGTAGGAGAGGTTCTCGGCGGGGCCGAAGGCGTGGAGGCGGACGGCGTTCATGGCGGGGGCGTTCGCGGGGGCGGTCATGGGGTCAGGGTGTGACCTCAAGTGGACTTGAGGTCAAGGTCCGGCCGTGTTGTCAGTGGGGTGGGTCACGATGGGGAGATGGTGCGAAAAGGGCAGGCGCAGACGGTTAAGGCGGCGCGGCGGGCGGAGGTGCGGCTGCCGGAGCTGGTCGCGTGGGAGGGCGGCGAGCTGGAGCCGGACGGGGATTACGACGGGCTGGAGTTCGCCGACCTGGACCTGGCCGGGCAGGACGGGGCGGGGGCCCGGTTCATGGACTGCGCGGTACGGCGCTGCGCGCTGGACGAGGCGGGGCTGGCGAAGGCGCGGTTCCTGGACGCGGTGCTGGAGGGGGTCCGGGGGGTGGGGACGGACCTGTCCGGGGCGTCGTTCCGGGACGTGGAGCTGGTGGAGGCCCGGCTCGGCGGGGTGCAGCTGCACGGGGCGGCGCTGGAGCGGGTGGTGGTGCGCGGAGGGAAGATCGACTACCTGAACCTGCGGACGGCGCGGCTCAAGGACGTGGTCTTCGAGGAGTGCGTGCTGGTGGAGCCGGACTTCGGGGGTGCGGTGCTGGAGCGGGTGGAGTTCAGAGGCTGCGCGCTGCGGGGGGCGGACTTCACGGGGGTGCGGATGGCGGACGTGGACCTGCGGGGGGCCGTGGAGCTGGACATCGCGCGGGGTGTGGACGCGCTGGCCGGAGCGGTGATCAGCCCGGGGCAGCTGTTCGACCTGGCACCGGCGTTGGCGGCGCAGATGGGAGTGCGGGTGGTGGGGTAGGGGGTGCGATTCCGCTGCGCGGGCGGGCGGGCGGTCTTGGCGGTGCCCCGGTGCCCCGTTACGCCGGGACGCGGGGGAAGCGGGCCTGGAGGGTCCAGATGACGGGGTTGTCGGCGAGGCCGTCGTGCATGTCGACGAGGTCGGCGATGACGTCGTGCAGGAAGTCGCGGGCCTCGCGGCGCAGGAGGCGGTGGCTGAAGGTCAGCGGGTCCTCCTCGGGCGGCATCCAGTCGGCCTCGATGTCGACCCAGCCGAAGCGGCGCTCGAAGAGCATGCGGTCGGTGGACTCGGTGAAGTCGAGCTCCGCGTACTGGCGGTTGGAGGAGCGGCTGCCGCGGGGGTCCTGGTCGAGCTGCTCGACGATGTCGCAGAGCGCCCAGGCGAAGTCGAGTACGGGGACCCATCCCCAGGCTGTGGACACTTCCCGGTCCGCGTTGGTGTCGGCGAGGTAGACGTCCCCGCAGAACAGGTCGTGGCGCAGGGTGTGGACGTCCGCCGAGCGGTAGTCGGTCTGCGGGGGGTCGGGGAAGCGCCGGGAGAGGGAGTAGCCGATGTCGAGCACGCCTTGATGGTGTCACGCCGGTCCGCTGCGCGGTGCCGGTGCCCTCCCCGGGGCCTCAGCGCCGGCGGGCTGGACCTTCGGGGCTCCGCCCCTGGCCCCGGGGTGGCGTCCGGGCCGGCGGGGGGTGGCCCCTGCCGGGGCCCGGGGCTCAAACGCCGGCGGGGCTGGATGGGGTGGGCGTTGGTGGGGGTGCGGCCCCCGGCCCCGGGTGGCGGCCGGGCTGGCGGGGGTGGCCCCTGCCGGGGCCCGGGGCTCCGCCCCGGGACCCCGCGCCTCAAACGCCGGCGGGGCTGGATGGGCGGGCGTTGGTGGGGGTGCGCGGGCCGGGCTGGGCGGGCAAGGCGGGGCTCCGCCCCGGGACCCCGCGCCTCAAACGCCGGCGGGGCTGGGTGGGCGGGCGTTGGTGGGGATGCGTGGGCCGGTGGGGCTGCGCCCGGGCGGCCCCCGGTCGGTGGCCGGGCCGGGCTGGGCGGGGCGGTGGTGGGTTAGGGGAGGAGGCGTTGTTCTTTGGCTACGGAGACCGCGCCCGCGCGGGTGTCTACGCCGAGCTTGTCGTAGATGCGGCCCAGGTGGGTTTTGACCGTGGCCTCGCTGATGAAGAGGGCGCGGGCGATGTCGCGGTTGCCGAGGCCGCGGGCCAGTTGGCCGAGGATGTCGAGTTCGCGGTCGGTGAGGGTGGGGCGGCTGCCGCGCATGTGGGCCATGACGCGGCTGGCGACGGGTGGGGAGAGGGTGGTGCGGCCGGCGGCGGCCGAGTGGATCGCAGCGAAGAGCTCCTCGGGGCGTTCCGCCTTGAGGAGGTATCCGGTCGCGCCCGCGCCGATGGCCCGGGTGATGTCCGCGTCGGTGTCGTAGGTGGTCAGGACCAGGACGTGCGGCGGGGCGGGGAGGGCCGTGATGCGGCGGGTGGCTTCGACGCCGTCGATGCCCTCGCCCAGCTGGAGGTCCATCAGGACGACGTCGGGTCGGAGTTTCGCGGCCAGCGCCACGGCCTCCTCGCCGCTGCCGGCCTCGCCGAGGACCTCGATGTCCGGTTCGCTGCCCAGCAGGGCCAGCAGGCCGGCGCGGACGACCACGTGGTCGTCGCAGAGCAGGATCGTCGTCATCCGGTGGGCTCCAGGGGGATCGAGGCGGAGAGGACGGTGCCCTCGCCCGGGGTGGATTCGATCGTCAGGGTGCCGCCGAGCTGGCTGACGCGGGCGCGCATCGCGGGGAGGCCGTGGCCGCGGTCGTCGGCGGAGCCGCGGGCGTCTTCGGTGAAGCCGTGGCCGTCGTCCGCGACGTCCAGGACGACCTGGTCGCCGAGGAAGCTCAGGGTGAGCGCGGCGGTGCGGGCGCCGGAGTGCTCGCGGACGTTGGCCAGCGCGCCCTGCGCTATCCGCAGCAGCGTGGACTGGACGCGGTCCGGGAGCGGGGCGGGCGTGCCTTCGAGGTGGAAGCGGACCTCGGTGTGCGGGCCGGCGTCGAGGGTGCGCAGCGCGTCGGCGAGGCCGGCGCCGCCCGCCAGCTCCGGCGGCGCCAGGTCGTGGACGAGGCGGCGCGCCTCCGCGAGGCCCCGCGCGGCGATGTCGTTGGCGGTGCGGACGTGCGCGCGGGCGGTGGCGGGGTCGCTGTCCCAGGTGCGGTCGGCGGCCTGGAGCAGCATCTGCTGGCTGGACAGGTGCTGGGCCAGGGTGTCGTGGATCTCCATGGACAGCCGCTGGCGTTCGGCGAGGGTGCCTTCGCGCCGTTCGGTGGCGGCGAGTTCGCGACGGGTCCGGATCAGGTCGTCGATGAGGTCCCGCTGGGCCTGCGCCTGGCGCTCCATGTGGACGAGGACGGCGGTCGCGAGGGCCGCGACCGCCGGCGGGGCCAGCAGCAGGTTCGGGTCGAAGGCGGTGGCGAGCTGGAGCTGGGCGGTGACGACGAAGACGGTGAGGAGGGCGACGAGGACGATCGCGGCCCGCGGGGGCAGGGTGCGCAGCGCGGTGTAGAAGAGCGGTACGGCGCACCAGGCGAAGCTGGGGGCGAGGACGACGAGGACCACCCAGGTCGCGACGACCAGCCCGAGCCAGAGCAGCCGCCGCAGGGTCGGCGCGGCGCCGAGGGCGGGGCCGAGGACGTACAGCAGGGCCAGCGTGATGCTGAGGGCGATGATCCACGGGGTGCGGGGCTCGCCGGGGTGGCGCAGCAGGAAGCGGGCCAGGGACGCGCCGAGGAGCAGGAAGAACGCGGTGTGCGTGACGGCGGCCAGCGCGCGGGTGTCGGACTTCGCGGCGGGCACTGCTGGCACGGCGGGCTCCCGGGGTGGTGGTGCTTGCGCCTCCCATCCTGCCTGGACGGGGGCGACGGCGCTGACCAGCCAATCCGTACGGGCACCCGGTCCGCATCGACCGATCGGCTGACCCCGGGGTCAACCGGTGCGGTGGCCGTCGCGAGCCGGTACGGGGACGGGCGCGGGCGGGTCCCGGCCACAGGCTTGGAGCAGCAGAAAAGAGCAGCAAGCAAGAGCAGTACCCCGGCAACAAGAGCCCCCGGCACCGCGCCGACGTTCTCAGGAGCAGACATGCAGACCCGCACCCGCGTTCTCACCGGTACCGCCCTCGCCCTCGCGCTCGGCGCCGGGACCTTCGGCGCCGTCAGCGCCAGCGCGAGCGCGAGCACCGCGCCCACCGCGCGGGCCGAGTCCGCGCCCGCCGCCCCGGCGAAGGACAAGAACTTCACCACCTCGACCCACCTCACCATCGACGCCGCCTCCCGCGCCGCCCGGGCAGCGCTGGACGCCGCCGAGAAGGAGGGCCAGAAGGTGACCGTCGCGGTGGTGGACCGGAACGGCAACACGCTCGTCACCCTGCGCGGCGACGGCGCGGGCCCGCAGTCCTACGAGTCGGCGGAGCGCAAGGCCTTCACCGCCGTGTCCTGGAACGCCCCGACCTCGGTGCTCGCCGGCCGCCTCGCCCAGGCCCCGAACCTGAAGGACATCCCCGGCACCCTCTTCCTCGCCGGCGGCGCCCCGGTGCAGGCTTCCGGCGCCCCGGTCGCGGGCATCGGCGTGGCCGGCGCCCCGAGCGGTGACCTGGACGAGAAGTTCGCGAAGGCCGGCGTCGACTCCCTCGCCAAGTAGCCGGTAGCCGGTAGCCGGTAGCCAGTGGTCGGGCAAGGCCGGATCGCGCCGCCGTCACCGGTCCGCGATGCCCGCCCCGCATAGGATCGAGGGCGTGGAACACCGCGCTCTGCCCCGCCTCGCCGCCTCTGCCGCCGCCGCCCTGATCGCCCTCACCACGGGGTGTACGGGCGCCACCGTGCAGGGGCGGCCGGGTGCGTCGGGGCTTCGGGACCCGTACTTCCCGAAGGCCGGGAACGGCGGCTACCAGGTCGAGCACTACGACCTGGACCTCGACTACGACCCCGCCGACGGGCAGCTGGACGGGACGGCCGTCATCACCGCCCGCGCCACGCAGGGGCTCAGCTCCTTCAACCTGGACCTCAGCGGGCTCCGCGTGGAGGGCGTCACCGTCGAGGGGGCCGGGGCCCGGTTCAACCGGTCCGGCAACGAGCTGACGGTGCGCCCGGCCGAGGACCTGAAGAAGGGCGAGGTCTTCCGTACGGAGGTCGACTACACCGGCAAGCCGAAGGCGGTCACCGACCCGGACGGCTCCCAGGAGGGCTGGATCCGCACGGACGACGGGGCGGCGGGCGCGGCCGGGGCCGTCGGGGTCGGTGAGCCGGTCGGTTCGATGGCCTGGTTCCCCGGCAACCACCACCCGAGCGACAAGGCCACGTACGACATCAAGCTGACCGTCCCCAAGGGCTACGAGGCCGTATCCAACGGCGAGTTGACCTCCCGCACCGACACCGGTGACGGGCAGACGGAGTTCGTGTGGCACAGCGCCGAACCGATGGCGAGCTACCTGGCGACCGCCGCGATCGGGAAGTTCAAGGTGACGACGGGGAAGACGCCCTCCGGGGTCGCCGTCTACAACGCGGTGTCGCCCGGCGAGGAGGCGCGCAGCGCGCCCCGGCTGGCGCGAGTGCCGGAGATCGTGGAGTGGGGCGGCGGGCGGTTCGGCCCGTACCCGTTCTCCACGACCGGGGCGATCGTGGTGCCGGCCGAGACCCTGGCGTACGCGCTGGAGACGCAGACCAGGCCCGTCTTCTCCGGTGCGCCCTCCGAGGACGCGCTGGTGGTGCACGAGCTCGCCCACCAGTGGTTCGGCAACGCGGTGTCGCCGAAGTCGTGGAAGGACATGTGGCTCAACGAGGGCTTCGCGACGTACGCGGAGTGGCTGTGGAGCGAGGACCACGGCGGGCCGACGGCGCAGCAGCACTTCGACGCGCTCCTCGCCGGTGACACGGCGGTCGACGGCGAGGCCGGCTCGGACTGGTCGGCTTTCCCGCCGGCCGCGCCGCCCGGGCCGGAGCAGCTCTCCGAGAGCCCGGTCTACCTCCGGGGCGCGATGGTCCTGCAGCGGATCCGCCAGGAGGTGGGCGACGAGAAGTTCTTCGCCCTGCTGCGCGGCTGGGTCGCCGACCACAAGTACGGGAACGCGAGCACGGCCGACTTCACCGCCTACGCGGAGAAGAAGACGGGGCACGACCTGAAGAAGGTCTGGGACGTCTGGCTGTACGGGGAGGCGCGGCCCCGCTAGCGCCGGCGGAGTCGTCCGGCCGGTCGCCGGTCGCCGGTCGCCGGTCGTTCCGGCCGGTTTCAGAGGGCCTTGCGCAGGACGGTGCAGGGCCGCTTGAGCTCGCGGTCCTCGCCGTGGCGCAGCACGGTGTACCCCTGGGCCCGCCAGAACGCGAGGGCGCGCGGGTTGTTGTCGAGTACGGCGATGCGTACGCCGTCGCGTCCGGCGGCGCGGAAGCGCTCCTCGACGAGGGCGGCGACGGCAGCGCCGTGGCCCTGGCGGTGCGCGGTGGCGTCGATGAGCAGCAGGCCGATCCACGGGTCCGGATCGTCGGCGGCGGGGTGGTGCGCGAGGGTGACGGCGAGGCCGGTCAGGCGGCCGGCGGAGCGGGCCAGGAGGATCTCGGCGCCGTCGTGGGCGAGTTCGTCGGCGAGGGCCGTGGCGACCTGCCGGGCGGTGATCCGGTGGGGGTCGGGGAAATCACCGCTGAGCTCGAAGAACGCGTGGTTGGTCGCGTAGAGCGCGGCGATTTCGGTGAGGACCGGGCCCGGGAGGGCGCCGTCCGCGGGGACGAGCGGCTGCAGGATCACCCGCGAACGGTAGCGAAGCCCCCCTCCCGGTGGGGGGAGGGGGCTTCACCACCGGCGGATCAGACGTTGACGCCGAAGTCCTGCGCGATGCCCGTCAGGCCCGAGGCGTAGCCCTGGCCGACTGCGCGGAACTTCCACTCCGCGCCGTTGCGGTAGAGCTCGCCGAAGACCATGGCGGTCTCGGTCGCGGCGTCCTCGGAGAGGTCGTAGCGGGCGATCTCGCCGCCGCCGGCCTGGTTCACGACGCGGATGTACGCGTTGCGGACCTGGCCGAAGTTCTGGCTGCGGGACTCGGCGTCGTAGATCGACACCGGGAAGACGATCTTGTCCACGTCGGCGGGCAGGCCGGCGAGGTTGACCTTGATGGCCTCGTCGTCGCCGGCGCCCTCGCCGGTGCGGTTGTCACCGGTGTGGACGATGGTGCCGTCCGGCGTGCTCTTGTTGTTGAAGAACACGAAGTGGCCGTCGGAGACGACCTTGCCGGTCGCGTTGACCGCGATGGCGGAGGCGTCCAGGTCGAAGTCGACGCCGGTGGTCGTGCGGGTGTCCCAGCCGAGGCCGACCGTGACGGCGCTGAGGCCGGGGGCCTCCTTGGAAAGCGAGACGTTGCCGCCCTTGGACAGGCTTACTGCCATTTTGACTGGTGTCCCTTCCTCGTCGCATGACCGCGAGATGTGGCCAAGTTACCGCTGTCCTTCATAACGCGGGGAGGGGGTCGCCGGGTTCCGGCGCTCCGGAAATGCGCGTGACGGGGGGCCGGGCGGGGGCCGATCATAGGGGGTATGCCTGGTCCCTATGTCATCCGCGGTTCCGTCGTGCTCCCCGAGGGGGAGCTCGCCTGGCGGTTCTCGCGTTCCTCCGGGCCGGGTGGGCAGCACGTGAACACCTCGGACTCGCGGGTGGAGCTGCTGTTCGACGTCGCCGCGACGAAGGCGCTGCCGGAGGTGTGGAAGGAACGGGCGCTGGAGCGGCTGGCGTCCCGCCTGGTGGACGGGGTGCTGACGGTCCGGGCGTCCGAGCACCGGTCGCAGTTCCGCAACCGGGAGATGGCCGCCGTCCGCCTGGCGGCGCTGCTGGCGGAGGCCACTGCTCCGCCGCCGAAGGCCCGCAGGGCCACGAAGATCCCGCGCGGGATCAATGAGCGCCGGCTCCGGGAGAAGAAGGCCCGGGGCGAGACCAAGCGGGGCCGCACCGGCCGGGACTGGTAGCGGCGGGGACCGGCGGCCGGGGCTGGCGGCCGGTTCCGGTGGCCGGGAACCGTGGCCGGGAACCGTAGCCGGTTCCGGGTTCCCGCCGCGCTACGCCAGGTGCCGGTAGCGGCCCCGGAAGTACGTCAGCGGGGGCGCGTCCGGGTTCGGGAGGGTGGAGGTCAGGACGCGGGCGACGACGAGGGTGTGGTCGCCGGCCCGGACGCGGGACTCCGTACGGCATTCCAGGGTGGCCAGGGAGCCCGTGAGCAGGAGGGCGCCGGAGACCTCGCCCCGGACGTGCGGGAGGTCCTCGAAGAGCAGGCGGTCGCTGATCCGGTTCTTCATCGAGAAGCGGCCCGCGATCTGGACCTGGCTGTCCGCCAGGACGGAGACCGCCCACAGCGGCTGTTCCTCCAGCAGGTCGTCCATCCGCGAGCCCTCGCGCAGGCTCACCAGGACCAGCGGCGGGTCCAGGGAGACCGACAGGAACGCGGTCGCCGTCATGCCGACGTCCTCGCCGCGCGGGCCGTCCCCCGTCAGCGGGGGCTCGTGCGCGGTGATCAGGCATACGCCCGCCGCCAGCCGGGACATCGCCGCCCGGAACTCGTCGTTGCTCACCCCCTCAGGATGGGGGGTCGGTACTGGGTTCGGTACAAGGGTCGTGTTCGGCACCCTCGGAACGCTAGTCTCGCCCCTCGCGCCGCACATCGGGCCCTGGTACGAGCCGTGTCCCCGCCCCTCGGCCTAGGCCCGGGCGTAGCGTTTGCTCCCGAGAAGGAGGGGGAGCGCTCCCAGTCGCGACTGCCCAGGTACGCACCTTTATTCATCTCATGTGACTTGAGTCACAGACGGCAAGATTTGTTGACCCTGTGTACCTGCCGCACAGCTCACTGTGATTCAGTGGGCGGGACACCGCAACGAAACGCCGATGACAATCCTGGAGTTGCTGTCGAGGTCTCGGGGAGAGCGAACAATGGAGACCGAGTCGGAGCCGTACGTCCGTCTTGCGACCCTGCGGCAGCTGCACCGGGTGGTGGCCGAACTCAACACGGCCAGGAGCCTGGCGGACACTCTGCAGACCGTCGTGGACGGCATCGTCGTGGGGCTCGGCTACGAACTCGCCTGCGTCAATCTCGTCCGCCCCGACGGTGATCTCGTCGTCGCCGCCTTCGCCGGCGACCCCGCCGCCGAGGCCCTCATCACCGGCCGCGTCGGCTCCCGCGCCTCCTGGGACCGCCGTCTGACGATGGGTGAGAACTGGGACGGGCTCCGCTTCATCCCGCACAGCGAGGGCTGGATCCTGCTGGAGGACGACGTCCCGCAGTGGCACACCGACGGCCCCGACCCGCGGTTCGAGGACGAGTGGCACCCCGAGGACCGGCTCTACGCGCCCATGTACGCGACCGGCGGGGAACTTCTGGGTGTCATTTCGGTGGACAGACCCCGCAACGGCCGCCGCCCCGGCGCCTGGGGCCGCGAGGCGCTCCAGATGTACGCCTTCCAAGCGGCGATTGCGATCAGCAACGCACGCCTGCGCGCGAACATGCAGCGGGCCCTGGTCCGGCTGGAGCGCGAGCAGCAGGCGCTGCGCGCGAGCGAGGAGTCCTTCCGGCAGGCGTTCGAGTACGCGCCCAGCGGGATGGCCATCGCCGAGATGGGCGGCGACCAGCACGGGCGGCTGCTGCGCACCAACGACGCGCTGTGCCGGCTGCTGGGCCGCCCCGCGTCGGTGCTGCGCCGGTACTCGTTCTCCGACCTCGTCCACCCCGAGGACATCGGCACGCTGCTGCGGACCTCCGCCGAGGGCGGCCGCGCCGAGCTGCGCCTCGGGCGGCGCGACGGCACGTACGTCTGGGTCTCGCTGCGCAATTCCGTGGTCGCGGACGCCGCCGACGGGCCGCGTTTCCTGCTCACGCACGTCGAGGACATCGAGGAGCGCAAGCGGCACGAGCTGCAGCTCGCGCACCGGGCCAGCCACGACTCGCTGACCGGCCTGCCCAACAGCGCCGAGCTGCGTTCGCGGCTCGGCGCCCGGCTGTGCCGGCGGCCGCAGTCCGCGCGGGCGACGGCGATCGAGGCGCTCGACGCCGCCTACGAGGGGCGCGGCCCCGTACCCGAGCCGGCCGGCGGCGCCGGCGAGCACGGGTTCCGGCCGGACGGCCCCCACACGTTCGCAGGGCCGGACCCTTTCGACTTCCCCGGGGGGCCCGCCGGTCTCGGCCCGCCGGGGGGCGGTCCGGGCGAGGCGGGCCCGTACGACCACCACGTGCACGCGGTGGCGCCCGCGACGGACGTCGACGACGGGACGAAGGGGCTCGCGGTGCTCTTCTGCGACCTCGACGGCTTCAAGTCGATCAACGACCGGTTCGGGCACCACACCGGTGACGCGGTCCTGATCGAGGTGGCCCGGCGGCTGACGACGGGCGTCAGGGACGGTGACACCGTCGCCCGGCTGGGTGGTGACGAATTCGTCGTTCTCGCGGACGGGCTGGGTGCGGCGGACGCCGCCGACCTCGCGGTCCGGCTGCGCAACGCGATCATCCCGCCGATCCGGGTGGACGGCCGTCCGGTGCGGGTGGGAGCCAGTTTCGGCATCGGCTGGGCGAGCTGCGGGATGTCCGCGGACGAGGTGCTGCGCTCCGCCGACCAGCGCATGTACATCGAGAAGAGGTCGCGCTCCAAGGCCCACCGCAGGGCGGGCTGAGGCGATCGATCGCCCGTGGGTGCACCTGTTCGGGGTAGGCTCCCGGGGGTCGAAAGGAGTGACCTGCGATGACGACGCCCGCGAACAACGGCCCGCACGGTGGGGCGAACAAGCCCGAGGACGACGACCCGTTCGGCTACCTCTACGCGGACGGCCAGGCCGCCGGTGCCACCCCGCCCACGTCAGGCGGATACGGCTACCCCGGCCAGACGGTCGGTGGGCAGCCCGGCGCGCAGCCCGGTGTCCCCCGTACCTCGTACAACCAGGTGCGTACGGTCGGTGAGCGGACGTACGGCGGCGGGCGCGGCCAGGTGCCGCAGCAGCCGCCGGCCTACCAGGCCCAGTACCAGGCCCCCGAAGCCCTCCAGGCGGGCGGCTACGGCGTTCCGCCGCAGCAGCCGGCCCCGCAAGTGACGCAGGCCATACAGGCCCCCGGCGGGCGCGGTGGCGGGGGCGGTGGCTCCAGCCGTCGCGGCCTGCTGATCGCGGCGGTCGCGGTGGTCGCCGCCGTCGCCATCGGCATCGGCGCGGCCCTGGCCTTCGGCAACAAGGACGGCGAGAAGGCCAAGGCCGGCAAGGACCAGGCGGGCGGGCAGCAGCAGTCCGCCTCCCCGAAGAAGTCCGACGGTCCGAAGGCGAGCGGTTCGCCGGAGCCCGCGCAGAGCGCACTGCCGAAGGCCGATTTCGCCGGTTCGGGCATGAGCCTGACGGGCGGCGCGTCCCTGCAGAACACGGTGCCGGGCGCGAAGAGCGCGGGCGGCCAGTACGTGGGCGGCCTGAACCAGCTCGGCGCGGCCGCGACGTGGACGCTCGACGTTCCCGAGGCGGGCTCGTACAAGCTGAAGATGACCTACGGGGTGCCGGGCAAGGACGCCAGCACCACGCTGACCATCAACGGCGAGGTGCAGACCCGGCCGATCAACATGCGGAACTTCTCGAACGCCAAGCCCGGCGAGTGGGACAAGGGCTGGACCAACACCTGGTCGAGCGTGCAGCTCAAGAAGGGCACGAACACGGTCCGGATCTCGTGCGAGAACGGCAACCAGTGCGACGTCAACCTCGACCAGCTGTGGCTCGAAGCGGGCTGATGCCCGCCAAGTCGGCCGGGGGCTACGCCTCCTGACCGGCCAGCACCTTCACCGACCCCCGTATCTCCTCGTAGGTGCGGGGGTCGAACTCTCCCGCGCCCGGGGCGTGCACCGTGGCCGCCGAGAGGGCGACCGCGCGGGCCAGGCGGCCCGGCCAGTCCAGGCCCTCCGTCAGGGCCGAGAGCAGGCCCGCGACGGCGGAGTCGCCGGCTCCGGTGGGGTTGCCGCTCAGGGCGCGGGGCGGGGCCGCCCGCCAGGTGCCCTGCGGGGTGGCGGCGAGGAGGCCGTCCGCGCCGAGGGAGGCGATCACCGCCTGGGCGCCCCGGCGGCGGGCGTCGCGGGTGGCGGGCAGCGGGTCGCGGGACCCGGTCAGCTCCGCGAGCTCGGCGGCGTTCGGCTTGATCATCTCGGGGCGGGCGGCGATCCCGCGGCGCAGCGCCTCGCCGCTGGTGTCGAGCAGCACCGGGGCGCCGGCCGCGCGGGCCGTCCGTACGAGGGCCGCGTACGCGCCGACGGGGACGCCCGGCGGGAGGCTGCCGCACAGGGCCACGGCCCGGGCGCCGGCGGCCAGCGCCTCGTAGCGGTCGAGGAACGCGGCCCATTCCGCGGAACTGATCAGCGGGCCGGGCTCGTTGAACTGGGTGGTGTCACCCGAGGTCCCGTCGGTCACGGCCACCGTGCGCCGGGTGCTGCCCGCGCAGGGGACCAGGGCGTCCACCACGCCGGGTGATCCGGCGGCGAGCAACTCCCGTACGAGCGCGCCCACCGGGCCGCCCGCGAAGCCGGTCGCGGTCACCTCGTGGCCGAGGGCGGCCAGCACGCGGGCCACGTTCAGGCCCTTGCCGCCGGGGCGTTCGGCCGCCTCGGTGACCCGGTGCGAGGTGTGCGGGCGCAGTCGCGGTACGCGGTAGGTGACGTCGAGCGCGGTGTTGAGCGTCACGGTCAGGATCATGGCAGGCCTCGGTCTCGGTGTGTGCCGGGATCATGCCAAACAGACGGCGGTCCGCCCAGTCCCGAGGGCCGGCCGCCGTCCTGGCGCCCCGTCACGAGGGCCGGCCGCCGTCCTCACCGGCCCGCTCAGACCGGCGGGCTGACGACCCATTCGCCGCGCCGCATGACGCCCTTGAGCCCGAATCCGGCGTCGAGGACGACGAGGTCCGCGTACTTGCCGGGTTCCAGGGAGCCGACCTGGTCGTACAGGCCGAGCAGCCGGGCGGGGCCCGCGGAGATCGCCTGGACCACCGATTCGACGGGCAGCTTGTCGACGGTGACCGACCGCTTGAACGCGGTGTCCAGGGTCAGCGTGGAGCCGGCGATCGAGCCGCCCTCGACGAGGCGGGCGACCCCGTCCTTGACCTCGACCTCCAGCGGGCCGAGGTGGTAGGTGCCGTCGCCGAAGCCGGCCGCGTCCATGGCGTCGGTGATCAGCGCCACCCGGTGCGCGCCCGCGTGGTGGAAGGCCAGTTCCAGCATCGCCGGGTGCAGGTGCGTACCGTCGTTGATGAGCTCGACGGTGACCCGCTCGTCCTCCAGCAGCGCGGCGATCGGACCGGGCGCGCGGTGTTCCAGGCCCGGCATGGCGTTGTAGAGGTGGGTGGCGACGGTCGCGCCCGCGTCGATGGCCTGGCGGGTCTGGTCGTAGGTGGAGTCCGTGTGCCCGATCGCCGCGATGACCCCGTGCTCGGCCAGCAGGCGTACGGAGTCCAGGCCGCCGGGGAGTTCGGTGGCCAGGGTGAACATCTTGGCGGTGCCGTGAGCGGCGTCGACGAGCTTGCGCACCTCGGCCGGGTCGGGGTCGCGCAGCAGGTCCGCCTTGTGGGCGCCCTTGCGGCAGGCGTTGATGAAGGGGCCCTCGAAGTGGACGCCGGCGATCTCGCCCTGCTGGGTGAGCTCGGCGAGCAGCGCGGCGCGGCGGGCCAGCTCGGCCAGGTCGTCGGTGACGGTGGAGGCGACGAGGGTGGTGGTGCCGTGCTCGCGGTGGGTCCGTACGCCCCGCAGGACGTCCTCGGCGGTGCCGGAGGTGAAGGAGGCGCCGCCGCCGCCGTGGTTGTGCATGTCCACGAAGCCGGGGACGATCCAGTGCCCGGTCAGGTCGACGGTGCGGGCTCCCTCGTGGGCGCTGCCGGCGATGCGCTCGCCTTCGACGATGACGCGGCCGTTCGCCACGGTTCCGGTGGGCAGCACCACCCTGGCGCCGGAGAGAACGGTGCTGTGTGCGCTTCCGGACATCAGGCAGGTACCTCCGTGGCGAGTAGGTCCCAGGCGAGCAGCCCTGCGCCCAGGCATCCGGCGGTGTCCCCGAGGGCCGCCGGAACGATCTCGGGCAGCCGCTGGAACGTGACGCGTTCCCCGACGGCGGCCCGAAGCGGTGTGAACAAGGTTTCCCCGGCCTCGGCGAGCCCGCCACCGATGATCAGCGTGCGGGGGTCCAGCAGGGTGATGGCGGTGACCAGGCCGTCGGCGAGGGCGCCGATCGCCGTGTGCCACACCGAGCGGGCCCGGTCGTCGCCGGACTCGACGGCCTTGGCGCAGTCGGCGGCGTCGGCATCGGGGTCGCCGGAGGCGGCGGCCCAGGCGCGGCTGACGGCGGCGGCGGAGGCCAGGGTCTCCAGGCAGCCGTGTTGGCCGCAGCCGCAGGCGGGGCCGCCGGGGCGCACCACGATGTGCCCGATCTCGCCCGCGTAGCCGTGCGCCCCGGCCTCGATGCGGCCGGCGATGCCGATGGCGCCGGCGATGCCGGTGCCGAGGGGGACGAACAGGAACCGGTCGGCGCCGCGGCCGGCGCCGATGCGGCCCTCGGCGAGTCCTCCCGTGCGGACGTCGTGGCCGAGGGAGACCGGGATGCCGCCGAGGCGGGTGCTGAGCCGCTCGCGCAGCGGGACGTCGCGCCAGCCCAGGTTCGCCGCGTAGACGGCGATGCCGCGGTCGGCGTCGACGATGCCGGGGACGGCGACGCCGGCGGCCGAGGCGGCCGTGCCGAAGCGTTCGCTGCCGAGCTCCAGGAGCTCGGCGGCGAAGTCCAGGATCGTCTCCACGACGGCCTCGGGACCGCGCTCGCGGTCCGTGGCGCGGCGCGCCTGGTGCAGCAGGGTGCCGTCCCCGGCGATGAGGGCGGCCTTCATCCCGGTGCCGCCCACATCGAGGGCGATGACGTGCGCGATGACGTGTTTCACGGGTTTCACAGAGGACAGTCTCGCGTGCTCGGCGGGGAAAGGTCTAGTCCATTGGGGGGTGATTGTTGAGGCGCCATACAAAATCGGAGCCCGATGTGGCCGAGACGCCAAAGTGGTGTAGACCTTACGTTGATCGTACGTACAACAGGGAGTGGAACGAGAACTGTGAAGGGCCGTTACCTGAGGCCGGCCGCGACCGGCGTCGCGCTGAGCCTGACCGCCGTGATGCTGACGGGCTGCGGAAGCCTGCCGGGCCTCTCCGGGGACAACGAGGTGACCCTGCGGGTCGTGGCGGCCGACTACGGGGACAATCCGCAGAACACCTCGAAGGGCTACTGGAAGGACCTCGCCGCCGGCTTCGAGCAGGACCACCCCGGCGTCAAGGTCGAGGTGAGCGTCTACTCCTGGTCGGAGGTCGACGCCAAGGTCGCCGCCATGGTCAAGGCCGGCAAGGCCCCCGACATCGCGCAGATCGGCGCCTACGCCGACTACGCGGAGGCCGACAAGCTGTACACGGCCGAGGAACTGCTCTCCGTACAGACCGAGGCCGACTTCCTCGCGCCGCTCGCCGACGCGGGCAAGGTCAAGGGGGACCAGTACGGCATGCCGTTCGTGGCCAGCACCCGGCTGCTCTTCTACAACGAGAAGCTGCTGACGGACGCGGGCGTGCTCGGCAAGGACGCCAAGGGCGGCTGGCAGCCCAAGAGCTGGGCCGAGCTGGAGGCCGCGGCCAAGAAGCTCAAGGCCGCGAACGTCCAGACCCCCTTCGCGCTGCCGCTGGGCCGCGAGGAGGCGCAGGCCGAGACGATGATGTGGCTGCTGTCCGGCGGTGGCGGCTACACCGACAACGAGGAGTCGTACGCCATCGACTCCGCCGAGAACGTGAAAACCTTCGAGTACCTGCGCGACAAGCTGGTCGGCCAGGGTCTGACCGGGCCGACGGAGCCGGGCAAGCTCAACCGGCAGGACGCCTTCGACGCGTTCACGCGCGGCGAGGTGGGCATGCTCAACGGGCACCCCACGCTGCTGAAGCAGGCCGCGGCGAAGGGCGTGAAGTTCGGCATGGTCGCCATGCCGACCGCCGACGGCACCGAGCACCCGACGATGGGCGTCGCCGACTGGGTCATGGCGTTCAAGAACGGGCACCGCAAGGAGTCCGGGAAGTTCCTCGACTACCTCTACGAGTCGAAGAACGTGACCACCTTCACGAACAAGTACGACCTGCTGCCGGTCACCACGAGCGGCTACCGGGCCGTGGAAGGCAGCGCGGGCGGCTCCTCGGCCCAGCTGAAGACCTTCCTGACGGCCCTGCCGAACTCGCGGCTGTACCCGGCCGGCAAGAAGTCCTGGGCCGGTGTCAGCGAGGACGTGAAGACGAAGATCGGCAAGGCCGTGCAGCCGGGCGGACAGCCGGAGAAGGTCCTGGAGGACATCGCGGCGTCGGCGCGGGCGCAGGACGGGGGCCGCTGAGGCACCCGCGCCGCCTGTCGGTGGGCGGCGTTAACCTGGCCGTATGACGGACGAGGGGCAGCTGACGGCCACGGAGGCCGCGGTGCTCGCGTACGAGGGACGCACCTGGCCGGGCCCCGGCGCGAAGGAACGGGCCATACGGGAAGGGCTGGGCATGGCCCCGGTCCGGTACTACCAGCTGCTCAACGCGCTGATGGACGACCCCCGGGCGCTGGCCCACGCGCCGGGCACGGTCAACCGCCTGCGCCGGATCCGCGAGGCGCAGCGCGCGAGGCGGTAGCGGGCGGCCGCGGGGGCCCCGGGTTCGCCGCGCGCCGTAGCCGTCGCCCCGCTGGGCCGTTAGGGTCGTCCGTATGGGGAGCCATCCGCACAGCCTGCCGATGCCCGTCACCGCCGCCGGGCGCGAGGGGCTCGAAGCCCTGCTCAGAGTGCCCCGCCGGTCCGTCGTCGCCCTCGACTTCGACGGCACCCTCGCCGACATCGTGCCCGACCCGGACCAGGCGCGGGCCCACGCCGCGGCGGTGCCGGCCCTGTCCGCGCTCGCGCCCGAGGTGGCGTCGGTCGCGGTGATCACCGGCCGGCCCGCCGGGGTCGCGGTGCGCTACGGAGGGTTCGCGGGCGTGCCGGGGCTGGAGCACCTGGTGGTCCTCGGCCACTACGGGGCCGAGCGGTGGGACGCGGTCAGCGGGATCGTGCACGCGCCGGCCGAGCACCCCGGGGTCGCCGCCGTACGCGCCGAGCTGCCGGGGTTCCTCGACGGGATCGGCGCCTGGCGCGGCACCTGGATCGAGGAGAAGGGGCGGGCGCTGGCCGTCCACACCCGGCGCGCCGCCGACCCGGACGCCGCGTTCGCCGCGCTGCGGGAGCCGCTGGCGGAGCTGGCGGCGCGGCACGGGCTGATGGTGGAGCCGGGCCGCGCGGTGCTGGAGCTGCGGCCGCCCGGCATGGACAAGGGCGTCGCCCTCACCGAATACCTCGCCGAGACGGGCGCCGAGGCGGTGCTGTACGCCGGCGACGACCTCGGGGACCTGGCCGCCTACGCCGCCGTCGAGAAGCTCCGTACGGACGGCCTGCCGGGGCTGCTGGTCTGCAGCGGCTCGGCGGAGGTCCCCGAACTCGCCGCCCGGGCCGACCTGGTGCTCCCCGGCCCGGCCGCGGTCGCGTCCTACCTGGCCGACCTGGCCGCCACCCTCAAGGGCTGAGCCCGGCCCGGATCACCCGCCGCGCAGCGCGGTGAGCTGGGCCTCGAACCAGGCCGACGGGGGGAGGGCCGTCGCGGCCGCGGCCAGGCGCCCGGTGCGCTCCGCCCGCTCGGCCGCCGGCATCGACAGGGCCGTGTGCAGGGCCCGCGCCGTCTCCGTCACGTCGAACGGGTTCACCGTCAGCGCGTCCTCGCGCAGCTCCCCGTACGCCCCCGCCCCGGTGGACAGCACCAGCGCGCAGCCCCCGTCCGAGACGACCGGGATCTCCTTCGCCACCAGGTTCATGCCGTCCCGCACCGGGTTCACCAGCGCCACGTCCGCCATCCGGTACGCCGCCAGGGAGCGCGCGAAGTCGTCCTTCACCGACACCAGCACCGGCTGCCAGTCCTCCGTCCCGAACTCCGCGTTGATCCGCTCCGCCAGCTCCGCGACCGCCTCCGTGTAGGCGCGGTACACCGCCAGGTCCTGCCGTGACGGATACGCCGACGCCAGGTGCACCACCCGGCCCCGCCACTCGGGGTGGACGGTCAGCAGCTCCCGGTACGCCAGCAGCCCGCGCACGATGTTCTTCGACAGCTCCGTCCGGTCCACCCGGACGATCGCCTTGCGGTCCCCGACCTCCGCCCGCAGCGCCGCCAGCTTGTCCTCGACCTCCGGCCGGTGCGCCAGCTCCCGCAGCTCGTCCCCGTCCACGCCGAGCGGGTACACGGCCACCTCCGTGCTCCCGGGGCCCTGCGGCTCCGCGCACGCCAGGAAGCCGTCCGCCCACGCCCGGGTGTGGAACCCCGCCACGTCCGCCCCGAGCATCCCCCGCATCAGCTGCCCCCGGACGTCGCCCGGCAGCATGTCCAGGAAGTCCGGCGAGGCCCACGGGGTGTGCGTGAAATGGCTGATCCGCAGGTCCGGGCGCAGCTCCCGCAGCGCGCCCGGGACCAGGGCCAGGTGGTAGTCCTGCACCAGCACCGCCGCGCCCTCGGCGGCCTCCTCGGCCAGGGCCCGCGCGAACGCGTGGTTGTAGGCCACGTAGGAGTCCCAGCGGCGCCGGAACTCCGCGTCGAAGACGGGCGCCGTCGGGATGTCGTACAGGTGGTGGTGCGTGAACCACAGCACCGAGTTCGCGATGCCGTTGTACGCGTCGTCGTACACCGTCTCGTCGATGTCCAGCATCCGGACGCCGGGTTCGGACACGCCCCGGCGGACCGCCTCCCGGTCGGCCTCCGAGAGCGCCGCGCAGATCCACACCGCGTCCGGCTGTTTCGCCAGCGCCGCGGAGAGACCGGAGACGAGACCGCCCCCGCCGCGCCGGGCCGTGAGGGCGCCGTCGGCGGCGAGGGCGTACGAGAGGGGGCCGCGGTTCGCGGCGACGAGTACCGAAAAGGCCATGCCGCCAACCTAGCCCCGGCCGCCCCCGCTCAAACGTGAGCTCCCGCTCACGCCACGCGGCGGACCGCGTACTCCTCGATGCCCGCCATCGGCGGCCGCTCCTCCGTGTCCACCGGGTACGTCCGCGGTACGAAGCCCTGCGGACCCCGCTCGAACTGCGTCAGCTCCGGGCGTACGTGGTGCCCGCGCGACAGCCGTACCAGCGCCGTCCGGTAGATCGCGGCGGCCATCCGGCCCAGCGCCTGGCCGTCCTGGTGGCGGTGCAGCCGTACGCCCACGTCCACCTGGGCCAGCGCCTCCAGCCCGACCGTGTGCAGCGCGTCCACCAGCAGGCCCAGCTCCACCCCGTACCCGACGGGGAACGGCAGCCGCTCCAGGAGGGACCGCCGGACGGCGTACTCACCGCCCAGCGGCTGCACGAACCCGGCCAGCTGCGGCCAGTGCAGGTTCAGCAGGGGCCGCGCCACCAGCTCCGTGACCCGCCCGCCCTGGCCCGGGGCGTTCCCGAGCGGGCGGTCGTACATCGCCTTGACGAACTCCACGCCCGGGTCGGTCAGCAGCGGGCCGACGATCCCGGAGACGAAGGCGGACGAGAAGTCCCGCAGGTCGGCGTCGACGAAGCAGACGATCTCCCCACTGGTCGCCAGCAGCGAGCGCCACAGGACCTCGCCCTTGCCGGGCAGCGCCGGCAGCCGCGGCAGGATCTCGTCGCGGTGCACCACGCGGGCGCCCGCCTTGGCCGCCACCTCCGCCGTCCGGTCCGTGGATCCGGAGTCGACCACCACCAGCTCGTCCACCAGCGGAACCGGCAGCCCGTCGATCAGATCGCGCCGGATCACCGACACGATCTCCCCGACCGTGGCCTCCTCGTCGAGCGCGGGCAGCACCACGCTGACCGTGGTCCCGGCCGCCCGTTTCCGCTCCAGCAGCTGGTCGAGCGGTCGGTCGGCTGCGGACCAGGAGCGGTCGGCCAGCCAGCGCTCCACCTCTTCCAGCACGTTCTGCACTCCCTGGTTCATCCGTGGGTTTCGTCCGAAAAGTGATCCATCTCGCGGTTCGGACGGCTGTCTCAACCATCCGCACCTTCGGTTACAGTCTTGAACAACGCGAAGGACCACCGCATGCCGGGGTCCCCGCGCACAAATGCCCGGACGCGCCATGGAGCGCGCGCACCGGTGCCATACCGCTCATCCAGAGGGGCAGAGGGACACGGCCCGTTGAAGCCCCGGCAACCCTCCAGTCGGTTCTCGCGATCGCTCACACGGCGACACCAGCGAGGTCCCCGGCTAGGGAAGGTGCCAATTCCGTCTCATGGCGAAGTGCGCCATGGGGAAGATGAGGAGAAAGGGCCTCGCCATCATGGCTGCACAGACTGTTGCCACCTCTGTCGATCTCGGACCCGCCACCGGCCTTTCCTGTCGCGAGTGCGGTACCCGCTTCGAACTCGGTCCCATCTTCGCCTGCGTGGAGTGCTTCGGGCCGCTCGAAGTGGCCTACGACCTCCCGACCGGCGACCCCGAGGCCCTGCGGGCCGCGATCGAGGCCGGCCCCGCCAACATCTGGCGCTACGCGCCGCTGCTGCCCGTCCCGGCGGACGTCGCCTCCAAGCCCAGCCTGAACCCGGGCTTCACCAAGCTCGTGGACGCCCGGAACCTGGCCAAGGAGCTGGGCGTCACCGGCGAGCTCTACGTCAAGGACGACTCCGGCAACCCGACGCACTCCTTCAAGGACCGCGTCGTCGCCATCGCCGTCGAGGCCGCCCGCGCCTTCGGCTTCACCACCCTGTCCTGCTCCTCCACCGGCAACCTGGCCGGCGCCGTCGGCGCCGCGGCCGCCCGCGCCGGCTTCCGCTCCTGCGTGTTCATCCCGCACGACCTGGAGCAGGGCAAGGTCGTCATGGCCGGTGTCTACGGCGGCGACCTCGTCGGCATCGAGGGCAACTACGACGACGTCAACCGCTTCTGCTCCGAGCTCATCGGCGACCCGCTGGGCGAGGGCTGGGGCTTCGTCAACGTCAACCTGCGCCCGTACTACGGCGAGGGCTCCAAGACCCTCGCTTACGAGATCTGCGAGCAGCTCGGCTGGCGGCTGCCCGACCAGATCGTCATCCCGATCGCGTCCGGCTCGCAGCTCACGAAGATCGACAAGGGTCTCCAGGAGCTGATCAGGCTGGGACTCGTCGAGGACAGGCCGTACAAGATCTTCGGCGCCCAGGCCGAGGGCTGCTCCCCGGTCTCCACCGCCTTCAAGGACGGCCTCGACGTGGTCCGCCCGCAGAAGCCGGACACCATCGCCAAGTCGCTGGCCATCGGCAACCCGGCGGACGGCCCGTACGTCCTGGACATCGCCCGCCGCACGGGCGGCTACGTCGAGGACGTCAGCGACGAGCAGGTCGTCGAGGCCATCAAGCTGCTCGCTCAGACCGAGGGCATCTTCGCCGAGACCGCGGGCGGCGTGACCGTCGGCGTGACGAAGAAGCTCATCGAGAACGGGCAGCTCGACCCGGCGCTGACCACCGTGGTCCTGAACACCGGTGACGGCCTCAAGACCCTGGAGGCGGTGGCCGCGGACAGCGGGCAGAGCGCCACCATCCGCCCGAGCCTGGACGCGTTCCGCGCCGCCGGCCTGGCCTGATCTCCGTCCTCCCGCACCCGGAAAGGCAGTAGCGCCATGAGCGTCAACGTCCGCATCCCCACCATCCTGCGCACCTACACCGGCGGCCTGGCCGAGGTCGCGGCCGAGGGCGCCACCCTGGCCGAGGTCATCGCGTCGCTGGAGCGGAACCACCCGGGCATCGCCGCCCGCGTCCTGGACGACCAGGGCAAGCTGCGCCGCTTCGTGAACGTCTACGTCAACGACGACGACGTGCGCTTCGAGGGCGGCCTGGAGGCGGTCACGCCGGACGGCGCGGGCGTCTCGATCATCCCCGCCGTCGCGGGCGGCTGCTGACCCTTCACGGCTTCCCCGCCGCTTCTCCAGGTGGCACGCGTAAACGAAATTGCCCCCTCCGCTAATAAGCGGAGGGGGCAATTCTGCTTGGTTGGGCGCGGTAGAGTTGGGGAAGTCCCCTCCGCTGTTCTTGCCCGCCGCATATGTACGGGCCGCGTGAGGGTTGACATTCAGTCAATATGCGGGCGCGGTATGGGGCATTGGCGAGATTTGCCCGGCCCGACTTGCCCGGGAAGATGCCAGATTTTCACTCTATTTCAATCTTTATCCCTGGCCGGAATTCTCGTCGGATTGACCTGTTGCAGACAGCAGCGGTGCGGATACATTCAGCCCCGGTCGAGGCGTTCCGGCGCAAGTTCTGACCCGGGTCCGCGAAGTGCGGTCCTGCGCAAGGGCCAGTAATAGGGGAGTTAGGCATGGCTCAGGGCACCGTCAAGTGGTTCAACGCGGAGAAGGGCTACGGCTTCATCGCGGTCGACGGTGGTGCGGATGTGTTCGTCCACTACAGCGCCATCCAGATGGACGGATACCGCACCCTTGAAGAGGGTCAGCGGGTCGAGTTCGAGATCTCGCAGGGCCAGAAGGGTCCGCAGGCGGACATGGTCAAGCTCGCCGCCGGCTAGTCCGAGAGCGATCGACCACCGACGCACTTACATACGAGGGGCCCACCTCCCGGAGACGGGAGGTGGGCCCCTCGTACGTCTGCCCGGCGCGACGCCGGGGCCGTGCCGGTGCCGGGCCGGTGCCGGGCCCGGAGCCGTCCCGGTGGCCGGGCATTGCCTCAAGCCGCTTGCACTCGGAGGGGTCGAGTGCTAATCATTGGCGTTAGCACTCTCCTGGTGAGAGTGCTACTAAGACGAGGACCGGGCCGGTGAGGCCCGCAGGGTCCGGCGGGAAGGAACCGCCGGGCACGCAGGCCGTCCGTCGCGGGCGCGGGCGCGGTCCGGAGCAATCCAGCCTCCCCTCACGCCTGGCGGCGTAGGGGGAACCCCAGTCCTGGAGGACCACTTCAGATGGCCAAGATCATTGCGTTCGACGAGGAGGCCCGGCGCGGCCTCGAGCGTGGGATGAACCAGCTCGCCGACGCCGTCAAGGTCACCCTTGGCCCCAAGGGTCGCAACGTCGTCCTTGAGAAGAAGTGGGGCGCCCCCACGATCACCAACGATGGTGTCTCCATCGCCAAGGAGATCGAGCTCGAGGACCCGTACGAGAAGATCGGCGCCGAGCTGGTCAAGGAAGTCGCCAAGAAGACGGACGACGTCGCCGGCGACGGTACGACCACCGCCACCGTTCTCGCCCAGGCGCTCGTCCGCGAGGGCCTGCGCAACGTGGCGGCCGGCGCCAACCCGATGGCCCTCAAGCGCGGCATCGAGAAGGCCGTCGAGGCCGTCTCCGGCGCCCTGCTGGAGCAGGCGAAGGATGTCGAGACCAAGGAGCAGATCGCTTCGACGGCCTCCATCTCCGCCGCTGACACCCAGATCGGCGAGCTCATCGCCGAGGCCATGGACAAGGTCGGCAAGGAAGGCGTCATCACCGTCGAGGAGTCCCAGACCTTCGGTCTGGAGCTTGAGCTCACCGAGGGCATGCGCTTCGACAAGGGCTACATCTCGGCGTACTTCGCCACCGACATGGAGCGTATGGAGGCGTCGCTCGACGACCCGTACATCCTGATCGTCAACTCCAAGGTCAGCAACGTGAAGGACCTCCTTCCGCTGCTGGAGAAGGTCATGCAGTCCGGCAAGCCGCTGCTGATCATCGCCGAGGACGTCGAGGGCGAGGCCCTGTCGACCCTGGTCGTCAACAAGATCCGCGGCACCTTCCGCTCGGTCGCCGTCAAGGCCCCGGGCTTCGGCGACCGCCGCAAGGCCATGCTCGGTGACATCGCCATCCTCACGGGCGGCACGGTCATCTCCGAGGAGGTCGGCCTCAAGCTGGAGAACGCCGGTCTCGACCTGCTCGGCCGCGCCCGCAAGGTCGTCATCACCAAGGACGAGACCACGATCGTCGACGGTTCCGGTGACAGCGACCAGGTCCAGGGTCGCGTCAACCAGATCCGCGCCGAGATCGAGAACTCCGACTCGGACTACGACCGCGAGAAGCTCCAGGAGCGCCTCGCGAAGCTGGCCGGCGGCGTGGCCGTCATCAAGGCCGGTGCCGCGACCGAGGTCGAGCTCAAGGAGCGCAAGCACCGCATCGAGGACGCCGTTCGCAACGCGAAGGCGGCCGTCGAGGAGGGCATCGTCGCCGGTGGTGGCGTGGCCCTGCTCCAGGCCTCCGCGGTCTTCGAGAAGCTTGAGCTCACCGGTGACGAGGCGACCGGCGCCAATGCCGTCAAGCTCGCGCTGGAGGCCCCGCTCAAGCAGATCGCCGTCAACGGTGGTCTTGAGGGTGGCGTCGTCGTGGAGAAGGTCCGCAACCTGACCGTCGGCTGGGGCCTGAACGCCGCGACCGGCGAGTACGTCGACATGATCGCCGAGGGCATCATCGACCCGGCGAAGGTCACGCGCTCCGCTCTGCAGAACGCCGCGTCCATCGCCGCGCTGTTCCTGACGACCGAGGCCGTCATCGCCGACAAGCCCGAGAAGGCCGGCGCCGCTGCCGGCGGCGGCATGCCGGGCGGTGACATGGACTTCTGATCGACCTCTGGTTGATCGGCTGTTCTCGAACGAGGGCGGCACCCCACGGGGGTGCCGCCCTCGGGCGTTCGCGGGGCATCGTGGTTCAGGCGGCGGGGCGCGCGATGAAGGTGACTTCTTCGTGGTCGTCGCCCAAGGCGATGTTCAAAGAGGCGTCCAGCGCGCGAGCGAGTCGGCGCAGGAGCGGCAGCGTGGGTACGGCGTCGGCGCCCTCCACGCGGGAGATCTTCGCCTGGGTGAGGCCGGACCGCTCGGCCAGCCGGCTCTGGGACAGCCCGAGCTCCTTGCGAACCAGTGTGGGTCCGTACACCTCATCGGATGAAACTGCCGCCGGCCGTCGCCCGGCCGTTCTCGCGGGACGGAACCTTGCGTGGTGCGCGGAGGGTGGTTGACTGCTGGCATGACTGAGGTGGCGGGCGGGGCGGACGTGTTCATCAAGATCTGTGGGCTGAAGACCGGGCCGGACGTCGACGCCGCGGTGGCCGCCGGGGCGGATGCCGTCGGGTTCGTGTTCGCCGCGGGGAGCCCGCGTACCGTCGACGCCGCCGTCGCGCGGGAGCTGGCCGCGCGGGTGCCGGCCGGGGTGCTCACCGTCGGGGTGTTCCGCGGCCAGCCGGTGGCCGAGGTGCGGCGCCTGACCGAGGAGAGCGGCGTACGCGGCGTGCAGCTGCACGGGGACGAGGGGCCCGAGTACTACGAGGCGCTGCGCGCCGGGGGCCGCACGCTGCTGCGGGCCACCGCCCGGCACGTCGAGCGGTGCGGGGAGTACGGGGAGGACCTGCTGCTGATCGACGCCCCGGACCCGGGTTCGGGCAAGCCGTGGAACTGGGCGGCGGCGGAGTTCACCGCGCCCGGCGGCCGCTGGCTGCTGGCGGGCGGGCTGGGCCCGGACAACGTGCGGCGGGCCGTCGAGACGACCGGGGCGTGGGGCGTGGACGTGTCCAGCGGGGTGGAACGCGCGCGCGGGGTGAAGTCGCCGGAGCTGATCCGGGCGTTCATCGAGGCCGCGCGCGGCTAGGGCTTGTTGTCAGGTCAGCGCGGGCTGCTTCGGCGGTTCGGCGGTGGCGGAGGTGGCCTCCGGGTCCGGGTCGGTGTCGAGGTCGGCGAGCATCTGCCGGGTGAAGCCGAAGAAGTACGTGGCGAGGAACCCCACCAGGTAGCCGACGGCCAGCCCGCCCCCGTAGATCGCGAGGGTGGGGCCCATCCCCGACCCGCCGTGCAGCAGCGGGAACAGGGCCCAGCCCGACGGGCCGATGGCGGTCGAGCCGAAGGCCACCCCCAGCTGGTTGAACAGGCCCACGAACGCCCCGCCCGCCGCCCCGCCCGCGCAGGCGGTGACGAAGGGGCGGCCCAGCGGCAGCGAGACGCCGTAGATCAGCGGTTCGCCGACGCCGAGGAAGCCGGCCGGGAGGGCGGACCTGATCGTCGTACGGATCGAGCGGTTGCGCGGCAGCCGGACGTAGACGGCGATGGCGGCGCCGACCTGGCCCGCGCCCGCCATGGCGAGGATGGGGAGCAGGACGGTGTACCCGTTCTGCTCGATCAGGGTGGTGTGGATGGGGATCAGGGCCTGGTGCAGGCCCAGCATCACCAGCGGGAGGAACAGGCCGCCCAGGACCAGACCGGCGAAGGCGCCCCCGTGGGCCAGGAGCCAGGTGGCGAAGCCGCCGATGGCGGCGGAGACCTCGCCGGCGAGGAACATCAGGCCGAAGAGGGTGGCCAGGCCGGCGACCAGGACGGTGAGGGTCGGGGTGACCAGGGCGTCCAGCGCCCCGGGGACCCACCGGCGGCACAGCCGCTCCACGCGGACCGCGAGGTACGCGGCCGCCAGCGCGCCGAGGACGCCGCCCTGGCCGGGGGAGAGGTGCTCGCCGAAGGCGTCGATCTTCGCGACCCCCGGGAAGACGATGATCGCGGCGACCGCACCGCCCAGGATCGCGGTGCCGCCGAACTCCTTGGCGGTGTTGTAGCCGACGAAGACGGCGATGAGGGACATGAACCCCGAGGCGATGGCGGCGAGCGCGGGGACCAGGGTGGGCAGCCAGCCCAGGTTGGTGAGCACGCCGGCCAGGCCCGCGATGATGCCGCAGCCGATCAGCGCCGGGATCAGCGGGACGAAGATGTTCGCGACGCGGCGCAGGAACAGCTTGAGCGGGGTGGCGTTGCGGGCCTTCCGGTCCTCTCGCAGCGCCGCGCCGCGGTCGGCGAGCCCGGCGGCGGTGACGGGGCGCGGGGGCTCGGCGGCCCGTGGTTCCCCGGCCCGGCCTTCCTCCACCAGCGCCTCGAACTCGGGGGTGACCCGGGCGACGGCGCCGGGGCCGAGCACGATCTGGTACGTGTCGTCGTCCACCACGCCCAGGACCGCCGGGAGGGCCTTGAGCGCCTCGTCCTGGACCAGCGAGCGGTCGCGCAGGCCGATGCGCAGGCGGGTCATGCAGTGGGCGACGGAGGTGATGTTGTCCGGGCCGCCGACCAGCGGGAGGATCGCGGCGGCGGTGGCGCGGTGCGTGTCAGGGGACATCGTGGTCTTTCGCCTCGGAGTCGGTCGTCGGTCGTCGGTGTCGTCGGTGTCGTTGGCCGTCGGCCGCGGAGTCAGCCGCCGGCGCCGCTGGTGCTCCGCGCGAGGGCCGCGCGGAGGTGGCCGCCCGAGGCGGTCAGGAGCGCGGCCGCGGTGGGGCCGTCGACGCCGCCGAGGACGACGAGGATGGCGTTCTTGACCTCGCCGCCGGTGGCGGTGAGCGCGGCCTCGGTCTCCGCGTCGGACGCCCCGGTCGCCAGCGCGACGATGCGGCGGGAGCGGGCGCGCAGCTTCTCGTTGGAGGCGCGTACGTCGACCATGAGGTTCCCGTACGTCTTCCCGAGCCGGATCATGGTGAGGGTCGAGATCAGGTTCAGCACCAGCTTCTGGGCGGTACCGGCCTTCAGCCGGGTGGACCCGGTCAGCAGCTCGGGGCCGGTCACCACCTCGATGCCGTGCTCGGCGGCCGCCGCGAGCGCGGATCCGGCGTTGCAGGACAGCCCGACGGTGAGGGCGCCGCGGGTACGGGCGAACTCGACGGCGCCGATCGCGTACGGGGTACGGCCGGAGGCGGAGACGCCGACCACGGTGTCGGCCTCGGTCAGCGCCAGGGCGGTCAGGTCCTCGGCGGCCAGCTCCTTGGAGTCCTCGGCGCCTTCGACGGCCTTGACCATGGCGGTGGGGCCGCCCGCGATCAGGCCGATGACCTGGCCGGGGCCGGTGTTGAAGGTGGGCGGGCACTCGCTGGCGTCGAGCACGCCGAGGCGCCCGGCGGTACCGGCGCCGGCGTAGACCAGCCGCCCGCCGCGTGCCATCCGCGGGGCGATCCCGTCGATGGCGGCGGCGATCTCCTCCAGCCGCTCCGCGACGGCGGCCGCGACGGTGGCGTCCTCGGCGTTCATGACGCGGGCGATGTCGAGGGTGGTCATCCGGTCGATGTCCGCCAGCTCGGGGCGGAAGGCCTCGGTGGTCAGGGTGTCCAGCTGGGCGCGGAGTTCGGCGTACGACGCGGTCATGGGCGGCGGCTCCTGACGGTTCGGCGCGGGACGGGGCGGTGAGCCCGGTGCGCAGCAGTTTCCGCGCGAGGTCCCGGTGTACGGGGGAGGACGCGCCGATGCCCGCCGTCGCGCGCGTGCGCACATCCCCCGAAAACCCGATTTTCGGACGAAATGGTGGACGAGGCGGCGGGCGGAGCGGCGGGCGGGCGTCGGGCAGCGGCAGGCAGGCCTTCGACTCTGGGCCGCCGCGGGTTCACAATGTCCCCATGGACCACGCGACCCCTTTGGAGCAGGCGCTGCACGCCGCCCGTGCCCTTGTACTCGCCGATCTCGTCGCGGGCGAGGTCGCCGAAGCCGATGTCGTCTCCCTCGTCGAGGACTCGGTCACGCACCGCCGGTGGTGGGTGGAGCAGTGGCCGGAGGGGGTCGACTACCTCGCCGGACTCGTCGCCCAGGACGTACAGGACGCGCTGCTGGAGAAGTACGGGCGCTGGCCGCTGTGCCCGGTCTGCTCGCACGGCGACCCGCACGCGCTGGACGTGGAGCCCGAGCTGGGCCCCGATCCGCACTGGGTGTGCGCGAAGACCGTGGTCAAGGTCGCTCCGGTGGGCGGCCTCGGGGCGGTCTTCGGTGCCGGTGGCGGCCGGTGAGCCGCCGGTGACGGTGTACATCGACCCGCCGACCTGGCCGGGCCACGGCCGCATGTGGTCACACCTGGTCAGCGACGTGTCGTACGAGGAGCTGCACGCCTTCGCGGCGGGCATCGGCTGTCCGCCGCGGGCGTTCGAGCGGGACCACTACGACGTGCCGGAGCACCGCTACGCGGGCGCGGTGGCGGCGGGCGCGGTCGAGATCGGCAGCAAGGAACTGGTCCGCCGCCTCACCGCGGCCGGCCTGCGACGGCCGAAGGGGCGCCCGGCCTAGGAGCCCGGTCCAGGAGCCCGGCCTGGAGCCCGGCCTGGAGCCCGGCCTGGAGCCCGGCCTGGAGCCCGGTCTAGGAGCCCGGCCTAGGAGCTCGGCTTGGGCGCCGGTGCCGGGGTCGACGGCTCCGGGACGGCGCTGGGCTGGGCCGCCGCCGGGAGCGCCCAGACGTGCCCCGGGGTCACGATCTTGGTGACCGCGTTGGCGATGAGGCCGCTCAGGCTGCCGAACTTGCCGTCGACGTCGGAGTTCACCACGATCACCAGCGTGGCGCGGGCCTGCGGGAGCCGGACGGCGATGGTCTCGTAGCCGGGCAGTTCGCCGTTGTGGCCGACCCAGCCGTCGATGTCGGCGATGCCGAGCCCGTAGCGCACGTCGGGGTGGCCGGTCGGCAGCACGCGCAGCCGCTGGGCCTGGGTGGCCGGCTCCAGCAGCCGCTCGCCGTCCGGAAGCCGCCCGCTGACCAGGGTCGGGACCCAGGAGCGCAGGTCGTCCATGGTGGAGGTCACCGCGCCGGCCGCCCAGCCCCAGGACGGGTTCCAGGTGGAGGCGTCGACGGTCGCGCCGTCCGGGGTGAAGTTCGTGTAGCCGTGCACGAACGGGGACGCGATCTCCGCGCCGGTCGGCAGCGAGGTCGCGGCCAGGCCGGCCGGTTCGAAGACGTGCTGCTTCAGGTAGGTGTGCAGGGGCTGCCCGCTGATCTTCTCGACGAGCACGCCGAGCAGGACGGTGTTGGTGTTCGAGTACTCCCAGCGCGCGCCCGGCGGGAAGTCGGCGGGGTGCCGGAAGGCGATGCCCAGCAGCTCCCGCGGGGTCCACGCGCGGTGCGGGTCGGCCTTGAACGTGGCCAGCCAGCGCGGGTCCTCGGTGTAGTTGTAGAGGCCGCTGCGCATGTCGGCGAGCTGGCGGACGGTGATCCTCTCGCCGCCGGGCACGCCGTCGAGGTACGTGGAGACCGGCGCGTCGAGCCGTACCTTCCCGTCGTCGACGAGCTGGAGGACGGCGGTGACGGCGAAGGTCTTGGTGACGCTGCCGATGCGGGTGTGCATGTCGGTCTTGAGGGGGACGCCGGTGGCTTTGTCGGCGGTGCCGAAGGAGCGCACGTAGGAGTCGTCGCCGTCGATCCACAGGCCGACGCCCACACCGGGGATGGCGGCCTCGCGCATGGCCGCGGTGATCGCGTCGTCGAGCCGCTCGGCGACCACCGGGTCGATGTCGACGCGGCCCGGCGGGGCGGCGGCGGGGGCCTGGCCCGCGCACAGCGCGGTCAGCAGCAGCGAGGCGGCTGCCAGCGCGGTGGGCGTGCGGTACCGGCCCATGGAGGATCACCTCTGACGCGCGTCCCCGAGCGGTTCCCGGCTCCCCGAGCGGACCTTCCCATCGTAGGAAGCCGGGTCGGGGGCGGCGACCGGGCCCGCGGTCAGGCGCGGGCGGGCTCCGCGGCCGGGGTGGCGGCGGCGCCGCCCGAGGCGACCACGCGGGCCGGGCCCTGCGGCGTACGGCGCTCCAGGCGCAGGGCGAGGGCCACGAGGGCGATGGCGGTGACCGTCATGGCCGCGCCCGCCCAGGCAGTGGCGGCGAAGCCGCGGCCCGCGTCGATGACGGCGCCGCCGAGCCAGGGGCCGCCGGTGTTGCCCAGGTTGAAGGCCGCCGTGGTGGTGGCGCCGGCCAGGGTCGGGGCGGCGCCCGCCACGTTGAACATGCGGGCGTTGAGCGCGGGCGCCGTGAAGAACGCCGAGAAGCCGATCAGGAAGGAGAGCCCGATCGCGGCGGCCGCGGCCGACGCCAGCAGGGCCAGCGCGGCCAGGAACACCGTCGACGCCGTGATCCCCCACAGCATGACGCCGAACAGGTGCGCGTCCGCGACCCGGCCGCCGACGGTGGTGCCGGCCAGCGCGCCGATCCCGAAGAGGCCGAGGATCCACGGCACCCAGCCGGAGTCCAGCCCGGCCACGTCCGTGAGCAGCGGGGAGAGGTAGCTGAAGGCGCAGAACACGCCGCCGGCGGCCAGCGCGGTGATGCCGATGGCCAGCCAGACCTGCCGGTCGCGGTAGATGCGCAGCTCCCGCCCCAGCGACGGCTTCTCGGCGGGCAGCGGGATCCTCGGGATCAGCGTCAGGATGCCGACGAGGGCGACCGCGGAGGCCGCGCCGACCGACCAGAACGCGGAGCGCCAGCCGAGGTGCTCGCCGAGGAAGGCGCCGGCGGGGACGCCGAGGACGTTGGCGATGGACAGCCCGCCGATCATGACGGCCATCGCGCGGGCCCGGGCGTCGACGGGGACCATGGCGATCGCGACGGCCGCGCCGACCGCCCAGAAGCCGGCGCAGGCGAGCGCGGAGACGACGCGGGAGGCGAAGAGCAGCTCGTACGAGGGGGCCAGCGCGCCCGCGATCTGCCCGAGGCCGAAGAGGCTGATGAGGGAGACGAGGGTGGTGCGGCGCGGGAGCCGCAGGGTGGCCACGGCCAGCAGCGGGGCGCCGATGACCATGCCGATGGCGAAGGCGGATATCAGCAGGCCCGCCTGCGGAATGGTGACGTCCATGTCCTCGGCGATGGGCGGCAGCAGCCCGGAGAGCATGAACTCGCTGGTGCCGAGGGCGAACACCGACAGGCCGAGGACGTAGACGGCGACGGGCATACGGGTGCGGACGCGGGCGCGGGAACGTGCTTCGGCGGCTGAGGGCATGTCCTTCACCAACCCTGGTGAACGTGATCGCATTCCCGGACGAATGTGTCAGGAGTGTTGCGCCCGCGCGGTCGGCTCCGCTATGCGAGCAGCGCGAGCTCGGTGGCGAGGTTGTGGCGCGCCGGGCCCTCCCAGTGCTCCGCGCCGTACGGGGTGCGGTACAGCCGGGGCAGCTCCAGCAGCTGGCGGAGTACGGCCGCGCGGCCGGCGCGGAAGGCGTCCTCGGGCACGAACGCGTACTCGGCGCGGACGGCTGCGGCGTAGCCGGCGTAGGCGGCCGGGTCGCCGGCGAGCACGGCGAGGTCGGCGTCGCAGAGGACCTCCCCGTTGGTGTCGCCGGGGGCGGGGTCGTGGCTGACGGTGAGCCGGACCAGCCGCGCGACCTCGGCGGTACGGGCGGGGCCGATGCCGAGTTCGGGCAGGGCGCGCTCGGCGAGGGCGGCGCTGCGCTCCTCGTTCTCGGAGCGGTCGGGGCGGTAGACGGCGTCGTGGAACCAGGCGGCGAGCTCGACGGCGGCGGGGTCCTCGGCGTGGCCGGCGAGTACGTCGATCCGCGCGAGTACGTCGGCCAGGTGCGCGGTGGTGTGGTAGCGGCGCTGGGGCTCGGCCCAGGCGGCGAGGAGCCGGTCGGCGTAGGGCGCGGGGTCCCGGTCGGCGCCCGCGGCGGCGGCGGTGGCGTGCCAGCGGGCGAGGAGCGGCGCGGTGTCGTGGCGGGGCGCGTCGGGCGAGTCGGTGTCCATGGGCTCATTGTGCTGGTGGTGTGCGGCCGTGGACCCGTACCCTGATATTGGACTAGACCTATTTCGTACGAGCAGTCTTCCTAAGGATGGGATCGAATGAGCAACCGTGCGCTCCTGGAGGTGATCGCCCTCGACGTGGAGGACGCGGTCGCGGCCCGGGCCGGCGGGGCGGACCGCCTTGAACTGGTCACCGACATGGCCGCCGACGGGCTCACCCCGGCGCGCGAGACCTTCGCGGCGATCAGGGCGGCCGTGGACATCCCGCTGCGCGTGATGCTCCGCCGGACGGACGGGTTCGCGGCGGGGGCGGTGGCCCCGCTGGTCGAGGAGGCGCGGGCGCTGCGGGCGGAGGGCGCGCGGGAGTTCGTCCTCGGGTTCCTGAACCCCGACGGCACGCCCGACCTGGCGGCGCTCGGGGCGGTCGTCGCGGAGCTGGGCGGCTGCCGGTGGACGTTCCACCGGGCGATCGACCGGGCCGCCGACCGGGACGGGCTGCGCAAGGCGCTGGCGGAGCTGCCGGGGCTGGACACGTACCTGACGGCCGGGGCGGCGGCGGGGGTGTCCGACGGCCTGCCGGTGCTGGTCGCGGAGGCGGCGCGGCGCGGGGAGCCGGGGTACGAGCCGCGGATCCTGGCCGGGGGCGGGCTGACGCTGGCGCACCTTCCCGAGCTGCGGGCGGCGGGCATCGACGCGTTCCACATCGGCGGCGCGGCCCGTCCCTCCGGGTGGGCCGGCCCGGTCTCCGCGACGGCGGTCGCCACCTGGCGCGAAGCCCTCTCCTAGGCCCCGCCTTCAGCCCCGCCGGCGTTTGAGGCGCGGGTCCGGGCGGAGCCCGGGGAACGGTGGAAGGGCGGGCAGGGGACCAGCCCCGCAGGGCACCCGCGCCCCGGCCCCGGCCGTCGGCGGCCGGGCCTGGCTGGGCTGGGAGCCCCGCCAACACGTAGCTCCCTGGCGGGAGATGGGCGGCAGGGCCGCTGCTATGGTGCGCCGATGTCAATGATCAAGAAGTTCCAGGTGACCTTCGACTGCGCGGAACCCGAGCGCGTCGCCCGCTTCTGGTGCGAGGTGCTCGGGTACGTCGTGCCGCCGCCCCCGGAGGGCTTCGCCACGTGGGACGACTACAACGGCTCGTTGCCGCCCGAGCGGCGGAACGCGTGGTTCGTCTGCATGGATCCGGCGGGTGAGGGCCCGCGCATGTACTTCCAGCGCGTCCCCGAAGGCAAGGTCGCCAAGAACCGGATGCACCTCGACGTCCGGGCCGGCACCGGCCTCGTGGGCGAGGAGCGCCTGGCCACGCTCGACGCCGAACGCGCACGCCTGGTCGCGCTCGGCGCCGTGCACGTGCGCACGCTGCTCGCCGACGAGGAGAACGAGTCCTGCATCCTGATGCAGGACGTCGAGGGCAACGAGTTCTGTCTCGACTGACGGCGCGACGGCGCGACGCGGTGCCGCGCCGTCGCGGCCGCGGCCCTCAGGCCAGGGCCGCCGGCAGCGGGGCCGCGTGCAGGGCCGTCAGGCCGGAGACGGCCCGGGTGAGGCAGACGTAGAGGCGGCGCAGGCCGGTGCGTTCGTCCGGTTCGCCCGAGACGATGGCGGCCGGCTCGTCCAGCACGACGTAGTCGTACTCCAGGCCCTTCGCCAGCGAGGCCGGGACCAGCGTCAGGCGGGACTCCGCCGTGGTCTCCTCGCCCGGCGACAGGTACGGCAGGCCCGCCGCCACCAGCGCCTCCCCGAGCTCCGGGATCCGCGCGTCCGCCGCGATCAGGCCGATCGAGCCCTCGTGGCCGAGCGAGCCGCGGCACGCCTCGATCACCGAGGCCGTCAGGTCCGACGTCGGCGAGACGATCAGCGAGCCCGGGGTCTCGCGGACCGAGGAGACCGGGGCGAGCCCCGGGGAGATCGCCGGCAGCAGCCGCGACGCGTACGCGATCACCTCGCGCGGCACGCGGAAGCCCGCCGTCAGCTCCTCCAGCACCGCCTCCGGCTTGCCCAGGTGGGTCAGGGCCTCGGCCCAGCTGCGGGTGGCCCACGGGGTGGTGCCCTGCGCGAGGTCGCCCAGCACCGTCGCCGAGCCCGTCGTGCAGCGCCGCCCCACCGCCCGGTACTGCATGGGCGACAGGTCCTGCGCCTCGTCGAGCACGACGTGGCCGAGCGAATGCGTGCGCTCCACCAGGTCCGCCGCCTCGTCGATCAGCACCAGGTCCGCCGCCGACCACTTCGCCGACTTCACGCTCCGCAGCGGCTTCGGCCACAGGAGGAGCCCCTGCTCCTCCTCCGAGAGGACGCCTTCCGCGTGCGCCGCGAGGAACTCCGGGTCCGACAGCAGCCGCAGCACCAGCTTCGCCGGCTCCACCGGCGGCCACACCGCCTTGACCACCGCCTTCACGGCCGCGCTGCGCGCCACCGCGTCCTGGACCCGGTCGTCCGGGGCCTCGCCCGCCTGCTCCATCCGTACCAGCACCGCGTGCGCGATGCGCTGCGGCAGCGCGTCGCGGGCGGCGCCGTAACGGATGTCCCGGCCCTGGAGTTCCGTGACGATCTGCTCCAGCTCGTACGCCGGCACCCGCCACCGCCGCGACCCGCGCACCACCATCAGCGGCTCGACGGGCAGGCTGACGTGCGAGCGGACCGCGCGCCGCAGCACCTGCGCCATCCGGGCGTCGCCCTTGATGACGGCGGTTTCGGCCTGGTCGGCGCCGCGTACCTCCAGGCCCTCACGGGCGACGAGGTCGTCGACGGTGGCCTGCTTGACCTCCAGCTCGCCCAGCGCCGGCAGCACCTGCTCGATGTAGTGCAGGAAGGAACGGTTCGGCCCGATGACGAGCGTGCCGGTGCGGGCGAGCCGGTCGCGGTGCGCGTACAGCAGGTACGCGACCCGGTGCAGGCCGACCGCCGTCTTGCCGGTACCGGGGCCGCCCTGGACGCAGACGGAGCCGGACAGCCCGGAGCGGACGATCTCGTCCTGCTCGGGCTGGATCGTCGCGACGATGTCCCGCATGGGGCCGACGCGCGGGCGCTCGATCTCCTGCTGGAGCAGCTTGCTGACGGCTGCGGCCTCTGCCGGGTCGGAGAGGTGCTCGTCCTCGTAGGCGGTCAGCTCGCCGCCGGTGTAACCGAAGCGGCGGCGCAGCGCGATGTCCTGCGGGTCGTTCTTGGAGGCCCGGTAGAACGGCTGGGAGACCGGCGCGCGCCAGTCGATCACCATCGGGTCGCCGTCGGCGTCGTGGACGTGGCGGCGGCCGATGTAGAACTGCTCGCCCTCGGCGCCCTCGGCCAGTTCCGCGCCGGGGGCGTGCAGGTAGTTCAGGCGGCCGAAGAACAGCGGGGTGTGCGCCAGGTCGGCCAGCGCCTTGATGCGGTCGTCGATCTGGGCCTGGAGGACGATCGCGTTGACCCAGTTCGCGGTGACGTCGCGGATGTCGAGCGCCTCGACGTCCTCGCGCATGGCGCGGAGCGCGGCGCGGGAGGCGGTGAGGTGCGACCGTTCGCGGGCCAGCGGGCCCGGTCCGTCGAGGAGGGCCGGGGACGGAGCGGTGTCGGTGGCGGTGTCGGACTCGGGGGCGTGCGCGGGCACGGGACTGCCTCCAGCTGCTGGTCTGCGTGGTGGATGCCCGCCGGTTTCCGTCCGGCGGGCGGCACTCCCCGGCGAGCGGTGGGAGGCGGCAAGAGCGGAGATTCTAGTCAGGGCGGCCGGTTCGCGCGAACGGTTTTACCGCCCGCTCCCTCCCCGGGTGAATACCTGCGGGGCAGGAGCGCCGTACGGGTCATACCCGGGAGTGTCAGACCCGCGGCAGAGCCACTAGGGGACGCCATGGGTCGTGAGGAGGACGCCGCGCGGCCCCGGGTTCAGCCCCCAGAGCGATGTGAAATCCGGCGCGGAAACGCACCATGGATGTATGAGCACCGCAACCTTCACCCCGATCCGGGGCGGCCGCCCGAGCGGCGCCACCGCCACTTCACCCGACTACCGTCCCCGTCACCGCGTCGGTGGCCTGCTGCATGCCGCGAAGGTCTTCGCGGCCACCGCCGTCAGCGTCGTCGTCATGGGCGAATACGCTGAGGAAGCCGGAGTCATACGCCGCTGACCTGCTGGTTCGGCCATCCGGGGGTCCGCCCTCCGGTACGGCGACACCCGCGCGCGCCCCGCCCCGAGGGGCCGGCGCCGAGCCGTGGCCTGAACCCGGCGGTACGCCGCCAGTGATCCACTAGGGTCACGCGCGTGACCCGCAGACCCGCCCCCGACCGCTCGCCGGTGCCCCCTTTCGGCGCCTCCCCCGGGCTGTCGTCGGGGCTGTCGTCCGGGTCATCGCCCGGGCTGTCCCCCGAGTCGTCGTCCGGTCTGTCGTCCGGGCCGTCGCCTGGGTCATCGCCCGGGCTGTCCCCCGAGTCGTCGTCCGGTTTGTTGTCCGGGGCCGCGACGGGGCTGTTCTCCGGGTCGTTCTCCGGCCGGCTGGTCACCGGCCCGCTGCTCCTGCTGGGCGTGCTCTGCGTCGCCCTGCGCATTCCGGTGGCCGACGCCCTCGTCCGCGGATTCCGCGCCGCCGAGTGGCACCCGCCGACCGCGTACCCGCCGTTCGCGGCGATCCTGTTCACCCCGGCCGCCTGGCTGCCGGCGGCCGTGCTCAAGGCCGTCATCGTCCTCGGCAGCGCCGGTCTGCTCGCGCTGCTCGTCCTGCTGTCCTGCCGCCTCGCGGGGCTGCCGGCCCGGCCGGGACCCGTCCTGGCCGCCACCACCGCCGGACTGTGGCTGGAGCCCCTGTTCCAGACCCCGCTGACCGGTCAGATCAACCTGGCGCTGGCCTGCCTCGCCGTCTGGGACCTGGGCCGGCCCCGCTCCGCCCTCGGCAAGGGGTTCGCCCTGGGTACCGCCGCCGGGATCACCCTGACCCCGGCGCTCCTCGTCCCGTACCTGCTGCTCACCGGCCGGGCCCGGGCCGGGCTGACGGCGCTCGCCGCCTTCACCGGCACCGCCCTGCTGGGCCTGCTCGTGCTCCCGCAGGCCTCCGCCGAGTTCTGGGCCCGGCACCTGCCCGCGACCGGCCGGGCCCTGCCGCTGGACTGGCCCTGGTCGCACCTGTGGGTCTGGTCCGTACCGCTCCTCGCGATCCTGACCCGGGCGGCCCGGGCGGCCCGGGCCGGCCGCCCGGGCCCCGGCGCCGGTCAGCCGTCGGCCAGCAGCTCGTCGGAGTCCATGATCCGGTAGGCGTAGCCCTGTTCGGCCAGGAAGCGCTGCCGGTGCGCGGCGAAGTCCTGGTCGATGGTGTCGCGCGCGACGACCGAGTAGAACCGCGCCTCGTGGCCGTCGGCCTTCGGGCGCAGGACGCGGCCGAGGCGCTGCGCCTCCTCCTGGCGCGAGCCGAAGGTGCCCGACACCTGGATGGCGACCGTGGCCTCCGGCAGGTCGATCGAGAAGTTCGCGACCTTCGAGACGACCAGCACGCTGATCTCGCCCTCGCGGAAGGCGTTGAAGAGCTTCTCCCGCTGCGCGTTGGAGGTCTCGCCCTTGATGACCGGTGCGTCCAGGTGCTCGCCGAGCTCGTCGAGCTGGTCGATGTACTGCCCGATGACCAGGGTCTGCTCGCCCTGGTGCTTGCGTACCAGCGCCTCGGTGACCTTCCGCTTGGTGGCGGTGGTCGCGCAGAACCGGTACTTCTCCTCGGTCTCGGCGGTCGCGTACGCCAGTCGCTCGCTCTCCGTGAGGTTCACGCGGACCTCGACGCAGTCGGCGGGGGCGATGTAGCCCTGCGCCTCGATCTCCTTCCACGGCGCGTCGAACCGCTTCGGGCCGATGAGGGAGAACACGTCCGACTCGCGGCCGTCCTCGCGGACCAGCGTCGCCGTCAGGCCGAGCCGCCGGCGCGCCTGGAGGTCGGCGGTGAACTTGAACACCGGCGCCGGCAGCAGGTGCACCTCGTCGTAGAGGATCAGGCCCCAGTCCCGGGAGTCGAAGAGCTCCAGGTGCGGGTAGACGCCCTTCCGCTTCGTCGTCAGGACCTGGTACGTGGCGATCGTGACGGGCCGGATCTCCTTGCGGGTGCCGGAGTACTCGCCGATCTCCTCCTCCGTCAGCGAGGTCCGCTTGACCAGCTCGTGCTTCCACTGGCGGGCCGAGACGGTGTTCGTGACCAGGATCAGCGTCGTCGCCTTGGCCATCGCCATCGCGCCGGCGCCGACCAGCGTCTTGCCGGCGCCGCAGGGCAGGACGACCACGCCCGAACCGCCGTGCCAGAAGCCCTCGACGGCCTGCTGCTGGTACGGGCGCAGCGCCCAGCCGTCCTCGACGAGGTCGATGGGGTGCGCCTCGCCGTCCACGTACCCGGCGAGGTCCTCGGCCGGCCAGCCCAGCTTGAGCAGGGTCTGCTTGATCTGTCCGCGCTCGGAGGGGTGCACGGCGACGGTGTCGGGGTCGAGCCGGGCCCCGACCAGCGGGGCGACCTTCTTCGACCGCAGGATCTCCTCCAGCACGGGCCGGTCGGTGCTGGTCAGGACCAGCCCGTGCACGGGGTGCTTGGAGAGGGTGAGCCGGCCGTAGCGGGCCATGGTCTCGGCGACGTCGACGAGCAGCGCGTGCGGGACGGGGTAGCGGGAGAACTCGACGAGCGCGTCGACGACCTGCTCGGCGTCGTGCCCGGCCGCCCGGGCGTTCCACAGACCGAGCGGGGTGATCCGGTAGGTGTGGATGTGCTCGGGCGCCCGCTCCAGCTCGGCGAAGGGCGCGATGGCGCGCCGCGCGGCTCCGGCGAGCTCGTGGTCGACCTCCAGCAGGAGGGTTTTGTCGCTCTGGACGATGAGGGGCCCGTTCACACACGTCCCTTTCGGCGTGGGGTGACCACCCGGACGCGGGCGGCCAAACCTCCAGTCTGCCGTATCGCTCCGCGGGCGGGGAGATTCTGCCCGCGGCCCGGCCGGGCCGCCCTCCGGTGACGGGCTCCCGCGGCGGGTGGTCGCCCCGGCCCGGTGGTTACGCGCCCAGGTGCGGCAGGGGCGGCGACGGGTACGGGGTTTCCCGTGGGAGCAGGGCGCGCGCCGCGTCCGCGTTCCCGGTCCGCAGCAGGCCGTGGACCTCCCGGGCCAGCGGTGTGACGTCGCGGATGGAGAGCGTCCACTCGTCGGCGTAGGCGCGCGAGGCCGGACCCGACAGGCCCAGCTGGAGCGAGCGGTACGGCAGCGGGTTCAGGTGCAGGTCGCGCTCGGGGTCCCACTGCACGCGCGCCGGCGCCCCGCGCAGTGCCCGCTGCCAGGAGGACCGGTCGGCGTGGGTGCCGGGCTCGAAGTGCGACAGGCAGGCGTGGCGCAGCGCGTGGTCGAAGCCCTCGCGGGTGATCTCGACCGCCAGCACCGTTTCCTGGTCGGCCTTGGTGGCCCAGCCGCAGCGGTACATCATCCACAGGAACGACGGCTTGACCCATGTCATCCGCTCCCGCTTCCAGGCGGGCGGGAAGCGGCCGTCCCGCGCCGCCGGCAGCCCCAGGTGCGGGGCGTACGCCTGGTAGACGGTGACCGTCCGGGCGGTGTGGGCGGCCCGGACGGCACGGTTCGGCACGGGTACGGGCAGAGGCGCGGGGTCCGGGGTTTCGGGCATGCCGTTCAGGGTGCCCGGCGGGGCGCCGCGCCGGCCAGCGGATTACGGCCGCTCAGACCTGGTCCTCCGCCAGTTCGGCCACGCCCGTGATGCGGTGCAGCGCGTACGTCCGCACCTCGTCCGCCGTGTGGTCGTACCCGGTGACGAAGCCGCCCTCCACCCGTACCGGCGCGATGACCCGCTGGCTCGCGGCCCCGTCCGCGTTGACGTACCCGATCCACACCGCCGACCCGGTCAGCGCGGCCGCCTGCACCGTCGCCAGGGTCTCCGCCGCGCTGGTGCGCGGGAGTTCGCCCGCCGCCGGGGCCGGCGCCGACGGCTCGGCCGGCTCCTTGCGCACCGCCGTCGCCGCCCGGTCGCCCGCGCGGATGGCCCGTACGGCCGCGCCCAGCAGCGTCGCGTCCGCCACCGGCGGGCCGTCCGGCACCGGTTCGGGCGCCGAGCGCGGCGCGGTCCGGCGGGCGTCCGCCCGGGCCACCAGGACGTCGCCGGTACGGGACTCCGCGGCCGGCGCGTACCCCATGGCCCGCAACCCGTCGAGCAGGGTGGTGGGTTCGGCCTGCGCGGCCAGCACCGTCGGGGCGAGGCGGCGCAGCCCGAGCCCCGCGGAGCGCTTGTCGGCCAGGATCTCGTTCAGCATGCCGTCGTCGTCGCAGCGCACGTACGAGGAGGCGGCGCCCACCCGCAGGTGCCCGTGCCGCCGCGAGACGTCGTCGATCAGGTACGTCAGCGGCTGCGGCACCGGGGTGCGGCTGTGCTCGGCGAGGAAGGCGTGCAGGTCGGAGGCGGTGTGCCCGGCGTCCAGGGCCCGGCGTACCGACCCGGGCGTGAAGCGGTACACCGTCGCCCCGCCCTTGGACTCGACGTCCGCGAGCACCGCCAGGGTGTCGCCGAGCGGCCGGCGCAGCGGCCCCGGCGCCACCGCCGTCAGATCGGCCTGCAACAGGACGTGGTCCACCGGTTCGGGGAGCAGCGGCGCGAGCGGCGGCGCCGGGTCGCGCCCCTCCAGCAGGGCCCGGCCGGGCGCGGAGAGCGCTCCCCGGCCGGTGACGCCGAGGACCTCGGCCTCGGTCAGCGCCCAGTGCGCGAGGCGGGCCCGCAGGTCGCTCGTACCGCGCACCGGGCGTTCCCAGGCGAGCCGCGCGAGGAGGGCCGCCGGGTCGGCGGAGCCGCCCTCGGGGAGCTCGGCGAGGAGGTCGAGGACGCGGCGGCGCACCTCGGGCGCGGCGGATCGGTCCAGGTCCGGGCCCAGCACCGACAACGTACGGGCCTTGGCGTCCTGCTCGCCGACCAGGCCCGCGGTGCGGGTGGCGGGCAGCCAGGCCGCGGCGAGCGCCGACCACCGCTCGGCGGGCGGGAGTTCGCACCAGTCGTCGAAGGCGGGGGTGGGCGCGTACCGCTCGTCGGCCTCGCCGTCGCCGGCCAGCAGGCCCGCCGCGTAGGCGAGTTCGATCCAGAACGCGGTCGCGCCCTCGGTGGCGTCCAGGGTGGCGGCGGTCCGCTTGAGGTCCCGTACGGAGAGTCCGCCGGCCCGCAGCACCGCCGGGCCCGCGTGCTCCCAGGACTTCACCAGTTCCTCGACGGTGGCCAGGGCGGCCAGCGCCTGCCCGGCCGCGTTCGCGTCCACAAGGTGTGGACGGTGCTCGCGGTGCGCGGGCACCGCCGGCGCCACCGGCTCCGGGACGCGGTGCGCGAGCCCGCCGCGCAGGTGCAGCGCCACCTCGCGGGGCAGTACGACGGTCCGCGCCGTGGCGGGGAGCAGCAGCCCCCGGTCGCGCAGCCAGCGCACCGGCGGGGTCGGCTGGGGGGTCACCTCCCCGTAGGGAGGCCCCCACACGAGCCGGCCGAGCACCTGGTGGGCCTCCGCCGGCGCCTCGTCGAGCAGCGCCGCCATCCGCTCCGGGTCGGTGAACAGGCCGGTCAGCGCGGCCACGGCGGACACCGGGTCGTGGGTGCCGGGCAGCCCGGCGGCCGCCACGATCTCCTGGACCCGGGTCGGTGACATCCCGGCGGTGGCCTCGGCGACGGTCGGGCCGAGCCCGGTCGGGGAGGGCCGCGTGGCGGACGGCGCGAGGAGCTCGCGGGCGGTGCGCACCAGCCGCAGCCGCTCGTCGTCGCCCCATACGAGGGCCTGCTCGCGCAGGGTGCCCAGGGCGCGCGGCAGCGCGGCGCGGGAGCCGTTGTCGGCGCCGCCGGTGGTGCCGTGCTCGCCGGCCAGCAGCGACTCCAGCACCGGGTACGGGCAGGGGTCCGGGGCGACGGCGAGGGCCTCGGCGCTCTGGAGCGCGAACCGGTCGAGCCGGTCCAGGGCCCGCACCACCGAGGCGCGGGTGCCGGCGCGGGTGGCGAGCTGGGTGATGTCGCCGGGCACCGGGTTCAGCAGGTCCGGGCGCGCGCGCAGCAGCGCGGCGAGCGAGTCGTCGTCGCGGGCGCGCAGGGCCTCGGCGAGGGAGCGCGGGGCGGCGCTTTCCGTGGTGCCGGTGCTCGGCCCGGTGCTTGGCTCAGGCACAGTCGCCTCCTGGTCGCGTCGGCCGGTCAGTCGGCCGGTCCCCATCCGGCCAACGGTATCCGCTGCGCCCGGGGCAGCTCCACGCCCGCACGCGCTACCTTTCCGGCAGGCGGTACGGGAGGAGCCTGGGCATGGGGATCGAGAGCGACCAGCTGGTCTACGAATATCTGAGCCGCGTAGGGGACTTGGCTCAGCGGCGGCAGCTGCCTTCCGGTGACCGGATGCGACTGGTGGCGGGGCTGCGGGACGAGATCGACCGTCGGCGCGCCAAGTACGAACCGGAGACCCAGGCGTCGGTACGGAAGATCCTGGAGCGGATCGGCACCCCCGAGGAGGTGCTGGACACGCTGGGCGCGCTGTCGGGCCCGGCGGCCCCGGACATCGCGCCGGGGGTCCCCGCCCAGCGGGGGCCGGGCGCCCGCGCGGCGGTGAACGTGCCGCCGCACCTGGCGGGGCTCGACGAACTCGGGCCGTCGGGCGGGGCCGGGCCGGACTGGTGGCGCGTCACGCCGGGGCCGTTCGGCGCGGGCGGGCCGCAGGTGGAGGGCTTCGCGGGGGGCATCGAGCTCCCGGACCTGTTCAAGGAGCCGGAGGAGGACGAGCCGGCGGCGGCAGCGGAGCCGGAGCCCGCGCCGGCGGCGTCCCGGGGGCGGCGGCTGGCCCGCTTCGCGCGGGAGCGGCTGGGCGCGGGGCTGGGCGCGGGGAAGAAGCCGGGCGCGGCGGCGGGGGCCGCCGGGGCCGCCGTCGCCGTCGCCGCCGTGCGGCCGAAGGCGAACGCGTTCCTCCTGCTCGCGGCGGCGATCCTCGTGGCGGGCGCGGTGAGCGGGTACTGGCTGCTGCTCGGGCTGGGCTGGCTGGCGGTGTACGCGTCGCGGGTGCTGGGGCCGACGGAGCGGAAGGTGGCCGTCTTCGGCCTGCCGGGCGCGGTGTTCGCGGGCGCGGTGGTGTGGCTGTGGGGCCGCCAGAACGGGCGCTGGGGCGAGCCGCTGCCCGACGGCGGCCTCTCGGAGGTCCTCCCGGGCATGTGGCCGTGGCTGGCCCGCGGGGCCGGTCTGGCCTCGGCCCTCTACCTCGTCTGGCGGGCCCGCCGCCGCTGACTCCTCCGGGGCCCGCGCGTCACCGGATTTCACCCTCCGGTAAGGCGGGGATCAGTCCGCGTTCCCGGTCCGCGAGCCCGGCTGGGCACAATGGCCGGTATGACCCTGAGCCCCGAGACCACCGCCGAGACCACCGCCCCGCCGCTGACGGTCGGCTTCGACCTCGACATGACCCTCATCGACTCGCGGCCGGGCATCAAGGCCGCCTACGAGGCCCTGTCGGCCGAGACCGGTACGTTCATCGACGCCGAGCAGGCGATCACGCGGCTCGGTCCGCCGCTGGACGAGGAGCTCGCGTACTGGTTCCCGGAGGCGGAGATCCCGGCGATGGCGGACCGCTACCGGGCGATGTACCCGGCGTACGCCATCGACCCGACGCCGGCGATGCCCGGTGCCCGCGAGGCGATCGAGGCGGTCCAGGCGCTCGGCGGCCGCGCGATCGTGGTCACGGCCAAGCACGAGCCCAACGCCCGCCTCCACCTCAAGCACCTCGGCATCGAGCCGGACGCCGTCATCGGCTGGCTGTGGGCGGAGGCCAAGGCGGGCGCGCTGCGCGAGTACGGGGCGCAGGTCTACGTCGGCGACCACGTGGGCGACGTACGCGGGGCGCGGGCGGCCGGCGCGGTGTCGGTGACCGTCCCGACGGGGCCGTGCCCGGAGCCGGAGCTGCTGGCGGCGGGCGCGGACGTGGTGCTGCCGGACCTCACGGCGCTGCCGGCGTGGCTCGCGGAGTACGTCCGTACGCGCGAGGTCTGACGGCACGGCAGACAGGCCCTAGGAGCCCTGCGACGCCTTGGCGGCCCTGCGCTGCGCCGAGGCGGAGCGCAGCACGCCCGCCGCCGAGATGGCGAAGCCGACGCCCATGAGCATGCACACGGCCCACGCGTACGCCGGGAACGGGTCGACGTCGAGGAACAGCGGGGCCATCGTCGCCAGGGTCGCCACCGCGCCGACGATGAACACGATGCCGCCGGCCCGGACCAGCGCGTCGCCGGGCCGTGCTTCGTCGGTCTGAGGAGTAACAGTCACCCCACCAGGGTAGTTCCCTGGCCGAAGCGGTCGACCGCGAAGGACCGGGGAACGACTTGTCACCCGTCTCCGGACCATTAGCCTGGAGGTGTGGCGGGTCGGTGACCCGCTGTACTGCTATCCGGAGCCGCCAGGGCGGCGAACCGGACCCGACGAGCACAAGGACAGAGGACGGACGTGCCTACCGGCAAGGTCAAGTGGTTCAACAGCGAGAAGGGCTTCGGCTTCCTCTCCCGCGACGACGGCGGCGACGTCTTCGTCCACTCGTCGGTGCTCCCCGACGGGGTGGACGCGCTCAAGCCCGGTCAGCGCGTCGAATTCGGTGTGGTCGCCGGCCAGCGCGGTGACCAGGCGCTTTCGGTGACGGTCCTGGACCCGGCGCCGTCCGTCGCGGCCGCGCAGCGCCGCAAGCCGGACGAGCTCGCCTCGATCGTGCAGGACCTCACGACCCTGCTGGAGAACGTCACGCAGCAGCTGGAGCGGGGCCGTTACCCCGACAAGGCGCACGGCGGGAAGATCGCCGGCATGCTGCGCGCGGTCGCCGACCAGCTGGACGTCTGAGCGGCGCGCACCCCCGTACGACGGTGCCCCGTCCCTCTCCGGAGGGGCGGGGCACCGTCGTACGCGCGTCCCCGCGGCCTACGGGAAGGCCAGCGCGTCCGGCGCGATGGCCGGAACCAGTCCCTCGGCGGCGGCGCGGGTCAGCAGCCCGCGGACGGCCGCGTAGCCGGCGTCACCGAGGCCGGCGGTGAACTCGTTGACGTAGAGCCCGATGTGCTGGTCGGCGACGGCCGGGTCCAGCTCCTGCGCGTGCTCGCGGACGTACGGGCGCGAGGCCTCGGGGTCGTCCCAGGCCATCCGCACCGACGTCCGGGCCGTCTCGGCCAGCGCGCGCAGGGTCTCGGCGCCGAGCGAGCGCCTGGCGATGATCGCGCCGAGGGGGATCGGCAGGCCGGTGGTGGCCTCCCAGTGCTCTCCCATGTCGGCCAGGCAGTGCAGCCCGTAGTCCTGGTAGGTGAACCGGGCCTCGTGGATGACGAGTCCGGCGTCGACGCGGCCGTCGCGCACCGCCGGCATGATCTCGTGGAACGGCAGCACGACGACCTCGCCGACGCCGGCCGGCAGCACCTCCGCCGCCCAGAGCCGGAACAGCAGGTAGGCGGTGGAGCGTTCGCTGGGCACCGCGACGGTCTTGCCGGTGAGGTCGAGCCCGGGCTCGCGCGTGAGCACCAGCGGTCCGCAGCCCCGGCCGAGCGCGCCGCCGCAGGGGAGCAGCGCGTACTCCTCCAGCACCCAGGGCAGTACGGCGTACGACACCTTCAGGACGTCGAGTTCGCCGCGCTCGGCCATGCCGTTGGTGAGGTCGATGTCGGCGAAGGTGACGTCGAGGGCGGGCGCGCCGGGGATCCGGCCGTGCGCCCAGGCGTCGAAGACGAAGGTGTCGTTGGGACACGGCGAATAGGCGATGCGGAGCGGCTCCGGCTCAGCCGTGGTGCTGTCGCTGCTGCTCATGCTGTCCTCCCCAGTGGACGAGTACGGGTCCCAGGACGCGGAATCCGCCGGCCAGCGCGGCCAGCGCGTCCCCGATCCGCCAGGCGTCGCGGTCGCGCGGGCCGACGGCGTTGGACACGGCGCGGATCTCCAGTACGGGCAGCCCGTGCGCGGCGGCGGCCTCCGCCACCCCGAAGCCCTCCATGGCCTCGGCCCCGGCGAGGGGGTGCCGGGCGGCGAGCTCGGCGGCGCGGGCGGCGGTGCCGGTGACGGTCGAGACGGTGAGTACGGGTGCCAGCAGGCCGCCGGTCGCCTCGGCGGCGCGGGCGGCGAGCTCGGCGGGGGGCAGGTGCACGCTGCGGCCGAAGCCGAGCGCGTCGACGGGCAGGAACCCGTCGGGTCCCTCCGCCCCCAGGTCGGCGGCGACGACGGCGTCGGCGACGACGAGCGAGCCGGGCGGGGCGGCGGGGGCGAACCCGCCGCCGATGCCGGCGGAGATGACGAGGGTGTAGTCGGCCAGCGCGAGCGCGGTGGCCGTGGCGGCCGCGGCGGCGGCCGGTCCGACCCCGCCGACGAGCACGTCGGCGGCGAGACCGGGCAGGTCGCGGCGCGAGATCCGGTACCCGCCGGGCAGGGTGCGCGGCTCCGGGGTGACCGGGTCCTGATGAGGAGGCGTGAGACCGGCGGCGACGGAGTCTGCCTCCGCCGCCACCGCGGTCACGATGAGCGCGCGCACCGTTGCCGCCGCCGGGTTACTTGAGCTTGACGGTGAAGTTCCAGACGGCCTGGGGCTTGCCGCCTTCGGAGACCTGGACGAAGGAGAGCTTCTTCGAGGACGGGGCCTCGCCCTGGCCGCCGGTGGCGAACAGGTCGGCGCCCGGGAAGCTGCGGTAGGTGTTCGAGGAGGGCTCGGTGATGGGCTGGCCGTCCAGGACCGCCTGCCACTTGCTGCCGTCCTCCACGACCTCCGGCTCGACACCGAGACGGAGCGTGTCGCCACGCGCGTACTCGATCGTCTTGGCGTCGGTGTGGTTCGTGAAGCACTCCTGGACCTTGTCCATGGTGAGCTCCTTGCCGTCGCCCTGGCAGGCGGCTTCGGCGGACACCGACGAGGTGCCGACCGTCACGGTCGCCAGCGGCGTCGGCTTGTCACAGGCGGAGAGGAGGAGGAGGCCGGCGGACACGGCTCCGAGGGCCGCGACGCTGCGGCGGCCCCTACCCGAGAAAAGCGGTGCGGTCATGAGCCGAAGGCTATCGGGCCACCCCCCTCCCCCGCCGCACGGGGTCCTCCGACCCCCGGCGCGGCGCCCCCGGGCGTGGCAGACGGGCGCCCGGACGGCCCCCGCGCGTCAGGCGGGATGGCCCCGCGCGTCAGCCGGGATGGCCCCGCGCGTCAGCCGGGATGGCCCCGCGCGTCAGCCGGGATGGGCCCGCGCGGTCAGGCGGGATCGGCCCGCGCGGTCAGGCGGGATGGGCCCCCGCGTCAGGCGGGATGGCCCCGCGCGGTCAGGCGGGATGGGCCCGCGCGGTCAGGCGGGACGGGCCCCCGCGTCAGGCGGGGCGGGCCCGCGCGTCAGGCGGGGCGGGCCCGCGCGGTCAGGCCGGACGGGCCCCGCGTCAGGCCACGCGGGGTCGTGGGGAGGACGGGTGGGGGCCGCGGGGGGCCGCGATGAGGCCGCGCAGGGCCATCGTCGTGCCCAGGGCGACGATGGCCGCCGCGACGGACATCCCGAGGACCCCGTTCAGCGGCAGGACGATGCCGATCGCCCCGCCCAGCACCCACGCCATCTGCAGCAGCGTCTCCGAACGGGCGAACGCGGAGGTCCGCACCGCCTCCGGCACGTCCCGCTGGATCATCGCGTCCAGCGACAGCTTCGCCAGCGCCTGGCAGAACCCCGCCGTCGCGCCCAGCACCGCCACGAGCGGCCCGCTGAAGAACACCGCCGCCAGGACCGCGACGCCCAGCGTCATCGACAGCACCGCCGCGATGATCACCTCCGGGGCGCGGGCCCGCAGCCACGCCCCCGCCGCCGTGCCGCACGCGTTGCCCACGCCCGCCGACACGCCCACGATGCCCAGCGACACCGCCGCGCTCTGCCCCGCCAGCGGGTGCTCCCGCAGCAGGAACGCCAGGAAGAAGATCAGGAACCCCGACAGCATCCGCATCGCCGCGTTCGCCAGCAGCCCGCACAGCACCGACGGGGACACCGTCCGCAGCCCCGGCCGCCGCGAGTGCGCCTCGTGCGTGGAGAGCCGCGCCCGGCTCTCCCCCTTCGCGTCGTCCACCTTGGGCGGCAGCGAGAACGCCGCGAACGTCCCCCACACGAAGATCACGCAGGCCCCGTATAGCGGCCATGCGGGCCCGATCGTGTGCAGCCCCGCGGCGACCGGCGCCGCCGCGCCCGTCGCCAGCAGTCCGGCCAGCGTGACCCGCGAGTTCGCCTTGACGAGTGAGAATTTCGGCGGGAGCAGTCTCGGCACCACCGCGCTGCGCACCACCCCGTACGCCTTCGACGCCACCAGCACCCCGAGCGCCGCCGGGTACAGCTCCAGCCCGCCCGTGGCGACCGCGCCCGACATCATCAGCGCGAGCAGCGCCCGCGCCAGCATCGCCGCCGCCATCGCGGCGCGCCGCCCGTGCGGCAGCCGGTCCAGCAGCGGGCCGATGACCGGGGCAAGCACCGTGAACGGGGCCATCGTGATCGCGAGGTACAGGGCCACCCGGCCGCGCGCCTCGTCCGTGGGCACCGAGAAGAACACCGTCGAGGCCAGCGCCACCGTGATCATCACATCGCCGGCGCCGTTGATCGCGTGCAGTTCGATCAGTCTGCCGAGGCCCGACTCACCGGCCCCGTGCGCGTGCGTGGCCCGCCGGATCCCGCGCGCCGTACCGGTGATGGGGAGGTGCAGGGCACGCCCGACGGCCCGGCCGGCCCTCTTGGCCGGTCCCGAGCCGTCGTCGGACGACCGTACGGGTGCCACACTCGACATAGTGCCCCACTCGGGTCGCGCGGACCCGTCCCGGGGCCGTTCCGGCGCGTCCGGAAGCCCCTCGGGCCACCGGCTTGTCCGCGAATCGGACCTTGCATGTGGGCCGAAGGCGTCGGAGGAGGTAGCGTGCGTAGCGCGCCACCGGCGGTTGCTCTTGGCCGCGCGCCTCTTCGTGATCCCGCAGAATGGATCGCAGGTGGGTGCGCCCGAGGCCGATCGGGTGCGGACGTCGACGCGGCCCTCTGGTCCGCTCCGCCCGCGCCTCGTACGGACAGGACCGACGGGTCGTTCAGGACGACAGTACGGACGGCGCACTCGTGAGACGGCGTAGGAGAGAACGAGACCTGTGAGTGCTGCGACGACGCGAAGCCGTACCCCCGACCGCCTGTGCGCCGAGGCGGTAGACCTCGCCCGCACGGCGGCCGAGGAAGCCGCTGCTCCCGGAGTGGTGGGCGAACATGTCTCCGCGATCGCGGAGGGCGACCGGGTCGTCACGCACCTCTTCGAGTGCAAGGACCCCGGCTACCGGGGCTGGCGCTGGGCCGTCACCGTGACCCGCGCGTCCCGCGCGAAGCTCGTCACCCTCAACGAAACGGTGCTCCTGCCCGGCGACGACGCCCTGCTGGCCCCCGAATGGGTGCCGTGGAGCGAGCGGCTGCGCCCGGGTGACATGGGCCCCGGCGACCTGCTGCCCACCGACGCCGAGGACCTGCGCCTGGAGCCGGGCTGGTCGGGCGAGGACGTCCCGCCGCCGAACTCCGTCGTCTCCACCGAGATGGCCGAACTGGTCGAGGCGGAGGACGCCGACGTCACGGACCGCACCGTGGTGCCGGTACGCGGCTCCATCGCCGCCGTCGCCGAGGAACTCGGCATGCGGCGCGCCCGCGTCCTGTCCCGCTACGGGCTGCACAGCGCGGCCGACCGCTGGGACGAGTCGTTCGGCGCGAAGACCCCGATGGCGCAGGCGGCCCCCGCCTCCTGCGTCTCCTGCGGCTTCCTCGTCGCGATCGGCGGCTCGCTGGGCCAGGCCTTCGGCGTCTGCGCCAACGAGTTCAGCCCGGCCGACGGCCGCCTCGTGTCGCTCTCGTACGGCTGCGGCGGCCACTCGGAGGCCGCGGTCATGCCGAAGCCCCTGCGGCCCGCCCCGCCGGTACTGGACTCCATGGCCACCGACGAGTTCCCGCTGCGGCCGGCGCCCGCCGGCGACACGGGTTCGGTGCCGGTCTCGGACCTGCCGGCCGCCGACCTGGGCCACTCCTAGGAGGGGCCCGGACGGGCCCGGGCCGTTACCCTCGGCCCATGGGGGACGAGGACATGATCGGCATGACCGGCCGGGTGACCGGCACGGTCGGACCGGGCCTGGTGGGCGAGGTCATCGTGCGGATCCGGGGCGGGGCCGAGCACTTCCTGGCCCACCCGGCACCCGGTTCGGGCCCGGACCGGCTGCCCGTGGGCACGGTGGTGACGGTCGTCGAGCACCTCCCGCCGCGCACGGTGTACGTGATGGCCGCCTACGACGGCTGAGACCCCGCGCCCGGCCGCGCCCACCTGTGCGTATCAAGATGGCGACAAGATCCCGCCGACGTCTTCACGGCATGCCGCGACAGGCGCACACTCGCCTTCGTCGGCGCCGAACGGTGCCGCGATAAGGGGGAGTTGCCGATGGCTATCGGCGTCGTGGCGGGGATCGTCCTCGCTGCCATCACCGCTCTGATCGGCCTGTTCAAGCTCATGTGGCGGGTGGCCGAGCCCAACGAGGCACTGGTCATCTCCGGTTCCACGCACAAGACCGAGGGTCTCGGCGAGGGCATGGGCTTCCGGATCGTCACCGGGCGCGGCACGCTCGTGCTTCCGGGCGTGCAGGCGGTACGGAAACTGTCGCTGGACCTCAACGAGACCCAGCTGAACGTGGACTGCGTGACGCACCAGGGCATCCCGCTGCGGGTGAAGGGCGTCGTGATCTTCAAGATCGGCGACGACCTCGTGTCGATCGCGAACGCGGCCCGCCGGTTCCTGGACCAGCAGAAGATGATGCCGGAGCGGGTGCACATCGTCTTCGCGGGCCATCTGCGTTCGATCGTCGGCGGATTGACGGTCGAGGACATGATCCGGGACCGCGAGAAGCTGACCGGGCAGACCCGGGCGGCCTGCGGTACGGAGATGGAGAAGCTCGGCCTGATCGTGGACTCGCTGCAGATCCACGAGATCGAGGACCCGACGGGATACATCAAGAACCTGGCGATGCCGCACGCGGCGGCCGTGCAGCGGGACGCGCGCATCGCGCAGGCCGAGGCCAACCGGCTGGCGACGGAGGCGGAGCAGACGGCGTTCGCGCGGATGGCGGAGGCCACCCGCGACAGCGAGATCCTCCAGGCGGGCTACCAGGCCGAGCGGGACAAGGCGGCGGCGACCGCCCGGCAGGCGGGCCCGCTGTCGGAGGCGGCCGCGAAGCAGGAGGTGGTCGTCCAGGAGACGCGGGTCGCGGAGCTGGAGGCGCACCGGCGCGAGCAGCAACTCCAGGCGGACGTGCGCAAGCCGGCGGACGCGGCGGCGTACGAGACGCGGACCCGGGCCGAGGCCGAGCGCGACGCGCGGATCTCGGCGGCGCAGGCGAAGGCGAAGGAGACGGAGCTCGCGGCGGCCGCGGAGGCCACCCGGGTGACGACGGCCGCGACGGCCGACGCGTCGGCGACCGAGGCGCGGGGCCTCGCGGCGGCGAAGGCGACCCGGGCGACGGGCGAGGCGGAAGCGGCGGCGACGCAGGCGAAGGGCCTCGCGGTGGCGGCGTCGGCGAAGGCGAAGGGTCTGGCGGAGGCGGACGCGATCAAGGCGCGGGCCGCGGCGCTGGCCGAGAACCAGGAGGCGGTGGTCGCGCAGCAGCTGGCGGAGAACTGGCCGGCGATCGTGCAGGCGGGAGCGGGTGCCTTCGGCAACGTCGAGCACATGGTCCTGCTCAACGGGGCCGAGGGCATGTCGGAGATGTTCGCGAAGGCCCTCACCATGGGCGGCACCGGCCTGGGCCTGGCCCGCCAGCTCCTCTCCTCGATGACCCCGCCCCAGAACCCGAACTCGGCCCCGGCCCCGGCCCCGCCGATCCCGTTCCCGGTCCCGGTCCAGCCGATCCCGGTCACGGACGAGTAGCCCCCCTCGGGCGCGGCCGGCTCTTCCAGCCCCGCCGGCGTTCGAGGCGCGGGTCCGGGCAGCGCGCGGGAACGGTGAAAGGGCGGGGCGGGGAGTCCCTCCCCGCCCCGCCCCGCGGGGTCACGGCTTGGGGCGGCGCCGGAAGAGCCGCTTCGCGGCGAAGAGCGCGGCCGTGGCGCCGGCCAGCACGAGGGCGCCCTTCGTGAAGCTGCCCTCCCCGGCGGAGGACCGGCCCGCGCCCGCCTGGCCGCCGCCCGCACCCGTCGGCGCGTCCGCACCACCCGACGCCCCGGTCCCGCCCCCGGCCCCCGGCACCGGGACCGCCACCACGCGGCTCGCCGCCCCCTCCGCCCCGAACATCAGGGCGGAGCCGTCGGCCGTGTACGTCACGGACTCCGCCTGCCCCTGCCACGGCGCGTCGATCCGTTCCCCCTCGCCCTGCGGCCGCCCGTCCTTCCACGGGTAGGTCCGGGCCAGGAAGTAGCCCCGTACCGTCAGCCGCGTGCCGTCCGGCGAGAACGCCCCGTCGGTCACCCACGGCAGGCCGGCGACCCGGCGGAACACGTTCGGGCCCGAGGCGGACAGCTTCTCCGGGCCCTCGTACAGCCCGCCCTTGTCCTCGCTCTTGCTCCCGATGTACACCCGCCCCGTCACCGGATGCACCATCAGCGCCTCCGCGTTGCGCGGCCCGTCCTCGTACCGCACCGTGAACTGCTCCGCCTTGACCGTGGCGTCGGCCAGCTGCTTCGGCTCCTGGAACCGGTAGATCCACACGTGGTCCCAGGTGCCGTCCCGGTTGTCCCCGATGTCGCCGACGTACAGCGCCCCGTCCGGCCCCAGCGAGATCGCCTCGACGTCGCGCGGCTTCCCGATGCCCGTCAGCGTCACCCGCGCCACCGTCTTCCCGGTCGCCGAGTCCACGGCGTAGACGTACGGGCCGTCGTCGCTGTCGTTGTGCGTCCAGTAGACGCCCGGGTGGATCCGGCTGGCCGCGAGCCCGCTCGACTCCTTGATCCTGGGGTCGGTGATGGTGAACCCCGACGGAGCGGAGCCCGACGGGCCGCCCGTGGCGGCGAAGGCCGGAGCCACCGGCAGCAGTACGACGGCGGCGGAGACGGCGGCGGAGACGACGGCGGCGGAGAACGCGGCGGGCGGCGGGAGCAGGCGCATGACCCAAGCCTGCCAGCACGCCCCGAGTGTCCGGCATCACAGCGGCCCACGCCGCGCGATCCGCGATGATGACGGGATGCGTTTCATGTTCGTCGGCGACTCCATGACCATCGGACGCGCCGGCGACTACACCTGGCGCTACCGGATGTGGCAGCACCTCAACGCGACCTTCGGCGGCCCGTACAAGATCGTCGGCCCGCGCTGCGAGGTGTACGACACCTTCGCCGACGCCCCCACCAGCCACGAGTACGCCGAGCCCGGCTTCCCGGACCACGCCCGCCGCCATCTCGCCGGCTGGGGCGAGGGCTGGCAGCACATGGTCCCCCTCATCGGGCCCGCCGCCCGCGCCGGCAAGGCCGACGTACTGCTCGTCTCCCTCGGTCTCATCGACCTCGGCTTCTACACCGACGCCCTCCAGACGGCGGCCAACGTCCGCCGCTTCGTCGAGGAGGCCCGCGCCGGCCGCCCCGGCATCCGGATGGTCCTGCTCCCCGTCATCCCGAACGTCCGCGCCGAGTCCGACGCGCCGTTCGCCTCCGAGGTCGCCCGCTTCAACGAGCTCCTCGCCAAGGCCGCCGCCGACCTGAGCACCGACGCCTCGCCGATCCTGCTGGGCGCGCGGCCCTCCTCGTACGAGATCCACCACGACACCTACGACGGCACGCACCCCAACGCCTCCGGCGAGCACCGCATCGCCGGGGAGTTCGCGTCGGTCCTGCACCAGGCGTGGGGCATCGGCGCGCCGTACCGGCCGGACCGGGACCCGTAACACGCCGTTCGCCGGGCGCCCTTGCCTGGAGCGCACTCCAGGCAGTTGGCTAGTGGCCCATGAAGTACACACAGCTCGGACGCACCGGTCTCAAGGTCAGCCGACTCGTACTCGGCACCATGAACTTCGGCCCCCTCACCGGGGAGTCCGAAAGCCACGCCATCATGGACTCCGCCCTCGACGCGGGCATCAACTACTTCGACACCGCCAATGTCTACGGCTGGGGCGGAAACAAGGGCCGCACCGAGGAGATCATCGGCACCTGGTTCGCCCAGGGCGGCGGCCGCCGCGAGAAGACGGTCCTCGCCACCAAGGTCTACGGGAGCATGGCCGCCGAGGGCGAGTCGTGGCCCAACTACGACCGCCTGTCGGCGCTGAACATCCGGCGGGCCGTCGACGCCAGCCTGAAGCGGCTGAACACCGACCACATCGACGTCTACCAGTTCCACCACGTGGACCGCCGGACGCCCTTCGAGGAGATCTGGCAGGCCATCGAGGTCCTGGTCCAGCAGGGCAAGATCCTCTACGCGGGCTCCTCCAACTTCCCCGGCTGGAAGATCGCCCAGGCGAACGAGACGGCCGCCCGGTCCGGCCGGCTCGGGCTGGTCAGCGAGCAGTGCCTCTACAACCTCGCGGAGCGGCGCGCGGAGATGGAGGTCATCCCGGCCGCCGAGGCGTACGGGCTCGGCGTCATCCCGTGGTCCCCGCTGCACGGGGGCCTGCTGGGCGGCGCGATCCGCAAGGCGGCCGAATCCGGTCGGACGGCCTCCGGCCGCTCGGCGGACGCGCTGGCGAACAGCTCCGTACGCGCGCAGGTCCAGGCGTACGAGGACCTGCTGGCCAAGCACGGCCTGGAGCCGGGCGAGGCGGCACTGGCCTGGCTGCTGACCCGGCCGGGGGTCACGGGCCCGATCGTCGGCCCGCGTACGCCGGAGCAGCTCGCGTCCGCGCTGCGGGCGGTGGAGCTGGAGCTGTCCGAGGAGGTCCTGGCGGGCCTGGACGAGATCTTCCCGGGTCCGGGGCCGTCGCCGGAGGCCTTCGCCTGGTAGGGGCGGGGCAGGCTACTGCCCGACGGCGGCGGCCACCGCCACGACGACGAACATCAGTACGAGCACACCGGCCATGACACGGTTTCTGGTCTTGGGGTCCACCCGTCGAGCCTAACGCGACCGGCCCGGCCCCCCGTACGGAGGGGGCCCGGGCCGGTCGCGGGCCGGCCTACGCCCCGCCGCCGAGGGGCCAGGCGGCGACGACCTCGTAGCGGGGCCGCTCGCCCGGGACCCCGGAGACGGGCAGGTCGCTCCGGACCAGGCTCAGCTCGCCGACCTGCCAGCGGGTCCCTTCGAAGGGGCCGAGCGCTTCGAGGTACGGGCGCAGGTCGACCGCCTCGCGGCAGCGGGCCAGGGTGAGGTGCGGGGTGTAGCGGCGGTGCTGCTCCATGGGCACCCCGGCCCGGCGGGCGGCCGCGTCGGCGCGCTCGGCGAGCATCCGGAGCGAGTCGAGCTCCCCGGCGGCCCCGGCCCAGAGGGCGCGGTCGCCGAAGTGCCCGCAGCCGTGCAGCCGGAGCCCGAAGGGGTCGGTGTGCGCGGCGGCCCGGCGCAGCCGTTCCCGCAGGTCGGGCAGGACGCGGTCGTCGACCTCGCCCATGAAGGCGAGCGTGAGGTGCCACCCCGCTTCCCCGGTCCACCGCAGCCGGCCGTCCGCGGGCAGCGCCCGCACGGCCTCGCGCAGCTCGTCCACGGCCCGCGCCGGCGGCAACACGGCGGCGAAGAGTCTCATCCCCCGACCCTAACGACCCCCGCCGGGTCAGGCGGCTCGGGCGAGGGTGGGGGTGCGGGGGACCAGGGCGAGGCCGTGGTGGCGGGAGACGCGCAGGCGCAGGTTGCCGACGCGGGAGAGGATCACCGCGATCGTCAGGGCGCCGGCGAGGGAGATCAGGCCGCCCGTCGCCATGCCGATCCGCGCGCCGTACGTGTCCGTGATCCAGCCCACCAGCGGGGCCCCCACCGGGGTGCCCCCGGTGAACACCATCATGAACAGCGCCATGACCCGTCCCCGCATCTCGGGGTCGGTCGCCATCTGCACGCTGGAGTTGGCGGTCACGTTCACCGTCAGCCCGAACATCCCGATCGGCACCAGCATCGCCGCGAACAGCCAGAAGTCGGGGACGAAGGCCGTCACCACCAGCAGCGCGGAGAACAGCGCCGCCGCCGCGACCAGCAGCCGCAGCCGCGAGTGGCCGCGCCGTGCCGCCAGCAGCGCGCCCGCCAGGGAGCCCGCCGCGATCAGGGTGTTGAAGAGGCCGTACGTGCCCGCGTCCCCGTGGAACACGTCGCTGACGTACGCCGAGAGCCAGATCGGGAAGTTGAACCCGAACGTCCCGATGAACCCGACCAGCACGATCGGCCAGATCAGCTCGGGGCGCCCGGCGACGTAGCGCAGGCCCTCGCGCAGCTGCCCCTTGGCGCGCGGCCGCGGCCGCACCGGGTACAGCTCGTGCGCCCGCATCATGAGCAGGCCCGCGACCGGGGCGGCGAAGGACAGCCCGTTCAGCAGGAAGGCCCAGCCGGAGCCGACGGCGGTGATCAGCACGCCGGCCAGCGCCGGGCCGACCAGCCGCGCGGACTGGAAGTTGGCGGAGTTCAGGCTGACCGCGTTGGCGACCTGCGCCGGGCCGACCATCTCGGAGACGAACGTCTGCCGGGCCGGGTTGTCCACGACGGTGACGAGGCCGAGCAGGAAGGCCGCGAGGTAGACGTGCCAGACCTGGACGTGTCCGGCGAGGGTGAGCGCGGCGAGCGCGAGGCCGGTCAGGCCCATCGCGGTCTGCGTGCCGATCAGCAGCGGCCGCTTGGGCAGCCGGTCGGCGAGTACGCCTCCGTAGAGGCCGAACAGCAGCATCGGGAGGAACTGCAGGGCGATCGTGATGCCGACCGCGGAGGCCGAGCCGGTCAGGGAGAGGACCAGCCAGTCCTGGGCGATGCGCTGCATCCAGGTGCCCGTGTTCGAGACCACCTGGCCCGTCGCGAAGAGCCGGTAGTTACGGACCTTCAGCGACGAGAACATCGAATTCTTGGGAGCGGGTGTGTGGTCGGGGGCGGAGTCTGCTCCGGATCCCGTACTCAAAAGGGTCGCCTCCTGGCGTCTGCGGTTACAAGTGCGCGAGCTTCTCCAGGACGGGCGCGGCCGCGCGCAGCTTGGCCCATTCGTCCTCGGTGAGCTCGGCCGCGAGCCCGGCCAGGAAGGCATTGCGCTTGCGACGGCTCTCTTCGAGCATCGCCTCGGCTTCCTCGGTCTGGCGGACCACCTTCTGGCGGCGGTCGTCGGGGTGCGGCTCCAGCGTGACCAGTCCCTTGGCTTCGAGCAGCGCGACGATCCGCGTCATCGAAGGCGGCTGTACGTGTTCGCGTCGGGCCAGCTCACCGGGGGTGGCCTGGCCGCAACGGGCAAGGGTGCCGAGCACCGACATCTCGGTCGGGCTCAGCGATTCGTCGACGCGCTGGTGCTTCAGGCGCCGGCCCAGCCGCATGACGGCGGAGCGGAGATCGTTCACGGCGGCAGCGTCGTCGCCATGGGAAAGGTCACGCATGTCCTTAGAATAACTCATTACCCTAGCTAAGGAAAACGGATTGGGCCCTGCCCGGGGAGACCCTCATCACTCGTAAGGGTGAGTGGGTTCGGGAAAGCGGCACGCGCCCACGCCCTCTGCCCCGACCCTTTCGGCATGGGGACACATGTGCTGAGCATGCGCATAGACGGGGAGCTGCTGGAGCGGCTCCGCCACCATGCCGCCAAACGCGGAATGAGCGTCCAGGACTATGTCGTCCGGACGCTCATTCGCGATGACTTCGACGAGCGGTTCAAGTCCGCCGTCGACGAGACGGAGAAGTTCTACGGCCTTATGTGAGGCCCAGCGCGGGCATCGCGTAGTAGAAGACGAACACCGCCGACACGATGTACATGGCCACGGGGACTTCACGGCCCCGGCCCGTCACCAGGCGCAGCACGCTGAAGCTGATGAAGCCGATGCCGATGCCGTTGGTGATCGAGTAGGTGAAGGGCATCATCACCATCGCCAGGAAGGCCGGGACGGCGATCGTGAGGTCGCTCCAGTCGATGTCCCTGACCGAGCCCGCCAGGATCAGGAAGCCGACCGCCACGAGCGCCGGGGTGGCCGCCTGGGACGGGACCATCGTGGCGAGCGGGGTGAGGAACAGCGCCACGGCGAAGAGGCCGCCCGTGACCACGTTCGCCAGGCCCGTACGGGCGCCCTCGCCGACACCGGCCGTGGACTCCACGAAGCAGGTCGTGGCGGAGGAGGAGGTCGCGCCGCCCGAGGCGACGGCGAGGCCGTCGACCAGCAGGACCTTGTTGATGCCGGGGAAGGTGCCGTCGGGCTCGATCAGCTTGGCCTCGTCGCCGACGCCGAGGATGGTGCCCATCGCGTCGAAGAAGCAGGACAGCAGCACGGTGAAGACGAAGAGGACGCCGGTCAGCACCCCGACCTTGTCGAAGCCGCCGAACAGGCTGACCTGGCCGACGAGCCCGAAGTCGGGCGCGGCCACCGGGTTGCCGGGCCACTCGGGCACGGTCAGGCCCCAGCCGGTGTCGGGCAGCTGGACGATCAGCTGGACGACGACGGCGACGACGGTCATGGCCACGATGGAGATCAGGATCGCGCCGGGCGTCTTGCGGATCAGCAGCGCCAGGGTCAGCAGCACGCCGACGGCGAAGATCAGGACGGGCCAGCCGTGCAGGTGGCCGTCGGAGCCGAGCTGGAGCGGGACCGTGGTGTGCGCGGCGTCCGGGATGCGGGTGACGAAGCCCGAGTCGACCAGGCCGATCAGCATGATGAACAGGCCGATGCCGATCGCGATGCCCTTGCGCAGGCCCAGCGGGACGGCGTTCATGACCCGCTCGCGCAGGCCGGTGGCGACCAGCAGCATCACCACGAGGCCGGCCAGGACCACCATGCCCATGGCGTCGGGCCAGCTCATCCGGGGGGCGAGCTGGAGCGCGACCACGGTGTTGACGCCGAGGCCGGCCGCGAGCGCGATCGGGACGTTGCCGATGACGCCCATGAGGAGCGTGGAGAACGCCGCCGTCAGGACGGTGGCGGTGACGAGCTGGCCGCCGTCGAGCTGGTGCCCGTACATGTCCTTGGCGCTGCCGAGGATGATCGGGTTCAGCACGATGATGTAGGCCATCGCGAAGAAGGTCGCCAGGCCGCCGCGGAACTCGCGGCCCACGGTCGAACCGCGCTCGGAGATCTTGAAGTAGCGGTCCAGTCCGGAGGTGCCCTGGGGGCCGGAGGGCTGGGGCGATTCCGCGGTGGCGGGGGCGGGGGCCGACGTGCTCATACGGTCCTCAACGTCCTCATTGGGGTGTTCATACGAAGAAATTGGGCCACGCCCAAACCGTTTCAGTATGAACACATGAACGAAAGGCCGTCCATCTCCGCGCGTAGACCCCGTTCGCGCGCACCTAGACTTGAGGGCATGGCGAAATGGACTGCGAAGCACGAGGCGCCCGAGCCCCTTGAGGGCCCCGTCGTCGCGACCGTCACCGGCGGCACGATCGTCTGGTTCGCCCTCTTCCTCGTCCAGCTCCCCTTCTACGGGTGGTTCGCCGACCGGGACCTGCTGTGGTGGGTCTGGTGCTGCGCGGCCGGCGGCGTCCTCGGCCTGATCGGCCTCTGGTACGTCCGCGGCCGCGAGGCGGCCCTCACGCGCCACGCCGATGCGCTGGCCGCGCGGGGGACGCAGCCGGGACCCGCGGGCCCCTCCGCCCCCGGCCCCGACACCGACGCCGGCCCGGCGCAGGGCTGACCGCCGCCCGGGGGCACTACCCGGGGACGATTCGGCTCATCCTGAAGTCGGATATCCGGACATCTCGGCGGGTGAAGCGCCCCGAGCCCCTTTAACGTCGAAAGCATGACGCAGCGGGCGAAGATCGAATCCGACGGACCCGACGGACCCGAGTCGCGCGGCGGCTCCGGCGCCATCGACGCCGGAGCCGAGCTCGACCCCGTACACCCCGTCCGGCCGCCCGCGCCGCGGTTCGAGCCCGGCGGGCTGAGCACCGCCGAGGTCGCCGAGCGCGTCGCCCGCGGCGACGTCAACGACGTCCCCGTCCGCAGCAGCCGCTCGACCTCCGACATCGTCCGCGCCAACGTCTTCACCCGGTTCAACGCCATCATCGGCGTCCTGTGGGTGATCATGCTCATCGTCGCGCCGCTCCAGGACAGCCTCTTCGGCTACGTGATCGTCGCCAACACCGGCATCGGCATCATCCAGGAGCTGCGCGCCAAGAAGACCCTGGACGGGCTCGCCGTCATCGGCGAGGCCAAACCCAGCGTCCGCCGCGACGGCACGACCGCCGAGATCTCCACCTCCGAGATCGTCCTCGACGACGTCATCGAACTCGGCCCGGGCGACAAGGTCGTCGTCGACGGCACCGTCGGCGAGGCCGACGGCCTGGAGATCGACGAGTCCCTGCTCACCGGCGAGGCCGACCCCGTCCTGAAGAAGCCCGGCGACCCCGTCATGTCCGGCTCCTTCGTCGTCGCCGGCGGCGGCGCCTTCACCGCCACCAAGGTCGGCCGCGAGGCCTACGCCGCCCAGCTGGCCGAGGAGGCCACCCGGTTCACGCTCGTCCACTCCGAGCTGCGCTCCGGCATCTCCACCATCCTCAAGTACGTCACCTGGATGATGATCCCGACCTCCATCGGCCTGATCATCAGCCAGCTCGTCGTCAAGGACAACAACCTCAAGGACTCCATCGCCCGCACCGTCGGCGGGATCGTCCCGATGATCCCCGAGGGCCTGGTCCTGCTCACCTCCGTCGCCTTCGCCATCGGCGTCGTCCGGCTCGGCCGCAAACAGTGCCTGGTGCAGGAACTGCCCGCCATCGAGGGCCTCGCCCGCGTCGACGTGGTCTGCCTCGACAAGACCGGCACCCTCACCGAGGGCGGCATGGACGTCACCGAACTGCGGGCCCTCGGCGGCGCGGAACCCGCGTACGTGAAGAAGGTGCTCGGCGCGTTCGGCGAGTCCGACCCGCGCCCCAACGCCAGCCTCCAGGCCATCATCGACGCCTACCCCGACAGCGCGGACTGGCGCTGCACCGAGTCGCTGCCGTTCTCCTCCGCCCGCAAGTACAGCGGCGCGAGCTTCAGCGAGGGCGACGGCGAGAACTCCACCTGGCTGCTCGGCGCCCCCGACGTGCTGCTGCCCGCCGGGGACCCGGCGCTCGACGAGATCAACGGCCTCAACGAGCAGGGCCTGCGCGTCCTGCTGCTCGCCCGCTCCGGACGCGAACTCGACGACGCGGCCGTCGCCACCGGCGTGAAACCGGCCGCGCTCGTCGTCCTGGAGCAGCGGCTGCGCCCCGACGCCGCCGACACGCTGCGCTACTTCGAGGACCAGAACGTCCGGGCGAAGGTCATCTCCGGCGACAACGCGATCTCCGTCGGCGCGGTGGCCGGCAAGCTCGGCCTGCCGGGCGCCGAGAACACGGTCGACGCGCGGAAGCTGCCCGCCGAGCGGGCCGGGATGGCCGAGGCACTCGACGGGAACGCGGTGTTCGGCCGGGTCACCCCGCAGCAGAAGCGGGACATGGTCGCAGCCCTCCAGTCCCGGGGCCACACCGTCGCGATGACGGGCGACGGCGTCAACGACGTCCTCGCCCTCAAGGACGCCGACATCGGCGTCTCGATGGGCTCCGGCTCCGAGGCCACCCGCGCGGTCGCGCAGATCGTCCTCCTGAACAACAGCTTCGCGACGCTGCCCTCGGTGGTCGCCGAGGGCCGGCGCGTCATCGGCAACATCACCCGGGTCGCCACCCTCTTCCTGACGAAGACGGTGTACTCGGTGCTGCTGGCCATCCTGGTGGTCTGCTCCCAGGTGGAGTACCCGTTCCTGCCGCGCCACCTGACGCTGCTGTCCACGCTGACCATCGGCGTACCGGCGTTCTTCCTGGCCCTGGCCCCGAACAAGGAGCGGGCGAAGCCGCACTTCGTGAAGAGGGTCATGCGGTACGCGATCCCCGGCGGGGTCATCGCGGCGGTGGCCACCTTCGTGACGTACCTGGTGGCCCGCCACCACTACACCGGCGCCGGCGCCCTGGAGGCCGAGTCCAGCGCGGCGACGCTGACGCTGTTCCTGACCTCGATGTGGGTCCTGGCGATCATCGCCCGCCCGTACACGTGGTGGCGGGTCGGGCTGGTCGGGGCGATGGGGCTGGCGTTCCTGATCGTGCTGGCCGTGCCCTGGCTGCAGACGTTCTTCGAGCTGAAGCTGATCGGCACGACGATGCCGTGGACGGCGGTCGCCATCGCGGCGTTCGCGGCGTTCCTCATCGAGATCACCTTCCGCTGGGTCGACCACAGGTTCCCCGCCTGAGCGCGCGCCGCGGGGGCACCCGGGAGGAGACGGGCCGGGCCGTGCCCCCGCGCGGTCCGGACCGTCTCCTCCCGGGTGCGCCCGGGTGCTCAGGGCGTCACGCCGCGAGGCCGTGGGCCGTACGGGCCGCGACGCGGGTGCGCAGCGCCAGGGTGGCGGCCGCCGAGAGGAGGCCTGCCACCAGGGCCGTCCACCACAGGGCCGCCGCACCGGCCCCGGTGTAGAGGGTGACGCCCAGGGTGAGGGCGCAGAAGCGGGCGAGGCCCCAGGTCCAGCCGAAGGCGCCCTGGTAGCGGCCGCGCGCGGCGGCCGGGGCGAGGCCGGCGACCACCGAGACCGCGATCCCGGCGACCACCACCTCGCCGACGGACCAGACGACCACCGACGCCGCGTACCCGGCGACGGAGTCCGCGAAGCCGGTCAGCGCCACCCCGGCGGCGATCAGCACGCTGCCCGCCGCCTGCACCGGGAGCTGCGGGAGCCGGGAGAGGCGGGCCGTCACCACCGGCTGGAGCGCCACGACCAGCACGGCGTTGACCGCCGCCATCGCCCCGTACACGGCGGGGGAGAGGCCGCTGTCGCGCACCGCCAGCGGCAGCGCGACCTCGGTCAGCGAGTACACGAACAGCTGGATGCCGAACAGCGGGAGCAGGGCGAGCATCAGCCGGTCGCGGAAGACGACCCCGTAGCCGATGCCGGTGTACTCCTCGCCCGGGGCCGCGGCTGCGGCTGCGGGGGCGCCGGCGGCGGCGGGAGCGGCTGTGGGGATGGGGGCGGGGATGCGGGCCGGCTCGCGCAGCCGGGTCGCCACGACCGTCGCGTAGACCAGCAGGGTTCCCGCGTCTACGGCGAAGAGCAGCCAGTAGCCGTGCGCCGCGAGGAAGCCGCCGAGCACGCCCGCCACGGCGGTGCCGATGTTGACGCCCCAGCCGAACAGGGCGTACGCGCTCCGGCGCCGCTCCGGGGACACCGAGTCGGCCATCAGCGCATACGCGGCGGGGCCCACCGTCGCCGACGCGACGCTGAGCAGCAGCGCGGCCGTCGCCATCGTCCACAGGCCGGGGGCGAGGAACAGCGCGCCCTGGGCGGCCGCCGCGCCGAGGAGCCCGATCAGCATGGTCGGGCGGCGGCCGATCCGGTCGGCGAGCACCCCGCCGAGCGCCGGGCCGAGCAGGTTGCCGGCCCCGAGCGCGCCGAGGACGTACGAGGTCTCGGGGCCGGTGACGCCCCGGTCGGCCAGCAGGAACACCAGGAACGGGGTGACCAGGTGGCCGAGGCGGTTGACGATCGTGCCGGCGAAGAGCGTCCAGACGGTGGGCGGTAGACCGCGGAAGGTGGAGGGCATGGCAGGAGCCTGCGGCCCACCGCCCCGGCCCCCAATTGATTAAGCTCAGACCGAATCCAACGAGCCACCGGGGGCGGTATGGAATCCGAACTGAGCTTCTCCGCGACGGATCTGGCGCAGACCAGGTTCGCGGTTTCCCCGATGTGGGAGGTCGTCACCAGCTACCTGCTGCTGAAGCGGCCCGCCGAGCCTGCGATGCACCGCCGTTGGGCCGCGCAGGTGCGCCCCCGGCTGCTGCGCGCCGGCCTGGACCGGGGCTGGCTGGCCGCCCTCGTCCCCGGAGACGGCTACCTCGCCGACTTCCTCACCCCCACCCCCGCCGGGCCCTTCCCCGAACTCGCCGAGGAACTGACCGCCATCCGGCGCAGCACCCCGGAGCAGGTCCGGGCGGACATCGCCACGCTCCTGCGCAAGTCCGGCCCCTCGCCCCGGCGCAGGCTGCTCCACGAGGAGCCCGAGGCCGCGCTGGAGAAGGTGGCCGCGGAGATCGAGACGTACTGGGAGCTGGCCCTCGCCCCGTACTGGCCGCGGGTGCGGCAGCTGCTGGAGGCCGATGTCTTCCACCGCGCCCGGCAGGTCGCCGAGCACGGCTCCGCCCGCGTACTGGGCGAGCTCCACGAATCGGTGCGCTGGGACGCCGGAACCCTGCGCATGGTGCGCAGGCAGTACCAGCTGACCCGGGACCAGGCCGGATCGGGGCTGCTGCTGGTGCCCTCCGCCTTCGCCTGGCCCCGCGTGCTGACCCGTTCGGTGCCGCCCGAGCCGCCCCAACTGGCGTATCCCGCCCGGGGCATCGGCTCCCTGTGGGAGCCCCGGACCCCCGGCCCGGCCGCCGACGCGGTCGCCGCCGTGCTCGGCCGCTCCCGCGCGCAGCTGCTCGCCGAGCTCGACGTCCCCGCCTCCACCACCCAGCTCGCCCGCAGCTGCGGGCTGTCCGCCGCCGGGGTGTCCCAGCACCTCACGGCCCTGCGCAACGCCGGCCTGGTCACCGGGCACCGCAACGGCCGCTCGGTGCTCTACGCCCGGACGGCCGTCGCGGACGCGCTGCTGACCCCGCAGGCCGCGCCCTAGAGCGCGCGGCCCGCAGCCCGGAGACGGCGGCCGGGAGCTCGCGGCCCGGAGCCCGCGCCCTAGAGCGCGCGGCTCGCGGCCCGGAGCTCGGTGCTCTACGCCCGGACGGCCGTCGCGGACGCGCTGCTGACCCCGCAGGCCGCGCCCTAGAGCGCGCGGCCCGCAGCCCGGAGACGGCGGCCCGGAGCTCGCGGCCCGGAGCCCGCGGCCCGCAGCGCGTGCGCCAGAGCCCGCGCCGGTCAGTCGAACCAGCGGTCGCGGGCCAGTTCCGCCGTGCGCGAGGGGTCCTCCAGCAGCGCCGCCACCTCGAAGCGGCGCGGCCACTGGCCCGCCGCCCACGCCAGGCCCGCCGCCACGCCCTCCAGGGTGGCCGCGTGCAGGGTGCCGTCCGGGGTGCGGCGCCAGTCCAGCTCGACGCCGCCCGCGATCAGCTCCTCGTGCTCCAGGTACGTCACCGGCGTCGCCGCGCCCAGCAGGACCCGTACCGCCTCCGGTACGTCGTGCTCCTCGCCCGGCGTCGTGACCTGCGCCGGGACGGTCTCCGACAGCCGCCGCACCTGGAGCAGCTCCGCCAGGTCGGCCGCCCGCTCCGGGGCGACCGGCAGCAGCGCCAGCCCCGCCGTCAGCGGCAGCAGGTCCGGGGCGTCCGCGATGACCGCGTCGGCCGCGTCCACCACGCGGACCTCCCCGTCCACCACCGCCCGCAGCTCGTCCGGGAGGGTCACCTGCTCGGGATCCAGGTCGGCCAGCGCCCCGTACAGGGCGTGCAGTTGCCGGTCGGACACCTCGCGGTCCGGGTCGGCGAGACGGCCCAGCAGCTCGGCCGCGCCACCGGGCTCCTCCAGCAGGGCCGACGCGCTGGTGCGTACGCCCAGCGCCCGCAGGACCTGCTCGTCCTCGAAGCCGGTGGCGTCCGCCGGGGTGTACAGGCCCGCCAGCAGCGGGTCCCCGCCCGCCGCGCGCAGCCCGGCCGGGCGGCGGCCGTCGAGCACCGGGTGGTCGCGCAGCCACCAGGCGGTGTACGAGCGCACCGACCGGGTGGTGCCGTCCGGCAGCAGGATCCGTACGGGCTGGGTCAGCGCGTCGCGCAGCGGCGGCTGCGCCAGCATGGCCAGTGCCTGCGGCCAGCAGTCGTCGTCGACGAGGTCGAGGTCGCGGACGGCGATCAGCTCCGTGGCCACCGGCGGCACCGGTGTCTGCGGCAGCTGGTCCAGGAGGTCCTCGCACCACACGTCCACCGCGTCCAGCAGGCCCGCGTCGTCCGGCTCGGCGAAGTCCCCGTCACGGGGCTCCAGTTCGTCCGGGTCGAGGACCACGTCGGTGGCGCGGACCAGCTGGAAGGCGGCCAGTACGCCCACGGCGGTGAGCGTGTCCGCGTCCCACCGGGCGGCCAGCTCGGCGTCCAGGTACGGGATCTCGTCCTCCCGCACCACCGAGGCCAACGCGGAACCCGGCAGCAGGAGTTCGCCCGCCGGGGTCAGCTCGCCGTCCTCGTCGGGGAGGGCCAGCGCGCCCAGCCAGGGCTCGTCACCGGGGGCCAGACCGGCGCCCCGCACCAGGGCGAGCACCACCTCGGCCAGCTCGTCGGCGTCGAGGGCGTCCTCGTCCCAGATCTCCCCCGCGTCCAGCGAGGCCGCGACGGCCGCCCGTACCTGCGGGGTCGTCAGGACCGCGCGGGGCGTCGCCGGGAGCGCGCCCAGCTTCTCCAGCAGCGGGTGCGCGGCGTCCGGGTGGGCCACCTTCAGCCCCAGCCGGGCCAGGCTCTCCGGGGTGTCCGCGCCGGGCAGCAGCAGGTGCCGCGGCCCGATCGCGGTCCGGCCGTCGGCGAGCGGCACCGGGAGCCCGGACAGCCGGTCCGGGTCCACCCCGGCGAGGCTGTCGTAGAGCCGGTGCCACCAGTCCGGGGTGCGCTCGATGCCGGCGATCCGCTCGATGGCGTCGCCCAGCGGGAGCCGGCCCACGCCCAGGGCGCGCAGCTCGGAGCGCCGCTCCAGCCCGGCCGGGAGCAGGGTCGGCAGCACCTCCGCGAGGACCCGTACGGTGTCGGCGCCCGCGCCCTCCACCACCTCCGCCTCGAAGGGACGCAGGGCGGCGCGGCCGTCGCGCTCGGTGTCGGACACGGAGTCGGACACCGAGTCGGAGACCGGGCCGGGCTCGGCGTGCGCGTCGAAGCCGGAGGAGGCCGGGGCGGGCGCCGCCGGCGCGAGGAACGCCGTCCGGGGCAGCCGCTGGAGCACCGCCGCGCGCAGGGCCCCGTCCAGCTCGCCCTTGCCGAGCGGCCCGGGTACGAGGTCCACGAGCGCGGTGCTCACCGGCTCCCAGACGCCCAGGAGTTCGGCGTAGGCGTCCGCCGCGCGCTCCACGAGGAAGTCGGTCAGCGGGCCCGGCGCGGGGTGGCGGCGGGCGGTGTCCAGCGGGAGGGTCGCGATGAGCAGCGCCGGGATGCCGAGGGGTTCGTCGGTCGGGGTCGGCGCGTGCACCACGGGCGCGGTGGCCGGGCGGACGGGCGCGCCGTCGGAGTCGACGGGGACCGCCCAGGACACCGTCCAGACGGGGCGCAGCCGCTCCTCGACCGGGCGGCCGGCGAGCAGGGCGCGCTCGATGGCGCCGCTGTGGCGGACGGTGCGCCAGCGGTGGGTGCCGGTGCGGGAGTCCTCGATGACGGTGTACGGGCCCTCGTCGCGGCGCCGCAGCGTCCGGGTGCCGCCGGCCGGGGTGTCGACGACGACCTCGCACAGCCCGGGCAGGGTGAGCAGCAGCGCGTCGTCGATGCCGGCCAGCAGCCGCTCCGCCAGGTCCTCGGCGGCGGCGTCGCGCAGCGGGAGGACCACGACCGTGTCGTACCCCTCGGGCGCGGTGCCCTCGGCGGGCAGCGGCAGGCGCAGCAGCGGGACGTGGCCGTCGCGGCGGCGCAGCTCGTCGCCGAGGCCGGGGCTGCCGCCCGCGGCGTCCCGGGCGAGTTCGCGGGCCTCGGCGAGGGACCAGCGGACCCCGCCGTGGCGGCCCAGGACCGCCGGTTCGTCGGACACGGCGAGGACGGCGGCGAAGCCGACGCCGAACCGGCCGACGGTGGCGCCGGAGCCGGTCTCGGTGCCCGGCGTCGAGGGCTCACGCTTGGCGGAGGCGCGCAGGGTGCTCAGCGACTCCACGCCCGTCGCGTCCAGCGGGGCACCGGTGTTGGCGACGGCCAGCACCGCGTGCCCGCCGTCACCGGGGTGCAGGGTGAGCCGCATCCGCCCCGCCGCCCCGGCCCGGGCGGCCGCGTCGGCGGCGTTCTGCGCCAGCTCGACCACCAGCCGGTCCCGGTAGCCGCCGAGCGCCAGGTCCTCCTCGGCGTTGGCGTCCTCGCGGAACCGGGCCGGGCCCGCGCCCCACGTGTCGAGCACCCCGCGCCGCAGCCGGGCCGTGCCGAAGGGGTCCACGCCGCCTTGTGCCGCTGTCACTCGCACGCTCACGCCGCTGCCTCCAAGAATCGCCGAGCCCTGAACGTCCCGAAGGTATCGCGGCCGGGCGCACGGGGTTTCGCCGGTGGTGCCCGCCACCCGGCCGCGCCGTCGCCGCGCCCTCGCCGCACACGGCGAAGCCCCCGGGGACGCGGTGGTCACCGGGGGCTTCGCGGGAGCGCCGTGCGGTCAGAGCTTCTCGATGACGTGGTCGATGCAGGCGGTCAGCGCCTGCACGTCCGCCGGGTCGATCGCCGGGAACATCGCGATGCGGAGCTGGTTGCGGCCGAGCTTGCGGTACGGCTCGGTGTCCACGATGCCGTTGGCGCGCAGCACCTTGGCGATCGCGGCCGCGTCGATGTCGTCGGAGAAGTCGATCGTGCCGATGACGGCGGAGCGCTTGTCGGCGTCCACGACGAACGGGGCGGCGTACTTCGACGCCTCCGCCCAGCCGTACAGGTTCCGCGCGCTGGCCGCCGTACGTCCGGTCGCGAACTCCAGGCCGCCCTGGCCGTTCAGCCACTCCAGCTGCTCGTTCAGCAGGAAGAGGGTGGACAGCGCCGGGGTGTTGTACGTCTGGTTCTTCAGCGAGTTGTCGATCGCCGTCGGCAGCGAGAAGAACTCCGGGACGTGCCGGCTGCCGGAGGCGTGCACGCGGGCCGCGCGCTCCAGGGCCGCCGGGGAGAACGCCGCCAGCCACAGGCCGCCGTCGGAGGCGAAGGACTTCTGCGGGGCGAAGTAGTAGACGTCGGTCTCGGTGATGTCCACCGGCAGACCGCCGGCGCCCGAGGTCGCGTCCACCAGAACGAGCGAACCGGCATCGGCGCCCGCGACGCGCTTGATCGGCGCGGCGACACCCGTCGAGGTCTCGTTGTGGGTGTACGCGTACACGTCCACGCCGGCCTCGGCGACCGGGTCCGGGTGGGTGCCCGGCTCCGAGGAGATCACCGACGGCTCGTCCAGCCACGGCGCGAGCTTCGCGGCCTTGGCGAACTTGGAGGAGAACTCGCCGAACGTGAGGTGCTGGGACTTCCGCTCGATGAGACCGGCGGTCGCGACGTCCCAGAAGGCGGTGGAGCCGCCGTTGCCCAGGATCACCTCGTAACCCTCGGGCAGCGAGAAGAGGTCCCGGATGCCCTGGCGCACCGATCCGACCAGGTTCTTGACCGGGGCCTGGCGGTGTGAGGTTCCGAGCAGGGAGGTACCGGTGGCGGCGAGGGCGTCCAGCGCCTCGGTCCGCACCTTGGAGGGGCCCGCGCCGAAGCGTCCGTCGGCGGGCTTGATGTCAGCGGGAATCTGGATCTCAGCCACGAGCGGAGCGTATCGGGTCCCGGTCCACGCCTCGGAGGCGCGTCCACCCGGTGAGACGGGCCCGGCCGGTGGCAGGGTGGGCGCGTGACGTCACCCGGGGAACTCGAACGGACATTGCGGTCGGAGCTGCGCGGGGAGGTGGACTTCGGGGCCGCCGCGCGGGCCCTCACCACGATGGACGCCTCTAACTACCGGCGCGTCCCGGCCGGGGTCGTCGCCCCGCGCGACGCCGGGGACGTGGCGGCCGCGCTGCGGATCTGCGCCGACGCCGGGTTCCCGGTCGTGCCGCGCGGCGGCGGGACGTCCATCGCGGGCCAGGCCACGGGCGTCGGGGTGGTCCTGGACCTCACCCGGCACATGAACGCGCTGGTGTCGGTGGACCCGGCGGCGCGGACGGCCGTGGTGCAGCCGGGGCTGGTGCTCGACCGGCTGCGGGACGCGGTGCGCCCGTACGGGCTGGCCTTCGGGCCGGACCCCTCCACGCACGCGCGCTGCACCCTGGGCGGGATGATCGGCAACAACGCGTGCGGGGCGCACTCGGTGGCCTGGGGGACCACCGCCGACAACGTGACGGAGCTGTCGGTGACGGCGTACGGCGGCTCCTCGTACCGGCTCGGGACGGGCTGGGCGGGCGCGCCCGAGGGCCTGCGGGAACTGGTGGCGGGGAACCTGGCGGTGCTGCGCACGGGCCTGGCCGGCGGGTTCTCCCGGCGGATCTCCGGCTACGGCGGGCTGGACGCGCTGCTGCCGGAGCGGGGCGTGCGGGTGGCCCGGGCGTTCTGCGGGAGCGAGGGCACGCTGGGGGTGGTGACCGAGGCGGTGGTGCGCCTGGTGGAAGCGCCGAGCGCGCCGGTGCTCGCGGTGCTCGGGTACGCCGACGAGAGCGCGGCCGCCGACGCGGCGGCGGGGCTGCTCGGGGCCGGGCCGCTGACGGTGGAGGGCATGGCGCGGGACCTGGTGCCGGGCGCGGCGGCGGCCGGGCTGCCGCGCGGGGACGCCTGGCTGTTCGTGGAGATGCGGGACGAGGGCGCCGCGCGCTCCCTCGTACGGGGCGCCGACGCCGTTGACTCCCTGCTGGTCACGGACCCGGCGGGGCAGCGGGCGCTGTGGCGGATCCGGGAGGACGCGGCGGGCACGGCGACGCGGACCCCGGACGGGGGAGTGGCCTGGCCCGGGTGGGAGGACTGCGCGGTCCCGCCGGCCCGGCTGGGGGCGTACCTGCGGGAGTTCCGCGCCCTGCTGGCGGCGCACGGGCTGCGCGGGACGCCGTACGGGCACTTCGGCGAGGGCTGCGTGCACGTACGGATCGACTTCGACCTGGTGTCCCCGGCGGGGATCGCCCGCTTCCGGACCTTCTCGGGGGAGCTCGCCGACCTGGTCGTCTCCCACGGGGGCTCCCTGTCGGGGGAGCACGGCGACGGGCAGGCGCGGGCGGAGCTCCTTCCCCGGATGTACGGGCCGGAGGTGATCGCCCTCTTCGGCGCGTACAAGGACGTGTGGGACCCGGCGGGCGGCATGAACCCGGGGATGCTGGTCCGCCCGGCCCGCCTGGACGAGAACCTCCGCTTCGCGGTGCTGCCGCCGGACGGCGGGGACCTGTCGGACGGGGTGGCGCGGTGCGTCGGGGTCGCGAAGTGCCGGACCACGGAGGTGGGCGGCCCGGGGGTGATGTGCCCGTCGTTCCGGGCGACGGGGGAGGAGCTGCACTCCACGCGGGGCCGGGCGAGGCTGCTGCACGAGATGCTGGCGGGCGAGGTCGTCACGGACGGCTGGCGCTCGCGGGAGGTCGCCGAGGCGCTGGACCTGTGCCTGTCCTGCAAGGGCTGCCGCAGCGACTGCCCGGTGGGGGTGGACATGGCCGCGTACAAGGCGGAGTTCCTCCACCACCACTGGTCGGGCCGGATCCGCCCGCCGGCCCACTACCTGCTGGGCGGCCTGCCGCGGCTGCTCCGCACGGTCGCGCTGCTGCGGGCGGCGGCCCCGCTGAACGCCGCCGCCCGCCGCCTCCCGCCCCCGGGCCTGACCCGGGAGCGCCCGCTGCCACCCCTGGCCCGCACCCCGTTCACCCGCTGGTGGCGCTCGCGCGCCGTGGCGCCTCCAGCCTTCGCCGCCGGGGACGGGGAGCTTTCGGCGTCCGCCGCCGGGGACGGGGCCGGGGAGCTTTCGGCGTCCGCCGCCGGGGGCGGGCCGTCTTCGGCGTCCGCAGCGGGGGGCGGGGCGTTTTCGGCGTCCGCCGCGGGGGACGGGGAGCCTTCAGCGTCCGCCGCCGGGGGCGGACCGTCTTCGGCGTCCGCAGCGGGGGACGGGGCGGCTTCGGCGTCCGCCGCCGGGGACGGGGCCGGGGAGTCTTCAGCCTCGCCGGCGTTTGAGGCGCGGGGCCGGGCGGAGCCCGGTTTCGGGAAGGGGCGGGGTGGGGGGAGCCGCCCGCAGGGCCCGGGGGCCACCGCCGTCACCCTGTGGCCCGACACCTTCACCGAGTACCTCTCCCCGCAGACCGGCCGCGCCGCCGTCCGCGTACTGGAGGCCGCCGGCCTGGAGGTCACCGTCCCGCGGGGCCCTGTCTGCTGCGGGCTGACCTACGTCTCCACCGGCCGCCTCGACCGCGCCCGCACCGTCCTGCGCCGCACGCTCACCCGCCTCGGCGACGACCCCGACGACCCCGGCGCCCCCGGCGACGCCCCCGTCCGCCCCGTCATCGTCCTCGAACCCAGCTGCGCCGCGGCCCTCCGCACCGACCTGCCCGCCCTCCTCCCCGACGACCCCCGCGCCCACCGCCTCGCCGCCGCCGTCCGCACCTTCGCCGAGGCCCTGGAGCAGTACGCCCCGCACTGGCGGCCGCCGCGCCTGGACCGGCCGGTCGTCGGGCAGACGCACTGCCACCAGCACGCCGTCCTCGGCGACGCCGCCGACCGCCGGCTGCGCGAGCGCGCCGGCCTCACCGGCGAGCTCAGCGGCGGCTGCTGCGGCCTCGCGGGCAACTTCGGCTTCGAGCCGGGCCACCACGCCGTCTCGGTGGCGTGCGCGCGGGAGCAGCTCCTGCCGTCCCTCGACGCGGCGCGCGACAGCGGGCCCGCGATCCTGGCCGACGGCTTCTCCTGCCGGACGCAGATCGCGCAGCTCTCCCCGTACCGGGCCCACCACCTCGCGGAACTCCTGGCCGACGGCCTCCCGATCGAGCGGCCCGTACATACCCCTTAGTCTGGACAAATGCCCGCACCTTCCCCGTCCCCGACGCACGCCGCCACCGCCGCCCGGGCCACCGGAGCCGGCGGCAGCGCCCGCCCCTCCCCGCTGGGCCCGGTCGCGCTGGTGGTCTCGGCGGGGATCTCGGTGCAGTTCGGCGCCGCCCTCGCGGTCATGGTGATGCCCCGGGTCGGCGCCGCAGGCGTCGTCACGCTGCGCCTCGCCGCCGCGGCCGTCGTCCTCCTGCTGATCTGCCGCCCCAAGGTGCGCGGGTACTCCCGCTCGGACTGGACCACCGTCGTCTGGTTCGGCGTGACCATGGCGGGCATGAACGGCCTCTTCTACCAGGCCATCGACCGCATCCCGCTCGGCCCGGCCGTCACCCTGGAGGTCCTCGGCCCGCTGGCGCTCTCCGTCGCCGTCTCCCGCCGCCTGGTCAACCTGCTCTGGGCCGGTCTGGCCCTGGCCGGGGTGGTCCTGCTGTCCACGCACGGCGGCGGCGGCTTCGGCGGCCTGGACCCCCTCGGCGCCGCCTTCGCCCTCGGCGCGGGCGGGATGTGGGCGGCGTACATCGTCTTCAGCGCCCGCACCGGCCGCCGCTTCCCCCAGGCGGACGGCCTCGCCCTGGCCATGGCGGTGGCGGCGCTGCTGTCCCTCCCGCTGGGCGCGCTCGAAGCCGGCTCCGACCTGCTGCTCCCGGGCACCCTGGCCCTCGGCGTCGGCGTGGCGGTGCTGTCGTCCGTCCTCCCGTACACCCTGGAACTGCTCGCCCTGCGGCGCCTGCCGGCCCCGACCTTCGCGATCCTGATGAGCCTGGAACCGGCGATCGCCGCCGCGGCCGGCTTCCTCGTCCTCCACCAGGCCATGTCCGGCCTGGACGCGCTGGCGATCGCCCTGGTGATCGCGGCCAGCATGGGCGCGGTCCGCTCCCAGACCCGCCGCCGGCGCGCGCCGGACGCCTGACGCCGGCGCGCCCCCGCCCGCCCGGCCGCCCGCCCGGCCGCGGGGGTCCGGCCGGGCGGGCGTGATCCACGGGCCGCCGGTCAGCCGCAGCCTCAGCCTCCCAGCGGCAGCTCCAGACAGCTCGGCGTCGCCTCCGGCGAGGTGAACGCCAGGGTCGCGCGGGGCAGGTTGGCGTCCCCGTAGAACGGGTCGAGCGCGGCGAGCACCAGCAGCAGGCGGTGCCCGCGCGGGATGTCGTACGCCGTGGCCTGGAGCTCGAAGTCCGCGCCGACCAGGCGGTCCGGCTCGGGGCCGCGGTCGGTGTACGGGGCGTGCGTGACGATGTGCGCCGAGCCGTCGGGCGCCTGGTCGAAGAGGTACGCGACGAAGCTGGAGCCCGGGTTCGCGGCCCGGTAGGTGACCCGCAGCCGGGGTACGCCGCGCAGCCGGGTGGTCTCCTCCACCGGCGGCGTCGCCCACACGGCCGCGACGGTGCGGTCGATGTCGCGGGCCGGGTAGCTCTTCGGGCGCCCGGCCATCTCCGCGTACCCGGCCCGCACGATCGCGTCGGCGACGGTCGCCGGGGTGTCCACGCCGCACAGCACGGGCGTGCTCCAGCCGGCCTCGGGCCGGCCCGCGAGCTCCCCGCCGGAGCCGAGGTAGAGGCGGCGGATCCCCTCGGGGAGCGAGTGCCAGCCGGGGCGCGGCTCCAGGGCCCGGCTCCACATGACCTCGCCGATCACCTGGCCCTCGTCCGCGATGCCGGTGTCGATGCCGCGCAGGTGCTGGTCGAACCAGCGGTGGGCGTCCGTCCAGATCCGGTTGGGCAGGCCGAGCAGGCCGGACATCTCGGGGCCGCAGTGGTCGCCGATGGAACAGTCGAGGCGCTTGGGGCCGGTGAGCTCGTTGAACGTCTTGAGCGTCTGGTTGCCGGGGAAGAGCGTCTCGTGCCAGGCGTGCGAGAAGAACACCGGCACCTGCCGCCGGTTGAGCTCCTTGACGTGGCTGAAGGGCGAGCGCGTCTCCGCCCAGCGCAGGGTGCCCTGGACGTCCCGGTCGGCGAGGACGTTCTCGAACACGCTGCGCGTCTGCGGGCTCAGCCGCGCCCGCGCGGCCGCGTCGAGCAGTGCCCGCACGGCGGCGGTGCGGCGGGTGGAGTTCTCGTAGAACACCTCCGCGAGGTCGCCCCAGGTGCTGAGCGCCACGACGGCGTCGACGCGGGTGTCGTGCGCGGCGACGAGCTGGCTGATGCCGGAGCCGTACGAGTCCCCGAGGAAGCCGACCTTGGTGACCGGGCCGGCACAGCGCTCGACGAGGTGGTCCAGGGCGCGGCTGCCGTCGGCGACGTCGAGCGGACCCGCGACGTCGACCTCGCCGAGCGAGCCGGCGAACCCGCGGGCGGTGTAGGCGAGGACGTCGTAGCCGCGGGCCGCGAAGAGGGTGGCCTGCACGGCGTACGAGAGCCAGCCGAGGTCCGTCCACGGCGAGGGCATCACGATCACGGCCCGCGGCTCGGGCCCGGTGTGCCGCCACAGCGCGGCGTCCAGCAGGTCCCCGTCGGCGCCGGTGACCTTGCCGCGGCTGAAGACGGCGACGGACCGGAACTCCTCGATCTCGGCGGCCCGCGCGGGGGAGAGCCCGCGCGCTTCACCGGTTTCGAGGGCGGCGGCGTAGGCGGTGAGGGCGGCCGCGTCGAGCTCGGGGTACAGCGAGACGGGCGGGAGCGGTGCGGGAGAGCGGGTGAAATCGGCTGAGGCCACGTCAGTTCATCCTCTGCGTCGAGTGACATGAACGTGTGCGCGCTCTGGGCCCGGAGCGGAGCCTTCAGTATCGGCGCGCCACCGACCCCGTTCCCCGCCTTCCCGCCGCACGTCCGAATCCACCCCCGCCCACCCGATGGCCCGGCGCCCGCCCGGGCCTGCCCGAAGCGGGCGGTGCGTCAAGTCCCTTTTGATACGCGGTGTTCGTCGCGCCTGGCGCGATCGCGACAAGCCCGCGGCGGGTTCCCGACAGGTGCTCGGAAAATCATGCAAGCATGCTTGATTGTTTTGGGTCGGGCTGTCAGTGTTCCCCTCACGCCGAGAAGGGGAGCGCACCGTGCCCGATCCGTCCGCCGTCGCCGTGTTCGCAGATCTCCGGGAGGAGGGGAGCGAACTCGAAGCTCTGGTAAGGGAGTTGCCCGCGCCGGAGTGGGCCGAGGCCACGCCCGCTTCCGGGTGGAGCATCGCCCATCAGATCGCCCACCTGCACTGGACCGACCGGGCCGCGCTGCTGTCGCTCACCGATCCCGCCGGCTTCGGGCGCATGGTCCGGGAGGCGGTGGCCGCGCCCGAGAGCTTCGTCGACGAAGGCGCCGCCGAGGGTGCCCGGCTGGCGCCCGCCGAGCTGCTCGCCCGCTGGCGGGAGACCCGTACCGTCCTCGACGGGGCGCTCGCCGTCGCCTCGCCCGACACCCGGTTCCCCTGGTACGGGCCGCCGATGAAGGCCGCCTCGATGGCCAGCGCCCGGCTGATGGAGACCTGGGCGCACGGCCAGGACGTCGCCGACGCGCTGGGGGTGCGCCGTACGCCCACGGCCCGGCTGCGGCACGTGGCGCGGATCGGGGTGCGGGCCAGGGACTACGCCTACGCGGTACGGGGCCTGCCGGCGCCCGCCGCCGAGTTCCGGATCGAGCTGACCGCCCCCGACGGGAGCGGGACGTGGACGTACGGCCCGGCGGAGGCGGCCGAGCGGGTCACCGGCCCCGCGCTCGACTTCTGCCTGCTGGTGACCCAGCGGGCCCACCGCGCCGACCTGGCCCTGACGGCCACCGGCCCGGAAGCGGACCGCTGGCTGGACATCGCCCAGGCCTTCGCGGGCCCGGCGGGCCCCGGCCGCGCCCCGGGGGCCTCCCGGTGACCCGGCGGCCCCTGATCATCGGCAACGCCTCGGGGTTCTACGGCGACCGCTCCGCCGCCCTGCGCGAGATGCTGACCGGTGGCCCGCTGGACGTCCTGACCGGCGACTACCTGGCCGAGCTGACCATGCTGATCCTCGGCCGCGACCGGCTGAAGAACCCGGGGCTCGGCTACGCCAAGACCTTCCCGCGCCAGCTGGAGGAGTGCCTCGGGCTCGCCCACGAGCGGGGCGTACGGATCGTCACGAACGCGGGCGGCCTGAACCCGGCGGGCCTGGCGGACGCGGTCCGGGCCCTCGCGGCGAAGCTGGGCATCCCCGCCTCGGTGGCCCATGTGGAGGGCGACGACCTGATGCCGTACGAGGACGGGGCGCTGACGGCGAACGCGTACCTCGGCGGGGCCGGGATCACGGCCTGCCTGCGGGCGGGCGCGGACATCGTGGTGACCGGCCGGGTCACCGACGCCGCGCTGGTCAGCGGCCCGGCGGCGTGGTGGTTCGACTGGGCCCCCGACGACTACGACCGGCTCGCGGGCGCGGTGGTCGCGGGCCACGTCCTGGAGTGCGGTACCCAGGCCACCGGCGGCAACTACTCCTTCTTCACCCGGCACGACGTCCGCGCGCCGGGATTCCCGCTGGCCGAGGTCTGCGAGGACGGCTCCTCGGTCGTCACCAAACACCCCGGCACCGGCGGGGTGGTCTCCGTCGGTACGGTCACGGCCCAACTCCTGTACGAGACGCAGGGCGTCCGGTACCTCGGCCCGGACGTGACGGCCCGGCTGGACACGGTGCGGCTGCTGTCGGTCGGGGCGGACCGGATCGGGATCTCGGGGGTCCGCGGGGAGGCCCCGCCCGGGACGCTCAAGGTGGGCGTGACCCGGATCGGCGGGTGGCGCAACGAGGTGGTGTTCGTCCTGACGGGGCTGGACATCGAGGCCAAGGAGGAGTTGGTGCGGGCGCAGCTGGCGGACGCGCTGCGGGACGTCGCGGAGGTGGACTGGACGCTGGCCCGGACGGACCACGCGGACGCGGCGACGCAGGAGACGTCGAGCGCGCTGCTGCGGCTGGTGGTGCGGGATCCGTCCCCCGACCCGGTCGGCCGGAGCCTGACCGCCGCCGCGGTCGAGCTGGCGCTCGCCAGCTATCCGGGCTTCCACGTGACGGCCGCGCCGGGGCCGGCCCAGCCGTACGGCGTCTTCACCTCGGCCGAGGTCCCGGCCGCGTCCGTCCCCCACACGGCGGTGCTCCCCAACGGCACCCGCCTGCCGGTCCCCCCGGCCATCGCGGCGCCGCCGCCATCTCCGGCCCTGCCCTCTCCGGCCCTGCCATCTCCCGCCCCGCCGGCGTCCGGGGCGCGGGGGTCCGGGGGCGGGCCCGTACCGCCGCCGGCTCCGACGGGGCCGACCAGGCGCGGGCCGCTCGGGGCGCTGGTGGGGGCGCGCAGCGGGGACAAGGGCGGGGACGCCAACGTCGGCGTGTGGGTCGAGAGCGACGCGGCGTGGGCCTGGCTGCACGCCACCCTCACCGTCGACGCCTTCCAGGCCCTGCTCCCCGAGACGGCCCCTCTCCCCGTCGCCCGCCACGTCCTTCCCCACCTCCGCGCCCTGAACTTCACCGTCCCCGGCCTCCTCGGCGACGGCGTCGCCTCCGGCCACCGCTTCGACCCCCAGGCCAAGGCCCTCGGCGAATGGCTGCGCGCCCGCCACACGGACATCCCCCTCGACCTCCTCCCGGCCCCGGAGGCCACCCCATGACCCGTCTCGGCACCGCCGTCGACCCCCTCGCCCCCGAGTACGCCGAGGCCCGCGCCACCGCGCTCGAACGTCTCGACGGGCTCGCCGCCGAACACCACAAGGCCCTCGCCGGCGGCGGCGAGAAGTACACCGCCCGCCACAAGACCCGCGGCAAACTCCTCGCCCGGGAGCGGGTGGAGCTGCTCCTCGACCCCGACACCCCGTTCCTGGAGCTGTCCCCCCTCGCGGCCTGGGGCAGCGACTACCCCGTCGGCGCGTCCATGGTCACCGGCATCGGGACCGTCGAGGGCGTCGAGTGCCTGGTCACCGCCAACGACCCGACCGTCCGGGGCGGCGCCTCCAACCCCTGGACCCTCAAGAAGGCGCTGCGGGCCAACGAGATCGCCCGCCAGAACCGGCTCCCCTGCATCAGCCTCGTCGAGTCCGGCGGCGCGGACCTCCCCTCCCAGAAAGAGATCTTCATCCCGGGCGGGGCCGTGTTCCGCGATCTGACGCGGCTCTCGGCCGCCGGGATCCCCACCGTCGCCGTAGTCTTCGGCAACTCCACCGCCGGAGGCGCGTACATCCCCGGGATGTCCGACCACACCATCATGATCAAGGACCGTTCCAAGGTGTTCCTCGGCGGTCCGCCGCTCGTCAAGATGGCCACCGGCGAGGAGAGCGACGACGAGTCCCTCGGCGGGGCCGACATGCACGCCCGCTCCTCCGGTCTCGCCGACTACTACGCCCTCGACGAGTACGACGCCATCCGCCAGGCCCGCCGGGTCGTCGCCCGCCTCAACCACCGCAAGCCGCAGCCCGCCCCGCCGCGCGCCGAGGAGCCCGTGTACGACCCCGAGGAGCTCCTCGGCATCGTGCCCGCCGACCTCAAGACCCCCTTCGACCCGCGCGAGGTCATCGCCCGTCTCGTCGACGCCTCCGACTTCGACGAGTTCAAGCCCCTCTACGGCACCAGCCTCGTCACCGGCTGGGCCACCCTGCACGGGTATCCCGTCGGCATCCTCGCCAACGCCCAGGGGGTGCTGTTCAGCGCAGAGTCGCAGAAGGCCGCCCAGTTCATCCAGCTCGCCAACCAGCGCGACATCCCGCTGCTCTTCCTCCACAACACCACCGGCTACATGGTCGGCAAGGAGTACGAGCAGGGCGGCATCATCAAGCACGGCTCGATGATGATCAACGCGGTCTCCAACTCCCGTGTCCCGCACCTGTCCGTCCTCATCGGCGCCAGCTACGGCGCCGGCCACTACGGCATGTGCGGGCGGGCCTACGAGCCCCGGTTCCTGTTCGCGTGGCCCAGCGCCAAGTCGGCCGTGATGGGCCCCCAGCAGCTCGCCGGGGTGCTCTCCATCGTCGCCCGGCAGTCCGCCGAGGCGAAGGGGCTGCCCTACGACGAGGAGGCCGACGCCGGGATGCGCGCCTTCGTCGAGGCGCAGATCGAGTCCGAGTCCCTGCCGATGTTCCTGTCCGGGCGGCTGTACGACGACGGGGTCATCGACCCGCGTGACACCCGTACCGTCCTCGGCCTGTGCCTGTCGGCCGTCCACAATGCCCCCGTCGAGGGCGCCCGCGGCGGCTTCGGCGTCTTCCGGATGTGAGCCCGCACATGACGAACCTGACTTCCCTCCTGGTGGCCAACCGCGGCGAGATCGCGGTACGGATCTTCCGTACCGCCCGGGCCCTCGGCCTCGCCACCGTCGCCGTCCACTCCGACCCGGACGCCGACGCCCTGCACGTCCGGGACGCCGACGCCGCCGTACGGCTCCCCGGGGCGGCCCCCGCCGACACCTACCTGCGCGGCGACCTGATCATCGCGGCCGCCCTCGCGGCGGGCGCCGACGCCGTCCACCCCGGCTACGGATTCCTCTCCGAGAACGCCGGCTTCGCCCGGGCCGTCGAGGACGCGGGCCTCGCCTGGATCGGCCCGCCCCCCGAGGCCATCGAGGCCATGGCCTCCAAGACCCGCGCCAAGGAACTCGTGCGCGCCGCCGGGGTCCCGCTCCTCGACCCCGTGGACCCGGCGACCGCCACCGCCGCCGACCTGCCCCTGCTCCTGAAGGCCGCCGCGGGCGGCGGCGGCCGCGGCATGCGCGTCGTACGCGACCTCGACGCGCTGAAGGAGGAGCTGGAGGCCGCGTCCGCCGAGGCCCGCTCCGCGTTCGGCGACGGGGAGGTCTTCGCGGAGCCCTACGTCGAGCGCGGCCGCCACGTCGAGGTGCAGGTCCTCGCCGACGCCCACGGCACCGTCTGGGCGCTGGGCACCCGCGACTGCTCCCTCCAGCGGCGCCACCAGAAGGTCATCGAGGAGGCCCCGGCGCCCGGCCTCCCGGACGCCCTGCGCGAGAGCCTCCACCAGGCCGCCACGGCCGCCGCCCGCGCCGTCTCCTACCGGGGCGCCGGCACCGTCGAATTCCTCGTCACCGCCGACGGCCGCCCGTACTTCCTGGAGATGAACACCCGCCTCCAGGTGGAACACCCCGTCACCGAGGCCGTTTTCGGCCTCGACCTCGTCGCCCTCCAGCTGCGCGTGGCCGAGGGCGCGGCGCTGCCCCCGGCGCCCCCCGAGCCCAGCGGGCACGCCGTCGAGGCCCGCCTCTACGCCGAGGACCCCGCGCGGGACTGGCGCCCGCAGACCGGCGTCCTGCGCACCCTCGCCGTCCCCGGCCGGGTCCGCGTGGACACCGGCTTCGCCGACGGGGACACCGTCGGCATCCACTACGACCCCATGCTCGCCAAGGTCATCGCCCACGCCCCGACCCGAGCCGAGGCCGTCCGCGCCCTCGCCCGGGCCCTCGCCGAAGCCCGGATCCACGGGCTGACAACCAACCGCGAACTCCTCGTACGGTCCCTGCGGCACCCGGAGTTCGCCGCCGCCCGCCTCGACACCGGCTTCTACGACCGCCACCTCGCCGCCCTCACCGAGGACACCCCGGACACCGCTCGCGCCCTCGCCCTCGCCGCGCTCGCCGCCGCCCTCGCCGACGCCGCCCCGGCCCCGGACGCCCCGCTCGCCGCCCGCCTCGGCGGCTGGCGCAACGTGCCGTCGCAGCCGCAGACCCGCTCCTACCGGTCGGGCGAGACCACGTACGAGATCCGCTACCACCCCGCCCGCAGCGGGCCCCCGGTCCCCGTCGACCAGCCCGGTGTGCGCGTCCTGGCCACCGGACCCGCTCTCGTCACCCTCGAAGTCGACGGGATCCGGCGGATGTTCCACGTGAAACACGAATCGAACAGCCCCGAGGTCCACGTCGATTCGGCGCTCGGCGCCCACACCCTGACCCGGCTGCCCCGGTTCGCCGACCCCCAGGACCGCACCGCGCCCGGCTCGCTGCTCGCCCCCATGCCCGGCACCGTCGTCCGTGTCGCCGAGGGCCTCGCCCCCGGCAGCCCCGTCACCGCCGGGCAGCCCCTGCTCTGGCTGGAGGCCATGAAGATGGAGCACCGCATCGTCTCGCCCGCCTCCGGCACGCTCACCGCGCTCCACGCCGCCACCGGCCGCCAGGTCGAGTTCGGCGCCCTGCTCGCCGTCGTCCAGGAGGAAACGCCCGCATGAGCTCCGTCGTCGAAACCGAAGAGCACAAGGCCCTGCGTACCGCCGTCGCCGCCCTCGGGCGGCGCTACGGCCGTGACTACCTCGCCCGCGTCGCCCGCGAGGGCGGCCACCCCGACGAGCTGTGGGCCGACGCGGCCAAGCTCGGCTACCTGGGGGTCAACCTCCCCGAGGAGTACGGCGGCGGAGGCGGCGGCATCGCCGAACTCTCCATCGTCCTCGAAGAACTGGGCGCCGCCGGCTGCCCCCTGCTGATGATGGTCGTCTCACCCGCCATCTGCGGCACGGTCATCGCCCGCTTCGGCACCGAGGCCCAGAAGCGGGCCTGGCTCCCCGGTCTCGCCGACGGCAGCCGCACCATGGCCTTCGGCATCACCGAGCCCGATGCCGGCTCCAACTCCCACCGCATCACCACCACCGCCCGCCGCGACGGCGAGGAGTGGGTCCTCACCGGCCGCAAGGTCTTCATCTCGGGCGTGGACATCGCCGACGCCACCCTCATCGTCGGCCGCACCGAAGACGCCAGGACCGGCAGCCTCAAGCCCTGCCTGTTCATCGTCGACCGCGACACCCCCGGCTTCTCCCGCTCCGTCATAGAGATGGAGCTCCAGGCGGCGGAGAAGCAGTTCGAACTCGTCCTCGACGAGGTCCGGCTGCCCGCCGACGCGCTGGTCGGCGACGAGGACGCGGGCCTCCTCCAGCTGTTCGCCGGACTCAACCCCGAGCGCATCATGACCGCCGCGTTCGCCATCGGCATGGGCCGCCACGCCCTCGCCAAGGCCGTCGACTACGCGAAGACCCGCCAGGTGTGGAAGGAGGCCATCGGCGCCCACCAGGCCATCGCCCACCCCCTCGCGGCCGCCCACATCGAGCTGGAACTCGCCCGCCTGATGATGCAGAAGGCCGCCCACCTCTACGACGCAGGCGACGACATGGGCGCGGGGGAGGCCGCGAACATGGCCAAGTACGCTGCCGCCGAGGCCTGTGTGAAGGCGGTGGACCAGTCCGTCCACACGCTGGGCGGCAACGGTCTCACCCGCGAATACGGTCTGGCGTCCCTCATCACCGCCTCGCGGGTGTCCCGCATCGCCCCCGTCAGCCGCGAGATGATCCTCAACTTCGTCTCGCACCAGACCCTGGGTCTCCCCAAGTCCTACTAGGCCTGCCGTCGGGGACGGCCCGTGCCGGGGCCGGGGCGGCCCCGGCTCCGGCGGGCGGCCCCCGCGCCGCATACCCTCCCCGAGGATCCCGCCCGACCGATACACCGCTCCGGAGGAGACATGGCCCCACTCGTGCACGCCGCGCAAGCGCACGGCGTCACCACCCTCACGCTCGACTCCCCGGCCAACCGCAACGCACTCTCCGCGGCCCTGGTCGGGGAGGTGCGGGCGGCCCTCGCCGCGGCGGGCGCGGACCCGGCCGTGCGGGCGGTCGTCCTCACCCACACCGGCAACACCTTCTGTGCCGGGGCCGACCTCAAGTCCCCCTGCGACCCGGCCGACTTCCTGGCCCTGCTCCGGGAGATCGCCGAACTGCCCAAGCCCGTCGTCGCCCGCGTCACCGGCCACGTCCGCGCGGGCGGCCTCGGCCTGCTCGGCGCCTGCGACATCGCCGCCGCCGGGCCCGCGTCCACGTACGCCTTCACCGAGACCCACCTGGGCGTCGTCCCGGCCGTGATTTCCGCACCGCTGCTGCCCCGCCTGGACCCGCGCGCCGCCGCCCGGTACTTCCTGACCGCCGAGGCCTTCGACGCGGCCGAGGCGACCCGCATCGGCCTGCTCACCCTGCACGGCGAGGACGTGGACCAGGTCCTCGCACCCGTCCTCGCCGGCCTGCGCAAGGCCGGCCCGCAGGCCCTCGCCGAGACCAAGCGGCTGGTCACCGCCCCCGTACGGGCCGCCCTCGACCGGGACGGCGCCGCCCTGACGGAGCTGTCCGCCCGCCACTTCGCCTCCGACGAGGCCCGCGAGGGCATCGGCGCCCGCTTCGCGCGCCGGGATCCGTCATGGGCGCTGTGAGCGGCGGCCCCGGCACCGAGAGCGCCCCCAGGGCCGCCGCCGGACCCAAGCAGGCCCGCAGCCGGGTCACCCGCCGCCACCTCCTGGAGGCGGCCGTCTCCTGCCTCGCCGAACAGGGCTGGGCCGGCTCCACCGTCGCCGTCGTCGCCGAACGCGCCGGCGTCTCGCGCGGGGCCGCCCAGTACCACTTCCCGACCCGCGAGGACCTCTTCACCGCCGCCGTCGCCTACGTCGCCGAGGAACGCTCCGCCGCGCTGCGCGAGCTCTTCCACGCGGGCCCCGCCCCGCGCCCGGCGGTCGTCGAGGCCCTGGTCGACCTCTACACCGGCACCCTCTTCCGCGCCGCCCTGCAACTGTGGGTCGCCGCCTCCAACGAGGACCAGCTGCGCCCCCAGGTCACCGAACTCGAAGCCCGGGTCGGCCGCGAGACCCACCGCATCGCCGTGGAACTCCTCGGTGCGGACGAGTCCGCACCGGGCGTACGGGAGACCGTGCAGGGCCTGCTCGACATGGCCCGCGGTCTGGGCCTGGCCAACGTCCTCACCGACGACACGGCCCGCCGCGCCCGCGTCGTCGCCCAGTGGTCCCGCATCCTGGACGCCGCCCTGGGCTGAGCGCGGCGAACGCCGGGCACGCCGGGCACGCCGAAGGCGCCGCACCCCGCCGTAGGGTGCGGCGCCTTCCGCGCGCTCAGGCCGTCGCGGCGATGTCCTCGTAACCGGCGATCTCCCGCGGGTTGCGCACCCCCGGTCCGATGTACCGCGCCGACGGCCGCACCAGGCGGCCCGTGCGCTTCTGCTCCAGGATGTGCGCCGACCAGCCGGCGGTCCGGGCGCAGGTGAACATCGACGTGAACATGTGCGCCGGGACCTCCGCGAAGTCCAGCATGATCGCGGCCCAGAACTCCACGTTCGTCGCGAGCACCCGGTCGGGACGGCGCGCGTGCAGCTCCTCCAGCGCGGCCTTCTCCAGCGCGGCCGCCACCTCGTAGCGCGGTGCGTCCAGCTCCTTGGCGGTGCGCCGCAGCACGCGCGCGCGGGGGTCCTCGGCGCGGTACACGCGGTGCCCGAAGCCCATCAGCCGCTCGCCCTTGTCCAGGGCCTTCTTCACGTACGCCACGGCGTCGCCGGTGCGCTCGATCTCCTCGATCATGCCCAGCACGCGGGACGGCGCCCCGCCGTGCAGGGGCCCGGACATGGCGCCGACGGCACCCGACAGGGCGGCGGCGACGTCCGCGCCGGTCGAGGCGATCACCCGGGCCGTGAACGTCGAGGCGTTCATGCCGTGCTCGGCGGCCGAGGTCCAGTACGCGTCGACGGCCTTGACGTGCCTCGGGTCCGGCTCGCCCCGCCAGCGGATCATGAACCGCTCGACGACCGACTCGGCCTTGTCGATCTCCTTCTGCGGCACCATCGGCAGGCCCTGCCCGCGCGCGGACTGGGCGACGTACGACAGCGCCATCACGGCCGCGCGCGCCAGGTCGTCGCGGGCGGTCCGCTCGTCGATGTCGAGCAGCGGTTTCAGGCCCCACACGGGGGCGAGCATCGCGAGCGCGGACTGCACGTCGACGCGGATGTCCCCGGAGTGGACGGGGATCGGGAAGGGCTCGGCGGCGGGCAGGCCCGGGTTGAACGCGCCGTCGACCAGCAGACCCCACACGTTCCCGAAGGACACGTGCCCGACGAGGTCCTCGATGTCGACGCCGCGATAGCGCAGCGATCCGCCTTCCTTGTCCGGTTCGGCGATCTCGGTTTCGAACGCGACGACCCCTTCGAGCCCGGGTACGAAGTCGGACATCAGGCGGCTCCTCAGATAGTGCGAACACGCGCGGCTCCCGGCGTGATTCGCGGTCCGGCGCGGTCATCCCCGTTGATGCCCGGCACGGCCGTCGGTGACCCCTCGGGGGCCCCTCGGACCGGCCCCAAGATTTTGGCGGTTCCCGATGGCGGGCGGAAGCGTGACGTACGGCACACTGCCGGGCGCCGTCCTGCGGCAGGATGGCCGGCGTGACCCATCAGGACCTTGATCCCGCCCTCATGCGCAAGCAGTACCGCTCGGAAATCGTCGCCGAGGAATCCCTCGAAGACGACCCCATGCGGCAATTCACCCGGTGGTTCCAGCAGGCGGCCAACGCGCACCTCTTCGAACCGAACGCGATGGTCGTCTCGACCGCGACCTCCGACGGCCGGCCCAGCTCCCGCACGGTGCTGCTGAAGCAGTTCGACGACCGGGGCTTCGTCTTCTTCACCAACTACGGCTCCCGCAAGGGCCGCGAGCTCGCGGAGAACCCGTACGTCTCGCTGCTCTTCCCCTGGCACCCCATCGCCCGCCAGGTCATCGTCACCGGCACGGCCTCCCGTACCGGCCGCGACGAGACGGCGGCCTACTTCCGCTCCCGCCCGCACGGCTCCCAACTGGGCGCCTGGGCCAGCGAGCAGTCCCGGGTGATCGCCTCCCGCGCCGAGCTGGACCGCCGCTACGCGGAGCTGGAGGAGCGCTATCCGGAGGGCGAGCAGGTGCCGGTCCCGCCGGAGTGGGGCGGCTACCGCGTCGTCCCCGACGCCGTGGAGTTCTGGCAGGGCCACGAGAACCGGCTGCACGACCGCCTGCGCTACGTCAGCGACGGCGGGAAGTGGCTCGTGGAGCGCCTCTGCCCGTAGCCGCCGGGCGGGGCACGTCCGGCCCCGGGCGTCCGGCCCGGGGCCGGAACGCAGGCGACCCGCGGGCTCTGGTTCCTCTCCTGCAGTGAGAGGAGCCGGCCGGACGTACCGGCGAGCCCGCGGGTCGGGTGACTGCTTGGGATTGGCGCCTGGCGATCCCGCCGGGCACCGCACTGGGTGCGTGCGACGACGGGCGTTTAGCCCGCAGCCACCTCACGCGTCCGGTTTCCGTACATTTCGGGAACCACCTCCCTTCTCGTGTACGCCGAGCATACGAGCCCCTTCCCGCGCGCTCAAGGGATTTATTTCTCGGGGCAAAACGGGATGATTCAAAGAACCGTGTGTGGGCTGCGTCACGTTCCAGTTGAATGATCTGACGTGCCGCACACGCGAACACCTGCGGGGGGTGCCAGGTGAGTGCTTCCGGGCGTAACGAGACCGCCGACGATCTGCTCGCGGCGTTGCTGGACGGGATGGACGCCGCCCTGTGCGCGTTCGACGCCGGCGGCGTGATCACCCACTGGAACCGCGAGGCCGAGCGGATCCTGGGCTGGTCCGCCGCCGAGGCGGTGGGGCGGCACGGGTTCGCCGGGTGGGCGGTGAGACCCGCCGACGCCCACGACGTACAGGACCGCCTGATGTCCGCCCAGGACGCGCCGGGCCGCCAAGTGCACGAGTTCGCCCTGCTCACCAAGGACGGCGGCCGCGTCCTCGTCCGCACCCAGTCCGCCGCCGTGCCCGGCGCGGACGGAAAGCCCGCCGGGGTGTACTGCGCCTTCAGCGAGGTGCACGCGCAGATCGACCTGGAACGCTCCATCGCCCTCAGCGAGGCCCTGATGGACGACGCCTCCTGGGGCGTCGTCCTCGTCGACGTCGACCTGCGCCCGGCGGTGGTCAACGCGCACGCCGCCCGCGCCTTCGGAACCGGGCGCACCGCGCTGCTGGGGCGCCCGCTCGGGGAGCTGCTGGCCGAGGGCGTGGAGGAGCTGGAGGGCGCGCTCCAGCACGTACTGGCCGAGGGGGCGCCGCCCGCGCCGGTGGAGCTGTGGGTGTCGGTGCGCACCCCGGAGGGCGTGCGGCGGCGCTGCTGGCGGTGCGGGTTCCTCCGGCTCGGCTCCCCGCTGGCGGAGGAACCGGTGCCGCTCGGCGTCGGCCTGCTGTTCCAGGACGTCACCGAGGCGCGCCGAGCCGAGCTGGACACCGGCCAGCTGCGGTTCCGGGCCAACCAGCTGTACCGGGCGGGGCGGGCCGCCGCCGAGTGCGAGGATCCCGCCGAGGCGGCGGCCGTACGCCTGGACTTCGCGCTCGCCGGGTTCGCGGAACACGCGCTGGTCGACGTACTGGAGCGGCCCGGCGGCCCGGATTCCGTGCGGCCGCGGCTCGTCCGGGCGGCCGTCTCGCCGTCCGGGATGACCCTGCTGCTGCCGGGGCGGGGCGCGATCCCCTTGCGGTACGAGGCCGGGCACCCGGCGTTGCAGGCGCTGGACCGGATCGGCCCGGTGCGCAGCAGTTCCCCGCGCGGTGAGGCAGACGAGGCCTGGGCGCGGGCCCGCCAGTGGCCGCAGGGCGCGGCCCACGCGCTGTCCACGGTGCTGCGCAGCCGGGGGCGCACCCTGGGCGCGCTCACCTTCCTGCGGGGGCCCTCGCGCCCGGCGTTCGAGCGCGCCGACGCCCTCTACGCGGAGGAGGTCGCGGCCCGGGTCGCCGCCGACCTGGACCTGGCCGCGCCGGGTCCGGCGTAGCCAGGTCCGGCGCGGGTCGGTGGCGGAACCAGTGGCGGAACCAGTGGCGGAATCAGTGGCGGAATCAGTGGCGGAAGAAGATGCGGTCGCCGTACTGCTTGAGGACGCGCCCGTTCCACTCGTGGCCGCCGTCCACGTTGCCCGAGCGCAGCAGCGGGGGTTCCACGCCGCGCGCGACGAGCTCGCCGGCCGCCGCCGCCATCACGGCCTGCATGATCGCGCTGGTCACGACGGTGGAGGCGGGGGCGAACGGGGCGTCGATGCCGTCCAGGCTCAGCTCGGCGTCACCGACGGTGATCTTGCTGTCGAGGACGATGTCGCAGTGGTCCTTGAGGTAGCTGCCCGACGCGTGCCGCGACTTGGTCTCGGTCGCGTACGCCACCGAGGTGACCCCGATGACCTTGAGGCCGAGGGCGCGGGCGTTCATGGCCATCTCGACCGGCAGGGCGTTGCGCCCGGAGAGGGAGATGATCACGAGCACGTCGCCCGCGGTGGCCGGGCTGCTGTCCAGGACGGCCCCGGCGAGGCCGTCGACCCGCTCCAGGGCGCTGCCGAGGGTGGCCGGCATGACGTCGATGCCGACGGTGCCGGGGACGGCGAGGAAGTTCATCAGGGCGAGCCCGCCGGCCCGGTAGACCACGTCCTGGGCGGGGAGCGAGGAATGGCCGGCGCCGAACGCGAACAGCCGGTTTCCGGCCGCGACGGCCTCGGCGATCACGGCGCCCGCCTCGGACACCCGCTCGCCCTCCTCGTCCCGCACCCGCTCCAGCAGGCCGATGGCGGCGTCGAAGAACTGCCCGGCCAGCTTGCTCTCGCTCATACGCCGATGGCCCTTTCGGAGGTGCGATGCGGTGGGTGTGCGCCTGTGTGGTGCCCGTGTTCGCCGCTCACCGTGCGGTCTGGACCAAGGGCGTGTCAATACGGCCGTCAATCCCGGGGCTGAAGGGGAGGGAGGGACGGGGGAGATGTCCGGGGGGCGGTCGCCGGGTGATCGCCGGATGTCCAGGACTGCCCTTGACGCTCGGCACGGGACGGTTGTCCGCGTGATGCGTCAGAATTGGGGGCAGGGCCAGCGCACGCAATCCGAGGGGCACGAATGTCCGGACTGATCGATACCACGGAGATGTATCTCCGCACCATCCTCGAACTGGAAGAGGAAGGCGTGGTCCCCATGCGCGCCCGTATCGCCGAGCGGCTCGACCAGAGCGGCCCGACGGTGAGCCAGACGGTGGCGCGGATGGAGCGCGACGGCCTGGTGGCGGTCGCCAGCGACCGGCACCTGGAGCTGACCGAGGAGGGCCGCCGGCTGGCGACGCGCGTGATGCGCAAGCACCGCCTCGCGGAGTGCCTGCTCGTCGACGTCATCGGCCTGGAGTGGGAGCAGGTGCACGCCGAGGCCTGCCGCTGGGAGCACGTGATGAGCGAGGCGGTGGAGCGGCGGGTGCTGGAGCTGCTGCGCCACCCGACCGAGTCGCCGTACGGGAACCCGATTCCCGGCCTGGAGGAACTGGGGGAGAAGGCCGAGGCCGATCCGTTCATCGAGGACGGCATGGTCAGCCTGAACGAGCTGGACCCGGGCGCCGAGGGCAAGACCGTCGTCGTACGGCGGATCGGGGAGCCGATCCAGACGGACGCCCAGCTGATGTACACGCTGCGGCGGGCGGGCGTGCAGCCCGGCTCGGTGGTGAGCGTGACCGAGTCCCCGGGCGGGGTGCTGGTCGGCAGCGGCGGCGAGGCCGCCGAGCTCGACGCGGAGATCGCCTCGCACGTGTTCGTGGCGAAGCGCTGACCGGGGGGCGGCCGGCGGCCGCCCGACGGAGCGCGTGGACGCGTGGCCTCCCCGCTGCGGGTGGCCCGCACATGTGGACGGCCCCGGCGCCTTTTACGGCGCCGGGGCCGGTCCTCCCCTGGTGACCTGGAGCCCCGAGCTCTCAAGGTCATCCCCTCGGACCGTCTTCCCCGAGCGGCCCGCCTCCCCGTTGGAAAGATCCCCTCGGTAGCGGCGGCCAATCCTTGAGGAAGGTCACTCGAAAGAGCGGTGTTGGCGGCGAGACAGGCGTTTTCGAATACGGGTTCGATAGTCTGGCCGGGAGCGAAGGGGGTGCATCTGCGGTGGTACAGCGCATCGATGTGACAGGGTCCGGCGGCGTCCGCCTGGCCGCCTGGGAGTTCCGGGAACGAGCCACCGAGGGTGCGCCGGATCCGGAGCGGCCGGCCGTGCTGTTACTCCACGGGCTGATGGGCCGCGCCTTCCACTGGGCCGGCACCGCCCGCTGGCTCGCCGAGCGGCACCGCGTCGTGGCCCTGGACCAGCGCGGGCACGGCCAGAGCGACCGCCCGGCCACCGGCCCGTACACCCGCGAGGCGTTCGTCGCCGACGCGGAGGCCGTGATGGAGCAGCTGGGCCTGGCCCCCGTGACCCTGATCGGCCACTCCATGGGCGCCCTCACCGCCTGGCAGCTCGCCGCCCGCCACCCCGATCTGGTGCGGGCGCTCGTCATCTGCGACATGCGGGCCTCCGCCCTCGGTGAAGCCTCCCAGCAGGAATGGGAGGAGTGGTTCCACCGCTGGCCCCTGCCCTTCCCCACCCAGGACGCCGCCCGCCGCTGGTTCGGCGAGGACGACCCTCGGGTGGAGCGCCCCGATCCGGGCCGAGGCGCCTTCTTCGCGGAGGTCATGCACCAGGCGCCGGACGGCTGGCGCCCGCTGTTCTCCCGCCGCCAGATGCTGACCGCGCGCGAGACCTGGGTGCACGACGCGCACTGGGAGGAGCTCGCGCAGGTCCGCTGCCCGACGCTGGTCGTCCGGGGGCTGGACGGCGAACTGGGCCGCGCCGAGGCCCAGGAGATGGTCCGGGTCCTCCCGGCCGGCCAGTACGCCGAGATCCCCGACGCGGGGCACTACCTGCACTACGACCAGCCCACCGCGTGGCGCGCGGCGCTGGAGCCGTTCCTGGACGGGGTCAAGAGCGGCCCGTGACCCGCGCAGCCCGCCCCCGGGGCTGGACGGGGCGCGGGCTCGCGGGCCGCTCGGGCTCAGGCGGTGAGTACGAGGGCGCCGATGACGGGCGCCGCGTAGAGCAGCGGGAAGGGGATGTGGGCGTAGGAGCGGGCGCGGACCACGGTGATGACCGCGCCGGTGAAGTACAGGACCAGGGCGACCGCGGCGACGGCGCCGATGACGGGCACGAACAGCCCGAGCAGCAGCCCCGCCGCGCCCGCGGCCTTGGCGGCGCCGAGCCGGGTCCACCAGCTCCGGGGGACGCGGTACTCGGTCATGGCCTCCACGACCCACGGGGCGCGCGAGAGGAGCGAGTACCCCGAGAAGCCCGACATGGCGGCGGCGAGAACGGTGACGACGGTGGCGGCGACGGACATGAGAGGTGCTCCTCGTCAGGCGGGCTGCGGCGGTTTCTGCTCGACACCGCACTGACGGACCGGACGCCGCGGATGTGACGGCCCGTGGAGATTCATCTTTCCGGGGCGGGGTGGCCGTGGCCCCGGGCGAAGGCGGCGGCGAAGGCCGCCTCCCCGAGGGCAGCGCGCAGACGGCCCGCCGCACGGCTCACGTCGCCCCGCTCCGCCGGCGGCAACGGCGCCCCGGCGGACTCCCGCAGAGCCGCAGCCGCCCCAAGCAACGCCGCGGCACGCTCCGCGGGGTCGGCGGGATCCGCCGGGTCCGCTGGGTCGGTCGGGTCGGTCGGGTCCGCCGGGCCCGCTGGGGCCGCCAGGTCGGCTGCGTCCGCCAGGTCAGCCGCGCCCGCTGGGTCGATCGGGTCCGCTGGGTCCACCGCGTCCGCCGGGTCTGCCACGTCTACCCCATCGGCCGGGTCTGCCGCGTCGGCGGGGTCCGCCACGTCCGCCGGGACGGCCAGGTCTGCTGCGTCGGCCGGGTCTGCCGCGTCGGCCGCGTCGGCCGGGTCCGTTGCGTCCGGGTGGTTGGTTCGGGGTGCGGCCAGGGCGGCGGCGAGGCCTTCGTAGGCCAGGGCCAGGGCTCGGGGGTCGCCGGTGCGGCGGGCCGCGGCGAGGCCTTCGCGGTGGAGCGCCTCGGCGCGCCCGGCGTCGCCCCGCAGCTCGGCCACGTACCCGAGCTGCGCGAGGATCAGCGCCGCCCCGGAATCCACCCCGAGCCGCCGGTTCCAGTCCAGCCACGGCCGCAGCCGGGCCTCGGCGGCGTCCAGGTCGCCGTCCCGGCGGGCGCCGAGCGCCAGACCGATCTCCGCGAACTGTTCGGCGGGGCGGTGCGACTGCTCCACGGCGAGCTGCCGGGCCCGCTCGTGGAGTTCCGCCGCGAGCGCGGTGTCACCCGTCAGCAGCGCGATACGGCCCTGCCGTGCCAGCCGGAAGGAGACCTGCGTCCAGAGTTCCAGCTCCCGGGCGTCGTGCTCGCCCTCCCGGTGCAGGCGGGCGGCGCCGTGGTAGTCGCCGGCCAGCTCGGCGAGGACGCCCAGCTGCTCGGACGCCTGCAACTGGCCCCACCGGTCACCGAGTTCCGCGAACAGCGCGGCGCTCGCCTCCGCGTGGTGCCGCAGCCGCGCGAGGTCGCCGCGGTAGAGGGCCCGGGTGGCGAGCCCGCTGAGCGCGGCGGCCTCCCCCCACCGGTCGCCCGCCTCCCGGAACGCCCCGGCCAGCCGCCCCAGCACGTCCCCGCTGCCGCCGTCACCGTCACCGTCGCCGCCGGTCGCGAAGCCGAGGCGGGCGAATTCCAGGAGCCACAGGCCCCGCGCGTCGGCGGTCTCGGCGTCCCGGTCGGGGATGCGCTCCGGATCGCCCGCGAGGGTCGCGAACGCCGCCCGGCGGGCGCGCGCTCCGGCGAGCGCCGCCCCCGAGGCGCCGGTCGCGCATGCCGGCGCAGCGTCCCGCGCGCTCCCGCCGGAGGCCGACCGGCGCGCTCCGGCGAGTTCCGTCCCGGCGGCGCCGGTCGCGCATGCCAGCGCCGCGTCCAGCGCCTCGCGGGCCTCGGCGATGCGGCCGCGCAGGCACCAGTACCAGGACAGGGCGTTGACCAGCCGGACGGCGGTTCCGCCAGTCCCGGCCGCCGCCGCGTGGTCCAGCGCGGCCCGCAGGTTGAGGGCCTCGCGGTCCAGCCGGCGCAGCCATCGCCGCTGCCCGGGGCCGTGAAGGTGGGCCGCCGCCCGCTCGGCGAGGCCCGCGCAGTGCTCGGCGTGCCGCAGCCGGACCGCCGACGCCTCGGCCGGGCCCGCCTGCGCCAGCCGCTCCAGGCCGTACGCGGTCACCGACTCCAGCGTCCGGTAGCGGGCGGTGCCGTCCTCCCCGTCCGGGTGGTCCGCCGACACCAGCGAACAGTCCACGAGCCGCGCGACCAGGTCCAGTACTTCCTCCGCGCCGATCTCCCCGCCCGCGCACACCGCCTCGGCGGACTCCAGGGTGAACCCGCCGCAGAACACCGCGAGCCGCCGCAGGACCACCCGCTCGCCCGGCCCCAGCAGCTCCCAGCTCCAGTCGATGACCGCCCGCAGCGTGCGCTGCCGCGCCGGGGCGTCCCGCCGCACCTGGTTGAGCAGCCGGAACCGGTCGTGCAGGCGGTCGGCCAGCGCGTGCACCCCCAGTGCCCGGACCCGGGTGGCGGCCAGTTCGAGGGCGAGCGGTATCCCGTCGAGGCGGCGGCAGACCAGCGCCACGGCCTCGGAGTTGTCGGGGCCCAGCGCGAATCCGGGCGCGGCGGCGGCCGCGCGGGCCGCGAACAGCCGCACGGCGTCGGCCTCGGGGAGCGGCTCGACCGCCTCCAGCACCTCGCCGGAGAGCGCCAGGGGCTCCTGGCTGGTGGCGAGCACCCGCAGCCCGGGAGCCCGCCGCAGCAGTTCCCCGGTCAGCGTGGCGACGGCTTCGGCGACGTGCTCGCAGTTGTCGAGTACGAGGAGCAGCCCGCGCGGTGCGAGCGCCCCGGCCAGCCGCTCCCGGGCGGCGTCCTCGCCCCCCGCCCCGGCTCCGCCACCGCTGTCGGCGTCTTCGCGCACCCCGAGCGCGGCGGCGATCACCCCGGCCACCCCGCCGCGCACACCGGCGAGTTCCACGAACCACACCCCGTCGGCGTACGAGGGCGCCTGCGCCAGCCGGGCCGCCGCCGCCAGGGCGAGGCGGGTCTTGCCGACTCCGCCGGGCCCGGTGAGGGTGACGAGCCGGCCCGCCGTGACGGCCGCGCACACCCGGGTGACCGCCTCCTCCCGCCCGACGAGCGACCCGACGGGGGTGGGCAGCCGCGGCGCGGGCCGCGCGACGCCCGCCCCGTCGGGCGCCGCCGCCCCCGCCGCCGCCGCCGCCACCGGCGCCGCCGGCCGTACGAGCGGGTCCTGCCGCAGGATCGCCTCGTACAGCGCGCCGAGTTCCGGCCCCGGGTCGATCCCGAGTTCCTCCGCGAACCGGGCCCGCACCTCCCCGTAGACCGCGAGGGCCTCGCCCTGCCGGCCGGCCCCGTACAGCGCCCGCATCTGCGCGGCCCGCAGCCGCTGGCGCAGCGGGTGTTCACCGGCCAGGGCGGTCAACTCGTCCGCGAGGGCGGCGTGTTCGCCGAGCTCCAGGCGGGCTTCCGCGAGCTCCTCCCGTACCGTGACCCGCTGCTCCTCCAGGCGGGCGACGGATGCCCGTACGAAGGCGGCGTCCCGTACGTCGTCGTACGCGGGCCCGCGCCACAGCCCCAGCGCCCGCGTCAGCAGGCCCGCCCTGGCCCGTAGGTCGCCCTCCGCGCGAGCGCGGGCGGCGAGTTCCTCGAAGCGGGCCGCGTCCACCGCCTCCCCGGACACCCGCAGGGTGTAGCCGGCCGGGCCGAACCCGACCAGGGCGCGGCCGCCGTCCTCGGCCCCGGCGAGGGTGCGGCGCAGCTGGGACACCTTGGTCTGGAGGGTGTTCGCGGGATTGCCGGGGGCGTCCTCGCCCCACAGGTCGTCGATCAGCCGGTCCACGGCGACGGGCCGCCCGTGGTGCACCAGCAGCGCGGCGAGCAGCGCCCGCACCTTCGCCTCGGGAACGGGGACGGGGGTCCCGTCGTCCGTCCGTACGGTCACTGGTCCGAGCACCTCGAAACGCATGCGGGCCACGGTACTTGGGGGCCGTGCGCGGACCGTCAGCGGTTCGTGCGCGGCCCCCCGCATGGTGTTCCCGTGACCGAGACCGAGCGGTCCGCACCCGAAAGGAACCCCTGACCATGAGCACCCTTGCCACCCAGGCCGTGTCCCGCGAGATCCGCCTCGCCTCCCGCCCCGTCGGAGCCCCGGTGTCCGAGAACTTCGAGCTGGTCACCACCGGGGTCCCGGAGCCGGCCGAGGGGCAGGTCCTGGTCCGCAACACCTGGATGTCGGTGGACCCGTACATGCGGGGCCGGATGGACGACGCCCCGTCCTACATCGCGCCGTTCGCCCTCGGCGCCGCGCTGGAGGGCAGCGCGGTCGGCGAGGTGATCGCCTCGCGGGACCCGTCGGTGCCGGTCGGCTCGACCGTCTCGCACTTCCTCGGGTGGCGGGAGTACGCGGTGCTGGACGCGGCGGCGGCCATCGTCGTCGACACCCGCACCGCCGCGCCGGCGGACCACCTGGGCCCGCTGGGCACCACGGGCCTGACCGCGTACGCCGCGCTCACCCGGACCGCGCCGGTGCAGGAAGGGGACGTGGTGTTCGTCTCCGCGGCGGCGGGGGCGGTCGGCAGCGTCGCCGGCCAGCTGGCGCGGCGGCTGGGGGCCTCCCGGGTCATCGGCTCGGCGGGCGGCCCGCACAAGACGAAGGAACTGCTGGACTCCTTCGGCTACGACGCGGCGATCGACCACCGGCAGGGCGATCTGCCCGGCCAGCTGGCGCAGGCCGCCCCCGAGGGCATCGACGTCTACCTCGACGCCGTCGGCGGCGACCACCTGGAGGCGGCCATCGGGGCCATCCGGCAGGGCGGCCGCATCGCGATGGTCGGCGCGATCAGCGGCTACAACGCGGCTGCCCCGGCGCCGGGGCCGGACAACCTCTTCCGCGCGGCGGCCCGGGAGGCGACCCTGCGCGGGATGCTGGTCTCCAGCCACTTCGACCTGTTCCCGGAGTGGATCGCGAAGGCCTCGGCGTGGCTGGCCGACGGAACCCTGCGCACGCGCCAGACGGTCGCCGAGGGCATCGAACAGGCCCCCGCCGCCTTCCTCGGCGTCCTGACGGGCGCCAACACCGGCAAGATGCTGGTCCGCCTCTCCGGCTGACGGCTCAGCCCCGCTTGGCCTTGAGCCACCCGACCAGGGAGCCCCACGCGACGGGGGTCAGTGCGAGCACTCGGCCCCCAGGTTCGCCGCTGTCGGCCACGAGTACGTGGCCGGCGGGGCCGGTGGCGACGTAGACGCAGGCGTTGCCCTCCGCGCAATGGGAGGATCGCTTCCAGTGGGATGGGGTCATGCGGGCGCCTTTCACCAGGTCCGGGTGACGGTATGGATGAGGTCGCGGGTACGCGCGGGATCGAGGGCCATCGCCTCCAGCCGCTCGAAGAGCGTGCGGTATTTGCTCAGTTGGGATTCCGCATCGAGGAAGACGACGCCGTGTGACTGGTCGAGCTGGATGGTGTCTAGCTGGGGGACCGGCCCGTGCGCGTAGAAGATGGACTGGCCTGAACCCGGGAAGGCACCCGCCGAGAAGGGTATGGCGCGGATCGTGACGTAGTCGCGCTCGCTCATGTCGAGAAGATGTTGCAACTGGATGCCCGCGATCTCGGGTCCGCCCACGGCGATGCGCAGTGCTGCCTCGTGGACGATCGCCTGGTACGGGGCAGGGTCGTCTCGGAAGAGGATCCGCTGACGTTTCACGCGGAACGAGACCCGGTCCTCGATGTCCGGTGGTGGGAGCGAGGGAACTGCCTGGCGGAAGATCTCGCGGGCGTACTCGGGTGTCTGGAGCAGGCCCGGGATGTGAGCAGTGAACACGCCCCGGAGCATGCGCGAGTGATGCTCCAGTTCGGCCAGGTCAAGCCATGCCGCCGGGAGGGTTTCCCGGTGGTCCTCCCACCAGCCGCCGCCTTTGCGCTCGCCCGTCATCGCGACCAGCGCATTGACCAACTCCGTGTCGGCGCAGTCGTAGTGGCAGGCCAGCGTGCGTACCCGCTCGGGGCTGACGCCGAATCTGGCGGCCTCCATGTTGCTGATCTGGTTCGGCTTGACGCCGAGTCGACCGGCGGCCTCGGCCGACGTCAGTCCGGCACGCTCGCGCATCCTGCGCAGCTCGGCTGCGAAGCGCAGCTGACGCGCGGTGGGGCTGCTGCGAATGGGCATCGTGCGTTCCTCCGCGAGGAAGTGTCACCCACACGAGTGGGCGTTGCGTGCATTTAGCGGGAACCGCCTAAATAGTTAGGCGTAGCTCCCTATCTTGGGTGCCAGGCCACCGCCTGGAAGCACCCCGCTCGACGGAGCGACCTGGTCACCAGGCACTGCACAAGCATGGGTCAACTCTCCTCCTTGATCGGAGACTTCCATGGCAACGGTAACGCCGTCCTGGGCCTACACCCTCCACCTTCCGCACGATCCGCGGGCAGCGGGAATCGCCCGGACCACGCTGCGTGCCGTCCTGCGCAGCCACGATCTGGACGGGCTTGCGGAAACGGCCGAGCTGGTCGCCGGTGAGCTCGTCGGCAATGCCTACCGGCACACCCGAGGGCCCTGCGCCCTGCGCGGGCGGCGCCGGGCGGGCGCTTGCGGGTGGGCGTGTGGGACACGGGGCCGGACGTCCCCGCCGCCTTCGGCGCCGAGGCGGCCATGGCGCCGGTCGAGGCGGAAGGCGGCCGCGGGCTGCTCCTCGTGCGGTTGTGCGCCGAGCAATACGGCTCGTACCGGCTCGACAGCGGGCAGGGCGGCAAGCTGCTCTGGGTGGAGTGCGGGCCCCGCCCGTGAGCTATTCGGTGCGGGGCAGCCAGCCGCGCTGGACCGCTCGGACGCCGAACTCGAAGCGGCTCGCGGCGCCCAGGCGTTCCATCAGGCCGTTCGCCAGCCGGCGGGCCGTGCGCGGGGAGACCGCGAGGCGCTTGGCGATGGCCTCGTCGGTCAGGCCCTGCGCCAGGAGCCGGATCACCGTGCGCTCCTGCGAGCTGAGGCCGCCCTCGTCCCGTTCCTCCGAGGTGCCCAGCGTGCGCGCCCCGGCCCAGACGTTCTCGAAGAGCGCGCACAGGGCCGTCAGCGTCCCGTGCCCGGTGAGGACGACCGCGGCCGCCGCGCTGTCCTCGCTGCTGACGGGGATCACCGCGGTGGCCCCGTCGAAGATCATCATGCGGGTCGGCAGGTCGGGGGCGGTGCGGACCTCGCCGCCGAGCTCGCTCAGCCACGTCGCGTACGCCACGGTGCTCTGGCTGTTGCGCACGCTGTCCTGGAACAGCGACCGCATCCGCACCCCGCGCCCCAGCAGTGCCGCGTCGTTCGGCTTCGAGGCCTCCAGGGTCTCCGGCCGGTGGCCCCCGCCCGGAGCGAAGCTCATCAGCTCGGTCTGGAGTCCGTGCGCCAGGCCGGAGATCCGGTTGCGGATCTCGTCGAGGCCGACGAGCTGCTCGACCCCGGGGCTGGCGGCGGCCGGGCTCAGGTCGGCGTACTCCGCGATGAGCTGCGCGGCGGCCGCGCGCGAGGCCTCGATCCGCAGCTGCTGGGCCGCGAGCTCCGCCTGCTGGCGGGCCATCAGGATCTCCATGCCGACCTCGGGCGAGACGGCGCGGAGCTCTCCGGCGTGGTCGTAGGACGGCCGGATCAGTGCGAGCTCGCTGAGCGTGTCCAGGCTGCGCCGTACATCGGTTTCGGACACCCCGAGGCGGGCGGCGAGTGCCTTCACCCCGTCGCGCGGCACCGCGAGCATGGCGCGGTAGACGGCCTCCGCAGTCGTGTCGAGGCCCAGAGTGGCCAGCACAGTCCCCCCCGGTGTGTGCCGTAATGATCAAAGTTGGTCGGATTATCGCACGCAGGGGTCTGGCGGACCATCGGATGGACGGTTCCGTCCAAGGCCCGAAGTGTCCACCGCAGGGGCTTCGCTGGAGGCGTGTCATTCGCCAGGATGGGGCACATGTACCTCGTTCACGCAGGTCTTCGGGCTGCCGAGCCCGGATCCCAACTCCCGTCCGAGACGGCAGAGTTGATTCGCTCGGTCGCCGACACCGACGGCCCTCCCGCCGAGCACGTCTCGGCGCATCCTGACGCCCTGCCCGATCCCGTCGTGGGCGTCTTCCTGGTCGCCGACGGCCTCGCCGAGGCGGAGCGCACTGCGGAGACCCTCTTCCGGCGCGCCCTGGCGGTGGTGCCCGCGCTGCGCGGCTGGCGGCTCACCCGGGTCGGGGCGCCCCTGGTCACGCCGTACTACGAGCAGCTGCTGCTGTCCTCTTCCGGCCCCGCTGGCCGGATCGGGTCAGGGCCGCTTCCGTCCAACTGAACCCCCTTCCACCCGTCCTGACCTGCGACGAGAGTAGTGATTGCCGGCAGGGAGCCACACGGAACCCGGCCGGCGCCACCGGAGGAAACGTCACCGCGGGACGCGAATCCGGACCACCACCGCCTCGTTCCGGCTCTCGCAAAGGACCACTGCCATGCTTCGCACCCGCCTCGTCAAGGCCGCCGCGGTCACCACCCTCGCCCTCGCCGCCTTCGCCCCCGCCCTGACGGCCCACAGCGCCGGCCAGACCGGCCACGTCTTCGCCACCACCGCCTGGGAGACCGCCCCGGCGGGCAAGAACACCACCGCCTGGGAGTAGCCGCCCCCGCCGCCGCAGCGGCCCCGCGCTCGACCGCGCTCTCCACCGCGCCGACTGCGCGCACCGGGCCCCGCGCACCGGGCCGACCGCCGACCGTCCACCGGAGCGGAGGCCGGCCTAGCGTCCGTACGGTGCGGGGCGCTCAGCCCTTGCTGACCGCCACCAGGATCTCCGGCAGCTTCCGCGCCACCGTCGGCGCCGCCAGCCGCAGCCCCGCCCACGTGGCCAGCACGCCCCAGCCCGCGCCCAGCGGAAGCAGCAGCGCCGCCAGGAATCCCTGGTCCGCGACGTCCGCGTAGACCGTCAGAGCGATCACCGGCGAGCAGATCAGCGCCGACGTCAGCATGCCGCCGAAGATGCCGATCCAGGCGAGCCCCGCCTGCCCCGGCGCGACGTTCTTGAAGGCCCCGTCCGACGGGATGGAGTACGGGAAGCGGGCCGAGGCCAGCGCGCCCGTGCACAGCATCGACCCCAGCAGCGCCAGCGCCAGCCCCGTCGCCGCCGGGAAGTCACGCCAGTTGTCGACGAGCGCGGCCGTGACCACCGTGAGCAGCACCGTGTACGGGACGGTGACCAGCGCCAGCGCGTACGACCGGGCGCGCAGCTCCACGAACGCGTCGCGCGGGGTCGAGATGGTCTGCGCCACCATCCAGAACGCCGAGGTGTCCTGCCCGAACTGGTTGTACATCTGGATGCCGAGCATGCCCGCGCCGAAGCACGCCAGGTACAGCGAGCCGGTGCCCTGGAGGGCGTTGGCGACGGGGACGATCACCCCGATCGCCAGCGCCGTCACCCACGCCGACTTGGTCTTCGGATCGCGGACCGCGTACCGCAGCGTGCGCCGCATCGCCGCGCCCGTGCGGCCGCCCGGCATCAGCGACCAGAAGCCGCCGTCCCGCTCGGCCTTGCCCGACGCGGCGGACTCCGCGACCGAGAGCGTCGAACCGTCCGGGGAGACCATCAGCTTCGTCAGGCTGCGCTCCCAGGACCACAGCAGCAGCGCCAGCGCCGCCAGCGTCACCGCCAGCTGGGCCGCGGCCACCCCGTACGAGCCCTCGCTCGCCGAGTCCACCATGCCGACGGCGGTCGCGGGCGGCAGCCAGCGCACCACCGCCTCGGCGGGCTCCAGCTGCGCCAGGCCGCCGCTCTGGAACAGGCGCTGGCTGCCGAAGTTGGCGGCCTGCCCGCCCACCGCGATCAGCAGGCCGCTGAGCACGGCCAGGTCGCGCCCCTTGCGGCTGGTCAGCAGCCGGACGTTCGCCGTGGCCACGGCGCGGGCGAGGGCCACGCAGCCCAGCAGCAGCAGCGGCGCGGCCAGTACCGCGGCCAGCGCGCCGACGGGCCCCCGGGCCACCGCGATGGCCGATCCGGCCGCCAGGCACAGGGTGAACAGCGGGCCGATGCCGACCAGGGAGGACGCGAACAGCGCCCGCACCAGCGGCCGCGGCCGCAGCGGCAGCATGACGAGCCGGCTCGGGTCGAGGGTCTCGTCCCCCGTGGGGAAGAACAGCGGCATGAAGGCCCAGCCGACCGCGAGGATCGCCGCCAGCAGGACGACGACCGTCCCGGCGTGGGCGTTCCCGTGCAGCATCGCCAGGCCGAGCGTGACGAAGAAGGCGACGACCAGCGCGAAGACGAGGCTGGAGACGTAGGCGGCCTTGCGCTTCGAGGAGCCCTTGAGCCCGTTCCTGATCAGCGACAGCTTGAGGCGGACGAAGACCGGGGTCAGGGAGGCGGCCCGTTCCCGCCCCGGTGCGAGGGTGCTCATCGCGCGGCCGCCCCGCCGCCGAGCCACTCCAGGGAGTCGCCCGAGTCCCGGCCCCGCGCGCCGACCAGTTCCAGGAACGCGGCCTGCAGCGAGGGCGCCTCCCCCCGTACGTCGGCGAGCGGGCCCGCCGCGCGGATCCGGCCGGCCGCCATCACGGCCACCCAGTCGCACAGCGATTCGACGAGCTCCATCACGTGGGAGGAGAAGACGACGGTGGCGCCGGAGGAGGTGTACCGCTCCAGCACCCCGCGGATGGTCTGCGCCGACACCGGGTCCACGCCCTCGAACGGCTCGTCCAGGAACAGCACTTCCGGGTTGTGCAGCAGCGCGGCCGCCAGGCCGATCTTCTTCCGCATGCCCGTCGAGTAGTCCACGACCAGCTTGTTCTGGGAGCCCGCGAGGTCCAGTACGTCCAGCAGCTGGGTGGCCCGCTTGTCCGTCTCCTCGCCCGGCAGCCCCCGCAGCCGGCCCATGTAGCCGAGCAGTTCCCGCCCGGACAGCCGCTCGAAGAGCCGCAGCCCCTCCGGCAGCACGCCGATGCGGGACTTCACCTCGGCCGGGTCCGCCCAGACGTCGTGCCCGGCGACGAAGACCCGCCCCATGTCCGGGCGCAGCAGCCCGGTCACCATCGACAGCGTCGTCGTCTTGCCCGCCCCGTTCGGCCCGACGAGCCCGATGAACTGCCCGGCCGGCAGCTCCAGATCGATCCCCGCGACGGCCACCTGCTCACCGAACCGCTTCCACAGCCCCTCGACCCGCACGGCGGGGACGGCGGACGGCGCAGGTCGCGCTCCGTCCGCCCCTGCCGCCCCGTCCGTCCGGCCCGCCGCATCACCCTGGTCAGGCATGCGCCCGCCTCTCCTGTGTCCCCGTATGCGTAGGTCCTACGCTCCTGCGTTCTTCACGATAGGAGGAGGGGGAAGGGGTCGAGCAGTTACGAATGTCATGAACTTGCAGGTACGAACCGCCGGTACGAACCGCCGGTACGGCCCGCTACGCCGACTTGCGGTCGCGGGCCTCCGCCGCGTCCCGGCCGCACGCGTACGCCAGCCCGTCGATCAGCTCCTCCACGTCCGGCAGCCACCGGTTCGCCGCCGTCGGGGCCTGCGCCCACTGGACGGAGCCCCGGCCGCCGAAACGCGTCGGGGGAGCGGCCACGTACTGCCCCTCGCTGCGCGCGAACAGGTCCAGCGCGGACGGGGACCAGCCGAGGTTGCTCACCAGGTCCTCCAGCTTCGCCCCGGCGCCCGGCAGGACGAAGAACAGCATGCGGTGATCGGGGCTGAGGGTGACCGGGCCGACGGTGCGGTTCATCCGGTGCAGCCGCGCCAGCGCCAGGAACCCGGCGGAGTCCGGTACGTCGATGGCGTCGAAGGTCCGGCCGGTCGGCAGCAGGATCGAGGCGTTCGGCTGCTTCCCCCAGATCCGCCGGACCTGCACCGCGCTGCCCGAGGCCAGCGCCTGCCAGTCCTTGACGGCGGGGTGGGCCCCCGGAGCCGAGCAGTCCGCGGCCCCGCAGGAGCACAGTTCCCGCCCTTCGCCCGGCTCCAGCCAGGTGCCGGCGAAGACGTCCCAGTGCCGTTCTTCCGCGTACCGCACGGCATGGTCCAGCAGCCGCTCGCCGCGCTGCTCGGGGATGGGTGCGGTCTCCGTGACTCCGATGGTCTCTTCCACGCCCATCACAACTCTCGCGCCCACCGGTGGTTACGGCCGCAAACCGGCCGGTGGCCGGAGCATCGATCCTGCAAACGGGGCGCATGGGTGCATGAGCGGGGGCGCGTGGGAGGTCGGGGCGCCGCGCGTGGGTAGCCACACCACGCAGAGGGGAAGATTCTCCGCACATCAGGCGGGAAGTGATCATTCCAATGCTCACCCGCGGCCTCAGGGGGTTTTCATGGCAGCCAGGCCTCTCGTCGCGCGCCAGCCGAACGAACGGCTCCAGGCGCTCATCCAGGAAGCCGGGTGCTCCAACGCCGGGCTAGCCCGGCGCGTGAACATGTGCGGGGCCGAGCACGGCCTCGATCTCCGCTACGACAAGACCTCCGTGGCCCGCTGGCTGCGCGGCCAGCAGCCGCGCGGCCGGGCTCCCGGCATCATCGCCGAGGCGATCGGCCGCAAACTCGGCCGGACCGTCACCATCGACGAGATCGGCATGGCCAACGGCAAGAACCTCGCCTCCGGCATCGGCCTGCAGTTCTCCCCGACCGTCATCGGCGCCATCGAGCAGGTCTGCGAGCTGTACCGCAGCGACGTGGGCCGGCGCGACTTCCTGACCGGGGCGAGCGTGGCCTCGTCCGCGCTCGTCGAGCCGAGCCGCGACTGGCTGATCACCGGGGCGGACGCGCAGGTGGCCCGCAGCGGGGGCGCGCGCGTCGGGATGTCGGACGTGGAGGCCGTGGTGGCCACCACCGAGGCGCTCAAGGACCTCGACCACCGGTTCGGCAGCGGGCACGTCCGGCCCGTGGTGGTGCACTACCTGAACTCCGTGGTGTCCGGGCTGATCGGCGGCTCGTACCGGGAGCCGGTCGGGCGGGCGCTGTTCGCGGCGGTCGCCCGGCTCACGGAACTGGCGGGCTACATGGCCGTCGACACCGGGCAGCCGGGGCTCGCACAGCGGTACTACATCCAGGCGCTGCGACTCGCCCAGGCGGCGGGGGACCGGGCGTACGGGGGGTACGTGCTGGCCGCGTCGATGAGCCACCTCGCGGCGGAGCTCGGGAACCCGAGGGAGATCGCGCAACTGGCGCGGGCCGCGCAGGAAGGGACGAGGGGGCAGGTCACACCCCGGGTGGAGGCGATGTTCTACGCCGCCGAGGCGCGCGGGCACGCGCTGCTCGGGGACAACCGGGCGACGGCGGTGCTGTCGGGGCGGGCGGTGACGGCGCTGGAGCGGGCCGAACCGGAGTCGGGGGACGACCCGGTGTGGATCCGGCACTTCGACGGGGCCTACCTCGCGGACGAACTGGCGCACTGCCACCGGGACCTGGGCCAGGCGGAGGCGGCGGCGCGGCGCGCGGAGGAGGCGCTGCGGGGGCTCCCGGAGACGAAGGCGCGCCGCCGGGCGATCGGGCTGCTGCTGCTGGCGGCGGCGCAGGTGCAGCAGCGGGAGGTGGAACAGGCCTGCCAGACGGCGACGAAGGCGGCGGAGCTGCTGGGGACGCTGCGCTCGCGCCGGGGCGCCGAGTACCTGGACGACTTCCGCGTCCGTCTGGAGCCGTACCGGGAGGAGGCGGCGGCGCGGGAGTTCGGCGCGCGGCTGGAGGCGGTGTCGGTGGCGTAGCAGGTCCTGCCGTCACAGTGGCGCCGGCCGGGCGCCACTGTGGTCAGGGCCCTCCCCGCCCGTCGCGGAACCCCCGGAGGCGTCCCCCTCGGCCGGGTCCCCGGGGTGCGGGCTGCCCGGGGAGGGCGGTGACCGGGTAGCGTGACCCGACGGTTCCGAAGGTTCGGGCGAGTCGGAGAAGGAGTCCCGGTGACGGAGAGCGGACAGGGAAGCGGTCAGCACCGCGCCCCGCAGTCTGGCGTCCCGCAGGGCGGTGAGCCGTGGGGGCAGCCCGGTTACGGGTACCCGCAGCCCGAACCCGAGCCCGGGCACGTCGTGGGGCCCGGCTTCGAGGGGCCCGGCGAACCGCACGGGTACGGCTACCCGCCGCTGCCCGAGGCCGTCACCCAGTACATCCCGCCGGTCCCGCCGGGCCCCGGCCCCGGGCAGCACGAGGCGGCGACGCAGTTCATCCCGCCGGTTCCGTCCGGCCCCGGCCCTGGTTCCGGGCAGCATGAGGCCGCCACCCAGTACCTTCCGCCGGTTCCGCCGGGCCCCGGCCCCGGGCTTGGGCAGCACGAGGCGGCCACGCAGTACCTTCCGCCGGTTCCGTCGGGCCCCGGCCCCGGCTCCGGGCAGCACGAGGCGGCGACGCAGTTCATTCCGCCGGTTCCGTCCGGCCCCGGCCCTGGCCCCGGGCAGCACGAGGCGGCGACGCAGTTCATTCCGCCGGTTCCGTCCGGCCCCGGCCCCGGCTCCGGGCAGCACGAGGCGGCGACGCAATTCATCCCGCCGGTTCCGTCGGGCCCCGGCCCCGGCTCCGGGCAGCACGAGGCGGCGACGCAGTTCATTCCGCCGGTTCCGTCGGGCCCCGGCCCCGGGCCCGGGCAGCACGAGGCGGCGACGCAATTCATTCCGCCGGTTCGCTCCGGCCCCGGCCCCGGCTCCGGGCAGCATGACGCGGCCACGCAGTACATACCGCCCGTCCCGCCCGGCCCCGCGCCGAACGCCGCCGAGGGGTTCGACGGGCTGTTCCGGAACGACGCCGCCGCCGGGCAGACGCAGCACCTGCCGCCGGTCCAGGCACCGGTGCGCCGGCAGCAGCCCCCGCCGCGCGCCTACCCGCAGCCGCAGCCGCAGCAGCAGGCACACCCCCACCCCCACCCCCAGCCCGCCGCGCAGCAGTACGCGCCGCCGCCGCCCGCCGAGCCCGGCCGTCGGGTCTCGCCCCTGATCATCGGGGCCGTCGTCGTCGGTCTCGCCGTCGTCGGCCTCGGCGTCGGCGCGCTGCTCAGCGACGACAAGCCGCAGAACACCGACCCCGGCGCCGCCCCCGCCGCCCCCACCGGCTCCGGCTCCGCCGCGGCCGGCGGCGAGGCCCCGGTGGACCCGGCCCGCCCCCAGGCCGTCCAGCTCGACAAGCTGCTCGCGGACAGCAACGACAGCCGCGCCTCGGTGATCAAGGCCGTCGAGGACATCAAGGGCTGCCGCAACCTCGGCCAGGCGGGCGATGACCTGCGCGACGCCGCCCGCCAGCGCGAGGAGCTCGTCACCCGGCTCCAGGAACTCAAGCTCGACAAGCTCCCCGACCACGCGAAGCTGTCCGCGGCGCTAACCAAGGCCTGGAAGTCCTCGGCGGACGCCGACAACAGCTACGCGGCCTGGGCCGACGACGTGGGCGACGGCAAGAAGAACTGCAAGGACGGGCAGGCCAAGGCCACCCCGCACGCCGTGGACGGCAACAAGTCCAGCGGCGAGGCCACCCGGGCCAAGGACTCGGCCGCGGCCATGTGGAACTCGATCGCGGCCAAGTACGGCCTCACCAAGCGGGACAAGTCCCAGCTCTGACGGGCGGCTACGCCGCGCGCGGGGCCTGCTCCAGGGTCGGGGTCATGTCCATGGACTCCTCGCCCGGCTGCGCCACGAGCCGGCCCGACCGGACGATCTGGAAGGTGACCTGCCCGTTCACGATGCGCGGGAACCCGGCGACGGCCCGCATGTCCTGGTAGCGCCAGGACAGGTCCGGCGTGAGGCCGCCCGTCCGGATCTTCTCCGACTGGTTCAGCACGCGCGCGACCTTCCGCGCCGTGATGTCCTCGCCGTCCTTGAACCGCTTCACGACCTCGTCCAGCACCGTGTACGCGATCCAGGTGGTCTGCGCCCCGCTGTCGTCGGGGTCCACTCCGTCGTCGCCGAAGGAGTGCTCGGCGATCACCTTCCGCATCGGGTCCCACAGCGGATCGTTCGAGACGGGGTACCAGCTGGTGAGGTATGCGCCCTCGAAGGGGCTCTCCTTGCCGCCGGTGCGGTTGACCAGGGCCTGGCTGACGCTGCCGAGGACCGAGGAGATCTGCGGCGTGCGCTGCTTCTCGGCGGCGGCGCGGCGGAAGGCGTCGAAGAACGTCTCGGTGCGCTCGCCGAGCACGGCGGTGACGCAGCCCTTCTCCTTGTCCTTGTCCCTCTCCTTGGCGGACGCCCCACCGGCCCCACCGGCCCCGCCCGCCCCGCCCGCCCCGCCCGTGTCGGCGAGGGCCTCCCGGGCCGGCGCGGAGAAGTCGGCGGTGTCCTCGGCGGCGCGGATGTCGGAGGCCTCGGGCGCCTTGTTGGCCTTCAGGCCGGCGTTGAGCAGCACGGGCATCGAGTCCCCGGCGAGGGTGTCCGGGCGGACGATGGACACCTGGCCGCAGGCGCGTCCGAGCTGGTGTCCGGCGCCGGCGAGGAGCACGGGCTGGCCGCCGTTGACGGGGTAGGAGAGGGTGCTCTGGAACTCCTCCGAGGAGACCCCGTAGCCGCCGATGAAGGGGATTCCCTCGGCCTCCAGCGGGGCCATGAAGGCACGGCCGTGCTGGCTGTACGAGCCGACGACCGCGACCGCCTTCTCGGAGATGGCCTTGCGGGCGCAGTCGGCGGCGCCGGCCGGGGTGTTGCGCTCGTTGCAGGTCAGGACCCGGAGCTTGCGGCCGTTGATGCCGCCCTTGGAGTTGACCCAGCGCTCGTACGTCTTGGCCATGGCGGTCATTCCGGGCATGTTGGTCGCCTTCGTGCCCTCCGGGGCGAAGGTCATGACCGTGAGGGTGTCGCCGGGACCACCCGAGCCGCCGGGTATGGCCCCGCAGCCGACGACGAGAGCGGCGCCCGTCGCCGTGGCCAGGAAGGTGCGGGAGAGGGTTGCTGCGCGTCGCCAATCGGTCATGTCCATGCACCATGCCGCCCCACGGGTAACTGGAGTCTGAGGTGTACACAACATCCGGTGACGCCCAGGTGAATTGCCGGGGGTGATCACGCAGAGCTGCCTGAAGATCACGAAATGGCGGAACGTACGATCGAAAGCGTGACAATCGCCCAAGGTTCGAAGAACCCTTCCCGTCGCGGCGGCCGCTCCTCCACCATGGGCGGCATGCCCCTCAACGACATGCCGTGGTGGCGCTGGCGCAGCAACGTGCGCTCGGCGCTGCACATGCTTTCCGACCCGGAGTTCCAGGAGGACACCTGGCTGGCCGGCGCCGAGGGGTACGGGGATGTCACCGACGCCGTGTACCGGCTCGTCGAGGACACCTGGCTCGACAGCTGGTCCGCCGACAAGTACGTCGGGACGATCTTCCGGGACTCGCAGGAGGCGGCCCTCGTCGACCTGGCCGTCCTGCGCGTGCTGCGGATCCTGCACCAGATCGGTCCGGACGCGCCCGTCTCCAGCTACCTGGAGCACCACGCGTGGCCCGAGGCGGTGCGCGCGGCGCGCGAGGCGCACGTACGGCTGACGCTCGCGGACGGGGACGATCCGGACGTACGGCCGCGGTCGCTGGAAGTGCTGAGGATGCTCACCCGCGCGGTGTGAAAGGCTGTGGGGTCATGAGCGAAGACCCGCAGCCCCAGGCCCCCCAGCAGTACGTTCTCACCCTGTCCTGCCCCGACAAGCAGGGCATCGTGCATGCCGTGTCCAGTTACCTGTTCATGACCGGATGCAACATCGAGGACAGCCGCCAGTTCGGCGATCACGACACCGGCCTGTTCTTCATGCGGGTGCACTTCTCGGCGGACGCGCCCGTGACGCTGGACAAGCTGCGGGCCAGTTTCGCGGCGATCGGCGACTCCTTCCGGATGGACTGGGAGCTGCACCGCTCGGACGCGCGGATGCGGATCGTGCTGATGGTGTCGAAGTTCGGGCACTGCCTGAACGACCTGCTGTTCCGCGCGAGCATCGGGGCGCTGCCGGTGGAGATCGCGGCGGTCGTCTCCAACCACACGGACTTCGAGGAGCTCGTCGGCTCGTACGACATCCCCTTCGTCCACATCCCGGTGACGAAGGACACGAAGGCGGCGGCGGAGCAGCGGCTGCTGGAGCTGGTGCGGGAGCAGGACGTCGAGCTGGTGGTGCTCGCGCGGTACATGCAGGTGCTGTCGGACACCCTGTGCAAGGAGCTCAGCGGGCGGATCATCAACATCCACCACTCGTTCCTGCCGAGCTTCAAGGGCGCGAAGCCGTACCACCAGGCGCACGCGCGCGGTGTGAAGCTGATCGGCGCGACCGCGCACTACGTCACCGCCGACCTGGACGAGGGCCCGATCATCGAGCAGGAGGTCGAGCGCGTCGGCCACGAGGTCACCCCGGACCAGCTGGTCGCCGTCGGGCGCGACGTGGAGTGCCAGGCGCTGGCCCGCGCGGTGAAGTGGCACAGCGAACACCGCGTCCTCCTGAACGGCTCCCGCACGGTCGTCTTCGCCTAGCCCTGCGCCTTTAGCCTCGCCGGCGTTTGAGGCGCGGGTCCGGGCGGAGCCCGGTGCCCGGCGGAGCCGGGTTTCCCGGGGCTCCGCCCCAGACCCCGCGCCTCAAACGCCGGCGAGGCTGAAACGGCCCCCGCGGGGCTGGGTGGAGCCGACGGGGCTGAAACGGCTCCGCCGGGGCTGAAGCGGCCCCGGCCGGGCTTGAAACGGCTCCGGGGAACCGCCGGAGGCTACAGGCGGCTGAGGGAGGCGGCGGTGAACAGGACGTCGCGGATGGCTTCGCGGTCGCCCTGCTGGCCGATGGCCGCCTCCTCCGGGGAGATGTGGCCGGCGGCCAGCTGGCAGAACTCGCCGCCGTCCAGCGCGATGTGCGCCACCCGGTGTTCCGGCGACGGTTTCGCCGCCGGGGAGTCCAGGGCGATGTCCCAGCTCCCGCCGCCCGAGCCCTCGATCTCCAGGTGCAGGGTCCGCCCCGGCGCGCCCGCCGCGACCAGGCCGCGCGGCGGGGCGGCCAGCCCCGACCGGCGCCGGTGCGCGAGTGCCCCCGGCAGCAGCCGCGCCGCCAGGTCGATCATGCGGTGCATGTCCGGCCCCGACGGCGGGTCGTACGGGTAGTCCACCGCCTCCGCGATGTCCCACGCGTGGACCCAGCACTCGAAGGCCCGCTCCAGGAACGCGTCCCCGAGCGGCAGCGCGAACGGCCCGTAGTCGACGGACAGTTCCGCGACCCCGCGCCCCGCGAAGGACACCGTACGGACCAGGGTGTGGCCCTGCTCCCGCCACGGCTCGCGGACCTGCCGCGTCACCGGCCGGTCCGAGCCGCCCCAGAAGAGCTCCGTACGCTTCGACGGATTGCCCTGCGGCGCGTCCGGGCCCAGCGGGTCGTCCAGCCCCAGCGCCGTCGCGACCATGCCGTCGACCGTCAGCAGGTGCCCGATCACCCCGGCGACCGTCGTGCGGCGCGACTGGCCCCGCTCGCCCTCGAACCACTTCAGCCGGACCGGCGTGTGCCACTCCGCGTCGCCGAAGTCCTGGAGCAGCGCGTCCAGCCGCGCCGTCTCCGTGTCGTACGGGGTCGCCCACGCCGGCACCGGGATCCGCGCCGGCCGCCTCCCGAGGCAGTCCTCCAGCACCCGCGACCGCAGCAGCGGCTTCAGGTCCAGGCTGTCCGCCGGGTGCAGCAGCCCCACCGCGTCGCGCAGTCGCAGCGCCTCCTCCGCGCAGGGCGCGCACTCCGTCAGGTGGTCCTCCACGGCCTGCGTCTCCTCCGCGGAACACGCGGCCAGCGCCCACGCCCCGAGGAGGGACTTCAGCACGCTGTGCGTCGGCGGCGCGGCGACGGGCGGCGGGTCGGGCGCGTACCGCGGGTCGAGGTCGTCGGCGGCCCCGCGCGGGCCCGGTATCCGGCTCCCGCCGCCGGGGAGTTCGTACCCGTCGCCGGGCCCGTCGTCGTACCCGTCGCCGGGCGCGCCGGAGGGACCGGTCATCGGGAGCCTCCGTAACCGGGCGGGGCGATGTCCTCCCGGGGGAGGGTGTTGGCGGTCGACAGCAGTTGCAGCCCCAGGCGCAGCCGGCGCCGCGCCTCGTCCTCGCTGATCTTCAGGTCGGCGGCGGCCTGCCGGTAGTCACGCCGCTTGAAGTAGGCGAGTTCCAGCGCGGCGCGCAGCGGCGCGGGCATGGAGGTGACGATGAAGTCCGCGCGGGCGGCCGCGTTGGCGCCGGCCACCTTGCGTTCCAGGTCCTCGCGGGAACCGCGCCCCAACTCGGCCTGGCGCAGCCGGGCCACGGCCTGGCCCTGGGTGACGCGGGCGACCCAGGACCGCATGGAGCCCTGCTTGGGGTCGTAGGCGTCCGGGTTCTCCCAGATGTAGCCGAAGACCTCACGGGTGATCCGGTCCGCGGCGCTCTCGTCGCCGAGCACCCGGTGCGCCAGGCTGTGCACGAGCGAGGCGAACCGGTCGTACAGCTCCCCGAGCGCGGCGGCCTCGCCGCGGGCGAGGCGCTGCTGCATGCGGCGGTCCCAGCGCGGTGGTACGTCCTTCGGCATCGTGCCCCCAGCGGTGTGTCGACACTACGAATGTAATGGCCACGGGGTGGATCCCGCCCGTTTTGAGGGAATCCCGTCTCCGGCTCCGATCTCCGTGCTAGGGACGACACATGGGCACACCCGTGCGCGCCGTGGCGCGCTTCCCGTGCGCGGGTTCGATGCGGCCGCCTGCTTGTCCGCTTCGCTTAACGCGCAGGCCACTGAGGGCTTACGCTCCTGCCTTGACTTGAAGCCTCGTCTTGAACAGGGCACCCACCGCATAGGTAAGGCGGAACACGAATATGGACAGCGCAGAGTACGAGCGCAAGATCGCCTCCCGATTCGCCACCTTCGACCAGGACGGGAGCGGCTCGATCGACCGGGAGGACTTCAGCGCGGCGGCGCGCGCCGTGCTGGCCGAGTTCGGGGTCACGGCGCGGTCCGACAAGGGCCAGGCCGTCTTCGCGGGCGCCGAGGCGTTCTGGCAGGGCATGGCCGGGATCGCGGACGTGGACGGTGACCAGCGGGTGTCCCGCGAGGAGTTCATCACCGGCGCGGCGAAGCGGCTGCGGGACAGCCCGGACCGGTTCGCGGAGATCGCGCGCCCGTTCCTGCGGGCCGTCATCGCGGTGACCGCGCCGGACGCGGCCCGTACGGGCGCGACCCCGGAGGCCGTCGCCCGCGTCCTCGGTGTCCTCGGGACCCCGGCCGAGCTGTCCGCCCAGGTGGCGGCGGCCCTGGACGGGGACGGCGACGGCCACGTCTCGGAGGGCGAGATCCTGGCGGCCTTCTCGGGCTACTGCGGCGTCGAGGCCCCGGACGCGTAGCCGCCGCGGCCGCTGCCCCGGCTGACGCGTCGGCCTCATCGGCCCCGTCCGCCCCGGCGGTTATGCGAAGCGCTCGCGGAGCTTGTACTTGAGCACCTTGCGCAGGGCGTCGTTGCGGGGCAGGGCGTCCACCAGCTCCAGCTGTTCGGGGAGTTTGTGGGGGGACAGCCCCTGGGCCCGCAGGTGCGCCGTCAGCCGCTCCAGCGTCAGGGGATCGGCGTCCGCCGGCTGTTCGACCACCGCGCAGACGCGTTCGCCGCGGGCGGGGTCGGGGAGGCCGATGACGGCCACGTCGGTGATGCCCGGGAGCTGGTGGAGGAGGTCCTCGATCTCCTTCGCGGAGATGTTCTCGCCCTTGCGGATGATGACGTCCTTGCTGCGGCCGGTGAGGACGAGGTGGCCGGTCCCGGTGAGGTGCCCGAGGTCGCCGGTGATCAGGTAGCCGTCGGGGTCGAAGGCGCCGGTGTTCTGGCCGGGGTCGAGGTAGCCCCGGCACACCGCCTCGCCGCGCAGCCGGACCTCGCCGTCCGTGCCGGCGGGCAGCGGGGTGCCGTCGGGCGCGGTGACGCGGATCGACATGCCGGCGGGGGGCCGGCCCTCGGTGGTGGCCAGGTTCTCGGGCGTGTCCCGGGGGTCCCCCATGGTGATCATCGGGACCTCGGTCATGCCGTAGCCGTGGGTGAGCTGGCAGCCCAGCTCCCGCACCACCGCGTGGTAGATCTCCGGGGGTTTGGGGGCGCCGCCGCCCGCCAGGAGGCGCAGGGTGGGGATGAGCGGGGTTTCCGGGGCCTTGCGCTGCTCGGCCAGGAACATGGAGTAGAAGGCAGTGGAGCCGCCGGCGACCGTGACGCCGTGGCGGCGGTACCCGTCGAGGGCGTTCGGCATGGCGAACTTCTCGAACAGCACCGCCGGGAACCCGTAGAGCAGCAGCATCACGGTGTAGTCCGGGCCGGCGATGTGCGCGAAGGGGAACGCCATCGAGCCCACGTCGGCCGGGCCGAGGCGCAGGGCGTGGGCCAGGCAGGAGCCGCCGGCGATCAGGGAGCGGTCGGTGTGCAGGACGCCCTTGGGGTCGGAGGTGGTGCCGGAGGTCCAGTAGATCCAGCGCACGGAGGTCCCGTCGGGCGGCGGCGGGGGCAGGGTGGCGGGGTCGCCGGCCGGGAGGGAGTCGTAGGCCTCGAAGACGCCCCGGGCGCCGAGCCTCCGGGCCATGGCGGTGTGGTCGAAGCCGCGCCAGACGCCGGGGACGGCGAAGAACTCGGCCTTCGACTCGCGCAGCGCGAAGCCGACCTCCCGGTCCCGGTAGAAGGGGATCACCGGGGACTGGACGGCCCCGATCCGGGCGAGGGCGAGGGAGAGCAGCACCGTCTCGACGCGGGTCGGGAGCTGCCAGGCGACGACGGTGCCGGGGCGGACGCCCATGCGGTACAGGCCCGCGGCGACGCGTTCGCAGCGGCCCTGGAGCTCGCCGAAGGTGAGGGTGCGGTCCCGCGCGGGGTCGTCGGCGGCCTCGATGAGGACGGGGGCGTCGGGCGTCAGCGCGGCGCGCCGGGCGACGAGCGCCCACAGGGTCCCGGACCCGCTCAGATCCCGCGCGGTGTCGGCCGTACCGGTGGTGTCCGACATCCCAACCTCCCCATAGCTGACGGACAGTCAGGTCAACCGCAGAGCGTAGGGCGCGGGCGCTTGTCGGTCCAGGGGTCGCGGAGCTAGCTTGTTTCTGACGGTTCATCAGATATGGCATCGGGTACGGCCATCCGCTTGCGGCGAGGGGACACCATGGAACTGCCTCGGATCATCAGCGTGGACGACCACGTGATCGAGCCCGCGCACCTCTTCGACGTGTGGCTGCCCGCCAGGTACCGCGACCGCGGGCCGAGGCCGCTGACCGCCGGCATCGGCGAGCTCGCCTACACCGGCGGCAAGTACGTGATCACCATGGACCCGGACGGCCCGCCGACCGACTGGTGGATCTACGAGGACCTGAAGTTCCCGTACAAGCGCAACATCGCCGCCGTCGGCTTCGACCGCGACGAGATGACCCTGGAGGGCATCACCCGCGAGGAGATGCGGCGCGGCTGCTGGGACCCGAAGGCCCGCCTCGCCGACATGGACCTCAACCACGTCGAGGCGTCCCTCTGCTTCCCGACCTTCCCGCGCTTTTGCGGCCAGACCTTCGCCGAGGCGCACGACAAGGAGGTCGCCCTCGCCTGCGTGCGCGCCTACAACGACTGGATGGTCGAGGAGTGGTGCGGCGACAGCGGCGGCCGGCTCATCCCGCTGTGCATCATCCCGCTCTGGGACATCGACCTCGCCGTCGCCGAGATCCGGCGCAACGCCGCCCGCGGGGTGAGGGCGGTGACCTTCTCCGAGATCCCCACCTACCTCGGGCTCCCCTCCATCCACTCCGGCTACTGGGACCCCTTCTTCGCCGTCTGCCAGGAGACCGGCACCGTCGTCAACATGCACATCGGGTCCTCCTCGCAGATGCCCGCCGCCTCCCCCGACGCCCCGCCCGCCGTCCAGGCCTCGCTCAGCTTCAACAACGCGATGGCCTCGATGATGGACTTCCTCTTCAGCGGGGTGCTGGTGAAGTTCCCGACCCTGAAGCTCGCGTACAGCGAGGGCCAGATGGGCTGGATCCCGTACGCCCTGGAGCGCGCCGACGACGTGTGGCAGGAGCACCGCGCCTGGGGCGGGGTCCGCGACCTGATCCCCGAGCCGCCGTCCACGTACTACTACCGGCAGATGTTCTGCTGCTTCTTCCGCGACAAGCACGGCATCGCCTCGCTCGACGTCGTCGGCCGCGACAACGCCACCTTCGAGACCGACTACCCGCACGTCGACTCGACCTTCCCGCACACCAAGGAGGTCGCCCTCGACCACGTCAAGGGCCTCGACGACGAGACGGTCTACAAGCTGATGCGCGGCAACGCCATCCGGATGCTCGGCCTCTCCCTCGACCAGGACCGCGGGATCCGCTGATGGACCTCACCTACACCGAGGAGGAGCGGGAGTTCCGCGCCCGGCTGCGCGCCTGGCTCGCCAAGGTGCTGCCCGAGCTGGCCGCCCGGCCGTCCCCCGACGACTGGCCCGGCCGCCGCGCCTACGACACCGGCTGGCAGCGCCGGCTGTACGACGCCGGGTACGCCGGACTGCACTGGCCCCTCGACGCGGGCGGCCGCGGGGCCACCCCGACCCAGCACCTGATCTTCCTGGAGGAGACCGAACGGGCCGGCGCCCCCTACGTCGGCGCGAACTTCGTCGGGCTGCTGCACGCCGGCCCGACCATCGCCGCCGAGGGCACCGCCGCCCAGCGGGCGCGCTGGCTGCCGCCCGTCCTGCGCGGCGACGAGGTGTGGTGCCAGGGGTTCAGCGAGCCGGACGCCGGCTCCGACCTGGCCGCGCTGCGCACCCGCGCGGTCCGCGACGGCGACGACTACGTGGTCACCGGGTCGAAGATCTGGACCTCGCACGCGGAGGTGGCCGACTGGTGCGAGCTGCTCGTGCGCACCGGCCCGGCGGCCCCGAAACACCGCGGGATCACCTGGCTGGCCATGCCGATGGACGCGCCCGGCATCACCGTCCGGCCCCTGCGCACCCTCGCGGGATCGGCCGAGTTCGCGGAGGTGTTCCTCGACGAGGTCCGGGTGCCCGTCGCGAACCGGGTCGGGGACGAGAACGACGGCTGGCGCGTCACCATGGTCACCCTGTCCTTCGAGCGGGGCACCGCCTTCGTCGGCGAGGTCGTCGCCTGCCGGCGGACCCTCGCACGGCTGGCGCGCGCCGCTCGCGCGGGCGGCCGCTGGGACGATCCCGTCCTGCGCAGGAAACTGGGGCGCCTGTACGGGGAGTTCGGCGCCCTGTGGAGGCTGACGCAGTGGAACGTCAGCGAGTCGCAGAGGTCCGGCGGGGTCCCGGGCACGGGCGGCAGCGTCTTCAAGCTGGCGTACTCGCACGCGCGGCAGGAGCTCTACGACACCGCCGCCGAGGTGCTCGGCGCGGACTCGCTCTCGCTGGAGGAGGAGTGGACGGCGGACCGGCTGTCCTCCCTCTCGTACACGATCGCGGCGGGCACCTCGCAGATCCAGCGCAACATCGTCGCCGAGCGCATCCTCGGCCTCCCGAAGGGGCGGTGAGCGGCCGTGGACTTCCAGCCGACGCGGGACCAGCGGGACCTGCGCGCGGGCGTGCGCGAGCTCCTCGCCGGGCGGTACGGGCGCGACGCGCTGCGGGCCGCCGTCGACGGCGGGAGCGCCGTCGACCGGGAGCTGTGGCGGGAGCTCGGCGCGGCCGGGTTCTTCGCGCTGCGGCTCCCGGAGGCCGAGGGCGGGGTCGGGCTCGGCCTCCCGGAGGCGGTGCTCGTCTTCGAGGAGGCCGGGCGGGCGCTGCTGCCGGGGCCGCTGGTGGCCACGCACCTGGCCGCCGGGGCGGTCCCGGGGGCGGCGGCCGGGACGGCCGTGGTGACGGCGTTCGACCTCGGGGAGCGGGGCGGCCCACTGGTGTCGTACCTCGCGGAGGCGGACGCGGTGCTGGGCGCGGCGCGCCTCCCCCCGGGTGAGCCGGTGCGCTCGGCGGACCCGCTGACCCCGCTCCACAGGGTGACGGGGGGCGGGCCCGCGGACGTCTCGGCGTACCGGGACACGGGCGCGCTGCTGACGGCGGCGCTCCAGGTGGGCAGCGCGCTGCGGACGCTGGAGCTGGCGGTGCGGTACGCGGGGGAGCGCGAGCAGTTCGGGCAGCCGATCGGGGCGTTCCAGGCGGTCAAGCACCTGTGCGCGGGGATGCTGGTGCGGGCCGAGCTGGCCCGTACGGCCGTGTATGCGGCGGCGGTCACGGCGGAGGCGGCGGACGGGGCCGACGGGGCCGACGCGGCGGACGGGGAGGCCGCGGAGGTGGCCGGGGAGATCGCGGCGGCCAAGCTGCTGGCGGACGAGGCGGCCGTACGAAACGCCCGGGACTGCCTCCAGGTCCACGGCGGGATGGGGTTCACCTGGGAGGCGGACGTGCACCTGCACCTGAAGCGGGCGTGGGTGCGGGCCGAGCAGTGGGTCACCGCCGCGGAGGCGGAGGAAGCGCTGGCGGCGGAACTGTCGCGCACTGCGACGGGTGGAGAGGCCCGGTAGCGGGAACGATCACGTGCGGGGCCGGTAGGCGGTCGCCCAGTGTTACGGGAAGGACGGTGCGGGACGCATGTCTGATTACAGAGAGTTGATATCGGTTTGTGTCCTTCGCCCGACTCATTGCGGCCGGGAGTCGGGGGCCTGCTCCGGTACGCTCCCGGGAATGCGAGCGGTTGAGCGGCGTGAGCGTCGCACAGTATGCACCACGCCTACTCCTTCGCGCTGGAATATGCCCGAAGCGCTTGTTGTGGTGACTGTATGTCAACCATGCTGCTCCGCAAGGGGGTCACGGATCGTGATCCCGTTCCGTCGTGAGGCGAAGTGTCCGCCGGTTCGGATGGTGTGAGCGGTGCAGGTGCTTCAGGTTCAGCTGGAGGTAGGACCGGACCCCGCGGAGGTCGGCCGGGCCCGCCGATGGGCGCGCTCCCGGCTGGCGGGCTGCGGCATAGGGGAGGACGAGCCGCTCGCCGAGACACTGATCCTGCTGATCTCCGAGCTGGTCACGAACGCGGTCGTGCACACGGGCTGTCCGGCCGTGCTGCGCATGCTGTTCGGGGGCCCGGGGGTGCGGGTCGAGGTCGCCGACGCGAGCGCCCGGGGACCGGCCCGGCGGCAGGCCGCCGGGGACGATACGGGCGGGCGCGGGCTGGAGCTGGTGGACGGCCTGGCCGATCGCTGGGGCTGGCAGCGCGAGGGCGCCGGCAAGCGGATCTGGTGCGAGATCGACCGCGCGGAGAAGGACGGGAAACGCGCGGCCGGCCGCCCGGACGCCTGCTCCGAGGAGCCGCCGGAAACGCGTGGCCAGATCCGGGAACCGCGCGTGTACCTCTAACGAGGTGTTGACGGACCGTCATGTGTTGATCACCCTGGTGGTGAACGATTCGTCGCGAGGGGACGCCAAGGGTCCTTGCCTTGACGAGTGCGGGTCGTGGGGTGGCGGCTGCCGTGCCGCGCTCGGGGCGTGCATGGACGCACGCCGCCACCCGCAGGTCTGCCCGCCCGCGCCTATTCGGCGCGCCGGTCGTGCGGGACGTACACGGTCAGTGTCATCTCGGCGGCCTCGGCGTGGTCGTTGCGGTACCCGTGCGGAACGTCGGCCGCGAGCGCGGCCGAGTAGCCGGCCGGCAGCGTATGGGTCTCCCCGTCCACGATCAGCGTGAGCTCACCCGCGGTGACGTGCAGGAGTTCGGTCGTGCCCGGCGGGTGCGGGGAGGACTCCGACATCTCGCCGGGTTCGAGCCGCCAGAGCCACAGCTCGATGGCCCCCTGGTTGCAGCGCCCGGTCAGGAGCGTGCTGAAACTCCCCGAGTCGGTGGACCAGACGCGGACGGCCCGGCCCGGGGGCGTGATGCGGACGTGGGGTTCCTGGTTGAGGTCGAGCAGGGCCGTCATGTCGACGCCGAGGGCGTCGGCGAGCTTGACCATGGTCTCCAGGCTGGGGTTGGTGCGGGCCTGTTCGACCTGTATGACCATGCCGCGACTGAGCCCGGCCCGGGCGGCCAGGCCGTCCAGAGTGAGCCCCCGACGGGTCCGCCAGTGCTTGAGGTTCCGGGCGAGTGACTGTGAGAGCTGGTCCATGTCCAACGCGTCTCGTCCAATACATTAGACGGTGCGGTTCATTTGAGTACCCTATGATGTGTAGCACTGGAACGTTCAACTCGGGTTACTTCAGGGCTAGTTGGCCGTGATGGGGAGTGTCGGTGGCAATCCAGCAGCGTGCGGCGAGAACCAAGCAGATCATCTTATGGGCGGCAGCCAGTGAGTTCGATGAGGGCGGATACGAGCGTACGTCGCTGAGTCGCATCGGGGCCCGGGCGAAGGTGACCACGGGGGCCGTGGTCTTCCACTTCGCCACCAAGGCCGAACTGGCCGAGGCGGTCAGGCAGCGATCCCGGACGGTGACCCGAGAGGCCGTCCAGTGGGCGGCGTACGAGGTGTCGGGGGCGGTGCGCAAGCTGATGGCCGTCACCCGCACGCTCATCGCGCTGTTCGAGACCGACGAGGTGGTGCGGGCCGGTGAGCGGCTGGCCCGGGAGCTGAAGCCGCAGGCGGATCCGGGCGAGGAGTGCCCGTGGCGCCGCGAAGTGGCGCGGCTGTCCCGGGCGGTGGAGGCCGAAGGTCTGCTGAGCCCGGGAGCGGACGCCGCGACGCTGGCGGCGCTGGTCAGTTATGTGGTCAGCGGCGTGGAACTCGCGATGCGGCGCACGCCCCCGCCCGCCGACGAGCCCTGGCTCGGTGAGGCCGGGTCGCTGTGCGGGGCGGCGCAGGTGCAGCTGGAGCGGATCTGGACGCTGCTGCTGCCCGTCCTCGGCGGGCCGGTGCCCGCCGCGGCGCGCTAGAGCGCGGGGCCCGCCGGGCCCGCTGCCCGCCGGGCCTCCCGGGCGTCCGGTGGCCGTACGGCGGTCAGGGCGGGGTGGGGCTCAGGAGTCGGCGCGCGGACAGGACGAGGGCCTGGGCGATGCGCTCGTGGGGGATGCCCAGGGTCTTGAGCTGGTGGTGGTAGAGCTCGGGGGCGAGCGGCCCGAGGGCGATGTCGGCGAGGGCGTCCGGATCCTGGACGCCGCCGGCGGTGAGCAGCGTACGCACGTGCAGGCGCCAGAACGAGTAGGCGCCGGTCTCGTAGCGGGCGGGGCCGGTCTCCGCGCCCAGCGCGAGGGGCAGGTGCCGCCGCAGCAGGTCCAGGTACGCCATGTAGAAGGCGGCCAGCCGTTCGCCGGCCGGCGCGCCGGGGCCCAGCGGCGGGGGGCCGTAGATCATCTGGCCCTGGAGCCGCTTCTCGTGTTCGTCCAGGAGGGCCATGGCGACGGCGGACGGGTCGGGGAACGAGCGGTAGAGGGTCGCCCGCCCGACGCCCGCGGCCTTGGCGATCTGCTCCATGGTCACGCCGCGCGGATGGGGCGTGGCGGTGAAGAGCGCTTCGGCGGCGGACAGGATCTGCGCGCGGTTGCGCAGCGCGTCGGCCCGCTGCCGGGGCGCGGCCACGGGCCCGGTCGGGGCCTGGAGATCGCCGCGCAGGACTACGGGCGGGGCGGGGTTCTCGGCGCCGTTGCTCATGCGGATCACCTTACTTCCCGAAAGATTAAGTGGACGCCTTGTCCGTTTGGGCTGAACACCTCTATCTTAAGTGGGACGACCGTCCGTTTGATGTGTGGGAGTAGAAGATGAACGCTGCGCTGCTCGCGGCAGCCCTCCTGGTCGGGTGCCTCCTGGCCGTACAAGCGTCGGTGAACCTGCAACTGAACAAGGCCGTGGGGACGCCGTACGGTGCCTCCACCGTGCAACTGAGCGTGGCCACCGGACTCCTGCTCGTCATCGCGGCGGTCACGGGCTCGCTCGGCGCGCTCGGAAAGCTCCCCGACGTCGAGTGGTGGCACTTACTGGGCGGCCTGGCCAGCCCCCTCTACATCACCAGCGGCATCCTGCTCTTCCCCCGCCTCGGGGCCCTGGCCTCCGTCGGGCTGTTCGTCACGGGGCAGATGTTCTCCTCCCTGGTCCTGGACCTGGGCGGCTTCTTCGGCCTGGAGAAGAAGGGCCTGAGCCCCGGCATCGCGTTCGGCGCCCTCGCCGTGCTCCTCGGCATCGTCGTGATCATCAGGGGCCAGAAGGCCACCGCCCCGCCCGGGGCCCCGGTGATGTCCGGCCCCGGCCGCGCCGGATGGATCGCGCTCGGCATCATCGCCGGCGGGGTCCTGCCGGTCCAGGGCGCGGTCAACGCCAAGCTCCGGCACGGCCTGGGCGCCCCGATCACCGTCGCGGCCTTCAGCTTCACGGTGGCGACCCTCACGATCGCCGTCGTCCTGCTGGTCCTGCGCCTCACGGGCAAGACCCCCAAGCCGCAGCTGGCACCGCTCAAGCAGATGCCCTGGTGGGGCTGGCTCGGTGGAGCCTGCGCCGCCGGCTACGTCACCGGCACCTTCCTGCTGATCCCCGAGATCGGCGCCGCGGTGACCGTCGGGCTGACCGTCACCGGCCAGCAGCTGACCTCCGCCCTGATCGACCACCGGGGCATGTTCCGGCTGCCGACCCGGGTGCTGACCGCCCCCCGCCTGACCGGGCTGGGCCTGCTCCTCGCCGGTTCGCTCGCCATCCAACTCGTCTGACGCCGGGAGAGGACTGTCCACGGTGCTGAAAACCCATTCCGCGGGACCTGAACTCAGCGTCCTTACCTCCGAGTTGCCGATACCCGACCTCGGCCTACAGCCGGTCAACGCCTTCCTGCTGCGCGGTGAGCAGCCGATGCTGGTGGACACCGGCATGCCCGTCGACCGCGAGGCGTTCGAGGAGGCCCTGTGGTCCCTGGTGGACCCCGGCGACCTGCGCTGGATCGCCGTCACCCACGACGACCGCGACCACACCGGAAGTCTGGTCAGCCTCCTGCGCCGCGCCCCCGGGGCCAAGCTCGTCACCAACGGGATATCCCTCACCCGACTGTCCGAGGAATTCGAAATTCCGAGTGAACGGGTGGTGACGGTGAACCCGGGAAGCCGAATCCGGATCGGCGACCGGGTGCTCAGCTTCCACCGGCCGCCGACATTCGATTCCCCCGGTACGCTCGCGCTGTTCGACCACGGCGCCGGGACGCTTTTCAGTTCCGACAGTTTCGGGACGGTCCTTCCGGAGAACGTGCCGCACTTCGACGACGCCGACGCGAAGGAATTCTTCGAGGGTTTCGACGTCCTGAACCGGGCGATCGCCCCGTGGACGGCCCTGGTGGACGCCGAGAAGTTCCACCGCTCCGTCCAGGCGCTGGCCTCGCTCGCCCCCGCCCGGCTGCTGTCCGCCCACGGGCCGACGGTGGCGGGCCCGGCGGTCGAGTCCCTGATGGACGCCATGGCCCGCATCCCGTTCCTGCCCGCCTGGCTGCCCGGCGCCGACGTCGACCTGGAAGCCGCGCTGGACGCGCTCGACGCGCAGGGCGCGCAGGGCGTCCCCGCCGCGGGCGCCGCGTGACCCACCCGCCCCTGACCCCGCCCCTCCCTCCCCGTATGAATCGGAGCCACCGTTGACCAACGCATCCCTGACCCCGCCGCCGGGCGTGGTCACCGTCTTCGCCGACATCTGGTGTTCCTTCGCGCACATCGCCGTCCACCGCCTCCACGCCACCCGCAAGCGGCTGGGCCTGGAGGACCAGGTCGCCTTCGACCTGCGCTCCTTCCCGCTGGAACTGCTCAACGACGCGCCGAGCCCCCGTCCCGGAACCGACAGCGAGGTGGGCCGGATGGCCAGCCTGGAGCCGGCGGCCGGCTGGCAGCTCTGGCAGGCCAAGGACTGGCTCTACCCGTCCACGATGCTGCCCGCGCTGGAGGCGGTCCAGGCCGTCAAGGCGCAGTCCCTGGCCGCTTCCGAGCAGCTCGACCTGGGCCTGCGCAAGGCCTTCTGGGCAGAGTCGAGGTCGGTCAGCCACCGCAAGGTCATCCTGGACGTCGCGGCGGAGACCGGAGCCGTCGACGTCGCGGCGCTGGCGGAGGCCCTGGACGACGGCCGGGCGCGCGCCACCCTGTCGGCGCAGGCGGCCGTGGCCCGTACCGACGCCGTCAGCTGCAGCCCGCACCTGTTCCTGCCCGACGGCAGCGACGTGGCCAACCCCGGGATCGAGGTCCGCTGGGAAGGCGCGTACGGCATCGGGTTCCCGGTGATCGAATCCGACGACCCGAAGATCTACGAGGAACTCCTTTTGAACGCGGCCACCGGGTAGCCGCAGCTCTTTGGATGAAACACCGAGACGGCCGAGAATTCCAGCACCTGGAGTTCTCGGCCGTTTTTGTTTTCGCGTAAAGCATCACGGTGATTATGAATTTCGTAACTCTGGCGTGATTCACCCGTTCGAGTGATCTCTGTAGCGTTTCCTGCGTGTTGCGGAGGGCGGCTGTTTTCGGCCGTCTGAGCCCGGACTTTCCATTGGGAACTAGCAGGGAGAATTCTCATGAAGGCAGATGTCAGTACCTTCGTCGACCTCACCCAGCACGAGATCGAAGCGCTCAAGACCCGGTACAACCTCGCTGACGCGCACACCCATCAGCGGCAGTCCCCCAGCCAGGACGCGATCGTCGCCCGCCTCCCCGAGCTGTGGTACGAGTCGGAGTCCAAGCAGCAGGCCCACTTCGAGGCGAAGTTCCTCGACGCCTTCTTCCGCCTGCACCGCCAGCCCACCGCCCGCGCCATGGGCCGCACCCTGCTCTCGTACTCCGCCAGCGTCTCCACCATGGTCGCCGGCATGTACCTCAAGAAGCGCGAGATGTCGGTGGCGCTCGTCGAGCCCTGCTTCGACAACCTCGTCGACCTCCTGCGCAACATGCAGGTGCCGATCTCCGCGCTCCCCGAGCAGGCGCTGCACCAGACCGAGCAGATCTACGACCGGCTCGTCGAGAACGTCACGGCCGACGCGATCTACCTCGTGGACCCCAACAACCCCACCGGGTTCACGCTGCTGGCGCAGGAGCTCGACGGCTTCCGCGAGGTCGTGCGCTACTGCGTCGACCACGGGAAGATCCTGGTGATGGACTTCTGCTTCGCCTCGTTCGCGCTGTGCGACGACACGATCGGCCGCGTGGACATCTACAAGCTGCTGGAGGAGTCCGGGGTCACCTACATGGTGATGGAGGACACCGGCAAGACCTGGCCGATCCAGGACGCCAAGTGCGCCATGATCACGGCCAGCCGGGACATCCAGGAGGAGGTCTACAACCTCCACACCAGCGTCCTGCTGAACGTCTCGCCCTTCGTCCTGAACATGGTCACCGAGTACGTCGAGGACTCCATCGCCGACGGCTTCGCCTCGGTGCGGGAGATCATCACCACCAACGGCACGGCGGCCCGAGAGGCCATGGACGGCACCGTCCTGGAGTTCCAGGAGCCGGTCGTCGGCACCTCCGTCGCCTGGTTCAAGATCCTGGCCGAGGACCTCACCGCCACCGAACTCCAGGCGGTCCTCTTCGACGAGGAGGTCTACGTCCTGCCCGGCACCTTCTTCTACTGGGACACCCCGGCGCGCGGCGAGCGCTACGTGCGCCTGGCGCTGGCCCGCAACCCCGAGGTGTTCGCCGGCGCGATGGACCGCATGAAGAAGGTGCTTGAGCGCTATGCCCGCTGACCCGTCCGACGTCTTCATCGACGCCACCGTCTTCATGGGCATGCACAGCGGCGACCAGGCCGTCCGCAGGGCGTGCAAGCGGTTCTTCATCGAGCGGCTCGCCGGCGGCGTCACGATGAGCTGGGAGCAGGTCGGCCGCTGCGACGACCTCGTGTGGGGCTACGCCCGGGACGTCCAGGACGCGTACTACCCGTTCATGGACGTCCTGCACACGGAGATGGCGATCGCCCGCGTCGGCTACGGCGAGGAGGACACCCGCCTGGCCTTCACGACGACGGCCCTGGAAGGCCTTCCCAGCCACGAACGGCTGCTGCTCGGCCAGGTCCTCTCGCGCTCCGGACTGCTGTACACCGCGAGCCCCCGCCTGACCGGCCGCTCCGGACTCCCCGTCGCCGCCGTCCCGGCGGCGCCGGGCGAGGGCGCCGAGGACGTTTTCCCCGGCCACCTCGAAAAGCTCTACCAGGACTCCCTCGTCCTGACCGTCGATTCGCACACGCTGTGAGGAGCCCGGCCATGTACTCCGGCACGATCGTTCCCCTGATGACGCCGCTGAACGAAGACGAGACCGTCGACGAGCGGAGCACGGCCCGCCTCATCGACCACGTCCGCTCCGAGGTCTCGGGCCTGATGCCGGCCCTCACCTCCGGAGAGGGCTGGAAGCTGGACGAGAGACAGTGGACGGACATCGTCACCTACACCGTCCGCCACTCCGGCGACCTTCCGGTGCTCGCCGGGATCCAGCTGCCCGAGACCGCGCAGATCATCGAGCGGGCCCGCCGCGCGATGGACATCGGAGTGGACGCGGTGGTCGTCACCACCCCGTTCGGCGCCGGCGTCACCCAGGACGACATCGTCGAGTACTACCGGGCCATCCGGGCCGCCACCGGCGCTCCGATCTTCCTCTACAACGAGGAGGCCCTGTCGGGCAACAAGATCGAGTACGACACCCTGCTCACCCTGTGCGAGATACCGGGGATCGTCGGCATCAAGGAGTCCAGCGGCGACGCGGCCTTCACCCGCAAGATGGCCGAGGCCGCCACCGGCATCCCCGTCTTCGAGGGCTGGGAGAACCTGATCTCCGCCGCCAGCGGGATCAACGGGTTCATCGGCCCGCTGGCCAACCTCGAACCGGGCCTGTGCAACGCGATCCTGGTCGACCCCACCCCCGAGCGTCAGGCCGAGGTCGACGCCGTCTGCGAGAAGTACGGCGTGTTCAAGGACGACTGGTACCGGTGGGTCAAGAAGGAGCTCCACACCCGGGGCATCATCTCCTCGCCCGCGGTCCACAAGGACCTGCGATGAACCCGGCCACCGTCGCCGCGCGGCTCCAGCGGGACCGGACGCAGCGCGAGCTGCACGGGCTCTACGGGCGGGTCCCCGACCTCGACGGCTACGCGGCCATGCTCGCCATCGAGGAGCAGTGGATCCTGCCGGCCGCCCGCGCCTACGAGGCGGACGCGCCGGACTTCGCCTCCGCCGGCGAGCTGCTGGCCGGGCTGAAGGACTTCCTCGCCGCCGAGGAGGCCGACATCTCCGACAACCAGCGGTTCCTGGCGAACGAGGCCACCCTCGGTCAGTTCAAGGTGGTGGTGGGCGAGTTCGCGCTCGACGGGCTCACCGAGTCGGAGTCGCTGCTGCCGGTCGTGCCCCGGCTGCCCTACCGGTCCGGGATGGCCGTCTTCCGGGTCCTGATCGACGAGCTGGGCTGCGGCAACGACGACAAGTCGCACTCCCAGCTCTACCGCGACCTGCTGCTCGAACTGGGCATGAGCACCGACCCGGACAGCTACCTCGACTCCACGGGCCCGGAGTGCTACGCCTACGTCAACATGTTCCACTGGCTGGCCAGCCGCGCTCCCTCCCCGCAGTACTTCCTGGGCGCGTACGGGTACTTCGAGTCCAGCGTGCTGTACGGGTTCCAGAGCTTCGCCCGGGCCGCCAAGCGTCTCGGGATCCAGCAGGACGCGTACTACACCGAGCACCTGTACATCGACTCGTACCACAGCAATCACATGCGTACCGCGATCCGGGCGCTGGAGGAACCGGACCTGGCGAAGATCTGGGCCGGTGTACGGCTGGCCAGCGACATCGTCGGGACCGCCACCGAGGCGGCGATCACCCGCGCGCGCAAGGCCTCCCTCTGATGGCCACCGAGGGCACGATCAGGGAGGTCGGCGAGGACCTGGTGCTCGTCGAGCTGGCGGGCCGCAAGGTCCTGGTGTCGGCCCGCTGCCCGCACCGGCAGGGCAAGCTGAAGTTCGCCCACCTCGACGGGGGCCGGATGAGGATCACCTGCCCCCTGCACTACTCGACCTTCGACCTGGGCACCGGGGAGCGTACGGCGGGGCCGGCCTGCGACCCGCTGCGGATCGTGGACACGCTGCCCGCCCAGGACGCGGCGGAGACGGGACGGACCGGCGCATGAGCACGCTCCACGAGGGGGTGGCGCCGGCCACGGCGCCGCCCCGCCCGCCGCGGCCCGAGGTGGACGGCATCGAGCCGATCCCCGAGGCCGAGCGGACCTCCCGGCCGTCCGAGTTCTGGTGGATCTGGCCGTCGGCGCAGTTCTCGTTCGGCACCGTGGTGCTGGGCGCCCTGCCCGTCGTCTTCGGTCTCGGCTGGTGGGGCGCCATCAGCGCCATCGTGGCCGGGGTCGCGGTCGGCACCGCCCTGCTCGCGCCGCTGGCCCGCCTCGGGGTCCGGACGGGGACCAACGACCCGATCGCGTCCGGGGCGCACTTCGGGGTGCGCGGCCGTGTCATCGGCAACGTCCTCACGATCGTCACCGCGCTCGGGTTCTTCGCGATCGCGGTGTGGACCGGCGGCACGGCCGTGATGGTCGCGGGCAACCGGCTGGCCTCCACGCCGACGGGGCCCGGCGCCCTGACCGCGGCCATGGCGGCCACCGCGCTGGTGGTGACGTTCGTCGCCGTGCGCGGGCACGCCCTCATGGTCCGTACGTACCGGATCACGGCGGTGATCGGCGGGATCGTGCTCGTCGGCACGGTCCTGGTGCTCTCGCCGCGGTTCAGCGCCGGATACGCGGGCGGGGACTACGTACTGTCCGGCCCGCTCCACACGTGGCTGCTGGCGGCGACCGCTTCGGCGACCGTTCCCCTCTCGTACGCCACGTTCCAGGGGGACTACACCCGTTACATGCCCTCCGGCACCCCGCCGGGGAAGCTGGTGCGGCACTCGGGCGCGGCCATGGCCGCCAGCAGTGTCGTCGCGCTGGGCACGGGCGCCTACGTGAGCACCCTGCTCGCCGGCCCCGACGTCCCCTGGCTGCAAGGGCTCACCGACGCGGTCCCGGGCTGGTTCGCGGTCATCGTGGTGGTCTTCGGCTTCGCCGGGACGATCCCGCAGGGAGCCCTGTGCCTCTACGCGGCCGGCCTGTCCGCCAACTCGGTGTTCTGGCGCGCCTCGCGCTCCGTGGTCACGGCGGCGGTCGCGGCGCTGGCACTGGTCGTGCTGTACCTGGGCGCGGTCGTCTACGACGCCATGGAGTCCATGGGCGCGTTCGTGACGCTGCTGCTGACCGTGATCGCTCCGTGGGCTGCCGTGCTCATGGCCGGCTACCGCCTGCACCGGGGCAGCTACCGGCCCCTGGACCTGGGGACCTTCACCACCGGTGGCGGCGGGCTCTACTGGTACGGGAACGGGGTCAACCTCCGGGCGCTGGCCGGGTTCGCGACCGGCTCCCTCGTGGGTGTCCTGTGGGTCAACAACCCTTTGTACGTCGGCCCGTTGGCCGAGCTGACCAGCGGGGTCGACCTCAGTCTGCCCGTCTCCTTCGCGGTGGCGGCCGCCGTGTACACGGCGCTGTGCCGGCGGTGGCCGGAGCCCGCCACCTGCGTGGAGCCGGGCTGAGCCGGACCGCACCCGACCGGACCCGGTGCGAACCGGACCCGGTGCGAACCGGACCCGCATCGAACCGGACCCGCATCGAACCGGACCCGCATCGAACCGGACCCGCACCGAACCGGACCCGCATCGAACCGAATCCAACGAGCCGCGCCGACAGGAAGGTTTCCGATGGCCGACGTCCTTTCCCCGCCTCCCGCGCTGCGGCTCCGGGTCCAGGACACCGTCCGCGAGGCGGACGGTGTCCTGGGGCTGCTCCTCACCGACCCCTGGGGGGCGCGGCTGCCCGCGTGGGAGCCCGGGGCCCACCTCGAAGTGCGCCTCCCCTCCGGCCGGATACGCCACTACTCCCTGTCCGGCGATCCGGGCGACCTGAGGACGTACCGGCTGGGCGTCCTGCGCGATCCGGGCGGCAGGGGCGGATCGGAGGAGATCCACACGAGCGTCCTCGCCGGCTGCCTCCTGGAGGTGCGCGGCCCGGTCAACCGGTTCCCCCTGGTCCCGGCCGAGCGGTACGCCTTCATCGCGGGCGGCATCGGGATCACCCCGCTGCTGCCGATGGTCCGCGAGGCGGCGGCCGGCCGCTCCGCGTGGTCCCTGCTCTACGGCGGCAGGACGCTGACGTCCATGGCCTACCGGGACGAACTGGCCGCCCTCGGCGGCGGGAACCTCGTCCTCGCCCCCGAGGACACCCACGGCCGCCTGGACATCGACTCCGTGCTGCGCGGCCTGCCGGACACCGCGGCCGTCTACTGCTGCGGCCCGGCCGGGCTCATCGCGGCGGTCGAGAGCCGCTGCGCGGCCCTGTTCCCGGCGCGCGCCCCGCACGTGGAACGCTTCACGGCGGCCCCGGACGCCGCCCTCGGTTCCGCTTCCGGCCCGGACGAGGGCGGGTTCGAGGTGGAACTGCGCCGCAGCGGCGCGGTCCTGCACGTGCCGCCGGGGCGGACCCTGCTCGACGTCGTACGGGAAGCCGTGCCCTCCGTCCCCTCCTCCTGCGAGCAGGGCATCTGCGGCACCTGCGAGACGAAGGTCCTCGCCGGCGCGCCGGACCACCGGGACTCGGTCCTGTCCGAGGCGGAGAAGGCGGCCGGGAACACGATGATGATCTGCGTCGGCCGCTCACGAGGCGGCCGCCTGGTCCTCGACCTCTAGGTCCGGCCCGTCGGCGCCCTCACAGGACGGCGACCGGCGAGACCGGAGTGCCGACGGCGCCGACGAAGGGTTCCGGCATCGCGGACAGCAGGAACGCGTAGCGGCCCGCTTCCGCACAGGCTGTGGACAACTTTTCGAGATTCCAGTTCTGGCCCTGGTGCATGCCCATCTCGACCAGGTCGAGCGCGTGCACCGGCAGCCACAGGTTCTCGATCTCCGGCGGGAAGATCTCGAAGGTCAGCGTGTCGTTGGCGACGGCCGCCACGTCCCGCGCGTGGAACCACTGCGGCGTACGGACCGACAGCCCGGGTGAGGGGAACCCGTAGCCGTGCTTGTCGCCCGCCAGGTAGAGCTGGATCTGGCCGGTGCGGACGAGCACGATGTCCCCGGCGCGGACCGTGACCCCGCCGAACTCCTCCGCCTCCGCCAGGTCCCCCGGGGTCACCGCGTGGCCCCCGGGCAGCCGGTCCAGGCCCTTCGAGCGGGCCACGTCGAGCAGGACCCCGCGCGAGACGATCGGGCCGGCCTTCTCGATGCCGCTGAACTCGGCCCGCGCGTGCGCCGTGATCGTCCCGGCCGGGCGGCCGTTGTAGATCTTCCCCGAGTGCGAGACGTGGGTCAGGGCGTCCCAGTGGGTCGCGCACTGGAGGCCCATCGTCACGGCGTCGTCGCTGCACGCCACCGTGCCCGGGCCGAAGAGCTCCTGGTTGATCTGCACCATCGTGTGCAGCGGGTTGACCCGGCCGGGGATCATGCCCACCTGGACGCCGTCCTCCTTGAGCGGGAGCGCGAGCGGGATCCGGCGGCCGGTGCGGATCTCGGCGGCGGCCGCGCGGACGACCTCGTCGGTGATCAGGTTCAGGGTGCCCATCTCGTCGGCGGCGCCCCAGCGGCCCCAGTTGTTGACGCGCTTGGCGATGTCGTGGAATTCGGCGGGCATGCCCATCTGGATCACCAGCTCCTTGCCGTTCGACACACGAAGCCCAACGAGGGCTTGTGCAGCGGTATCTGACTGCCCATAGAATCTAACGGTCCGTCAGAAAACGTGGGAAGGGGCCGTACGTGGGCAACGTGGGGAACTTCTTGGCCGGCAAGGTCGTCGCGGTCACCGGGGCGGGCCGGGGCATCGGCCGGGCCGTGGCGCTCGCCGCCGCCGCGCAGGGCGCCAGGGTCGTCGTCAACGACTACGGCGTCGGCATCGAGGGCGGCGAACCCACCAGCGAGGTCGCCGAGGCCGTGGTGAAGGAGATCGTCGCGGCCGGCGGCGAGGCCGTCGCCGTCGCCGACGACATCTCCACCATGGAGGGCGGGCAGCGCATCGTCGACACCGCCCTCGCCCGGTACGGCCGCATCGACGGCGTCGTCTGCGTCGCCGGCATCCTGCGCGAACGGATGCTGTTCAACATGTCCGAGGAGGAGTGGGACCCCGTGGTCGCCACCCACCTCAAGGGCACCTTCACCGTCTTCCGCGCCGCCTCCGCCGTCATGCGCCGCCAGGGCTCGGGCACCCTCATCGGCTTCACCAGCGGCAACCACCAGGGCTCGGTGGCCCAGGCCAACTACAGCGCCGCCAAGGGCGGGATCATCTCCCTCGTCCGCTCCGCCGCCCTCGGCATGCACAAGTACGGGGTCACCGCCAACGCCGTCGCGCCCGTCGCCCGCACCCGGATGTCGGCCAACGTGCCCATGGAGCTCAAGGAGATCGGCGAACCCGAGGACGTCGCCGCGCTGGTCACCTACCTGCTCAGCGACAAGGCCGTCGCCGTCGGCGGCGAGCGGATCACCGGGCAGGTCTACACGATCGCCGGCCCGAAGATCGCCGTCTGGGCGCAGCCGCGCGAACTGCGCGCCGGGTACGCGGAGGGCGCCTGGACCCCGGAGAAGATCGCCGACTTCCTGCCCGGGACGGTGGGCACCGACCCGATGCCGATGCTGGTCCAGCTGGAGGCCATGGCCAGGGCGGCGGCCGCCAAGGACCGCCCCAACGCGTAAGAAGGGGATCCGGTGGACTTCAGCTTCGGGGCCGGGGACGAGGAGCTGCGCGGGCGCGCCCGCGCGTGGCTGACGGAGCACCTCGTCGGCCCGTACGCGCGGGCGGCCGGCCTCGGCGGGCCGGGCAGCGAGCACGAGGGGGTCGACGAGCGGCGGGCCTGGGAGCGCGAGCTCGGCCGCGGCGGCTGGATCGGGCAGGGCTGGGAGGTCCCCGCCGGGGCGTACGGGCAGCAGCGGCTCTCCCTGACCGGGCAGGTGGTGTGGGCCGAGGAGTACGCTGCGCTGCGCGCCCCCGGCCGGGTCGGCCACATCGGCGAGAACCTCCTCGCGCCGACGCTGATCGCCCACGGGAGCCGGGAGCAGCGGGACCGCTACCTGCCCGGGATCGCGCGGGGCGAGGAGCTGTGGTGCCAGGGGTACTCCGAGCCCGGCGCCGGCTCCGACCTCGCGGGCATCCGTACGGCGGCGGTACGGGACACCGGCCCGGCCTCGGACGGGCGCTTCCGGGTCACCGGGCAGAAGATCTGGACCTCGCTCGCCCGGGAGGCGGACTGGTGCTTCGTCCTCGCGCGCACCCGGCCCGGCTCCCGGCGCCACCGCGGGCTGTCGTTCCTGCTGGTACGGATGGACCAGCCCGGCCGGGTCGAGGTCCGGCCGATCCGGCAGCTGTCGGGGACCGCGGAGTTCAACGAGGTCTTCTTCGACGGGGCGGTCGCGGCGGAGACCGTCGGCGGCGAGGGCAACGGCTGGGCGGTCGCCATGGGGCTGCTCGCCCTGGAGCGGGGCGTGTCCACGCTGGTCCAGCAGATCGGCTTCGCGGCGGAACTGGAACGGGTCCTCGCCGCGTACACGGCCTCGTGCGCGGCCTCGGGCGCGGCCTCGGCGGACCCCGTCCTGCGGGACCTCCTCGTACGGCAGTGGGCCGAGCTGCGCACGATGCGGTGGAACGCGCTGCGGACGCTGGGCGGCTCGGGGGATCCGGGCGCGCCGAGCGTGGCGAAGCTGCTGTGGGGCGGCTGGCACCGGCGGCTCGGCGAACTGGCGGTGGCGGTGCGCGGCGCGGCTGCCTCGGCCGGGGTGGCGAACTGGTCGCCGGAACTGCCCTACGAGCGCGGGCTCGACGCGGAGCAGCGGCTGTTCCTGTTCACCCGCGCCGACACGATCTACGGCGGCTCGGACGAGATCCAGCGGAACATCATCGCCGAGCGCGTGCTCGGCCTGCCTAAGGAGTCCAGGTGAGAGGCGTCGTGTTCGACGGCAAGCAGGCCCGGGTGGTCGACGATCTGGAGGTCCGCGATCCGGGGCCGGGGGAGGTGCTCGTCGCGATCGCGGCGGCCGGGCTGTGCCACAGCGACCTGTCGGTGATCGACGGGACGATCCCGTTCCCGCCGCCGGTGGTGCTGGGGCACGAGGGCGCGGGGGTGGTGGAGGCGGTCGGATCCGGGGTGACGCACGTGGCGGCGGGGGACCACGTGTCCCTGTCCACCCTCGCCAACTGCGGGGCGTGCGCGGACTGCGACCGGGGCCGTCCGACGATGTGCCGCAAGGCGATCGGGATGCCGGGCCGGCCGTTCTCGCGGGGCGGCGCGGCGCTGTTCCAGTTCGCCTCCAACTCGGCGTTCGCGGAGCGGACGATCGTCAAGGCCGTGCAGGCGGTGAAGATCCCGGCGGACATCCCGCTGACGTCGGCGGCGCTGATCGGGTGCGGGGTCCTGACGGGGGTCGGCGCCGTACTGAACCGGGCGAAGGTCGATCATGGGGACTCGGTGGTCGTCATCGGCACGGGCGGCATCGGGCTGAACGTCCTCCAGGGCGCCCGGATCGCGGGGGCGACGACGATCGTGGCGGTGGACGCGAACCCGGCGAAGGAGGCGGTGGCCCGGCAGTTCGGGGCGACGCACTTCATCGACGCGTCCGCGGTCGCCGACTCCTCGGCGGCGGTCCGCGAGATCCTCCCGACGGGCGCCGACCACGCCTTCGAGTGCGTGGGCAACGTGAAGCTGATCCGCCAGGCCGTCGACCTCCTGGACCGCGGCGGCCAGGCGATCCTGCTCGGGGTGCCCGGCTTCCGGGAGGAGGCCTCGTTCCTGGTCTCCTCCATGTACCTGGACAAGACCATCATGGGCTGCCGGTACGGCTCCTCCCGTCCGCAGCGCGACATCGCCCTGTACGCGGAGCTGTACCGGCAGGGCAAGCTGCTCCTGGACGAGCTGGTGACGGAGGTCTACCCGATCGAGGACTTCGCGAAGGCCGCCGCCGACGCCTCCCACGGCCGCGTGGCCCGCGCCGTCCTCACCTTCTGACCCCGGCCCCCTGTCCACCCCCCTTCCGGAGCCCGCCCGAACGGGGCGGCGCTCCGGCGGGGTCAGTCCGCCAGGCGGCCGAAGCGGCCCTTGTGGAAGAGGAGGGGGGCGCCTTCGCCGGCCGCGCCCATGGCTTCCACGCGGCCCACGACGATCAGGTGGTCGCCGCCGGTGTGTACGGCGTGGATGCGGCAGTCGATCCAGGCCGGTACCGCGTCCAGCTGCGGGGATCCGGTCGCCGGGGCCGGGGTGTGGGCTACGCCGGCGAACTTGTCGGCGCCGCTGACGGCGAACGAGCGGCACAGGCCGCCCTGTTCGGCGCCGAGGATGTTCACGCAGAACACCCCGGCGCGGGCGATCCGGGGCCAGGTGGTCGACGTACGGGCCACCATGAACGTGACCAGGGGCGGGTCCAGGGACAGCGAGGCGAAGGACTGGCAGGCGAATCCCGCCGGGCCGTCCTCCTCCTCCGTGCCCGGGGCGGTGATGACGGTGACCCCGCTGGCGAAGTTCCCGAGGACGGCCCGGAATTCGGCGGGGCTGACGGGCGCGCGCTCGTCCTCCCCGACCGCCCGCAGGTCGGGCCGCGGCAGTGCGTCGATCCGGCTGGGTTCCCGCGCCGCGGACGTGGCGGCGGAGGTGGGGGAGCCGGCTGACCTGAGGTATCGGACGACGGTGGCCGCCATCCCTGCGTGTCCCATCACACGGCCGATTGAAGCTGACGGTCCGTCAGATGGGAAGGGGTGCGGACGGGTGGCCCGAAAAGGTGTATGGTCCCCATCGATTGAACGTGTTCAATTGGTGGGGCGGGGGCCATGGTGACGCCAGAGGTGTACGGGAAACCCACGCCGGAAGCGGCCGTGCGCGGCGGGAGATGGGCGCGGCTGGCGACCGGCGCCGAGCTGGCCTTCATGGCGCAGGTCATCGTCGCGGCGGCGGTGTTCCTCGCCACCTCCGGCATGCGCGACGACCACGGGACCGGCTTCGCGGCCGGCGCCGAAGTCCTGAAGGCCCTCGTGGGGGGTCTGCCCCTGCTGCTCCTGGCCGGATGTCTGCACTGGGCGCTGTTCAGCCTGCCCGCGACGGCGCTGGCGCGGCTCACGGGCGGCCGCAGGCGGGAGACGGCCCGGGTGGCGCTCTGCGCGGCCGCGGTCACCGCGGCCCACGCGTGGTGGGTCACCGCGCTGTGGGACGTCCCCTTCGGCCGGGCGGCGGCCTGGATCGCGGGGACCGGGGCGCTGCCGCTCGTGGCGGCCTGGCACGCGCGCCGCCGGTCCCTGTGGTGGGGCGGGATGCTGGCCCGGATCGGCGCGCTCACCGGGATCACCCTGCTCGCCGCCCTCGTCGGCGCGTTCCTCCAGGCCCGCACGGGCTGGCTCGGGTACGAACCGCCCCGGCTGGAGCGGGACCAGTACGCCGGGACCTGGGTCGGGAGCGGCGGCGCCCACCGGCTGCGGCTGGACGGGAACGGCGGGGCGGAGGCCGGCAACCTGCCGATGGAGGACCGGGCCACCACGCTGTGGGGCGCGTGCTCGGGGACCGGGACCTGGGCGTTCGAACCGAAGGGCGCGGCCGGCGGCCCGGGCCCCTCCGGCGGGGCGCGGGACCGCGTCACGCTCACGATCGAGGGCTGCGGCCGCATGCTCGACTGGCGCATCGGCGGCACGGCCGGCCGGCCCGAGCTGTTCACCGTCGTCGACGCGTCGGACAGCCGGCGGGTCATCACGCTGCACCGCCCGTAGGCCGGCAGCGGGTTGCGCCCGTACGGGTGGAACCGGCGTCCCGCCGGTGCTCGTACGCGGACGGCCCCCGGCGGGGTCGGCATCGTGGCCGACCGGGGCCGGCCCCCGGCCCGACCCACCCGCCCTCCAGGAGGACCCATGCTCGGCACCGACTTCAGTACCGGATCGCCCAACTGGCTCGACCTCGGCAGCCCCGACACCGACGCGGCCGCCGCGTTCTACGGCGCCGTCTTCGGCTGGCAGTTCGTCTCCGCCGGGCCCGAGGCCGGCGGGTACGGCTTCTTCCAGGTCGACGGGAAGACCGTCGCCGCCCTCGGACCGCTCACCGAGCAGGGGGCCGGCTCCGCCTGGATGATCCACTTCAAGGCCGATGACATCCGGGCCACCGCCTCGGCCGTCACCGCCGGCGGCGGCACCGTCCGGATGGAGCCCATGGACGTCATGGGCGAGGGCTGGCTGGCCCAGGCCACCGACCCGCAGGGCGCCGAGTTCGCGCTCTGGCAGCCCGGGAAGACCGCCGGCCTGGGCCTCACCTCCGCCCCGGGCACCCTGATCTGGGCGGAGCTGCACGTCCCCGACCCGCTCGCGGCCATCACCTTCTACGAGGGCCTCTTCGGCTGGCGCAGCCAGGACATGCAGGCGCCCGGAATGACGTACCGGGTGCTGAGCACCAAGGACGGCGACCAGCAGACGGCCTCCTTCGGCGGGGTCGCCCCGATGGGCGACGGCGCGGGCGGCGGGGTCGAGCGGCCCCGCTGGGTGCCGTACTTCCACGCCGAGGACGTCGACGCCACCGTCACGACGGCCACGGCGAAGGGCGGATCCGTGCTGATGCCGGCGGCCGACGTCCCGGACGTCGGCCGGATCTCCTGGCTCGCCGACCCCTACGGCGCGGTGTTCGCGCTGCTGAAGCCCGACCCGCGGATGTAGCCCGGGCGGGGCCGCGGGACGGACGGCGGCTCAGCGGCCGAGGTACTTGGGCGTACGGCGCTCCACGAAGCTCGCCACGCCCTCGTTCGCGTCGGCGGTGCTCATGTTGAGCTCCTGGGCGGTCGCCTCCGCGGCCAGCGCGGTCGCCCGGTCGCCGTCGAGGGAGGCGTTGACCAGCTGCTTCGTCATCGCCAGGGCGCGGGTCGGCCCCTGCGCGAGGCGCTCCGCCCACTCGCGGGCGCTCTCCTCCAGGGCCTCGGCCGGGACCACCCGGTTGACGAGCCCCAGCCGCTCGGCCTCGGCCGCCGGGACCGCGTCGCCGAAGAACATCAGCTCCTTCGCCTTCTGCGGGCCCACGAGGCGCGGGAGCAGGTACGCGCCCCCGCCGTCCGGCACCAGCCCGCGGCGGACGAACACCTCGATGAACCGGGCCGGTTCCGCGGCGATGACCAGGTCGCAGGCGAGCGCCAGATGGGCGCCGATCCCGGCGGCCGTGCCGTTGACGGCGGCGATGACGGGCTTCTCGCAGTCCAGCACCGCCGTGATCAGCCGCTGCGCCCCCAGCCGGATCATCCGCGCCACGTCACCCGCCACCCGCTCCCCGGTGGCCGGCGCCCCGCGCAGATCGGCGCCCGCGCAGAACCCCTTCCCGGTAGCTGTGACCACCACCGCCCGCACGCCCGGATCGGCCGAGGCCGCCCCGAGCAGCGCGATGACGCGCTCGCGCTGCTCCCAGGTGACGGCGTTCATCGCCTCGGGCCGGTTGAGCGTGATCCACGAGACCCCGCCCTCGAAGCGGTGCAGTACGTCGTCCTCGGAGATGCCGGTCATACGGTGAACTCCCGTTCGGAAGGGTGGGGCGGGGCGGGGCGCCCGCGCGGCGCACGTACGGGGCCCCGGGCCCGCCCCGGTGCAAGGAAGGGGCGAGCCCCGGACGCGGCTCCGCGCACCGGCGCCCCGACGGGCACGCGGTGCCAGGGCCGCCGGCGGTGCCAGCGGCGCCGGCGGTGCCAGGGCTGCCAGTGGCACCAAGGGCATCGGACATCAGCGGCAGCGGCGAGGGCGTCAGCGGCAGACGGCGAGGGCGTCCAGCGCCACCGCCCCCTGGCCGCGCGGCAGGACCATCAGCGGGTTGATGTCCAGCTCCGAGAGGGAGTCGCCCAGCTCCAGGGCCATCCGCTGGACCCGCAGGACGACCTCCACCAGGGCGTCGACATCGGCCGGGGGAGCGCCCCGTACGCCTTCCAGCAGCGCGTGGCCGCGCAGCTCGGTCAGCATCGCCCGCGCCTGGTCCTCGCCGAACGGCGGCACCCGTACCGCCGCGTCGTGCAGGACCTCCACCAGGACCCCGCCGAGGCCCACCGTCACGGTCGGGCCGAACAGGTCGTCCCGGGTGACGCCGACGACCATCTCGACGCCCCGCTCCACCATCTGGCAGACCAGGATCCCGTCCAGCGGGACGTTCTCGTAGCGGGCGATGTCGGTCAGCTCCCGGTAGGCGTCCCGGATCTGGCTCGCCGAGGTCAGGCCGATCTTCACCAGCCCGAGTTCCGTCTTGTGCCCGAGCTGCGGGCCCGACGCCTTCATCACCACCGGGTACCCGACCAGCCCCGCCGCGCGCACGGCGGCCGCCGCGCTGGTGACGAGCTGCTCGCGGGGCACCCGTATCCCGTACGCGCGCAGCAGCTGCTTCGCCGCGTGCTCGCTGAGCTGCTGGCCCGGCCGCATCAGGGCCTGCGCCTTGCGGTACGAGGGCGAGGGCGTGCGCGGCGCGTCCTCGAAGGGGGAGCGGTAGCCCGCCGTGAACCGGTGGTGGCCGAGGTAGGCCCGTACGGCGGTGATGCAGTTGCCGAACGTACGGAAGGTGGCCACCCGGGAGGAGCCGAGGAGGGTGGTGCGGTAGGCCTCCTCGGTGCCGACGGGGGATCCCCAGATCACGCAGACCAGCTTGTCGCTCTGTTCCGCCGCGTCCACCAGGTCCTGCGCGAGCCTGTCGCTCATGGGCGGGAACGGGCCGGTGATCGGGCAGATCAGCACGCCTACGGACGGGTCCGCGAGGATCGCGTCGATGATCTTGCGGCCGCGCCAGTCGCCCACCGGGTGACCGCCGTTGTCGACGGGGTTGGCGACGTTCAGGTACTCCGGGATCCACTGGTGCAGCTCGTCCTGCTTGGCCCGCGAGAGGGTCGGCAGGCTCAGGCCCGCCTCGCTCGCCAGGTCCGAGAAGTGCGCGCCGGTGCCGCCGGATATGGAGTAGACGACCACCCCGTCGGCCAGGGGTTTACGGGCCCGGGCCAGCAGCGCGGCGGTGTCCTGGAGCTCGTCGAGGCCGTCGACGCGGATCACCCCGAACTGCCGCATGGCGGCGTCCACGACGGTGTCCGCGCCGGTCAGCTTCCCGGTGTGGGAGGCGGCCGTCCGGGCGCCGGTCTCGGTGCGGCCGACCTTCACGGCGACGACGGGGACCCCGTTGCGGGCGGCCCGGTCGGCGGCGAGGAGGAACTGGCGGCCGTCCCTCAGGCCCTCGACGTAACAGGCGATGGCCCCGACCTCGGGCCGCTCCGCGAAGTACGAGATGAAGTCGGAGGTCTCCAGGTCGGCCTCGTTGCCCGTCGGCGCCCAGTGGGAGAGGCGGATGCCGAGCTCCTGGAGGGTGAAGACGGGGCGGCCCTGGTGGCCGGACTGGGTGATCAGCGCGATGGCCGGGCCGTCGAGGTCGTCGCGGAACCGCTCGAAGGCGTTGAGGTTGGTGTTCGGGCCGAGCAGGCGCAGGCCGGAGCGCCGCACGGCGGCGGCGAGCCGCGCCTGCGCGGCGGCGCCCGCGTCGCCGGTCTCGGCGAAACCGGAGGCGAAGGCCACGGCGAACTTCACCTTGGCCTCGGCCAGTTCCTCGACGACGGGCAGCGGATCGGCGACGAGCAGCACCGCGAGGTCCACCTGCTCGGGCAGCTCGGCCACCGAGGCGCGGCACGGCAGCCCGAAGACGCTGGTACGGGTGGGGTGGACGGGGTGGACCCGGGCGCCGACGCGCTGCGCCCAGGCGATGAGCTGCCGGGTGATGCCGGTGTTGGGCCTGCCTTCGGTGTCGGAGGCGCCGATGACGGCCACGGACTCGGGCCGGAAGAACCGGTCCAGGTCGGGCACGTCGGAGCGCAGGGGCCGTCCGCTGACGTCGAGCGCGGCGGTGTCCTCGGCGGACGGCGCCGCGGTGGAGTGGACCGCCGTGCGGGGGGTCTCCCCGCAGGCCTCGACGCGTGCGCGGAAGTCGGTGGTGAGGGTGCCGTGAGTAGATCCAAGCATCGTTCCGCCCGCTCCCTGCTCGAAGATCTCCGTGAACTCCTTAACTGACGCGTAGTCAGATTACTGAACTGACGCGCCGTCAGGAACAGGCCTGCGCGGGAAAGCTGGTGGAGGTGATGTGTGGAACGGTCGCAGATCCCCCGGGGAGCGGTCCAGGGTGCGATTCGGCCGCTCTCGCGCATCGCGGCGTGGCGCGCCGCGGGTGGTCGGGTCGGGGGAGGCGGGCCGTGGAGTCGCCCCCGGCCGGAGCGGTCAGGCCGGGGGGTCCACCGGACGCAGGCCGGTGTCCGGCAGGTGCGCGGCCGCACGCCGGGCCGCGGCCCGGACGCCGAGCCGGCGGGCGACCGCCTTGGCGATCTTCTCGGCGTCCAGCGCCATCTCCCGGAACATCCCGCTGATGGGGTTGGTGAAGCCGGTGAAGTACAGGCCGGGGGCCTGCGCCGGGGTGCGCCGGCCGTGCGCGAGCGGCCGCCCGCGCTCGTCGAGTACGTCGAGGTGGCCGATCAGCCCCTCCAGGCCCCGCCGGTAGCCGGTGGCGGCGACCACCGCGTCCGGGGTGATGCGCGAGCCGTCCGCGAGCACCACCTCGGCGCCGTCGAAGGCCTCGACGGCGGCCACCGGCTCCACCGTGCCCGCCCGGACGGCGGCGATCAGGCCGACGTCCTGCACCGGGATCGCGCCCTGGCGGACCCTGCTGTACAGGCCGGACTCCGGGCGCGGGAGCCCGTACGCCGTCAGGTCCGGGACGGAGGCCTTCGCGGTGAGCGCGCCGAGCCGGTCCACCAGGCGCACGGGCAGCCGCCGTACCAGGATCCCGGTGCGCTGGGCGGGCCAGCCGGCGGTGGAGCGGCGCACGATGTGCGGGGCGGTGCGCACGGCGAGGCGGACCCGCGCGGCCCCGCCCTCGGCCAGGTCGACGGCTATCTCGGCGCCGGTGTTGCCGGCGCCGACGACCAGCACGTCCCGGCCCTCGTACGGCTTCGGGTCGCGGTAGGCGGCGGCGTGCGCGAGCGCGCCGGTGTACGTGTCCCGGCCGGGCCAGTCCGGCAGGCGCGGGGTGTGGTTGAAGCCGGTCGCCACGACCACGGCCCGCCCGGCGAGCACCCGGCCGCCGCTGGCGTGCAGGAGCCAGCCGGGCCCCTCGCCGGCGGCGCCCCCGGTGTCGTCTCCGGCGGGCGCGCGCTCGATCCGGGTCACCTCGACTCCGGTCACCAGCTCCAGCTCGTGGAACTCGGCGTACTTCTCCAGGTACCGCACCACGTCGTCCCGCGACACCCACCGCCCGAACCGGCGCGGAATGGCCAGCCCGGGGAGGGCGGAGAGCCGGCGGGTGGTGTGCAGGTGGAGCCGGTCGTAGTGCCCCCGCCAGGAGGCGCCGACGCCGTCGGACTTCTCGACGACCACCGCGCGCACCCCACGGGCGCGCAGCGCGGCGGCGACGGCGAGGCCGCCGGGCCCGGCGCCGATCACGTAGACGGGGCGGGGCTGGGTGCTCATGTCGGGTGCTGCGGGGACTCCGGGCATGAGGTGTGAGCGTATCGCCACGCTGGGTTGATGGGTCTCGGACGGGCGGGGAATCGATTGCGGATCGATCACGGGAGCGGGAAGGGCCGGAGGTCTTGCGGGATCGTCCGGCATCCGGTGAACTGACGTACCGTCAGATCCAGCGACAGGGGAGGGGTGGACGCCGATGCGGACCATCTGGCTCAGCGGGGCCGAATGGCTCGCCGTGCTCCGGATAGGCCTCGGCCTGTGGTGGCTGGAGAGCTGGCGGCACAAGGACAAGAAGGGCTGGTTCGAGCGCGGCACCGGCATCGCCTGGGCGGCCGACGTCGCGGGCAAGCACCGCTGGCCGTTCGTGAAGGGCGGCTTCGAGAAGGTCGTCCGGCCGAGGCCGCGCCTGATGGCGTACGTCGTCGTCTACGCGGAACTCGCCCTCGGACTGGGCCTGGTGCTCGGGTTCCTGACCCCGGTCGCGCTGGTGGGCGGACTGCTGCTGAACCTGCTCTACCTGGTGCTGATGATCCACGACTGGGCCGAGCAGGGACAGAACGCGATGATGGCGCTCATCTCGCTCGTCGCGCTCTTCGCGATGGCCTGGCAGACCTGGTCGCTCGACGCGGCGATCGGACTGTTCCGGTGAGCGCCGCCGGCGGCGGCTCCGCCGCCCGCTACGACCTGCCCGACGTGGACGAGTTCACCCGCCCCTACTGGGACGCGGCCGCCGGGGGACGGCTGCTGCTGCGCCGCTGCGCGGAGTGCGGGCGCGCGCACCACTACCCGAGGGAGTTCTGCCCGTTCTGCTGGGCGGGGGAGGAGCGGGTGACGTGGGAGGCGGCGAGCGGCCGCGCCACGCTCTACACCTGGTCGGTGATCCACCGCAACGACCTGCCGCCGTTCGGGGCCCGGGTCCCCTACGTGGCGGCCGTGGTCGACCTGGCGGAAGGGCCCCGGATGATGACGGAGGTCGTGGAGTGCGAGCACGCCGGCCTGCGCGTCGGCATGCCCCTGGAGGCCACCTTCCGCGAGGCGGCCCCGGGGATCGCGGTGGCGGTGTTCCGGCCGGTGTGAGCCGGGGCGGTGGGGCCGCGACGGGCTACGGCCAGAGGAGGTCGCGCGTCCAGGAGCCGTCGCCGGTGCGCAGGTACCGGAGCCGGATGTGCCGTCGCATCGGGTCGCCCTGGAAGAACTCCACCTCGGCGGCGTCCAGTACGTACCGCGTCCAGGTCGGAGCCGGGGCGTCCGGCTCCGCGCCGGCCCGCTCCCACGCCGCCGCCGAGGCCTCGGCCAGCTCCCGTACGGAGCCCAGCACCTCGCTCTGCCGTCCGGTCAGCGCGGCGGCGAGCGCACCCCGCGACCGCACCGCGAGGTCGGCCCGGCTCTCGCGCGGGCCACAGGCGCCGACCCGGCCCCGGATCCGCACCTGCCGCGCCACGGTGGGCCAGTAGAACCCCAGCGCGGCGTCCGGGTGCCCGGCCAGCTGGCGGCCCTTGGCGCTGGTGGCGTGCGTGGCGAAGTGCCAGCCGCGGGCGTCGGCGTCGTGCAGCATCAGCGTGCGTACGTCGGGCCGCCCGTCGGCGTCGACGGTCGCCAGGCTCATCGTGTGCGGCTCCTGCTGCCCGGCCCGCGCGGCGTGCACGAACCACTCCCGGAACAGGGGGAGCGGCTCGGCGGGCGCGACGTCGGTGTCGAAGCCGGGGAGGGCCCCGTCCCAGACGCGCAGGGAGTGCAAGGTGGCGTGGAAGTCGCTGGTCATGGGGTCAGGTTAGGGTGCGGGTCCATGAAGATACGCCGAGGTGCGGGGCTCGGGCTGATCGCCCTCGCCGGCATGTGCGCGGTGGCCGCGATCGCCGGCCGGCTGTACGAACGTCCGGGCGGCCTGGCCGTCGTGGCCGAGCTGAACAGCCCGTGGCTCCTCGTCCCCCTCGCCGCCGCCGCCCTCGCCACGGGCGCCGCGCTGCGCTCGCGCGGCCCCGGCGCCGACAAGGCGGTCGCCGCCCTGGCGGGCGCGGGGATCCTGGCCGCCCTGGTCGTCCCACTGGGGCTGATGGCGGCCGACCCCTTCCCCGCGCGGCAGTACGACGTCACGGCCCCGGGCGGCGCGGGCGCGCCCCGCCGCCTGGTGGTGGAACGCGTCTCGCCGCTGGCGGACCCGGGCTGGGAGGTCTACGTGGACCAGGGCCCGTTCCCGGCCGCCCGCCGCTGGCCGGTGGCCCGGTACGACGACGCGGACTGGTCCAAGGGCATCCTCCAGGCGGAATGGCTCACCCGGGACACGATCCGCCTGATCGACCTGGACCACCGCGCCCACGACATCCCGATAGCCCCGACCGGCCGCCCACTGGCGCGCCTGGCCTGGTAGCGCGCCGCCGCCGGGCGGCCCGGGGCCGGGGGCGCCCGTCGGGCGGGGTGGAGAAGTGCGGGGTCCACGCGGGGCGGGATGGGGACGGCGGCGGCGGTGCCCGTCGGGCGGGGTAGGGCTGTGCGGGGTCCACCGGACCGGAATCGGACAGCGCTGGGGGCTTCCCGCCAGTCTCACTGTCCTTCCGGTTCGGTCCGGCCTGTCAAGGGCGCTCACTGCGTTCGCGTCGCTTCGCGATGGCCTTCGGCCACCCTTGACAGCCCGGCCCGCCCCGGAATGCCAAAGACTGTCGGGAACCCCCCAAAGAGACGGTCAGGGGGAGCGAGACCACCGAGCCATCGCGAAACGCCTGGACGGGGCCCTGGCTTGGCGGAAACGCCGCCCTTCGGGCGGACCGTTCCGAACCTGCACCACACGGCATTCCAGAGCGGCCAAGGCAGCGGTCAGGCGCCCCAGATCGCTACCCGCCTACCTCTCGGCTCAGCGGCTGCAGACCGGCCGTGGCTGAACACAAGCCGCCCACGGCCCCGACATTCTCGCCCCATGCGACTGCGGCCCGCCTGTGGCTGGACACAAGCCGCCCACGGCCCCGGCATGCTCCTCACCTCACGCGGCTGCGGCCCGCCTGTGGCTGGAGACAAGCCGCCCACGCTCGCCATACGCGTCTCGCCTCGCGCGGCTGCGGCTTGTCTGCGGCTTCTTGTAGCCAGAAGACGAAGAGATCAGCCTGGATTGCGGTCAGGGCGACCAGACAGCCCACACCCACCCACCAAACCATCCCAATCCGGACAGGATTGGGGTGGTTTGGAGGTCCCATGGGCTTCAACCTGCACGAAATGACGCATCCGGCCGCCTCACGCCACACCACCCGACTACCTGAGGCCGCCGGCCGGTCTGCGCTGTGTTCCGAGCGTGGGCGGTTTGTGTCCAGCCACGGCCGGTCCGCAGTCGCTGAGCCGAGTGGTAGGCGGGTAGCGATCTGATGCGCCTGACCGCTGCCTTGGTCAATCTGGACACCGTGGGGTGCAGGTTCGGAAGGGTTCCGCCCGGAGGGCGGCGTATCCGCTAGGCAGGGGACCCGGTCGGGCGTCTTGCTTCCGGGCAGTGATCCGCTTCCCCCTGACCGTTTCTTTGGGGGGTTCCCGACAGTCTTTGGCGTTCCGGGGCGGGCCGGGCTGTCAAGGGTGGCCGAAGGCCATCGCGAAGCGACGCGACGACGAGGAACGAGGAGGAGCGCCCTTGACAGGGCGGACCGACACGGAAGGACAGTGAGACTGGCGGGAAGCCCCCAGCACGGTTCAATTCCGTCCCAGTGGACCCCGCCCGTCTTGCCCCGGCCCACCGGCGACGCGCCACAGTCCGGCCCCGTCCCGCGGGCACTCCCCGGCCCCGGCCCCGGTCTATGGGTCGGTCCCGCCCCGCAGGCGCCGCCCCTACCCCCGCCCCAAAATCACCGTGCCCGACGAGCAGAACCAGCCCCCCGTGCCCGACGCGAGGGCCACCTCCGGGAGGTGGCCGTGGCCGCCGGGCTTCGTGACCTGGCGGTCCGGGCCCGCTTCGCCGCGGAGCTGGCGGACGGCCTCGACCAGGAGGAAGAGGCCGCGCATGCCCGGGTGGCAGGCCGACAGGCCGCCGCCGTCCGTGTTGACCGGGAGCTCGCCGCCGCGCAGGAGCCGGCCCTTCTCCACGAAGGCGCCGCCTTCGCCCTTCCCGCAGAAGCCGAGGTCCTCCAGCGTCACCAGGGTCATGTACGTGAAGGCGTCGTAGATCTCGGCGAGGTCCACGTCCGCCGGGGTCAGGCCCGCCCGTTCGAAGGCCAGGCGGCCGGAGACCGCGGCCGGGGAGACGGTGAAGTCCTCCCACTCCGACATCGTGGTGTGCGAGACGGAGGTGCCCGAGCCCAGGATCCAGACGGGGGCCTTGGCGGTGTCCGGTACGTAGTCCTCCGCCGCCAGCAGGACCGCGCAGCCGCCGTCCGAGCGGATGCAGCAGTGCAGCTTCGTGAAGGGGTCCGCGATCATCTCGCCGGCCAGGACCTCGTCGACCGTCAGCGGGTCGCGGAACATGGCGTCCGGGTTGGCCGCCGCGTTCGCCCGCGTCTGGACGGCCACTTCGGCGAGCTGCTCCAGGGTCGTCCCGTACTCGTGCATGTGGCGGCGGGCCGCCATCGCGTACTTGGAGATCAGGGTGTGCCCGTACGGCACCTCGAACTGGAGCGGTCCCCGCGCTCCGAAGGAGAGGTTCGAGGTGCGGCGCCGGGCCTTGATGTCGGCCCGGGCCGTCGAGCCGTAGACCAGGAGCACGGCGTTCGCGTGGCCGGCGGCGATCGCGTCGGCGGCGTGCGCGGCCATGACCTCCCAGGTGGCGCCGCCGACCGAGGTGGAGTCGACCCAGGCGGGGCGCAGCCCCAGGTACTCGGCGACCTCGATGGGCGCGAGCGTGCCGAGGCCCGCCGAGGCGAAGCCGTCGATGACGCGGCGGTCGAGGCCGGAGTCGGCCAGGGCGCGGCGGGCGGCCTGCGCGTGCAGGGCGTAGGGGGTGGGGCCGTCCACGCGGCCGCAGTCCGACAGGGCGACGCCGACGACCGCGACCCGGCGGCGGCGCGGCGCGGCGGCGGGTTCGGCGGTGGGGCCGTGGAGGAGTCCAGACATGGAGCGACCGTACATCTGACGCCACGTCAGTTTCTAGTGCGCGACGACCCGCCCCGCCCCCTGTGCATCTCGCCCCGCCCGCCCTAACATGACGGCCCGTCAGATACGGGGAGGAGCCCGACGATGGACGCCGCCTTCACCGCGGAGCAGGACGAGATGCGCCGCACCCTGCGCGAGATCCTGGGCAAACGCTGCGGTCCGGACGAGGTCAAGGCCGCCGTCCGCACCGCCGCCGGATACGACCTGGAGCTGTGGCAGCAGCTCTCCCGGCGGCTCGGCCTGCCCGGCCTCGCCGTCGCCGAGGAGTACGGCGGCGTCGGCTGCACCCCCGCCGACCTGGCCCTGGCCTGCGAGGAGACCGGGCGGGCGCTGCTGCCCTCGCCCCTGCTGGCCACCGCCGCGCTCGCCGTGCCGCTGGTCACCGCGCTCGGCACCGCCGCCCAGCGGTCCGCCCTGCTGCCGCCGCTCGCCACCGGCGGGCTCACCGCGGCCCTCGCCGTCCCCGGCCCCGCCCTCGCCACCGCCCTCGCGCTGACCGGCGACAACACCCCGGGCGAATGGGCCGGCGGCGGCCGCGCCGGCGGGGTCCAGGCCCGCGCCGGCACCGCCCCGGACGGCTGGCGGCTCTACGGAGAGGCCGCGCAGGTGCTCGACGGGCATAGCGCCGGCCTGCTCCTCGTCGCCGCGCACACCGGCGGCTTCGCCCGCAGCCGGATCCTGCTGTTCCTCGTACGGGAGGACGCGCCCGGCCTCGTACGGACCCGGCAGACCACCCTCGACGAGACCCGGCCGCAGGCGCGGGTGCAGCTGCGCGACGTCCCCGCCGAGCTGCTGGGCGACCCGGAGGGCGACGTGCCGGGGGCGCTCGCCGCCACCGGGCGCACCGCCGCCGCCGTACTCGCCTCCGAGGCGGTCGGCGCGGCCGGAGCGGCCCTCGCCCGGACGGTCGAGTACGTCCGGGGGCGCGAACAGTTCGGCCGGGCCATCGGCTCCTTCCAGGCCGTCAAACACCGGCTCGCCGACCTCTACGTCCAGGTACAGGCGGCCCGCTCCGCGGCTTGTTACGCCGCCTGGGACCCGGAGCAGGGCGGCCTCGCGCTCGCCCAGGCGCTGGAGGCGCTGCGGACGACCGCCGGCGAGGCGATCCAGCTGCACGGCGGCATCGGCTTCACCTGGGAGCACGACGCGCACCTCTACTTCAAGCGGGCCGCCGCCGACGAGCTGCTGTTCGGCCCCGTCCACCGGCTGCGCGCGCACGCCGCCGACCGGGCGGGCCTGTTCGGCGGCCCGCCGGACCGGGACCACCGGCCGACCAGGGAAAGGGTGGCCGTCTGATGGCTCCCGGCGTCAAGCTCATGCAGAAGATCTCCTCGACCGTGCTGTTCGCCAAGCTCGCCCCGCACTTCATCCCCGCCCTGGACAAGGCGGTGCACAAGCTGAGCCGCGGCAAGGTCATGCTCAGCGCCCAGATGCTCCCGGGCGTGATCCTCACCGCCAAGGGCGCCAGGACCGGCGAGCCGCGCACCACGCCGCTCGCCTGCATGCCGGAGGACGGCGGCAGGACCTGGCTGCTGATCGGCTCCAACTTCGGCCGCCCGGGACACCCGGCGTGGACCGGGAACCTGCTCAAGAACCCCGACGCGGACGTGAGTTGGAAAGGCCGGAACATCGCCGTACGAGCCCGCCTGCTGGAGGGCGAGGAGCGCGCGGCGGCGTGGCGGGCGGTGCTGGGTTTCTGGCCGCCGTACGCGACGTACCAGGCGCGCATCGAGCGCGAGATCCGGCTGTTCCGCCTGGAGCGTCGCTGACCGCAGGCGTTTTGACCGCAGGCGCCTGACCGCAACGCCTGACCACAAGCGCCTGACCACAGGCTTTTGACCGCGGCGGACCCCCGGAGGTGATCCGGGGTCCGCCGTTACTTGGTCGGCTTCTTGCCGGTGATGCCCAGGTGCACGAGCAGCGCCAGGTTCGGCTTGAGCTCGGCCTGTTTCACGCCCCAGGTCTGGAAGCCCTTCTGGTGCGAGGCGACCGCGGCCAGCATCGCGACGAGGGATCCCGCCATCGCCGCCGGACTGAGGTCCTTGTCGACCTTGCCCTTGGCCTGGAGCTCCTTCATCGACTCCGTGAGGGAGTTGGTGACGGAGTTCAGGATCTTCATGCGGATCTTGTAGAACCGCTTGTCGCCCTCGGCCGCGCCGAGGTCGACGACCCGGAGGATCGCGTCGTTGGCCCGCCAGAAGTCCAGGAATCCCTCGACGAGTTCCTCGGCGGTCGCCCAGCCTGCCTTGCCGACCCAGTTCCGGCCCTCGACGAGCGCCGTCAACTGCGCGCCCTCGGTGGCCATTTGCTCCGCGATCTCCAGGACGGCGCCTTCGACGTCCGGGAAATACTGGTAGAAGGTCGCGGGGGAGGTGCCGGCCTTGCGCGCGACGTCGATCACCTTGACGTCGCGGTACGGCGAGGAGCTGAGCATCTCGCTGAGGCAGTCGAGCAGCTTCTGCCGCGTCGCCTGGCCGCGCCGGCCGGCGACACGCCCGTCGACGGTGCGTACTTGTCCTGTCATGCCGTCAGCTTACCGAGGGGTGATCCCGGCGCGATTCGGCCGCCTGCAAATGGGGTTGTCCGGGCTCAGACCCGGGCGGGGAGCGGCTCCGGGAGGACCGAGGGGTCGGATTCCGGCCTGCCCGGAGCGCCCCGCCCGGCGCCTGCCCCGGCGCCCGGCCCGCCCTCCGCCCGCCCTTAGCCCGCCCTCCGCCCGGCCCCGCTCGCGCGGCGACGGCATCCGGTACGTATCGTGGCGTATCCCCCGAATAGTCTTATCAACAGGCTGTGGACAAGTTTTCGGGCACATCCTGTTTCAGGGGCACGACGGAAGGAACCGGGCTCATGGCCGCATTCGCGGAAGGCGCACCCTGCTGGGTCGACGCCTCCCTCCCGGACGTCGAGGCGGGCAAGCGCTTCTACGGTGAGCTCTTCGGGTGGACCTTCGGCCCCGGCGCGGGACCCCAGTACGGCGGATACACCCAGGCCTACAGCCTCGGCCGCAACGTCGCCGCCCTCGCCCCCAAGCCCGACGGCCGGATGCCCACCGTCTGGGGGGTGTACCTCTACACCTCGGACGCCTACGCGTGCGCCGCCCGCATCCGCGCCGCCGGCGGCCAGATGGTGATGGACCCCCAGCCCGTCGGCCCCTACGGCACGGCCGCCATGGCCGCCGACCCCGGCGGCGCCGTCTTCGGCCTCTGGCAGCCCGGCACCCACCACGGGTTCGACGCCCAGCAGGAGCCTTACACGTACTGCTGGTCGGAGGTCTACACCCGCGCCCGCGACGCGGTCGACGTCTTCTACGCCAAGGTCTTCGGCTACGTCCCCGAGGACCAGGACGACCCCGAGAGCGGCGTCGAGTACCGGGTCTGGTCCCCGCCCGGCAGCGTGCCCGGCTCCGACACCGCCGTCCTCGGCCGGACCATGATCACCGACGCCTTCCCGGAGATCATGCCGGCCCATTTCCTGCTCTACTTCGCCGTCCCGGACTGCGACCAGACGGTCGCCACGGCCAAGCGCCTCGGCGGCCGGGTCACCGCCGATCCCTTCGATACGCCGTACGGGCGGATCGCCGTCCTCGCCGACAATCAGGGGGCCGTCTTCGGGATCCTCTCGGAGCCTCGTGCGAAAGCACGGCCTGAGCAGGGACCGGAGCAGGCGCGGGCCTGACAGAATCGGGGTTGCGCGACCCGGGCGGCGTCCCGGAGTGAGACGCTGCACGGGGCCGACCGCCGCGTGCCGCCGCGCGACCGGTGGAAAGACGGGCCCGGCGAGGGCCCGTACGGGGAGGTGTGGAGGCGAGTGGTGGAGCAGCTGACGCAGCACGACCCGAGACGGATCGGCCCCTTCGAGGTGCTGGGACGGCTCGGCGCCGGCGGCATGGGGCTGGTCTATCTCGCACGGTCGGCGTCCGGACGCAGAGTGGCGATCAAGACGGTGCGCACCGAGCTCGCCGAGGACCAGCTGTTCCGGGTGCGCTTCACCCGCGAGGTGGAGGCCGCGCGCGCGGTGTCCGGCTTCTACACGGCGGCCGTCGTCGACGCGGACCCGCGCGCCGCCGTGCCGTGGCTGGCGACCGCGTACGTCCCGGCGCCCTCCCTGGAGGAGATCGTCAACGAGTGCGGGCCGATGCCCGCCCAGGCCGTACGGTGGCTCGCGGCCGGCATCGCCGAGGCGCTGCAGTCCATCCACGGGGCGGGGCTGGTGCACCGCGACCTGAAGCCGTCCAACGTGCTGGTCGTCGAGGACGGCCCCCGCGTGATCGACTTCGGCATCGCGAGCGGTGTCTCCAACACCCGCCTGACCATGACGAACGTCGCCGTCGGCACCCCCGCGTACATGTCACCCGAGCAGGCGAAGGACTCGCGCAGCGTCAAGGGCGCCAGCGACGTGTTCTCGCTCGGCTCGACGCTCGTCTTCGCGGCGACCGGACACCCTCCGTACCACGGGGCGAACCCGGTGGAGACGGTGTTCATGCTGCTCCGCGAGGGCCCCAACCTGGAGGGGCTCCCCGACGAGCTGCGGCCGCTGATCGAGTCCTGCATGCAGATGGACGCCACGCAGCGGCCCACCCCGGCCGACCTCCAGGCGCAGCTGGCCCCACACCTCTTCGACGGCGGAGACGACAGCGGCACCGCCTCCGCGTGGCTGCCCGGCCGGGCCGTCGCGATGATCGAGGCCCGCCGCGCCGGGCAGCGCACCGCTCCGGCGATGCCCGTCCCGCGCCGCCCGTCCCCGGGATCCGGGGTCGGCTCCGGTTCCGGTTCCGGTTCCGGTTCCGGTTCCGGGTCCGAGGTCGCCACGCACCGCCGCCCGCGCGGCGTCGAGCCGTACGCGGACCCGCGCACCGGGCACGCCGCCCCGCCGCGCCCGCACCACCCGCCGATGTCGCCGGCGCCCTCGGGCGTGCCCGTGCGGCTCGGCGGTTCGCCGGTGCCGATCGGGCCCGGGCCGCGGGCGGGCGCCGCGGCCCCGTCCGGGCAGGCCGCGGCGGACTCGGCGACCGGGTGGGTGCGCCCGCCGGGCGGTTCCTCGGGGGCCGTGCTGGAGGCCGCCGCCGGCGTCCCCGGCCCGGCCTCGGGCATCGACGCCCGTACCGACGCCCGTACCGGCCCGGCGCCCGACAGCGGACGCTGGCGGCCGTGGCGCTTCCGCATGTCCAACGAGGTGTGGGGCACCCCGACCGTCGCCGGTGACCTGCTGTACGTCACCTCCTTCGAGGTGCACGCCCTCGACGTGGCCAGCGGCCGGCGCCAGTTCAAGACGCGCGACGTCGCCTGGTCCATGGCCGTCGCGGACGGCCGTATCCACGCCTCCGACGGCCCCTCGCTCTTCGCGCTCGACGCCACCGACGGCTCCGAGCGGTGGCGGGTGTCCGCCGACGCCTGGGTGTACGCGCTGCGCGCCGAGCACGGCACCGTCGTCACCGCCACGCGCGGCGGCGGCGTCCAGGGCTGGGAGGCCTCCAACGGCCACAAGCTGTGGGAGCTGACCGGCGCGCAGACCGACTTCGAGACCCCGGAGGCGGCCCCCGTCCTCCACGACGGCACGGTGTACGTGTGGCAGGACGCCCGGCTGCGGGCCCTGGACGCCCGCACCGGCCGGGAGTCCTGGTCGTACCCCGTCGGCGACGCGGCGTCCTGCGCGAACGTGCCCGTACGGGTCACCCCGGCGCCGGACGGCAACGTGTACGTCGCCGCGGGCACCCGGGTGCTGTCGGTGGACCGGGCCTCGGGCCGGGTCCGCTGGCACTTCGAGGCCCCCGCGGTGTTCCTGGCGGCCCCGGCCTTCGCACCGGGCGCGGCGGTGACGGGCGGCGGGGTCTACCTCGCCGACCACCTGGGCACCGTCTACGCCCTGGACGCGGTCACCGGCAAGGACCGCTGGCGCATCGCGACGGAGCCGCGGCCTTCGGCGGACCCGGTGCTGGTCGTCGGCGGCAACGTCCACCTCGGGGCGGGCAGCGCCCTGTACACGCTCGACGCGGTCACCGGCACCCCGAAGTGGCGGTTCGCGGCGGGCGGGGAGATCACCGGCCCGCCGGCGGTCGCGGACGGCCGGGTGCACTTCGGCTCGGCGGACCACTGCCTGTACACCCTGGACGCGGCGGGGGGCCAGCTGCGCTGGAAGCTCGCCACGGGCGGGGAGATCGCGGGCGCCCCGGTGGCGGAGGCGGGCGTGGTGTACGCGTGCAGCAAGGACCGCTGCGTGTACGCCCTGGACGCGGCCAAGGGGACGGGCACCCGTACCAGCACCTGACCTGGGACGTCGCCCGGCCCGGGCCCGGTCCGGTGCCCGGTCCGGTGCCCTGTTCGGGCGGTGCTCGGGCCCCGCTGGGTCGCGTACGGCACCGGGAGTGACAGGATGGACCCCATGAGCAACGTTTACTTCGACATCAACATCAACGGCGCCCCGGCCGGCCGCATCGTCTTCCAGCTCTTCGACGAGGTCGTTCCGCAGACCGCGAAGAACTTCCGCGAGCTGGCCACCGGCCAGAACGGCTTCGGCTACGCGGGCTCCGGCTTCCACCGCGTCATCCCGCAGTTCATGCTGCAGGGTGGCGACTTCACCAACCACAACGGCACCGGCGGCAAGAGCATCTACGGCGAGAAGTTCGCCGACGAGAACTTCCAGCTGAAGCACGACCGCCCGTACCTGCTGTCGATGGCGAACGCCGGCCGCAACACCAACGGCTCGCAGTTCTTCATCACCACCGTCGTCACCCCGTGGCTCGACGGCAAGCACGTCGTCTTCGGCGAGGTCGTCTCAGGCCAGGAGCTCGTCGACCAGATCGAGGCCCTGGGCTCCCAGTCCGGCGCCCCCAAGGGCAAGGTCGAGATCGCCGCCTCCGGCGTCGTCGAAGCCGTCTGATCACGCTTCCGCCTGTCACGACTGGCCGGCCCCGTCCCCCCGTGGGACGGGGCCGCCGTCATGTCCGGGCGCGGGACGGATCACCTGCCGGGCGCCCGGAAGGCGGGGGCGTTCTCGCGGGCCCACTGCCGGAAGGTGCGGGCGGGCGCGCCGAGCAGGTTCTCGGTGGTGTCGGCGACGGCCACGGGCGTGGCGGTGGCGGCGGCCCACAGGTCGAGGAGCGAGCCGGCCATCGCGGCGGGCATGTGGCCGGCCATCTCCTCGGCGGCCCGCTCGCGGGTGATCCGCTCGACGGGGACGGCGCGGCCGATGGCGTCGGAGACGACGGCGAGCTGCTCGCGGAAGGTCAGCTGCTCGGGGCCGGTCAGGGTCAGGGCGCGGCCGGCGAGGGAGCCGCCGTCGCCGGTCAGGGCGCGGACGGCGATGTCGGCGATGTCGGCGGGGTGGATCGGCGCGAGGGTGGCCTCGGGGTAGGCGAGCCGGACCGGCAGGTCCCGGCCGATGGGGTACGCCCAGCCGAGGGCGTTTGCGGCGAACGCGTCGGGGCGCAGCAGGGTCACGGTGAAGCCGGCTCCGGCCAGGGCGCGTTCGACCCGGAGGCTGTGGGACGCCAGCGGATCGGTCTCGGCGCCGGGCGCGAGGACCGAGGCGGAGGACAGCAGCACGACGTGTTCGACCCCGGCGGCCCCGGCGGCCTTGACCAGCTCGTGGATGCCGGCGGGCTCGGGGTAGAGGAAGACGCTGCGGACGCCGGTGAGCGCGGCGCCGAAGGTCTCGGGCCGGTTCAGGGCGAGTTCGGCGGTTTCGACGCCGGCCGGGACGGTCAGCTCGGCGGGCCGGGCGCTGGCGGCCCGCACGGGGGTGCCGGCGGAGTGCAGGCGCTGGATGACGGCTTGGGCGACCTTGCCGCGGGCGCCGGTGATGAGAGTGGTCACGGGGATCTCCGCTCGGACGGTCATTACATCGCTGCGTACATATGCATGCTTGCATGCACACGTTTTCAGGTCAACACATGTCTGCGCGAACTCACGGAGGTAGGGTGAGCGCATGACGAGGAACGAGCCGGCGGACGCCCCGAAGACGGCCGACGAACTGCTGGACGCCGTGGGTCCGGCGTTCTCCAAGCTGCGCCGCACCTCGCTGCTGGAGGTCGAGAACCCGATCTCGGCGAAGGACCTGAGCCGGACGCTGGTCCTCAACCACGTCCTGGAGGCCACGCAGGACCCCGACCGGGAGATCACCGTCGGCGGCGTCGCCGAACTGCTCGGCGTGGACCCCTCGGTCGCCAGCCGCATGGTCAGCGACACCATCAAGGCCGGTTACGTCATCCGTGGCGCCTCGCAGCGGGACGGCCGCCGCACGGTGCTCCACCTCAGCCCGGCCGGCCGGGAACTCATGGCCCGCTTCCGCCGCCACCAGCGCTCGGCGTTCGAGTACATCACCGCCGACTGGGCGGAGCGGGACCGCCTCGACTTCGCCCGCCTGATGCTCAAGTACACCGACTCCCTGGCGGACCTACGCACCCGCGGCCTGGCGGCGGACCCCCCGCGCTGAGCGCCGCACCCGGCGCGCGCGAGCGCCCGCACCCCGGCCTGATAGCGTGGCCCGCCGTTAGCCCTGGGGGAGGGATTCAGGCCATGGTGGCTGGACGTCGGATCAGGTTCGCGGCGGTGCTCGCCTTCGCCGTACTGGCGCTGACGGGCTTCTCGTCGAGCGGCGGCAGCGGCAACGGCAGCGGCAACGGGAAGAGCAAGAGCAGCAGCGGCGGCGGATGCTCCAGTTCCAAGAGCGGCAAGCCGAAGAAGAAGTCCCACGGGGGCAGCGGCAGCGGCGGCGGCAGCGCGACCGCATCGGCCACCCCCACCGGGTCGCCGGCCGCGCCGCCCGCTCACGCCGAGGTCGTCACCTGCGCCGGGCAGGGCCGGACGAAGGCCACCCTCAAGGTCACCTCCGACGTGGCGGGCGCCCGCACCTTCCGGGTGCCGCTGGTCTTCGAGGGCGCGGCCGGGCCCGTCGACTCCGCCTCCGTCGAGGTCGCGCTGGAGGCGCGCGAGAGCCGGACCGTGGAGGTGGCGATGACCCTCCCGGCCCAGGCCGAGGACGTACGCGGCTGCGCCGTCGGGCGGATCGACACCGTCCCGGCCGACGGCCCGAGCCCGACCGGGACCTCCGACGGCTCCGACTCCGGCACTGGCTCCGGCTCCGGCATCGGCAAGCCGGGGTCCAAGCCCAAGCCGAAGTCCACCTCCAAGCCGAACCCCAAGCGCACCCGCTGAGTCACCGCACCCTGGGCTCCGGCGCCCCGCGCCGCCCCGCGAACAGTTCGGCCTGCCGCTCGGGCGCCAGGTTCCCCAGCGTGATCAGTGCCGGCGCCTGGTCCAGGGCCTGCCGCAGCGCCGCCCGCTTCGCCGACCACAGCGCCCGTACGGTGCCCTGCACGCCCTCCGTCGGGAACCCGGCCAGCGTCCGCGCCGCCCGCAGCGCCGCCGGGAGCAGTTCCTCGGGCGCCGTCAGCTCGGAGACCAGGCCGATCTCGTGGGCCCGGCGCGCGGAGAGCCGTTCCGCCGTGCCCATCAGGGACATCCGGGCGACCTCGCCGAACGGCATCCGCTGCGCCATGTAGACGGCCTCGTAGGCGCTGACCATCCCGTACGTGGTGTGCGGGTCGAAGAAGACGGCCGTCTCCGAGGCGATCAGGAACTCCGCCTCGCCCAGGACGTAGAAGGCGCCGCCGCAGGCCATGCCGTTGACGGCGGCGATCACCGGCTTCCACAGGTCGTTGGCCTTCGGGCCGATCTCCGTCAGCGGATCGTCGACCGAGTACGGGGAGCCCGGCTGGGGAACCTCCACCGCGCGGTCGATGCCGGTGCAGAACGCGGCGCGCCCGGCGCCCGTCACCACCACCGCCCGCACCGCGTCCTCGTACCGCAACCCCCGCCACACGGAAGCCAGTTCGGCGGCCGTCTCCAGGTCGATGGCGTTGTGCCGGCGCTCCCGGTCCAGGGTGACGACCGCGACGCCGCTCTCCCCGTCCCGCTCGACCCGTACCGTCACGACCGCTCCAGCAGCCAGCGCGGCACGGCCATCCCGCCGACCTCGGTGAACGTGACCTGGACCTTCGCCCCGATGCGCAGCCGCCCCGGGTCCACCGAGTCGAGCGGGGCCCCGGCGGCGGCCACCAGGTTCCCGGCCAGCCGGATCCCCGGCGCGTCGGCGAGCTCCACGAGGATGACGTTGTACGGGGCCTGCGCCGCGTACGCGGGCAGCAGCGGCGGGTGCGGCCGGACGTACGACCAGATCCGGCCGCGCCCGCTCATCGGGCGCCACTCGGAGTCGAAGGACTGGCAGTGCGGGCAGCACGGCCTCGGCGGGAAGCGGAGTCTGCCGCACGAGGCGCAGGCCTGGATCCGCAGTTCGCCGCGGGCGGCGTACTCCCAGAAGGGGGCGCCGTCCTCGTCGGGTACGGGGAGCAGCAGTTCGTCGGCAGTGGCGGTCATCGTCGCTCGCTCCTCAGGCTCGCAGCAGGATCGCGGACGTCGGGACTCCCTCGCCCGCCGTCACCAGGCAGGTCGCGGCGTCCGGCACCTGCGCGGTGGAGACGCCCCGCAGCTGTTTGACGCCCTCGTTGATCAGGTTGAAGCCGTGCACGTAGGCCTCGCTGAGTCCGCCGCCGCCCGTGTTGATGGGCAGCCGGCCGCCCATTTCCAGCGCTCCGCCCTCGGTGAAGGCGGCGCCCTCGCCGCGCCCGCAGAACCCGTAGCCCTCCAGGGACAGCGGGATCAGCGGGGTGAACGCGTCGTAGATCTGGGCGACGTCCACGTCCTGCGGCCCGAAGTCGGACTGCTTCCACAGGTGCCGGGCGGCGGTCCAGGCGGGCCCGGACAGCGGGTCGTCGTTCCAGTAGTTGACCATCCCGTGGTGCTGGGCGGGCAGCCCCTGGGCCACGGAGTGCACGTACACGGGCTTGTGCCGGCAGTCCCGGGCCCGCTCGGCGGAGACGATCACGCAGGCCAGCGCCCCGTCCGTCTCCAGGCAGTTGTCGAAGAGGCAGAGCGGTTCGCTGATCATGCGGGCGGTCATGTACATCTCGCGGGTCAGCGGGCGCTCGTACATCATCGCGGCCGGGTTCTCGTTGGCCCGGTTGCGGCAGGCCATCGCGACGTTGAAGAGGTGGTCGCGGGTGGCCCCGTACTCGTGCATGTAGCGGCGGGCCAGCATGCCGATCTCGTCGGCGGGGCGCAGCAGCCCGAACGGGCGGGTCCACTGGCCGGGGGTGGGCAGCTGGACGGCGGTGTTCTTCCACGGCCGCGGCCCGGAGCCGCGCTTGCGGGAGCGCCAGGCGACGCCCACGCCCGCCTGCCCGGTGGCGACGGCGGCCGCGAGGTGGCCGACGGTGGCGCAGGAGCCGCCGCCGCCGTAGCCGACCTTGGAGAAGAAGGTGACGTCGCCCGCGCCGATGGCCTTGGCGACCTCGACCTCGTCGGTCTCCTCCATCGTGTACGAGGCGAAGGCGTCGACCTCGGACGGGGCGATGCCGGCGTCCGCGAGGGCGGCCAGAATCGCACGGCAGGCCAATTCCTTCTCGGATTGCGGGAGCCGTTTGGCAAAGGGGGTCTGGCCGATCCCGACTATCGCCGTAGCGTCCTTGAGTGTTGCCGCCATCGCCACCTCCGGGCCCGCGCCAGTACTGACAGCCGCGAAGGCTACAGCTAATCTGACGGATAGTCAGCTACTGGGAGGGGAGCGCGATGAGCGAAGACGTGCGGGGGGATCTGCGCTGGGGCAGCGTCGCGGAACTGGTGCGCGACGCCGCCGAACGCTACGCGGAGCGCGAAGCCGTCGTCGACGGCCGCGTCCGGATCGACTACGCCCAGCTCGGCGAGCGCGTCGAACGGGCCGCGGCCGCCTGCATCGCCGCCGGGGTCGAGGCGGGCGACCGGGTCGCCGTCTGGGCGCCCAACACCCTGGAATGGATCGTCTGCGCCCTCGGAGCCGTCTCCGCCGGCGCCGTCCTCGTCCCCCTCAACACCCGTTTCAAGGGCGCCGAAGCCGCGTACGTCCTGCGGCGCAGCCGCGCCAGGCTCCTCTTCGTCACCGGCACCTTCCTCGGCACCTCCTACGTCGCCTCGCTGCGCCGCGCCGCCGCCGAAGGCCCCGGCACCGGCCCGCTCCCCGGCCTGGAACACCTGGAACAGGTCGTCGTCCTCGCCGAGGACGCCCCGGCCTCCTTCCGCACCTGGAAGGACTTCCTGGCCGGCGGGGGCCGGGTACCCGCCGAAGCCGTCCGCGCACGCGCCGCCGCGATCCGCCCCGACGCCCCCTCCGACATCATCTTCACCTCGGGCACCACCGGCAGCCCCAAGGGCGCCGTCATCACCCACGCCCAGACCCTGCGCTGCTACGACGTGTGGAGCGAACTCGCCGGACTCCGCGAGGGCGACCGCTACCTGATCGTGAACCCCTTCTTCCACACCTTCGGCTACAAGGCCGGGATCATCGCCTGCCTGACCCGAGGCGCCACCATGGTCCCGCAGCCCGTCTTCGACGTGGACACCGTCCTCGCCAACGTCGCAGCCGAACGGATCTCCGTACTCCCCGGACCGCCCACCCTGCACCAGTCCCTCCTCGACCACGCCCACCGCGACCACCACGACCTGTCGGCGCTCCGCCTCGTCGTCACCGGCGCGGCCGTCGTCCCGCTGCGCCTCGTGGAGCGGCTCCGCGGCGAACTGCGGATCGCCACCGTGCTCACCGCGTACGGACTCTCCGAAGCCAGCGGCATCGTCACCATGTGCCGGCGCGGCGACCCGGCCGAGGTCATCGCCGAAACCTCCGGGCGGCCCGTCCCCGGCACCGAGGTACGGATCGCGGACCCCGAAGGGGCGCCCCTGCCGGCCGGCCGGGCGGGCGAGGTGTGGGTCCGCGGCCACCACGTCATGCGGGGCTACTTCGAGGACCCCGCCGAGACCGCGCGGGCCATCACCCCCGACGGCTGGCTGCGCACCGGCGACGTCGGCGTCCTCGACGCGGACGGCAACCTGCGCATCACCGACCGGATCAAGGACATGTTCATCGTCGGCGGCTTCAACGCCTACCCCGCCGAGATCGAGCAACTCCTCGGCCTGCACCCGGACATCGCGGACGTCGCGGTCGTCGGAGTCCCCGACCCCCGGCTCGGCGAGGTCGGCAAGGCGTACGCGGTGCGCCGCCCCGGCGCCACCGTCACCGCCGACGACCTGATCGCCTGGTCGCGCCGGGAAATGGCCAACTACAAGGTGCCCAGGGAAGTGGAGTTCGTCGGCGAACTGCCGCGCAACGCCGGCGGCAAGGTCCTCAAGCGGGAGCTGAGGGCGCGCTGACCGCGGCCGCCAGACGTCACGGGCGCCGGGCCAGGACCAGCCGCCAGTGCGGACTGCCGTCCTCCCGGCGCCCGAAGTGCTCCAGCGGGACCGTCTCCACCGTGAACCCCGCCGCCCGCAGGTCCGCGCGGACACCGCTCAGCGGGAACGTCCGGTAGTACATGACGAACGGCGGCCGCCACACCGCGTTGCGCACCCGCATCGCCGCGTCGAAGCCCGCCACCATCCACCAGACCCGCGAGCTCGGCGGCAACGGCGCCCCGATCGGGAAGGCGAACAGCCCGCCGGGGCGCAGCGCCGCGCGGACCCCGGCGAACAGGGCGGGCCGCTCGGCCGGCAGGAAGTGCCCGAAGGCCCCGAAGCTGACCGCCAGGTCGTAGGAGTTCCCGAGCGCGGGCGGCAGCGCCAGCGCGTCGGCCCGTACGAAGTCCACCCCGTCCGGGTGCGCCAGCGCGGCCTGTGCCAGCATCCCGGCGCTGACGTCCACCCCGGTCACCCGGTCCCGGCACAGCCGCCGCAGCATGCCCAGCCCGGCGCCGGTGCCGCAGCACACGTCGAGCCCGGCACCGAAGGAGCCCTCCCGCCCGGCCAGGGTCTCCTCGACGGCGTCGAGCATCCGGTCCGGGGTGCGGAAGGGCGTCCGGTCGAACTTGGGCGAGAGCAGGTCGTAGCCGCGCTCGACGGAGGAGAGGGCCTGCACGGCCAGCTCGCGGGCGGTGGGTCCCTGGGAGGTGAACACGCCTCCACCCTAGGGGCTGCCCCCGTGTCCGGACACGCGGATACGACGGCCGCGGTGGCTCCCCCTCCGGGCCACCGCGGTCGTCGTCTTCCCCCGTCGCCTCCTGATCCCTATCGGTTCCCCCCGTAGGACCCGAGGCGCTTCCCCCGTTGGTTCTGGTGGCCCGCGGCCGGAGCCCGGACCCGGCCGGTTACGGCTTGAACGGCTCGCTGGAGGCGTGGCTGTCCATGGCCTGGAGCGGCTCGCCGGACGCGTGGCTGTCCTGCGGCCCGACCGGCTTGACCGGCGGCTTCGCCGGCGGGAGCGGAAGGTCGATCGGCTCGCTCGACGCGTGGCTGTCCATGGTCTGGATGTCCACGACGGCCTCCGCGCCCGAGGCGTGGCTGTCGAGCGGCTTGGACGGGTCCTTCGGCGTCTGCGGCGTGGTCGCGTCAGTCATGGCGCACTCCTGGAAGTATGTGGTTCGTCGTCCGGGAGGACCCGCCCGGCGACTCCCCCGAGGGCCGCCGGACGGATCTTCGCGGATTCGGCACCTGGGAGGTGCCCTCCTGTTGTGTCGGGCCGTCCACCCGCCGTCTGCGCGGATCGACAACTACAGAATGACGGCCGGCGATAAACGAATGATGAACGCGCGCGTTCACGAGGCCGCGGCGAGCGCCAGCAGCATCCTGACCTCGGACGCCTCCGGCGACCCCAGCCCCTCGTAGATCGCCAGCGCCTCGCGCCAGCAGGCGCTCGCCCGGTCCGGCTGCCCCAGCACCGTCAGCGCCTTGCCGAGGACCTGGAGGACGGTACCGCGCCGCCACACCCCGCCGATGCCGCGCAGCGCGATGGCCTGTTCCGCGTGCGAGGCGGCCAGGGTGGCCCGGCCGGCGGCCAGGTGCACCTCGGCCAGCCGGAAGTGTGTCACGCCCTCCCACAGGGGCTGGCGGTTGTCGCGGAAGATCTCCAGCGCCTGGGTGAACTCGGCCAGCGCCTCCAGGAAGCGACCGGCCTGGCTCAGCGCCAGACCCAGCGCGTACCGGCCGTTGGCGAGCCGCAGTTCCAGGCCGAGTTCGGCGTATATCTCGATGCCCTGCCGGGCCAGCTCCACGGCGCTGCCCGTGCGGTCCTGGGCGAGGTGGATCCGCGACAGGTTGCACAGGGCGCTGGCCTCGCCTGGGCGGTTCCCGTCGGCGCGGAAGGCCTCCCGGGCCTGGCTCAGGGCCTCCTCGCCGGCGGAGTGCTCCTTGCGGTAGATCGCGATGATGCCCCGCTCGTTGGGGGCGTTCCCGCTGGTCCAGGGGTCCTCGGCGAGCCGGCCGAGCTCCATGGCGGTATTGGCCTCGGTGGCGGCGGCGTCGAAGCGGCCGGCCGTGATCTGGGCCTGCGCCAGCGTGGTGCGGGCCCGGCCCTCGGCGCGGGCGTTGCCCAGGGAGCGGGCGGCGTCGCGGACCATGACGGCCGCGTTCTCGTACATGCGGGAACTGGCCCCGGACTCGGCGAGGTCCTTGGCGGCCATCAGCAGGCCGACGGAGCGGTCGAGCTGCCCCCGGCCCACGGACTGCTGGACGCAGGCGAGGAGGCAGTCGGCCTCGCCGTAGAGCCAGTCGAGCGCGGCGGGGCGGCCGGCGAAGACCAGCCCGGCGCGGTCGGTGGGCGGCAGGTGGTCCACCGTACGGTCGCCGGGGCGCTCCAGCGCGTACACCCGGGAGGCGGTGGCCAGGTAGAAGTCCAGCAGCCGGGACAGGGCGGTGTCGCGCTCGCTGGGCGGCTGCTCGTCGCGTTCGGCGCAGGCGCGGGCGTAGAGGCGTACGAGGTCGTGGAAGCGGTAACGGCCCGGCGCGGCGGATTCGATGAGGGAGCAGTCGACGAGGGCCTCCAGGAGGTCCTCGGTGTCGTGTTCGGGCCGGTCCAGTACGGCGGCCGCGGCGGCGAGGGAGATGTCGGGGCCGTCGGCGAGGCCGAGGAGGCGGAACGCGCGCTGCTGGGAGGGTTCCAGCTGGCCGTAGCCGAGTTCGAAGGTGGCCTTGACGGCGAGGTCGCCGGACTGGAGCTCGTCCAGGCGGCGGCGTTCGTCGGCGAGCTTGGCGGCCAGGACGGAGACGGTCCAGGTGCGGCGGGCGGCGAGCCGGGAGGCGGCGATGCGGATGGCGAGCGGCAGGAACCCGCAGGCGCCGACGACGTCGAGGGCGGCTTGGCGTTCGGCGGCGACGCGCTCGGTCCCGACGATCCGGGTGAACAGCTGCAGGGCCTCCTCGGGGCTCATCACGTCGAGGTCGACGAGATGGGCCCCGGCGAGGCCCGACATGCGGACCCGGCTGGTGACGAGGGCGGCGCAGCCCGCGGTGCCCGGCAGCAGCGGCCGTACCTGGGCGGCGTCGCGGGCGTTGTCGAGCAGGACCAGGACGCGGCGGCCGTCGAGGGCGGAGCGGTAGAGCGCGGCGCGTTCGGCGGGGGAGTCGGGGATCGCGGTGTCGGGGGTGCCGAGGGCCCGCAGGAAGGAGCCGAGGACGGCCTCGGGTTCGGCGGGGCGCGGCTCGGTGCCCTGGAGGTCCACGTAGAGCTGGCCGTCGGGGAAGTGCGGGCGGGCGGCGTGCGCGACGTGCACGGCGAGGGTGGTCTTGCCGACGCCGCCGATGCCGGCGAGCGCGGAGACGGCCATGACCTGGCCCTCGGCGCCCGACAGGATCGCGCCGAGCTCGCTGACGAACGGGGTGCGTCCTGTGAAGTCCGGCACTGTGGCGGGCAATTGGGCGGGCCTCACGTGGACGGCGGCCGCGGCCGGTGCGGGGTCTTCGGCGCGGGCGAGTTCGGCGTCGGCGCGCAGGATGCGCTGCTGGAGGGCGGAGAGCTCGGGGCGCGGGTCGACGCCGAGTTCCTCGGCGAGGAGCCGGCGGGTGTCGGCGTAGACGGCGAGGGCCTCGGCCTGGCGTCCGCTGCGGTAGAGGGCGAGCATCAGCAGCTCGCGCAGCCGTTCGCGCAGCGGGTGGGCGGCGGTCAGCGCGGTGAGCTCGGAGACGGCCTCGGCGTGGTGGCCGACCTCCAGGTCGAGGTCCAGGCGGGTCTCCAGCAGCTGGACGCGCCATTCGGCGAGCCGGGTCCGCTCGGTCTCGGCGTGCGGGCCGGGGACTCCGGCGAGGGGTTCGCCGTCCCAGAGGTCCAGGGTGCGGGCGAGGAGGGTGCGGGCGAGGGCGCGGTCCCCGGCGGCGCGGGCCTTCTCGGCGTCGGCGGCCAGGGCGCGGGCGACGCCGAGGTCGAGGGCCTCCATGTGGCGCAGCCGGATGGCGTACCCGCCGGACTCGCTGACGAGCAGCCCGGGGTCGAGGACCTTGCGCAGCCGGGACGCGTAGGTGCGGATGGTGGCGAGGGCCTGCTGGGGCGGGTCCTCGCCCCAGATCGCGTCGATGAGCTCGGGCGCGGTGGCGGTCCGGCCGTTGCGGAGCAGGAGCACGGCGAGCAGGGCGCGCTGCTGGGGGCTGCCGGAGGGCAGGGCCTCGCGGCCGCGCCAGGCCCGGATGGGTCCGAGGACGGCGAACCGGGCGCCGCCGGGGGCGAGTTCGGCGGCCGCGGCCGGTTGGGGGGTGTCCGCGCGTACGGCCTGTGCCGCCTCTACTGCCTGGGGGGCTGCCTCGGGGTGGTTCCGCTGGTGCGGGATGGCCGGTATGCCGTCCATCTGTCGTCCCCCCTGCCTTCCGTCGGTGTAAGGGTCAGTCTGCCCTGTCTTGCGCGTACCCGTCAGCCCGTGGCGGAGCGATCCCTTCCCAACTAGCTGACGGTTCGTCAGATCGGCGCTACCGTAGACCACATGGAGACCTTCCCGAAGATCATCTCGGTGGATGACCACACGGTGGAACCGCCCCACGTCTGGCGGGACCGGCTCCCGTCCAGATACCGGGACACCGGACCCCGCGTCGTCCGCGCCCCCTTGAAGGAAATGACCTTCCTCGGCGGCAAGTTCGCCCCCGTGATGGGGGCCAAGGGCGACGACGGACCGATCGGCGACTGGTGGGTCTACGAGGACCTGCACCGGCCGCTCACCCGGCTGGACACCGCGGTCGGGTACGACCGCGACGAGATCAAGCTGGAGGTCATCACGTACGAGCAGATGCGCCCCGGGTCCTTCTCGGTTCCCGAGCGCCTCGCGGACATGGACGTCAACCACGTCCAGTCGGCGCTCTGCTTCCCGACCTTCCCGCGCTTTTGCGGCCAGACCTTCACCGAGGCCCGGGACCGCGAGCTGGGACTGCTCGGCGTACGGGCCTACAACGACTGGATGGTCGAGGAATGGTGCGGCCCCGACGCGGCGGGCCGGCTGATCCCGCTCACCCTGATCCCGCTCTGGGACGCCGGCCTCGCGGCCGCCGAGGTCCGCCGCAACGCGGCCCGCGGCGTGCGCGCGGTGGCCTTCTCCGAGATACCCCCGCACCTGGGCCTCCCGTCCGTCCACACGGACGAGTGGGACCCCTTCCTGCGGGCCTGCGACGAGACCGGCACGGTCATCGCCATGCACATCGGCTCCTCCTCGCGCATGCCGTCCACCTCGGCGGACGCCCCGCCGGCCGTCGGCTCCACCATCACCTTCGCCAACTGCTGCTTCTCGATGGTCGACTGGCTGATGAGCGGCAAGTTCGAGCGCTTCCCGAACCTGAGGATCATGTACGCGGAGGGCCAGATCGGCTGGATCCCGTACATCCTGGAACGGGCGAACGTGGTCTGGGAGGAGAACCGCGGCTGGGGCGGCGTCGCGGACAAGGTGCTGCGCCCGCCGTCGGAACTCTTCGCCGAGCACGTCTTCGGCTGCTTCTTCGACGACGCCTTCGGACTGCGGAACCTGGACGCGATCGGCGTCGGGAACGTCCTCTACGAGACGGACTACCCGCACTCCGACTCGACCTGGCCGAAGTCCCGCGAGGTCGGCGAGGCCCAGATGGCCCACCTCCCGCCGGACGTCGTCGACCGCATCGTCCGCGGCAACGCCATCGACCTGCTGGGACTGACCCCGGAAGGCCTGTGGGCGGGGGCGCAGCGAGCGGCCGGGGTGTGACGGCCCCTACGCCGGGTCGCCGGGGCCGGAGGAGGCGGGGGCCGGGGTCAGGGTCACGGCCGGGGTCGCGGCCGGGGACGTGATCACCGGGAGGACGCGGGTCAGGAGGAGGTCCAGGAACACCTCCGGGTGGCGCAGGGCCGCCCAGTGGCTGGCCTCCTCGATCAGCGCGAACCCCTTGACCGGGGCCTCCACGTCGTCGAAGAACGCCCGGGCGCGCTCCGTCGGGGTGATCACGTCACTGTCGCCCTGGAAGAGGAAGAACGGCACCTCGAAAACCGTGCCGTCGGCCCAGTCGTCGAACCCGGCGGTCCCCGGGGTGATCCGCTCGGAGAAGGACTGACCGCGGAAGAAGTCCCGCAGGTCCCGCAGCGAGTGCAGCGGCGATAGCCACATCGACCCCAGGACCACCTTCTTGAGCGTGTCCAGGGTCAGCGGGTCGCTCGCCGTGCAGAGCTTGTCGTACGCCGCCCGCTGCCTCGCCGTCCAGCGGCGCCGGTCGGGACCCATAGCCGCCACCACCGCGGCGTCCTTCGTCCGGCCCGCCGCGCGCAGCCGCTCCAGCAGCGCCCGGTGACCGCCGGTGTCGCGGCCGCCGTCGTGGACGTTCTGGTCGGTGCCGACGTACGCCGAGTACAGCTCGGGGTGGTCGCGGGCCAGGCGCAGCCCGAAGGTGGTGCCGAAGGAGTTGGCGAGCAGCACGACCCGCGCCACGCCCAGCCGCTCGCACGCGTGGTGGGTGACCTCCAGGGCGTCCTCGTAGAGCCGCTCGAAGGTGGTCTCGCCCTGCCCCTCGGGGCCGCCCCGGCCGAAGGTCTTGCCCGCGCCGCGCATGTCCCAGCGGACGATCGTGAAGTGCCGCTCCCAGGAGCGGGTGCGTATCCCGTAAGGGGAGTTGGTGGCGCCGGGCCCGCCGTGCACCTCCACGACGACCGGGTTGGACCGGTCCTCGCCGCGCACCGAAACCCACTGCTCGATGCCGCCGATCCGGACGAAGCCCTGCTCGTCGATGCCGTCGGGGGAGTCGATCCGCATCAGGGCCGCGTTCCCCGACCGGCGCAGCGCCCGGTGCCCGAACAGCCCGGCACCGGGGACGGCGAGGGCGCCCGCGACGGTGGCGGCGGTGGTGAGGACGGTCCCGAGCATGGTCTCCCCTAAAACTGTGTCCGGTGTATGCGGTTTATTGTCGAGCCGGGGTCTCGGTCTGTCAACGCCCGTGCGTGAAGGGTGAGATGGGGGGTGTCCGGCGGCCGGCGCCCGCTCTGGCCTGACTGAGCCTTGCGGCGGAAGTGCCGCCGGGGCATGCTTCGCCAGAGCAAAGGTGGAGGGGTGTCTGTGGTGGACAAGCGGACCGTGGTGACCGCGGTGTTGTGCGTGGCGGCGGCGCTGGGGGCGTCGGCGGCCATGACGAAGGTGGTGCCACCGGCGGAGAGCCGGGTGACGGCCCAGCCGAAGACCGGCCCGAAGGGTACGCCCACCCCCACGGCGTCTTCGCCATCGCAATCACCGAAACAACCCCAACTCGCAGGCACGCCGAGCACCTCCCCGGCGGCCTCCCCGGGGGCCTCCCCAGGCCCGGGCTCGCCCGCCCCGGGAGTCGCCGCCACCTTCACCGGCGCGCTGTTCGCGGGCGGCCTGGAGGGTGACCACTTCTGCACGGCCACCGTCGTACGCAGCCCCGGGCGCAACCTGATCGTCACCGCCGGGCACTGCCTGCTCTCCGGGACCTCGGGCGTCGGCGGAGCCGTCTTCGCACCCGCATACGCGAACGGGAAGGCGCCGTTCGGTACGTGGAAGCTGGAGGAGGTCTACGAGGACTCCCGCTGGTCCTCCGGCGGCGACGAGGACTACGACCTCGCCTTCGCCCGCCTCGCCCCCGACGCCTCGGGCCGCAACATAGAGGACCTCACCGGCGGGGCGGACCTGGACACCTCGGGCCGCGCGGGCGAGGAGGTCACGGTGACGGGCTACCCCGCCGACCGCAAGGTCCCCCGTACCTGCACGGCCGTCGCGGTCCGCCAGGGGACGAAGGAACAGCGCTTCGACTGCGCGGACTTCCCGGGCGGCACCAGCGGCAGCGCCTGGATAGCCCGCGACGGCAAAATCATCGGCATCCTCACGGGCGGCGACACCGACGACGTCTCCACCAGCACGGTACTGGGCCCGTACGCGGCCGACCTGTACACGAAGGCCGCATCGGCCCCCCGCCACTGACGCCCGCCCGCCGCCGGGCTTCAGCGCCGCCCGCTGCACGCCCGGCGGCCACCTGATGCCAGCCGGCGGGCACTTGATGTGGAGCTTGACTGCTGAGCCTGACGCCGCCGAAGGCGCGCCGGCTGACAAGCGCCGCCCGGCGCGCGCCTGCTGCCGCAGCCTGACGCCTGCCGTAGGGGCGCCGGGTGACAGACGCCGGGTGCCGCCCGTCTGAGGCTCGGTGCCTGAAGCCTGTCGCCTGATGCCTGCCGTTCGACGCCGGCCGACTGGCGCTTGATGTCATCTGCTGACGCCTGGCGCCCGCCGGAGGGCGCTGGCTGACAAGCGCCGGCCGGGGGCGGCTGCTGCCGCAGCCTGACGCTGACCTGCGGGCGCAGGCCGCCCACTGACGGTCGACGGGCGTCAGCCGCTGACGGTGATGCCGGGTGGCCAGATGCCGACCACCCAACGCCAACCACTTGATGCCGGGGGCCGGGCGTCAGCCACTGACGGCCGCCTACGCCGCCGGGGCCTGACCCCGCCGGGCGGCCTTACGCTAGCCACTGACGGCCGTCTGACGCCGGGTGCCAGCCGCCCGCCACTGACGGCCGGCGGGCTACGTCACGAGCCCCAGGTGCACCGGCTCCACCGGGGGCCCGGCGAGCAGATCGGCGAGCCGAGGCGGCCATATCGGCTCGCCGAGCCCGGCGAGCGCCTCGGGGGAGAGCCACCGCCAGTGCGCGTCCGGCGACTCCGGCACGGGGTCACGCTCGGGGCCGCTGGTGACGTAGATGTGCTCGTGCTGGCGGACGGGAATGCCCTGGTGGGTGAAGTCGTGCTCCCAGGTGCACAGCAGCCGCTGCGGGGCGAGATCGGTCCACCCGGTCTCCTCCCACAGCTCCCGCCGCACGCACTGCTCGGGGCTCTCCCCAGGATCGATCCCCCCGCCCGGAGGCAGCCAGTGCACGCCGACCTCGATGTTGTTCTCCCGGAACAGGAACACGGCCCCACTGGGCGACAGCACGACAAGTCGCGCCGCCTGACGGGGAGTCCGGGAACGCGGGCGCAGGAATTTCGGTCGCATCACCGCAGCGTACGACGCCGGCCGGGGTAGCCGGGCGGCAGTTTCCCGGACCGGGATCGGACAGTGCTGGGGACTTCCCGCCAGTCTCACTGTCCTTCCGGTTCGGTCCGCCCTGTCAAGGGCGCTCACTGCGTTCGCGTCGCTTCGCGATGGCCTTCGGCCACCCTTGACAGCCCGGCCCGCCCCGGAACGCCAATAAGCCTGCCGGGAACCCCCCAAAGAAACGGTCAGGGGGGAGCGAGACCACCGAGCCATCGCGAAACGCCCGACCGGGACCCGTGCATAGCGGAAACGCCGCCCTCCGGGCGGAACCCTTCCGAACCTGCACCACACGGTGTCCAGATCAACCAAGGCAGCGGTCAGGCGCCCCAGATCGCTACCCGCCTGCCTCTCGGCTCAGCGGCTGCGGCCCGTCTGTGGTTGGACATAGGCCGCCCACGATCGCTACCCGCCTGCCTCTCGGCTTGGCGGCTGCCGCCCGTCTGTGGCTGGACACAAGCCGCCCACGCTCGGAACACAGCGCAGACCGGCCGGCGGCCACAGGTAGTCGGGTGGTGTGGCCTGAGGCGGCCGGATGCGTCATTTCATGCAGGTTGAAGCCCATGGGACCCCCAAACCACCCCAATCCTGTCCGGATTGAGGTGGTTTGGTGGGCGGGTGTGGGCTGTCTGGTCGCCCTGACAGCAATCCAGGCTGATCTCTTCGTCTTCTGGCTACAAGAAGCCACAGACAAGCCGCAGCCGCGCGAGGCGAGACGCGTATGGCGAGCGTGGGCGGCTTGTCTCCAGCCACAGACGGGCCGCAGCCGCGTGAGGTGAGGAGCATGCCGGGGCCGTGGGCGGCTTATGTCCAGCCGCAGACGGGTCGCAGCCGCGTGGGGTGAGAAGTGCGCGGCGAGGGTGGGCGGCTTGTGTTCAACCACGGGCGGGCCGCAGTCGCGTGGGGCGAGGAGCATGCCGGGGCCGTGGGCGGCTTGTGTCCAGCCACGGCCGGTCTGTAGCCGCTGAGCCGAGAGGTAGGCGGGTAGCGATCTGATGCGCCTGACCGCTGCCTTGGCCGCTCTGGAATGCCGTGTGGTGCAGGTTCGGAACGGTCCGCCCGAAGGGCGGCGTTTCCGCCAAGCCAGGGCCCCGTCCAGGCGTCTCGCGATGGCTCGGTGGTCTCGCTCCCCCCTGACCGTCTCTTTGGGGGGTTCCCGACAGTCTTTGGCATTCCGGGGCGGGCCGGGCTGTCAAGGGTGGCCGAAGGCCATCGCGAAGCGACGCGAACGCAGTGAGCGCCCTTGACAGGCCGGACCGACACGGAAGGACAGTGAGACTGGCGGGAAGCCCCCAGCACTGTCCGATTCCGGTCCGGTGGACCCCGCACACTCCCGCCCCGCCCGTCATGTCCCTTCCCGCCCTCCGTCCCCGCCCCTGCCCGCCTGTTGCGCCAGTGTCGGGGAGAGGCCGGTGGCTCGGGTGGACGGGTAGAGGCCGGCCAGGGTGCCGGTCGCGGGGGTGGAGGCGAAGCCTCCGGTGAGGGGCCAGAGGGGACCACCTGGGGGAGATCGCCCGTGTGGGCGTAGAGGGCCGTGGCCGTCGTCCCAAGGGCGAGGGAGCCGTTCCGGCGGCGCGTCGAGCGGCAGCACGCCGTGGGTGAGGGTGCCGGGCTGGGCCTGTCGATCGTGGCGTCGATCGCACGGGCGCACGGGCGCACGGGCGCACGGCGTGAGGCTGCGGGCCGAGGCGAACCCCCCGACGCCGGGCGGCGGCCTGATGGTCCGCGTCCGCGTCCGCTTCCCCGAGCCCGCCGCCCGCCGCCCGCCCGCCCGCCCCGCCGCCCGGCCCGCGCCCCGGCGCCCGGCCCGCGCCCCGGCGCCCGCCCCGGCGATGACCTGCCCGGCGCCCGGCCCGCGCCCCGGCGCCCGGCCATCCGCCCGGCGCCCGGCTCGGCGGTGATCCGCGTGGGGCTTCGCGTCGGTCGATTCGGGGTTCCGCGACACCCGGGAGTTCGCGCCCACCGGGGAAGTGGGGATCCGCTGTGTACGGTCGGAACAATGAGCCAGCACGTCCGAGCCCGCTCCCGTACGTCGAAGCGCGTCGCCGTCGCGGCCGCGCTCGGCCTGCTGGCCGCCACGGCGGCCTGGGTCAACGCCCCGCACGACCAGCCGGACGGTGCGCGCGGCGCCCGCGCGCTCGACGACCGCCCGACGGCGGCCGCGGCGTCGGTGGCTGCGGCCGACCGCGCGGCCGGCCGCACTGCGCGGGACCCCTCCCAGGGCCTGACCGGCGTCAGTGACGAGACCCTGGCCAGGATCCCGGGGAACGCCCGCCAGCTGGTCCTGGTCACCGGAAAGGCGGAGGACTCCTCGGAGTCCACCGTGACCCTGTACAGCCGGCCCGGGCCGGGCGCCGACTGGGCCCCGGACGCGAGCTGGCCGGCCCGCAACGGGGCCCACGGCTGGTCCCCGCCCGCCGAGCGCACGCAGGGGGACCTGACGACCCCGATGGGCGTGTTCTCCCTGACCGACGCGGGCGGCCTGCTGCCGAAGCCGCCCGGTACGAAGTTCCCGTACGACCGCAGCCGCCTCTTCGTCCCCTCGGGGCAGGGCGTGAACGGCGAGTCCCTGGCCGGTGCCTTCGACTATGTCGTCGCGATCGACTTCAACCGTGAGCGCGGGGTGTCCCCGCTCGACCCGAGGCAGCCGGACGGCGAGGACAAGGGTGGCAACATCTGGCTCCACGTCGACCACGACGGCCCCTCGCAGGGCTGCGTCGGCATTCCGAAGGAGGCCATGAAGACCCTCCTGCAGTCCCTGGACCCGGCGGCCCACCCGGTCATCGCGATGGGCCCGGCCGGCTTCTGACCGGGGTTCCGGGGGCGAGGTCCCCATTGCTCCGGGGGCGCGGTGGCGATGACCGCCCCCTCGGGCCGGTCCGGGGCGGGCAACGCCGCGTACCGGCCGTGGGCCGCCGCCCGGGGTTCCCGGCGCGCGCGAGGGCCCGGGGCCGGGGGCCGTGGGCCCGGGGCCGGCGCGGTGGCAGGTCCAGGACGAGGATCCTCGCGGGCGAGGCGGCGCCGGTCCGGCCCGTCGTCCAGGCGTTCCCGCAGTGCGGTCTGCCGGACCCCTTGCCTGACGGACCGTCAGCTACGACGATGGCCCCCGGAGCCGATGGGACGCATCGGCAGACGCAGGCGACGGCACCGGCGACGGCGGAAGCGGGGCGGGGACGGCATGGCGCGCGTGTTTGCGGAAGGCCGGCTGGAGTACGGGATGCAGCTCCCGATCCAGTCGCAGAGCACCATCTACGCCGAGCCCTGGGAGGCGACGGCCACCGCCGCCGACCTCGCCGGGGTGGCCAGGGCCGCCGACCGGGCCGGGTTCGGATACCTGGCCACCTGCGACCACGTGGCCATCCCGCGCCGCCTCGCCGGCCCCATGAGCACCGTCTGGTACGACCCGGTCGCCACCCTCTCCTTCCTCGCCGGGATCACCGAGCGCGTCCGGCTGCTGAGCCACGTCGCGATCGTCGGCCTGCGCCACCCGCTGATCAGCGCCAAGCAGTACGCCACCCTCGACCACCTCAGCGGCGGCCGCCTGATCCTCGGCGTCGGCGCCGGGCACGTCCAGGAGGAGTTCGAGGTCCTCGGCGTCGACTTCGCCCGCCGCGGCGCCCTCCTCGACGAGACCCTCGACGCGCTGCGCGCCGCCCTCGGGCCCGAGGAGTACCCGGAGTTCGAGGGCGAGCTGTTCGCGTTCCGCGACCTCGGCCAGCTGCCCCGCCCCGCCCAGCCGCGGATCCCCGTCTGGGTCGGAGGCTCCTCGCCCGCCGCCGTGCGCCGGGCCGCCGTGCGCGGCGACGGCTGGCTCCCGCAGGGCGACCCGCGCGAGCGGATCCCGGCCCAGGTCGCCCGTATCAGGGAGCTGCGGCAGGCCGCCGGGGTCACCTCCCCCATCGAGATCGGGGCCATCACCGAGCCGCTCTACGTGGGCGAGCCCGGCTGGGACACCGGCCGCCGGGCCCTCACCGGGAAGGCGGAGGCGCTCGCCGAGTCCCTGCGCGCGTACAAGGCGCTCGGCGTGGACCAGATCCAGGTCCGCTTCCGCAGCCGCGACCGCGCCGAACTCACCGACCAGATCACCGCTTTCGGGGACGGGGTCGCCCCGCTTCTCAACGACTAGGAGCAGGGGGCAGGGGCATGGGCAAGCTGGACGGGCGCGTCGTCGTCATCACCGGTGCGGCGCGCGGCCAGGGCGAGCAGGAGGCCCGGCTCTTCGCCGCCGAGGGCGCCAGGGTGCTGCTCGGCGACGTACTGGACGAGCAGGGCGCCGCCGTCGCCAAGGACATCGGGGAGGACCGCGCCCGGTACGTACGGCTGGACGTGAGCCGCGAGGAGGACTGGGCCGCCGCCGTCGCCACCGCGAAGGAGGCGTTCGGGGGGTCGGTCGACGGCCTGGTCAACAACGCCGGCATCCTCCGCTTCAACGAGCTGACCGCGACGCCGCTGGCGGAGTTCCAGCAGGTCGTGCAGGTCAACCAGGTCGGCGCCTTCCTCGGCATCAAGGCCGTCGCGCCCGAGATCGAGGCGGCGGGCGGCGGCACGATCGTCAACACCTCCTCCTACACGGGGCTCACGGGCATGGCGTACGTCGGCGCGTACGCGGCCACCAAGGCGGCGATCCTCGGGCTGACCCGGGTCGCCGCGCTGGAGCTGGCCGCGAAGAACATCCGGGTCAACGCGATGTGCCCCGGCGCCGTCGACACCCCGATGGCCAATCCGGGGCTGCTGGACCCGGCCGGGCCGACCGCCGAGTCCCGGGACGCCATGGCGGAGCTCTACCGGCGGGTGGTGCCGATGGGCCGGGTCGGGCGGCCGGAGGAGATGGCCCGCCTCGCCCTGTTCCTGACCAGCGAGGACTCCTCGTACATCACGGGGCAGCCGTTCGTGATCGACGGCGGCTGGATGGCGGGCGTCAGCATCCTCTGACCCGACCACATCTGATGAGGCGTCAGGTATTGACGCTCCCGCCCCGGCGGTGGAACAGTCGGGGCATCAAATCTGACGACACGTCAGAAACTTAAGGACGGTGAACCCCTTGGAATTCGGGCTCTTCGTGCAGGGATACGTGCCTGAGGCGCGGTCCAAGGTCGACCCCGAGGCAGAGCACAAGGCGCTGGTCGAGGAGACCGAGTACGTCATCCAGGCCGACAAGTCCGGCTTCAAGTACGCCTGGGCCTCCGAGCACCACTTCCTGGAGGAGTACTCGCACCTGTCGGCGAACGAGGTGTTCCTCGCCTACCTCGCCCACGCCACCGAGCGCATCCACCTCGGCTCCGGCATCTTCAACCCGCTCGCCCCCGTCAACCACCCGGTGAAGGTGGCCGAGAAGGTCACCATGCTCGACCACCTCTCCCGGGGGCGCTTCGAGTTCGGCACCGGGCGCGGCGCCGGCAGCCACGAGATCCTCGGCTTCATGCCCGGCATCACGGACATGAACCACACCAAGGAGATCTGGGAGGAGACCATCGCGGAGTTCCCCAAGATGTTCCTCCAGGAGGAGTACGAGGGGTTCCAGGGCAAGCACTGGTCGCTCCCGCCGCGGAAGATCTTCCCCAAGCCGTACGGCAAGGCCCACCCGGCCATGTGGTACGCCGCCGGGTCGCCCTCCTCGTACGCGATGGCGGCGAAGAAGGGCCTCGGGGTCCTGGGGTTCAGCGTCCAGAAGGTCTCCGACATGGAGTGGGTGCTGGAGCAGTACAAGACGGCCATCCAGGAGGCCAAGGCGATCGGGGCGTTCGTCAACGACAACGTCATGGTCACCTCGACGGCGATCTGCGCGGAGACGCACGACAAGGCGGTCGAGATCGCGGTCAACGCGAACATGAACCGCTTCCAGTCGCTGGTCTTCCGCTACCACGACACGTTCCCGCGGCCGGAGGCGATCCCGCAGTGGCCGGAGACCCTGCCGGAGTACAACGCGGAGATCATCGAACTCCTCATCGCCGAGGAGCTGCTGATCTGCGGCGACCCGTCCGAAGTCAAGGCCCAGTGCAAGCGGTGGGAGCAGGCGGGCGCGGACCAGCTGTCCTTCGGCCTGCCGACGGGGGTCTCGTACGAGGACACGATGACGACGATCAAGCTGATCGGGGAGCACGTCATCCCGGAGATCGACACGGACCCGGTGCACCGCACCACCCGCTTCCGCCAGAACGCCTGACCGGCGTCAGCGGGAGCCCACCCCGCGCCACCGAGGCCCTGGCCGGGGCCACGGGGCCGGCGCGTTCCCGGGCCCCGGCCCGGTACAGCGGGGGCGGCGGTTTCCCGGACCGCCGCACCCGGTCCGGCCGGAGGCGCGGGCAGCGGCCTGCCGGTGCCTCCGGCCGGACCACCCTTGGCCTGGCTGGCCCCTTCAGCCGTGCCGACACCCCCAGCCGTGCCGGCGCCCCCCTCAGCCTCGCCGGCGTTTGAGGCGCGGGGGTTTGGGGGCTGGCCCCCAACAGCGGCGCCGCACCGGCCCCCCAGGCAACCCGGCTCCGCCGGGCACCGGGCTCCGCCCGGACCCGCGCCTCAAACGCCGGCGAGGCTGAAGTTGCCCCGGCGGGACCGGATGGCTCGGGCAGCGCAGGGGCGCCGGCGAGGCTGAATTTGCCCCGGCGGGGGTGGGGGTGCCGTGAGGAACAGCGGTAGCGGAACGGTAGCGGAGGAGGAAGGGACGTCATGCTCGACCACCTGATCAAGGGAGCCACCGTCGTGGACGGGACCGGCGCGGCCGGGTACGTCGCCGACGTCGGGATCCGGGACGGGCGGATCGCCGTCATCGCCGGGCCCGGCACCGTCACCGAGGGCGCGCGGACCGTCGAGGACGCCACCGGTCTCGTCCTGACCCCCGGGTTCGTCGACCCCCACACCCACTACGACGCCCAGCTGTTCTGGGACCCGTACGCCACCCCCTCCATGAACCACGGCGTCACCACCGTCGCCGGCGGCAACTGCGGGTTCACCCTCGCGCCCCTCAACCCGGCCCGCCCCGAGGACGCCGACTACACCCGCCGCATGATGAGCAAGGTCGAGGGCATGGCCCTCAAGGCCCTGGAGGAAGGCGTCGACTGGTCCTGGTCCACCTTCGGGGAGTACCTCGACGCCCTCGACGGCCGGATCGCCGTCAACGCCGGTTTCATGGTCGGCCACTGCGCGCTGCGCCGCCACGTGATGGGCGAGGACGCCATCGGCGGGCAGCCGACCCCCGAGCAGCTCCACTCGATGCTCGACCTGTTCCACGACGCCATGAACGCCGGCGCCTGGGGCCTGTCCACCACCCAGTCGGCCACCCACTCCGACGGCGCCGGCGCCCCCGTCGCCTCCCGCCACGCCCGGCCCGCCGAACTCCTCGCCCTGTCGAAGGCCGTCGGCGAACACGAGGGCACCCAGCTGGAGGCGATCGTCGCCGGCTGCCTCGACCAGTTCTCCGACGAGGAGATCGACCTGTTCGTCGAGATGAGCGCGGCCGCCGGGCGCCCCCTGAACTGGAACGTCCTCACCATCGACGCCTCCGTCCCCGAACGCGTCCCGCGCCAGCTGATACCGAGCGAGCGCGCCCGCGCGGCCGGCGGCCGGATCGTCGCGCTGACCATGCCGATCCTGACCCCCATGAACATGTCCCTCGGCACGTTCTGCGCGCTCAACCTGATCCCCGGCTGGGGCGAGGTCCTGGCCCTGCCCGTGCCCGAGCGGATCGAGAAGCTCCGCGACCCCGCCACACGGGCCGAGATGCTGCGCCGCGCCGACAGCAAGGAGGCCGGGGTGTTCCGCCGCCTCGCCAACTTCGGGCGCTACGTCATCGGTGACACGTACAGCAAGGAGAACGAGGGCCTCTCCGGCCGCGTCGTGAACGACATCGCCGCCGAACGCGGCCAGGACGCCTTCCACTGCCTCGTCGAGATCTGCGCCAACGACGACCTGCGCACCGTCCTGTGGCCGATGCCGACCGACAACGACCCCGCCAGCTGGGCCCTGCGCGCCGAGACCTGGCAGCACGAGGACGTCATGCTCGGCGGCTCCGACGCCGGCGCGCACCTGGACCGCATGTGCGGCGCCCCGTACACGACCCGCTTCCTCGGGGACTGTCTGCGCGGCCGCAAGCTGGTGCCGCTGGAGCAGGCGGTACGGATGCTCACGGACGATCCGGCGCGGCTGTTCGGCCTGCGCGAGCGCGGCCGGATCGCCGAGGGGTTCCACGCGGACCTGGTGCTCTTCGACCCGGAGCGGATCGAGGCCGGCCCGGCGACGCTCGTGCACGACCTCCCCGGGGACAGCCCCCGGCTCGACGCGCGGGCGATCGGCATCGTCTCCGTACGCGTCAACGGCGTGGAGACCATCCGCGACGACGAGGTGACCGGCGCGGTCCCCGGGATCGTGCTCCGCTCGGGCCGCGACACGAGGACGGTGAGCACCCGATGACCGCGCGGGAACAGCAACGACCGCAGCGACCGCAGCGGCTGTACATCGGCGGGGAGTGGGTGGAGCCCGCCGCAGGGCACTACGAGGTGGTCAACCCGGCCGACGAATCGGTGGTGGGCCTGGCCCCCGAGGCCTCCCGCGATCAGGTGGCGGAGGCCGCCCGGGCCGCCGCCGGGGCGTTCGAGGGCTGGTCCCGTACGAGTCCCGAGGCGCGGGCCGCGATCCTGGACCGGGCGGCCGACGTCATGCAGCGCGAGTTCGAGCCGTGGGCCGCCCTCGCCGAGGCCGAGACGGGCGCGCCGCCGGGCATCGCCCGCGGGATGCAGGTCGGCGTCGGGGTCTCCCGGTTCCGGCGCTACGCCAGGGGCGCCCTGGAGCCGGTGGAGCGGGGCCTCGCGCCGCAGGTCACCGAGGCCGGCCCGATGGGGAGGGCGAGCATCCTGGGCGCGCTGGAGGTGCGCCAGCCGGTCGGTGTCGTCACCTGCGTCACCTCGTACAACAACCCGTGGGCGAACCCGGCGGGCAAGGTGGCCCCGGCGCTGGCCATGGGCAACACGGTGGTGGTCAAGCCGGCCCCGCAGGACCCGCTGTCGGTGTTCCGGATGGCGCAGGCGCTGCACGAGGCGGGGGTCCCGGCGGGCGTGGTGAACGTGGTCTCCGGCACCTCGGTCGAGGTGGGCGAGGCGGCCGTGGCCTCCCCGTACGTGGACATGGTGTCCTTCACCGGCTCCACGGGCGTCGGCCAGCGCATCGCCGAGGTCTGCGGCCGGACCATGAAGCGGCAGCTGATGGAGCTGGGCGGCAAGGGCGCGGCGATCGTCTTCGAGGACGCGGACCTGGACGCGGCGGTGCTGGGGATCGGGACCACCTTCTCCTTCTACAGCGGCCAGATCTGCACCGCCCCGACCCGGGTGATCGTCCACCGGACGGTCTACGAGCGGCTGGTGGAGAAGCTGACGGGCTACCTGGCCTTCATGAAGGTCGGGGACCCGGCCGTGCGCGGCACGGTGGTCGGCCCGGTGATCTCGGCGGCGCACCGGGACCGCGTGGAGTCGTACGTGGAGCTGGGGCGGAAGGAGGGCGCGCGGATCGCGTACGGCGGCGAGCGCCCGGTGGTGGGGGAGGCGGGCAAGGGGTTCTACGTCGCCCCGACGCTCCTCGTGGACTGTACGAACGAGATGCGGGTGGTCCGGGAGGAGATCTTCGGCCCGGTCGTGGTGGTGGTCCCCTTCGAGGGCGCCGGGGCGGACGGCGGCGAGGACGAGGCGGTGGCCCTCGCCAACGACAGCGATTTCGGCCTGCTGAGCTACGTCTGGTCCGGGGACTCGGCGCGCGCCTTCCGGGTGGCGCGGCGGCTGCGGGCGGGCGGGGTCGGGATCAACACCATCGGGCGGAACATGGAGGCGCCGTTCGGCGGCTTCAAGCGGTCGGGGGTCGGCCGGGACGTGGGCTCGTACGCGCTGCACGCCTACAGCGAGCTCCAGTCGATCGTCTGGCCGGGCTGAGGCCGGACCGCCCGTGGGGCCGGGCCGAGGCGGACCGCCCCGGCCCGAGGCCCCACGGGCGGCCGGGCCTCAGCCGGGCTCAGCCGCGCCTCAGCCGGGCTCAGCCGCGCCTCAGCCGGGCTCAGCCGCGCCTCAGCCGGGCTCAGCCGCGCCTCAGCCGGGCTCAGCCGGGCCTCAGCCCGGGCTCAGCCGGGCTCAGTCCTCGTAGTAGTCGGTCAGGACGCAGCCCTTCACCAGGGCCGGCTCCTTGCGGTAGCCGCTCGGAGGGTTGAACTTCGGGTGGCAGTTGAGGATGAGGAGCCCGGTCTGCGGGGAGACCAGGGCGCCCATGGTGTCGTCGCTCTCGGATCCGGCGGCGAAGTCCTGCCCGATGACGGGCCCGCTGTTGACGTTCCCGCCGCCCTCGCCGGCGTCGACCTCGGCCTTGTAGGCGGCCTGGAACACCTTCGCGTCCTTGATCAAGAAGATGACGTTCCGGTCCCGGCTGCCGCAGTAGCCGCGCTCGGTGACGGAGAAGGACTTGCCGTACTTGGCGTCCGGGTCGCGGCTCGGGTCGTCCGCGTACTCCGAGCGGGTGGACCTGACCTGGGGACACGGGGTCACCGTGTTGACGATCCGGGCGGCCCCGGCCATGGAGCCCGCCTTGGGCAGTCCCTTGAACCCGGTGCCCTTCTTGGGCGCGGACCCGCCCATGCCCGCGCCGCCGTCGGCCAGGTTGCCGCCGATGCTGCCGACCCCGCTGTCCCCGCTTCCGCAGGCGGTGAGGACGAGGAGCGTGGCGGTGGTGACGAGGAGCGGTTTGATGCGCATATGAATGGTGATCCCCCATGTAAACGACCTTGAACGGCCGTGACTCTAAGGTGATCGTCATGCCCGCGGCAAGATCGTCAAAAATTGGCGCGGGAAAGTTTGGAAACGCCCAAAACGGACATGCGTGCGGTTTCCGCATAATGGAACCGCTTGTCCGGCGCCTCTCGAATCGCGGCTGGATCCCGAAGCGAACCTTGCATTAGGCGCGTGTGAACCGTCTCGGCCTCAAGATTCAAGGCGCTTGGCCGTGTCACGATTCGGACTAAAACCGTCCGGATATGGAAACCGCACCGTCTACCGTCCATACCCATGACTCAGCTGGACGTCCGGCCTCAGGTCGGAGACACGGTAAGCGGCGTGGCCGAGGGCGACGTCCGCGGCAAGGGCCTCGGCAAAGGGTCCGTCGGCCTGGTGGGCAGCGCGGTCATCGGCATCTCCACCGTCGCCCCCGTCTACTGCCTGACCTCGACCCTCGGCTCCACCGCCGGCGAGGTCGGACTCCAGATGCCGGCCGTCTTCCTCGCCGGGTTCCTCCCGATGCTCCTGGTCGCCTTCGCCTACCGCGAGCTCAACAAGGCCGTGCCGGACTGCGGGACCTCCTTCACCTGGACCGTCAAGGCCTTCGGCCCCAGGGTCGGCTGGATGTGCGGCTGGGGCCTGGTGATCGCCACGATCATCGTCCTCTCCAACCTGGCGGGCGTCGCCACCTCCTACTTCTGGCTGCTGGCCGGCGAGATCACGAACAACCCCTCGATCTCCGCCCTGGACGACGACAAGCTCGTCCACATCGCCACCTGCCTCACCCTGATCGCCGCCGCCACCGCCATCAGCTACCGCGGCATGACCGCCACCAAGGGCGTCCAGTACGCGCTGGTCGGCCTCCAGCTCGCCGTCCTCGGCCTCTTCGTCGCGATGGCCTTCCAGAAGGCCTCGGCCGGCAGCTTCGACACCGGCCTGGACTTCTCCTGGCAGTGGATGAACCCCTTCGCGGTCGAGTCCATGGCGGCCTTCACCGCCGGACTCTCGCTCTCGATCTTCATGTACTGGGGCTGGGACGCCTGCCTCGCCACCAACGAGGAGACCACCGGCTCCGCCAAGACCCCCGGCCGCGCCTCGCTCATCGCGATGGTCGTCCTGGTCGGCTCGTACCTGGCCACCGGCGTCGCCGCGCAGATGGCCGTCGGCTCCGGCACCAGCGGCCTCGGCCTCGGCAACCCGGAGACCTCCGACAACGTCTTCGCCGCCCTCGCCGGCCCCGTCATGGGCCCGCTGCTCGGCATCCTGCTCTTCGTCGCCGTCCTGGCCTCCGCGACCGCGTCGCTCCAGACCACCTTCATCCCGGTCGCCTGCACGGTGCTCGCCATGTCCACGTACGAGGCGCTGCCGTCCTCCTACGCCAAGGTCCACCCGCGCTTCAAGACGCCCGGCCGCGCCACCGTCATGGCGGGCGTCGCCACCGGCGTCTTCTACACCGTGATGACCCTGGTCAGCGAGAACGTCCTCACCGACACGATCTTCGCGCTCGGCCTGATGATCTGCTTCTACTACTCGCTGACGGCCTTCGCCTGCGCCTGGTACTTCCGCGGCGAGCTGCGCCGCTCCGCCCGCGACCTGTTCTTCAAGGGCGTCTTCCCGGTGCTGGGCGGACTGCTGCTGGCCACCGTCTTCTTCAAGACCCTCATCGACATGTGGAATCCGTCGTACGGCTCCGGCTCCACCGTCCTCGGCGTCGGCAGCGTCTTCGTGATCGGCGTCGGCCTGCTGGCCCTCGGCCTGGTGATCATGTTCGTCACCGAGCGCCGCAGCCCCGCCTTCTTCCGCGGCCAGGTCCTGACGAAGTCCACCCCGGCCCTGGTGGTCGAGGACTGACCCCCCGCCGTCCCCCGATCCGGGGCCGGCGCCGTTCCCCCGGTGACCCCCGGGGTGGGCGGGTCGTTGGGCCGGGCATGAATCCCATCAAGCGCGGCCTCGCCGCCCTGGTCCTGTCCGGTGGCGCCGCCCTCGCCCTGACCCCCGTCGCCGCGCACGCCGCCGGTGAACCCGCCGTCGAGGGGCCCCCGATCACCGCGCGCGTCGGCGACATCGTCGACCACCCCGGCTCCGCCATCCACGACACCAAGACCGCCGTGGGCACGGCCTCGACGGCCGTCGGCTCCGCCGCGCAGGCCACGGGCTCCTCCCTCACGGGCGCCGGCCCGGCCCTCCGCTCCGGGCTCCCCCACGCCCCGAAGGCCGTCTAGCGGCCGCTACTCGCGGGCCGGCGTGGCCCCGGCCTCGCGTTCGAGGCCGATGTACGGTTCGCCGCTGTCCCTGCCGACGTCGAGGCCTTCGTCGGCCGGGGTCGTCGCGTCACGGATGATCGACCGGGCGGGCCCTCCGGCCGTGGAGGTCGTTGAACAGCGCATGACCCTCTGGCTGCTCAACCACCTCAGTACCTCCACGCTCGGCCTCGTCCTCGTCGGCGGCTTCGTCGCCCTCGCCGTCCTCGGCAGCCTCGCCGCCCGCCGCCGCTTCCCGCACCTCGCGGGCGGCGAGCACAACGAGATGGTCGGCGTCGCCCTCGGCATGTTCGGCGCGATCTACGGAATCATCCTCGCGTTCGTCGTCGTCACCCTGTGGACGCAGCTGGAGGACACCCAGACCGTCGTGGCCACCGAGGCCACCGACCTGGCCCTCGTCGTGCGCAGCTCCGAGGCGTTCCCGCCCGCCGACCGCGCCCGCGTCGAACGGGCCGTGGGGGACTACGCCCACGCCGTCGTCGAGGTCCAGTGGCCGCTGATGCGCGAGGGCGAGCCGAGCTACGAGGCGACCGCCCGGCAGACACACGCCATGTACACCGCCCTCCAGGCGTACGAACCCGTCGGCGCGCGCAGCGAGACCTTCTACCAGGAGGCCGCCACGCACCTCAACGACGTCGCGGCGCAGCGCCGGGCCCGCATCATGATGGCCGAAACGTCCCTGCCCGGGCTGTTGCAGGTGCTGGTGTACGGGGGCGCGCTGGTGATCCTTCCGCTGACGTTCCTGTTCGGGCTGCGGAGCCTGCGGATGCAGCTGCTGTTCGTGTCGGCGGTGGCCGGGCTGATCGGCTTCAGCCTGCTGCTGGTGATGGTGCTGGACCGTCCCTTCGCGGGCGAACTGAGCGTCACCCCGGCCCCGTACAAGGAGGCGGCGCTGGCCCAGTTCTGGCCGGCGTCGTAGCCGGTTTCCGTGAACCGCCCGGAACCGCTGATCGAAAAGCAGGTGCGGGTGCGGGCGGGCGCGGCCTAGCTTGAGGCCGTGAGCAGCGACTATCCATTCGCCGACGGGTACAACCTCGTCTGGGACCTGACCGGCTTCGGCGCGGACGAGGAGATAGCGCAGTCCCTCTCTCTGGACCGGGACCAGTTCCTGGAGATCCGGCACCTGTTCGTGCTGGGCGACGATCCCTGGATGGTGGCCGGCGAGTACCACGTGGGGCCGAGCATCTGGCCCCACCTGTGCCGGGCCGTCCCGGGTCTCGTGTTCCAGCGCGATGTGGACTACTTCCTCGGCGCCCGTCAGGCTCTGCCCGACGGGCGCTTTTGGCGTCCGGCGCCCGGTGCGACCTCCCCGGGGCCGGTTCCGCCGCCCTAGCGGGTGACGCCGCTCAGGAACGCGGTCCAGGAGCCGGGCCGGACGGCCAGCTCGGGGCTCGCGGTGAGCTTGGAGTCACGGACGTGGACGGTGTCGGCGCATGAGGCGACCTCGACGCAGTCGTCTCCGTCGCCGCTGCTGTACGTCGACTTGTGCCAGGAGAGAGCCACCTCGACGCAGCTGTCTCCCTGGCTACCGCTGTAACTGCTCTTGAACCACCGGAGCCGGGAGTCGTTCACAGTCTTCCTCGCATTCGCATCAACAGGCCCACGCTGTCAGCGGGGTTGAGTGCCTGGATGCGAAGTTTGGCATACCGCTGCTGGAGGAGGCTGATGTCTCGTGGGTCAGTGAGCACGAGTCCTGTCTGCTGTCCTTCGCTGTAGCCCTTCCACTCGTGCTCATCGGTTTCGAGGAGCTGAAAGGGGCCGTCGGCGCCCGCGTGGATGGGCTGGATCGTCGGCATGATCTGGATGTCGACGTTCGGCAGCTTCGCGCACTCCAGCAGATGGTCGATCAGCTCACGGGTAACCTCCACGCCGCCGGTCTGCCGCTCCAGCAGGTTCTGCTCGATGATGAAGCTGAAAACGATGTACGGGATGCGATGGAGCAGCTTCTGCCGGTCCAGGCGGGCCGCGACGCGAGCCTCGGTCTCCTCCGTCGTGGCCAGCGGAGGGACGTTCGCGATCTGGGCCCGTGCGTATGACTCCGGTTGCAGCAGGCCAGGGATCGACCGGCACTCGTATGTGCAGAGCGCGATCGCGCAGTCCTCCAGCTCCGCCCACCTGCGGAACCAGGAAGCGATGCCCCGGCGCCGGTTCAGGTCCCTCGCCGCGATGTGGATCACGCCGAACGCGTCGAGCGCCTCCTCCGCCCGATGGACGAACTTCGTCGACGGATGTCGTCTGCCCTGCTCGATCGATCCCACGTACTGCACTGAGTACCGGACCAGCGGCGCGAGTTGTTCCTGCGTGATCCCGGCCCGTTTACGGAATGCCTTGACGGTCTCCCCGAAATTCCGGAGATTCTCATCGGGCCTGACCTCGCCGTCGCCGCTGTCGTCGTCGCTCATCATGGCGGTCACCTCCCCGGCGGAAATTCTCACGGACAGTGACTCCGCCTGTCCAGGGAGTGAGCTCGTACAGTTCAAAAGTAGTAGTTGGGGTGCTGGCAACTCGACAGGTCAGGCGGGACGTTGGGCGCCATGACCGCACCCGCCGGCCCCTCCCGGCCCCTCGTACGCGTGTTCACTCAGCGTTTCAGCGCCACCCGCCGGGGTGCCCGGCTCGCCCGGCAGCTGGTGCTCGTCGAGCTGCACGACTGGGGGATCCCGGAGCGGACCCGGGCCTGCGACGACGCCGGGCTGATCGTCGCCGAGCTCGCCGCCAACGCCGTCGTCCACGGCTGGGTTCCCGGGCGGGACTTCGAGCTGCGGATGACGCTCCTGGAGGGGGCGCTGCGCATCGAGGTCTCCGACGCCTGCCAGGAGCGGCGGCCGGAGGTCGCGCCGCGCGCGTACCAGGCCGAGTCGGGGTACGGGCTGCGGCTCGTCGACGCGGTCGCCGCCCGCTGGGGCGTCAGCGACCGCGTCGTCGGCAAGACGGTGTGGGCGGAGCTCACCCTCGGGTGAACTCCGGCCCCCCGGTCAGGAACTCGGCAGCGCCGTCGGCAGCTTGCCCGCGTCGCTCTTCTGGAAGGTGTCGGTGCCGGCGCCTTCCCAGGTGATCTTCAGGCTGGTGGCGTCGACGGAGTCCACCGTGCCCTTGGTGCGCTTGCCGCCGGACGGGCAGACCAGGGTCAGGTCCTTCCCGCTGACGGCGCCCTTGCAGGTCTTGCCGCCGTCGATGACGATCGCCACCGGGCTCTTGACCGTGAGGATGACGATCTCCCCCGGGTTGGCCGCCGAGACCCAGGCGCCGTCCAGGCTGCCGGCCTTCGCTGCCCCGCCCGCGCCGGAGGCGCTCGGCGTACCGGCCGCCGGGGTCGCGGCGGGCTTCTTGTCCGGCGCGGCGCCGTCGGAGTCACCGCCGCTGCCGCAGCCCGTCAGGGCGAGGGCGGCCGCCACCCCGGCGGCGGTGACGCAGACGGCACGGATGTTCTTGAGCACGGGAAATCCCCCTGGTGGAGCGAGTTGATCAGCGGAGCGCAAAGTACCAGGGGCCGCCGCGCGAGGGGTCAGAGGTACTGCGCGAAGCCGTCCAGCACCGGCAGCAGTTCGGCCTCGGTCGCCGACGGCAGCTGGAGGACGACCTCCTCGATGCCGAGCTCCGCGTAGTGCGCCAGCTTGCCCGGGCTCGGCTGGACCGCGTACGGGACCACCTGGAGGGACTTGGGATCCCGGCCCGCCGTCTCCCAGACCTGCCGCAGCGCCGGCAGGGACTCGCTCAGGCCGCCCCCGCCGATCGGGAGCCAGCCGTCGCCGTGGTCGGCGATCGCGGCGAACAGCTTCGGGCCGGCCGCGCCGCCGAGCAGCGTGCGCGGGCCGTGCAGGGCGAGCCCGCCGCCGAGATCGCGCGGGGCCCGCACCGGCTTGGGGTACGCCGAGCTCGCCTGGACGGAGGAGAACTGGCCCACGTACGCGGTGGGTTCCGGCGCCCACAGCGCCCGCATCAGCGCCATCTTGTCCCGGACCAGTTCGCGGCGGGTGCGCCACTCGACGCCGTGGTCGGCGGCCTCCTCGACGTTCCAGCCGTAGCCGACGCCGAGGGTGAGGCGGCCGCCGGAGAGGTGGTCCAGCGTGGCGGCCTGCTTCGCGAGGCCGATCGGGTCGTGCTGCGCGACCAGCGTGATGCCGGTGCCCAGCCCCAGCCGCTCGGTCACGGCGGCGGCCTGCCCGAGGGCGACGAAGGGGTCGAGGGTGCGCCCGTACATCTGCGGCAGCTCGCCGCCCATGGGGGCGGGGGTCTCGCGGGAGACGGGGATGTGCGTGTGTTCGGGCAGGTAGAGGCCGCAGAAGCCGCGCTCTTCGAGCGTCCGGGCGAGGCCGATGGGGGAGATGGTGCGGTCGGTGAGGAAGATGGTCGCGGCGATCCGCATGGGCGATGGCACCTCCGATACGTGGAGCGGCCAACGTACGGCGTTCCGCCTACGGGTGACAGGGGGCGAGCGAGGGAGTGGCGGGCATGGGCGACTGGACGGACGCGAAGACCATCACGGTGCCGGAGCGGCTGCACGGGTATCCGGGCGTGGCGTTCGGCGGGTACGTGGCCGGGGTCCTGGCGGGCCGGGTGGACGCGGCGGCGGTACGGGTGGACTTCCGGCGGCCGGTGCCGACCGGGACGGCGGTGTCGTTCGCCGGTGCCCCGGACGGCGGCAGCGCGCTGATGGACGGGGAGCTGCTGCTGGCCGCCGCCGCCCCGGCGCCGTGGGAGGCCGGGGAACTGCCCGGGGCGCCGTCCTGGGAGGAGGCGTCGGCGGCGGCCGAGGCGTACCGGGCGGCGCCGCCCGAGGGGCAGGTCGACTGCTTCGGGTGCGGGCTGGACCGGACCCCGGGGACGGGGCTGCGGCTGCACTGCGGGCAGGTGGCCGGGCGGGACCTGGTCGCCACGGCGTGGACGCCGGGCGCGGAACTCGCCACGGCCGCGGGCGTGCTGCCGGACGAGCTGGTGTGGGGGGCGCTGGACTGCCCGGGGAACGCGGCCGGCCGGCTGCTCGACGGGCGGCCCGCCGGGGCGGTGACGGCGGCGCTCACCGCGCGGCTGCTGCGGCCGGTGCCGGTCCTCGCGGGGGCGGGGCTGGTCTCGTACTCCTGGATGCGGGAGAGCGGGGGCCGCAAGTACACCGTCGGGACGGCGCTGGCCACCGCGGCGGGGGAACTCTGCGCGGTGGGCGAGGCGCTGTGGGTGGTGCCGCGCGGGTAGCGCCCCGTACGGCGGACGGGCGGCGGTCAGCCGCGGGGGTAGCGGGCGAGCCAGGCCGGGGTGATGAGGGCCGGGCCGTGGAGGGCGGGGCCCTGGGTCATCTCCAGGGCGAGGTCGTCGGCCAGTTCCAGGACGGCGGCGCGGCCTTCGAGCGCGGTGAGCCAGGCGGGCGGCAGGGCGGTCTCGCCGTGCAGCGCGCCGAGCAGGGCCCCGCAGAGCGCGCCGGTGGCGGTGGAGTCGCCGCCCTGGTTGACGGCGAGGCGCAGGCCGTGCGGGACGTCCTCGGCGACCAGGGCGCAGTAGACGGCGACGGCGAGGGCGTCCTCGGCGCCCCGGCCGTCGCCCGAGGCGAGGGAAGCGACGGCCTCGGGCCCGGGGGCGGCGCCGGTGACGGCGGAGGCCGCGCGAAGGAGGGCGTCCGTGACGGGCTGGTGTCCCGGGCGGGCGCCGAGCAGGCCGAGGGCGCGCTGCACGGCGGCGTCGAGGGGCTCGCCCCGGGTCAGGCCGTGCACGATCACGGCGAAGGCCCCGGCGGAGAGGTACGCGGTGGGATGGCCGTGGCTCTGGACGGCGCACTCCACAGCGAGCTGGAGGACCAGGGCGGGCTCCCAGCCGACCAGCAGCCCGAACGGCGCCGAGCGGGCGGCGGCGGCCGCGTCGCGGGCGGTGGGGTTCTTCGGCTGGTCCAGGGTGGCGAGGGTGTCGTCGGCGAAGCCGGTCAGGCAGGGCCGGCCGGGGCCGCGGCGGGCGTAGAGCCACTCCTCGCGGGCCAGCCAGCCGTTGTCCGCGCGCCGCTCGTCGGGGCCCCAGTCGCGCTGGGTCGCGGCCCAGCGGAGGTAGGCGCGGTGGACGTCGGTGGGCGGGTGCCAGGTGCCGGTGTCGCGGCGTACGTGGGCGCGGATGAGGCCGTCGACGGTGAAGAGGGTGAGCTGGGTGGCGGCGGTGACGGCGCCGCGGCGGCCGTAGGCGGGGGCCAGTTCGGTCAGGCCCCGCGGGCCGTGGGTTTCGCGGATGCCGTTCAGGGAGAGACCGGCGACGGGCGCGCCGAGGGCGTCGCCGATGGCGGAGCCGAGGAGGGCGCCGCGGACGCGGCTACGGAAGTCCTGCTGCTCGGCCCGCCCCCAGAGCACGGGGGCGGAGGCCCCCGTCGCCGCCGCACCCGCCGTACGCCCCGCCCCGCCCGCCGCCGGTGCGCCTGCCGCGCCCGCCGCCGGTGCGCCTGCCGCGCTCGTCGTCGCCGCGCCCGTCGCCGTCGCCACGCCCGTCGCCGTCGCGCTTACCGTGCCCGTGGCGCCCGCCGCCGGTGCCCCCGCCGCGTCCGTCGTCGCCGTCGAGCCCGTCGCCGTCGCCGGTGCGCCCGCCGTGCCCGCCGTCGCCGTCGCCGGTGCGCCCGCCGTGCCCGCCGTCGCCGTCGCCGCCGCGCTCGCCGCGCCCGCCGTCGCCGGTGCGCCCGCCGCGCCGGCCGCGCCCGTCGCCGTCGTCGTGTCCATGCCGATCCTCCCCCGCTGGCTCTGGCGCGCACTGTAGTGGACATGCCCGATCAGATCCGGAAGGAGAAGGACACGCCGACTGATTCTCGTCACGTAATGATCAGATGGCACGTTTTGCCACTGTCCGTCGATCCGGTTGTTTTCGGCCACGCCTCGTTCACGTGAGGTTTCCCCCGGGGGCCCAGCCTCATCGGCATGAAGAAGGCACTCCTCGCCGCGACCGTCGTCGCCTCCGCGCTCACCGCATCCCTGGTCGCGGCCCCCGCCGCCACGGCCGCCACCGCCTCCGGCCGGGACGGCCGCCCCGCCATCCCGTTCACCGAGGCCGCCGTCACCGCCGGAGCCGACGGCTCCTACACGCTGACGTGGAACGCCAAGGGCGCCGCACGCGTCGCGATCAAGGCGAACGGCAAGGTCGTGGCCAAGGGCGGCGCCCAAGGCCGGGCCGTGGTCAAGGGGCTGCCCGCCGCCGACCGCCAGTGGTTCGACTTCACGCCCGAGCGCGGCCAGCGCCTGCGCCTCGCCGACCGGCTGATCGCGCTGGAGGGCACCGCCAACTTCCGTGACGCGGGCGGCTACCGCACCACCAACGGCCAGTGGGTCAAGATGGGCCAGATCTACCGCTCGGACGCCCTGAACAAGCTCACCGCCAACGACCTCGCCAAGCTCCGGCGGCTGCGCGTCAAGACCGTCTTCGACCTGCGCATGCAGGACGAGCGGACCAAGGACGCCGACAAGGTCCCGGCCGGCGCGCGGTACGCCGTCGCCGACGTCTTCGCGGGCTCCCCGTCCTTCCAGACCCTGCCGAAGTCCCCGGACGAGGCCGTCAAGAGCATGATCGACGCCGAGAAGACCATGGTCAGCGGCGACGGCGGCAAGAAGGCGTACGCGCAGGTCTTCGAGGGCGTCCAGAACGACCGCGGCCGCTCCGTCCTCTTCCACTGCACCGCCGGCAAGGACCGCACGGGCTGGGCGAACGCCACCCTGCTGACCGCCCTCGGCGTCCCGCAGGAGACGGTCATGGCCGACTACCTGGCCAGCAACGACTACCGCGAGGCCGCCAACGACGCGATCCTCTCGCACCTCCCGGCCGCCCAGGCCGCCGTCTACAAGCCGCTCCTCGACGTCCGCCCCGAGTACCTGAACTCCGGCTACGACGAGGTCAAGGCCACGTACGGCACCTTCGACCGCTACCTGAAGGACGGGCTCGGCATCGACGCCCGCGAGCTGAAGGAGCTGAAGCGGGACCTGCTCGTCGGCTGACGCCGCTCGAAGCGGGCGAGGGCCCGGCCGGACAACCCCGGGCCGGGCCCTTTCCGTACGCGCCGGCCGTACGCGTCGGCCGTACGCCTCGGCCGCGCCGTCAGTCCAGTACGGGCAGCAGCTCCGGCAGGTGCCCGTCCGAGGCCGCGGCCGCCCGCTGCCGTTCCTGCGGCACCTCCCCGTACAGCGTCGTACGGGCCTTCGCGGGCCGCCCGGCCGCCTCGGCGACCGCGATCAGGTCCCGCACCGACTTGTACGAGCCGTAACTCGATCCGGCCATCCGCGAGATGGTCTCCTCCATCAGAGTCCCGCCGAGGTCGTTCGCACCCGAGCGCAGCATCTCGGCCGCGCCCTCCGCGCCCAGCTTCACCCAGCTCGTCTGGATGTTGGTGATGTGCGGGTGCAGCAGGATCCGGGCCATCGCCGTCACCGCCCGGTTGTCGCGGACCGTCGGGCCCGGGCGGGCGATGCCCGCGAGGTAGACCGGGGCGTTGGTGTGGATGAACGGGAGCGTCACGAACTCCGTGAACCCGCCCGTCCGCTGCTGGATCCGGGCCAGCGTGCGGAAGTGGCCGAGCCAGTGCCGGGGCTGGTCCACGTGCCCGTACATCATGGTCGACGAGGAGCGGATGCCCAGCTCGTGCGCCGTGGTGATCACGTCGATCCAGTCCGCCGTGGGCAGCTTGCCCTTGGTCAGCACCCAGCGGACCTCGTCGTCCAGGATCTCCGCCGCCGTGCCCGGGATCGAGTCCAGCCCGGCCTCCTTCGCCGCCGTCAGCCAGTCCCGTACCGACATGCCCGTCCGCGTCGCGCCGTTGACGACCTCCATCGGCGAGAACGCGTGCACGTGCATCCCCGGGACCCGCTCCTTCACCGCCCGCGCGATGTCGAAGTACGCCGTGCCCGGCAGGTCCGGGTGGATGCCGCCCTGCATGCAGACCTCGACCGCGCCCACGTCCCACGCCTGGGCCGCGCGGTCCGCGACCTGGTCCAGGGAGAGGGTGTACGCGTCCGCGTCCGTACGGCGCTGCGCGAAGGCGCAGAACCGGCAGCCGGTGTAACAGACGTTGGTGAAGTTGATGTTCCGCGTCACGATGTACGTGACCTCGTCGCCCACCACCGACTTGCGCAGGTCGTCCGCGATCCGGCACAGCGCGTCCAGCGCCGGGCCGTCCGCGTGCAGCAGGGCGAGGGCCTGGTCGTCGCTCAGCTTCGTCGGATCGTCCGCGGCCTGCGCGAGGGCCGCCCGTACGTCGGTGTCGATGCGCTGCGCCACCATGCCGGGGGCCGCCGCCTCGCGCAGCGCCTCCCAGTCGCCGTAGACGTGGTCGAAGTCCTCGCGGCGGTCACCGGTGCGGCCCTCGGTGTCGATGGCGCTGTGCAGGTCGGTGCGCCCGTACGCGGTGAAACCCTCGTCGGGCTCCTGCCACGGACGGCCCTCCACGGCCGCCGACTCGTCCGCCAGCCCGGTTTCGGGGTCGGCCAGCGCGCGTACGTGCGGCAGCAGGCGGGGATCCAGCCACGGCTCGCCGCGCTGGAGGAACTCTGGGTAGATGGTGAGCCGCTCGCGCAGCGCGAAGCCCGCGGCGGCGGTGCGCTCCGCCAGCTCCTCGATGTGCGGCCAGGGCCGCTCCGGGTTGACGTGGTCGGGGGTGAGCGGCGAGACCCCGCCCCAGTCGTCGATGCCGGCGCCGATCAGCAGGGCGTACTCGGCGTCGACCAGGTTCGGCGGGGCCTGGATGCGGGCCGACGGGCCGAGGATGTGACGGGCCACGGCGATGGCGGCGGCCAGCTCCTCCAGCTCGGCGTCCGGCATGCCGCGCATGGCTGTGTCGGGCTTGGCCCGGAAGTTCTGGACGATGACTTCCTGGATGCCGTGGTAGCTGCGCTGGATCCGGCGCAGCTCGAAGAAGGCGTCGGCGCGCTCCTCGTAGGACTCGCCGATGCCGATCAGGACCCCGGTGGTGAACGGCACGTTGGAGCGGCCCGCGTCCTCAAGGACGCGCAGCCGGACGGCCGGGTCCTTGTCGGGGGAGCCGTGGTGGGGGCCGCCGGGCTCGGACCACAGACGGGTGGCGGTGGTCTCCAGCATCATCCCCATCGACGGCGCGACGGGCTTGAGGCGCTGGAGATCGGACCAGGACAGCACCCCGGGGTTGAGGTGGGGGAGCAGCCCCGTCTCCTCCAGGACCCGGATGGCCATCGCCCGTACGTAGGCGAGGGTGTCGTCGTAGCCGTGCGCGTCGAGCCACTCGCGGGCCTCGGGCCAGCGGTCCTCGGGGCGGTCGCCGAGGGTGAACAGGGCTTCCTTGCAGCCCATGGCCGCGCCCTGGCGGGCGATGTCGAGGACCTCGTCCGGGGAGAGGTACATGCCGTGGCCGGCCTTGCGGAGCTTGCCGGGGACGGTGACGAAGGTGCAGTAGTGGCACTTGTCGCGACAGAGGCGGGTGAGCGGGATGAAGACCTTGCGCGAGTACGTGATGACGCCGGGCCGCCCGGCGGCCGCGAGGCCGGCGTCACGCACCCGGGCGGCCGAGGCGGCGAGGTCGGTGAGGGCCTCGCCGCGCGCCCGCAGGAGCACGGCAGCCTCGGTCGCGTCGAGCGCGACGCCGTCGCGGGCCCGCCGGAGCGCGCGGCGCATCGCGTTGTCGGTCGGAGCGTCACTCGGAGTGGTCATGGGCCGAGCATACGATCCGCTCGTGCGGGGGCGGAGCGGGTCACCGCATCAGCTCACCGGCGTTGACCAGCAGCGACTGGCCGGTTATCGCCCTGGCCCGGTCCGAGGCGAGGAACACGGCGGCGTCGGCGACGTCCCCGTCGGTGGCGAGGTCGGGCAGCGCCATCCGCTCGGTGAGACGGGCGTGCACCTCGGCCTCGGGGACGCCCTCGGTGTGGGCGGTGAAGGTGACGAACGCCTGCACCGGCGGCCCCCACATCCAGCCGGGCAGCACGGTGTTGACCCGGATCCGGTGCGGGCCGAGCTCGCGGGCCATCGAGTACATCGCGGAGGTCAGCGCGCCCTTGGAAGCGGCGTAGGCGGCCTGCCACACCTCGTTGGGGGCGGCCACGGCGGACTGGGTGCCGATGATGACGACGGACCCGCCACCGGCCTCCTTGAGCGCGGGCAGGCACGCGCGGGTCATCCTCAGCGTGCCGAGCAGGTTGACGTCGATGATCTGCTGCCAGGTCCCGAAGTCGGCGTCTTCGAGCCCGCCGAAGTACGAGTCCCAGGCCGCGACGTGCACGACGGCGTCGACCCCGCCGAAGCGCTCCCGCGCGAGGGCGGCCAGGGCCTCGCACTGCGCCTCGTCGGCGATGTCGGTGGGCAGGTGGGCGGTGTGGGCCCCGTCGGGGTCGATCTCGGTGGCGGACTTGACCAGGTTCGCCTCGGTCCGCGCCCCGAGCACGGCGTTCCCCCCGTCCCGCACGACGGCGGCGGCCACCTGATGCCCGAGCCCGGCCCCGACGCCGGAGACGATGACGGTCTTCCCTCGCAACAACGGCATGACGGTGCCTCCGGTGGGCGGACTCAGTAGATCTGACGGCGCGTCAGAATATGGCGTCCACCGGAAGGAGGGAAGGCCCAGGCGCGGCGGGGACGCCCGTGGGGCGGGGTGGGGGTGTGCGGGGTCCGCGCGGGGCGGGATGGGGACGGCGGCGGGTGCGCCCGTCGGGCGGGGTGGGGCTGTGCGGGGTCCGCGCGGGGCGGGGTAGGGACGGCGGCGGCGGTGCCCGTCGGGCGGGGTGGGGCTGTGCGGGGTCCGCGCGGGGCGGGATGGGGACGGCGGCGGCGGTGCCCGTCGGGCGGGGTGGGGCTGTGCGGGGTCCGCGCGGGGCGGGATGGGGACGGCGGCGGCGGTGCCCGTCGGGCGGGGTGGGGCTGTGCGGGGTCCGCGCGGGGCGGGATGGGGACGGCGGCGGCGGTGCCCGTCGGGCGGGGTGGGGCTGTGCGGGGTCCACCGGACCGGAATCGGACAGTGCTGGGGGCTTCCCGCCAGTCTCACTGTCCTTCCGGTTCGGTCCGCCCTGTCAAGGGCGCTCACTGCGTTCGCGTCGCTTCGCGATGGCCTTCGGCCACCCTTGACAGCCCGGCCCGCCCCGGAATGCCAAAGACTGTCGGGAACCCCCCAAAGAGACGGTCAGGGGGGAACTGAACCACCAAGCCATCGCGAAACGCCCGACCGGGACCCGTGCATAGCGGAAACGCCGCCCTTCGGTCGGGAACCCTTCCGAACCTGCACCAAACGGTGTCCAGATCAACCAAGGCAGCGGTCAGGCGCCCCAGATCGCTACCCGCCTGCCTCTCGGCTTGGCGGCTGCCGCCCGTCTGTGGCTGGGCATAAGCCGCCCATGCTCGGAACACAGCGGCGACCGGTCGGCGGCCGCAGGTAGTCGGGTGGTGTGGCCTGAGGCGGTCGGATGCGTCATTTCATGCAGGTTGGAGGCCATCGGACCTCCAGAGACCCCAATCCCACCCCAATCCCACCCCAATCCTGTCCGGATCGGGGTGGTTTGGTGGGTGGGTGTGGGCTGTCTGGTCGCCCTGACCGCAATCCAGGCTGATCTCTTCGTCTTCTGGCTACAAGAAGCCACAGACAAGCCGCAGCCGCGTGAGGTGAGGAGCATGCCGGGGCCGTGGGCGGCTTATGTCCAGCCACAGACAAGCCGCAGCCGCGTGAGGTGAGGAGCATGCCGGGGCCGTGGGCGGCTTATGTCCAGCCGCAGACGGGCCGCAGCCGCGTGGGGCGAGAAGTGCGTGGCAAGTGTGGGCGGCTTGTGTTCAGCCACGGCCGGTCCGCAGCCGCTGAGCCGAGTGGTAGGCGGGTAGCGATCTGATGCGCGCTGGGCCCCCTTCGCTGCGCTCGGGGCTCCGCCCTGAACCCCGCGCCTCAAACGCCGGCGAGGCTGAAGCGCGGGGCCACGGGAACGGCTTCCGCCCGGAGGGCGGCGTTTCCGCCAGGCCAGGGCTCCGGCCGGGCGTCTCAGTACGGCTCGGTGGTCATGGTCCCCCCTGACCGTTCTTTGGGGGGTTCCCGACAGTCTTTGGCGTTCCGGGGCGGGCCGGGCTGTCAAGGGTGGCCGAAGGCCATCGCGAAGCGACGCGACCGAAGGGAGCGCCCTTGACAGGGCGGACCGAACCGGAAGGACAGTGAGACTGGCGGGAAGTCCCCAGCACTGTCCGATCCCGGTCCGGTGGATCCCGCACAGCCCTACCCCGCCCGACGGGCACCGCCGCCGCCGTCCCCATCCCGCCCCGCAGGGATCCCGCTCACCCCCACACCGCCCCGACCCGCCCCCGTACCCCTAGAACGCGCCGTTGAGGCGGTACCAGTCGCCGTCGACCTGGCGGTGGTCCTTTACGTAGCCGTTGCCGTTGCCCTGGCCCTCGTAGCTCAGGAGCCAGCCCCAGTGGCCCGGGCTCGACCAGCCGTCGGCCGTGTACTTGTCGTTGGTGATCGTCGCGAGGTCGTTGACGCCGTCGCCCGAGTAGTCGCCGACCGCGATGAAGTTCCCCATGACGCCCCAGCCGCTGCGGCCCGTCAGGATCCGGTCGGCCAGGCCGCCCGAGGCGGTGCCCGGGTAGAGCCAGAGCTTGCCGGTGGAGGCCTCGCGGGCGAGCAGGTCGGGACGTCCGTCGCCGTTCATGTCGCCCGAGCCGATGAGGGCGTCCATGACGCCCCAGCCGCTGCGGCCGATCAGGATCCGGTCGGCCAGGCCGCCCGAGGCGGTGCCCGGGTAGAGCCAGAGCTTGCCGGTCGAGGTCTCGCGGGCGACCAGGTCGCTGCGGCCGTCGCCCGTGAGGTCGCCGAACGCGGTGATCAGCGACATCCCGTTCCAGCCGCTGGCGCCGATGAGCCGACGGTCGTCGAACCCGCCGTCGCCCCGCCCGGGGTAGGCCCACAGCTTGCCGGTGGACGCCTCGCGCGCGAGGAGGTCCTCCTTGCCGTCCCGGGTGAAGTCGCCGTGCCGGGTCAGGGTGCTCATGACGTTCCAGCCGGTGCCGACCTGCTTGCCGGTGCCGTCGCCGGGCAGGAACCAGAGCCGGCCGACCTCGTCGCGGACGAGGACGTCGGCGCGCCGGTCGTTGTTGAGGTCGCCGAAGCCGGCCTTGGCGGGCGAGACCTCGGAGTACCAGTTCGGGTAGGCGTTCAGGCCGCACTCGCGGTCGGTGAGCACGAACTTGATCGAGCTCTTGTCGCTCTCGGCGGGGCCGGACGAGCCGCCGCCGGGGCCGTTGGGCTGGTCCGCCCAGTAGGAGCCGTAACCGTAGTTCGGCTCCGAGTAGAGGCACGCGATCTTGTCGGTGCGATTGCTCGTGGCCCGGATCTTGTTGTCGAACGCGCCCAGCGTCGGCTGGTCCGTCTTGACCTTGAGCATGGGCCCGGTGGCGTTGTCGTTCGTCCAGGCGCAGAAGTAGCCGGTGGGGCAGTCTTCGTACTTGGCCGGTGCGGCCTGGGCGGGAGTCGCCGTGGTGGCGGCCAGACCGAGGCCGCTCATCGCGAGGCCGAGCCCTGTGGTCAGCCCGCGCAGAAGTGCAGTGCGCATCAAGCGCTTCCCCCCTGAGTGTGATGTGCGAGGCACATTAGCGGCGGGCCCGCAGGCGGAAGGAAGTGGGGCCCGACCGGTCCGCCCCCTCCCCAAGTGACGCAGCATCAGATACACCGGTCCCATGGCGACAGAAGAGACAGCAGGGCGGGAAGGCGGCACCCGCGCCGACGCGTACGCGGAGCTCGCGGCCGTGGGGCCGTACGGGGTCAGGCCCGGCCACGCGCTGATCACCATGGTCGAGCCGCACCCGGGCCACGAGTACGCGTACAACCGCTGGTACGAGGACGACCACTACTACGCCGGGGCGATGGCCATGCCCTGGATGTACGCCGGGCGCCGCTGGGTGGCGACCCGGGAACTCCAGGAGCTGCGCTACCCCGAGAAGTCGGCGGTCGCGCAGCCGGTCGGCGCCGGGTGCTACCTCTCCACGTACTGGGTGACCGAGGGCCGCTACGACGAGCACATGAAGTGGACCGTCGGGATCAACAAGCGGCTGGGCCGCGACGGCCGCGTCTACCAGGGCCGTACGCACGTCTTCACGGCCTTCCAGGACCACGTGGCGACGGTCTACCGCGACGGCGCCGCCGGCCCCCGGGACTTCCACGCCCTCGACCACCCGTACGCCGGGCTCGTGCTCCAAGTCGTCGATGCCGACGGGCCCGAGCAGCGGGCGGAGCTGCTGGACTGGCTGCGCTCGCGGGCCCTGCCGAAGCGGCTGGCGGGCTCCGCGGCGGCGATGGTGACGGCGTTCCGGCCGACGCCGCTGCCGGGCGACCGGATGACCTACGTGAAGCAGGTCGAGGGGGTCGACACCCGGCTGACCCTGCTCTGGTTCCTGGAGGCCGACCCGCGCACCTGCTGGGACCGCTTCGAGGGGCTGGACGCGGAGGTCGCCGGGGCGGGGCTGGGGCGGGTGGAGCTGGTGGCCCCGTTCATCCCGACGGTGCCGGGGACGGACCGGTACGTGGACCGGCTGCGGCGGTAGCGGCGGTAGCGGCGGGGGTGACCGGCCGCTGGCCGCCGGCCGCCCGGGCATGGCCGAGCCCCCTCGGCCAGGACGGCGGGCCGGACGAGAGGGCTCAAGTCAGTACTGCGGGTAGTGCAGGTACTACGGGTACTACGGGTACTGCGGGTTGAGCTGATCCTGCGTGGTGCGATGGCTGGGACGTGCGCCTCGACGTTCAGGCGAGACGTCCCAGCCGACCCTCGGTGACGTCGGTGACGAAGGAGGTCCAGGAGCCCGGCGCGAAGGTGAGGGACGGGCCGTCCTGCGCCTTCGAGTCGCGCACCGCGATGGCCTCCATGGCGGGGGACTTGACCTCGACGCACGCACCGTTCGCGGAGTAGGAGGACTTGGTCCAGATTTCCGTGGCGCCCTGACGAATAGCCATGTTTCTCTCCGGTTCAGCGAGTAGTTCCGGTGACGTGCCGGCCACTTCCCCGGCCGACGTGATCGACGCTACCCGCCGCACTCGGCAGGTGAAGGAGGCGTTCACCCGACCGAGTGGCATATTCCATTCAGGTCTTCTGTGGCCGGGGATCGACGGTGTACCGTACGGCCCCCCTCGCCCACCTGGCCGGATTCCTCCGGTTTTACTGCTCCTTGCCCGCGTAGTGATTGATGATCCCCGAGATGAACTGCCGGGTCTGGTCGACGTTGAGGGCCTGCGCGCGCAGGTGCTCGTACATCACGCTGTACTTCTGGACGTCGTTGGCCTTCTCCAGGTACAGATCGCTCGTCACGCCCTCGATGTAGACCACCGTCGAGTCCGAGGCGTCCGGGAATTCCAGGATCGCGTACTGGCCGTTCACGCCCGGGTGCGCCCCCATCGCGAACGGCATCACCTGCACCGTGACGTGCGGCTGTTCCGACTGCTCTATCAAGTACTCCAGCTGCCGGATCATCAGTTGGGCGTCACCCACGTGCCGGCGCAGCGCCGCCTCGTCGATGACCGCCCACAGGCGCAACGGCCCGAGTTCCGGGTTGTTGTTGTCGGTCTCCGAGAGCCGCTTCTGGCGGTGCATGCGGACCTGGACGCGCTTGTCCACGTCGGCCGGGGCGGTTTCGGGCCACGCGCCGCGGACCAGGGCCTGGGCGTACTCCGGGGTCTGGAGCAGGCCGGGGATCACCAGGGGCTCGTACGTGCGCAGGCTGGCGGCGTCCGTCTCCAGGCCGATGTAGACGCTGTACGGGATGTCGCCGAAGGCGTGCCACCAGCCCTGCTGGCGGGAGTCCTTGGCCATCTGCATGAGGGAGTCGACCAGCCTGCGGTCCTCGACCTCGTACACGTCGCACAGGTCGCGGACGTCGCGCTGGCTGATGGAACGGCGGCCGTTCTCAAGTCGGCTGATCTTCGACTGGGAGACGAGGAGGCGCTCGGCGACCTGCTCGGCCGTCATGCCCTTGTCTTCGCGGAGCTTGCGCAACTCCATGCCCAGTCGGCGGCGTCGGACGGTGGGATTGACATTGGACGCCACTTGAACGGCACCTCCGCCTTCTTGTCGTTCTCTCTGCGTGCCTGATGTTCAGCAGACTGCCACCGAAGGGCCAGGTGGCGCCGGAGAACGGCCGGGAAAAGCGGACGCGCGGGGTGGCGCGGCCGGCGAACCGGCCTCGTCACCCCGCGCGCTGGCGGTTCCGCGACCGGATCTTGGGGGACCTCGGTGCGGTACTGGCGGTACTGGCGGTGCGGTCGTGCGTGGCGCCTGCCGACGGGTCAAGGGGTGTGGCAGGCGGTCTGGCGAGTGGTGCCGGCACTGCTGTTCGGGTGCTGCCGGCGGACCGGGGTGTTCCCCGGGGTGCGGATCAGTGCGCGGCCGCGCGGGCCATCGCACCCGTCCGGCGGGGTTGCAGCGGAACCCCGCTCGCCGTCGCCCGGGCGGCCGGCGGGGCCGCCGGTGCGCGGTCGCGGCGTGGCTGCGCCGCCACACCGTTCTGGACGTCCATGACGGCGTGCGCCACGAGACCGCCCATCGGGTCGTGCCGGATCAGGTCCCGCAGCCGGGACCTGGACGAGCGCCCCTCGTTGCCGGGGTACAGGTGCTTGCCGAGTCCGACCGCGTGGGCCAGTGCGGCAAGCGCCGCGGTCCGCGGGTCCGGCGGTACGCCGGTGCGGATCGCACTGTCGAGCCGGGCACGGATCTCCCGGCTGATCGCCGTGTCGGTCGCCTGGTAGCGAGTCGTCGGCAGCACCCCGCACATCTGTCCCGCGACGGCATGCACCATGCCGCAGCGCTCAAGGTGAGCGAGGTAAATCTGGCGGAGCCCCAGCCGGGGTCCGCCGATCCAGTGGACGGCCCGAACCGGGCTGCCGCGTCTGCGCAGCAGTTCCAGTGCGGAGTCCAGAGTCGGATCTCCTGTCGGCCGTGGCATCACCACGGCGATACGATCCCCGTCAGGGGCTATCCGTCCTGCCAGAGCCAGCTCTACTAGCTGTGCCCCGGCCAGGCCGAGGTCGAGCGACTGCGGCTGCGCCGTGGTTCCCGTGGTCGGGTCCAAGGCGAGCAGCAGAAGCTCCTCCGGAATTGTTCTGCGGCTCCTGCCCATCCATGCCTCCCCGCGTGGATGAGTGACAGGGTGACGCCTCTCACATTCATCTGTCGAGAGCGCCTGGCCGCTTTGTGGGGGAACCTGCAGCTATGTCGTTCTCGTCTAGCGGGTGAGCGATGCCCCCTAGACGGGACACTGTTAGACGGTTCGGACAGCAGCCGGACGTCGATCGAGGAGGAACTGGTGGCGGGCGAGTCCCCCGACAAGTCGGTAGATGAAGGTGCGGTGGGGGAGGGGCGCGACCCGAGGGTGTCGGTGTTCCGGCCGCGGGATCCCGAACCGGAGCCGGAGGCCGTTGACCCGTTGCGGGAAGCGGTGGCGGCGTGGGTCGCCTCGGAGGCGGGGTCCGACTCCGACGCCGAGCCCGACTCCGATGCCGACTCCGAATCGGAATCCGGGGAAGCCGCGGAGGCCGTGTCCGGTTCCGGGTCGCCCGGTCGGGTGGAGTCGAAGCCGTCTGCCGATGACGCGGAGGAGCGCACGGCGGTGTTCCGCGCCGTGAAGCCGGCCGATTCCAAGGCGACGTCCGGCGCCGAGAAGCGGGATTCCGCTCCGGCGAAGCCGGCCGCCGCTGAGGAGTCGGCGGAGAGCGAGCGGACGGCGGTGTTCCGCGCGCCGAAGCCGGCCGACGCCAAGCCGGAGTCCAAGCCCGAGCCCAAGTCGGAGTCTTCCGCTTCTGCTTCCGCCAAGCCCGCGTCCGGTGCCGCTTCTGACGCCGAGAAGCGGGATTCCGCTTCCGCCAAGCCGGCTGCCGCTGATCAGCGGACGACCGCGTTCGGGGTGGTCAAGCCCGCCGTCACCGGGGAGCCTGCGGACAGCGAGCGCACGGCCGTGTTCCGCGCGCCGAAGCCCGCCGACGCCAAGCCGGAGTCCAAGCCGGAGTCTTCCGCTTCTGCTCCCGCCAAGCCCGCCGACGCCAAGCCGGAGTCTTCCGCTTCTGCTTCCGCCAAGCCCGCGTCCGGCGCCACCTCCGGCTCCGAGAAGCGGGATTCCGCTTCTGCCAAGCCGGCTGCCGCTGATCAGCGGACGACCGCGTTCGGTGTCGTGAAGCCGGCCGCCACGGGGGAGCCTGCGGACAGCGAGCGGACGGCTGTGTTCCGTGCGCCGAAGCCCGTCGAGGCCAAGCCTGAGGCCAAGCCCGAAGCCAAGTCGGAGTCTTCCGCTTCTGCTCCCGCCAAGCCCGCGTCCGGCGCCGCTTCCGGTGCTGAGAAGCGGGATTCCGCTTCCGTCAAGCCGGCTGCCGCCGATCAGCGGACGACCGCATTCGGTGTCGTGAAGCCCGCCCCGGCCAAGCCGGCCGCCGGTGACGAGCCGGCGGACAGCGAGCGGACCGCGGTGTTCCGGGCCGTGAAGCCCGCGGAAGCGGCCAAGGCGGCCAAGGCGGCCGAGGCGGCCAAGGCCGCGCCCGCCAAGCCGGCGCCCGCCAAGCCCGCGACGTCCGGCGGCAGCACCTTCGTGCCGCTGCGCGGCGACGGCACCGCCGCGCCGAAGGCCCCCGCCGAGCCCCGCCCGCCGCAGGCAACGGCGCCCCGGGTGTCCCTGGAGCCCGGTGAGCGGACCACGCAGCAGCCGCTGCCGCCGAAGCCGCCGCTCGACATGCTCGCGGACCTGACGAACAACCCGCCCCCGCCGCCGAGCCCCCTGCGGACCGCCGTCCGGCGTTTCAAGATCTACGCCCCGGTCGTCGTCCTTCTCGCCGTGATCCTCGCCGTCGTACAGCTGGTCCGCCCGCTGCCCGAGCCGAAGCTCACGATGACCGCGAAGAAGACGTACACCTTCGACGGCGGCGCCCCGGTGATGCCGTGGCCGAAGGAGGGCCAGGCCTACATGGCGGCGGCCGGTCTCGGCACCGTCGGCAGCTTCGGCGAGCAGAAGCCCGTCGCGATCGGCAGTGTCGCCAAGGCGATGACCGCGTACGTGATCCTCAAGGGCCACCCCCTCAAGAAGGGGGAAAAGGGCGCGATGATCGACGTGGACAAGGCCGCGGTGGAAGACGGCAAGAAGGAGTCCGAGGGCGAGTCGACGGTCAACACGCTCAAGGAGGGCGGGCAGATCTCGGAGTACGACGCCCTCGCCGCGATCATGATCCCGTCCGCCAACAACGTCGCGCGGCTCCTCGCGCGCTGGGACGCGGGCGGGGACCAGGAGGCGTTCGTCAAGAAGATGAACGACGCCGCCAAGGAACTCGGCATGACCAACACCACGTACACGGACCCCTCGGGTCTGGACGCGACCACGGTCAGCACCGCCGAGGACCAGGTCAAGCTCGGTCTGAAGATCGTTGAGATGCCGGAGCTGATCGCGATCACCCGGCTGCCCAACTGGACCGACGCCTCCGGCAAGTCCTGGCGGAACTACAACGACCTGATTCCGTTCAACGGCTCGCTCGGCATCAAGACCGGCTCCACCACGAAGGCGGGCGGCAACCTGCTCTTCGCCGCGGAGAAGAAGGTCGGCAAGACGAACCAGCTGGTCGTCGGCGCGGTCCTCGGCCAGCACGGCGTGCCCATCCTCGGCACCGCCATCGACGCCAGCCGGCAGATCATGCTGGCCACGCAGAAGATGCTGACGAACGCGCCCGTCGTGAAGAAGGGCGATGTCGTCGGGTACGTCGACAACGGCCTCGGCGGCCACACCCCGGTGATCGCGACCGCCGACGTGGAGGCGGTCGGCTGGCCGGCGCTCACCGTCAACGTCAAGCTGGGCGACGACGGCGCGAAGCTCCCGCAGACCGCCAGGGCCGGGACCGAGGTCGGCCTGCTGACCGTCGGCGAGGGCGCGAGTCAGGTGAAGGTGCCGGTGGCGCTGAAGAGCGACCTGGTCGCACCGGGTGTCGGCAGCAAGCTGACCCGCGTCGGCTAGACCCGCGCCGGCCGGCGCCGCGTCGGCCAGACCCGCGTCGGCCCGCGCCGGCGCGGACACCGGCGCGGATGCCGGCGCCGCTTCCGGTGGCCGCGTGGACCGGCGCCCCGGGCAACCCCGGGGCGCCGGAGCGCGTCCAGGGGCTTGAACACGGACTCGTTCGTTCTCGTAAGTCGTCAGGTGTTGGGGAGTGTGCGTCGGCAGTGACCACCGCTGAGCAGCAGAGGCAGGGGCGCAGCCCGGGGGAGAGCCCGTCGGCCGGGTCCGACGTGCCCGAGGACGGCGCCGGCATACGGGGCCGCGCGCGCGGCGGGCTCGGCTGGGCCCACCGGCATCCGGTCGCCGTCGCCTCCGCCGTCGCCGCGGTCCTGCACGTCGTCTGGTTCTTCAGCTTCGCCAACAGCGGCGGTGACCTGGCCGCGCAGGACGCCTGGGCCGAGTTCGTCGGCCGCCACCCCGACTCGGCGTACAACCTCGCCTGGTACGGGGGCATGCACCCGGTCTCGTACAGCGTGGTCTCGCCGTACGTGATGTACATGATCGGCGTCCGCACCACGATGATGATCGCGGGGACGCTGTCGGCGGGGCTGTTCGCGCTGATCCTGACGCGCTGCCGCGGGGTCGTGCGGCAGCCGCTGTGGCCGGCCCTCGCCGGGGTGTACGGGCTGCTGTGCAACGCCCTGTCGGGCCGGGTCACCTTCGGGCTCGGGGTGGTGTTCGCGCTCGGCGCGGTCGCCGCCGTCTTCTGCTGGCCCCGCAAGTGGGCCGAGCGCCGCTGGGCGAAGGCCGCCGTGGCGGCCCCGCTGGCCGCCCTCGCCACCGCCGCCAGCCCGGTCGCCGGGCTGTTCCTCGGGGTGATCGCGGCCGCGCTGTTCCTGAGCGGGCGGCGTCCGGGCGCGTACGCGCTGGGGCTGGCGCCGGCGGCGGTGGTCGGGCTGTCGGCCTGGCTGTTCCCGTTCTCCGGCACGCAGCCGATGAAGCTGGGCTCGGCCGCGCCGCCGTTCGTGTTCGCGGTGGCGTTGCTGTTCCTGGTGCCGAAGGGGTGGAAGACGGTCCGGATCGCCTCGGGCGTGTACGCCTTCGGGGTGCTGCTGACCTGGCTGATCGATTCCCAGGTCGGTTCGAACGTCACCCGGATGATCATGCTGTTCGGGGCGGCCGTGGCCCTCGCGGCCCTCCCGTACGCGCGGCCGCGCTCGCGGCAGTGGTACGGGCTGCTGCTCGCCTTCGCCGGGCTGAACGTCTGGATCACCTCCAACAGCGTCACGGACATCGTCCGCACCACCCCGGTGGCGGCCTGGAACCGGGAGCTCGCCCCGCTCGTCGACCAGCTCCAGAAGGCGGGCGCCGACCGGGGGCGCGTCGAGGTGGTCCCGGCCAGCAGCCACCGCGAATCCTCGGCCTTCCCCTCGTACGTGAACCTCGCGCGCGGCTGGAACCGGCAGGCCGACCTGGAGCGGAACCCGCTCTTCTACGACGACACCCTCAGCGCGACGACGTACCGGGCCTGGCTGGACCGCTGGGCCGTGCACTACGTGGTGCTGCCCGCCGACAAACCCGATTCGGGCGGCGAGGAGGAGGCGAAGCTGGTGGCCGCGGGGCTCCCGTACCTCCAGCAGGTGTGGGGCGACAAGAACTGGCGGCTGTTCAAGGTCCACGAGCCGACGGACCTGGTCTCCGGGCCCGCGACGGTGGTGCGGGCGAGCGCCGACCAGCTGGTCATCGACGTGAAGCAGGCCGGGCGGGTGCTGGTGCGGGTCCCGCATTCGCCGTGGCTGGGGCTGGTGGACGGGGCGGGCAAGCCGGTGGCGCCGCCGCAGGGGAAGCAGCCGAACACGGCCGGGTGCCTGTTCAAGGCGGTTCCGGACGTGGACGGCGACGTGTGGACGGAGCTGCTGGCACCGGCGCCCGGGGAGTACCGGGTGGCGGCGAAGTACCAGCTCCCGCGGGGGACGCCCTGCCCGGAGGAACTGGTCACGCAGACGGTGGGCCCCCGGGGACGCCCCACCCCGTCCCCCCGCCCCTAAACCTCCTGGCTCCCCGTTCGCTCCCACCTTGATCCAACATTCTTTACGTCCGGTCCGGGTGCATTGGTCCGCATATCTGCATACGATCCCAGTAGTCCGATTGGGTGCTTCCCGAGGGAGTTGACGGCGGGATGAGCAAAGAGCAGAAGCAGGATTACCGGACGGCTGTCGCGAAGGGGCTGGAGTCGAACCAGGCGCGGCGCGCCCAGGGGCACGGCTTCGAGGGTCCGGTGCGGAGCAAGGTCAAGGGCGGTGCGCACACGAAGGCGGAGCTCAAGCGCTCGGGAACCCCGCAGGGTGACCGCATCGGAGAACGCACCAGGGGCCTGAGCTGACCCTTCCGCCCCCCCCGGCGGTCGCCGGTGACCCGGGCCGTGCCCAGCCCCGGGCCACCGGCGCGGCAGGCCCTCGGCCCGCGCTGGGCCCCGGGGCGCGGGCCGAGGGCACGAGCCCGCACGCCGAGGCCGCCGGCCGCCCGGCCCGGGACCCGGCCGGAGCCGTCCGCGCCCGTACGACGAACGGGGTCACGGCTGCGGCCCCCGGCGGCCCGGCTCACGCCGTCAGCGCCCGCAGCACCGGCAGGAGCTCGGCCTCCTCGCGGTCCAGGTGCGCCAGCAGCTCCCGGCTCAGCTCCTCCAACTCCGCCCGGACGGCGGCCTGGTCGCCGCCGCTGCGGGTGAGCCCGGCGATCCGCGTCTGCGTCCGCCCGATCTCCCGGTGCTCCTCCTCCAGCCTCCGGAAGAACCCGGCGAGCTGCGGGTGCCGCTCCGCCAGCCAGGGAAACAGCCCGGCGTCCTCCCCGGTGTGGTGAGCCTCCAGGGTCTGGCAGAAGGCCAGGCAGTGCTGGCGCAGCTGCATCCCGACCGGCGCGCTCTCCCCGGCGGGCAGCCGCAGCAGCTCGGCGATCTGTGCCCGCAGCCACCCGTGGACCCGCGTCAGCATGCCCGCGACCCCGTCCTCGGCGCTCTCGGCGCTCTCGGCCTCGTGGGTGCGCTGGAGCTCCACGACGGGTATCACGCGCCCGGTGTTCCTCTGGTACTCCCCGTACCCGGGCTCCTCCCGCACGATGTGCGCGAACAGCTCCTCCCGCCGCGCCCCCTCGGCGGGCACCGCCACGGCCTCGTAAACCTCGGTCCCGGTCTCCACCCGTACGAGGGGTCGCGCGAGCAGGTTGCGGTACCAGTCCGGGTGCCGGTCGGAGCCGCCGGCGGACCCGACGACGTACATCCCCTGTCCGCCCGGCCCGCGCGGACACCCCAGCGGGGTGGTGTGCTCCCGCCCGGAGCGCGCCCCGGTGGTGGTGAGCAGGATGAGCCCGGCCCCTTCGAAGGGCCCGCCGACCCGACCGGCGTTGGCTCGGAATTCCTCTATGACGGCTTGGTTGAACGACATGACGCGGTGACGGTCCTCTCGCGGTGTTTGCGCATGCATGACGGCAGCGGAACAACCGCGGAACTCACCCGTAGCCGGTGGCGAACACGCCCATGACCCGGTCCTTCACGTACGGGTACTCACCCGGCGACCGCCCGGCCCACATCTCAGTGGACGGCCCCACGTGGTACCCGGCCATAAAACCACACCGCCGCAGGGGACTTGACGCAGCCGCGCTTCTCCCGGCCCGGGTTCAGCGGCAGCCCGGCTCGTCCGCCCGGCTCGCCGTCTCGGAACGCACGTGAGCGAGCACCTCCCCGGCGAGCGCGCGATAGCGGGTGACCTCTTCGTCGAACTCGGCATTGTCCATGTCCAGGCCCGCGGCCGGGCCGGGCAGCCCCGCAAGCTCTCGCAGCGTCGGTTCGAAGTCCGGGTCCAGGCCCTTGTGGCACGTGCCGCAGAGCGTGACCAGGTTCTCCTCGGCCGTCGGTCCGGCCATCCGCCAGGGCACGAGGTGATGGAGGTGCAGCTCGATGTCCGTGTGATCGCTCGCCCTGCGACCGCAGACCACACATCGGAAACCGTCCCGCTTGAGTACCTGCATGCGCAGCTTCCGGGTGGGCGCCCGGCGCTCGACGGCGTCGTCGGGAAGGTGTTGCGTGACGAGGAATCCGAATCCGCCGAACTCGGCCGAGCCGTCGTGCACGCACTCCTTGGGGGCGATCACGCTGGACAGGCGGTCTTCGGCGATCTGCCTGCCGACCAGGGCGTTCCCACCGAGTCGCAGGTAGACGGCCAGGCTGGCGTCATCGTGCACCGACACCCAGGCCTGCTTCATGGCGGTCCAGGCGTTGAGGATGAATTCGGGGTTGACGAGGCGCGCGGCGCGGATCTCCCAGCGCGGGTTCCGTTCGGAGAAGCCCACCCAGTGCGTCTGCGCTGACCAGGACAGCCCCCCTCGCCGGTTGGCTCCAAGCGTCAGGGCGTAGTAGTCGCCCGCAGGGTCGTAGGCCTTCATGCTCCGGAGCGTCCGCAACAGCCGTTCCCTGGCCGCTGCTTCCTGCGTGTCTCCCATGGTGCGACTGTGCCATGGCCGTCTGACGGCCGATGCCGGCCGGAGACGTCAAAGACCCCCAGCCAAGATCGGCTGAGGGTCTTCTGCCACGTGCCCCCGGCAGGATTCGAACCTGCGACACCCGCTTTAGGAGAGCGGTGCTCTATCCCCTGAGCTACGAAGGCGGGGATCTGTGGGAAAACGTGTAGGAAATCGGGGTGAACCCCGCGATGTCAGACACGTCGTCCCAGGATCTTGCGCGGTGCGCAGCCAGGGCTGCGCACCGGCGCCAGTGTAGCGGGTGGGGGCCGTAGGTTGCTGTCGGATTAGAGGGATGTGATCTTGCGGCGGCGCGGTGAGGCCCGGGGCCCGCAGCGAGCTCCGCTGGCGGGACCGCGCCGGCCGCAGCGCGGTCAGGCGGATGGGCCCGCAGCCGTGGCGAGGGAGATGGAGTTGATCATCCAGGCGAAGCCGAGGTAGACGAGGAGGGCTGCCTGCGCTCCGTACGCGGGGACACGATTGTCGCGGTGCGAGTAGTCGAGAGTGCAGTTCCCCGATTCGCTGTCCTGACGGAAACCGAGGAGCCTGTCGCCGTAGTCGGTGTTCGGGGGTACTTGGCGCAGATGCTCGGTCCTGTTGAACTTCTTTCGTTTGGTTCTGGGGTCGATCCTCTGGTCTTCCTGTGTTTCGTATACGGGGATGCGCTCGGTGTGCGCTCCGTGGCGGCAGGGGATTTCTACTCTGTGGTAGAAGCGCCAGGTATTTCCGGCGCGCACTTCGAGTTCCCGGACGGGTAGCGGCGAGTACATCGTTTTCCCGTTGACGGTGATCTGCCGCTCGCAGGCACGGCCGGATGTGGCGTAGATGTCATGGGTGCAGTCCTGGTAGCGGAATCGCTCGAGCGGGTGCGGCTTGATGCCATCGTGCTGTCTGGTGAAGACGATGATTCCCCGGCGGACGAGTCCGGTCCGGTGGACGCCTCGCCATGCGGTGTCGAAGCTGGCGGCGATGACGCCAGGGGCGCGGTCGATGATCTCGTGGGCGAGACGGAGGGCTACGGAGGCCTCCTCCTCCCTGTCCGGATCTTCTTCGGGAGAACGGTGGCGTGCGCTGTCGACGTTCAGGAACCAGCGACTGTGGGGCTTCCCGGCGACGCGGGTGGAGAAGGCGACCAGCTTCTTACCGTAGATGCTGTTTCCGTCTCCTTCTGTCTGGATCCCAGCGTCCGGGTCAACGCGATGCCTACGGATTTCTCCGGTCTTTTTGTCGACGCTGAACTCTTCGGTCTGGTCGGAAGGGGGACGGACTACGGTGCCGTCGCCGTTGATGACTTGGCTTCGATCAGGGCGAAGCCAGCTTCCACGGGGTCTCTCCTCGGAAAGGAGTCCCTGTGCGATCGCTTGGCGGATCCACGTGTCCCTTGAGATTTCCCGGAGCCGAGGCAAAGCTCGGATCATCTTCGGCTGGAAGTCCATCCAGTGGTGGCGCTCGGGCCCGGTTTCGGGAAGCAAGTCGGCCTCCTTGTCCCCCAGGCAGTGGCGCACACCTTCGACGACGATTTTCCACACGGAGTCGAGGCGAAAATTCGCCTCGACAGAGCGGGCACTGCTGAAGATCGAGATGGCGGCAACGAAGATGAGGTAGATGTACGGCGGGTAGTGCGCAGGCCGGCCAGCGTTGCCAGGGGTCTTCCGCGGGAAGACCTCCGCGGCCACCTCGTATAGGGCTGGGTTGGCCACGAGGAACGCCAGACGCTCGAGGTCCGGGATGTTGCGCGCCTCGGCTCCTTTGGGCTCGGGCCGGAAGCCGACGGGACTGAGTGCATCCTGCGGGACGGCGCCGAGGATCCAGTCCGGTTCCTTCTTCCTCGGCTTTCCCTCCCTCCCCGGATTGGTCCGGGCGCGCTTGGAAGCATTGGCCGGCATGCGCCGACTGGGGGCCGCAGGTTTCACAGGATGCCGTCCTCGGTGGTGAGGGGGCGCCACTGGTAGTCGGCGAGTTGCGCGGCCCGGTCAAGGGACGACAGTCCGAAGCGCAGCGCGACATCAGCGATCTGGCCGGTAGCGTCGAGGACCTTCCCGGCGAGCCAGCTGGAGACGTCGCGAGGTCTTGCGGATTTGCCATCGGGAGCGGTTCCGCTGCTGCGAACGATCTCACCGAACGCCGTGCAGACACTGGCCTGCCTGCGGTAGGCGGGGGAATCGGCGATCGTGGCCAGGGAGCGTGGGGCGCCACGGTGCGCGGCCAGTCCGCTGATGAAGTCCGAGCGCAGACGCAGTACTTCGCGAGCCCAGTCATCATCGAGGGGGCAGTAGCGGGCGGTGACGTGCGTGGCACCCAGTGCCCACACTCGGGTGTGCCCAAAGTCGAGGTCAGTGGTGCTGGTGAAACCGATCTCGCTGGTGTGCAGTCCGGACAGAAGGAGCCCGAGGACGGCGGCGTGCCGTGTTTGAGGCATGCCCCGTTCGGAGTGGAAGCGCAGCGCGTCGATGTCGCTGTCGGACAGGATGCCGGTGGGACGTAGTGCGGAACGGGGGATGGGCGGCAGGTCGAGCAGCGGGGCCCGGGTGGTCAGGCCGAGCCGGCGTGCTTCCACGAAGAGGGCGTCGATGCCAGTTTTTCGGACCCGCCGCGTGCTTTCGGCCGGGACGGGAACCATCCGTCCGTGGCGGTCGTGGCCGGGGGCGTCGATGAACCCCTGAGCGACGTTGTCGCTGATGTCGTCCAGGCGGGTGAGCGCAAGGGCCGTGGCGTACAGCAGGAGCCGTTCAGAGGTGGTGATGTAGGACTCGGCCGTCTGGGGGCTGAGGGTGCCGGCCCGTGTTCGCAGGTCCCATTCGTGGACGACTTTACGGAGGGCGGAGCGGAGGGTGGCCCTAGCCATGCGGGCCTCCAGCGGGGTGGCCGGGCCCTGACCACGACGTACTCATGATCACGGTATTCGCGGAAAAGTATGGGGAGCGCGGTTCAGTCGCGCTACGGTGGTTGATGGCTCTCGCCTTGGGTGAGGGCACGCCAAAGCCCCCTCTCTCGCGGGCGTATGCCTCGCGGGGAAGTGTCGGGTTGCGGTGGGGGTCCGGAGGCGTCTGTACCGGCCAAGGAGCAGGACGCCTCCGGACCCAGTCTTTAGACGTTCGTTGACTGCCTCCTCAGGGGCGCGGCAGTGCTCATCTGGCGGGCCAGATACTGCGTGTTGAGCCATTCAGCCCGGTCCATGGCGGCGATGTCAGCCAGGTTCCAGGGGGTCAGGAGTGCGGCGTTCAGGACCTCGTCGTGCTTCAGGAAACGGGTCCGCATCGCCGACAGAGTGGTGAGCAGTCCAGTGAGGTGGTCGTGCAGGGCAGCCGCTTCTTCGGGGGTCAGATGACACACGTCACCCAGGTCGAGCTGCCCGGCCAGGAGCTTCCCCGCATCGTGGTCGTGGTACGGCTGCCCTGAGCTGCTATCGGCGGCGCGGCGAGGACCGGGAACGCCGGTGCTCGTCTCCGCGTGCTTGTCTTCCCCATGGCCGGAGCAGCGCTCGTCCTGGCCGGCCCCGGATTCGTACTCCGTGTGGTTCGTCGAGGAGTCATCCGCATCCGAGGCGGGTGTCTGCTCGCCCGCCTCGAGAACGTCCTGCCGAGTCTCGGCTTGTTCCGGTTCCAGCTGCGCTTCGGGTTGACCGTCCTCGGCCCTGGAGGCGGGCTCTGCCGCGTCTGCGTGCCACCTGATGTACCCGTCGGCTTCCTCCAGGAGAAAGCCGGTTGCGGTCATCAGGTCCAGGAGCCGGTCGACGCCCTGCTCGTGGCCTGCTGTCTTGACCTGCCTGAGGAACTGGAGCCGTAGTCCGGCGCGCAGCCCGGCGCCGTCCGCGAGGCGTTCGCGGGCGGAGCGGACGAACCAGAGTCCCTTCCAGGCGTCGTGCAGTGCCCGCTGGCCTTCGTCCGGGCTCACTGACCAGGCGCGCGCGACAGCGACACCCTTCTTCGTGGCACGGTAGGTACCACGAGGGGGGACGCGCTCGGCCAGTTCGCAATCCAGCAGGAACTTCATGGCGATTCCGACCTGCCACGAGCCGATGTTCGTGCGCTCCTGGATGTCTCTGACATGGCAGGGCTGGGGCATGGACCCGATGGTCTTGATGATCGCGATCTGCCTGTTCACCGGAACCCTGAAGTGAGGCAGTGGTTTGGCTGGTTCGGAAGCTGCCGAACGACTGCTGGCGGTGGGCACGGGTTCCTCCTGGGACATGCGCGTGGGCGGCGCTTGCGCAGCGTAAGCCACCGCAGTCTTCCTCCGCAGGAAAACTGTCGATCTTGCATGGCATCGCAAAGCTGCCTGTTTACGGGCCAGTTGACCAGCGCGTCCTCGGCTCCGGCAGCGCAGCCGGACGAAGGTGGAAGCAAGGGTTCATGTGTCAACGGTAGTTAACGACCATGCAGCGATCGTGAATGCTGGCGATCTCTGCAGTGGCTCTGAGGGTCGTGCTGTGGTCCGGGTCGGCTGAGGCTTGTCCGGTAGTCGGCCGAGGAGATGCAGGGCGAGAGGGGCATCTGTATCACGCTGGCAGTAGGAGCGTGCTGCCCGTCTTCTAGCGCCAGGATCCCGGGCCGGTTCGGCTGAGCCCTGGCAGTGCACCTGCATGCTGCGTCCGGGTTGGGGTCATGGCTCCACGCCGCATGGCGTGCGCTGCGCGATGCCCGGCCGGACGCATCCACTGCATGGGCAGCGGGCGGCCTGTGGACTGCTTGCGACTCGGAGCTTTTCATGGCGGGGAGGGAATCGGTACACGAAATCATGCGCAGTCCTTTCGCTGGTTCCCTTCACCAGGGGGTGCTACATCAGTAGCATGGGTGGGGTGGGTACGCATTGCGAGCGTGACTCCGCCACACTTGTCAGGTGCCTGGAGGAACGAGACGTGCGAAGAGGCCGAACGAGTTCGTGGGCGGCGGCGAGTGGCCGCATGCCGTGATGCAGGCGCACCGTGGAGCCCTCGTCGCCCAGGCCATCGCCCGCGCGCTTTCCGAGGCCATGGCGGAACGGGGTATGAGCGCCAACGCGCTCGCCCGCAAAAGTGGCGTCAACCGCCAGGTGATCGCGAACGTCCTCAACGGCACGGTCTGGCCGGACATGCTGACCGTGGTCGATCTGGAGGGCGCGCTGGGCGTGATGCTGTGGCCCGTTCACGTGGAGTGGCGCATTCCTGCGCCTGGCGAGGCTCCCGAGGGCTACAACGATGTAGTGGATGGGTCGTCTTCCGCAGGCTCGAGCGCATCGGATGGCGTTGGGTAAGCAACGGCGCCAGATCGCTATTGACGGTCGGATGTGGCGGTAGTGGGTGATGAGAGCCCCGCCCAGACTGCTCGCCTGGCAAGCCCAAGGGGATCAACCGTATCTGCGTCGGGCAGCTCACATCACGCCAGCATCGTCTGGCACTCCTCGCACCGCCGCACCGTCTGTCGCACGGTATTTCCCTCTGTCGCGGTCGCCTGGTAGCTGCTGCTCAAACCGGTCCCAGAGGCCGGTCGGAGGTTTCACCTCACAAGCCCACCCTCACGTCGTATTAGGTGTCCACGCGGTAGACGATCTTCCCGTCGAACTCCGCGAACCCCAACGACTTGTAGAAGGCACGCGCGCCGGGGTTGTCGCGGTCCGTCATCCACTCGACCCGACTGCATCCCGGACGCGCGACGGCCAGGGCACGGAGCTCGTCCATGAGGCGCGCGCCGATGCCCTGGCGACGGAGGGTGCCGCGGACATAGAGCTCTTTCAGGAACAGAGAGTGTGAGGAGCCAGCCGCCGGCCAGAGGAACGAGTAGGCGGCCAGCCCGACGAGATCACCAGCCTCGTCCTCGACCAAGAGAGCGGACGCCAATGGCGGGGAGCCGAAGAGCGCCTCCTCCACCTGGGAGCGGCGCTCCTCGAGCGGCTGGATCTCGGTCGATCCGTAGAACCGTTCGATCTCCTCGATCAGATCGGCCACTGCCGCGGTGTCGCGCCTTTCGGCGGGGCGGATCGTCACGGTCATCGACATCTCCTGTCGCTCTTTCATCGCTTCACTCGTTCGTTTCAATACGTGATCCTGGCGTGGCGGCACGGCTCGTGGCTACGGGGGCGTCAGTGCCTGAGGAGCCCAGCCGTGCTGGCGCAGGGAGTCCTGAACATGCCGGATGAGGTACTCCAGATCCGCGCAGTAGACCGAGGGGTTTCGGTAGCCGCGGTCGGTGCTGAAGCGGTGCGGTAGATAGCCCCCACCGCACACCTCCACCAGAGGACAGCTCTGGCACTGATCGGCGAGCGCGGCCTTCCCGTTCTGCCGGTGCAGGAGCTTCGGATGGTGAAGGACCTCATTGAAGGACTGGCTGAAGACGTCGCGTCCCAGCCAGGAGGCGCCTTCCTCGACGGACCGCAGGGTGTCCACGCCCTCGATCGTGCCGTCCGACTCGATCACGATGCTCGTCGGCGGGGCCAGGCCGAGGGACTCCACCGAGCTGTGCACCCCGGAGTTCAGCGCCACGATGTCCTCCAGCATGCGCACACTGTGCCGCTGCTCCGGCCGGGCGAGCCAGGCGTCGTAGACGCGGGTCATCCACAACCCGTACTCGGGCACACTCGGGTCGTCGCGATGTGGTGGCTCGTCGTGAGTCCCGTGCGGCAGTCCGAAGTCGATCACAGGCGGCTCGAACGACGCCAGGTAGTCGTGGACCTCGACCGGGTCGTTGGCCAGGTGGACGACGGCGAGCAGCCCTGCGAACAGGTGCGGCCGAGACCGCAGGAGTTCGATGCCTCGTACGGCCGAGGCGGCGCTCGATCGCGAGGCGTGTGTCAGCCGGTGCCGGTCATTCGCAGTCGGCGGTCCGTCGAGGCTGACGCCCACGACGACCTCGTACCGCTCGAAGAGGTCCAGCCACGGCTGGGTGAGGAGTGTCCCGTTGGTCTGAGGTTCCCCCGCTGTGCGGGAGGTGCTGACTAGCTGGTCAGGATAGGTTGACGTGGTTTCAGGTTCACTTGTTCGGTGGCTGCCTGGGTGGCGTAGTGCTTCTCCTCGTACTCGATCGGGCTGAGGTATCCGAGGCGCTTCTGGATGCGGCGTGGGTTGTAGAAGCCGTCGAGGTATTGGAAGAGCGCGAGGTTCGCCTCGGCACGTGTGGCGAAGACGCGGCCGCGGACGCACTCGGTCTTGATGAGCATCCACAGGTTCTCCGCGAGAGCGTTGTCGAACGAGTCGCCGACCGATCCCATGGACGCCTGGATCCCGGCTCTGACCAGGCGCGTTGTGAGCTTCACGGACGTGTATTGGCAGCCGTGGTCGGCATGGTGAATGAGCTCGTCGGCGGCGGGTTCGCGGGAGGCGAGGGCGTACTCGAGGGTGGTCAGGACCAGGTCGGCGTCCGCGCGGGCGGAGGTTTCCCAGGCCACGACCCGGCGGGAGAACGCGTCGCGGATCGCGGACAGCCACAGCGGGCCCTCCAGTGTCGCGATCATGGTCAGGTCGGTGACCCACAGCCGGTTCGGACCGGCCGCGGTGAAGTCGCGTTGCACCAGGTCAGGGGCCAGTTCGGCGTCCGGGTCGCGGCGGGTGAAGCCCTTGCCCCGGCGGGGGCTGATCCCGGCGAGGCCCGCCTGGCGCATGAGCCGTTCGACGCGCTTGCGGCCGACGTGGACGTCCTCGCGCTTGAGGACGGCGTGCACGCGCGGTGAACCGTAGATCCCGCCGGACTCGTCGTGGACCTTGCGGATCCGGTCCGTCAGCTCGGCGTCCCGGCGGCGGCGCTCGCACGGCTCGGACTCGGCCCGGCGCCACCGGTAGTAGGTGGAGGAGGGAATGTTCAGTTCCCGGAGTACGTGCTCGACCCCCAGGTGCGGGTGCGCATCGAGGAGCGCCGTCACCTGGGCCGGGTCGGGTCGAGCTGGGCCGCGAAAAAAGCCGAGGCCGTCCGCAGGACCTCGTTCGCCCGCTTGAGCTGGACATTCTCCTTCCGCAGAGCCGTCAGTTCCTCGCGCTCGGCGGTCGTGAGGAGATCGCCTCGATCGCCGGCGTCGGCCTCGGCCTGCCGGATCCAGTTCCGCAGGGCCTCGTGGTGCACACCGAGTTCCTCGGCCATACGACGGATCACCGGCTTCGGCTCGGTGGTCCGATACATCCGGACCGCACGCTCACGCAACTCCAACGGATATTTCCTCGGTGCAGGCATCGTCTGGACTCCTCTCATGAGACCCATCTGACCCCCTGTCACCACTTCCCGCATCTCGGGGGAACCTCAGTCTGGAGCTCGAAACGGACCGCCACACCGGCCGGAACACCCTCCCGTACGGCGCCGAGCAGGTCCGCCATGTGCCGGGGGCCGGTGAGCAACGGCTCACCACCGTGCAGCACGACGTGCACGCTCCCCAGGCCGTGCACCGCTGCGTGCTCACCGATTCGCAGCCCAGCCGCCCGGGCCACGTCCGCACTCATCCGAGCAGGCAGGTGCCGCCACGCCTGGTCAGCGGAGTTGAAGACGTAGCAGTAGTCGCAGTCGATGTTGCAGCGATTGGCAACCTTGAGGATGAACGACCGAAAGGGGGCAACGTCCGCGCGAGGTGTCATCGAGCGGAACGGCTCAAAGAGGCCAGGTCCAGATCAGCGAAGCGTGGTGACCACCCTCGCCGGCGTGGTTCGACGCCGTCTGCTCGGCCGCCAGCCGCCGCCGTACGCGGACGGCGACACGATCCAGGACGACCGAACCGTTGATGGACTCCGCGACGACAGGCGCCGGAGCCTGCGGTGCGGGAACGGGCGTACGTGACGGCATTCGACGCTCCTCGGGGCAGTGCAACGGTGATTGAGGTGGCAGACCAGCCCGCAAGGTAGCAGCGCCGCTACCCTCGGCAACATATCGAATCCGGCCACCTGCCCCGCTACTCGGCCCGCGGCGCAAGTAGCCGCTCGACGACATCTGCCGCCCCGCCCACACCCAACCGTCGGTACACATCGCGCGCTTCACGCAGCGCCCCTTCGCCCCGCGCCCGTTCGCCGGCCGTCCAGTCGCAACGGCCGATCCCCTCCAAAGCCCGTGCCTCCTCAAGCGGGCAGCGGATGTCGCGGGCCAGCCCCAGCGCCTGCTCGAAGAGTCCGCGGGCGGCAGCCCAGTCACCGGAGGAGTGCAGCAGCGTCCCCCAGTGGTTCAGGACCTCCGCCTCACCGCACCGGTCGCCGAGGTCTCGGAGGATGTCCAGACTCCGCCTGAACGACTCGACGGCACCGTCCCGCTCGCCGGCGACCCCGCGCGCCGCACCCAGCTCGCCCAGAGCGGCGGCTTCGCCACCACGGCTGCCGAGATCGCGGTACGAGCCCAGGGCGTCATCCAACAGCCGGATCGCCTCCGTGACGTTCCCGTCCATGCGGCCCAGTACCCCGAGGTAGCGAACGCTGTTCGTGCGGCCGAACCGTTCACCGAGCTCGGTGAAGTACTCCAGCGCCCGGGTGTGAGCCTCCCGCGCTCCGGTGGGATCGCCGGTCAGGCGCCGTACGACTCCGAGCTCGTTGAGGGCGTACGCCTGGTGGACCCGGTCGTCGAGCTCCTGGTAGATGTCGAATGCCTCACGGTGACGCTGGGCAGCCAGCTGATACTCGCCCAGGAGACAGTGCACGACGCCAAGGTCCCGCAGTGAGTTGGCCTCCCCGTATTGGTCGCCCAGCTCCCGGTAGAGCGCCAGCGCTTCGGTCTGCGCCGCCACCGCTGTGTCGAACCGGCTGGTCTGGCGGCGCACCATGCCGAGGTCCGCGAGCGCGTTCGCCTGGCCGAGACGGTCGCCGACTTCCCGATAGAGCGCGAGGGCCTCGGTCTGCGCCTGGGCAGAGGCGTCGTTGTCCGCGGTCATGTACCAGACGATGCCCACCTGGTTCAGAGCGTCGGCCTTGCCTCGCTTCTCGCCGACCGCCTCGTACTCCGTCACCGCCTCGTTCAGTGCCTCGATGGCCTCGGGGTAGGCCGCCATGAAGCGCCGGACGACTCCGAGCTCGGCCAGCGCGTTGGCCAGCGCCCGCCGGTCGCCGGTGTGCCGGGCGGCCTCGGCGGCGGTCCGGTGGAGGCCAACGGCTTGGTCCCAGGGCCCGGCCTGCCGCAGGAAGGGCGCCATCGCCGCAGCCATGTGGATCACCAACTCGTGCAGCGCGAGATCGTTTGCCCTTCGGATGCAGGCCAGGACGTTGGCCCGCTCGTCCTCCAGCCAGCCGAGAGCCGCCGTACGTGAATCAATGGGAGGGGTCTCGACCTGGGCGGCGCCATCCAGAGAATTCGGTGTAGAGGCGCCGTTGCGGGCAATGTGTCTGTTCGCGACAGCGAGGACGGCCAGGTAGTAGGAGCACACGCGCTGAACGGCATGAACAGGGGTCATGCTGCCTCCCTCGTCGGCGAGACCGCGGGCATAGTCGCGTAGAAGGTCGTGAAGCCGGAACCGGCTTCCCGGGTGTTCCTCGATCAAATGGGCGTCGTAGAGCGTGTCGAGTCCCTCGCGTGCCGCCACCACCGAGACCGAGCCGAGCGCGGCCCCGGAGAAGGCATCGAGCTCGGTTCCAGGGTAGAGGCCGAGACACCGGAAGAAGTGCTGCCGCTCAGGTGTGAGGTCCTGGTAGGACAGACTGAACGTCGCGGCGACCGCGCGCTCCCCAGCTCGGAGCTCTCCCAGCCGGTCCCCGGCGGTGACCAGACGCGCACGGAGATCCTCGGCGCTCCACGACGGGCGATGGCGCAGCCGCGCGGCGAGCAACGACACCCCCAGTGGCAGGTACCCGCACAGCTCCACCAACTGCTCGAGGACGGACCGATCGAGCGACTCCGGCGACCGCCCGCTGAGGCGTACGAACAGGTCGACCGCATGCTCCGCCGGCAACGCCTCCACTGGCAGGACCACCTCCTCGTACGCAGCCAACCGCTTCCGGCTCGTCACCAGCACGAGACAGTCGCTCCCGCCGGGAAGCAGGGGCTCCAGCTGGCGATAGCTGGACGCGTTGTCGAGGATGAGCAGTGCCTTCTTGTTCGCTAGCTGGCTCCGCCACATGGCCGCCCTCGCCTCGGTGACCGCACCCAGGTCGTCGCCGACAGGGATCCGCTGCGCCGGCACTCCGGTCGCCGCCAGCAACGATGCGAGCGCTTCCGTGGCCTGTACGGGGGGCCTTCCTGTCGTGTGCCCGTTGAGATTCACGAAGAGCTGGCCGTCCGGGAACCGCTCCGACAGCACATGTCCTGCGTGTACGGCGAACGTCGTCTTCCCGACTCCTGGCATTCCGTCGATCACATGCACAGGCAGCGCCTCGCCGCTCTCCTGCGAGTTCCGTACGGACCGCACCAGCGCCTCGAGCTCCGCGGTCCGGTCGGTGAACGCGGTGGTGTCGCGCGGCAGGGACCGCAGCACGAGGGCAGCACCCGGAGGCACCGCCCCTTCCTCTGGCTGGGGCGTCGGCGCAGCGCGGCGTTCCGGCGCCCCCGACTCCGACAGCGCGGCAAGCAGCACCGCCAGCCCGACCATGGCCCCGCCGAGCAAAGCGAACGAGAACCAGCCATGCCGCTGCAACCACCCCAGCCACCCGGGCCACTGCGACTCGGACACGGCGTTGGTGACGAGGCCCACGAGCATGGTCGTAACGGCTCCGCCGGCGGCCACGACGGCGACGGAAATCCCCCGCCGGAGCCTCATACGTGGGTCGTCTTGACGGAGCAGGGATTGGTCCGTTCGGGCTGGCCGCCTGTGGCGCGGCACGGCCTTCCAGCTGTAGCTCTGGTCACGAACGCAACCCCCGAATCCGACGCCCTATCGCGCATAAGCGGACCAGCTCTCACGGACCCTGGTCAAGGTCAGCTCCCCGCCACACAGCGGCTCGTATCAGCCAACCTGTGCGTGGCTTCTACGCCGGGCGCACCGACGCCGCCTTCACGTAGCCAGCCAGATGACCAGGTGAATGTGCTGCTGGTCGCCAGCAGAGAATGATCTTCGGCAATGGGTGTGTAGTCAGCCCTGGTAGCGTCGCCAAACGCTTGATCACGGGCGCCCTTGATGGGGGCCACCGGGGCGAAGAGCGAGAGAACATGCGTGTGGCCAGGTCGGTACGCGGGGTCGTGCTGGCCTGCTGTAGTAGCGGCGGCAATGGTGACAGCCGAGCCCAGGACAAGAACGGGATCCCTCAGCCGGGCTATAAGGCGAAGCCGCGTGCGGAGCTGAAGGTGCCGTTGGCCTACGACCCGGCCAAGGGCTGGGATGCAGCCTTGAACTGGGTTCCAGGCGTGGTGCGGATGATTCCCGTGACTGCCGCATCGCGCTCGGGTGTGATCGCCATGATGCACGCCGCCTCCAACGGGTACACCGCCCACCCAGCGCTCGACGGGAGGTGTGGGGATCCAACCCCAGCGTGGCGCAGTCACCAGATCCTCGGTCAGGTGGGTGCAGGTCCAGGGAGGTGTGCGTACTGCGTCGGGGAAATCAGAATCGTGTCCGCAGGGAACGCCGCCACTCCTGCCGAGGCTAGGGTGCGGGACGCGCCTTTGGTGAGGATCCGTCGGGCGGGCACGCACAGCCCATTCCGATGGCGAAGTCACGTTGATCGCGGCGCACTTCCGCCGTGGCTTGGACCAGCCTTCACCCTGTACCTGTCACCACACGATAGGCACTTTTCCCGTCAACCTCTGTGAACTCCAGGGCCTTGTCTAGGGCCCGGGCAACCGGGCTGCTATTGCGGTCTGTATACGTCCAATCCGCATGTGCCGGGGGTAGTACGCAGGCCAAGGATATGAAGCTCGCTCATGAGGAGGGTGTCGACGCCTCGCCGGCCAGAGAAATGATCTGGTGGCGAGGTCGGCGAGATCTCCAGCCTCGTCCTCGGCCAAGAGCAAGCAGCCCGTGGCAAGGACCGAAGAGCGCTTCCTCCCGGTGCTGCGAAACTAGGATGCTGCTAGTGGCCATCGATCAAGGGGACGCGCCATGGGGGATGTTGAAAGGCCCGAGCTGCTACCGGACTGCGACGTGCCTGCTCGCTTCAGACAGCCTGACGATGTCGTCCAGACCTGTCTCGTCCGGTTGGCTGACGACTCGCTCGGCGAGAACTGGCGGACTTCGAGTCTGCGGGCGTGTGAGATCCGTGGCGGGGCGGCACTGGCGGCAGCGTCGTTCGTGGTCAAGACGCCGGGACCTTGGAACGAGGACTTGCAGCGCATCCTGCGCCTGTCCGGGGTTGGTGTCGACCGGCCTTCCTATTCCTCTGCCGAATACGTCGTCGGCCTCTGCTATGTCGCGGGAACCAAGGGTCTGCCGAAGGGCATTCGTCACAGGGCCGCTGATGCCCTAGTGGATCGTGGGCGTGATGTGGGTTACGCGGAAGCCCGATATCTGCTGCCCCGGAACGGATGGGGCTGGTTGGCGGATGCGGTGCGCGAGGGGTGGGCAGTGTGGACCGCGAGCCTCTTCGCCGAAGACGAGACCGCCCCGATGAAGACCCGTATGAGGGTAGGTCTCGCTCTCGCTGAGTATGAGTACCCGGGCTCTTACGTACCTTCGGCCGTGGAGCAGCTGGTAGCAGACCCGGCCGCCGCGAGTGCGGACCGACTTGCCCTGGCAGTGGCCGTTGCACAACGTGCTCCCAAGGAAGCGGTGAGCCTGCTGTGCTGCCTCGCATCGGACCCGCTCATCCAGGCTGGGCATCGCATGCAGGCCATCCGGGAGTTGGACGAGATCGACATCGTGGCGGCCGAGAAGATGCGTGCCAGTCAGACACGTCTTCCGACAGTCCAGGTGGCGCGGGACCGACAGCGTGAAGCAGCCGAACGGGCTCAGGGGGAAGCAGAGGCCCAGCGAGCCCGGGAGACGCCGGAAGCCGTGGTGGGCCGGCTCGAGTCCGAGGTCGAGGAGATTCTGGGAGGCCTTCGGAGTCGCGGGTCAGCCGATTGGCTGGCTGACGAGCTCGACAATCACCTTGCCGAGAGCGACTGGGAGGGAGTCTCCCAGGACGTGGCGGATATCTGCGGACTGGTTCGTGACGAAGATGTCGAATCCGCACTCCGCCTGCTGGAGGTTCTCACTCGCGTCAGGTACGGCAGCGAGGTGGACCCGGCACCGGACGAAGCTCCCTCGAATGCGGCGGCGGGTCAGGACTTCCCGATGCTTTCCCGGCGGGAGCTGGAACAGTTTGCGCGGACCGAGGCGGAGCGCTCCTGGTTGGTCTGGAAGGGGCTCGTGGAGAAGCACGGCTGGGACGACGACCCGTCTGATGAACTCGATCACCAATTGCACGAAGTCGACCAGACGGTGGGAGCGGCGCTCTGTCAGAAGGCAGGCGATCATCTGAGGGAACTCTGGAATCACCTGGTGTGGGAACTGTGGCCTGCGTTCGTGAGCGCCGCGGAGGAGAGGGACTACGCCTGTGCCCGGGAGCACCTGGCAACTGCGAGACTTCTCGCGGACGAGGTGCAACACGCCCAGACCCTGTGGCGGGACACGTCGGCCGAGAACTACTCCTTCGACCCGATGACCATGTCGTGGCCCCGTGACTTCTGGATGGTCATGGAGGACTGGCGCCGGGGCACAGGCAGGCAGTGACGGGCAGGGGTGGTCGGTCGCCTGATAAGTCAAGCGACCGGCCCCCACCGGCGGAGGTTCTCGGGGCCCTGTCGAGACACGTTGGTCAGGGGTTGACAGCCGTACGACCTGCCTCTTTACCCAACTCCGGACCTTGGGGGCGTGTTGGGTTACGAAGGGCGGGCCGTACCGGAAGGCGTGCCCCGGCAACCCTCTGAAGCGCGACCCAAAGGCACCTGGCTACCGCCTCCCCTAAAGCAGGCCGCTGGAGGCTGCACCTCTGGGCCCCCGAGCCGTCGGCCCACTCTCGGATGCGCGGCAGGCAGATGAGGAGGGACCTGTAGTGTGCCCGCCGTGAAGAGCGGAGACCTGGTCATAAGCCGACCGAACGACGGTACGGATGAAGCTGGCATCGGAATCGTATGCCTCGTAGGAGACGCACGCGTGGTCGTGGAGTGGTCAGACGGTCAGCGAACAGAGATTCCGCTCCCTGCCCCCTCCGACATCGAGGTGGCGCCTGCCGGCTCCCTACGGCATCGCTCGCTACGAGACGCCGAGGCCCTTCAACGGGAGTTCGCCGAATGTCCGGTCTCCGTCCTGGTGACCCTCCTCGGAGAGCGGGGCGGCACCGCGTCCTTCGGTGACCTGCGCCGGTGGATTGGTGAGTTCGAGCTTGCGGGGGGATACGACAACACTTGGTGGGGCAACGTGCGCAAAGAGCTGGACACGGATCCTCGTGTCACCAAGGTGAGGGGAGGAACGCAGTGGAAACTGCTCCCGGCGGATCGCCTGCCTCAGGAGCACATGCCGTCTATCGCGGTTGCCACGGCTGAGCACGATGACGTCGAGGCAGCGGTGAAGACAGAGCCCTGCTCGGGCAGCGCTCCGGAAAGCCCGATGTCCTCGCTTGCGGCGGAACCGGGCGGGACGGAGTGCGCCGTCGGCCTTCTGGACGAACAACCCTCTCAGGCCCGGGTACTTCCGGGCGGCCCGGTGGAGGAGGCCGAGGGCCATCACACGGATATCCATGAGCTGTCCGAGGCTAGCTTGGGCCTATCGTCTGACGAGCGCGATCAGTATGCAGCCGCGCTGAGGCGACAGGAAGCCGCCGCAGAAGAGCTCCGGGCGGAACGGGACCGGTTGCGTCTCCGCGTCTCCGATCTGCAGGCCGAGTGCAACCGGTCCGACGAGCAGGCCGGCATTCTGAGGCAGCAGTTCGCGGACGTCTCCTCGACGCTGGTGGAGGCCGATCGGCGAGCTGAGGCCCTTGCCGACAAGGTGCAGCGGAGGGAAGAGGAGCTGCGCCAAGTACGTCAGGCGGGAAGAGCCGTCTCGCAGTCCCAGTTGCGGCAGGCTCGGATGGACGGGCTGCGGGTGCTCGCAGCCGTGTTGGCCGAGGTCGCGGACCATGTGGTTCACGCGGCGGACATGAGCGGATCCGCTGCTGCCGATGCTTTGTACCGCCGGGTCCTGACCCAGGCTGCGGCGGCGAATGTCGCGGATATCGGCGTCGTCGGCGAGGAGACAGGCTTCGATCCTGTGCGCCATCGGTTCACCACGACCGGATCCGCCGCGCGGGTCGTCGTGGAGCGGCCAGGGTTCGCGTGGCAGCCCGGAACGCCACAGGAGGTCGTCCTGGTGCCGGCGTCGGTTCGAGCCGCCGAGCAGTAGGCATAAGCAAATTCTCGATATTGGCGGAGGGGCGCCGTCTCCTGGGGGCCTCCGCGGGGAGGGGAACATGCGTGGGTGAGGGAAGGCCCCTGGTGGGCATAGATTTCGGTACGGCCACCACACTGGTGACACAGAGGCTGGCGTACGGCTTCGCCGAGACCGTGCCGATCGGAATCAGTACCTCCTGGATCCCCAGCGTGGTCGCCGCCACGACCAGGGGAGAGCTTGTCTTTGGAGAGCCCGCAGAGGCGATCGGTGGTGCCGCCGCCGTGCGGTCCGTCAAGCAGTACATCACCGACGACATGCACGGACCCCTGTCGCTCGGCACGTGGGAGTTCACCCCGGACCGGCTGATCGCTTCCCTGCTCCGGCATGTGCTCCTACTGGCCAAGGCCAACGAGGCCGACACCGACGACGCGGAGTTCCGCCTGGCCTGTCCCGCGATCTGGGACGGGCCTCGCCGGAGGCGGCTGGCCCGGCTGGCCACGGAGGCGGGCATCCCCGTGACGGTCGCCGACATCGTCGACGAACCGATCGCGGCAGGTCTGGCCTGGTCGGAGGGGTGCCACGAGCGCGACGGCCGTCCGCCCGAGGGCACCGTTCTGGTCTTCGACTACGGCGGGGGAACGCTGGACATCGCCCTGATGTCCGTGACGGAGGACCTGGACGACCTGGAACCGGAGTTGACGGTCCTCTCGGCACGCGGCGTTCCGGAGGCCGGCGACGCGCTGGACCGACGGATCGCGGCTGACCTGGAGCGGGATCTGGAGGCACTCGGCATGCGCGTCGATCGCCTGCCGGACCCTCGGACCGTACGAGCACTGCTGCTGCTGGCGGCCCGCCGTCTCAAGGTCCTGCTTTCCGATACCCGTTTCGATAGGCAAGGCGTACCGATCGGTGGTGGTTTCACCTCCTTCCCCATGCTGGAGTACACGCGGCAGCGTCTGGAGAACGCCTTCCGTCCGCAGCTGAACCGGGCTCTGGAGTTCGTGCGAGCCGCCCTGTGCGAGGCACGGCTGCGTCGTCAGAATGCGCCAGATCTGACCGCTCTCGCCCGGATGCCATTGGAGGAGCTTGCCGGAGACGTCGACTACGTACTCCTGGCCGGCGGGATGTCCCAGATCCCCCTGATCCGTGAGGAGTTCTTGCGCTTCTTCCCGCAGGCTCAGGTGGAGTACGACCAGTCACTGGAAACTCCGGAGGAGTCGGTGGCGACGGGGCTCGTGGTGCGCTCCGATCGGTATCACCGGCTCAATCTCCCAAGACCAGGGTTCGATCTGGTGCTCGAATGGCAAGGCAGGGACGGCAGGACGTATCGTGAGCTCCTGTATCCGGCGTTCAAGCCGCTCTACTCCGCCGACCAGGTCTTCCGGAGGGAGAGCGACCTAGCCCACCGGTACGACAGCCAGGTACCTGGGCTTACAGGAGACACCACCGCCGCGCTCCGCGCCGTCTCAGTCGACGGCAAGGCCCTCGACTTCGTCGTGGATGGCGTTCCGACACCTCATCTTCCGATCAGTCTCCGACGGTTCGCCAACTTCACGTTCACGCTGAAGGTCTCCGGAGAGATCTACGTCAAGGACTGCGCCTACCGGGAATCGCGCTTCCGGGTGGAGCGGTGGCCGATTCTGCGAGCCGGACAGCGTGACTCCGTGAGCCTGAGTACCGTGCACAACGTGCTCCCGGATCAACGGGCCGTCAAGTTCACCGATCTGTACTCGCACCCTCACCAGTAGGCGTGAGGTGGAGTCCGCTGCCACGCTCGCTCCCCGCCTCCCGGCTCAGCCTTCGATCACCACAAGGGCAACCGTCTCGGTGGACAGGCTGAACCGGGAGTCGCGGTCCATCTGAGCGAGACGGGCGTCTCGCTGACCTTCCAGGAGTCCCACCCGGGCGGCGTGGAGACGGCGGATGGAGGTACTGTCCACCTCCTGCGCGAGCCGGCGGGCCTGCTCGATCTTGTGACGGTAGGTGTCCTCCACAGTCGCACGCCGACCTGCCGCGAGGGCCACGTTCTCCGCCTGGTAGGTCTGTTTGGCAGAGAACTCCCTCTCTGCCGCCAGATCCTGCACAGTGTCGAATACATCCGGGAGAAGTTTCGAGATCCGGGCAGGAAGCGGCTCCGTCGCCCCTCCGAGCCCGCCATCGGCGAGACAAGTCAGGAGCGCGGTGCCCACCCCTGGCACCTCCTGGAGGGTCGCGGTGTCGACGGCCGTGGTCCAAAGCTCACGTCGAGGCCGGGCACCGTCCACCTGCGCCAGTCTGACTTCGACCAGGTATCGGGACCCCGGCGGGAGGCCGGGCACCCTCACCCTTCCGTAACGACTGGTGGACTCGGTTCGTTCGGCGAACCACCAGTGGGCGGTGCGCACCAGCGGATGCCTCACGCTGAGCAAGGGGGCACCAGTCTCCGTGGAGGTCTGGGCGGTGAAGCAGGCGCGCAGCGACCGACGACGATCCGCGAGACTCGCCATCAGATCGCTGCCCCGGGAGAGGGCGAAGACCCCGGCGTCCTGAGCTTCGTACATGATCTGGCGCAGTAGGCCGCTGCCGGTGATGTCCATCAGGTCGTCGGCGGACGGGACCGGATCCATCCGGCCGACGCCGCTCTGGTGGAGGAACGCGTCGAGGAGCCCGCGGATCTCCCGCGGTCCCAGGTATCGGCCCCGCCCGGGGGTGTGTTGGTCGAAGCCCTCCACGAGCAGGTCGTCCAGGCCCGTGAGGTACTCCCGGGCCTTCTCGAGCGACGCGATGTCCTTGTCCCGGTCGACGCGGGCGACATCGATGCGGTCGATCTGGCGCTGGCGCTCCTTCTGGGTCAGATGGGGGTTCAGCACCACGCGATGGAGTTCGCGTAGCTGGCCGTGGAGAATCGGCTCCAGCTCACCGATGGAGTCCTGAAAGACGCCGATGCGCTGATAGAGGCGCTGGAAGATGTCCGTCTCGATGGTGCCGGGCACCTGCATGTTGAAGATGAAGATCTTTTCGTGCTTCTGCCCGAACCGATCGAGCCGACCGATGCGCTGCTCGACGCGCATGGGGTTCCACGGCAGGTCATAGTTGACCAGCACATTGCAGAACTCGAAGTCGAGGCCCTCGCTTCCGACCTCGCTCACCAGGAGAAGGTCGAACTTCCCCGCGCGGAAGTCAGCCATGATGGCAGTACGTTCCTGCGGTGGCACCCCGCCGTGCATCACCCGCACCCGGAATTCGTTACCGAGCCGCTCCTTCAGGTACTCCAGAGTGCGTTTGAAGAAGGAGAACACCATGGCCTGGCGCAGCCCCTTGGCCTGGGCCTCGCGCAGCATGCCGACGAACGCCTCGAACTTGCTGTCCTGGGCCAGCGGTCGCAGCAGCCCCGGCAGGACGGCGAGCTCCTCGCCGTCCTGATCGGCAGCCTGCTTGACCTCCTCGGGCGCGACTTCAGCCTCAGCGTCGTCAAGGAGAGCCGTCTCCTCATCAAGGAATCCGGGGCGGTTCGTGGGAGCCTCGCGTGTGCCTGGACCAGCGGACGTCCCGGAGAATCGCTCTCTCAGCCTCTGCTGCATGGCGGGGATACAGCTCGCGGCCTGCCGGAGCCACATCTGCGCGGCGAACGCGGACGCCGTCCCGCTGCGGGCGGCACGTCGTAGGCACCAGTCGTGGAGTTGATCGTAGAAATCACGCTCCGCTGCGGTCCAGGTCACCCTCACGTCCTCGGGCACGCGTACAGCCTTGGCGTCGGGCGTGTCAGCCTTGCGCGTGCGGCTTACGATGCCCGCCAGGGCATTCAGCTCCGCAATGTTCCGCCTGGTTTCGGAGAGCTGGTGCGCCGAGAGGGGCGTCGAAGTCGTCAGGATCCGGCGCAGACGCGTGAACTCCGGCCGCTTCGCAACCAATCTGCCGAAAGTGGATCCCGACACGCGGTCCAGCGTAGGCAGCAGACCGCTCGCGCCGCCAGGGGTGGAGCCGACCCCACCGGCCAGTCGGGCCGCAACGGTGTTGAGGTGTCGATTCGGCTCCAGCTGCGCTTCGAAGACGCGGGGATCGGGGAAGGAGCCCGGATCGAGCAGGTGGACCAGGTTGTAGAGATCCTGGTTTCCGAGGTTCAACGGGGTCGCGGATAGGAAGATAAGGGCGTCTGCCCAGTCGGCCAGTCTGCTGACCGCCGCATGGCTGCTGGTCTGCGCATTGCGCACGTAGTGGGCCTCGTCGACGATCACCAGGTCGAAGCGCGGTTGGAGCTCGATGAGCTCGTCCAATTGGCCCACCCTGCGAAGGCGCTCCAAGGAGATCACCCCGGCGAAGGGCTCCTCGTCGTCGCCTCGGCGCAGCGTCTTGAGGAGCTCCTCCATGCCGTTGTTGTCGAGGAGGCGCAGCCGTCGATCGAAGCGCTGTTCCATCTCGTCCTGCCACTTCTGGACGAGCGCGGCCGGACAGATGACCAGTCCTCGGAAGTGTGTGCCGGCGCGCCGTGCGGCTCGCCTCGTCAGATGGGTGCGCTGCTCCAGCTCGTTCCAGATCAGTCCTGCCTCGATGGTCTTTCCGAGACCGACCTCGTCCGCGATCAGAAGCCGCTGACGATCCGAGTTCATCAGCTTGAGAACGGGGCGGAACTGGTAGGGGCGGAACACAGTGCGGCTCGACTGGAAGGAGTACACGGTGTCCGTGAGCGGAGTGCTGAGCTTGGCCAGGGTCAGCGTCAGCGCGGTTTCAGCCGCCGAGGCAGGTGATCCGAGTATCCACTGTTCGGGGTCGTCACACACTGCGGCGACGGCTTCGAGGTCTTCCTCGAAGACCTTGATCGATCGCCCGTCGACACCCCGCAGGGTGTACTGGACGACTTTCCCACCCACTGCGCGCGCACGGACGACGGTGTAGGCGCTGCCCCGGCCCGTGACCCGCACGACGTCACCGACGGCGTGAATGGGCTCGACCGACGACACCTCGGGCTTGGGCATCTCGAGCTGAGTCCGGCACGCGCGGTACAGCAGGAGGGCGCGATGCAGCAGGTGACTATCCTCGACGTCGCGCAGCCGCTTGCGTTGAGTAGGCACCGGTGCGCTGCCGTCGTACAGGGCAAGGGCCGCGGTACGGCCGCCAGACCGCCGTGACTCGAACAGGTACAGCCCCGCAGGCAGGTCCTGGCCCTGTCGGAAGGCCGCCTCCGAAACCTTGCGCATGTGCGGCAGGCCAAGCCGGTCAGCAGCTTCCGACGTGTCGTAGAAGACCTCGATCGTCTGACTCAGGGTCTCCTTGCAAAGGCTCGACTCTGCCCATGGCCGGTACTGGAGTATCGCCATGTCGTCATCGGCCGGTACCCCACCCGATGCCCCATCGGACGCGCTGTCCGACGACAGAGGTCTGTTCATTTCCCACCCCTACCGAGCGCTGCTTTCGGCAGTGCCTGTCTACGGTGATCAGAAGGCCTGGGCGATGACCGCCGCTGAGTCCTGCGGGCCGCCTCCCCCGACCAGGCCCCAGCCAGAACCGCTACTTCGCGATGTCCCGCCACCACGCGGCGACGCGGCTGTCCATCCAATAGAGCATTTCGGCCTTGCCCGTCGTGCTGTCGGAGCCGCCCTGACTGTTCTCGATCGGCCAGCGCTTCTCCTTGAACAGCTGGCCGGAGATTCGGCTGAGAGCCGCGTGTTCGTTGCTCTGCTGACGTTCCAGAAGTCCGGAGCACTGAAGGACCTCCGTGAAGGTGATCTTCTCGTCGGGGCGCTCGGCAGTGACCTCGAACAGGGCTCGGACGCCGGGGAGATGGTTCACCCTGCTCCACAGCAGCGAGACCTGAGCCTTGGTCCACAGACCTTGGCGACCGAGGTCGATAGCAGTCTCGGTTCCGTCGATATCGGCAAGCAGTCCGTTCAGCTTGTCGCGCAGCGCTTCGACGTCGACGAGCGCGGCGACAACCGCCGCGCGCGTGGTCGCATGCTCCATGGCGAACTCCCCCAGTTGCGACTTCGTGGACGACTCCACATGGATGCTCACCATAGGAGTTCGTCCACGAAGCCACAAGGCATTGCCGAGAGTTCCCCCGCTGCAAGGGATGGCGCGGGCCGGTGCGAAATGGTTCTTCTGACTCGCAGCGGCCCGCGTTCGCATCTTGGCTCAGCTCTCCCCAGTGCCGTTCGTGGACCACTCGTTGGCGAAGTGCTCCATCTGCTTCAGGACCAGGTCGATGGCCTCCGGTGTCCCGTCCGGCGGGTAGTTGCGGCGGGCCAGGAGACGCTTGATGGCGCTGCGGAGGCGGGCGCGGACTGGCTCGCGGGCGATCCAGTCCGGCTTGAGCTTGCTGCGGACCTCCGCGACCAATTCGCGGGCAATGCCGGCCAGCACCTCGTCGCCCATGACCGAGCGGGCCGTGCCGTGGTCGGCGACCGCGTCGTAGAAGGCGAGCTCGCGCCAGTCCAGCGGCGGCTCGAACTTCTCGCCGCGCCGGGCGTCCTCCATGACTTCCTTGGCCATCTCCACGAGCTTGGCGATGAGCTCCGCGCTCGTGCACTGCTGCCGCATGTACCGGACCATGAGGTCCTGCAGGCGCTCGGAAAAGGTCGTGCGCCGGACGATGTTATGCCGGGTCACCTCGCGCATCTTGCGCTCGATGAGCCGCCGCAGGGCCTCTGCCGCCAGGTGGGGGGTCTCGCTGCTCTGCAGCTTCGCGACGAGCGCGTCGTTGAGGTGCGTCAGGTCGGCGGTCTCCAGACCTGCCTCGGCGAGCAGGTCGGTCACCCCGCCGGTCTCCACGACCGAGGACGTCAGCTGCGCCAGGTACAGCTCGACGTCGCGGGCGATGGGGAGGCCACGGGCCTCGCGGTTCATCGCGTCGATCTTCGCCATGTAGGCGCGGACCTCGACGAAGAACTGGATGTCCCGCCGCCAGGCCGGGTGGTCCGGGAAGCGTTCGCCGATGTCGGTGGAGCTGCCGCAGAGCGCGTAGAAGCGCTCCAGCCGGTGAGCCTCCTCGCGGTATCGGCGGCCGAGCGTCTGACGGGGATCGTCGAGGGTCTCCGGGTTGTTGCCCGCGGTGGCCGGGTCGAGGAGGTAGTTGGCGGCCCGGAGCGCGGCATCGATGAACGCCGTCTTGGAGGGCATGTCCAGACGGGCCCGCCAGTTGAGGCCGCGGAGGAGGTCGTTGAGGATGTCGTACTGGTTGCGCAGCTCGTCCAGCGCCCGGTCGAGATCCTGGCCGAGCGTCCGGTCCTTCTGGTCGGCGTCGGTGTACTCGGCGATCGCGCGCTGGAGGTTCTCAGTGAGTGGCGCGTACCCGACGAGGAGGCCGTCCTCCTTGCCCCGGAAGCGCCGGTTGACGCGGGCCAGGGCCTGCATCAGGCCGGCGCCCTTGAGCGGCCGGTCCAGGTACATGGTGTGGACGGGCGGAGCATCGAAACCCGTCAGCAGCATGTTGTTGACGATGAGCAGCTGCAGTTCGTCCTCCGGGGCCTTGGCCCGGTTGATGACGGCCTTGCGGCGGCTGTCGCTCAAGGCGTGGGCGAGGAGCGGGGGGTCGTCCTTACGCGTGTTCGACGAGAACACGATCTTGATCGCGCCCTTGTCGAACTCGTCGCTGTGCCATTCGGGCCGCAGTTCGCGCAGGGCGTCGTACACCCTGACGCAGATCTCGCGGGTCGCGCACACGATCATCGCCTTGCCGGTCGCGCCGTCCGCCTCGGAGACGCCGACGAACGGCTGCATCGCCGTCCGGCGTGTCTCCCAGTGCTGGACGAGATCGGCGGCGAGGTCCCGGATGCGGGCGGGCGCGCCGTACAGCGCGTTCATCGTGGCGACGGCCTGCTCGACACGGGTGCGCTCGACGTCGTCGAGACCGTCGGTGATCCGGTCGGCCTCCTCGTCGATCGACGTCGGGTCGACGTCCCGGTCCATGACGAGCTGGATGACCCGGCTCTCGTGGAAGACCTTGACCGTCGCGCCGTCGTCTGCGGCCCGCTTGAGGTCGTACACGTCGATGTAGTCGCCGAACACCTCGCGAGTGTTGCGGTCGGCCTCGGAGATCGGCGTACCGGTGAAGGCGAGGAGTGTGGCGTGCGGGAGCGCGTCGCGCAGGTGACGGGCGTAGCCGTCGAGGTTGTCGTAGTGGCTGCGGTGCGCCTCGTCGACGACGACGATGATGTTCCGGCGGTCGGAGAGGAGCGGGTGGTCCGCTCCGGACTCCTTCTCCTCCTTGGTACGACCGAACTTTTGTAGCGTCGTGAAGAGGATGCCGCCGACTCGCTTCGCCGCCAGCTCCTCGCGCAGCTCAGCGCGGGTGAGGACCTGCTTCGGCGTTTCCGGGAGGATCTCGCTCTCCAGGAACACCGAGTACAGCTGGTCGTCGAGGTCCGTGCGGTCCGTGATGACGACGACGGTCGGGTTTAGGAGCGCCGGGTCCTTCATCACCAGGGTGGTGGTGAGGACCATCTCCTCGGACTTGCCCGAGCCCTGTGTGTGCCAGACGACGCCGGCCTTCCCGTCGCTCGCAGCCGCAACTCGCACGGCTTCGGAGGCACGGGTCACCGCGTGGTACTGGTGTGGCTTCGCGATCCGCTTCATCCGCTTCGACGGCACGAAGTTGACGAAGGACTTGATCAGAGAGAGGAACCGGTCCTGGGCGAACAGGCCGTGCAGGGCCAGGTTCTGGCCCGAGTCCCATATGCCCTCGGCGGAGAACGGGTCGACACGCTCGCCGAGCTCGTCCGTGTTCCAGGGCGCGAAGTGCTCGTACGGCGTGAACGGTGTGCCGTACTTCGCGGTGATGCCGTCCGAGACGAGGACGACCGCGTTGTACCGGAACGCCGTCGGGAACTCCTCGACGTAGCGGGTGACCTGGGAGTGCGCGTCCTGGAGGGTGGCGTCCTCGTCACCGGCACGCTTGAGCTCCAGCACGGCTAGCGGGAGCCCGTTCACGTACAGCACGACGTCGAAGCGGCGGCGCTTCTCGCCGTCGATGACGGTGACCTGGTTGAGGACGCGGTACACGTTTCCGGCCGGTTCGTCGAGGTCGACGAGCCGAATGGTGGGGTTGTGCTCGGCCCCGAACGCGTCGGTGTAGGTGACGGACCGGATGCCGGCGGTCAGGTGACCGTGCGCGGTGCGGTTCTCCTCGTACGTGTCCTGCGAGCCGGGCGTCGTGGCGACACCGACCGCGTCCCGGACGGCGTCCGGCGGCAGGTCCGGGTTGAGCCGTTCCACCGCCTCCCGGAGGTCCGGGTACAGGATCAGGTCGTCCCATGACTTCCGGTGCCCGGAGCCAGGCGCGAACTCGTTGCCGGGGGCGGGCTCCCAGGCAAGCTCGCCCAGCTCATCAAGGGCGAGCAACTCCCAGTCGGACTCGTGGGGGCGGTGGTTCTGTCCATCGTTGTCGGGGTGCGTCATGCGTGGTCCTCGACAATCTTCTCGGCGTCCTTGACGCGAAGCAGGCCGGACATGAGCTGGGGGAGAAGCGTGTCGCGGAGGGCGGCGAGGGTCTGAGACTCCTCCCGTGCCGCTACCGCCCGGCTGGCCAGGCTCCTGATCTGTGCTCCTGTTTCACCAAACTGGCGAGGATCAACGACCTCCGTCGTCATGACCTCCGTAGGGCGGACACGCTGGTGGCTCTTTGAGGTCCCGGTCACCTTCGAGGCAATATCCTCTAGGAAGCTCCGCTGACCAATGACCGACCACAGCTCATGAGTAGACAGGGCGCCACGGGGAGTCAGGACCAAGAATTCGGTCGAAGCCAGCGAGGGGACTCCAGGATTCGGGGTGACGTTCCAGACCCGGGGAATATCCGGGTTCAGCTTGGAGAGCAGGACAGACGGCTCGGTTACCGTGAACTTTCCACTCTTGATCGATTCAGGGGATACGCGCTCGGGAAGCTTTCCAGTGTCGAATGCTGGAAGGCTGTAGTGATCAACGGTCTCATCCGTGATTCCCTGTGGTGCAACCTGGTCCTTCTGAAGCTTGCAGATCTCATCGAGACGGACACGCTCCCGCCAAAGCCCACCGGATACGAGAGTCATTGCGAGGTCATCAGCCACGGCCGCGATGCGCTTGTTGAGGGCGATCTTGTCATCCAGAGCTCCGAGAGTGGAGGCAACCGCGGCTTGCTCGGCCACTCCGGGAAGAATTACCGGTAGGGATCGAATCGTTGGGAGATTGAGGCGCTCGGCAACGGAGCCGTCCCGGTGGCCGTGGACGTGCGCCGCCATTACGGGGGAGTTCAACCAGTACCGCAAGAAGCGAAAGTGGACCTTCTCCGGGTTCGGCCTGATGAGGACCATTCTTTGCCCGAGGCAGACTTGTACGTCAGCCGGAACCTCGGCAGCGATGCCGAAGTATGTCCCTTCGCGGCTGTATAGTAGATCACCATGCTTCGGCTCAGCCCGCCTAATGCGATCTTGATAGGTTTCGGGAGAGACGTGGGCCGCTTTGTCCGCCCTAAAAATTCCCGTGATGACGTCCTGGGTTCTGGCCACGTAAGGGCCATCCGTAGTCAAATTTGGCGTCGAATGCGGGCAGTCGAAAATGCCGAAGCATACCGTGTCCAGATGTGCCCATTTCCAATCTACCGGCACCCCATCCATGCCCCCAGGGATTCGCCGAATCTCTTGAAGGGGAGCAGGCTCATTCGCCATTGCGAACTCCCATAAGCTGGCCGCGAACGGTCTTTTCCAGCTCCGCCGACTGCTCGAACAGCCCGAACAGCTCCTTCGTTAGCGTGGCGATCCGTGCCGCCACCACTTCCGCGTCCTCTTCCTCCGCCTCGACCGCCCCTACGTACCGCCCCGGCGTGAGCACGTACCCGTGCTCACGCACGGTCTCCAGGCTCGCCGAGAAGCAGAAGCCCGACTCGTCCTCGTACGTCAGCCCCTCGTCCCGCGCCGAAGCTGTGCCCCGCCACGCGTGGTAGGTGCCAGAGATCTTCGCGAGGTCGGCCTCCGTCAGTGCGCGCTCTGTCCGGTCCACCATCTCGCCCATCCCTCGGGCATCGATGAGCAGGATCTGTCCCCGCCGGTCTTCCAGTTGCTTCTCACCCTGCGGCGACTTGTCCTTCGCCAGGAACCAAAGACACGCCGGGATCTGCGTTGTACGGAACAGCTGGGCCGGCAGCGCGACCATGCAGGCCACCAGGTCAGCTTCCACCATCGCCTGGCGGATCTCTCCCTCGCCGTTCTGCTGCGAGCTCACAGAACCGTTCGCCAGGACGATGCCGGCCGTGCCGCGCTCGCCCAGCTTGGAGACCATGTGCTGGAGCCAGGCGTAGTTGGCGTTGTTCCGAGGCGGGACGCCGTACTTCCAGCGGGCGTCGCTCTCGTCCCGGGCCCAGTCCTTGATGTTGAACGGGGGGTTGGCCATCACGAAGTCGGCTTTGAGGTCTGGGTGCTTGTCATCGGCGAAGGTGTCGCCCCAACGGGCAGCCAGGTTGCCGTCGATGCCGTGGATGGCGAGGTTCATCTTGGCCAGGCGCCAGGTGCGCTCGTTGAGCTCCTGTCCGTAGACCGCGATGTCGGCCTTGTGGCCGCGCCCCCGGTGCGCATAGATGAACTTGCTCGCCTGGACGAACATGCCGCCCGAGCCGCACGCCGGGTCGTAGACACGACCCTCGTACGGCTCCAGAATTTCCACGATCAGCCGGACCACAGACTGCGGGGTGTAGAACTCGCCGCCTCGCTTGCCCTCCGCACGAGCGAAGTTGCCGAGGAAGTACTCGTAAACCTCGCCAAGCACGTCCTGCGCCGGCTTGTCCTCGGTGCCGCCGAAGCGCGCGTCGCTGATGAGGCCGACGAGTTCGGCCAGGCGCTTCTGGTCGACGTTGTCGCGGTTGAAGATCTTCGGGAGCACGCCGGTCAGGGCGGCGTTCTCCCGCATGACTGCGTCCATCGCCCCGTCGAGGAGTTCACCGACGCCCTGGCTCTTGGCGTTGGCTGCGATCCAGGACCAGCGGGCGGTCTCCGGGACCCAGAAGACGTGGGCGCCGGTGTACTCGTCGCGGTCCTCCAAGAAGTCGCCGATCTGGTCCTCGGAGATGCCGTCCTCGGCGAGCTCCTTGGCCAGCTCGTTGCGGCGCTCCTCGAAGGCGTCGGAGACATACTTCAGGAAGATCAGGCCGAGGACGAATTCCTTGTACTGCGCGGCGTCCATGGAGCCGCGCAGCTTGTCGGCGGCCTTCCACAGGATCGCCTGGATCTCCTTGGGCGTGGAGGCGCTGAACAGCTCCTCCTGCTCGGTGGGCTTCTTCTTGCGCGGGGGCATGAGGTGGGCCGTCTCCTTCAGTCGTCGGTTCCGGGAAGTTCGGGCAGGTTCTGGATGGTCAAGGTGCCGTCGGCCATGCCGGCGGCCGTGATGCGGGCCAGGTCGTCGAGCTCCTCGGACTGTTGTCGCAGCAGCTCCGCCCGACGCTCGATCTCGGCGAGCACGGCCTCGTACCGTTCCAGCTCCTCGCGCCCCAGGTCCGGGACGCTCAGGTCTTCGATGCCGCGCGACGCGCGTACGGCCCCGCTGGTGCGGCCGTGGTCGTAGGCGGAAGCCCGCAGCAGTGCCGCCAGGACCCGGGGCCGCACCGGGGGGTCGGCGTCGGGATGGACGCGCAGGATGCGGGCGGGGGCGACGACGACCGACAGGCCCTCGGTGTCGACGTGGACGCCGAAGCGCGGGCTGGTGGTGACGACGAGGTCGCCCGGCTCGGTGAACTGGACGTGCTCGTACGCCGTGAGGACCAGGCCCCGGTCGATGCGGCGGCTGCCGAACCGCGAGGCGCCGAGGATCTCCTCCGGCCCGATCACCGCGTAGTGCCCGTCGGCCGCGAGGTGCTCGGGGGCGATGCGGTGGCCGGGGCGGCGGCGCAGGCGGCGGTCCTTGAGGAGACGACGGACGGTCGTGCGACGGGCCGGCTGGTCTTCGGGGCGTAGTACGGCCCCGGTCTTAAGAGGGCCGTCGATGCCGGCCCGGCGCGTCGCCCGCTCGTCGAGTTCGGCGAGGTGCCGCTCCACGTCGGCGATGCGGGCGGGGCGTTCTACGACGGCCCTGGTGTACCGGGATTCGGGTGAGCGGTGCTGGGGTGTGAAGGCAGAGCCCGGCCGGTCGTCGAGATCCTTCGCCGGCACGACGACCGCATGGCGGAACTCGTGGCGGCGGTCGCCACGCCATGCGGAGGCTCGCCAGATGGCGATGTCCTCGGCGAGCACGTCGAGGACCGGCTCGGTGAGCGGCTGGGCGGAGTAGTCGGCGAGGAGGACACGGCCCGCGCGCTCGTCCTCGGGGGTGCGGGCGAGGATCCAGACAGCGGTGCGGTAGCCGGGGCGGTAGGCGAACGCTCCGTCGGGCAGGCTGATCGCCGCCTTGAGAAGGCCCTCGCCCAGGAAGGAGCGACGCAGCCGGTCCGCGTCGCTGTGCCGGGGCAGCGAGCGGACGAGCGCGTCGGCCGGGCCGAGGACGACCGCCGTCGAGCTGTCGCCGAGGTAGTCGGTGAGGTCCTGGATCCGCTCCAGGGTCCGGCGGGCGCTGCGGGTCTCGCTCGCCTCGTACGGGAGGACGCAGACCAGTACGTCGGGGTCGCCCCAGTCGTCCGTGGACAGCTTCTCGCCCTCGGTGACGTCGAGCAAGAACTCGAAGACGCCCCGGACGAGCATCCGGCGCCGGACGAGGCGGGCGAGCGCCGAGTCGGGTTCCGCCGCGAGGTAGGTGTGGCCGGAGTCCTCTGGCGCCGTCGTGTGCAGGGCGGCGAGCAGGTCGCCGCTGCGGGCGTACGGGGTGGCGAGGACGGCCTCGTCGGTCAGGGTGTCGACGCCGGCCAGGGCCGCGAGGGCGCGGGCCACCACAGGGGTGGGTTCGTCGGCGGCGAGGTCGTGGGAGCCGAGGCGACGGCGGGCATCCAGAACCCAGCCGAAGGCTTCGGCGGGGGTGTAGGCGGCCTCGGTTAGCTCGTCGGCGAGCGCCCCCAGGGCCGGGCCCAGGTGGTCCGGGTCGGGGACGGCCCGCAGCTCGGAGAGGAGGAAGGTGTCCTCAGCGTCGAGGTCGGCGGCCTGATCGAGGAGGTCGCCCCAGGCGTGCTCGCTGACGGGAGCGTCGTACTGCTGGCGCAGGCAGATCAAGGCCGTCAGTGCACCCACCAGAACGGGGGCGGAGAGGCCGGAGGACCGCCAGGCAGAGAGGGTGTGCAGGGCCGCCTCGGCTCGCAGGCGGCGGGGCTCGGCGTTGCCGCGGCCGGTCCGGATCAGCCAGTCGACGACCTCCCGGGCATCGAAGAGCGGGCTGCCGCTCTCGCGGGTCACCGGTGCGGGGAAGTCGGAGTGGCGCCGGCTCCAGGTGGTGGGGACGGGCCGCTTTACCTGGGCGAGGGCGGCGATCTCGGCGTAACCGATACGCCAGGAGAGCGGGCCCGGCAGGATGGGGGAGTCGTCGACAGGCGTCGGGCTGCTCATTGGTCCTCCTCCGTGCCGTGGGCTTTCGCGGACGTCCACGGAGCTCCGCGGAATCGCGTCCGCCGTGACGGCTCCAGGAGCCGTCGGCGACGGACGACAGAAAGCCTACCGTCGATCAAGAAAAGATCCATCGACTGCCTGGTAACCCCTCTTATCGAGATGACGGAGGCGCCTCCTTCGCGTGGAGTGGCAGGTTCCCCTCATTCCCAGGCCGATTGCGTGACGACCACGCGATCCCCGGAAGCAGGGAGCCCCGTCATGACCGGCACATTCCCAATGCAGTCTGGCCCCCGTCACTCCGGCCCCGGCTGGGGCCCCGTGCCGCCGCCGATGCTGCCTGCCCCCCACGCAGGCCGTCCCGGGCGAAGGCGTGGCTGACCCACGGCGTGACGGCGTTCGTCGCCCTGATCGTCGGCGTGGCGATCGGCAGCCTCGACGCCACCGAGGACAAGGCCGGCCGGGAGCGGCACGCGCCCACGGTCACCACGCCCTCCCGGGCCGCGGAGACCACGCGCGCACACGAGCCCCCGGCCACCGATCCGGGCTTCTGCCTCGCTCCGGCCCGAAGCGATCGCTCCCCTCGTCCCGAACCGGAGGAACCGTGGGCCGCCGTTCTCCCCTTGCCCTGGACGCCCCGCCCCGCGTCCCGTGGCCGGCTGGGGATCGTCACCGACCAGGTGACCAAGGGCGCGCCCGGGCTTGTAGTCCTCGCCACCGATGCCCCCGCCGCGCCCCCGATGGAAGGACCGTCCGAATGGCCACTCCTCCCGAACAGCCCCCGAGCATCCCGCCGCCTCCGCAACCGCCCGTGTCCGGGGGCGAAGGGCCGGCCCCCGCTCGCAACGCCCCGGCGGACGCCTTGCGTTGGTCCCGGCTATCCCGCCCTGCGATCCTCGCCGTCGGCCTGGCCCTCGGCGCCGCGGTCACGGGTGGCTGCTGGCTGATCGTCTCCCTGTCCGGCGGCGCCGCTGCCTCCGCCGAGAAGACCTTCGGGACGAGCGGCACGCTCACCCTCGCCGATTCCTCCCTCTCCTTCCTTGAGGAGGGAGAGGGCTGCACCGGGCTGGACGGCTACTCGGACATCCAGCGCGGTGCGCAGGTCAACGTCACCGGTGCAGACGGCACTCTCGTCGCCACCGGCGAACTGGAAGGCGGGAAGAAGGCCGCGCTGGGATGCGAGTTCCCGTTCACGATCGAGGGGATACCTCAGGGCTCGAAGTTCTACACGGTGGAGGTGTCCCACCGCGGTGGCCTCACCCAAACCGAGGACGAACTGCGTTCCGGAGGGCTCACGTTCACCCTCGTGTGATGACTGAACGACGGCACGGGCCGGACGACTGCGGCTCCGACCGAGCTTCCCGGCGCCAGGGCCTCGTCACGCCAAGGAGTGTGAAGGAGGCGGCGGCGGATCTCAACTTCGTTCCTGGAAGGGAAAGTTGATAACCCCGATTACCAGTCAGTCGTTGAGGATAAGTCTCGCCATCTCTCTAACGTTCCGTCCTGTCAGCAGGTGGTGCACGACACCGCCCCATCCCGCCACACCGCGCAGGAGGCCCTTCGTGACCGAGACGGAACAGCACCAGCAGACCGCGCTTCCCCTCGCCGAGACGGTGGCGACGCGCCTGGCCGAGTCGGCTCTCACCGACCCCGTCAAGGCCCTGCTCCGCGACGCGCTCGGCAGCGGCACCGCCGACGCCGGCACCACCACGTCGTCCGCCGCCTCGGGGCGCGTCTACCTCGACTCCCTCGCCGTCAACGGATTCCGCGGCATCGGCCCTCGTGCCCGGCTGAGCCTCACCCCCCGCCCGGGCGTCAACCTCGTCGTGGGTCGCAACGGTTCCGGCAAGTCCAGCCTCGCCGAAGCCATTGAGGTCGGCTTCACCGGCACCCGGGTCCACCGGCCTGGCCAGGACGCGACGCGCGGCGGCCACTGGTACAACCTCCACAACGCCGACAGCCCCAAGATCGAGCTCAAACTCGCGATCGAGGGCGACACCGGCAACAGCACCCTCATCCGCACCTGGACGAGCGAGGAGTTCGGCAGCTCCGCGGCCACCTTCAAGCGCCCGGGCCACGGAACCGTCCCCCTGATCGAGGCGGGCTGGGACACGGCCCTCGCCGACCACCGGCCGTTCCTCTCGTACACCGACCTCGACCTCATGCTCACCGGCAAGCCGTCCGAGCGGTACGACGCGATCGCCACCATCCTCGGCATGGAGCTGCTCTCCACCGCGACCAACCGGCTGAGCGCGCGGGAGAAGGCCCTCGCTGCCGTCGCGAAGGAGACGAGGGAGGCCCTGCCCGGCCTGAGGGACGCCCTCTACGCGCTGGAGGACGACGACCGCGCCGTACAGGCCCTGCTTGCCGTGGACACCCCGGGCGCCCTGGACCTCGACACCATCGACGCGCTCGCCGCCGGTCTTCCCCCGGCCGACGACAGCCGGCTCGCCGAGCTTCGGAGCGAGGCCGGGGTGCAGGGGCCCGACCTGGCGGAAGTCGAGGAAGCCGTCCGGCGACTGCGGATCGCCCTCGCCGACGTGGAGGACCTCCACGGCACCGACGCCGAGAACGCCTGGCTGCGCGCCGACCTGCTGGAGAAGGCCCTCGCCCACGCAGACCGGCACCCCGACGACGATGTCTGCCCGGCGTGCGGAACGGAACGGGTCCTCGGACGTGAGTGGTGCGACCGTGCCTCCCGGCAGGTGGCGGAGCTGCGCCGCGAGGCGAAGACCGCCGACGACGCGCGCGCCGCCGTACGGACGGGTGCGCGGAACCTCCAGAACCTCATCGAGCACCCCCAGCGGATCCCCGCGGCCCTGGCCGGCCCGTGGAAGGCGTGGACCGACTGCCGGCAGATCACCGACCCCGCCGAGCTCGCCCGGAGAGCCGAGGAGGCCGCCACGGTCCTCGCCAACACCTGCGACACGGTGAGGACGCACGCAGTCCGCGAGCTGGAGGAGCGCGACGAGCGGTGGCGCGCGCTCGTCATCCGGCTTGCCGCCTGGGCGGACAAAGCCCGCGAGACCGAACGGGACAAGCCCCTGCTGAGCAACCTCCGCAAGGCAGTGAAGTGGCTCAAGGACCTCTCCACCGAGCTGCGGGAGCAGCGCATGGAGCGCTTCACCGATGCCACGCAGGCTATTTGGGAGCGCCTGCGGCAGGAAAGCAACGTCGACCTCACGGCCGTGAGCCTGAAGGGCAGCGAGAAGGCGAACGTCCGCAAGCTCGTCATGGCGGCCTCCGTCGACGGCCAGGACGCCCCCGCGCTCGACGTCATGAGCCAGGGGGAGCTGCACTCCCTCGCTCTCTCCCTCTTCCTGCCGAGGGCCACGACCGCGGACAGCCCGTTCGGCTTCCTCGTCATCGACGACCCCGTGCAGTCCATGGACCCGACCAAGGTGCACGGACTCGCCCAGGTGCTGCACGAGATCGGCAGGCACCGGCAGATCGTCGTCTTCACCCACGACCCCCGTCTGCAGAAGGCGTTCACCGACCAGGAGCTGCCGGTCACGGTCTTCCAGGTGACGCGTGGCGAGAGGTCTCGGGTGAAGGTCGACCGCATCGACGACCCGGTCGCGCAGGCCATCGGCGACGCCCGGGCCATCGCCGCCACCCGGGGCCTTCCCCCCGAGACGTACAGCCACGTGCTGCCCGGCCTGTGCCGGATCGCCCTGGAGAACGCCTTCCTGGAGGCCGCGTGGATCCGACACCACCGCACCGGCGGATCGGAACACGACCTCCAGGCCGCGATCGACAGCGCGGAGAGGTTCCACGAGGTCGCGGCCTTCGCCCTCTTCGGCGACGTGGAGCGCGGTAGCGACGTCAGGGAGGAGGTGCGCCGCCGCTACGGGAGCCCGGCGTGCACCCTGATCCACCAGTGCCAGAAGGGAGCCCACCCCGACGGCAGCTCGATCCCCAACCCCCACCGCTTCGTCACGGACGTCGAGGCTCTGGCGCAGAAGATCCGCAAGCCGGAGGTGACCGCATGACCACCCCTGCCCCTGCTTCCGTCGAAGGTCTGCTGCTGACGGCCGACCGCCTCCTCGACGGCGAACTCGCCGACGCCACTACCGCCGGTCGGCACCGCGGCGCCTGCCTCGCGCTGCGGACCGCGCTGGAGCTCTGCGTCGACCGGGTGCTGGAAGCCGCGACGCCCGGTCTGTCCCGGACCACGGGGCGCGCCAAGCTGCTCCTCCTGTACTCCGTCGCGCCGGCCGAGACGGCCCGGCGGGCGAAGGCGCTCTGGTCCCAGCTGAGTCTGGGATGCCACTACCACCTGTACGAGCTCGGGCCTACGTACGACCAAGTGCGGGCCTGGCGGACCGAGGCCGACGGCCTCGTCCGAGAACTGAGCCACTGACCGTTCGTCACCGTCCGGTTTCTGATAGTTGTTTCAGCGGGGTACGGGCACATGCTCGCGGCGGTGTCCCCCGGCACCGCAGAGAGGACGCACATGAGCACCACCACTCGGGACGAGATCCTCGCCGGCGAGCAGCGGGCGGTGGACCACGCATACGACTGCTACACCACGGAACTGGCTGAACTGAGCGGCACCTCGGCGGCCACCGCCTCGGCGAGCGGTAAGGACGTCATCGCCAATCAGGCCGAGGCACAGGCCCGCTCCGAGGCGTACGGAGGGCTCGACGACAAGAGCCCTCATCTGCCTTGGTCGACGGTGTACAGACACCTCAACAAGACCCAGGGCCTGTTCTTGCCCCAAGGGGACCAGGATCACCAAGGCTGACCGTTGCCTGGCGGTAGAGGTGAATTACCAACCCGCAGGTGGCCTGTGCAGTCGACGTCGGACACCTCCCCCGCACTGCTGCGGCTTCACCCACGTGTCGGCTGGCAAGACATCGTGGACCCCAGCGATCACAGTCGAAATGGAGAACCTCAATGAGCACTTACGCCGACCCACTGGTCGACGGTGCAACCCCGATGACCGCGTACGAGGGGCAGGTATGGGACACGCTCAATGAGCACTGGCAGCGCCGTAACGACCGCCGTGGTCTGCCGAACTGGGCAAGCGCCGCGCTCGGTCGTACCGGTGAGGTCGCGGGAAACGCCGTAAGACGGGTCAAGGGCGCTGTGCCGGAGGCGGTCACGGAACCGATCCGTCGCGCAGGCGACGCGGTCGCCGACACGGCCCTGCGGCCGGCGCTCGCAGGCGCGGCAGCATTGCTCGAGCTGGTCAACGACTGGGCCATGGATCTCAACAACCCGAAGAACGTTGAGGAACTCGCCCGCAAGCACGGCTTCGAAATCGACAGTTTCTCCGAACTGCGGCAGCAGGACCTCCAGGTCTGCGACCGGCTACTGACCCGCAACACCCTCAAGTGGCGGACCGCCGGCGCATTCGAAGGCGGAGCCATGGGCCTGCTGGCCATGGTCCCCGTAGCCGGTATCCCCGCCGCGATGACCGCGGACATCCTCGTCATCCAGGTTCTGAGCACGTCGATAGCGGCGCGCATCGCGTACTCCTACGGCTACGACGCCAAGGACCCCAAGGAGCAGGACTTCATTGAACGCCTTGTACAGCGGTCCTTCATGGCACAGGCGGCTAAAGCCAAGCCGTTGCGTGACGTCGCACGGGCAGCGGACGCGGTCAAGGGGCGCGTGAACTGGTCGCAAAAGCTCCGCCAGGACCACCGTCTCCTGGCCAGCCTTGAGAAGTTGATGCAGCAGCTGGGCCCGGCCGGCTCCAGGGTGCCCGTCAAGAACGTCGCCAAGGTCGTGCCGTTCGTGGGCATTCTCGTCGGTGCCGGCATGAATTCGGCGGTCCTCGGAAGCGTGGCCGCCGACGCCCAGCGGTACTGCCAGACCCGGTTCCTGTGCGACAAGTACGGGCTGCCGTTGCCGGCGGCACTGGCGACCGACCGGGACGATGACCCCCAGGCCAGCACCATGTAAGTGATGGCCGCCGGCCCATGCCCCCGGCGGGGTGTCTGCGGAGTCGGCTGCGCCCCCTCGCCTCCGCGGCCGGTGTGCATGATTGCATGATGGAGCTGTCCTCCAAGGCGGCCGCGTCCTGCCGCCATCGGAAGGGGGCGACCGGCAGCTCGGCGCGGTGGTGGTCGGGCATCGCTCAGCTGCATCCCAGGGAGGGCGCACATGAGCACCACCTGCGGGAGCTCCAGCGGTCGCGCGGTGGTCGGATGAGGGACATCGTCGAGACCATTTGGCGTGACCAGGTGGAGCTGGTCACTGGCTCGCCCTCGGACATCCTCTTCGTGCAGGGCGGGTTCTGACGCCCCGGTGAAGTGCTGGCCCCGGCAACCAGGGGTACAACTCGCAGGAGCTCAACAAAGAGAGATGGGGCCGCCGGGAATCCACCCCTCGACGTATCCGGTGGTCAGCAGGACGATGCCCTCAGGGTGGATCTCCCGCCTCCGCCTTCGTAGGTCCGCGACACCCCATCGAGCGTGTGCGGGCGATCTCTGTTCGATTGCCGCCCCCTCGGCGTCGCTGATGCGGACGATGAAGACGCGTGCCGCCGTCACGCGATCGAACTCCCAGTTGTCGCCGGCGCGCGACTGTCGGACTCCGTAGACGGAGCCGAAGCGTGGATTCGTCAATCCGAATTGCTCGTCCAGGAATCGGACAGCCGACTCCACGAACTGTGTTCCGCTCGTCATGCGGACCTGCGGGACGGTCCAGCCGCCGCAGCATCCACCGCACAGCAGGAGCCTGCGCTGGTCGTCCAGCAGGAGGAGATATGCGCGGCGATCGAAGCGGGGCCAGGGCACCCAAGGGGCGGCGTGTGGTGTCACGTCCCAAGCCTCACGTACTGCTATTTGAGTAGCAATCCCTGCGGTGCCAGATGGGTGAGCTGACGTGTCCAGGGGGTCGGGCTGAGGTGCTCCAGCCAGCGCTCCAAGTGGCAGCCCGTGGAGGACGTGGGGCCTGGCGTGACCTGCGCGAACCCGGAAGCTCGTTGGGAAAAATGCCCTGGCGCGTTTGGTGGCCTGCCAGCGCATTCACCCTGTTCTGCGGCGATCTGATTTCCCACAGATCCCACGAAGGCGAGGCGTGGACGCCTGGCTGTGAGGCCGGGCCACCGCGGTCAGTGTAGCGGGTGGTGCATGATCCGTAGGCGGAGACAGGTGCGCGCTGGCTCAGGCCCCGACTCTGTGGGTGATCTTGGCTGCGGGCAAGACCCCACCGGGCCGAGGGCACCATGCCACCCGACGCACACGGCGGCCAGCGCAGGGCGATACGGCTAGAGCCCTCTCCTTGGCCAGTGAGTGACTCGTGGCGGGGCTGGTTGGTCTGCTGCGATGACGGAAGCAAGCCGTCGATCAGCGGGGTCTCTTCGGCGGGCACTGGCAGGAGGCCAACATCCTGACCGGCATCTTTGAGGGAGAGCGGAACCGGCTCGTCGTCCATGGGCTGGCCTGACGGACCTCTCGGACGCATCGCTCGGCGCCGGGTCCAGACGAGGATGGCGGTTGGACCGGCTGATGCGGTTCCACCTCGCTTTCCCCTGAGCAGGACAAGTGGATCTTTGCTCGCTCTTTGAGTTGTCCGCAGTTGCGAACGATCGGTCGCGGCTAGGGTCGTATGGCTGCGATTGCAACGAGAGGGGACGCGGTGGGGGACGAGGGTGAGATCCTCGACATCAAGACGGCTGATCTGAAGGCGACAGCGCCGGTGTTTCACGATCAGAGCAAGGCGCTCGGCACGGCGCTGGGCACGCTTGCCGCGTCGCTGGCGAAGGCGGGGGCCGCGTGGGGAGACGACGGCCCAGGCAAGGAGTTCCACGAGAAGTACGGGCCCATCGCCGCCCGGATCGAGAAGTCTGCAGGCATCATCCAGGAGGGCTTGGCGAGCATCCATACGGCGATGACCGACATGGCAGATGGCCATATAGAGAACGATGCCCTGGTCGGGGCCATCTTCCGCAAGGTCGCCCCCGCGCCCCACGGGGGATCCGACGGCCCGGGCCACCAGCAGTGAGTACCGGTGACAAGGTCCGGGAGATCGTCACCGACGTCACCGGAATCGAGTGGCCCGCCGCCAACGTCGGCAAGCTGCGCGCCATCGCGAACGCCTGGCGGACCTTCGCTGACGACATGGAAGACGTCGCGGCAGCCGCCAACAAGGCGGCGCAGACGCTGATTCACAACAACACCGGCGAGGCCATTTCCGCCTTCGCCGACCCCTTCTGGGCCCGCTACTACCGGGACAAGAAGGGGTGGCTCCAGGACCTCGTCGACGGCCCCCGCTCCCTGGCAGACGGGATCGACCAGTACGCCGATGCCGTAGCCGACGCGAAGAAGAAGCTCGACCGCGAACTGGAGATCGCCGGCGCTGTCATCGTCGCCGGCACGGCCCTGGCGTTCTTCACCCTTGGTGCCACCGAAGTCGCCGCGGCGGCAGCCACCGCCACCATCGTCGAGCTGGCCGCAACCGTGGGCGTAGCCCTCACGACCGAGGTTGCCGCCATCGCCGGCACCGTCTTTGCGACTGCGGCCATCGCGGGCATCGAGTCCGTCACCGTCGACCTCGCCGTCGCCCAACCGCTCAAGATAGCCACGGGACTCCAGACCGGCTTCAACCTTGACGAGGCGCAGGATGCCGGAGTCTACGGAGCCTTCGCCGGCGGAGCCTTCGGCGGAGCCGGGAAGGCGTTCCAGCTCGCAAGGGAGGGAGGCGGCTGGGGCAGTCTTCTGGGCGGTGTACGCCTGCCGGGCTACACCCCGGAATTTGCGTTTCCTAGCGGGCTCGGGGCCGAAGCGGGCGATCTCGGCATGCTCCTGCGCGACGGAGAGCCGAACGCGTGGCCTCGTAACAAACGCAAGGGACCAGTCAATCCCAAATATCGTGCCGATGTCCCGGGTGACGAAGGGATCAACGGCTCGCATACCATTGAGCGGCACGTGAAGATGACTACGCGTGACCTGCGTACGCGCCTTCGACTAAACCCAAAGATGGATGCGGCGTCAAGGTACATAGGCGAGGATTCGGCCCAGAGATTCACTGATGCTGCGGTGCTGAGACACCAGAGGAAAATCGAAGAATGGCTCGCTAAACCCAAGAGTACGAAGGTAGATTTCTCTATGCGTTTCGACGACGCCACCGGCATGGTTCTCACCCGAGAGAACTTTAAGCGCGGAACCGCCGCGCAATGGGTGAACGGCGTGCAGGTGGTCCTGAAACGTGATCCATCCGCTGCGAGCGGCTACCGAGTTCTCACTTCATATCCCATTCCGTAGCGCGAGAGTAAGGCACGAACAGGTGACACCTTCGAACGACCGTTTTCGTGAGCTGCGTGAGCTCCTGTCCTCTTATGAAGAGACTGGTTATGTCTTCGATGACACGGAGAAGCGTAGTGGAGTTGCGCTCAGTGCCTACCTCAGGCAAGCCACGCGCGATCCCGCGCGTGCAGCCGAGGCGGCAGCGGAAATCGACGATCTCCTAGAGACTGGCCTGTTCAATGATGAGATCGCGGATGACGTCGATCTCTTGCCTCACATCCGCCCTCCCCGCGGGGGGACGGTGGAGGGGTGCCTTGCCGTAATCGGCGGGCACCTCCGTCGGTTCCTTGCGGAGCCGGTGTCCCCCTCTGGGTTGCCTCCTCAGACCAAGTGGGAATGGAGGGAACGCTTTCCTGAGCTCTCGCACTTGTTGGCAGCGTATTTCCATCAAGATTTCTCGCTGGAGTACTCATCGCACGGAGAGGCTCTGGACGACTATGTTTCAGGCGCTGAGGAGAGTGACCTCTGGCAGGTGGCGGGCGAGATCAAAGATTTCCTGATCCTGAATGAATCGGATCAACTGCTCAAGAAGTCGGCGGCTACGCTGGGGCTCAGTATTCTCCCGCCGCAGGGTGTGCGGCTGCGTCAATGGTTGATGGATGTGCGGGAGATTATTCTCCACCACCCCCAGGGATGAGTGGCAGGTAGTAGGCACTCGCTGGTGCTCGATTCCCAGCTCGCCCAGGCGGAGCCTCTGCCGGGTGTTGCCGAGCAGCTTGGCCGCAGGCGGTCGATCGCCTTGCTCGGCCCCAGTTGTCGCGCCCGGATCCTCGCGATGGGCCTTGCCGAAGGCGGCGTGAAGCTTGGCCACTTCAGGAGGCGACGCGGTGTCGGTGACCAGGACCGCCGAGCGGCTTTGGCGGGCCTTGATGCCGCGCAGTCGTTTTGGCCTCGTCGGCGCCCGGACCGGCCTGTATGGAGGTGACGCCTTCGGCGTACGCCGCGAGCAGCGGACGGCCCAGGGCGATCTCGAGCCAGATGGCGCTGAGCTCACCGAGCGCCTTGCAGCCGAGGCTTCACGAACAAAGGTGCGGCAGGCTGCCTCGGGCCTCGCGAGGCTTTCCCTCGACGACGGCACCGGCAGCCCCGTGTGGACCGCGAAGGGCAACCTGGTGGCTTGGGAGAAGGTCATCGCCCTGCTCGACGAGGCATTGGAGCAGCTGGACAAGCGGTTTACCGCTGCGACGGAGGATGACCCGTCAGGGAGTCTCCGCAGAGAGCTGACCGGCGGCGCCGCAGAGCAGACGCCGCTCGGCTGGTGGTGGCACCGCCGCCCGAATCCCGCACCGTGGGAACAGGCCTGACTGCGTCTCGGTGGCGACACCACCGGCCTGGTGCGCGATGGGAGCCGCGTACCGGGCCTGCGCGAGGTCTGGGGGCGTGGAAACCGAGTACGAGGGATCAGCCTCAGCAGCCGCCCGCAGGTGAATTGGACTCCGTGTATTCCGAGGCGGCCCTCTTCGAGGCGCCCCAAGGTGCGCTGACCGCTGACGCGGCCTTCCGGCTCCTTGCGCGGAACCTCGGTGGTTCCTGGCAGATCAGCGCACTCAGGGGACGCGTGGTGATGTATCGGGAGCGCACCGCCTATCCCAACGCCATTCGCCACTGCTCCGGTGACGACGTGCTGGATGCGTGACACTCGCCTGCTCCGTGACGTCACCGAGCCGCCCGACGGGGCCTCGGGGCGGGAGTGGTTGGGGGGTGTAGGCAACCCGATGGGGGTTTGGGCCCTCCTGATGGGCGGCGGGGGGTTTCGGGGTCGGCGGTGGGGTGTGTGGGTTTGCGGGGGTTTGGGGTGGGGTTGTGGTCAAGGCGTCCTGGGTTGGGCCGGGTCGGACGGGCGCTTGACATGATCGGGGATCACGCCGGGGGAGCAGGCGACTACAGGGGGCGGAATGACGGCAGGGTTGCGGTTCGAGCTGCTGGGGCCGATGCGGGCCCATCGGGGGGACGAGCGGCTCGGGACGGGGACGCCGCAGCAGCAGGCCATGCTGGCCGTGTTGTTGCTGCGGTCCGGGCACGGGGCCGGGCTCGGGGAGCTCATCGACGCGCTGTGGGGTGAGGAGCCGCCGCACGCGGCCGTGACCACCCTGCGGACGTACGCCTGGCGGTGGCGGAAGGTGCTGGCGGAGCCCGGGGTGCTCGTCTCCGTCGGGGACGGGTACCGGCTCGTGCTGGAGAAGCCGTGCCTCGACGTGCAGGAGGCCGAGGAGCTGGCCGCCCGGGCCGCCGTCGAGCGGGGCGCGGGGCGGCGCGAGGCGGCCGCGAAGCTGCTGCGGGAGGCGCTCGGGCTGTGGCAGGGGGAGCCGCTGGCCGCGCTGCCGGGGCCGTACGCGGAGCGCCAGCGGTCCCGTCTGGAGGAGCTGCGGCTGCGCCTCCTGGAGGACCGCCTGGAGCTGGACATCGAGGCGGGCGGCGAGGCCGCGGCCGTGCCCGACCTGCGGCTGCTGACCTCCGAACACCCGCTGCGGGAGCGCCCCGTGGCGCTCCTGATGCGGGCCCTGTGCCGGACGGGCCGCCAGGCCGACGCCCTGAACCTGTTCCGTACCGCCCGCCAGGGCCTGATCAGCGAGATCGGCCTGGAGCCCGGACCGGAGCTGGTGTCGCTGCACCAGCGCATCCTGAGCGGCGACCAGGAACTCGCCGGGGCTGAGGACGGCGGGCGCCGGGGCGGCGCCGTCGTCCTGACGGGCGGGCTCGCGCCGGCCGCTGCCGCCGCCGGTGTCGCTGCCGCCGCCGTGGCGGAGGGCGGGGGCGGGCCGGAGCCCGAGCCGGAGGCGCCGCCCGTGCCCGCGCAGACGCCCAGCGCACCCGGTGACTTCACCGGCCGGGCCGCCCTCGTACGACGCCTCGCCGAGGCCCTGACCCCGGCCGGCGACAGCGGGCCGGCCGTCGCGCTGATCTCCGGCATGGGCGGCGTCGGCAAGACCGCCCTCGCCCTCCACACCGCCGACCGGGTACGGGACCGCTTCCCCGACGGCCAGCTGTACGCCGACCTGCGCGGCACCGACGCCCACGACCCCTGCGACCCCGGCCACGTCCTGGTCGGCTTCCTCGCCGCGCTCGGGGTCACCGCCGAGGCCCTGCCCGCCGACGTCGAGGGCCGGGCGGCGCTGTTCCGGTCGATGACCGCCGGCCGCCGGATGCTGGTCGTGCTCGACAACGCGCGCGACGCCGCCCAGGTGCGCCCGCTGCTGCCCGGCCCCGGCCGGTGCGCCGTCCTGGTCACCAGCAGGCCCCGGCTGGCGGGGCTGCCCGCCCGGCACCAGGCCGACCTGGACGTCTTCGAGCTCCCCGAGGCGCTGGAGCTGTTCGGCCGGGTGATCGGCCGCGACCGGCTGGACGCCGAACCCGACACCGCCCGCGAGCTCGTCGCCACCTGCGGGTTCCTGCCCCTGGCCGTCCGGATCGTGGCCGCCCGGCTCGCCGCCCGCCCCAGCTGGACGGTCGCCCTGCTCACCGCCCGGCTGGCCGACGAGCGCCGCCGCCTCAACGAGCTGCGCGTCGGCGACCTGGCCATCGCCCCAGTCTTCGAGCTCGGCTACCGCCAGCTCTCCGCCGAACAGGCGCGCGCCTTCCGGGTGCTGGCCTGCCTCGACGGCCCCGGCATCGGCCTGACCTCCGCCGCGGCGGCACTGGGGGCCGATGAGTTCCATGTGGAGGAGGTACTGGAATCCCTGGTGGACGTGGCGATGCTGGAGTCCCCGACGCCCGGCCGGTACCGCTTCCACGACCTGCTGCGCACCTTCGGCCGCCAGTGCGCGGGTGCCGGAGCCGGTGCCGGAGCGGGAGCCGGTGCCGGTGCCGACGCCGGCGCCGGCGTCGACCGCGCCGAGCTGGCGGGCGCCCTCGACGGGCTCCTCGACCACCTCCTCGCCACCGCCTGCGCGGCGTTCCGGCACGCCGTACCCGGCGACCCCGTCGCGGGGGCGCTCGGCCCGCTGCACGCGCAACCGCTGTCCTTCGCCGGGCTGGAGCCCGCCCGGACCTGGGCGCTGACCGAATCGGAGACGGCCCTCGCGCTGGCGGCGCAGATCGCGGCCTGCGCCCGGCCCGGCCACCCCGCCTGGCGCGGGCGGCTGCGCGCCGCCATCGACCTGCTGATCGCCCTGAGCCCCTTCCACCAGGACACCCGCTACGGCCAGCTCGCCCCCACCGGCCTGCTGCTCGCCGAGGCCGCCGCCCGGCACGGCGACCGCAAGGCCGAGGGGCGCGCCCGCTTCCTGTGCGGGACGATCGCGCTCAAGGACACCCGGCTCGCGGAGGCCGAGACCGAGGCGCGGCTCGCCGTACTGGCCTGCCGCGAGGCCGGTGACACCGTGGTGCTGCGCCAGGCCCTCAACGACCTCGGCCTGGTCGCCCAGTTCCTGCGCCGCTTCGACGAGGCCATCGCGTGCTTCGACGAGGCCATCGCGCTCGCCAGGGAACTCGACCACCGCTCCGGCGAGTACGCCACCACCGTCAACGCGGCCCTCGCCCGGGTCCGCAGCGGCCGCGCCCACGAGGCCGTCCCGGCCTGCGAGGCCGTACTGCCGGGGCTGCGGGAGATGGACGACCGGCACGGCATCTGTTACGCCCTGTACGTCCTCGGGCTGGCGCTGCACGCCACGGGCCGGTACGAGGAGGCGATCGCGCGGTACGGGGACTGCCTGGCCGTCGCCGGGCCCGCCGGAATCCGCCAGCGGGTGGCGCACGCCCGGTACCGGATGGCCGACACGCTGCGCGCGGTGGGCCGGCACGCGGAAGCCCAGGAGCAGGCGGAGGCGGCGCTGTCGCTGTGCCGCGACCTCGGCTCCGACCGGGACAGCGGGCACGCGCTGGTGGTGCTCGGCCGGACGCTGGCCGAGTGCGGCCGCGCCGAGGAGGCCAGGAGCCGGCTGCTCAGCGCGTCGGCGCTGTTCGCCAAGCTCGGCCTGCCGGACGTGGCGGACGTCGAGGAACTCCTGGCGGGGCTGCCCGCCTGAGCCGCCGCCCCGCGTCAGGAGCCCGTGCTGTTCCAGTTCCCCTCCTGGAGGCCGTGCGGGGGTGCCAGGTCGCCGAGTTCGGCGCCGACGTACGGCGCGGGCGGCGGCGGTACGTCGGCGCTCGCCGCGGCGGCCCCGCCCAGTACGAGGCCCAGGGCCAGGCCGCCCGTCACGAGGGCGGCGGCGGCCCGCCGGACGCGGGAGGAGGGGGCGGTGGTGGGCTTCTGCGTACCGGTCATGTCGATCAGTCCTTCGTCGGAGGAGCGTGGTCGGGACCAGTATCCGAAGCGTGGGTCAATCCCGGATCGATGCCGGATCAACGTCTTGGAGTCCGGGGTCACGGGCGGTCCAGCAGCTGCGTGCGCACCAGCCGCGCGTACAGCTCGTCCGAGGCGAGCAGCTCCCGGTGCGTCCCGGTCGCGCGCGCCCGCCCGTCCTCCAGGACCACGATCCGGCGGGCGTCGGTGACGGTGGACAGCCGGTGTGCGATCACCACGACCGTCGTCTCCCGGGCGATGTCCGCGACCGCGTCGCGCAGCGCCCGCTCGTTCTCGGCGTCCAGCTGCGAGGTCGCCTCGTCCAGCAGCAGCAGCCTGGGCCGGCGCAGCAGGGCGCGCGCGATGGCCACGCGCTGGCGCTGACCGCCCGACAGGGCCGTGCCGCGGTGCCCGAGTTCGGTGTCCAGGCCGGCGGGCAGCCGCTCCACGAGCCCGTCCAGCCGGGTCAGCGCGAGGACCGCCCGCAGCTCCTCGGGCGAGGCCCGGGGCGCCGACCGCAGCAGGTTGTCCCGCAGGGTGCCGGACAGCACCGGGGCGTCCTGCTCCACGTACCCGATGGTGGCGCGCAGGCCGGTCAGCGGCCAGTCCCGTACGTCGCGGCCGTCGAGCAGGATCCGGCCCGAGGTGGGCTCGTAGAACCGCTCCAGCAGCGCGAACACGGTGCTCTTGCCGGCGCCTGACGGGCCGACGAGCGCGGTGAGCCCGCCCGCCGGGACGTCGAGCGACAGGCCGTCGAGGACGGTGGTGTCCCGCCCCGGGTACCCGAAGCGGACGCCGCGCAGCTCCAGCGCGAGCGGCGCGGCCCGCCCCGCGGCGGGGGCCGCGGCAGGGTCCGCAGACGGGTCCGCAGACGGGTTCGCAGACGGGTCCGCAGACGGCTCCGCGTCCGCTACCGGCTCGATGGCCAGGCACTCGATCTCGTGGATGCGCAGGGCCGCGGCCGAGCCCCGCTGCACCAGCCCCGCGCTCCCGGCGAGCTGGGTGAGCAGCGGGCCGATGAACAGGACGTAGAAGAGGAAGGCGACCAGCGCCGACATGGTCATCTGCCCGGTGGCCACCCGGGTCCCGCCGAAGCCCAGCACGGTGAGGAACGCCAGCCGTACGGAGAGCCCGGAGGCGACCTCGACGGCGGCCTCCCAGCCGACGGCCCGCACCCCGCTGCGCCAGGCTCGGTGGGCGGCCTCGCGGGCGGCCTCGGTCTCCCGCCGCTCCAGGCCGTTCGCCTTGACGGTACGGAAGGCGCCGAGCGCCCGTTCCAGCGTGGCCCCGAGCTCACCGGTGACCTGCTGGGAGCGGCGGGCCGCCCGGCCGATCCGGGGCAGGGTGAGCGAACCGAGCCCGCAGACGGTGCCGATCACGCCGACGGTGGCGCCCGCCAGCACCGGGTCCAGCAGGAACATCGCGGCCAGGCCCCCGAGCACCATCAGCGTGGAGGTGGCGCAGACCGCGAGGGCCTGCCCGGCCGCCGCCCGCAGCTGGCCGGTGTCGGAGGTCAGCCGGGCGACCAGGTCGCCGGGGCGCTGGCGGTCCATGTCGGCCACCGGCAGCCGCAGCACCCGGGCGGCGAGCCGCTCGCGGGTGGTGCGGACCACGCCCTCGGCGGTCCGCTCCAGCAGGTACGAGCCGGCCGCCGTGATCAGTACGGAGGCCAGCACCAGGGCGCCCAGCCCGATCGCGGAGGCGGTGGGCGAGCCGCCCGCGACCAGCCGGTCGATGAGGGCCTTGGCGGCCATCGGCTCGGCGAGCCCGGCGAGCCCGCCGGCCAGCCCGAGCCCGGCCCCCGCCACGAGCCGCCCCCGGTGGGGCCGCAGATGCCGCGTCAGCAGCAGCCGCAGCCCGGAGGGAGCGGGCGTGGGCGTGGGGTCGGGGTCGAGGTCGGGTACGGGCTCGGGCGCGGGGGTCGTGCGCCCCGCCTGCGGTGTGCCGAGCAGGGCTTCGGCGGCGCCGGTCACGCGGCGTTCGCCGCCGGGTCCCGGGGTGCGTCGAGCCGTGCGGCCAGCGCCGCGATACCCGGGTCCGCGCCGAGCCCGGGCACCGCGCCCTCGGCGAGCTGCGCCCGGCGCGCGTGGTCCAGCAGGGCCTCGGCGGTCAGCTCCGGCAGCCGTGTCCGGAACCGCTCCAGCAGCAGCTCGGCGGCCGCGTGCAGGGCGGTGTCGTCCAGCGGGCGGGCCGGCAGCGGCAGCCCGTCCAGCAGCAGCCGCTGCAACGAGGCGAACAGCTGCTGCGTGCCCGCCTCCCGGATCGTGAGCGAGAGGTGCGAGGAGAGCCCCTCGCCGCCCACCGCCTCGTGGGCGAAACCCCGCGGGATGTACAGCACCTCCCCGGGGCGCAGGGTGTCCGAGAGCAGGGCCGGGCCGGCGTCGGCGACCTCGCCGGGGCCCCAGTCGGGGCCGGCGGGGCCGCCGCGCACCGTCCAGCGCTTGCTGCCGGTGCCCTGGAGCAGCAGTACGTCGGCGTCGTCGCGGTGCAGGTCCAGGCCCTGTGCCCCCGGCGGGGTGACGAAGAAGAACGCCTCGACGCGGCGGCCGAGTTCGCCCTCCAGCCGGCCGGTCAGCGCCCGCGTGGCCGGGTGCCAGTGCTCGACGTTGCGCAGCACCAGCGTGGCGCCCTCGGCGAGCAGCTCCCGTATCCGGTGCGGATCGGCGTACCCGGGGGTGGTGACCCCGGCGACGGTGCGGGACCGGGTGTAGCGGGAGGAGTGCACCGGGTCGCCGGCCCGGGCGAGTTCGAGGTGCGGTACGCGCAGCAGGCCGCCCGCGACGGCGGCGTCGATCTCCTCCAGGGAGAGCGGAGCGGCGGGTCCGGCGGCGTTGGTGCCGGTGCCGGGCCGGAAGACGGCGGGCGCGGTGCGCCAGTGGCCGTCGAGGAAGGCGTCCGTGTCGCCCACCCAGCGGGTGAGTTCGTCCCGGTGCATGGGGTCTCTTCTCTGTGTCGAGTACGTGGGTCAGGTGGCCGGGGCCGGGCCGGGCCGGGCAGGGGGCAGGTCAGGCCAGCAGCAGCGCGCGGTCCCAGCGCGTGGCCGGCTCGGCGTCGCGGGCGAAGGTGTGCAGGGCGAGCGCCGCCCCGGCCGCGCCGGTGAGGAAGCCGCCCGGATGCTCCTCGGGCGGTCGTACGCCGGGGGCGGCGGCGAAGCCGAACGGCGCGTCCTCGTCGAGGAGTTCCATCAGCCGGGCCGCCAGCTGCGGGACCCGCTCGGCGAGTTCGGGATCGCCGCTGTCGCGGGCGGCGCGCCAGGTGATCTGGAGCAGCCCCGCCAGCCCGTGGCAGAGCCCGGCCTCGGCCGTCCCGCCGGCCCGGGCCGGGCCGTCCGGGTCGGCCCGGACCAGCGCGGCCCGCAGGGCCTCGACGCCGGCCTCCTGCCACTGCGGCACCTCCAGGGCCAGGCCCGCCAGCTGGAGGGCCCGGGCGATGCCGGGGGTGCCGTAGCACCAGGAGGGGCGGCCGGGTTCCGGCTGCGCGGGCCCCAGCGACAGCTGGCCGGGCCACCAGGGGCCCGCGGCGTCCGCGCACCGCCGCGCGAGGAGCCACTGCGCGAGGTCGGTGACGGCGGCCCGCTGGCCCGGCACCCGGACCCCCTCCCGCCAGGCGATGGCCAGCAGCGCCAGCGGGCCGGGCATGCCGTGGGCCATGCCCAGGTTGGCGTGCCCGCGCGCCGGAGCCACCGGCTGGTACGAGGCGCCGTCCAGCGCCACCCACCAGCCGGGCAGGCCGCGGTCGTGGGTCCGGACCGGTCGGCTGAGCCCGACCAGCGCCCGCAGCACCCGTGCCAGGGCGGCCTCGGCCGGCCGGCCGAGCTCCAGCAGATGCGCACCGAGCCCGGTCTGCCCACTGATCACGTCGTACGCGGTGAACGTAGTGAAGCCGGAGCCGGAGCCGGAGCCGGAGCCGGAGCCGGAGCCGGAGCCGGGGCCGGGGCCGGGGCCCGAGCCTGGGCCGGAGGCTGGGCCCGGGTTGGGGTGTTCGGCGAGGCGGCGTTCCTCGCGGGCGGCGCGGGCGGATGCGAGCTCCGCCACCTGTTCCCGGAGGTGGGAGCGGGCCGCGCTCTGCGCGCCCGGGCCGTCGGCCGTCCGGTGCAGGGCGAACGACAGCGCGGCCAGCGGCCCGTACAGTCCCTGCGGCCCGGGGGCCGGCGTCTTCCCGGCGAGCGCGGTGAGCGCGGCGGCCCGCCGGACCCACCGCAGAGCGGCGTCCCGGTGCGCCGGATCGCCCCCCGCCACGGCGCCGAGTTCCGCGTGGAGCAGGGCGATGCCCGGGGCGCCGTCGCTGAGGCTGGCCGCGCGGAACGGGGAGACGCCCGGCGTCGGGTGGTCCGCGGCGGCGGGGTCCGCGAGGCGTCGGGCGACGGCCGTCACGGCGGCGGCGGCCCGCGCGCGCAGGGCCTCGTGCTCCCGCGCGCTCACGCTTCGGCCCTCGTACGGTCGAGGCGGCTGCGCAGCGCCACGGCGGCCAGGGCGAAGGAGCGCTCCTCCGCGGGGCGGTCGATGCCGGTGAGGCGGTTGTGGTGCATGTGCAGCAGCGCGTCCAACGGACCCGGGCCGGCGCCGAGTTCCCGCAGCAGCGTCCCGTACGCGTCCAGCGCCGGCGCGCGCCGCTCCCAGCAGGCGAGCAGCGCCGGGCCGCCGGGCAGCGTGCGCAGGTGCCGCCAGCCGCCGGCCGGGTCGACCAGCTCCCGCGCCAGGTCCTTGGCGGCGCGGGCCGGCTCGGCGGCCCCCGGCGGCGCCGCGCGGTCGATCAGGTGCCGGACGCCCTCCGTGGTGCCGACGGTCCGGCAGGCCAGGTCGACGTACCCGAGGGCCGTCAGCACGGTGCGGTCCAGCGCCAGTTCGCGGCGCTCCAGCAGCGCGGCCTGCTCCAGGCAGGCGACGCTGTCGGCGTGGAAGGCGCGTTCGGCGGCGGCCGCCGCGGCGGGGCCCCCGTAGCGTTCGAGTTCGGGCTCGTAGGTGTCCAGGACCAGCCGGCCCCCGAGCCCGTCGGCGGCGAGCCGGTCCGACCAGGCGGCGAGGCGGGGCAGCAGGTCCCCGGTGAGCGCGGCCGGGTCGCCGTGGAAGCGCAGCCGCAGGTGGGAGTCGGGGTCGCGGTAGCGCAGGTAGAACCAGCGGTCGACCGCGCCGGGCAGCCCCTCCAGCAGGCTCGGCAGCCGGTGGGCGAGGAGCTCGTCCTGGCGCTCGGCCGAGCCGTACACCTTGGCGTACAGCCACCGCGAGCCGGGACCGTACGCGGTACGGACGCGCCGGGGCGCGGGCACGGCGGCCACCGGCCGGACGGCGGATCCCCGTACCGGCGCGGCCGTCGGGGGCTCCCGCCGGACCAGCGGGAACGCGATCTCGTTGACCCGGCCCGGGCCCTCCGGCCCCTCCCCCTCCGGCCCCTCGGCCAGCCAGCCCGTCCCGTACCCGCAGCTCGTCGGCAGCTCCTGGAGGACGCCGCCGGGCCGCCGCAGCCACTCGTCGCGCAGCAGCCCCCGGTGGAAGGGTCGGCGCAGGTCGAGGGCGATGCGGTTGTCGCCGCTGACGCTCTCCACCCGGTCGGGCACCCGCCAGCGGGAGCGCCAGGCGTCGAAGAGCCGCTCCCACGCGCCCGGGTCGGTGGCCCGGTCCTGGAGCGCCGGGTCGGTCGGGCGCCAGCGGGCCGGGGAGAGCACGGTACGGCCGCGCCGGACCCTCGGCAGGTACGGCAGGGCGTCGGCGGTGCCCCAGCGCCAGCGCGGCCAGGCCGGGAGCCCGTTCTCGGTCACCTCGTGCAGGAACCGGGCGGCGTTCGGCGCGTGCCAGACCGTCGCGAGCATGCTGGGGACGACGGGTACGACCTCGCGGCCCAGCCGCGGCGCGACCACCGCGAGCCGGTGCACGTCGGCGACGACGGCCAGGTCGGACGCGCCGAGGTCGGTGCGGTCGGTGCCGTCGGCGCGGTCGGTGCCCTCGGCGCCCTCGGCCCCGTCCGAGCGGTCGGCGAACGCGCCCAGGGTGATGGTGTGTTCCAGGCGCCGAGGCACCAGCGCCACGTTGGCGGTCGCGCCGCGCGGCGGCGGGAACCTCAGCTGCGCGGTGACGGCGCCCGGCGCGGCCCCGGGCACCTGCCGGACCAGCTCGGTGACCCGGGCGTCGTCGGCGCCGAGTACGAACCCGAACCGCCCGGCGTGCGCCCCTGCGGTGCGCGCCCCACCGGTGACGACCAGCCTGAAGTCCCCGTCGGCGAGCGCCTCGGGGGTGGCGGCGAGCAGTTGCGCGAGGATCTCGAACGACGGCGGCAGGGGCGGCGGGGGCGCCGAGCGCGCGTCCGGGGCGCCCCCGGCCAGCCGCTCCAGGAGTACGTCGTCCAGCACGATCTCCCGCTCGCCGCCCAGGGAGGCCTCCTGGGCGAGCTCGGTCAGCAGCCGGTCCTGGTCCTGCGGCCCGCGCGGGTCCGCCGGTGTGCCGCGCAAGGTCCGCGCGGTGGCGGGCAGCCGGTACCCGGCCGGACCGCCGAGGCCGCTGTCCGGATCGAGGAGTTCCTTGAGCGGTACGGAGCGCCCGGCGCCGTAGCGTTCGAGGAAGTCCTCGTGGTACTGGCGCAGATGGGCCGGGCCCGGCCGGGCGGAGGCCAGCCGCCACAGCGCCTCGGCGGCCGCTTCCACCTCGGCGCGCACGGCCTCCGGCAGCCGGATGTCCACGTCGAGGCCCAGATCCACCTGGAGCAGCTGGTCGCAGGGGTGCAGGGCGGTCATCCGGCGGCGCGCGGAGTCCCGGGCGTCGAGCCCGCAGCCCAGCGGGGCCACCGCGTACGCGGTCAACTCGCGCTGGATCGCGGCCATTTCGGCGACGGTCCGGGTCACGTCCTCGGGCAGCTCCTCCGCCTCCGCTCCCGCCCCGGCGCCCCGCGCCAGCAGGGCCAGTACGTGGCCGAGCGGATCGGGACCGTCCAGCGGCGGCCGCAGCTCGGTCAGGAGCACCTCGGAGCCGATGAGGTCGACGAGGAGCCGCTCCACGGTCGCGGCGGCCACCCCGGGGTAGGCGGCGACGAGTTCGGGGACCAGGTCGGCGAACCGGACGGGGGTGGCGGCGCGCCGGATCAGGCGCAGCACCACCTCGCTCGCCCGCACCGAGACCTCCTGGGCGGCCGGCCGGGAACCCGCGCCGGGCGCGGGAACGTACGGGACGACCAGCCGGTCGCCCCGTACGAAGCACAGGTCGTTGGCGGTGACGCGCAGCGGCCGCAGGACGCCGGGCTCCCGCTCCAGGCCGGCCACCACCTCGGTCAGCCAGCCCATGTCGGGCCGGACGGCCTTGCGGTGCCGCTCGCCCCAGCCGGCCTTGGGCGCCTCGCCGAAGCCGATGGCGGCGACCCCGGCCATGGTGCCGAAGGGCGTGGCCCGCCCGGACATCCGCAGCCGGTAGCGGGCCAGCGCCCGTACCGCGCGCCGCAGTTGCTTGACGCGGACCGGCTCCCCGGCGAGCACCGCGTCGAGGGTGCGGCTCAGTGACGGGCTCGCCAGCGAGACCGCCTCCCGGAGCCGGGCGTCGGCCGCGGCGCGGCGGAGACGGGCCCGCAGGTCCGCCTCCGTGGCGCCGGGCCCGTCGGGAGCGCCGTCCTCGTCGTGCTCGGTGCCGGGCGGCTCCGGCGGCCGGGGCGCGGCCCGGAACAGCAGGGTGTCCGAGCAGCGGAACGCCGACGGAACGGGGGTGTCACCGCCCGGGTGGGGAGCGGGTGCCGCCACGGGGAGCCTCCAGGAAAGAGCGGGGGAACAAGAGAGGCGGCCCGGGGGAGGGCCGCCTCTACTAGTGCTTCTGCAGGACCGACCCTTAGATGGTGGTCTTGCAGTAGAACGGCCAGGAGCCGGTCGCGGCCTGGGCGTCGGCCTGCTCGTCCTCGACGGGGGCGGCGATCTCGATGATGTCCAGCTCGAACAGCTCGTTGACGTTGGTCATGACGTCTCCTTGATTGCGGTGTGCCCCCGTCTCCGGCGGCGTCCTCCGGGCTTGTCCCCGGCGGCATGTGAGAACCGTACGAAGCCCGGAACGACGTGCGTTCGACGCGGGATCGACGCCCGATCAACGCCCCGGAGCCCGCCCGTCAGCCCGTCAGGCCGACGGCCCGTCAGCCCGTCAGCCCGTCAGCCCGTCAGCCCGTCAGGCGTCAGGCGTCAGGCCGTCAGCGGAACGTCGTACGCCGAGACCGGCACGGGCAGTTCGGTCGAGCCGGTCAGGTAGCGGTCGACGGCGGCGGCCGCCGACCGGCCCTCGGCGATGGCCCACACCACCAGCGACTGCCCCCGCCCCGCGTCCCCGGCGACGAAGACCCCGGATGCCCGCGGACCGCCGAGCGCGGCGAAGGCCGCGTCGCGGGCGAAGGTGCCGCGGGCGTCCCAGGTCAGGCCGAGCCCGTCGGGCAGGCCCCCGGTCCGCTCCGGGCCGTGGAATCCGAGCGCCAGCAGGACCAGCTCGGCCGGCAGGACGCGCTCGCTGTCGCCGACCGGCCGCCGGGCCACCGGTTCCACGGCGGTCAGGCGCAGGGCCCGGACGCGGCCCTCGGCGTCGCCCTCGAAGCGAAGGGTGGCGCTGGCGAAGAGCCGGGGGTCGGTGCCGGCCCGGCCGCGCGCCTCCTCGTGGGCGTGGGAGATCCGGTAGACCTTGGGGTACACCGGCCAGGGCTGGTGCTCCGGCCGGGTCTCGCCGGGCAGCGGGTTGATGTCCAGCTGGACCACCGAGAGCGCGCCCTGCCGCAGCGCGGTGCCCAGACAGTCGGAGCCGGTGTCCCCGCCGCCGACGATGATCACGTGCCGGCCCTCGGCGCTGACCGGGGACACCGGGTAGTCGCCCTCGCGGACCCGGTTGGCGCAGGTCAGGTACTCCATCGCCTGGTGGATGCCGTACAGCTCGCGGCCGGGGACGGGCAGCTCCCGGCCCTCCAGGGCGCCGACCGCGACGACGACGGCGTCGAACCGCCGCCGCAGGTGCGCCGCGTCGAGGGACACGGCGCCCGCTCCGGCTCCCGCTCCGCCCGCCGGGCCGCCTCCCGATCCGGCTCCCGCTCCGCCCGCCGGGCCGCCGACGTGCACCCCCGTACGGAAGACCGTCCCCTCCTCCCGCATCTGGCCGAGCCGCAGCTCCACCTGCTCCTTCTCCAGCTTGAACTCCGGTATCCCGTAGCGCAGCAGCCCGCCGAGCCGGTCGGAGCGCTCGTACACGGCGACGGTGTGCCCGGCGCGCGTCAGCTGCTGCGCCGCGGCGAGTCCGGCCGGGCCGGAGCCGATGACGGCCACGGTCTTGCCGCTGAGCCGCTCCGGGGGGCGCGGCGCGAGGTAGCCGCGGCGCAGGCCCTCGTCGGCGATGGCCTGCTCGACGTTCTTGATCGTCACCGGGTCGTCGTTGATGGCCAGCACGCAGGCGTCCTCGCAGGGGGCCGGGCAGAGCCGGCCGGTCACCTCGGGGAAGTTGTTGGTGGCGTGCAGCCGGTCGTACGCGGCGCGCCAGTTGCCGCGGGCCGCGTACGCGTTCCACTCGGGGATCAGGTTCCCCAGCGGGCAGCCGCTGTGGCAGAAGGGCAGACCGCAGTCCATGCACCGGTTGGCCTGCTCGGAGACGAGCGGCAGCAGCGCCTGACCCGCGTACACCTCGCGCCAGTCCCCCAGCCGGGCCTCGACGGGACGGGCGGGCACCGGACGCCGCGGGATCTTCATGAACCCGAACGGATCGGTCATGCGCCGCCTCCCTCTTCGCGCCGCCACCTCAGGCTACGCCGACACCCCCGCCATCTCCCGTCGTCCCGCCCGCTCCGGGCCCGGCCCGCGGCGGCGGGAACCGGGAACCCCGCCGCGGGGCGTCCACAGGGCATGATCCGGAACGTGATGCGCGACCAGGGCCGGGGGCGGTTCACCCCCGCCGCGGCCGTCGGCCTGGCGGCGGTGATGCTGCTGCACGCCTGGATCCCCAACCGGCCCGGGAACCTCGGCAGCCTCGTCCAGACGCTGCTGCCCTGGACCGGCCTGGCGGTGGCGCCGCTGCTGGCCGCCGCGCTGGTGCGGCGGTCCCGGGTGGCGCGGGCTGCCGTCCTGGTGCCCGCGCTCGTCTGGGCCGCCCTGTTCGGTCCCGCCCTCGTCGCCGACCACCGCGCGCCCGCCGGAGCGGCCGCCGACCTCACCGCCGTCACGCACAACGCCGACGACGACAACCCCGACCCCGCCGGCACCGCCCGCGCCCTCGCCGCCTCGGGGGCCCAGCTCATCGCCGTCGAGGAGCTAGTCGAGCCCGCGGCCTCCACGTACGAGCGGGTGCTCGCCGAGCGGTACCCGTACCACTACGCCCACGGCACCGTCGGGCTCTGGAGCCGCTACCCGCTGACCGGCACCCGGCCGCTCCCGGTCATGCCGCTGCCCCGCGCCCTGCGCGCCACCGCCGAGACCCCGCAGGGCCCCGTCACGGTGTACGTGGCGCACCTGCCCTCCGTCCGCGTGCGCGCGGCCGGCTTCACCGCGGGCCGGCGCAACGCGGCGGCGCTGCGCCTCGCCGAGGAGGTGCGTACGGGCCCGCCCGGGCGGGCCCTGCTGCTCGGCGACCTCAACAGCAGCACCCGCGACGACGCCGTGGCCCCGCTGCTCGGCGGCAACGGGCTGCGCCCGGCCCAGGAGGCGGCCGGCGCGGGGCTCGGGTTCAGCTGGCCGGCCGCGTTCCCGGTGGCCCGGATCGACCAGATCCTGTTCCGCGGCCTGTCGCCGGTGTCCGCCTGGACCCTGCCGGCGACGTCGAGCGACCACCTCCCGGTGGCGGCCTCGTTCCGCTTCTGAGCGGGAGCCCGGGAGCGGCTCCGCGTCACGGCCGGGTGACCCGGACCTGGTAGCTCCCGTTGCGCAGCTCGCCGACGACCGAGACGCTGATGCCCGCCTTCTCGTCGGTGAAGGTCTCGCCCGGCCTGAAGGGCGCGTCCGACAGTTCCGCGTGCACATTGGGCCGCCGCGTACAGCCGCCGCTGGTGTTCGCGCTGTCCGACACGATCACCGGGCCGCGCCCGGTGTCCACGTCCGAGTCCACCTTGTAGATGAGCACGCCCGGCTCGCACACGGCCTGGTCGTTCCCGGCCTGGGTCCGCACCTCCACCGCGTACCCGGCGCTCTCCGACAGCGGTATGAAGGCCAGCTTCATGCCGCCCCCCGCCGCCAGCGGCGACAGGGTGTGGTCGCTGACGCCCGACTTCGCGGCGCAGCTGATCTGCGTGCTGTCCAGCCAGCCCAGCTTCCACTTGTGCCAGCCCAGCAGGTCGTTGTTGGCGCCCCAGTCCTCGCTCATGATGTCCCAGTGCCCGACCGCGCCGCCGCCCTCGGCGGTGTACAGGTCCGGCAGTCCGAAGACGTGCCCGTTCTCGTGGGGGAGCACCCGGAAGCCGGTCTCCCGGTAGGAGCCCGAGCCGTCGTCCTGCCGGCTGTAGATGAAGGACGTGTTGGCGAGCGGCACCCCGTCGGCGACCGGCGCCTCGGCGTTCCCGGAGAAGGTCACCGACAGGACGGTGTCCAGCGCGGAGGGCCCGGCGTTCGGCGTGACCAGGATGTTGACCAGGTCGTACCGGCTGAAGTCCACCTCGGGGTCGGCGGCCTTCACGATGTGCTCGACGAGCTGCCGGTAGCCCGGCTCGTAGGCGGACCCGCGCTCGATCCCGTACGCCGCGAACGGCATCGGCATCCGCAGCCAGTCCCGTATGGGGGCCTCGGACCGGTAGGTCAGCCGCCCGTAGGAGCTGGTCCTGAACCAGTCGGAGGTCTGCGGGAAGAACTCGGCCAGCCGGTCGGCGGCCGTGCCCTCGCCCTTGGCGTCCGGGAAGTCGATCATCAGGTTCAGCGCCCGGACCTCGCCGGTGGACCGGGAGTACCCGGGCGGGGTCGGCAGGCCCTCGGACATCTGGACGCCCATCGTGCCGGCGATCCGGCAGGGCGCGAGTGCCGATTCGGCGGTCGCCGCCACCGGTCCCGCGGCGGAGTGGCTCCGGGTGGATATTCCGGTGCTCGCGGTCGCGGTGACGCCGAGGACGAGCACGGTGAGGCCTACGCACGCGCGGGTGCGGCGTGGTCTGCGTATCCGGCGGCGGGTCTGCGGCATGGAGATCGCCTTCGGGGTCCGCGGCAGCCGGCCGGGCCCGGTCTGCACTCCGTGGGCTCACCCTCCGTCGGCTGCGACGCGCCCGCGCGTCGAGTGGGGCCGAACGGGAAGTGGGCTGTGAGCCGGCTCACACGGGAGGGTGAAATAACCGGGGATGGAATCCCCGTTTGCATCAGAGTCCCACGAACCGGGGACCGGCTCCCCGTTTGGGGCCGACCGCCCGGACGCGGGCCGTACGGACACCAGCGCCAGCGCCCGACCCAGAGCCAGGAGGCCTGCGGAATGAAGAGCCCCACCACCACACCGGCGGCTCCTGTCCTCGCCGTTCCCAAGCCGCGCGCCGACGCCGTCCGCAACCGCGAGCGGATCCTGGTCGCGGCCCGCGAGATGCTCGTGGAGTCCGGTGTCGAGGCCCCGCTCGACGAGATCGCCCGCCGGGCCGGGGTCGGCAACGCCACCCTCTACCGGCACTTCCCCGACCGGGCGGCCCTCGTCCACCACGTCGTGCTCTTCGTGACGGACCGGGTCAGCGCCCACGCCGAGCGGGCCCTGGCCGAGGAGCCCGACGCCTTCGCCGCGCTGCGCCGCTTCACGCACGCCGCGGCGGACGAGCGGATCGGCGCCCTGTGTCCCATGCTCGCCGACGACTTCGACCGCGAGCACCCCGAACTCCTCGCGTCCCGCGACGCCTTGGAAGAGGCGGTCCAGGCGCTGCTGGCCGCCGGCCAGGACAGCGGGCTGGTCCGCGCCGACATCGGCGTCGGCGACCTGATGATGGCGCTGTCCCAGCTCAGCCGCCCGCTGCCCGGCACGGCGTGCCCGCAGGTGGACCGCTTCGTACACCGTCACCTCGGGCTGTTCCTCGACGGGTTGCGGGCCCCGGGCCGCTCGGAACTGCCCGGCGAGGCGGTCACGCTCGACGTCCTGAGACGGAAAACCATGTGACGCCCCGGGTCGCGCCCGCTAGCGTCGAAAACCTTCCCTAAACCTGATCTTTCAGTCATTCCGCACAGTGAGTGGGTATTCCCATGCCAAAAACAGCCGCGACCTCGCCGCTGGCTGCCGACCCCAGCCGCTGGAAGGCACTCGTCTTCATAGCCCTGGCCCAGCTGATGGTCGTGCTCGACGCGACCATCGTGAACATCGCCCTGCCGTCCGCCCAGAGCGATCTGGGCATCTCGGACGGCAACCGCCAGTGGGTCATCACCGCGTACGCGCTGGCCTTCGGCGGACTGCTCCTCTTCGGCGGCCGCATCGCCGACAAGTGGGGCCGCAAGAACGCCTTCATCGTCGGCCTCATCGGCTTCGCCCTGGCCTCCGCGCTCGGCGGTGCCGCGAACGGCGAGGCGATGATGCTCGGTGCCCGTGGCCTCCAGGGCGCCTTCGGCGCGCTGCTCGCCCCGGCCGCGCTCTCCCTGCTGGCCGTCATGTTCACCGACGCCGCGGAGCGCGCCAAGGCGTTCGGCATCTACGGCGCGATCGCCGGTGGCGGTGGCGCGGTCGGCCTGATCCTCGGCGGTTTCCTCACCGAGTACCTGAACTGGCGCTGGACCTTCTTCGTCAACATCCCGTTCGCGATCGTCGCGGCCGTGGGTGCCTGGCTGGTCATCCGTGAGCCCGCCGGCGGCCGCAACCGCGCGCCGCTGGACATCCCCGGCGTGGTCCTGTCCACGCTCGGCCTCGTCGCGCTGGTCTACGGCTTCACCCGCGCCGAGTCGGCCGGCTGGTCCGACGCGGTCACGGTGGGCATGTTCGTCGCCTCCGCCGTGCTGCTCGCGGCGTTCGTGTTCGTCGAGTCCCGCGTGAAGTCCCCGCTGCTGCCGCTGCGCGTCCTGCTGGAGCGCAACCGCGGTGGTGTCTACCTCTCGCTGGGTCTGGCCGTCATCGCGATGTTCGGCCTGTTCCTCTTCCTCACGTACTACCTCCAGGTCGTGAAGGGCTTCTCGCCCGTCAAGACCGGCTTCGCCTTCCTGCCGATGATCGCGGGCATGATCACGGGCTCCACCCAGATCGGCGCCCGGCTGATGACCCGGGTCGCGCCGCGGCTGCTGATGGGCCCGGGCTTCCTGCTCGCCGCGGTCGGCATGCTGCTGCTGACCCAGCTGGAGGTCGGATCCTCCTACCCGGCGCTGATCCTGCCGGCGCAGCTGCTGCTCGGCCTCGGCATGGGTACGGCCTTCATGCCGGCCATGTCCCTGGCCACGCACGGGGTGAACCCGGCCGACGCCGGTGTGGCCTCCGCGATGGTCAACACCTCGCAGCAGGTGGGCGGCGCGATCGGCACCGCCCTGCTGAACACGATCGCCGCCTCGGCGACGACCGCGTACCTGACCGACCACGCGGCCGAGGCCGCGGCGGGCGGCCCGGCCGCGAAGCTGATCCAGGCGCAGGCCATGGTGGAGGGCTACTCCTCCGCCATCTGGTGGGCCGTCGGCATCCTGGCCGCCAGCTCGGCCATCGCCCTCACCCTGATCACCACGGGGCGTCCGGGCACGGGCGGCCCGGTGGCCTCCGGCGACGGCGCCGAGGCCGAGGCCGCGGTCAAGATCCCGGTGATCGCCCACTGACGGCGCCGCCGCGCGTCCGGGAATGACTGACGACCCCGCTTCGTTCGAATTCGAACGAAGCGGGGTCGGTCTTTTCCGCTTCGGCCCTCCGCTTCGGCTGACCCGCGGTTAACCCCTCCGCGGCTGACCGGGCCCGGTGATGTCCTCGCCGATGACGAAGCCCTTGGCGGGCCCCTCGGGAACGGTGACGGCGGCCCCGTACGCGGCCCGGACCTCGTCGCCGTAGATCGCCTTCTCCCGGTCCGGCCTGCTGAGGACGGTGACGGTTCCGCCGTCGTCGTAGTCGTCGATGAGCACGTAGACCGGAATCCCGGCGCGGGCGTACGCACGGCGCTTGCGGGTCCGGTCGCGCGTGATGCTGTCGCTCCCGGGCGAGACGACCTCGACGACGAGCCGCACGGCCTCGGCTCTGATGCCGATCCCGTCCTCGGTGCCGTGGAGGTCCACATCCTCGGGCGCGATCAGGACGTCGGGGATCCAGACCTTCTGCCCGTGGATGACATTGGTGTCCTGAAAGGCGGCGAACTCGCCCCGCTCCAGGAATCTGTCCAGGGTTCGCCGCAACCCATTGGTGATCTTGCTGTGGGACAAGCGCCCGGTCGGTGACACCTCGATGAACCCCTCGACGATCTCGGCGTGGAAGCCCTCGGGGAGTTCCATGGCCTTCCATGCCTGCCACAGGGCCTCGTCCAGTTCTGACGGAGGAGTCGCGGCCTTGGGCATGGGGGCCTCCAACATCTCGTGTGCGAGAGCGGTCATGGGTGTAGCACCTCCTCAAGTGTGGGCGCCGCCGGCCGTGCGGCACAAGCGGCCCTCCGACGCTAGGAGCCCGTCTGCCCATGCCCGTGGGATATGCCGCCCGCTCACCCGGACGGGTGACGCGGGTTCGGGTGAAAAGGGATGGATGCTGGTTTTCCGGGTACTCGATCGTCAGTCCAGGCAACCGGAAGTCGGCCGGGGTCGTCTTCCGGGTCGGAGTGCAGGCAGGGGTGGTGGGCCGCGCGTGTGACGGCGGTCTCAACGTTGTGGAAGTTGTAAAAGTCCACGAGGTTCGCCGCGTCCCCCGGGAAACCTGGCCTGACCTGCACCTCTTCGAGGTTTCCGGGCTACGATCCCCGCCATGGGCGGGGATCGGCGGGGCAGGATACTGCAAGATCTCGAAAACGAGGGACCGGCGCGGGAATTCTGTCCCGATTCCAGTCGTTGTTTCCTTCGGAAGCGGGCACTCGGGAGAGTGTCCGAAGACACCAGCAGCAGACACCAGCCGCACGCACCGCGACCGAACACTTCGCAAGGGAGCACGCATGGCAACCCGCGCCGTCGCCCGTCGTCAGTCCACCAGCAGCGCCCGCGCTGTGGGCGGGGAGATCGCCGACCGCGACCTGGTCGGCATGTACCTGGACGAGATCGCGCGCACCCCGCTGCTCGACGCCGCCAAGGAAGTAGAGCTCTCCCAGATCATCGAGGCGGGCGTGTACGCCCAGCAGATCCTCGACGGCGAGGCGGAGCGCGAGGGCGAGGCGCCCGCGCGCGAGGAGCTCGAAGCGCTGGCCGCCGAGGGGGAGCGGGCCAAGGAAGTCTTCATCCGCTCCAACCTGCGCCTGGTCGTCGCGGTCGCCCGCCGCTACCCGCGCAGTGGTCTGCCCCTGCTCGACCTGATCCAGGAGGGCAACGCGGGCCTGGTGCGGGCCGTCGAGAAGTTCGACTACGCCAAGGGCTTCAAGTTCTCCACGTACGCGACGTGGTGGATCCGCCAGGCCATCACCCGCTCCATCGCCGACCAGTCCCGGACGATCCGCCTCCCCGTCCACCTGGTCGAGGAGCTCGGCCGGATCCGCCGGGTGCAGCGCGAGTTCAACCGCGAGCACGGCCGCGACCCGGAGCACGCGGAGATCGCCGCCGAGCTGGACACCACGGCGAAGCGCGTGGGCGACGTACTGGACTGGGCGCGCGACCCGGTCAGCCTGAACATGTCGGTCGACGACGACGGCGACACGCAGTTCGGTGACCTCCTGGAGGACACCTCCGCGATCTCGCCGGAGCAGTCCGTCCTCTCGCTGCTGCGCAGCGAGGAGCTGGAGGACCTGCTGGGCAAGCTCGACCAGCGCACGGCCTCGATCATCAAGATGCGGTACGGCATCGACGACGGCCGCGAGCGGACCCTCACGGAGGTCGGCAAGCAGCACGGCCTGACCCGCGAGCGGATCCGCCAGATCGAGAAGCACGCCCTGCTGGAGCTGAAGAAGATGGCCCGCGACACCGGCTTCGACGCCGTGGCCTGACGCGGCCCCCGTACGAGCCCCCGGTGCCTATCCCCCCAGGCGCCGGGGGCTCTCTCCCTACCCGGGCCCCGGCCCCGCGCCCGAGTCCGCCGCCGCCGTGAGGCGGGCGGCCAGCGCGGCGGCCGCGGCGACGAGGAAGTCCGGCCCGCGCACGGTGAACGGCAGGCCCGTCAGCGCCACCCGCGCGACCAGCCACTCCGGCGAGTCCCCGCTGGGGAACCGCACCCGGCAGCCGCCCTCCTCGGCCACCGCCGCCCCCCGCAGCCACGTCGGCAGCTCCTGCGCCGTCACCCCGGCGAACGTCAGGTCCACCTCGTACGCCTGCCCGCCCCGCAGGGCCCGCGCCACCATCGCCGCCGCGTCCATCGGCGGCTCCCGCGGCGTGAACCTCGCCCCCGTCGCGAACGCCTCGGCGACCCGGTCGACCCGGAAGGTCCGCCAGTCCTCCCGCTCCAGGTCGTACGCCACCAGGTACCAGCGGCTGCGCGCGCTCACCAGCCGGTACGGCTCCACCAGCCGCCGCGAGGGCGCCCCGTCCCGCGCCCGGTACGCGAACCGCAGCCGCTCCGGCCCCGCCACCGCCGACGCCATCGTCGTCAGCGTCCGCGGGTCCACGCTCGGCCCGTCGCCCCGGGTCAGCGCGACCGTCGCCGACTGCAGCGCGCCCACCCGGTGCCGCAGCCGCCCCGGAAGCACCTGCTCCAGCTTCGCGAGCGCCCGTACGGACGCCTCCTCCACGCCCTCGATCGCGTGCCCGGCGCCCGCCCGCAGGCCCACCGCGATCGCCACGGCCTCCTCGTCGTCCAGCACCAGCGGCGGCATCGCCGCCCCCGCGACCAGCCGGTAGCCGCCGTCCGCGCCCAGCGTGGCCTCCACCGGGTACCCGAGCTCCCGCAGCCGGTCGATGTCCCGCCGGATCGTCCGCGCGCTCACCCGCAGGCGCGCCGCCAGCTCGCTCCCCGGCCATTCGCGCGGGGTCTGGAGCAAGGACAGCAGGGTCAGCAGCCGGGCCGGAGTGTCGGTCATGGATCCAGATTGGCAGCCAATTAGGACATCATCTGACCTATATGCCGTCTAGGTTTCTCCTCATGACCACCGAGACGTCCAAGACATCGCCCGTAAGAGAGACCGGGCCCGTACCGGAAGAGCGGACCGAGGCGCCACCCTTCACCGACGGAGCGACACCGAACCCGGCGGCGAGTTCGCCCGCCGACCGCCGCCGCTGGCTGGCCCTCGCCATCGTGATGACCGCGGCCTTCATGGACCTGGTCGACGTCACGATCGTCAACATCGCGATACCCAGCATGCGCCAGGACCTCGGCGCCTCCACCAGCGCGATCCAGTGGATCACCGCCGGTTACGCCCTCGCGTTCGCCGCCGGCCTGATCACCGGCGGCCGTCTCGGTGACATCTACGGCCGCAAGCGCCTCTTCCTCATCGGCATCGCCGGCTTCACCGCCGCCTCGCTGCTCTGCGGCGTCGCCGCGAACCCGGCCATCCTCGTCACCTCCCGCATCCTCCAGGGCGGCATGGCGGCCCTGATGGTCCCGCAGGTGCTGGCGATCGTCCACGTCACCTTCCCGCCCCACGAGCGCGGCAAGGTGTTCGGCATGTTCGGCGCGATCGTCGGTCTCGGCGCCGTCTCCGGCCCGATGCTCGGCGCCCTGCTCACCGAGTGGAACATCCTCGGCCTCGAATGGCGCCCGATCTTCCTGATCAACCTGCCCGTCGGCATCGCCGGCGTCCTGCTGGGCCGCAAGTTCATCACCGAGTCCAAGGCCCCCGACGCCCTGCGCCTCGACCTGGTGGGCGTGGTCCTCGCGACCCTCGCCCTGGTCATGCTGATCTTCCCCCTCACGCAGGGCCGTGAGAACGACTGGCCGGCCTGGGGCTTCGCCCTGATGATCGCCTCGCCGTTCGTCTTCGCCGGCTTCATCGCGTACGAGAAGTACAAGATCCGCAAGGACGGCTCCCCGCTGGTCGAGCTCTCGCTCTTCAAGGTCAAGAGCTTCGCGGGCGGCATCGCCGTCCAGCTGACCTTCGGCATCGCGACCGGCATCTTCTTCCTGGTCTGGACGCTGTACATGCAGATGGGCCTCGGCTGGAGCGCCCTGCGCGCCGGCACCACCGGCATCCCGTTCTCCGTCGCCGTCTCGGCGGCCGCGGGCATGTCCGTCCAGAAGCTCGTGCCCCGCTTCGGCCGCAAGGTCCTCCAGGCCGGCGCGCTGACCATGGCCGCGGGCGTGCTCCTCTACATCTGGGAGTCCGACCACTACGGCATGGAGATCGCCTCCTGGCAGATGGCGCTCCCGCTGATCGTCATGGGCGTCGGCATGGGCCTGATCGTGGCCCCGCTCACCGACACGGTGCTGTCCGAAGTGCCGCCCCGGCACGCCGGTTCGGCCTCCGGCCTGATCAACACCACCGGTCAGATGGGCAACGCGCTCGGCCTCGGTCTGACCTCGGTGGTCTACTTCGGCTGGATCGACGACGGCGTGCCGTTCGGCCCGCAGTACGTCGACGCCTTCCGCGGCGCGCTGTGGTGGGTCGTGGCCGTCATGCTGGTGATCTTCGCGGTGATGTTCGCGCTGCCGCGCAAGGCGGTCCCGATGGACCAGCGCTCGGGCGGCCCCCAGGCCACCGCGTAGCTCCCGGACCGTACGAACGGGCACGTCCGCCTCGACAGGCGGGCGTGCCCGTTCGGCTTGAGGGCCTGTCCTTCGGATCAGGCCGGGCTGATCCGAAAGACAGGCCCCGGCCGCGCCCGGCCACGGCTACCGCACGCGGGCGCGCAGCTCCATCGCGCCGCGCGCGGCGGCCTCGCTGCCGTACACCTCGCACATGTGCCGGCCGTCGGGGGTCGCGGTGTGCTCGACCTCCCACAGGCTGAGCTCGCTGCCGTCCAGCAGCAGGAAGGCGTGCTCGTACAGGCTGAATCCGGTGTCGCGCCCGCCCGCCAGACCGGGCCGGCCGCCGAACGCCTGGGTGATCTGGTGCGCGTACGCCGTCCGCAGCCGCCGCGCCAGCTCCTCGCCCGGCCGGTCCGCGTTCTCCGCGCGCCGCAGCACCCGCCGGGCGTGGTCGGCGGAATCGTCCACCACGTAGTCCCGTTGCCGCTCGGCCGGTCCCGGGGCCGTGAACAGGGCGCTCAGCGCGGCCGCGTCCTGCGCCGCGGAAGCTTCCTCGGCCGCCATCGACGCCAAGTCGTCCGGCACCTCGGACGCCGACGCGGACACCGGCTCGCCGAACAGCCGCGCCACCGCCAGGTGGGCCTCCGCCTTCCCGGTGAAGACCTCGTGCCGCACGGCCCGGTCGCCTTCCAGCCGGTACACCAGCTCCCACAGGGACACGGCCCCGCCGTCCGCCAGCAGGTACGTGTGCCGGTGGGTCTCCCGCCACAGCCCCGCCGCCGGGCTGTGGTGCGTCGTGTACAGCGAGGAACTGTGGGCGAGCGCCGTCCCGAGGCGCTCGACCAACCGGTCCGGCAGGTCATAGGAGTTGAGGGCGCGGCCCAGGAGTCGATCGAGGTGCGCCCCGGTTGTCTCGTACGGATCGCTCAAGGTGGGTCTCCAGGCCGTCGCAGCTCGTGACTTAGCGGAAGCACAACGTAGCCCCTGGTGCGGACATCACGTCCGGGGTTCGGTAAAACGTCCGGGACTCATCAGGGGTTCCCGCCACACCTTCAGGTCAACTTGCGTACGAACAGGCAGGGTTGGTGCCGTTCTGCCCGCAAGCGCGGGAGTATGGGCCGCATGGCAACGAATACGGTGGGCGTTCCCCGCCAACAGAGACGGCCCGCCGGGCGAACCGGGGGCGAACCCGAGGCGGCCCCGCGGGTGCTGGCCTGGCTGCTGCTGCTCACCGGGGCGGCGGGGGCGCTGGCCTCCTGGGTGATCACCCTCGACAAGTTCCTCCTGCTGGAGGACCCGAACTTCAAGCCGGCGTGCAGCCTCAACCCCGTGGTCTCCTGCGGCAGCGTCATGAAGAGCGACCAGGCGGCGGCCTTCGGGTTCCCCAACCCGATGCTCGGGCTGGTCGCGTTCGGCGCGGTGGTGTGCGTCGGCGCCGGTCTGCTGGCCGGTGCCCGCTACCGCGGCTGGTTCTGGCTCGGTCTGAACGCGGGCACGGCCTTCGGCGTCGGCTTCTGCACCTGGCTGATGGTCCAGTCGCTCTACGAGATCAACGCGCTCTGCCTGTGGTGCTGTCTGACCTGGGCGGCGACGCTGCTGATGTTCTGGGCGGTGACCGCGCACAACGTCCGTACGGGCCACCTTCCCGCGCCCGGACCGGTACGGGGCTTCTTCACCGAGTTCGGCTGGGCGCCGCCCGCCCTGCACCTCGGGGTGATCGGGATGCTGATCCTCACCCGGTGGTGGGAGTTCTGGACCTCCTGACCCGGGCGCAGGCGAGGGCCCCGGCAGCTGGAGGCTGCCGGGGCCCTCGTCACATCGCTCCACGGGCGACAGGGGGCCCGTGCCGCAGGGGGGAGCGGGGGTCAGCTGCCCACGGAGGCGTTGCCCGACAGGACCGGGATGTTGTCCAGGATGTGCGAGAGCGGCTCGTCGCCCTTGGCCTGGGTGGAGTTCTCGGCACACTGCTGGTTCTGCGGGTTCGACAGGACGTTGATGTCCTGGACGCCGATGTTGAGGGCCGCCAGGACCGACTGGACGTTGAGCTTCGCCGGCAGGCCGATGCAGGGCTTGTTCAGGGTGCCCTGGACCAGGCCGAGCTGCGGGCTCATGTCGCCGTTGGTCCGCTGGTTGCCGTAGATCTGCTGGGCACCATTGCCGTTGACGGTGTTGACCCCGTGGTCGTTGCCGATGGCCATGGCCGGGGCCGCGACAGCAGCGCCCGCGCCGACCGCAACGGCGGTAACCGCGGCGGCGGTCATGATCTTCTTGAACATCATTGGTCCTTTTGTCGCACGAGTGCCCGCTAGTGGAGCGCCCTGATCAACTGGCCCTTCACGGGGTTGGTTCCGCTGCTTCACTCAAACGGCCCGTTCGTGGCGCGCTTTTCCCCGGGGCGGGTGAGGCCGTCCCGGACGCCTGCGCGAAGCCCGCACGCAGCCCTCAGTGGGCGGGCGGCCCCGCGCGCTCCGGTTGCGCTCCGTGGAACGTGTTCGCACGGTGAGCAAGGAAGCGGAATTTACTCATCCGCTTCTCGCGCGTTCCCGCGACCACCAGAAGGAAGTTCCATGCAGCGCACGAAGTCGTTCCGCACCCGCGTCCTCGTTCCGTCGGCCCTCGCCGTCGCCATACTGTCCGGTGCGGCCGCTCCCGCGAGCGCGGTGGACGGTGAGGGCGCCGCCGCGGCCCTCGACCACGTGGCCTCGGCCCAGCAGCAGGTCAACGAGCGGGCGGCGGCCGCCGGTCCGATCGACGACCTCCTCGCGGGGGTCTCCAGGACCCTGGCGGACCTCCTCAAGTCCCTGCAGAGCCTGCTGCCCGGCATGACGCTCCCGGAGATCAAGCTCCCGACCCTGCCGAACCTGCCGACGATCCCGGACGTCCCGCCCGTCGACCTCCCCACGGGCACGGGCCTGCCGGACCTTCCGGATCTCCCCGATGTCCCGGACGTCCCGGACGTCCCGGACGTCCCGGACGTCCCGGACGTCCCGATCCCGGACATCCCCCTCCCGGACGTCTCCGTCCCCGACGTCCAGACGCCCAAGCTCCCCGTCGATCTCCCCGTCGACCTTCCGGTCGATCTCCCGGTGGCCGATCCGGCGCTCCCGCCGGTCGGTGCGGCGCCCGGCACCCCCTCAATTCCGGATATCCCTGACGTACCGGCCGTTCCCGACCGGCCGTAACGGGGTACATGGTTACGACTATTGAGCTGATCAGGTCTGATCGCGCCTGAGGCCGTGTCGGTCTGGCAAGGTGGACCGTTTCTGTCGGTGTGAGCCCCGGATCGGGGCAGAACATCGAACAGAAGGTGCACTTCCCATGAACTCTGCCAAGAAGGCCGCTCTGGTCCTGGCCACCGCTGGTCTCGCCGCGGGCGCTGCCGCCGGCTCTGCCATCGCCGACGCCGGCGCCGAGGGCGCGGCCGTGGGTTCCCCCGGTGTCCTGTCGGGCAACCTGGTCCAGGTCCCGGTTCACGTCCCGGTCAACGTCTGTGGCAACACCGTGAACGTCATCGCGCTGCTGAACCCCACGTTCGGCAACGTCTGCGTCAACAACTGACGTCGGTCGTACGCGACTGTGGGCGCCCCGGCCTCGCCGGTGGCGCCCACAGTCATGTGTACGGGAGGGTGCGGCGGATCGTTCAGTGCGCGCCGCCGTTGAGCTTCACTCCGCCGAGCAGCGGGGACGCCTGGGTGGCGCCGTTGGCGAGGCCGAGCACCTCGCCCGGCACGTTGTTGCGGACCTTGTTGACCTGCTGCACGGTGCCCACGACCTTGCCGACGCTGTCGCCCTGTTCGGCGACGGCGTTGCCCACGGTCTGCGGGAGCGCCTCGGAGACCGGGTTGACGGCGTTCAGCACCTCCGTCGCCCCGCTCGTCATGCTCATGGGGGGCATCTGGGCCGGGGTGGCGGCCGCGAAGGCGGGGGCGGCGGCGCCGAGGGCGGCGACGGAGCCGGCGACGACAGCGGCGACCTTCGTGAGCTTCATTATCGAAATCCTCTTCTTTCGTGGACAGAGGCGTCAGCGGCGACCGTCGCGCCGCTTTCGACCTGGGTAACGATTCCCCGCCGCTGCGGAAACGCGCGAGCGAACACGACGAAGGCCGGAGAATCCGACAAAGGATTCTCCGGCCGATATTTTTTCTGATTACCGGTACTGCCGTCAGGCGCTACGGGACCGTCGGTACAAAATGGCGCCGCCCAGGATCAGGGCCGAGGCGAGGGCCGCCGCCGCCCCGGGCCGGCCCGCGCCGGTCGCGGCGAGCTCCTGCGCGACCGCGGGGGCCGGAGCGGGGGCGGGGACGGGCGCGAGGACGGGCGCGGGGAAGGCCGGAGCCTGCGGCGGGGCGACCGGCGCGGGGGCCGGGGCCGTCGGGGGCAGGTGGACCGGGGTGTCACCGGCGGGGGCGGCCGGCGGCTGGTCCGCGGGCGGCCGGACGGCCTCCGGCGCCGGGGCGGGCGCGGGGTGCCCGACGGGCTGGCTGCCGTGCGGCGGACGCGGGGCGGGCAGCTCCTGCTCCACGGGCGGCGCCGGCGCGGGAAGCGTCACGGGCGGCGCCTCCCCGACGGGGGCCGGGGCGGGCAGCGGGGCGGGTGCCTCCTCGGCCGGGGTGGGGAAGGGCTCCGGCGCCGGCAGCGGCATCGGGGCCTGCGCGACCGGCGCGGGCGCGGGCGTCTCGGGAGCCGGGGCGGGCGTCGGGTGCGGCCGCGGGGCGGGGCGCTCCGGGGCGGGCCGGGGCGCGGCCCGCGGCGGCGCGGGGGGCGCCGGGTGCGGGTGCTCGGCCTCGTGGCGCGGGTGGTCGTCGCACTCCTGCGCCGAGTCGCCGTAGCCGCTCCCGGCGTGCCGCTCTTCGTGGCGCGGGGCCGCGTGCCGGGGCGCTTCGTGGCGCGGGGCCGCGTGCCGGGGCGCCGGGTGGTGCTGTTCCCCGTACCCGCGCTCCTCGCCGTGGCCGCCGCCCTCCTCCGCGCGGCGGTCCGGCAGCGCGTGCCGTCCCCGGCGCTCCTCGTCGAGGTAGCGCTCGAAGGCCTCGGCCCGCTCGGCCCGCTCGGGGCTGAGGTAGTGCTCGTAGGCGTCACGGCTGACGTGCGAGCCGGTGGTGGTGGCGCAGGTGTTCCCCATCGCGGGGTTCAGGGCGGCGCCGCCGTCCACGCTGTTGCCGCAGACGTTCGGTGCGAAGGTGATGGGTACCGAGACGCTGTTGCCGGACAGCACGCCCGGCGAATGCGCGGCCTCGGCCATCGCCCCGGGGTGCGCGTACGCCGCGCCGGTCGCGATCGACAGCAGGCTGGAGGCGGCCGCAGCCGTGAGCATCCCCTTGCCCAGTACCTGTCGGCTCAGTACCTGTCGCATGGGTCCTTCCCTGTCTACCGGCACTCCCGCCGGTGGTGAATCGAAGGTGGCCCCGGAGTGCACCGCCGTGCACTCCGAGGCCACCCCGAGGAGGTTCGCCCTTGCGGGCTCAGGCGCTGCGTCAGGCGTTGACGCAGGCGTTGCCGAACGCCGGGTTCAGAGCCGCGATGACGTTCACGGTGTTGCCGCAGACGTTGACCGGGACGTGAACCGGGACCTGGACCAGGTTGCCGGACAGGACACCGGGGGAGCCCACGGCCGCGCCCTCGGCGCCGGCGTCGGCCAGGGCGGGGGAGGCGGCACCGGCGGCCATCAGAACGCCGGCGGCCAGCACCACTGCCTTCTTGTACGTCATTTGTTTTCGATCCTTCCCGCAGAGGCGTATCCACTGCAGAATTGACAACGAGTGGTTCGGGAAAAAGAAACCGCATATTTCCGGCGGCTGCTCCGTAATTCACCCCGATGCCCCGGGCGTCCGGAATTCGGGGGCGAATGTACGTCGCTCATTCAAGGGGTCGCGTGCGGGGGCCGGGTCGGGGGCCCGGCCCCCGCACGCGGCGAGGCCGCCGCGACCGAAAGGTGCGGCGGCCTCGGGCGGGCGCCTGCGATCAGCTGCCGGAGGAGACGTTGCCGGACAGGATCGGGATGTTGTCCAGGATGTGCGACAGGGCCTCGTCGCCCTTGGCCTGGGTGGAGTTCTCGGTGCACTGCTGGTTCTGCGGGCTGGACAGGACGGGGATGTCCTGGACGCCGACGTTGACCAGGGCCAGCAGCGACTGGACGTTGGCCTTGGCGGGCAGGGCGATGCAGGGCTTGTTGAAGGAGCCCTGGATGAGCGCCATCTGCGGGCTCATGTTGCCGTAGGTGGCCTGGTTGCCGTAGATCTGCGAAGCGCCGTTGCCGTTCACGGTGTTGATGCCGTTGTCGTTGCCGATGGCCATCGCCTGCGGAGCCATGGCGGCACCCATGCCCACGACCGAGGCGGCAACCGCGGCCGAGGCCATCATCTTCTTGATCATTGTCGTCCCTTTTTTGCAGGATTGCCCGGTGGTGGTGGAGCATCCGGATCAACGCCGCGGCCCCGGTCCGGGTTGCGTGTTTTCACTCGGATGCCGACGTTTCGGGCGGCTCGGTTGACGAACGGGCTGACGGTCGCGCCCTGAGGTGGTGGGTGCCGGAGCCCGGGTCCACCAGGCCATCGCCGATTTCCTTTCGGTCCGGACAATGGCCCCCCGCATAACGACCCGCCCGCTGTGAGGGTGCGTGTCATCGCCCAAAAGGCCGTACGGGCGAGTCCGACGTGATTTCCGGCCCTGGTTCTGCCAAAGTTCACTCCTGTTTTGTTCCCTTGATCGGAAATGGAGACAGGGCCATGGCTTCCTCCGGCAGAATCCTCGCCGCGCTCGGTCTGCTGTCCTGCCTCGCCCTTTCCGTGAACATCCCGGCCGCGGCGGCCGCGGCGGCGCCCGTGCCGGCGCCCGGGGAGGCCGTCCGCATTCCCTTCACCCAGCGTTACCAGGCCGTGCAGCACGGCGGGCTGGTGCGGGCCTCCAACTCGTCCATCAGCTGCCGCCGGGAGGTGGCCCCGCAGGCCGAGCCGTGCGCCGACGTAAAGAAGGGGGCGGCGGGGGTCAACAGCGACTTCGAGATGTTCTACAGCGAGGTCGACGACAACCCCGACACCTACAACTCCACGCGGGCCGAGCTCAAGGTCCCGCAGGGCGCGAAGGTCTCGTACGCCCGGCTGTACTGGGGCGGGAACCTGCGGGTGGGCGAGCAGAAGCCGCCGCAGGACAACGGCCGGGTGCTGGTCGCCGAGCCGGGCGGCGCGTACAAGGAAGTGCTGGCCGACACGGTCGTCGGGCACCAGAGCGACACGGGCAGCGATGCCTACCAGGCCTCGGCCGACGTGACGCCGCTGGTCCGCACGGGCGGCGCCGGGATGTGGACGGTGGCCCAGCTGAACATCGCCATGGGCCACTCCGAGGTGGGTGCCTGGGGCGGCTGGACGCTGGTCGTCGCGTACGAGCACCCGCGGGAGCCGCTGCGCCGGGTCTCGCTGTGGGACGGCTTCGAGGGGCTGGCCGCCGGGGCCGGTCGGGAGGCCGAGACGGTCGAGATCGCCGGCCTCCGGGCGCGCCCCGGAGCGAGGGGCAAGGCCGGGGTGGTCGGGTACGACGGGGACCGGGGCACCCTCGGGGACTCACTCTCGGTGACCGCCGACGGTGGCCGCCGGGTGAGCCTGGGCGACGGAGAGAATCCCTTCAATGACGTCATGAATTCCACGATCAAAGAATTCGGACATAACGCCTTCGTGCGACAGCCTGATCATATGAATAATCTCGGATATGACGCGGACGTATTCGATCTGAGTCCTGTTCTGTCCGATGGTGCCCGCAGCCTGAGTTTCAGGTTCACGGGCGAAAACCAGGGTCATTTTCTCGGTGTGCTCTTCGTTCAGACAGACGCGCGCCGCTGAACGTAGGAGACCACTCCACGTGCCGACTAACCGTTCGAACGCTCCACTCACCGTCCTCCACCTCGTCCAGCCGGTGGAGGGTGGCGTCGCCCGTGTCGTCGTCGACCTCGTCCGCGCCCAGGCCACCGCCGGACTGCGGGCCGTCGTCGGCTGCCCGCCCGGCGGACGGCTCGCCGACGCCGCCCGGGAGGCCGGGGCCGAGGTGCTCACCTGGCGGGCCGGACGCGCCCCCGGGCCCGGGCTGGCCACCGAGGTGCCCGGCGCCCGCCGGCTGGTCCGGCGCGTGCGGCCCGACGTCCTGCACGCCCACAGCGCCAAGGCGGGCCTCGCCGGCCGGCTCGCCGTCCGCGGCCGCGTACCCACCGTCTTCCAGCCGCACGCCTGGTCCTTCGACGCCGTCGGCGGCGCCACCGCGGCCCTCGCGCTGCGCTGGGAGCGGTACGCGGTCCGCTGGGCCGACCGGGTGCTCTGCGTCAGCGAGGCCGAACGCCGCGCCGGCGCGAGCGAGGGGATCCACGCCCGCTGGGCGGTGATCCGCAACGGCGTGGACCTCGGCCACTTCCGCCCCGGCGCCCCCGACCGCGACCACGACCGGGCGCTGGCCCGCGCCGAACTCCCGCTGCCCGCCGCCTTCCGGGGCGACGGGCCGCTCGCCGTCTGCGTCGGCCGGCTCTGCCACCAGAAGGGCCAGGACGTCCTGCTCCAGGCCTGGCCGGAGCTGCTGGCCGCGGTCCCGGGCGCCCGCCTCGCCCTCGTCGGGGACGGCCCCGACACCGAGCGGCTGCGCCGCACCGCACCGCCCGGCGTGCTCTTCGCGGGAGCCGCCGCCGACATCCGACCGTGGCTTCGGGCCGCCGATCTCGTTGTACTGCCGTCGCGGTGGGAGGGCATGGCGCTCGCCCCGCTCGAAGCCATGGCCTGCGGTCGCCCGGTCCTGGTCTCCGACGTCAGCGGCGCCCGGGAGAGCCTGCCGCCCGGCCAGGCACGGCTGTGTCTGGTGCCGCCACAGGACCCGACGGCGCTGGCCAAGGGCCTGACCCGGCTGCTCACCGAGCCCGGCCTGCTCGCCGAACTCGGCGAGCAGGCCAGGCAGCACGCCCGGACCGACTTCGACGTGCGGCGGACCACGGACGCGGTCACCGGCCTGTACCACGAACTGCTGGGCAGGCCCCGGCCCTTGAACCAGGAGCGCATCAGCCGATGACCATGGACAGCGCACCCGCCCGGCACACGGGGCAGGGCGGTACGGGGCCGGCCGGCGGCGCCGCCGGCAACAGCACCGCCGTCCGCCGCTCCGTGACCGCCATCCACCCCCCGCGCCGGCCCCGGGCCGACCAGGCCCGGCCCGCCCTGCGGCCGCAGCGGGTCCGCCGCCGCGGCGGCCCCGCCCCGCTGCTGGCCGCCGACGCGCTGGCCGTCGTCCTCACCGCGGCGGCCCTGCCCGGGCTCGGCCTGTCGATCGAGGCGGCCGCGCCGGTCGCCGTACTGCTCACCGCCCTGCACGCGCGGGCCGGGCTGTACCGGCCGCGGCTCGCGCCCTCCGCGCTCCTGGAACTGCCCGCGCTGGCCGGCCGGTCCGCCGTGCTGTGGTGCGGGGCCGCCGCCGTCGTGGCCGCCGTCCGGCCCGGCCGGCCGCTCGGCTGGAGCGTCCTGCTCACCGCGGTCTGCCTCCAGCTCGTCCTGGCCTGCGCGGGACGCGGGTTCGTCAACGCCGCCCGCCGCCGCGCCGCCCTGCGGGGGCCCTCCTCCGTGCTCGTCGTCGGCCCCGGGGAGGGCGCGAGCGCCGTCGCCGCCGCCCTGCACGGGCGCCCCGAGTACGGGCTGCGGCCCGTCGGGATCGCCGACACCGGCCCCGCGGCCGACGACGGGAGCAGCCAGCTGCCGGTCCTCGTCGCCCACGAGGACATCCGCCGCGCGATCATCCAGAACGCGGTCCGGGAGGCGGTGTTCACCCGCCCGCCCGAGGCCGACGAGCGCACCGCCTCGCTGGTCCGGCTCTTCCACGACCACGGCTGCCGGCTCTGGCTCGCCGACCCGGCCGGCACCGCCAAGGTGACCGGCATGCGCGTGGCCCAGCCCGCCGACCAGCTGTGGGGGTACGCCGTACAGCCGCTGCTGCCGCGCTCCTCCCGGCCCGTCGAACGCTGGGCCAAGCGGGCCATCGACGGGGCGCTCGCTGCCCTCGCGCTGATCGCCGCCGCGCCCGTGATGGGCCTGTGCGCGCTGGCCGTACGGCTCTCCGACGGCCCCGGGGTGATCTTCCGGCAGGAGCGGGTCGGCCTGTACGGGCGGCCCTTCACCCTGCTGAAGTTCCGCACCCTGCGCGCCGACGCGCACGAGTCCGCCACCCGCTGGACGGTCGCCGGGGACAACCGGATGAGCCCGGTCGGCTCCTTCCTGCGCAAGTCCTCGCTGGACGAGCTGCCGCAGCTGTGGAACGTCGTGTGCGGGGACATGAGCCTGGTCGGGCCGCGCCCCGAACGGCCCTTCTTCGTCGCCAAGTTCGCCGCCGTCCACCCCGGCTACGAGGCCCGGCACCGGATGCCCGTCGGCATCACCGGGCTCGCCCAGATCAACGGGCTGCGCGGGGACACCTCGATCGAGGACCGGGCCCGCTTCGACAACCACTACATCGACACCTGGTCGCTCTGGCAGGACCTGTGGATCCTGGCCCGCACCGCGGCCTCGTTCTTCCGCTTCCGGCTCGGGGGGAGCTGACCATGAGCCTCGCACTGTCCGGGAACCCGGGGCGGCCCGCGCTCGCCGGGGCGCTGCGCCGGCACTGGCCGCTGCTGCCGCTGGCCGCCGCCGTGCTGCTCCTCCTCGCCCCGCTGCCCGCCGGTGACGCCACCGCCTCGGGGAAGGTCGGCCCGGCCGACGCCGCCTCGCTGCTGCTGGTGTGCGTCTGCGCCGTCCAGGCGCTGCGAGGCCGGGTGCGGGCGCTGAGTCCGCTGGGCGCGCTGGTGCTGGGGCTGCCCGCCGTGGGGCTGGCGGTGGCGACGGTGACCGCGGGGGATCCGTACGCGGCGCTGCCCGGGTTCGTGCGCTACCTCCAGGTGTTCGTGCTGGTCCCGGCGGCGGTGCTACTGCTGGTCCGGGACGCGCGGGAGTTCCGGATCACCGCCGGGTGCCTCGTGGTCCTGGCGCTGTTCCAGGGCGCGGTGGGGGTGCTGCAGTACGCGACGCACACCGGCGCCTCGTACCAGGGCGAGGACATCCGGGCCGTGGGGACCTTCGGGCCCGGTGACGTGATGGGCATGGCCACGGTCGTGGCGTACGGGCTGGTCATCGCGACCGCGGCGGCGCTGGCGCCGGGCCTGCCGGCCCGGGTCCGGCGGATCGCCGGGGGCTGTGCGCTGGTGCTGGTGGTGCCGCTGGTGCTGTCGTTTAGCCGCGGCGCGTGGATCGCCACGCTCGGTGCGGCGGTGCTGGTGATGGTGCTGGCCGGGATCCGGCGGGCCCTGAAGGTGCTGGTGGCGCTGACCGCGGCGGGCGTGGTGCTGGTGGGCGGGTTCGGGATCGGCTCCGAGATGGTGACGGAGCGGCTGACCTCGATCACGCAGGTATCCAGCGCCCCCGACCAGTCGGTGACCGACCGCTACACGATGTGGGCCGCCGCCGAGTCGATGTGGCGCGAGCGGCCGGCCGCCGGCGTGGGCCTCAAGGGCTTCCCCGCGCACCGCGACGGGCACTCCTCGCTGGCGCTGTCCTCCGGCAGCGACACCGCCGGCGCGGGCCAGGCGTACCTGCGCCAGCCGCTGCTCTCCCCGCACAACATGTACCTGCTGGTCCTCAGCGAGCAGGGGCTGATCGGGCTGGTCGCGCTCGCGGGCGGCTGGGCGGCGCTGCTGGTGGCGGGGGTGCGGCGGTACGCGTCCGGCGGCTCCGCGCGCCGGATCCGGGACTGCGGGCTGATCGCGATCGGCCTGCTCGCGTGGCAGCTGACCGACTTCCTCTACGCGGACATCGGCGGCCCCTCCACCGTCCTCACCGGAGTGATCATCGGACTCGCCGCGTGGTGGGCGCTGCCCTCGCCGGACGACACGGGCCCCGCCGGCCCGGTCGCGGGCCCGGCCGCCCGGCGCGCCGCCGCGGGTGCGGACGGCCTGTGACGGATACGACGCCTTGGCGGCGGCCCGTGGGCGCGGCGACCGAAGTCGCCGCGGCCGCGGGCCGTTCGACGCGCCCGCCGGAGCCCGGCCCCGCCCGGCCCCCGGTCCTTCCGGGCACCGCCACCGCCCCGGTCCCGCCGGGCACCGCGACCGCCACCGCCACGGCGCGGCCGGCCGCGCCGCCGGTCCGGCGCGGCGGCGGCGCCGGCCCCGGGAGCGGGGGCGGGGCCGGAGGAGGAGGCGGAACGCCGGGCGGGAACGCGCCCGCGCCGCTCGGGCGGTTCCTCGCCAAGGCCGCCGCCGTCACCGCCGGACTCACCGCCGCCGGGGCGCTGTTCGGACTGGTCCGGGACCAGACCATCGCCCACCTCTTCGGCGCCGGGCACGACAGCGACTCGTTCCTGATCGCCTGGACCGTGCCCGAGATGGCCTCGACGCTGCTGATCGAGGACGCCATGGCGCTGCTGATGGTGCCCGCCTTCAGCCACGCCCTGGCCCGGCGGGCCGCCGGCCGCGCCGGGCTCACCCGCAAAGAGGCCCGCACGCAGGACCCCGTACGCCTGCTCGTCGGTGCGACGCTGCCCCGGCTCGTCGTGCTCCTGGCGGCGGTGGCCTGCGTACTCGTCGTGGCCGCGCCGCTCGTCGTCGGGGTGCTCGCGCCCGGGCTGCCGGATCCGCGGCTGGCGGTCGAGTGCACCCGGATGACCGCGCTGACCGTGCTGTCCTTCGGCATCGCCGGATACTTCAGCGCCGCGCTGCGGGCCCACCGGTCCTTCCTGCCGCCCGCCGCGATCTACGTCTCCTACAACGTCGGCATCATCGCCGTCATGGTCGCCCTGCACGCCGTGTGGGGGGTCCGGGCCGCCGCCGCCGGGGTCGCCGTCGGCGGGCTGCTGATGGTCCTCGTCCAACTGCCCGCGTTCATCCGCAACGTGGGCTTCGGACTGCGGCGGTCCAGGAACCGGGACACCGACCCCGTGGACGCGCCGCGCGGCCGGCGCGACCGCGACCGGCCCACCCTGATCGCCTTCGGGCTGATCGCGCCCGTCATCTTCTTCGCCGTCTTCCGCCAGTCACAGGTCCTCGTCGAACGGTTCCTCGCCGCCTCGCTGCCGTCCGGGGCGATCTCGCACCTCAACTACGCGCAGAAGGTCGCGCAGATGCCGATGGTGCTGTCCCTGATGATCTGCACCGTCACCTTCCCGGTGGTGGCGCAGGCCATGGCCGGCGGGGAACGCGAGAAGGCCCGGCGGCGCGTCGAGCAGGACCTCGCCCTCGCCTCCCTCGCCGTGCTCATGGGCACCGCGCTCGTCGTCGGCTACGCCCCCCAGATCATCCAGGTGCTCTTCGAGCGGGGCGCGTTCACCCACCAGGACACCCTCGCCACCGCCTCCGTCATGCGGGTCTACAGCCTCGGCCTCCTCGGCCACTGCCTCGTGGGGGCGCTGTCCCGGCCCTTCTTCTCGACCGCCCGGCCCACCTGGTTCCCGGCGCTCGCGATGGGCGCCGGACTCCTCGTCAACGTCCTCGCCGGAGCCTTCGCCGTCCGCTGGTGGGGCATCTACGGCATCGCCGCCGCCAACGCCGCCGGCATCTCAGCCACCGCCGTCCTGCTGCTCACCGGACTCGGCTCCCGGATCGTCTCCATCGAGGTCCGCCGGGTCGCCCTCAGCATCGGCCGGCTCGCGGCCTCCGCCCTCGCCGCCTGCGTCACCGGCTGGATCGCCGGGCCGATGATCCCCGATCCGCTGCTCAGCGCCGGGCTCGGCTGCCTGCTGGTCCCGGCCATGTTCGGCGCCACCGGGACGGCCATACGGGCCATCGAGGTCATCGCCCTGCCCCGCCAGATCGCCCAGCTCACCTCCCAGCTCACCCAGAGGTTCCGCAATGTCCGCTGACACCGGCACGGCGCCCGCCGCCGTGGGGGTACCCACCCGCAGGGCCGCGTCCCCGTGGGTCCTGATGTACCACTCGGTCGCCGAGTTCACCGATCCCGCCGAGGACCCGTACGGCATCACCGTCACCCCGGGCGTGCTGGAGGCCCAGCTGCTGTGGCTGCGCTCCCGGGGCCTGCGCGGGGTCTCCGTCGCCGAGCTGCTGCGGGCCCGCGCGGCCGGGCGCGGGGCCGGGCTCGTCGGGCTCACCTTCGACGACGGCTACACCGACTACCTGACCCGGGCGCTGCCGCTGCTGCGCCGCCACGGCTGCACCTCCACCCTGTTCGTCCTGCCCGGGCGGCTCGGCGTGGACAACGTGTGGGACCCGCTGGGGCCGCGCAAGTCCCTGCTCACCGCCGAGGGCATCCGCGAAGTCGCCGCCGCCGGGCAGGAGATCGGCTCGCACGGGCTGCTCCACCAGGACCTCACCGCCACCCCCGACGACGTCCTCCAGCAGGAGCTGCGCGGCAGCCGGGAGCTGCTGCGCGAGCTGACCGGGACCCTCCCGCAGGGGTTCTGCTACCCGTACGGCCACCTCGACGCCCGGGTCGTCGCCGCGACGCGCGCCGCCGGGTACGGGTACGCCTGCGCGATCGACCCCGGGCGGCTCGCGGGCCCGCACGCCCTGCCGCGGACGCACGTCAGCCAGGCCGACGGGGGTGCGCGGCTGCGGATCAAGCAGGTGCGGCACCAGGTGCGGGAGCTGCGGCGCGGGGTGGGCGCCGCGTGAGCTCCCTGGAGACGGTGCGGGCGCTGCACGTCATCACCGGGCTGGGCGTCGGCGGCGCCGAGCAGCAACTGCGGCTGCTGCTGCGGCACCTGCCGATGCGGTGCGACGTCCTGACGCTGACGAACCCCGGGCCGGTGGCCGAGGGGCTGCGGGCCGACGGGGTGCGCGTGGTGCACCTGGGGATGCGCGGGAACCGCGACCTGGGGGCGCTGCCGAGGCTGGTGAAGTTCATCCGGCGCGGCCGGTACGACCTCGTCCACACGCACCTGTACCGGGCCTGCCTGTACGGGCGCCTCGCGGCGCGGCTCGCGGGCGTGCGGGCGACGGTGGCCACCGAACACTCCCTCGGCGAGGCCGAGATCGAAGGGCGGCGCCTGTCCGCCGGGGTCCGGGCCCTGTACCTGGCGAGCGAGCGGCTGGGCGCGGCGACGGTCGCGGTGTCGGACACGGTGGCGTCCCGCCTGGAGGGCTGGGGCGTTCCGGCGGCGCGGGTGCACGTCGTGCCGAACGGGATCGAGGCCGTCCGGTTCCGCTTCGACGAGGGGGTGCGGCGGGCCACCCGGGCCCGCACCGGGCTGCCGGAACGGGCCTTCGTGGTCGGCGGGGTGGGCCGGCTGGTACCGGGCAAGCGGTTCGACGTCCTCGTACGGGCGGTCGCGGCGCTGCCGGGCGCGCACCTGCTGATCGCGGGGGACGGGCCCGAGCGGGCCGCGCTGCGGCGCCTGGCCGCCGAGCTCGGGGCGCAGGGCCGGATCCACCTGCTGGGGGAGCGGGATCCGCTGGGCGACAGCGCGGACGGCCGCACGCCCGGGATCCCGGCGCTGCTCGCCGCGATGGACGTGTTCGTCTCCCCGTCGCGGGAGGAGGCGTTCGGCCTGGCCGTGGTGGAAGCCCTGGCCGCCGGACTGCCAGTCCTGCACGTCACCTGCCCCGCGATCGACGACCTGCCCGCGGACCAGGCGCCGGGCGCCCGCCGGATCGGCACGGGCACCGAGGAACTGACCGCCGCCCTGCGCGGCCACATGGAAGCGGGCGCCCGCCGGCTCCCCCCGCCCCCGGTCGTCCGCCACTACGACATCGCCCGCAGCGCGGAACGCCTCCTGTCCGTCTACGCCCTGGCCTTGGCCCCACCCGGCGCACCCGCACCGGCCCCTGCCGCGCCTGACGCGCCCGCGCCTGCCGAGGCCGCAGTTGGCGGTGCCGCGCCTGGCGTGCCCGCGCCCGCCGAGGCCGCACCTGCTGGCCCTGCACCTGGCGGTGCCACACCTGCCGGGGCCGCGCCTGACGTGCCTGCGCCTGCCGGTGCCCCAACTGACGCGCCCGCGCCTGCCCAGGCCGCACCTAGCGGCGCCGCGCCTGCCAAGGCCGCAGTTGGCGGCGCCGCGCCTGGCGTGCCCGCGCCCGCCGAGGCCGCAGCTGCCGCACCTGCTGGATCTGCACCTGGTGCCACACCTGCCGGGGCCGCGCCTGGCGTGCCTGCGCCTGCTGGTGCCCTAACTGACGCGCCCGCGCCTGCCCAGGCCACACCTAGCGGCGCCGCACCTGGCGTGCCCGCGCCCGCCGAGGCCGCACCTGGTGTGCCCGCGCCCGCCGAGGCCGCACCTGGTGTGCCCGCGCCCGCCGAGGCCGCACCTGGTGTGCCCGCGCCCGCCGAGGCCGCACCTGGTGTGCCCGCGCCCGCCGAGGCCGCACCTGGCGTGCCCGCGCCTGACGCGCCCGCGCTCGGCGTGCCCGCGGCCGGCGCGCCCGCGGCCGGCGGGGGCGCTGTTGCCGTGCCCGGTCCGGCGGGTCGCTCCGGGTCCGGTTCCGCCGCGGCCGACGGGCCGGACGCCGGCGCCGTGTCCTCGGGGCGCCCGGGGGCCGGGGCCGCGCCGGACGCCGCCGCGGTTTCGCCGGGGCGGCCCGGCGGCGAACACCTGCCGGCCGCGCCTCGGGCGACCGGCTGATCCGTCCCTCAGGGCACCGCACCCGCAGGGCCCGAAGGGGCCCGAAGGACCTCCCCCTCCACCCTCCTCAGGAAGCGAGCACGCTCATGGCCGACACCGCCGACCAGAAGAAGACCGACCACCGCCGCCGGGCCAGGTTCCTGCGGTCCCTGGCCTGGTGGCCGCTGCCCACCTTCGCCCTGCTCGGGCTCGGCGCGGGCGGGGCGTACGGGGTGCAGAAGGCGCCCGAGTACGCCGCCACCAGCTACGTCGTCGCCGTCCCGGACGACACCACCGAGCCCGCCACCGCCCTCGGCTTCGCCCAGGCCTACGCCCGCATCGCGACCAGCAGCTCCACCCTCGCGTACGCCCAGCCCCGCGCGGGCGTCAGCGCCCGCAGGCTCCGGACCCACGTCCGCGCCGAGACCTCCCCCGAGTCCCCGATGATCGCCATCACGGGGACCTCCAGGCGCCCGGGCCAGGCCGCCGACATCGCCAACGCGGTCGCCGACGCGCTCTCGCTCAGCAGCAACCAGGCCGCCAGGAGCACCGGGGTACAGCTGCTGCTCTTCAGCCAGGCCGTCGCCCCCACCGAGCCGGCCTCGCCGTCCGCCCGCGTCAGCGGCGCCGTGGGGCTGTGCGCCGGCGGGCTGCTCGGCGGGCTGTGGCTGCTGGCACGGCCCCGCCGCCGCCCGGAGGCCGCCGCACCGGCCGCCGCCCCCGCAGAGGAGTACGCCTCGCTGCCCGCGCAGGGTGAGCACTCCGAGACCAAGGAGAAGGAGTCCGTGCGATGACGACGGGCTCCGCCGGGGCCCTGTCGGTGACGCTGTGCCGCGACCCCCGGCAGTTCGCCGCGCTGGAAGAGCCGTGGAACCGGCTCGTCCGCGGCTGCCCCACCGCAACCCCCTTCCAGAGCCACGCCTGGCTGCACTCCTGGTGGCTGTCCTACGGCCGTGACGGCCGGCTCCGGATCGTGCTCGTGCGGCGCGGCGGGGAACTGGTCGGCGCCGCCGCGCTGATGCTCGTACACCGGCCGCTGCCGCGGCTGGTGCCGCTCGGCGGCCCCATCACCGACTACTTCGACGTCCTGGTGGCCGCCGAGTACGCGGACCAGGTCGTCCCGGCGCTCGCCCGGGGCCTCCACCGGGCCGCCCGGAGCGCCGTCGTCGACCTGCGCGAGGTACGGCCCGGCGCGGCCGCCGAGGCCCTGTTCGAGGCCTGGCCCGGGGTGCGGACCAAGCTGGCCGACTCCACCTGCATGGAGCTGCCCACGCTGCCGTTCGACGAGCTGGTCAAACGGATGCCCGGCTCCGGCGCCCAGCGGGTCCGGGCCAAGCTGCGCAAGAACGACGCCGCCGGGATCGAGGAGCGCGAGGCCACCGAGCAGGAGGTGCCGCGCGCGGTACGGACCCTGCTGCGGCTCCACGAGCAGCAGTGGCGCGGCCGCGGGGTGACCCCCGAGCACCTCAGGCCGCGCTTCGCCGAGCACCTGACCCGGGCCACCCGGCGGATGGTGCGGGCGGGCGAGGCCCGGCTGACCGAGTTCCTGCTCGACGGGAAGGTGGTGGCGGCCAACGTCACCCTGCTGTCGGCCGCGCTGAGCGGCGGCTACCTGTACGGGGCCGATCCGGACCTGCGGAACCGGAAGGTGGACGTGGCCACGCTGCTGCTGCGCTACGAGGCCGGCAAGGCCCTCGCGGAGCACCGCCCGGTGGTGAGCTTCCTGCGCGGCGACGAGCCGTACAAGAACCACTGGCGGCCCGAGACGGTCGTCAACCAGCGGTTCCTGCTGGCCACGAGCGCGCTCGCGCCCCTGCTGCGGCTGCACGAGTCGCAGGTGACGGGGCGCGAGCGGGCGGTGGACGCGCTGCGCGAAACGCTGCCGGCGGCCCGGGACTGGCGGGCCAGGCTGAACGAACTGCGCGTGCGATGACCCGGCTCGTATTAGAAGGGCCAGAAGCCGGAGTCCTTGCCCCAGTCGAACTTCACGCAGAGCGACTGCCTGCCGATCAGCTTCGAGAGCCACTCGCCGAAGTTGAGCGGCATGCACCACTGCTTGCTGTTGACCGGCAGGGGCGGGGGTGTGGCCGGCGCGGGATCCGGCTTCGGTACGACCGGACTCGGCTTCGGACTCGGGCTGGCACTCGGGCTGGCACTCGGAGCCGGGCTCTCGGGCGAGGGCACGGGGACGGCGGGCGAGGGCACGGGCGAGGGCACGGGGACGGGGGCGGGGGTCTCGACGGGGGCGGGGCTGACCGGCGCCGGGACCTCGGGGCTGGGGATGGCCGGGCTGGGCTCGACGGGGGCGGGGCTGACCGGCGCCGGGACCTCGGGGCTCGGGACGGCCGGGCTGGGGACGGCCGGACTCGGGCTGACCGGACTCGGGCTGACCGGTGCCGGGACCGTCGGGCTCGGGACCACCGGCGACGGGGCCGGGACCTCGGGCTTCGGGATCTGCGGCGTGGGGATCTGCGGCGTCGGCACCACGGGCGTCGGGACGACCGGCGTGGGTACGACCGGCGTCGGGACGACCGGTGTCGGGATCACCGGCGTGGGGATCACCGGCGTCGGGGTCACCGGGCCGTGCCGGCCCGGGGTCAGGGCGTCGCGGAACGCCTTCGAGGACTGCGGGTTCGTCTTGCACTGCCACACGCCGTGCGGGCAGTAGTCGGTGATGGTGTGGTAGATCGGCCTGTGCTGCTCGATCCACTTCAGCATGCGCCGCACGTACTCCGGGTTGTCCCCTCGCCTGAACAGCCCCCACTCCGGGTACGAGATGCCTTTGCCGTGCGCCTTCGCGAAATCGACGTGCTGCTGGAGCCCGTACGGTTGGGACACCTGATCGTCGAAGCTCCGGCCCGGATCCTGGTCGTACGAGTCCATGCCGACGATGTCCACGACGTCGTCACCCGGGTAGCACTCGGTCCAGCCGATCGCGTCCTTCCCCCGGTTGGGGGCGAAGTCGAACCTGAACTCCTGCCCCGGCACGGAGCGCATCGCCTTCACGACGCGCTTCCAGTACACCTTCCAGTTCTCCGGGTCCGGCGCGCAGCGGTGGGTGTAGGTGGTGCCGTTCATCTCCCAGCCCAGCACGATCACCGTGTCCGGGACGCCGAGGTCGACGAGCCGCTCGGCGAGCTTCCTGAAGTGGTGGTCGTACGCGCCCTCCGCGCCCGCCCTGATCAGCCAGGCCACCTGGCGGTTGGGCACCCTGCCCTCGTTGCGTTCCTGCATGGGCACGTTCAGGACGAACATCCGGTCGTCCTTGGCCTGGCGCCATTCGGCCCAGTCCTCCAGGAAGCCGACGTTGCCCTCGATGCCGGACCAGCGGTCTCCGGGCAGATAGGTGTGCCCGACGCGGATCTCCTTGCCGCCCAGCCAGCGCGACAGGGACGGGATCCGGGCGATCCCGGACGGCCCGTAGTCGAGGTAGGCGCCCATGGCGATGTCGGAGCCCTGGCTCCCCTTGTGCGCTTCCGGCGCCGCGAGGGTGGCGCCGGTGGCGAGCAGTCCGGCCGTGACCGTACCGATGCAGGTGCTCGCGAGTCGGCGACCTGGTCTGGGCATGGCGTCTCCCGAGATTTCCCGAATCGGTGTGCTTCTCGAAGACGTTAGGCATCACATCTGACGAACGGCCTGTTCGGTGACCGCCACATAGGCCATTCGCAGTTGCGCACCCTTCCCGCTTGGTCCGACTAGGTGAAAGACACCGCTCCCATGCACGCCTTCGGCAACCTCGTGCCCGCTGTTCTGCTCAGACTCGACCGCAATCCGTTCCACCACGGAACCCTAGGCGCCGTCAGATCCCTTGGCCGCAAGGGCGTGGAGGTCCATGCCGTCGTCGAGGCCGGGGGAGGACCCATGGGGCGGTCCCGGTATCTGCGCGCCGTGCACCAGGGTCCTGACGGGGGGTCGGACGGGCTGGATCCCGATGCGCCGGAGGCGTTGCTCGAATGCCTGGCCGGCGTCTCGGAGCGGATCGGCCGGCCGGCGGTCCTCGTCGCGATGGACGACCTGAGCGCGATCGCCGTCGCCAGGATCGCGCCGAGGCTGGGCGAGCGGTTCCGGATCCCCCATCAGCCGGACGGCCTGCCCGCGCGGGTGGCCGACAAGGCGGAGCTGTCGCGGCTGTGCGCGCGGTGGGACATCCCGCACCCGGAGACGGTGATCCCGGCGAGCGGCGCGGAGGCGGCGGAGGCCGCGTGGGGGCTGGGGCTGCCGACGGTCGCCAAGTGGAGCCGGCCCTGGCTGCTGCCGGCGGGATCGGGCCTGCGCAGCACCACCCTCGTCCACAGCGCGGCCGAGGCGCGGCGGTTGTACGAGCGCTCGGACGAGGCGGGGTGCAGGCTGCTGCTCCAGCGTTTCCTGCCCGCGGGGCCGGACACGGACTGGTTCTTCCACGGTGCGTTCACGCGCGGCGGGCACCCGCTGCTGGCCGGGTCGGGGCGCAAGGAGCTGTCCTGGCCGGTACGGACGGGCCTGACGGCGGTGGGCCGCTGGCTGCCGGACCCGGCGGTGGAGGAGGCGGGGCTGCGGATCGCCGAACGGCTCGGCTACCAGGGGATCCTGGACCTGGACTTCCGCCGGGACGAGCGGGGGTGCTTCCGGCTGGTGGACTTCAATCCGCGCCCGGGGGCGCAGTTCCGGCTGTTCACGGACGCGGCGGGGCTGGATGTCGTCCAGGCGATGTACCTGGATCTGACGGGGCAGCGGGTCCCGGAGCCGGTGCCCCGGCCGGGGCGGGTGTTCGTCGCGGAGAACTACGCGCTGCTGGCGGCGGTGCGGGGGCGTCAACTGCCGTTCCGGCGGGAGCCGTCGGCGCGCCTCGCCCCGTCGCGCCGCGCCCCGGCGGCCCGCGCCGACGCGGGGCCGGGGCCGGGGGCCGCGCCGGGAGTTCCGGCGGGCCGGCGTCCGGGCCCGGACGAGACGCCGGCGGCCGCGGCCGCGGCTCCGGCTCCGGTTCCGGTCGGGGCCGTGGGGCCGGCCGGGCCGGTCCGGGTGGTGCCGCAGAGGGAGCGGGGGCGGGTCGAGGCCGCGTGGTTCGCCACCGACGACCCGAAGCCGTTCCTGGCGATGCTGGCCGCGTTCCTGGGGCGTGGTGCGGACAAGGGCGCGCGGGTGCTGCGCCGGGTTCCGGCGCACGGCCGGCGTACGGCGCGCGCCGTGGTGCGCGCCCCGCGCCAGCGCGCCAGCGGCCTCACCCCGCCGGCCCCGGCGGCGCCCCCGGCCGCGGCGGCCGAACCGGACGAGCTGCTCACCCGGTGACCGGCCGCGACCTGACGGAGCCGGTCCCCGCCGCGCCGGCCCGCGCGCGGGGGTGGTCGAGGCGTCTGACCGGGGGCGACGGGCGACGGGCTCCGGGCGGGGAAGCGGGAAGCGGGAAGGGATCCCGGCGGAGTGAGAGGGGCCCCTGTGGTCCCGTACCGCCGGGGTCGGGCACGGCACAGGATCCATACGACTGGAGGGACAGCGGTGACGCGGATGGACGATCTCGTGGTGGTCGGCGCGGGCCCGTACGGGCTGTCGATCGCCGCCCACGCGGCGGCCGCAGGGCTTCACGTACGGCTGCTCGGGAGGCCCATGGCCGCCTGGCGGGACCACATGCCCGAGGGGATGTACCTCAAGTCCGAGCCCTGGTCGTCCAACCTGTCCGCGCCCGACGGGCGCCACACCCTCGCGTCCTACTGCGCCACCCTCGGAATCGCCGCGGAACACGGCACTCCGCTGCCGATCGGCACGTTCAGCGCGTACGGGCTCTGGTTCGCCCGGCAGGCCGCGCCCGAGGTCGAGGAGGTCACCGTCACCGAGGTCACCCCGCAGGGGGACGGATTCCGGATCCGTACCGCCGAGGGGCCGCCGCTGCTCGCCCGTACGGTGGCCCTCGCCGTCGGGGTGATGCCGTTCGTCCACCACCCCGAGGCGCTCCGCGCGCTCCCGCCCGGCCACTACTCGCACAGCAGCGGCCACCGGGACCTGTCCCGGTTCGCCGGCCGGGACGTCGCCGTGCTCGGGGCCGGGCAGGCCGCGCTGGAGACCGCCGCCCTGCTCGCGGAGAACGGGGCGCGGCCCGCCCTGGTCGCCCGCCGGGCCCGGCTGAACTGGAACACCGTCCCGCAGCCCCTGGAGCGGCCGGTGCTGCGCGCCCTGCGCGAGCCGCACAGCGGGCTCGGCACCGGCTGGCGCAGCTGGGTCTGGTCGGAGCTGCCCTGGGCGGTACGGAGGCTGCCCGCGGCCACCCGCGAGCGGATCGCGGCCTCCGCCCTGGGCCCCGCCGGGGCGTGGTGGCTGCGGGACCGGTTCGAGCGGCGGGTGCCGGTGCTGCTGGGGCACCGGCTGCACCGGGCGGTGGCGCTGGGCGAGCGGACGCGGCTGGAGCTGGAGTCGCCGGCCGGGGAGTCCGTCGTACTGGACACGGACCATGTGATCGCCGCGACGGGTTTCAGCCCGGACCTCGGGCGCCTGGCCTTCCTCGACGCGGGGCTGCGGTCCGCGCTGCGGACGGTGGGGGGCGCCGGGACGCCCGAGCTGGACGCGGGATTCGAGTCCTCGTGGCCCGGGCTGTTCTTCGCGGGGCTGCTGACGGCTCCCTCATTCGGCCCTTCCATGCGATTCGTACACGGCGCGGGCTTCACGGCGGGGAGACTGGTGAAGGGAGTCCTGGGCCGCCTCGGCGCCCGGGGCCCGCTGCCGGGCTCCAGCGGTGGTGCCCGGTCCGACCGGGCGCCCGCCGGGCACCCGAGGCAGCCGATGACGTAGCCGCGCCAGCGGTAGGGGTTCCGGCGGTGAGAGGGGTCCGTGATGGGTGCGGAGAGAGCACAGGGCCACGGCTGGGTACGCATTCCCGCCAGCCGTACGGAACAGCCCGCCCGGGCCAGGTCCGCGGCGCACCCGCCGCCCGTCGCCGGGGCCTTCCACCCCGGCGACCAGCCCACGATCTATCTCTCCCTCGTCAAGCGCTGGCGGGAGGCCGGTCGCACCCTTCCGGGGCATCCTGACGAGGAGTGGGAGCGGCTGATCTCCCAGCCGTGCTGGCCCGGCCGTTAGGTGGTGTGTGTCTCGTGGCAGCGGCGGAGCACGACAGACCGGACACGGGCCGGCAGGGGCCGGTAACCGGGCACGGCCCGCTGGCCGGGCCGGGTCCCCTGGCCGGGCCGGGTCCCCTGACCGGGCCCGGGGAGCGGCTCGCGCTGAACGGCATGGGCAGCTTCGAGTGGGACCTGGGCACCGGGACCCTGCTGCTCGACACGGCCGGCCTGGCGGTGTTCGACCTGGAGCCGGAGGAGTTCGACAACACCCCGGACGGCCTGGGCCTGCGGATTCCGCCCGCTGACGGCGAACGGCTCTCCAGGCACGTGCTGGAGGTCCTCGACGGCGACGAGGACTCGTACGGCTCGTACTTCACGGTCCACCGGCGCGACGGCCGCGACCAGTGGACGCACACCCAGGGCCGGGTGCTGCGGGACCCCGACGGGACCGCCCGGCGGATCGTGGGCATCGTCCGGGACGCGACGGCGGAGCTGGAGCACGCCACCCTGCTGCGGAAGCTGGAGAACGCGCGGGCCCAGCAGGCCACGATCGTGCAGCGCACCACGGAGGCCCTCTCCCGGGCGGTGACGGTGGACGACGTCACGGCCGCCCTGACGGGCGCGGGCGCGCTGGAGCGGCTCGGCGCGGACGGGCTGGCCCTGGGGCTGGTCGAGAACGGCGCCATCAAGATGATCGCGCTGAGCGGGGAGTCCCTGGAGATCCTCGGCGAACGCAGGTTCACCCGGTTGGACGGCACGCTGCCGCTCTCGCAGGCGGTCATCACCCGCAAGGCCCGCTTCGTCACCTCGCGGGCCGAACTGGTCGCCGAGTTCCCGCTGCTCACGGACTACCTGGAGCGGATCCGCTTCGACGCGGCCGCCTACCTCCCGCTGATCGCGCAGGCCAAGGCCATCGGTGGGCTGGTGCTCTTCTACCGGCGGCGCAGCGAGTTCAGCCCCGAGGAGCGCAACCTGTGCCTGGGCCTCGCCGGCATCGTCGCCCAGTCGCTCCAGCGGGCGCTGCTCTTCGACCAGGAGCGGGAGTTCGCCACCGGTCTGCAGGCGGCCATGCTGCCGCGCCGGATCCCCGAGATCACCGGCGGGGAGATCGCGGTGCGCTACCACTCCGCGTGGAGCGGGCGGGAGGTCGGCGGGGACTGGTACGACGTGATCGCGCTGCCCCGCGACCGCGTCGGCATCGTGGTCGGCGACGTCCAGGGCCACGACACGCACGCCGCGGCCATCATGGGCCAGCTGCGGATCGCGCTGCGGGCGTACGCGGGGGAGGGCCATCCGCCGTCCACCGTGCTGGCCCGGGCCTCCCGCTTCCTCGCCGAGCTGGACACCGAACGCTTCGCGACCTGCATGTACGCCCAGGTGGACCTGGAGACCGGCGGGGTGCGGGCGGTCCGCGCGGGCCACATGGGCCCGCTGATCCGGCATACGGACGGCCGCACCGGCTGGCCCAACGTACGCGGCGGGCTGCCGCTCGGGCTGGCCTCCGTGTTCGAGCAGGAGGAGTTCCCCGAGACCCGGCTCGACCTGGTCCCCGGCGAGACGCTGGTGCTGTGCACGGACGGGCTCGTGGAGGAACCCGGTACCGCCATCACCCAGGGCATGGAAGCCCTCGCCCACGCGGTGCGCAGCGGCCCCCAGGAGGCCGGGGCGCTCGCCGACCACCTCTCCGACCGGCTCTGGGAGCGCTGGGGCTCCGGGGACGACGTGGCCCTGCTGGTGCTGCGCCGGGCCCCCGACCCGGGCACCCACCGGGCGCCCCGGATCCACCAGTACGTCCACCAGGCGGACCCGGAGGGGCTGTCGGAGGCCCGGTACGCGCTGCGCCAGGCCCTGCGCGACTGGGGCATGCCGGACCTCGCCGACGACGTGGAGCTGGCGGCCGGGGAACTGCTGGTCAACGCCCTGCTGCACACCGACGGCGGGGCCGTGCTGACGATGGAGGTGCTGCCGGAGCCGGTGCGGCGCATCCGGCTGTGGGTCAAGGACCGCTCCAGCGTGTGGCCGCGGCGGCGCACCCCGGGGGAGTCGGCCACCACGGGGCGCGGGCTGCTGCTGGTGGACGCGCTGGCCACGCACTGGGGCGTGGAGTCCCGGGGCGACGGCAAGGCGGTGTGGTGCGAGTTCGACGCCGCGGGGAGCGTCCGCGGCATCGGGTGACCGGCCGGTCACGCCGAGTTGCGGGCGGCGGGGGTCGGGGTGATGATGCGGCCATGAGACGCGAGATCGAGATCGAGGACGGGCACGAAAGGGCCGTGTCGTGCGCCGGCTGAACAGGGGCGCCGTGACCGGGATCCTGGGGCTGCTCCTGCTGGGCGGGTCCGTGTTCGGGCTGCCGACGGTCGTGGACTGGACGACGGGCCGCCCGCACGCGGATCCCGGCTGCCAGACGGTCGCGTTCATGTCGATGACCGGGGTGGCGCCCGCCTGCCGGTAGCGGCGGCTACCGGACGGCCCGCGCCACGGCCCGCGTCCTACGGCTAGCGGTGGTCGAACAGCTCGACGATCCGCTCGTCCTGGGCGACGGTGTCGATGGCCCTCGGCATCAGGCCGCTTCCCACGCGGACCACCTCCAGCCGGGCCTCGGCCCGCGCCTCGCCGGCGTGGATGCCCTTGGTGAAGCGCATCGAGGCGGTGCTCTGCCACTCGTGCTCCTGGCCGTCGCAGATCACCTCGCGCTTGGAGGTGGTGCCGAGGCGGGTGCCGTCCTGGGCGAGGGCGGTCGCGATCTGCACCCCCACGGGTGACGGGTCCTCGCACACGTAGGTGCCGGAAAGGGTGACCGTGTCGTCGTCACCGATGTGGGCGTCCTGCCGGACGGAAATGCGGTTCTCGAAAACGGTCGCGTCGGCGGGGGCGGTGAATACCGTCGTGGCCGCCAGGGCGGACAGTGCGGCGAAAGCCATGCGGGGGCCGGTCGTGCCCATCGTTCCTCCGGTGGAAGCGGTGAATGCGGTGAATGCGGGTGGCGGGAATCCGCCGGAACGCATTGTGCTGGCAGTTGGGCGGCAACTCGCTCCGCGCGGTCGTGTCGTTGTGCGCAATTGCCCGCTCGGGCGCGTGAGACTGGCCGGAATACATCCCGAAGGTCCCCGAAGGGATCCCGCATGCGCCAGTACGTCTCCGCACCCGTCCTCGCCGTCGCAGCCCTCCTCCCGGCCCTGCTGTTCGGGGCCACCGCCTGCCAGAGCGCCCCCGACGGGGCGGCCCTCGCTCCCGCGGCGATCCCCGCCGTCCCGGTGGACGACGGGGTTCCGGGCGGTGGCGCGGAGCGCGACCCCGCCCGGGCCCCGGGGGCGGCGGGGGCGCGGGCCGCCGCGAAGGATGCCCGTGTGGGTGACTCCGTACGGGTGGACGGCCGCCAGGTGGGCCGCCATCTGGAGGCGGTGCTCAACGCGTACGTGGACCCCGCGATCAGCGTCGCGAAGGGCTTCGCCGCGCCCGCCGGGAAGCGCTGGGTGGCCGCCTCGATGTCGTTCGTCAACGTGGGCGGCGCCTCGTACGGGGCCCTCGGTCGCATGTGGGCGCTCGACGGCGCGGGCAAGCGCCATCCGGTGGTGCCCGCCGGTGAACTGACGACCGGCAAAACGCTCGTCTTCGATTCCCTGGAGGTCGGTGAGCGGGCCGAGGGATGGGTCGTGTTCGAAATCCCGGAAAACGCCCGCATCGTAGGGCTCCAGTACCAGGACGCGAACATCAGGGCGAATTCCGGATCGGGATACTGGGCGGTGTAGCCCGCCCGGGTGAAAGGCCGTGAAAGGGCCGGGCGGGAGAGCACTAGGGTGCGGCGCATGACTTCAACTCAAGCCGAAATCGACCGGTCCCAGCTCGGCACCCTTTCGGTGCTCGCGTGGATCGGCGACCCCTCCGACGGCCACGACATCCCGTACCTCCTCGCCTACACCCTCGGCGACGGCCCCAAGGGCCCGGAGGCCGGCGAGGCGGCCGCCCGGGGGCTGCTGGAGGAGATCGGCCTGCCCATCGGCGACGTGGTCATGGACGGCACCCTCAAGGCGTCCACCTTCCCGGTGCAGATCCTGCTCGCGGACAACCAGATCGCGCTGACCCTGCCCGGGCTGAACGCGACCTGCACCGCCCCGGACGAGTGGGTCGCGGCGGCGGTCGAGAGCGGGCAGGCGTACTTCCTGTTCGCCACGCGCGCCTGGCCCGAGGCCGTGCCGGGCCGCCCGGTGACCGCGGAGCTCCTGCAGAAGTTCGCCGGTGACGAGGAGGTGCTCACCAGCAGCGCGCACTGCGTGCTCACGGTGCAGCGCCTCCAGAAGTAGCCGCCCGAGCGGGCTGCCGTCCGCTCCGGCAGCCGGCCGCCGGGCCCCCAGCCCGCCCGGTGGCCGGTCCCGCCCGCTCTACGGCGCGGGGCGCGGGGCGGGGCACCCGGTGGGCTCCTGCGCCGCGGGCTGCTCGAAGGTGAAGCGCAGCGAGCGCACGCGGTTGTCGAAGCTGGAGCCCGCCAGATCCGGCAGCCCCACCGCCCGCAGGCCGACCGGCCGGGTCAGCAGCTCCCGGAACAGCGCCTTCATCTCCACCCGGGCCAGGTGCGCGCCCAGGCAGAAGTGCGGTCCGCCGCCGCCGAACCCCAGGTGCGGGTTGGGCGAGCGGGTGATGTCGAAGGCGTCCGGGTCGGGGAAGACGGCCTCGTCGCGGTTGGCGGAGGCGTAGTACAGCACCACCTTGTCGCCGGGGTGGAACAGGTGCCCGCCCAGCGCGTGTTCGGCCGCGACCGTCCGGCGGAACTGGATGATCGGCGTCGAGTGCCGGATCATCTCGTCCACCGCGCCGTCGGCGTACGTCTCGAAGTCCCCGAGCAGCAAGTCCCGTTGCGCGGGGTGGTCGGTCAGCAGGGACAGCCCGTGGGTGATCGCGTTCCGGGTGGTCTCCACGCCCGCCACCATCAGCAGCGAGAAGAACGCCCCCAACTGGCGGGCGTTCAGCGCCTGCCCGTCCACATCCGCGGTGACCAGAGCCGAGATCAGGTCGTCGGTCGGGTTCGCGCGCCGCTCCCGCCCGATGCCCGCGACCATCCGCTGCATCCTCGCCAGCGCCCGCAGCCCCCGCCCGGGCATCCGCAGCCGGGAGGCGAGGCCCCGCTCCACACCGATGTTCTCGGAGGCGTGGTTGACCCGGTCGGCGATCTCCGCCCGGTGGCGCTCCGGGATGCCCATCATGTTGCAGATGACCTCCAGGGGCAGCCGGGAGGCCACGGCCGACACGAACTCGTCGGGTTCCCCGTCCAGTACGTCGTCCACGATCCGGGAGGCCACCGCGAGGATGTCCTCCTCGGCGGCCGCCAGCAGCCGGGGCGTGAACGCCCGCTGCACGATCTTGCGCAGCTGCGCGTGCTCGGCGCCGTCCAGGTTGACCATGGAGTCCCCGAACAGCGCCCGTACCCACCGGGCCGGCTCGGGCGTGGTCACCCCGGGCGCGCTCGCGAACACCTTGGGCAGCCGGCTCGCCTCCTGCACGTCGGCGTGGCGCACGAGCGCCCAGTGCCCGCGGCCGGACCCCTCGGGCACGTACGCGGGGGAATCGAGGGCCCGCAGGGCGGCGAAGGCCGCGAGCCGGGCCCCGGGGGACTGCTGCCAGAACGCCGGGTCCGCGAGGTGCGGGGCCGTGCCCGCGTCCTCGTACCGCTGTGCCGGGACCGTCATCGTTCCTTCTTCCGCTCGCCGGGTCAGGGCCCCCGTCCCTCACGCACCCAAACGCGTCCGGCCTGCCAAGGTCACGCCCACGGCTACGGTGGCGGCCGCCACCAGCCCGGCCCACAGCACGGCGTGCGAGCCGGTCCAGGCGCAGGCGAGGGTGGCCAGCGCGGAGCAGGGCAGCACCAGCTGCTGGGCGAGGCCCCGCTTGAAGTGGCGGGAGTGCAGGAGCCAGACGAAGACGAGGAAGAGCGCGACCGGGATCATCACGGACAGGTTGGCGGCCACCAGCGAGAGGTGGGTCTTGCCGACGGCGTGTTCGATGGCCACCTCGATGCCCGCGCCGATGGCCGCGGCCGCGGAGAGGATCACGAAGTGCCCGTACCCCCACGGGATCGCCTCGCGGTTGCCGCGCAGCCGGTCGTGCACGGGGACCGCGAAGTAGATCCACCAGGCGGCGAAGACGATCAGCAGCCCGCCCCCCGCGATGGGCAGCAGCTCGCCCAGTGCCTCGTGCTCGTCGAGGGCGGACTGCACGGCGACGGTGCTCGCGGCGATGCTCTCGCCGAGGACGATGATGGTGAACAGGCCGTACCGCTCGGCGATGTGGTGCGGATGCCACTGGGTCTGGTGGCCGAGCTCCGCGACGACCGGGACCAGCAGCTCCGCCATCACCAACACCAGGAACAGCCACCTGCGGCTGGACTCGGGGGCCGCGAGCAGGGCCACCCAGCCCAGCTGGCAGATCACCAGCCCGATCGCGTACATGAGCGCGCAGCGGCGGGCCGCCCCCCGCTCCCCGGCCGCCGCGCGCAGCCACTGCGCGGTGAGCGCGAGGCGCATCACCACGTAGCCGAGGACGGCGACGGTCCAGTCGTTGTCGTTGAAGGCGCGCGGGATCCCGGCCGAGTAGATGAGGACGCCGGAGATCTGCACAAGGGTCGCGATCCGGTACGGGACGTCGTCGACGTCGTAGGCGGAGGCGAACCAGGTGAAGTTCATCCAGGCCCACCAGACGCCGAAGAAGACGAACAGGTAGCCGGTGATGCCGGCGCCCACGTGGTCCTCGGCGAGCGCGTGGACCAGCTGCCGGCCGGCCTGCGCCACCGCGACGACGAAACAGAGGTCGAAGAACAGTTCCAGGGGAGTCGCGGCCCGGTGGCCTTCCCTCCGGCTGCGGGCGGTCATCGGTACGTAGGTCATACCGCACAGGACAGCAGCCGCACGGCGGTCGGCAGCCGAGGCGCGCGGGCTCCCCGGGAGCCGTGTGGCCCGGGTGCCGGACACCGCCCGCGCGGACGCCGGGGCCCCCGGCCGAGCGGAGCTGCGGGAGGGGGCGGCCGTACCCTGGGGGTATGAGCACCGCCCCCACCCCCGCTTCCGGCCCGCAGGACCCCACGGACTCCCAGGACCCCAAGGACCCGAAGGCCGCGGACCCGAAGCCCGGGGCCGCGCCCCGGCCGAGGCCCAAGCCCAGGCTGGTCTTCGACGACCCGTTGGACCAGCAGTCCTCGGACGACACCGACCGCGGGTGGGGCGAGCGGTCCCCCGCCGGCGGGAGCGCCGCCGACCTGGCCCGCTTCCTCGACGAGAAGCCGCCGCACCACCTCTGAGTCAGAACGCCCCGTCGCGGCCCTGCCCCTGGCCCTGGCCGTAACCGTGGCCGTTCGCCGGGCCCGCGTGGACGCGCTGGGCGACCAGCGTGTCCCGGATCTCCTTGAGGACCTCCAGCTCGGTGATCTCCATGGTCTCCTGGACGCCTTCCTTGGCCTTGCGGCGCTGTTCCTGCCGGGCGAGGTACTTCGCCATGGGCAGCACCATCAGGAAGTAGACGACCGCCGCGGTGATCACGAACGTGAGGGTCGCGTTCAGCACCGAACCCCACAGGATGTTCACGCCGGTCGGCTCCCCCTTCGCGGTGACATCGCAAGGGCCCTTCAGGCACGAGGAGTAGCCGTCCAGGCTCTTGGTGCCGACCGCGCCCACCAGCGGGCCGATGATTCCCTTGACCACGGAGTTCACGATGTTCGTGAACGCGGCGCCGATGACCACGGCCACCGCGAGGTCGATCACGTTGCCGCGCATCAGGAAGGCTTTGAAGCCCGCCAGAACGCTGTCCTTCTGCTTGCTCACAACTGAGCCTCTTTTCGTATCTGCCGAACACGGAGCCAATGGTTCCGAAAGCTACGGCAGTCAGGGCCCGGCGTGTCCAATCGAGCGCCGTCCCGAGGGGACGCGACTGGGCGTCAGTTCGACCCGGTGAGCGACGGCTCAGCACAGCGTCACCGCCAGCCGGGCCGCCGCGCCGGCCCCCACGAGGGTCCGGGCGGTCTCCCGGGGCACGGACAGCACCACCAGCGCCCCGCCGTCCCCCATCTCCCGCTCCGGAGCGGGCACTTCGGCCACCCGCGCCGCCACCGCCACCACCCGGGGTGGTCCGGCGCGCTCGGCCGCCACCACATCGACCCGGTCACCGGGCCGCAGCAGCCGCACCGTCGCCCCGTCGGCGATCCGCACCGGGGCCGACACCAGACGCACCGCGGCGGGCGGCGGCGGTTTCCCGCCCGGCGGCGCCGCGCCCCGGGAGGCCTGCGCCCGCGCCCCGCCGGCGGCCAGCGCGGCCGCCGCCGCGACGGCCAGCCCGGCCGACACGACCCGCCGCCGACGCCCCAGGGCCCTCCGCAAGCGGTCTCCGCCCCGGCCCGCGCGGCCCACGCGAAGCGGCGGGAAGAGCGGAACGGGGCGCGCGGGAGGACACGTAGAAGCAGGGGAAGCAGGGAAACCGGGGAGAGGAGTGGGAGCGGGGGAAGGGAGGGGAGCGGGCAGAGGGGAGGTCCTGGACATGAGGGCACCGCCAAGCTGGGTGGGTGGACGGGTTCCGGTGTCCGGACCCGCGTCCGGACACCCCTCACGATCCGCCGCCCCGCCGGATCCCGCTCCGGCCTGTGGACGATCCCCAGCCTGTGGACAACCCGCTCACCCGCGCGAGTGACCGGTGCGCCGCCCTACGGCAGCTCGAAGCCCAGGTCCCATCCGTCGAGCGCGTGGCCGCACGGGCAGGACCGGGCCCCGGTCTCCGGCAGCGCCGACACCGCGTCGAAGAGCACCTCGCGCAGCCGGCCGATGTTCTCGCCGAACACCTTCAGGACCTCGGCGTGGGAAACGCCCTCGCCCACCTCCGCGCCCGCGTCCAGGTCGGTCACCAGCGCCATGGAGGTGTAGCAGAGCCCCAGCTCGCGGGCGAGGACCGCCTCCGGGTGGCCCGTCATGCCGACCACCGACCAGCCCGCCGCCGCGTGCCACCGCGACTCGGCGCGCGTGGAGAACCGCGGCCCCTCGATGACGACCATGGTCCCGCCGTCCACCGGCTCCCACTCCCGCCCGCGCGCCGCGGCCAGCGCGACCTCGCGCCCCACGGGGCAGTACGGGTCGGCGAAGCCGGCGTGCACCACGTTCGGAACGCTGCCGTCGGGCAGCGGCTCGCCGTCGAAGTAGGTCTGCGCCCGGGACTTCGTACGGTCGACGAGCTGGTCGGGGACCAGCAGCGTGCCCGGGCCGTAATCGGTCCGCAGGCCGCCCACCGCGCACGGGCCCAGCACCTGGCGGACGCCGACGGAGCGCAGCGCCCACAGGTTGGCCCGGTAGTTGATCTTGTGTGGCGGCACGGTGTGGCCGCGCCCGTGCCGGGGCAGGAAGGCCACCGTCCGGCCGGCCAGCTCGCCCATGTACAGGGAGTCGCTCGGAGGGCCGTAGGGGGTGTCCACCGTGACCTCTGTGACGTCCTCCAGGAAGGAGTAGAAGCCCGAGCCGCCGATGACACCGATCTCTGCGTTCGCCATGGCGCCACCCTAACGGGGCACGCACGAAGCCCCGCCGCCCGGTCGGGGCGGCGGGGCTTCGGCTAGAGACAGTCGGGTCAGGCGGCCGAGCTGGAGCTGCCACCGGAGCCGGACGAGCCAGCCGTCGAAGACGAAGACGCGGACGACGACGAAGCGGCGGCCGGGGCTGCGGTCGACGTCGAGGACGCCGAGGACGGCTTCGAGGCGGGCGTGCTGCTCGAAGAGGCGCCGCGGCTGTCGTTCCGGTAGAAACCGGAACCCTTGAAGACGATGCCGACCGCGGAGAACACCTTCTTCAGGCGTCCGTCGCAGTTCGGGCACACGGTCAGCGCGTCATCGGTGAACTTCTGCACGGCCTCAAGGCCCTCACCGCACTCGGTGCACTGGTACTGGTAGGTCGGCACGAATTTCCTCCTGGCACTCTGTCTCTATGAGTGCTAACGACGTTCCATGGTGACGTATTCCGGGCGTTCAGTCCACCGTCACCGGCACTCGGTGACCGAGAGCACGCTCGTCGGCCGCCTCCGGAGCGGTCGCCGCGGCCTGCGCCGGGGAGGCGTTCACGATCCGGCCCGGGGTCTGCGGCGCCAGCTTGGCGCGCAGTGCCAGCAGGGTGACGAGCGCGAGCGCGGTCGCCGCCATCGGCACCAGGAAGCCGTACGAGGCCCCGTGGGCGTCGGTCAGGCGGCCCGCCACGATCACCGCGACGGCCTGCCCGAAGGCGACCGAACCGGTGAGCCAGGTGAAGGCCTCGGTACGGGCGTTCGCCGGGATCAGGGACTCGACCATCGTGTAGCCGGTGATCAGGGCCGGGGCGATGCACAGGCCGACGATCAGGCCGAGCCCGCCCAGCATCGGCATCGAGCCGGCGGTCCACAGCAGGGACGCGGCGGCGGTGAGGCCGACGTAGCCCAGCAGCAGGCGGCGGCGCGGGCCGATCTTCCAGGCGATCGCGCCGCAGGCTATGCCCGCGATCATGTTGCCGGCGGCGAAGACGCCGTACAGCAGGCCGTTCGCGCCGGGGCTTCCGGCCTCGGCCGTGAAGGCGGCCAGCGAGACCTGCATGCCGCCGAAGACGGCGCCGATCCCGAGGAACGCGACGATCAGGACCCGCAGGCCGGGAAAGGACAGTGCCGAGGCGTGCGGCGCACCGCTCGCGCTCTCGGCGTGCGGCTTGGGCTGGCTGGCGCGCCGGGCGGCGAACACCAGGCCGCCGATCAGCGTCAGCGCGGCCTCGGTGACCAGGCCGGCGGCCGGGTGGATGCCGGTGCACAGGGCGGTGGCCAGCACGGGGCCGACGACGAAGGTGAACTCGTCGGTGACGGACTCGAACGCGGCGGCCGTCGGCAGCAGCGGTGAGCCTTCCAGCTTGGCGGCCCAGCGGGCCCGGACCATCGGCCCGACCTGGGGGACCGAGGCGCCGGCCGGGACGGCGGCCAGCGCCAGGGCCCAGACGGGGGCACCGGCGAGTGCCAGCGCGGCGAGGACGCTCACGGCGGCGGAGTGCAGCAGGACGCCCGGGACCAGCACGGCGCTCTGGCCGAAGCGGTCGGTGAGCATGCCCGTCACGGGGGCGCACAGCGCCATGGAGATGCCGGTGACGGCGGCGACGATGCCGGCGCTGCCGTAGGAGCCGGTGGTGTGCTGGACGAGCAGCAGGATGCTGATGGTCAGCATTCCGAAGGGGAGCCGGGCGGCGAAGCCGGGGAGCAGGAAGCCGGCGGCACCGGGGGTGCGCAGCAGCTGTCCGTAGCCGGGGCGGGCGGAGTTCTCGGTCGTGACCGCGGATGTCACGGCCTTGCCTTTCCGCTGCCTGGTAGAACTCCCCGTCTGCGGACGGTGTTCCGCTTTGTGAGCGGCCGCACCCGTACGTGTGGGAGCCCCGAGAGCTGTCCTCTTGCGCAGAACCGAGTGATACCTGGGCACCCACTGCGGGAGGGAGCCACGGCCGCTTTGCGGTCGCGCCAGCTCTGCGTCAGGCAGAGTTGGTTCGATCTGTTGTGCCTTTATCGTACAGGGGAGACGGTCGTCACGCCCTGTGATTCCGACGACAATCCGTGTCTTCACCTGCGATTAACTGGAACTTCGCATTCCGGGGCTTGCGAAACGAGGGCAAACCGCCCCGCACGCCAACGAAACCGCCAATTAGAACGTTACTCTAATCAAAAATTGGCGTGATCCTGCCTGGTCGCAGGCCTGAACCGGTCAGTGCGCGGTCTCGCTGCCCGTCCCCAGCCAGCCGGCCAGCTTGCCGCCCCGGGCCACCGCCCGCAGCCGCGCCTCCGCCGCGTCCCGCACCGGATCCGTGGCCACCACCAGCAGCTCGTCCCCGCGCCGCAGCACGGTCGAGGGCGCCGGTACGAAGCTCTTCGCGTCCCGGACCACCAGCGTGACCGACGCCCCGGCCGGCAGCCGCAGCTCGCTCACCTCGACGCCGTGCATCCGCGAGGCCGGCGGGATGGCGAAGGACAGCAGGTGCCCGCGCAGCTTCTCCAGCGGCGCCGACTCGATCCCGAGGTCGGCGGCGGCCTCGTCGTTGTCGCGCAGGTTCAGCTTCCGCGCCAGCCACGGCAGGGTCGGCCCCTGCACCAGGGTGTAGACCACGACGAGCACGAAGACGATGTTGAAGACCCGCTCGCTGCCCTCGATCCCGGACACCATCGGGATCGTCGCCAGGATGATGGGCACCGCGCCGCGCAGGCCGGCCCACGACATCAGGGCCTGCTCCTGCCAGGGCAGCCGGAAGGGCAGCAGGCTGATGAAGACCTCCAGCGGCCGCGCCACCATCGTCAGCACCAGGCCGATCACCACCGCGGGCCAGAAGTCGTTCACCAGCTCGTGCGGGGTGACCAGCAGGCCGAGCAGGACGAACATGCCGATCTGGGCGATCCAGCCGAGTCCGTCCGCGAACCCCCGCGTCGCCGGCCAGTGCGGCAGCTTCGCGTTCCCGAGCACCATCGCCGCCAGGTACACGGCGAGGAAGCCGGAGCCGTGCGCCATCGCGGCCACCGCGTACGCCGTGACCGCGATCGCCATCACCGCGATCGGGTACAGGCCGGAGGCGGGCAGGGCGACGTGCCGCAGCCCGTACGACCCCAGGAAGCCCACGGTGAGGCCGATCGCGACGCCGATCGCCAGCTCCAGCGCGATCTTGCCGATCAGGACGTACCACTCGTCCACCGGGCCGACCGTGGCGAAGGCGACCACCAGGATGACCACGGGGGCGTCGTTGAACCCGGACTCCGCCTCCAGCACGCCCGTCACCCGCGCGGGCAGCGGCACCTTGCGCAGGACCGAGAACACCGCCGCCGCGTCGGTCGAGGAGACGACCGCGCCGATCAGCAGGGCCTGCCGCCAGTCGAGCCCGACCAGGTAGTGGGCTCCTGCCGCGGTCACGCTCACGCTGACGGCGACGCCGACCAGTGACAGCACGATCGCGGCCGGCAGGGCCGGCTTGATCTCTTTCCACTTGGTGCCCAGACCACCCTCGGCGAGGATCACGACGAGCGCCGCGTACCCGATGACCTGGGTGAGCTCGGCATTGTCGAAGACGACGTTGCCGATGCCGTCCTGGCCTATCGCGACACCTATGCCGAGGTAGATGAGCAGGCTGGGGAGGCCGCTGCGCGAGGAGACGCGCACCGCCGCGACGGCGACGAGCAGTACGAGCGAGCAGACCAGCAGGAGCTCATTGAGCGTGTGGACGGTCAGCGGGCGGCCCTCCTCAACGCGCCTGGCGGATCGGTCCTCCCGGCGACAAGTTCGGCAAGTACTTCGTTACCTTACCTAATATTTGACGCGCTCTTTACGCGATAACCACATTGTGAAACCCCTGATCCGCCCTGTCTCCAGCAGCTCCACCCCTGCCGGATCATCGGACCCGGTCCTGCGCCTATGGTTGCTCCCAGCACTCCCAGGACCACCCTGCCCCTCTAAGGACAGCGATGCCCGCCAACGAAACCGCCCCTTCCGTCAAGAAGAAGGGACGACGCGCCCGTCTGATCGTGCTCGTGCTGGTCCTGGCGCTCTTCGCGGGCCTCGGCTACGGCGCGTACTGGAGCGTGGACACCGTGCGCGCCTCGTACCCCCAGACGACCGGGTCCCTGAAGGTGCCCGGCCTGACCGGAACCGTCGAGGTCAAGCGCGACGCCAGCGGAATCCCGCAGCTCTACGCCGACAACGACGAAGACCTCTTCCGCGCTCAGGGCTTCGTCCACGCCCAGGACCGCTTCTGGGAGATGGACGTACGCCGCCACATGACCTCCGGGCGCCTCTCCGAGATGTTCGGATCCGGCCAGGTGGAGACCGACGCCTTCCTGCGCACGCTGGGCTGGCGCCAGGTCGCGCAGGCCGAGTACGACACCAAGCTCTCGCCCGAGACGAAGAAGTACCTCCAGTCCTACGCCGACGGGGTCAACGCGTACTTGAAGGGGAAGTCCGGCAAGGACCTCTCCGTCGAGCACGCGGCCCTCGGGATCAGCGGCGACTACAAGCCCGAGCAGTGGTCCCCGGTGGACTCGGTCGCCTGGCTCAAGGCGATGGCGTGGGACCTGCGCGGCAACATGCAGGACGAGATAGACCGCGCGCTGATGTCGGGCAAGCTCACGCCGGCGCAGATCGACGAGCTCTACCCGCCGTACCCCTTCGACCGGAACAAGCCGATCGTCGAGGGCGGCAAGACCGACGGCGGCAAGTACACCCCGCAGGGCGCCACCACGGGCTCCGGCTCGGGTTCCGGTTCCGGCAGCGGATCCGGTACGGGCAACGGCTCGGGCAAGGGCTCCGGCACCGGTAACGACTCCGGCAGCGGCTCCGGCAACGGCTCCGGCTCCGGTACGGCCTCCGGTTCCGGTACGGCCACCGGTCTCGCCGGCAACGCCTCCGCCCAGGGCGCGACCGTCGGCCTGCGCAGCCAGATGAGCGCGCTCGCCAACACCCTGGACAAGATCCCCGCGATCCTCGGCCCCAACGGCAGCGGCATCGGCTCGAACTCCTGGGTCGTCTCCGGCAAGTACACGACCACCGGAAAGCCGCTCCTCGCGAACGACCCGCACCTCTCCCCGCAGCTGCCCTCCGTCTGGTACCAGATGGGCCTGCACTGCCGGGCGGTCTCCGAGAAGTGCCAGTACGACGTGGCCGGCTTCACCTTCTCCGGCATGCCCGGCGTGGTCATCGGCCACAACGCCGACATCGCCTGGGGCATGACCAACCTCGGCGCCGACGTCACCGACCTCTACCTGGAGCAGGTCAAGCCCGAGGGCTACGTCTACGACAACAAGGTGCTCCCCTTCACCGTCCGCGACGAGGTCATCAAGATCGCCGGAGGCGGCGAGAAGAAGATCACGGTCCGCAGCACCAACAACGGCCCGCTGGTCTCCGACCGCAGCGAGGAACTCGGTACGGTCGGCGACCGGGCGCCCGTCGCCAGCTCCGCCCCCGACCGGGGCGAGGGCTACGCCGTCGCCCTGCGCTGGACCGCCCTGGACCCCGGCAAGTCGATGGACGCGGTCTTCAGGATCGACCGGGCCAAGGACTTCAACACCTTCCGGGCCGCCGCGCGCGACTTCGAGGTGCCGTCCCAGAACCTGATCTACGCCGACAGCAAGGGCGCCACCGGCAACATCGGCTACCAGGCGCCGGGCCGCATCCCGGTCCGCGGCTCCGGCGACGGCCGGATGCCCGCCCCCGGCTGGGACTCCAAGTACGCCTGGAAGGGCGGCAAGGACGGCAACGCGGGTTACATCCCGCAGGACGAGATGCCGTACGACCTCAACCCGGCCCGCGGCTACATCGTCACCGCCAACCAGGCGGTCACCGAGAGCGGCACCGGGGCGGGCAAGTACCCGTACACGCTGACCACCGACTGGGGCTACGGCGCCCGCAGCCAGCGGATCAACGACCTCATCGAGGCGAAGATCAAGGACAGCGGCAAGATCTCGACCGACGACATGCGCACCATGCAGATGGACAACAGCAGCGAGATCGCCGCGCTGCTGACCCCGATGCTGGCCAAGATCCAGGTCAAGGACCCGGACGTGCGCTCCGCGCAGAAGCTGCTGGACGGCTGGAACTACACCCAGGAGCCCGACTCGGCGGCGGCCGCGTACTTCAACGCGGTCTGGCGCAACATCCTCAAGCTGTCCTTCGGCGACAAGATGCCGAAGGAACTGCGGGTCGAGGAAAGCTGCACCAACGTCAAGGAGTCCGACTCCGGCCCGGTCGACGACCTCGCCAAGACGGTCCGCGAATGCGGTACCCGCGGTTCCGACTCGGCGCAGCCCGACGGCGGCGACCGCTGGTTCGAGGTGGTCCGCCGCCTGGTCAAGGACGAGAACTCGCCGTGGTGGCAGTCGCCCGCCCCGAACATCCACCAGAAGCCGACCGCCACCCGTGACGAGCTGTTCGCCCGGGCCATGGAGGACGCCCGCTGGGAGCTCACCGCCAAGCTCGGCAAGGACCAGTCCACCTGGACCTGGGGCCGCCTGCACCAGCTGACGCTGAAGAACCAGACCATCGGCACCGAGGGCCCCGGCTTCATGCAGTGGCTCCTCAACCGCGGCCCGTGGAACCTGGGCGGCGGCGAGGCCACCGTGAACGCGACCGGCTGGAACGCCGCCAGCGGGTACGAGGTCACCTGGGTGCCCTCGATGCGTATGGTCGTGAACCTCAACGACCTGGACAAGTCCCGCTGGATCAACCTGACCGGCGCCTCGGGGCACGCCTACCACTCCCACTACACCGACCAGACGACGATGTGGGCCAAGGGCGAGCTGCTGGAGTGGCCCTTCGGCAAGGAAGCCGTGAACAAGGCGACGGTCGACACCCTGACCCTGAAGCCCTAGGGCTCAGAAACGGACCACCCCCGACGGGGTGGCCACCGCCTTGACGGGGTGGTCGTGCGGTTCCTCCGGGACCCGCGCGACCACCTCTTCGTCGTAGAGGAGCACCACCAGCGCCGGATGCGCCCCGGCCCGCTCCAGCCGCTCCAGCACCCGGTCGTACGAGCCGCCGCCCCGGCCGAGCCGCATCCCGCGCGCGTCCACCGCCAGCCCCGGCAGCAGCACGGCGTCGGCGCCCGTCACCGCGTCCGGCCCGAGCCGAGGCCCGGCCGGCTCCAGCAGCCGCATCTTCCCCGGGTGGGCGGCCTCGGCCAGGCTGCCCGGGCCCTCGTACGCCGCCCAGTCGAGGTCGTTGTCGGGCAGCAGCACCGGCAGCAGCACCCGCTTCCCGGCCGCGCGCAGGGCGTCGAGCAGCTCGCGCGTGCCGGGTTCGGTGCCGACCGAGACGTACGCGGCGACCGTGCCGGCCCCGGCCAGCTCCGGCAGCCCGAGGGCGGACCGGGAGAGCGCGCGGGCCGCCGTACGGCAGTCCTCGGGGCTCAAGGCGCGACGGGCGGCGAGCAGTTCCCGGCGCAGGAGCGCCTTCGCGGTCGGGTTTGGCGGGGTAGCTACCACAACGGCCTCAAATCTCCTGTGGAATGGGTGTGTAAGTGGATCTATTCATCCGCATCTCACCTGGGCTTACGGAACGACCCACTATCGTGCTGCCATGACTCAGTCGCACCCCGTGATCAAAAAGGCCGTCATCCCGGCCGCGGGCCTCGGCACTCGCTTCCTCCCGGCGACCAAGGCGACGCCCAAGGAGATGCTGCCCGTCGTCGACAAGCCGGCGATCCAGTACGTGGTCGAGGAAGCCGTGTCCGCCGGGCTGGACGACGTACTCATGATCACAGGGCGTAACAAGCGGCCGCTTGAGGACCACTTCGACCGGAACTACGAGCTGGAATCGGCGCTCATCGCCAAGGGCGACGACGACCGGCTCAAGAAGGTCCAGGAGTCCAGCGACCTGGCGACCATGCACTACGTCCGTCAGGGAGACCCGCGCGGACTCGGTCACGCCGTGCTCTGCGCCGAGCCGCACGTCGGCCGCGAGCCCTTCGCCGTCCTCCTCGGCGACGACCTCATCGACCCGCGCGATCCGCTGCTGCGCGACATGGTCGACCTCCAGGCCCGCACCGGCGGCACCGTCGTCGCGCTGATGGAGGTGGACCCCTCCAGCATCCACCTCTACGGCTGCGCCGCCGTCGAGCCCACCGACGACCCGGCCGTCGTCCGCGTGACGGGCCTGGTCGAGAAGCCCGACGCCGCCGACGCCCCCAGCAACTACGCGGTGATCGGACGGTACGTCCTCAACCCGGCGATCTTCGGCATACTGCGGGAGACCGAGCCGGGCCGCGGTGGGGAGATCCAGCTCACCGACGCCCTGCAGAAGCTGGCCGCCGACGAGAGCGTGGGCGGTCCGGTGCACGGAGTGGTCTTCCGCGGCCGCCGCTACGACACCGGGGACCGCGGGGACTACCTGCGGGCCATCGTCCGACTCGCGTGCGAACGTGAGGACCTGGGCCCGGAGTTCCGCACCTGGCTTCGCCGTTACGTCACGGAGGAGATGTAGCACCTTGAGCAGTTCCGCACCGCAGGAGACCGGCCGGCAGCGTCTGTGGTCGGTGGACGAGCACCTCGCGGACGTCCTCGCCGCGATCCGGCCGCTGGAGCCCATCGAGCTCCAGTTGCTCGACGCCCAGGGCTGCGTCCTGGTCGAGGACGTCACCGTGCCCGTCGCCCTTCCGCCCTTCGACAACAGCTCGATGGACGGGTACGCCGTCCGCGTGGCCGATGTCCAGGGCGCGAGCGAGGAGTTCCCGGCGGTGCTGACGGTCATCGGGGACGTCGCGGCCGGCAGCGGCGAGCTGCCCACCGTCGGACCCGGTCAGAGTGCCCGGATCATGACCGGCGCCCCGCTGCCGCCCGGCGCGGAAGCCGTCGTACCGGTGGAGTGGACCGACGGCGGCACCGGGGGCGGCGCCGCCTCCGGGATGACCCCGGCCAGTGCCGCGCCCGAGGGCGCCGCCGGAGAGGTACGGGTGCACCGCGCGGCCGAGGCCCGGGCGCACGTCCGCGCGCGGGGGAGCGACGTACAGGCCGGGGACCTCGCCCTGGCGTCGGGCACGGTGCTCGGGCCGCCGCAGATCGCGCTGCTGGCCGCCATCGGGCGGGGCACCGTACGGGTGCGGCCGCGGCCGCGGGTGGTCGTGATGTCCACCGGCAGCGAGCTGGTCCAGCCGGGCGAACCGCTGGCGGCCGGGACGATCTACGACTCCAACAGCTTCGCGCTCGCCGCGGCCGCCCGGGACGCCGGGGCCATCGCCTACCGGGTCGGCGCGGTCTCGGACGACGCGGACACGCTGCGCGCCACCATCGAGGACCAGCTGATCCGGGCGGACCTGCTGGTCACCACGGGCGGGGTCAGCGTCGGGGCGTACGACGTGGTCAAGGAGGCCCTGACCTCCGTCGGCGGGTCGGGTGGCTCGGGTGTTTCCGGTGGCTCGGGCGGCTCGGGCGGCTCGGGCGGCTCCGGCGGGGAGGACGTCCAGGGCGGCGGGGTGGACTTCCGCAAGCTCGCCATGCAGCCCGGCAAGCCGCAGGGCTTCGGCTCCATCGGCCCCGACCACACGCCGCTGCTGGCGCTCCCCGGCAACCCGGTGTCCTCGTACGTCTCCTTCGAGCTGTTCGTGCGTCCCGCGATCCGGGCGCTGATGGGCCTGCCCGACGTGAACCGGCCCAGCGTGCGAGCGGAGCTGAAGGCGGACAAGGCGCTGGGCTCCCCGGCGGGCAGGCGCCAGTTCCTGCGCGGGAAGTACGACGCGGGGAGCGGCACGGTCAGCCCGGTCGGCGGATCGGGCTCGCACCTGATCGCCGCGCTGGCGCACGCCGATTCGCTCATGGTCGTACCGGAGGACGTCACTTCGGTGGAACCGGGCGCGGAGCTGGAAGTCATCCTGCTCGGCTGAGACCCCGTCGGTGCGGGTAGCGTGTTGCACCACACAGGCCCTTGCGGGGCCCGGAGCGGGAGCGGCACCACTTATGAGCACGCACAGCAGGCTGACGCACATCGACGAGGCCGGCGCGGCCCGGATGGTCGACGTCTCGGCGAAGGACGTCACCACCCGTACGGCGCGAGCCAGCGGGCGCGTCCTCGTCTCCCCCCGGGTGATCGAGCTGCTGCGGGGCGAGGGCGTACCGAAGGGCGATGCCCTCGCCACCGCGCGGATCGCCGGGATCATGGGGGCGAAGAAGACCCCCGACCTGATCCCGCTCTGCCACCCGCTGGCCGTCTCCGGCGTGAAGGTGGACCTCTCGGTCGCCGACGACGCCGTCGAGATCCTGGCCACCGTCAAGACGACCGACCGCACGGGCGTCGAGATGGAGGCGCTGACGGCCGTCGCGGTCGCCGGACTGACGGTGATCGACATGGTCAAGGCCGTCGACAAGGGCGCCGTCATCACGGACGTCCGGGTGGAGGAGAAGACCGGCGGCAAGTCCGGCGACTGGAGCCGCGCATGAACCCCCCGCGCGGCGGCGAGGCACACAGCCACAGCCACGGCCTCGGTCCCGCCCCAGTGACCGCCCCCGACCCCGCCGCCGGCAGCGGTTCCGCGGCGGGGCCGTCGCCGCGCGGGCTGGTGGTCACCGCCTCCAACCGGGCCTCGCGGGGCGTGTACGCCGACCAGGGCGGCCCGCTGCTCGCCGCGGCCCTGGAGGAGCTCGGCTTCGCGGTGGACGGCCCGCGGGTCGTCCCGGACGGGGACCCCGTCGAGCAGGCGCTGCGCGAGGGCGTGGCCGCCGGGTACGACGTCATCCTCACCACCGGCGGCACCGGCATCTCGCCGACCGACCGGACCCCGGACGCCACCGCGCGGGTGCTGGACTACGAGGTCCCGGGCATCCCGCAGGCCATCCGGGCCGAGGGCCTGGCGAAGGTGGCGACCGCGGCCCTCTCCCGAGGCCTCGCCGGCGTGGCCGGGCGCACCCTGATCGTGAACCTCCCGGGTTCGACGGGCGGCGTCCGCGACGGCCTCGCCGTCCTGGCCCGGATCCTGCCGCACGCCGTGGACCAGCTCCGGGGCGGAGACCATCCCAGACCGGCCGGAGCCACCGGGAGCGAGAGCTGAACGGTCCCTCCTGGCCGGTGGTGCTGGCGGACGGCGATGTCACGCTCCGGCCGATAAGACTGCGGGACCAGCGCGCCTGGCGCGAGGTCAACCGCCGCAACCGCGAATGGCTGCGGCCGTGGGAGGCCACGATCCCGCCGCCCGCGCCGTGGGGGCCGGTGGTCCAGCGGCCCACGTACCGTCAGATGGTGCGCCATCTGCGGGCGGAGGCGAACGCGGGCCGCATGCTGCCGTTCGTCATCGAGTACGAGGGCCGGCTGGTCGGGCAGCTGACGGTCGCCGGGATCACCTGGGGCTCGATGTGCGCGGGTCACGTCGGTTACTGGGTGGACCGCGAGATCGCGGGGCGGGGCGTGATGCCGACGGCTGTCGCGATGGCCGTGGACCACTGCTTCGCGAAGGTCGGCCTGCACCGGATCGAGGTGTGCATCCGCCCGGAGAACGGGCCGAGCCGCCGGGTCGTGGAGAAGCTCGGCTTCCGCGAGGAGGGGATGCGCCCGCGCTACCTCCACATCGACGGAGCGTGGCGCGACCACCTCGTCTTCGCCCTCACGGCGGAGGAGGTCCCGGAGGGGCTGCTGCGCCGCTGGCGGCGGGCCAATCCGGGGCTGAATCGATAATGCGTTCGAATTAGAACCGGAATCGTCCATAACTTGATCCGAAGAATCACAAAAAAAGTCCGTGATATCAGCCTGATCGTGCGACACACCGGCTCAATTGGCCGATCCGCTCGGCCGCGCCCCTCTACGGTGTGAGGGTGAGCAGCAGCGGCCTCATCTACGCAGTCATTGTCGGGGCCTGGGCCGCCTACTTGGTGCCCATGTGGCTCCGGAGGCAGGACGAGCTGAACGAAGCCCGTCCGACGGAACGCTTCTCCACCGCCATTCGGCTGCTTTCCGGCCGGGCGGGAATGGAGCGCCGTTACGCCAGGGGACTGCGGGAGCGCGGTGACCAGGAGGCGGAGGCCCGGCCCGAAGCGGACCCGGACGCGACGACGGAAACGGTGAATTCCGTGGACGCCGACGCCCGGGTCCTCGGCGTGCCCCCGACCAGGGCGGAACCCCGGTCGGCCGCGGCCGACCGGGTGGAACGGGCGGAGCGGGCCCGGCGCGAACAGCGCCTCCAGGTGCTCGCGCGCCGCCGGCGCACCACGGCGCTCCTCTTCCTCGTCTTCACCCTCGGAGCCGTCGTCGCGGCCGTCGGCGGGCTCGGCCTCCTGTGGGCCCCGGCGGTGCCGGCGGTCCTGCTGAGCGCGTACATCGTCCACCTGCGGGTCCAGGAGCGGCGGCGCTACGAGTTCACGATGGACCGGCGCCGTGCCGAGGCGGCCGCCCGGCAGCTGCGGGAGAACCGCGGCCCGCGCCGGCGCCACCCCGAGGATGCCCCCGCCGAGGGCGCCGACCCGGACCCCGCGCCACCGGTCTCCCCCCAGGAGGCCGGGCGGCGCGCGCTGGTCGAGCAGACCGACCACGCCGAGTGGGTGGACCAGCAGCGGGAACGCGAACGCGGCCCGGCCCGCGGTGACAGCTGGGAGCCGGTCCCGGTCCCGCTGCCCACGTACGTGACGGCCCCGGTCGCCCCCCGCGCCACCGGCCCGGCCGCCCCGGACGGGTGGAGCTCCGCCCGCTCCAGCACGGCGGAGCCCACGGAGCCCCGGCTGCGCGCCCAGCCCCACGTCCCGGCCCCCGCGAAGCCGGACTCCGCGGTGGACGCCAAGCAGTCCCCGCCGCGCCCGCGCGGCCGCGACCGGGGCCGTACGCCGCTGTTCGACCAGTACGAGGGCGAGGACCGCCCGCGCGCCGCGAACGAGTGATCGGTGACCTGCGCGGACGCTCCCCGATACCGGTTTTGGAGCACCAGCGCGGGGATGCTAATGTTTCACACGTCGCAAGGGCCTGTGGCGCAGTCTGGTAGCGCACCTCGTTCGCATCGAGGGGGTCTGGGGTTCAAATCCCCACAGGTCCACAAACGACAGTTCGCGAGTAGCTCTCGGGAACGTCATGAGATCCCGTCCGGTCATAAGACCGGGCGGGATCTCGGCGTTTGCGGGGGTGTTCGGGGCGGTCGGCCCGCTCGGAACGGGACCGGCCCGCGCCCTGGGGTCAGGGGCGGGCCGGGGCGGGGTCAGGCGCGGAGGGCGGCCATCCAGGCTTCGATCTCGTCCGCCTGGCGGGGGAGGGCCGCCGAGAGGTTCTCGTTGCCGTCCTCGGTGACGAGGATGTCGTCCTCGATGCGGACGCCGATGCCGCGGTACTCCTCGGGCACCGTCAGGTCGTCCTCCTGGAAGTACAGACCCGGCTCGACGGTCAGGCACATGCCCGCCTCCAGCGTGCCGTTGACGTACAGCTCGGTGCGGGCCGCCGCGCAGTCGTGGACGTCCATGCCGAGCATGTGGCCGGTGCCGTGCATGGTCCAGCGGCGGTGCAGGCCGAGCTCCCAGACCTTCTCCAGGTCCATGTCGCCGAACAGGCCCCAGGAGACCAGCTTCTCGGCCAGCACGCGCTGCGCGGCGATGTGGAAGTCCCGGTAGTCGGCGCCCGGCTTCACGGCCGCGATGCCGGCCGACTGGGCCTCGTACACGGCGTCGTAGATCTTGCGCTGGAGCGGGGTGAAGCGGCCGTCGATCGGCACCGTGCGGGTGACGTCGGCGGTGTAGAGGTTGCGGGTCTCCACGCCGGCGTCGAGCAGGAGGAGCTCCCCGGAGCGGACCGCGCCGTCGTTGCGGACCCAGTGGATGGTGGTGGCGTGCGGGCCGGCGGCGGCGATCGTGCTGTAGCCGACCGCGTTGCCCTCGACGCGGGCGCGCAGGAAGAACGTGCCCTCGATGTAGCGCTCGCTGGTCGCCTCGGCCTTGTCGAGGACCTTGACGACGTCCTCGAAGCCACGGGCGGTGGACTCGCAGGCGTAGCGCAGCTCGGCGATCTCGAACTCGTCCTTGACGCGGCGCATCTCGGAGAGGAAGACGCGGAACTCCTCGTCGCTCTCCGCGGTCACCTTGTCGTTCAGGGCGGCCTCGATGCCGGCGTCGTGGCCGCGCAGCACGCGGACCCGGCCGGTGGCCTCCTTGAGGGCGGCGGCCAGCTCGCGGACGTCCGCGCAGGGCAGGCCGAGGAGCCGCTCGTTCTCGGTGAGGCTGTTGCGCCGGCCGTCCCACAGCTCGCCCTGGCCGGAGAGCCAGAACTCGCCGTTCTCGCGGTCGGACCGGGGCAGCAGGTACGCGGTGGCCAGGTGGCCGCCGTCCGCCGCGGGCTCCAGCACCAGGACGCCGTCCTGGGTCTGGTCACCCGTCAGGTACGCGTAGTCCGAGGACGGACGGAAGGGGTAGTCCGTGTCGTTGGCCCGGATCTTCAGGTTGCCGGCGGGGATCACCAGGCGCTCGCCCGGGAAGCGGGCCGAGAGCTCGGAGCGGCGCCGGGCGGTGTGCGGGGCCTGCGCGATGGGCTCCAGGTCGTGGCGCTCGGTGTCGGCCCAGCCCTGCTTCATGTTCTCGGCCAGCGCGTCGCTCACGCCGCCCGTCAGACCGTTCTTCCGCTGCTCTATGGCCTCGGTCCCGTCGGTCTGTTCGTCCTCGGTGGTCTCCGGGGTCTGGAGTTCCTGGCCGGGGTCCTGGATCTCGGACGTCGCCTGGGTCACGACTGCCTCCTGAATCGAAATCGGTCACGACTGCCTCTGAACCGCGTGAGGCCGTCCGCCATCGTAGGGGCGGCCGGGGCGCCGGTTGATCTCTGCCCGTGAGACGGGCCGCCGCCGCCGGCCGGTGCCGCTGCGCACGTTGTCCTGAACCGGGCGGGTGGCGCGCCGCGCCGCCGCCCGAACTGCCGCCCGCCTTATCGCGGCGGCGCGCGTTCCGCGTTCCCCGGTGCCCGGCGAGGCGCCCGCGCGCGCCGGGCGGGAGGAACGGTCGCGAACGCGAGCCTTGATCCCGTAAATAGACGTATGGGGGGCGGATGTAAGAATTCGTGAGGGGAAATCGGATACTGATCAAATCATTCCGATACGGGTTGGCCGTAAAAGTACTTGACTGTCGCAGGGGTTCACGTATGTGACCTCGCCCCCGGGGGGTTGCGGGTGCCCGGAGGAGTGTGATTGCCCTGTTCGGCCGCCCTTCGGGCCCGCATTCAGACTATTGACGCGGGTTGGCAACACCCCTAGGATCGAGCCGCTGTTGGGCAGCGGGGGCGCGGGCATCGGCACAGTCGGCAGAGGATCAATGGATTCCCGGCGTGTGGTGGGACTGGGTTTTCCGGCTCTGGTCGCCGGTATTTCCGGATAGCCATTTCGCACTGACGGGGGCATTGTGTCCGAGGGTACGTCTGAGTCGAAGTCGGGGCTCGGGACCTATTTTCGACTGCTCCGGGAACCGGGCGCCGCGGCGCTGGGATTCTGGGGGATGATCGGCCGATTCCCGATTGCCATGCGTTCCGTCGGCTGCCTCCTGCTGATCTCCGCTTCCACCGGATCCATGGCCGAGGCGGGAACCGTCGCGGCGGCCATGCTGATCGCCCAGGGCGTGGCCAGCCCGGTGCTCGGGCGCCTCGCCGACCGGCTCGGCCAGCGGCGGGTGCTCCTGACGGCCTGCCTGGCGCACGCGGTGGGCATGACGGCGCTGCTGGTGTCGATCGTGCTGGAGTCACCGCTGTGGCTGATGACCGTCGCGGCGGTGGCCGCCGGGTGCACCTCGGTCTCCTTCACCTCGTTCATGCGGGCGCGGTGGGCGGCGATGGTCGACCAGGGGCTGCTGCGGGCGGCGTACGCCATGGAGTCCATGCTGGACGACACGATCTTCCTGGTCGGTCCGCTCCTGGTCACGGTGCTGGCATCCGCGGTGCACCCCGCCGCGGGCCTGGTCGCCTGCCTGGTCCTGACCACCGTCGGCTCGATCGCCGTCGCACTGCACCGCGGGTCCGAGCCGGCGTCCGCGCCGGCGCCGGGCCGCGGCGCGGAGCGGGCGCTCGGGGTGCCCGGGGTCTGGATCCTGATGCTCGCCTACGCCGGGATGGGCTTCCAGTTCGGCGCGGTCGACGTCACGATGATCGCGTTCGCCCGGGAGGCCTCCGCGCCCGGGCTCGCGGGCGTGTTCATCTCGCTGATCGCGGTCGGCAGCCTGATCGCCGGCCTGGTCTACGGGTCGACGGACTGGCGCCTCTCACAAGCGCGGCTGCTCCCGGTCACCACCGGGTTGCTGACGCTCGGGGTGGTTCCGCTGGCCTTCGTACGGTCCCCGCTGCTCATGTGCTTCCTCGCCGTCGTCGCGGGGATCGCGATCTCCCCGGCGCTGATCGCGGGCAGCACGCTGCTGGAGTCACTGGCTCCGAAGACCGCGCTGTCCGAGGCGTTCTCGTGGCTCACCAGCTGCGGCGCCCTCGGCATCGCCTCGGGTACGGCCGTGGGCGGCCAGCTGGCCGACCTGGGCAGTTCCGCGTGGGCGGCGTGGGCGGGGGTCGGCGGCGGGGCCGTCGCCCTGGTACTGAGCCTCGCGGGCCAGTCGGCCCTGCGCAGGAACAGGCCGGTCTCCGAACCGGCCACCAAAAAAATGGCGGTACGAGAACAATGAACGATGAGGACAGAGTTGTGAATACAGCACATCCTGTGTCCGGGCGAGAGAGCCTCGGGGGCCTACCCGTTCCCCGCATCTCGTTCGACGAGTTCATGGCCTTCGGGCGGGAGGCCCTCATCCGGGCCGACGTCCCGGTGGTGATCACCCTTCCGCGGGGCGCCCAGGGCCTCGGCCGGGAAGGCGTGGCCAAGCGCCTCGGCGACCTGATGGTCACCCTGTTCACCGAGCCCAGCAACAAGCAGAACTCCGAGCGGTGGACCACCAAGGAGATCAGGCTCCGCGAGTTCTTCGAGGACGAGCGCTACCTGACCGACCCGGGCACCTGGAACCGCATCGTCTCGAACTTCCGCAACAGCCCCGCCGACGTCAACGCGATCCTCGGCTTCGACGCGGCCAGGCTGTTCGACTACCGCCGCCCCATGAACGCGGCCAACCTGTGGATCAGCCACAAGGGCGTGTTCACCCAGAGCCACTTCGACGAGCTGGAGAACTTCAACATAGCCCTGGAGGGCCGCAAGCGGTTCGTCCTGGCGCCCCCCGGCTTCTGGGAGTACTACCCGCGCTCGCTCAAGGACGGCTTCGGCGACAAGTCCCAGGTCTTCGACTTCGACGACGTGGACTGGGCGCGCTACCCCAAGCTGGCGTCCAAGCTGGCCCAGCGCCGCGAACTCGTCCTCGAACCGGGCCAGATGCTCTACCTGCCGCTCGGCTGGTGGCACCAGGCCGAGTCGCTGGACGAGATGAACATCAACGTGAACTTCTGGCTGCGCGACCCGAAGATCTTCCGCCGGCCCTACGTCCTCGGCGTGGCCCTCTACACCGCCGTGTTCCGCAAGCTCAAGGGCGTCTACAACTACCAGCCCGCCGAGGGGACCTCATGACCGAGCGCCTGAGCATCACCCCGACCCACGCGTACCGCAACAACGACAAGCTGATCGGCATCGGCAACGCGTTCTGGGACATGTCGGAGCGCAGCGGGCTCGCCGGGATCGTGGCCGCGTACGGCGAAGGCGTGCTGCGCACCGAGGCCGGCCACGAGTACATCGCCGAGGGCCACGAGTTCGTCAACTTCAGCTGCTGCTCGTACCTGGACCTCGACTCCCACCCGAAGGTCATCGAGGGCGGCATCGAGGCCCTGCGCCGCTACGGGGTCCTCGACCACTGCATCGCGCGCAGCCGCGTCCAGATCCCCGCGATGCTGGAGCTGGAGGCCTCCCTGGGCGAGCTGTTCGGCGCCCACGTCGTCTGCTCCATCGCCGCCAGCACCGCGACGTTCGGCCTCCTGCCGCTGATCGCCTCCGGTCACCTCGGCACCGGCAAGCGACCGCTGATGATCTTCGACAAGAACGCCCACGTGTCGATGGCCAACGTCAAGCCGGTCTGCGCCGACGAGACCGAGGTCGTCACCTCCGGGCACCACGACCTCAACTTCATCGAGGACGCCTGCAAGAAGTACGAGCAGGTCGCCTACGTCTGCGACGGCAGCGACAGCCTCGGCGGCTACGCGCCCGTCAAGGAACTCGCCGAACTCCAGGACCGGTACGGCCTGATCGTCTACTACGACGACTCCCACTCGATGTCCGCGTACGGCGAGCGCGGCGTCGGCTACGTCCGCACGCACAGCCCCGTCCTCGACGAGCGCACCATCGTCGTGATGACCCTGAACAAGGCGTTCGGCACCAGCGGCGCGGCGATTGTGCTCGACGGGTACGACAAGGAGACGCTCCGCGTCATCGAGCGCTTCGGCGGAGCCCTGAACTACTCGCAGCTCCTCAACACCCCCGCCGTCGGCGCGGGCCTCGCCTCGGCGGAGATCCACCGCACCGGCGAACTCGTCACCCTCCAGAACAAGCTGTACGAGAACATCGAGCTCTTCGACTCGCTGATCCACACCGACCAGACCGGCAGCACCTTCCCGATCCGCCTCGTCCCGATGGGCGACGACACCGTGATCGAGGCGGGCCGCCGCGTGTTCGAGGCCGGGTTCTACGTCTCGCCGGTGTTCTTCCCGATCGTCGCCCGCGGCACGGCAGGCCTGCGCGTCATGATGCGCGCCGGACAGACCGCGGAGCAGGTCCGCGCGCTCTGCGCGGTCCTCGCCGAGGTCGGTGCCCGCCCGACGGCCCCGATACCGGGGGAGGCGGCCCGATGACAAGAGCGACGGACACCGCCCTGGCCATCCCGCGCAGCATCCTCTACACGCCCGCGCTGTCGCTGGAGCGGGTCGTCAAGGCCTGGTCCTACGACGCGGACGTGCACCTGATCGACCTGGAGGACTCCGTCCCGCCGCAGGAGAAGGACGCGGCGCGGATCGTGTGCCGGGCGGCGCTGGAGAAGGCCCCGGACCCCCGCAACATCGCGGTCCGGGTCAACGAACTGGGCACCCTCGCCGCCGTCCACGACCTCGCGATGCTCGCCGGGGCGGCGGTCCGGCCCGGCTTCGTCGTGATGACGATGGTGGACTCCCCGGTCGAGGTGACGCTGATGCGCGACACCCTCGCCTCGGCGGGCGCCCATCCGCAGATCTACGTCACGCTGGAGACCCCCGCCGCCGTCGCCGCGATCGACGCCATCGCCGAGGCCGCCGACGGGCTGGTCTTCGGCTCGGCCGACCTGGCCGCCACCCTCGGCGTGGAGATCACCTGGGCCGGCATGCTCTCCGCCCGGCAGGCGATGGCCATGGCCTGCGCCCGCTACGGCACCGCCTGCGTCGACACCGCCAACTACCGCCTCGCCGAGCCGGCCGTCCTGGCCGAGGAGATGGCCCGGGCGCGCGAACTGGGCTTCCAGGGGAAGGCCACCGTGCACCCGAGCGAACTCGACGCGATCAACGCGGCCCTGCGCCCCGACCCGGAGGGCCTGCGGGCCGCCCGGCGGGTCACCGAGGCCGTCCGGTCGGCGGCCGGCGGGATCGCCGTCCTCGACGGGAACATGGTCGGCCCGCCCTTCGCCCGGATGGCCCGCGACACCGTGGCCCTCGGCGACGCCTGGGCGCGCCGGTTCGGCGACGCGGAGGGGGCCGGACATGACGGTCGCTGAGGACGTCACCGCCGCCGCGCCGGCGACCGTACCGCCCGTCTCGGTCGCGGTCATCGGCACCGGGGCCATCGGCCAGGACCTGGTCAGCAAGATCCACCGGTCCGCCGTACTGGAATGCGCCCTGGTCGCCGGACGCAACCCGCACTCCGGCGGCCTGGAGCACGCCGCCCGGCTCGGATACCCGACCAGCACCGACGGGATCGACGCGATCCTCGCCTCGCCCCGCCCCTTCGACGTCGTCTTCGACGCCACCAACGCCCAGTCGCACGCCGAGCACTGGCGGCTGCTGCGGCCGCTGGACACCCTGCTGATCGACCTCACCCCGAGCAAGGTCGGGCAGATGGTCGTGCCGACCGTCACCGGGACGCACACCCCGACCGAGCGCAACGTCAGCCTGATCAGCTGCGGCGGACAGGCCTCCACCCCGATCGCGCACGCCCTCGCCGCCGCGTTCGACGTGGAGTACATCGAGGTCGTCTCCACCGTGGCCAGCAGCATCGCCGGCCGTGCGACCCGGCTCAACCTCGACGAGTACGTCGCCACCACCGGGCACGCCCTCACCGCCTTCACCGGCGTGCCCGACACCAAGGCGATCCTCAACATCAGCCCGGCCGTGCCCCCGGCGACCTTCCGCACGGCCCTGCACGCCGTCATCCCCGGAGCCACCGTGGAGGCGGTGCGCGCCGTGGTCGCCGAAGCGGCCGAGCGGGTACGGGCCTTCGCGCCCGGCTACGAGGTCATCGCCTGCGGCGTGGACGGCGACCGGGTCGTCGTCTCCCTGGAGGTCATCGCGGACAGCGACGTGCTGCCCCGCTACGCCGGGAACCTCGACATCATCAACTCGGCCGCCATCCTGGTCGCCGAGCAGCACGCGGCCCGGCTCGCCCCGGCCGCCGGGACGGGGGCGGCCCGATGAACACCGTGGTGATCCACGACCCCACGCTGCGCGACGGCCAGCACGCGGTGCGGCACCAGCTCGGCGTGGCCGCCCTGCGCGGATACGCGGAAGCCGCCGACGCCGCCGGGATCCCGGTGGTGGAGGTGGGGCACGGCAACGGCCTCGGCGCCTCCTCCCTCCAGGTCGGGCGGGCCGCCGTCAGCGACGACCTGATGCTGTCGACCGTGCGCGAAGCCCTGCGCACCAGCAAGATGGGCGTCTTCATGCTGCCCGGCTGGGGCACCTGCGAGGACCTGCGCAAGGCCGTCGCGCACGGCGCCGACGTGATCCGCGTCGGCGTCCACTGCACCGAGACCTCGCTGGCCGAGCGGCACCTCGGCTTCCTGCGCGAGCAGGGCGCCGACGCGCACTGCGTGCTGATGATGAGCCACATGGCGACCCCCGCCGAACTGGCCGAGCACGCCGTCCGCGTCGTCGGGTACGGGGCGCGGGCCGTCGGCATCATGGACTCCGCCGGGTACTTCCTGCCCCAGGACGTCACCGAGCGGATCGGGGCGATCCACGAGGCCGTCGGGGACGGCGTGCCCGTGATCTTCCACGGGCACAACAACCTCGGGATGGCCGTCGCGAACTCCGTCGCGGCCGCCGGGGCCGGAGCCGGGATCATCGACGGCTGCGCGCGCGGCTTCGGCGCCGGGGCGGGCAACACCCAGCTGGAGGTGCTGGTCCCGGTGCTGGAACGCACCGGCTTCCGGACCGGCATCGACCTGTACGCGCTGCTCGACGCGGCCGAGTTCGCCGAGCGCGAGCTGATGCCCGCGCCGCCGACGACCGGGTCGCTGAGCATCGTCAGCGGGCTGGCCGGGGTGTTCTCCGGGTTCAAGCACCAGGTGCTCGACCTGTCCGGTCGCGCCGGGGTCGATCCGCGCGACGTGTTCTTCGAGCTCGGCAGACGGCAGGCCATCGCCGGCCAGGAGGATCTGATCGTGGACGTCGTGGCCGAACTGAGCGCGAAGCGGGCCGCCGCGTGAGCGGCCGGCCGCCGGCCGGACCGGTGATGATCGAGGCGGCGGACATGGCGGGGCCGGAGCGGCTGGCGCGGGTGATGGACACCCTCGCCGACGTGTTCGCCGACCTGTCGGCGGGCCGTACGACCTCGCCGCCCCGGACGGTCGTCCAGCACGGCCCGCGGCGGGAGCTGCTGGCCGGGACGGCGGTCTGGGAGCGGCACGGGGTGGGCAGCGTCAAGATCACCACGCTGACCCCCGACAACGCGGGGCGCGGACTGCCCCTGATCCACGGGGTGGTCGTGCTGACCGACCTGGAGACCGGGCGGATCACCGCGCTGCTGGACGGGGCCGAGCTGACCGCCGTCCGTACCGGGGCGGTCGCGGGCCTCGCGACCCGGCTGTGCGCGCCGGCCGACGCCGAGGACCTCGCCGTGATCGGCGCCGGGGTGCAGGCGCGGGCGCTGGTACGGGCCGTGTCCGCGGTCCGGCCGATCCGGACGGTACGGGTCTACTCCCGCACCCCGGACCGCACCGAGCGGTTCGCGCGCTGGGTCCGGGACACCGCCGGGCCGCAGGTCGCGGTCACGGTGTGCGATACGGCCAAGGAGGCCGTCGTCGACGCCGCGGTCATCTGTACGACGACCTCCACCGCGGAGTCCGTGCCGCTGGTGGAAGCCGGCTGGGTGGCCCGCGGGGCGCACGTCAACGCGATCGGCGGGACCCACGAGGACGCGATCGAGGTGGATCCGGCGCTCCTGGCGTCCGCGTTCGTCCTGGTCGAGGAGCGGGCCACCGCCATCGCGGAGGCGGGCGAGGTACGGGCCGCGCTGGCCGCCGCTCTGATCGGCCCGGACGACCTGCACGAGCTCGGCGCCCTGGTGACCGGGGCGAGCGCGGCGGGCGGCCGGACCTCGGTGTTCCGCAGCGTGGGCATGGCCATCGAGGACACCGCCGCCGCGGCGGCGCTCCACGAGGCCGCCGGGACCGGCGGATGAGCCCGCCCGGCCGGGGGGAACCCCGGCCGGGCGGCGCCCACGCCTTCGCCGGCGGGCCGGGATCAGCCCGCTTCGCGGCAGCGGACCATGAAGGAGCGCTCGAAGACGATGACGGCCTCGCCGGTCGACTTCGTCCCCGTGGTCTCCACCGTGATGATCCCGTTCCCCGGGCGGGACTTGGACAGCCGCTTGCCGAGGATCCGGCTCGTCGCGTACAGCGTGTCGCCGACGAACACCGGGTCCTTCAGCCGGACCTTGTCCCAGCCGAGGTTGGCCACCGCGCGCGCCGACAGCGCCTGCACGGTCATGCCGCCGACCAGGCACAGGGTGATGCCGCTGTTGACCAGCACCCGCCCGTACTCGGCGCCCTCCGCGTAGTGGCGGTCGAAGTGCAGCGGGTGCTGGTTCATGGTGAGCAGGGTCAGCCAGGTGTTGTCGGTCTCGGTGAGGGTCCGGCCCGGCCAGTGCCTGATGGTCATGCCGGGCTCGAAGTCCTCGTAGTCCCCGCCGTGCTCCTCGACGTACTCGTTGTCCTGGACGCGGCGCAGCGTCATGAGTCGTACCCCCTGTGCGTGCGGTGTCGGGCCCACAGGTTAATCGGCGTTCGATGTGGTGTTCGGAAGAGTCCCCGAGGGGACAACACAGGTGGGAGAGAAGGCGGATGAGCGCGGTCGAGGACATCGGTACCCGGGCGGCCTCGGGCCACGCGTGGTTCGGCGGGCAGCGGGTGGCGCCGCCCGCTGCGGCCGCCCGCACGATCCGGGAGATGCTGGTCCACGAGATCCGCGACACCGGCCATCCGCACCAGGTCCTGCTGCCCGCCGCGCCGCTCGCGCTGCCGCGCGCCTCGTACGCGGAGCTGTTCCGGGTGAGCGCGGCCCTGCTGGACCTCGTACGCCGGACCGCGCTGGAGGCGGCGCCGACGACCGAGGGCCGGCTGGCGGCGTTCACCATGCCCGAGAGCGAGCACCAGCTGTTCCTCGACGACCAGTTCACCGAGGAGCGGTACGCGCACTGCGTGGCCCGGCCGGACGTGGTGATCGGCGCGGACGGGCCCCGGTTCCTGGAGTTCAACGTCAGCGGGGCGCTCGGCGGCCCGGTGGAGGCGCACTCCCGGATGGAGGTGTGGCGCAAGCTGTACGCCGACGGGCAGGGGCGGCTGCCGTTCTCCTACGAGGACCCCTTCGCCGCCCGGACCGCGATGTTCCGGGACCTCGCGGCGGAGCTGGGGGTGGCGCCCCGGGTGGCCCTGCTGGGTGACGCCCGGGACCAGGGGGACCTCACCCGGTACTTCGACGTCCAGGTCGACCACTTCAACAGCCACGGGCTGACCGCGCGCTTCTTCGACCCGGCGAACCTGCACGAGGCGTGGGACTGCCCGCCGGAGCTGCGCTACCCGCTGGGACTGAGGGACTTCACGATCCCGGACTGGCTGGAACTGGGCATCGACACCGCCCCGGTGCGGGAAGCGCTGGACCACGGCGTGCTGCTGGTGGGGACCCAGACCTCGACGTTCCTGTCGAGCAAGCTGACGATGGGCATGCTCTCGGAGGGGCGGCCGTGGATGACGGCGGCCGAGCGGGCGCTGGTCGAGCGGTACCTGCCGTGGACGCGGGTGCTGAGCCACCGGTGGACGAACCGGGGGGACCGGAAGGTCGACCTGGTGCCGTTCGTCGTGGCCGAGCGGGAGCGGCTGGTGCTGAAGGAGAGCATCGGGATGAGCGGCAAGCAGGTCCTCATCGGGCGGGAGGCGCCGCCGCAGCGGTGGGAGGCGGCGGTGGCGGCGGCCGCGGAGACGGGCACGAGCATCGTCCAGGAGTACGTGGAACCCCGCACGTGCCGGCTGGCGATGATCGCCGAGGGGGCGGAGGAAACCCACGACGCGGAGATCGCCCCGGTGTTCGGCCCGCTCCTCTTCAACGGCCGCCCGGCGGGTCTGTTCTCCCGCTTCTTCGGCGACGGCACGGCCGGCGTCGTCAGCCTCAAGGGCACCTACAGCTCGGACAACTGCGTGGTGGCCCTGTAGGGCCGCGTGTTCCCGGCCGGGGGCGGCGGTGGCCGCCCCCCGGCCGGGGCGCGGTCAGGAGGGCCGGTGGAGGGGCTTGGCCATGCAGCGGCTGGAGTCGTAGTGGCGGTAGTAGCCGAACTTCGGGCACATCGCGTAGCCCGAGGAGAGGTACAGGGCGATCGCCTCCGGCTGCTGGTCCCCCGTTTCGAGGACCATCCGGGTACGCCCCGCCGCGAGGGCGTCGGCTTCGAGTTCCGCGAGCATCCGGCGGGCCAGACCCAGCCCCCGTGCCTCCGGTATGACGTACATGCGCTTCAGCTCGGCGTCGCCGTCCGAGTAGCCCTCGTCGTTCAGGTCCTGGGCGCGCCAGCTGCCGCTGGCCACCGGGGCGCCCTGGGCGTCGTACGCCAGCAGGTAGAGGCCGCGCGGCGGGGTGAACATCGTCGGGTCGAGGTAGGTGTCGTCGCCCTCGCCCCCGTATCGCGCTTGGTATTCGAGCTGAACCTGGTCGTTGAGCTTCACCGCGTCCGGGTGGTCGTACGGCACGGCGCGGAGCTGGATCCCGTGAGACATCAGAACATCGTACGGAACCGTCCCGCTATGGTGCTGTGATGCTCACCGTGACCTCCGTGAATGTGAATGGGATCCGCGCCGCCGCGAAGAAGGGCTTCGTACCGTGGCTCGCCGGGTCGGACGCCGACGTGGTGTGCCTTCAGGAGGTACGGGCCGAGGAGGCCCAGATCCCGGACGAGGCGCGGGTTCCCGAGGGCTGGCACACCGTGTTCGCGCCGGCCGCGGCCAAGGGGCGGGCCGGGGTCGCGGTCTACTCGCGGCGCGAGCCGGAGCGGGTGCGGGTCGGGTTCGGGAGTGAGGAATTCGACACGTCGGGCCGGTACCTCGAAGTGGACCTTCCCGGGGTGACCGTGGCCAGCCTGTACCTGCCCTCCGGGGAGGCGGGGACCGAGAAGCAGGACGAGAAGTACCGGTTCATGGGGGAGTTCCTCACGTACCTGGAGGGGCTCAGGGAGCGGGCCGCCGCCGAGGGCCGTGAGGTCGTGGTGTGCGGGGACTGGAACATCTGCCACCGGGAAGCCGACCTCAAGAACTGGAAGACGAACCGCAAGAACGCCGGGTTCCTCCCCGAGGAGCGGGCGTGGCTCGGCGAGGTCTACGACCGGGCCGGGTACGTGGACGTGGTGCGCGCGCTGCACCCGGACACGGAGGGGCCGTACTCCTGGTGGTCCTACCGGGGCCGGGCCTTCGACAACGACGCCGGCTGGCGGATCGACCTCCAGGTCGCGACGCCGGGGCTGGCCGCGAGGGCCGTGAAGGCGTTCGTGGAGCGGGCCGAGACGCACCCCGAGCGGTGGTCCGACCACGCGCCCGTGACGGTCGTCTACGAGGCCGGTGTCTGACCCTCGCGCGGCGGGGCCTGGCGCGTCTGACCTTCGCGCGTCTGACCTTCGCGCGTCCGGGCCTCGCGCTGCGGGCCTTCAGGTGTCTGGCCTTCGCGCGTCTGACCCGCCAGCGGCGGGGCCTCGGGCGGCGGGGTCTGGCGCAGGCGGTCCATCGCCATCGTGAGCTCCGCCTCGACGACGCTCTTGGCCAGCGGGCGCAGCCGCGCGACGGCCTCGTCCCCGATGTGCGCGGTGATCAGCTCCGTGAACAGCCCGGCCAGGGCATCCGCGTGCTCGCGGACCCGGCGGCCCGTCTCCAGGACGGCCGCGAGCGGGACGCCCTCGCGGACCAGCGCCGAGGAGACGTCCAGCAGGCGCCGGCTGACGTGCACGATCGCGTCGCCGTCGGTGGCGAGGTAGCCGAGGTCGAGGGAGGCCGCCAGGTTCTCCGGGGTGACCTCGCCCTCGAAGTGGTCGGCCAGGGCCTCGGGCGACAGCCGTACGGGGGTCTCCTCGGACCAGCCGATGCCGAGCAGCTCCCCGAGCTGGCTGACGTCGCGGCCGTTCTCGAACGCGGCGGTGAGTTCGGCGATGCCGCCGAGGGTGTGGCCGCGTTCCAGCAGGGCGGCGATGGTGCGCAGCCGGGCGAGGTGGTGGTCGTCGTACCAGGCGATCCGGCCCTCGCGGCGCGGCGGCGGCAGCAGCTTGCGCTCCCGGTAGAAGCGCAGGGTGCGGACGGGGATGCCGGCCGCCTCGGCCAGTTCCTCCGTGCGGTATTCGCGCACTGCCGTCCCCGCTTCTTCCGTGTCGTTCTCGGCCATCCCCGCAGCCTAGGGCGTACTCCCGGTAACTTTCCGGGCGCGACCCCTACCCATGGGTACGGGGCTGCTCTACTCTCCCGATTGTGCCAGTGATTGCTGGCAGTGTTGCGCTGGTGGTTGTGTGGGCTGGACTGCGGAAGCGGAAGGCGGCGGCATGAGCGGCAAGGGCGAGGGCGCACGGGAACACGTGCGAGTGGCGGTGATCGGCTCCGGATTCGGCGGGCTGGGCGCCGCCGTACGGCTGCGGCGCGAGGGGATCACGGACTTCGTCGTACTGGAACGGGCCGGCTCCGTCGGCGGGACCTGGCGGGACAACAGCTATCCCGGGTGTGCGTGCGACGTGCCGTCGCACCTGTACTCGTTCTCCTTCGCGCCCAACCCCGACTGGCCGCGGACCTTCTCCGGGCAGCCGGCCATCCGGGCGTACCTGGAGCACGTCGCCGACACCTTCGGGCTGCGCCCGCACATCCGGCTGGACTCAGAGGTCCGGATGATGCGCTGGGACGCGGACGCGCTGCGCTGGGAGATCGAGACCTCCGGCGGGCGGCTCACCGCCGACGTGGTGGTCTCCGCGACCGGGCCGCTGTCCGACCCGAAGATGCCGGAGGTCCCCGGGCTCGCCGAGTTCCCCGGCAAGGTCTTCCACTCCGCGCGCTGGGACCACGACTACGACCTGCGCGGCAAGCGCGTCGCCATGATCGGGACCGGCGCCTCCGCCATCCAGATCGTGCCCGCCATCGCCCCCGACGTGGCGCGCCTGACGCTCTTCCAGCGCACCGCGCCGTGGGTGCTGCCCCGCACCGACCGGGCCATCTCCGCCGCCGAGCGCTGGCTGCACCGCCAGCTGCCGTTCACCCGGGCCGCCCGCCGAGGGCTGCTCTGGGGGATCCGGGAACTCCAGGTCAGCGCCTTCACCAAGCGGCCGAACCAGCTCGGGCTGATCGAATCGATGGCCCGGGCGAACATGGCGCGCTCCATCAAGGACCCGGAGCTGCGGGCCAAGCTGACGCCCTCGTACCGGATCGGCTGCAAGCGGATCCTGCTCTCCAGCGAGTACTACCCGGCGCTGGCCCGCCCCCACGTGGACGTGGTCGCCTCCGGGCTGCGGGAGATCCGGGGCAGCACGCTGGTCGCCGCCGACGGCACGGAGACCGAGGTCGACGCGATCGTCTTCGGCACCGGCTTCCACGTCACGGACCTGCCGATCGCGGACCGGGTGGTGGGGGCCGAGGGCCGCACCCTCGCCGACCACTGGAAGGACGGGATGCAGTCGCTGCGCGGGGCGACCGCGGCCGGCTTCCCCAACTGGATGACGATCATCGGGCCGAACACCGGGCTCGGCAACAGCTCGATGATCCTGATGATCGAGTCGCAGCTGAACTACATGGCGGACTACCTGCGCCAGCTGGCCCTGCTCGACGGCGCCGGCCCGGGCGGGCGGGTCGCGCTCGCCGCCCGGCCCTCGGCCGTGAACCGGTGGAACCGGCAGGTGCAGGCCCGGATGGAGCGGACCGTGTGGAGCACCGGCGGCTGCACCAGCTGGTACCTGGACGCGCAGGGGCGCAACACCACCGTCTGGCCCGGCACGACCGGCGAGTTCCGCAAGGAGACGCGCGCCGTCGACCTGTCGGAGTACGAGGTCGTACGGATCCGGGAGCGCGAACCGGTCCCGGCCGCCCGGCCCGCGGCGGCGGGGCCGGCCGCGGCCGGGGAGGGGACGGCATGACCCGGCTGACGCATGTGATCAGCGGGCCCTACGCGCCCCCGGCCGCCCGCCGGGAGCTGGTCGCGGCCTCCGCCGACGGGTCCCGGCTGCACGTGGAGGTGCACGGGGAGGAGGACGCCCCGGCCGTGGTGCTCGCGCACGGCTGGACCTGCTCCACCGCCTTCTGGGCCGCGCAGATCCGCGAGCTGGCCACGGACCACCGGGTCATCGCCTACGACCAGCGCGGCCACGGCCGCAGCCCCGCCGCCCGTAAGCACAGCACCACCGCCCTGGCCGACGACCTGGTCGCGGTGCTGGGGGCCGCCCTCGCCCCCGGTGAGCGGGCGGTCCTCGCCGGGCACTCCATGGGCGGCATGACGATCATGGCCGCCGCCGGCCGGCCGGAGTTCGCCGAGCACACCGCGGCCGCGCTGCTGTGCAGCACCGGCAGCTCGGGACTGGTCGCGCAGGCGCTGGTCGTGCCGTTGCGCGCCGGCCGCGCGAGGACCCGTATCACCGGCGCCGTCCTCGGCTCGCGCGCCCCGCTCGGCCCGGTCACGCCGATCGCCCGGACGGTGCTCAAGTACGCCACCATGGGCCCCGGATCGGCGCCCGAACGGGTCGAGGCCTGCGCCCGCATCGTGCACGCCTGCCCCAGCACGGTCCGCCACGCCTGGTCCGAGGTGCTGGCCGGGCTGGACCTGGACGCGAACCTGGCCGCGCTCACCGTGCCCACCGCCGTCATCGGCGGGACGAGCGACCGGCTGACCCCGGTCGCGCACGCCCGCGCCCTGGCCGCCGCGCTCCCGCACTGCGTGGGGCTCACCGAGCTCACCGGCATGGGACACATGACCCCGATCGAAGCCCCCGAGGCCGTCACCGGAGCCGTGCGCGAGCTGACCGCGCGCTACCTCGACACCACCGAGAAGGAGAAGACGCCGTGAGCGCTCGCAGGAGTCTGGAAGGCCAGGTCGCCGTCGTCACCGGCGCCGCCCGCGGGGTCGGCGAACTGCTCGCCCGCAAACTGTCCGCGCGCGGCGCGAAGGTGGCCCTCGTCGGCCTGGAGCCCGAGGCGCTCAAGGAGGTCTCCGAGCGGCTGCACACCGACAGCGACCACTGGTACGCCGACGTCACCGACCACGAGGCGATGGCCCGGGTCGCCGAGGAGGTCAAGCGGCGCTTCGGCAAGGTGGACGTCGTCGTCGCCAACGCGGGCGTCGCCGCGGGCGGGCCGTTCGCGGACTCCGACCCCGATTCCTGGCGCCGGGTGATCGAGGTCAACCTGATCGGCGGCGCCGTGACCGCCCGCGCCTTCCTGCCCGTACTGACGGAGAGCCGCGGCTACTTCCTCCAGATCGCCTCCCTCGCCGCGATCACCCCGGCGCCGATGATGACGGCGTACTGCGCCTCCAAGTCCGGCGTCGAGGCCTTCGCGCACTGCCTGCGCGCCGAGGTCGGCCACAAGGGCGTCAAGGTGGGCGTCGGCTACCTCTCCTGGACCGACACCGACATGGTGCGCGGAGCCGACGAGAACGAGGTGATGCGGGAGCTGCGCCAACGGCTGCCGTGGCCGTCGAACCGCACGTACCCGCTGGGCCCGGCCGTCGACCGGATCGTGGCCGGCATCGAGCGGCGCTCGCCGCACGTGTACGCGCAGTGGTGGCTGCGCGGGATGCAGGGCGTGCGCGGCTACCTGCCGGGGATGATCGCGGCCGTCGGGCAGCGCGAGATGAAGCGGTTCGAGCCCCGGCTGGCCGGTGTCTCGCGGGGACTCGTGGGAGCCGGAGGGGCCGCCGACGAGAAGGCGCGGACCGGCATCGACACCCAGGGTCACTGATCGAAATGCGAGCTTTGTCCCACCATGCAAGTCTGGTCGAGGTCAAGTCCCCCACACCTCACCAGGAGTGACCAGCATGGGCATCAAGGACCAGTTCCAGGAGAAGTCGCAGGAGCTCAAGGACAAGGCGCAGAAGGCGCAGCAGGGCGCGCGGGACGAGTCGTCCGAACGCGCCCGGCAGAGCGACGAGAAGAAGCCCGGCGCCAAGCAGAAGGCGCCCAAGGTGCACGACGAGCTCGACGACAACTGGGACATCTGATCCGGTGACCTGACGACGTGCGTACGAAGGGGCGCGACCCGCGCGATGCGGGCCGCGCCCCTTCTCGTGCCCCCGCGCGCTACCTCGGCGGCAGCTTCGGACGCCGCAGGTCCGGTACGTCCGTGTAGCCGGGCGGCACCGCCGCCGGATCCTGTTCCAGCAGCTCCAGCGCCAGGTGCACGGCGTCGTCCAGCTGGGCGTGCCTCCCCTCCGCCCAGTCGAGCGGGGTGCGCAGGATCGCCAGGTCGGGTTCCACGCCGTGGTTCTCCACCGACCAGCCGTACTCGGGGAACCAGGCGGCGTTCATCGGCACCGTGATCACCGTGCCGTCGCCCAGGGTGTGCCGGCCGGTCATGCCGACCACCCCGCCCCAGGTGCGCTGGCCCACCACCGGGCCCAGGCCCAGCAGTTTGAAGGCCGCGGTGATCATGTCCCCGTCGGAGGAGGTCGCCTCGTCGGCCAGCGCCACGATCGGACCGCGCGGCGCGTTCGAGGCGTACGAGACCGGCTGGGCCCCCCGCGTCAGGTCCCAGCCGAGGATGGAGCGGGTCAGCTTCTCCACCACCAGCTCGCTGATGTGCCCGCCCGCGTTGCCGCGCACGTCCACGATCAGAGCCGGCCGGGACATCTCCGCGCGCAGGTCCCGGTTGAACTGCGCCCAGCCGGAGCCGCCCATGTCGGGGATGTGCAGGTAGCCGCACTTGCCGCCGCTGACCTCGCGGACCACGGCGCGCCGCTTGGACACCCAGTCCTGGTAGCGCAGCGGCCGCTCGTCGATCAGCGGGACCACGGCGACCCGCCGGGCGCGGCCCTCGCCCTCGGCGGGGTTGAAGGTGAGCTCGACGGTGGTGCCGCCGGCCGCCGACAGCAGCGGGTAGGGCCCGGTGACCTGGTCCACGGGCCGCCCGTCCACGTGGGTGAGCACCGCGCCGTCGCGCATGCCGGTGCCGGCCAGCGGGGAGCGGGCCTTGGAGTCGGAGGACTCGCCGGGCAGGATCCGCTTGACCACCCACCCCTCCTCCCGGGGCACGAGGTTGGCGCCGAGCAGTCCGATGGCCCGCTGGTAGTGCGGCGGGCCCTCGTTGCGGCGCGCGGGGGAGACGTAGGCGTGCGAGGTGCCGAGTTCGCCGAGGACCTCCCGCAGCAGGTCGGCGAACTCGTCGGGGGAGGCGACCCGTTCGACCAGGGGGCGGTACTGGCGCAGCACCCCGTCCCAGTCGATGCCGCACATCTTCGGCTCCCAGAAGTACGCGCGGATCAGCCGCCCGGCCTCCTCGTAGGCCTGGCGCCATTCCGCGGCCGGGTCCACCTCGTGCAGGATGCGCCGCAGGTCCAGGTAGACGGTGGAGTCGCCGTCGCCCGACTCGGTCGACGGGACGGCCCGCAGGTCCCCGTCGTCGTTGATCACGAGCCGGGTGCCGTCGCCGCTGACCGCGAACCAGTCCAGTCCGGAGGCCAGTTCGCTCTTGCGCGCCTTGGTGATGTCGAAGTGTTCCAGCGTCGGTTTGCCGCTGGTGTCGTTCGGGTTGGCGAAGGTCTCGCCGAGCGCGCCGGAGATCGGCCAGCGCAGCCACACCAGGCCGCCGCCGCTGACCGGGTACAGGGCCGAGTACTTGGAGGCCGTCACCGGGAACGGGGTGACCCGGCTCTCCAGCCCCTCCACCTCGACGGTGACCGTGCCCTCGCCCTCCCCGGACTCGCCCTCCACCGGGTCCAGCCCGCCCGCCGCTGGACGGCCGTCGGGGGTGAACGCGAAGGGCGAGGGGGTCGCCGAGGACAGCGGCACCAGGTACGGGCGGCAGCCCAGCGGGAAGGACAGGTCGCCGGTGTGCACGTCGTAGACCGGGTCGAAGCCGCGCCAGGAGAGGAACGCCAGATAGCGGCCGTCGCGGGTGAAGACCGGGTTCTCGTCGTCGAAGCGGCCGTTGGTGACGTCCACGATGACGCGCGCGCCGGGGCCGGAGATCTTGGCCATCTTGATCTGCCGCAGCGACCGCCCGATGCCCGGGTGCGACCAGGTCAGCCAGGACCCGTCGGGCGAGAACGCCAGGTCGGTGACGGGCCCGTTGATGGACTGGATGAGCTCGGTCACCACCTCGTCGGACTCCTCCGTGGCGTCGATCAGCAGCAGCCGCCCGTCGTTGGAGGCGATCGCGAGCCGCTCGCCCTCCGGGTCGGCGAGCAGTTCCGTCACGCGTCCCAGCTCGCCGGAGGCCAGCCGGCGCGGCTCCCGGTCGCCGGAGGCCCGGGGCAGGTACGCGATCTCGATCGCGTCCTCGCCCTCGGCGTCGGTCACGTAGGCGACCTGCCCGCCGCTGCCGAGCATCTCGGGCAGCCGCACCCGCACGCCCGGGGTGTCGGCGATGGTCCGGGCGGGACCGTCGCGGTGGGTGAGCCAGTACAGGCTGCCGCGCACGACGACGGCGCTGGCCCGGCCGGTGGCGTCCACGGAGAGCGAGTCGACGTTGCTGGCGGCGGAGACCTGGTACGTACGGCGGCCCGCGCGGGGGCCGCCGAGGCGGACGTCGAGCCTGCGCGGGGCGGCCCCCGGGGCCAGCGAGTCCACGAGCCAGAGGTCCCCGGCGCACTGGTAGACGATTCGGGAGCCGTCGCTGGAGGCGTGCCGGGCGTAGAACTCCTCGTGGTCGGTGTGCCGGCGCAGGTCGGTCCCGTCGGGCAGGCAGGAGTAGACGTTGCCGATGCCCTCGTGGTCGGAGAGGAAGGCGATCCGGCCGCCCACGAACATCGGGGAGTCCAGGTGGCCCTCGATGTCCTCCAGCAGCCGCCTGCCGTGCAGCCAGAGCCGGCCGGTGGCGCCGCCCCGGTAGCGCTTCCAGGAGGCCGGCTCGTGCGGGGGCTTCCCGGTGAGCAGCAGGGTGCGCCGCTCGCCGCCGGGTTCCTCGTGGACGGCGATGTCGGAGACGGGGCCCCAGGGCAGCTTGCCGCCGGGGGACCCGTCGGTCGGCAGGCTGTAGGCCCAGGCGAAGTAGGAGAAGGGCTGGTGGTGCGAGGACACGGCCAGGATGTCGCTGCGGCCGTCCTTGTCGGGCGGGGTCCAGCCGCAGACCCGGGTGTCGGTGGCGCCCCAGTAGCTGAGCCGGCGGGCGGGGCCGCCGGCCACGGGGGCGAGGTGGATCTCGGGGTCGAGGCTGCGCCAGGTGGTGAAGGCGATGTGGCTGCCGTCGGGGGAGAACCGGGGGTGTCCGATCCGGGTCCGGTCGACGGTGAGCCGCCAGGCCCGGCCGGGGGGTTCGCCCTCGGCGACGAGCGGGGCGACCCAGAGGTCGTCTTCGGTGGCGAAACACAGCAGGTCGTCGTGCAGGTGCGGGAAGCGGAGGTACGCGACGTCGTGACTCACCCCCCAATGCTTTCCGCGCCGAGGGGGGCTGGCAACTCGTACAGGTGATCCATGCCACTCGACAAAGCGAAACGGAACGGTTTCGTTTCGCTAAGGAGCGGGGTATCGTCTGAGCGTACGAAACAGTTTCGTTCGGACGGGCGATGCCGGAAGGGAGATGCGGAGATGACCGAAGAGGTCTCGTCGCGACGCAGCCGGATCACCCCCGAGCGGGAAGCCGAACTCCACGGGGCGGTCCTCGACCTGCTGCGCGAAGTCGGCTACGAGGCACTGACCATGGACGCCGTCGCCGCGCGCACCCGGTCCAGCAAGGCCACCCTCTACCGCCAGTGGGGGAGCAAGCCGGAACTGGTCGCCAGGGCCCTGCGGTGCACCAAGCCGGTCTCCCTGCGGGAGATCGACACGGGCAGCCTGCGCGGGGACTTCGCCGTCATGGTCGAGCACTCCGACGACGACCAGATGGCGAAGGACACCGCGCTGATGCGGGGCCTGACCCACGCGGTCCACGAGAGCCCGGAGCTCCACAAGGCGCTGCGGGAGTTGCTGGTCGACCCGGAGATCAACGGCCTGCAAGCGATGCTGCGACGGTCGGTGGACCGGGGCGAGATCGCCCCGGACTGTCCGGCCCTGGACTTCGTACCGCACATGCTGATCGGGGCGTTCATCGCGCTCCCGCTGATCGAGGACCGCCCGGTGGACCGGGGCTTCCTCACCGATTTCATCGACGCCGTGGTCTTCCCCGCCCTCGGCGTCTGAGTACCGGACTCCCCGCACCACCGTCCCGGCACCACCGTCCCGCTGCTCCTGACACGCCGCTCTCGTCGTCGGGCCGGCTCTCCATGCCCTGATCCGAACCCGGATCCATCCCACGACACGAACGGGAGAACCACCGACGTGGCCACCTTCCTCTACCGGCTCGGCAGGGGCGCCTTCCGGCGCCGCCGCCTCGTCGCCCTCGCCTGGGTGGCGCTGCTGTTCGCCGCCATCTTCGGCGCGGCGACCGCGCCCACCCCGAGCTCCGGCTCGTTCTCCATACCCGGTACGGAGGCGCAGCGCGCCTTCGACCTGCTGGAACAGCGCTTCCCGGGGATGGCCGCCGACGGCGCCACCGCCCGTATCGTCATCAAGGCCCCGGCCGGCGCCAAGGTCACCGACCCCGCCACCAAGACCGAGGTCGAGAAGATCGTCACCGGTCTGAAGGAAGGCGCGGGCGCCGGCCAGATCGCCACCGTCTCCGACCCGTACCAGGAGCAGGCGGTCAGCCAGGACGGCAGCACCGCCTACATCAGCACCAAGTACAAGGTCAGCGGCATGGAGCTGTCCGACAAGACCCGCGACGCGCTCAAGGAGTCCGGCAAGGACGCCCGGGCCGCGGGGCTGACCGTCGAGATCGGCGGTGACGCGCTGATGGCGGCGCCCGAGTCCGGTCCCGGTGAGGTCGTCGGCATCCTCGTCGCCGCGATCGTCCTGGTCATCACCTTCGGTTCGCTGATGGCGGCCGGGCTGCCGCTGCTGACCGCGCTGATCGGCGTGGGCATCGGCGTCTCCTCGATCGCCGCCCTCGCCAACGCGCTGGACCTCGGCACGACCACCTCCACCCTCGCGATGATGATCGGCCTCGCGGTCGGCATCGACTACGGCCTGTTCATCGTCTCCCGCTACCGCGCGGAGCTCGCCGAGGGCCACGAGCGCGACGAGGCGGCCGGCCGGGCCGCCGGAACCGCCGGCTCCGCGGTCGTCTTCGCCGGTCTGACCGTGGTCATCGCCCTGGTGGGCCTGGCCGTCGTCAACATCCCGATGCTGTCCAAGATGGGCTTCGCGGCCGCCGGAACGGTGGTCATCGCGGTGCTCGTCGCGCTCACCCTGGTCCCGGCCATGCTGGGCTTCGCGGGCCGCCGGGTCCTGCCGGCGGGCAAGAAGAGCAAGCTCTTCGGCAAGGGCAAGACCCTCGCGGCGGGCGCCGAGCCCAAGCCCAACGGCGGCACCCGCTGGGCCCGGTTCGTCCTGCGCCGCCCGGTGCTGGTCCTGCTGACCGGTGTGATCGCCCTCGGCGCGATCGCGATCCCGGCGAGCAAGCTGGAGATGGGCCTGCCGGACGACGGCGCCCAGCCGGTCTCCACCTCCCAGCGCAAGGCGTACGACCTGCTCTCCGACGGCTTCGGCCCGGGCTTCAACGGCCCGCTGATGGTCGTCGTCGACGGGGACCAGAAGCTCGCCGACTCCACGGTCGAGCGGATCAAGGGCCTGGGCGGCGTCGCCGCCGTCACCCCGCCGATCCCCAACGAGGCCAAGGACGCCTCGATCATCAACGTCATCCCGAAGGACCGCCCGTCCTCCGTGGAGACCGAGGACCTGGTCCACGAGATCCGCGCGGGCAACGGCAAGAACGTGCTCGTCAGCGGCCAGACCGCGATGAACATCGACTTCTCGCAGAAGATGAACGACGCGCTGCTGCCCTACCTCTCGCTGGTGGTCGGCCTGGCCTTCCTGCTCCTGATGCTGGTCTTCCGCTCGATCCTGGTCCCGCTCAAGGCGGCCCTCGGCTTCCTGCTGTCGGTCGTCGCGGCCCTCGGCGCGGTCGTCGCGGTCTTCCAGTGGGGCTGGTTCGGCTCGGTCTTCGGGGTGGAGCAGACCGGTCCGATCATGTCGATGATGCCGATCTTCATGGTGGGCGTGGTCTTCGGCCTCGCCATGGACTACGAGGTCTTCCTGGTCACCCGGATGCGCGAGGCGTACGTCCACGGCGAGCGCCCCGGCCAGGCCGTCGTGACCGGCTTCCAGTACAGCGCCCGGGTGGTCGTGGCCGCCGCCGTGATCATGATCGCGGTCTTCTCGGGCTTCATCGGCTCCAGCGAGCAGATGGTCAAGATGATCGGCTTCGGTCTCGCGATCGCGGTCTTCTTCGACGCCTTCGTGGTCCGCATGGCCATCGTCCCGGCGGTGCTCGCGCTGCTCGGGCACAAGGCCTGGTGGCTGCCGCGCTGGCTCGACCGGATCCTGCCGAACGTGGACGTGGAGGGCGAGAGCCTGCGCAAGCACCTCGCCGGCTCCTCCCCGGAGGGCCCGGACAAGGACCGCGAGCTGGTCAACGCCTAAGCCGGTGAGCGCCTGACCGGCGCCCGGCACGACGAAGGCCCGGCCCCGTCCCACTGACCAGTGGGAGGGGGCCGGGCCCGCCTGCGTCTAACGGGTGGTGACGCCGTAGGTGAGGCGCAGGAACCGGCGCAGGGCCTTGATGTCGAACTGGATCACGGCGACCCCTTCGGGCGAGTGGAACTCGACGACCGCCTGGACGCGGCCGCAGGGCCAGACGCGTACGTCCCCGGTGCCGGTCGGGGCCTGGAGCCCGGCCTCCAGCAGGGCGCGGGGGAAGACCCACTCGTTCTCGGAGCCTTCGGGGGAGAGGTCCGCGGGGAAGACGACCCGCACGGCCAGCGGCTCCGCCGGAGTGAAGCGAAGGGCAACCGGAATGGCCCGGTAGAGCGGGTCGTCCGTGATCACGCGGCCGCGCACCCGTTCCTCGACGACGGCGGGGAGAGCGGGGGCGGCGGTGGTCGTGGTCGCGGTGGCCGTCGCGGTCGCGGTCGCATTCTCGGCGGTGGCTGACATCGACAACACTCCTCGATTCGGAACAAATGCGTCCGTATTCTCCCCAGCCTCGCACATTCCGACGAAGATGCGCGCCACCATTTGTGATGCGCCCGCTCTTGCCAACGGTTTGCAACTGGGCATTATTCTTGAACGGTTAAAGACGCTGTGAGTGCGCCCCGTGCTACGCAGCGTGAGTTCACCGCAGGAAGCGGAGCAGCCCATGCATGTACCCGACGGCTTCATCGACGCCCCCGTCTCCATAGCCGCAGGTGTCGCGGCCGCCGGTGCTGTGGCGATCAGCCTCCGGGGCGCCCGCCGGGAACTCGACGAGCGCACCGCGCCGCTCGCGGGTCTCGTCGCCGCCTTCATCTTCGCCGTACAGATGCTCAACTTCCCCGTCGCCGCCGGTACAAGCGGCCATCTGCTGGGCGGAGCGCTCGCGGCGATCCTCGTCGGCCCCTATACCGGCGTGCTCTGCGTGTCCGTCGTCCTGCTCATGCAGGGCATCCTCTTCGCCGACGGCGGCCTGACCGCCCTCGGCGTGAACGTCAGCGTCATGGGCGTCGTCACCGTGGTCGTCGCCTACGCGATCTTCCGCGGGCTGCTCAAGGTGCTGCCGCCCACCCGGCGCTCGGTCACCGCCGCCGCCTTCACCGGGGCGCTGCTCTCGGTGCCCGCGGCGGCCACCGCCTTCACCGCCATCTACGCCGTCGGCGGCACCACCGACGTCCCCGTCGGCAAGGTCTTCACCGCGATGGTCGGCGTGCACGTCCTCATCGGCATCGGCGAGGCCGCCATCACCGCCGCGACGGTCGGCGCCGTGCTCGCCGTACGGCCCGACCTGGTGCACGGCGCGCGCGGGCTGACCGCGCCGCTCAAGCTGCGCGTCGCCGGAGAGCTGGTCGACGCCCCCGCCCCGGCCCCGGCCGCCGTCCCCGCTCCCGCCGCCGCCCGCTCCAACCGCACGGTGTGGGCCACCGGCCTGGTCACCGCCCTCGTGCTGGCCGGCTTCGTCTCCTTCTACGCCTCCGCCAGCCCCGACGGCCTGGAGAAGGTCGCCGCCGACAAGGGCATCGACCAGAAGGTGGAGGAGCACGCGGCCGCCGGCTCCCCGCTGGCCGACTACAGCGTCAAGGACGTCACCGACGCCCGCCTCTCCGGCGGCCTCGCCGGGGTCATCGGCGTCGGCGTGACCGTCGTCGTCGGCACCGGGATCTTCTGGACCGTGCGCCGGCGCCGCGCGCAGGACCCGGCCGCGACGCCCGCCGCGACCCCGGTGGCCTGAGGTGGGCGCGGGCCACGCCCACAAGCTCTTCCGGCACGGCCACTCGCCCGTCCACGCCCTGCCGGCGCACTGCAAGCTCGCCGCGACCTTCGCCTTCGTCCTGGTCGTCGTGTCCACACCGCGCGGGGCGGTGTGGGCCTTCGGCCTGTACGCCGTCCTCATCGCGGCGGTCGCCGCGGCCGCCCGGATCCCCGCCGGGTTCCTGCTGCGCCGGCTGGTGATCGAGGTCCCGTTCGTGCTGTTCGCCGTCCTCATGCCCTTCGTGGCGGAGGGCGAACGGGTCGGGTTCCTCGGCATGTCGCTCAGCGTCTCGGGCCTCTGGGGCGCCTGGAACGTGCTGGCCAAGGGCACCCTCGGGGTCGCCGCCTCCGTGCTCCTCGCCTCGACGACCGAGCTGCGCGCGCTGCTGCTCGGGCTCCAGCGGCTCAGGCTGCCGCCGCTGCTCGTCCAGATCGCCTCTTTCATGATCCGCTACGGCGACGTGATCACCGACGAGCTGCGCCGGATGTCGATCGCCCGCCGCTCGCGCGGGTTCGAGGCCCGTGGCGTCCGGCACTGGGGGGTGCTGGCCAAGACGGCCGGCGCGCTCTTCATCCGCTCCTACGAGCGCGGCGAGCGGGTCTACCTCGCGATGGTCAGCCGCGGCTACGCCGGCTCGATGCCGGTGATCGACGACGTCGCGGCCACGCGCGCCCAGTGGGCGTACGCGGCCGCGCTCCCGGTGACGGCCCTCGCCGTATGTCTGATGGGATGGACGCTGTGAACGACGACTCCCCCTCCCTCGAAGTGTCCGGCCTCGCCTTCGCCTACCCGGACGGACACCAGGCCCTCTTCGGCGTCGACCTGACCGTCGGGCGCGGCGAGCGGGTCGCGCTGCTCGGCCCCAACGGCGCGGGCAAGACCACCCTGGTCCTGCACCTCAACGGCATCCTCACCGGCGGGGTCGGCACGGTGTCCGTGGCCGGTCTGCCCGTGGCGAAGCGGAACCTCGCGGAGATCCGCCGCCGGGTCGGGATCGTCTTCCAGGACCCCGACGACCAGCTGTTCATGCCGACCGTGCGCGAGGACGTGGCCTTCGGCCCGGCGGCGGCCGGGATGCGGGGCGCGGAACTGGAGACCCGGGTACGCGAGGCCCTGGAGCAGGTCGGGATGGCCGCCTTCGCCGACCGGCCGCCGCACCACCTGTCCTTCGGGCAGCGCCGCCGGGTCGCGGTGGCGACCGTCCTGGCGATGCGGCCGGAGATCCTGGTCCTGGACGAGCCCTCGTCCAATCTGGACCCGGCCTCGCGGCGGGAGCTCGCGGACATCCTGCGCTCCCTGGACGTGACGGTGCTGATGGTCACGCACGACCTGCCGTACGCGCTGGAGCTGTGCCCGCGGGCGGTGATCCTCAGCGAGGGGGTCATCGCCGCCGACGGCCCGACGCAGCGGCTGCTGTGCGACGAGAAGCTGATGCGGGCCCACCGGCTGGAGCTCCCGTTCGGCTTCGACCCCCGGTCCGTGACGGTCGGCGCGGCATAAGCGGAGGCCGCGGGTTGTTGCAGCGCTCGTGAACATCCAGGGTGACGTGGCGGAGGGCTTCGAGGCCGTCCGCGAGGCTTTCGTACGCAACTTCGAGGTGCTCGGGGACCGGGGCGCGGCCGTGGCCGTCTACCGGGACGGCCGCAGGGTCGTTGACCTGTGGGCGGGCCCCAAGGACGTCGAGGGGGGCGGCGGCGAAGCCTGGGCGCCCGGCACGGCGCAGGTGGTGCGCTCGGCGACCAAGGGCGTGGCCGCCGTGGTCCCGCTGCTGCTGCACCAGCGGGGGCTGCTGGACCTGGACGCGCCCGTGGCGGCGTACTGGCCGGAGTTCAAGGCGGGCGGCAAGGAGCGGGCCCTGGTCCGGGACCTGCTCGCGCACCGGGCGGGGGTGCCGGCGCTGGACGTGCCGCTGACTCCCGCCGAGGCGGCGGACGGGGTCAGCGGAGCGCGCGCGGTCGCCGGGCAGCGCGCCTTCTGGGAGCCGGGGTCCGCGCACGGCTACCACGCGCAGACCTACGGCTGGCTGCTGTCGGAGCTGGTGCTGCGGGTGACCGGGGCCTCGCTGGGGAAGTGGCTGGCCCAGGAGGTCACGGGGCCGCGCGGGCTGGAGTTCTGGATCGGCCTGCCCGACGCGGAGACGGCCCGGGTGGGACGGGTGGGGCCGGTGGAAGCGCCGGAGCTGCCGGGGGCGGTCCGTACCCGGCCCCGCAGAAACGTTTCGGAGGCGTACGCCGACCCGTCCTCGCTGACCCGCCGGGCCTTCGCGGCGATCACGCCGATGGCGGACGAGAACGACCCCGGGTACCGGGCGGCCGAACTCCCCGCCTCGGCGGGCATCGGCACGGCCCGCGGCCTGGCCGGCCTGTACGCGGCCCTGCTGGGCGACACCGAGGACGGCACCGGGTTGTTCACCCCGGACACGCTCCGGCTCGCCGGCACGGAACTCTCCTCCGGCCCGGACCAGGTGCTCGTGGTCAACACCCGCTTCGGCCCCGGCACCATGCTGCACAGCCCGGCCTCGCCGCTGCTGTCCCCGGCCTCGTTCGGCCACCCGGGCCGCGGCGGTTCGCTCGGCTTCGCGGACCCGGAGGCGGGCATCGGCTTCGGCTACGTCACCAACGCCCACGCCAAGTCGGTCACCGCCGACCCCCGCGCCCAGGCCCTGGTCCGCGCGGTCCGCGCCGCGCTCTGACCGCCCCCGCCGTGGAGGACGGCCTACGCCTCCTCCCGTACGCCGGCCGGCACGGCCCCGGCGTGCCCGATGAGCTCCCCGGGCTCCATCGGGAACCCCGGGTGCGGGGTCCCGCCGCCCGGGCCGCGGCGTGCGCCCCCGCCGCACACCGCGGCCCGGAACCGGTTTCCGTACGGGGCGTCAGCGCGTCAGGAGGAGGACAGCACCGCCGCCACGATCGGGCCCGCCGTGTCGCCGCCGTGGCCGCCGGCCTCGACCATCGCGGCCGCCGCCACGTCACCGCTGAACCCGGTGAACCAGCTGTCCGGGCTGCCCGCGCCGTCGACCTCGGCCGAGCCGGTCTTCGCACCCTTGTCGCCGCCGACCGGAGCCATGGCCGCCTTGCCCGTTCCGCTCGTCGCCGTCAGCCGCATCATCGAGACCAGCTGCTGCTGCACCCCCGGCTTCATCCGGCGGGACGCCGTCGCGAGCTCGCGCCCGTCGAGCTCCGCCGGGACCAGCACCGGCTGGTGGAACAGGCCGCTGCGCGCCGTCGCCGTGATGGAGGCGACGTTCAGCGGGTTCATCGTGATCCGGCCCTGCCCGATGTAGGCGGCTGCCGCCTCCGCGCCCGTCGCGTCCGGGACCTTGCCGTCGATGGACTTGACGCCCGTCTTCCAGTCCAGGCCTATGCCGAAGACCTCCCGGGCCTCCTTCGACAGCGCCCCGTCGTCGCCCACCGCCTTCATCTCGTTGATGAAGGCGGTGTTGCAGGACCTGGCGAAGCCGGTCGCGAAGTTGGCGCCGGGCGCCTCGAAGTTGTTCAGGTTGTGGAAGGAGCGCCCGCCCCAGGACGCGGTCTTGGTGCACTCGGCCGGCTTGTCGGCCGCCACCTTGCCCCGGTCCAGGAGCATCGCCGCCGTCACGATCTTCATCGTCGAGCCGGGGGCCCGCATGCCCAGCATCGCCGCGTTGTAGCCGTCCTTGCGGTTGTTGGCGACCGCCAGGATCTGTCCGTCGCTCGGCTTGACCGCGACCACCGAGGACTCGGGGAACTTGGCGACCGCCTTCTCCGCCGCCGCCTGGACCTTCGCGTCCAGGTACGTCTTGAGCGTGCTCGGCTCGCCCTCGACCAGCGTCAGCAGCGTCCGCTTCGCCCCGTCCGGCGCGGCCGGCTCGATCCACACCTCGGCGCCGGTCCTGCCGCCCGCCTTGTCGCCGTACGCCTCCCGCAGCTGGTCCAGGACCGGCCGCAGCGAGGGGTACTTCTCGGCGGTCAGCTCCTCGCCGTTGCGGTCCACCGCCTTGACCGGCGGGCTCGCGGGCGCGCCCGCGCGCAGCTTCTCGTCCTTCTGCAACTGCGGGTGGATGATCGAGGGCTGCCAGTCGACGAGCGGCTTCCCGCTGGTCAGGCCGCGTACGACGGTCAGCTGCGAGTCGTACGCCAGCGGCTTGGTGACCCCCTCGTAGGTGATCTCCGCCGCGACCTTGTAGGGCACCGTGGCCCCGTTCTGGGCGCCCGGCGTGATCACCGCCTTGGACACGTACGCCTTGCCCTTGAAGTCGGCCACCGCCGGCTGCGCGGCCTGCGCGTTGTTGGTCAGGTCCGCGGCCGCGCGGTCGTCTCCGGCCGCCCACGCGGCGAGGAAGGCCTTGGCGGTCCGGGCGGCCTCCTTTTCGGTGACGGGGCCGCTGCCCTTGTCCGCGTGGAGGACGGTCTCCTCGCCCTGGCCCCCGCCCGCCCCTTCCTTGCCGCCGGCATCGCCGACCAGCGCGTACACCCCGTACCCGGCTCCGCCGATCATCGCGAGGAACACCCCGCCGACGATGGCACCCTTTGCCGCCCCGTTCACTTGCGTCCCCTCCCCAGGAAACACGGTTCTCTGAACATGTTCAAGAACCCCTGGTGTGGACCTTACGTCGTACGGGCAACACTCTGTGTACTTGTTACCGGACCGGAATGTCGCGGACGACTGCCCGTCCCGACTTCGTCATGTGCCCTTTCGGCCACCCCCGGCCCCCCTCAGACCCAGGTGTCCAGCCACATCCGGCCCCGCCAGGAGTCCATGGGGAGGGTCTGCCCCGTGAAGATCGGCCAGAAGTAGATGAAGTTCCAGACGATCAGCAGCACCAGCACGCCCGCGCCGATCGCGCCGAGGGCCCGGCGGCGCTCCGAGGAGCCCGCCGGCCCCAGCAGGGCGCCGATCATCATTGCCACCGCCAGGCACAGGTACGGGACGAAGACCACCGCGTAGAAGAAGAAGATGGTCCGCTCCTGGTAGTTGAACCAGGGCAGCAGGCCCGCGCCCAGTGCGCAGGCGATCGCGCCCGCCCGCCAGTCGCGGCGGAAGAACCACCGCCACAGCACGTACAGCAGCGCGAAGCAGCCCGCCCACCACAGCACCGGAGTGCCGAGCGCCAGCACCTCGCGGGCGCACTTGCCCGCCTCCGTCGCCGGGCAGCCGTCGGTGCCGGGCGCGGGGGACTCGTAGAAGTAGGAGACCGGGCGTCCCAGGACGAGCCAGCTCCACGGGTTCGACTCGTACGTGTGCCCGTCGTGCAGGTTGACGTGGAACTGGTAGACCTCGGTCTCGTAGTGCCACAGGCTGCGCAGCCACTCCGGCAGGAACCCCAGCGAACTGCCCTGGTCGTTCTTGGCGGCCCAGTCGCGGAAGTAGCCGCCCTTGCCGTCGTCCGAGCTCAGGATCCAGCCCGTCCACGAGGCCAGGTACACCGCGATCGCCACCGGGACCGTCGACACGAACGCCGGCAGCGCGTCCCGGCGCAGCATCGTCGCGTACGGGGCGCCCGCGCCCGCCGTCCGGCGCGCGGCGGCGTCCCACAGCACGGTCAGGACGCCGAAGAAGGCCAGGACGACCAGGCCGTTCCACTTCGTGCCGAAGGCCAGGCCCAGGCAGACGCCCGCCAGCACCCGGTACGGGCGCCAGCCCAGCCGCAGGGACTCCGCGATCTCCAGGTCCGGCCGGGTCCGCCCCTCCGCGTCCACGGGGAGCGCCGCCGCGAGCCGGGCCCGCGCCCGGTCCCGGTCGATCAGCAGGCACCCGAAGGCGGCCAGCACGAAGAACATCAGCACCAGGTCGAGCAGCGCGGTCCGGCTCATCACCAGGTGCAGGCCGTCCACCGCGAGCAGCGCGCCCGCCAGGCACCCCAGGAACGTCGAGCGGAACAGGCGGCGCCCGATCCGGCACAGCATCAGCACCGACAGGGTGCCGAGCACGGCGGTCATGAACCGCCAGCCGAACGGGGTGAAGCCGAACATCCATTCACCGAGGCCGATCACCCATTTGCCGACCGGCGGGTGCACCACGTAGCCCGGGTCCAGCGGCAGCGAGATCCCGTCCGGGTTGGCGAGGATCGACTTGTCGATGTCCTTGGGCCAGCTCGCCTCGTAGCCCTGCCGGATCGTGGCCCAGGCGTCCTTGGCGTAGTACGTCTCGTCGAATATCACCGCCTTCGGGCTGCCCAGGTGCGCGAACCGCAGCACGCCCGCGACGAGCGCCACCGCCAGCGGCCCCGCCCACGCCAGGACGCGCTGCCAGACGTCCACCGCCGAGGGCGGTACGCCGAGCGCCGTCCACAGCTGCGCGGCCGGCTTCGCGTACGGGGGCACCAGACGGGTGCGGACGTCAGCGCCCGGGGCCCCGCCGCCGGCCGGCGGCGCGTATCCGAAGGCGCGCAGGCGGCGCAGCCAGGGGGACGGCTCTACGTCGGATTCGCGCCCCGCCGAAGGGGCGGGCGGGGCCCCCGCGGGGCTGGGCGGCGGCGTCGCGGTACTGGTCACCGGGTCATCGTAGGGAACGCTCCCGTGGGAACCCCAGTGCCGGGGCGCGCGGGGTGGGACCACCGGGAGGGCTGAGAGGATGGGTGGGTGACGACTGACCAGCCCCTCGGCCCCGATTCCTCCGCCCCCACCGGCGTCCTCGTGCTCGCCGGCACCCCCATCGGCGACCTCGCCGACGCCCCGCCGCGGCTCGCGGCCGAGCTGGAGCGGGCGGACGTGATCGCCGCCGAGGACACCCGGCGGCTGCGCCGGCTGACCCAGGGGCTCGGCGTGCACACCACCGGGCGGGTGCTCTCCTACTTCGAGGGCAACGAGTCGGCGCGCACCCCCGAGCTGGTCGAGGCCCTGGAGGCGGGCAAGCGGGTGCTGCTCGTCACGGACGCGGGGATGCCCTCGGTCTCCGACCCCGGCTACCGGCTCGTCGCCGCCGCCGTGGAGAAGGACCTCAAGGTCACCGCCGTGCCCGGGCCCTCCGCCGTCCTGACCGCGCTCGCCCTGTCCGGGCTGCCCGTGGACCGGTTCTGCTTCGAGGGGTTCCTGCCGCGCAAGGCGGGCGAGCGGCTCGGCCGGCTCCGCGAGGTCGAGGGCGAGCGGCGCACCCTCGTCTACTTCGAGGCCCCGCACCGGCTGGACGACACCCTGGCCGCGATGGCCGAGGTCTTCGGCGCCGAGCGGCGGGCCGCCGTGTGCCGCGAGCTGACCAAGACGTACGAGGAGGTCAAGCGCGGCGGACTCGGCGAGCTGGCGGCCTGGGCGGCCGAGGGCGTGCGCGGGGAGATCACCGTCGTCGTCGAGGGCGCCCCGCAGGCCCGGCCCGGCGACGTGGACGCCGAGGAGCTGGTGCGCAGGGTACGGGTGCGCGAGGAGGCGGGCGAGCGCCGCAAGGAGGCCATCGCGGCGGTCGCGGCCGAGGTCGGAGTACCCAAGCGCGAGGTGTTCGACGCGGTCGTCGCGGCAAAGAACGCGGCACAAAAGGTGCTGTGAGTCGGTAAAGAGCTAACCTGAAAAGCAAAGCTCAGACCGGGTACCGGGCGCTTTGTGGCATGACTCGCCCAAAGGCCGTCCAACAGTCGACAGGACCTGATGCGCTCCCGCCCGAAGAGGCGTCCACTGGCTAATGCACCAGTGGAACAAAAGGAGCTGGCATGAGTGAGATCGCTGACAGCCCGGTCACCCCGGTACCCGCACCCGCCGTCGTCTCCACACCTCCCGTGCACACCGTGCACGAGGCGTACTCCTTCGCCTGCATGAAGTGCGGCTACAGCTGGGAGCAGGGGTACGAGATCGAGCACCACGCCGACATCAACGGCCAGCCGTTCATCATGTACACGGTGGGCGGTGAGCGCGTCCCGTCCCCGCTGTCGAACCCGACCTGCATGAACTGCGGCGGGCACGTGGTGCGGATCATGCGCGAAGGCCAGGTTTCGGCGGTGCGCAGCACCCTCGACAGCATCTACCACCACCCCGTGGCGCCCGGGATAGCCGGGCCGGTCCCGGCGGGCGTGGACGTCCCCCGCACCCCCAAGCCGCGCAGGCGGCCCCGGCGGGAGGCGCCCGGCCCGGTGGCGGTCTCCGCCGACGCGGACGGGCGCGCCGAGCGGCGCGGTCTGCTGGCCCGACTGAGGTCGATGTTCCGGTCATAAGATCGGCCGTATGAGCCGTACCTCGAACGACGCCCCGCCGCCGCTGCCCGAACCGCTCCGGGTGGCGGTGGCCGACTCGCACACCCACCTCGACCTCCAGTCCGGCACCGTCGAGGAGGGCCTGGCCAAGGCCGCCTCCGTCGGCGTGACGACCGTGGTCCAGGTGGGCTGCGACGTGAAGGGATCCCGCTGGGCGGCCGAGACCGCCGCCCAGTACGACAATGTCCACGCCGCCGTCGCCCTTCACCCGAACGAAGCCCCCCGCATCGTGCTGGGGGATCTTGGGGGTACCTCCCAGCCCCCTGGGGCTGGGGGAGGCTGGTCACGGCAGGGCGCCCGGGCGGGCGGTGGCGAGGCGGCCCTCGACGAGGCCCTCGCCGAGATCGAGGCGCTGGCCGCCCTCGACCACGTCAAGGCCGTCGGCGAGACCGGGCTCGACCACTTCCGCACCGGACCCGAGGGCATGGCCGCCCAGGAACGCTCCTTCCGCGCCCACATCGAGATCGCCAAGCGGCAGGGCAAGGCCCTGGTCATCCACGACCGCGAGGCCCACGCCGATGTGCTGCGCGTGCTGCGGGAGGAGGGCGCGCCCGAGCGGACGGTGTTCCACTGCTACTCCGGGGACGCGGAGATGGCCCGCGAGTGCGCCGCCGCCGGGTACTACATGTCCTTCGCCGGGACCGTCACCTTCAAGAACGCCCAGCCGCTGCGCGACGCCCTTGCGGTGGCCCCGCTGGAACTGGTGCTGGTCGAGACCGACGCCCCGTACCTGACCCCGGCGCCGTACCGCGGCCGGCCGAACGCGCCGTACCTCATTCCGCTGACGGTGCGGGCGATGGCGGCGGTCCGCGGCCTGGACGAGGACGCCATGGCGACGGCGCTGGCGGCCAACACCGCGCGGGCTTTCGGGTACTGAGCGCACGTCCGGGGCCGGATGTGTTTTCGACACGCTGAGTAGCCGTACGGCTTTGGTGAGTGACGGTTTCGCCCGCTAGGGTGCCGTGCCCGTAGCAGCGGGGCCGGACCACTGGAGCGAGCGTCGTGAGCGATAGTCCTTTGCCGTGGGCCTGGCCGGCCCCGGAGCTCGGCGAGCCGGCCTGGCCGGGGCCGCCACCGGCGTACGACCCGGCGCCCGGGGCGGCGTACGCCCCGGCCGCCGCCGACCCCGACGCGGCGAACGCCCTTCCGGCCCCCCGGCGCGGCTCCCGCCGCCGCGCGGCCCCCGAACCGGCCGAAGCCCCCGCCCGCCCGGGCCCGGGCACCGGCCGCCGTGGCCGCCCCGCCCCGCAGGACCCGGGTACGGGCCACTGGGAGCGCTCCGCCGCGCCGGACGCGGGACCCGAACCCCTCGCGGGCACCGGCCGCCGGGGCCGTCCCGCCCCGCCGGACGCGGGACCCGAGCCGGGCCCGGGTGCGGGCTACCGGAGGCGCTCCGCCGCGCCGGACGCGGGACCCGAGCCTCTCGCGGGTACCGGCCGCCGTGGCCGTCCCGCCCCGGCGGACGCGGGGCCGGAGCCGGGCCCGGGTGCGGGCTACCGGAGGCGCTACGGGGCGCCGGACGCGGGACCCGACCCCCTTGCGGGTACCGGCCGCCGTGGCCGTCCCGCCCCGCCGGACGCGGGGCCCGAGCCGGGCCCGGGTGCGGGCCGGCGGGGGCGTCCGGCCCCGGCGGAGGGCGGGGGCGGGCGGCGGCGGAGTCCGGGCGGCGGTGCCCCGAGGAGCGGGCGGCGGCGGCGCGCGGCCGCGCCGGTGGCCGCGCGCGACAGCTGGCGGCGGATCGTGCCGCAGGCGCTGGTCGTCGCCTTCCTCGCCGGCGGCACCACCGCCTTCGTGGCCGCCGACAAATCCGTCCGGCTCACCGTCGACGGAGTCCCCCGCACCGTCCGCACCTTCGCCGGTGACGTCGACGCGCTGCTGGCCGCCGAAGGCCTCGGCGTCGGCCCCCACGACCTCCTCGCCCCGGCACGGGAAGCCTCCCTCGACGACGGCGACGAGATCGTCGTCCGCTACGGCCGCCCCCTGCGGCTCACCCTCGACGGCAGCCGCCGCCAGGTGTGGACCACCGCCCGCACGATCGACGGAGCCCTGCGCCAGCTCGGCGTCCGCGCCGAGGGCGCCTACCTCTCCGCGCCGCGCACCGCCCCCGTCCCCCGCGACGGCCTCACCCTCAGCGTCCGCACCGAGCGCAGCGTCACCTTCATGGCCGACGGCCGCGAACGCACCATCCGCACCAACGCCGCCACCGTCCAGGAGGCCCTCGACCAGGCCGGCGTCACCCTCCACGACCAGGACACCACCTCCGTACCCCCGGACTCCTTCCCGCGCGACGGCCAGACCGTCACCGTGCTCCGGATCACCGGCACCCGCGAGGTCCGCGAGGAACTCGTCCCGTACGAGACGCAGAGGGTCGACGACGCCACCCTCTTCGCCGGGACCGAGGTCGTCGAACAGGCCGGCCGCCCCGGCGCCCGCCGCGTCACGTACAGCCTGCGCACCGTCAACGGGGTCCGCGAGAAGGCCCGCCGGATCGCCGAGGAGACCGTCCGCGAGCCCGTCACCCAGCGGGTCCTCGTCGGGACCCGGACGCTGCCCGCCTCCGTGGCCGGCGCGGACGGCCTCGACTGGGCCGCCCTGGCCCAGTGCGAATCCGGCGGCCGCCCCGACGCCACCGACCCCTCGGGCACCTACGGCGGCCTCTACCAGTTCGACGTACGCACCTGGCAGGCCCTCGGCGGCTCCGGCCGCCCCCAGGACGCCCCGGGCCAGGAGCAGACGTACCGGGCCAAGAAGCTCTACGTGCAGCGGGGGGCGACTCCGTGGCCGCACTGCGGCCGTAGGCTTTACCGGTGAGCACCGCAGAGCAGCAGCCCGAAAGCACCACCTCCGACGCCCTCCTCGGCCCGGCCGACATCCGGGAGCTGGCCGCCGCCCTCGGCGTCCGGCCGACGAAGCAGAAGGGGCAGAACTTCGTCATCGACGCCAACACGGTGCGCCGCATCGTGCGGACCGCCGAGGTGCGTCCCGACGACGTGGTCGTCGAGGTCGGGCCGGGCCTGGGCTCGCTGACGCTCGCACTGCTGGAGGCCGCCGACCGGGTGACCGCCGTCGAGATCGACGACATCCTCGCCGCCGCGCTGCCCGCCACCATCGAGGCGCGGATGCCGCAGCGCAAGGACCGCTTCGCGCTGGTGCACTCCGACGCGATGCTGGTGACGGAACTGCCGGGTCCGGCGCCGACCGCGCTCGTCGCGAACCTGCCGTACAACGTGGCCGTACCGGTGCTGCTGACCATGCTCGACCGCTTCCCGAGCATCGAGCGGACGCTGGTCATGGTGCAGGCCGAGGTCGCCGACCGGCTCGCCGCCGAGCCGGGCAACAAGGTGTACGGAGTCCCCTCCGTCAAGGCCAACTGGTACGCGCACGTCAAGCGGGCCGGGTCCATCGGCCGCAAGGTGTTCTGGCCCGCGCCGAACGTGGACTCCGGGCTGGTCTCGCTGGTGCGGCGGGCCGAGCCGATCAAGACCTCGGCCTCGAAGGCGGAGGTGTTCGCGGTCGTGGACGCCGCGTTCGCGCAGCGCCGCAAGACGCTGCGGGCCGCGCTGGCCGGATGGGCGGGCTCAGCGGCGGGCGCCGAGGCGGCGCTGGTCGCGGCCGGCGTCTCCCCGCAGGCGCGCGGCGAGTCGCTGACGGTCGAGGAGTTCGCGGCGATCGCCGAGCACAAGCCGGCGGCGCAGAGGCCCGCGCTGTGAGCCGCGCCGACACCGCGAGCTCCGTCACCGTACGGGTCCCCGCCAAGGTCAACGTCCAGCTGGCGGTGGGCGCCGCGCGGCCGGACGGGTTCCACGACCTGGCCAACGTCTTCCTCGCCGTGTCGCTGTACGACGAGGTGACGGTCACCCCGGCCGACGCCCTGACGGTGACCTGCGCCGGGCCGGACGCGGACCAGGTCCCGCTGGACCGTACGAACCTGGTCGCGCGGGCCGCCGAGACGCTGGCCGCGCGCAGCGGGCTGCCGGCCCCGGCGGTCCACATCCACATCGCGAAGAACATCCCCGTCGCCGGCGGCATGGCCGGCGGCAGCGCGGACGGGGCGGGCGCGCTGGTGGCGTGCGACGCGCTGTGGGGGCTGGACACCCCGGCGGCGGAGCTGCTCGACATGTGCGCGGAACTGGGCAGCGACGTGCCGTTCAGCCTGGTCGGCGGGGCGGCGCTGGGCACGGGCCGGGGGGAGATCCTGACCCCGGTCGAAGCGGGGGCGTTCCACTGGGTGTTCGCGGTCGCCGACGGGGGCCTGTCGACCCCCGCGGTGTTCCGCGAGTTCGACCGGCTGGCGCAGGGGCGGGAGATCCCGGCCCCGGAGGCCTCGCCGGCGCTGCTCGCCGCGCTGGCCTCGGGCGACCCGGAGGCGCTGGCCGCGACCCTGGTCAACGACCTCCAGCCGGCGGCGCTGTCGCTGCGGCCGGGGCTCGCCGGGACGCTGGCCGCGGGGACGGACGCCGGGGCGCTGGCCGCGCTGGTGTCGGGCTCCGGGCCGACGACGGCGTTCCTGGTGCGCGACGCCGGTGCCGCCGACAAGGTCGCCGCCGCCCTGGAGGCCTCCGGCCTCTGCCGCGCCACCCGCACCGCCACCTCCCCGGCCCCGGGCGCCACCCTCCTGTGACCCCGGCGGGCGATTCCGGCCCCGCCGGCGGCTGAGGACGGGTACCCAGGGCGAGATGAGTACGCGCACCCTGTCGCCCCGTCCGGCGGCGCGGGAGCGTGGGGCCATGACAGCCAGCGCACGCGAAATGGCCGCGGCCACGCCCGCCGGCCGGGACCGGTACGTCGACCTGCTGCGCGTCGCCTCGCTCGCGACCGTCATCGCCGGACACTGGCTGATGGCCGCCGTCAGCGGCGACGGCATAGGGAACCTGCTCGCGCTCGTGCCGCCGCTCCAGGTCCTCACCTGGGGGCTCCAGGTCATGCCGGTGTTCTTCTTCGTCGGCGGGTTCTCGCACGCCCTCTCGTACCGCTCCGTCCGCCGGGGGCACCCCGGACCCGGCGGCTACGCGCTCTTCCTGCGGGCCCGGCTGCGCCGGCTGCTGCGGCCGACGCTCGTGTTCGTCGGCGTCTGGACCGCCGTCGCGCTCGTCGTGCAGCTCGCGGGCGCCGACCGCGGCCCGCTGGCCGGGGCCGCGCTGCGGATCGTCACCCAGCCGCTCTGGTTCATCGGCATCTACCTCGCCATGGTCGCCTGCACCCCGCCCCTCCTGCGGCTCCACGAGCGCCACGGCTGGGCCGCCTTCGCCGCCCTCGTCGCGGCCGCCGGCGCCGTGGACCTGCTGCGCTTCGCCGGCGGGGTCCCGTACGTCGAGTTCCTGAACTTCGCCCTCGTCTGGCTCGCCGTCCACCAGCTCGGCTTCCTGCGCGCCGACGGGCGCATCACCCGCCCCGGCCTCCTCGCCGCCGCCGGGCTCACCGGCGCCGCGCTGCTCGTCGCGTACGGGCCCTACCCGCTCTCCATGGTCGGGATGCCCGGCGAGAAGGTCTCCAACATGGCCCCGCCGACCTTCGCGCTCCTCGCGCACGGGATGTGGCTCGTCGGCGCCGTCCAGCTGCTCGCCCGCCCCGTCGGCGCCCGGCTGGCCCGGCCGCGGGTGTGGCGCGCGGTCGTCGCCGCGAACGGGATCGCCATGACCGCGTTCCTCTGGCACCTCACCGCGATGCTCGCCGTGTACGCCGCCCAGCTCGGCCTCGGCCTGTCGCTCCCCGCGCCGGCCACGGCCGCCTGGTGGGCCCAGGTTCCGCTCCGGCTGCTCGCCGCCGCCGCGCTGACCGGCGTGCTCGTCGCCGTCTTCCGCCGTTTCGAGGCCCCCGCGGCCGGCGCCCCCGCCCCCGGATCCGGGCCGGGCGCCGCCCTCGGCGTCACCTGCTGCCTCCTCGGGATCCTCGGCCTGTCCATGACCGGCCTCGGCGGTCTGCTGGAGGGCCACAGCGCCACCCTGATCGCCCTCCCGCTCACCGCGCCCGCCGCCATCGGCATGGCTCTGGGCGGCTGGCTCCTGGTGGAACGTTCCGCGTCGGTCCGGAGGGTTAGGCTGAGGGGCTGATCCACACCCTTCCCTGGAGCGCGTCTGATGGCCGTCAATCTGGTCAATGTCGAGGCAGTCGGCAAGGTGTACGGAACCCGTGCCCTGCTCGACGGCATCTCCCTCGGCGTGTCCGAGGGGGACCGGATCGGTGTCGTGGGCCGCAACGGCGACGGCAAGACCACCCTGATCCGCATGCTCGCCAAGCTGGAGGAGCCCGACACCGGCCGGGTCACCCAGTCCGGCGGACTGCGCATGGGCGTCCTCACCCAGCACGATTCCCTGGACCCCTCGGCCACCATCCGGCACGAGATCATCCGGGACATGGCCGACCACGAGTGGGCCGGCAACGCCAAGATCCGCGACGTGCTCACGGGCCTCTTCGGCGGGCTCGACCTGCCCGGCTTCGGCCAGGGCCTCGACACCGTCATCGGCCCGCTCTCCGGCGGCGAGCGCCGCCGCATCGCGCTCGCCCAGCTGCTCATCGCCGACCAGGACCTCCTCGTCCTCGACGAGCCCACCAACCACCTCGACGTCGAGGGCATCTCCTGGCTGGCCAAGCACCTCCAGGAGCGCCGCTCCGCGCTCGTCTGCGTCACCCACGACCGCTGGTTCCTCGACCAGGTCTGCACCCGGATGTGGGACGTCCAGCGCGGCACCGTGTTCGAGTACGAGGGCGGCTACAGCGACTACGTCTTCGCCCGCGCCGAGCGCGACCGCATCGCCGCCACCGAGGAGTCCAAGCGGCAGAACCTGATGCGCAAGGAGCTGGCCTGGCTGCGCCGCGGCGCCCCCGCCCGTACCTCCAAGCCGCGCTACCGCATCGAGGCGGCCAACGAGCTCATCGCCGACGTGCCGCCGCCGCGCGACAAGTCCGAGCTGATGAAGTTCGCCAACGCCCGCCTCGGCAAGACCGTGTTCGACCTGGAGAACGTCACCGTCCAGGCCGGGCCGAAGACCCTGCTCAAGCACCTCACCTGGCACCTCGGCCCCGGCGACCGCGTCGGCCTCGTCGGCGTCAACGGCGCCGGCAAGACCTCGCTGCTGCGCGCCCTCGCGGAGGCCGCCCGCACCCAGGGCGAGAAGCAGCCGGCGGCCGGCTCCGTCACCGTCGGAAAGACCGTCAAGCTGGCCTACCTCTCCCAGGAGGTCGGCGAGCTCGACCCGTCGCTGCGCGTCCTGGAGGCCGTCCAGCGCGTCCGGGACCGCGTCGACCTCGGCAAGGGCCGCGAGATGACGGCGGGCCAGCTGTGCGAGCAGTTCGGCTTCACCAAGGAGAAGCAGTGGACGCCCGTCGGCGACCTCTCCGGCGGTGAGCGCCGCCGCCTGCAGATCCTGCGCCTGCTGATGGACGAGCCCAACGTCCTGTTCCTCGACGAGCCCACCAACGACCTCGACATCGAGACGCTGACGCAGCTGGAGGACCTCCTCGACGGCTGGCCCGGCTCGATGATCGTGATCTCCCACGACCGGTTCTTCATCGAGCGCACCACCGACACGGTGATGGCGCTGCTCGGCGACGCGAGCCTGCGGATGCTGCCGCGCGGTCTGGACGAGTACCTGGAGCGCCGGCAGCGGATGATCGAGGCGGCCGCCCCGGCGCCCGCCCCGGCCGCCGTCAAGTCCTCGGCCTCCGGTGACTCGCGGGCCGCGAAGAAGGAGCTGCAGAAGATCGAGCGGCAGCTCAACAAGATGTCGGACCGCGAGTCGAACCTGCACGCCCAGATCGCCGAGAACTCCACCGACTACGACAAGGTCGCCAAGCTCGACGCGGAGCTGCGCGAACTCATCTCCGAGCGGGACGAGTTGGAGATGCGCTGGCTGGAACTGGCCGAAGACGCGTGAGTCCGGCCTCCCCGGAGGCCAACTGAACGGATAACGGCGGTGTCACGGGCCGGTTCTCCCTTGGGTACAGGGGTCGGACCGGCCCGGTGCATGTCGGCCACGGGTGATAGAAAGGTGATCCTCCTCCACCCGCCCGACGCCGAAGGTATGCGCTGATGACCGAGCCGCCCCAGCCGCCGAACCAGCCGCCGACACCTTCCGGTTACGGACACCTGCCCGGCCCGCCGGCCGGGGGAGGCCAACCGCAGGCGGGCGCCAACCCGTACGCCCAGCAGCCGGCCGCCCAGCCCGCGCAGCCGCAGCAGCCCGGCTACGCGTACCCGCCGGCGCCGCCCGGCTTCCCGCCCGCGCCCCCCGGCTTCCCGCCGGCGGCGCAGGGCTTCCCGCCCGGCCCGTCGCTGCCCGGCGCCCCCGGCCCGGGGCCCAGGCGGAACATGACCGTACTGATCGCCGCGGCCGTCGCGGGCGTCCTCGTCCTCGGCGCCGGCTCGTACTTCGCCTTCGCGGGCGGCGGCTCCGACGACCCGAAGCCGCCCGTCGCGCAGAGCTCCGCCCCCGCCGGTCCGACGCCCTCCGCTTCCGCCTCCGTGGACACCGGTGACGGCAGCGGCAACGGCAGCGGTGACCAGGAGGATCTGAACGCGGGCCGCAAGCAGGGCGAGGACAAGGTCCTCTGGTTCAAGACCACCAAGATCGACGGGCCGGGCGCGGGCGTCGAGTCGGCGGGTCAGTGGGTCGTCGGCGACGCCGTCGTCAAGAGCGTCTGGAAGTCGCTCGTCGGCTACTCCGTGACCGACGGCAAGGAGAAGTGGAAGCTCGACTTCCAGACGGAGATCTGCGCCGAGTCGGGACAGACCACCCCCGACGGCAAGACCGTCATCGCCGTCCGGGAAAACGATTCGGACACCGCCTCCTGCAGCCAGCTGAAGATGATCGACCTCAAGACGGGCAAGGAGGGATGGACGAAGGAGGTCGACAAGCAAGGCGCCTTCGACATCGCCAGCGACATCGACCTGAGCCTGTCCGGGGACCTCGTCGTGGTCAACCGCCTCATCAGGGGCAGTGTCTACAAGGTCAGCACCGGTGACCGGCTCTTCGGGGACAACGGCGGCGACGGCTGCCAGCCCGGCGCCTACGCCACCGGCAACGGCAAGGTCATCGGCATCGCCACCTGCCAGGACGCGGACCACACCGTCGAGGTCCAGGGCGCCGACCCGGCCACCGGCAAGAAGGCCTGGACCTACCGGCTCCCCAAGGGCTTCAAGGTCAGCGGCGTCTACTCCGTCGACCCGGTCGTCCTCGACCTCGGCGACGAGGCCGGCAAGGAGCGCTCCATCGTGGTCCTCGGGCCCGACGGGAAGCCCCGCACCACCGTCAGCGGCGAAGGCAGCTTCCCGGTCAACTGCGGCAAGCGCGACCACACCCTCCAGGGCTGCGGCGGCTCCGCCGTCGACTCCGGCAACCTCTACCTGTCCACCGCCGCCGACGCCGGCAAGGCCAACGAGATCGTCGCCTTCGACCTGGGCACCGGCAAGGTCAAGTGGCGCACCCCCGCCGGGGACAAGCGCACCCTCCTCCCGCTCAAGGCCGCCGACGGCAAGCTGATCGCCTACCGCGAGGCCGAGGAGGAGCAGGGCGGCGAGGTCCTGTCCATCCCGGCCGCCGGCGGTGAGCCCACCGTGCTCCTGCGCCACCCGTCGGGACCCGCCGCCCCGATCGAGAGCTCCTTCTACGCCCCCAGGGCCGACTACGCGGACGGCCGGTTCTTCATCTCCGCCTCCCGGCTGCTCGCCCGCGGCAAGGACGAGAAGCTCCTGATGGCCTTCGGCAAGTGAACGAGTCCACCGAGTCGCCCACGAGAGGCAGTAGCACCCGATGAGTATCCCGCCGCCCCCCAGCCAGCCGCCCGCCGGCGGGTTCGGCGCCCCGCAGGATCCGCCCCCCGGCGGATTCGGCGCGCCGGTGCCCCCCGTACCGCCCGCACCGCCCGCGCCCCCGCAGCAGCCGCCGGCCCCGCCGGCGGCCGACCCCCGCCTGCCCGCGTACGGGTACCCGCAGGCGGGCTACGGCTACCCGCAGCAGCCCGGCGCCCCCGGGCAGTTCAGCCCGCCCGGCGCCCCCGGCGCCCCCGGCATGCCCGTGACCGTCGCCACCCCCCTGGCCCCGGCCGGCCCCGGCGGTGGCGGCGGCGGTGGCGACAAGCGCACCCAGCTGATGATCGTCGGCGCGGCCCTGCTCGCCATCGTCCTCATCGTCGGCGGCGGCCTCTGGTACGTCTCCGGCGACGAAGGCGCCACGAGCACCACCGCCACCGACGGCCAGGGCGGCAAGGGCGACCCCAAGGACAAGGAGCCGGCCGCGCCCGGCGGCACCGAGAAGGTGCCCGCCAGCACCAAGTCCAAGACGCTGGTCAACGTTCCCCTCCCGGAGCCGGAGGAGCAGGTCACCGTGGACGGGTCCTGGCTCACCGACTCCGTCTACGCCAAGTCCGACGTGGGCAAGATCGTCGGCTACAACCTGGTCGACGGCGGCAAGAAGTGGGAGACCGCGCTCCCCGCCCACGTCTGCGGCGCCACGAAGTACATCACCGACGACAAGTCGGCCGTCCTCTTCGACGAGGCCATGCCGTCGGCGGAGAAGAAGTACCCGGCGTGCACCCAGGTCGGCGTCATCGACCTGAACACCGGCAAGCTGCTGTGGTCCGCCACCGCCAAGTCCCCCACCGGCGGCGACAAGCCCGTCACCTTCAGCGAGGTGACCATCAGCGGCCAGACCGTCGCGGCCGGCGGCCTCGGCGGCGGCGCCGCCTGGAACCTCGCCGACGGCAAGCCCCTGTGGACGCCGAAGGTCGACGGCCAGGGCTGCAAGGACGTCGGCTACGCGGGCGGCGACGCCCTCGGCGTGATCCGCTCCTGCGGCAGCGCCAGCGAGCCCACCCTGTACGCACAGCTCCTCGACGCGACCACGGGCGCGCCGAAGTACTCGTACAAGCTGTCCGCGGGCATCCCCTACGCCGGCATCATCTCCACCAAGCCGATGGTCATCGCGGCCAACGTCGGCAACACCGCCAAGAACGCCACCAACGTCAGCGACCTCTTCGTCCTCGACGACGCCGGCCAGCTGAAGGCGCGCATCGGCCTCGCCTCGGGAAACTTCGGCCCCGACTGCCCCGCCAACGACGTCGAGCACTGCACCGGCATGGTGGTCGGCAACGGCAAGGTCTACCTGCCCTCCTACGAGCATCAGGGCACCTCGGCCTACGGCAAGACCAACGAGCTGCTCTCCTTCGACCTGGAGACCGGCAAGCAGACCACCGACCGCGCGGACGCCGGTGAGCGGTACACCCTCTACCCGCTGCGCATGGACGGGTCGAACGTCATCGTCTACAAGGTGCCCCCGTACGACAAGGGCGGCCAGATCGTCAGCATCGACGGCAAGACGATGAAGGAAACCGTCCTGATGGAGAACCCGGCCGAGAAGACCAGCCAGCGCGCCGAGACCTCCTTCCTGGTCGACCACGCGGAGTTCCGCTACCACAACGGCAAGCTGTTCCTGGCCTCGAAGTACGCCCGCAAGTCGTCCTCCGCCGGCGGCGACCCGCGCTACCTCTTCGTCTCGTTCACCGCGAGCTGACCGCACCGAAGCAAGCCGAAGCCCCCGGAAGATCAGTCCTTCCGGGGGCTTCTGCGCGGTATCCCCCGCGCGACGTCGAACAAGCGTGTAGCTTGCCGGGTCAGACGGGTGGGGGGTGGGGTGCCTCAATGGGCGTACGGGTCATGGTGGTCGACGAGCACCGGCTGCTGGCCGAGGCGCTCGCCTCGGCCCTGAAGCTGCGCGGGCACCGGGTGCTCGCGGCGGCGGCCCCGGCCGCGGGCGCCGCCGAACTGGTCATCAGCCGCGCCCCGGAGGTCTGTCTCTTCGGCACCGCGACCCCCGCCGACCCGGGGGTCTTCGAACCCGTCGTGCGGATCAAGCGGGAGCGCGCGCAGATCGCCGTCGTGGTCCTGGGCCCGGTCCCCAGCCCGCGCGGGATCGCGGCCGCCTTCGCCGCCGGCGCCTCGGGGTACGTCCGTCACGACGAGCGCATCGAGGGCGTCGAGCGGGCGCTGGCCAAGGCCCGGGCGGGGGAGGTCGCCATCGCCCCGCAACTGCTCCAGGGGGCCTTCGCGGAGCTCCTGAACCCCGCCGCCCAGCCCGATGACGAGGGCAGCAGGCTGCTGAGGCTGCTCACCCCGCGCGAGGTGGAGGTGCTGGTCCGGGTCGCGGAGGGCGAGGACACCCGGCTCATCGCCGCCGGGATGGCGATCGCACCGAGCACCGCCCGGACGCACGTCCAGCGGGTGCTGATGAAGCTGGGCGTGGGATCGCGGCTGGAGGCGGCCGCGCTGGCGGCCCGGACGGGCCTGCTGGACCGGGCGGGTTCGGCCACCCCGACGCGCTGACGGTTCCCCCGCGGGGCGGCATCGGGTATGCCAGTGATCAGCACGCGCGTTCCCGCGTGCGGTTCCCCGCGAGAGGCAGCGAGCGAGTGAGCGAGACGGCGTCATCGAAGTACCTGGTCACCGGCGGCGCGGGATACGTGGGCGGCGTCGTCGCCGCCCACCTCCTGGAGGCCGGGCACGAGGTCGTCATCCTCGACGACCTGACCACGGGCTTCCAGGAGGGCCTGCCGCGGGGCGCGTCCTTCATCAACGGCCGCGTCCAGGACGCCGCGCGGTACCTGGACCCCTCCTTCGACGCGGTGCTGCACTTCGCGGCCTCCTCACAGGTCGGCGAGTCCGTCGCCAACCCCGGCAAGTACTGGGACAACAACGTCGGCGGCACGCTGGCCCTGCTGACCGCGATGCGCGCGGCGGGGGTGGGCACGCTGGTGTTCTCCTCCACGGCCGCCACCTACGGGGAGCCGGGGCAGGGCGCGCTGACCGAGACCTCCGTGACCGCGCCGACCAACCCGTACGGGGCCTCGAAGCTGGCCGTCGACCACATGATCGCGGGGGAGTGCGCGGCGCACGGCCTCGCGGCGGTGTCGCTGCGCTACTTCAACGTCGCCGGAGCGTACGGGGAGCTCGGCGAGCGGCACGACCCGGAGACCCACCTGATCCCGCTGGTCCTCCAGGTCGCCCTCGGGCAGCGGGAGTCCGTCTCGGTGTTCGGCGAGGACTACCCGACCCCGGACGGCACCTGCGTGCGCGACTACGTCCACGTCGCCGACCTGGCGCGGGCCCACCTGTCCGCCCTGCGGGTCGCGACGCCCGGGGAGCACCTGGTGTGCAACCTCGGCAACGGCGGCGGCTTCTCGGTCCGGGAGGTCATCGAGACCGTCCGCGAGGTCACCGGGCGGGAGATCCCGGAGACCCTCGCCCCGCGCCGCCCCGGCGACCCGGCTGTGCTGGTGGCCTCCGCCCGCACGGCGCGCGAGCGGCTCGGCTGGACCCCGACCCGCTCGGACCTCACCGGCATGGTGACCGACGCCTGGAACTTCGCGCGCAGGAACGCTTCCTCCTGAGCCGTTCCGCACCACCCGCCCCACGCCACGGGGTGTGGGGTGCGGGGGGCGCCCGGTTTTCGGCGCACGCCCTCGGGGGGCGCTGTGCGCGGGCGCCCGGCGTGCGTACGCCGGGTGAATCGCCCCCCGTGCAACTGCCCGGGGCACGCGCCGGGCACTAAACCGCCATCCCCACCCCCGTGACGGGCCATTTCAAGCCACCATGAAGCGTGTTCGGAGCGCCCGTTCCCGAAAACCGCTCGGAAAACTTCTGCTATTCGGCCAACCGCGACCCGTGCCCGGCCCTACGCTGATGCGTGACACCGGTGGGGGCCGGTGTTGATTCAGGGGTCGAGACAAGTCGGGTACGACGTCCGGTCCGGGGTAGTGCAGAGATGTCTCGGCGGCGGCCGCGACGCCTGCGGATCACCCGGTCCCGGGCGCCGTACCCGCCGTCGTCCGTTCCCCGACCCTTGGGGGTTTTGTGGTTCGTATCCGGGTTCTCGTCGTCGACGATCACCGCATCTTCGCCGAATCGCTCGCAGCCGCGCTCGCGGCCGAGCCGGACGTGGACGTGTCCGCGGCCGGCAGCGGCCCCGCCGCGCTGCGCTGCCTCGAACGCGCGGTGGCCGAGGGCCGCCGCTTCGACGTCCTCCTCGTGGACGCCGACCTCGGCGCCGCCGGGGGCGTGCCCGCCCAGCGGGAGCCGGGTTCGGGGTCACCGCCGGGCTCGGACGGGATCGCGCTGGTCGCAGGGGTACGGGTCTCCCACCCCGGGGTCCGCACCGTGGTCCTCGCCGAGCGCGACGAGCCCCGCCGGGCGGCCCTGGCGCTCCAGGCCGGGGCCTGCGGCTGGGTCGCCAAGGACTCCTCGCTGTCGCGGCTGCTCGCCGTGATCCGGGGTGTCCTGCGGGAGGAGACGCACCTGCCGCCCGCCCTGCTGACCGGGGTGCTGCGCGAGCTGACGGCGGCGCGCAAGCACCGCACCGACAGCGAGCGGCTGGTGGAGTCGCTCACCCCGCGCGAGCACGAGGTGCTGCGCTGCATGGTGGCGGGCCTGGGCCGCAAGGACGTGGCGGCCCGGCTGTTCCTGTCCCCGCACACGGTCCGCACCCACATGCAGAACGTGCTGGGCAAGCTCGGCGTGCACTCGACGCTGGCCGCGGTGGCCCTGGCCCGGCGGGCCGGCGTACGGCCCGCGGAACTAGCCGGGGATGTTGTCGAACGGAGCGGTCAACTGGCGTAGCAGTCCGGCGAGGTCACCGCGCTGGCCCCGGGAGAGCTGGGCGAGGATCGCCCGCTCCTGGGCCAGCAGCCCGGCCAGGGACTGGTCCGCGCGGTCACGCCCCTCGGGGGTGAGCCGGACCAGGACCCCGCGCCGGTCGTTGGGGTCGGGCAGCCGCTCGACGAGGCCCTTCTTGGCGAGCCTGTCGATGCGGTTCGTCATGGTGCCCGAGGTGACCAGCGTCTGGGTCAGCAGCTGGCCGGGGGAGAGCTGGTACGGCGCGCCGGCCCGCCGCAGCGAGGTCAGGACGTCGAACTCCCAGGGCTCCAGGCCGTGCTCGGAGAAGGCCAGTCTGCGGGCGCGGTCGAGGTGGCGCGCGAGCCTGCTGACGCGACTGAGCACCTCAAGCGGTTCCACGTCGAGGTCAGGGCGCTCGCGCCGCCATGCCGCGACCAGTCGGTCGACCTCGTCCTCCATGCCGATCAGTGTAAGGGGTCTGTCGATATGAAGTCTCTTCATGTCGATCTTCTCGATCTCAAGAATCTTGACGTCGAGATATATTGTGGGCGAGCATGGGGCATGGAGGGGCCGGAACCGCTTCCGCTTCCGATCGCCCCACCAGTAGGGAGGCTCGAACATGCATTCCGATATCGCGTCGGCCAGGACTGCCCGGCCCGCCACGCCCTCCGCACCGACCTGGGACCCCCAGCAGTACCTCCGGCACGCCGGGCACCGCACGCGCCCCTTCCTCGACCTGCTGACCCGGATACCCGAGCTCCCCACCGGCACCCCGCGGATCGCCGACCTCGGCTGCGGCCCCGGCAACGTCACCGCGCTCCTCGCCGACCGCTGGCCCGGGGCCCGCATCACCGGCTACGACCTCTCCCAGGAGATGCTCCACCGCGCCACCGAGGAGTACGCGGGCCCCACCGCCGGCGGCGGCAGCCTCGACTTCCGCCGCGCGGACCTCGGCGGCTGGCTCCCCGAGGAGCCCTACGACCTGATCGTCTCCAACGCCGCCCTCCAGTGGGTGCCCAGCCACCCCGGCTCCTTCGCCCCCTGGATCAACGGCCTGCGCCCCGGCGGGACCTTCGCGTTCCAGATCCCCGCCAACTTCACCGCGCCCAGCCACGCGCTGCTCGCCGGACTCTGCGACGCCCCGCGCTGGCGGTCCCGCCTCGCCGGCCACGGCGCGCGCTACATCCACATCCTCGAACCCGCCGAGTACCTGGCCCGGTTCACCGAGCTCGGCTGCGCCGCCGACATCTGGGAGACCACGTACCACCAGCTGCTCTCAGGGCCCGACCCCGTGCTCGACTGGGTCAAGGGAACCGCGCTGCGGCCGGTGCTCACCGCGCTGGGGGACGACCGCGGGGCCGTGGACGAGTTCCTCGGCGAATACCGCGACCTGCTGCGCGAGGCGTACCCGCAGGGCCCCCGCGGCACCGTGTTCCCGTTCCGCCGGATCTTCGCCGTCGCCCGCAGGGAGGTCTGACCGGCCGGGGGTGAACGACGGCGCCCCGCCACCGGAATTCCGGTGACGGGGCGCCGTCGTGCAGTGCGGGAGCGCTGTGCGGGAGCGCCGTGCGGGAGCGCTTAGAAGAGCTCGCCGTAGGTGTTCCAGCCGCCACCGATGGTGCCGCGGCCCGAGAACGTGCTCAGGCCCTGCAGACCGGTCGGCGAGTAGCGGTACGCGGTACCCGAGGAGTCGACGCCCACCAGGTCGCCGCGGCCGTCACCGGTGATGTCGCCGACGGCGGCCAGCTTGTTGAAGCTGTTGAAGCCGCCGGTGCCGATCTTCACGCGGTCGCCGAGCGGGGCGGCGGCGGAGCCGGTGCCCGGGTAGACCCACAGGGCGCCGCCGTTGGTGTCGCGGGCCACCAGGTCCGCGCGGCCGTCACCGGTGATGTCACCGGCGCCGAGGAGCTTGTTGTAGCTGCCCCAGCCGCCGCCGACGCGGATGCGGTCGGCGAAGTTCTGGGCGTTGCCCTGGCTCGGGTAGAGCCACAGGACGTTCGACTTGTCCAGGGCGAGGAGGTCGCCGAAGCCGTCGTTGGTCAGGTCGCCGATGCCGACGAGGGACTTGTAGATGCCCCAGCCGCCGCCGATCTCGCCCTTCGGGCCGTACAGGACGCCGTTGTAGGTCAGTAGCAGGTGGCCGTGGTCGGCCTTGGACAGCGAGGACGCGAGCGTCAGGCCGAAGTCCGAGACGTACTCGCCCTCGGAGCCGATCAGGTCGCGGTCGGCGAAGTTGCCGTTCTGCTTGCCCAGGTAGGCGTACAGGGAGCCGCCGCTGGTGCGGCCGAAGACCTCGCCCTTGCCGTGGGCGGCCATCGCGCCCTGACCGGCCAGGAGGTCGGTGTACTCCCAGTTGGTGCCGAACTTGAGGCGGTCGCCGAGCTGGCCGTTGCCCAGGCTCGGGTACAGGTAGGCGGTGCCGCCCAGCTCGCGGGCCAGGACCCAGGTCCTGCCGTCGGCGTCGACGACCGGGCTGAGCTGGTTGTAGATCGTCCAGCCCATGCCGTTCTGCACGCCGTCGGCGAAGGGGGAGTTGATGTTCCCCGTGCCCGTGTACAGGAACATCTCGCCGGTCGGCGCGGTGGCCAGCACGTCCGCGATGCCGTCGGCGTTGTAGTCGGCGCCGCCGAGGATCTGGTCGAACTTGCCCCAGCCGGAACCGACCTGGACGCGGTCGCCGTACGGGGTGTCGGACCCGGCCCGGCCGGTGCCCGGGTACAGGTACAGCGCGCCGCCGTGGGTGCGGGCCAGCAGGTCGGGGTTGCCGTCGCCGGTCATGTCGCCCGCGGCGATCAGCTTGTTGTACGCGTTCCAGCCGCGGCTGGACCACGTCACGCCGGTCGTGCCGACCGTGGACCCGGCCTCGGTCAGGGACAGCGTGCCGTTGACCGACAGCGTCAGCAGTTCCGGGTACCCGTTGTGGTTGAGGTCGCCGGCCGGGAGGAGGTCCTTGAAATCGTCCTCGTAGTCGGCCTTCGAGACGTAGAACTCCTCGTCGGAGGTGGTCGGCGTCTTCGACTTCTTCAGGAAGGTGGTGCCGCCGATGTCGCGGTAGAGCAGGTCGTCCGAACCGTCCTGGTCCACGTCGAACCGCGGCGCGACGGTCTTGCCGACCGTGGCCGTGGCCGGAGCGTCGGCGCCGCGCTGCAGCTTCTGCTTCGACTGGGCGCCGGCCTTGGGCGCGGCCGTCGGCAGGACGCCGTGGCCGCGCATGTCGACCTTCGGCAGCGGGCGCTCGGCCGGAGGCTTCGGCGCGCCGTCAGCCGAGGCGGGGCCGGCCAGGAGCATGCCGGCCGCGAGGGCGACGGCGGTGGAGGCCGCGAGACGGCCGGAGCGCTTGGGGCGCATGAAAGACAAGAGGTCTCCCTGTTGAAAAAAGCAGGCGAAACCGGGTTGAAGGCACTCGTGCAGGGCGCGCTAAAGCGCAGCACATTGCACAGAGGTTGGCATTACCCCCCCGGGAAGTAACCGAAGAGTACCTCCGGGACGGGAGAGTCAGTAGTGATTTCCCGGGGGATTTTGATCACGTTCAGAATCTGCCTCCGGACATGACGGTGCCCGGGTCGGAAGACCCGGGCACCGTGTGGATTCGGCCACGTCCTCAGCTCTTGCGGCGGCCCACCAGCTGTGGCTTCGCCTCCAGGCCGTCCAGCCCGTGCCAGGCCAGATTCACCAGGTGCGCGGCCACCTCCGCCTTCTTCGGGCGGCGCGTTTCCAGCCACCACTGACCCGTCAGCGCCACCATCCCGACCAGCGCCTGCGCGTACAGCGGGGCGAGCTTCGGATCGAAGCCCCGGTTCTTGAACTCCATCCCGAGGATGTCCTCGACCTGCGTGGCGATGTCGCTGATCAGCGAGGCGAACGTGCCCGTCGACTGGGCCACCGGCGAGTCCCGGACCAGGATCCGGAATCCGTCCGTGTAGTTCTCGATGTAATCCAGCAGCGCGAAAGCCGCCTGCTCCAGCAGCTCCCGCGGATGGCCCGCCGTCAGCGCGCCCGTCACCCCGTCGAGCAGCTGGCGCATCTCCCGGTCCACGACGACCGCGTACAGGCCCTCCTTGCCGCCGAAGTGCTCGTACACCACCGGCTTGGACACCCCGGCCTTCGCCGCGATCTCCTCCACCGAAGTGCCCTCGAAGCCCTTCTCGGCGAACAGGGCCCGGCCGATGTCCAACAGCTGCTGGCGCCGCTCGGCACCCGTCATCCGGACCCGGCGGCCGCGCCGGGGCTTGTCACTGCTGGAACTGCTGCCGTCGATCGCCACGTCCCCCATCATGCCGCGTTCGATGTCTTTTCCTTGCGCCGGGCGTCGATGCGGGACTCCGAAGGCCACCGCACGTCCGACGCCCACCCCAGCTGTTCGAACCAGCGGATCAGCCGCGCGCTGGAGTCCACCTGGCCGCGCAGCACGCCGTGCCGCGCCGACGTCGGATCCGCGTGGTGCAGGTTGTGCCAGGACTCCCCGCACGACAGCACCGCCAGCCACCACACGTTGCCGCTGCGGTCGCGCGACTTGAACGGCCGCTTGCCCACCGCGTGACAGATCGAATTGATCGACCACGTCACGTGGTGCAGCAGCGCCACCCGCACCAGCGAGCCCCAGAAGAACGCCGTGAACGCCCCCCACCAGGACATCGTCACCAGACCGCCCACCAGCGGCGGGATCGCCAGCGAGAACACCGTCCAGTAGACGAAGTCCCGTGAGATCCGCCGCAGCGCCGGGTCCTTGATCAGATCGGGCGCGTACTTCTGCTGGTCGGTCTGCTCCTCGTCGAACAGCCAGCCGATGTGCGCCCACCACAGGCCCTTCATCAGGGCCGGCACCGTCTCGCCGAACCGCCACGGCGAATGCGGGTCGCCCTCGTGGTCCGAGTACTTGTGGTGCTTGCGGTGGTCGGCCACCCAGCGCACCACCGGCCCCTCCACCGCCAGCGACCCCATGACCGCCAGCGCGATCCGCAGCGGCCGCTTCGCCTTGAAGGAACCGTGGGTGAAGTAACGGTGGAAGCCGATCGTGATCCCGTGGCAGGCCAGGAAGTACATGAACGTCATCAGACCGACGTCCAGCCAGCTCACCCCCCAGCCCCAGGCCAGCGGGATCGCCGCCAGCAGCGCCACGAAGGGGACGGTGATGAACAGCAGCAGGGCGATCTGCTCGATGGAACGCTTCTTCTCGCCGCCGAGGGTCGCCGATGGCGCCCCGGTCGCATCGGAGGGCGCCGCTGCGTCCTCAATCAAGTCCGGGCTGATGGTCATGGGGCATCCCCTGGGGGGTGAGGAGTCGGCGGGTGCCCTGATCGCGGACCTACGGGTCCGTAACCTACGGCATCGTAAGTATGGCAAAAGCGGGCCCACCGGCAAGAGGAGCGCGGCCGACGATGACCACCCTTCGAGACGACGCCCCGGCAAGCGGTCGCGATTGCGGGGGCACCGGGACGGTCCGCCTATCCTGTTCTCGTCGGACAGCGCGGTCCGCACGGGCAGCCCGAGCTGCGCATCAGGGTGGAGGTACTCCCAGGTACCGCCGCGCGCACCCCGGGACCCACCTCCCAGTAGCGCTCGAAACACTGCAAGGAGCCGCACCTGTGAGCAGTGCTGACCAGGCCCCCTCCACCTCCGCCACGGCATCCGGCGCCGAAGCCGCGAACGCCGAGCTGCGCGCGGACATCCGCCGCCTCGGCGACCTCCTCGGCGAGACCCTCGTACGCCAGGAGGGTCAGGACCTCCTCGACCTCGTCGAACGCGTCCGAGCCCTCACCCGCACCGACGGCATCGCGGCAGCCGAGCTGCTCGGCGACACCGACCTGGAGACCGCCGCCAAGCTGGTGCGCGCCTTCTCCACCTACTTCCACCTCGCCAACGTCACCGAGCAGGTGCACCGCGGCAAGGAGCTGCGCGCCCACCGCGCCGCCGAGGGCGGGCTCCTCGCCCGCACCGCCGACATGCTCAAGGACGCCGACCCCGAGCACCTGCGCGAGACGGTCAAGAACCTCAACGTCCGCCCCGTCTTCACCGCGCACCCCACCGAGGCGGCCCGCCGCAGCGTCCTCAACAAGCTGCGCCGCATCGCGGCCCTGCTGGAGGAGCCCGTCGCCGGCGCCGGCGAACGCCGCCGCCACGACCTGCGCCTCGCCGAGAACATCGACCTCGTCTGGCAGACCGACGAGCTCCGCGTCGTGCGCCCCGAACCCGCCGACGAGGCCCGCAACGCCATCTACTACCTCGACGAGCTGCACGCCGGCGCCGTCGGGGACGTACTGGAGGACCTCGCCGCCGAGCTCCAGCGCGTCGGCGTCGAGCTGCCCCCCGGCACCCGGCCCCTCACCTTCGGCACCTGGATCGGCGGCGACCGGGACGGCAACCCCAACGTCACCCCCGACGTCACCCGCGACGTGCTGATCCTCCAGCACGAGCACGGCATCACCGACGCCCTCGAACTCGTCGACTTCCTGCGCGGGCTGCTGTCGAACTCGATCCGCTACACCGGCGCCACCGAGGAACTCCTCGCCTCCCTCCAGGCCGACCTGGAGCGCCTCCCCGAGATCAGCCCGCGCTACAAGCGGCTGAACGCCGAGGAGCCGTACCGCCTCAAGGCGACCTGCGTCCGCCAGAAGCTCGTCAACACCCGCGAACGCCTCGCCAAGGGCACCCCGCACGAGGAAGGCCGCGACTACCTCGGCACCGCCGAGCTCCTCACCGACCTCACCCTCATCCAGACCTCCCTGCGCGAACACCGCGGCGCCCTCTTCGCCGACGGCCGCATGGACCGCACCATCCGCACGCTGGCCGCCTTCGGCCTCCAGCTCGCCACCATGGACGTGCGCGAACACGCCGACGCCCACCACCACGCCCTCGGCCAGCTCTTCGACCGGCTCGGCGAGGAGTCCTGGCGCTACGCGGACATGCCGCGCGACTACCGCGGCAAGCTCCTCGCCAAGGAACTGCGCTCCCGCCGCCCGCTGGCCCCCACCCCCGCGCCCCTCGACCCGGCCGGCCAGAAGACCCTCGGCGTCTTCTTCGCCATCAAGGACGCCTTCGAGAAGTTCGGCCCCGAGGTCATCGAGTCCTACATCATCTCGATGTGCCAGGGCGCCGACGACGTCTTCGCCGCCGCCGTCCTCGCCCGCGAGGCCGGTCTCCTCGACCTCCACGCCGGCTGGGCCAAGATCGGCATCGTCCCGCTCCTGGAGACCACCGACGAGCTGCGCGCCGCCGACGTCATCCTCGACGAGATGCTCGCCGACCCCTCCTACCGGCGCCTGGTCTCCCTGCGCGGCGACGTCCAGGAGGTCATGCTCGGCTACTCCGACTCCTCCAAGTTCGGCGGCATCACCACCAGCCAGTGGGAGATCCACCGCGCCCAGCGCCGGCTCCGCGACGTCGCCCACCGCTACGGCGTGCGGCTGCGCCTCTTCCACGGCCGCGGCGGCACCGTCGGCCGTGGCGGCGGCCCCTCGCACGACGCGATCCTCGCCCAGCCCTGGGGCACCCTCGAAGGCGAGATCAAGGTCACCGAACAGGGCGAGGTCATCTCCGACAAGTACCTCGTCCCCTCCCTCGCCCGCGAGAACCTCGAACTGACCGTCGCCGCCACCTTGCAGGCCTCCGCCCTGCACACCGCGCCGCGCCAGTCCGACGACGACCTCGCCCGCTGGGACGCGGCCATGGACACCGTCTCCGACGCGGCCCACGGGGCCTACCGCGCGCTCGTCGAGGACCCGGACCTGCCCGCGTACTTCTTCGCCGCCACCCCCGTCGACCAGCTCGCCGACCTGCACCTCGGCTCCCGGCCCTCCCGCCGGCCCGACTCCGGCGCCGGCCTCGACGGCCTCCGCGCCATCCCGTGGGTGTTCGGCTGGACCCAGTCCCGCCAGATCGTCCCCGGCTGGTACGGCGTCGGCTCCGGCCTCAAGGCCCTGCGCGAGGCGGGCGGCGAGCACGCCCTCACCGAGATGGGAGAGCGGTGGCACTTCTTCCGCAACTTCCTCTCCAACGTCGAGATGACCCTCGCCAAGACCGACCTGCGCATCGCCCGCCACTACGTGGACACCCTCGTCCCCGACGAGCTCAAGCACGTCTTCGACCGCATCCAGGCCGAACACGAGCTCACCGTCCGCGAGGTCCTGCGCATCACCGGCGGCCGGGAGCTGCTCGACTCCAACCCGGTCCTCCAGCAGACCTTCGCCGTCCGCGACGCCTACCTCGACCCCATCTCCTACCTCCAGGTCTCCCTGCTGGCCCGCCAGCGCGCCGCCGCCGAACGCGGCGAGGAGGCCGACCCGCTGCTCGCCCGGGCGCTCCTGCTCACCGTCAACGGAGTCGCCGCCGGCCTGCGCAACACCGGCTGACCGGCGCCCGGCGCCCACGCGAAGAAGCCCCCGCCGGACCGGCGGGGGCTTCCTCGCGCGAGGCGGCCGTCAGGAGTTGTAGGAGGACTGGGCGCGCTCCAGGCCCTCCGCGATCAGGCACTCCACGGCGTCGGCGGCTCGGTCCACGAACCAGTCCAGTTCCTTGCGCTCCGTGGACGAGAAGTCCTTCAGCACGAAGTCCGCGACCTGCATGCGGCCGGGCGGGCGGCCGATGCCGCACCGCACCCGGTGGTAGTCCGGGCCCATCGACTTCGTCATCGACTTCAGGCCGTTGTGCCCGTTGTCCCCGCCGCCCAGCTTCAGCCGCAGCGTCGGGTAGTCGATGTCGAGCTCGTCGTGGATCGCGACGATCCGCTCCAGCGGCACCTTGTAGAAGTCGCGCAGCGCCGTCACCGGCCCGCCCGACAGGTTCATGAACGACATGGGCTTGGCCAGCACCACCCGGCGGTTCGCCGGACCCGGAGGGCCCATCCGGCCCTCGACCACCTGCGCCCGTGCCTTGTGCGCCTTGAACTTCCCGCGCATCCGGTCCGCCAGCAGGTCCGCCACCATGAACCCGATGTTGTGGCGGTTGCCCGCGTACTCCGCTCCGGGATTGCCGAGGCCGACGATCAGCCAGGGCGCCGTGTCGTCCGACATCCGTGCTCCTTAACGAGGACGACCGCCGTCCCGCTCCAGTGGAGCCGGACGGCGGTCGGTCAGCAACTGCTGAGGGGGTGGAGGGGTGAGGCTCAGGCCTCGGTGCCCTCGGCCTCGGCGGCCGGCTCCTCGGCCTGCGGGGCCACGACCTGGAGGACGGCGATGTCGCCGTCGACGGCCAGGGTGGTGCCCTTCGGGAGGACCAGGTCCGAGGCGTGGATGGTCGCGCCGGCCTCGAGGCCCGCGATGGAGACGGTGACCTCGGTCGGGATGTGCGTGGCCTCGGCCTCGACGGAGATGGTGTTCTGGAGGGTCTCCAGCATGTTGCCGCCGGCGGCCAGCTCGCCCTCGGTGACGATCGCGACGTCGACGGTGACCTTCTCGCCCTTCTTGACGATCAGGAAGTCGACGTGAGAGATCGAGCGCTTCAGCGGGTGCTTCTGCACGGCCTTCGGGATGACCAGCTCGGTGCCGGCGTCGCCGAGGTCCAGGGAGATCAGGACGTTCGGGGTGCGCAGCGCCAGCTGAAGGGCGTGGGCGTCGACGTTGACGTGCTTCGGGTCGGTGCCGTGGCCGTAGATGACGGCGGGGGTCAGGGCGTCGCGACGGGCCTGACGGGCGGAGCCCTTGCCGAAGGTGTCACGGATCTGGGCGGAAAGCTTGACCTCGGACATGCTCACTCCTCGTGGGGTGACGGAAATGGACGACAGTCACCCGGCCGGAACGGCCTGCTACGAAGAGCGCGTCGATAACGGAGCGTCCGTACCGGAAACAGGTACGGCCTCCCTCGCCGAGCAACTCGCAGAGTCTACCCGGCCGGGAGGCCGTACCTCAAAAGGATCTTCTGTGGTCCTTGTTACCCGTGCCCGCTGTTACTGCTGCTCTTCGAACAGGCTGGTGACCGAGCCGTCCTCGAAGACCTCACGGACCGCGCGCGCCACCATCGGGGCGATCGACAGGACCGTGATCTTGTCGAGCTCCAGGTCCGACGGGTCCGGCAGGGTGTTCGTGAAGATGAACTCGCTGACCTTGGAGTTCTTCAGGCGGTCGGCCGCCGGGCCGGACAGGATGCCGTGCGTGGCCGTCACGATGACGTCCTCGGCGCCGTGCGCGAACAGCGCGTCGGCCGCGGCGCAGATGGTGCCACCGGTGTCGATCATGTCGTCGACCAGGACGCAGACGCGGCCCTTGACCTCACCGACGACCTCGTGGACGGTCACCTGGTTGGCGACGTCCTTGTCGCGGCGCTTGTGCACGATCGCCAGCGGCGCGTCCAGACGGTCGCACCAGCGGTCGGCCACGCGCACGCGGCCGGCGTCCGGGGAGACGATCGTCAGCTTGGTGCGGTCCACCTTGGCGCCCACGTAGTCCGCGAGGACCGGCAGGGCCGAGAGGTGGTCGACCGGGCCGTCGAAGAAGCCCTGGATCTGGTCCGTGTGCAGGTCGACCGTCAGGATGCGGTCCGCGCCCGCGGTCTTCAGCAGGTCCGCCACCAGGCGCGCCGAGATCGGCTCGCGGCCCTTGTGCTTCTTGTCCTGACGGGCGTACCCGTAGGAGGGGATGATCACGGTGATGGAGCGTGCCGACGCGCGCTTCAGCGCGTCGATCATGATCAGCTGCTCCATGATCCACTTGTTGATCGGAGCCGTGTGGCTCTGGATCAGGAAGCAGTCCGCGCCGCGAGCCGACTCCTGGAAGCGGACGTAGATCTCACCGTTCGCGAAGTCGAAGGCCTTCGTCGGCACGAGGCCGACTCCCAGCTGGTGTGCGACCTCCTCGGCCAGCTCGGGGTGGGCGCGGCCGGAGAAGAGCATCAGCTTCTTCTCGCCGGTCGTCTTGATCCCGGTCACAGCACTGTCTCCTCAGACGTGTGGAAAGCTGCTCGCCCCCGTGTGCGTCCGTCCCGCACACGGTGAGCCAGCCGAATTGCGTTCAGCTATCACGGTACGCCGTCCCGGACGTACCTGTTTCCGGTCAGTTCACCTCAGCGGTGCCTCAGTGGGAGCCGGAGTCCTCCGGGGTCGCCGACTCGGCCGCCGTCGCCGCGGCGCTGCCCGGACGCTTGCGGGCCACCCAGCCCTCGATATTGCGCTGCTGGCCCCGTGCCACGGCCAGGGCGCCGGCCGGCACGTCCTTCGTGATCACCGATCCGGCGGCCGTGTAGGCGCCGTCCCCGATGGTGACGGGTGCCACAAACATGTTGTCCGAGCCCGTCTTGCAATGTGAGCCGATGGTGGTGTGGTGCTTGTGCTCGCCGTCGTAGTTCACGAACACGCTGGCGGCGCCGATGTTGCTGTACTCGCCGATCGTCGCGTCGCCCACGTACGACAGGTGCGGCACCTTGGTGCCCTCGCCGATCGTCGCGTTCTTCATCTCGACGTAGGTGCCGGCCTTGGCCTTCAGGCCCAGGTTCGTGCCGGGGCGCAGGTAGGCGTACGGGCCGACGGTGGCGGACTCGCCGATGACGGCGGTGTCCGAAACCGTGTTGTCCACGCGCGCCCGCGGGCCCACCACGGTGTCCTTGAGCCGGGTGTTCGGGCCGACCTCGGCCCCCTCGGCGATGTGGGTGGCGCCCAGCAGCTGGGTGCCCGGGTGGACGATCGCGTCCTGCCCGAAGGTCACCGTCACGTCCACGAAGGTGCTGGCCGGGTCGACCACGGTGACGCCGGCGAGCATGGCCTGCTCCAGCAGGCGCGCGTTGAGCAGCGCGCGGGCCTCGGCGAGCTGGACGCGGTTGTTGATCCCGAGGATCTGGCGGTGGTCGGCGCCGACGGCCGCGCCGACGCGGTGGCCGGCCTCGCGCAGGATGCCGAGGACGTCCGTGAGGTACTCCTCGCCCTGGCTGTTGTCCGTACGGACCTTGCCGAGGGCGTCGGCGAGGAGGGCGCCGTCGAAGGCGAAGACGCCGGAGTTGATCTCGCGGATCGCGCGCTGGGCGTCGGTGGCGTCCTTGTGCTCGACGATGGCCGTGACGGCGCCGTCCTCGCCCCGGATGATCCGGCCGTAGCCGGTGGAGTCCGGGACCTCGGCGGTCAGCACGGTGACGGCGTTGCCGTCGGCCTCGTGCGTCGCCGTGAGCTGGGCCAGGGTCGCGCCGGTCAGCAGCGGGGTGTCGCCGCAGACGACGACCACGGTCCCGGCGATCGGGCCGCCGAGCTCTTCGAGGGCCATCCGGACGGCGTGGCCGGTGCCGTTCTGCTCGTACTGGACGGCGGTGCGGACGTCGGCGTCGACGGCGGAGAGGTGCGCGGTGACCTGCTCGCGGGCGTGGCCGACGACGACCACGAGGTGCGCGGGGTCGAGCTCGCGCGAGGCGGCCACGACGTGTCCGACGAGCGACCGCCCGCAGATCTCGTGCAGGACCTTGGGAGTGGCCGACTTCATGCGGGTGCCTTCACCCGCTGCGAGTACGACGACGGCTGCCGGGCGGTTGGCGCTCACGGGTGTGCCCTTCGGCTTTGGGTGGTGGACCCGTGAAGGATACCGGGGGGTCAGGGGGCGGAAATAAAGGCGGGTCCCGACCAGTGGTCAGGACCCGAAGGTGGTGGAGCTCCCCCGCCAGGACTCGAACCCGGACATAAGGCACCAAAAGCCTCAGTGCTGCCAATTACACCACAGGGGACTAAGTGCGACTTAACCGGACATTACTCCCTGTTGGTCGAGTCGACGGCACTACTATGCCGCACCGGGCGCCTTCCACGCGACGGTACAAAGGGGAGCCCTTCGGGACGTGTCCCGCCCCGGCTCCGCGGGAATCGCGTGGGTCCTCGCGCCGGGGCTCCTGCGTAGGCTGGACGGCATGACCTATACGGGGGACGAGCGGGGCGGGGCCGGGCGGGACGGGCCCTGGTGGTGGGAGCGGCGGCGGGAAGCCGTCCTGGACGTGGGACTCGGCGCGGTGTCCGCCGCCGAGTGCGCCCTGGAGGGCGTGCAGTTCGCCCGGGAGGCCGGGCTCCCGGGCGCCCTCGGGGTGCTGTTCGGGTTCGTGGTGGGGGCCACGCTCGTGCTGCGGCGGCGCTGGCCGATCGCCGTGGTGCTCGTCGGGATCGCGGTGACGCCGGCCGCCATGGGGTTCCTGCTGTCGGTGGTCGCGCTGTACACGCTGGCCTCCTCCGAGGTGCCCCGCCGGATCACCGCCACGCTCGCGTCGATGTCCATGTCCGCCACCTTCGTCGTGATGTACCTGCGGACCCGCGAGGGCGCCGCGGACGAGCCGACGCTCGTCATCTCGCTCTCCGTCTTCGTCGCGGTGGCCCTGACCGTGCCGCCCGTGCTGTTCGGGCTGTACATCGGGGCCCGGCGGCGGCTGATGGAGAGCCTGCAGGAACGGGCGGACTCGCTGGAGCGGGAGCTGTCGCTGCTGGCGGACCGGGCGGAGGAGCGGGCCGAGTGGGCGCGCACCGAGGAGCGCACGCGCATCGCGCGGGAGATGCACGACGTGGTGGCGCACCGGGTGTCGCTGATGGTGGTGCACGCGGCGGCGCTCCAGGCGGTGGCGGCGAAGGATCCGGTGAAGGCGGCGCGGAACGCGGCGCTGGTCGGGGACATGGGCCGGCAGGCGCTGACGGAGCTGCGGGAGATGCTCGGGGTGCTGCGGGCCGAGGCGCCGAAACCGGCGGCGGTCGCGGTCGCGGCGCCGGCGGGCGGTTTCGAGGACGGGCCCTCGCTGGCGGAGCTGGAAGCCCTGGTGGGGCAGTCCCGGGCGGCCGGGATGGTCGTGGAGCTGGACGTACGGGCCGCCGGCGCGGGGCCCGTGGACCCGGCCGGGGCCGGGGCCGGGGCCGGCTATCCGGCGGAGGTGGAGCAGACGGCGTACCGGGTGGTGCAGGAGGCGCTGACCAACTGCCACAAGCACGCCCCGGGCGCGCGGGTCGTCGTACGGCTGGCGCACCGCGACGGGGAGGTGGCGATGCAGGTGGAGAACGGGCCCTGTGACGGCAAGGCCGCCGAGCCCGGGCTGCCGAGCGGCGGGAACGGGCTCGTCGGGATGCGGGAGCGGGTGCTCGGGCTCGGCGGGGTGTTCGTCTCCGGGCCCACCGACGACGGCGGGTTCAAGGTGTCGGCGGTCCTGCCCTGCGTGAGCCGGGCCTGAGCGGCGCCGCCGCGGCGCTGCCGCCGGCTTCCGTGGTGGGGCGCCCGCTGTCCGCGCGGGCGGCGCGGCCGCGGCCGTTGCCGCCGGGCGCGGAAGGCCCGCTGCCCCGGACGCGGGGGAGCCGGCACCGCGGGCGCCCTGCCGGGGCGTCAGGCCGTGCTGGGGCGGGCGGCGCCACCGCGGCCGCCGAGCGGGAGGCCCGCCCCGGGCGCGGGGGAGCCGGGCCGGGGTGTTAGCCCGTGCTGAGGCGGGCGGGCGGCGCGGCCGTTGCCGCCGCGTGCGGACGGCCCGCCCCGGGCGGGGGAGCCGGGCCGGGGGGTCAGCCCGTGCTGAGGCGGGTGGGCTGGAGGCCGGTCAGGAGCAGGGTGAGGGCTTCGTCGAGGCCGCCGCCGAGGTACCAGTCGCCGGTGTGGTCGATGCCGTAGACGCGGCCCTCGCGGTCGATGGCGAGGTGGGAGCCTGCGTCGGCGTCGACACCGAGCGGGCAGAGCTCGGTGGACAGGGCGCGGCCGAGGTCGGCGAAGGTACGGGCGAGGTGGAGGCCCGTGAGGGGGTCGACGCGCACCGGGACCGGCGCTATCTGGCGGCCCGGGCCGGGCGCGCTGATCCGCAGCCCGCCGAACTCGGCCCAGGCCTCGACGGCGGCGGGGAAGACGGTGTGCCGGTGCCCGGCGGGAGTGGTGTGGTCGCGCAGCGCGTCGGCCCAGTACTCGGCCTGCTTGATGTCCCAGCGGCCGGGTTCCCAGCCGGCGGTGCGCAGCGCGGAATCCACGGCGGCCGGGAAACGGGTGGCCGAGGAGCGGTCGTAGGACGCGGAGGAGGTGGCGCTCATATGGGTGCGGTCAGGCCTTCTGCGGGGCGGGCGTGAGGTCGATGGAGCGGACGCCGAAGTGGGAGAGGAGCGCGTCGCAGGAGCGGCAGGGAGGCGCGTAGCTGCCGTGCAGGGGGTCGCCGTCCTCGCGGATGCGACGGGCGGTGATCTTGGAGTTCTTGAGCGAGCGGCGCGCCTCGCTCGCGGTCAGGGGCTTGCGGGAGGCGCGTTTGCTGCGGGCGCCCTCGATCGCGGCGAGGTGGCGGGAGAGCAGTATCGCCTCGGGGCAGCGGCCGGTGAAGCGTTCCCGCTGGCCGCTGGTGAGGGTGTCGAGGAAGTCCTGGACGAGCGGGTGCAGGGCGGGCGGCTGGTCGCCCTTGCCGGCGGTGCTGGTGAGGGTCTCGCCGCGGACGGACAGCGCGGCGGCGACGGTGGGGAGGATGCCGTCGCGGCGGAAGCGGAGCACGGGGACGGCGGGGCCGTCGGTGCTGCTCCAGCGCAGCCGGGGATCACCGCCGGCGGCCGTGGCCGCGGCGTTCTGCCCGGTCTCCGCCGCGGCGTTGCCGTCGTCGGCGGGTGTCGGGCCCGTACGTGACGCCGTGTTCTGCATGGTCGTGTTCCCTCCCGTGGCCGCGGTGGTGGCCGCTGTCGCGCACGCCCCCGTGCCGCGGGGACAGCCTGTCAAATGTCCTCTGCCGTGTGGAAGCGGGGTCGAATATTCGTATCAATTCGGATGTTCCTGGCCCCGCCGCGCGTGGGCGGGTCGCGGGCGGGTGAGCCTCTTGCCGGACCACATAGGCTGTGGTGAACCAGCCAGATCCAGCAGGGGGCTACCGCCATGACGACAGGTCGGCTCGGGCAGCATGCCGCGCCACCCAACGCCGCTTACTCGGGGCAGGTCGTGCATTTCCCGGACCCGGTCCGGGCCGCTCGGCATCCCCACGGTGTACGGATGGACGGCGAGGGACATCCGGATCTCGCGCCGTACGCGCGCGCCGCGGTGGAGATCGCCGAGCCGCCGGAGGGTTTCGGCGTGGACGAGCTGCGGCTGACGGACTACGTCTCCGCGAACGCGGCGATGCGGGCGTCCGGGCACGCGCTGTGGGACACCGTCGGTCCGGTGGCGACCCCGCACGGCTGGACGTGGCACCACGTGGCGGGCTCCCGCCGCATGGAACTCGTGCCCGTCGAGGTGAAGGCGCTGCTCCGCCATCACGCCGGGCTGGTGACGGCGCCGGTGGACCACGAGAAGCGCGGCACGCGGCCGTTGCAGGAGCTGCGCCCGGTGCACCTGGGGCTGCCGAAGTCGGTGGTGTCGGTCTCCGAGCAGCAGGTGCAGGGCGTCGAGGAGGACCTCGGGTACCGGTTGCCGGAGGCGTACCGGGCGTTCCTGAAGGCCGCGGGCGGCTGCGCGCCGATGGGCGCCGGGCTGGACGTGGAGCTGGGCGTGCTGGTGGACCAGCCGTTCTTCACGGTGCGCGAGGAGGCGGCGGTCAACGACCTCGTCTACGTCAACAAGTGCTTGCGGGACCACCTGACGAAGGACTACCTGTGCGTGGCCTTCGTACAGGGCGGGCTGCTCGCGGTGAAGGTGAAGGGCGAGGGTCTCGGCTCGGTGTGGTTCTCCCCGTACGACGACGCGCGCGACCGGGACGGCTGGTCGGTGCAGGAGCGCGTGGAGCGGCTGTTGCTGCCGTGCGGCGTTGATTTCGACGCCTTTCTTGAGCGGCTGGCGGGGAACCCGCCGGAGCTGGAGACGGTGGCCGGTCTGATGGTGGACGGCGGATTCGCGCGCTCGGTTCCCGTGTCGCGTTCCGCCGCGGATGAGGGGTGACGGCGCGGTGGTGACCTTCGCGCAGGCGCAGGAGCGCGCCGAGGAATGGATCAACGCGGACGTGCCCGCGTACCAGCACCGCGAGGTGCGGGTACGGGAGTTCGGGCTCGGCTTCGTGCTGTGGGCCGAGGACCGCGCCGCCGGTCCGGTGTCCGGTGGTGGGCGGCAGAGGCTGGTCATCGCGCGGGACAGCGGGGAGGTGACGCTGTGGCCGGGGCTGCCGGTGGGTGAGGTGATCCGCCGGTACGAGGAGGAGTACGGGGTCGCGGCCGCGCCGGCGGCGGAAGCCTCGGTGCCGACGCCGCGGATCGACGCGGAGCAGACCTCGTTCATGCTGAGCCCGCCGGAGTGGCTGCAGGAGGCGGCGGACCGGGCGGGGATCCCGCGGGCGGCGCCGTCGGGTTCTTCGGGCGGTGCGTCTTCGGGCGGTGCGTCTTCGGGCGGGGTGTCTTCGGGCGGGGCGTCTTCGGGCGGTGCCTCTGCGGGCGGGGCGTCGGCCGCTGCGGAGTCCGCTCCGTCTTCCGTGGCCGCCGGATCGCCGGCTCCCTCGGAGGCGCCGGCTCCGGTGGCCCCGGCCGAGCCCGTGCCGCTGCGGCGCGGCGGCGAGGTGCCGTACGAGCCCACCGCCAACGACGGGGTACCGGCCGGTGCCACGCCGTGGGCCGGGACCGATGTGAACTCCGGTGGGGACGACGCGTCCGTGCCGCTGCCCGCGACCGTGTTCGCGCCGCCGCTGTCCGGGTCGGACCTGGAGGACGCGCCGTCCTCCGGGATCGCCGCGGAGGCGAAGACCACCCTGATGGCGGGCGGCAGCCGGCTGCCGGCGACCGCGATCGCGCCCGCCGTGGCGATGGGCTCGGCGGACATCGCCGACGCGCCGACGAGCAAGGCCACCGTGAACCGGCCGGGCGCGCCGGCCGTTCCGCCGGGTCCGCCGACGCCGCCGCCCGGTCCTGCCGGGTCGCCGGGTGGCGGGCTCGACCATGCCGCGACGATGCTGGCCGGTCCGGGTGTCGTGCCGACGCCGCCTGGGCCGCCTGGTGCGCCTACGCCGCCGGGGCCTCCTGGGGCTCCCGGGTCGTTGGGGCGTGGGCTTGACCATGCCGCGACGATGCTGGCCGGTCCGGCCGTTGTGCAGCCGCCGGGGGCGCCTGCGCCGCCCGGGCCTCCCGGTGCGCCCGGTGCGTCCGGTGGTGGGGCGCATCATGCCGCGACGATGCTCGCCGGTCCGGGTGTCGTGCCGACGCCGCCGGGGCCGCCTGGTGCGCCTACGCCGCCGGGGCCTCCTGGGGCTCCCGGGTCGTTGGGGCGTGGGCTTGACCACGCCGCGACGATGCTGGCCGGTCCGGCCGTTGTGCAGCCGCCCGGGCCGCCGGGGGCGCCTGCGCCGCCCGGGCCTCCCGGTGCGTCCGGTGCGTCCGGTGCGTCCGGTGGTGGGGCGCATCATGCCGCCACGATGCTGGCCGGTCCGGGTGTCGTGCCGCAGCCGCCGGGGCCGCCCGGTGCGCCGACGCCGCCGCAGCCGCCCGGTCCCGCCGCGCCGTCCGGGGTGCCCACCGTGGGTCCCGGGTACCAGGCCGTGCTGCGCTACCGCGCGCCCGACGGCTCCGAGCAGCAGCTCATCCGCCGCTCGGCGCCCGGCACTCCGCACCCGGAGTGGCAGATCCTGTACGAGCTGCGCGCCATGAACGTGCCGCCGCAGCAGGTGCTGGAGCTGCACACCGAGCTGGCCTCGTGCGAGCTGCCCGGCGGTTACTGCGCCCGGATGATCCGGGAGACCTGGCCGCAGGTGCGGATCACCAGCGTGGCCCCGTACGGGACCGACCACGCGGGCCGTCAGCAGGGCATGCGGCACCTGCTCACGCACCAGGGCGAGCTGCACCAGGTGGCGGACGGTCCGGCGCGCCCCGCGCCGGTACGGGCGCCGCTGCCGCAGGTGCCGCTTCAGCCGGCGATTCCGCTGGAGGCCATCGGCCAGGAACTGGCGGCGGCGTTCGGTCCGCAGGGCGTGTTCCGGTTCGAGCAGCGGGCCGTGTCCCGCCAGGGCGTGCCGGACATCGTCGCGCAGACGCTGGTGTGGGCGGGTCTGCCGGTGGACTTCGGGCCGTTCTTCTGGGCGCAGGCGGTACCGGGTGCGCCGGTGCCGACGCTGGCCGAGCTGGCCGCGCAGCGGCAGGTGCAGGCCGCGTCGGACGCGGGTTCGTACCTGGTGGTCGGCAGCGACTTCGGCAAGGCGCTGTGCGTGCAGTACGGGACGGCGCACATAGTGGCGGTCCCGGTGGAGGCCGGTCCGGGTGGCGCTCCGGTGCCGCCGCAGTTCGTGAATTCGAGCCTGCCGCAGTTCGCGCGTTCGCTGGCGATGCTGGGTCACATGTGGCGGCTGCGGCAGCATCTGACGCCGGAGCAGGCGGGCCGCTGGACCGTCGATTTCCAGGCGAATCTGGCGGGTCTGGACAGCGCGGCGCTGGCTTCGCCGGAGAACTGGTGGTCGGTGTTGCTGGAGCAGATGTGGGACGGGCTGCTCTGAGCGCCTGTTGACCGCGTGATCGGTGCGGTGGCCGGGCCGGGACCCCTTGACGGGGGTCTCGGCCCGGCCATTCCGGCTTCTGGGAGCAAATGACGCATCCTTGACAGGAATCCCCGCGAGAGAGGCGCTTCCAGGATGAGTGCACCCATGTCACCTCACGGCCCGGGCTTCGGGACCGTGCGCGGTCGCGGCTACCGGATGGAGCAGGTCGACCGGTATCTCGCGCGGCTGTCGGACAGCCGGGACGAGGCCTGGGAACGGGTGGCACGGCTGACGGTCCTGGCGAAGCGGATGGAGGCGGAGGCGGGGCGGCTGCGCGAGGCTGTGTCCGAGCTGGCCCCGCAGCGGTACGACGACCTGAGCGAGCGCGCCCGTCGGATCCTGCTGCTGTCGGAGGAGGAGGCCGAGGCGGTACGGGATGAGGCGGGGGCGGACGTCCTGGCCATCCAGGGCGCGGCCGAGGCGCATGCCGACCGGGCGACCGAGCTGGCGAGGCACGACGCGGAGGCGGTGCGGGAGCAGACCGAGGTCCGGGCGCGGCAGTTGCTGCTGCGGGCGCAGCGGGAGGCGGACGAGGAGCGGGGCGGGGCGAGGGACGAGGCGGCGGCGTGGCGGGCGGAGGCTGCGGCGGCGCTGGCGGAGATGGAGCGGCGGTCGCAGGCGTTGCTCACGGAGCGGGAGCAGGAGCGGGTGGAGCGGCGGGACGCGGCGGAGCGGGAGCTGGCGGCGCGGGAGGGGGAGCTGGAGGCGCGGCTCCTGGAGCTGGACCGGTGCGCGGAGGCGGGGCTCGCGGAGGCGCGGCGGGCGTTGGCGGAGGCGGAGGAGGCGGCGCGGCACGGGCAGGAGGACGCGGAGGCGCGGGGCGCGGAGCTGGTGGCGGCGGCGCGGGTGCGGGAGGAGCGGGTGGGGCGGGAGACGGAGCGGATCCTGCGGGAGCACGCGGAGGCGCAGGAGGAGATGCGGGCGCACATGAACCACGTCCGCTCCAGCCTGGCGGCTCTGACGGGGCGGGCTCCTGCGGAGGGCTGAGGCGGGGTCGGGGTTGGGGCCGGGGCCGGGGGCCGTGGGAGGGGCGGGGCCGGTGTCGGGGGTGGGGTGGGGTGTTGTCCGGGACTGCATGATTTATGGCGGCTGGGCGGGCGCTGTCGCCTTGCGGCTCCCTGCGCGCCACAAATCACGTTTTACGTCCCGGACAACACCCCACCCCACCCCCGCCACCGGCCCCTCCTGTGCGTCCGGCCCCGCCTGTGCATTCAGCCCCGCCGGCGTTTGAGCCCCGGGGTCCGGGCGGAGCCCCGGGGAACGGTGAAAGGGCGGGGCGGGGAGAGGGGACCCGGGGCGGAGCCTCGGTGGTGGGGGTGTTCAGGTGAGGTGGGGGAGGGAGTTTGCGATCAGGGGGGCGATGCGGTCCAGGTGGGTTTCCAGGGCGAAGTGGCCCGCGCCCTCGAAGAGGTGGAGTTCCGCGTCCGGCACGTCACGGAGGTACGCCTTCGCGCCCGCCGGTGTGAAGAAGGGGTCGCCCGCGCCCCACAGCACCAGTACCGGGATCCCCGCCGAGCGGAGCCACGCCTGCCAGGCGGGGTATTGCGCGAAGTTCGAGGCGTAGTCGAAGGTCAGGTCGGCCTGCGCGTCGGCGCGCCCCGGCAGGCCGAGGTAGTGGACGTCCAGCGTCCGGCCGTCCGGTGAGAGCAGGGCCGGGTCGGCGACGCCCGTCTCGTACTGGAAGCGGACGCCCTCCTCGCTGAACAGGCCGCGCACCTTCTCCTCGTCGCCCGGCACCTCCCGCCGCAGCGCGGCGAAGGCCCGGGCCGCGTCCGAGAGGCCCTCCTCGTAGGCGTTGCCGTTCTGCACGATCAGGCCCGTCACCCGCTCCGGCCGCCGCGTCGCGACCCGCAGGCCGACCGGGGCGCCGTAGTCGAAGACGTACAGCGCGAAGCGGTCCAGGCCGAGCGCGTCGGTGAAGCCCTCCACGATGTCCGCGAGCCGGTCGAAGGTGTACGTGAACGCCGGCGGGGCCTCGGTGCGGCCGAAGCCGGGGTAGTCCGGGGCGATCAGGCGGTACGGGGTGTCGCCGAGCGCGTCCATCAGGCGGGCGAACTGGTGGGAGGAGGTCGGGAAGCCGTGCAGGAGCAGCAGTACCGGTGCGTCGGCGGGGCCGCTCTCGCGGTAGGCGACGCGTACGCCGGCCACCTCGATGGTGTGGTGCCGGACGGTCCGAGCGGTCATCACATGCCTCCAGGGGGGTTTGTGGCATTAGTTTGACCGGAGGCGGCTAATGGGTCAAGGGGGTGCGGTAGCGTTAGGCGGGTGACAGTGAACTTTCCGCTCGTCGGTGAGCCCCTGGCTCTGGACCTGCTCAACACCCGGCCCGCCGGCGCCGGGGATCTCATCGCCGGGCCGGTGGGGCTCGGGGAGTGGCTGGCCGTGCAGGCGGGCCGGGTGGCGCCGGTCGACGGGGTCGGCGCGGCCGAGGTGGCGGCCGTGCACGCCGTACGGGAGGCCGCCGGCCCCGCGCTCGCGGCGGCCCGGCGCGGGGAGCGGCCCCCGGCCGGGGCGCTGCGCGCGCTGAACGCGGCGATGGCCGCCGCGCCCGCGCACCGGGAGCTGGTGTGGGGCGAGGGCCTGGCCGCGATGGAGCGCCGGGCGGGGGCCCCGGCCCGGCGGCTCGCGGCGGAGCTGGCCGAGGCGGTGGCGCAGGTGCTGACCGACCCCCGGGTGGGCGAGGTCCGGGAGTGCGAGGGGGCGGACTGCGTCCTGCTGTTCCTCCCGGCGAATCCCCGCCGCCGGTGGTGCGTGGCGTCGGCCTGTGGCAATCGCGCCCGGGTGGCCCGGTACTACGCCCGCCACGGGAAGGCCGGTTAAGCCGCCGCAGGCGCGGGCGCAGGGGCCGGGGTGTAGGTGTACGGGTCGCTGCGCAGGCCCCGGGCGGTGACCACCACCGTGAAGGCGGGGCCGGTGCCCGTGGGGAGGGGGCCCGTGAGGGCGCCCGTCAGGGGGTCGGGGGCGGTCGGTACGACCGTGTCGTCCACCGTGACCCGCGCCGGGTCCGGGGCGAAGCCGCCGCCCTCGACCGTGAGGATCCCGTCCGCCACGGTGACGTGGGTGATCACCGGGTTGGGGCGGACGGCCATCTTGTTCACCAGGTACGCGCCCGCCGGAGCCCCCGTCAGGGCCCAGATCTCCCCGGGCAGGTCCGGCAGGCCCGCGCCGACGTCGGAGAGGAAGAACAGCACGACGTAGAGCATGGTGACGGCGCTGAGCGCGACGTACTGGAGGTCGACGAGGTCGGTCCGGCCGCTGTCGTTCGCGATCAGCTCCCGCAGCGGGCGCCGCCCGGTCGCGCTGGGCTTCGGCGCGGGCTTGGCCATCGTGCCGCTCTCGACGCGCATCCCGACGACCGCCTTGGCCGCGATCAGCGCCACGTAGGGGCCGCCGAGCAGCGGCAGGTACACGGTGGTGAGCGAGGAGAGCGGGCCGTGCTCCCCCTGGAACCAGCCGACGCCGCCGCCCGCCGTGAGCCCGTAGCCGAGGATCGTGAGCAGCAGCCAGAGCAGGATCACCGTCCAGGCCAGGGCCAGGGTGGTGGAGGTGGACAGCCGGCCGTCGCGGCCGGTGACGAAGCCCGGGGCGCGGCGCAGGCGCAGGGCGGTCGGTAGGGCCAGGGCGGCCAGTAAAGCGAGTGCGAAGAGCGCGGACGTCATGTCGTTCCCCCGGATCGGTTGCCTGGGTCGGGTCGGGTCTCCGGCAAGGAGACAACCTTCGTCCCGGCCATGACAAGCCGGCTACTCCTCGCGCTGCTCCGGCAGGACGGGGAACCGCCGGGGCGCCAGCAACAGGAGCGCCAGTACGGCCAGTACGGCGGCTGCCGTCGCGCCGAGGAAGACGTGGTCCACGGCGGCGGTGATGGCACCCCGCAGGTAGTCGGCGGCGGCCGCCGGGAGCTGCGCGGGCGCGTCCAGGGCCTTGGAGACGTCGTCCAGGTTGTCCGGGAGCCCGGGCATCGGGGCGTCCACCAGCCGGGCGGCGATGGTCGCGTTGGCGACGGCGCCCAGCAGGGCCGCCCCGACGCTCTGGCCGACCTGGCGGGAGAACAGGATGGAGGCCGTCGCGGTCCCGCGCTCCGCCCAGCCCACGGTGGACTGGACCCCGATGATCAGCGGGAGCTGGCACAGCCCCAGCGCCCCGCCCAGCAGCAGCATGATCAGCGCGGGCAGCCAGGGCTCGGCGTCCGCCGGCAGCAGGGTGAAGGAGAACAGGATCACGGCGGCGAGGGAGCTGCCCACCACGGCGGTGTTGCGGAAGCCGATGCGCCGGTAGACGTGCTGGCTCAGGGCGGCGGAGATGGGCCAGCTCAGGGTCATGGTGGACATGACGAACCCGGCGCCGGTCGGGCCGAGGCCGAGGACGGACTGGGCGTACGTCGGGACGAACAGCATCGGGGCCACCATCAGCAGCCCGAGCGCCCCCAGGGCCAGGTTGACGGCGGCGATGGTCCGCCTGCGCCACACCCAGCCGGGCAGGATCGGCTCCTCGGCCCGGCGCTCCACCCAGAACACCACGCCGCCCAGCACCGCGCTCGCTGCCAGCAGTCCCAGCGAGGGCGCGGACAGCCAGGGCCACGCGACGCCGCCCTGCACCAGCGCGAACAGCAGCAGGCCGCCGCAGGCGAAGATGCCGAGGGCGCCGGCCCAGTCGATGCGGCCCCGGCGCGCGACGGACCGTACGGGCTCGACCAGGTGGCGGGCGATCATCCACAGGGCCATCCCGGCCAGCGGGATGTTCAGCAGGAAGATCCAGCGCCAGTTCGCGTAGGAGGCGAGCAGACCGCCGATCCCGGGGCCCGCCACGGCGGCGGCGGCCCAGACGGCGGACATCCGGGCCTGGATCCTGGGCCGTTCCGCCAGCGGGTACAGATCGGCGGCCAGGGTCTGGACGGTGCCCTGGAGGGCGCCGCCGCCCAGCCCCTGGACGATCCGGAAGGCGATGAGGGCGGCCATGTTCCAGGCGGACGCGCACAGCAGCGAGCCGACGAGGAACAGGGCGATGCCGAAGAGGAGCACGGGCTTGCGGCCGAAGGTGTCGGACAGCTTCCCGTAGACGGGCAGCGTGACGGTGACGGCGAGCAGGTAGCCGGAGAAGAGCCAGGAGAAGACGGAGAAACCGCCGAGGTCGCCGACGATCTGGGGCACGGCGGTGGACACGATGCTGGTGTCGAGGGCGACCAGGGCCATGCCGAGCATCAGGGACACGACCACGGGGGTGGGGGGCCGGCCGGGGGGCGCTCCGTCGGTGGTCTTGCCGGCGGCCGAAACCGCCGTCCCCGGTATGTGGTCGGCGCTCTCCTCTGTCCCCACCCGAAAGTCCTTTCAGCGTGCACGTATGTGCCGTGGAACACCCTCTCACCCCGGGAGGGCGGACGGTATCCCTTACACCGGATCCCCCAAAGGGCGGAGACCCCCTAGGGGTTGCTCCTCACTGAGGCCCAGGGAGCGTTCGTCCCGGCGGAGGAGGAAGAACGCCACTTCGCGTCTTTAACTGATTCACATGGGGCGGGTAGCCCTGGGGTGGGGTTAACCCCCGGACGGATACGGACACGGGCACCAGCGCGCCCGCTCCCCGCCGGGCAGCAGAATGCATCCGCACCGGCGAAACACGCACATCAACGAGGGGAAGCACCGTGACAACGGCTATGACCGAAACCAGGCACGGGGGTACTGGAGGGCATGCAGCCGTCGCGGCCCGGGCGCGGAAGGTCGTCAAGGCCTACGGCTCCGGCGAGACGCGGGTCGTCGCCCTCGACGACGTGGACGTGGACATCCGCCGCGGCCAGTTCACCGCGATCATGGGCCCCTCGGGCTCCGGCAAGTCCACGCTGATGCACTGCCTCGCCGGCCTGGACACCGTCACCAGCGGCCAGATCCACCTGGACGACACCGAGATCACCGGGCTGAAGGACAAGAAGCTCACCCAGCTGCGGCGCGACCGGATCGGCTTCATCTTCCAGGCGTTCAACCTGCTGCCGACGCTGAACGCCCTGGAGAACATCACGCTCCCCATGGACATAGCGGGCCGCAAGCCCGACGCGGAGTGGCTGAACCGGGTCGTCGAGACGGTGGGCCTCGCCGGCCGCCTGAAGCACCGCCCGACCGAGCTCTCCGGCGGCCAGCAGCAGCGCGTGGCGGTCGCCCGCGCCCTCGCCGCCCGCCCGCAGATCATCTTCGGCGACGAGCCGACCGGAAACCTGGACTCCCGGGCCGGCGCCGAGGTCCTCGGCTTCCTGCGCCGCTCGGTGGACGAGCTCGGCCAGACCATCGTCATGGTCACGCACGACCCGGTGGCCGCCTCGTACGCGGACCGCGTCATCTTCCTGGCCGACGGCCGGATCGTGGACGAGATCTTCGCGCCCTCCGCGGAGCAGGTCCTCGACCGCATGAAGGACTTCGACGCGCGCGGACGGACCTCATGAGCAACACCGTCCTCAAGACCTCGCGGCGCAACTTCATCGCGCACAAGGGGCGCATGGCGCTCTCCGCCGTCGCCGTCATGCTCTCCGTCGCCTTCGTCTGCGGCACCCTGGTGTTCACCGACACCATGAACACCACCTTCGACAAGCTGTTCGCGGTCACCGGCTCCAACGTCACGGTCAGCCCGAAGGCGGCCGAGGGCGGCGAGGAGATCTCGGCCACCGGCAAGCCCGACTCGCTGCCCGCCTCGGCTGTCGAGCAGGTCAGGAAGGCGAACGGGGTCAAGTCCGCCGAGGGCGGCGTCGTCTCGATGGCCGTCACGGTCGTCAACTCCAAGAACGAGAACATGGGCTCGACCACCGGCGCCCCGACCATCGCGGGCAACTGGAGCGACAACGAGCTCAAGTCCATGAAGATCACCTCGGGTCAGGCCCCGCGCGGCCCCACCGAGGTCATGATCGACGCCGACACCGCGAAGAAGCACCACCTGAAGCTGGGTGACGAGCTGCGCACCATCGCCGTCACCGGCGACCTGCGCGCCAAGATCTCCGGCATCGCCTCCTTCACCGTGACCAACCCGGGCGCGGCGGTCGTCTACTTCGACACCGCCACCGCGCAGCGCGGTCTGCTCGGTTCCACGGACGCCTTCACGCACGTCAACGTGGTCGCCAAGGAGGGGGTGAGCGACGAGCAGCTGAAGCGGGACGTCGCCGCCGCCGTCGGCGCGGACACGTACAAGCTCCAGACCGCCAAGGAAGCCGCGGACTCCAACCGCAAGGACGTCGGCTCCTTCCTCGACATCATGAAGTACGTGATGCTCGGCTTCGCGGGCATCGCCTTCCTCGTCGGCATCTTCCTGATCTTCAACACGTTCTCGATGCTGGTCGCCCAGCGCACCCGCGAGATCGGCCTGATGCGCGCCATCGGCGCCGACAGCGGCCAGATCCTCAAGTCGGTGGTCTTCGAGGCCTTCCTGCTCGGTGTCGTCGGCTCGCTGCTGGGCGTCGGCGCGGGCGTGGGCCTGGCCGTCGGCCTGATGAAGATCATGGGTCAGCTGGGCATGCACCTGTCGACCGATGACCTGACCGTCGCCTGGACCACACCGGTCCTCGGCATCTTCCTCGGCGTCGTCGTCACCATCGTCTCCGCCTTCGTCCCGGCCCGCCGGGCCGGCAAGGTCTCCCCGATGGCGGCCCTGCGCGAGTCGGGCACCCCCGGCGACAAGAAGGCCGGCCGGGTCCGCGCCGCCCTGGGCCTGGTCCTCACCGGGATCGGCGCGGCCGCCCTGTTCCTCTCGGCGTCGGCCGAGGAGGCCGTACCCGGATCGATGTGGCTGGGCATGGGCGTGGTCCTCACCCTCATCGGCTTCATCATCATCGGCCCGCTGCTCGCCGGCGTCGTCGTACGGGCCCTGTCCGGCGCGGTGCTGCGGCCCTTCGGGCCCGTCGGCCGGCTCGCCGAGCGCAACGCGCTGCGCAACCCGCGCCGTACCGGTGCCACCGCCGCCGCGCTGATGATCGGCCTGGCGCTGGTCGCCTGCCTGTCGGTGGTCGGCTCGTCCATGGTGGCCTCCGCCACCGAGGAGCTCGACAAGACGGTGGGCGCGGACTACATCGTCCAGTCCGAGACCCAGCAGCCGGTCATGCCGCAGGCCGAGGAGGCGCTGCGCGCCGCCAAGGGCCTGGACCACGTCACCCCGTACCGGCAGGTGCCGGCCACGGTCACCGCCCCCGACGGGAGCTCCGAGAAGAGCGACCTGGCCGTCACCGACCCCACGTACGCCCAGGACCTGCGGCGCAAGATGGTCACCGGGGAGCAGACGGCGGCGTTCGGCGAGGGCGCGCTCTCCGTCGGCTCGATCTACGCGGACAAGCACCACGTCAAGGTCGGCGACGAGCTGAAGGTCGCCTTCACCGGCGGCCGGACCGCCACGCTGAAGGTCGCCGCGATCACCCTCGACGAGGGCAACATCGACAGGGGATCGATCTACGTCAGCACCGCGACCGCCGCGAAGTTCCTGCCGGCCGACAAGATGCCCCGGCCGGTCATGCTGCTGGCCTCGGCGAAGGACGGGCAGTCCGACGCGGCCGCGTACACGGCGGTCAAGAAGGCGCTGGCCGACTACCCGCAGTACCAGGTGCGCAACCAGGCCGACTACAAGCAGGCCCTCAAGGACCAGGTCGGCTCCCTGCTGAACATGGTCTACGGGCTGCTCGCCCTCGCGATCATCGTGGCGGTGCTGGGCGTGGTGAACACCCTGGCCCTCTCGGTGGTCGAGCGGACCCGGGAGATCGGCCTGATGCGCGCCATCGGCCTCTCCCGCCGCCAGCTGCGCCGCATGATCCGCCTGGAATCGGTGGTCATCGCCCTCTTCGGCGCCCTGCTGGGCCTCGGGCTGGGCATGGGCTGGGGCGTGACCGCGCAGAAGCTGCTGGAGCTCCAGAACCTGAACGTCCTGGAGATCCCCTGGTCCACCATCATCGGGGTGTTCATCGGCTCGGCCTTCGTGGGCCTGTTCGCCGCCCTGGTCCCGGCCTTCCGGGCGGGCCGCATGAACGTCCTGAACGCGATCGCCAGCGAGTAACTCCGCTGGTCGTACGGGGGAACGCCGGCCCCGGTCCGCCCACCCGGGCGGCCCGGGGCCGGCGGCGTTTCAGACGGCCAGCACGGGCACGTCGTAGAGCGGGATGAACTTGTCCCGCGTGACGAGGGTGAGCCCCTCGGTCTGCGCCTGCGCGACCAGCATCCGGTCGAACGGATCCTTGTGGTGCGGGGGCAGCTGCCCGGCCCTGATGCCGTGCAGCCCCGTGACGGGCAGGGGCTTGAACTGGCTGTCCCGGGCCCGCTCCGGCAGGTCGGCCGGCCCGGTCAGCTTCCCCAGGGACTGCTTGACGGCGAGTTCCCACGGGGTGACGGCGCTGACGTAGACGAGGGCCTCGGTGTCCAGCAGGTCCTTGACCTCGTCGGAGAGTTCCGGGGAGTCGAGCAGCCACCAGACCACGACGTGCGTGTCGGCCAGGAGCTTCACCGGTGGTCCTCCGGGAGGAGGCCGAAGGCCTCGGCGAAACCGGCGTCGTCGGACATGTCGTCGAAGTCCTCCCGGAAGGAGACCGGCTCCGTCAGGGAGCCGCGCGCGGTGCGCCGGACCTTCGAGGCCAGGGGGACCACCTTGGCGACCGGTTCGCCGGATTTGCTGATGATCACCTCTTCGCCCGTGGCGACCAGCTCCAGGATCTTGGAGAACTGGGTCTTCGCCTCGTGCACGTTGTACTGCCGGACTGCGTCCATGGCGGCCTCTCAGGCGCAGGAGTGGACTAAGTGCTGGGCTAAGCGTAGGGCTGAAAGGGGGGCCCGGGCCAGCTCCGTCACTCCCCGGGGTGACGGCATTCCCCCGCGCGAGTGACGGACCGGCGTCGTAGGGTGGGAACCCCCGGCCCGTGCGACGTGTCGGGCCCTTCGCGTTGCACCTTCACCGGACGGAAGCCTCCTTCATGAGCCTGCACGGACTGCTCGACGCCGTCACCCGGGACCCCGCCCTCGCCGAGGCGGTCACCGCGGCCGGGGACGGCAACCGGATGCACGTGGACCTCGTCGGCCCGCCCGCCGCGCGGCCCTTCGCGATCGCCGCGCTGGCCCGCCGCACCGAGCGGACCGTGCTCGCGGTGACCGCCACCGGGCGCGAGGCCGAGGACCTGGCCGCCGCGCTGCGGTCCCTGCTGCCGCCGGACGAGGTGGCGGAGTACCCGTCCTGGGAGACGCTGCCGCACGAGCGGCTCTCGCCGCGCAGCGACACCGTGGGCCGGCGGATCGCCGTCCTGCGCCGGCTCGCGCACCCGAGCAAGGACGACCCCGCCGCCGGGCCCGTCTCCGTCGTCGTCGCGCCGATCCGCTCCGTGCTCCAGCCGCAGGTCAAGGGGCTGGGGGACCTCGTGCCGGTGAGCCTGCGGCAGGGCGAGAGCGCCGACCTGGGCGAGGTGACGCAGGCGCTGGCGGCGGCCGCGTACGCCCGCGTCGAGCTCGTCGAGAAGCGCGGCGAGTTCGCCGTGCGCGGCGGCATCCTCGACGTGTTCCCGCCGACCGAGGAGCACCCGCTGCGCGTGGAGTTCTGGGGCGACGACGTCGAGGAGATCCGCTACTTCAAGGTCGCCGACCAGCGGTCCCTGGAGGTCGCCGAGCACGGGCTGTGGGCCCCGCCCTGCCGCGAGCTGCTGCTGACCGACGAGGTGCGCGAGCGGGCCGCGGCCCTGGCCGTGGCCCACCCCGAGCTCGGCGAACTGCTGAACAAGATCGCCGAGGGGATCGCCGTCGAGGGCATGGAGTCCCTCGCGCCCGTCCTCGTCGACGACATGGAACTGCTGATCGACGTCCTGCCCGCCGGGGCCATGGCCGTGGTCTGCGACCCCGAGCGGGTCCGGACCCGGGCCGCCGACCTGGTGGCGACCTCGCAGGAGTTCCTGATGGCCTCCTGGGCGGCCACCGCGGGCGGCGGCGACGCCCCCATCGACGTCGGCGCGGCCTCCCTGCGCGGCATCGCGGACGTCCGCGACCACGCCCGCGAGCTCGGCATGATGTGGTGGTCGGTGTCCCCCTTCGCCGCCGACGACACCGACCTGAGCACCGACACCCTGAAGCTCGGCATGCACGCCCCCGAGGCCTACCGCGGGGACACCGCCCGCGCGCTCGCCGACACCAAGGGCTGGATCGCCGACGGCTGGCACACCGTCTACCTCACCGAGGGCCACGGCCCGGCCGCCCGCACCGTCGAGGTGCTCGGCGGGGAGGGCATCGCGGCCCGCCTGGAGGCGGACCTGCGGACCCTGGAGCCGTCCCTCGTCCACGTGGCCTGCGGCTCCCTCGACAACGGGTTCGTCGACCCGGCGCTCAAGCTGGCCGTCCTCACCGAAACCGACCTGACCGGCCAGCGCACCGCCAGCAAGGACCTGGGCCGGATGCCGACCCGGCGCCGCAAGGCCGTCGACCCCCTCACCCTGGAGGTCGGCGACTACATCGTCCACGAGCAGCACGGCGTCGGCCGCTACATCGAGATGGTGCAGCGCACCGTCCAGGGCGCCACCCGCGAGTACCTCCTCGTCGAGTACGCCCCCGCCAAGCGCGGCCAGCCCGGCGACCGCCTCTACATCCCCACCGACCAGCTGGAGCAGGTCACCAAGTACGTCGGCGGCGAGGCCCCGACCCTGCACCGGCTCGGCGGCGCCGACTGGACCAAGACCAAGGCGCGCGCGAAGAAGGCGGTCAAGGAGATCGCCGCCGACCTCATCAAGCTCTACAGCGCCCGCATGGCCGCCCCCGGCCACACCTTCGGCCCCGACACCCCCTGGCAGCGCGAACTGGAGGACGCCTTCCCGTACGCGGAGACGCCCGACCAGCTCACCACCATCGCCGAGGTCAAGGAGGACATGGAGAAGTCCGTCCCCATGGACCGCCTGATCTGCGGCGACGTCGGCTACGGCAAGACCGAGATCGCCGTGCGAGCGGCCTTCAAGGCGGTCCAGGACGGCAAGCAGGTCGCCGTCCTCGTCCCCACCACCCTGCTGGTGCAACAGCACTTCGGCACCTTCTCCGAGCGCTACAGCCAGTTCCCCGTCAAGGTGAAGGCGCTGTCCCGCTTCCAGAGCGACACCGAGTCCAAGGCCACGCTGGAGGGCCTGCGGGAAGGCTCGGTCGACATCGTCATCGGCACGCACCGGCTGTTCTCGCAGGAGACCAAGTTCAAGGACCTGGGCCTGGTCATCGTCGACGAGGAGCAGCGCTTCGGCGTCGAGCACAAGGAGCAGCTGAAGAAGCTCCGCGCCAACGTCGACGTACTGACCATGTCCGCGACCCCGATCCCGCGCACCCTGGAGATGGCGGTGACCGGCATCCGCGAGATGTCGACCATCACCACCCCGCCGGAGGAGCGCCACCCGGTGCTCACCTTCGTCGGCCCCTACGAGGAGAAGCAGATCGGCGCGGCCGTCCGCCGCGAGCTGCTCCGCGAGGGCCAGTGCTTCTACATCCACAACCGGGTCGAGTCCATCGACCGGGCCGCCGCCAAGCTGCGCGAGATCGTGCCCGAGGCGCGGATCGCCACGGCGCACGGACAGATGTCCGAACAGGCCCTGGAACAGGTCGTCGTGGACTTCTGGGAGAAGAAGTTCGACGTCCTCGTCTCCACGACGATCGTCGAGTCCGGCATCGACATCTCCAACGCCAACACCCTCATCGTGGAGCGCGGCGACAACTTCGGCCTCTCCCAGCTCCACCAGCTGCGCGGGCGGGTGGGCCGGGGCCGCGAGCGCGGGTACGCGTACTTCCTCTACCCGCCGGAGAAGCCGCTGACCGAGACGGCGCACGAACGGCTCGCGACGATCGCCCAGCACACCGAGATGGGCGCCGGCATGTACGTGGCGATGAAGGACCTGGAGATCCGCGGCGCGGGCAACCTGCTCGGCGGCGAGCAGTCCGGGCACATCGCGGGCGTCGGCTTCGACCTCTACATCCGGATGGTCGGCGAGGCCGTGGCCGACTACCGGGCGGCGATCGACGGCGGGCCCGAGGAGGAGCCGCCGCTGGAGGTCAAGATCGAGCTGCCGGTCGACGCGCACGTCCCGCACGACTACGCGCCGGGCGAGCGGCTGCGGCTGCAGGCGTACCGCTCCATCGCCTCCGCGAACTCCGAGGCGGACGTCAAGGCCGTCCGGGAGGAGCTCACCGACCGCTACGGCAAGCTGCCCGAGCCGGTGGAGAACCTGCTGCTGGTGGCGGGGCTGCGGATGCTGGCGCGGGCCTGCGGGGTCGGGGACATCACCCTCCAGGGTCCCAACGTCCGCTTCGGGCCGGTGGAGTTGCGCGAGTCGCAGGAGCTGAGGCTCAAGCGGCTCTACCCGGGCGCGGTGCTCAAGCCGGCCACCTCGCAGGTGCTGATCCCGCGGCCGAAGACGGCCCGGGTCGGCGGGAAGCCGCTGGTCGGCCGGGAACTGCTCGCCTGGACCGGGGAGTTCCTCACCACGATCCTCGGATCCTGAGCCGCGCGCGGCCGGGGGCCCGACGGTCCCCGGCCGCGTCGCGGGCCGGCCGCGCCCGCCTCAGACCGCTTCGCCCGGTCCGGCGCCGCCCGCCTTGCCCATGTCGAGCACGTCGGAGTCCTTCGGGGAGGTCACGTCGACCGGCTTGCCGAACTCCGAGAACGAGACCTCGCCGTCCTCCTTCCCGCTCAGCGTGGACCTGAGGATGTACGGAGTGCCCTCGGTGGCCACGTAGTCGGTCTCCGTCCCGTCCTTCCCCGGAGAGGTGACCGCCACCGCCGGCACCCCGCCGACCGTGGCCGCGGCGCCCTTGCGGGCGAGGACGCTGTCCCTGCCCGCTTCGGACGTCAGCTTGTCCAGGTCGCACATGCCGGCCATCGCGGCGGACCGCGCGTCGGAGGCGGGCACCTTCACCCAGCGGCCGGCGAGCGCCGCCACCATCTGGTCCGTCTGCTTGCGCGGGGCGTTCTTGAGCTTGGCCGCACCCCGCCAGTAGGCCTCGTCGCCCTTGAAGTGGACGAGTTCGGCGGACTTGATGAGGTCCATCCGGCCCATGCCGTCGAGGCGGATCACACCGTTGCAGTTGCCCTTCTTGTCCAGCGAGAGGTCGATGGCCATCGGCTTGCCGTCCAGCCGGACCTTGGCGACGACGTGCGCGGACTCGGCCTCGCGGGTGGCCTTGTGGGCCCGCCTCAGGATCTCCCGCCCGGACAGGTCCGTGAGCTTGCCGGAACCGGCCCCGGAACCGGCCCCGGAACCGGAGCCCTTGCTTTCGTCGGAGCCGGAACCCGAGGGCGCCGGGGCCGTGGCACCCGCCGAGGCCCGGGCCGCCTTACCTATGTCGGCGGCCTGGTGGCCGCCGACGGGCAGGCACCCGGTGGCCCCGAGCAGAGCGGTGGTGCCGATCGCCGTCGCGACGACCGTGCGGCTGCGCATGTGAAGTTCCCCCCTGGAAAGACCATGTATCGCCGGAGCCTAACCGCCGCCCGCGCCGAGCCCGTACGGCACCACCGCGGACGGCTCGGTCACGCCCCGGCAACCGACCGTGCAACGGTTGCGCGCATCCCCTCACTGACGGCCGGAAAGCCTGTATACGCTCAGACCCGAAATCCTTTCCGCACGGCCCGTCAGGAGCAGCGATGCACGGCCCCGGCCTCCAGCCGCAGCATGGTCCCCAGGCCCCCCGGCCCCAGTCCGGGAGCGTGGTGGCACTGCGCGTGCTGTTCGCGGCGCTGCCCATCCTGAGCTGCGGGTTCTTCGCTTGGGGGTCGCTGCTGCGGCTCGCGCTCGTCACCCGCAAGAACCGGGACTGGACCCTGCTGGTGCTCGGGTTCGTGGCCTCCGTCGTCTGCATCGTGCTGATCGGGCTGGACAAGACGCCCGACACCAGCGGCTGGCAGAGCGACCTCGGGGCCGGCGGCTCGATCCTGTCGGGCTTCGCGATCTGCGTGTACTTCCTCGTCGCCGACATCCGCCACCACGAGGCCAAGGCCGCCGCCGGGCAGGCGCACTGGGCCCCGGCGCCCGTCCCGTACCAGACGCCCGCCCCGTACGCGCCGCCGCACCAGACCACGCCCGGCTACGGGTACCCGCCCGCGCACACCCCGACGTCCACGCCGGCCCCGGTCCCCGCCCCGAACCTGCTGCCGGCGACCACCCCGCCGCCGCGGATCGGGCAGGTCCGCGCCGAACTCGACGAGCTCAGCGAGCTCCTGCGGCGGCAGACGCCGAGCCAGAACCCGGCGCCGAACCCGAACCCGAACCCGGCCCACCCGTACCAGGACCCGAACCAGACCGCGATCCAGGACCCCAACCAGTGACCGAGCGGATCATCGGCGAGCGCTACCAGCTCGCCACCATCCTGGGCCAGGGCGGCATGGGCCAGGTCTGGACGGCGTACGACCGGCGCCTGGACCGGCGCGTGGCCGTCAAACTGCTGCGCCCCGACAAGGTCGCGGGCCCCGGCACCGTCGCCGAGGAGCTGCGCCGCCGCTTCGTCCGCGAATGCCGGGTCACCGCGCAGGTGGACCACCCCGGGCTGGTCACCGTCCACGACGCGGGCAGCGACGGGGACGAGCTCTTCCTCGTCATGGGATACGTCGAGGGCTCCGACCTCGCCGACCACCTCGCCGAGCACGGCCCGTACCCCTGGCAGTGGGCGGTCTCCGTCGTCGCGCAGCTGTGCGGCGTGCTGTCCGCGGTGCACGCGGTGCCGATCGTCCACCGCGACCTGAAGCCCCGCAACGTGATGATCCGCCCCGACGGCACCGTGCTCGTCCTGGACCTCGGTGTCGCCTCCGTGATGGACACCGACACCACCCGCCTCACCAGCACCGGCTCACCCATCGGCAGCCCCGCCTACATGGCCCCCGAGCAGGCCATGGGCGGCGCGGTGGGCCCGTACACCGACCTGTACGCGCTCGGTGTCCTGCTGTACGAACTCCTCAGCGGCAACGTCCCGTTCGCCGGCTCCACCGCGCTCGGCGTGCTGCACCGCCACCTGTACGAGCCGCCGGTGCCGGTGCGCCGGCTGCGCCCGGAGGTCCCGCACCAGCTGGAGGCGATCCTGCTGCACCTGCTGGCCAAGGACCCCCAGGACCGGCCCGGCTCCGCCCAGGAGGTCTACCAGGCGCTCGTCCCGCTGCTCCCCCAGCAGGGCGCGCCGTCCGGGCCGCTCGATCCCACCCGCCCCTTCCTGCGCCCGCAGGCCCCCTGGCCGGACCGCGCGACGGTGATCCCGCCGCAGCCCACGCAGCCGCCGGACCCGCAGCGCCCGGACATCCCGGCCGCCGTGGACGAGGCCCGCCAGCTGCTGGACCAGGGCCTCCTCACCCAGGCCGTGGACATCCTCGGCGGGATCCTCCCGGCGGCGGCCGCGCAGCACGGGGAGCACTCGCCGGTGGTCCGTTCGCTGCGCAAGCAGTACGCCGCGACCCTGATGGACGACGGCCAGTACCGCCGGGCGCTGCCCGAACTGCGCCGCCTCACCGACGAGTTCCCGCCCGGGGACCCCCAGTCGCACCGCTTCCGCTACGACGCGGCCCAGTGCCTGGAGCAGCTCGGCGAACCGGCGGCCGCCCTCGCGGAGTACCGCTCGCTGCTGCCGCTGTTCGAGAACCACTACGCCAACCCGGACCCGGGCCTGCCGCTGGAGGTCCGCCGCCGGATCGCCCACCTGCTGCTGTCCCTGGGGGACCGGCCGGCGGCCCACGACACCCTGGCCCGGCTGCTGTTCGACGCCGAGCGGCTGCACGGCCCCAACCACCCGTTCCCGGCGGAGGTCCGCCGCACCCTGCACTGGCTGGGGCAGGTCAGGGGCTGATCCCCCCTTGGCCCCTTGGCCCCCGCCCGCTGACGCCGCGCCCCGCCTCAGACCGGTACGGAGGCATCCGCCGCGGCGTCGGCCGCCACCGCCGGGAGGCCGTCGGCCCCGCGCGGCCGCCGTCGCCGCCGTAGCGCGCCCCAGGCCATGAGCCCGGCCGGCACCAGCAGGGCCGCCCCCGCGACGGCCGCGCCCGGGAGCAGGCCCGGCGGCCGGAACGAGCAGTCGACGGTGGTGGTGCGGCCGTCCAGGGGGACGGCCACCAGGCCCAGGTGGGCGGAGGCCGGGCGGCCGTTGCAGGTCCAGCCGGCGATCGCGGGGGAGGAGAGCACCGCGGTGCCCTTCGTGCCCGGCGCCACCGTGGCCCGGATGCCCGAGGAGCCGACCTCGATGCCGGTCGCCGCCGTGGCGCGCAGCCGGGCCGTCGCCTCCGCCAGCTTCGCCCGGTCCAGGCAGGCCAGGGTCCAGCGCGGCGGCGGGGCCGAGTCGAACCGCAGCGCCGAGGCCGCCCCCCGGGAGACGCCGAGCCGCTGGACGGCGGCCCGGTTGCGCGGCGAGTTGCCGTCCAGGCGGAAGCCGGGGCCGCCGGTGAGGCGGGCGTACGCGTTGTACTCCGGGGCCCACAGGTAGGCCTCGGTGCCTTCGCGGCAGACCCCGGGCGCGACCGGGTCCTCGTACACCTTCGCGCCCAGCAGGAGTTCCTGGTTGCGGAACGGCGCGTCCTCGGCGTAGGAGGGTTCCGGCCCCGGCGGCCGCGTCGTGATCAGCGGCGGGACCTCGGCCCGCGCGATCGTGGCGCCCGGCCGCAGCCGGGCGCCGACCGCGAAGACGGCGTCCGTGACCGGGTTGTCGATGCTCTGGACGTTGCGCCCGCGCGAGGTCCAGCCCGCGCCGAGCGCCACCATCGTGCGCGTGAACACCTCCGGGGTGTGGCTGCTGTAGTAGGCGCCGCCCTCGCCGCCGAGCAGCATCGGGTCGTTGCCGGTCAGCGCAGGCCGGCTCGGGTCGGTCCGGTACGCGGGCCAGCCCTCGGCCCCCGCGAGGGCCCCGGCGCGCGCGCTGTGCTCCGCGCCCCAGGACGGGTAGTCGTCCAGGCCGCCCAGCTTGCCCCGCATGCCCCACGCCGTGGTCGCCGCGCCCTGCCCGATCAGCACCAGGGCCAGCAGCCCCGCCGCCGGGAGCGCCAGCCGGCGGCGCCCCAGCGCCCACCAGGACCCGGCCGCGATCAGCAGACCGCCGCCGAACAGCCCGTAGGCCCAGCCGCCCACCAGTTCGCTGCCGCTCGCCCACAGCGCCACCGCCACCAGCACGCCGGCGCCCGCCGCCAGTGCCCGCGGCCCCGGCAGCCCCGCCGCCAGCCCGGTCCACGCGGCGATCACCACGATCCCGGCGAGGACGAAGGTCTGCCGGTACGGGCTCCCGTTCGGGGTCGCGAACACGTGCCAGGCCAGGTGCGTCGGCGTCCACTGGAACGAGACCAGCACGGCCACCGCCAGCCCCGCCCACCACAGCCGCACCCGCCGGGGCACCGCCCGGTGGAACGGCAGCGCCGCGAGCAGCAGCAGCGTCCCCGTCCCCACGAAGACCGCCGGGGAGGAGAAGGAGTACGTCGCCGGCAGCAGCCGGGCGAAGGTGTCCGCCCACGACACCGGCTGGAACTCCCGGACCAGCCCCGGATACGCCTGCCCGGAGCTGATGAAGAGGGGGACGAGGACGGGCGAGGCCAGCGCGATGCCCAGCAGCGTGGTCCCCGCCGCCCGGCCGACCACCCGCAGCCGCTCCCGCACGCCCTCCCGGGTCAGCACCACCCGTACCACCAGCACCAGCGCCGCGCCCAGCGTCGCCATGTACGCCGTATAGAAGTTGGCCGTCCAGCAGAGGCAGACGACCAGCGCCCCCACCGCGGGCCGGCGGCCCCGCAGCGCCCATTCCCCCGTCAGGCACAGCATCGGGAAGGCGATCAGCCCGTCCAGCCACATCGGGTTGTACGAGGCCTCGATCACCGACCAGCCGCACAGCGCGTACGAGGCCGCCAGCAGCCCCGCGGCCCACCACGGCCCGCGCCGCACGGTCCGCAGCAGCCAGGCCATCGCCGCCGCCGCGGCCGCCATCTTCAGCACCGTGACGACGTACACCGCGAGGTCGATGTCCTCGCGCGGGAACAGCCCCACGAGCGGTGCGAAGGGGCTCGTCAGGTACGTCCCGAAATCGGGCAGGAAGCTGGTGCCGTAGCCGGACTGCCAGTTGAACAGCAGGCCGCCCCGGGCGCGCCCGTGGAGCATGTCCCACAGGTGCGCGTGGAACGGTACGAACTGATTGCCGAGGTCGTTGATGCTGCGATGGCGCGGCCCGTACGGGAAGACGCCCGCGACGGCGTCTCCGGTACACACGGCCGCGGCCGTGAGCAGGGCGGCGAGCGCCGAGCCGAACAGGCTGTGGCGCCGCGGGGAGGGATGCGGAGTCGACATGGTGGCCCGACCCTGACAGCGCCGGGCGGACGAAGGGTGGCCGGAGGGTGGCAGGGACACTAACAGCGGCGTACCCCAACACCCGGGGAATCGTTGGTCGAAGCGGTGGCTCGGAACCCCCACACTGCATACCATCGATCACCGCACGGCCCTTGTGCACCGACGCACAATCTCCCGGCCCTGGAGGCTCCTTTGCACCGTCGCACTGCGCTCTCCGTCTCCGCCGTCCTGCTCGCGGCGGCCCCTCTGCTGTCCGCCTGCTCCAGTGACCCCCGGCCCGGCACCGCGGCCGTCGTCGGCGGGCAGCGGATCACCACCTCCGCGCTCCAGGCCCAGGTGAACGACGTCCGGGGCGCGCAGGACCGGTCCGAGCAGAGCGCCCCGGCCGCGGGCACCGCCCGGCTGGAGCGGATGAAGCTCAACAAGATGATCCAGCTGCGGATCCTGGAGGAGACCGCGAAGGACGCCGGCATCACGGTCAGCACCCGGGAGATCGAGGACGTCCGCAAGGAGACCACCCAGCAGAGCGGCGGCGCCGCGAAGATGGAACAGCTGGCGCTCGCGCAGCGGCTCCCGGTCGCGCCGGACCAGATCGACGAGGACATCCGCTTCCAGCTGCTCCTCGGCAAGATCAAGGAGAAGTTCGGTGACGACGCCTTCGTGCCGGCCCTGACCAAGGCCGCCGGCGCCCTGCACATCGAGGTGAGCCCGCGCTACGGCGGCTGGGACGCCAAGCAGATCGCGCTCGGCGAGGCGCAGACCCCCTGGATCACCCAGCGGACCCGGCCGGAGCAGCCCCCCGCCGGAGCCTGAGCCGGCGGCGCGGGGGTAGGTTCGGAGGGTGACCGACCACGTACCCGCCGAGCCCACCGGCCGCATCGTCCTGCTCACCGCCAGCCACCGGGTGGCGCCCGGACTGCTGTCCTGGCCGGCCTGGCAGACCCTGCGCGCGGCGGACCGGGTGCTGTGCGCCGACCCGGAGCACCCGCAGCTGCCGTACCTGCGGGAGGCCGGCGTCGAGGTCGCGCAGGAGGTCCCCGACGCGCAGGGCCTGGTCGAGGCCTGCGCGGGCGGCCGCACCGTCGTGGTCATCCCGGGCGGCGAGGGCGACCAGCGGCTCACCGACGGGCTGGCCCGGCTGGCCGGCTCCGGCCGGGTCGCGATGCCCGGCCTGGAGCTGCTGCCCGGTTCGTACGACCTGCCGGGCGCCCGGCTGCTCGACCTCGTGCAGGTGATGGACCGGGTCCGCCGGGAGTGCCCCTGGACCTCCCGCCAGACCCACGAGGGGCTGGTGAAGTACGCCATCGAGGAGGCGTACGAGCTGGTCGAGGCGATCGAGGACGGCGACCGCGAGGAACTGCGCGAGGAACTCGGCGACGTACTGCTCCAGGTGGTCTTCCACGCGCGCATCGCCGAGGAACACGCCGAGGAGCCCTTCTCCGTCGACGACGTGGCCGGCAGCCTGGTCGAGAAGCTGATCCACCGCCACCCGCACGTCTTCGGGGACGCCGAGGCCCTGACCCCGGAGGACGTCAGCGCGCACTGGCAGCGCACCAAGGCGGTCGAGAAGCAGAGGGAGTCGGTCACCGACGGCATCCCGCTGGGCCAGCCCGGCCTCGCGCTCGCGGCCAAGCTCGCCGGCCGGGCGCGCGCGGGCGAGCTGGCGGTGGAGCTGCCCCGAGGCGAGGGCGTCGGGTACGAACTGCTGGAGCTGGCGGCGCGCGCCGAGGCGGCGGGCGTCGACCCCGAGGCGGCGCTGCGCGCGGCGGCCCGCGCCTACCGGGACGCGATCCGCGCCGCCGAGGGCGTCGCGACGGCTTAGGGCTCGTCCGGCTCGCGGGCGCGCGGCGCGCGGGCCGAGGGGTTGTGCCAGTGCGGGGCCGGCCGGTTCAGGAACCACTCGCCGAACCCCAGCGGGCGGCCGCCCGGGCCGTGGCCCCGGCCGCCGAGGGGCAGGGAGTCGTGGAAGACGCGGCCGGGCCGCGCGCCGAGTTCCGCGAGGACGTGCGCGGTCTCCTCGACGAACTGCGGCGGACCGCTGAGGTAGACGTCCCGCTCGGGCCACAGCGCCCGGTTGCCGAGCGCGGTCGTCAGCCGGTCGGTGGCCTGGTTGCGGTGCTGCCCGGGCGCGGGCGTGATGTAGGTGACGCCGAGCCAGCGGAACGCGGCGGCGTACCGGTCGATGAGCGGCCGGTCGTAGAGGTGCGCGGCGTCCCGGGCGACCACGAAGAGCCGGACGTCCTGATCGGGGGGATGCCCGGCCAGTTCCTCCAGGATGGCCCGGATCGGCGCCCAGCCCGTCCCGGCGGCGATGAGGCTGACGGGGCGGTCGGTGCGGCGGAACGTGAGCTGGCCGCCGGCCGCGCCGAGCCGCAGCATCTCGCCGGGGCGCACCTCGCGGACCAGGGCGGTGCTGAGCCGGCCCCCCTCGATCCGGCTGACGTGCAGGTCGAGGGTGTGGTCGGGGCGGGGCGCGTTGCCGAGGGAGTACGTCCGCCAGACGCCGGGGACGCGCTCGCTGCTCACGCTCACGTACTGCCCCGGCCGATGCGGGAGCGGGAGGTGCGGCCGCAGGGTGAGGACGCCGATGTCCCGCCCGTACTGGAGGTGGCGCACGACCTCCGCGTCCCACCAGGGCGGGTCCTCGCTCGACCCGGCGCCCTCGGTCATGGTGTCGGCGATCACCTGGTAGGCCTCGGACCAGGCCTTCTCCACGTCCGGGGTCCAGGCCTCGCCGGAGGTCTGGGCGAGGGCGGCCAGCAGGCTGGCGCCGACGGCCGCGTAGTGCTCGGGCCCGGCGAGGAACTTGCGGTGGTCGCGGCCGAGCTCGCGGAGATAGGGGAGGAGGGTCTCGTCGTCGAGGTGGGCGATGACGTGGGTGAGCGCGGCGAACAGCCGGTCCCGCTGGCGTTCCATCTCCTGCGCGGAGGCCGGGAAGAGGGCGCGGATCCCGGGGTTGTGCCAGAAGAGGTGGGAGTAGAAGAACTTGACCGCGTGCTCGGCCCGTCTCTCCACCACCGCGAAGCTGCTTTTCAAGATCCTCACATCCACAAATCCGAAAGTAGGAAGGCCGGACTCCGCGAGGTCAAGTGATGGCGGATCTACGGACAGCCGCGACGATCCACCTATATGGGATGGCGGGCGGCGGCCGGGATACCGTCTCCGGGTGGATGAGCAGACCCCCGGAACCCCTTCAGACGCCCCGGCCCCCCAGGGCCCGACCCTCTTCGACTGGGAGTTCGCGACCGACCCCTACCCGGCCTACGCCTGGCTGCGCGAGCACTCCCCGGTGCACCGCACCAGGCTCCCCAGCGGGGTCGAGGCCTGGCTCGTGACCCGGTACGCCGATGCCCGCCAGGCCCTCGCCGACCAGCGGCTGAGCAAGAACCCGGCGCACCACGCGGAGCCGGCGCACGCCAAGGGCAAGACCGGGATCCCGGGGGAGCGCAAGGCGGAGCTGATGACGCACCTGCTCAACATCGACCCGCCGGACCACACCCGGCTGCGGCGGCTGGTGTCGAAGGCGTTCACCCCGCGCCGGGTGGCGGAGTTCACCCCGCGGGTGCAGGAGCTGACCGACCACCTCATCGACGGGTTCGCGGCGAAGGGCGAGGCGGACCTCATCCACGAGTTCGCCTTCCCGCTCCCCATCTACGCCATCTGCGAGATGCTCGGCGTACCGCGCGAGGACCAGGACGACTTCCGCGACTGGGCCGGGATGATGATCCGGCACGGCGGCGGTCCGCGCGGCGGAGTCGCCCGTTCCGTGAAGCAGATGCGGACCTATCTCGGGGAACTCATCCACCGCAAACGGGATGATCTGGGCAATGACCTCATCTCCGATCTGATCCGGGCAAGTGACCACGGAGACCATCTGACGGAGACCGAGGCCACGGCCATGGCCTTCATCCTGCTGTTCGCCGGGTTCGAGACGACGGTCAACCTCATCGGCAACGGCGTCCACTCCCTCTTCATGAACCCGGACCAGCGCGCGCTCCTCCAGGCCTCCCTCGCCGCCGGCGAGAGCGCCCTGCTGGCCACCGGGATCGAGGAACTCCTGCGCTACGACGGGCCGGTGGAGCTGGCGACCTGGCGGTTCGCCACCGAGCCGCTGACCCTGGGCGGACAGGAGGTCGCGGCGGGCGACCCGGTCCTGGTGGTCCTCGCGGCCGCCGACCGCGACCCCGACCGCTTCGCCGACCCGGACACCCTCGACCTCTCCCGCACCGACAACCAGCACCTCGGATACGGGCACGGGATCCACTACTGCCTGGGCGCTCCGCTCGCGCGACTCGAAGGACAGACCGCGCTTGCGACTTTGCTGACGCGTCTGCCTGACCTGGAACTTGCCATTCCGCCTCAGGAGCTGCGCTGGCGCGGGGGGTTGATCATGCGTGGCCTGCGCACGCTTCCCGTCCGGTTCACACCCCGAAACACCTGAACGTCCCCTGACCAGAAGTCAGTCCCGGGCCGGAGTTGTCACGAGCGTGCTAACGCAGCTAGGTTCTGCCGTTACCCCGCCGTTATGCGAAAGGTGCAGCTCATGCGTTCCGGGAACGGCCGCCACAGACGCCCCCGCCAGGTGCCCGCCATAGTCGTCACCGCCGGAGTCACAGGCTCCGCGCTGGCCCTGCCGCTGCTCGCGGCGACCAATGCGAGCGCTGCGGACGCCTCCACTTGGGACCAGGTCGCCGAGTGCGAGAGCGGCGGGAGCTGGAGCGCGAACGCCGGCACCGGCGCCTATGGCGGACTCCAGTTCAGCCAGGAGGAGTGGAAGAACGCGGGCGGCCTGTCCTACGCCGAGCGCGCCGACCTCGCGAGCCGCTCGCAGCAGATCGCCGTCGCCGAGCGGGTGCTGGCCTCCCAGGGCCCCGAGGCGTGGCCGCTGTGCGCGAGCCCGGCCGGGCTGACCAAGGACGGCCCGTCGGCGGACGTGAACCCCGGCAACGCCGGCTCGGTCGCCCCGAGCCCGTCCCGCCCGGACAGCTCGGTGCCCGTCCAGGGCTCCACTCAGGCCAAGGACTACGGCGCGCCGACGCAGACCCCCGCCCCGGCCGGTTCGCCCACCTTCGGGCTCCCCGACATCCCGCAGGGCCCCTCGCTCGGACTGCCCGTCATGCCCGACCCGGACCTGCCGTCGACGACTCCGTCGGCCCCCACGACGCCGGGCGGCTCGACGACCGACCCCGCCTCGCCCACGACCCCGGGCAACCCGACCACGCCGGGGACGCCGACGTCCCCGACGACCCCGACCGACCCGAGCGTGTCGCCGAGCGCCCCGGCCGGCTCGACGAACCCGGGCAACCCCACGATCCCGGCGGCCCCGGGCACCCCGGGCGCCACCACCGGCCCCGGCGCCTCCCCGAGCCCCTCCGCCACGGCGGACGACGCGGCCGGCGCGGCGGGCGAGGGTGCCGGAAAGCACCGCGGCCCGGCCGCGGTCGAGAACGCGAGCGCTCCTGACGCCGCGTCGGACCCCACGTACACCGTCAAGGCGGGCGACAGCCTGGCCACCATCGCGTCCGCCAAGGGCGTCAAGGGCGGATGGAACGCGTTGTACCAGGCCAACGAGCAGGTCATCGGCGGGGACGCGGACCTGATCAAGCCCGGCCAGAACCTGGATCTATCGAAGAAATAGCGGCACTTCGGACACCCGTAAAGACCTGAATGTCTGTTATCTGTAAGTGAGACATGCGTCTCTTCGGGTCAACTGGCGTGTCGAGTCCGCAGCGTTCCGTGAACCCCGCCCTCACCTGCGCAAACACCCCTGCGAAGGGCGCAAGTAGGGCCCGTTTCTCCCCGATGTTGCTCGTTGAACATCGGGGAGAGACCTGTCTACCTTCTGAATCGCTCGCCACCGCGGGCCTCTTCGACCGCATCGCCGAATCCTGCCGGCGGCCGGGGGGAACAGTCGTCGCGTAAAGCGCCGAAGGCAGGAGCGGGGGAACCAAGGTAGGCGCCGGGAACGGCCGTTGAGAGACGGTCACGGACCGGCTAGGGGTTAAGTCACACACCACGTGTGGCCGGGCACTCACTCGCCCGAACCCGACAGCTCACCTCGTAGGCGTCGGTGAGGAGAACTCCATGCTGCTTTCGGGCAAGGGCAAGGGCAAGCACCGTCGCGGTTCCAAGGCCGTCCGCATCGTCACGCTCGCCGGCGTCGCCGGTGTGGCCGTCGCGGCGCCCCTGATGGCGGTGGGATCCGCCTCCGCCGCGACCGCCTCCGAGTGGGACCGCGTCGCCTCCTGTGAATCCGGCGGCAACTGGTCCATCAACACGGGCAACGGCTACTACGGCGGTCTGCAGTTCTCGTCCTCCACCTGGGCCTCCTACGGCGGCACGGCGTACGCCTCCACCGCCAACAAGGCCTCCAAGTCGCAGCAGATCGCGATCGCCGAGAAGGTCCTCAAGGGCCAGGGCAAGGGCGCCTGGCCGGTCTGCGGCAAGGGCCTGTCCGGCTCCTCGTACAACGGCGGCACCGAGGCGGCCAAGCCGAAGCCGAAGCCCGAGGCGAAGCAGCAGCAGAAGGCCGCGCCGAAGAAGGAGACCAAGCGCGCCGAGGCGCCGGTCACCCGCTCCGAGCGCGCCCAGGCCCCGGCCCCGGTCAAGACCGCGCCGAAGACCGCGCAGAAGGCCGCCCCGGCGGCGCCCCAGGCCCCGAAGACCGGCAACGGCTCCTACGAGGTCAAGCCGGGCGACACCCTGGGCACCATCGCCGAGGCGAACGGCGTCCAGGGCGGCTGGGAGAAGCTCTTCGAGCTGAACAACGACGTCGTCTCGGACGCCGACCTGATCTTCCCGGGCCAGAAGCTGGACCTCAGCTGAACCTCCCGGTAACCGCCTAGAAGGCGTCAGCACCACGCACGATCCACACCGCCCGGCGCGTATCCCCCCACGCGCCGGGCGGTGTCGTGCGTGCCGGTCACGCCGATCGATCGAGCGGAGTATGTCCGGGAAGGCGGGTATTCGGGCCCTTTTTCGTCCCAGGACCCGGGCAGTCGGGCGGCCGAGTGTCCCGAGCCGGTTAGGCTCTAGGCGGCAAGGCCATCCCACGGCCTGACACGCCACCGCACACCCAGCGTCACATCCCAGAAGGAGATGCTCGTGCCGTCCATCGACGTCGTCGTAGCCCGGGAAATCCTGGACTCCCGAGGCAACCCCACGGTCGAGGTCGAGGTGGGCCTCGACGATGGCAGCACCGGCCGTGCTGCAGTTCCGTCCGGTGCCTCCACCGGTGCCTTCGAGGCCATCGAGCTCCGTGACGGTGACCCCAACCGTTACTTCGGCAAGGGCGTAGAGAAGGCCGTCCTGGCCGTCATCGAGCAGATCGGCCCGGAGCTCGTCGGCTACGACGCGACCGAGCAGCGCCTGATCGACCAGGCCATGTTCGACCTCGACGCCACCGACAACAAGGGCTCGCTCGGCGCCAACGCCATCCTCGGCGTCTCCCTGGCCGTCGCGCACGCCGCGTCCGAGGCCTCGGACCTGCCGCTGTTCCGCTACCTCGGCGGCCCGAACGCGCACCTGCTGCCCGTTCCGATGATGAACATCCTCAACGGTGGGTCGCACGCCGACTCCAACGTGGACATCCAGGAATTCATGATCGCCCCCATCGGCGCGGAGTCCTTCTCCGAGGCGCTGCGCTGGGGTGCCGAGGTCTACCACACCCTCAAGAAGGTCCTGCACACCAAGGGCCTGTCCACCGGTCTCGGTGACGAGGGCGGCTTCGCCCCGAACCTGGAGTCCAACCGCGCCGCGCTCGACCTCATCGTCGAGGCCATCAAGCAGGCCGGCTACGTCCCGGGCAAGGACATCGCGCTCGCGCTCGACGTCGCCGCGTCCGAGTTCTACAAGGACGGCAAGTACGAGTTCGAGGGCCAGTCCCGCTCGGCCGCCGAGATGACCGAGTACTACGAGGAGCTCGTCTCCGCGTACCCGATGGTCTCCATCGAGGACCCGCTGTACGAGGACGACTGGGCCGGCTGGAAGACCCTCACCGACAAGCTCGGCACCAAGGTCCAGATCGTCGGCGACGACCTGTTCGTCACCAACCCGGAGCGTCTGGCCCGCGGCATCGAGGAGGGCTCCGCGAACGCCCTGCTCGTGAAGGTGAACCAGATCGGTTCGCTGACCGAGACCCTCGACGCCGTCGAGATGGCCCAGCGCAACGGCTTCAAGTGCATGATGTCCCACCGCTCCGGCGAGACCGAGGACGTCACCATCGCCGACCTCGCCGTCGCCGTGAACTGCGGTCAGATCAAGACCGGCGCCCCGGCCCGCTCGGACCGCGTCGCCAAGTACAACCAGCTGCTGCGCATCGAGGAGATCCTCGACGACGCCGCGGTGTACGCCGGCCGCAGCGCCTTCCCGCGGTTCAAGGGCTAACCACGCCCCGGCTTCCGTACGTCCCCGCACTCGGTCCCGTACCGTGTGCGGGGACGTATTGCGTAGCGCACACAGGGGAGGCGGGACCAATGGCCGGGAACCGGGACCGGTTCTCCACCTTCTCGACCGCGACGAGGCTGAAGCAGCTCGGCGAGCGGACCGCCGCCCACGTCTACCGGTCGCAGTCGCGCCGTCAGGTCCGCCGCAGCCGGCTCACCGGCCGGGCCGCCCTGCTGGTGCTCGTCCTCTGTACCCTGGTCGTCGCCCTCGCGTATCCGATGCGTCAGTACGTGTCCCAGCGCTCGGAGATCGCGGAGCAGCAGCGGGCCGCCGACGACGCGCGCAGGCGCCTTGAGGAACTCCGCGACGAGAAGGCCCGCTGGCAGGACCCGGCCTACGCGGAACAGCAGGCGCGCAAGCACCTGCACTTCCTGCGGCCGGGGGAGATCGGCTACATCATGAAGGACCCCGGGGCCGAGGCCGCGGAGCGGCACCGTACCGGACAGGCCGCTTCCGACCGCCCCTGGTACTCGAACGTCTGGGACGGGGTCGACAAAGCCGACCGCCCCGGCGAATGACGAGCACCGCACCCATCCACGAGAACGAAGAGACTTCCTCCAGGCATGCAGACGCCCCCGCCCCAGACCGACCGGACCGAGCCGACCGACGCGGACATCGAGGCGTTCGAGCAGCAGCTCGGCCGCCCGCCGCGCGGGCTCCGCGCCATCGCGCACCGCTGCCCCTGCGGCCAGCCGGACGTGGTCGAGACCGCCCCGCGGCTGCCCGACGGCACGCCCTTCCCGACGACGTACTACCTGACGTGCCCGCGCGCGGCCTCCGCCATCGGCACGCTTGAGGCCAACGGCGTGATGAAGGAGATGCAGGCGCGGCTCGCCGAGGACCCGGAGCTCGCCGCCGCCTACCAGGCCGCGCACGAGGACTACATCCGGCGCCGGGACGCCATCGAGGTCCTCCAGGGCTTCCCGAGCGCCGGCGGCATGCCGGACCGGGTGAAGTGCCTGCACGTGCTGGTCGGCCACTCGCTGGCCGCCGGCCCGGGGGTGAACCCCTTCGGCGACGAGGCCCTCGCGATGCTGCCGCAGTGGTGGGCCAAGGGCCCCTGCGTGACGCCGTGCGGGCAGAAGGAGGAGTCCGAGTGACCCGGGTCGCGGCCATCGACTGCGGTACGAACTCCATCCGGCTGCTCGTCGCCGACTGCGACCCGGGTACGGGCGAGCTGGTCGAGCTCGACCGGCGGATGCTCGTCGTCCGGCTCGGCCAGGGCGTGGACAAGACCGGCCGGCTGGCCCCGGAGGCGCTGGAGCGCACCTTCGCCGCCTGCCGTGAGTACGCGGCCGTCATCAAGGAACTGGGCGCGCAGAAGGTGCGCTTCGTGGCCACCTCGGCCTCGCGCGACGCCGAGAACCGGGACGACTTCGTCCGGGGCGTGCTGGAGATCCTGGGCGTCGAGCCCGAGGTGATCAGCGGCGACCTGGAGGCGGAGTTCTCCTTCACGGGCGCCACGCGCGAGCTCACCGGGGCGACGCACCTCGAACGGCCGTTCCTGGTCGTGGACATCGGCGGCGGCTCGACCGAGTTCGTCGTCGGCGAGGAGCACGTCCGGGCCGCCCGCTCCGTCGACGTGGGCTGCGTCCGGATGACGGAGCGCCACCTGGTGACCGACGGCGTCGTCACCGACCCGCCGACGCGGGAGCAGATCGCCGCGATACGGGCCGATGTCGAGGCGGCGCTGGACCTGGCCGCCGAGGCGGTCCCGCTGGCCGAGGCCCGCACCCTGGTCGGCCTGGCCGGCTCGGTCACCACGGTCGCCGCCATCGCCCTCGGGCTGTCGGAGTACGACTCGTCGGCGATCCACCACGCCCGGATCCCGTACGAGAAGGTGCGCGAGGTCAGCGAGCGCATGCTGACGGCGACGCACGCCGAGCGCGCCGCGATCCCGGTGATGCACCCGGGCCGGGTCGACGTGATCGGCGCGGGCGCGCTGGTCCTGCTGGCCGTCATGGAGCGCGTCGGCGCCACGGAGGTCGTGGTCTCGGAGCACGACATCCTGGACGGCATCGCGATCAAGACCGCGGAGGACGTCGAGGCCGCCCGGCGGCGGCCCTGACCCGCTGAACGGCGCAGCGGCGGCGCTCCGGTGACCTCACCGGGGCGCCGCCGTCGTGTGTGCCTTCAGATGTCGCGGCAGACGTCGCGGCGGTCCCCGACCTTGACGACGAGGACGACGAGCTCGCCGTCCAGCACTTGGTAGGCGATCCGGTAGCTTCCGACCCGGAGCCGGTAGAGGCCGGAGGGCCGGTGAGCTTCTTGATGTCGGCGTCCGTGTTCTGCGGTGTCCCGGTGGGCGCGGGGCGGGGCCTGGGAATCGATGGGGGAGGCGGGTGGAATCCCGCATTCCGCTGCTGGAGAGGGTTCTGGAGGGTCCTTACGGGGGCCTTAGGTGCCATCGTGCACAGAAGGTTCGTGAAGTTCTTCACAAGGAAAAGACGCCCCACGGGTTACCGGAAGGGCGTTTCGGGCTCCTTCAAGGGCCATCCGGCCCCGTTTGTACGAGCGTTCGTGCGAATCGGGGGCGTCGCCGGGGCCCCTCGGCAGGTGTCCGCGAACCCGGTGGTCTACTCCGGTTTCGGCCCGTGTGGCCAGTTCAGGACGGGTGCACAACGACTCTCGCGACACGTTGGTTCCCGTTTCGCGCCATGACCTGGGTCACGTGGGCGGCGGAGTGTAGCAGAGGTGGTTCGAGTCCTTGTGAAGGGGCTCACGAGCATCACCCCTGAGGGTGCTGGATACTCGTTCACATGAGCACCACGGAGCGTCCCAGGATCCTCGTTGTAGGAGGTGGGTACGTAGGCCTGTACGCAGCCAAGCGCATCATGAAGAAGATGCGCTACGGCGAGGCGACCGTCACGGTCGTCGACCCGCGCTCGTACATGACCTACCAGCCCTTCCTCCCCGAAGTGGCCGCAGGCAGCATCTCGCCGCGGCACGTCGTCGTCCCGCTGCGACGCGTGCTGCCCAAGGCTGAGGTCCTCACCGGGCGGGTCACCACCATCGACCAGGACCGCAAGGTCGCCGTCGTCACGCCGCTCGTCGGCGAGGCGTACGAGCTGCCCTTCGACTACCTGGTGATCGCGCTCGGCGCCGTCTCCCGCACCTTCCCGATCCCCGGCCTCGCCGAACAGGGCATCGGCATGAAGGGCGTCGAAGAGGGCATCGGCCTGCGCAACCACGTCCTCGAACAGCTCGACAAGGCCGAGTCCACGACGGACGAGAACGTCCGCCGCAAGGCGCTCACCTTCGTCTTCGTCGGCGGCGGCTTCGCCGGTGCCGAGACGATCGGCGAGGTCGAGGACATGGCCCGCGACGCCGCGAAGTACTACTCCACGATCAAGCGCGAGGACATGCGCTTCATCCTGGTGGACGCGGCCGACAAGATCCTTCCCGAGGTCGGCCCCAAGCTGGGCACCTGGGGCAAGGAGCACCTGGAGTCCCGCGGCATCGAGATCTACCTCTCGACCTCCATGGACTCCTGCGTCGAGGGCCACGTCGTGCTGAAGAACGGCCTTGAGGTCGACTCCAACACCATCGTGTGGACCGCCGGCGTCAAGCCGAACCCGGCCCTGGCCCGCTACGGCCTGCCGCTCGGCCCCCGCGGCCACGTCGACACCGCCCCGACCCTCCAGGTCCAGGGCACCGACTACATCTGGGCCGCGGGCGACAACGCCCAGGTCCCGGACGTGGCCTCCCGCAAGGCCGGCGTCGAGAACGCCTGGTGCCCGCCGAACGCCCAGCACGCGCTGCGCCAGGCCAAGGTCCTCGGCGACAACGTGGTCTCCGGCATGCGGGGCTTCCCGCAGAAGGAGTACAGCCACTCCAACAAGGGTGCTGTGGCGGGCCTCGGCCTCCACAAGGGCGTGGCGATGATCGTCATGGGCAAGATGAAGATCAAGCTCAAGGGCCGTCTCGCCTGGTACATGCACCGTGGCTACCACGGCATGGCCATGCCGACCTGGAACCGCAAGATCCGCGTCTTCGCCGACTGGACCCTCGGCATGTTCCTCAAGCGCGAGGTCGTCTCGCTCGGTGCTCTGGAGAGCCCGCGCGAGGAGTTCTACGAGGCCGCCAAGCCGGCGCCGGCTCCGGCCGCCGCCACCCCGGCCCAGAAGGCCAAGGCGTCCTGACCCGGTTCCTCCGGCAGGACCCGCGCAGGACCGGTTAGACCTGTACGACCCGAAGGGGCCGCCCGCCATCCGTGGTGCGGGCGGCCCCTTCGGTGCGGGCGGCCCCTTCGGCATGCCCGGGCACCCCTCCTGCACCCCTCCTGCGCCCCCCTGCGCCACTCCTGCGCCGCACCGGCGGATTGTCCGGGCCCCCGGCGGGGTAGGGCCATGGGCCGGAGCTTTCTGGAGGTGTGCCCCATGACCGACGCCGCGCCGCGGCTGGCCGCTGTCGCCGAGACCCTGCTGGGTGCCCCCCTGCCCGTGCGCGTCCGGGCCTGGGACGGCAGCGAGGCCGGGCCGCCCGGCGGACCCGTCCTCGTGGTCCGCCGCCGCCGCGCACTGCGCCGCGTGCTGTGGAAGCCGGGCGAGATGGGCCTCGCCCGCGCCTGGGTCGCGGGCGACCTGACCGTCGAAGGTGATCTGTTCGCCCTGCTGGACCGGGTGGCGGGCCTGCTGTGGGAACGCGGCCCCGGCCCGGACGGCGAACCGGCCCCGGCCACCGCCGCCACCGGCCCCGCGGCGAGCCTCGCCCTGCTGCGCGACCCGGCGCGGCGCGCCGCCGTACGGGAACTGGTCACGCTCGCCGGACCGTGGCCGGCGCCCGCGCCGCCCCCGGAGGAGGCCGCGCGGCGCGGCGGCACCCGCCACAGCAAGGGCCGCGACCGGCAGGCGATCAGTCACCACTACGACGTGGGCAACGAGTTCTACGAGCGGGTGCTCGGCCCCTCCATGGTGTACTCCTGCGCCTACTGGAGACCCGACGCCACCCTGGAGGACGCCCAGCGCGACAAACTCGACCTGGTCTGCCGCAAACTCGCCCTGGAACCCGGCCTGCGGCTCCTGGACGTCGGCTGCGGCTGGGGCTCCATGGCGCTGCACGCCGCCCGCGAGTACGGCGTCCGGGTCACCGGCATCACCCTCTCGCGCGAACAGGCCGCCTACGCCCGCAAGAGGGTCGCCGAAGAGGGCCTGGCCGACCTCGTCGACATCCGGATCCAGGACTACCGGGACGTCAAGGACGGCCCGTACGACGCCATTTCCTCCATCGGCATGGCCGAACACGTCGGCGCCGCCCGCTACCGGGAGTACGCCCGCACCCTGCACGGCCTGCTGCGTCCCGGCGGGCGGCTGCTGAACCACCAGATCGCCCGGCCCCCCGAGGCCGACGAATCCGCCTACCGCGTCGACGAGTTCATCGACGCCTACGTCTTCCCCGACGGGGAGCTCTCCCCGCTCGCCGGCACCGTCGGCGAGCTGGAGCGGGCCGGTTTCGAGGTCCGAGACGTGGAGGCGCTGCGCGAGCACTACGCCCTCACCCTGCGGGCCTGGGTGGCCCGGCTGGAGCTGCACCGGGAGGAAGCCGTACGGCTCACCTCGCCCGGGCGGGTCCGGGTGTGGCTGCTGTACATGGCGGCCTGCGCGCTCGGCTTCGAGCACAACCGGCTCGGCGTCAACCAGGTCCTCGCGGTCCGGTCCGACGGGTCCGGGCGGTCGGGGCTGCCGCTGCGGCTGCGCACCTGGGGCGCGTAGCCGCCCCCGTACGGCAACGGGAAGGGCCCCGGGGCGTGTTGCCCCGGGGCCCTTCCGTGTCCCTGCCCGTGTCTCCTGCCGGCCCGCTATTCGGTCTTGATGGCCGTCAGCATGTTCAGGCGGGCGGCGCTGCGGGCGGGCCACATGGCCGCCAGGACGCCGACCACACCGGCGAGCAGGAGGAAGATCCCGATCCGGTCCCACGGGAGGATCAGCTCGTAGTTCGGCATGGACTTCGCCATGGTGGTGCCGACCGCCCAGGCGAGGAAGACGCCGATGGCGACGCCCAGGGCCGCTCCGAAGAGCGAGATCACCACGGCCTCCAGGCGGATCATGTTCTTGACCCGGCTCCGGTCGAGACCGATCGCCCGCAGCATGCCGATCTCCTGGGTCCGCTCGAAGACGGACATCGCCAGGGTGTTGACCACGCCGAGCACCGAGATGATCAGCGCCATGCCGAGCAGGCCGTACATGACGTTCAGCATGGTGTTGATCATGCCGCCCATCTCGTTGCGCATGTCCTGCTGGGTGGCGACGTTGATGGCCGGGTTCTTGCCCAGCGCGTCGACGACCTTCTGCTGGCCGGCCTTGGACGCCCCGCCCTCGACGTTGACGTACACCTCGGAGACGGCGCTCTCGTCGGTGTGCTGGGTGAGGATCTTGTCGTCGAGGACGTACGGGGAGAGCAGGCCCTCCATGTCCTTGTAGACCGCGCCGACCTTGAGGGTGTCCTGCTTCCCGTCCTCGTACTTCACCTTGAGCGTGGAGCCGACGGCCAGGTTCTTGCTCTTCGCGGTCTTCTCGGCGACCAGGACCTCACCCTTGCCGAGGGAGTCCACCGAACCGCTGACGGTCTCGATGTTCAGCAGCTGGCCGATGGCGCTCGGGTTGACGCCGGACGCGGACCGGAAGTCGTCGCCGACCATGAAGTAGCCGGCCGTCTGCGGGGAGACCGCCTTGATGCCGGGGGCCTTGGTCAGGGCCTCGGCCACCGACTTGTCGAGGTAGCCCGTGCCGCCGGCCATGGAGACCTTGTAATCGGCCTTGAGCTTCTCGGTGCTCATCCGGTCGACGACCTTGCCGACGGTGATGCCGAGCACCGACAGGGTGGTGACCAGGGTCAGGCCGATCGCCAGGGAGGCGGCGGTGACGGCGGTGCGGCGCGGGTTGCGGACGGCGTTCTGGGCGGCCAGCTTGCCGGGGACCCCGAACACCTTCTGCAGCAGCGGGCGAACGGCCCCGATGACCGGCTTGGAGAGCAGCGGCAGCAGCACGATCATGCCGATGAGCATGAAGAAGGCGCCCGCGCCGATGGTCATGCGGCCGGTGTTGCCGCCCTCGGACACGCCGAGCACGACCAGGCCGATGCCGAGGACGCTGATGATCGAGCCGATGACGTTGCGCACGACCAGCGACTTCGCGGTGGACGGCAGGTGGGCGCTGCCCATGGCGGCGACCGGGGCGATCCGGCCGGTGCGCCAGGCGGGCAGCACCGCGGCGATCGTGGTGACCAGGATGCCGATGACCAGGGCCGCGATGATCGTGCCCGGGGCGATCACGATGTCACCGCCCGGGAGCTTGGCGCCGAGGGAGCCGATCACGGAGCGCATGCCGACCGCCAGGCCGATGCCGCTGATCAGGCCGACGACGGCGGACACGGCACCGACGACCAGGGCCTCGGCGAGCACCGAGCGCATGACCTGACCGCGGTTGGCGCCGACGGCGCGCAGCAGGGCCAGCTCCTTGGTGCGCTGGGTGACCAGCATGGTGAAGGTGTTGTAGATCAGGAAGATGCCGACGAAGAGCGAGATGCCGGCGAAGACGAGCAGCATGGTGCCCATCTGGCCGAGGCCCTCCTCGATGTTCTTGGCCTGCTTCGCGGCGAGGGCCGCGCCCGTCTGCGCCTCGGTGTGCTTGCCGTCGACCAGCGGCTTGATGTCGGAGAGCAGCTTGTCGGCGGAGGTGCCGTCCTTGGCCCCGACCGACATCTCCTGGAAGTAGCCCGGCTTGAGGTAGAGCTCCTGGGCGACCTTGGTCTCGAAGAGCACCAGGCTGCCGCCGGCCTGGACGGCGCCGTCCTCGGTGGTGAAGACGCCGGCGAGGGAGTACTCCTTGACCGGGCCGTTGGTCGCGACGCGGACCTTGTCGCCGACCTTGTACTTGCCCGCGTCCGCGGTCGCCTCGTCGAGCGCGATCTCGTCAGCCTTGGCCGGCCCGGCGCCCTGCGCGAAGGTGTAGCGCGGGTCCTTGCCGTCCTTGACGGGCGTGTAGTTGGCGCCCTGGTTGGACCAGCCGGAGCCGATCAGCTTGCCGTTCTCGTCACCGACGCCGGCGAAGCCCGTGACGCGTCCGGAGACCGATGCGACGCCCGGGAGCGCCTTGACCTTGTCGAGGGTGGCCTGGCTCAGGCCCGGCTCGCCCTCCTTCTCGCCCTGGTCGTTGCGGCCCTGGCCGTACGAGGTGACGGAGACGGCCACGCCCGCGTAGTCCTTGGCGGACTGGCCGGAGAGGGACTTCTTGAGTGTGTCGGTGAAGACGAGGGTGCCTGAGACGAAAGCGACGCCGAGGGTGACGGCGAGCACCGTCATCAGCAGCCGGGCCTTGTGCGCGAGGACGTTGCGCAGGGCTGTACGGAACATGGGTTTCGAGTCCTGGGGCTGGAAGTCTGGAGGAGGGCTGCGGAGGCGTTCCGGGTCAGCTGGTGCGGCCCTTGGCGTCGAAGGCCTTCATGCGGTCGAGCACGCCGTCGGCGGAGGGGCTGATCATCTCGTCGACGATGCGGCCGTCGGCGAGGAAGATGACGCGGTCCGCGTAGGAGGCGGCGACCGGGTCGTGGGTGACCATCACGACGGTCTGGCCGAGCTCGCGGACGGAGTTGCGCAGGAAGCCGAGGACCTCGGCGCCGGAGCGGGAGTCGAGGTTTCCGGTCGGCTCGTCACCGAAGATGATCTCGGGTCGGGAGGCCAGGGCGCGGGCCACGGCCACGCGCTGCTGCTGGCCGCCGGAGAGCTGGGTCGGGCGGTGGCCCAGACGGTCGGAGAGGCCGACCATGCGGATCACGTTGTCCAGCCACTGCCGGTCGGGCTTGCGGCCGGCGATGTCCATGGGCAGCGTGATGTTCTCCAGGGCCGTCAGGGTCGGCAGCAGGTTGAAGGCCTGGAAGATGAAGCCGATCTTGTCCCGGCGCAGCTGGGTCAGCTGCTTGTCCTTGAGGGTGCTCAGCTCGGTCTCGCCGATGCGGACGGAGCCGCCGGAGAAGGTGTCCAGGCCGGCGACGCAGTGCATCAGCGTGGACTTGCCGGAGCCGGAGGGGCCCATGATCGCGGTGAACTGCCCCTGGCCGAAGTCGACGGAGACGTTGTCCAGGGCGACCACCTGGGTCTCGCCCTGGCCGTACACCTTGGAGAGCTGGGTGGCGCGGGCGGCCACGGCCTGGGTGGTGTGGGGGGCGTAGTTCGTGGTGGTCACAGGGGGACTCCTGTCGAGCGGGGCGGCCGCGGACTGCGGACGTGCGGGACGTATCCATCCTCACGGCGCCCACCGCGCTCCGGATCAGCCGAGGTGCCCGTTCTCCGGCCCACTGGAGGCTGACCGGGAGCCGGTCCGCCTCCTCCTTTGGTATGACACGAACCCCGAGAAAGGGGCGCGGCGGCGGGGGTGGCGCGCGGGGTGGCGGCGGCGGTGGCGGCAGCGGTGGCGCGGAGCCTGCGCGGGCCATCGAAATTACGTCATTCCCAGGGCGCCGGTGATCGTCGGGCACGGGCGCCCAGACCGGGCCGACCCTGCGTTCTTGGGCCTGACGATCCCTCAGGCGCCAATAAAATCAGACAACATCGGAATGACGGCCGAACGGCCGACTAGGTGTTCCCGATAGGCTCGACGCAGCGTTCATGGCTTTTACGCGGGGGCTGCTGGGCCTTGCCCGGATGGTGGAATGCAGACACGGCGAGCTTAAACCTCGCTGGCCTTAGGGTCGTGCCGGTTCGAGTCCGGCTTCGGGCACTCCCGCAGCGTCCCCCGAATCCCCTGCGGCTTCGCCGCGCCTCCTCCTAAGATCCTCCTCCAGCAGTAGGGTGCTTTCTTTGCGAGCACATTACTCTTGTTGCAAGGCCGCGCAGGGTGGCCATGGAGGAGTGAGATGAGGAGCAGTAACCCGGTCTTCTCGCGACGGGGGTTCAGCCGCGACGCCGGCGGCCACGCGGGCTTCGGCGCGCCGCAGCAGGCGCAGGCCGGGACCGCGACCAACCCGTACGCGACGAACCCTTACGCGACCGACCCGACCACCGGCATGCCGCAGGCTCCGGCCCGCGGCAGCGTGATGACGATCGACGACGTCGTGAGCCGTACGGCCATGACGCTCGGTGTCCTCGCCATCACGGCGACGCTCTCGTGGCTCACGCTGCCGGTCGACCCGGCCAACGTCGGCAAGTCGTACGCCATCGCCATCGGCGCCATGCTCGTCGCCTTCGTGCTGGTGATCGTCCAGGCGTTCAAGCGCAAGCCCGTCCCCGCGCTGATCCTGGGTTACGCGGCCTTCGAAGGCGTGTTCCTCGGCGTCTTCAGCGCCATCATGAGCACCTACGTCGGCGACGGCGGGGGCGTGGTCGTCCAGGCCGTGCTCGGCACGATCTGCGTGTTCGCCGGCGTGCTGGTCGCGTACAAGATGGGCTGGATCCGCGTCACCCGCCGGTTCTACGGCTTCGTGATGGCCGCCGCCGTGGGCTTCATGCTGCTCATGCTGGCGAACCTGCTGTTCTCGGTCTTCGCGGGCGGTGACGGCCTCGGCTTCCGCAGCGGCGGCCTCGGCATCCTGTTCGGCGTCATCGGCGTCATCCTCGGCGCCTGCTTCCTCGCCCTCGACTTCAAGCAGGTCGAGGACGGCGTGACGTACGGCGCCCCGCGCGAGGAGGCCTGGCTGGCGGCTCTCGGCCTCACCACCACCCTGGTGTGGATCTACATGGAGATGCTGCGGCTCTTCTCGATCCTCTCCGGCAACGACTAGCCGTACCGGCGCACACCGCCCACCCGGCAGCAGGGAAGGCCCCGCGAGCACACCGCTCGCGGGGCCTTCCCGCGTCGTGGAAGGGAGTACGGATCGGGGGCAGGGAATCGGGGGGTCGGTCAGGACGCGGGGCTCAGCCGAATTTTCTCGCCGCCCTGCGCAGGTCGTACTCGTGGATGATCGCCTTGGCCTGGCCGTACGACAGGTCGTGCGCGCCGCGCAGCCAGCTGACCTTCTCCTCGAACCGGACGAGGGAGGGGCCGTCGTCCACGGCGCGGAGCCAGTCGGACACGTCACGACCGGTGGTCAGGGGGATTCTGTCGATCATGTTGCGGTGGGTCTGCTCGGAGAACTCTACGGACATGGGCGCCTCCGGAAATATCGCCGTGCTGTTCTCTTCACGCCACCGTGCCGGAGAGTTCGCCCGTTGGCAATGGCGCCCGGGCGCCGCGTAAGGTCGGCCGGGTGCTCGATACTTCGCCCCTGACCGCCGTCGTGGAACGTTTCGCCGACCGGCTGCGGGCCGCGCCGCAGAGCCGGCTCCAGCGCGGAGCCGCCGCCGAGGCGCTGGAAGCCGCCCGGGAACTCTCCGTACGGGCGCAGCGGCTGGAGGACCCGGACGGGGCGGCCGGACCGCGGCTGATGCCGGAGGCGGGGATCTTCGTCGTCGGGGACCAGCTGGCGGTGGCCGGACAGGACCTCGCACAGGCGCTGCGCGCCGCGGCGGCCGGCCCCGGCGCGGGCCCGGACGGCGCGAAGGCCCCGTCCGAGGAGCTGGACGAGGCCGTGCGGCTGGTGGAGCGGGCGGAAGTCAGAGCGATGCGATGACGCGGTCCGCGAGGATGTAGACGTTGTTCTCGGGGTCCTCGGAGTCACCGCAGGAGAAGGTCAGCGCGTAGGCGCCGGAAATGCCGGAGCCGCCCAGCAGCACCGGCGCGGTGCCCGAGCGCAGGGCCTCGGCGAGGCGCTCCGCGGTCTCCCGGTGGCCCGGGGTCATGCACAGCGTGGTGCCGTCGGTGAAGACGTACACGTCCAGGGTGCCGAGCGGGCCCGGACGGACGTCCGCGAGGGCCGTACGGGCCTCCGCGAGCTCCTCCAGGCGGCTGACGGTGCGCTCGTGCTCGGCGCCCGGGTGCGAGGCCTGTACGGGGACGAAATCGGGGTGCGAGGGGTGGCGCCGGCGGGCGGCGGCCAGCTCGGCCGAATCCTCCGGGTACGCCGGGTAGTCGTCGAGCTCCTCGCCGAGCACGGCCTCCAGGCCGACCATGTCCGCCTGCCGGGGGAGGAAGAGCGGGCTGTCCTCGCCCAGGCCCGTCAGACCGCCCAGCAGGGACGTGGGGGCCTCGCCGGCGAAGAGGGGCGAGGCGTCGGCGCCGTCGCGGGCCTCCTGCGCGGCCCAGAAGGCCCGCGCCTCGGCGAGCTCGCGCTCGCGCTCCTCGGCCAGCGCCTCGGCCACGGCGGCCCGTATTTCGGCGGCGGGGGACTCCACGGCGCTGCGGGCGTGCGGCACGGCAGCACCACGGGGGTGGGCCGACACCGTCAGCTCACCGCGCAGGGCCGTGACCTGCTTGCGCAGGGCGTGGACGGCGTGCAGGGCAGCAGCGCCGACGGCCGTGGCAGCGGCCGTGGTCAGCAGCAGGGCAAGAGACATGGCGCTCACTGACTAACTCCTGGTTGATTCGATCCCCCGACTTCCTACATCAGCTTGACCCGACCTGGGAATGGCATGCAGTGCATTACGTCATCAAATGGACAGGTCTTTGTGCCCGCGACGCCCGAGCGCATGCCGCTTGACCTGGCTAAATACCGCTCCCCCAGGACAAAGGTCACATCCTGGGGGAGATTCGGTCACAGGTAGGCCGCGACGGGATTGGAATCGGTGTCAGTACGCCGCAAGGGATCCAGCGGATTCCTTGCGGCGCCTGGCCGTCTTCTTGATCAGCTCAGGCTCAGCTCAGCCGCTCGATGACCATGGCCATGCCCTGGCCACCACCCACACACATCGTTTCCAGACCGAACTGCTTGTCGTGGAACTGCAGGCTGTTGATCAGGGTGCCGGTGATGCGGGCACCGGTCATTCCGAACGGGTGGCCGACGGCGATGGCGCCGCCGTTGACGTTCAGCTTCTCCAGCGGGATCTCCAGGTCCCGGTAGGAGGGGATGACCTGGGCCGCGAAGGCCTCGTTGATCTCGAACAGGTCGATGTCGCCGACGGTCAGGCCCGCCCGCTTCAGCGCCTGCTTCGACGCCTCGACCGGGCCCAGGCCCATGATCTCGGGGGACAGGGCGGTCACGCCGGTGGAGACAATCCGCGCCAGCGGGGTCAGGCCCAGCTCCCGCGCCTTGGTGTCGCTCATGATGACCAGCGCGGCGGCGCCGTCGTTGAGCGGGCAGCAGTTGGCGGCCGTGACCAGGCCGTCGGGGCGGAAGACCGGCTTCAGGCCCTGGACGCCCTCCAGCGTGACACCGGCGCGGGGGCCGTCGTCGGTGGAGACGACCGTGCCGTCCGGGGTGGTGACCGGGGTGATCTCGCGGGCCCAGAAGCCGTTCTTGATGGCCTCTTCGGCGAGGTTCTGCGAACGGACGCCGAACTCGTCCATGTCCTGGCGGGTCACGCCCTTGAGGCGGGCCAGGTTCTCGGCGGTCTGCCCCATCGCGATGTACGCGTCGGGGACCAGGCCGTCCTCGCGCGGGTCGTGCCAGGACGCGCCCTCGCTCTGCGCCACGGCGGCCGTACGGGCCTCCGCGTCGGTGAAGAACGGGTTGTGGGTGTCCGGCAGGCCGTCCGAGGAGCCCTTCACGGAGCGGGAGACCGCCTCGACGCCCGCGGAGATGAAGACGTCGCCCTCGCCCGCCTTGATGGCGTGCAGGGCCATCCGGGAGGTCTGGAGCGAGGAGGAGCAGTACCGGGTGATCGTGCTGCCGGGCAGGTAGTCCATGCCCATCTGCACGGCCACGATGCGGCCCAGGTTGTGGCCCTGCTCGCCGCCGGGGAGACCGCAGCCGAGCATCAGGTCGTCGATGTCGCGCGGGTCCAGCTCGGGGACCTTGGCGAGGGCCGCCTGGATGATCGTGGCCGTCAGGTCGTCCGGCCGGACGTCCTTGAGGGACCCCTTGAAGGCGCGCCCGATCGGAGAACGGGCGGTCGAAACGATGACGGCTTCGGGCATCGGGGCTCCAAGGGGTTTGAGTTGCGGCTCATATCGGGACCGCATGCGAAGTTACCGGCCCGTACCGTCGAGGTCACCGGCCTTGGCATGTGATGAGGGTCGCTTCGGTCCGCCGCCGTCCTGCGCGGACCCCCCGGAGGGGCCCTCCTCGTGCTCCTCGTGCTCCGCGGGCTGGCCGATCTCCGGCCGGCTGGGCACCCGCCGGCGGCGCCGGTGCTTGAGCAGGGCCCAGGGGGCGCGGGCGGCCGTGACCTCCGTACCCGCCTCCCCGGCCGCCGCGGACGCCGCCTCGGCCACGGGGAGGATGTCCTCGTCGCGGGTGTGGTCCAGCCGGTCCGACTCGGGCCACACGCCCAGCGCGGCGCACACGGTGGGCAGCACGGCCATCGCCGCGGTCGCGTACCCCTCGGCGGAGGGGTGGTAGGAGTCCGGGCCGAACATCTCGCGCGGGTTCGCGGCGAACTCCGGCCCGAGCAGGTCACCCATCGAGACCGTACGGCCGCCCAGCGCGATCACCCCGATCGTCTGGGCGGCGGCCAGCTGGCGCGAGACGCGGCGGGCCATCCAGCGCAGCGGCTGGTAGACCGGCTCAATCGTGCCCAGGTCGGGACAGGTGCCGACCACGACCTCGGCGCCGGCCAGCCGCAGCCTGCGGACGGCGGCCGTGAGCAGGCGCACCGACTGGGTCGGGGGCATCCGGCGGGTCACGTCGTTGGCGCCGATCATGATCACCGCCACGTCCGGGGGCGGGGTGTCATCCTGGAGGAGCAGGCCCGTCTGGCGGTCGAGGTCGTCCGACATCGCCCCCGACAGGGCCACGTTCCGCAGCTCCACGGGCCGCTCGGCCACCGCCGCGAGGCCCGAGGCCAGCAGGGCGCCCGGGGTCTGCCTCGCCCGCCGCACACCTAGCCCGGCGGCCGTGGAATCGCCCAGCATGGCCAGCCGCAGCGGGCCCGGGCTCCGCTCCGGCCCGCCGAACTCGCTCCCGTACAGGCCGTCGGCGCGCGGCGGATCCGGCAGTCCGGTCCCCACCGTCCGCTTCGCGAACTGCAACTCGGCCACCACCACACCGACCGCGGCGACCCCGATGAGCCCGATACCGCCACCGCCGTAAGCCGCTCCCGCCGCGATCCGGCGGGCCGTCCTCGCTCTGGACACCCTGCGGGCCACCTCGCTTCCTGCCTGGCCTCGATGAGCTACCTGCCCCGTAGTGCCGGTCGGCCAATCCCTTTCCGCATACTCTGGCCGGACCTCCCGGAGAACCCGTGGAGTCCCCTCCTTGGAGAACATGGTGCAATTCCACGACTCGATGATCAGCCTCGTCGGCAACACCCCGCTGGTGAAGCTCAACCGTGTGACCGAAGGCCTCCAGGCCACCGTGCTCGCAAAGGTCGAGTACTTCAATCCCGGCGGATCCGTGAAGGACCGGATCGCCGTTCGGATGATCGAGGCGGCCGAGCAGAGCGGAGCCCTCAAGCCCGGCGGCACCATCGTGGAGCCGACCAGCGGCAACACGGGTGTAGGACTCGCCATCGTGGCCCAGCAGAAGGGCTACAAGTGCATCTTCGTCTGCCCTGACAAGGTGTCCATGGACAAGATCAACGTGATGCGCGCGTACGGCGCCGAGGTCGTGGTCTGCCCGACCGCCGTCGACCCCGAGCACCCGGACTCGTACTACAACGTGTCCGACCGCCTCGCGCGCGAGCCCGGCGCCTGGAAGCCCGACCAGTACAGCAACCCGAACAACCCCCGTTCGCACTACGAGACCACCGGTCCCGAGCTGTGGGAGCAGACGGACGGGAAGATCACGCACTTCGTCGCCGGCGTCGGCACGGGCGGCACGATCTCCGGCACCGGCAACTACCTCAAGGAGGTGTCCGGCGGCCAGGTCAAGGTCATCGGCGCCGACCCCGAGGGCTCGGTCTACTCCGGCGGCTCCGGCCGCCCGTACCTCGTCGAGGGCGTCGGCGAGGACTTCTGGCCCACCGCCTACGACCCGAACGTCACGGACGAGATCATCGCGGTGTCCGACAAGGACTCCTTCCAGATGACCCGCCGCCTGGCGAAGGAGGAGGGCCTGCTGGTCGGCGGCTCCTGCGGCATGGCCGTGGTGGCCGCGCTGCGCGCCGCCGAGGGGCTCGGCCCGGACGACGTGGTCGTCGTCCTGCTGCCGGACAGCGGCCGCGGCTACCTCAGCAAGATCTTCAGCGACGAGTGGATGGCCGGTCACGGCTTCCTGGAGGAGGCGGGCCCCGCGGCCCGCATCGGCGACGTGCTCGCGGACAAGGAGGGCGGCATCCCGTCCCTCGTCCACATGCACCCCGAGGAGACCGTGGGCGAGGCCATCGAGGTCCTGCGCGAGTACGGCGTCTCGCAGATGCCGATCGTCAAGCCGGGCGCGGGCCACCCGGACGTGATGGCGGCCGAGGTCATCGGCTCCGTCGTCGAGAAGGAGCTGCTGGCGGCGCTGTTCGCGCAGCGGGCCTCGCTGACCGACCCGCTGGAGAAGCACATGAGCTCCCCGCTGCCGCAGGTCGGCTCGGGCGAGCCGGTGTCGGAGCTGATGGCGGTCCTGGGCGAGGCCGACGCGGCGATCGTCCTGGTCGAGGGCAAGCCGACCGGCGTGGTGAGCCGTCAGGACCTGCTGGCGTTCCTGGCGAAGGCACCGAAGTAGCCGCACAAACGGTACGGGGCCGACACGTGACGGCAGCACCGGCTTAACACGGCTCCGGCACAGTGGTGGTTGTCGGCGGGGGAGACCCGGCCGGCAACCACCGACTGGCGTCGGCGCGAATCCGGAGCGGCTCCCGGACCGCGGGGGCGCCGAGGGACACGGCCGGCCCTGACCCGGCCCGTGTCCTTCGCGGGGACCGCCGTCGTCCCGCCCCCGGGCAACCGGGGTGCGGCGGTCCCCGCCGACTTCTCCCACCCCGCCCCTGGCGCCTCAAACGCCGGCGAGGCTGGATGTTCCGCCCTCTGAGGCGCCGCTGCCGGGGCCAGCCCCCAGACCCCCGCGCCTCAAACGCCGGCGGGGCTGGAGTGGCACCGGCGAGGCTGGAGTGGCGCCGGCGTGGCTGGAATGGCGCCGGCGGGGGGCTGGAATCACAGGGCTCGGTCGGTGACGGGGGTGGGGTGGGGTGTTGGCCGGGACGTAAAACGTGATTTGTGGCGCGGGGTACCGCCGCACGGCGGATGAGCCCGACCAGGCGCCATAAATCATGCAGTCCCGGACGACACCCCACCCCACCCCCGGCGCCGGCCCCGGTCCACGGCCCCGGTCAGGCGGCGTCCACCACCTTGGCGCGGCCGCGCGGCGACCTGGCGTGGACGAGGTTCACCGCCACGATCCCCGCCCACACCACCACCAGCCCGCTCAGGCGGGCCTGGGCCGCGCCGATCGCGGACAGGGGGACCGCCAGGACCAGCGTGACGATCGCGAATCCGAAGCGCTCCCCGAACGTGCCCGAACCCGGCACGGTGCCGCTGGCGGGTGCCGGTGCCGGCCCCCCGCCGCGCGCGGCGCCCAGCCGTTCCTCCGCCAGCCGCCGCCGGACCTGCGTGTCGACCTTCTCGACGAAGGACTCCACCAGCGCGGACTCGTACTCGGAACCCAGCTCCCGCCGCGCTTCCAACGTGGCATCGAGTTCCCGCTTCAGCTCTTGGCGCTCCATCCCCCCACCGTAGGAAGCGGCCGGAGCCCCCGCACTGGGGCTACCCCCCGTCTCGCGGAGCGACCGCCGCTTGCCGTCCCTGCATAACCGCATGCAGAGTGCTCCGTAAGTGAATATTCACCGGTACGGGGACGGAGGGGACGGGATGAGCGACAGCCCGGCCGCGCGGCTGCAGAAGCTGTTCGAGGGGCACCGGCTGACACCCACCCAGCGACGGATCGCGCACTGCATGGTGCGCGGAGCGGCCGAGGTGCCGTTCCTGTCGAGCGTGGAGCTCGCGGAGCTGGCGGGGGTGAGCCAGCCGTCGGTGACCCGGTTCGCGGTGGCGCTCGGCTTCGACGGCTATCCGGCGCTGCGCCGGCACCTTCGCGAGGTGGCGCCCGCCGAGCGCCCGGAGGCCGCGGGCGAGGACGCGTACAACGAGTACCAGCAGGCCGTCCAGGGCGAGATCGAGAACCTGCGCCGGCTGTCGGCGATGCTCGCCGACCCCGCGCCCGTCCAGGAGGCCGGCCGGCTGCTCGCCGGGTCGAGCCCGCTGCCGGTGCTCGGGCTGCGCGCCGCGTCCTCGCAGGCGCGGGGGTTCGCGTACTTCGCCGCCAAGGTGCATCCCGACGTACGGCTCCTCGACGAGGGCGGCTCGATGCTCGCCGACCGGATCGACGCCTGCGTCACCGCCGGCGCCTCCGCGCTGCTGTGCTTCGCGCTGCCGCGGCACCCCCGGGAGGTCGTGGAGGCCCTGGAGCACGGCCGGGCGGCCGGGCTGACGGTCGTCACCGTCGCGGACTCCGCCTTCGCCCCCGTGGCCCGCGACTCGGACCTGCTGATCCCGGCGCCGGTCGGGACCGGCCTCGCCTTCGACACGGCCTGCGCGCCGATGCTGCTGGGCCGGGTGCTGCTGGAGGCCATGGCGGACGCCCTCCCGGACGCACAGGCCCGCCTGGAAGCCTTCGACGCGGGGGCCGCTGCCCGCGGCCTGTTCGTGGAGTAGGGGGGCGGCATCGCGGCGCGCCGGCGCGGCGGACCCCCAAAGCAGACGGCGGAGGCATCGCGGCGCGGCGTCGGCGGAACCGAGGCGCGGCGGCGCAGCGGCGCCGAGGGCGCCGGACCCCCAGAGCGGGCGGCGGCGTCGCGGCGCGGCGGGGGCGGGCGGGCTCCAGCGTGCGGGCGGCCCCGCGGCCCGGGCTCAGAGCAGGGCGGCCCCGTACCCGCCGCCCGCCTCGGCGACGATCTCCGCCAGGGTCTGCGCGGGCCGCGCCAGGCCGAAGCGGACCTCGCCCCGCCGCCCGACGCGGAAGCCGTACACGGCGGGCCTCGGCAGGCTGTTGTAGCCGTAGTGGGCGGTGAAGAAGTACGCGCCGGTGTCCGGTACGCCGATCAGGTCCCCCGGGAACAGCTCCGGCAGCTCCCGGGCCGTGGCCAGCAGGTCGCCCGCGAAGCAGGCCGGCCCCGCGATGTCCTGCGCGACGACGGGGGCGGCGGGGGCTCCCGGCTTCGGGGCGCCCCCGGCGTCGTACGGCAGGATCCGCAGCGGCCAGGCCGCCGGGGCGTACACCGTACGGGTGGCCAGCTGCACTCCCGCGTGGGTGAGGGCGATGGGGCGGCCGCCGGTGGACTTGGTGTACTCCACCCGCGCCAGCACCAGGCCGTGCTTGGCCAGCAGGGACCGGCCGAACTCCGTCACCAGCCCGTACGAGCCGTCGAACAGGCCCGGCGCGGCCGCCCGCAGCTCCGCCACGTACTGGGCGTAGCCCGGGGTCCGCTCGTCGGAGGCGAAGTTCACCGGCAGGCCCCCGCCGATGTCGAGGGTGTCGATCTGCCGGCGCCCGGCCGCCGCGTTGATCTCCTCGGCCAGCGCGTGCAGCTCCCGTACGCCCTCCGCGATCAGGGCCAGCGGGACGCCCTGCGAGCCCGAGTGGGTGTGCAGCCGGGTGATCCAGGGGCGCTCCGCGCAGGCCCGTACCAGCCAGGCACGGGCGCCCCCGTCGCGCAGCGGCACGCCGAACTTGGAGGTGGCGGTCGCCGTGGACAGGGCGTCGATGGTGCCCGCCCCCGTCTGCGGGTTGACGCGGATCCCGATCGGCGAGGACAGCGGTCCCGCGCCGGCCAGCGCGTCGATCCGCTCCAGCTCCTGCCGGTTGTCGGCGTTGACCGCGATCCCCAGCGCCAGCGCCTCGCGCAGCTCCCGGGGGGTCTTGGCGGGGGAGTCCAGCACCATCCGCTCCGGTGCGACCCCGGCCGCCCGGGCCAGCGCCAGCTCCCCGGGGCTGGCCACCTCGCAGCCGAGGCCGGCCTCCGCGAGCAGCCGCAGTACGGGGACCAGCGGGGCGGCCTTCACCGCGAAGGCGTGCAGCACCGGGGTGCCCGGCGGCAGCGCGGCCGCGAACGCGGCGGTGAGCTCGGCGGCCGAGGCCCGGATTCCGGCCACGTCCAGCAGGCAGACCAGCGGCTCCGCGTCCTCCGCCCCGCCCACCAGGCCCTGCTCGACGGCGGCCCGTACGGCCAGGTCGCGGCGGGCGGCGGCGTCCGCCGCGTCCGCCGCCGTGTGCGTCTCGACAGCCATGGTGAAGAGCCAATCATCCGACGCGTCCGCCCGCAGCTGTTGACTGGATCTATTCAGGGAGCGAGGATGTGAATAGATTGACCAACATCGGAGGAGGCACCGCCATGTCAGGACCCCGCCCCGTACGGGCAGCGCGAGGCACGCAGCTCAGCACCCTGGGATGGCAGCAGGAGGCGGCCCTGCGGATGCTCCAGAACAACCTGGACCCCGAGGTCGCCGAGCACCCCGACAAGCTGGTCGTCTACGGCGGCACCGGCAAGGCCGCGCGCGACTGGCGCTCCTTCGACGCGATGGTGCGCACGCTGCGGACGCTGAAGCAGGACGAGACGATGCTCGTCCAGTCCGGCCGCCCCGTCGGCGTGATGCAGACCCACGAGTGGGCCCCGCGCGTCCTGCTCGCCAACTCCAACCTCGTCGGCGACTGGGCCAACTGGGAGGAGTTCCGCCGCCTGGAGTCCCTCGGCCTCACCATGTACGGGCAGATGACCGCCGGTTCGTGGATCTACATCGGCACCCAGGGCATCCTCCAGGGCACGTACGAGACCTTCGCCGCCGTCGCCGCGAAGAAGTTCAACGGCACCCTCGCGGGCACCATCACCCTCACCGCCGGCCTCGGCGGCATGGGCGGCGCCCAGCCGCTGGCCGTCACCATGAACGACGGCGTCGCCATCTGCATCGACGTCGACCCGCGCGCCATCGAGCGCCGCATCGAGCACCGCTACCTCGACGTCAAGGCCGACGACCTGGCGCACGCGCTCCGGCTCGCCGTCGAGGCCCGCGACGCCCGCAAGCCGCTCTCCATCGGCCTCCTCGGCAACGCGGCCGAGCTGCTCCCGCAGATGCTCGCCGAGGGCGCCCCGATCGACATCGTCACGGACCAGACCTCCGCGCACGACCCGCTGGCCTACTGCCCCGTCGGCGTCGCCTTCGAGGACATGGCCTCCTACGCGGCCGAGAAGCCCGCCGACTTCACCCAGCGGGCCCGCGAGTCGATGGCCCGGCACGTCGAGGCCATGGTCGGCTTCATGGACGCGGGCGCCGAGGTCTTCGACTACGGCAACTCCATCCGCGGCGAGGCCCAGCTGGCCGGCTACGACCGCGCCTTCGACTTCCCCGGCTTCGTCCCCGCCTACATCCGGCCGCTGTTCTGCGAGGGCAAGGGCCCCTTCCGCTGGGCGGCGCTGTCCGGCGAGGCCTCGGACATCCACAAGACCGACAAGGCGATGCTCGAACTCTTCCCGGAGAACGAGTCCCTGCACCGCTGGATCAAGATGGCGGGCGAGCGCGTCCACTTCCAGGGCCTGCCGGCGCGCATCTGCTGGCTCGGCTACGGCGAGCGCGACAAGGCGGGCGAGCGCTTCAACGAGATGGTCGCCGACGGCACCCTCGCGGCCCCGCTGGCCATCGGCCGCGACCACCTGGACTGCGGCTCCGTCGCCTCCCCGTACCGCGAGACGGAGGCCATGCTCGACGGCTCCGACGCGATCGCCGACTGGCCGCTGCTGAACGCCATGGTCAACGTCGCCTCCGGCGCCTCCTGGGTCTCCATCCACCACGGCGGCGGCGTCGGCATGGGCCGCTCGATCCACGCCGGGCAGGTCACGGTCGCCGACGGCACCAAGCTCGCCGGCGAGAAGATCCGCCGCGTCCTCACCAACGACCCCGGCATGGGCGTCATCCGCCACGTCGACGCCGGCTACGACATCGCCGAGACGGTGGCCGACGAGCGCGGCGTCCGCATCCCCATGCGCGAGGGCGACGACGCGTGAGCGACAACCCCGCAGGGGCGGCCTCGTTCCACACCATGTGGGACGAGCTCGCCCCCATCGGCCGCCATCCGGACACCGGCGGATACCGCCGCTACGCCTGGACCGGGGCCGACGCCGACTGCCGGACCTGGTTCCAGGCCCAGGCCGAGGCCCGCGGCCTCACCTACGAGACCGACCGCAACGGCAACCAGTGGGCCTGGCTCGGCGACCCCCTCGCGGGCGACGCCGTCGTCACCGGCTCCCACCTGGACTCCGTCCCCGACGGCGGCGCCTTCGACGGCCCGCTCGGCGTGGTGTCCTCCTTCGCGGCCCTGGACGAACTCCGCAGGAGGGGCGCGGCGTTCTCCAGGCCGCTGGCCATCACCAACTTCGGCGACGAGGAAGGGGCCCGGTTCGGCCTCGCCTGCGTCGGCTCCCGGCTCGCCGCCGGCCAGCTGACCAAGGAGAAGGCGTACGAACTCCGCGACGCGGACGGCATCCGGCTGCCCGAGGCGATGGAGGCCGCCGGATACGACCCCCAGGCCATCGGGGCCGACCCCGAACGGCTGGCCCGGATCGGCGCCTTCGTCGAACTCCACGTGGAACAGGGCCGGGCCCTGGACCTGTCCGGCGACCGCGTCGGCATCGCGTCCGCGATCTGGCCGCACGGCCGCTGGCGGTTCGACTTCCACGGCGAGGCCAACCACGCCGGCACCACCCGCCTGGTGGACCGCCACGACCCGATGCTCACGTACGCGTCGACCGTCCTCGCGGCCCGCTCCGAAGCGGCCCTCGCCGGGGCCGTCGCCACCTTCGGGAAGATCTCGGTCGAGCCCAACGGGGTCAACGCCATCCCCTCGCTGGTGCGCGGCTGGCTCGACTCCCGGGCCGCCGACCAGGCCACCCTCGACACCGTGGTCACCGCGATCGAGAAGGCCGCCCGCGAGCGCGCCGACCAGGACGGCATCGACCTCGCCGTCGTCCGGGAGTCCTTCACCCCGGTCGTCGAGTTCGAGCACGCCCTGCGCGACGAGATGAACCGGATCCTGGGCGGGGCCGTCCCCGTCCTCGGCACGGGGGCGGGACACGACGCCGGAATCCTCTCCGCCGCCGTTCCGACCGCCATGCTGTTCGTACGGAACCCGACCGGCGTCTCCCACTCCCCGCGGGAGTTCGCCGCCGAGGACGACTGCGTGGCCGGCGTCCTCGCCCTCGCCGACGTACTGGAAGGCCTGGCATGTCGCTGACGACGTACTGGCTGGAGCACGCCTGGCTCGGCACCCACGTCGAGCCGGGCGTCGCCCTGGAGGCGGGCGGGGACGGCCGGATCACCGCCCTGCGCACCGGCGTCGAGACCCCGCCGCCGGGAGCCGAGGTACTGCGGGGGCTGACGGTCCCGGGTCTGGCGAACGCCCACTCCCACGCCTTCCACCGGGCGCTGCGCTCGGTGGTCCAGGTCGGCTCGGGCACCTTCTGGACCTGGCGCGACGTCATGTACAAGGTCGCCCAGAACCTCACCCCCGACAGCTACTTCGCGCTGGCCCGCGCCGTGTACGCGGAAATGGCGCTGGCCGGCATCACCAACGTCGGCGAGTTCCACTACGTCCACCACGCGCCCGGCGGCGCCCCCTACGCCGACCCGAACGCGATGGGCGAGGCCCTGATCGAGGCGGCCGCCGCCGCGGGCATCCGGATCACCCTGCTCGACACGGCGTACCTGTCGGCCGGCTTCGGCCAGGCCCCGAACCCGCACCAGCTGCGGTTCTCCGACGGGACGGCCGACGCCTGGGCCGAGCGCGTCAGCGCCCTGAAGCCCCGCGCGCACGCCCTGATCGGCGCCGCGATCCACTCGGTGCGCGCCGTACCGGCGGGGCAGCTGGCGACGGTCGCCGGATGGGCCGAGGAGCGGCGGGCCCCGCTGCACGTGCACCTCTCCGAGCAGACCGCCGAGAACGACGCCTGCCAGGAAGCCCACGGGCGCACCCCGACCCAGCTGCTCGCCGACCACGGCGTGCTCGGGCCGCGGACCACCGGTGTCCACAACACCCACCTCACCGACATCGACATCGCACTCCTCGGCGGCACCACCACCGGCACCTGTATGTGCCCCACCACCGAACGCGACCTCGCGGACGGCATCGGCCCGGCCGGCCGGCTCCAGCACGCGGGCAGCCCGCTCTCCCTCGGCAGCGACAGCCACGCGGTGATCGACCTGCTGGAGGAGGCCCGGGCGATGGAGCTCAACGAGCGGCTGCGCAGCCGCACCCGGGGCCACTGGACGGCGAACGCGCTGCTGACCGCCGCCACCGCCGACGGCCACGCGGCGCTGGGCCTGGCGGACGCGGGCCGGCTGGAGGCGGGGGCGCTCGCGGACTTCACCACGATCGCCCTCGACTCCGTCCGTACGGCGGGTGCGGTGCCGCGGCTCGGCGCCGAGACGGCGGTGTTCGCGGCGACCGCCGCCGATGTCCGCCACACCGTCGTCGGCGGCCGCCACATCGTCCGAGACGGCGCCCACACCCTCGTCCCGGACGTCCCGTCCGCCCTGTCCGAGTCCATCGCGGCACTGCGAGCCTGACGTTGCCGCTTCCCCACCCCGCCCCTTCCCGAAACCGGGGCTCCGCCCCGGACCCCGCGCCTCAAACGCCGGCGAGGCTGCAATTCAGCCCGTCCGGCGTTTGAGGACCGGGTCCGGGCGGAGCCCGGGAAACGGAGAGAGGGCGGGGCGGGGAGAGCAACCTGGAGAGGAACCATGACCACCACCGCAATCACCAACATCGGCAGCCTCGTCACCAACGACCCGGCCCTCGGAGACGGCAGCCCCCTCGGCCTGATCCAGGACGCCGCCGTCGTCATCGACGGCGAGACCGTCGCCTGGGTCGGCCCCGCCGACGGGGCTCCGGCGGCGGACACCGTGTTCGACGCGGCCGGCCGCGCCGTCATCCCCGGCTTCGTGGACTCCCACTCGCACCTCGTCTTCGCCGGCGACCGCACCGCCGAGTTCAACGCCCGGATGTCCGGCCGCAGCTACTCCGCCGGCGGCATCCGCACCACCGTCGCCGCCACCCGCGCCGCCACCGACGCGGAGCTGGAAGCCAATCTGGTGCGTCACCTCGACGAGGCCCGCCGCCAGGGCACCACCACCTTCGAGACCAAGTCCGGCTACGGCCTCACCGTCGCCGACGAGGCCCGCGCCCTGCGCATCGCTGCCGCGCACACCGAGGAGGTCACCTACCTCGGCGCGCACATCGTGTCCCCGGACTACGCCGAGGACCCGGCCGGCTACGTCGACCTCGTCACCGGCGAGATGCTGACCGCCTGCGCCCCGTACGCCCGCTGGGTCGACGTGTTCTGCGAGAAGGGCGCCTTCGACGGCGACCAGGCCCGCGCGATCCTCACCGCCGGCGCCGCCGCCGGGCTGATCCCGCGCGTCCACGCCAACCAGCTCTCGTACGGTCCCGGCGTCCAGCTCGCCGTGGAGCTCGAAGCGGCCTCCGCCGACCACTGCACCCACCTCACCGACGCCGATGTCGACGCCCTCGCGCAGGCCGCGGACACCACCGTCGCGACCCTGCTGCCCGGCGCCGAGTTCTCCACCCGCGCCCAGTGGCCCGACGCCCGCCGCCTCATCGACGCGGGTGCCACCGTCGCGCTGTCGACCGACTGCAACCCCGGTTCCTCCTACACGAGTTCGATGCCGTTCTGCATCGCGCTCGCCGTCCGGGACATGCGGATGACCCCCGACGAGGCCCTCTGGTCCGCGACCGCCGGCGGCGCCCGCGCCCTGCGCCGCTCCGACGTGGGCGTCGTGACCCCCGGCGCCCGCGCCGACCTGGCGCTCCTGGACGCCCCGAGCCACGTCCACCTCGCCTACCGGCCCGGTGTCCCGCTGGTCTCCGCCGTCTGGCAGCGGGGTGTCCGCGCCGTCTGAACCGCCCCCGCCCCGCACGGACATGGCCTGAATCCAGGCGGCCGACAGGCCGTGGATCCAGGCCTGTCCCGTGTCTTCCCTCCGTAAGGCCCCCGGCGTACCTTGAGCCACCATCTGATGTGTCGTCAGTAACTTGTGGCCTGAGGGGAAGACGAAGGTGTCCCACCGGAAACGCTCCACCGCGCTGGCGCCCGCGCTCGCGCTGGCCTCGGCGCTGGCCGGACCGGCGGTCCTGCTGGCCGCCCCCGCGGCCCATGCGGCCGTCGTCGACGTCGCCTACGCCTGTGTGACCCCGATCGGGGACAAGTCGGCCGTCTCGCCCATCGACATCAAGGCCGTCAAGGAAGGCGCCGGCTACAAGCTGACGATGTCCTTCCAGAAGGGCGTCTCGTCCAGCCCCGTCGAACTCGGCAAGGGCGCGATGAGCCCCAGCGCCGTCATCCAGGTGGGCGGCGCCGAGAAGGCCACGGTGGCGGTGACCGGACCGCCCAACCCCGAGGCGGTGCCCGCCAACACCCCCATCAAGATCACCGACCTGTCCGGCACCTACACCCCGAAGAAGAGCGGCAAGGTCACCTTCACCGCGGGCGTGCTCACCATCAAGGCGCTGGGCACCACCACCACCTGCACCCCCGGCAACGGCCCGGGGCCCTCCCTGGAGCTGGACGTCACCGGATCCGGCGGAGCCCCCGAGGCGCCCGGAGCCCCGGAGGCCCCCGAAGCCCTCCCGCAGACCGGCCCCACCGACTCCGCCCTCGCCCTCGGCACCCTCGGCGCCACCGTGCTGCTCACCGGCGCGGCCGGGGTGCTCTGGCTGACCCGGCGCGGCGGGCGGGCCCGGTCCTGAACGGAGCACCCCCGGCCATGCCCGTGCTCCACACGCTCCTCCGGCTCGGCGCGCCGCTCCTGGCGGCCGCCGCTCTCCCCACCGTCCCCGCGCCCCCGGCCGCCGCCGCGTCCGCCGTCTCAGCCGCTCCCGCTGCCGCCGCCGTCTCCGTGCCCGCCGCCGCCTTCGCCGAGGAGCCCGGCTGGCGCGCCGAACCCGTCTCCGGGAGCGAGGGCTCCGCCGTCCGCCCGTACTTCTACCTGGCCGGCCCGCCCGGCACCGTCCTGGAGGACCGGCTCGCCCTGGTCAACACCACCGGCCAGGAGCACACCGTCACCCTGCGCGGGGCCGACGCCCACAACACGGCGGGCGGCGCCCTCGTGGTGCGCCCCGCCCGGGAGTCCACCGACGCCGGCTCCTGGATCAGCTTCGGAGCCGGGACCACCGTGAAGCTCCCCCCGCGCACCCGCGCCGTGGTCCCCTTCACCGTCACCGTGCCGCCCGCGTCCCCGCCCGGGGACCACCCGGCCGCCGTGGTGGCCACCGAGGCCGGCCGCGAGGTGGGCGTACGGGTCCACCTGCGCGTCAGCGGCCCCGCGCTGGCCGCCCTCACCGTCGAGGACGTGGCCGTACGGGGCCGGGGCGCGGGCCGCGCCATCTCGTACACCCTGGTCAACCGGGGCAACGTGACCCTCGCCCCGCGGCTCGCGATCCGCGCCGAGGGCCGGTTCGGCGAGGTCGCCGGGCCCGCCCCGCGCGCCGTGCCCGTGGAGCTCCTGCCCGGCCGGCGGGTGGCGCTGACCGAGCCCTGGCCCGGCGCGCCGGTGCTCGACCGGGTCGAACTCACCCTCACCGTCACCGCCCCCGGCGGCGCCCGGGCCACGGCCGCCGCCTCGGTGTGGTGCGTGCCCTGGGGGATCGCCGGCCGCACGGGCGCCGGGCTGCTCGCCCTCGGCGGGGCGACCCCGGCCGCGCTGGTCCTCGTACGGATCCGGCGTACCCGGCGCGCGCGGCGCGAGCCGGCCGACGCGACCGCGACCGCGCCCGTACGGACCCCAGCACCGGACCACGAGTTGACGGGAGCATCCAGGTGAGCGCCAAGGCCGACGGGAAAGCCCGGGGGAGCGCGGCGGGCGCCGCGTCCCGGCTCGGGGCCCTCCTCGCGGCGGGGCTGGCGGTGTGCGCCCTGGCCCTGCTCCCGGCGGCCCCGGCGTCGGCCACCGCCACCGCCACCGCCACCGCCACCGCCGCCGCCGCCGACAAGCCGGCCGTGGCGCTCTCGCTCCAGGAGGCCGCCAAGGGCACGGAGCTCGGCGTCACCGGCACCGGCTGGCCAGCCAAGACGCTGGTGATGCTGCTGGTCTGCGGGCAGAACATGATCGGCGGCACCAACAGCTGCGCCAACTCCGACGGCGTCGCGGTCGCCGTCGCCGCCGACGGGCGCTTCACCGCCCGGCTGCGGGTGGTGGCGCCGCCCAAGCCCTGCCCCTGCGTCGTGAACGTCACCTCGGTCAACGGTGACCAGTCCACGGTCGCCGCCCCCGTCAAGATCACCGGCCACCCGGTGGCCGCGCTGCCCGAGGAGAGCGGCACGGCCCGCCTCGCCCTGCTCACCGGCGTCCGGCTCCAGGGCGAGGACGGGGTGCTGACCTGGTTCGGCGCCCCGCCCGCCCGGACGTTCACGGTCACCGTCGGCAACCTCGGCTCGGCCCCCGTCAAGGACCCGGTCTTCCAGCTCGGCACCGCCCACGGAGTCTTCGCCCCCGGGTGGGAGGAGGTCCGCTGGAAGGGCACGATCCCGCCCGGCGGCAAGGCGGAGGTCAAGCTGAACGTCACCCTGTCCGCCGGCGCCCACGGGGACTACACGGTCTCCCTCAAGTACGGGGACAAGGTCATGGCGACCCAGCCCTGGGGCGTGGACCGCCCGTACGGGGTGGTGCTGTTCTGGGGCCTGCTCCTGCTGGTGATCCCGGCCGCGGTGTTCCGCGTCGGCATGGCCGTCGTGGACCGGGTCCGGCCGCGCCCGGCGCCGCCCGCCCACCGTCGCCGGGGCGTGAACTCCCCCGCGGGGGCGGCCGCGGTGACGGCCCGGCTGCCGGGGCTCCCGGCCGTACGGGGCTCCGCGCCGCCCCGTACCGGGCCGCCGGCCGGACCCCCCGAGACCCCCACGGCGGTCCTGCCGTGGTTCACCCCGGACAGCGCGCCGGAGACAGCACCACAGACGTCCGCACCGTCTGAGAACCGATCGACGACGAAGGGACATTCGTGAAGACCCAACGGAGGGTGAGCGCGGCCGTGGTCGCGCTGCTGCTCGGCGGCGCCGGCATCGCCATGGGGGCCACCCCTGCCCAGGCTGCCGAGACCGCGTTCACGGTCAAGTGCGTGCCGCCGGCCGGCGGCGGCAGCCCGGTGGAGGGCGAGACCACCGCCAAGATCGACGCCCCGGCCTCGGCCAAGGTCGGCGACGAGGTCGACGTGTCCTGGGAGACGGTGAAGCCCGCCTCGAACAACACCGACCTCATGGACATCCCGCAGGACTCGGTCCAGCCCACCGGCTGGATCACGGTGGGCGGCGGGGGAGGTGAGCTGAAGGTCGTCGGGGAGAAGAAGAACCCGCCGATCCCGAAGAAGGCCCCCATGCGGATGTCGACGATGAAGGGCAAGTTGAAGCTCACCAAAGCCGGCAAGATCACCCTGACCCCCGGCAAGTACGAGGTGGCCGTCACCTTCTCCTTCGGCACCTTCGTCACCAAGTGCGCGCCGACGGGCAGCGTGGGCGCCGGGGCCACCATCGACGTGACGGCGGGCTCCGGCAGCGGCGGCAGCACCGGCGGCGGCTCGACGAGTGGCGGCTCCACCAGTGGCGGCGGCACCAGTGGCGGCAGCACCAGCGGGGGCGGTTCGACGAGCGGCGGCTCCACCGGCGGCTCCACCGGCGGCAGTACGGGCGGCTCCACCAGCGGCTCCACCGGCGGCTCCACCGGCGGCTCGACCGGCGGCTCGACCGGCGGCGGTACGAGCGGTGGCGGCGGCGGTCAGACCGACTTCCCGGGCAAGCCCGTGGAGGTCTCCTTCGACTGCGGCCCGGTCGTCCCCGGCGGCATCAAGACCCCGGTCACCATCAGCGCCAAGAAGAACGGCGGCGCCTACGACCTGACCGTCAAGACGGCGAAGGGCGCGATGGCCAGCCCGATGGCCCTTCCGGCGGGGGCCCTCAAGCCCTCGATGAACGTCAAGCTCGGCGGCGCCGACTCCGGCACGGTCAAGGTGGCCGGCCCGGCCAACGCGGAGCCCATCCCGGACAAGGCCCCGGTCAGCCTCAGCGACATGACCGGCACCTACAAGCCCGGCAAGAGCGGCAAGGTCACGCTGAGCCCGGACCAGCTGACGATCGACGTCACGATGGCCCCGGGCGCCACGCCCATCAACGTGCCCTGCAAGGCGGCCAGCAGCGGCGTCTCGCTGGAGCTGGACACCACCGCCCAGCCGGGCGGCTCCGGCTCGCCGTCCACCACCGGCAGCACCACCGGCAGCACCGACAACACCACCGGCAACCTCGCCGAGACCGGCGCGCGGGACGCGGGCGGCGTCCGGGCCCTCGCCCTGGTCGCCGGCACGGTGGTCCTGCTGGGCGCGGCCGTGTTCACCTTCACCCCCTGGCGCCGTCTGCGCGGCACCAGGTAGGTCCGTAGGCCCGTACGCCCGCAAGTCCGCAAGCCCGTACAAGAGAGCGGCCCGGCACACCTCACGGTGTGCCGGGCCGCTCCTCGCGTGCGGGGTGCGTCAGTGGACGCTGCCCATCAGGGACTGGACCTTCTTGCGGTACATGTACACCGCGAGACCGGCGGCGGCGGCGAGGGCCGCCTGCATGCCGATGATCCCGGTTCCGTTCAGGTCCACGCCGGCCAGCGACAGCAGACCCGTGGTGCAGTCACCGGCGGTGACCGCGAGGAACCAGACGCCCATCATCTGGGAGGCGTACTTCTGCGGGGCCATCTTCGTGGTGACGGAGAGGCCGACCGGGGAGAGGCACAGCTCGGCGATGGTCTGGATCATGTAGATCGAGACCAGCCACATCGGCGAGACCTTGGTGCCGTCGCCCGCCATGCCCATCGGGACGACGAAGACGAAGAAGGACGCGCCGACCAGGACCAGGCCCATCGCGAACTTCACGATGGTGTTCGGCTCCTGGTTCTTGCGGGCCAGCCACAGCCACATCCAGGCGAAGACCGGGGCCAGCGCCATCACGAACAGCGGGTTCAGCGACTGGTACCAGGTGGTCGAGGGGGTCCAGCCGAGGATGCCGCCGGTCTTGGAGTCGGCGAACAGCGACAGGGTCGAACCACCCTGGTCGTAGATCATCCAGAAGACGGCGGCGGCGACGAAGAACCAGATGTACGCGGTCATCTTCGACTGCTCGGGAGCCGAGAGGTCCTTGTCGCGCTTGATGCGGACCAGGACGACGACCGGGATGATCAGACCGGCGATGGTGATCGGGTACAGCGCCCAGTTGATCGTGAACATGCCCATGGCAGTCACGGCGCCGTAGAAGGCCGCGACGATCGCGAAGGCGGCGACGGCCTTGACGATGATGCCGTTGCGCTCGGTGGCCGACAGCGGGTTCGGGACGATGCTGCTCCGCGGGCTCAGCGTGCGGCCGAAGACCAGGAACACCGTGAGGCCGAGGCCCATGCCGATGGCGGCGAGCAGGAAGCCGAGGTGCCAGTTGACGACCTCGCCGACGGTGCCGATCAGGAACGGCGCACCGAAGGCACCCAGGTTGATGCCGATGTAGAACAGCGTGAAGCCGCCGTCACGACGCGGGTCGTCCGCACCCTTGTACAGGTGACCGACCATCGTGGAGATGTTGGCCTTCAGCAGACCGGAGCCCACGGCGACCAGCAGCAGACCGCCGAAGAAGGCGAGCTGGCCGGGCAGCGCGAGCGCCACGTGACCGGCCATGATCACGAAGCCGGCGATGGCGACGGTCTTGCGGGCGCCCCAGACGCGGTCACCGAACCAGCCGCCGGGCATGGCCATCAGGTAGACCATGGCCACGTAGACGGAGTAGATCGCCGTGGCCACGCCCATCTTGAAGCCGAGGCCGCCGCCCTGGCTCCCGGTCGCGGCGTCCACGCCGCCGGAGACCAGGTACAGGACGAGAAGCGCACGCATGCCGTAGTAGGAGAAGCGCTCCCACATCTCGGTCATGAACAGCGTGGCCAGGCCGATCGGGTGGCCGAGGAAGGTCTTCTCGTGAGCGGGGCTCTGAGAAGCCGTCGTCAGGCTGGAAGCCATGGTCGATCCTTGCTTGATCGGGACGCTGCGCTTCGTGAGCTCATCAGCGCCCGGTGGGGGGTGGCCGGCACCGGCGACGCACCTCCTGCCCCACGCCCGGGGGCTCGCCCCACAGGGGTGCGGGAGCGAAGGAAGGTCCGCGACCGGGATCCACGCCCTGTCGCACAGCTTCGCGCGCAGAGCCCGGCCCACAGGTCATTCACCGAACACAAGTAGAGGCCTCGTGCTCGCTTTTCGGCACAAAGGTCCCCTGGGTAGTGCATCAGGCGTCTCGCCACCATACGACACGACACTGCGGCATATGGAAGGACTTGAGATATGGATCACAGGCTTGGCGGGAACCGTTCGACCACATTCGAAGGCCGTTAGTAGTTCAGCACGCTCGATGCCCAGGGGTGCGAAAGCGCGCCTCTGCTTTCAGTCCGTGCGGACTACCATCACCCACATGACGCGTGTACTGCTCGCCGAGGACGACGCATCCATCTCGGAACCCCTGGCCCGCGCCCTGCGCCGGGAGGGGTACGAGGTCGAGGTCCGGGAGGACGGCCCCACCGCCCTGGACGCGGGACTCCAGGGCGGCGTCGACCTCGTCGTCCTCGACCTGGGCCTCCCGGGCATGGACGGCCTGGAGGTGGCCCGCCGGCTGCGTGCCGAAGGTCACGGCTTCCCGATCCTGGTCCTCACCGCCCGTGCGGACGAGGTCGACACGGTCGTCGGCCTGGACGCCGGCGCCGACGACTACGTGACCAAGCCGTTCCGGCTCGCCGAGCTGCTCGCCCGGGTCCGGGCCCTGCTGCGGCGCGGCGCCACCGAGGCCGCCCAGTCCCCGGCCACCCACGGCGTACGGATCGACGTCGAGTCGCACCGCGCCTGGATGGGGGAGGAGGAGCTCCAGCTCACCGCCAAGGAGTTCGACCTGCTGCGGGTCCTGGTCCGGGACGCCGGCCGGGTCGTCACCCGCGACCAGCTGATGCGCGAGGTCTGGGACACCACCTGGTGGTCCTCCACCAAGACCCTCGACATGCACATCTCCTGGCTGCGCAAGAAGCTCGGCGACGACGCCGCCAACCCCCGCTACATCGCCACCGTCCGGGGCGTCGGCTTCCGTTTCGAGAAGAGCTAGTGCCCACTGAGCCATGCGCCGCCGCCTGATCAACTCCACGCTCGCCGTGGTGCTCGTCGTGATCGCCGTCTTCGGGGTCTCCCTGGTGATCGTCGAGACCCGCACCATCACCAGCAGCGCCCAGGACCGCATCGAGTCCGAGGCGCTGCGGCTCGTCGGCATCGTCGAGGCGAACATCCTGGAGAGGAAACCGATCGACGCCCAGGCCCTCGCCGAGCAGCTGGACGCGGGCCGGTACGCCCGCGTCCAGGTCCCCGGGCGGGTCTCCGTCGAGGTCGGGGAGCGGATCCCCGACAGCGTCATCCGGGGCAGCGCCCGCGGTGAACAGGGCGAGCTCGTGGTCGTCGAGGAGTCCCGTTCCACCGTGACCCGCGAGGTCGGGCGGACCCTGGCCGTGGTCGGCGCGGTGGCCCTGCTGGCCGTCGTGGCGGCCGTCCTGCTCGCCGTACGCCAGGCCAACCGGCTGGCCTCCCCGCTCACCGACCTCGCGGAGACCGCCGAGCGGCTGGGCTCCGGCGACCCCAGGCCGCGCCACAAGCGGTACGGGGTGCCCGAGCTGGACCGGGTCGCGGACGTACTGGACTCCAGCGCCGAGCGGATCGCCCGCATGCTCACCGCCGAGCGGCGCCTCGCCGCGGACGCCTCCCACCAGCTGCGGACCCCTCTGACGGCCCTGTCGATGCGGCTGGAGGAGATCACGGTCACCGACGACCTGGAGACCGTACGGGAGGAGGCGACCATCGCCCTCACCCAGGTGGAGCGGCTCACGGACGTGGTGGAGCGGCTCCTGACGAACTCCCGCGACCCCCGGACCGGCTCGGCCGTCCCCTTCGACCTCGACGAGGTCGTCAAACAGCAGGTCGAGGAGTGGCGGCCGGCCTACCGCAGCGCCGGGCGGGCCATCGTGCGCTCCGGGAAGACCGGCATGCGGGCCGTCGGCACGCCCGGCGCGGTCTCGCAGGTGCTGGCGACGCTGGTGGAGAACGCCCTGATGCACGGCGGCGGCACGGTCGCGCTGCGCACGCGGGTGATCGGCAACCAGGCGGTCCTGGAGGTCACCGACGAGGGTCCCGGCGTTCCGCCGGACCTCGGCAACCGGATCTTCGAGCGGGCCATCAGCGGCCGCAACTCCACCGGGATCGGCCTGGCCGTGGCCCGGGACCTCGCGGAGGCGGACGGGGGACGGCTGGAGCTGCTCCAGACGCAGCCGCCGGTGTTCGCCCTGTTCCTGAGCATGACCACCCCGGAGCCGCCGGTGGAGGCGGAGCAGACGGTCCGCTAGCGGCGGGCGCGGCGGGGGCCGGTCACTTGCCGGCGGGCTCGGGCGTACGGGGGGCGGCGGGCGCGCCGGGCGCCCCGCCGCCCTGGCCCTCGGCCTGTCCGTCCCGCTGCCCGACGACCAGCGACACCGCGGCCGGGGCGGGCAGGGCCTTGAAGACCCAGGTCCGGTAGGACCAGAACCGGAAGACGGTGGCGACACCGATCCCGATGAACTTGAACGCGTTGGTCTCCAGCTTGCCGTCCCAGCCGAACCCGTAGGTGGCCGTGTACAGCACGCCGTTCTCGATGACCAGGCCGACCACGCTGAACGCGACGAACAGGGCCAGCTCACGGGTGCGCCCCGACTGGGCGCGGTCCCGGTAGGCGAAGTAGCGGAAGCCGAGGTAGTTCGTGGCGATCGCGACGACGGTGGCTATGACGCTCGCGCGCACCACCTGGAGGTCGGTCGTGCTCCGGATCAGGTTGAAGACACCCAGGTTGACCAGCACGCCCAGACCGCCGACGGCCCCGAACTTGGCGACTTCCCTGACGAGAGCGCGCACGCGGTCGAGGGCGGGTCCGTGCTTCGGGGTGCTCATGAGTCGGTTCGGTCCCTGTCCGGTAGGGGATGCTTCGGTGCTGCGCTGCCGGGCGTCGCTCGTGTACCTCAGCCCACCCATGCTAAGTGTCGCCCCGCGACCGCGTCTGTGCCTTCGGACCGCCTGCGACACACGGCACACGCCGCCCGGGGGCGGGTCCGCGCCAGGGTCATGTCCGGATGGCGCAATACCGCCGGATACCCTGGAGGAGTGACGTTCCCGGTAGTCGGCATGGTCGGCGGCGGACAGCTCGCCCGCATGACCCACGAGGCGGGTATCCCCCTCGGCATCAGATTCAAGCTCCTCAGTGACACACCACAGGACTCGGCGGCCCAGGTCGTGAGCGATGTCGTCATCGGCGACTATCGCGATCTGGAGACGTTGCGCGCCTTCGCGCGCGGCTGCGATGTGATCACCTTCGACCACGAGCACGTGCCCATCGGACACCTGCGGGCCCTGGAAGCGGACGGCATCCCCGTCCGTCCGGGGCCCGACGCGTTGGTGCACGCCGCGGACAAGGGGGTGATGCGCGCCAAGCTCGACGAGATCGGCGTGCCCAGCCCCCGCCACCGGATCGTGAGCGATCCGGCGGACGCGGCGGCCTTCGCGGAGGAGGTCGGCGGCTTCCCCGTCATCCTCAAGACCGTCCGCGGCGGGTACGACGGCAAGGGCGTGTGGTTCGTCCGCACCGCGGAGGACGCCGAGGCGCCCTTCAAGGCGGGCGTCCCGGTCCTCGCCGAAGAGAAGGTGGACTACGTCCGCGAGCTCGCGGCCAACATCGTCCGCTCCCCGCACGGCCAGGCGGTGGCCTACCCCGTGGTGGAGTCCGTCCAGGTGGACGGGGTCTGCGACACGGTCATCGCCCCCGCCCCGAACCTCTCCGAGGCCCTGGCGGGCGAGGCCCAGGCCCTCGCCCTGCGCATCGCCCAGGAGCTCGGCGTGACCGGCCACCTGGCCGTCGAGCTGTTCGAGACCACCGACGGCCGCATCCTCGTCAACGAACTGGCCATGCGCCCGCACAACAGCGGCCACTGGACCCAGGACGGCGCCATCACCTCCCAGTTCGCCAACCACGTCCGCGCGGTCCTGGACCTCCCCCTCGGCGACCCGCGCCCCCGGGCCCGCTGGACGGTCATGGCCAACGTGCTCGGCGGGGACTACCCCGACATGTACGCGGCGTACCTGCACTGCATGGCGCACGATCCGCAGCTCAAGATCCACATGTACGGCAAGGACGTGAAACACGGCCGCAAGGTCGGCCACGTCAACACCTACGGCGACGACCTGGACGACGTGCTGGAGCGCGCACGTCACGCCGCCGGCTACCTCAGAGGAACGATCACCGCATGAGCACCTCCAGCACCGCGGGCTCCCCGCGGCCGCCCGTCATCGGCATCGTCATGGGTTCGGACTCGGACTGGCCGGTCATGGAGGCCGCCGCCCAGGCCCTGGACGAGTTCGAGATCCCCTACGAGGTCGACGTGGTCTCCGCGCACCGGATGCCGCGCGAGATGGTCGAGTACGGGGAGCGGGCCGCCGACCGCGGCCTGAAGGCGATCATCGCCGGCGCGGGCGGGGCGGCCCACCTGCCCGGCATGCTCGCCTCCGTCACCCCGCTGCCGGTCATCGGCGTCCCGGTCCCGCTGAAGTACCTCGACGGCATGGACTCGCTGCTGTCGATCGTCCAGATGCCCGCCGGGGTTCCCGTCGCCACCGTCTCGGTCGCCGGCGCGCGCAACGCGGGCCTGCTCGCCGTACGGATGCTGGCGGCGCACGACGGCGAGCTGCTCGGCCGGATGCGGGAGTTCCAGCAGGAGCTGAACGACCAGGCCACCGAGAAGGGCAAGCGGCTGCGCGCGAAGGTGGCGGGCGCGGAGTCCTTCGGATTCGGCAAGTGAGCGCGGCGCGGCGCCTGGGCGAGGCGCGTGAGCTGCTGGCCGAGCACCCGGTCGTGGACGGCCACAACGACCTCCCCTGGGCGCTGCGCAAGCAGGTCCGCTACGACCTCGACCGGCGCGACATCGCCGGCGACCAGTCGGCGTACCTGCACACCGACATCCCCCGGCTGCGGGCCGGCGGGGTCGGCGCCCAGTTCTGGTCGGTGTACGTCGCCGCCGAGCTGACCGGCGACGAGGCGGTCAGCGCCACGCTGGAGCAGATGGACGCCGTCGACCAGCTGATCGCCCGCTACCCCGGCGACCTGGTGCGGGCGCTGACGGCGGACGACATGGAGGCGGCCCGGGCGGACGGCCGGATCGCCTCGCTGATGGGCGCCGAGGGCGGCCACTCCATCAACAACTCGCTCGCCACCCTGCGCGCCCTGCACCGCCTCGGCGTGCGGTACATGACGCTCACGCACAACGACACGATCGACTGGGCGGACTCCGCGACCGACGAGCCCCGGCACGGCGGTCTGACGGACTTCGGCCGCGAGGTCGTGCGCGAGATGAACCGCGTCGGCATGCTCGTCGACCTCTCGCACGTGGCGGCGACGACGATGCGCGACGCCCTCGCGGTCTCGGCCGCGCCGGTGATCTTCTCGCACTCGTCCTCGCTGGCGATCTGCGACCACCCGCGCAACATCCCGGACGACGTGCTGGAGCTGCTGCCGGTCAACGGCGGCGTGGCGATGGCCACCTTCGTACCGAAGTTCATCCTCCCCGCGGCGGTCGCCTGGACCCTGGCCGCGGACGAGAACCTGCGCGCGCACGGCCTGCACCACCTCGACACCGGACCCGAGGCGATGGCCCTGCACCGGGCCTTCGAGGCGGAGCGCCCGCGCCCGGTGGCGACGGCCGCGACGGTCGCCGACCACCTGGACCACATGCGCGAGGTCGCCGGCGTCGACCACATCGGCATCGGCGGGGACTACGACGGCACGGCCTTCACCCCGGCCGGGCTGGACGACGTCTCGGGCTACCCGAACCTGATCGCGGAGCTGCTGGAGCGCGGCTGGTCGAAGCCGGACCTGGCCAAGCTGACCTGGTCGAACGCGGTACGGGCGCTGCGCGACGCGGAAGCGGTGGCGCGCGAGCAGGCGGCGTCCCGGGGGCCGTCGAACGCGGTACTGGCCGGCACCGCCTGAGGGCCGCGGCCGCTCACCCCGCGGCGGGTCGCCGCGGGGTGAGCGGCGGGCGCCCCTGGCGAGCGCCCCCGCCGGGGGCGCCCGGCGGGGGTGGCGGCCCGGTGCGACGCTGCGGCCGCCCTGGGCGGTGACCTGGGCGGTGACCTGGGCGGTGACCTGGGCGGTGACCTGGTGGTTGACCTGGTGGTTGACCTGCGGGTTTCACCCGAACGCCACATCCGCCGGGCGGCCCCGGCATCCCACATGTCACGGTGGCAGCATCTCTCCCCGCTGCCGCCGAGACCGGAGCGAACGCCATGGCCGACCTGCAGGATGACCCCCACACGGCCACCGCCGCCGTGGGACCGGGCTCCCTCGGAGTCGAAGACGTCCCCGCGCCCACCGCGGCGCGCGGCTCCCTCGAACGTGCCGCCACGCTGCTGTCCGTCCACCCCGTCGCGGACGGGTGCAACACCCTTGTCTGGACCCTTCGCCAGAGCCCGTACCACGACATCGACACCCCGGACGCGGGCGTCGACACCGACATCCCGAGGCTGCGCGCCGGGGGAGTGGGCGCCCAGTTCTGGTCGCTGCTGACGCCGCGCGAGGCCGCGGCCCCCGACCAGGTGGTGTCCGACACCCTGGAACAGATCGACGTGGCGCTGACCCTGATGCGCCGTTACCCCGACAGCCTGGGCCTGGCGCTGACCGCCGACGACCTCGCGGACGCCCGCAACCGGGGCCGCATCGCCTCGTTCCTCGGCCCCGTCCCCGGCCGTACGCTGACCGACTCGCTCGGCGCGCTGCGCGCCTTCCACGCGCTGGGCGTACGGATCGTCGCGCCCGCCGGGGCGCCCTGGGCCGAGGAGGGCCTGACGGCCTTCGGCCACGAGGTCATCAAGGAGATGAACCGGCTCTCGATGCTGGTGGACCTGACCGGCTGCCCGCCCGGGGTGGCCTGCCGGCTCGCAGGCGCCTCCAAGGCCCCGGTGATCATCTCCAATACGGCGGCGGCCGCGCTCAACCCGCACCCGGGGAACGTGACCGACGAGGTGCTGCTCGCGCTGCGGGCGGCGGGCGGGCTGGCGATGGTCACCTTCGACACCGCCCGGACCGGGGACTCCCTGCACGCGGTCGCGGACCACGTTGACCACGTACGGGCCGTCGCGGGCCCGGCCGGCGTCGGACTCGGAGCGGCCTTCGGCAGCGAACCGGGCCGCCCCCGCCCTGCCGGGCTGGCCGACCCCTCGGGCTACCCGAGACTGATCGCCGAGTTGCTCGACCGGGGCTGGTCGGAGGCCGACCTTTCGCTGCTGACCTGGGGCAACGCACAGCGGGTGCTCCGGGACGCGGAGTTCACGGCGCGGGCGGCCCAGCGCCGGCGGACGGCCTAGAGCACCGCGGTGGGCGCCGGGACGGTGGCCTTCCAGAGCCGGATCCCGGACCAGAGCGTCGCGTAGAGCAGGATGCCGTTGCGGGCGCAGAGCAGGAAGGTGCCCAGCGGCGTGCTCGCCAGGATGTCCGTCCCGTACATCACCGGGAAGATCAGGTTGGTGAGCGCGGTGGCGACCACGACCAGCCAGGCGATCGGGCGCTGCGTGGTGTGCCGGCAGGTCAGGCAGACCGCCGCGAGGCCGAGCAGCCAGATCAGGTACTGCGGGCTGAGCACGCGGCTGGTGACGGTGAACACCATGATCGCGCAGAACGCGGCGTCCAGCGGGGTCGCGGTGGTCCAGCGCCGCGCCTTGACGCGCCACAGCAGGAGCAGCAGGAAGCCGGCCACCGTCAGCGCGAGCGAGGCCCGGGCGATGGCGCTGACGTACGGGCCGGTGTACTCGAAGGCCCCGTACTGGAAGGTGATCTCGCCGGGCCAGAGGTCGACGACCCGCAGGAACATCAGCACCGAACCGCCGAGCGACTCGATCTGGATGCCGCGGTCGCCCTGGTTGCCGAGGAAGCCGAGGGTGTCGCGGAAGAGCAGCGAGAACACGACGAGCAGCGCGACGCAGGACACGGCGGCCGCGACGAACGCGTCCCGCGTGGACTTGCCGCGCGGGGTGCCGAGCAGGGTGAGCAGGGGCCACACCTTGACCATGGCGCCGATGCCGGCGACCACGCCGCCGAGGCGGGGCCGGAACCGCAGGCAGAGCAGCGCGCCGACGGCGAGCAGGGTGACCTGTACGTCGTACCGGGCGAACGGGGTCGCCATCAGCAGCGGCAGCGCGCCGAGCCAGAGCAGGGCGCCGGCGATGCTGCCGTCGGAGCGGCGGGCGGCGCGGCACAGGCCGAGGAGGATCAGGCCGTCGCAGAGCACGGTGAGCGCGACGAAGGCCTGGAAGTAGGTGAGGAAGGGCAGCAGGTCGGGCGAGAGGAAGATCGCCGCGGCCGCCGGGGGGTACTGCCACATGATGTCGTTGTGCGGCATCGTGCCGGTGGCCAGCACGTTGTACCAGTTGTGGTAGGTCACGGAGACCTCGACGCGGACTATGTCCGAGCCGTGGAAGCCGTGGACGAGCATCAGCGCCATCGCGACCCGGGTGACCGCCCAGACGCCGGCGACGGCGACGAGGGTGCCGGGGCGGGGCGCTCTCGATGCCGGGCGTGCGGCGGCGGCGCGGGGGGTGGGCCGGAGGCCGCTGGTCGTGGTCACCGGCCGGAGTCTACCCATGGCTTTTCAGCCGGCGCAGAGACAGACGGGGTGGCCCGCGGGGTCGGCGTACACCCGCCAGGTGCGGGACTTGTCGTCGGCGTCGAGGGGGGTGGCGCCGAGGGCCAGGATCCGCTCCTCGGCGGCGTCGAGGTCCTCGACGGTGAGGTCGAGGTGGAACTGCTGGGACCCGTCCGGGGAGGGCCAGCGGGGCGGGACGTGGCCGGGAGCCAGCTGGAACGCGAGGGGAGTCCCCTCGTACCCGGCGAGGTCCACCCAGGTCTCGTCGTCGACGACGGGCGTCGCGCCGAGGAGTTCGCCGTAGAAGGTGGCGAGGGCGAGCGGATCGGGACAGTCGACGACGACGGCCCCGAGCTTGGCGACAACCATGACCCCACCCTACGCACCCCACCCCCGATCCCCGGGCCGCACCCGCCCATTCGGCCCCGCCGGCGTTCGAGGCGCGGGTCCGGGCGGAGCCCGGGGAACGGTGGAAGGGCGGTCCCGGGGCCGGTGGTCAGGCTCGGGGGCGGCCCATCGCGCGGTAGGTCCAGCCGGCCGCGCGCCAGGCGGCGGGGTCCAGCGCGTTGCGTCCGTCCAGCATCAGGCGGTCGGTGACGACCTCGCCCAGCGCGGCCGGGTCGAGGTCCTCGCGGAACTCCCGCCACTCGGTCAGGTGCAGCACGACCTCCGCGCCCCGCGCCGCCGCCAGCGCGGAGTCCGCGTACCCGAGCGTCGGGAAGACGCGGCGCGCGTTGTCCATGCCCTTGGGGTCGTAGACGGTGACCTGGCCGCCCTGGAGGTGGATCTGCCCGGCCACGTTCAGGGCGGGGGAGTCCCGCACGTCGTCCGAGTCCGGCTTGAACGTGGCGCCGAGGACCGCCACCCGCTTCCCCAGGAAGGAGCCGCCGACCGCCTCGCGCGCCAGCTCGACCATGTGCCCGCGGCGCCGCATGTTGATGGAGTCGACCTCCCGCAGGAACGTCAGCGCCTGGTCGGCGCCGAGCTCGCCGGCGCGCGCCATGAAGGCGCGGATGTCCTTCGGCAGGCATCCGCCGCCGAACCCGATCCCGGCGCGCAGGAACTTCGCCCCGATGCGCTCGTCGTACCCGATGGCCTCCGCGAGCTTGACCACGTCACCGCCGGCGGCTTCGCACACCTCCGCCATCGCGTTGATGAAGGAGATCTTCGTCGCGAGGAAGGAGTTCGCCGCGGTCTTCACCAGCTCCGCGGTCGGGAAGTCCGTCACCACCAGCGGGGTGCCCTCGCCCATCGGCGTCGCGTAGACCTCCCGCAGCAGCTTCTCGCCGCGTTCGCCCTGGACGCCGATCACGAGCCGGTCCGGGTGCAGGGTGTCCTGCACCGCGAAGCCCTCCCGCAGGAACTCCGGGTTCCACGCGAGCTCGATCTCGTCGCCCGCCGGGGCCAGCGAGGCCAGCTTCGCCGCGAGGCGCTCCGCGGAGCCGACCGGCACGGTGGACTTGCCCACGACCAGGGCCGGCCGCGTCAGGTGCGGGGCCAGCGACTCGATCGCGGAGTCCACGTACGACATGTCACACGCGTACTCGCCGTGCTTCTGCGGCGTGTTCACGCACACGAAGTGGACGTCACCGAAGGCGCCGACCTCCTCCCAGGACGTCGTGAACCGCAGCCGCCCCGTCGAGCCCGGCAGCCCGGCCACGTGCGCGGCCAGCAGCTCCTCCAGCCCGGGTTCGTACATCGGGACCCGGCCGGAGGCCAGCATCTCGATCTTCTCCGGCACCACGTCCAGGCCCAGCACCTCGAAGCCCAGCTCCGCCATCGCCGCGGCGTGCGTCGCGCCGAGGTAGCCGGTGCCGATCACGGTGATCTTGAGGGCCATGCGTGCTCCAGAGGTGGCGGGGCGATTGCGGCAACCGAGCATAGTCGGCCCCGCGCGGGGGGACGCGGCCGGGGAATCCCCTCGTCAGCACGGCCGCGTGCGGCGCTGTCACGCAGCTCACGTAGGCGTTGGATATCGCTGCCGGGACCCCGGACACTAAGATTTGGGTTACTTAACGGTAGTTAGCATCAGTCACCACCTGGGGAGTGAGAGATCTTGGCGGGTTCTGCCGACTTCGACCTGTACCGTCCGGCCGAAGAGCACGACATGCTCCGCGAGTCCGTCCGCGCTCTCGCCGAGGCGAAGATCCTGCCGTTCGCGGCCGCGGTCGACGAAGAGGCCCGCTTCCCGCAGGAGGCCCTCGACGCGCTCGTCGCCAACGACCTGCACGCCGTCCACGTCCCCGAGACCTACGGCGGCGCCGGCGCCGACGCCCTCGCCACCGTGATCGTGATCGAGGAAGTGGCCCGCGTCTGCGCCTCCTCCTCCCTCATCCCGGCCGTGAACAAGCTCGGCTCCCTCCCGGTGATCCTCTCCGGCTCCGAGGAGCTCAAGGCCAAGTACCTCGGCCCGCTGGCCAAGGGCGACGCGATGTTCTCGTACGCCCTCTCCGAGCCCGACGCGGGCTCCGACGCCGCCGGCATGAAGACCCGCGCCGTGCGCGACGGGGACTTCTGGGTCCTCAACGGCGTCAAGCGCTGGATCACCAACGCCGGCGTCTCCGAGTACTACACGGTCATGGCCGTCACCGACCCGGAGAAGCGCTCGAAGGGCATCAGCGCCTTCGTCGTCGAGAAGAGCGACGAGGGCGTCTCCTTCGGCGCCCCGGAGAAGAAGCTCGGCATCAAGGGCTCCCCGACGTGCGAGGTCTACCTCGACAACGTCCGCATCCCCGCCGACCGCATGATCGGCGCCGAGGGCACCGGCTTCGCCACCGCCATGAAGACCCTGGACCACACCCGCATCACCATCGCGGCCCAGGCGCTCGGCATCGCCCAGGGCGCCCTGGACTACGCCAAGGGCTACGTCCAGGAGCGCAAGCAGTTCGGCAAGCCGATCGGCGACTTCCAGGGCGTCCAGTTCATGCTCGCGGACATGGCCATGAAGATCGAGGCCGCCCGTCAGCTGACGTACTCGGCCGCCGCCAAGTCGGAGCGCGTCTCCGCCGGAGGCGACAAGGAAGACCTGACCTTCTTCGGCGCCGCGGCCAAGTGCTTCGCCTCCGACGTCGCCATGGAGGTCACCACGGACGCCGTCCAGCTCCTCGGCGGCTACGGCTACACCCGTGACTACCCCGTGGAGCGCATGATGCGCGACGCGAAGATCACGCAAATCTACGAGGGCACCAACCAGGTGCAGCGCATCGTCATGGCGAGGAACCTGCCGTAGCCCTGCCGTAGCAGGGTTTCGCAGGTCAACCGCCTCCCCCGATGACCGGCCGTCCCCGGGCACGGAACAGGCGCTGACCCGCATGAACGAGAAGGCCCCCGGCATGATGCCGGGGGCCTTTCGCCGTCCGCGCCGGGCGCGCGAACAAGAGACCCCCGGTTGACACGGTCGTACGGCGCCCCGCCCGCGTGGCTTGACTGCCCGCCCTGGCGGGGGCGGGAGTACGCGTCAGGGCGCGTCGACCCGGTGAACGAGGGCGATGTCCTCGAACCCCCGGAGGAATCGTCCGTGGCCGGCGTGCAGGCCCGTGTGCTTCATGCACTGCCGATCCACCTCGGCCACGTCGGGGCCGGGCACGGCAGCCCATCCGCACCCCTCGTACAGGCAGCTCGCAACCGTGCTGGGCGTGCACTCGGGGTCTCTGACGATCCGGTGCTCGGCGTACCGGATGACCGAGCGCGTCACCGGCGCGCCCCGTCCGCGCTGACGCAACTGTCCGTCCTGATTGCCATTGCGCACCCCTTCGGCGCTGTGTCCGGGAATCGACAGCCAATGGTGACCGGGGGGCGAGGTCGAGTTCTAGCCGGTTTCCTGTTCCCGCAATAGCTCGTCCCGGATGCGACCGAGCATGGCGCGCATGTCGCCACCGGAAAGCGCCACGCCGGAAAACCGCTCGAACTTGTCCACGTAGAGGGCAACGTCTCTGGGGTCGGTCACGACCATTTCAGCGTGGGTCGTTTCCACCGTGACCACCCGGTCATCGCGAATCACGAAAGAATGCCCGGGTACATCTGGCTGCGCGGCGTCAAGGGGTACGACTCGGATGTCCACGTTCGGCAAGCGCGAGACGGAAACGATTCGGTCCACCTGGCCCGCCAGCATGGCGGCGGGGAGGATGCGCCAACGCAGGACAGGTTCCGTCATGATGAAGCGCAGGGTCTTGTCGGTGTCGTAGAGGACTCGCTGCCTTTCGATCCTGGCTCCGATGGTCCGGGACAACTGCTCCTCTCCCAGGCCCTTCCGCTGAAGTACGGCCCTCACGTACTCGGGTGTTTGCAGCAGGCCGGGAACCAATGAGGGTTGAAACAGGCGCAGCAGGGTCATGGACTGTTCCAGCGCCCGGATCTGCTCCTGCTTCCGGTGGAATCCGAGCCGTCGATACAGACGCCATGCCGTGGCTTCCGTCGCCTGCGACCGAGCCACCGCCATGTACTCGGCCTTGATCTCCGCCGACACGTCCACGGCCGAAAGGATGCGGTCCACGTCCGCAACGCTCGGCGCCACGCGGCCGTTCTCGATCTTCGACAGCTTGGCCGTAGACATGACAGCGCTGCGAGCCACGGCCTTGGCTTCCTTCCCGGAGGCCTGCCGCAATGCCCGCAGCGCCGCGCCGAGTTCTGTCTTGTTCACTCGCCGTGCTTGGCCCACCATTCGGGGAACGGCTCAGCGTGAGCCAGAGCCGTATCCCGATGACCGATGAACTCCGCCGCCCGATCCGCAGAGAGGAACTCAGGGCCGATGAACGCCCCGCTCTCGTCGTAGTTCATGACGACGGGTGAAGTCTCGTCGAACATCCAGAACTCCGGGACCCCTTCCAATGGGTTCGGCTGCTCCGTGACGTCGAGGATGAAGAACTCTTCCCCACCCGTCATGTTCCTCACGTATCCCCACCCGAGCTCGTAGCGAAGGTAGTCCGTGAGCGGACGGGAAACGATGTGCACCCGGTACATGCGCTTACCCCTTTGGGTTGCGGCACGCACGGTCTCAACCCACCCCGCGTTGTACTCTGCCGGCTGGGGCTCACCTGCCAGGAATGCCCGAAGGCTGTCGGCGCTCGAAGGGATGTTGTACTCGTCGAGGATTTCGAGGCGGAAGGCTTCCCGTTCGAACGTGTTGAAGCGCTCCGCCAAGCTGCTAGATGAGCTGATCACGAATGGCCTTCCGAACGAGTTCCATGGGGATCTCGACCACGGCTTCCTTTGCCGGAATCTCCAGCCCGTGGTCGGCCGGTGCTTCGCCTTGCACCAGCAGGGTGTCCCTGTCCGTTGCGTACAGCGTCGGACAGTCCCCGTTCTCGCAGGTGCTCACAAGCTTGGCGACTTTCACACCCGTGCCCGCCCCTCCTCCTGCCGCTGTGTCTCGCTCATGCTCCCGATTGCCCGAGGGGCAGGGCAAGGGGTTCGAGTTTCCGGAACTGGAAACCGGCGCGGGTGAGGCCGCCCGACCTCGCCGGGCGGCTACGGGGGCACCCGCTGGGTGTGGCGGATCGGCATGGCCGTAACCTGCTCTGACCTGCTTCAACCCGTCCCGGACGGGTCCATCGGTACGACGCGAGGCCGGGAGCGGCTCCAGCAGCCGCCTCCGGCCTCGCGCCGTCCTGGGGATGGGCTAAGTTTGGGGCTCCTTACGACCGATCCGCTTGGGGGGAATACCTATGACGGAAGCGATCCTGCTGGTCGGCGGGCAGGGGACGCGCCTGCGCCCCGTCACGGTGAACACCCCCAAGCCGATGGTTCCGGCGGCCGGTGTCCCGTTCCTCGCCCACCAGATAGCCAGGGCCGCTGCCGCCGGTGTCACGCACATCGTGATGGCCACCTGCTACCTCGCCGAGGTCTTCGAGCCCTACTTCGGTGACGGCTCCGCCTTCGGCGTCAGCCTGGAGTACGTCGTCGAGGACGAGCCCCTCGGCACCGGCGGCGCCATCCGCAACGCTGCGCGCCGCCTGACCGGCGGACCGGACGAGCCCGTCCTGGTCTTCAACGGCGACATCCTCACCGGCCTGGACATCGCCGGCCTGGTCGAAGCCCACCGGGCGGTCGACGCGGACGTCACCCTGCACCTGGTGCGGGTCGAGGACCCGCGCGCGTTCGGCCTGGTCCCCACCGACCCCGAGGGGCGGGTGCTGGCCTTCACCGAGAAGCCGCAGACCCCCGAGGAGATCGTCACCGACCAGATCAACGCCGGCTGCTACGTCTTCCGGCGCGGCGTCATCGACTCGATCCCGGACGGGCGTCCCGTCTCCGTCGAGCGCGAGACCTTCCCCGGCCTGCTCGCCTCCGGCGCCCGGCTGCACGGGGTCACCGAGGACACGTACTGGCTGGACCTCGGCAAGCCCGAGTCCTTCGTCCAGGCCTCCGCCGACCTGGTGCGCGGCGTCGTGTCCTCCCCGGCCGTCCCCGGCCCGCGCGGCGAGGCCCTGGTGCTCCCGGGCGCGAAGGTGGCCGACGGGGCGCTGCTCTCGGGCGGCACCGTGGTCGGCGTCGGCGCCCGTGTCGAGGCGGGCGCGGTGGTGGCGGGTTCGATCGTGCTGGACGGCGCGGTCGTCGGTCCGGACACCCGGGTGACGGCGAGCCTGATCGGCGCCGGTGCCTCGGTCGGCTCCCGTACGGTCCTGGACGGCGCGGTCATCGGCGACGGCGCGGTCGTCGGCTCCGACAACGAACTCCGGGCCGGCGTGCGCGTGTGGTGCGAGACCGAGCTGCCGGCGGGATCGGTCCGCTTCTCCTCGGACCGCTGACCCGCGTACGCCACGCCACGCCACGTCGCGCGGCGCGGCGCCGGCTCCCTCGCGGAGAGCCGGCCCCGCCCGACGGCCGACGGCCAGTGCTCAGCGGGTCGCCGTGACCGTGACCTTCTGGTCGTTCTGGATCTGCTTCACCAGCTCCTGGACCTTCGTCTTGTCCCAGATCAGGTTGCCGCCGCGCTCGCCGCTGATCGGCATGTTCATCGAGACGCCGTCGCCGCCGCTGATGCCCTTCATCGCGAAGAACATCTCGCCCAGGTCGAACAGGCCCATGTCCTTGTCGACGATCAGCGTGTCCAGGCCCGCGCCCAGCGTCGGGTAGAGCGCGAACGGGTTGATGATCGTGCCCGGGGTGGCCGCCTGGCTCGCGAGGGCCGACAGGAACTTCTGCTGGTTCTTCGTCCGCTGGAGGTCCGATTCGGCGAACGCGTACCGGGTGCGGACGTACGCCAGGGACTGCTCGCCGTTCAGCGTCTGCTTGCCGGACTTGAAGTCGGCGCCCGACTTCTCGTCCTTGAAGCCCTTGTCGATGTCCAGCTCCACGCCGCCCAGCGCGTCCACGATGTTCGCGAAGCCGGCGAAGCCGATCTCCGCGTAGTGGTCGATGCGCAGGCCGGTGTTGAACTCCACCGTCCGCACCAGCAGCTCGGGGCCGTCGTCCGCGTACGCCGCGTTCAGCTTGGTGTGCTTGCCCTTGGCCGCGAACTTCTTCCCGGACTCGGAGCCGACGAAGGAGGGGATCTCCACGTCCGAGTCGCGCGGCAGCGAGACCATGGTGTTCCCGCTGGAGCAGGCCGCCAGGATCATCATCGAGTCGGTGCGCTTGCCCTCGGCCGAGCCGGTGTGGAGCTTCTTCTTGTCCTCGTCGGACAGCCCCTCGCGGCTGTCGGAGCCGACGATCAGGTACGTGGTGCAGTCGCCCTCCTTGGGGCGCTCGATGACCTTGGCGAGGTCGACCTCGCGGCGCACCTTGGAGTCGGCCCAGAAGTAGGTGCCGATGCCGGTGACCAGCAGGGCGGAGACCAGCACGATGGAGCCGATCTTGATCCGCCGGCCCCAGTCGGGGGCCGCGCCGGGCCTGCCGCCGCCGGGCCGCGGCCGCTGCGGGCCGCCGGGGCCGCCGGGGTCCGACGGACCGCCCGGACCGCCCGGGGCGCCCGCGGGGTTCCCGTAGACCTGGCCGGTGTTGTAGCCGCTGTCGTAGCCGCCGTACGTGTCGGGGCTCTGCGCCTGCTGCGGCGGCACGCCGGGGCGCCGGACCGGCGGCGGTCCCACCGGCTGCGCGGCGCGCTGCTGCGGGGGCTGCGGCGCCTGCGGCGGCTGCTGCCGCTGGACGTGCCGCATCCGCTGCGGGCCTTCCGGCTCCGCCTGGGCGCTGCCGCGTCCGTACCCGTCATCGCGGCGGCCGCGGTCGTCGGCCCACCCTTCTGGCCAGTCATTCATGCGCCCAAGGATGCCTGGCCGGGACGGCCGGCCGACAGCCCGGGGGGAAGTTCGTACCGGGGCTGTTGCAGAGCTGATGCACGCGGGACACCCCCTAGGGTGGAGCCATGACAGAAATACCGGGCGAAGTCCCCGGCAAGCCGACCTCGGCCGCGCGGACCACGCTCAGCCACATCATGACCGCGGGCGACACCAACCTCCTCGGCACCGTGCACGGCGGCGTGATCATGAAGCTGGTGGACGACGCGGCCGGTGCCGTCGCCGGGCGCCACTCCGGCGGGCCCGCGGTCACCGCGTCCATGGACGAGATGGCCTTCCTCGCCCCCGTCCGGGTCGGGGACCTGGTCCACGTCCGCGCGCAGTGCAACTGGACCGGCCGCTCCTCGATGGAGATCGGAGTGCGCGTCCTCGCGGAGCGCTGGAACGAGTCCACCCCGCCCACCCAGGTCGGCAGCGCCTACCTCGTGTTCACCGCGGTCGATGCCGACGGCAAGCCCCGCACCGTCCCGCCGGTCCTGCCCGAGACCGAGCAGGACAAGCGCCGCTACCAGGAGGCCCAGATCCGCCGTACGCACCGGCTCGCCCGGCGCCAGGCGATCAAGGAGCTGCGCGAGCGCCGGTCCGCGGAGGGGCTCGACGACTGACGGACGGCCGCCGCCGTCCGCCCGGAAGACACTGCCTAGCCCCCGCAGACGACCTGGTCGCCCGTGACCACGCCGACCTGGCCCTGGTACGGGTCCTGCGCGCGCACCGGGACCACCTTCTTGTAGTCCGCGCCCGCGATCACCAGGACCGTCCGGCCCTGCCCCGTCACCGCCCGTAGCTCGCTGCCCGGCAGCGCGGTGGACACCGTACGGGCCGAGCGGTCCCAGCGCGGGTCGTACGAGATCACCGTGCGCTTGACGTCCCGGCCGGCCCCGTTCCCCGGGGTCCGGGTGGTGTCGAAGCCGGTGGTGCGCAGGGCCTCGTCCACCCGGCCGCCCAGCCCGTCGATCCGGGTGCCGTTCTCCACCTGCACCCGGATCGCTTGCGGTGCGACGTCCACGGGGACCGCCACGGGCCGGGCGGCAGCGGCCGCGGTGGCGGCCCGCCCCGGCCGGACGGGGGCGAGCGGCCGGTCGCTCCGCAGCGACTCGAAGAGCTTCGCGGCCTTCGGCTCGTCCCACTTCACCGTCGAGCCGATGCCCTTGACCTTGTACGAGGGGTCGCCGACCGGCACCGAGGCGAACTCCGACGAGGAGGGCGTGAAGTCCCGCATCGCCTGCCCGAGCGCCAGCATCTGCTCCGACCCGAAGCCCCGGTCGGCCCGCACCGAGCCCAGCAGCGTCGAGCTGACCTGTTTGAACTTCACCGGGTTCAGCAGCATGCCGCCGCCCGTCGCCTCCTTGATCAGGGCGGCGAGGAACCGCTGCTGGCGCTGCATCCGGCCGAGGTCCGAGGCCCCGTCCACATGGCGCGAGCGCACGTACTGCAGGGCCTGGCCGCCGCTCAGCCGGTGGGCGCCGGGCAGCAGGTCCAGGCCGGTGTTGGGGTCGCGCATGGTCTTGACGGTGCAGATGTCCACGCCGCCCATCGCGTCCACCGTCTTCATGAAGCTGGTGAAGTCGACCTCCAGGTAGTGGTCGATCTTCACCCGGGTCATGTTCTCGACCGTGCGCACCGTCAGCCCGGGCCCGCCCTCCGCGTACGCCGCGTTGAGCCGCACCGGGTGCGCGTTGTGGTCCTTCCCGGTCACCAGGTCCCGGTGCGCGGGCACCTCCGCGTAGCTGTCGCGGGGCAGGCTGACCACGCTGGCCCGTTCCTTGTCCGCCGAGATGTGCACCAGCATGATCGTGTCGGTGCAGTGGCAGGGCGCCCCGCCCAGGCGGTACTCGCGCTTCTCCTCCGGGGTGATCTTCTCGCGGCCGTCGGTGCCGACGAGCAGGAAGTTCACCCCGTGCCCGGCCTGCGGGCGGTTCTTCATGTCCTTGAACGGGTCCACCCGCTCGATCCCGGTGTCCAGGCCGGTCATCACGGCGTGCCCGACGGCGCCGGAGACCAGCACCACCAGCGACAGCCCGGCCGCGATCCGCACTCCCCACCGGGGCCGGTCACCCCGGCGCCGGTCCCGGCCGCCGCTGCGCCGCGCACGCTGCGGCTGAGGTGGCCTGGCGGGACGGGTGGGACGGTGCGGCTGGGGCACGGTGGACACCTCCGCGGGAGCAGCAGGGGCAAGAACGGCAGTGGTCAGGCTCGCCGGATGGGATTTTTCAGAACAGTAGGCCCATACGATCAGCGTCTGTCCGTACCGCTCGTCCGGCGCGCACCCGTTTCCCCCGTACGCGGTAACGTGACACCGATACCCGACCTTGAAGGACGACATGCCCGCCCAGCAGCCCGCAGTCTCGGTGATCATGCCGGTGCTCAATGAGGAGCGCCACCTGCGCGACTCCGTCCGGCACATCCTCGGACAGGAGTACGCAGGCGAGATGGAGGTGGTGATCGCGCTCGGGCCGTCCACGGACCGCACCGACGAGATCGCCGCCGAGCTCGTACGCGAAGACCCTCGGGTCCACACCGTGCCGAACCCCACCGGACGCACCCCAGCCGCCCTCAACGCGGCCATCAAGGCCTCGCGCCACCCCATCGTGGTGCGCGTCGACGGCCACGGCATGCTCTCGCCGAACTACATCGCCACCGCCGTCCGCCTCCTGGAGGAGACCGGCGCGCAGAACGTCGGCGGCATCATGCACGCCGAGGGCGAGAACGCCTGGGAAGACGCCGTCGCGGCCGCGATGACCTCGAAGATCGGCGTCGGCAATGCGGCCTTCCACACCGGCGGCCAGGCCGGTCCGGCCGAGACGGTCTACCTCGGCGTGTTCCGCCGCGAGGCGCTGGAGCAGCAGGACGGCTACAACGTCGAGTTCATCCGCGCCCAGGACTGGGAGCTGAACTTCCGCATCCGCGAGGCCGGCGGGCTGATCTGGTTCTCGCCCGAGCTGAAGGTCCAGTACCGCCCGAGGCCCTCCGTACGGGCACTCGCCAAGCAGTACAAGGACTACGGGCGCTGGCGGCACGTGGTGGCCCGCTACCACTCCGGCTCGATCAACCTGCGCTACCTGGCCCCGCCGACCGCCGTCTGCGCGATCGCGGCCGGTCTGGTCGCCGGCGCGGTGCTCACCCCGTGGGCCCTCGTGATCCCGGCGGGCTACCTCGCGGCGATCACCGCCGGCTCCGTCCCGGCCGGCAAGGGGCTCTCGCTGAAGGCCCGGGCGCAGATCCCGGTGGCCCTCGCCACCATGCACATGTGCTGGGGCTTCGGCTTCCTGACCAGCCCGCGCTCGCTCGCGAACAAGGTCATCGCCAGCCGCCGCCCCGCGGTCCAGGCGGACACCGCCCCGGCCGCCCAGGGCGGCTAGCCGGCGAGGCGGGCCGGCCTGCGAGGCAGCCGGGCGGCCAGGCCTCGCGGTCACCGCGTACGCGAAGGGGCCCGGCGGAGTGGATCTCCGCCGGGCCCCTTCGCGTACGCGGCCGTTACGCCGTTACCAGGTGAAGCCTTCCTGGATCTTCATGCAGGCCTTGTCGTCGTCGCCGTTGAGCGGGCGCGCCGAGTCCGGGGCCTTGGTCGGCGCGGGCGGCGCCGCGGGCGGCGCGGCGCCCGTCCGCCAGTCCTTGCCGACGAACAGGGTGATCCCGGGGACCTCGGCCGACTGCTGGACCGCGTCGGCCGGCAGCCCGAAGGCGGTGGCCACGGCGGCCGCGTCGGCGGCCTGCTCCGGCTTGGCGTAGCGGATCACGGTGGTGTCCTCGGCCCCGGTCAGCTGGTCGGCGGTGGCCTTGGTGAAGCCCTTGCCGACGAGCAGCGCCACGACGTCGGAGGCCCGGCCCTTCACCTTGACCTGGGCCTCGTCCTTGCCGCCGGTGGCGTTGCGGACCGCGACCGGGATCTTCGCGGGCGGCGTGGCGGTGGCGGAGGCCGACGGCGAGGCGGAGGCGGCCGGAGCCGAGGCGGACCCACCGGGCTGCTTGGCGTCCTGGCCGTCGAGCGCGATGTCCTCGCGGACCATCCGGAACACGTCCTCGGCCTCGCCCGGCTTGGGCTCGACCCGGTCCCTGTCGTTGGGGCTCTGGATCCACGGCATGGTGGTCATGGTGATCCGGCCCGGGGGGACCTTCTTGAGCTCCATGCTGAGGTCGTACAGCCGGTCGATCTTGTTCAGGCCCGGGTCCACGACCATCGCGTCGATCGCCGCCTTCGCCAGGCTGTTGAGCTTCACCGGGTTGGTGAGCTTGGCGTTCTTGCGGAACTCGCGGGCCATGGAGTTCATGTACATGTGCTGGGCGTGGGTGCGGCCGAGGTCGGTGCCGTCCTCGAACCCGTAGCGGGTGCGCAGCCACTGCAGGGCCTGCTCGCCCTGGATGACGCTCTCGCCCTTGGGGAGCTTGAGGCCGGAGCCCTTGCCGGCCCGGGTGCGCGAGTGGACGTTCTCCTGGACGCAGACCGGGACGCCTCCGATGGCGTCCGCCATCGACACCACGCCCTTGAAGTCGATCATCATGAAGTGGCTGATCGGTATCTTCGTCAGCTCCTGCCAGGCGGCGACGGTGCAGCCGGGGCCGCCGCGGCCGAGCGACTCGTTGACCTGCACGAGGCCCTTGCTGGCCGGGTGCACCTTGCCGTCGGGGCCGGGCTCGGTGCACTTGGGCATCTTGATCAGCGTGTCGCGCGGCATGGAGACGACCGACATGTTGCTGCGGTCCGCGGACAGGTGCAGCAGCATCTGGACGTCGGCGAGCGGCTGTCCGCCGAAGGTGTCCCTGCCCCCGCCGAGGTCCTGGTTCTCCTTGTCGTTGCGCGCGTCGGAGCCGATCAGGAGGATGTTCAGCGGGGTCTGCCCGAACGCGTTCGGCTTGGGACCGCCGAGCTTGTTGTCGCCGAGGTTCAGCGTGTCCGTCTGGATGCTGCCGTTGAGATGGCGGTAGTACAGGTAACCGGCGCCGGCCGTCCCGAGTATCAGGAACGCCATGGTCGATGACGTCCAGAGCAGGATCCGCCGCTTGCCCCGCCGCCGGCGGCGGCCCGCGGACGTCCCGTCGGCCTCCCCCTGCGGTTCAGGCACCGCACCGGACGCGCCCGGGCCGCCGCCGCCGGATATGCCTCCGGCGGCCGACTCGGGCGCCCCCTCCCCGCGCACGCTGCTGTGCCTCACGTGTCCCCCCTCAAAGTCCTGATGCCTCGGTGGTTGGGCCGGTCCCGCCGGCCGCGGTCCGTCGTCAGCCGACGGTCACTTCGCGCAGATCGCCTTGTCCGCCTCGACCCGCTGGACGCCCTCGGGGGCCTCCTGCGGTGCGTTCAGGGCGATCCCCGCCCCCTTGAAGTCGGCGCCGAGCGTGAGCTTCATCGGCGTCTTCGGTCCGGCGTCCGCCGCGGCGACCTTCAGCGCCGTGGCCGGCAGGCCCATCATGTCCGCCAGCGCACGGGCCTGGGCCGCCTGGTTGGGGGCGAACTCCAGCTGGGTGGCGGAGATCTTGGCCGGTGCGTTGCCGAGATTGCTGGCCTTGTTGACGCCCTTGCTGTTCTGCAGCCAGTTCAGCGTGGTCGACGCGGAACCGGCGGGGCCGCCGCCGTTGCGGATGTCCACCCGGACGTCGCCGGCCGGAGCCTTCTCGCCCTGGAGCAGCGCGTCCTGCTTGGCCTTGTCCTGCGCCTCGGCGGACTCCTTGGCGGCCTTCTCCTTCTTCTCGACCTCCGTGAGCGAGACGTCCCCCCGGATCATCTGCAGCAGCGGATCGGCCTGGGCCTGGTTCACGACGACGGTGGCCTTCACCTTCTCGGCCGGGTTGTCGACCACCGGAAGGGTGGTGAAGGAGATGTTCTTGAGGTTCATGTCCTTCAACTCGCCCGCGAGATCGGTGAGTTTGTCGATGCTTCCTATGCCCGAGTCCACGGTCAGCGACTTGGTCGCGACCTCCGCGAGGGAGAGGAACTTCTTCGGGCTGGTCAGCGTCTCCTTGGACTTCATCTCGCGCATCATCGAACCCAGGAACTGCTGCTGGGTCTTGATGCGGTCGAGGTCGCTCTGGTTGCCGAAGGCGTGCCGGGTGCGTACGAAGGCCAGCGCGTCCTCGCCCGACAGCCGGTGCTCACCGGCCGACAGCTTGAGCTTGGAGTCCTTGTCGTTGACGTCCTTCTCCAGGCAGACGGGCACTCCGCCGACCGCCGTGCTCAGGTTCTTCACCGCGTTGAAGTCGACCATCATGAAGTGGTCGACCTGGATCCCGGTGATCTCCTTGACCGTGCGCATCGTGCAGCCCGGGTCGCGGCCGGCCTGTCCCAGGCTGGTGTTGAAGCGCGTCCCCTTCTCGCCGGGGATGTTCTTCGTCGATCCGTCGGGCTGCTTCGTCGGGCAGTCGGGGACGGCGGTGATCAGGTCGCGCGGGATCGACAGCGCGGTCGCGTTGCTGCGGTCCTTGGAGACGTGGAACAGGATCGTGGTGTCGGCGTGGCCGACGCTGTCCTTGTCCCCGTACCCCTCGTTGCCCGCACCGCTGCGCTTGTCGGTGCCGATGACGAGGATGTTGATCGGCTGGTCCTTCTTGAAACCGCCGCTGCCCGCGTTCCCGATGTCGGTGACGTTGAGGTTGCCGTTGAGGTGGTCGTAGTAGAGGTACGCCGCGACCGAGCCGCCGACCAACAGGAACGCCAGCGTCCCGCCGGTGATCATCAGGGCCTTCTTGCGGCCGCCGCCGCCGATCCTGCGCGAACGGCCGCCGCGCCTGCCGCCGGGCGGGCCGTCGCCGCGCCGCGGCCCGGGCACCACCGGTGACGGGGTCTCGGGGGCCGCGGGGGCGGCGGGTGCCTTGCGGGTTCTGCGGGGGGCGCCCACGGACGGCCGCTGCTGCTGCGATTGCTGCGCAGCGGAGCTGTCCAGTCGCAGTTCGTAGTTGCCGGTGCGGGGATTGAGGACCCACTGGTCTGCGGGGTCGATCTCGTCCGCCCGCCTACGGCTTTGTGCATCCACGGTTGCTCGAATCCTCCGTCGGTGCCTCGCGAAGCGCCTCCCCCCAGGCGCTCGGTCAACGATCCGGCTGCTGGTGCACGACCTCTGGCTGGCCGGGGCACCGGATCGCTCACCCTATCCGCCCTGGTCAGCTGCAAACCATGCTGGTGACAAATTCCACTCCCCTTATAGCGGGGCAAAACGCCCAACAAGGTCGGTTCGGGCACTGCCTTTTGAGATTGCTTTACCGGCAATCGGCGCTGTCGGCTGTGGTTCCCGTAAAGGTGGGGACGGGTGTGGGCGTGGGAGCGGTTCCCGTGGGCGTCTCCCGGGGCACGGTCGAACCGGCCGGGTCGGACGACGGCGGCGTGCTCGGCGACGGCTTCGGCGGGGTCACCGTCACCGGCATGTCCCCCCGCAGCTGCTGGAACAGCAGGGCGGCGTCCGGCTCCAGCAGCTGGTCCCGGTTGGGATTGGCCACGTAGGGCCGCCGGGGCACGGTCAGGAACCTGATCTGTTCCGTCGGTATGTCCCGCACGCCCCGGACCAGTTCGTAGAGGCCGCGCAGCGAGGCCAGCTGCGGGTCCGTGGTCACCGAGGAGGTCGCCGCGTCCAGCAGCGGGTACAGCCGGCCCGGGTTCAGCAAGACCCCGTTGCTCTGCACCTTGTTGACCAGCGAGCCGAGGAACTGCTGCTGGCGGGCCATGCGTTCGGTGTCGCTGCCGTTGCCCAGGCTGTAGCGGGCGCGGACGAACCCGAGCGCCTTCTCGCCCTGGAGGATCTGCCGGCCGGCGGGCAGCCTCAGCTTGGCCTCCGCGTCGTTCACCGGCTGCTTGAGGCAGATCTCCACCCCGCCGATCGCGTCGACCATCTTCTTGAAGCCGCCGAAGTCCACCACCATGTGGTGGTCGATCCGGATCCCCGACAGCTTCTCGACGGTGCGGATCGTGCAGGCGGCCCCGCCCCACTGGAACGCCCAGTTGAACTGGGCGAACCGTGCGGCCGTGCGGTTCCCGTCAGGCTGGAGGCAGCTCGGGATGTCCGTCATCAGGTCCCGGGGTATCGACACCGCCGTCGCGCTCTTCCGGTCCGCCGGCAGGTGCAGCAGGATCGTGGTGTCCGAGCGCTCGCCGCCCCGGTCCCGCCCGTACTTCCGGTTCTCCGCGCCGGAGCGCGAGTCGGAACCGATCAGCAGGATGTTCTGCGAGCCGTCGACGAGGTGCGTCGGGCGCTCCCGCTCGAAGCGGCGCAGCTCGGCCGCCGCCGAGGTGTCCTCGGTGATGTTCCCGTCGAGCTTCTGGTAGACCCACCAGGCGGCGCCCGCCCCCACGAGGACCAGCAGCACCATGGCGAGGGCGAGCCTGCGCAGCACCCTGCGGCCGCGGTCGCGGGGAGGCTTCGAGGAGCCCCCGGCCGCGCCCGCGCCGCTCGGTATGCCTGCGCTGTCCGTCACTCGCGTTCCGTCCCCTCGCCGCGACCGTCGGCCGTACGGGTGGGTACGGGCCTCTCGCCGATCGTGCCCCCGGGAGGCCGGAGCGGCCCGGGGGCAGGCCCCTGGATAGGGCCATGTGGGTGACAAATCGCGCGTTATCGCAGCCCAGGGGTGCGGGCGGGCACCCCGCTACGCGGTGTGCGTGACGCGCTCGCTCTCGATCCGCTGCGCCAGCCCGTCCGCCGGGAGCTGCCCCTGGCCCCGGACCAGCACCACCGAGCCGCCGGTCGCCAGCGCGGCGAACAGCCCGGCCGAAAGGCCGTCCCAGGTGTCGTAGCCGAGCCCGGACAGCACGCGCGAGCCCTCGCCGAGGCCCCGCTTCGCCGCGTCCTCGCGGGCCCGCTCGACGATCCGGGCGTACGAGAGCTCCTCGCCGCCCACCAGCAGCCCCGGGCCGTCCGCGTCGACCGGGACGAAGGGGGCGAACCGGTCGCCCTGGCCCGGCACCTCCACCGCGTAGTCCGCGAACCCGGCCGGCGGCTGCGGGAACCGCCCGCCCAGCGGGCGCAGCGCGAGCGCGACCCGCTCCCCGGAGCAGGCCGCGGCCTCCTCCAGGGTGTCGGGTCCGCTGACGACGAGATCGGCGTCGGCCGGATCCCCGCCCACCTCGGCGACGACCCCGACCGAGGCGCAGGCGAGCAGCCACACGGCGCTCTGCCAGTGCGCGGGCAGCAGCAGCGCGAGCCGGTCGCCGGGTCCGGCGCCCAGGTCGCCCTGGAGCAGGTTGGCGGTCTTGGCCACCCAATTGGCGAAGGTGGCGACGGACAATTCGACGCGCTCGCCCGTGGCGTCGTCGTAGAAGGTGACGAGGGGGCGGCCCGGATCGGCGGCGAGCGCGGATCGCAGCAGGTCGGCAGGGGTGCGGTCAGTGGCGTTCACCCGGCCCAGGTTACGCGGGCCGCTCCCCCGTCCGGCGGGCACGCGCTCCCCCGTACGGGGGAGGGGTATCGGGCCCCGAAGCGGACGGAGCGTCAGTTCTCGGATGGCGCGCCCCGGCCCGGGTGTTCAGCATCCTTGTCATGCGTGCATTCCTTGCTTCCTCGATCGGCGTCGCGACGGCTGCCGCACTGGCCCTGCCGCTCGCGCTCTCTTCTCCGGCCCTGGCGATCCCGTCCCTGAGCGCGGTCGCCGCCGTGGCCCCCGCCGGGTCCACCCAGTCGCTGCCGCTGGTCCCGCTGGGGCCGTCGGCGGACCGGAGCCCCGGCGTCCCCGGCATGAGCGCCTCGCCCCGCCTGCCCGAGACGCGGGGCCTGACCGCGCGCGAGGTCAAGTCGTTCTCGCTCGTCGGTGTCGTCTGGGACGACGCGAGCACCGAGCTGTTCGGCCGCGTCCAGGTCCGTACCCGCGCCAAGCGGACGGCCGTGTGGTCCGACTGGCAGGACGTCGAGACCCACAACAGCGAGCACGCCGCCGACCCCGACTCCGCGGAACGCGGCACCGGCAGGGTCCGCGGCAGCACCGCCCCGCTGTGGGTGGGGGAGTCCGACGGCGTCGAGGTGCGCGTCCAGGCGGAACCCGGCGCCACCCGCTCGGCGGTCCGGCTCCCGCAGGGCATGCGGATCGAGCTCGTCGACCCGGGCGAGAGCGCGCCGGCGGCGGCCGACGGCAAGAACAGCGGCCCGGCCGATGACCCCGCTGACGGCGACAAGGGGAAGCCGGCGGCCGCCCCGGGGATGACCATGGAGATGGCCGAGGCCTCCGCGGCCAACCTCCCGCACGTCGCGCTCGGCGCGGACGAGATCCCCGAGCTCGACAAGGCCGACTCCACGGCCGACGCGGTCTTCGCCGCCGACGGCACCCTCGCGGCGGCGGCCGCCCCGTACATCGGACCGCGGCCGCGGATCGTGACGCGGAAGGGCTGGGGCGCGGACGAGTCCCTGCGCGAGAAGGGCTTCGTCTACACGAAGACGGTCAAGGCGGCGTTCGTCCACCACACGGCCTCCGGCAACAACTACGCCTGCAAGGACGCCCCGGCGGTGCTCCGCAGCCTGTACCGGTACCACGTGCTCAGCAGCGGCTGGCGGGACATCGGCTACAACTTCGCGGTCGACAAGTGCGGCACCGTGTACGAGGGCCGGGCGGGCGGCGTCACCAGGCCGGTGCTCGGCGCGCACACCATGGGCTTCAACACGGACAGCATGGGCATCGCCGTGATCGGCTCCCACACGGCGACGCCCCCGCCGGCGGCGGCGGTGACGGCGATCGCCCGCCTGACCGCCTGGAAGCTCGGCCTGTTCGGCGTGGACCCGCGGGCGAAGACCACCCTGAAGTCGGGCGGCGCGAACCGCTTCCCGAAGGGCGCCAAGGTGAGGCTGAACGTCATCTCGGGCCACCGCGACGGCTTCGCCACCGAATGTCCCGGCAAGCGGCTGTACGACAAGCTCCCCCCGACCCGAACCTCCTCGGCGAAGCTCCAGGGCCGCCCGTAGCCTCCGGCGGAGCGCCGGTGCTCCCCGCGCCGCGCGGTTACGCTCGAAGGCATGGCAGGCCGTTTCGACCCCCTCACCCGCACCGCTTCCCGCGGCGGCCGCGTCGACGTGCCCGCCCCCGGGCGCGGCCCCGGGCAGGGCGGGGGGAAGCAGCGGGTGTGGGCGCCCGACGGGCCCCTGGACCTCGGGCTCACGCTCGGGCCGCTGCGGCGCGGCCCCGGGGACCCGACCTTCCGGGTCGCGCCCGACGGGGCGGTGTGGAAGACCGCCCGGACCCCCGCCGGCCCCGCCACCCTCCGCATCACCGGAACAGGAACCGGCACCGGCAGCGGCACCGGCAGCGGCACCGGCGGGGCCGCCGCGACCGCCTGGGGTCCCGGCGCCGACTGGGCCCTCGACACCCTCCCCGCCCTCCTCGGAGCCGCCGACGACCCCTCGGCCTTCGTCGCCCGCCACCGCCTCGTGCACGCCAGCCACCGCCGCCGCCCCGGCCTGCGCCTCACCCGCACCGGACTGGTCCTGGAGTCCCTGATCCCGACCGTCCTGGAGCAGAAGGTCACCTCCGACGAGGCCTACCGCGCCTGGCGCCGCCTCGTCCGGCAGTACGGCGAGCCGGCCCCCGGCGCCGCCGTCCCCGAGGGGCTCTACGTCATGCCCTGCGCCCGCACCTGGGCGCTGATCCCCTCCTGGGACTGGCACAAGGCCGGCGTCGACGCCAAACGCTCCGCGACCATCGTCCGCGCCGCCCGCGTCGCCGCCCGCCTCGAAGAGGCCGCCGCCATGGACCTGCCCGCGGCGGCGCACCGGCTGGAGGCCGTTCCCGGCATCGGCCCCTGGACCTCCGCCGAAACCCTCCAGCGCAGCAACGGCGCCGCCGACGCCGTCACCACCGGCGACCTGCACCTGCCCGGCATCGTCGGCTACGCCCTCGCCGGGGACCGCGACGCGGACGACGCGGCCATGCTGGAGCTCCTCGCCCCGTACGCCGGCCAGCGCCACCGCGCCGCGCGCCTCATCCTGCTCGCCGGCCACACCCCGCCCCGCCGCGCGCCCCGCATGTACCGGAGCGACATCGGCAGGATCTGAGAGGGGTACCGGGCGTCACCGCACCTCGATGAACGCCTCCGCGGACCGCGCCGGCCGCTCCCGGGGCGCCCCCGCCGCGTGACCCACGGCCACCGCGCCCATCGGGTCCCAGCCGTCGGGGAGATCCAGCACCTTGCGTACGACGTCCCGGCAGAACATCGTCGAGGACACCCACGCCGACCCCAGCCGCTCCCCGGCCAGCGCGACCAGGAAGTTCTGCACGCCGGCGCCCATCGCGACGACGAACATCTCCCGCTCGGCGGTGTCCCGCCGGGCGTGCCCGTAGTCGTGCGAGCCGTCCGTCACCATGCACGGCACGACCAGGTACGGGGCCTCGCGCAGGAAGTCCCCGCGCCGCACCCGCTTCGCGATCGACTCGGCGGACTTGCCGTCCCGCCGCAGGTCCTCGACCCACGCGTCCCGCATCGCGTCCAGCAGCTCCAGCCGCGCCGCGGCCGACTCCAGCAGCACGAACCGCCACGGCGTCGTGTGGTGCGGCGCCGGCGCCGTCACCGCCGCCGCGACCGCCCGCCGGACCGCGCCCGGGTCCACCGGTTCGGCCGTGAAGGCCCGTACCGTACGGCGCTGCGTCACGGCTTCCCGTACCGCCTCCGAGGTGCCCAGCCGGAACATGTCGTCGCCGGGCGCGCGCACCAGCTCCGCCGCCGTCCGGCCCTCGCCCATCACGTGGGCCAGCCCGCGCACGACCGCCACCGGCAGCCCCGCCGCCTTGCCCTTGACCAGGTCCCCGGCGGCCGCCAGCTCGTCGGCCGTCGCCACGACCGTCGCGCTCAGCGGATTGCCGTGCGCGTCAGTGCCGCCCCGCAGGTCATCCAGGACCCGTACGCCCGCCGCGCCGATCGCCACGTCCGTCAGCCCGGTGCGCCACGGCCGCCCGAAGGTGTCCGTCACCACCACGCCGACGTCCACGGAGAGCGCCGCCCGCAGCCCCGCGCGGATCGCGGCGGCCGAGGCGTCCGGGTCCTCGGGCAGCAGCAGGACCGTGCCGGGCTCGGTGTTGGAGGCGTCCACCCCGGCCGCGGCCATCACCAGCCCCTGCCGGTTCTCGACGATCCGCAGGGGACCCCGGCGCGCGACCACCCGTACCGTCTCGGCGTCTATGGCGTCCTCGCGCGAGTCCGCGCGGACGATCCGCCCCTCCGCCTTCGAGACGATCTTCGAGGTGACCAGCAGGACGTCCCCGTCCCGCAGACCGGGCGCGGCGGCCGCGATCAGCGCCGCCAGGTCGTCACCGGGCCGGACCTCCGGGATCCCGGAGACGGCGCGCACCTCGTACGAGGGAACGTCCCCGGCGGCGCTCACCGTGAGGCCTCGGCCAGCTCCAGGGCCGCCCGGGCCATCTCGGCGGTGGCCGCGAGGTCGGTCATCATCAGCGGCACCGCCCGGCAGGTGATCCCGGCGGCCTCGACCTCCGCGACGGCGCCCGCGTCGGAGCCGTCCACCAGCCAGCCGTCCAGCAGTCCCGTCCCGTAGTGCAGGGCGACGGCCGCGGCGGTGGTCTCCACGCCGACGGCGGCGAGCACCTTGTCCGCCATCCCGCGCACCGGCGCGCCCCCGACGATGGGGGACAGGCCGATCACGGGCGCCCCGGCGGAGGCCACGGCCTCGCGGATGCCGGGCACGGCCAGGATCGTCCCGATCGAGACGACCGGGTTGGAGGGCGGGAAGAGGATGACGTCGGCGGCCGCGATGGCCTCCAGCACGCCGGGCGCGGGCTTGGACTGTTCGGCGCCCACGGGGACGATGGCCTCGGCGTCCACCGAGGCGCGCAGCCTGACCCAGTACTCCTGGAAGTGGATGACCCGGCGCTCGCCGGAGTCGGCGTCGGTGATCGCGACGTGCGTCTCGACCCGGTCGTCGGACATGGGCAGCAGCCGGACCCCGGGCTGCCAGCGGTCGCAGAGCGCCTCGGTGACGGCGCTGAGCGGGTAGCCGGCGCCGAGCATCTGTGTACGGACGATGTGGGTGGCGAAGTCGCGGTCGCCGAGGCCGAACCAGGTGGGTCCGACCCCGTACGCCGCGAGTTCCTCCTTGACGGTGAAGGACTCGTCGGTGCGGCCCCATCCCTGGTCCTCGTTGATGCCACCGCCGAGGGTGTACATCACCGTGTCCAGATCGGGGCACACCTTCAGCCCGAACAGGTGAATGTCGTCACCGGTGTTGCCGATGACCGTGATGTCCGCGTCGGGGACGGCGGCCTTGAGGCCGCGGAGGAAACGGGCGCCGCCGATGCCGCCTGCCAGAACAACAATGCGCATGCACGGCAGTCTGTCAGGCCCGGTCAGACGGAGAGCGACTCGGGCCGGGCCGGGGAGCAGTGGTGCATCGGCATCTCGGTGAGGCCGGGGAAGTAGACGTGCAGGCTGACGGCCCCGTCGAGGCTGTCGTTGACGACGTCGTGGGCGTAGCCGGGGGCGAAGACGCGCTGCGCGCCGGCGGCGAGGGTGCGGGGGCCGCGCCGGCCGTGCTCGGTGAGCTCGCCCTCCAGGACGGTCATGACGCCGGAGGAGGCGCCGTGGTCGTGCGGGCCGCTGCCCTGGCCGGGGACCCAGCTGAGCAGCCAGACCTCGTAGCCGGGGCCGGTGCGCAGGCGGTGGTACCAGCGGGTGGTGGCGTCGTACTCGACGAGGTGCTCCCAGCTCGCGCGGTCCTCGGCGATGGAGCGGGAGAGGCCGGCGAACTCGGCGACGGTGGCCGGGTGCTCGCGGGCGGGCTGGAGGAGGTGCTGGACGGAGAGGATGTCGCCGGCGATCTGGAGGTCGCTCTCGACGGCGAGGGGGGTGGTGTCGCTGTTCATCGTGGGGGAGTCCTCGACGGATGTCAGTGGTGCTGGTGGTCGCTGCGGGGAGTGGCCGGAGCTCGACGGAGCCGGAGCTCCGGAGACATCAACAGCCGCGACAGCAACAGCGAACCTGGGCAGCGCACAGGAACCCACGAATGGGGGTCCGGGTGGTGGCTGCGGTCGCTGACATGAAGACAAGGAGAACGGGCGGAGGGTCGGACTGTCAACCCAATGTCCGGTTTAGGGCAAAAGTTTCACCTCATCCGGTTACCGTGCCCGGAGAAAGGTTTGTGCAGTACGGCTCGGGGGATGTGCGCTCCGAACGGCGCTGCGCACCCGCTTGCGCGGCGTTCAAACCTCTCCATGTCAGCTCGTGACCTGAATGTGATCTGCGCCGCAAGATCGGCCGGATCGGAACCCCCCTCCCGGAGGGGTGCGTCGACTAGGGGCGTGGGCGGGCGGCGGGGAGGCCATGCCTTCTGTCACGATTTTTGGCGATATGAACACTTTCTGCATACGCTTGGTTCCGCAGAGTGAATAAGGGGCCCAATAGCAGATCTCGGCTTGACTGCGCCGGAGCCCCACACTTGTAATTTCACTCGTGTCGTTACATATCCATCGGTAACGGCAACACGCACGGGGACGCACAGACAGAGCGAGGGGCGCACATGACCGAGCTGTTTCAGGAACTGCTGGTCGAGGAAGCGGACGAGGAGCTCGGGTGGCAGGAGCGTGCCCTCTGCGCCCAGACCGACCCCGAGTCGTTCTTTCCCGAGAAGGGCGGCTCGACCCGCGAGGCCAAGAAGGTCTGCCTCGCCTGTGAAGTCCGCTCCGAATGCCTTGAGTACGCCCTTGCCAACGACGAGCGCTTCGGCATCTGGGGCGGACTGTCCGAACGCGAACGCCGGCGCCTGAAAAAGGCCGCGGTCTGAGACACCTCCGGCGCCTCCCGGCCGACGCCGACGGCGCGGCACGCCACACATCGAGATATCGCGCAGAGCAAACGGTCCGCCTCCCGCACCTTCCCCGCAGGAGGCGGACCGTCGTGTTCCCAGCCGTTAGTGTGGGGCGCTGTCCAGCAGCCTCCGGGGGCACACCACCCCCGGACCCTCCTCCCGACGCGTCCGGGAGGACCCCCAGGCCGGAGGGCCAGTAGAGCGATGTCCCTGCACAGCCAGTCGGCGGCCTCCCCCCAGGCTGCCGCCACACCCGAGTTCCCCCGGCACGTCGTCACCGCGGTCCTCGTCGCCCACGACGGCGCCCGCTGGCTGCCCCGGACCCTCGCCGGCCTCCTCGGCCAGGAACGCCCCGCGCAGAACCTCATCGCCGCCGACACCGGCAGCGCCGACGACTCCGCACGGCTGCTCGGCGAGGCCCTCGGCGACGACCGCGTCCTCCACCTCGCCCGCCGCGCCGGATTCGGCACCGCGGTCGAGGAAGCCGTCCGAGCCGCCGGCACCCTCACCGCCGAGGACCTCCCGTACCTGAGGCGCCCCAGCGGCTGGGACCCCGTCAGCCGGACCTGGCAGGACGACGCCTACGACCTCCCCGAACTCCCCCACGGCGAACCCGTCCAGTGGCTCTGGCTGCTCCACGACGACAGCGCCCCCGAGCCCGACGCCCTCACCGAACTCCTGCGCGTCGCCGACGAGAACCCCGAAGCCGCCGTCATCGGCCCCAAACTGCGCGGCTGGTACGACAAGAAGCAGCTCCTCGAAGCGGGCGTCACCATCGCCCGCAGCGGCCGCCGCTGGACCGGCCTCGACCGCCGCGAACAGGACCAGGGCCAGCACGACCAGGTCCGCCCCGTCCTCTCCGTCTCCACCGCCGGCATGCTCGTGCGCCGCGACGTGTACGAGGCCCTCGGCGGCTTCGACCGCCGACTGCCCCTCATGCGCGACGACATCGACCTGTGCTGGCGCGCCCAGAGCGCCGGCCACACCGTCCTCGTCGCCCCCGACGCCGTCCTGCGCCACGCCGAGGCCGCCGCCCGCGAACGCCGCACCGTCGACTGCGCCGGCCGCGGCGCCACCAGCCCGCACCGCGTCGACAAGGCCGGCGCCGTCTACACGATCCTGGCCAACAGCTCCGGCGCCGCCCTCCCGTACGTCCTGCTGCGCCTCCTCGTCGGCACGGTGCTCCGCACCCTCGCCTACCTCATCGGCAAAGCCCCCGGCCAGGCCGTCGACGAGTTCGCCGGCCTCCTCGCCACCCTGCTGCGCCCCGGCCGGATCCTCGGCGCCCGCCGCGCCCGCGGCCGCGCCGCCGTCCCCGCCAAGGAACTGCGCCCGCTCTTCCCGCCGCCCGGCGCCACCCTGCGCGCCAACGCCGAACAGCTCGCCGGGTACTTCGGCGGCGACCGCGACACCGAGACCGCCACCGCCGGCCGGCACGGCGGAGCCATCGAGTCCGGCCCCGGTGGCGACGACGCCGACTACCTGGAGATCGAGCAGTTCGCGCGCCTCAAGCGGATCGCCCGCAACCCCGCGCCCGTCCTGTTCGCCCTCCTCCTCCTCGTCTCCCTCGCCGCCTGCCGCGGCCTGCTCTTCGGCGGCGCCCTCATGGGCGGCGCCCTGCTGCCCGCCCCCGACAGCGGACTCGACCTCTGGCGCGGCTACACCGGCGACTGGCAGACCGTCGCCGCCGGCTCCACCGCCGGAGCGCCCCCGTACCTCGCCGTCCTCGGCGCCTTCTCCGTCCTGCTGTTCGGCTCCACCCAGTACGCGCTGACCCTGCTGCTCGTCTGCTCCGTGCCGCTCGCCGGACTCACCGCCTACTTCGCCTCCCGGCCGCTCGTCGTGTCCCGGCTGCTGCGCGCCTGGGCCGCCATCGCCTACGCCTTCCTCCCCGCCGTCACCGGCGCCCTCGCCGGAGGCCGCCTCGGCACCGCCGTCCTCGCGATCCTGCTCCCGCTCATCGCCCGCTCGGCGGTCGCCGCCTTCGGCTTCGGCGGGACCGACGGGGGTGCCGACAAGCGCGGAACCTGGCGCGCGGTGTGGACGTACACCCTGCTGCTGACCCTGGCCACCGCCTTCACCCCCGTCGTGTGGCCGCTCGCAGCCGCCCTCGGCGGCGCCGCCGTGGTGGTGCGCCGGGCCCGCTGGAAGACGTACGCGCCCCGGCTCCTGGCCACCCTCGCCGTACCGCTCCTCGTCCTCGCGCCCTGGTCCCTCGGCCTGCTCACGCACCCCGGCCGCTTCCTGCGCGAAGCCGGACTGCCCTTCGGAGCCGGCTCCGCCACCGCCCTGGACCTCCTCGGCATCAGCCCCGGCGGACCCCGCACCGCCGGCGGCCTGCTGCTGATCGGCATCGTCCTCGCCGCCCTGGCCGCCCTGCTGCGCGCCGAGCGGCAGTTCGCCATCCGCACCGCCTGGGCCACCGCCCTGGCCGCGCTGCTGCTCGCCGTCCTCGTCAACCGCACCGGCTGGGCCGGCCCCGCCACCCTCGTCTACGGGCTCGCCCTGCTGGCCGCCGCCCTGCTCGGCGCGGACGGCGCCAAGCACCGGGTCGCCGCGAGCAGCTTCGGCTGGCGCCAGCCGCTCGCCGCGCTCATCGGGCTCGCCGCCGCCGTCGGACCGGTCCTCGGCGCGGCCGGCTGGATGGTCAGCGGCGCCTCCGGACCCCTGGAGCGGCGCGACCCCGTACAGGTCCCGGCGTTCGTCGCCGACGAGAGCGGCGACCGCAACCAGAACCGCACCCTCATCCTCGGCGGCGACTCGCCCGCCACCGTCTCCTACACCCTGGTCCGCGGCTCCGGCGTCCGCCTCGGCGACGCCGAACTCGCCACCGAGGCGGGCAGCGAGGCCCGCCTCGACAAGGCCGTCTCCGGCCTGGTCTCCGGCTCCGGAGCCGACCAGTCCGACCAGCTCGGCGGCTTCGCCATCCGCTACGTCATGATCCGCGCCGGCGCCCAGGAGCAGGTCCGCCGCACCCTCGACGCCACCCCCGGCCTGACCCGGCGCCACCAGCCCGACGGCACCGCCCTGTGGGCCGTCGACCCGCCGCTGCCCCGGGCCGTGATCCTCTCCGGCAAGGACGGCCAGGCCCCGATCCCGGTCGCCTCCGGGCCCGTCGAGGCCCACACCAAGATCGAGGCGGGCGAGCAGGGCCGGGTGCTGCGCATCGCGGACCGCGCCGACGCCGGGTGGCGGGCCACCCTCGACGGCAAGCCGCTCAAGCCGAAGACGGTGGACGGCTGGGCGCAGGGCTTCGAGCTGCCCGCCGCCGCCGGCCGCCTCGACCTCGTCCACGAGGACGCCTTCACCCGGACCGCCTGGCACTGGGCGCAGGGCGTCCTCGCGCTGGTGCTGCTCGTGATGGCCCTGCCCGGCCGCCGGGCCCGGCTCGACGACGACCTGCCGGACGAGGAGGCCGCCATCCCGGCCCAGCCCGGCCCGGGCGAGGCCGGCGAGGGCCGCCGCGCCCGCCGGCTGCGCGCCGAGGCACAGGCCCCGGCCGCGCCGACGCCCGTGGAAGCGGCCGCGGCCGCCGATCCGTACGCCCAGATCCCGGCGCAGCAGGCGTACGGGGAGGACGCGTACGCGTACCAGGGCTACGGCTACGAGCAGCCGGCCCCGGCCCCGGCCCCGTCCCAGCCCCAGCCCCAGCAGTACGAGTACGGCGGCCAGGAAGGCTACGGCCAGTACCCGTACGACCCGGGCCAGGGCCAGGCCCAGCCGCAGCCGGGGCAGCAGCAGTACCCGTACGAGCAGTACGGGCAGTACGAGCAGTACGGGACGTACGAGAATTACGACGACACCTACGGGCAGCAGCACGAACAGCAGCAGCACCAGCAGCACCAGCAGCGTCCGGACGGGAGCCCCCAGCAGTGAAGCAGCGCGCACCCCTCACGCTGGCGGCCGTCGCCGCGGCGCTCGCCGCCGTCACCGGCATCGCCTCCCTCACCGCCCCCGCCGCCCCGGCGGCCGACGGCAAGAAGACGGCCGCGGCCCGGATGCCGGTGGAGCGCTCCACGCTGGTCTGCCCGGCGCCCAGTTCCTCCGACATCGCCGACACCGCGTACACCTCGTACACCCCGGGCGCCGCCCCGGGCGCCAAGGCCGATGCCAAGGGCGCCGGCAAGGGCGCCGCCCGGCTGACCGGCGCCACCAAGGACGCCAAGGCCGTCCTGGAGCCCAAGGAGCCCGGCAAGCCCGTCGGAGCCACCTCCTCCGGCGCCGAGGCGCCCGCCCTGACGGGCACCGCCGAGGGCACCCTCGCCCCCGGCTGGACGGTCCAGCAGACCACCAAGGTCGCGGTCGGCCGGGCGCGCGGAGTCCTCGGCACCGCCTGCGGCGTGCCCGGCACCGACTTCTGGTTCCCCGCGGTCGGCACCAGCAAGGGCCGCGAGGACTACGTCCACCTCACCAACCCGGACGACACGGCGGCCGAGGTCGACGTGAAGCTGTTCGGCCCCGAGGGCCCGGTCAAGGCCGAGCCCGGCCGCGACCGGATCACCATCGCCCCGAAGTCCAGCCAGCGGCTGCTGCTGTCCACGCTCGCGCCGGACACCCAGCTCGCGGACGTCACCGCGCACGTGACGACCCGTTCGGGCCGGATCGGCGCCTCGGTGCAGGTCGCCGAGGACGGCGTCGGCACCGACTGGCTGGCGCCCTCCACCGATCCGGCGGGCTCGCTGGTGCTCCCCGGCATCCCGTCGGACGCCACCTCCGTACGGCTGGTCGCGTTCGCGCCGGGCGAGGAGGACGCCGACCTGTCGATCCGGCTGGCCGGCCCGGGCGGCTCGCTCAGTCCGGCGGGCAGCGAGGCCCTGCACCTCAAGGCCGGGATGACGGCAGGCGTGGACCTCAAGGACGTCACCCGGGGCGAGGCGGGCTCGCTGCTGCTGGCCCCGACGGACGCGAAGAAGGCCGTCCCGGTCGTCGCCGCGCTGCGGGTGGTCCGCGGCAGCGGCGCCAAGCAGGAGCTGGGCTTCATCCCGGCGAGCGGCCCGGTCGGGGCGCGGGCGACCGTCGCCGACAACCGGACCGGCGAGAACGCGACGGTGCTGTACGTGACGGCGCCGGGCAAGGCCGACGCGAAGGTCCGGGTGACGGCCTCGCCGGGCACCGAGGGCGGCGAACCGGAGTCCAAGGAGATCCAGGTCAAGGCGGGCACCACCCTCGCGGTGTCACCGCCCCCGGCGCCCTCGGGCGGCAAGGGCTCCTACGCCCTGACGCTCGAAACGCTCTCCGGCGGCCCGGTCCACGCCTCCCGGACCCTGACCCTGCCGCACGAGGGCATCCCGATGTTCACCGTCCAGCCCTTCACGGACGACCGCTCCACCGTCCTGGTCCCCAAGGCCGTCCAGGACCTCTCGGTCCCGACCGAGTAGCCCCCGGCCCGTCCGTCGGCCCGGACCGGCCCGTCCGTCGGCCCGGACCGTTCGTCGGTCCGGGCCGTCCGGCGGCCCGGACCGCCGTCAGTCCTGCCCGTACCTCGGATCCACGGTCTCCGGCGACAGCCCCAGCAGCTCCGCCACCTGCTCCACCACGATCTCGTGCACGAGCAGCGCCTTCTCGTCCCGCGTCTTCGTCCGGATGTCCACCGGTCGCCGGAACACCACGATCCGGGCCGGCCGTCCGCCGGCGGCCTCGACCAGCCCGCCGAGCGGCACGGCCTCGTCGTTCCAGCCGCCGTCCGGCCCGCCCGGCGGCCCCGGCACGTCCGCGACCACGAACTCGACCTCCGCCAGCTGCGGCCAGCGCCGCTCCAGCCGCTCCACGGAATCCCGTACGAGGTCCCCGAACAACTCGGCCCGGCTCGCCGACAGCGGCACCTGCGGCGGCGCCACCGGCCCCCGCATCCCGCGCCCGTGGCGGTCCCGCCGCCGCGTCCTCGGCTGGGTGCCGGCGCCGGGGACGGATCCGGCGGGTCCGGCGGTTCCGGCAGGTCCGTCAGGTCCGGTTCCGGGGCCGGGAGATCCGGCGGATCCGGCAGGTCCAGCGGGTCCGGCGGGGCTCGAAAAAGGCAGAGGGCTGTCCGTCACTCCCGCAGCGTAGCCCTCCGACCCGGGACATTCCGGCCATGGATCCCTCGCTTTCCGGCCCCCCTGGCCGAGTTGGCACCACGACACGGGCGAGTGACCGGGGGGTGAGTCGTCGCGGCCCGGTCAAGAGTGCGGTACCGTCCAACGTCGTGAGCCCTGTACGTCGCTGTTCGCGCACCGCGTGCGGCCGCCCTGCCGTCGCAACACTGACGTACGTCTACGCCGATTCGACCGCAGTTCTCGGCCCGCTCGCCACCTACGCCGAACCCCACTGTTACGACCTGTGCGCCGAGCACTCCGAGCGCCTGACCGCCCCGCGCGGCTGGGACGTCGTACGCCTGTCCGACGGTTCCGCGCCGTCCAGGCCCAGCGGCGACGACCTCGAAGCCCTGGCGAACGCCGTCCGCGAGGCGGCGCGCCCGCACGACCGCGCCGCCGAGGCCCGCGGCAGCGGACCGAATGGCCCGAACGGACCCACCGGCAACGGCCCCGCCACCGGTCAGGCCCGCCGCGGTCACCTGCGCGTCCTTCGTTCCCCGGATTCCTGACGCCTGTTCATTCGAATGACGCCGCCCCCCGCACGGTAGGTTTGCTCCAGCGCACATGACCTCAGGAGGGCAGGCCAGTGGCCGCAGATCTTTCGAACATCGTCAAGGCGTACGACGTACGCGGCGTCGTACCGGATGAGTGGGACGAGTCCCTGGCAGAGCTGTTCGGCGCTGCGTTCGTCGAGGTCACCGGAGCCACGGCCATCGTCGTCGGCCACGACATGCGGCCCTCCTCGCCCGGCCTGTCCGGCGCCTTCGCGCGCGGCGCCGCCGCCCGCGGCGTGGACGTCACCCTCATCGGGCTGTGCTCCACGGACCAGCTGTACTACGCCTCCGGATCGAAGAACCTGCCCGGCGCGATGTTCACGGCCTCCCACAACCCGGCCCGGTACAACGGAATCAAGATGTGCCGCGCCGGCGCCGCGCCGGTGGGCCAGGACACCGGCCTCGCCGCCATCCGCGAACTCGTCGAGAAGTGGACCGACCAGGGCGCCCCGGCGGTCCCCGCCGGCACCGCCCCCGGCGCCGTCACCGAAGAGGACTCCCTCCCCGGGTACGCCGCCCACCTCAAGGGCCTCGTCGACCTGACCGGCATCCGCCCGCTCAAGGTCGTCGTCGACGCCGGCAACGGCATGGGCGGCCACACCGTCCCCACCGTCTTCGCGGGCCTGCCGCTCGACCTCGTACCCATGTACTTCGAGCTCGACGGCACCTTCCCGAACCACGAGGCGAACCCCCTCGACCCGAAGAACATCGTCGACCTCCAGGCCCGCGTGCGCGCCGAGGGCGCCGACCTCGGCCTCGCCTTCGACGGCGACGCCGACCGCTGCTTCGTCGTCGACGAGCGCGGCGAGGGCGTCTCCCCGTCCGCGATCACCGCGCTGGTCGCGGCCCGCGAGCTCGCCCGCAACGGCGGCAAGGGCACCGTGATCCACAACCTGATCACCTCCTGGTCCGTCCCGGAGGTCGTCCGCGAGAACGGCGGCACCCCGGTCCGCACCCGCGTCGGCCACTCCTTCATCAAGGAGGAGATGGCCACGTCCGGCGCCATCTTCGGCGGCGAGCACTCCGCGCACTACTACTTCAAGGACTTCTGGAACGCGGACACCGGCATGCTCGCCGCGCTCCACGTCCTCGCGGCCCTCGGCGGCCAGGAGGGCCCGCTCTCCGAGCTGGTCTCCTCCTACGACCGCTACGCCGGCTCCGGCGAGATCAACTCGACCGTCGCCGACCAGGCCGGCCGCCTCGCCGCCGTGAAGGCCGCGTACGGGGACCAGGAGGGCGTCACCCTCGACGAGCTGGACGGCCTGACCGTGACCGCCGCCGACTGGTGGTTCAACCTGCGCCCCTCCAACACGGAGCCGCTGCTCCGCCTCAACGTCGAGGCCCGCGACGAGGCCACCCTGGCCAAGGTCAAGGACGAGGTCCTCGCGCTCGTCCGCGCCTGACCCCGCGCACCCCGGGCCGCGCCCCGCCCGCCGCGGCCCGGCGGTACGCTGACCTCGCCGAATCCGTATGTCTGAAGGGAAGCGCCATGCCGCTCGAAGCCGGTCTTCTGGAGATCCTCGCCTGCCCCGCCTGCCACTCGCCCCTTGAGGACAAGTCGGCCGACGAGACGGCCCCCGAGCTGATCTGCACCGGCCAGGACTGCGGCCTCGCCTACCCCGTCCGCGACGGCATCCCGGTGCTCCTCGTCGACGAGGCCCGCCGCCCCGCCTGACACCGACCACCGGTTCCGTCCACCCTGGGTCCGTCACCACCACGGCCGGAGGCCGCCATGCTCGACGAGTCGCTCCTCGACGCACCGGAGGATCTCGCCCGCGCCGACCGCCGCGGCCTGCTCCGCGGCGCCGCCGAGGCCGGAGCCAGGGTCCGCACCGCCGCCCGGCACGCGACCGAGGCCGGACTCGCCGACCTGCGCCCCGACGGCAGGCCCCGCTCCGTGCTCATCGCCGGGCCCGGGACGGCCGCGACCGGAGTCGCCGACCTGCTCGGCGCCCTCGCCGGGGCCTCCGCCCCGGTGACCCGGCTGCACCCGACCGGCGTGGCGCACGCCGCCGGGGCGCTGCGCTGGATGCTGCCCGGCTGGGCCGGCCCCGTGGACCTGCTGCTCCTCGCCACCACCGACGGCACCGAACCCGGCCTCGCCGTCCTCGTCGAGCAGGCCTACCGGCGCGGCTGCGCCGTCGTCGCCGTCGCTCCCGAACGCTCACCCCTGAGCGAGGCCGTGGAGGGCGCCCACGGGGTCCTCGTACCCATGGCCAAGGCCCCGTACCAGGAGTACGACGAGTCCGCCGCGGCCGGTCCCGGCGCCCTGTGGGCGCTGCTGACGCCGCTGCTGGTGCTCCTCGACAAGGTCGGGCTGATCAGCGCCGCCCCCGACACCCTCCAGCGCGTAGCCGACCGGCTCGACCGCACCGCCGAGCGCTGCGGCCCCGCCATCGCCACGTACTCCAACCCGGCCAAGACCCTCGCCGCCGAGCTCGCCGACTCCCTCCCGCTCATCTGGAGCGAGGGCGCCGGAGCGGGCCCCGCCGGCCGCCGGTTCGCCGCCACCCTCGCCGAGCTCGCCGGCCGCCCCGCGCTGGCCGCCGAACTCCCCGAGGCGCTCCCCGCCCACGGGGTCCTCCTCGCCGGCGCCTTCGCCGCGGGCGCCGACCCCGAAGACTTCTTCCGCGACCGGGTGGAAGAGCCCCAGGCCCTCCGGGCCCGCATCGTCCTGCTGCGCGACCGGCCGACCGGCGGCCTCACCGCCGCCCCGGCCGCGCGCGAACTCGCCCTCAGCCACGACACGGCGATCAGCGAACTCGAACCGGAGGAGGGCGCCGAGCTGGAACAGCTCGCCGAACTCCTCGCCGTCACGGATTTCGCTACCGCTTACCTGGCGTTGGCCTCCAGGGGACACGGTTAGGGCCTGTTCGGGCACGCCCGTGCGCCCGGCCCTTCTTCCAGGAAGATGACGATGGACCGCCTGACGAACACGATCCGCCCCTACGCCTGGGGTTCCACCACCGCCATCCCGGCCCTCCTCGGGGTCGAGCCCAGCGGTGAACCCCAGGCCGAGATGTGGATGGGCGCCCATCCCGGAGCCCCCTCCCGCCTCGACCGCGGAACCGGCGAGACCACCCTCCCCGCCGTCATCGCCGCCGACCCCGAGCGCGAACTCGGCGCGGCGGCTGTCGCCAAGTTCGGCCCCCGGCTGCCCTTCCTCCTCAAGCTCCTCGCCGCCGGCGCCCCGCTCTCCCTCCAGGTCCACCCCGACCTCGCCCAGGCGCGCGCCGGCTTCGCCGACGAAGAGGCGCGCGGCATCCCCGTGGACGCCGGTCACCGCAACTACAAGGACCCCAACCACAAGCCCGAGCTGATCTGCGCGCTCACCCCCTTCAGCGGGCTGTGCGGATTCCGCCGGCCCCCGGAGGCCGCGGCCCTCCTCGACGGCCTCGGCGTCGACTCGCTCAAGCCGTACGTGGACCTGCTGCACGCCCACCCCGAGGAGGCGGCGCTGCGGGAGATGCTCACCGCCGTCCTGGGCGGCGACCGGGCGGAGATGGCCCGTACGGTCCACGAGGCAGCGACCGCCGCCGAGCGGCTCGGCGGCCCGTACGAGCCGTACGCCTCGCTCGTCCACGAGTACCCCGGCGATCCCGGGGTGATCGCCGCCATGCTGCTCAACCACGTCGAACTCCAGCCCGGCGAGGCCATGTTCCTCGGCGCGGGCGTCCCGCACGCCTACCTCGACGGCCTCGGCGTCGAACTGCTCGCCAACTCCGACAACGTGCTGCGCGCCGGGCTCACCCCCAAGCACGTCGACGTACCGGAACTGCTGAAGGTCGTGAGGTTCGAGGCGGGCGACCCGGCCGTACTGCGCCCCGAGGGCGATGCCGAGGAGGTCTACGAGACCCCCACGGACGAGTTCCGGCTCTCCCGGTTCGTCCTCGCGCCCGGCGGCGAGCCCCGCGTCCTGCCGTCCGGCGCCCCGCAGATCCTGCTCTGCACGGCGGGCAGCCCCAAGGCCGGTGAACTGACCCTGGCCCCCGGGGAGTCCGTCTTCGTCCCGGCGGGCGAAAAGCCCGAACTGTCCGGAGCGGGTACGGTATTCCGTGCGACGGTGGTGGTCTGAGGCGGCACCCGCGCCGGCGGCTGCAACAATGTCCGCCCGTAGCGCGGCGCTCCGGCCTGGGCCGCCGTACCGAGGGAAGGGACATCCAGACCCATGAGCGCGTCGGGCGGTACAAGGGCGATCGTGGCGGCACTCGCCGCCAACCTCGCCATCGCTGTAGCCAAGTTCGTGGCATTCATCTTCAGCGGCTCCTCGTCGATGCTCGCGGAAAGCGTCCACTCGCTGGCCGACTCCGGAAACCAGGGACTGCTGCTGCTGGGCGGAAAGAAGGCCCAGCGCGAGGCCACGCCCCAACACCCCTTCGGCTACGGGCGTGAGCGCTACATCTACGCCTTCCTCGTCTCCATCGTGCTCTTCACCGTCGGTGGCATGTTCGCCATCTACGAGGGCATCGAGAAGATCAAGGAACCGCACCCCATCGAGGCCTGGTACTGGCCGGTCGGCGTGCTCGTCTTCGCGATCGTCGCGGAGGGCTTCTCCTTCCGCACGGCGATCAAGGAGTCGAACGAGATCCGCGGCGGCCTGTCCTGGGGCCAGTTCATCAAGCGCGCCAAGGCCCCCGAACTGCCGGTCGTCCTCCTGGAGGACTTCGGCGCCCTCGTCGGTCTGGTCCTCGCCCTCGGCGGCGTCGGCCTCGCGCTCGCCACGGGCGACGGCGTCTGGGACGGCATCGGAACGCTGTGCATCGGCGTCCTGCTGATCGTCATCGCCATCGTGCTGGCCGCCGAGACCAAGTCCCTGCTGCTCGGCGAGGCCGCCGGCACGGAGGACGTCGAGAAGATCAAGACCGCGCTCGTCGACGGCGACGTCGTCACCCGCGTGATCCACATGCGCACCCTCCACCTCGGGCCGGAGGAACTGCTGGTCGCCGCCAAGATCGCCGTCCAGCACGACGACACGGCGACCGAGGTGGCGGACGCCATCAACGCCGCCGAGGCCCGCATCCGCGCGGCGGTCCCGATCGCCCGCGTGATCTACCTGGAGCCGGACATCTACCACGCGGAGACGGACACCACCGCGAAGCCCTGACCCGACCGGGCACACGTAAGAAGGCCCCGCGGGTGGCCCACTTCTCCCCCGACCCACTGGGGTCGGCACCGCCGATCGGTGTAGATTCGTAGGCAGTGTCAGGCGTCGCTGCTGATGGCGGTCGGGCGGTCCTCGTGACCGGCCGAGGGGAGAGAGGGCCCCCGACGGACTGTGCTCGGTGCGCCGCCCTGCCCAGGCACGGCCGGTGCGCGGACCAGCCGTACCCACCCTCTCGAACCATGAGGAGCAGCACCCATGGACTTCAAGGTCGCAGACCTTTCCCTTGCCGCCTTCGGCCGCAAGGAGATCACCCTCGCCGAGCACGAGATGCCGGGTCTGATGTCGATCCGCCGGGAGTACGCGGCCACCCAGCCGCTGGCCGGCGCCCGCATCACCGGCTCCCTGCACATGACCGTGCAGACCGCCGTCCTGATCGAGACCCTCGTCGCCCTCGGCGCCGACGTCCGCTGGGCCTCCTGCAACATCTTCTCCACCCAGGACCACGCGGCCGCCGCCATCGCCGTCGGCCCGACCGGTACCCCCGAGGCCCCGGCCGGCGTCCCCGTCTTCGCCTGGAAGGGCGAGACGCTGGAGGAGTACTGGTGGTGCACGGAGCAGGCGCTGACCTGGCCGAACACCCCCACCGGCGGCCCGAACATGATCCTCGACGACGGTGGCGACGCCACCCTCCTCGTCCACAAGGGCGTCGAGTTCGAGAAGGCCGGTGCCGCTCCGGACCCGTCGACGGCGGACTCCGAGGAGTACGCGCACATCCTCACGCTCCTCAACCGCACCCTCGGTGAGGCCCCGCAGAAGTGGACGCAGCTCGCGTCCGAGATCCGCGGCGTCACCGAGGAGACCACCACCGGTGTGCACCGTCTCTACGAGATGATGTCCGAGGGCACCCTGCTGTTCCCGGCGATCAACGTGAACGACGCGGTGACGAAGTCGAAGTTCGACAACAAGTACGGCTGCCGTCACTCGCTGATCGACGGCATCAACCGTGCGACGGACGTCCTCATCGGCGGCAAGGTCGCGGTCGTCTTCGGTTACGGCGATGTCGGCAAGGGCTGCGCCGAGTCGCTCCGCGGCCAGGGCGCGCGGGTCATCGTCACCGAGATCGACCCGATCTGCGCGCTCCAGGCGGCGATGGACGGTTACCAGGTCGCGACGCTGGACGATGTGGTGGAGACGGCGGACATCTTCATCACGACGACCGGTAACAAGGACATCATCATGGCCGCGGACATGGCCAAGATGAAGCACCAGGCGATCGTGGGCAACATCGGTCACTTCGACAACGAGATCGACATGGCGGGGCTGGCCAAGGTCGAGGGCATCGTGAAGGACGAGGTCAAGCCGCAGGTCCACACGTGGAAGTTCCCCGACGGCAAGGTGCTGATCGTGCTGTCGGAGGGTCGTCTGCTGAACCTGGGCAATGCGACCGGTCACCCGTCGTTCGTGATGTCGAACTCGTTCGCGGACCAGACGCTGGCCCAGATCGAGCTGTTCACGAAGCCGGCGGAGTACCCGACCGACGTCTACGTGCTGCCCAAGCACCTCGACGAGAAGGTCGCCCGTCTCCACCTGGACGCCCTGGGCGTCAAGCTCACCACCCTCCGCCCGGAGCAGGCCTCCTACATCGGCGTCAAGGTCGAGGGCCCGTACAAGCCGGACCACTACCGCTACTGATCCCACGCGGCAGCGGCGACAGCACGTCACGCAGGCCCCCGGCGCACAATGCCGGGGGCCTGCCCCGTACCCAGGCAAGGACCGACACGATGCCCCGAGGCCGCTACTCGCTCCACGACCCGCACGACCACACCCCGCTCGGCGAGGAACACTTCCACTGCGCCCCCGGCCCCTCCGGCTGGCGCTACGTCGCCCAGCTCACCGGCCCCGACGGCGACCACCGCGGCTCCCTCGACCTGGCGATCGACGAACTCGGCCGCCCCATCCGCCTGGAAGCCAACGCGTCGAGCTGGCAGGTCCGCGGCGCCGCCATCGACGGCGTCACCTGGGTCCGTACCGACCCGACCGGCGCCGAGGCCACCGAAGGCAACGTCCGGGCCCCCGGCTTCACCGGGACCTCCCCGGCCTTCCTCATCGCCACCGCCCGGCTGCTGCGCCTCACCCCCGGCGCCCCCGCCACCCGCGTCCGGCTCGTCGCCCTCACCGACCCGGTCCTCGCACCCCGTACGGTCGACCAGGCCTGGGCCCTCCTGGGGCGCGAAGAGCACCCCACGGACAGCGGCCCGCTCCTGGTGGACGAGTACCGGATCAGCGCCCTCGACACCGGCGAGGTCCACACCGTCCACATCGCGGGGGACGTGGTGCTCTCCGCCCCCGGCATCGAGCTCGAACACCTGGAGACCCCGCCCTCGGTGTTCGAGGACGCGTGACTCAGGAGGGCGGCGCGAACCCGCTCCCGCCCGCCGGCCGTACGGGCGCCGCCTCCGGCGGCGGAGCGGCGGGCGCGACGGGTGCTGCGGCCTCGGCGGGCGCGGCGTACGGCACCGGCGCCGGGTAGGGGAGGGAAGCGGCCACCCCCTGCTGCTGATGCTCCTGCCACTGGGGGCGGCCGAACGCCCGGGCGGCGTCCCGCGACTGCCGCTCGTGCACCACCGCCATCAGATAGGCGGCGGCCGGCACCCCCGCCGGCGGCGGCGCGCCCGTACGGAGCACCAGCTCGTCCGCCAGCTTCGCCGCCATCGCGGCGCCGATCGCCGGGTCCAGCTGGTTCATCCGCGTCAGGTACTGGCGCACCGCCAGCCACAGCCCGTCCGGCACCGCCGACAGGTCCAGCCCCGCGAACCGGCCTGCCAGCCACGGCGGCGGCGCAGGCACCGGCATCACCCGCGCCCCCGGCACCCGCTCCCGTATCACCAGCGTCCCCGCGAACACGTCCCCGAGCCGGCGCCCCCGCTCCGACACCAGCGAGGCGATGCACGCCACCGACCCGAAGGTCGCCAGCAGCTCCACGACCCCCATCGCCCCGCGCACCAGCGCGTGCCGGAACCGGATCGGCCCGCCGTCCTCCCGCACCACCCGCAGCCCGCACGCCAGCTTGCCCAGCGACTTCCCGTGGCTCAGCGTCTCCACCGCGATCGGCACCCCGACCAGCACCAGGACGAAGCTCGCGACGGTCACCGCCGCGGCCGCCGCCTCGTCCAGCGAGGCCGTCGCGACGAGCAGCCCGACCGAGACGACCAAATACCCGGTCAGGTACACGAACAGGTCGAGCGCGAACGCCAGCGCGCGGCTCGGCACCCTCGCCGGTCTCAGCCCCAGGACGACCGCGTCCCCCGTCACCAGATCGCTCACCGCTGCGCACCTTTCCCGTGACCTGCCCCGCCCCTTGAGACGTCCAGTCTGCCAAGCTGACCACGGCAAGCGCAGGCAGCGCGGGGGACCTGGGGCAGGGGAGCGGCAACCAGCATGGATCTCGACGTCTTCGTCACGGCCCACCGGGCGGAATGGGACCGCCTGGAGCAGCTCCTGGGCCGCGGCCGCCGCCTGACCGGCGACGAGGCCGACGAACTCGTCTCGCTCTACCAGCGCGCCTCCACCCACCTCTCCCTGATCCAGTCGAGCGCTCCGGACCCGATGCTCACCGGCCGTCTGACCCAGCTCGTCGCCCGGGCCCGCGCCACCGTGACCGGCGCCCGCCGGGCCGGCTGGCGCGACGCGGCCCGCTTCTTCACCGCCGGGTTCCCCGCCGCCGTCTACCGCAGCCGGCGCTGGTGGATACCGACGGCGCTGCTCTCGGTGGCGGTCGGCGTGCTGATCGGCTGGTGGATCGCCACCCACCCCGAGGTCCAGTCGGCCATCGCGGCTCCCCAGGAGCTGAAGCAGCTGACGAAGCCCGGAGGCGAGTACGAGACGTACTACTCCAGCCACCCCGCGGCCTCCTTCGCGGCCAAGGTCTGGACGAACAACGCCCAGGCGGCGGCGATGTGCCTGGTACTGGGCGCGTTCCTCGGGCTGCCGGTGCTCTGGATCCTGTTCCTGAACATGGCCAACCTCGGCGTCGGCATCGGCCTGATGGCCTCGGCCGGCCGCCTCGACGTCTTCCTCGGCCTGATCCTTCCGCACGGCCTGCTCGAACTGACGGCGGTCTTCGTCGCGGCCGGTACGGGCCTGCGCCTGGGCTGGACCGTCATCGACCCGGGCCCCCGCACCCGCCGCGCCGCCCTCGCCGAACAGGGC
>NZ_CP033581.1:0-3402500 GCF_003721495.1 Streptomyces sp. ADI95-16 | reverse complement strand
TTGGGTATCTGAAGGTACGGCCGTAAGGTCTTATCTTCGCGATGCCGGCCCCAGTGAACCTGGTCCTTAGGGATGAGGGTGATGGGTGGCTGGTCGTTGCTTGAGAACTACACAGTGGACGCGAGCATCTGTGGCCAAGTTTTTAAGGGCGCACGGTGGATGCCTTGGCACCAGGAACCGATGAAGGACGTGAGAGGCCGCGATAGGCCCCGGGGAGCTGCCAACTGAGCTTTGATCCGGGGGTGTCCGAATGGGGAAACCCGGCAGTCGTCATGGGCTGTCACCCACTGCTGAACACATAGGCAGTGTGGAGGGAACGAGGGGAAGTGAAACATCTCAGTACCCTCAGGAAGAGAAAACAACCGTGATTCCGGGAGTAGTGGCGAGCGAAACCGGATGAGGCCAAACCGTATGCGTGTGATACCCGGCAGGGGTTGCGCATGCGGGGTTGTGGGAATTCTTTTGATCGGTCTGCCGGCCGGTCGGCGAGTCAGAAACCGTTGATGTAGTCGAAGGACATGCGAAAGGTCCGGCGTAGAGGGTAAGACCCCCGTAGACGAAACATCAGCGGCTTGCTTAAGAATCTCCCAAGTAGCACGGGGCCCGAGAAATCCCGTGTGAATCTGGCGGGACCACCCGCTAAGCCTAAATATTCCCTGGTGACCGATAGCGGATAGTACCGTGAGGGAATGGTGAAAAGTACCGCGGGAGCGGAGTGAAATAGTACCTGAAACCGTGTGCCTACAAGCCGTGGGAGCGTCGCTGTATGTGCTTGCACATACAGTCGTGACTGCGTGCCTTTTGAAGAATGAGCCTGCGAGTTAGCGGTGTGTAGCGAGGTTAACCCGTGTGGGGAAGCCGTAGCGAAAGCGAGTCCGAATAGGGCGATTGAGTTGCACGCTCTAGACCCGAAGCGGAGTGATCTAGCCATGGGCAGGTTGAAGCGGAGGTAAGACTTCGTGGAGGACCGAACCCACCAGGGTTGAAAACCTGGGGGATGACCTGTGGTTAGGGGTGAAAGGCCAATCAAACTCCGTGATAGCTGGTTCTCCCCGAAATGCATTTAGGTGCAGCGTCACGTGTTTCTTGCCGGAGGTAGAGCACTGGATAGGCGATGGGCCCTACCGGGTTACTGACCTTAGCCAAACTCCGAATGCCGGTAAGTGAGAGCGTGGCAGTGAGACTGTGGGGGATAAGCTCCATGGTCGAGAGGGAAACAGCCCAGAGCATCGACTAAGGCCCCTAAGCGTACGCTAAGTGGGAAAGGATGTGGAGTCGCAGAGACAACCAGGAGGTTGGCTTAGAAGCAGCCACCCTTGAAAGAGTGCGTAATAGCTCACTGGTCAAGTGATTCCGCGCCGACAATGTAGCGGGGCTCAAGCGTACCGCCGAAGTCGTGTCATTGCAGCAATAGGGCCAACGCCCGCTGTGATGGGTAGGGGAGCGTCGTGTGCCGGGTGAAGCAGCAGCGGAAGCTAGTTGTGGACGGTTCACGAGTGAGAATGCAGGCATGAGTAGCGATACACACGTGAGAAACGTGTGCGCCGATTGACTAAGGGTTCCTGGGTCAAGCTGATCTGCCCAGGGTAAGTCGGGACCTAAGGCGAGGCCGACAGGCGTAGTCGATGGACAACCGGTTGATATTCCGGTACCCGCTTTGAAACGCCCAATATCGAATCAGGCGATGCTAAGTCCGTGAAGCCGTTCCGGACCCTTCGGGGAAAGGAAAGTGGTGGAGCCGACGAACCAGACTTGTAGTAGGTAAGCGATGGGGTGACGCAGGAAGGTAGTCCAGCCCGGGCGGTGGTAGTCCCGGGGTAAGGGTGTAGGCCGAGGGGTAGGCAAATCCGTCCCTCATTAAGGCTGAGACCTGATGCCGAGCCGATTGTGGTGAAGTGGATGATCCTATGCTGTCGAGAAAAGCCTCTAGCGAGTTTCATGGCGGCCCGTACCCTAAACCGACTCAGGTGGTCAGGTAGAGAATACCGAGGCGTTCGGGTGAACTATGGTTAAGGAACTCGGCAAAATGCCCCCGTAACTTCGGGAGAAGGGGGGCCATCACTGGTGATCGGATTTACTCCGTGAGCTGGGGGTGGCCGCAGAGACCAGCGAGAAGCGACTGTTTACTAAAAACACAGGTCCGTGCGAAGCCGTAAGGCGATGTATACGGACTGACGCCTGCCCGGTGCTGGAACGTTAAGGGGACCGGTTAGTGCGCTTTCGGGCGTGCGAAGCTGAGAACTTAAGCGCCAGTAAACGGCGGTGGTAACTATAACCATCCTAAGGTAGCGAAATTCCTTGTCGGGTAAGTTCCGACCTGCACGAATGGCGTAACGACTTCTCGACTGTCTCAACCATAGGCCCGGTGAAATTGCACTACGAGTAAAGATGCTCGTTTCGCGCAGCAGGACGGAAAGACCCCGGGACCTTTACTACAGTTTGATATTGGTGTTCGGTTCGGCTTGTGTAGGATAGGTGGGAGACTTTGAAGCGGCCACGCCAGTGGTTGTGGAGTCGTCGTTGAAATACCACTCTGGTCGTGCTGGATGTCTAACCTCGGTCCGTGATCCGGATCAGGGACAGTGTCTGATGGGTAGTTTAACTGGGGCGGTTGCCTCCCAAAGGGTAACGGAGGCGCCCAAAGGTTCCCTCAGCCTGGTTGGCAATCAGGTGTTGAGTGTAAGTGCACAAGGGAGCTTGACTGTGAGACCGACGGGTCGAGCAGGGACGAAAGTCGGGACTAGTGATCCGGCGGTGGCTTGTGGAAGCGCCGTCGCTCAACGGATAAAAGGTACCCCGGGGATAACAGGCTGATCTTCCCCAAGAGTCCATATCGACGGGATGGTTTGGCACCTCGATGTCGGCTCGTCGCATCCTGGGGCTGGAGTCGGTCCCAAGGGTTGGGCTGTTCGCCCATTAAAGCGGTACGCGAGCTGGGTTTAGAACGTCGTGAGACAGTTCGGTCCCTATCCGCTGTGCGCGTAGGAATATTGAGAAGGGCTGTCCCTAGTACGAGAGGACCGGGACGGACGAACCTCTGGTGTGCCAGTTGTCCTGCCAAGGGCATGGCTGGTTGGCTACGTTCGGGAGGGATAACCGCTGAAAGCATCTAAGCGGGAAGCCTGCTTCAAGATGAGTATTCCCACCTCCTTGAGAGGGTAAGGCTCCCAGTAGACGACTGGGTTGATAGGCCAGATGTGGAAGCCCGGTAACGGGTGGAGCTGACTGGTACTAATAGGCCGAGGGCTTGTCCTCAGTTGCTCGCGTCCACTGTGTTAGTTCTGAAGTAACGACCGTGTTTATGCCCGGTTGGTTAACTTCATAGTGTTTCGGTGGTCATAGCGTTAGGGAAACGCCCGGTTACATTCCGAACCCGGAAGCTAAGCCTTTCAGCGCCGATGGTACTGCAGGGGGGACCCTGTGGGAGAGTAGGACGCCGCCGAACAATCATTGTGGGAAAGCCCCGCACCAGGTAACTGGTGCGGGGCTTTTCTGCGTTTAGGGGTCGGTCGACGACCCGCGCCGGGGCGCCCCGTTCTACCAATCCGCCGGATAGCTCTTGAGGCTGCTCGTTGCGGCGCATCTGCTCGGGGGTGAGGTCGGCCATGGTGTCCTCCTGGTGGGTGCCCGGCCACCGTGTCCAGCCCGGCACGGAGTTCGGGGAGGCTACAGGCGGCCGGCGGACTTCAGGGCCAGGTAGGCGTCGGCGAGGGCCGGGGCGAGGGTGTCGGGGGTGGTGTCGACGACGTGGACGCCGTGGCGGGAGAGCTGCTCGGCCGTGCGGTGGCGCTGGGCTTGGGACTGGGTGCCCGCGGCGGCCTCGTAGATCGCGGCCGCGTCGCCGCGGGACCGGGTCATCTCGGCGACGTGCGGATCCGCGACCGAGGCCAGCAGGACCGTGTGCCGCTGGGTGAGCCGGGGGAGGAGGGGCAACAGGCCTTCCTCGATCGGGGCCGCGTCCAGGCTGGTCAGCAGGACGACCAGGGAACGGCGCGGGGCGCTGCGGAGGATGGTGGAGACCAGGGCGCGGGAGTCGGTTTCGACGAGCTCCGGTTCCAGGGTGGCCATGGCGTTGACGAAGGCGGGCAGGGTGTCCGCGGCCGAGCGGGCCTGGACCAGTGCGCGGGGGCGGCGGTCGTGGGCGAGGAGGTCGACGCGGTCGCCGGCGCGGGTCGCCAGGGCGGCCAGGAGCAGGGCCGCGTCCATGGCGGAGTCCAGGCGGGGGGCGTCGCCGACGCGGCCCGCGGACGTACGGCCGGTGTCGAGGCAGATCAGGATGTGGCGGTCGCGCTCGGGGCGCCACGTACGGACGGCCACCGCGGGCCGGCGGGCGGTGGCGCGCCAGTCGATGGAGCGGGTGTCGTCGCCGGGGACGTAGTCGCGGAGGCTGTCGAACTCGGTGCCCTCACCGCGCGTCAGGAGGCTGGTGCGGCCGTCGAGTTCGCGGAGCCGGGCCAGCCGGGAGGGCAGGTGCTTGCGGCTGGTGAAGGGCGGCAGGACGCGGACCGTCCAGGGGACGGTGTGTGCTCCCTGGCGGGCGAGGAGGCCGAGCGGTCCGTACGAACGGATCGTCACGCGGTCGGCGTGGCGGTCGCCGCGGCGGGTGGGCAGCAGACGGGTGGTCAGGCGGCGGCGTTCTCCGGCGGGGACGACGAGGTCGTGCCGGGACGCCGTGGGTTCGGCGGCGGGGAGCCAGGCGCTCGGGGGCCAGGCGTCGCGGACGCGGGCGCGGAGCGTGCGGGTGCCCGGGTTGGTCACCGTCAGGTGCACGTCGGCCGGTTCGCCCAGGCGTACGGAGGTGTCGCCGGAGCGGTCCAGCCGCAGGGTGCGGACGGGCGCGGCGAGGGCGTAGTCGACCGCGCAGGCCACGGCGAGGGGGCCGTTGACCGCGAGCATGCCCGTCCAGCTCGGTTCGAGGAGGCCTACGGGGATGCTGCCGAGGGCCGCGAGCAGCGCGGCGCGTCCGGTGAGGGCCATCAGCGCGGGACGGGAACGTGGGTGAGGATCGCCGAGATGACCGAGTCGGAGGTGACGCCTTCCATTTCGGCTTCCGGGCGCAGCTGCACGCGGTGGCGCAGGGTGGGCAGGGCGAGGGCCTTCACGTCGTCGGGGGTGACGTAGTCGCGTTCGCTCAGCCAGGCCCAGGCGCGGGCGGTGGCCAGCAGGGCGGTCGCGCCGCGGGGGGAGACGCCGAGGGTGAGCGAGGGGGATTCGCGGGTGGCGCGGCAGATGTCGACGACGTATCCGGCGATCTCGGGGGAGACGCTCACGTTCGCGACGGCTTCGCGGGCGGCCGCGAGGTCGGCGGGGCCGGCGACGGGGCGGATGCCGGCGGCGTGCAGGTCGCGCGGGTTGAAGCCGGCGGCGTGCCGGGTGAGGACGCCGATCTCGTCGGCGCGGGAGGGCAGCGGGACGGTGAGTTTGAGGAGGAAGCGGTCCAGCTGGGCTTCGGGGAGGGGGTAGGTGCCCTCGTACTCGACGGGGTTCATGGTGGCGGCGACGAGGAAGGGTTCGGGGAGGGCGCGCGGTGTGCCGTCGACGGTGACCTGTCGTTCCTCCATCGCTTCGAGGAGCGAGGACTGGGTCTTGGGAGGGGTCCGGTTGATCTCGTCGGCGAGGAGGAGGTTGGTGAAGACCGGGCCGTTCTGGAAGGAGAACTCGGCGGTGCGGGCGTCGTAGACGAGGGAGCCGGTGACATCGCTCGGCATCAGGTCGGGGGTGAACTGGACGCGCTTGGTGTCGAGTTCGAGGGAGGCGGCGAGGGCCCGGACGAGGAGGGTCTTCGCGACGCCGGGGACGCCTTCGAGGAGGACGTGGCCGCGGCACAGGAGCGCGACGACGAGGCCGGTGACGGCCGGGTCCTGGCCGACGACGGCCTTGCCGATCTCGGTGCGGATCGCTTCCAGTGAGGAGCGGGCGCTGTCCGTGGTGGCCGTCATGAGGTGCGGACCTCTCTTTCGAGGGCGTCGAGGTGGTCGGCGAGCGCGACGAGTGCCGCGTCGTCGGCGGGGGTGGGGCCGAAGAGCAGGGTGGTGACGTCGTGCGCGCCGCCGGGGAGGCGGGCGGAGACGGCGGGGACGAGTGCCTCGGGTGCGTGGGCCCGGCCGGCCGGTACGCCGACGAGTGCGGCCAGGCGTTCGCGGGTGGCGGCGCGCAGGACGGTGGCGGCGCGGTCGCGGGCCCCGGCCTTGCGGTAGAGGCGGGCGCGGCCCTCGGCGGCCTCGGAGGCTCGGACGGCCACGGGCAGTTGTTCGGTGACGAGCGGGCCGAGGCGGCGGGCGCGCCAGAGGGCGGCGAGGGCGGCGGCCACCAGGAGTTGGAGCAGGGCCCAGCCCCAGCCGGCGGGGACGAGTTCCAGGAGGGACTTGTCTTCGGGGTCGTCGCCGGCGGGGGCGGTGTCGGCGGGGCTGGGCAGGTACCAGACGAGCTTGGCGCGGGAGCCGAGGAGTTGGAGGGCGAGGGAGGCGTTGCCCTCTTGGGCGAGGCCGCGGTTGAGCAGGATCGTGTCGGAGCCGAGGAGGACGGTGTCGCCGCCGGGGGTCGCGGTGGGGAGGACGAGGAGGGTGGGGTGGCCGTCGCTGGGGTAGCAGGCGGTGGCCCCGGGGGTGTCGCTGGTGTAGCGGTGCCCGCCGCCGGTGTCGGCGCGGCCCGCGGCGTGGGCGGCGGGGAGGGCGCAGCCGGGGTCGAGGCGCTTGTGGTGGGCGGTGCCGTCGGTGCGGGCGCCGGGGGCGAGCTGCGGCAGGTTGGGGCCGCCGGGGGCGACGAGGACGGTGCGGCCGCCGGAGAGGTCGATGGCGGAGCGGACGGCGCGGAGCTGGCTGTCGCCGAGCAGGTCGGGGGCGGTGACCACGAGGGTGGTGCCCGGTCCGGCGGCGTCGGCGGCTTCGCGGGCGGTGGTGACGACCTGGCTGGTGACGCCGCGTTCCGTCAGCAGTTCGGCGAGGGCGCGGCTGCCGTAGGGGTCGGCGGAGCGGGGGTCGAGGTGGCCGTGGTGGTTGCCGGACTGGAGGGCGGCGAGGGCTGTGGAGCCGACGAGGAGCACGGCGAGGGCGACGAGGAGGCCGCGGGTCCGGGTCCACAGCTGGGCGCCGGTGGGCGCGGTGGAGGTCCCGGTCATGCGGTGGGTCCCGTCAGGAGCGGCTTGGCGCGTTCCAGGGCGAGGTCGAGGGTGCGCAGCCGGGCGTAGGTGTCGGGGTCGGCGGTGCGGCCGCCGTAGGTGACGTCGTCGAAGGCGCGGGCCGCCGCGCGGAGGTCGGCGGCGTGCTGGGGGAGGGGGCCGGCGGCTTCGGCGGCGGCCTCGTCGGCGGTGCGGCCGGGGCGGGGGTCGAGCAGGGTGCGCTCCTCCAGGGAGCGGACGACGGCGCGCATGCGTTCCTGGACGGCTTCGCTCCAGCGGCCGGCGGTGGCGTGGGCTTCGGCGGCCGCGCGGTGGTCGGCGGCGCTGCGCGGGCCGTCGTCGAAGAGGGCGGCGGGGTCGGTGGCGGTCCGGTGGGGGGTGCCGAGCCGCCACCAGAGGGCGGCGATGACGAGGACGGTCAGCAGGAGGACGACGAGGAGGCCGAGGCCGCCGCCGGGGGTGGCCCCGGAGGCGCGGCCGAAGAGGTCGTCGACCCATTCCCAGAAGCGGTCGAGGGCGCGCTCGACGAGCCCGGGGTCGTTCTGGTGGTAGACGGGCTTGGACAGTTCGCGTTCGGCCGCCTCGCGGGCGGGGTCGCGCGGTGTGGTCACCGGTGGTGTCGGCGCGCCGGGCAGCGCGGCCGCGGCGCGGATGATGAGGCCCCCCGTGCTCATCGGCGCGTCAGCCTCCGGTGGGCGGGGCCGTCGCGTCGGCTCCGTAGTTCTCCAGGCCGGCCGCGCGGGCGAGTTCCAGGTCGAGGGCTTCGCGCCGGATGCGCTGGTCGATGTACAGGAGGACGGTGACGCCGGACTGGATCGGCATGGTGATGGTGAGGGCGATGACGCTGCCGATCGCGGTGAGGATCAGGGAGCCCCAGTTGTTGAGGGCGGTGCCGTCGGCGAGGCCTTCCAGTCCGCCGCCGAAGAGGGCGACGGAGACGGCCAGCAGCGGGTAGACGATGACCGCCGACACCAGGGCGGTGATGAGGGCGGTGAGCGCCGTGATGCCGAAGATCCGCCACCAGGAGCCGTTCACCAGCTTCGAGGAGCGGGCCAGCGCGGTGCGGATGTTGGCCTTCTCCAGCATCAGCGCGGGTGAGGCGAGGCTGAGCCTGATCCACAGCCAGGTGACGAGGACGGCCGCGGCGAGGCCGCCGAGGACGCCGATGCCGATGTTGCCGGCCAGGACGCCGGGCAGGATCAGCAGCACGAAGACGGCGACGGCGCCGAAGCCGATGAGCAGGGTCAGTCCGGCGAGCCGTAGCAGCTGGCCGCGGGCGTCGCGCCAGGCGCCGCCGACGGTGGAGGGCCGGCCGAGGACGGCCCGGCTGAAGATCATGGTGAGCATGGCGGTGACCAGGAGGCCGCCGAGGAGCTGGAGGAGGTAGGCGGCGAGGGTCAGCAGGGCGCTGGTGTCGCTGAAGCCCTCCATGCGCGCCTGTGAGCCGGGCTCGATGGTGAGGCGGTCGCCGGAGTACTTCTGCACGAGCACGCTGAACACCTGGACCAGCACCGCGACGGCGAGGCTGATGGAGAGCACCGAGCGCCAGTGCGTACGCATCGTGGTGACGGCGCCGTCGAGGATTTCGCCGAGGCCCAGGGGGCGCAGCGGGATGACGCCGGGCTTGGCCGCCGGGGGCGGCCCCCAGGCGCCCCATCCGCCGCCCGCACCGCCGGTGCCACCCGTGCCGTTCTGGCGGCCGTACGGGGTGCCGTACGGCCGGCTGTCACCCGTTTGGGCGTACGAGCGCCCGCCGGCGCCCTGCTGGGGCTGCTGCGGGGGTGTGGCGGGGGTGTCGGACGCTCCGGTGCCGGGGCTGGACCACTGGCCGGGCGGGGGCTGCTCGGCGGACCACTTCTGGTCACCGGCGGGCCGCGCGGGCGGCCGGGTGCCCTCGGCGCCCTCGCCGTCGGACGGGGATCCGGGCGTCGCCCAGCCCGGAGAGTCGTTCATCGTCGCTCCTTCACGCGTGCCCGCCGGGGCGGGCGCGCTGGTCGGCTGCCATCGTGCCACGGGGGAACGCCGGGGGGACCGGCCGTCCCCCCGGTATCCCGGCCGCCCGTACTCTCAATTGTCGCCCGGATCCGGGGGAGACTGGAGGTCCTGATCACCACGCAGGTCCGAGGGGCGATTTCCAGCCCTTTTGGCTGTGGGACAGCTCACCGCCAGGTAACGATTAGCTAATGGGATGATGTCAAGCATGAAGGGACGAGTCCTTGTCGTCGACGACGACACCGCGCTGGCCGAGATGCTCGGCATTGTGCTGCGTGGAGAAGGTTTTGAGCCGTCGTTCGTAGCGGACGGTGACAAGGCGCTGGCTGCCTTCCGGGAGGCGAAGCCGGATCTCGTGCTGCTCGACCTGATGCTGCCCGGACGGGACGGCATAGAGGTCTGCAGACTGATCCGGGCCGAGTCCGGGGTGCCGATCGTCATGCTCACCGCGAAGAGCGACACGGTGGACGTCGTCGTGGGCCTGGAGTCCGGGGCCGACGACTACATCGTCAAGCCGTTCAAGCCGAAGGAGCTGGTGGCCCGCATCCGGGCCCGCCTGCGCCGGTCGGAGGAGCCCGCGCCCGAGCAGCTGGCCATCGGTGACCTGGTCATCGACGTGGCCGGGCACTCGGTCAAGCGGGACGGCGCCTCGATCGCGCTGACCCCGCTCGAATTCGACCTGCTGGTCGCGCTCGCGCGCAAGCCCTGGCAGGTCTTCACCCGTGAGGTGCTGCTGGAGCAGGTCTGGGGCTACCGGCACGCGGCGGACACCCGCCTGGTCAATGTGCACGTGCAGCGGCTGCGCTCCAAGGTCGAGAAGGACCCGGAGCGCCCCGAGATCGTAGTGACGGTGCGTGGTGTCGGCTACAAGGCCGGACCGAGCTGACGTGCAGCCCGGCAAGCCCCCCAGCGGCTCCCGCCGAGGAGTCCTGCGGGGCGGCCGGCCGCTCCGTGCGGCCGATGGCGCACCCGGCGGCCCCGTGCTGCGGCTGTTCGTACGTCTCCTGCGCCGGCCGCTGCTTCCGGCTGTCCGGCTGTGGCGGCGCAACATCCAGCTCCGGGTGGTCGCGGCGACCCTGCTGATGTCGCTGGCCGTGGTGCTCGCGCTGGGCTTCGTCGTCGTCGCCCAGGTCAGCAAGGGTCTCCTCGACGCCAAGGAGCAGGCGGCGCAGAGCCAGGCCGCGGGCGGGTTCGCCGTCGCCCAGGAGAAGGCGAACACGCCGTCGGCCGCGGACGGGCCCGACGCCACCGACAACAAGGTCGGCCGGGACGCCAGTACCTGGATGAACTCGCTGGTCAAACAGCTCGCCAGTGGTGGCCAGACGGCCTTCGAGGTGGCCGCGCTCGGCGCCGGCACCGGTGAGCAGGGCCCGCCCGGCGCCCAGGGCGTCAAGGGCGCCCGCGCCTCGGGGAACGTGGATCCGACCGCGAGCGTCCCGCTGGGGCTGCGCAAGGCCGTCAACCACGCCACCGGCACCTTCAAGACCTTCTCGGAGATCAAGTACACCTCCGGGGCCGACGAGAAGGCGCCCGAGCCCGCGCTGGTGGTGGGCAAGCGGCTCACCGACATCAACGGCGACCCGTACGACCTGTACTACCTCTTCCCGCTGACGCAGGAGGAGGAGTCCCTCAACCTGGTCAAGGTCACCTTCGCCACCGCCGGCGTGTTCGTGGTGGTCCTGCTCGGCGCCATCGCCTGGCTCGTCGTACGCCAGGTCGTGACCCCCGTCCGGATGGCCGCCGGGATCGCCGAGCGGCTCTCGGCCGGGCGGCTCCAGGAGCGGATGAAGGTCACCGGCGAGGACGACATCGCCCGCCTGGGCGAGGCCTTCAACAAGATGGCCCAGAACCTCCAGCTCAAGATCCAGCAGCTGGAGGACCTGTCCCGGCTGCAGCGCCGCTTCGTCTCCGACGTCTCGCACGAGCTGCGGACCCCGCTCACCACCGTCCGGATGGCCGCCGACGTCATCCACGACGCCCGGGTCGACTTCGATCCCGTCACCGCCCGCTCCGCCGAACTCCTCGCCGGGCAGCTCGACCGCTTCGAGTCGCTGCTCGCCGACCTGCTGGAGATCAGCCGGTTCGACGCGGGCGCGGCCGCGCTGGAGGCCGAGCCCGTCGACCTGCGCGACGTAGTGCGCCGGGTCATCGACGGCGCCGAGCCGCTCGCGGAGCACAAGAACACCCGCATCCGGGTCCTCGGCGACACCCAGCCGGTGATAGCGGAAGCCGACGCCCGCCGCGTGGAGCGGGTGCTGCGCAACCTCGTCGTCAACGCCGTGGAGCACGGCGAGGGCCGCGACGTGGTGGTCCGGCTCGCCTCGGCGGGCGGCGCCGTCGCCGTCGCCGTACGGGACTACGGGGTCGGGCTCAAGCCCGGCGAGGCCACCCGCGTCTTCAACCGCTTCTGGCGGGCCGACCCGGCCCGCGCCCGCACCACCGGCGGGACCGGCCTCGGCCTGTCCATCGCCGTCGAGGACGCCCGGCTGCACGGCGGCTGGCTCCAGGCGTGGGGCGAGCCGGGCGGCGGCTCCCAGTTCCGGCTGACCCTGCCGAGGACCGCCGACGAGCCGCTGCGCGGATCCCCGATCCCGCTGGAGCCCGAGGACTCCCGGGCCAACCGGGCCCGGGCCGCCGCCGAGGCGGCCGGCGCGGGCACCGCACCGGCCCACCGGCCCCGGGAGGGCGCGGACCGGTCGCCGATACCGCCGCGCTCCGCGGTCGCCGGTGCGCTCCCGGTCCCCGCGGACCCGACGGCCCTGCCGGGCAACGGGTCCCGCGTCGTGGCCAGGGGAGCCGACCAGGCAGCGCAGGAGCAGTCAGCAGAGGATGGAACAGGTGGACGCTGAGCCCAGGAGTTCCCGCGCGCCGGGCCGCCGGAAGCCCCCCGCGGGCCGGTGCGGCGCGCTGGGCGCGACCGCGCTGACCGGGCTGCTGCTGGCCGGCTGCGCCTCGATGCCCGACAGCGGCGAGATCCGGCAGGTGCAGGCCTCCCACGGCGTCGACTCCCAGGTCCGCGTGTTCGGGGTGCCGCCCGCCGACAAGGCCAGCCCGGCCGAGATCGTCGACGGCTTCCTGGAGGCGATGACGAGCGACGACCCGATGCTCGACACCGCCCGCAAGTACCTCACCGAGGACGCCGCGAAGAACTGGAAGCCCGGCTCCGCGGTCACCGTCCTGTCCGCCGGCCTCGACCGGTACCCGGTGCCCGGCGAGAAGGAGCCCGACCAGCCCCGCTGGAAGGTCACCGGCAAGAAGCTCGCCACGGTGGACGAGCGCAGCGCGTACCAGCCGGAGACCGGCGGCGGGCGGTACGAGGAGTACCTCCAGCTGGTCCAGGTCAACAAGCAGTGGCGGATCGCGACCCCGCCCAGCAGCCTCGTGCTCAGCGAGTCCGACTTCCAGCGCATCTACAAGCCGGTCAACAAGTACTACTTCGCGGGCGGCACGCTCGTGGCCGACCCGGTGTACGTGCGTCAGCGCAGCGACCCGGAATCGCGGATGGACCCCACCACGCAGACGGTGCAGTCGCTGCTGGCCGGGCCGTCGAAGTGGCTCGGGCCCGTCGTCACCTCCAGCTTCCCCAGCGGGACGGCGCTGCGCGACGGCACCAAGTCCCTTTCGTACGACGGCCAGAACACGCTGCGGGTGCCGCTGAACGCGAAGGCCGACAACGTCGCCCACCCGCAGTGCCAGCGGATGGCCGCCCAACTCCTGTACACGGTCAAGGACCTGACGGCCTCTCGGCTCGACCGGGTCGAACTCCTGCTCTCCGACGGCAAGTCCTCGCTGTGCTCGGTGACCGGCGGGGCGGCGGCGGCCATCGCCAACCGGGTGCCGAGCCCCGACCACCAGTACTACGTCGACAAGGACTCCCGGCTCGTCCGGATGACCCTCGACGTCACGAGCGAGGACCAGCAGCACCAGGCCAAGCCCGAGCCGGCGCCCGGGCCGCTGTCCACCGCCACCGCGTTCAAGGTCGGCTCGGCGGCGGTCTCCTACGACGAGAAGCGCGCCGCGGTGGTCTCCCAGGACGGGCGCGGGCTGTACGTCGTCAACCTGACGACGGCCGGCCCGATGCCGGCGTCGGTGCTCAGCAGCGCGGCGGGCAAGCTGACCGCGCCCAGCTGGGACGCCCTGGGCGACCTGTGGATCGCGGACACGGATCCGCAGAACGCGGCGCTGTGGCGGGTGCCGGGCGGGACGGGGACCCCGCAGAAGGTCGAGGTCTCCGGGCTCGGCAGCGGGCGGATCGCCGCGCTGAAGGCCTCCTCCGACGGGGTGCGGATCGCGCTGCTCGTCGAGAAGGACGGCTCGCGCAAGAACCTGTTCGTCGGGCGCGTCGAGCGGCCCGAGAGCAAGGCGGACGCCTCGGCGGTGTCGGTGCGCGAGCTGCGCCCGGGAGCCCCGCAGATGGCCGAGGTGACGGCGATGAGCTGGGCGCCGCGCGGCCGGCTGCTGGTGGTGGGCCGGGAGAGCGGCGGGGTCATGCAGGCCCGCTACATGCTGGCCGACGGGTCGATGGTCGCGGCGGGGCTGCCCGGGGCGGCCGGGCTGAGCGCGATCGCGGCGTCGGAGGACGAGAGCAAGCCGGTGGTGGCGTTCTCGGAGGACGGCATCGTCTGGCTGCCGCCGGGTGCGCAGTGGCGTACGGCGGCGGCGGGCGGAAGGGCGCCGGTCTATCCGGGCTGACCGGCTGCTGACCTGGGATGACCGGGGCTGGGCTGCGGCTGACCGGTGCAGAGCTGCGGCTGACCGGGGCTGACCGGCGCTGAGCTGAGGGTTCGTGCCCCTGTGCGGGGTTGTCCACAGGGGGGGCGCGGTGCTGCCCGGGACGGCACGGTGAGCGGTGTGCGCGGATGGTGGCGGGAGCTCGCGGGGCTGGTGCTGCCGGTGGGCTGCGCCGGCTGCGGGGCCGGCCGCGAACCGCTGTGCGGCGGGTGCCGGGCGGCGCTCAGTGGGGCCGGGGCGGGGTGTGTGCGGCCCGCTGCGGCGCCGGCGGGGCTGCCCGCGGTGTATGCGGCCGCCGCGTACGGCGGGGCGGTACGAGGGGTCGTACTGGCGCACAAGGAGCGCGGGGCGCTGCCGCTGGCCGGGGCGCTCGGCACGGCCCTCGCGGCGGCCGTCCGGACCGCCACGGCGGGGTGCGCGGGGGAGTTGGTGCTGGTTCCGGTTCCGTCCGCGCGCCACCGCGTGCGGGCGCGCGGGCACGATCCGGGGCGCAGGATCGCGCTGGCCGCCTCGGCGCGGCTGCGGCGGGCCGGGGTGCCGGCGCGGGTGGCGCCCGTACTGCGGCTCAGGCGGGCGGTGGCGGACCAGGCGGGCCTGGGGGCGCGGGAGCGCCGGGCGAACCTGGCGGGAGCCCTGGAGGTGTCCCGGGGCGGGGTGGAGCTGCTGGCCACGGGTGCCGCGGCGGCGCCGGCGGGCCGGCCGGGCGGGCCGCGGATCGTGCTCGTGGACGATGTGGTCACCACCGGCGCCTCGCTCGCCGAGGCGGCCCGGGCGGTGCGCGCGGCGGGGCTCGGCCCGGCGGCCGCGGCGGCCGTGGTCGCCGCTCCGGCGGGCGCGTTCGGATGGGGAGATACCGCCCGCAACCCGGACAGAGCAAAAAACCAGTGAATACATTTGGAACTGGAGGGGAAGGCGCATCGTTGCAGGTAGTACGAGGGACAGACCACCTGATCGGAGGTACGTTCCGGTAGCGGGTGCCGACAACCGCCATAGAGGGATATGTTCGGTTGTGAGGAACTGGCGAGCCTTGGGCCCCACGCATCGGATCGCATGTTTCGAAATATTTCGGATCTTCGTGTCAGAGGCTGCCTCTCGACTCCGAAGTCGGTGGGGTGTAGACCTTGCCGATGGGGGAGGAGGAGGTGAAAGTCGCCAAGTCCGAGGCTCCGGTGCTCACCGGAGTCTGGTGCGAAAGGGAGACGCTTCGCCCCTGGGGCGGAGCTATCCGGGAACGGAGTTCTGCGTGGACATCGTCGTCAAGGGCCGCAAGACCGAAGTGCCCGAGCGGTTCCGCAAGCACGTGGCAGAGAAGCTGAATCCCGAGCGGATCCAGAAGCTCGACGCCAAGGTGATCAGCTTGGACGTCGAGGTGTCCAAGGAGCACAACCCGCGCCAGGCCGACCGTTCCGACCGCGTGGAGATCACCCTGCACTCGCGGGGACCCGTCATCCGGGCGGAAGCGGCAGCCGCCGACGCGTACGCGGCGCTGGACCTCGCTCAGGACAAGCTGGAGGCCCGGCTGCGCAAGCAGCACGACAAGCGCTACACGCGCCGTGGCAACGGCCGGCTCTCGGCGGCAGAGGTCGCCGACGTGGTGCCGGGCGTCGCGCAGCTGAACGGCAACGGCCAGCCGTTCATCGAGGAGCAGGCGGACGCGATCCCGACGACGCGGATCGGTTCTCTGGAAGTGCAGGGCGAAGGCCCGCTCATCGTCCGGGAAAAGACCCACTCGGCCGCGCCCATGTCGCTCGATCAGGCTCTGTACGAGATGGAGCTGGTCGGCCACGACTTCTACCTGTTCGTCGACTCCGACACGAAGATGCCGAGCGTCGTCTACCGGCGCCACGGCTATGACTACGGAGTGATCCACCTCAACTCCGACCAGGCTTCCTCCTCGGCCGAGTCCGGCGCGGGCGCCGGCGGAGCGCTCGGCGGCTGACCTTCGTTCGCTGCCCCCGCGGGACGCGTGTCGCGTCCCGCGGGGGCACCTGTGTGAGTGACCCGGGCGGCGCGCGGACGACGTGTATGCGCCAGCGTGGCTCGCGAGAGCCCCCGGGGGACGCCCCGGGCATGGAATCATGGCGGGCAGTCAACCGGCGGCCGACGCCGCACGGTTGGCGCGGCGGCTCGGCACATGCAGGGGGAGGAACGATGGCGGACGGCTTCGGACCGGTGCGCGGCGACGACGGTGCGAACTGCGGGGCTCCCGAGAGCCCTGCCGGGGAGCCGATCCGAGTCCTCGTGGTGGACGATCACGCGCTGTTCCGGCGAGGGCTGGAGATCGTGCTCGCCCAGGAGGAGGACATCCAGGTCGTCGGCGAGGCCGGGGACGGCGCGGAGGCCGTGGACAAGGCGGCCGACCTGCTGCCGGACATCGTGCTGATGGACGTGCGGATGCCGCGGCGGGGCGGGATCGAGGCCTGTACCTCGATCAAGGAAGTGGCCCCCTCCGCGAAGATCATCATGCTGACGATCAGCGACGAGGAGGCGGACCTCTACGACGCGATCAAGGCCGGCGCGACGGGGTACCTGCTGAAGGAGATCTCGACGGACGAGGTGGCCACGGCGATCCGCGCGGTGGCCGACGGACAGTCGCAGATCAGCCCTTCGATGGCGTCGAAGCTGCTGACCGAGTTCAAGTCGATGATCCAGCGCACCGACGAGCGCCGGCTGGTGCCGGCGCCGCGGCTGACGGACCGGGAGCTGGAGGTCCTGAAGCTGGTCGCCACCGGAATGAACAACCGGGACATCGCCAAGGAGTTGTTCATTTCCGAGAACACCGTGAAGAACCACGTGCGCAACATCCTGGAGAAGCTGCAACTGCACTCCCGGATGGAAGCCGTGGTCTACGCGATGCGCGAGAAGATCCTCGAAATTCGCTGATCAGAGCGCCGCGAGCTCCGTCGTGACGGATTCCGCTTCCGCCGGGGAGGCGGCGCGCTCGACACGGACCGCGTCGCAGCCGACCCAGCTCGCGGCCTCGCGCAGCGCCTGCGCCATCGGGCGGGCCGCCTTCGGGGTGGTCAGGGAGAGCTGGCGGGCCACCAGCGTGGTGCCCTCGCGGGCCGGGTCGACCCGGCCCTGGAGGTGGCCGCCCGCCAGCAGGGGCATCGCGAAGTAGCCGTGTATCCGCTTGGGCTTGGGGACGTACGCCTCCAGCCGGTGGGTGAATCCGAAGATCCGCTCCGTGCGCGGCCGGTCCCAGACCAGGGAGTCGAACGGCGAGAGCAGCGTCGTGCGGTGGCGGCCCCGGGGCGGGGCGGCCAGGGCCTCCGGCGCGGCCCAGGCCGGCTTGGACCAGCCCTCGACCTCGACCGGGACCAGGCCCGACTCCTCGACCACCGCGTCGAACTGCCCGCCCCCCAGACGGTGGTAGTCCGCGATGTCGGCCCGCGTGCCGACTCCCAGGGACTGCCCGGCCAGGGCGACCAGGCGGCGCAGGCACTCGCGGTCGTCGAGGTCGTCGTGGAGCAGCGCGTCGGGCACGGCGCGCTCGGGCAGGTCGTACACCCGCTTCCAGCCACGGCGTTCGCTGCAGACCACCTCGCCGGTGTCGAGCAGCCACTCCACCGCGATCTTGGTCTCGGACCACTCGAACCACTCGCCGCCGTTCTTGGCGCCGCCCAGCTCGGTCGAGGTCAGCGGGCCGTCGGCCCTCAGGCGGTCCAGGACGGCCTTCGTCGAGCGCTCCTTGTCGCGCAGGACGTGCCAGCGGTGGCCGCGCGCCCGGCGGGCCCGGCGGCGGAACGCGAAGTGCGGCCACTCCTCGATGGGCAGGATGCAGGCCGCGTGCGACCAGTACTCGAAGGCGTGCCGGTCGCTCCAGTACGCCCGCTCCACCGCCGGCCGGCCGACCGCGCCCAGGCGGGCGTACGGGATCAGCTCGTGCGACCTGGCCAGGACGGAGATCGTGTCGAGCTGGACGGCGCCCAGGTGCCGCAGCACCCCGCGCACCCCGCCGCGCCGGTCCGGAGCGCCGAGGAACCCCTGTGCGCGCAGGGCGATCCGCCGGGCCTCGTCGGCGGACAGGGACACGGTCGGGGTCGGCTGCGGTGCGGCGGCGCTGGTCATGTCGGCACCCTAGACGGCGCCACTGACAGCGGGCAGGTAGGGCAGCGCGGAGGGCAGCCCGAGGTCCGAGGGGAGCAGGGCGCCCACCCAGCAGTCGCGCAGGGTGCCCTTCGCCTGGAGCCCGGCCCGCATCGTGCCCTCCACGCGGAAGCCGGCCTTCTCGGCGACGGCCCGGGAGCCGTGGTTGCCGACCTCGGCGCGCCATTCCAGCCGTACGGCGCCCAGCTCGGTGAAGGCCCAGCGGGCGGCGGCCAGGACGGCCTCGGTCGTGTAGCCCCGGCCGCGGTGTTCCCGCACGGCCCAGTAGCCGATCTCGTACGACCCCGGCGCGGGCACGTGGACGCCGACGGCGGCGACCAGCGGGCCGTCCGGGGCGAGGCGCACGGCGAAGCCGTACTCCTTCTCCTCGCGCCAGCCGGCCGGGACCACCTCGCCCACGAAGGTCCGCGCCTGCTCGCGTCCGTACGGGCTGGGGACCATCGTCCAGCGCTGGATGCCGGGGTCCTGGCAGGCGGCGTACACCTCTTCCTCGTCGGCGGGACCGAAGGGGCGCAGCCGCAGCCGCGCGGTGTTCAAGGTGGTGGGCTCCATGACCGGATTGTGCGCGCCGCCGGCCGGACCCGGCGAATCAGTTTTCGCGCACACCGGCACCTTCCGGGTATCCCGTACGTTCTCATTCCGGGCACCCGTGCCCTGCGGATAGTGCGGACCTCCCGACGCGACCGCGTCCTCGCTTACGATGGCCGTTGCGGTGGGGCCCACCCTCCGTGCCCGTGTACGAACCAGTGCCAGGCCCGACCGGCAAGGAGACAAACCTCGGTGTCCGTCTTCAACAAGCTCATGCGTGCAGGCGAAGGCAAGATCCTGCGCAAACTGCACCGCATCGCGGACCAGGTCAACTCCATCGAAGAGGACTTCGTCAACCTCTCCGACGCCGAGTTGCGTGCGCTCACTGACGAATACAAGCAGCGCTACCAGGACGGCGAGAGCCTGGACGACCTGCTCCCCGAGGCCTTCGCGACCGTTCGCGAGGCCGCGAAGCGCGTCCTCGGCCAGCGCCACTACGACGTTCAGATCATGGGCGGCGCCGCGCTGCACCTCGGTTACGTCGCCGAGATGAAGACCGGTGAGGGCAAGACCCTCGTCGGCACGCTCCCCGCGTACCTGAACGCGCTGTCGGGCAAGGGCGTCCACCTGATCACGGTGAACGACTACCTCGCCGAGCGCGACTCCGAGCTGATGGGCCGGGTGCACAAGTTCCTCGGCCTGGAGGTCGGCTGCATCCTGGCGAACATGTCGCCGGCGCAGCGCCGCGAGCAGTACAACTCGGACATCACGTACGGCACGAACAACGAGTTCGGCTTCGACTACCTGCGCGACAACATGGCGTGGTCGCAGGACGAGCTGGTCCAGCGCGGCCACAACTTCGCCGTGGTCGACGAGGTCGACTCGATCCTCGTCGACGAGGCCCGTACCCCGCTGATCATCTCCGGCCCGGCCGACCAGGCCACGAAGTGGTACGCCGACTTCGCGAAGCTGGTCACCCGCCTGACCAAGGGCGAGCCCGGCCAGCCCCTCAAGGGCATCGAGGAGACCGGCGACTACGAGGTCGACGAGAAGAAGCGCACGGTCGCCATCCACGAGGCCGGTGTCGCCAAGGTCGAGGACTGGCTCGGCATCGAGAACCTCTACGAGTCGGTGAACACCCCGCTCGTCGGCTACCTGAACAACGCCATCAAGGCGAAGGAACTGTTCAAGGTCGACAAGGACTACGTCGTCATCGACGGCGAGGTCATGATCGTCGACGAGCACACCGGCCGTATCCTCGCCGGCCGCCGCTACAACGAGGGCATGCACCAGGCGATCGAGGCGAAGGAAGGGGTGGACATCAAGGACGAGAACCAGACGCTCGCCACGATCACCCTTCAGAACTTCTTCCGCCTCTACAACAAGCTGTCGGGCATGACCGGTACGGCCATGACCGAGGCCGCCGAGTTCCACCAGATCTACAAGCTCGGTGTCGTCCCGATCCCGACCAACCGCGACATGGTCCGCAAGGACCAGGCGGACCTGATCTACCGCACCGAGGTCGCGAAGTTCGCCGCCGTCGTCGACGACATCGCGGAGAAGCACGAGAAGGGCCAGCCGATCCTGGTCGGCACCACCTCGGTCGAGAAGTCCGAGTACCTCTCGCAGCAGCTCTCCAAGCGCGGCATCCCGCACGAGGTGCTGAACGCGAAGCAGCACGAGCGCGAGGCCTCGATCGTCGCCCAGGCCGGCCGCCGCGGCGCCGTCACGGTCGCCACGAACATGGCCGGCCGCGGTACCGACATCAAGCTCGGCGGCAACCCGGACGACCTCGCCGAGGCCGAGCTGCGCCAGCGCGGCCTGGACCCCGAGGAGCACATCGAGGAGTGGGCGCAGGCCCTGCCCGAGGCGCTCCACCGGGCCGAGGCGGCCGTGAAGGCCGAGTTCGAGGAGGTCAAGGACCTCGGCGGGCTGTACGTGCTGGGCACCGAGCGGCACGAGTCGCGCCGCATCGACAACCAGCTGCGCGGCCGCTCCGGCCGTCAGGGCGACCCGGGCGAGTCCCGCTTCTACCTGTCGCTGGGCGACGACCTGATGCGTCTGTTCAAGGCGCAGATGGTCGAGCGCGTCATGTCGATGGCCAACGTGCCGGACGACGTCCCGATCGAGAACAAGATGGTGACGCGCGCGATCGCCTCGGCGCAGTCGCAGGTCGAGACCCAGAACTTCGAGACGCGCAAGAACGTCCTGAAGTACGACGAGGTCCTCAGCCGCCAGCGTGAGGTCATCTACAGCGAGCGCCGCCGTGTGCTCGAAGGCGAGGACCTGCAGGAGCAGGTGCGCCACATGATGGACGACACCATCGACGCGTACATCGCGGCCGAGACGGTCGAGGGCTTCGCCGAGGAGTGGGACCTGGACCGCCTGTGGGGCGCGTTCAAGCAGCTCTACCCGGTGAAGGTCACCGTGGACGAGCTGGAGGAGGCCGCGGGCGACCGGGCCGGCATCACGGCCGAGTTCATCGCGGAGTCCGTCAAGGACGACATCCACGAGCAGTACGAGGCGCGCGAGAAGACGCTCGGCTCCGAGATCATGCGCGAGCTGGAGCGCCGCGTGGTGCTGTCGGTGCTGGACCGCAAGTGGCGCGAGCACCTGTACGAGATGGACTACTTGCAGGAGGGCATCGGCCTGCGGGCGATGGCCCAGAAGGACCCGCTGGTCGAGTACCAGCGCGAGGGCTTCGACATGTTCAACGCCATGCAGGACGGCATCAAGGAGGAGTCCGTCGGCTACCTGTTCAACCTGGAGGTCCAGGTCGAGCAGCAGGTCGAGGAGCTTCCGGTGCAGGACGCGGCGCCGTCGCTGACGAAGGAGCCGGCCGGGGCCGGGCGTCCCGAGATCCGCGCGAAGGGCCTGGACGCGCCGCAGCGTCCGGACCGGCTGCACTTCTCCGCGCCGACGGTGGACGGCGAGGGCGGTGTCGTCGAGGGCGAGTTCGACAGCGAAGCCGGTGACGGGATGACCCGTGCGGAGCGGCGCAAGGCGCAGAAGGCGGCCGGCGGCCGTCGCCGCAAGAAGTAGCCCCGCGCGCTGGGGCACCCCCGCCGGGGCCGGACACCGTACGAGGTGTCCGGCCCCGGCGTCTTCGTGCGGCCGCTTCCTCACGGGCGGGGGCCCTGGATCTCGACCGCCGCGCAGCGCCAGCGCAGGTCGGGGCCCTGCTCCAGGCGGAAGGCCATCGCGGAGACGCGCTCGCCGGTGGCGATGCGGGCGAAGGCCTCGATGACGCCCGGGCCCGGGTGGAAGCGGCCGCAGTGGCGCAGCACCGGGCGCAGGCGGTCGCGCGGCGGTCCGGTGGGCGCCAGGGTGACGAGCTGCTCGTAGGCGGGGCCGACGGTGAGTCCCAGCAGCGAGTGGACCGGGCGCTGGCCGCTGACCACCGCCAGGAGGCGTTCCGCGAACCAGTCGTGCGGGCCGCGCGGGCGGCGCTGGTCGCGGCGGCCGGGAGGGCGGGTGGTGTTCCTGGTCCTGGTCCTGGTCATGGCGGTCGTCCCCGAGGAGGCCGGGCCCGGCGGTGATACCGGGCGGTAACTTGGTTGGGGATCTTCTACGGGCCCGCGAACACGCTCCGCAACGGTCCGCGCCCCGCCCGCGCGGGGCGCCCGCGCTCACCTATCCGGGTGGCGGGCCGGAACCACCGCGCCGCCGCGCCCGCTGCGCGGGGCGGGGGGTGGACGCGGTTCCCCGGCCGGGCGGCAGTCCGAAGGGGGACGGCGACGGCCACCGAACGGGGCCGCCGCCCGGGCGCGCTCGGGGGCCGGGGCCGGGCCGGGTCGCGGTGCCGGGGGGCGTGGGGGTTTCGCCGCGTCAGTCGTATCCTGAGGGCGTTTCCGACTACCGAAAGCAGCCGGCCATGCGCGTGTACGTCCCCCTGACCCTCCAAGGGCTCGCCGAGGCGCACGAGGCGGGCGAGCTGGGCCCCGCCCCGCTCCGCGCGTACGCCGTCACCCCCGGGCTGCGGGAGTGGTACGTCTCGGACGACATCGAGGAGCTGGAGTACGCGGCGCTCGGCCGGGCCGCCACCGCCTCGCTGCGGCTGCTCGCCGCCGACGCCGCCGCCCCGCGCAAGCGGGTCGTCGTGGCCGTCGACGTCGAGGACAAGGCCGCCACCGCGACCCCCGGGCTCGACGAGGCCACCCTCGGCCAGGTCACCCTCGCGGCCGCCGTACGGCTCACCGTGGCCGCCGCGGTCCACGTGGACGCCGAGGACGCCCGCGAGGACGTCGCGGCCGCTGCGGCGGCCGTGGACGCCGCCGACGGCGGGGACGACGACGCGCGGTTCACCGTGGACGGGGCCGAGGACCACGAGCTCCTCTGGTTCGGGGTGCAGGAGATTCCGGGGTTGCTGAAGTGACCGTTGCCGAAGTGAGCGGGATAGCCGTCGTCGGCCCGCACATCGTCTGGGACTGGAACGGCACGCTGCTCCACGACATCGACGCCGTCATCGTGGCGACGAACGCCTCCTTCGCCGAGCTAGGGTTCCCGCCGATCAGCCTGGAGACGTACCGCGACCTGTACGTCGTCCCGGTGCCGAAGTTCTACGAGCGCCTGATGGGCCGGCTGCCCACCGACGAGGAATGGCTCGTCATGGACGAGACCTTCCACCGGCACTACTGGGCGGCCGCCGAGGACTCCGGGCTCGCCGAGGGCGCCCGGGAGCTGCTCGCGGACTGGTCGGGCGCCGGGTCCACCCAGTCGCTGCTGTCCCTCGCGCCCCATGACAAGCTCGTACCGCTGGTGCGCGTCCACGGCATCGACGGGCACTTCGTCCGCGTCGACGGCCGCGTGGGTCCCTCGCACACCAGCAAGGCGGGTCACCTCGTACGCCATATGGCCGCCATGGAGGCGGCCGGTGTGACCGCCGCGCGTACGGTCCTCATCGGAGACGCCGTGGACGACGCCCTCGCCGCCGCCCACGTGGGCGCGCGGGCCGTGCTCTACACGGGTGGTTCGCACAGCCGCGCCAGTCTCGAATCGGCCGGAGTGCCCGTCGTGGACTCGCTGGCGGAGGCCGTCCGCACTGCTCGCGAACTGGCCGGATAGCGACTGGCACGAGCGGGCGCCGCCGTCACTGCGCACATCGTCAAACTTAGGCACCTGCTTTTGTACAGATCCGGCCCGTGACGGGCAGGGGGTCCGGCGAGATAGCCTGGTACCCGTGATCAGCGCGATAGTCATCGGAGGCATTGCCGCCTCCGGCCAGCGCCCGGCGCACGACCGTGCCCGGGCTTTCGCTGATCCCCGCTGCCGGGACCTCTCGCCGATCATGGCCGGTTCCCTCCACGGCGGCTCTCACGACGGCATAGCGTCGATCCCGAACGGACACCCCGCCTCGCGGCGCTACGCCATTCCTTCCTTCACCTACGTCACGCAATGGCGCGCGACAGGAGCCAGAGGACATGCAGACCAAGCTGGACGAAGCAAAGGCCGAGCTGCTCGCGCGGGCGGCCCGGGTAGCTGAGAACAGCCCGGCCGGGGGGCTACTTCCGACTGGGTCCGAGCAAGGGGAGCGTCCAGACCGCGACACGGTGCTCGCCTACCTCCAGCGCTACTACCTGCACACCGCCCCCGAGGACCTCTTGGACCGGGATCCGGTCGACGTGTTCGGGGCGGCGCTCTCGCACTACCGGCTCGCCGAGAAGCGGCCGCAGGGCACCGCGAACGTGCGCGTGCACACCCCCACGGTCGAGGAGAACGGCTGGACCTCCAGCCACTCGGTCGTCGAGGTCGTCACCGACGACATGCCCTTCCTGGTCGACTCCGTCACCAACGAGCTCTCCCGGCAGGGCCGCGGCATCCACGTCGTGATCCACCCGCAGGTCGTCGTCCGCCGTGACGTCACCGGCAAGCTGATCGAGATCCTCGGTCCCGACTGCGACGCGCACGGCCCCAAGACCGCGCGCCCCCACGACTCCCTCGTCGAGTCCTGGATCCACGTCGAGATCGACCGCGAGACCGACCGCGCCGACCTCAAGCAGATCACCGTCGACCTGCTGCGCGTCCTGTCCGACGTCCGCGAGTCCGTCGAGGACTGGGAGAAGATGCGCGACGCCGCGCTGCGCGTCGCCGACCAGCTCCCGGACGAGCCGACCGCCCCGGACCTGCGCGAGTACGAGCTCGAAGAGGCCCGCGAGCTGCTGCGCTGGCTCGCCGACGACCACTTCACCTTCCTCGGCTACCGCGAGTACGACCTCGTCGACGGCGACTCCCTGTCCGCCGTGCCCGGCACCGGTCTCGGCATCCTGCGCTCCGACCCGCTGCACAGCGGCAAGGAGGACGGCCACCCCGTCTCGCCCTCGTTCAACCGGCTGCCCGCCGACGCGCGCGCCAAGGCCCGGGAGCACCGCCTGCTGGTGCTGACCAAGGCCAACAGCCGCTCCACCGTGCACCGCCCGTCCTACCTCGACTACGTCGGCGTCAAGAAGTTCGACGCCGAGGGCAACGTCGTGGGCGAGCGCCGCTTCCTCGGCCTGTTCTCCTCCGCCGCGTACACCGAGTCCGTGCGCCGCGTCCCGGTCATCCGCCGCAAGGTCGCCGAGGTCCTGTCCGGCGCCGGCTTCGCGCCGAGCAGCCACGACGGCCGCGACCTGACGCAGATCCTGGAGACCTACCCGCGCGACGAGCTGTTCCAGACCCCGGTCGACCAGCTCCAGGCCATCGTCACCTCCGTGCTGTACCTCCAGGAGCGCCGCCGGCTGCGGCTGTACCTGCGCCAGGACGAGTACGGGCGCTACTACTCCGCGCTGGTCTACCTGCCGCGCGACCGGTTCACCACCGGCGTCCGGCTGCGGCTGATGGACATCCTGAAGGAGGAGCTCGACGGCATCAGCGTCGACTTCACCGCCTGGAACACCGAATCGATCCTCTCCCGGATCCACTTCGTCGTCCGCGTCCCGCAGGGCACCGAGCTGCCCGTCCTGACCGACTCCGACGTCGAGCGGGTCGAGGCCCGGCTCGTCGAGGCCGCCCGCTCCTGGGCCGACGGCTTCGGCGAGGCGCTGATCGCCGAGACCGGCGAGGAGCGCGCCGCCGAGCTGCTGCGCCGCTACGGGGGATCCTTCCCCGAGGGCTACAAGGCCGACCACTCGCCGCGCGCCGCCGTCGCCGACCTGGTCCGGCTGGAGCGGCTGTCCGCCAGCGACAGCGACTTCGACCTCTCCCTCTACGAGCCCGTCGGCGCCGGCCCCGGCGAGCGCCGCTTCAAGATCTACCGCCAGGGCGAGCAGGTCTCCCTGTCCGCCGTGCTGCCGGTCCTGCAGCGCCTCGGCGTCGAGGTCACCGACGAGCGGCCGTACGAGCTGCGCTGCAGCGACCGTACGAACGCGTGGATCTACGACTTCGGCCTGCGGATCCACACCCCCGCCGGCAACGGCGACAGCTACCTCGGCGACGACGCCCGCGAGCGGTTCCAGAACGCCTTCGCGGCCGTGTGGACCGGGCAGGCCGAGAACGACAACTTCAACACCCTGGTGCTCAGCGCCGGGCTGACCTGGCGGCAGGCCGTCGTCCTGCGCGCGTACGCCAAGTACATGCGTCAGGCGGGCTCCACCTTCAGCCAGGACTACATGGAGGACACCCTCCGCAACAACGTCCACACCACCCGGCTGCTGGTCTCGCTCTTCGAGGCCCGGATGTCGCCCGGCCGCCAGGCCGCCGGCAGCGAGCTCGTCGACGCCATGCTGGAGGAGCTGGACGGGGCCCTGGACCAGGTCGCCTCGCTCGACGAGGACCGCATCCTGCGCTCCTTCCTCACCCTCATCAAGGCGACCCTGCGCACCAACTTCTTCCAGAGCGCCGGCGAGGGAAGCGGCAGCAGGGGCCAGGACGGCGGCGCGGGCGAGCCGCACGCGTACGTGTCGATGAAGTTCGACCCGCAGGCCATCCCGGACCTGCCGGCGCCGCGCCCCGCGTTCGAGATCTGGGTGTACTCCCCGCGCGTCGAGGGCGTCCACCTGCGCTTCGGCAAGGTCGCCCGCGGCGGTCTGCGCTGGTCCGACCGGCGCGAGGACTTCCGTACGGAGATCCTCGGCCTGGTCAAGGCGCAGATGGTCAAGAACACCGTCATCGTGCCGGTCGGCGCCAAGGGCGGCTTCGTCGCCAAGAACCTGCCCGACCCGTCGGTGGACCGCGACGCCTGGCTCGCCGAGGGCATCGCCTCGTACAAGATCTTCATCTCGGCGCTGCTCGACATCACCGACAACATGGTCGGCGGCGAGGTCGTGCCGCCCAAGGGCGTGGTCCGCCACGACGAGGACGACACCTACCTCGTCGTCGCCGCCGACAAGGGCACCGCGACCTTCTCCGACATCGCCAACGGGGTCGCCGAGTCCTACGGCTTCTGGCTGGGCGACGCGTTCGCCTCCGGCGGCTCGGCCGGCTACGACCACAAGGGCATGGGCATCACCGCCCGCGGCGCGTGGGAGTCCGTCAAGCGGCACTTCCGCGAGCTCGGCCACGACACCCAGACCCAGGACTTCACGGTCGTCGGCGTCGGTGACATGTCCGGTGACGTCTTCGGCAACGGCATGCTGCTCTCCGAGCACATCCGCCTGGTCGCCGCCTTCGACCACCGGCACATCTTCATCGACCCGACGCCGGACGCGGCGACCTCGTACGCCGAGCGCCGGCGCCTGTTCGAGCTGCCGCGCTCCTCGTGGGCCGACTACGACACGGCGCTGCTCTCGGCGGGCGGCGGGATCCACCCGCGCACCGCCAAGGCCATCCCGGTCAACGCGCAGCTGCGCGCGGCCCTCGGCATCGAGGCCGGCGTCACCAAGATGACCCCGGCCGAGCTGATGCAGACGATCCTCCAGGCCCCCGTGGACCTGCTGTGGAACGGCGGCATCGGTACGTACGTCAAGGCCACCGCCGAGACGCACGCCGACGTCGGCGACAAGGCCAACGACGCCATCCGCGTCAACGGCGCGGACGTCCGCGCCCGGGTCATCGGCGAGGGCGGCAACCTGGGCCTGACCCAGCTCGGCCGCATCGAGTTCGCCCGGACCGGGGCCGGCGGCGAGGGCGGCAAGGTCAACACCGACGCCATCGACAACAGCGCGGGCGTGGACACCTCCGACCACGAGGTGAACATCAAGATCCTGCTGAACTCGCTGGTCTCCGAAGGCGACATGACGGTGAAGCAGCGCAACAAGCTGCTCGCCGAGATGACGGACGAGGTCGGCCGTCTGGTCCTGCGCAACAACTACGCGCAGAACACCGCCCTGGCCAACGCCGTGGCCCAGGCGCCGAGCCTGCTGCACGCCCAGCAGCGCTTCATGCGCCGTCTGGAGCGCGCCGGACGACTGGACCGGAGCCTGGAGTTCCTGCCCAACGACCGGCAGATCCGCGAACTGCTGAACAACGGCAAGGGCATGACCCAGCCGGAGCTGGCCGTCCTGTTCGCCTACACCAAGATCACGGCGGCGGACGAGCTCATCGCCACCGAGCTGCCGGACGACCCGTACCTGCGCCGCCTGCTGCACGCGTACTTCCCCGGCGCCCTGAACGAGAAGTTCCGGGACCAGATCGAGGCGCACGCGCTGCGCCGCGAGATCATCACCACGGTGCTGGTCAACGACACCGTCAACACCGGTGGTTCGACCTTCCTGCACCGCCTGCGCGAGGAGACCGGGGCCTCCACGGAGGAGATCGTCCGCGCGCAGCTCGCGGCCCGCGAGATCTTCGGCCTGGCCGAGGTCTGGGACGACGTCGAGGCGCTCGACAACAAGGTCGCGGCCGACGTCCAGACCCGGGTGCGGCTGCACTCGCGGCGCCTGGTCGAGCGCGGCACCCGCTGGCTGCTCAACAACCGGCCGCAGCCGCTGGAGATCACCGCCACCATCCAGCTCTTCAGCGACCGGGTCAGCCAGGTCTGGGAGGAGCTGCCGAAGCTGGTGCGCGGCGCCGACCTGGAGTGGTACCAGTCGATCATGGACGAGCTGACCGGCGAGGGCGTGCCGGAGGAGCTGGCCGCCAAGGTCGCCGGGTTCTCCTCGGCCTTCCCGACGCTCGACATCGTGGCGATCTCCGACCGCACCGGCGTCGACGCGCTGGGTGTCGCCGAGGTCTACTACGACCTCGCCGACCGCCTGGAGATCACCCAGCTGATGGACCGGATCATCGAACTGCCGCGGTCCGACCGCTGGCAGTCCATGGCCCGCGCCTCCATCCGCGAGGACCTGTTCGCGGCGCACGCGGCGCTGACGGCCGATGTGCTGGCGGTCGGCAACGGCGACTCGACTCCCGAGGAGCGCTTCAAGGCGTGGGAGGACAAGAACGCGGCGATCATCGGGCGGGCCCGGACGACCCTGGACGAGATCCGGGGCTCGGACGACTTCGACCTGGCGAACCTGTCCGTCGCGATGCGCACGATGCGTTCGCTGCTGCGGGTGCACGGCTAGTCGCCCCGTAGAGCGCCCACGAGGGGCGCCCGGAACCGCTCAGCGGTTCCGGGCGCCCCTTCGGCGTTCCGCCGGGGGCGCCCGGGAGCGGGTCCCGCCCGGGCGGGCGCGGGCTGGTCAGGCCCGGCGGGTGAAGGCCTCGTACGCCTCGCAGACCTCGGCGGCGGGGCCGTCCATGCGCAGCACCCCCGACTCCAGCCAGATCGCCCGGTCGCAGGTGGCGCGGACGGTGGCGATGCCGTGGCTGACGAGGAAGACGGTGCCGGCGCGCTCGCGGAGCTCCTCGACGCGTTTTTGGCTGCGGCGCTGGAAGGCCGCGTCACCGGTGGCGAGGGCCTCGTCGATCATCAGGACGTCGTGGTCCTTGGCGGCGGCGATCGAGAAGCGCAGCCGGGCGCCCATGCCGGAGGAGTACGTCCGCATCGGCAGCGAGATGAAGTCGCCCTTCTCGTTGATCCCGGAGAAGTCGACGATGCCCTGGTAGCGCTCGCGGATCTGCCCGCGGGACATCCCCATCGCGAGGCCGCCGAGGATGACGTTGCGCTCGCCGGACAGGTCGTTCATCAGGGCGGCGTTCACCCCGAGCAGGGAGGGCCGGCCCTGCGAGTAGACCCGGCCGCGGGCCACCGGCTGGAGGCCGGCGATGGCTTTGAGCAGGGTGGACTTCCCGGAGCCGTTCGTACCGATGAGGCCGATGGCCTCGCCCTTGTACGCGGTGAAGCTGACGCCCCTGACGGCGTGCACCTCGCGCACGCCGGGGGCGGGGCGGCGGGAGAAGACCCGGCCGAGGGCGGCGGTGGCGCCGCCCTTGCGGCCGCCGGCGTGGACCTTGTAGACGACGTGGACGTCGTCCGCGATGACGGTGGGATCAGCCACGGCCGTACTCCTCCTCGGCCTTCCAGAAGTAGAGGAACCCGCCGGCGCCCGCGAGCAGCGCCCAGCCGATGGCGAGCGGCCACACGTGGTGCGGGAGCGAGCGGGCGGTGAAGCTGTCGATCAGCGAGAAGCGCATCAGGTCGATGTAGACGGCCGCCGGGTTGGCCTTGAGGGCCGGCGCCACCCAGTGCGGGAGGTCGTCCCGCTTCAGCACCTTGTCGATGGACCACATGACGCCCGAGGAGTACATCCAGGTGCGCAGGACGAACGGCATCAGCTGGCTGACGTCCGGGCTCTTGCTGCCGATCCGGGCCATGACGAGGGCGCAGCCCGCGCAGAAGACGGCCGTCAGGAACAGGGTCGGGAAGGCCAGCAGCCAGGAGGGGCCCGGGGTCTGGCCGAGGGCGAGCAGCAGGACGACCAGGGTGCCCATGGTGACGAGCAGCTGCTGGAAGAGCTGGATGACGGTGGAGAGGGGCAGGCTGGCGCGGGGGAAGTGCAGGGCGCGGACCAGGCCGAGGTTGCCGTGGATGGCGCGGGTGCCGGCGTTGACGGAGCTGCCGATGAAGTCCCAGACGAAGATGCCGGTGAGCAGGAACGGGACGTAGTCCGGGACGTTGTGGCTGGCGTTCATGACGACGCCGAAGATGAAGTAGTAGACGGCGGCGTTGAGCAGCGGGGTCGCCAGGTGCCAGAGCTGGCCGAGCCTGGCCGTGCTGTACGTGGCGTGCATCCGGGCGGTGGCGTACGCGGTCACGAAGTGGCGCCGGCCCCAGAGCGCGGCGATGTAGCGGGGCAGGGACGGCCGGGCGCCGCTGATGGTCAGGCCGTGGGCCGCGGCCAGGGCGGCGGGGTCCGCCGGGGCGGTCCGGTCCTTCGGGCGGCCCGGTTCCGGCGGCCGGGGCCGGGCGGGCGCGGTGGGAACGGTCACGGGGCGGCGCCCCTTTCTGCGGTCTTCCACGGTCTTCCAGGGGCTTCTACGACGGAACGGGTCCGTATCGTCGCTACGGCGAGATTAGGGCGCGCCACGACGGAACGCAACCGTATCGTCGTGACGGGTGGGTGACGGCGTGCCCGGTTATGCTCGGTGCATGACCACGGACCCCGCCCCCGCCCCCTCCCGCCGCGCCCCCGCCGGGGCCGCCGTCCTGCGCGAGGACGTCACCGAGGCGATCCGGGCGGCCGTGCTGGAGGAACTGGCCGCCGTCGGGTTCTCCCGGATGTCCATCGAGGGCATCGCGAGGCGCGCCGGGGTCGGCAAGACGGCCGTGTACCGGCGCTGGAAGTCGAAGCTGCACCTGGTGCTGGACCTGGTGGGCGCCTTCGCGGCGGACGGGCTGCCGGTGCCGGCCACCGGGTCCCTGTACGGCGACGTACGGGCGCTGCTGGAGGTCATGTCACACGTGCTGCGGCACCCGGTGGCCTCGGCGGTGATCCCCGACCTGCTCGTCGAGGCGGCCCGGAACCCGGAGATCGCGGACGCGGTGCGCGGCGCCCTGCTGGACGGGGAGCGCCGGATGGCGGAGGGCATCCTCACCGACGCGGTCGCGCGCGGTGAACTCCCGGCCGGCGTGGACGCGGCGCGCGCCCTCGACCTGGCGATCGGGCCGCTGTACTGGCGCCAGGTGGTCGTCCGCGAACCCGTCCCGGCGCCCTACCTGGACGACCTGGCCCGCTCGGTCGTCGCCGGCCTGAAGAACTCCCGTACCGCTTAGGCCCTACGCGAGGCGGGCCGGCGTGAGCTCCGGGGAGCACGGCGGCGCCGGGTGGCGGTCTTCGAGGGGGATCACCGCCGGGACCGGACCCGGCTGGCCGAGGAAGACGCGGCGGACCACCCGCTCGGCCGCGTGGCCGTCGTCATGGGAGCAGAACCGGGCCCGGAACGCGGCGCGCAGCTGCGCCGAGCGGGAGCCCTGCCAGTGGCCCGTGGCGAAGATGTCCACCAGCTCGTCCTCGCTCCGGGCGATCGCCCCCGGCGGACAGGCCCGCAGGTCGAAGTACGTGCCGCGGGCGGCCTCGTACGCCTCCCAGTCGTCCGCGTGGATCACGATCGGCCGGTCCAGCGAGGCGTAGTCGAACATCAGCGACGAATAGTCCGTCACCAACGCGTCCGAGGCCAGACAGAGTTCCTCCACCGACGGGTAGGAGGAGACGTCCACGAGCCGCGGCCGTGCCTCGTGCGGCGAGGCCGTGTCCGCGTACGTCAGGTGCGTCCGCGTCAGGATCGTGAACCGCGGCCCCAGGTCGCGCAGCACCCGCTCGAAGTCCAGGTGCTCCGGCCGGCTGCGCCGGTAGTCGCGGTGCGTGGGGGCGTACAGGATCGCCACCGTGCCCACCGGGATGCCGAGGCGCTCGCGGAGCTCCAGGACGTCCGCGCGGGTGGCGCTGTGGAAGACGTCGTTGCGCGGGTAGCCGTACTCCAGCGTCGTGTACGAGGACGGGACCGCCTTCTCCCACACCAGCGTCGAGTGGCGGTTCGCGGACAGCAGGAAGTCCCACTGGTCGGCGCCGCGCAGCAGCCCCGCGAAGTCCGTCGTCGGCGTCGCCGCCGGGCGGTCCAGGAGGTCCAGGCCGACCCGTTTGAGCGGGGTGCCGTGCTGGGTCTGCAGCAGGATCTGCCCCGGCCGCTTGACGAGGGCCCGGTCGAAGTTGACGTTGGTCACCAGGTACGCGGCCCGCGCGAGGGCCGTCCAGTACGCGGCCGAGCCCGGGCGCACCACGGCCGTCTCCGGGGGCAGCGTGTCCGCGTGGGCCGGGTCGCAGATCCACGCCGTCCGCATCCGTGGCGCCAGCTCCCGCAGCTTGGCCTCGATCGCCGCCGGATTGCAGGCGTAGCCGCCGTGCCAGTACGCGGAGAACACCGCCAGCTCCGGCCACAGCGGGAGCAGCCGCTGGACGCGGTAGTGCAGCCGCAGCGCCGCCTCCCGCAGCCCCCGCCCCGCGGACACCCCCGTCCGGGCCGCCGCCAGCGCGACCGCGCGGCCCGCCGACAGCGCCCGGTAGGCGTGCCGCAGCCCGAGCCGCATCAGCGCGTGCCGCACCCGGTCCGTCCGGGACGGCGCCGGCGCCGGGGCCGGCGCCGCGCCGTGGCCGCCCGCCGGCCGGTAGCGCCGCAGCAGCAGGGAGGCCCGGCGGAAGAACTCCGCCCGGCTCGCGCGCGGCAGGCGGCGCGGATCGGCGTACAGGGCGCAGAAGTGCTCGGCCATCCTGCGGTGCAGCGCGGGGCGCCAGCGCTCCAGCTCGGGGCGGGTGGCGAGCCGGCCGAAGACCCGGTCGTACTGGTCGAAGACGTCGAGGTGGCGGCGGGTGGAGGTGGTCAGGATCGAGCCCGTCCGGCGCTGGCGGTAGTGGACGCAGACCCGGTCGAGGACGGCCACGGACTCCGCCGCCAGCAGGGCGGGATAGGTCCAGGGGGTGTCCTCGTAGAAGCCGGGCGGGAATTCGAGCCCCTCGCGCTCCACGTACTCGCGGCGGTACGCCTTGTTCCACACCACCATCAGCATGCCGAGCAGCGCCGGCCGGTCGGTGAGGCGGAAGCTGGCCGGGCCGTCCTCGGTGAGCCGGTGCGCGAGGCTGTTGCGGACGGTCTCGCCGGTCCAGAAGGTGCGCGCGTAGTCGTAGACGAGGACATCGGGGGAGCCGGTGGCCTTGAGGCGGTCGGCGATGGCCTGGAGAGCGCCTGGGGCGAGGGTGTCGTCTCCGTCGAGGAAGACCAGGTAGTCGCCGGTGGCCCGGGCCAGACCCGCGTTGCGGGCCGGCCCCAGCCCCAGGTTGTGCGCCAGGTGCACGCCCGTGACCCGGGGGTCGCGGGCCGCGTGGTCGTCGATGATCGAACCGCAGGCGTCCGGGGAGGCGTCGTCGACCGCGATCAGTTCCAGATCCGCGTACGACTGGGTCAGGACCGAGTCCAGACTCTCCTGGAGGTACGCCTGGACCTTGTACGCGGGCACGATGACGCTGAACCGGGGCACGGCACATCCAGGGGTCGGCGCGGGCATGTCCACCAGGAACCCCCGGTGTGGCGTTCGGGTTACGCCCCGCGCACCGTTCGGGTTGCACAGCGTCAACTCCGCACGTCAACCGCATGATCAACAGGGGTGTCGGCGCCGTCACTTGATCGCTCCGGCCATCACCCCCGAGACGAACTGCCGCTGGAACGAGAAGAAGACGACCAGCGGCACGGCCATCGACAGGAACGCGCCCGGCGCCAGCACGTCGATGTTGTTGCCGAACTGCCGGACCTGCTGCTGGAGCGCCACCGTGATCGGCGGGTTCGCCGAGTCCGCGAAGACCAGCGCCACCAGCATGTCGTTCCACACCCACAGGAACTGGAAGATGCCGAGCGAGGCGATCGCCGGACCGCCCAGCGGCAGCACCACCCGCGCGAACAGCCGCAGTTCACCCGCCCCGTCGAGCCGGGCCGCCTCCAGCAGCTCCCGCGGGATCTGCGCGAAGAAGTTCCGCAGCAGGAACACCGCGAACGGCAGCCCGAACGCGGTGTGGAACAGCACCACCCCCGCCGTCGTCTCGAACAGGCCGATGGTCCCGAAGAGTTTGGACACCGGGATCAGCGCCACCTGGACGGGAACCACCAGCAGCCCCACGACGATCAGGAACAGCCAGTCCCGGCCCGGGAACTCCAGCCACGCGAACGCGTACCCGGCGAGCGAGCCCAGCACCAGGACCAGCAGCGTCGCCGGGACCGCGATCGCCACCGTGCTCAGCAGCGAACCCGTGATGGTGTCGTTGGCCAGCAGCCGCCCGTAGTTGTCGGCCGTCAGCCTCGACGGAGCCGTCAGCGCCCTCCACCAGCCGCCCTCGTTCAGCTCGGTGGGGGAGAGGAACGAGGAGATCAGCAGCCCGAGCGTGGGCAGCAGCCAGAACAGGGCCGCCAGGACCAGGAAGATCCGCAGGGCGCCGCCGCCCGCCCGCGCGGCCCATCCGCGCACCGTGTTCATCGGCGGGCCTCCCGGCGCATCCGGCGGATGTTGTAGAGCATGACCGGCGCCACCAGCGCCAGCAGCAGCACCGCGATGGCACTGCCCAGCCCCGGATCCGCGTTCGTCCCGAACGAGGTGCGGTACAGCTGGAACGCCAGGACGTTCGCGTCGTCCTGCACCGCGCCCGGCGCGATCACGAAGACCAGGTCGAAGATCTTCATCACGTTGATGACGAGCGTGACCAGCACCACCGCCAGCACCGGCGCCAGCAGCGGCACCGTGATCCGGCGGAACACCTGCCACTCGCCCGCCCCGTCCACCCGCGCCGCCTCCAGCAGCTCCCTCGGTACGGCCGCCAGCCCGGCCCCGATCAGCACCATCGCGAACCCGGACCACATCCACACGTACGCCCCGATGATCGCCGGGGTGACCAGCGTCGGACCGAGCCACTCCACCCCCGAGTACGCCTCCCGGAAGTTCGAGGCGGGCAGCCGCAGCAGCGCCCCGTCGGCCTTCGCGGACAGCGTGAAGGTGCCGTCGGCGCGGGCCGTCGCCGCGTCGATGACCCGGCCGCCCTTGACCGCCTCGATCCGCATCCCGGCGTACGCGGACTCGGCCGGGTCGACCGTGTTCGTACGGCCCCCGCCGCCCCGGGTGAAGTCCTGCCAGGCCGTGCCGGTGACCCGGCCGGGCTCGGCGCCGGCCGGCTTCGCCGGACGGGTCCCCTCCGGCAGCGCCTCCGCAGCCACCCCGACCAGCGGCAGCAGCACCGGCACCCCCGCCCGTACGGGATCACGCGTCACGAAGGCGCCCCCGTCGGCCGGGACCAGCGGAGAGTCCCGCCCCGGCCGGGCCTTCGGGAACGCCGAGGACTCCGCGAAGGTGTCGTGCACCCCGACCCAGACGGCGTTCGCGACGCCCCGGTGCGGATCGTGGTCGTAGACGAGCCGGAAGATGATGCCCGCCGCCAGCATCGAGATCGCCATCGGCATGAACACGAGCAGCTTGAACGCCGTGCCCCAGCGCACCCGTTCGATCAGCACCGCGAAGATCAGACCCAGCGCGGTCGCCGTCGTCGGCGCCAGCACCACCCACAGCGCCGTGTTCCGCAGGGCCGTACGGATCGAGTCGTCGCGCAGCATCTCCAGGTAGTTGTCCCCGCCGACGAAGGTGCCGCCGGAGCGGTCGAACAGGCTCCGGTACACCGAGTAGCCGATGGGCTGCACGACGAGCGCGCCGAGCAGGACGAGCGCCGGGAGGAGGAACGCCGCCGCGACCAGGCGGCGGCGCCGGACCTCGGCGGACTTCGGCGAAGCCGTGGCCGCCACCGGATCAGCCCCCGTAGGCCTTGGCCGCTTCCGCCTCCAGTTTCGCCTGCGCCCCCGCCACGTCCGACGGGTTCGCCAGGAAGTCCTGGAGCGCCTTCCACTCGCCCGCGCCCGGCGTCCCGCCGAAGCCCGCCGGCGCCTGGTCCGACATGTCGAAGCGGAAATCGTCGCCCGCCGCGATCAGCGACTTCGCGATGTCCCGCTGGATCGCGTTCGGATAGGCACCCGGATCCACCGCCTTGTTCGGCGAGACGAACCCGCCCTCGCGGGCCTGGATCTCAGCCGCGTCCGGCGACGCCAGGAACGTCAGCAGCGCCTGCGCGCCCTTCGACGGCTTCAGGGCGACCGCCACGTCACCGCCCGAGACCACCGGCGCCTTGGCACCCACCGCCGGGAACGGGAAGACCAGGGCGTCCTCGCCCACCTTCGCCTCCGTCTGCGCGATGTTCACCCCCACGAAGTCACCCTCGAAGACCATCGCCGCCGCCGGCCGGTCGCCGCCGGTGAAGGTCTGCGTCACCGACTTCGGGAACTCCGTCGACAGCGCACCGCTCTGACCGCCCGCCAGGAAGTCCTTGCGGCCGAACAGCTGGCCGAGCGTGGTCAGCGCCTGCTTGACGCTGTCGTCCGTCCACTTGATCTGGTGCTTCGCCAGCTGGTCGTACTTCTGCGGACCCGCCTGCGAGAGGTAGACGTTCTCGAACCAGTCGGTCAGGGTCCAGCCGTCCGCGCCGGCCACCGACACCGCCGGAGTGCCCGACGCGGACAGCGTGTCGGCCACCTCCAGCAGTTCCTTCCACGTCTTCGGCGGCTGGACCCCCGCCGCCTCGAACGCCTTCGCGTTGTACCAGACCAGCGACTTGTTGGCGGCCTTGTAGTACACGCCGTACTGGGTGCCGTCGACCACGCCCAGCTTCTTCCAGCCCTCGCCGTAATTGGCGTTCAGCTGCGCCTGCGCCTCCGGCCCCACCGGCTGCGCCCACTTCTTCTCCACCGCCGACACCAGCGCGCCGACCTGCGGGAGCAGCGCCACGTCCGGCGGGGCGCCGCCCGCGATCTTCGTGCCGAGGAAGGTGACGATCGGGTCCTGCGCCGGGACGAAGGTGACCGTGGCGCCCGTGCGCTTCTCGAACTCCTTCAGGACCTTGGTGAAGTTCTCCTGCTCGGGGCCCGTCCAGACCGCCGCCACCTCCAGCTTCTCGCCGGGCAGCTTCGGTAACTCCACCCGCCGTCCGGCCGGTGTCGCACCGCCGGGCGGGTCGGCCTTCTTGTCGCCGCCGTCCCCGCACCCGGTGAGCGCCAGCGCGCCCGCCGCGGCGAGGGCCGCCCAGGTACGGGCCCTGGCGCGGGCCCTCGTACGCCGCTTCGCGCTGCTGCGGCCCGTGGCGGGGCCGTGGCCCCGGCCCGCGGCGCCGCCCGCCGACCCGCCTGTCGTCCGGTCCGTCGTACGGCCCGTTCCCTGCCGACCGCGCATGGTTGCGCCCCCGATGCCTGTCCGCTGCCCGTGGTGTGTCCCGTGCCACAAGGTCTACGCCGAGCGGTGCGCCCCCGCAATACCGCGTCACGGGATCCGGGTGGCCCGAAAGGGCCTACGGGGCGGCCGGGAACAGCACGGGTATCGCCGAGACCAGGTGCGCGGCCCGGTCCAGGGCACTGGCCAGCAGCGCCAGGTCCGTCGGGCCGTTGCCCAGCTCGCGCACCGGCCGACGGGCCGGAGGATCACCCATTCGCTCCCACTCCACCGGGACCACCGTCGGCCGCAGCGTCGCGGTGCGCGGGATCCGGCCGGTGACCCGGCCGCCCTGGAACGGCACCGCGGAGCCGTCGGCGCGCAGCAGCCGGCCGCGGCCGGGACCCGGCTGGTCGGGGGCGTCCAGCTCGACCCGCAGGGCCGTCAGCCGGGCGAGTTCGGTGTCCGCCGTCCGGTCCGGCCGGGCGCTGGTCGCCACCAGGTGCACGCCGAGCCGGACACCGTCACGGGCCACCGCCTCCAGGGCGCGGACCACCGAACCGGCGGCGGGCCGGCCCATGCTGCCGAGCCCGGGCGCGACCAGTGCGTCGAGGTCGTCGACCAGCACCACCAGACGGGGCAGCGGACTCGGCCCCGCGGCCGGCTCCGTACGGAAAGCGGCCGAACGCAGCCGGAGCGTTCCGGTGCGCTGCGGCTCCAGATCACCGCGCAGCTCACCGGAGGTGGGCCGGCGGGGCGCGACCATCCGGTCGCCGGCCTCGCGGTGGGCGTGCCACTCCGCGAACGGCACCCCGTCGAGGAGCTCCGCGCGGCGCCTCAGCTCGGCGCCGAGGGCCTGCGCGAACTCCCGCATGCGCAAGGGGTCCGAAGCCACGAGGTGCGCCGAGACGTGCGGCAGGTCGGTGCAGGGGCGCAGCCCGTCACCGCGCTCGCCGCCCGCGCCGTCGAGGAGGACGAGGCCGAGCCGGTCGGGGCGGGCCGCGGCGGCCAGGGAGGCGGCGACCGAACGCAGCAGCTCCGTACGGCCGCTGCCGGCGGGGCCCTCGATGAGCAGGTGCGGGCCGTCGTGGACCAGCTCGGCACCGACGGGGCCGCGCCGGCCGGCGCCGAGGACGACCTCGACGAGGCCGCCGACGCCCTGGCCCTGCTCGGTCGCCGCCGCCCAACGGGCCATCAGGGACGCGGGGGTGGCCCGGGCCAGCCCCAGCTCGTCCAGCAGCCGCGCGGTCTGCGGGAGCGCGGCCGCGACGGTCCGGGACGGCTCCGCCTGCGAGGCGTCGGCCCGCAGCGGCGCGAGGGCGCGGGCGAACCGCTCCGCCCAGGCGGCGGAGACGGCGTCGGCGGTGGCGGTCTCGCCGGGCGGCACCGGCAGGCCGCCGCTGACCGCGAAGATCCGTACGGCCGTGGCGACGTCCCCGCTGAGCAGGGCGACCGCGCCGCACTCCCGGAAGGCGGGGGTGCTCGCGCAGGCGGTCTCGTACGTCTCGGCGAGCGGCGAGGCCGGGGTGGCGGACGGCGCGTCGGCGAGGCAGAGCAGGTGGATCCCGGCGGCGGGGCCGTGGGCGGCGAGCCGGGCCGTGACATCGCGCAGCGCGCCGGTGCCGGGGTCGCCGTCGAGGACGAGGAGGGTGTACGGGCCCTCGTACGCGGCGGCGGCCTCCCGTACGGCGGCGCGGTCGGCGGTCGCCCAGCCGGTACCGAGGGGACCGTCGTCGAGCCGCCGGGTCAGCTCCCCCGTCCGCGCGGCGGCCTGGTCCCGGTCGTACGCGAGCAGCAGCCGGCAGTCCTGGCCGTGCGCGGGGCGCAGGTGCGGCAGCCAGCCGAGCCAACCCCAGTCACGGCGCCGGTCCGCGAGGGCGCGGGCCCGGTCCGTGCTGATGAGTACGATCTCCAGCTGCGCCGGGGCGTGCAGCGCGGCGAGCTGGGCGATCACGGAGCGGGCGACGCCGGTGAGGCGGGCGCGGGGTCCGGCGACGCCGAGGGCACCGACGTCCTGGAACGCGACCCGGCAGCCGGCGCCGAGGCCGACGTCGAGCGCGCCGGGGCGACGGGACCACAGCCGCCGGGTCGGCCCGAGCGCGGCGAGCAGCAACGCGGCCGGATCGTCGGCCGCGGGCCGCGCCGACACGGCTGCCGCCGCCGCCCGCACGTCCTCGGCCTGCCCGGCCTGCTCCCCCCGCACCCACTTCCGAGCCCAAGCCCCGATGCCCCGCCGTCGCGCCCCCTCGCCCCCCGGCCCGGATTCCGGGGCCGCGGCGAAGTGGTCCGCGTCGGGTCTGGCGGGGCCAGTGGGGCCGGCCGCGTCGGGTCTGGCGGGCCGGGCCGGGCCGGCGGGTCGCGCGGCGCCGTGCCGGCCCGCGCCGGAGGCGTCGGGGTGCGGGGTTCCGGGGTGGAGCCCCGAGGCGGGGCCGGGGGCGGAGCCCCCGTTTCGGGAAGGGGCGGGGTGGGGGAACAACCCCTCCGCCCCGGACCGCGGCCCCGCGTATCCACCGGCGGCCGGGGCATCGCCCCCGGCTCCGCCCGCCCGCCCGGCGCCGAAGGCGGAGGCGGAGGCGGCAGGGCCCCCGGGCCGTCCGTCGGCGGAGCCGTCAGCGCGTCGCGCATCGGGGAACGGGCCGCCCCGGCCGACGCCGGGAGCGGCAGGGCCGCCCGGACGGCTCGCGGCCGAGGGGCCGGCCGGGGGGATCGAGAGGTGGCCCTCCTGGTCCGGGGTGACCGGCAGCGGGATGCTCGCGCCGACGGTCAGCCGGAGGGTGGATTCGCCGACCCGGAGCAGGGCCCCCGGCGCGAGCGCCACCGCCCGTTCCCCCACGGCCACGCCGTCCAGCGTCGTCCCGTTCGTGGAGTTCAGGTCCGCCACGGCCACCCGGCCGTCCGGCATCACCGTCACCGCGCAGTGCGTCCGCGACACGTCCGGGTCGTCCAGCGGCACGTCCGCGTCCGCGGAGCGCCCGATCCGTACCGCTCCCGGGTGCAGCAGGTGCACCCCGCCCGCGTCCGGCCCCGCCACCACGTGCAGCTGGGGCGTCCCCAGACCCTCCTCCGCGTCCGGCAGGACATCCGGCACCGGGCCGTGCAGCGCCAGCACCGCCCCGTCCACCAGCGGCGGCTCGCCCAGCACCCGCCGCTGCGGGTCGAGCCGCTCCGCCCCGGCGTACAGCACGACCGTGCCCCCGGTGTCGGGCCCGCCGACGGTGGCCGCGAGCCCGGAGGCCACCGCGGCGAGCGCGGTCCCGGCGGGCGCGGTGACGAGTACGTCGCAGCTCGTCGGCGCGGTCGCGGTCTGGTGGCCGCTGCGCGACCCAAGGACGGTCAGCCGGATCTGCATCGCCGTCAGCGGTCCCTTCTGCGCGGTGCTCGGTGCGCGGTGCGCGCGCCCGGCAGGGGGACGACAGGGGCGTGGCCGCCCGATCACCCCCCACCCGGCACGGCGCTTCGTCCGGTCAGGTCTGCCCGGAAGGCGGGCTCCCGTCCCGGCCGTTCCGTACGGGTGCATCCTCGCACCTGTCGCGGACAACACGCCCGGCACCCGACAAGAAATGATCTTGATCGATCGCGGGCCCGTCCACTCCCCGCACAATTTCAGTCAGCAAGCCGAGGAAAATCGCCCCCGGCATACGCCATAAACATCACCCTTCGTACATATGTGCGGCAACCAACCTTTGGTGCCCCGCGTCTTCTCTTGGGACACCCCCTAGAGTGGGCCGGAAAAACGAACCACAGCAGGACGACAGCAGGGAGCGCGAGACGTGCGGCCAGTCGGCAGCAAGTACCTGCTCGAGGAGCCGCTCGGACGCGGCGCCACGGGCACCGTCTGGCGTGCCCGCCAGCGTGAGACCGCCGGTGCGGAGGCGGCCGTCGCCGGCCAGCCCGGTGAGACCGTGGCCATCAAGGTCCTCAAGGAGGAGCTGGCCCAGGACGCGGACATCGTCATGCGCTTCCTGCGCGAGCGCTCCGTCCTGCTGCGCCTGACGCACCCCAACATCGTGCGCACGCGCGACCTCGTCGTCGAGGGCGACCTCCTGGCCCTGGTCATGGACCTGATCGACGGCCCGGACCTGCACAAGTACATCCGGCAGAACGGCCCCTTCACCCCCGTCGCCGCGGCGCTGCTGACCGCCCAGATCGCGGACGCGCTCGCCGCCAGCCACGCCGACGGCGTGGTCCACCGCGACCTGAAGCCCGCCAACGTCCTGCTCGACGAGCGCGGCGGCCAGATGAAGCCGATGCTCACCGACTTCGGCATCGCGCGCCTCGCCGACTCCCCGGGCCTGACCCGCACCCACGAGTTCGTCGGCACCCCCTCCTACGTCGCCCCCGAGTCCGCCGAGGGCCGTCCGCAGACCTCCGCCGTCGACATCTACGGCGCCGGCATCCTGCTCTACGAGCTGGTCACCGGCCGCCCGCCGTTCGCCGGCGGCACCGCGCTCGAAGTGCTCCACCGCCACCTCAGCGAGGAGCCGCAGCGTCCGTCCACGCTGCCCGAGCCGCTGTGGACCGTCATCGAGCGCTGCCTGCGCAAGGAGCCGAACGAGCGCCCGAGCGCCGAGAACCTGGCCCGCGGGCTGCGCGTCGTCGCCTCCGGCATCGGCGTGCACTCCTCGCCGGAGCAGGTCGAGGCCGCGCTCGGCGTCGGCGCGCTGCTCGCGCCCGACCCCTCGCCCGCGCCCGTCCCGCAGACCCCGGGGGCCGCCCTGGCGGGCGCCGCGGCGGCCGGGCCGATGGACGCGTACGACCCGAACGCGATGACCAGCGTGCTGCCGCCGGTCGGCGGCGCCGACGCCACCACCGTGCTGCCCAGCACCGGGGCGCCCGGGCCGGATCCGACCTCGGTGATGCCGCCCGTGCGGCAGCCGGACGCCGCGCACCCGTGGCAGTCGCAGATGCGGGCCGCGCGCGACCGCAACGAGCAGACCCAGATGCAGTACCTCGACCCGAGCGAGGACCCGTTGCGCCGGCGCCCGCAGCGGCAGGCGCCCCCGCCGCCGCAGCAGCGACCCCAGCAGCCCCAGCAGCCTCCGCAGTACCGCCAGGGCCCGCCTCAGCAGCAGTACCGGCAGCAGCCCCAGCAGCCCCCGCAGTACCAGCAGCCTCCGCAGCAGCAGTACGCCCCGCCGCCGCCTCCGCAGCACTACCAGCAGCAGCGCCAGCCCCAGCAGTACCAGCAGCCGCAGCAGCCCCAGCAACCCCAGTACCGCCAGCCGCAGCAGCAGCCCCCGCAGGCTCCGCCGCCGCAGCAGCGTCCGCCGCGCGAACCGCGCGAACCGCGCCGCCGCAGCGCCAACCCGGTGCGGATCCCGGGCCTCGGCTGCCTCAAGGGCTGCCTGGTCCTGATCCTGGTGTTCTTCGTGGCCGGCTGGCTGGTCTGGGAGCTCACCCCGCTCCAGGAGTGGGTCGGCACCGGCAAGGGCTGGTGGGACCAGGTGGGCACCTGGGTCAGCGACGCCTACGACTGGGTGAGCTCGGTCGGAAACTCCGCGGACGGACCCCAGTCCTGAGCGGAGCGGGGACCCCGTAGCGCCGAGTTCGTGGATTTGTCGACTTCTGGGACGTGATTTCGCCCGCAGAAGTGAAGGTCGCCGCGAATCGGAGCCCCTGCTGGCCTACAACCCCCATTCGGCCGCGTAGCTTTGGTGCCGTACGCCAGCCGCTGAGGGAGCAGTCGTGGCACGGAAGATCGGCAGCCGGTACACCGCGCACCAGATCCTGGGGCGCGGCAGCGCGGGGACCGTATGGCTGGGCGAGGGGCCTGACGGCCCCGTCGCCGTCAAACTCCTGCGCGAGGACCTCGCGTCCGACCAGGAGCTGGTGGGGCGGTTCGTCCAGGAGCGCAGCGCGCTGCTCGGGCTGGAACACCCGCACGTGGTCTCCGTCCGCGATCTCGTCGTGGACGGCAACGACCTCGCCCTCGTCATGGACCTGGTGCGCGGTACGGACCTCCGTACGCGCCTCGACCGCGAGCGGCGGCTCGCCCCCGAGGCGGCCGTGGCGATCGTCGCGGACGTCGCGGACGCGCTGGCGGCCGCGCACGCGGCCGGTGTGGTGCACCGGGACGTCAAGCCGGAGAACGTCCTGCTGGACATGCAGGGCCCGCTCGGCCCCGGCGGCGCGCACCCGGCGCTGCTGACCGACTTCGGCGTCGCCAAGCTGATCGACTCGCCGCGGCGGACCTCCGGCGGGCGGACCACTGCGCCCACGACCCGGATCATCGGCACGCCGGACTATCTGGCGCCGGAGATCGTCGAAGGGCTGCCGCCGCGGGCCGCGGTGGACATCTACGCGCTGGCCACGGTGCTGTACGAGCTGCTCGCCGGGTTCACCCCCTTCGGCGGGGGACACCCGGGGGCGGTGCTGCGGCGGCATGTGACGGAGACGGTCGTTCCGCTGCCGGGGATCCCGGAAGAGCTGTGGCAGCTGATGGTGCAGTGCCTGGCGAAGGCCCCGGCCTCGCGGCTGCGGGCCTCGGAGCTGTCGGTACGGCTGCGGGAGCTGCTGCCGATGCTGGCGGGGATACCGCCGCTGGACGTGGACGAGCCGGACGAGCCGGAGCAGCCGGAGCTGCCGGAGGAACCCGCTGCGGACCCGGTCCGGCGGCGGGGCGTGGTCCCGCTGGTGCCGGGGTCCGCGACGGACTCGAACCGGGACACGCACACGTCGATGCGGGTGCCGGGGCCGGACGAGCTGGCGGGCGGCGCGCTGGGGACGGCGCGGGTGCCCAGGCCCGCCGGCGGGCACCGGCCGGGGTCGGCGCGGCACCGGGCGGAGACGGTGCGCAAGCGGAGGCTGGCGCTGTCCGCCGCCGCCGTGGCGCTGGTCGCGGCGGTGGGGGTGGGCAGCTGGCTGGCCTCCTCCGGCGACACGGCCCCGCCGCCCGCCCAGGACGGCGAGAACTCCGCCCCGGCGAGACCCGCGCCGTAAGCGCGGGCGGGGCCGGCGGACCGGCCCCGTCGGCGCCCGGTCAGGATTCGACGAGTTCCGGGTGCCAGCGGCGGGCCACGGCGGGGTGGGCGCGGACCCAGCCCTTGAGTTCGTTGCGGCCGTACTCCGCGTGGAGCGGGTTCGACGCGTCGTGCGCGACGCCCGGCGCCGAGCGCAGGTACTCCCCGGGGACGGTCTCCACGACCGCGTCCAGCCGCGGGTTGTAGAAGAACGGCACCGAGTACCGCTCCACCGCGCCCGGCGGGCTCACCACGCGGTGGTCCGTCGCCGTCAGGTACCCCTCCGTCGCGATCTCCAGCAGCTCGCCCAGGTTCACCACGAACGCCCCCGGCAGCGGCGGCACGTCCACGTACGCCCCGTCCCGGACCACCTGGAGCCCGCCCACCGAGTCCTGGAGCAGCAGCGTGAGGAACCCGTAGTCCTTGTGCGCGCCCACGCCCTGGTCCGCGCCCGACGGCGCCGACCCCGGGTACCGGATCAGCTTCGTGTGCAGGTGCGGCCGGTCCGCGAAGGCGTCGTCGAAGAAGTCCGCCGGCGCGCCGATCGAGGTCAGCAGCTCCCGCAGCAGCCGGTGCGCCACCGCCGCCAGCCGGGACTGCCACTCCAGTACCACCGTCCGCAGCTCCGGCAGCGCCTGCGGCCACTGGTTCGGGCCCTCCAGCCACAGGTACGGCGGGTCGCCCGGCCCCACCTCCGGCGCCGGCCGCTCCGCGCCCACGTCCAGCTGGTCGCGCCAGTCGGAGGCGCCGCCCGTCAACTCGTGGCCGATCCGGGTGTACCCGCGGAAGTGCGGGGAGTTGAGATTGCTCACGGCCAGCCGGTCGGCCTCCGGGAGCGCGAAGAAGGTCTTGGTCAGCTCCAGGATCCGGGTGCTCTCGGCGGCGGTTATCCCGTGGCCGGTGAGGTGCAGGAACCCGGTGTCCCGGGCGGCCGCGTGCAGCTGCTTCAGGAAGTCGGTCCGCTCGGCGGGATCGTCGGCCAGGGAGAGGTCGAGAACGGGGAGGGAGTGCGCGGACGGCATGACGGCTCCGTTTCGGATGTCACGGGGTCCTGTTCCCGGGGTTGTCGGGACGGCGGTGGAGAGGGCCGCCGGCAAGGGTGGTGCCGGGGCTGCGGGGCCGCCTACAGGACCAAGTCGGATCGGTGTTGATCAGGCTCGTGCTCGGTCCGGCGGCAGACAGCTCGTCGTGGTGACACGCATGTGGTCCACATGGCGGCGCTTCACGAGTAGAACGGTCATACGGTGAGGGTACGCCCGTACCCGCCGTGGTCAGAACGGGCCGAGCCAGGCCTGGCCGGACGGGGCCGGACGGGGCCGTCCGGCGACCGGCTACGCTGGACCCGTGGCAGTCGTCGATGTTTCCGAAGAGCTGAAGTCCCTCTCCTCGACCATGGGGTCGATCGAGGCCGTCCTGGACCTCGACAAGCTGAGGGCAGAAATCGCCGTGCTCGAGGAGCAGGCCGCCGCGCCGTCCCTGTGGGACGACCCGGAGGCCGCCCAGAAGATCACGAGCAAGCTTTCGCACCTCCAGGCCGAGGTCCGCAAGACCGAGACCCTGCGCGGGCGCATCGACGACCTCGCGGTGCTGTTCGAGCTCGCCCAGGAGATGGACGACGCGGACACCCTCGCCGAGGCGGAGAACGAGCTGACCTCCGTGCGCAAGGCGCTGGACGAGATGGAGGTCCGGACCCTGCTCTCCGGCGAGTACGCCGAGCGCGAGGCCCTGGTCAACATCCGCGCCGAGGCCGGCGGCGTCGACGCCTCCGACTTCGCCGAGCGCCTCCAGCGCATGTACCTGCGCTGGGCCGAGCGCCACGGCTACCCGACCGAGGTGTACGAGACCTCGTACGCGGAAGAGGCCGGCATCAAGTCGACCACCTTCGTGGTCAAGGCCCCGTACGCGTACGGCACGCTCTCCGTCGAGCAGGGCACCCACCGCCTCGTGCGCATCTCGCCGTTCGACAACCAGGGCCGCCGCCAGACCTCTTTCGCGGGCGTCGAGGTGCTGCCGGTCGTCGAGTCCAGCGACCACGTCGAGATCGACGAGGGCGAGCTGCGCATCGACGTGTACCGCGCTTCCGGCCCCGGCGGCCAGGGCGTCAACACGACCGACTCGGCGGTGCGCATCACGCACCTCCCGACCGGCATCGTGGTCTCCTGCCAGAACGAGCGCTCGCAGATCCAGAACAAGGCCAGCGCCATGAACGTCCTCCAGGCCAAGCTGCTGGAGCGGCGCCGCCAGGAGGAGCAGGCCAGGATGGACGCCCTCAAGGACGGCGGCAGCTCCTGGGGCAACCAGATGCGCTCCTACGTCCTGCACCCGTACCAGATGGTCAAGGACCTGCGGACGGAGTTCGAGGTCGGCAACCCGCAGGCGGTGCTCGACGGCGAGATCGACGGCTTCCTCGAAGCCGGCATCCGCTGGCGCAAGCAGCAGGAGCAGACCGCGTAACGCGGACGAACGTACGCGACAGGGCCCGGACACCGTGGGGTGTCCGGGCCCTGTCGCGTACGGGTACGGGTAGCTGGAACGTACGGGTACGGGCTACCGCTAGGCGGTCTGCTGGGCCACCAGCGCCAGCGCCGCGACCAGCACCACCAGAAGCACGATGAGCGCCATGGGGTTCAGGCCGGTGAAGGGGTCCTCCTGCTGGAGGCGCTCCCTGTTCGCCCGGCACACCGGGCAGCGGCCCTGGCTGACGGGTGCGGCGCAGTTCGCGCACACGAGCCGGTCATACGTCATGCGCTCCTCCTCTCGTCCCCTCGTACACCACACAACGGCTTGGGGAGCGAGGCCGTTCCCCTACCACTGTGCCAGCTCCCGCGACATTCGGCGCGGCCCGTCCGGGCAATCGCGGTCCGGCCCCTCCGGTACCGGGGGATATATCGGGCAACTCCGGCCGCCGGGTCCCCACTGCCCGCCCGTTCGCGTAGGGTCACGCACACCTACTCCCGGCGACCGTGGTGCACCCGTGATCCGATTCGACAGCGTCTCCAAGTCCTACCCGAAGCAGAACCGTCCCGCACTCAGAGATGTCTCCCTGGACATCGCGAAGGGCGAGTTCGTCTTCCTGGTCGGCTCCTCCGGCTCCGGCAAGTCCACCTTCCTGCGGCTCGTGCTGCGCGAGGAGCGGGCGAGCCACGGCCAGGTGCACGTGCTGGGGAAGGACCTCGCCAAGCTCTCCAACTGGAAGGTCCCGCACATGCGGCGCCAGCTGGGGACCGTGTTCCAGGACTTCCGCCTCCTCCCCAACAAGACGGTGGCCGAGAACGTCGCCTTCGCGCAGGAGGTCATCGGCAAGCCGAGGGGCGAGATCCGCAAGGCCGTCCCCCAGGTCCTGGAGCTGGTCGGCCTCGGCGGCAAGGAAGGGCGGATGCCCGGCGAGCTCTCCGGCGGTGAGCAGCAGCGCGTGGCCATCGCCCGCGCCTTCGTCAACCGCCCCGCCCTGCTGATCGCGGACGAGCCCACCGGAAACCTCGACCCGCAGACCTCCGTCGGGATCATGAAGCTGCTGGACCGGATCAACCGGACCGGCACCACCGTGATCATGGCCACGCACGACCAGCAGATCGTGGACCAGATGCGCAAGCGCGTCATCGAACTCGAACAGGGCCGTCTCGTCCGCGACCAGTCGCGCGGCGTCTACGGCTACCAGCACTGAAAGGCCCTGAGACGCGATGCGCGCCCAGTTCGTCATGTCGGAGATCGGCGTCGGCCTCCGTCGCAATCTCACGATGACCTTCGCGGTCATCATCTCCGTCGCCCTGTCGCTGGCCCTGTTCGGTGGCTCCCTGCTCATGCGCGACCAGGTGAGCGCGATGAAGGGGTACTGGTACGACAAGGTCAACGTCTCGATCTACCTCTGCAACGAGGCCGACGCCAAGGACAGCGCCGACGCCAAGAGCGGCCAGGCCGGCGCCGCCGGCGGGGGCGGGGGCGCGGTCTGTTCCAAGGGCGCGGTGACCGCCGAGCAGAAGAAGTCCATCGAGACCGACCTCAAGGCGATGGACCTCGTCGACTCGGTCCACTACGAGTCCTCCGACGAGGCCTACAAGCACTACAAGGAGCGCTTCGGCCACACCGCCCTGGCCTCGGTGATCACCCCGGACCAGATGCCGGACTCCTTCCGGGTGAAGCTCAAGCAGCCCGAGAAGTACAAGGTCATCACCAGCTCCTTCGCCGGCCGTGACGGCGTCCAGTCGGTCGAGGACCAGCACAACCAGCTGGACAACCTCTTCGGGATGCTCAGCGCGCTCAACTGGGCCGCCCTCGGCATCATGCTGATCATGCTGGTGGTCGCGCTGCTGCTGATCGTCAACACGGTGCGCGTCTCGGCGTTCAGCCGGCGCCGCGAGACCGGGATCATGAGGCTCGTGGGTGCCTCCAGCTTCTACATCCAGGTCCCGTTCATCATGGAGGCCGCGTTCGCCGGCCTCATCGGCGCGGTCGTCGCCTGCGGCATGCTCGGCGTCGGCCAGTACTTCGTGATCGACCACGGTGTCGCGCTCCGCGCGAAGATGGAGCTGATCAACTTCATCGGCTGGGACTCCGTCCTCACCAAGCTGCCGCTGGTGCTCGCCATCGGCGTGCTGATGCCCTCGCTCGCGGCCTTCATCGCGTTGCGCAAGTACCTGAAGGTGTGACAAGCGCCCCGTGCGCGGTCCGGTCAACCTTCCTTACCGGCACGGGGCTTGTCCTAGACTCGGCGCCATGCCCGGTCTGCCCGCCCGATGTCCCCGGCCCCGCGACCTGCGTCGCGGGGCCGTTTTGACGTGGGTGTTCCTCATGGCCGTCGGCGCCGCGGCGAGCACCGGATGCTGGGACCGCACCGGTGTCGCCGCCACCGCCACCGACAGCGCCGCCGCCTTACCTTCCGTCCGTACGAGCGCTCCCGCGCCGGAGGCGTCCCGCCCGGCCGGCACCGCCGACCGGGAAGCCGTCGCCCGCGCCGCCGCCGAGGCCGTCGCTGAGGGCAAGTCCGGCAAGAAGGCCGCCCAGGAGGTGGTCAGCCGCAGCGGGGACCGCTGGGGCGCCGTCTACGACCAGGGCGAGTACGCCGCCTTCGCCGACGACCTCGACGGCCGCTGGACCGGCGTCGGGCTGTGGGCCGGGCGCGGCCGGGGCGGCCGCGTCGAGGTCGAGCGGGTCCAGCCCGGCGGGCCCGCCGCCCGGGCCGGGCTGCGCGCCGGCGACCGGCTGCTGAGCGTCGACGGGCACGCGGTGACCGGCCTCGCCGTCGCCGACGTGGTGGCCCTGCTGCGCGGGGCGGCCGGCACCCCGGCCGTGCTCTCCCTCAGCCGGGACGGCGCCGACTTCACCGAGACCCTGCGGCGCGAACAGCTGCGCGCCGAGCCCGTGACCGTACGGGAGCTCCCGGGCGGGATCACCGTCATCAAGGTCGCCTCCTTCACCCGGGGCTCCGGCGAGCGCGTGCGGGCGGCCGTGCGCGCGGCCCCGGCCGGCGCCCGCCTGATGCTGGACCTGCGCGGCAACCCGGGCGGGCTGGTCACCGAGGCGGTCACCGCCGCCTCCGCGTTCCTCGACGGCGGGCTCGTGGCGACGTACGACGTACGGGGCACCCAGCGGGCCCTGTACGCGGCCCGCGGCGGGGACACCGCGCGGCCCCTGGTGGCGCTGGTCGACGGCGGCACCATGAGCGCGGCCGAGCTGCTGACGGGCGCCCTCCAGGACCGCGGCCGGGCGGTGGCCGTCGGGACCCGCACCTTCGGCAAGGGCTCGGTGCAGATGCCGACGCGGCTGCCGGACGGCTCGGTGGCGGAGCTGACGGTGGGTACGTACCGCACGCCGGGGGGCCGCAGCCTGGACGGCGCCGGCATCACCCCCGACGTGGCGGCCGGCGAGGAGGCCGAGGAACGGGCCCGCACGGTATTGGGTGGCCTCGGGGTGGGTCCGTAGTGCGAAAATGACCGCACTATGGCTAAGGAAAAAGGGCGCAAGCTGATCGCCCAGAACAAGAAGGCGCGGCACGACTACACGATCATCGACACCTACGAGTGCGGTCTCGTGCTCACGGGCACCGAGGTCAAGTCCCTGCGCCAGGGACGTGCCTCGCTGGTGGACGGCTTCGTGTCGGTGGAGAGCGGCGAGGCCTGGCTCTACAACGTGCACGTGCCGGAGTACAGCCAGGGCACCTGGACCAACCACAGCGCCCGCCGCAAGCGCAAGCTCCTCCTGCACCGCGAGGAGATCGACAAGCTGGATTCGAAGACCGGCGAGACGGGCAACACGATCGTGCCGCTCGCGCTGTACTTCAAGGACGGCCGGGCGAAGGTCGAGATCGCGCTGGCGAAGGGCAAGAAGGAGTACGACAAGCGCCAGGCCCTGCGCGAGAAGCAGGACACGCGCGAGACGAACCGGGTGATCTCGGCCGTGAAGCGCAAGGAGCGCGGTCAGCTGTAATCACCTGGCATCCCGTGGTCCACTTCGCGTACCATGGCGTCAGCGCACCGCCCCCGGGTGGTGCACTTTGAAAAAACAACATGGGGATGATCGGTTTCGACAGCGGATGTCGATGCAGGGGAAGCGAGCCGAGGAAGCGGCAATGATCTCGCTAACCACATGTCGCAAAAAATAATCGCCAACTCCAAGAGCGATAACTCCCGCTTCACCCTCGCTGCCTAATAACAGTGAGCTGAAGCCTCTGTGAGGAGCGTCAGCCCGGAAGTGGTCCCGGTCCGGATCCTGGCGTCAACTAGGGATCTAAACCTCTAACCCCGGTCACGGGGGCTGGAGGGAAATCAAACAGTGACTGAGCCCGTCGGAGACTTGTCCGTGTGATCTCCGGGGCCGAGAAACTCGTAGCGGACTGCGCTCGGAGAAGCCCTGCTTCTGCACCGTTGGACGCGGGTTCGATTCCCGCCATCTCCACCACCCCATGTGGGCAAAGGCCCCGCAGCCCCAGGCTGCGGGGCCTTCGTCATGCCCGGCCCGCGGCGTCAGTAGTGATACCGGGCCTTGAGCACCTTCACTTCCTTGTCGTCCGCCCGGTAGACGAGGCGGTGTTCGTCGTCGATCCGGCGGGACCAGTAACCGGTCAGTTCGCCCTTCAGAGGCTCGGGCTTGCCGATCCCGGTGAACGGGTCGCGCTGGATCTCGCCGATCAGGCGGGTGATCCGACGGGCCATCTTGCGGTCGGAGGAGAGCCGGAACAGGAAGTCCTCCCAGGCGGCGGGGTCGAAGTGAACGCTCCTCACTCCTCCCCTCCGGCCAACCGCCTCAGCTCGTCCATGGACTTGGTGACCGCGGGCGCGCCGTCGCGATCGCGGGCGACGGCCTCCATCAGCCTCTGGGCGTTGGCGGGGGAGCGCAGCAGGTAGACCGTCTCCTGCCAGGAGTCGTAGTCGTCGGCGGACATCAGGACGGCGTCGCCGTTCTTGGAGGTGATGCGCACCGGGTCGTGGTCGGTGTTGACGCGTTCGATCAAGGGGAACAGGGTCGCCCTGGCTTCACTGGCGCTTATCGACATGGTCCGCTCCTCCGGTTGTGGTACGAGTTTACGGTACCTGGCTCGTACGGGAAAGTTGTACCGGAGAGGTGCGGGTGGCGAGGGTCGCGGCGGCCAGCAGGGCCGCGGTCGCGGGGAGGGCGTAGGGGGTCGTGGTGCCCAGGTGGTCGACGGCGGCGCCGGCGGTGGCGGAGCCGGCGGCTATGCCGGTGAGGATGGCGGTGACGGCCAGGGTCATGGACTCGTTGAGGCGGCCCTCGGGGGCCAGGGCGTGGACCTCGGACATGGCGGTGACCATCGTCGGGGCCGTCGCCATGCCCGCCAGCAGCAGCGCGCCGGCCAGCAGCGGGAGCGAGCCGGTGGACGCGGCCGCCCACGGCAGCGTCATCGCCGCCGCCATGGCGAGCAGGCAGCTCCGCAGGCCGCGCGGGCGCAGGGTGCCGTAGAGCAGGCCCGCCGCGCAGGATCCGGCGGCCTGTAGGGCCAGTACCGGCCCGGAGGCGGCCCCCAGGCCCCGCGCGTCGAGGTGGGCGATCGAGGTGACCTCCATCGAGCCGAACACCGCGCCCAGGCAGAGGAAGAGGGCCAGCAGGGGCAGCAGCGGGCGCAGCGGGGACGGCTGCCGGGCCGACGGGGCGCCCGAGGGCGGCGGCTCCGTGCCGCGCTGCGCGGTGAAGACCAGCATCCCGGTCAGGAGCAGCAGCGCGGCGGTCAGGGTGCCCGCCTCCGGGAAGACGGCGGTGCACAGGAACGCCGCGAGGACCGGGCCGGCCATGTAGCAGAACTCGTCGGCGGCCTGCTCGAAGGACATCGCGGTGTGGTGCGCGCCGGGGGAGCCGCGCAGCAGCAGGGTCCAGCGGGCCCGGGACATGCCGCCGATGTTGGGGGTCGTCGCGGTCGCCGCGTACGAGGCGAACAGGGTCCACGCGGGGGCGTCCAGGGCGACGCACACGACGAGCGAGAGCGAGCCGAGGACCGCGATCAGGGTGGCGGGGACGGCGATCCGGGCCTGCCCGTGGCGGTCGATGAGCCGGGCCGTCAACGGCGCGACGACCGCGGTGGCGGCCAGGCCGGTGGCGGTGACGGCGCCGGCGAGGGCGTAGGAGCCGCGCTGCCCGGCGATCATCATGACCGCGCTGATCCCGAACATGCCCATGGGGAGGCGGGCGATGAGGTTCCCGGCGGTGAAGGCGCGGGTGCCGGGGAGGGTGAACAGGCGCCGGTACGGGCCCTTGGGGGAGCGGCGCGGCGGGCGCGCCGGGCGCCGCGGGGCGGCGAGGACGAGGGTGGAGCCGGTGACCGTCATGAGGGAGGGGGCGGGGGGTGTGGGTGTCGCGGGCATGGATCAAGGTTCCGGCCGGGCCCGCACCGGCGTCCAACACCTGTTCCTTGCCGATTGACCGCCTCCTGTTGTTAGTCTCCGGGCGTGATGTCCCGAGACGTGGAACCCCGGCTGCTGCGCTCCTTCGTGGCCGTGGCGGAGGAACTGCACTTCACCCGGGCCGCCGCCCGGCTGTACGTCGCCCAGCAGGCGCTCAGCAGGGATGTCCGGCGCCTCGAACAGATCCTGGGCGCGGTGCTGTTCGTACGCACCACCCGGGCCGTCGAGCTGACCGCCGACGGGGAGCGGCTGCTGCCGCCGGCCCGGCGGGTGCTGGGGGCCCACGAGGAGCTCGCCGCGGCCTTCTGCGGCCCCCGGGTGCTGCTCGTCGACCTGAACACCGACGGCCCCAGCAGTGGCCGCACCGTGCTGGAGCGGGCCCGCGAGCTCGCCCCCGGGTGCGAGCTGATGGCCCGGTTCGAGAGCGGGCTCACCCACGCCGCCCGGGAGATCGCCGCCGGGCGCCTCGACGTGTCCTTCGGGTACGCCGCCGGGCTGGACCCGGGGCTGCGGGCCCGGCTCGCGTTCGCGCCCGTACGGTACGAACCGCTCGCGGTGCTGCTGCCCGCCGGACATCCGCTGGCCGGGCTGGAGGAGGTACCGCTGGACGCGCTCGCGGGGGAGACCGTGTACGCCGGGGCGGGGAACCCGAGGACCGTGGAGTGGACGGGGCTGGCCCGCGAACTGTTCGCCGGGCGGGGCATCGCGACGGCGCCGCCCGCGCCCGTGGCCGTGGGCAAGGAGGAGTTCCGCCGGGTGATGGCCAAAACCCGCAATCCGGTGCTGGTGACCGTGGACTTTCCCGACATGCCGGGCAGCGTCAAAAGACCGCTGGTCGCGCCCGTACCGCTGTCACCCCTGGCGATGGTGTGGCGCAAGGGGTTCACCCATCCCGGTCTGGACGCGCTCGCCGAGGCCGCCGCCGGGCTCGCGGCCGAGCGGGGCTGGCTGGAAACACCCCCCGGGAGCTGGTTGCCGGCCGCGCTCACACCCGTCGCCGACCGGGGGTGAGTCCAAGGTTTCCCGCCGGTCACCGGGTGGGGACCGGGGCCGAAACGCGCCGTTCCTAGGATCGTCATCACGAACGCGACAGCAGTGGAGGCGTGTGATGACCGGTACGACCGCACCGCGCAAGGGGGCCCGCTGGATCGAGCGGTGGGATCCCGAGGACCCGGTGTTCTGGAGGGAGTCGGGCGAGCGCACGGCCCGCCGCAACCTCCTGTACTCCGTGCTCTCCGAGCACATCGGGTTCTCGATCTGGTCGCTCTGGTCGGTGATGGTGCTCTTCATGGGCCCCGGGTACGGCATCGACCCCGCCGGGAAGTTCTTCCTCATCGCCACCGCCACCCTCGTCGGCGCCCTGGTGCGGGTCCCCTACACCTTCGCCGTCGCCCGGTTCGGCGGCCGCAACTGGACCGTCGTCAGCGCCCTGCTGCTGCTCGCGCCGACCACGGCCGCGCTGCTGGTCATGGAGCCCGGCACCTCGTACGCCACCTTCCTGGCGGTGGCCGCGCTGACCGGCGTGGGCGGCGGCAACTTCGCCTCCTCCATGACGAACATCAACGCCTTCTTCCCGCTGCGCAAGAAGGGCTGGGCGCTCGGCCTCAACGCGGGCGGCGGGAACATCGGCGTGCCCGTGGTGCAGCTCGCCGCGCTGCTGGTCATCGGGACCGCCGGCGCCGGACACCCGCGGCTGCTGCTGGCCGCCTACCTCCCGCTGATCGTGCTCGCGGCGGCGCTGGCCCTCGCCCGCATGGACAACCTGGCGCCCGTACGCAACGACACCGGCGCCGTCCGCGACGCCGTGCGCGACGCGCACACCTGGATCATGGCCTTCCTGTACATCGGCACCTTCGGGTCCTTCATCGGCTACAGCTTCGCCTTCGGGCTGGTCCTCCAGACCCAGTTCGGGCGCACCCCCCTCCAGGCCGCCTCGCTGACCTTCATCGGGCCGCTGCTCGGCTCGCTGATCCGGCCGGTGGGCGGGGCGCTCGCCGACCGGTTCGGCGGGGCGCGGATCACCCTCGCGACGTTCGTGGCGATGGCCGCGGCCACCGGGGTGGTCGTCCTGGCCTCCGTACGGGAATCCCTGCCGGTGTTCCTCGTCGGGTTCGTGGCCCTGTTCGCGCTGAGCGGGCTCGGCAACGGCTCCACGTACAAGATGATCCCCGGCATCTTCCAGGCCAAGGCGCTCGCCCGGGGCATGGACGGCGAGGCCGCGGCCGCCTACGGGCGCCGGCTGTCCGGGGCCGCGATGGGGCTGATCGGCGCCGTCGGGGCGCTCGGCGGACTCGGCATCAACCTGGTGTTCCGCGAGGCGTTCCTGAGCTCCGGGACCGGGACGGCCGCCTTCGTGACCTTCCTCGGCTTCTACGGGGCGTGCTGCGCGGTGACCTGGGCGGTATACCTTCGCCGGCCCGCCGCGGTGATCGCCCAGGCTTCCGGGGCGGCGGCGAAACCGCAGCTCACCTCCGTGTAACGGGGGTTAACGGCGCCGAAATGCGACGGAACCGAGGCCGACACGGCCTGCTGGCAGGCTCGGTTCCGCCACCCGCGACACCGACCCACTGGCAAGGCAGGTCACGATGGACGACCACACGCACACCGGCCCCCGGCCCCGGCCCGCGGTCCCGGCCGGCCCGAATGCCGGCGCCGGGAACGGGACCGGACCGCTGGCGGGGTTCACCGTCGGGGTCACCGCCGCCCGCCGCGCCGACGACCTGATCGCCCTGCTGCGCCGGCGCGGCGCCCAGGTGCTGCACGCGCCCGCCCTGCGGATCGTGCCGCTGGCCGACGACACCGAGCTCCTCGCCGCGACCAAGGAACTCATCGACAGCCCGCCCTGCGCGGTCGTCGCCACCACCGCCATCGGGTTCCGGGGATGGATCGAGGCCGCCGACGGGTGGGGGCTCGGGGAGGAACTGCTCGGCCGGCTGCGGAAGGCCGAACTGCTGGTGCGCGGGCCGAAGGTGAAGGGGGCCGTACGGGCCGCGGGGCTCGTCGAGGACTGGTCCCCGCAGTCGGAGTCGCTGGGCGAGGTACTGGACCGGCTGCTCTCCGCCGGGGTCGCCGGGCGGCGCATCGCGCTCCAGCTGCACGGCGAACCGCTGCCCGGGTTCGTGGAGGCGCTGCGCGAGGGCGGCGCCGAGGTGGTCGTCGTCCCCGTGTACCGGTGGATGCCGCCGGAGGACCTCGGGCCGCTGGACCGGCTGCTCGACGCGGTCGCCGCCGGCGCGGTGGACGCCGTCAGCTTCACCTCCGCCCCGGCCGCGGCCTCGCTGCTGGCGCGGGCCGAGGCGCGGGGCGTACGGGAGGCCGTGCTGGCCTCGCTGCGGGGCGACGTGCTCAGCGCCTGCGTCGGGCCGGTCACCGCGCTGCCGCTCCAGGGGCACGGGGTCGCCACCGTCCACCCCGAACGGTTCCGGCTGGGCCCGCTGGTGCAGCTGCTCTGCCAGGAGCTGCCGGGACGGGCCCGGGTGCTGCCGGTGGCCGGGCGGCGGCTGGAGATCCGCGGGCACGCCGTGCTCGTCGACAGCGAGCTGCGGCCGGTGCCGCCCGCCGGGATGGCCCTGCTGCGGGCGCTGGCCCGGCGGCCGGGCTGGGTGGTGGGCCGGGCCGACCTGCTGCGGGCGCTGCCGGGGGCGGGGCGGGACGAACACGCCGTGGAGACGGCGATGGCCCGGCTGCGGGTGGCGCTGGGGACGCCGAAGCTGATCCAGACGGTGGTCAAGCGGGGCTACCGGCTGTCGCTGGACGCGGGCGACTGCGCCGCCACCCGGTAGCCGCGGCCCTGCCGGGACCCCGGAGGCCCTGAGGACTTGGGGCCCCGCCCCCGGACCCCCGCGCCTCGAACGCCGACGGGGCTGGACATTGCCCGGGCGCGGCGGGGCCGTTAGCGTGCTCGGATGATCATCGATGGGGTGGAGATGCGCGGCGTCACCTTCGACGACGCCGCCGGGCTGGCCGACGTACTGCTGCGCAACCGGGCGTACATGGCGCCCTACGAGCCGTACCGCTCCGAGGAGTTCTACACCGGGGCGGGCCAGCGCGCCCGGCTGGAGGAGCAGTTCGCCGAGCGGGACGGCGGGCGGCTCCTGCCGTTCGTCCTCGTCGAGGCGGCGACCGGGGACCCGGTCGGGACGATCAACCTCGGGAGCATCGCCCTCGGGCCGCTCCGCAGCGGCGGCGTCGGCTACTGGGTGGACCGGGAGTGGACCGGCAAGGGGCTCGCGACCGCCGCCCTGGAGGAGGTCTGCCGGATCGCCCGCGACGAGCTCGGCCTGCACCGCGTCGAGGCCGGGACCCTCGTCGACAACACCGCCTCGCAGCGCGTCCTGGCCAAGGCCGGCTTCAGCGAGTACGGGCTCGCGCCCCGCTTCCTCCACATCAACGGCGCCTGGCGCGACCACCGCCTCTTCCAGCGGCTGCTCCACGACGACCCCCCGCCCCGGTAGGCCCCGTCGTCGAAGCGGCGCCTGCCAGGACCCCGCGCGGGGGGTTCCGCAACGCCCGGCCGCCAGGCACTCTGAGGGCACCCCCTAGCCAACCGAGGCGGTGACGGGCATGTGGTTCGACGCCGGGCGGGTCTGTCTGGACCTGGTGGCCACCTCCGCTCCCCACGAGGGGATCCGGGACACCGACGAGCTGCGGCTGTGGCTCACCGGCGCCGGGCTGGTGCCCGACCGGACGCCGCTGGCCCGGCTCGGACCCGACTGGGTGGAGGCCTTCCGGGCCCTGCGCGACGACGTGGAGACCCTCGTACGGGCGGAAATCGCCGGCCGCGACGCCGACGAGGAAACCCTGGCCCGGGTCAACGCCCCGGCCGCCGCACCACCCCCGGGGCTGTGCGCCGTACGGGACCAACAGGGACACCTCGTACGGGAATTGTGCGGCGGAGTGGAATGCGCCGGGCTGCTCGCGGCCGTCGCCCGGGACGCCGTCGAACTGCTCACCGATCCCGGCGACCGGGCGCTGCTGCGGGCCTGCGAGGGCGACGGCTGCGCCCGCGTCTACCTGGACACCTCGCGCGGGCACCGGCGCCGCTGGTGCTCCAGCGAGCTGTGCGGAAACCGCGAGCGGGTGGCCCGCCACCGGCGCCGGCTGCTGGCGGCGGGGCGGGCGTAGGGGCCGGCGTGGGGGGTGTCGCGGCGGTCCGTCCGGGGACCCGGCATGATCGACGCGTGGGACGGTCGCGGAACGGGCGTGCGGCAGGGCCCGCCTTCGCGTACGGTTGACGGTCGCCCACGCACGTCAGAAGGGGGCCTTGGTGGCCGCGCAGAATGCCGCTGTCGACAGCACGGCGGATTCCGTCCGCGATCGGGAGATCGCGGTCGAGCAGACGCACCTGGACCAGGTGTACCGCCGCCTTGAGGAGAAGATCCACGAGGCCGAGTTCCTGATGAACGACGCCGCCAAACGCGGCCAGGTCGGCACGCCCGGCGCGCTCGCCGAACGCGACGCGCAGGTCTTCCGCGCCGGAATCCACCTGAACCGGCTCAACAACGAGTTCGAGGACTTCCTCTTCGGCCGGATCGACCTCGTCCGCGGCAAGGACGGGGAACGCGGCCCCGACGGCGCCCACACCTCCGTCGAGCCCGCCGACGACGCGATCCGCCCCGACCTCACCGCCGACATCGCCGAAACCCTGCACATCGGGCGCATCGGCGTGCTCGACACCGACTACGCGCCGCTCGTCATCGACTGGCGCGCCCCGGCCGCCGCGCCGTTCTACCGCTCGACGCCCAAGGACCCCGGCCGCGTCGTGCGCCGCCGCGTCATCCGCTCCAAGGGCCGCAAGGTCCTCGGCGTCGAGGACGACCTGATGCGCCCCGAGGTCACCGCCACGCTGGACGGCCGGGAACTGCCCGCCATCGGCGACGGCGCCCTGATGGCCGCGCTCGGGCGGGCCCGTACGCACTCCATGCGGGACATCGTCTCCTCCATCCAGGCCGAGCAGGACCTGGTCATCCGGGCGCCCGCCGCCTCCGTCGCCGAGGTCGCGGGCGGGCCCGGCACCGGCAAGACCGCCGTCGCCCTGCACCGCGCCGCCTACCTGCTCTACCAGGACCGCCGCCGCTACTCCGGCGGCATCCTGATCGTCTCCCCGACGCCGCTGCTCGTCGCGTACACCGAGGGCGTCCTGCCCTCCCTCGGCGAGGAGGGCCAGGTCGCCATCCGGGCGCTCGGCTCGCTGGTCGACGGAGCCGAGGCGACCACGTACGACGATCCGGCCGTGGCCCGGATCAAGGGCTCCTCGCGGATGCTGAAGGTGCTCCGCAAGGCCGTACGGGGCGCCCTGGAGCTCGGCAACGCCGCCGGCCCCGCCCCGGACCGGCTGCGCGTGGTCGCCTTCGGGCGGCGCCAGGAGCTGGAGGCCGACGAGCTGAACCGGATCCGGCAGAACGTGCTCGGCGGCACCGCGCCGGTGAACCTGCTGCGGCCGCGCGCCCGCAAGCTGCTGCTCGACGCCCTGTACGCCAAGTCGGGGCAGTCCGGGCGGCACAGCGACCCGGAGCTGGCCGCAGAGCTGCGCTCCGCGTTCGACGAGGACATCTCCACCGAGGACGCCTTCATCGGGTTCCTGAACGCCTGGTGGCCGGAGCTCACCCCGCGCGCGGTGCTGGCCGCGATGGCCGACGAGCGCAAGCTCGGCCGCTGGTCGCGCCGGGACCTGAACCCGCGCGAGACGCGGCAGCTGGCGCGCTCGCTGCGCCGGGTGGGCGCGGACGGCAAGGGCCCCCTGTCGGTGCACGACGTGGCGCTGCTGGACGAGCTCCAGCAGCTGCTGGGCGCGCCGGCGCGGCCGAAGCGCAAGCGGGACCTGGACCCGCTGGAGCAGCTCAGCGGGCTGGAGGAGCTGATGCCGACCCGCGAGGAGACCCAGTGGGAGCGGGCCGAGCGGATCGCGGCGGAGCGCACCGAGTACGCGCACGTCATCGTGGACGAGGCGCAGGACCTGACGCCGATGCAGTGGCGGATGGTCGGCCGCCGGGGCCGGATGGGCACCTGGACGGTGGTCGGCGACCCGGCGCAGTCCTCGTGGACGGATCCGGGCGAGGCGGCGGCGGCGCGTGACGAGGCCCTGGGGACGCGGCCGCGGCGCCGGTTCACCCTCACGGTGAACTACCGCAACCCGGCGGAGGTCGCGGAGGTCGCCTCCCGGGTGCTGAAGCTGGCGATGCCGGGGATGGAGCCGCCGACGGCGGTGCGCTCCACGGGGCTGCTGCCGCGCTTCACGGCGGTGGCGCGGGACCTGCGGGACACCGTCCGGGAGGAGACCCGGCGGCTGCTGGCGCAGGTGGACGGCACGGTGGGCGTGGTCGTGGCCATGGACCGGCGCGCGGAGGCCGCGGGCTGGCTGGCGGACCTGGGGGAGCGGGCGGTGGCGCTGGGCAGCCTGGAGGCGAAGGGGCTGGAGTACGACGCCACCGTGGTGGTCTCCCCGGCCGAGATCGCGGACGAGTCCCCGGCCGGCCTGCGGGTCCTGTACGTGGCCCTCACGCGCGCGACGCAGCAGCTGACGGTCGTCTCCACCGCCGCCGACACCCCCGACCCGGACGGCGTGCCGGCGCTGCTCAGGCCGTAGGGATCCGGCCGGGCCGCGGGCGTACCGCCGGATGGCCCGCGGCCGGGGGTGTGGTGAGACGAGGTCAACTGTCCGGAGGGGGATCGCTTCCGGCGATCCTTTGTTAGCCTGGGTGAGGCACCGGCTCGATCCAAGCCCCCGGGCCCAACCTTCGTCGCTTAGAGCGACCACTTGCCGCGAGGCGAGCATGGCGGGTCGGTGTCATTAGGCGTAGCAACAGGTCTGTCCCCTCTGTTCCGACAGAGGGGGCAGACCTGTTTTGCGTGGCCGAATGTGGTGGGGGAGGGCTTCCACCACCCGCTCAAATCTCGTATGGTGGAAATGTCTTTCCGAAATTTGTAGCTGGTTACCTTGTACTGGCTGGTAGGTGGGACGATCGGACAACAGGCCCTGCCACGCCCACGGTGTGACAGGTCCCTGTATGTACAGAAAAACCAGGGACAGAAGAGGAACACGGCCATGGCAACGGCGCCCAGCGTCTCGTACTCGATGACGGTCCGCCTGGAAGTGCCCGCGAGCGGAACCGCGGTCTCCCAGCTCACCACCGCCGTGGAGTCCTCCGGCGGGTCGGTCACCGGCCTCGACGTGACCGCCTCCGGCCACGAAAAGCTCCGCATCGACGTCACGATCGCGGCCACCTCCACGGCGCACGCGGACGAGATCGTCGAGAAGCTGCGCGGCATCGAGGGCGTCAGCCTCGGCAAGGTCTCCGACCGAACCTTCCTGATGCACCTCGGCGGCAAGATCGAGATGGCGTCCAAGCACCCCATCCGCAACCGCGACGACCTCTCGATGATCTACACCCCGGGCGTGGCCCGCGTGTGCATGGCGATCGCCGAGAACCCCGAGGACGCCCGGCGCCTCACCATCAAGCGCAACTCCGTCGCAGTCGTGACGGACGGCTCCGCCGTGCTCGGCCTCGGCAACATCGGCCCGATGGCCGCGCTGCCCGTCATGGAGGGCAAGGCGGCCCTCTTCAAGCGCTTCGCCGGCATCGACGCGTGGCCGATCTGCCTCGACACCCAGGACACCGACGCCATCGTCGAGATCGTCAAGGCGATCGCGCCGGGCTTCGCCGGCATCAACCTGGAGGACATCTCCGCCCCGCGCTGCTTCGAGATCGAGGCACGCCTGCGCGAGGCCCTCGACATCCCCGTCTTCCACGACGACCAGCACGGCACCGCCATCGTCGTCCTCGCCGCCCTCACCAACGCACTGCGCGTCGTGGGCAAGGCAGTTGAGGACGTCAAGGTCGTGATGTCGGGCGCCGGCGCGGCCGGTACCGCCATCCTGAAGCTGCTCCTCGCGGCCGGCGTGAAGAACGCCGTCAGCGCCGACATCCACGGCGTCGTGCACGCCGGCCGCCCCGACCTCGTCGACGCGGCCGCCGACTCCCCGCTGCGCTGGATCGCCGACAACACCAACCCCGAGGGCTACACGGGGACCTTGAAGGAGGCCGTGGTCGGCGCCGACGTGTTCATCGGCGTCTCGGCCCCCAACGTGCTGTCCGGCGAGGACGTCGCCGCCATGGCGGAGGGCGCGATCGTGTTCGCGCTCGCGAACCCGGACCCCGAGGTGGACCCGGCCGTCGCCCGTCAGACCGCCGCCGTCGTGGCCACCGGCCGCTCCGACTTCCCGAACCAGATCAACAACGTGCTGGTCTTCCCGGGTGTCTTCCGCGGCCTGCTGGACGCCCAGTCCCGCACCGTGAACACCGAGATGATGCTGGCCGCCGCCAGCGCGCTCGCGGACGTCGTCGGCGAGGACGAGCTCAACGCGAACTACATCATCCCGTCCGTCTTCAACGACAAGGTCGCGGGCGCCGTCGCCGGGGCCGTCCGCAAGGCCGCCACCTCCGCCTAGGGCCCGCGGGCCGGGCGGCCGTGACGACGTGTGACGATCAGGGCCGTCACGGCCGCCGCGACGGCGACTGTGACGGCCCCCACGTACCTTCTCCGGCGCGTCGCGAGATGCGGGCCCCCCAAGCCCCCTCTAGGGTTGCGGGGATGCCCGCGTGGCCCGCGGTCCGCATCCACCGGAACCCTTGGTGCGGACGGAGCGTCACCGCGGCGTGACTGTGGCGCTTTTCGTGTGACCCTGGCGGGTGCCGGATTGGCTTTCCCGCCGCTGGTGGGGGCAGGATGCGTAACCGGGCGAGAGGGTCTGACGTCAGACCCGGGTCCGGGGACTGTCCGAGGGCCCTGGCAGCATCGGCTTCGATCTCACGCCTCTAAGGCAAGTTGAACACGGGAGTACAACATGAACCGCAGTGAGCTGGTGGCCGCTCTGTCCGAGCGCGCCGAGGTGACCCGCAAGGACGCCGACGCCGTTCTGGCCGCCCTCGCCGAGACCATCGGTGAGGTCGTCGCCAAGGGCGACGAGAAGGTCACCATCCCCGGCTTCCTGACCTTCGAGCGCACCCACCGTGCCGCTCGCACCGCGCGCAACCCGCAGACCGGCGACCCCATCCAGATCCCGGCCGGCTTCAGCGTGAAGGTCTCCGCGGGCTCCAAGCTCAAGGAAGCCGCCAAGGGCAAGTAGTCCCGCCGCGTAACACGCAGCGAAACAGCAAGGGCGGCCACCCGGTGGGGTGGCCGCCCTTCTGGCGTCCCCGGGGCCCCTGGTGGGGGCCCCGGGGCACGCGGGGTCAGACGAGGTCGCCGTTGGGCAGCTCGACCTTCGCGCCCAGCTCCACGAGCTTCTCCATGAAGTTCTCGTAGCCGCGGTTGATCAGGTCGATGCCGTGGACGCGCGAGGTGCCCTCGGCCGCCAGCGCCGCGATCAGGTACGAGAACCCGCCGCGCAGGTCGGGGATGACCAGGTCGGCGCCCTGCAGCTTCGTCGGGCCGGAGACGACCGCCGAGTGCAGGAAGTTGCGCTGGCCGAACCGGCACGCCGAGCCGCCCAGGCACTCCCGGTACAGCTGGATGTGCGCACCCATCTGGCCCAGCGCCGAGGTGAAGCCGAGCCGCGACTCGTAGACCGTCTCGTGGACGATCGACAGGCCCGTGGCCTGCGTCAGGGCCACGACCAGCGGCTGCTGCCAGTCGGTCTGGAAACCGGGGTGCACGTCCGTCTCCAGGGCGATCGCGTTGAGCGCGCCGCCCGGGTGCCAGAAGCGGATGCCCTCGTCGTCGATCTCGAACGCGCCGCCGACGCGGCGGTACGTGTTCAGGAAGGTCATCATCGAGCGCTGCTGCGCGCCGCGCACGTAGATGTTGCCGCCGGTCGCCAGCGCCGCGGAAGCCCAGGACGCGGCCTCCAGACGGTCCGGGAGCGCCTTGTGGTTGTACCCGCCGAGACGGTCCACACCGGTGATCCGGATGGTCCGGTCGGTGTCCATGGAGATGATGGCGCCCATCTTCTGCAGTACGCAGATGAGGTCCTCGATCTCCGGCTCCACCGCGGCGTTGCTGAGCTCGGTCACGCCCTCGGCCAGGACGGCCGTCAGGAGCACCTGCTCGGTCGAGCCGACGGACGGGTACGGCAGGCGGATCTTGCAGCCGCGCAGCCGCTGCGGTGCCTCCAGGTACTGACCGCCCTCGCGCTTCTCGATGGTCGCGCCGAACTGGCGGAGCACGTCGAAGTGGAAGTCGATCGGCCGGCCGCCGATGTCGCAGCCGCCGAGGCCCGGGATGAAGGCGTGGCCGAGGCGGTGCAGCAGCGGGCCGCAGAACAGGATCGGAATCCGGGAGGAACCCGCGTGGGCGTCGATGTCGGCGACGTTCGCGCTCTCGACGTGGGTCGGGTCGAGCACCAGCTCGCCCGGCTCCTCGCCGGGGCGCACGGTGACGCCGTGCAGCTGGAGCAGACCGCGCACGACCCGCACGTCGCGGATGTCGGGAACGTTGCGCAGCCGGCTGGGTCCGCTGCCGAGCAGAGCGGCGACCATGGCCTTCGGCACGAGGTTCTTCGCACCGCGGACACGGATCTCGCCCTCAAGCGGGGTACCGCCATGGACAAGCAGTACGTCGTCTCTGTCTGTGCCGGTCATGAATCTCGCGTTCCGGAGAGGGGCTCCCCCGGCGAAGCCAGAGGAGGGTGGGCAGGGGGCCAGGGAAAAGGGTAAGGGGCGCAACCCCCCTATCCGTAAGGCCAACGCGCCCGTATGAATGTCATGAATGAGACACAACACCCTGAGTGCCCGCCAGGTGGCGGAGCGTCGCGTTCCGCTCGGCTCTCGGGCGCGCGCTCCCGTCTGCTGCCGTGCGCCCTGAGCTGCGGACGATTGGATCTCGTCGCCCGCTCCCCCTCACGGGCGAATGTGCGAGATCATGTCGGCATGACCGAGGTGTCCTCCCTCACAGGGCGGCTGCTCGTGGCCACCCCCGCCCTCGCGGACCCGAATTTCGACCGCGCGGTGGTGCTCCTGCTCGACCACGACGAGCAGGGCTCCCTCGGCGTGGTCCTCAACAGGCCGACCCCCGTGGGCGTCGGCGACGTCCTGCTGCCGTGGGCCGCGCTGGCCGGTGATCCGGGCGTGGTCTTCCAGGGCGGCCCGGTGGCCCTGGACTCGGCCCTCGGCATCGCCGTCATCCCGGGCGAGGAGGGCCCGCTCGGCTGGCGCCGGGTGCACGGCGCGATCGGCCTCGTCGACCTGGAGGCCCCGCCGGAACTCCTGGCGGCGGCCCTGGGCTCGCTGCGGATCTTCGCCGGCTACTCCGGATGGGGCCCCGGCCAGCTGGAGGACGAGGTCGGCGACGGCGCCTGGTACGTGGTGGAGTCGGAGCCCGGGGACATCTCCTTCCCCGATCCCGAACGCCTCTGGCGGGCGGTCCTGCGCCGCCAGCGCAGCGAGCTCGCGATGGTCGCGACCTATCCGGACGACCCGTCGCTGAACTGACCCCGGCGGGGGTCGGTACCCTGGGTTTTATGAGCACTCTTGAGCCCGAGCGCGGGACTGGTACGGGGACCCTCGTCGAGCCGACGCCGCAGGTGTCCCACGGCGACGGCGACCACGAGCGCTTCGCCCACTACGTCCAGAAGGACAAGATCATGGAGAGCGCGCTCGGGGGCACCCCCGTCGTCGCGCTCTGCGGCAAGGTGTGGGTCCCGGGCCGGGACCCGAAGAAGTACCCGGTCTGCCCCATGTGCAAGGAGATCTACGAATCCATGGGCGCCGGCGGCGACAAGGACAAGGGCGGCAAGGACCAGTAGCCGGTCCTCCGGCCCGGCTCCGCGGGACCACCAAGGCCCCCGGGGCGCGCATCGGCGCGCCCCGGGGGCCTTGTGCGTACCCGGGGCCCCGGGGCCTTGTGCGCACTAGGGTCGGCGGCAACGAGCGCTCTGTGGAACGTCTGTTGCGCAGGGTGCAACACGCCGTCGTGAAGGGCTGCCGCATGGACCTCATCCCCCTGCCCCGGAACGCCGCGCTGCGCGAGGACGCCGCGCCCTACGTGTTCGGCCCCGAGCCGGTGCTCGACGCCGGGCCCGGCACCGGGGGAACCGCGCGCTGGCTGCGCCGCGAGCTCGGGGCGGCCACCGGGTGGGGGCTGCCGCAGGCCGGGCCGGACGCGGCCGGCGACGCGGACATACGGCTGCGCCTCGATCCGCGGCTCGGGGCGGACCTCGGGCCCGAGGGGTACCGGATCGGTATCGACGGGAGCGGCGCGGAACTGGCCGGCGCGAGCGCCGCCGGGCTGTTCTGGGCCGCGCAGACGCTGCGTCAGCTGCTCGGCGCCGACGCCCACCGCAAGGCGCCGCTGCCCGGACGGGTGTGGAGCCTGCCGCACGGCTCGGTCGCGGACGGCCCCCGGTTCGGATGGCGCGGCATGATGCTCGACGTCGCGCGGCACTTCACGCCCAAGGACGGCGTGCTGCGCCACATCGACCTGCTCGCCGCGCACAAGCTCAACGTGCTGCACCTCCACCTGACGGACGACCAGGGCTGGCGGGTCGAGATCAAGCGCCACCCGAGGCTCACCGAGGTCGGCGCGTGGCGGCCGCGCAGCCGGTGGGGCCACCGGGCCTCACCGCTGTGGAACGAGACCCCGCACGGCGGCTTCTACACCCAGGACGACATCCGCGAGATCGTCGCGTACGCCGCCGAGCGGCACGTCCGGGTGGTCCCGGAGATCGACGTACCGGGGCATTCGCAAGCCGCGATCGCCGCGTATCCCGAGCTCGGGAACACCGATGTCGTGGACACCGCCGCGCTCGGGGTGTGGGACGACTGGGGCGTCAGCGAGAACGTGCTCGCGCCGACCGAGGACGTACTGCGGTTCTACGAGGGAGTGTTCGAGGAGCTGCTGGAACTGTTCCCCGCCGAGGTCTCGCCGTTCGTGCACGTGGGCGGGGACGAGTGCCCCAAGGCGCAGTGGCGCGCCTCGGCGACGGCGCAGCGGCGGATCCGGGAGCTGGGGGTGGCCGGCGAGGACGGGCTGCAGTCCTGGTTCATCCGGCACTTCGACACCTGGCTGGCGGCGCGCGGGCGCCGGCTGATCGGCTGGGACGAGATCCTGGAGGGCGGCCTGGCCCCGGGCGCGGCCGTGTCGTCCTGGCGCGGGTACGCGGGCGGCATCGCGGCCGCCGGGGCGGGCCACGACGTGGTGATGTGCCCCCAGCAGCAGGTGTACCTGGACCACCGTCAGGCGGACGGCCCCGACGAGCCGGTGCCCATCGGGTACGTGCGCTCGTTGGAGGACGTGTACCGCTTCGAGCCGGTGCCGCCGGAGCTGTCGCCGGAGGCCGCCGTCCACGTCCTGGGCGCGCAGGCCAATGTGTGGACCGAGGTGACGGAGAACCAGAGCCGGGTGGACTACCAGGTGTTCCCGCGGCTGGCCGCCTTCGCCGAGGTGGTGTGGTCACGGCTTCCGGAATCCGCCGAGCGGGACTGGCACGGCTTCGAGGAGCGGATGGCTGGGCACCGCGCACGCCTGGACGCGCTCGGGGTCGACCACCGCCCGCCCGGCGGTCCGTTGCCGTGGCAGCGCCGGCCCGGGGTGCTCGGACGCCCGATCGAGGGGGAGCCCCCGATCGTGTGACTCCGGCAACCGGAACTCTTCGCCAGTCTTTGGAACTCTTTCTCGATTTCGGTTGATACGTGGGAAATCGGGCGCGATGTGCCGAGGTGGGCCGGGGGTGACCCTTCGGGGTCGACCGGCAGACCCTCGCGCCGGGCGGTGCGGAAGATGTGCCAGAGTTGCCACGTCCCGGCGGTGAGCACGTACCGTACGGCGGACAGGCGTGAGCGCCGGGACCGGGACATCGGGAAGGGGCAGCTGGGTTGACCACGCACGCACCGCATGCATTGCACGCACCGGATTCGCCTCAGGGGCCCCAGGGCCCTCAGGCCTCGCACGCGGCGCAGTCCGTGACGCTCCCGGTCTCGCTCGACGAGGCCGTGGCGGCGCTCACCGCCATGCCCGCCGCCGTGCCCGTCGCGGGCGGCACCGACCTCATGGCCGCCGTCAACGCGGGACTGCTGCGGCCCGCCGCCCTGGTCGGTCTGGGCCGGATCAACGAGATCCGGGGCTGGCAGTACCAGGACGGCCACGCGCTGCTCGGTGCCGGGCTCACCCACGCACGGATGGGGCGGCCGGATTTCGCCGCTCTGATCCCCGCCCTCGCGGCGGCCGCGCGGGCCGCGGGCCCGCCGCAGATCCGCAACGCGGGCACGCTCGGCGGGAACATCGCCACGGCGGCGCCGACCGGTGACGCGCTGCCGGTGCTGGCGGCGCTGGAGGCGATGCTCGTCATCGTCGGGCCGGGCGAACCGGGCACCTCGGGGTCCGTCGGGTCCGCGGGCACGTCGACCCGGGAGATCCCGGTGTCGCACCTGCTGGCGGGGCGCGACATGCTGCGGCCGGGCGAGCTGATCGGCTTCGTACGGGTGCCGCTGCTGCACGCGCCGCAGGTGTTCCTGAAGGCCACGGGGCGTACGGGACCGGGGCGCGCGGTGGCGTCCGTGGGGCTCGTACTGGACCCCGCGCGCCGGGGTGTGCGCTGCGCGATCGGCGCGGTCGCCCCGATGCCGCTGCGGCCGCTGGAAGCCGAGCAGTGGGTCGCCTCGTTGATCGACTGGGACGGGGGCCGGAGCCTGGCCCCCGAGGCGCTGGACGCCTTCGGGGAGTACGTCGCGGCAGCCTGCGTACCCGACCAGGGAGAGCCGGTACCCCCCGGCGTACTGCATCTGCGGCGCACGGTCGCCGTGCTGGCACGGAGGGCCCTGGGGAGGGCGCTGACCTCATGAGTGAGAACGAGATCGGGAACATGAGCGGTGGCAGCGGGCCGGGGCAGGCCGAACCCGTCTGGGGCTGGGAGCCGGTGCCGCACGGCGGCGAGTACGACTCCGACGCGACGGCCTTCGTGAAGCTTCCGGAGGACATGCTGAACGCGCTCGGCACCGGGGAGCCGCTGGCGGCCCCCGGGCACGGGTACGTGCCGCCGCCGATGATCGTGCCGCTCGGCTCCGCCACCACGGACCCGTCGGCGACCGGGACCTGGGCGTTGCCGGTGCAGTGGCCGGAGGCGGGGGCCGAGCCGGCGCCCGCGCCCGCGCCGGTGGGCGGGCCGATCCCGGCGTCGATCCCGCTGCCGCCGTCGGTGGCGGAGGCGTTCGCGGCCTCCCAGGGCGGCGAGGCGGAGCACGACCCGGGCGCGACCGCCGAGTGGCGCTTCCCGCAGGGCGAGCGGGAGCGGGAGCAGGGGCAGGGGCAGCAGGAGCAGCCTCAGCCCGACGGGCAGGGGCAGGGGCACGGCACGGGGCAGTGGGCGATGCCGGCCTCGGTGACCGGAACCGGCGCCCTGGACGCCGACTGGAGCCAGGCCCCGGCGACGCTGCCGGGCGGTGCGGCGGCCCCGTGGGCGACCCACTCGGGTCACCCGGGGAACTCCGGACACTTCGACCACTCCGGGAACTTCGAACACGCAGGGCACCCGGGGCAGCCCGGGCAGTCCGGGCAGTCCGGATACGCCGGGTACTCCGGGTACGAGGACGCGCGCGGGTACGCGCCGGAGCAGCCGGGCACCTCGGAGGGCGACCTGTCGCTGACCTCCGGCGTGCTGCCGGGGCTCGCCGAGGCCGCGCGCGGGTTCGGCGGCCACGGGGCGGGCGCCCCGAGCCGGGGCCCGCGCGTGCTGGGCGGCCCGGGCGTGGGCACGCTGCCCGAGGGCGAGCCGGCGCACCCGGCTCCGCACGACATCGAGGCCGCCCACGGCGCGGCGGCGGCGCCGGCGGCCGCGCAGCGACCGCATCCGGGCGCCGAGGCCGGGCACGCGGGCGACGGGTACGGGTACGTGGAGGCCGGGCACGCGCACGACGCGGAGCAGCGGCAGCGGCAGCGACAGCAGCAGCCCGAGCCGGAGCGGGGGCCCGAGCCGGAGCCGGCCGAGGCCGCCGCGTACGAGCCCGAGGGGTTCGAGCCGACGGGGTTCGAGGCCGCCGGGGCCGGGCCGGACGGGGCCGAGGCCGATGGGTTCGAGCCGGACGGAGCCGAGGCCGACGGTGTCGAGCCCCACGGGGTCGAGGCCGACGGGTTCGGGACCGGGGCCGCGGCGCCGGGTGGGCCCGCGGGGGCCGCCGAGCACGATGAGCACGGCTTCACGCGAGCCGGCCTCGCCCTCGCCGAAGAGGGGGAGTCGCCCGTCCCGGCCGAGGGCGTCACCGACACTGCCGGGGCGACCCCGGACGCGGACAGCGCCGGAGGTTTCCCGGCCCGGGACACGACGTACGACGAAGAAGACGTCGCGGTGCCCGCCGCCCATCACGAACATCCGTCGGCGTCCTACGTCCTGCGCGTCAACGGCGCCGACCGCCCCGTCACGGGCGCCTGGATCGGCGAGTCGCTGCTCTACGTGCTGCGCGAGCGCCTCGGCCTCGCCGGCGCCAAGGACGGCTGCTCGCAGGGCGAATGCGGGGCGTGCGCCGTGCAGGTCGACGGCCGGCTCGTCGCCTCCTGCCTGGTGCCGGCCGCGACCGCCGCCGGGAGCGAGGTCCGGACCGTCGAGGGACTCGCGACCGACGGGGAACTCTCGGACGTGCAGCAGGCGTTGTGCAGGTCGGGCGCGGTGCAGTGCGGATTCTGCGTCCCCGGCATGGCCATGACCATCCATGACCTGCTGGAGGGCAACCACGCCCCCAGCGAGCTGGAGACCCGCCAGGCGCTCTGCGGCAACCTGTGCCGCTGCTCCGGCTACACGGGGGTCATCGACGCCGTCCGCGAGGTCGTCGCCGAGCGCGAGGCGACGGCCGCCGAGGCGGAAGCCGCGGCCTCGGGCGCCGAGCCGCGCATCCCGCACCAGGCACCGCCCGGCGAGGGCGGCATCCACGGCGACCACGGTCACCAGGGCAACCACGGTCACCAGGGCGACCACGGGCCCCACGGCGACCAGGGCGACCACGGGACCCACGGGACCCACGGGCCCCACCACAACGGAGGCATGGCGTGAGCGGGCAGGACGCGGCCACGGCGACGACGGGCACGGCCGCCGGCACGGCGACGGCGACCTCAGGGGTGACGGCCTCCGGGGCCGCTCCGGCCGGCGACACCGAGGAGCAGCAGGGCCCGCCGCGCGGAATCGGGGCCTCCGTGCCCTCCGTCGACGCCCGCGCCAAGGCCGAGGGCACTTTCCCCTACGCCGCCGACCTGTGGGCCGAGGGCCTGCTCTGGGCCGCCGTGCTGCGCTCCCCGCACGCCCACGCCCGGATCCTGTCCATCGACACCTCCGCCGCCGCCGAGATGCCCGGCGTCCGCGCCGTCGTCACCCACGCCGACGTCCCCGGCGCCACCACGCACGGCCGCCGCATCGCCGACCGGCCGGTGTTCGCGCACGACGTGGTCCGCCACCACGGCGAGCCCATCGCCGCCGTCGCCGCCGACCACCCCGACACGGCCCGGCTCGCCGCGGCCGCCATCGCGGTCGAGTACGAGCTGCTGGACGTCGTCAGCGACCCCGAGCAGTCCTTCGGCGCCGCCCCCATCCACCCCGACGGCAACCTGATCCGGCACATCCCGCTCCGCTACGGCGACCCGGAGGCGACCGGCGAGGTCGTCGTCGAGGGCCTGTACCGGATCGGCCGCCAGGACCCCGCGCCCATCGGCGCCGAGGCCGGACTGGCCGTGCCGCGGCCCGACGGCGGCGTGGAGATCTACACCGCCTCCACCGACCCGCACACCGACCGCGACCTCGCGGCCGCCTGCTTCGGCCTCGAACCGGACCGGGTCCGCGTCGTCGTCACCGGCGTCCCGGGCGCCACCTCCGACCGCGAGGACGCCGCGTTCCAGCTGCCGCTGGGCCTGCTCGCGCTGCGCACCGGCTGCCCGGTCAAACTGGCCGCCACCCGCGAGGAGTCCTTCCTCGGCCACGCCCACCGCCACCCGACGCTGCTGCGCTACCGCCACCACGCGGACGCGGACGGCCGGCTGGTCAAGGTGGAGGCCCAGATCCTGATGGACGGCGGCGCGTACGCCGACGCCTCGTCCGAGTCGCTCGCGGCGGCCGTGGCCTTCGCCTGCGGCCCGTACGTGGTCCCGCACGCCTTCGTCGAGGGCTGGGCGGTCCGTACGAACAACCCGCCGTCGGGCCACGTCCGCGGCGAGGGCGCGATGCAGGTCTGCGCGGCGTACGAGGGCCAGATGGACAAGCTCGCGGCCGCCCTCGGCATCGACGGCGCCGAACTGCGCCTGCGCAACGTACTGGCCACCGGCGACCTGCTCCCGACCGGCCAGACGGTCACCTGCCCGGCGCCGGTCGCCGAACTGCTGCGTTCGGTACGCGACTACCCGCTGCCCTCCCTCCCCAAGGACACCCCGGAGGACGAGTGGCTCCTGCCCGGCGGCCCGGAGGGCGCGGGGGAGCCGGGAGCGGTGCGGCGCGGGGTCGGGTACGGGGTGGGCATGGTCCACATGCTCGGCGCCGAAGGCACGGACGAGGTGGCGACCGCCACGGTGAAGGTGGTCGACGGAGCCGCGACGGTCATCTGCGCGGCGGTCGACACCGGGCAGGGCTTCTCGACGCTCGCCCGCCAGATCGTCCAGGAGATCCTGGGCGTGGACGAGGTGGTGACGGCCCCGGTCGACACCGACCAGCCGCCGGCGGGCCCGGCGGCGCACGGCCGGCACACGTGGGTGTCGGGCGGCGCGGTGGAGCGCGCGGCCAAAATGGTCCGGACCCAGCTCCTCCAGCCGATGGCCCACAAGCTGGGCATGTCGACGGAACTCCTCCAGATCCAGGACGGCCGGATCACGTCGTACGACGGGGCCTTCTCCACGACGGTCCCGGAGGCCATGGCGGGCAAGGAACTCTGGGCGACGGCCCAGTGCCGCCCGCACCCGACGGAACCCCTGGACGGGGACGGCCAGGGTGACGCCTTCGTGGGCCTCGCCTTCTGCGCGATCCGCGCGGTGGTGGACGTGGACATCGAACTGGGCTCGGTGCGGGTGGTCGAACTCGCCGTGGCCCAGGACGTGGGCCGGATCCTGAACCCCCGTCAGCTGGAGGCCCGTATCGAAGCGGGCGTCACGCAGGGCGTGGGCGCGGCCCTGACCGAAAACCTCCGCTCGGTCGCGGGCCTGGTCCGCCACCCGGACCTGACCGGGTACGCCCTGCCGACCTCGCTCGACACGCCGGCGGTCCGCATCGTCAAACTGATCGAGGAACGCGACGTGGTGGCCCCGTTCGGCGCGAAGGCGGCCAGCGCGATCCCGGTGGTCACCACCCCGGCGGCGGTCGCCTCGGCGGTCCGCGCGGCAACGGGCCGCCCGGTCAACAGGCTCCCGATCAGGCCATCGGCGGCGGTGGCCGCGCCCAACTCGTGACCGTGTGACCCGCATTGCACGTGCAACCCCGGGGTTGGGGGTGTCGGTCCCGATCGTTAGAGTGATACGGAGTGAGTTCCCGTGCGCGTGCGCACGGGTGCGAACGCGTGCGAACGGGGACGGGTCGAGGGGCTGGCGCTAACGCTGATGCCCGCGACCAACGGGGAGTCGGGGAGTCGGGGAGGCCAACGTGGTTTTCAACTTGGTGCGGGCGCTTGAGGTCGAGTACGAGTCGATGACGGGCTACAAGAAGCTGGTCGACGAACTCCTCGACAAGCTGGACGGTTCCGAGGCCGACGGCAAAAAACTCGCGCACGGAACGCTCCCGAAGGGCACCCTGGGCACGGGCTTCCCGGAGGCGGAGACGCTGTTCGCGACGTACAACACCGTCCACGCGCAGCTGCAAAGCCTGTCCGAGGGACTGGCGATGCAGATCGAGGCCCTGGGAATCGCCGTACTGACGGCGGGCAAGGGCTACGGCGGCGTGGACGAGGAGACGAAGCGGCGGATGGCCGCGATCGCCAAGAGGGCGGAGAAGGAGTACGTCCCGGAACGGGATCCGCTCGCGCAGCACTACGGCATCAGCCAGAAGCAGAGTGAAGCACGGTCGCAGGGCCCGGCTGGCGCCGCAACGATGGAGGGCGAGGTCTGATGGTGACGCACTTTGAGGGCTACTCCCATGAGCAGCTCTGGGCGATGGTCTCCGCCATCAATCCTGAAGCGGTGAAGAGCAGGGCAACATCTCTGACCACGGCGGCGACCACGATCGCGGAGATCGGGGAAGCGCTCAAGAACCACAAGGTGACTGGCTGGGAAGGCGATGCGGCCCTGGCGTTCCAGAACTGGGTGAGCCGGGCTGGCAGTGCGACGCTGCGCCTCAGCGACTACAGCAAGGTGGGCGGCGAGTACATGACCCTGGCTGCCCAGGTCATGATCGAGGCCAAGCGCGACGCGGAATATGACGCCGGTGCGACAGCCAAGCTTCAGGCCAACCTGGATGCGGCCAAAGAGTTCCACAACGACCCGGACGCACTGAAGATCGGCCAGCAGTCTTACTCCACACTGACTGGCAACCATCAGCGGGCCATTGACGCGCTGACGAAGCTGGCGCAGCGGTACGAGGAGTCGGCGAAGGAGATGGGCTCGGCGGAGGTGCCGACGTTTCCGCCGCCGCCGGGTGACTTTGTACCCACTGGCTATTCGGGTGATGGGGATCGGGCTCGTTCTGAGGGTTCCGGTGGTGGTGGCGGAACGGGCAGTTCCTACGCCTCGACGAGTTCGGGTTGGTCACCCACACATCAACCCGGCGGGGTGACTAGTAATCAGCCGAGGCACGACAGTGCCCTGCCCCCGACGAGCGTGCCGGGGTCGACCCCCGTGCCTGTGCTGCCAGACCACGCTGTGGACGTCGACCTTGACCACGTTGCGACGTTGCCAGCGACGAGTCTCCCTCCGACGACGCCCCTTCCCGGTCCTGGCCCGGTCGCTGGGGGCCCCAACGCCGGTGGGACTCTGCCGCCGCTGACGCTCCCGCCGATGATCGGCGGCGGTGGCCCAGGCCTGCCCGGCATCGGTCCCGGAAGCCTGCCTCCGGGTATCGCCCCAGGCGGCAAGGTCGGCGGGAAGATCGGTGGCCTCGCACCGGTGCTGCCTCGCGACGCCGGCATCGTCGGTGGCCGCCAGGTGCCGGTCAGCGGACCCAGCGGCAGCATCCCGCGCGGCACGGTCATCGGCGAAGGCATGCAGGGCGGCGGCCGCGGAATGATGGGCGGCGGCATGGGCGGCGGCATGGGCGGTGGCGGCCTCGGCGGCTCCCACGGTGTCCCCGGCGGTTCGATGGCGGGCCGTCGGCTGGCCATGGAACAGGGCGGTGTCGTCGGCGGGCGTCAGCCCGGTGTCGGCGGCCGCTCGACCACGGGCGGTCAGCCGTTCACGCAGGGCGGCTCGGGTCTCGTGCGCAACGGGTCGGGTGCCGGTCCGGTCGGCGGTGCGATGGGGCACGGGGGCGGGGGCGCCCGCAGTGCCGGCAGGCGCCGTGACGAGCAGGGCGGCGAACGCCCCGACTACCTGTCCGAGGACGAAGAGACGTGGCAGGCCAACCGTCGTGTTGTGCCGCCTGTGATCGACTGAGCGGGAACGGACGTTGCACGGGATGCGCATGCGTAAGGCGACCTCAGCCCTGGTGGGTCTGCTGCTGGCCGGGGTCGCCGCGACCCCGGCTCACGCAGAGACGATTCGGGAGCAGCAATGGCATCTCAACGCCATGAAGGCCGACGACATCTGGAAGATCAGTACGGGTAAAGGTGTGACCGTCGCAGTCATCGACAGCGGAGTGGATCGCATTCCCGAACTGGAGGGCCAGGTCCTTCCCGGTAAGGACTTTGCTACGAGCGGGTACGAAGGTGATGAACGCACCGACTATGACAAACACGGAACGACCATGGCCGCAGTGATTGCTGGCTCTGGTAAACATCCGAGTGGTGATGGTTCGTTCGGGTTGGCGCCCGGTGCCAAGATTCTGCCGATCCGCGTGCCCCACGAGGGTGGCAGGGGTACGTCGTGGACCGAGGCGATCCGGTACGCGGCAGACTCGGATGCCAGAGTCATCAACATCTCCATGGGCTCGTCCACAGAGGACCCGGGGCGGCCTGAAGCAGTGGAGTATGCCCTTTCCAAGGGCAAGTTGATTTTTGCCGCTGTCGGAAACTCTGGAGATTCGACCAATCAGGTCAACTATCCCGCTGCGACGCCTGGCGTGGTGGGGGTAGGCGCCGTCAACGCCGACGGAGCCGTGACTGATGAATCTCAGCGTGGACTGCAAGTCGACATGTCCGCACCTGGAATTGACATTGTTACGGCTTGTGCGGGGAAAACGGGGCTCTGCACGAGTCACGGCACCAGCGATGCCAGCGCGCTCGCTTCAGCGTCCGCCGCGCTGCTGTGGTCGGCTCATCCTGACTGGACCAACAACCAGGTGCTGCGAGTGCTGCTGAACACGGCCGGTAAGCCGAAGGGCGGCGCGGAGCGAAACGATTACATCGGCTATGGCGTTGTCCGGCCCCGGATCGCGTTGCCCACTCCCGGTGACCCCGGGCCTGCGAACGAGTTCCCGCTTCCGGATTTGGCGGCTGCCGGGGTGTCGGCGTCGCCCTCCCCGTCTGCCGACGCAGAGGCACCGGAGTCCGGGAAGCCCGCCCCTGCGCCTCAGGCTGAGGAGGAGAAGGGCGGGGATCTGCCTTGGATCGCTTTGGGCATTGGCGCCTGCGTGATCATCAGCGGAGCCGTGGCTACAGTCGTCGTTCGTCGTCGGAACCGCTGAGGCATCAGTCGATGCGCAGTACGACTGCGGCTCTGGTGGGTCTGTTGCTGGCCGGGGTCGCCGCGACCCCGGCTTACGCGGAGACGATTCGGGAGCAGTAATGGCATCTCAACGCCATGAAGGCCGACGACATCTGGAAGATCAGTACGGGCAAAGGTGTGACGGTCGCGGTGATCGACACCGGCGTCAGCCGCATTCCTGAGCTCGAAGGGCAAGTCGTCCAGGGTAGGGACTTCTCCCATGGGTACGAGGGCGACGAGCGTACTGACTACAAGAAGCACGGCACTGGCATCGCAGCGATGATCGCGGCTAGTGGGAAGCATCCGTCGGGTGACGGGTCATTTGGACTGGCTCCGGGATCCAAAATCCTTCCCCTTCGTCTTTCCGAAGGCGGCGGGGGCTTGCGCCACATGCAGTCAATCAGTGAAGCGATTCGGTTTGCGGCGGACTCTGACGCAAAGATCATGAACATCTCGTTCGGCGGCCCAGGCGGGAGTGCTGAGCTGGACGAGGCGGTTAGCTATGCATTGAGTAAGGGGAATCTGATCTTCTACTCGGTCGGCAATGACGGCGCAGGAGCCAACGAGGTTATATACCCCTCTGGGTCGCCCGGCGTCGTCGGCGTTTCAGCCGTCAACCCCAGCGGTGGTGCGACGGACGAATCTCAGCATGGCTCGCATGTGGATATAGCACCAGGTGTCGACATTAGAGCTCGTAACAGGATCTTGATGGAATGTTCTGGTCAGCCGTGACCGGTGTGACGATTCGGCCGTTCGTGGTGGTGTGAGTACTCGGCCGTGGATCGTGGACGACGACTTGTGGGCACTGATCGAGCCGCTGCTGCCACCCTGGCCGACGAAGTCACCAGGGCCGCGACCGGTAGCTGACCGGCTGTGCCTGCAAGGCATCCTGTACGTCCTCTGCAACGACATCGCGTGGCAACTCCTGCCCCCTGAGCTGGGGTTCGGGTCCGGACAGACCTGCTGGCGGAGACTGGAGCGTTGGCAGCAGGCAGGGGTCTTCGACCAGCTGCACCGAATCCTGCTCGCCGAACTGAACGCGGCCGGCCGCCTCGACTGGTCCAGGGCCTGCGTGGACGGCTCCCACATCCGGGCGAAAAAGGGGGCGCCGACACCGGCCCGTCGCCGGTCGACCGGCGGAAGACAGGCAGCAAACACCATCTGATCTGCGACGGACGCGGTACCCCGCTCAAAGTCATCACGACCGCGGCGAACGTCAACGACGTCACCCAGACCCTCGCCCTGGTCGACGGCATCCCACCGGTGGCGGGCCGGCCAGGCCGGCCCCGCCGACGTCCCGAGGCTTTGCTCGGGGACAAGGGCTACGACTCCAACCCCAACCGCGATGAGCTGCTCAAACGCCGGATTCTGCCGGTCATCTCCCGCAAGGGATCCCCGAACATCAAGGGCATGGGCAAGCTCCGCTACGTCGTGGAGCAGACCTTCGCCCTGCTCCACCAGTTCAAACGAATCGCCGTCCGATGGGAACGCCGCACCGAGCTCCACGACGCGTTCGTCTCCCTTGCCTGCAGCCTTATCTGCTGGCGACGCCTCAACAAGCCCGAATCATGATCGTGTTACGAGCTCTTATGACCTCTTGTATCGGTGGATCGACGCTTTGCAATACCCATGGCACCAGTTCTGCTAGTGCGCTTGCCTCCGCCTCGGCGGCCCTGCTGTGGTCGGCTCATCCTGACTGGACCAACAATCAGGTGCTGCGGGTGCTGTTGAACACGGCTGGCAAGCCCAAGGACGGCGCGAAGCGGAACGATTACATCGGCTACGGCGTCGTGCGGCCTCGGGTCGCGGTGCCGAACCCTGGGGATCCCGGGCCGGCGAATGAGTTTCCGCTTCCGGATCTGACGGCCGTCGAGGCGTCGGCAGCGGCCGACGTAAAGGCTCCGGAGTCCGGGAAGCCCGTTGCCGTGCCTCAGGCCGAGGAGGCCGAGGAGGGTGTGGGCGGCCGGCTCTTTTGGGTTGCCTTGGGGCTTGGGGTCTGTGTGGTGGTGGGCGGGGCCGTTGGTACGGTCGTTCGGCGGCGGCGGGGTGCGTGACAAGGCGAAGGCCGCCCAGGGGTAGCGCCTCCCCTGAGCGGCCCGCCGCGAAGCCGTGACCGGAATCGAACCGGCGTAACTCGCTTTGCAGGCGAGTCCCTCAACCACTCGGGCACACGGCTGTGTGGTGATGTGTAAGACCGTACGAGGGGCCGTGCGGGTGGGGAAGAGGGGCGCGGGCCCCGCAATGCGACTGCCATGCGGCGTTCACAGACCTAGGGCTGAGGGCCGAGTCCGGATCCGCCTAAATGACAGGGTCACGCGCGGGGTACGCACCTTACGCTGGGGCGATGAGTGCCCTTGAGCCGCGCGTGCCCCAGAGAACCGCAGCGGAGCCCGTTCCGGCTCCGGCCGACGCCCCGTCCGGGGGCGGGGTGCTGGGAGCCGCGTACCGGACGCTCAGCATCGGGATCATCTCCGTCGTCTTCCTGATCGCCTTCGAGGCCACGGCCGTGGGTACCGCCATGCCCGTCGCCGCGCGGGAGCTGGAGGGGATCGGGCTCTACGCCTTCGCCTTCTCCGCCTACTTCACGACGAGCCTGTTCGGCATGGTCCTGTCGGGCCAGTGGGCCGACAGGCAGGGGCCGCTGCGGCCGTTGACCGTCGGGATCGGGGCCTTCGCCGCCGGACTGGTGTGTTCCGGGACCGCCGGCGTCATGTGGGTGTTCGTGCTCGGCCGGGCCGTGCAGGGGTTCGGCGGCGGGCTCGTCATCGTCGCCCTGTACGTCGTCGTGAGCCGGGCCTACGAGGAGCGGCTGCGCCCCGCGATCATGGCGGCCTTCGCCGCGGGCTGGGTCGTCCCCTCGATCGTGGGGCCGCTGGCCTCCGGGACGGTCACCGAGCACCTCGGCTGGCGGTGGGTGTTCCTCGGGATTCCCGCGCTCGTGGTGGTGCCGGTGGTGGTGGCGTTGCCGGCGATACGGCGGAGCGCGTCCGGGCCGGTCGATCCGGACGCCCCGGCCGAGGCGTTCGACCGGCGGCGGATCCGGCTGGCGCTCGCGATCTCGGTCGGCGCGGGGCTGCTCCAGTACGCGGCGCAGGACCTGCGGTGGCTGTCCCTGCTGCCGGGTGTCGTGGGCGCGGCGCTGCTGGTGCCCGCCGCGCTGGGGCTGCTGCCGCGCGGGACGTACCGGGCGCGGCGCGGGCTGCCGTCGGTGGTGCTGCTGAGGGGGGTCGCGGCGGGGTCGTTCATCGCGGCGGAGAGTTTCGTACCGCTGATGCTGGTCACCCAGCGGGGGCTGAGCCCGACGCTGGCGGGGTTCTCGCTGGCGCTGGGCGGGGTGACGTGGGCGCTGGGGTCGTGGATCCAGTCCAAGGGGCGGATGGAGCCGTACCGCGGGCGGCTGATGGTGCTGGGCATGCTCATGGTCGCGGCGGCGATCGCGGGGGCGCCGGCGGTACTGATCGAATCGGTGCCGGTGTGGACGCTGGCGCTGGCCTGGGGGGTCGGGTGCCTGGGGATGGGCCTGGTGATCGGGTCCACGAGCGTGCTGCTGATGCAGTTGTCCGCGCCGGAGGAGGCGGGGGCCAATTCCGCCGCGCTGCAGATTTCGGACGCGCTGGCCAATGTGGTGCTGCTGGCGGGGGGCGGAGCGGCGTTCGCGGCGTTGGGGGGCGGGGCGGTGGGTGCGGCGCACGCCTTCGACGGCGGGGGCGGGGCTTCGCACCCCGGGGCGTTCGTGGTGGTGTTCCTGCCGATGGCCTGCGTGGCGTTGGTGGGGGCGTGGGTGGCGACGCGGCTGCACGGGGAGTCGGAGGGCTGAGGGGGAGTCGCCGCGGGGCTGCCGTCTGGCTCTGGGTTCCGCCCTTGGCCTCGCCGGCCTTGGTCCCGCGCCTTGAGCGCCAGCCGGGCCGGGAGGGGATGGGCCGGGTGCTGGGTCGCCCGGTGCGGCGCCGTTGCCGGGGGCCAGCCCCCGGACCCCCGCGCCTCAAACGCCGGCGGGGCTGAGGTTGCCGCCGGGCGGGGTCGGCTCCCGGGTTGTAGTGGGCGGGGCCGGGATTGCGCCGGGTAGGGCTGGGAGCGGGGCTGGAGTCGTCCAGTGCGTTGCTTGGGCCGGGTCGGCCCCCGGGCTGTAGCCGGCGGGCCCGGGGGAGTTCGGGACGTCGGCGCACGGGAGCGCCACGGACCTTCCCCTCGTCGAGGGCGACAAGCGCACCGCCTGGCTCGCCGTGAACGGCGTGGATCTCGGGGGAGTTGATCAGGCGGCGGCGTACGAGCTGGTCATCGACGTGGCGTCCGGAGCCGAGGGGGACGTCGCGCGGATCGCCGCGCGGTTGCGGCGGATGTGACCCTCGCCGCACCCGCCGAGGTCACGGGCCTGTCCCTCCGCGAGGGGCCGGCCCGCACCGGTAAGGTGGCCCGGTTGTCCTACGTACGACCGCCGCCGAGAGCCCGAACCGGAGACCGTGACTACTACCGCCTCCCACCACCTCTCACCCGCCTTCCCCGGCCGCGCGCCCTGGGGTACCGCCAGCAAGCTCCGTGCCTGGCAGCAGGGTGCGCTGGACCGGTACCTGGAGACCCAGCCGCGCGATTTCCTCGCCGTCGCGACGCCCGGAGCCGGGAAGACCACCTTCGCGCTCACCCTCGCGTCCTGGCTGCTGCACCACCACGTCGTCCAGCAGGTGACGGTCGTCGCGCCGACCGAGCACCTCAAGAAGCAGTGGGCGGAAGCCGCCGCCCGGATAGGCATCCGGCTGGACCCGGAGTACTCCGCCGGTCCGCTGAGCAAGGAGTACCACGGGGTCGCCGTCACCTACGCCGGCGTGGGCGTGCGGCCGATGCTGCACCGCAACCGCTGCGAGCAGCGCAAGACCCTGGTCATCCTCGACGAGATCCACCACGCCGGTGACTCGAAGTCCTGGGGCGAGGCCTGCCTGGAGGCCTTCGACCCGGCCACCCGCCGCCTCGCGCTGACCGGTACGCCCTTCCGGTCCGACACCAACCCCATCCCCTTCGTCGCGTACGAGGAGGGGAACGACGGGATCCGGCGGTCCTCCGCCGACTACACCTACGGGTACGGGAACGCCCTCGGCGACGGCGTCGTCCGGCCCGTGATCTTCCTGTCCTACAGCGGCAACATGCGCTGGCGCACCAAGGCGGGCGACGAGATCGCCGCCCGGCTCGGCGAGCCCATGACCAAGGACGCCATCTCGCAGGCCTGGCGCACGGCGCTCGACGCGCGCGGCGACTGGATGCCGAACGTGCTGCGCGCCGCCGACCAGCGGCTGACCGAGGTCCGCAAGGGCATCCCGGACGCGGGCGGGCTCGTCATCGCCTCCGACCAGGACTCGGCGCGCGCGTACGCGAAGCTGATCAGGGAGATCACCGGGACGAAGCCGACCCTGGTGCTCTCCGACGACACCGGGGCCTCGAAGAACATCGACACCTTCAGCGCGAACGACGACCGCTGGATGGTCGCGGTCCGCATGGTGTCCGAGGGCGTCGACGTCCCGCGGCTCGCGGTGGGCGTTTATGCCACCACCATTTCCACGCCTTTGTTCTTTGCGCAGGCTGTCGGGCGATTTGTGCGTTCCCGCAGGCGCGGCGAGACGGCATCGGTGTTTCTTCCGACCATTCCGTATCTCCTCGGTTTCGCCAATGAGATGGAAGTCGAGCGCGACCACGTCCTCGACAAGCCGAAGAAGCAGGGCGAGGAAGACCCGTACGCCGAGTCCGAGAAGGAAATGGACGAGGCGAACAAGCAGGAGGACGAGGACACCGGCGAGGACGAGCAGATGTCCTTCGAGGCGCTGGAGTCCGACGCCGTCTTCGACCGGGTGCTCTACGACGGCGCCGAGTTCGGCATGCAGGCGCACCCCGGCAGCGAGGAGGAGCAGGACTACCTCGGCATTCCCGGGCTGCTGGAGCCGGACCAGGTGCAGATGCTGCTCCAGAAGCGGCAGTCGCGGCAGATCGCGCACAGCCGCCGCAAGCCGGACGAGCAGGCGGACCTGCTGGAGCTGCCGGCCGACCGGCGGCCGGTGGTTTCGCACAAGGAGCTGCTGGAGCTGCGGAAGTCGCTGAACACCATGGTGGGCGCGTACGTCCACCAGAGCGGCAAGCCGCACGGCGTCATCCACACCGAGCTGCGCCGCGTGTGCGGCGGGCCACCGAGCGCGGAGGCGACGGCCGGGCAGCTTCGGGAGCGCATCAAGAAGGTGCAGGAGTGGGCCACGCGAATGCGGTGACGCTCCGTTTTATACAGGTATGACGGCGGGGTCCGTGCGGAGGTTCGCACGGACCCCGCCGTCATGTCCGCGGAATCGGAGGTCACGAATTGACGCCGCTTCCGAAGGAAAAACGGCATAAACCGCCAGTACGCGCCCGGATTCTGGACGAGCTCTTCCGCTGAGCGGACCCGCTCGCTAATGTCCCCGCATCGAACGCTCCGTGGCAGCGCCGCCGCGGGAGCGCAGCCGGTGCCATGGCCGCTACCGGCGGCCTCTCCGTGCGTTGCCGACGGACCGGCGACGCTCCACCCCGTGAGAGTCACCGCCGCCCACCGAAAAGAGGGAGAGGCGTCGTGACCGCGGAAACCTCCCAGACTCTCGACAGAGGGCTGAGAGTCCTCAAGCTGCTCGCCGACACCGACCACGGTCTGACCGTCACAGAGCTCTCCAACCGCCTCGGTGTGAACCGCACGGTGGTCTACCGCCTCCTCGCCACGCTGGAACAGCACGCCCTGGTCCGCCGCGACCTCGGCGGCCGGGCGCGCGTCGGCCTCGGCGTGCTGCGACTGGGCCGCCAGGTCCACCCGCTGGTGCGCGAGGCGGCCCTGCCCGCGCTGCGGTCGCTCGCCGAGGACATAGGGGCCACCGCCCACCTGACCCTCGTCGACGGCACCGAGGCCCTCGCCGTAGCCGTGGTCGAGCCGACCTGGACCGACTACCACGTGGCCTACCGGGCAGGGTTCCGCCACCCGCTCGACCGCGGGGCGGCCGGCCGGGCCATCCTGGCGGCCCGTCAGGGCACCCTGATCGAACCCGGGTACACGCTGACCCACGGGGAGCTGGAAGCGGGCGCCAGCGGCGCCGCGGCCCCCCTGGTGGGCATCACCGGGCTGGAGGGCAGCGTCGGCGTGGTCATGCTGGCCGACGCCGTGCCGGAGCGGGTCGGCCCCCGGGTCGTCGACGCCGCCCGCGAGGTGGCCGACGCCCTGCGCTGACGACATGCGCTGACGACATGCGCCGGCGGCCTGCGCCGGCGTCGTGTCGAAGCCGCGGACGCGGGTGGTGGGCGGTCCACCACCCGGTTCGGCCGTGCGCGCGGAAGGCGCGAACCCCGGCCCGATAGATTGGCCGGGTGCTCTCTCGCCTCACACGTCTGCCGCGTCCCGCCGCCCTGGCCCTCTGCGCCCTGCCGGCCGTCGGGCTGTTCGTCGCGGTCGCCTTCGCGCCGCTGCCGTTCGTGATCGCCCAGCCAGGGCTCACGGCCGACGTCCTGGGCTCCCGCGACGGCAAGCCCGTCATCACCGTCACCGGCGCCCCCACCCGGGCGACCAAGGGCGAGCTGCGGATGACCACCATCCAGGCGACCGGCCCGTCCACCACGGTGACGCTGCCCGAACTCCTCGACCACTGGTTCGACACCACCCGGGCGGTCATGCCCCGGGAGGCCGTCTACCCCTCGGGCGGAAGCGACAAGGAGATCGAGGAGCACAACCTGGAGGAAATGGCGGCGTCCCAGTCGGATGCCGCCCAGGCCGCCCTCGGGTACCTCCACAAGGACCCCAAGGACGTGAAGGTCGACCTCAACCTCGCCGACGTCGGCGGTCCGAGCGCCGGGCTCCTCTTCTCCCTCGGCATCGTCGACAAGCTCGACGGCGACGGCAGCGGCGGCGAGCTCACCGGCGGCCGCAGCATCGCCGGTACGGGGACCATCAACGCCGACGGCGAGGTCGGCGCGGTCGGCGGCGTGGCCCTGAAGACGCAGGCCGCGCGGCGCGACGGGGCCCGCGTGTTCCTCGTACCGAAGGCCGAGTGCTCGGACGCCCTCTCCGAGCTCCCCGAGGGCCTCCAACTGGTCCCCGTCACTTCGCTGACGGATGCCGTGGACGCGCTGCGGGCGCTGAACCGGGGGGAGAAGGTTCCCTCCTGCTGAACGTCGCGGCAGGCTCCGGCGGGCTGCCTGTCGACGGGGTCAGGTCGCGCCAGGCCGGGAACACCACCGGGGCGAGCGTGGTCAGCAGGTAGGCGCCGCCGAACAGCAGCAGCGCCCGGGCCGTCCCGAACCCGTCGACCAGCAGCCCGGCGGCGAGACCGCCGAGCGGCATCGTCAGCTCGCACCCCGCCGTGGTCACCCCCGAGACGCGGCTGCGCAGCTCCTCCGGCACCTTCTCGTACATCAGCGTGGTCAGGATCGGGTTGAGCATGCCCGCGCCCAGGCCCGCCAGGGCCATGGTCACGGCGAGCGGCAGGGTGGTGTCGGTGAGGGCGGCGACCACGTAGCGGGTGGACCCGGAGGCGAGGAAGGCCGCCGCGAACACCGCTCTACGGGGGAACCGCTCGCCCCACGCCCCGTACAGCAGCGCGCCGAGCAGCGCGAAGCCGCCGAACAGGGAGACCAGCAGGCCGAGCGCGGTGGCCCCGCCGAGGGCCTCGCGGCCGTGCACGGGCAGCAGCACCGAGGACCAGCCCTGGTCGAGGCCGTTGGTCATCATCACCATCAGGGTGATGCCCATCAGCAGCCGCGAGCGGGTCAGGAAGGCCCAGCCCTCGGCCAGTTCGGCCCGGTAGCCCGCCAACGTGACCTTCCCGGAGGCGCGTTGCGGCTCGGCGGCCGGTATGCCGCGCAGGAACGCGGTGACCAGCAGCGCCGACACCGCGAAGGTGGCCGCGTCGAGCAGCAGGACGGTCTCGGCCCCGAACGCCGCGATCAGTACGCCGGCCACCGCGGCCCCGAGCATCCGGGCCCCGCGCGAGACCGCGTCGTAGAGGCTCGCCGCCCGGGTGACGGTGGTGCCGGCGTGTTCGGCGAGGCTGGGCAGCAGGACGTAGCGGGCGGTCAGTCCCGGGGTGTGCACGAGGCCACCGACGGCCATCAGCGCGCACAGCATCCAGAACTCCAGCAGGCCCGCGTAGTGCAGCAGCGGGATCGCGCCGACCGACACGGCGCAGACGAGGTCGGAGACGGCGGAGACCCGGCGGCGGCCGATCCGGTCGATGACGGGGCCGCCGACGAGCGCGGCGACGACGACGGGCAGGGTGGCGCAGAAGGCGACGATCCCGGCCCGGCCGGCGCTGCCCGTGGTCTGGAGCACGAACCACGGGACGCCGATCAGGGTGAGCGAACTACCCGCTATGGAGACGGTGTTGGCGGCCAGCACGGCCGCGAAGGGCCGGCGGCCGCTCATGCGGGGCGGTGGACGCCGCTGTGGGCGGGCCGCATCAGCCGTATCCCGGCGCTGACGAGTGCCTCGCCGAGCCGGTTGCGCAGGGCGGCCAGCACGGGCAGCGCGGCCCGTACGGGCAGTGCGGGCGGCGCGGGGGTGGTCGGGGTGGCGGCGCCCCGGGCGAGGCGCCAGGCGGCCGCCTCGGCGGTCAGCTCGGCGTTGCGGGCGGCGTGGGTCGAGGCGTGGATCTCGGCGTGGGCGAAGGCGTTCATGGCAGGACGACTCCTTCTGGCGAGCGGTGAAGGGGAAACGCGGGAACGGGGCGAGTGGGGGCGGCGGTCAGTCCCCGCTGTGGCGCGGGAAGGAGTGCGTGTGGATGCGGACCGTCTCCGCGCCCTCGCCCGCGGGCAGGTCGCGGTAGCTGTTGACCAACTCGTGCATCTTGTGGACGAGTTCGTGGGTCTGGGTGGGGGTCAGGCGCAGGGTGAAGTCGCTGAGGTCCGAGGCGGCGCGCCATTCCTGGGGCCAGGTGTGGGCGTTGCCGAGCCAGGTGTTCATCTCCTGCCCGTGGATCGTCATGATCTCGTGCAGGAAGGCCTCGGCGGCGCCGCGCGTCTCCGGGTCGGTGGCGTATATCAGGGACTCGTCGAACTGCGTGCCGTCGTGGGCGGCCTTCCACCACCGCTCGCGGCCCTTGCCATGCCCGGGCGCGTCCTCGACGAACCCGTGCGCGGCGAGCTGGCGCAGGTGGTAGCTGGTCGCCCCGCTGGACTCCCCGAACTGCTCGGCAAGCCGCGAGGCCGTGGCGGGGCCGTCATGGCGCAGGGCGGCCAGCATGCGGATGCGCAGCGGGTGGGCGAGGCCGCGCAGGGAGTGGGCGTCGAGCGTGCGGACCTGGAGTTCCGCTTCGACCGGGGTTTCCGGGGCTTCCGGCTCTTCGGGCATGCCTCAACCCTAGAGTTGCAAAGACTCCTGTGCAAGAGTTTCTTTGCAACGTCTTCTTTGGAACGTCTTCTTTGGGAAGCGTGTGGAGCCTCGCGCACCCCGCGGGTCAGTCGTCCTCCGCCGCCTGTTCCACCAGCGGGATGATCCGCAGCGGTACCGGGTTCTCCATCACGATCGCCGTGGACGCCCGCACGATGCCCTCGAAGCCGACCACCTTGTCGATCACCCGCTGGAGATCGGCGTTGGAGCGCGCCACCAGCCGGCACAGCATGTCCCCGTGCCCCGTGGTGGTGTGCAGCTCCAGCACCTCCGGTACGCCGTCCAGGTGCGCCCGTACGTCCGCGCCCTGCCCCTGCTTGATCTCCAGCGTGGCGAACGCGGTGACCGGGTACCCGAGCGCCGTCGGGTCCACCTGCGGGCCGAAGCCGCGGATCACCCCCGTGGCCTGGAGCCGGTCCAGGCGCGCCTGGACGGTGCCGCGGGCCACGCCGAGCCGGCGCGACGCCTCCAGGACCCCGATCCGGGGCTCGCGGGCCAGCAGGACGATGAGCCGCCCGTCGAGTTCGTCGATGCCCATTGATTCCTCCGAGGGGGGTGCGACGGGTGGTCATACTGCACAGATGCTTCAGTAATCCTCCGGGCTGACTGGGCATTTTGTACAGGCAAAGAGGAAACTATTGCGCAGCTTGTGGATCGGCGGGACTCTGCGCTCATGACTGAGTCTTTGGTGAACATCGAGACCACCCCGCACACCGCGCGTGAGGCAGACCCCTTCCCGGTGAAGGGCATGGACGCGGTCGTCTTCGCCGTGGGCAACGCCAAGCAGGCCGCGCACTACTACTCCACCGCCTTCGGCATGAAGCTCGTCGCCTACTCCGGACCGGAGAACGGCGTCCGCGAGACGGCCAGCTACGTCCTGACCAACGGCGCCGCGCGCTTCGTCCTCACCTCGGTGATCAAGCCGACGACGGACCACGGCCGCTTCCTCGCCGAGCACGTCGCCGATCACGGTGACGGCGTCATCGACCTCGCCATCGAGGTCCCGGACGCGCGGGCGGCGTACGCCTACGCCGTCGAGCAGGGCGCGCGCGGGCTGGAAGAGCCGCACGAGGTGAAGGACGAGCACGGCACCGTCGTACTGGCCGCCATCGCGACCTACGGCCAGACCCGCCACACGCTCGTCGAGCGCGTCGACTACACCGGGCCGTACCTGCCGGGCTACGTCGCCGCCGCCCCGATCGTCGAGCCGCCGGCCAAGCGGACGTTCCAGGCCATCGACCACTGCGTGGGCAACGTCGAGCTGGGCCGGATGAACGAGTGGGTCGCGTTCTACAACAAGGTCATGGGCTTCACGAACATGAAGGAGTTCGTGGGCGACGACATCGCGACCGAGTACTCGGCGCTGATGTCGAAGGTGGTCGCGGACGGCACCCTGAAGGTGAAGTTCCCGATCAACGAGCCGGCGATCGCGAAGAAGAAGTCGCAGATCGACGAGTACCTGGAGTTCTACGGCGGCGCCGGCGTCCAGCACATCGCGCTCGCGACCAACGACATCGTGGCCACGGTACGGGCGATGCGGGCGGCGGGCGTGAAGTTCCTGGACACCCCGGACTCGTACTACGACACGCTCGGCGAGTGGGTCGGCGACACGCGCGTGCCGGTCGAGACGCTGCGCGAGCTGAAGATCCTCGCCGACCGCGACGAGGACGGCTACCTGCTGCAGATCTTCACGAAGCCGGTGCAGGACAAGCCGACGGTCTTCTTCGAGATGATCGAGCGGCACGGCTCGATGGGCTTCGGCAAGGGCAACTTCAAGGCCCTGTTCGAGGCCATCGAGCGCGAGCAGGAGAAGCGGGGCAACCTCTAGGTTCCGGCTCCCGGTCCCCGTCGGCGCGCCGCCGCCGGGGACCGGCCCCGGCGGCCCCGGCCCTCCTGCCCTCCGGTCCGCGCAGGGCTACGGGCCGGTCAGTCCGCCGACGGGGACGGGGACGGGGACGGCTCCGCCTTCTCGCCCGTCTCCGCCTTTTCTCCCGTCTCCGCCTTCTCGCCCGGCTTCGGTTTCGGGTTCGGCTTCGGGAGTTCCGGTTCGACCCACGGAGTGCGCGGCTGCATGTTCTCCGGGCCGCCCGGCGCCGGCCGGCCGACCGCCGCCAGGGCCTCCTTCGCCAACGGCGCCCGCACCGGCGAGAACACCGGATTCGTCCGCATCGCCTCCTGGAGGTGCCGCCGCGCCCCCGCCTCGTCGCCCAGGCCCCGCTCGATGATCGCCCGGTGGTACGAGAACTCCGCGTTCCGCATCCCCGCGTCCGTCGCCTTCTTCGCGTACTCCAGCGCCGACGCGTTATCGCCGTTGCGGTGCAGCGCCCACCCCAGCGCATCCGCGACCTGCACGTTCTTGTGCCGCGCCCACTCCGTCGACAGCCGCCGCACCGCGGCCGCCGGGTCCGCGTGGTCCGCCTCGAACAGCCCGAGCACCACCTCCTCGTTGACCCCGTCCGCCGCGCCCCGCGCCGCCAGCGTCCTGAGCACGTCGTACGGCGCGCGCGCCTCGTCCGCCCGCCCCAGCGACTCCAGCAGCTCGCCCAGCTCCAGCTCCAGCCGCGGCACCGGCGCCCGTCCCAGCGCCATCCGGTAGTCCCGTACGGCCTCCCCGCCGCGCCCCAGCGCCGCCAGCGCCCGCGCCCGGCCGCCCAGCGCCTCCGGCCGGCCCGGATCCGTCCGCAGCGCGCCCTCGTACAGACCCAGCGCCTCGGCGGTCTCGCCGCGCTCCCAGGACAGCTCCCCGAGCCGGAACAGGACGTACGCCTTCTCCGTCGGACTCTTCGCCGCGCCGCCCGCGTGCTCCATCGCCAGCACCGCGTCCTCGCGCCAGCCCCGGTCCCGGTAGACCTGCGAGGCCCTGATCCGCGCCGCCAGCCCCGAGTGCAGCTGCTCCAGCCGCTCCAGCGCCTTCTGCGCGGCCTTGTAGTCGCCGAGCCCCGAGTACGCGTCCACCAGCACCGGGTACGCCGTCCAGCGCCGCGGCGCCTGCGCCCGTACCAGCTCGCCCCACTTCTTCGCGGTCCCGAAGTCCCCCCGGGCGTTGGCCAGCGTGCCCATGCCCGTCATCGCGTCGAAATTGCCCTTCTCCGCGGGCAGGGCGTCCAACGACCGTTTCAGGGCCTTCTCCGCCTTCGGGAACCACCGGGAATCGGCCGTCCGGCGCGCCTGTTCCAAGTACGCGGACCCCAGCACGGCCCACGACGCCCCGTCGTCCGGATGCGCCGCGACCCACTTCTCCCGGTCCGCGACCAGTGCCGTCAGATCCACCGCGGCCGCCGGCGCGCCCATCCCGACCGCAGCCGCGGCCCGTTCGCTGGGCGCCGGAGGGCGCGCGTCGTCGCCCGCGCGGACCGGCCGGATCACCAGTGCTCCCGCGATCAGGACCACCGCGACGGCGGCCGCCACGAGCGTCTTGCGGCCGGTGAAGGTCACCGGCGGAGCCGACTGCGATTCCTCGTCGATACGGTCGAAACGGTGCATGGGGTCACTGTGCGTCAATATGACTAGCTCGCCGGGGTGTCCGAAGAGGGTCGCGGGCGTGTTCACACCGATGGCCCCGGCTGCCACGCTGACCCCATGGCTGACGACCCCTCAACGCCGCTCCCCGACATCCACGACGTCCACGGCATCCGCGATGCCACCGGCGCCATCGACGCCCCTGACGCCACCGACGCCCCGTCCCACGACCGGCTCCGCGCGCGCCTGCTCGAAGGGCTCCCGGCCGAGGCACTGCTGACCGACCCTCAGGTCACCGCCGCCTACGCCACCGACATGGCCAGCTTCTGCGCCGCCGGCACCCCGGCCGCCGTCGTCCTGCCCCGCACCGTCGAACAGGTCCAGCACGTCCTGCGCACCGCCACCGCCCTACGGGTCCCCGTGGTCCCCCAGGGCGCCCGTACCGGCCTCTCCGGCGCCGCAAACGCCTCCGACGGCTGCATCGTGCTCTCCCTCGTCAAAATGGACCGGATCCTGGAGATCAACAGCATCGACCGGATCGCCGTCGTCGAGCCCGGCGTGGTCAACGCCGTGCTCTCCCGCGCCGTCGCCGAACAGAGCCTCTACTACCCGCCCGACCCCTCCAGCTGGGAACAGTGCACCATCGGCGGCAACATCGGCACCGCCTCCGGCGGCCTGTGCTGCGTCAAGTACGGGGTCACCGCCGAGTACGTCCTCGGCCTCGACGTCGTCCTGGCCGACGGGCGGCTGCTGCGCACCGGCCGCCGCACCGCCAAGGGCGTGGCCGGATATGACCTCACCCGGCTGTTCGTCGGCTCCGAGGGCAGCCTCGGCGTCGTCGTCCGGGCCGTCCTCGCGCTGCGCCCCGCGCCGCCCCGGCAGCTCGCGCTGGCCGCCGAGTTCCCCTCCGCGGCGGCCGCCTGCGAGGCCGTCTGCGCCGTCATGGAGGCCGGGTACACCCCCTCGCTGCTGGAGCTGATGGACCGTACGACCGTCCGCGCCGTCAACGCCCTCGGCAAGATGGGGCTCCCCGAGACCACCGAGGCACTGCTGCTGGCCGCCTTCGACACCCCGGACGCGCCCGCCCGCCTCGCCGCCGTGGGGGAGCTGTGCACCGCCGCCGGGGCCACCGCCGTCGTACCCGCCGACGACGAGGCGGAGTCGGAACTGCTGCTCCAGGCCCGGCGGATGTCGCTGACCGCGCTGGAGGAGCTGCGGCCCGCCACGATGATCGACGACGTGTGCGTACCGAGGTCGCGGCTGGCCGAAATGCTGGACGGAACGGCCGCCATCGCGCGTACCCACGACCTGCTCATCGGCGTCTGCGCGCACGCCGGCGACGGCAACACCCACCCCGTGGTCTGCTTCGACCCCGCCGACGCGGACGAGGCGCGGCGCGCCCGGGAGTCCTTCGACGAGATCATGGCCCTCGGGCTGGCGCTGGGCGGCACCATCACCGGCGAACACGGGGTCGGCGTCCTGAAGAAGGAGTGGCTGGCGCGGGAACTGGGGCCGGTGGGGATGGAGATGCAGCGCGCCGTCAAGCAGGCCTTCGACCCGCTGGGCCTGCTCAACCCCGGCAAGCTCTTCTGAGGCCGCCGCGGGCGGGGTGCGGGTGCCCATCACGCGTCCCCGTCCGCGGACTCGTCCGAGGGCCACGGGTCGCGCAGCCACAGGTCGTCCGCCGGGGTCGGGGTGAGCAGCTCGGCCAGCGCGGCTTCCAGGCCGAGCCGGTCCGCCTCCGTGCCCGGCGGCACCGCGCGCAGGGTGCGCTCCAGCCAGGCCGACACCGAGCCGGCCGGGGCCTCCAGCAGGGCGTCCCCGTCGGGGGAGCTCAGCGCCATGCACAGCACGGCCTTGTTGTCGATCTTCGTGGGCCAGATCCGGACGTCGCCGTGGCCGCTCGGCCGGAACACCCCCTCGACGAGCAGCTCGCGGGCGAAGGTCCAGTGGACCGGCACGCTGGAGCCGGTGTGGAAGACGATGTGGACGGCGTACGGGTCGTCGGTGAGGTAGAGCAGCCGGGCGGGGACGGGGACGCTGCGTTCGGGGGACAGGACCAGCTTGAGTTCCAGCTCGCGCTCGATGACGGGGTGGTGCATGGCGGCCTCACTTCGTGCTCTGCGGTGTGTGCGGGGCGGTGCGGGGGCCTGGCTCGGGCCCCACACCCGCAGAGAGCGCCGGACGGCCCGGGTATGACGCGACTTCCGGCAGGAATCGCAGGTTGGCCGAATCCTGTCGGCTGACCGAAAGCCATCGGGAGAAGAAGTGTTCGCTCGAAGGCTTGGATTCTCCCGTTACCGGACCTGGCGGGCCGAGGTTCTTGGCTATGGTCCTGCCTTGCACAAGCCTCAAGCCACGAACGGAGTTGGGGACATTGACGGCCTCCCCTGGAGACGGCGAGCACGCGGCCCGCGAGGGCTACTACCCCGATCCGTCCATCCCCGGGTTCGTCCGGTACTGGAACGGACTGTCCTGGGTGCCGGGTACGAGCCGCCCCGCGCCGCCCGTGGACGAGACGGGTCCGGTGTTCCTGGACGAGACCTCGGCGACCGAGGCGCTGCCGGAGCCGTCGCCCGGGCGGTCGCCCGTGCCGTTGCCCGTGCCGTCGCCGGAGCCGGATCCCGCCGCCGAGCCGGTGATGTGGCAGGCCGATCCCGCGCACCAGCACGGCTTCGGGGGCCCCAGGGACGCCCGGGTGTCCTGGGGCAGCCGGGAGGAGCCGCCGGGGGCCGTACGGGGCGCAGGGGTCTCACTGGCCCGCACGGCGGCCCCGTCCCCGTCCCCGGCCGGGTCCCCGACACCCGGTTCCGCGCCGGCCCCGGCCCCCGGCCCCGCGTCGGACCGGTCGCCCGAGTCCGCCGCGGTGCCCGCTCCCGCTCCCGGGCACGCCTGGTCGTCCGAGGCCGCCGCGGCGCCCGCTCCCGCTTCCGTTCGATCGTCCGAGGCCGCTCCGGCGCCCGCCGCGGCCCGGGCAGCCGTCCCCGCGCCCGCGTGGCCCGACGCGGGTGACGGGGGGCGTGCCGGGTCCGGGCTCACCTCTTCCTGGCCGGAGGCGACCCCGAAGTCCCGCCCGGCGCCGGCTCCCACCCGGGTCCAGCCCGACCCCCAGGCCTACGCCCAGGCGCAAGCGCAGGCCCATGTCCACGTCTCCTCCCCGCTCCCGGGCCAGAGCTCCGCGCCGGCCCCGGCAGCGGAGGACGCCCCGTTCCCGGGCACGGACCCCGCCCGGGCCCAGCCTCGCGCCGCCGCCCGGGTCGACGGCCCCCTCCCGGGCCAGGGCGCCGCTCCGGCCCGCGCGGATGCCCCGTCCCTGGGCCAGGGCGCCGCCCCGGCCCAGGCGGGTGCCCCGATCCCCGGCCAGGCCGCCGCGCCCGCCCAGGGGCAGGCCCAGGCCGGTGCCGGTGCCGGTGGTGGGGAGCGGGGGGACGACGCCGGCCGCAGGCAGACGGCGGCGGCTTCGGAGGGCGCGCGCAGGGCGGAGTCCGGTGGGGCCGCGGCCGGGCAGCGGTCCGACGCCCGGGCCGTGTTCGAGCGCATGGCGGAGCGGGCCGTCCGTCCCGCGGGCCTGGTCCGCCGGGGCCTCGCCCGCGCGGTGGACTCCCTCGTGTTCGCCGCCGTCGCGGCGGCCGCCGCCCGGCCCCTCGTCCCCGCCGCCACCGCGCACATCGAGGCCAAGGTGGACGCCGCCCGGGGCACCGGCCGGACCACCACCGTGTGGCTGCTCGACGCCACCATCGTCGGCTACCTCGGCATCGTGCTGGCCGCGGTCCTCCTCTTCGGGGTCTTCTACGAGGCGCTGCCCACCGCCCGCTGGGGCCGCACCCCGGGGAAGAAGCTGTTCGGCGTCCGCGTGCTGGCCACCGCCACCCTCCGCCCGCCGGGGTTCGGCGCGGCCCTGCGCCGCTGGCTGGCGTACGCCCTCTTCGGGCTCCTGGGCGGCCTCTGGTGCCTCGGGGACCGCCCGCGGCGCCGCGCCTGGCACGACCGCGCCGCAGGCACGTACGTGGCGCGCTAGGCCCTGTCGTCAAAGTGGCGCCGGGCCCGCGACGCCCGGCACCGCGCCTCGCCGCGTTGTCCGGGCGCCCGAGTACGTCCGGTACACGGGCGTCCCTCCGCCTTGCGATGCACGGCGCCGGACGCCGCGGGCCTGACCGGCGCCACCTTGACGACAGGGCCCGGACCCGTCGCCCGGACGGACGCGGTCCCGTTGCGGGGCCCGCCGCGGCGGGTTCGACTCGGGCCATGAGCACCGACCAGCCGCCGCCGGGCCAGCCGCCCGAGGACGACCCGTTCCTCAAGAAGCCCCAGGAACCGACGCCTCCGTCGGGCGGTTCGCCGTACGGATCGCCGCCACCCCCGCCCCCGCCCCCGGGAAACCCTGGAACCCCCGGAGGACCCGGAACCCCCGGAGGACCCGGCGCCGGAGGGCCCGGCGGGTTCCCGCCCCCGCCGCCCCCCTACGGCGGCGGAGACCCGTACGGCAGCGGCAGCGGCGGCGGCATGCCCGACCCGCTCGCCGGCATGCCCCCGCTCGCGGACTTCGGCCGGCGCCTCGGCGCCCGCATCGTCGACGTGCTCATCGTCACGATCCCGCTGTTCCTGATCCAGCTGCCCTTCAACAACAAGCGGTACATGGTCGACACCGACAAGGGCGAGGACGTCACCGAGGTCATCACCAATTCGTACGGCGGCAGCGGTCTGCTCTGGACGCTGATCGGGATCATCGCGTACGTCGGCTACGACTGGTTTTTCACGAAGCGGGACGGCCGGACCCCCGGCAAGCGCTGGCTGGGCCTGCGCGTCGCGATGCTCAACGACGGCAGCGTGCCCGGCTCCAGTGCCGCGCTCAGCCGCGCCGCCGTGCTGTGGGTGCCGACGCTGGTGTGCTGCTTCTGCCTGTGGCCGCTCGCGCTGATCGTCTCGATGCTCGTCGACAAACCCTACAAGCAGGCGCTGCACGACAAGGTCGCCAAGACCGTGGTGGTCAAGTCGACCTGACGTCCCGTCCTCCCACCGGCGCTCGCGGGCGGTCTCCCCCAGGGGAGGCCGCCCGTCCGGCATGCCGCGGCGCCGGTCCCGCTCAGTGGTGCACGGGGTGTTCGGCAGCGGCCGTCCGGGGAGCGGACACCCGGGCGGCCGCAGTCGTGTCCGCGGGCCCGGCCGCGGAGCCGGGAGCCTTGGCCCGGGTGGCCGCGTGCCGGCCGCGGCGGCTCGGCGCGGGCACGGTGAGCGCGACGAGCAGGCCGAGGGCGAGCGCGGCGGCACAGATGACCGCGACCCCGGCCCCGGTGCTCGTCTGCGAGAGCAGCAGCATGGCGATCGTCGAGACCAGGACGGTGGCGGAACCGTAGGCGAGCTGTGCGGCAGTCGGACGCGGCATGGCGATATCCGTCCTCGAAGGCGGGGAGGGGGAGTCGGCTCAACTGGGTCGCGCGTCAAGAGACTCTACGACGGGAGATGCCCGAGCGGAACGGGCGGTAAGCGTGACCTCACCAACGGTGCCGGAGCACGGGGGGCGCACGGGGTCACATCCCCGTGCCACACGGGGGTGGTGAAGCGGCCTTCGTCCCGTATGGCTGCGGAACGTCCGAATAGCGGAACTGCTCGACCGCATAGTGCAGTTGTAAGGAACAAGTCAAGGTCTGTCTTTTCTTTAGACTCTCCGGTCAAATGTCGTCACTTGAGACGCGCGCCGCGCGGAACCCCCCGCCCCCATGGAGATGTTCCGACCTACGTCGCGGCCGCGGGAGGGGAACGACATCAAGTGACCAGCAACTCCGCCAGAAGGCGTTCGCTGCGCGCGGCGGCCGTGGCCGTGACCATGGCCGCCACCGCCGCGTCCGGCTTCGCCGTCTTCACGACCGCAGCGCAGGCCGACTCCCAGTCGACCGCGCCCGCCGCCCACCGCGAGGACCCGACCGCTCCCGCCAAGGAGCAGGTCAAGCACGACCTCGAAGGCCCGTTCAGCAAGGTGCAGGACCAGCAGCGCGAAGCTGCCCTGCAGCAGGTGCTGGCCGGCAAGAAGGGCGTCGAGCAGCGCGGTGCCTCGAAGGTCGTCAAGCTCGACGACAAGAAGTACGTCGAGCTCGGCCGCGAGAAGACCGACAAGATCTTCACGATCCTCGTCGAGTTCGGCGACCAGGTCGACAACTCGACCATGTTCGACCCGGACGGTCCGGACGGCCCCAAGCCGCCGGTCCCGAAGTACGGCGGCACCCCCGGTCCGCTGCACAACACCATCGCGCAGCCGGACCGCACCCAGAACAACAGCACCGCCTGGCGCAAGGACTTCAGCCGCGACTACTTCCAGGACCTGTACTTCGGTACCGGCAAGGGCAAGAACTCGCTGAAGACCTACTACGAGAAGACCTCCTCGGGTCGTTACTCGGTCGAAGGCGACGTCGCCGACTGGGTCAAGATCCCGTACAACGAGGGTCGTTACGGCTCGAACTACTGCGGCCAGACCAACTGCTCCAACGTCTGGGACACCGTCAAGGACGGCGTGACCGCCTGGGCCGAAGGCCAGAAGAAGGCGGGCAAGACCGACGCCCAGATCAAGGCGCAGCTGGCCCAGTACGACCAGTGGGACCGCTACGACTACGACGGCGACGGCAACTTCAACGAGCCCGACGGCTACATCGACCACTTCCAGATCGTCCACGCGGGCGAGGACGAGTCGGCCGGCGGCGGCGTGCAGGGCACCAGCGCGCTGTGGGCGCACCGCTGGTACGCGTACGGCACCCAGGCGGGCAAGACCGGCCCGGAGAACAACAAGGCCGGCGGCACGCAGATCGGTGACACCGGCATCTGGGTCGGCGACTACACGATGCAGCCGGAGAACGGCGGCCTCGGCGTCTTCGCGCACGAGTACGGCCACGACCTCGGTCTGCCGGACCTCTACGACACCTCCGGCGGCGGCGACAACAGCGTCGGCTTCTGGTCCCTGATGTCGGCCGGCTCCTGGCTCGGCGAGGGCAAGGACTCCATAGGCGACCTCCCGGGCGACATGACGGCCTGGGACAAGCTCCAGCTGGGCTGGCTGAACTACGACTCGGCCAAGGCCGCGACGAAGTCCACCCACAAGCTGGGCGTCTCGGAGTACAACACCAAGGACAAGCAGGCGCTGCTCGTCGAGCTGCCGAAGAAGCAGGTCAAGACCGACATCGTCGCTCCCGCCGAGGGTTCCTCGCAGTGGTGGAGCAACATGGGTGACGACCTCAAGAACACCCTCACCCGCTCGGTCGACCTGACCGGCAAGAAGTCCGCCGCCCTGTCCCTCAAGGGCTGGTGGGACATCGAGGCCGACTACGACTACCTCTACACCGAGGTGTCCACGGACGGCGGCGCCAACTGGACCGCGCTGGCCGGTACCGCCGACGGCAAGGCCATCCCGGCCGACGCCTCCGGCAGCCCGTCGCTGACCGGTGTCTCCGGTGCCTGGCAGGCGCTGAACTTCCCGCTCGACGCCTACGCGGGCAAGAAGATCGACCTCCGCTTCCGCTACCAGACGGACGGCGGCGCGGGCGGCAAGGGCTTCACCGCCGACGCCGTCACCCTGACCGCGGACGGCTCCGCGCTGTTCACCGACGGCGCCGAGAACGGCGACAACGGCTGGACCGGCAAGGGCTTCTCCCGCATCGGCGCCGGCTTCACCAAGGAGTACGAGCAGTACTACCTGGCCGAGAACCGCCGCTACGTCTCGTACGACTCGACCCTTCAGGTCGGCCCGTACAACTTCGGCTTCACCAACACGAAGCCGGGCTGGGTGGAGCACTACCCGTACCAGGACGGTCTGCTGATCTGGCAGTGGGACCTCTCCCAGAAGGACAACAACACCAGCCAGCACCCCGGTGCCGGCCTGATCCTTCCGATCGACGCCAACGCCAAGCCGATGAAGTGGGCGGACGGCACCCTGCTGCGGAACAAGATCCAGCCGTACGACGCGACCTTCAGCGCGTACTCGACGGACGCCTTCACGCTGCACAAGAACGGTGAGGCGCTCTTCGTCAAGCCGAAGGCGGCCAACATGGTCTTCGACGACCACAAGGGCAAGTACTTCTACGACGAGAACCCGACCGGTTCGGTGAAGGTCACTGACACCAACACCAAGATCAAGATCGCCAAGGAGACCTACGACGGTCTTCAGATGACGATCGAGGTCGGCCCCTCCGGTAAGTAATCCGGAAAAGCCGCAGGTCAAAGCATGATCGGCCGTCGCCCTCTAGCGGGCGGCGGCCGATCGCGTTTAGATGCGGGTGCGAGTTGTCTTATTGACGGGGGAGCTGAAGATCATGCCCGGTGGAGGTTTCGTCAGATTGCCAGGCGGCAGCGTGGTGGTCGCGCTCACGCTGCCGAGGCCGTCCGGTGAGCTGGGAAACGTCCGTGTACTGGTACACGCCGCGAACCGCGCCCGCGCCCTGACCAGGCTGCGGAACCTCGGGATGCGGGCGGTCTACCTGCGCGGCAACGCCCAGCCGCCGACCCCGGACGAGGTGACCGCCGTCCTGCACCACCCGGACGGCCTCCTCTGGCGCGGCGCGCCGGACCACGCCCAGGAACTCTGGCACCCGATCCGGGCGCTCCTGCGGGGCGCGTAGGGGCGCGCAGGGGCGCGTGGGGCGCCCGCGTCAGCCGCCGACGACCGGGGTGCCGGACAGGTGCACCCCGGCTTCCCGGAGCTCCTCGAGGGCCCGGGCGGTGGTGTGCGGCGCGACGCCCGCGGTCAGGTCGAGCAGGACGTGCGTACGGAAGCCCGCGCGGACGGCGTCGAGGGCGGTCGCCCGGACGCAGTGGTCGGTGGCGATGCCGACCACGTCGACCTCGGTGACCTCGCGCCGGCGCAGCCAGTCGGCCAGGCCCAGGCCGTTCTCGTCCTGGCCCTCGAATCCGCTGTACGCCGCCTCGTACGCGCCCTTGTCGAAGACGGCGGCGACGCTGCCGGACGCCACGGCGGGGGCGAAGTTCGGGTGGAACCCGACGCCCTCGGTGCCGGCCACGCAGTGCACGGGCCACGAGGACTCGTAGTCCGGCTCCGCCGGGGGGTGCGCGAAGTGCGCGCCGGGGTCGACGTGGTGGTCGCGGGTGGCGACGACGTGCCGGTAGCCGGCGGTGGCCTGGCCGATGAGCTCGGTGACGGCGGCCGCGACGTCGGCTCCGCCGGTGACCGCGAGGCTGCCGCCCTCGCAGAAGTCGTTCTGTACGTCGACGACGATCAGTGCGCGGTGCATGTCGCGTGTCCTTCGGTCGGTGTCGTGGTTGCCGCTGCGCGGGCTCTTGCCCCACCCCGCCCCTTCCCGAAACCGGGGGTCCGCACCCGCCGCGGCGCCGCACCGGGCGGGGCAGGGGGACCTGGCCGGGGGCCGGGCCGGGGGCGCTACACGTACTCGGTCGGGAGGACGGCCTCGCCGCGCGAGAGCTGGGTCGCGGACAGCGGCAGGGCCTCGCGGGCCTCGCGGTGGCGGTCGCGGGCCGCCTCCAGGGGCTCGCGGGCCACGACCTCGCCCGCCTTGACCAGCTGGACCAGCAGCTGCCGGTCCGCCAGCGCCGCCGGCACCGGCCCGGTGCCGAGCACCTCGGCCTCGGCGACGCCCTCCGCGTCCACGCGCCGGGCCGCCCACTTGCGTCCGCCGACGGAGGTCTTGCCGCCCGTGGACTTCTTCGCCACCGGCACCAGCGCCGCCTTCGGGTCCGCCGAGGCCGCCCGCGCCACCAGCTTGTAGACCATCGAGCACGTCGGGTGCCCGCTGCCCGTCACCAGCTGCGTCCCGACCCCGTAGGCGTCCACCGGCGCCGCCGCGAGCGAGGCGATGGCGTACTCGTCCAGGTCGGAGGTGACCACGATCTTCGTCGCGGTCGCCCCCAGGTCGTCCAGCTGCTGCCGCACCCGGTGCGCGACCAGCAGCAGGTCCCCGGAGTCGATGCGGACGGCGCCCAGCTCCGTCCCGGCGACCTCCACGGCCGTCCGTACCGCCTCGGCGACGTCGTAGGTGTCCACCAGCAGGGTGGTTCCGGCGCCCAGCGAGGCCACCTGTGCCCGGAACGCGTCCCGCTCGGTGTCGTGCAGGAGGGTGAAGGCGTGCGCGGAGGTCCCGACCGTGGGGATCCCGTACCGGAAGCCGGCCGCCAGGTCCGAGGTGGAGGTGAAGCCGCCCACGTACGCCGCCCGCGAGGCCGCGACCGCCGCCAGCTCGTGGGTGCGCCGCGCCCCCATCTCGATCAGCGGCCGGTCGCCGGCGGCCGAGGCCATCCGGGAGGCGGCCGCCGCGATCGCCGAGTCGTGGTTGAGGATCGACAGGACCACGGTCTCCAGCAGCACGCACTCGGCGAAGCTGCCCTCGACCCGCAGGACCGGGGAGCCGGGGAAGTAGACCTCTCCCTCCGGGTAGCCCCAGATGTCGCCCGAGAAGCGGTACGAGGCCAGCCAGTCCAGGGTCCGCATGTCGACGACGGCCCGCTCGCGCAGGAACTCCAGCACCGCGCCGTCGAAGCGGAAGTTCTCGACCGCGTCGAGCACCCGGCCGGTCCCGCCGACGACGCCGTAGCGCCGTCCCTCGGGCAGCCGCCGGGTGAACACCTCGAAGACGGATCGGCGGTCGGCCGTGCCGTTGGCCAGGGCCGCCTGCAACATCGTGAGCTCGTAATGGTCCGTGAAGAGCGCTGTCGACGGCACGTCCACCGGCAGGCCCAGGTCCGCAGGGTTCATGTCACGGATGCTAGCGCACATCTCGTCAGACTGACGAGATGTCGGGACCCGTTTGTGCGACGGGCCGGTCGCAGTGGCAGCATGGGACAAGTGAGTGTTGCTCCCATTGAGATCGAACGCACCGAGTCGGCCGAAGAGACCTACGCGGTCCCCGAACCCGACGTCCCCTGGGTGACCCTGGTGCACAACGACCCGGTCAACCTCATGAGCTACGTGGCGTACGTGTTCCAGGCGTACTTCGGCTATTCCAAGGACAAGGCGCACAAGCTGATGCTCGACGTGCACCACAAGGGACGGGCCGTGGTCTCCAGCGGCACCCGTGAGGAAATGGAGCGCGACGTGCAGGCCATGCACGGCTACGGCCTGTGGGCGACGCTCTCGCAGGACCGCTTCTGATGGGCGGCACCTTCGAGTCCCTCAAGGGCGGCGGCGCCGCCATCGCGCTGGACGAGATCGAGATCTCGATCCTGCGCTCCCTGGCCGTCCAGCTGCTGGAGCTGATCGGTCCGGGCGAGCCCGAGCCGGCCGCCGACGCCGATCCGCTGGCCGTGCTGTTCGCCTCCGACGGCCCCACCGAGCCGCCGTCCGACCCGGCGCTGGCCCGCCTCTTCCCCGACGCGTACGGGGGCCCGGGCGCCGGCGACGAGGGCGTGGACCCCGAGGAGCTGGCCGCCCGGTCCTCGGAGTTCCGCCGGTTCACGGAGAAAGACCTGCGCACCCGCAAGCGGGAGGACGCGCTGGCCGTCGTGCACAGCCTGAGCGGCCTCGGTCCGGCCGGTGAGGGTGTGGCGGTCCTGGAGCTGACCGGGGAGCTGCCGCTGCGCTGGCTCGGCGCGCTCAACGACCTCCGCCTCACCATCGCGGCCCGCCTCGACATCACGGAGGACGACGAGAGCGCGGCGCTGTTCCGGCTGCCGGACGACGACCCGCGCAAGCCGATGGTGATGGCGTACCTGTGGCTGGGCGGCCTCCAGGAAACCTTGATCGAAACCCTCTGAGGACACGCCGGGAAAACCTCGGCTACCCACGGCGTTCGCTCAGCGGACGCTCAAATCCGGATAACGATCAGATCACCGTCATACGGTGATCTGATCTATTCCAGGACCTTTGTCCGTAATTCCTTGTGACCCGCGTCACTTCACCCCCGCGCGCGCACCCATAAGCACGTGATAAATCTTCACGACTGCCGCGGGGACGCCACCCATGTCCCCCGGCCCGCTTGAACCGGCTGACCGCCGGCGTGCAACTCCATCCGTATCCGGGGGGATCGAGGACCCGATCCGCAGCCAGTCCAAGGCGCGGGTCGGCGTGGAGAAAGGCGCACCAAAACATGACCTCTGTGCAGGTCGAGCAGGACGGCAAGAAGCCCGGCGAGGGCATCGAGGGCGAGGGCGGCGAGGGTTACCACCGCGCGCTCGGCGCCCGCCAGATCCAGATGATCGCGATCGGCGGAGCCATCGGCACCGGCCTCTTCCTGGGGGCGGGCAAGGCCATCTCCAAGGCGGGCCCCAGCCTGATCCTGGCGTACGCCATCGCGGGCCTGGTCATCTTCTTCATCATGCGGGCCCTGGGCGAGCTGCTCATGTACCGCCCCGTGTCCGGGTCCTTCTCGGACTACGCCCGCGAGTTCCTCGGCCCCTTCTGGGGCTACGTGACCGGCTGGACGTACTGGCTCTTCTGGGTCGTCACCGGCATCACCGAGGTCACCGCGGCCGCGCAGTACATGTCGTACTGGACCCACGACAGCTTCCCGCAATGGGCCTACGCGCTGATCTTCACCGTCATCCTCTACGCCGCCAACCTGATCTCCGTGAAGCTCTTCGGTGAGCTGGAGTTCTGGTTCTCCATGGTCAAGGTCACCGCCATCGTCGGCATGATCCTGATCTGCGCCGGCATCCTCACCATCGGGTTCTCCGACGCCGCCGACACGGCGAGCGTCGCCAACCTGTGGAGCGACGGCGGCTTCTTCCCCAAGGGCATCGGCGGCACGCTGATGACCCTGCAGATCGTGATGTTCGCCTTCCTCGCGGTCGAGCTGGTCGGCGTCACCGCCGGCGAGTCCAAGGACCCCGAGAAGACCCTGCCCAAGGCCATCAACACCGTGCCGTGGCGCATCGCCGTCTTCTACGTCGGCGCGCTCATCATGATCCTGTCGGTCGTCCCGTGGCACGAGTTCCAGCCCGGCGTCAGCCCGTTCGTCGCCGCCTTCGAGAAGATGGGCCTCGGCGTCGGCGCCGCGATCGTCAACTTCGTGGTCCTGACGGCCGCCCTGTCCTCCTGCAACTCGGGCATGTACTCCACCGGCCGCATGCTGCGCGACCTCGCGCTCAACGGCCAGGGCCCGAAGTTCTTCACCAAGCTCACCAAGAGCGGCACCCCGCTGGTCGGCACCACGTTCTCCGCCGCGCTGATGCTGGTGGGCGTCTGGATCAACTACGTCGCCCCGGGCAAGGCCTTCGACTACGTCGTCTCCTTCGCCACCATCTCCGGCATGTGGGCCTGGATCATGATCCTGGTCTGCCAGATCCGCTACCGCGCCAAGGCCGACCGGGGCGAGCTGCCGCAGTCCGCGTTCCGCGCCCCCGGCGCCCCGTGGACGAGCTGGTTCGCGCTGCTCTTCATCGGCATGGTCATCGTGATGATGGGCGCCGACAAGGACTCGCGCGTCTCGCTCTACTGCGCGCCGCTGTGGGGCGTCATCCTGGGCGTCTCGTACCTGGTGATGAAGTCCCGCGACCCGCGCGGCGACGCGTTCGCCAAGGCCGCCCCGAGCGAGGTCTCGAACTAAGCGCCCGCCGGAGCACGACGGGCCCACGACGGGCCCCCGACAGGCTCCTGTCCAGCATCCGGGCCCTCCCGTACCGCTCCTCGGTACCGGAGGGCCCGTCTGCTTATCCTGTCGCTCATGCTGACCCTCACCCAGGCCCTGTACGACCAGATCGTCGAGCACGCCCGCAAGGACCACCCCGACGAGGCGTGCGGAGTCGTGGCCGGCCCGGCGGGCACCGGCCGCCCGGAGCGGTTCATCCCGATGCTCAACGCCGCCCGCTCGCCCACGTTCTACGAGTTCGACTCGAAGGACCTGCTGAAGCTCTACCGCGAACTCGACGACCGGGACGAGGACCCCGTCATCGTCTACCACTCGCACACCGCGACCGAGGCCTACCCCTCGCGCACGGACGTCACGTACGCCAATGAGCCCGGCGCGCACTACGTGCTCGTCTCCACCGCCGACCAGGACGGCCCCGGGGAGTTCCAGTTCCGCTCCTACCGGATCGTCGACGGAGTGATCACAGAGGAAGAAGTGCAGGTCGTAGCGGGCTACTGACCAGCATGTGAGCGCTTTTGGTCCACGATGTGGAACTACACTCCAAACGGGGGACCGGGAATCGTTAACATGACCGCATGGTTTCCCACGACGTGAGCATCGAGACGCCCAGCAGCCTGCTGCTCGTGGCCCGGCTGCACGTCGACCTGTGCCGGCTCGCCAGCGCCATCTGTCCTGCCGCCGCCTGAGTACAGCCAGAGCCCACCTCGCGCGGGGGCCCTTCACGCCGCGCGCCCCCAAGCCCCTTCACGACACTGGAGCCAGCCATGGCCATCGAGGTCCGCATCCCCACCATCCTCCGCACCTACACCGACGGCGAGAAGGCCGTCAACGGTGAGGGCGCCACGCTGGCCGAGCTGTTCGCCGACCTGGAGACCCGCCACAAGGGCATCCAGGAGCGCATCGTCGACGACTCCAAGGGCGGCGAGCTGCGCCGCTTCGTGAACGTCTACCTCAACGACGAGGACGTCCGCTTCCTCGACGGCATCTCCACCGCGCTCAAGGACGGCGACAACGTCACCATCCTCCCGGCCGTGGCCGGCGGATCGAAGTAATGCGTTACGACTCCCCACTGGCCGCCGTCGGCAACACGCCGCTGGTGCGGCTGCCCCGGCTGTCGCCCTCCGCCGAGGTGCGGATCTGGGCGAAGCTGGAGGACCGGAACCCGACCGGCTCGATCAAGGACCGCCCCGCGCTCCACATGGTCGAGCAGGCGGAGAAGGACGGCCGGCTGTACCCCGGCTGCACGATCCTGGAGCCCACCTCGGGCAACACCGGCATCTCGCTCGCCATGGCGGCGAAGCTCAAGGGCTACAAGATCGTGTGCGTCATGCCGGAGAACACCTCCCAGGAGCGCCGTGACCTCCTGCGGATGTGGGGAGCCGAGATCATCCCCTCGCCCGCCGCGGGCGGCTCGAACACCGCGGTGCGCGTCGCGAAGGAGCTGGCGGAGCAGAACCCCTCGTGGGTGATGCTCTACCAGTACGGCAACCCGGACAACGCGGGCGCCCACTACGCGACGACGGGCCCGGAGATCCTCGCGGACCTCCCCTCCATCACCCACTTCGTGGCGGGCCTCGGTACGACGGGCACCCTGATGGGCGTCGGCCGTTACCTGCGCGAACACGTGGAGGGCGTCAGGATCGTCGCCGCCGAACCGCGCTACGACGACCTGGTCTACGGGCTGCGCAACCTGGACGAGGGCTTCGTCCCCGAGCTGTACGACGCGTCGGTGCTGACCACGCGGTACTCGGTCGGCTCCGCGGACGCGGTGACGCGCACCCGCGAACTCCTCCAGCTGGAGGGCATCTTCGCGGGCGTCTCCACCGGAGCGGCGCTGCACGCGGCGATCGGCGTGGGCCGCAAGGCGGTCGCGGCGGGGGAGTCGGCGGACATCGTGTTCGTCGTGGCCGACGGCGGCTGGAAGTACCTCTCGACCGGCGTCTACACGGCGGCGACCACGGAAGAGGCCATCGAGGTCCTCCAGGGACAGCTCTGGGCCTGAGCCCGGCCGCCCCCGCCGCCTCCGCCCCCGCCCCCGCCGGTGTTCGAGGCGCGCGGGCCGGGGCCGGGCGGCCCGGGGCCGGGCGGTGCGGGCCGGGCGGCCCGGTCAGCTGAGCAGGAGGGCGGCCAGGACGGCCGCGTGTCCGGCGGCCGGGTCCTTGACGCCGGTCAGCAGCGTCACCGGGCCCGACGCCGCCAGCGCGCGCAGACGGGACAGCGCGGCCGCCGCCCCGGGTTCGGCCAGCTCCGCCTCGTACCGGGCGCGGAACTCCGCCGCCGAGAGCCCGCCCGCGTGGAACTCCTTGCGCAGAGCCGACGACGGGGTCAGCTCCTTCGGCCATTCGTCCACCGCCGCCACCGCCTTCGCGAGCCCGCGCGGCCACAGCCGGTCCACGAGGACCCGTACGCCGTCCGCCCCCGGCTCGGGGGGATCGTAGACCCGCCGCACCCGTACCGCCGCCGCCGTCATCACGTGCCTCCGCCCAGGCCCCGGGCCTCGTCCCACACCGCCGGATCCAGTACGCCGAGCCTGCGCCGGAAGTCCCACAGCGACACCTCCGCCGGCCGGTCCGCCTCCAGGAAACCCGCCCGCCCCCGCACCCCCGGCGTACCCGGTGACAGCGGGATGACCCCGGCGCGCCGGTCGTCGTACTTCCCGGTGATCCACGCGACCCGCGCCCGGTGGCCCCGTACCGACGCCACCGCGAGCACCAGGCACGGCCGCCCGTCCGCGACGGACCACAGCTCACCCGCCCGCGGCCGCGGCGGCGGGCCGGTCCCGCGCGCGGCCGGCTCCCGGCGCGCGGCCTCCGGCCGACGCCCCGCGACCAGGACCACCAGCGCCACCGCGACGACCGCGGCGACGGCAGGCCACCAGGACGTGTCCATACTCCGACCGTAGCCGCGCCGCCACCGCCCGGCACGGCCACGGCATGGCAACGTCCGTACCAGCCGTCGCTCCCCCGGGTGACAGCACAGGTGATTCCCCCCACAACGGCCCGCCGCGGAGGAGCGACCGGACGTTTCGCGCCTTACGCTCGACGCACGCACGGCCCGCATTCCGTCCACGGACCGTCCACGGAGGTTCACGCTCCATGAAGCTCACCGTCGTCGGCTGTTCGGGGTCGTTCCCGTCCGCGGATTCGGCCTGTTCGAGCTACCTCGTCGAGGCCGACGGCTTCCGGCTGCTCCTCGACATGGGCAACGGCGCCCTCGGCGAGCTCCAGCGCCACATCGGTCTCTACGACCTCGACGCGATCTTCCTGAGCCATCTGCACGCCGATCACTGCATCGACATGTGCGCCTACTTCGTCGCCCGCTACTACCGGCACGAGGGCGGCCGCTGCGGAACCATCCCCGTCTACGGCCCCGAGGGCACCGAGAAGCGCCTGACCACCGCCTACGAGGACGTCCCCGACGAGCGCTCGATGAGCGAGGTCTTCGACTTCCGCACCCTGAAGTCCGGCAGCTTCGAGATCGGCCCGTTCCAGGTGCGCACGGAGAAGGTCTGCCACCCCGTCGAGGCCTACGGCATCCGCGTCGAGCACGGCGGCCGCTCGCTCACGTACTCCGGGGACACCGGCACCTGCCCCGAGCTCGGGCTGCTCGCCGAGGGCACCGACCTCTTCCTCTGCGAGGCCTCCTTCACGCACGGCAAGGAGGACATCCCCGGCCTCCACCTCAACGGGCGCGAGGCCGGCGAGTACGCCCGCGACAGCCGCGTCGGGCGGCTGCTGCTCACCCACATCCCGCCGTGGACGGACGCCGAGCAGAACCTCGCCGACGCCCGCGCGGTGTACGACGGCCCGGTCGGGCTCGCACACCCCGGCGCCGTCCACGAGGTCTGACGCACGCGGAAGCCCCCGCCCTTCCGGAAGGAAGAGCGGGGGCTTCCGCGTTGGCGGAGGACCTACTTGGCGTCGGCCTTCGCCATCTCGGCGAGCTCCTCGTCGGACTCGCGGCCCGGCGTCGGGAGGTTGAACTTCGTGATCGCGAAGCGGAATCCGAAGTAGTAGACAGCTCCGAAGACCAGACCGATCGGAATGATCATCCAGGGGTTGGTCGCCTTGTTCCACCCGAGGCCGAGGTCGATCAGACCCGCGGAGAAGGTGAAGCCCGCGTGGACCCCGAGCGCCCAGGTGACGGCCATCGAGACGGCGGTCAGGACGGCGTGGATCGCGTACAGCACCGGCGCGATGAACATGAACGAGAACTCGATGGGCTCGGTGACACCCGTGACGAACGAGGTGAGCGCGAGCGAGACCATCATGCCGGTGACGGCCTTGCGGCGCTCCGGGCGGGCGGTGTGCGCGATGGCCAGGGCGGCGGCCGGGAGGCCGAACATCATGATGGGGAAGAAGCCCGTCATGAACAGACCGGCGTCCGGGTCACCGGCGAAGAAGCGGTTCAGGTCACCGTGGACGACCTCGCCGGCGGCGTTGGTGAAGTCACCGATCTGGAACCAGGCGACGGTGTTGACGAACTGGTGCATGCCGATCGGGATCAGCGCGCGGTTGATGACACCGAAGAGACCGGCGCCGATGGAGCCCAGTCCGGTCATCCACTCGCCGAAGTGGGAGATGACCTCACCGATCGGCTCCCAGACCAGACCGAAGAACACACCGGCCAGGACACCGACGAAGGCCATGATGATCGGGACGAGACGGCGGCCGTTGAAGAAGCCGAGCCAGTCCACCAGCTTGGTGCGGTGGTAGCGCTGCCACAGGACCGCGGCGAGCAGGCCCATGATGATGCCGCCGAGGACGCCCGGGTTGTTGTACGTCGCGGCGACGTCGACACCCTTGTTCTCGGTGGTGTTGATGACGGCCTCGGTCACCGGGAAGGCGGTGAGGACGTTCTTGTAGACGAGGAAGCCGACGAGCGCGGCGAGCGCCGTGGAACCGTCCGCCTTCTTCGCGAAGCCGATCGCGACGCCGATGCAGAACAGCAGCGGCAGGTTCGCGAAGACGGCGTCACCGGCGGTGGCGAACACCGTGGCGACCTTGCCCCAGCCGAGACCGTCCTTGCCGAAGACGTCGGGCTGGCCGAGGCGCAGCAGGATGCCGGCGGCGGGCAGGACGGCGATGGGCAGCTGGAGGCTGCGGCCGACCTTCTGCAGACCCTGGATCAGACCGGCCCCCCGCTTCTTGGCGGGCGGTGCGGCGGCGTCAGTAGCCGTACTCATAACTTCCTCCGGGGAGCAAGGCGCCGCCAGGGGGGTGGAACCAAGAGGGACGGCGACGTCTCGAAAAGGGGGGCACACGCCGCCGGGGGAAGCGGTCGTGGTCTACACCAATGCATGGTGTAGACCAGTTGTAACACGGTGAGGGTTAGATAAGGAACCTTCGATTTCCTGTGGCCTGGGTCACATTTTCCCGGACGTGCCGAAGGCCCCCGGATCGTGATCCGGGGGCCCTTGACGGAGCGGTGCGCGACCCGGTCCGGGGCGCGGTGTGGAGGCCGGCTCAGGCCTTGGTGTTGTCCGCCTCCATCGCCGCGATCTCCTCGTCCGTCTCCCGCCCCGGAGTCGGGATGTCGAACTTCGTGATCGCGAACCGGAACACCACGTAATAGACGACGGCGAAGCACAGCCCGATCGGAATGATCAGCCACGGCTTGGTCGCCAGCCCCCAGTTGATGACGTAGTCGATCAGACCGGCCGAGAAGCTGAAGCCGTCGTGCACGCCCAGCCCCCAGGTCACCGCCATCGACACACCCGTCAGCAGCGCGTGGACCGCGTACAGCGCCGGCGCCACGAAGAGGAACGAGTACTCCAGCGGCTCCGTGATCCCCGTGACGAACGAGGTCAGGGCCACCGACAGCATCAGGCCCCCCACTTCCTTGCGCCGCACCGGCTTCGCGCAGTGGGTGATGGCCAGCGCCGCCGCGGGCAGGGCGAACATCATGATCGGGAAGAAGCCGGAGAGGAACAGCCCGGCGTTCGGATCGCCCGCCAGGAACATCGGGATGTCACCGTGCACGACCTGGCCGTCCGGCTTGGTGTAGCTGCCGAACTGGAACCACACCGGCACGTTCAGGAACTGGTGCAGGCCGATCACCAGCAGGGCCCGGTTCGCGACGCCGAAGATGCCGGACCCCAGGGAGCTCAGGCCGACCAGCCAGTCGGAGAAGCTCTCCAGCCCGTCGCCGATCGGCGGCCAGATCCACAGGCAGAGCGAGGCGAAGGCGATCGCGACGAAGGTCATGATGATCGGGACCAGCCGGCGGCCGTTGAAGAAGCCGAGCCAGTCCACCAGCTTGACCCGGTGGTAGCGCTGCCAGAACCAGGCGGCCAGCAGGCCCATGACGATGCCGCCGAAGACCCCCGGATTCTGGAAGGTGTACTCGGCGAAGGTGTCGTCCGGCCCCAGGCAGCCGCCCCCGATGTCCTTCGTCCCCGTGGGGCAGGGGGTGGGGAAGACCCGCAGCACGCTCCGGTAGACGAGGAAGCCGACCGCCGCGGCCAGGGCGGTCGACCCGTCCGCCTTCTTGGCCATGCCGATCGCGACGCCGACGCAGAAGAGGAGCGGCAGGCCGAGGTCCGCGTTGAGCAGCGCGCCGCCCGCGGCGGCCATGACCCTGGCGACGTCCGTCCAGCCGAGGCCGTCCGCGCCGAACATGTCGGGCTGGCCGAAGCGGTTGAGGATGCCGGCCGCGGGGAGGACCGCGATCGGCAGCTGAAGGCTCCGGCCCATCTTCTGCAACGCCTGGAACAGGTGGTTCCGCCAATTCGGTTGCGGCACTGCGGTGGCGCTGGTCGCGCTCATCGGTGTCCTCCCTGACCGGCCCGTTTTTGGCTGCCGCAACACTTACGGCACACTGGTGTAGACCAGTTGTGGGTAGGTTGCTGCTGATCGTCATGATTCGGCAGGGACCGGACACGCGCTCGCGTAGATGGGCCAACCGTGCGTTACCGTGACAATGCGGACCGCGCCGGTGGGAATCCATGTTCCGGCCGCTGAGACTCGTTCTTCGTATCACTCAGGGAGAAACCATGGCCACCAAGGCTGAGAAGATCGTCGCCGGGCTCGGCGGCATCGAGAACATCGAAGAGGTCGAGGGCTGCATCACCCGCCTGCGCACCGAGGTCGTCAACCCCGACCTCGTCGACGAAGTCGCGCTCAAGGCGGCCGGCGCCCACGGCGTCGTCAAGATGGGCACCGCGATCCAGGTCGTCATCGGCACCGACGCCGACCCGATCGCCGCCGACATCGAAGACATGATGTGATCCGGACCGACCGGACCCCCTAGCACCACCCCGCAGACCCCGTCCCGCGAGCACCCGGACGGGGTCTTCGCGTTCGCCCGCAGCGACTAGGCTCGGAGCCATGTCTCGCATCGACGGCCGTACGCCCGAACAGCTCCGCCCGGTCACCATCGAACGCGGATGGAGCAAGCACGCCGAGGGCTCCGTCCTCATCTCCTTCGGAGACACCAAGGTCTTCTGCACCGCCTCCTTCACCGAAGGCGTCCCGCGCTGGCGCAAGGGCAGCGGCGAAGGCTGGGTCACCTCCGAGTACTCGATGCTGCCCCGCTCCACCAACACCCGCGGCGACCGCGAATCCGTCCGCGGCAAGATCGGCGGCCGCACCCACGAGATCTCGCGCCTCATCGGCCGCTCGCTGCGCGCCGTCATCGACTACAAGGCCCTCGGCGAGAACACCATCGTCCTGGACTGCGACGTCCTCCAGGCCGACGGCGGCACCCGCACCGCCGCCATCACCGGCGCCTACGTCGCCCTCGCCGACGCCGTCGCCTGGGGCCAGCGGAAGAAGCTGATCAAGGCCGGCCGCAAGCCGCTCACCGGCACCGTCGCCGCCGTCAGCGTCGGCATCGTCGACGGCGAGCCGCTCCTCGACCTCTGCTACGAGGAGGACGTGCGGGCCGAGACCGACATGAACGTCGTCTGCACCGGCGACGGCCGCTTCGTCGAGGTCCAGGGCACCGCCGAGGGCGAGCCCTTCGACCGCAAGGAGCTCAACGCCCTCCTCGACCTGGCCGCCGGCGGCTGCGCCGACCTCCAGGCCCTCCAGCTGAGCGCGCTCGACCTCCAGGCCCCGTAGCGGTACGACGGCAACCGCCGGGCCCGCCCCGGCGTCCTCGTAGACACGGGCGCACGGTAGTCACTACCGTGCGCCCTTCCACGTCACCTCGTACTCCCGTACGTCCGTACGTCCGTACGCCCGTCTCGCCCCTGGGGGATCCGCATGAAGCTCCGCATAGCCGCCGTCGCGGTGGCAGCCGTCCTGACCGTCCCCGCCCTCACCTCCTGCGACGCGATCTCGACGGCGATGGACTGCGCCAACACGGCGGTGGCCATCACGGACGGGGCGAACGACCTCCAGCAGGCCGTCTCGCAGGCCGGCAACAGCCCCCAGGACGCGCAGAACGCCCTCAGCCAGATCGACCAGAACCTCAAGAAGATCGGCGACCAGACGGACAACGCCGACCTGCGCAAGGCGATCGACTCGATGAACACGGCCGTCAAGAACGTCCGCACGTCCATCGAAGGCGGCAACTCCGCCCCCGACATCACCCCGGTCGCGGACGCGGCGTCGGAGATCTCCAAGGTCTGCACCCCGGGCTGAGCGCGCGGGGCGGCCGGAATAATGGACGCATGACGACCAGCCGCCTGATCCTCGCCACCCGCAACGCGGGCAAAGTCACCGAACTCCGCGCCATCCTGTCCGACGCCGGCCTGCCGCACGAGCTGGTCGGCGCGGACGCGTACCCGCAGATCCCCGACGTCAAGGAAACCGGCGTCACCTTCGCCGAGAACGCCCTCCTCAAGGCCCACGCCCTCGCCCAGGCCACGGGCCTGCCCGCCGTCGCCGACGACTCCGGCCTGTGCGTGGACGTCCTCAATGGCGCCCCCGGCATCTTCTCCGCCCGCTGGGCCGGCACCCACGGCGACGACAAGGCCAACCTGGACCTGCTCCTGGCCCAGCTCGGGGACATCGCCGACGAATACCGCGGCGCCCACTTCGCCTGCGCCGCCGCCCTCGCCCTCCCGGACGGCACCGAGCGCGTGGTCGAGGGCCGCCTCCTCGGCACCCTCCGCCACACCCCGGCCGGCACCGGCGGCTTCGGCTACGACCCGATCCTCCAGCCTGCGGGCGACACCCGCACCTGCGCCGAACTCACGGCGGCGGAGAAGAACGCCATCTCCCACCGCGGCCAGGCCTTCCGCGCCCTGGTCCCCTTCATCCGCGCCCTGCTGGGCTGAGCGGGCCGAACGACGCCGACGGCCGGTGACCCCTCAGATAGGGGTCACCGGCCGTTGATGTGGGCCCGGTGGGACTTGAACCCACGACATACCGGATCTAAACCGGCATCCTCTAGCCTGCTGGGATACGGGCCCGCGGCGCCTACTTTACTGGTCGCCCCGGGGGCGTTGCGATGAGGTTCTCACTCTTCCCCGGCACCATGTGTTGGTGATCGCGTGACAGTTGGGACATAGGAGCCGCAGGTTCTCGCGGCGGTCGTCGTTCCGGTCACCGTTGACATGGTCCACCTCCAGCGTCATCGGGAGCCCGCGCCACTCTGGAGGCGTTCCACAGGATGCGCACACTTCGGGGATGCCGACCTCGTGGAGTGCCCGGCGCAAGCGGAGCGAATGGGTGCGGTTCCCGCCACTGCGCCGGACGAGGATCTCGCCCGCGGGCTTCGCGACACCTGTGCGCTTCCCTCGCTGGTGGGCTTGCCCCAGGAAGTGGGCGGTCGACAGGCCTTGTTCGCTGATCCACGCGCGAAGCATCGCGCGCTGGCTTCCGTTGTCCGGTCTTCCCAGGCTTCGAAGGGTTTCGGCCAGCGAATGCGACTCGGCCACAGCAGTCCGAAGGGCAGCAGGCTCCGGCGGGAACCTCTTCGTGTGATTCCGGCCGGGGCGGAAGTGCGATATGTCGATGTCGAACCGCGCGAACCGGCGCCTCAGATAGGACGTGAGGTGCGCGTACGGGTCCGTGCCGAAGTGGGCGATGACCTCTTCGATGGACGTGCAGCATTCGGCTGCTCGCGCCAGGCGCTCTCGCGTGTAGACGTGACCACGACTCATCGACGTCCCTTCCCTCGACCTCGATACGTGTCCGTCGTGGAGTGGCAGTTGGGGCAGAGGAACCTCAGGTTCTCCCGGCGGTTGTCACGCCAGTCGCCGTTGACGTGGTCGATCTCCAGCGGGAGCGGTTCCCCCCGCCAGATCGGCTCGATGCCGCACTCGGCGCAGCGCTCTTCGACCCCGAGATCCAGCAGCGCGCGCCGGAGCATGCGGTTCGGGGTGCGTGTGGCGTGGGATGCGGGGGTCTCACGGAGAATCTCGTCCGCGGAACGCCGTCGGCGGTTGTCCCGCATGCGCTCAGTCCGTGCGGGGCCGGTGAAGTGGGACATGTCGATGCCCAGCGCGCGTACTCGGCGACTGATGTGGGCGTGGTTCCCTCCCACGGCTTCGATGTCCAGGCGCCTCAGGACCTCGTACATGTTGCTGGAGGCCTTCACGGCGTCCTCCAGGATCGCGCGCGTCCAGCGGTTCCCGTCGCGCTCGAAATGGGAGGTCTCGACTCCCAGCAGTCCCATGCGCCTACGGATGTACTCCCGCGAGCCGCTCTTCGGGTCCACCCCCAGTTTCTCCAGCGCCTCCGTCAGCGTCCGCGACGTGCTCGCCGCCTGCGCCAGTCGCTCCCGTGTGTACGGGCTCACCGCCATCGCCGCCCCTCCGTCCCGGCCGCGCGTTCGCGGCCCGTACGGGCTAACGAATCGATATTCGGCCAGTTACGTCCGATAAACGGAACGGCCCGCACCAGTTTGGTGCGGGCCGTTCGGGAGGGGGCGCGGTCAGATGCCCAGGTCCTTGATGATCTTGGCTACGTGGCCCGTGGCCTTGACGTTGTAGAGGGCGCGCTCGACCTTGCCCTCCTCGTCGACGATCACCGTGGAGCGGATGACGCCGGTGACCGTCTTGCCGTACAGCTTCTTCTCGCCGAACGCGCCGTACGCCGTCAGGACCTCCTTGGACGGGTCGCCGACCAGGGTGACCGACAGGTGCTCCTGCTCCCGGAACTTCGCCAGCTTCTCCGGCTTGTCCGGGGAGACGCCGATGACGTCGTAACCCGCCTGGGCCAGTACGGCCAGGTTGTCCGTGAAGTCGCAGGCCTGCTTCGTGCAGCCCGGCGTCAGGGCGGCCGGGTAGAAGTACACGATGACCTTGCGGCCCTTGTGGTCGGCGAGCGAGACCTCGTTGCCGTCCGCGTCGGGCAGGGTGAAGGCAGGGGCGGTGTCGCCCGGCTGAAGTCGCTCGCTCATCTCAACAGTCTCCTCGGGAGGGGATCGGTACCGCACGAGACTAAGCTGACAGACTGTCCAGGGGCGGATCACGCCCGCCATGCGACCACTCGCACGACACGACGACGGAGGCAGCGCGGTGCCGGAAGCCAGGACCCCCGCACAGATCGAGGCGGACATCGTCCGCAGGCGCGAGCAGCTCGCCGAGACGCTCGACGAGATCGGTGTGCGCATGCATCCGAAGACGATCGTCGGGGACGCCAAGGCCAAGGTCGCCTCGACCGTCGACCAGACCGCCGGGCGCGTCGTCGTCGCCGTGAACCGCCTCGTGACCGACGTCAAGGCGGGCCTGTGCAACGAGGACGGCAGCCCGCGTCCCGAGCGGATCGTGCCGGTGGCGCTGCTCGCCGTCGGTGTGGTCGGCCTGGTGGTCGTGTCGGCGCGCCGCAAGCGCTGATGACCCTGCGCGGTCCGGGGCGGGCGCGGGCGGGTAGGTTCGAGGGGTGAGCGAGAACACCACCACCCACGACAAGCTGCCCATCCGCATGCTGCACGACCGCGTGCTCGTGAAGTCGGACTCGCCGGAGGGCGAGCGCCGCTCCGGCGGCGGCATCCTGATCCCGGCGACGGCCGCCGTGGGCAAGAGGCTGGCCTGGGCCGAGGTGGTCGCGGTCGGGCAGAACGTACGCAGCGTGGAGCCGGGCGACCGGGTGCTGTACGACCCCGAGGACCGGGCCGAGGTCGAGGTGCGCGGGGCGACGTACGTGCTGATGCGCGAGCGGGACCTGCACGCGGTGGCCGCCGAGCGGCTGGAGGGGTCCGAGGACTCCACCGGGCTCTACCTGTGACCCCGTAGGACGTAGGACGGTGCGAAGGGCCGGTGACCGAGGTCACCGGCCCTTCGCATGCCCTTTTGCTACGGTGGAGGGGAACCCCCGACGAGACGCGCCGTACCGGGTAGCTGGCTGAAAAGACGACGCACCCCGTAGCTCTCGCTCTCGTTCCGGAGGTGCCCGTCATGGCCTGGGTTCTGCTTCTCGTCGCCGGTCTGCTCGAAGTCGGCTGGTCGATCGGCATGAAGTTCACCGAGGGTTTCACCCGTCTGTGGCCCAGTGTGTTCACGGGCGCCGGCATCGTCGCGAGCATGGTGCTGCTGTCGTACGCCGCGAAGACCCTTCCGATCGGTACGGCGTACGGGGTGTGGGTGGGCATCGGTGCGGCCGGGGCCGCGGTGCTCGGCATGGCGGTGCTGGGGGAGCCCGTCACCGCCGCCCGGATCTTCTTCATCTGTCTGCTGCTGGTCGCCGTGGTGGGGCTGAAGGCGACTTCCGGTCACTGATCCGTTCCGCTGTTCCGTTCCGCTATTCCACGAATTCGGGGAGCGGGCGTCGGCCCGCCGTCGTGCCGCCCTGGGTGAGGCCCTGGGGGCCGGCGGTGGTGCCGGCGGCGTCCGCACCGGCGTCCGCGCCCTGGGCGGAGCCCTGGTCGGCGCCTTGCGCGGTGCCTTGGTCGGCGCCCTGGGCGGAGCCTTGGTCGGTGCCCCGGGAGGTTCCGGCGTCGGCGCCTTGGGCGGTGGCGCCTCCGTTGTTCTGACCGCCCTGGTTCTGGCCGCCGTTGTTCTGGCCCTGGCTCTGGCCGCCCTGTGACTGCCCGCCGTTGTTCTGGCCGCCCGTCGGCCGGGAGGGCCGTACCGGCGGCCCGGGGCTCTGTTCGTCGTCCGGGGACTGCTCCGGGGTGTCCGGGGGCGGGGGCGGTGACTGGGCCGCGCCCGGTTCGAGTTCGAGGTCGAAGTCCAGCGGGTCGGAAGCCTCCAGGGCCGTCTTCGTGTAGGCCGCCCAGATCCGGGCCGGGTAGCCCCCGCCGCCGATCCGGGTCTCGCCCAGCGCCCCGTAGAGGGATTGCAGGGTGCCGGTGTCCGGGTCCTGGCCCATCATCGACACGACCGTGACCAGGTCCGGGGTGTAGCCCGCGAACCAGGCCGCGCGGTCCTGTTCGGCGGTGCCGGTCTTGCCGGCCGCCGGATGCCCGGCGGCGAGGGCCGCCGTACCGGTGCCGTTGTCGACGACGCTGACCAGCATCGACGTGGTGGTGTCGGCGGCCTCGCGGGAGACGACCTGGAGCGGGGTGCGGTCGGGCAGCTTGACCGTGCCCCCCTCCTTGGTGATCTTCTCGACGAGGGTGTGGGGGGTGTAGCGGCCGTGGTCGGCGAGGGTCGCGTAGGCCTGGGCCATGTCGAGGACGCTGGCCTGCATGGTGCCGAGCGCCATGGCCGGGCCCGACACGAAGTTCGGGGTGTTCTCGGGGATGCCGAGGGAAATGGCGGTCTTCTTGACCTTGCCCGTGCCGACGTCGACGACCATCTGCGCGTACACGGTGTTGACGGAGAGGTCGGTGGCGGTGTTGACGGTGATGTCGCCGTACGAGAGCCGCCCCTCGTTCTCCGGGGCGAAGGGGACCGAACTGCCGACCACCGGGCGTTTGTTGTCGCCGTTGTAGATCGTGTTCGGGGTGATCCGGCGGCCGTCCCGGGTGCGGGAGCCGTTCTCGACGGCGGAGGTGAAGACGAACGGCTTGAAGGTGGAGGCCACCTGGTAGTCGTGCCGGGTCGCGTTGTTGACGTACTGCTTGGTGTAGTCGATGCCCCCGTACATGGCGACGACCTTGCCGGTTGCCGGGTCGATGGAGGCCCCGCCGGCGCGCACCAGGCGGTCCGCCTTGCGCGTCCCGGGTTCGAGTTCGGAGACCATCTCCTCGTCGACGGCGTCCACGAAGGCGTTCTGGCGGCGCTTGTCGATGGTGGTGGTGATCCGGTAGCCGCCCTCGGCGAGGGTGGTGTCGTCGAGGATCTTCCGGTCGAGGATGTAGTCCTTGACGGCCTCGACGAGGTAGCCGCGCTGCCCGGACAGCCCGGCGGCGGGGCGGATCTTGCCGGGTTCGGGGAAGCGGGTGGCCGCCCGCTCGGCCTGGCTCATCCAGCCCTTCTTGACCATGCCGTCGAGTACGTAGTTCCAGCGGGCGACCGCGCGGGCGCGGCTCTGCGGGTGGGCGACGACGTCGAAGGCGCTGGGGGAGTTGAGGAGGGTGGCGAGGTAGGCGCCCTCGGCGGTGGTGAGTTTGCCGACGTCCTTGCCGTAGTAGGCCTGTGCGGCGGCCTGGATGCCGTAGGCGTTGCGGCCGAAGTAGCTGGTGTTCAGGTAGCCCTCGAGGATGTGGTTCTTGGACTCCTCGCGACCGAGTTTGATCGCGATGAAGAACTCCTTGACCTTCCGGCTGACCGTTTGCTCCTGGCCCAAGTAGTAGTTCTTGACGTACTGCTGAGTGATCGTCGAGCCGGACTGTTTGCCCTTGCCCATGAGGGTGTTCCAGGCGGCGCGCAGCATCGCCTTGGGGTCCACCGCCCGTTCGGAGTGGAAGTCCCGGTCCTCGGCGGCCAGTACGGTCTCCTGGACGGTCCGGGGGATCTGGGAGAGCGGTACGTTGACGCGGTTGACCTCGCCGTCGCGGGCGAGCTGGGAACCGTCGGAGTAGAGGTAGACGTTGGACTGCGCGGTCGCGGCGGAGTTGGCGGACGGGATGTCGACGAGCAGGTAGCCGGCGACGAGGGCGCCGCCGAGCAGGAGCGCGAAGAGCAGCAGGCAGCCGAGGACGAGGCGCCAGCCGGGGACGAAGCGGCGCCAGCCGGTGCGCGGGCGCCGGGCCTTGGGGGTCTTTCCCTTCTGGCCGCTCTTTCCGTTCTGGCCGTTCTGGCCGTTCTCGCCGGGCTGCTGTTGCCGGTGTTCGGGGCCGGGTCCTTCGGGAGTGTCCGGATCGCGAGGGGTCCAGCCCGGGGGTGGTGACTGGTCGCTCATCTCCGGAACTCCTCGGCGCCGTGCGAAATATCCACTTCTGTACCTCATGGTGTCTACCCGATGCCAGGTGATTCCGCCCCGGACGGGCGTAAATCGTTCGCGTGGCTCGCCCCTCCGCACTAAGCTCGCGCGCTTTGGCCGACGTAGGAACGACGTGGGGAAACGGAGGGATACGGTGCGTCAGAGAGCTGCTCTCTACGCGGCGGTGGCGGCGGGCGGTTTCCGCCGGTACGCCACCTACGGGACGGCGACCGCGGCCGGTGTGTTCACCAACACCGTCTTCGGTTTCATCCTCGCGTACACGTACATCGCGTTGTGGGACGAGCGGCCGGGGCTCGGGGGATACGACCAGGCGCAGGCCCTGACGTTCGTGTGGGTCAGCCAGTCGCTGCTGGCCGCCGGGTCGCTCATCGGGGGCGGGTTCCAGGAGGAGATGCAGGAGCGGATCCGGACCGGGGACATCGCCGTCGACCTGTACCGGCCGGCGGACCTCCAGGCGTGGTGGCTCGCCGCCGATCTGGGCCGGGCCGGCTTCCAGCTGCTGGGCCGCGGGGTGGTGCCGCTGCTGGCGGGCGCGCTGGCGTTCCCGCTGGCGCTGCCGGTGGACCCGGTGCGCTGGCTGCTGTTCCTGGTGTCCGTCGCGCTCGCGCTGGTGGTGGGTTTCGCGGTGCGCTACCTGGTGGGGCTGTCGGCGTTCTGGCTGATGGACGGGACGGGGGTCAACATGATGGCCGTCGTCGTCACGATCTTCTTCTCCGGGATGCTGCTGCCGCTGACCGTGTTCCCGGGCGGATTCGGCGAGTTCGTCCGGACCCTGCCGTGGGCGGCGATGCTCCAGGTTCCGATGGACGTGCTGCTCGGCAAGCACGCCGGAGCCGGGGGAGCGGCCGGGGCGCTGGGTTTCCAGGCCTGTTGGGCGCTCGTACTGCTGGGGCTGGGCCGGCTGGTGCAGTCGGCGGCGACGCGGAAGGTGGTGGTGCAGGGTGGCTGAGGCGGTGGCGGAGGCCGGCGCGGGGGTGGCCCCGGGCGTGCCGGAGGTGCCGGGAGTGCCGGGCCCGCCGGAGGTGCCGGAGCGCAGCCGGGCACTGGAGGGGGTGCGGGGCTACGGGCTGATCGTGGCGATGTGGATCCGGTCGACGATGACGTACCGGACTTCCTTCTTCCTCGCGACGTTCGGGAACGCGGCGGTCCAGCTGCTGGACTTCGTCGCGATCTACATCATGTTCTCGCACGTGGAGGCGCTGGGCGGCTTCTCGCTGCCCGAGATCGCCCTGCTGTACGGGTCCTGCTCGGCTTCGCTGGGCCTGGCGGACCTGCTGCTCGGCAACACCGACCGGATCGGCGTCCGCGTCCGCGACGGCTCGCTCGACACGATGCTGGTGCGCCCGGTCCCGCTGCTCGCGCAGGTCGCGGCCGACCGCTTCGCGTTGCGCCGGCTGGGGCGGATCGTGCAGGGGCTCGGGGTGCTGGGCTGGGCGGTGTGGGCGCTGGACGTGGCCTGGACGCCCGGGAAGGTGCTGCTGGTGCCCGTGATGATCGTGGCCGGGGCGGCGATCTTCGCGGCGGTGATGCTGGCGGGGGCGGCGTTCCAGTTCGTCGCCGGGGACGCGGCGGAGGTGCAGAACTCCTTCACGTACGGGGGGAACACGATGCTCCAGTACCCGCCGACGGTGTTCGGGAAGGACCTGCTGCGCGGGGTGACCTTCATCGTGCCGCTGGCCTTCGTCAACTGGCTGCCCGCGCTGCACGTGCTGGGGCGGCCCGATCCGCTGGGGCTGCCGGGGTGGGTGGGGTACTTGAGCCCGCTCGTGGCGTTCGTGGCGTTCCTGCCCGCGTCGCTGGCGTGGCGCGCGGGGGTTCGTTCGTACCGGAGCACGGGGAGCTGAGCGGAGGACATGGGCATGGGCATGGGTGTGGGCATGGGTGGCGGAGAAGTGCTGATCTCGTTGGACGGGGTCGAGAAGGTCTTTGACGTACGGCGCCGGGTGAGCCTGATGCGGCGGGAGAAACGCCAGGTGAGAGCGGTGGACGGGATCAGTTTCGAGGTCGCGCGGGGCGAGATGGTCGGCTACATCGGCCCGAACGGCGCCGGGAAGTCGACCACGATCAAGATGCTGACCGGGATCCTGACCCCGAGCGGCGGCCGGCTGCGGGTCGCGGGCATCGATCCGGCGCGGGAGCGGATGCGGCTGGCGCACCGGATCGGCGTGGTGTTCGGGCAGCGCACGACGCTGTGGTGGGATCTGCCGCTGAAGGACTCGTACGGGCTGATGCGGCGGATGTACCGGATTCCGGCGGAGCGGTTCGCCCGGAACATGGAGCGCTGCGTGGAGCAGCTGGACCTGGCCGAACTGCTCGACGTACCGGTGCGGCAGCTGTCGCTCGGGCAGCGGATGCGCGGTGACATCGCGGCGGCGCTGCTGCACGATCCGGACGTGCTGTACCTGGACGAGCCGACGATCGGTCTCGACGTGGTGAGCAAGGCGAAGGTACGGGGATTCCTGCGGCAGTTGAACGGGGAGCTCGGGACCACGGTGCTGCTGACCACGCACGACCTCCAGGACATCGAGCAGCTGTGCGAGCGGGTGATGGTGATCGACCACGGGCGGCTGATGTACGACGGGCCGCTGCGCGGGCTGCACGCGGCGGGCGGGGTGGCGGAGAGCGAGCGGACGCTGGTGGTGGACCTGGAGCGGGAGCTTCCGGCGATCAGCGTGCCGGGCGCGCGGGTGGTGAAGGTGGAGGGGCCGCGGCAGTGGCTGGCGTTCCCGGCGGGGGCGTCGGCGGCGCCGCTGGTGGCGGCGGTGGCGGCGGACTATCCGCTGGTGGACCTGTCGGTGCGGGAGCCGGACATCGAGGACGTGATCGCGCGGATGTACGCGGGGCGGGGATGAGGGAGAAATCAGGGACAGGCCCGGGGGCCGGCTCGGGGTAGGGCGCACTCCTGCGCGGTATGACTGCATAGGGTGGTCCACATGAGTGACGAGCGGCCGCAGAAGCCGTTGCCGGAAGAGCAGTTGTCGCGGGAGACGGCGTCGCCGGAGCGGGCGACGTCGCTGGAGAAGGCGCCGTCGGTGTCCGGTCCTGGCGCCTTCGTGCCGCCCGTGCCGCCCGTGCTGCCCGGGCAGCCGGTCGCGGCGCCCGCACTGCGCGCCTCGGACGCCGACCGGGAGCGGGTGGTGGAGCGGCTGCGCGACGCCGTCGCCGAGGGCCGGCTCGACATGGAGGAGTTCCAGGAACGGCTGGAGGCGGCGTACGCCTCGCGTACGTACGCCGAGCTCGAACCGCTGACCCGCGACCTGCCGGCCGTCGGCGGGGTCCCGGCGGGCGCCGCCGCGGCCGTGGCCGGGCCCGGGCAGGAGCAGGCCGCCTGGCCCGAGCGGATCGGCGGTGCGGGGACCTCGTCCACGGCCGTGGCCGTCATGTCGGGGTTCCAGCGCAAGGGCCAGTGGACGGTGCCCGCGCGCTTCAACGCGGTGGCCTTCTGGGGCGGCGGTGACCTCGACCTGCGGGAGGCGAACTTCTCGCAGCGCGAGGTGGTGATCACGTGCATCGCGGTGATGGGCGGCATCCAGATCACGGTGCCGCCGGGCGTGGAGGTCGACGTCCGCGGCATCGGCGTGATGGGCGCCTTCGACCAGCGCGGCAACCCGGGCCCCCTCCAGCCGGGCGCCCCGCGCGTGGTGGTGACGGGCTTCGCGATGTGGGGCGGAGTGGAGATCCGCGTCAAACCCCTCAAGTCCGACCGCGAGAAAAAACCCCGCCGCCGCAAGGAACTCTGACGAGCCCCTGCCGCACACCACGGGCCCGACGCCCCCGCCCCCGGCCGGGGCCGTGCCCGCGCGTCGGCCCCGGCGACCCGACCCCGCGCCACGCTGGGCGGCCTGGCGGCGCGGCCCCGCCCCCGTCGGGCGACGCTGGGGCCTGATGGCCGAGCGCCGCGGCCCCGCCCCTCGCCGGCCGCCTGCGGCTTGGTGGCGCGGTCCCGCCCGCGCCGGGCGATCCTGCGGGTCTGGCGGGCCTGGGCGTGCCCGGCGGCCGGGTCCGCGCTCGGCGGTCCGCGCCCGCCGGGCCCCGGCTTGGCCGGCGTCGCCGACGTACGGCGTCGCTCCCGGCAGGGACCGGCGGCGTACGCCGGGTGCTCGCCGGCGAGGCGTATCGGCGTGCCGGGAACTCCTCGGGGCTCCCGGGAGTCGGATGCTATGCAGACAAAACCGGCGCCCCCGGGGGAAGGCAGGAGCACGTGGATCACCGCAGCGCAGCAGGAGGCGGCACAGCCCCGCCACCGCTACCCACCGGAAACGGCACGGGAACCGGTACCGCCACCGCCACCGGCCTCGGCACCGGCGGGTTCGTGTTCAACGCGGCCGACGAGGAGCGCCGCCGCGGCGTCCGGCGGATGAAGGCCACCGCGACCGGGCTGCTCGTCCTGGTCGCGCTGGTCTACGCACTCGCCAAGTGGGCCCAGGACACCGGCGCCGGCCCCTGGGCCGGCTACGTCGCGGCCGCCGCCGAGGCCGGCATGGTCGGCGCGCTCGCGGACTGGTTCGCCGTCACCGCCCTCTTCCGGCGCCCCCTCGGCCTGCCCATCCCGCACACCGCGATCATCCCGACCAAGAAGGACCAGCTCGGCGTCTCCCTCGGAGAGTTCGTCGGCGAGAACTTCCTCTCCGCCGACGTCGTCAAGGCCCGCCTCCACGCCCTCGGCATCGGCGGCCGCCTCGGCGCCTGGCTGGCGGAGCCCGCGCACGCCGACCGCGTCACGGCGGAACTCGCCGCCGCGCTGCGCGGAGCCCTGACCGTACTGCGCGACTCCGACGTGCAGGCCGTCGTGGGCGAGGCGATCACGCGACGCGCCGAATCCGCCGAGATCGCGCCCGGCATGGGGAAGACCCTGGAGCGGGTCGTGGCGGACGGCGGGCACCACCGCGCCGTCGACCTGCTCTGCGCCAAGGCCCACGACTGGCTGGTCACCCACGGGGAGTCGGTCATGGACGCCGTGCAGGGCGGCGCCCCCGGCTGGACCCCGCGCTTCGTCGACCGCAAGATCGGCGACCGCGTGTACAAGGAGCTGCTCCGTTTCGTCACGGAGATGCGCGACATGCCGCAGCATCCGGCGCGCGGCGCGGTGGACCGGTTCCTCACCGACTTCGCCGCCGACCTCCAGTCCGACACGGAGACCCGCGCGAAGGTGGAGCGGCTCAAGTCGGAGATCCTCGCGCGGGGCGAGGTGCAGGAGGTGATCGCCTCCGCCTGGACCGCGATCCGGTCCATGATCCTCTCGGCGGCCGAGGACGAGCAGAGCGAGCTGCGGCTGCGCGTCCGGTCCTCGCTGATCTCCCTCGGCGCGCGGCTGGCCACGGACGGCCGGCTCCAGGACAAGCTGGAGGGCTGGATCGAGGGCGCGGTGGTGTACGTCGTCACCACCTACCGGACCGAGGTCACCTCGCTGATCACGGACACGGTGGCGGGCTGGGACGCCGAACACACCTCGCGGAAGATCGAGGCCCACATCGGACGGGACCTGCAGTTCATCCGGATCAACGGCACGGTGGTCGGCGCGCTGGCCGGCCTGCTGATCTACTCGGTGTCGAGGGCGTTCGGCGCCTAGATGTATTGCCCCGGGAGGTTGTGGACGGGTGATGCAGGTCTCGGCTGAGGCGTCTTGAACGGGTGAGGGCCTTCCGGGTTCGGTGTGGATTGCGACGTCTACACCGAGCGACAGAAGGCCCTCATGCCCCACCGTAATGCACCCCTGACCGAGACCGGTCGCCTTCGCCTGGCCCGTTGCGTGGTCGAGGACGGCTGGCCGCTGCGCCGGGCCGCCGAACGCTTCCACGTCTCACCGACCACGGCCCAGCGGTGGGCCGACCGCTACCGCGATCACGGCGAGTCGGGCATGCGTGACAGGTCCTCGCGCCCGCGTCAGAGCCCGCGCCGGACCCCGACCCGCACCGAACGGCGGATCATCAAAGTCCGCCTCGCCCGCCGGTGGGGGCCGGCCCGCATCGCCCACCTGCTGGGCCTGGTGCCCTCAACCGTGCACCGCGTCCTCGTCCGCTACCGGCTGGCCCGGCTCTCCCACCTGGACCGGGCCACCAGCCGGGTCATACGCCGCTACGAACGCGAACGCCCCGGCGAACTGGTCCACGTGGACATCAAGAAGCTGGGCAACATCCCCGACGGCGGCGGCCACAGAGCCCTGGGGCGCCAGGCCGGCCGCAGGAAGCGGCCCCGCCTTGGCTACAGCTACATCCACACCGCCGTCGACGACCACTCCCGCCTCGCCTACAGCGAGATCCTGACCGACGAGAAGAAGGAGACCGCCACCGCCTTCTGGCAGCGGGCCCAGGCCTACTACGCCAGCGTCGGAATCACCGTCGAGCGCGTCCTGACCGACAACGGATCCTGCTACAAATCCCACGCCTGGCGCGACCTGCTGGCAGCGGCCGGGATCACCCACAAGCGAACCCGGCCCTACCGACCCCAGACCAACGGCAAGGTCGAACGCCTCAACCGCACCCTCACGGAGGAATGGGCATACGCCCGCCCCTACCAGTCAGAACAAGAACGACGCGACGCCTTCCCGCACTGGCTGCACACCTACAATCACCACCGCGGACACACCGCCCTCGCGGGCAAACCACCCGCCAGCCGCGTCCACAACCTCACAGGGCAATACACCTAGACCGCGCCGGGACCGACCCCAGACCGCCCCCCGGCCAGGGGAGGGGTCAGCCGCGGTCCGCGACGGCCCACGCCGCCGCCGCGACGACCCCGGCCGCGCCGAACACCGCCGGCCAGGCCCCGACCTTCTTCGCCAGCGGGTGCGAGCCCGCGAACCCGGCGAGGTACAGCGCGCCGAGCCCGGCCGCCGCGGGCGCGCCGGCCCGCCGGTGCCATTCCCGTCCGGCCGCGATGCCGGCGGCGCCGAGGACGACACCGCCCAGCGGCCGCACCTTGGTCCACCGGGCGACGGCGTAACCGCCCACCAGGCCGGCCGCCGCCACCACCGAGGTCGGTACCCGCTCCATGCCGCCCACTCCCTCAACTCGTCCTGTCGTTCACGTCCTACGAGGCTAACGCGGCCGCCGCTCCACCCGACGGGCGCCCAGCGCCCCCAGGACGATCACGGCCCCGCCGATCACCGCGTCCGGCAGCTCGTCCCGTACGGTGCGCGGCAGCGCCGCCACGACGCCGAGGACGAGGAGGAACGCGAGGCCGCACCGGCCGACCGCCCGCAGCAGTCTGTCCACGCCTGCTCAACGCGCCCGCCGGGCGTCCCGACACGGAAGGCGCTGAGGGGATTTGTCGCACACTCGCCGGATCCGTGCGATGCGTGCTCCGGGAACCGGGAGCCCATAAATTCGCTCTCCCACCCAAACGGGAAAATCACCGACACACCCCTACATCAGGAGCCGTCACATCGTGATCTGCTACGGACAGGCCGTCCTCGACCTCGCGGACGAACTGGTCGACGCCTACGCCGAGGTCTTCTCGGGCCCCCCGTGGAACGAAGGTGAAGAAACCATTCGCCAGTTCGCCACCCGCCTCCAGGCCGACTCCCGTCGCGCTGGATTCCGTACCGCCCTCGCCCAGTCCGCGACCGGCATCGACGGCTTCGCCACCGGCTGGATCACCCCGGCCTCCTTCCCGAAGAACCGTGCGTACGCCCAGGTCGCGGCGCAGCTCGGCGCGCCGCGCGTACGGGAGCTCCTGAGCGGCGCGCTGGAGATAGACGAGCTCGCGGTACGTCCCTACGCGCGCGGCCGCGGCACCGGACGGGCGCTGCTGACCGAGATCACCGCCGACGCCCCGGACGGACGGGCCTGGCTGCTGACGTCCCGGCTGGCCACGGACACGGTGGCGACGTACCGGCGGCTGGGCTGGCACGAGGTCGCGGCCCGGCCCGGCACCGAGACGGGCGTCGTCGTCTTCCTGGCCCCGGAACACCCGGGCCGCTAGGGCCAGGGCGGCCCCCGGCGCGGTCGGGTCCGGGAGGTTGCCGGCGGGCCCGCCCCGGGCATACCGGCGGCATGATCACGAACTCGGCAGGGGTCGGCGGCCGGGCCGCGCAGGTGGCCCGCAGGCAGCTCAATCTCGCTACCCGCCACCAGCTCACCGCCGCCGGAATCGCCCCGGGCACCATCACCTCCCGCACCTCCCGCACCTCCCGCACCGGTGGCCCCTGGCAGCGCTTACTGCCCCGGGTGTACCTGCTCCAGACCGGCCCCCCGGACCACCGCCAACGCGCCCTCGCCGCCGTCCTCTACGCCGCCGAGCCCACCTCCGACCCGCTGTCCGGGGACACCGCCGCCCTCACCGGCGGCGCCGCCCTGGCCCTCCTCGGCATCCGCGACGCCCCGTACACCCCGGCGGACGTCCTGGTCCGCGCCCCGCGCCGGCCGGCGGGCACCCCGGAGGTCCGCCCCCTGCCCACCACCCGCTGGCCGCCCACCATCACCGTCTCGGGCATCCCCAGCACCCGCCCGGTCCGCGCGGCGGCCGACTTCGCCGCGCGCGCCGAGGACCCGGAGCTGGTCCGCTCGGTCCTGGCCGGCGTCGTCCAGACCGGCTGGTGCCACCCGCAGGACCTGCACGCCGAACTCCGCGGCTCCCGCCTCCTGGCCCGCCCCGCGATCCGCGCCGCCGCGGCGGAACTCCTGGCCGGCGTCCGCTCGGTCGCCGAGGCCCGGGCCCGTGACACCCTGGAGGCGACGGACCTCCCGACCCCGCTGTGGAACGCCCGCCTCTACACCCCGGCCGGCGCCTTCCTGGCGACCCCGGACGCCTACTGGCCCGACGAGGGCGTGGCCCTGGAGATCGACTCGGCCGAGTACCACTACACCCGCGACGCCTGGCACGCCACCCTCCGCCGCCGCCTGCGCCTGGAGTCCCACGGCATCCTGGTGATCAGCGCGACCCCGTCGATGATCCGCGACACCCCGACGGAAGTCCTCGCCGCCCTCCGCACCCTCCTCACCCTGGCCACCTCCCGCCCCACCCCACCCACAGCCCACGCCCGCGGCCACGTCCAACTGAAGCTTCCGGCTCCCTGACAATGGCAGGGTGGAAGCCTTCGAGAGCACTCCTGCCGTCCGCGCTCGGATGAGTCGGCAGAAGAGCAAGGACACCCGGATCGAACTTGCCTTGCGACGTGCGCTGCACGCGGCGGGCTTGCGCTATCGGGTGCACCGCCGCCCCGTGAAGGGCGTACGGCGCGAGGCCGACATCGTCTTCGGTCCGGCGCGCGTCGCCGTCTTCGTGGACGGTTGCTTCTGGCACGGATGCCCCGAGCACGCGACATGGCCCCGCCGCAACGCGGAGTTCTGGCGCGGGAAGATCGAGGGCAACCAGGCCCGCGACCGCGACACCGACGCGCGCCTCGCGGAATCGGGCTGGCTGGCCGTCCGTGTCTGGGAACACGAGGCCGTGGACGAAGCCGCGGTGCGCGTACGCCGGATCGTGCTGGCGCGTCGAACTCCGGCTTCCTAGTGGGCGGTGCCGTGGCACTCCGAGTAGGGCTTGCCTGAGGTGCACCAGCAGGGGGAGTTGGGGGTGGGGGGCCAGGGGGTGGCTTTGCCGCGGGCGGCGAGGGTGGTGGCGTATTCGGCCAGGAGGGACGGGGAGGCCGGGGAGGTCTTCTCCGAGGCGGCGAAGGCCTCGTAGCTGGGGACGCTCGCCGTGACGATGCCGAGGTTGGTGGTGCCGGAGGCGGCGAGGGCGCGGAGGGACGTTTCGATGTCCCGGAGGTGGGATTCGTGCGAGGCGTACTCGGCCGCCAGGGTCGGGTACGAGGTGACGAGTTCCGCCAGTTCGCGCTGGGGCCAGTGGAGGACGGCCACCGGGAACGGGCGGGAGAGGGCGGCGCGGCGGTCGCCGAGTTCGGCGCGGAGGCGGGCGATCTCGGCGCGGAGTTCGGCCGGGTCGTCGGAGCCGAGGGCCCAGATGCGCTTGGGGTCGTGGAGCTCGTCCAGCGGGATCGGGCCGATGTGGCGGGTGTCGGCGACCATGTCCCAGTCGTCGTGCGGCAGCCCGAGGAGGCGGCGGACGCGGTGGCGGCCCGTCAGGAGCGCGGTGGTGGACTGGGTGAGGGGCGTGCTGTCCGGGATGAGGAGGACGACGGCCTCGGTGAAGCACTCCTCGGAGAGGGTCAACTCGTCGTGCGCTTCGAGGGCCTCCGCGATGACCTCCCAGGGGGCCGGGTCGGCGGGGGCCGCCGCGCGGATGCCCTGGATGAGGGCGCGGGCCTCGGCCTCGTGGCCGTACTCCCACAGGTTCGCGGCCTGTAGGGCCTTGATGAGGTGCGGGTCCGCCGGTTCGCCGGCGAGGAGTTGGTCGTAGAGCGTACTCGCCCGTTCGCGTGCGTCGCCCAGTTCGAGGTGGGCCGCGGCCTGGAGGAGCAATGGCTCCTGGTCCTCGGGGTAGCGGGTCGCCGTGCGGATGAGGCGTTCGGCTTCGGCGATGTGCTCGGCAGGCGTGTCGGGGCGCATGGTTCACACCGTACTGCTGCTGGTCAGTTGACGGGGGAGGACTTAGGGTGCCGCCCGTGCGCGATCAGGTGCGGGTGGTGGTGCAGGGGGGTGGCCGGCGGGGGCGCGGGGCCGGGCTCGCGCGGGTGCTGTGGGCCGCCGCCGAGCTGACGGTCACGGTGGGCGTGGTGGTGTTGTTGCTGGTGGTGCACCAGGTGTGGTGGACGAACCGGCAGGCCGCGGCTGCCGCCCGGGAGGAGGTTCAGGAGCTGGAGAGTCAGTGGGCTGAAGCTGAGGCTGAGGCTGAGGCTCCGGTTTCTGGGGATGGTGATCTTGAGGGTGGTGGGGTGGTGGCGGAGTCCCCGGGGGTGCCTTCGGGCGGGAGCCGGACGGCCGGGGGCGTGCCCCGGGAGGCTCCGGCGCGGGCCGTCGGCGGCGACGCGTACGCCGTGCTGCGTGTCCCGCGTCTCGGACTGGTCGTGCCCGTCGCGCAGGGGATCGACAAGCGGGGCGTCCTCGACAAGGGGTACGCCGGGCACTACCCGGGGACGGCGGCGCCCGGGGCGCCGGGGAACTTCGCGCTGGCCGGGCACCGCAACACCCACGGGGAGCCGTTCCGGTACGTGAACCGGCTGCGGGCGGGGGACGAGCTGATCGTCGACGTCAGGGGGCAGCGCTTCGTGTACGTCGTGGGCAAGACGCTGGCGCAGACGACCGAGCGGGACACCGGGGTGATCGCGCCGGTGCCGCGCAGCCTCGTGAAGCCGGACGCCGGGTACGGCGAGCCCGGCGCGTACATCACGCTCACCACCTGCACGCCCGAGTACAGCTCCCGGTACCGGCTCGTGGTGTGGGGCACTCTCAAGAGCCGGCTGCCCACCCGCTCTGTCAGTGGGGGCGGTTAGGATCGGGGCAGAAGCAGGATCGAGCACGAGTTCGTGTGGAAGGGGGAGGGACCGATGGGCGGGCTGCGCGTTTCGCGGTTTTCCGTGAGTTCCCCGGGATCCCTGGGCCCTCTTGGCTCCCTTCTCGTTTCGCTGCTTCTGCTCGGCGGGTTCCTCGGGCTGATTCTGGGGGAGAGCGGGCTGGCCGCCGCCGTGGTCGTCCTCGCCGCCACCGTCGCCGTGGGCACGGCCGCTCTGGCGGCCCGTCTCGTACGGCCTGTGCCGCCGCACCGAATACGCACCGCGATCCGTGATCGCGAGCAGCGCACGGCCTTCCTGCCGCAGCGCGATCCCGACGCCTCGGGCCGGTCGCGGCCGAGGGCACCCGGCCGTCTCGTCCTGACGGCCGCGTAGGGGCGCGCAGTACTTCCGCACGTACCACATCTCTGATCACTGTCGTCGCCCCTCGCGGGTCGTCGCGCCGAAACGCATTTCTTTCGACGTTCGACGAGACCCCTCGGAGGGCCCGCGTGTCCGTTTTCACTCATCTTGTTGCCCAGCTGGGCCGGCTCCTGGAGCCGGTGCTGGCCGAGTCCGCGACCGCTGCCGCGATCGTGCTGTTCACCGTGCTCGTACGGCTCGCCCTGCACCCGCTGAGCCGTGCGGCGTTCCGGGGCGCGACCCCGGTCGCCGGGTGCCTGCCGGTCCTGCTCCAGCTGCCGGTGTTCTTCGTCATGTACCGGGCGTTCTCCTCCGCGGAGGTCGGCGGGGCGGCGAACGAGCTGCTCGGGCACCGGCTCTTCGCCGCGCCGCTCGGGGCCCGGTGGACCGAGGCCCTGGGGGACGGCGGCCTGTTCGGAGCGCAGGGGCTGGTGTTCCTGGGGCTGTTCGCGGCGATCGGGGTCGTGGCCGCGTGGAGCGCGGTACGGGGGCGGCGCGCCGCGGCGAACGCCCCGGTCCCGGCCCCCGTGCTGCCCGCGGCCCTGGCCGGCAAGGGCGGGGCGGCGCAGGCCGTGGTGAGTCCCGAGCAGGTGGAGGCGATGCGCAAGCTGGGCGGCGTGCTGCCGCTGCTGTCGTTCGGGACGCTGGTCACCGCCGCCGTGGTGCCGCTGGCCGCCGGGCTCTACCTGCTGACCACCACCGCCTGGTCGGTGGCGGAGCGGGCCTGGCTCCAGCACCGCAAGGACCGCGCGGGCGAGGGCGTGCGTTCCAGTCTGTGAACAGGGTCTTGCGGATTGATCGGAGTTCTTGGAGGATCAACCAATCTCCGATGGCCGCAACCCATCGGCCGGCCCTGGGCACGCCCATGGGCCGACCACCCACGACCACGGGAGAACGCCCATGAAGCTGCTGCGTGTCGGACCGATCGGCGCCGAGCGCCCCGCGCTGCTCGACCAGGACGGCACCCTCCGCGACCTCTCCGCCCTGGTCACGGATGTGGACGGCGCCCTGCTCGCCGACGACTCCGTGCTGTCCCGGGTACGGGACGCGGCCGAGTCCGGAGAGCTCCCGGTCCTCGACGCGGAGGGACTGCGCATCGGCGCCCCGGTCGGCCGGATCGGCAAGATCGTGGGCATCGGGCTGAACTACCACGGGCACGCGGCGGAGGTCGGCGCGCAGGCGCCGGCCGAGCCGATCCTGTTCCTGAAGGCCCCGGACACCGTGGTCGGCCCGGACGACACCGTGCTGATCCCGCGCGGCAGCGTGAAGACCGACTGGGAGGCCGAGCTCGGCGTCGTCATCGGTGCCACCGCCCGCTACCTGGACTCCGCCGCGCAGGGTCTCGCGCACGTCGCCGGCTACGTACTGGCGAACGACGTCACGGAGCGCGCGTTCCAGAACGAGCGCGGCGGCACCTGGGACAAGGGCAAGAACTGCGAGACCTTCACCCCGCTCGGTCCGTGGCTGGTCACGGCCGACGAGGTACCGGATCCGCAGGCGCTGGACGTGCGGCTCTGGGTCAACGGCGAACTCAAGCAGGACGGCCACACCTCGGACCAGATCTTCCCGGTCGGCGAGGTCGTGCGGTACCTGAGCCACTTCATGACCCTCCACCCGGGCGATGTCATCGTCACCGGCACCCCGGCCGGTGTGGCCGCGGGGCAGCCGGAGCCGAAGCCGTTCCTGCGGGCCGGCGCCGTCGTCGAGGTGGAGATCGAGGGCCTCGGTCGTCAGCGCCAGGAGTTCAAGAGCGTCTGACCGTCCGTACTGCGTACTGCGTCCTGCGTCTTGCGTCCGGCGTCCCGGGGGGTCGCGCCGGCGTTCGCGTCGGCGCGGTTCAGGCGCCGCGACGCGAGGGGCAGGGGCGAGGGGTGAGGGGGCGGGGCCGCCGGGGGAGCGGCGCCGGCCCCTCACCCGTCGTACTACGCCCCGCCGGGGCGCAGGTCCACGCTCACCCCGTCGCGCGAGGAGATCCGCGCCGCCTCCAGCACCGCCAGGCAGCGCGCCGCCTCGCGCGCGCCCACCGGGGCCGGCCCGCCCTCGCGCAGGGCGGCCGCCACCGCCGCGTAGTACGCGGGGTAGTCGCCCGCGAGGGTCGGCACCGGTGTCCCGCCGCCGGTCAGCGGCGACTCCCCGGAGCCGATCCGCCCCCACAGGTGCTCCGGCTCCTCGCCCCACGGCTGGTCGGAGCCCGCGCCGGAACCCGCGCCTGAGCCCGGCCGCAGCCCGTCGCGCAGGGCGGCCTCCTGCGGGTCGAGACCGTACTTCACGTAGCCCGCCCGGGAGCCGAGTGCGCGGAAGCGGGGGCCGAGCTGGGCGGTGGTCGCGCTGACGTAGAGGTGGGAGCGGACCCCGCTCGCGTGGGTGAGGGCGATGAAGGTGTCGTCGTCGGTCTCGGCGCCCGGACGGCGTACGTCGGCCTCCGCGTAGACCCGTACCGCCGGTCCGAACAGCACCAGTGCCTGGTCCACGACGTGGCTGCCGAGGTCGTACAGCAGGCCGCCGATCTCCTCCGGGGCGCCGGACTCGCGCCAGCCGCCCTTCAGCTGCGGCCGCCACCGCTCGAAGCGGGACTCGAAGCGCTGGATCTCGCCGAGCTCGCCGTCCGCGATGAGCCGGCGCAGGGTGAGGAAGTCGTTGTCCCAGCGGCGGTTCTGGAAGACGGAGAGGAAGGTCCCGGTCCGCTCGGAGAGGTCGGCGAGCGCGTCGGCCTCGGCTGCGGTGGCGGCGAGCGGCTTGTCCACGACGACGGGGACGCCGGCGGTGAGCGCGGCGGTGGCCAGGGGGACGTGGGTCTTGTTGGGGGACGCGATGACGACGAGGTCCACGCGCCGGCCCGGCCCCTCCCACAGCTCGGCGGCGTCGGCCGAGATCCGGACACCGGGGTGGGCCTCGCGCGCCTGGGCCTGGCGGCCGGGGTCGGAGGTGACGACCGTGTCGAGGACGAGCCCGGGGGTGGCGGTGACCAGGGGGGCGTGGAAGACGGAACCGGCGAGTCCGTAGCCGACGAGGCCGACGCGGAGGGGGGTACCGGGGGCGATGGCGTTCATGGCTCTACTTTGGCAACAGTGTTGCTTAAGTGCAAGGAGGGTGGAAAATGGGCGGGTGGACACGGTCAGCAGGGCGATCACGGCGAAATCGGCGACGGCGAACGGCGGGGTGCGCGGCGGGGTGCGCGGCGGGGTCAATCTGCCGGCGCTGCGCGGGCACAACGACGCGCTGGTGCTGCACCTGCTGCGCGGGGCGGGGCCGTCGGGGCTGGGGCGGTCGGAGCTGGCGGAGCGTACGGGGCTGACGCCGCAGGCCGTCAGCAAGATCACGGCGCGGTTGCGCGGCGAGGGGCTGGTCGCGGAGGCCGGCCGGGGCGCGTCGACCGGGGGCAAGCCGCGGACGCTGCTGAGGCTGGTGCCGGAGGCGCGGTGCGCGGTGGGGGCGCACATCGACCGCGACGAGCTGCGGGTGGTCCGGGTGGACCTGGCCGGCCGTGTCACCGCCGACTGGCGGGAGCCGCTGGACTTCGGCGCCGGGCCGGGGGCGGTCCTCGATGCGGTGGCGGACACGGTCGTACGGGCCTTCGCGCACCCGGAGTCCGGTGCGGGGGCGTCGCCGGTGCTGGGGGTGGGAATCGCCGCGCCGGGCCCGCTCGACTGGAGGACCGGGGTGCTGGGGCGGGTGACGGGGTTCCCGGAGTGGGAGGGGTTCCCGTTGCGGGAGGAGCTGGCGGGGCGGTTGGGGGTGGCGGTGGTCTTGGACAAGGACACGAATGCGGGTGCGGGCGGGGCCGGCGGGGGTGGGGGTGGGGATTTCGGGGCCTCGGTGTACCTCCACGTCGGCACCGGGCTCGGGGCGGGGCTGCGGCTGAACGGCGAGGTGTACCGGGGGGTGCGGTCGGCGGCCGGGGAGTTCGGGCACCAGGTGCTGATGCTGGACGGGCCGGTGTGCCGGTGCGGGGGGCGGGGGTGCGTGGAGGTGCTGTGCCTGGACGCGGTGGCGCGGGGGGACCTGGCGGAGGCGGCGCGGGTGCTGGGGGAGGCGGCGGCGAACCTGGTCGCGCTGCTGGACGTGGACCGGGTGGTGCTGGGCGGGCGCGTCGTTGAGGAGGCGGCGGGGGTGTTCGTGGAGGGCGTCGCGGGGGCGCTGGCGGGGCGGGGGGCCGTCGCGACCGTTGCCCTGGCCGGGCGGGGGGTGGCCGAAGGGGCGGCGGAGCTGGTCCTGGGCCCGTTCTTCGGCCGCCCGGCCTGACCCTGGGGCGGGGCCGGGCCTCGCGGTTTTCGCCCGGGCTGGTCGGGCGGGTGCGGCGCCGTTGCCGGGGGCCAGCCCCCGGACCCCCGCGCCTCAAACGCCGGCGGGGCTGGGTTGGGTGCGGCCCCGGGGCCCTCGCGCCTTGAGCGCCTGCGGGGCTGGATTGGGTCGGCGTCCGTGCCCGGGTGCGGCGCCGTTGCCGGGGGCCAGCCCCCGGACCACCGCGCCTCAAACGCCGGCGAGGCTGGAAAGGGGCTGGAGTGGCGTCGCTGGGGGGTTGGGGGTGCGCCGATCAGGCGTAAAGGGGGGTGGGGTGGGCGTGGTGGGGTGGGGGGTGGGGAGGGGGCGTGGGAGGGTGCGGGCAAGGCCGGGGTGATCTTCATTTCGTCATACCGGTTGTGTGGTGTCCCATGGTTATCCGGCCCGTTACGCGGCCAGCGGCCCCCGGGTTCAGGGGCCGGGCCCGGTCCCGGGACCGGTCGTCCCGAACCGTCCATCGTCCGGCGAGCAAGCGAAGGTCTTCCATGCGACTGCGCAAAGCCCTTGCCCTCTCGGCCGTCCTCTCCGGCGTCCTCCTCGCCGCCACCGCGCCCGGCGCCGCCGCGGACATCGGTACCGGCGGCGGCGCCCGGCCCGCGCCCGCGTTGCCCTCGCGGGCGCGGGCCAGCTGCGGGGACGGGAAGAACACCGCGTTCCCCATCGGGGCCCGGATCCGCGGCGGCCCGGCCGTCTACCGGACCGGCGGCGGGGCGCAGACCTGGTTCCTGGACCTGACCAACACCACCGGCTCCGCCTGCACGGCCATCCACCCGGTCGTCGTGTTCACCGACAAGGCCCACGCCCTGCGCCCCGCCCACCTCCGGATGGAGTTCGAGGCCCCCGGCGGCAGCTTCCCCGTCAGCCTGGAGCGGACCGACCGCGACGAGATCATCGCCGTGTTCGACGGCGGCGACGCCTTCCCCGGCTTCTCCGTCGGCGCCGGCGGTTCGCTGACCGTCAAGGTGCGCCTCGCGTTCTCCCCCGACGCCCCGCACGGCGAGGTCGTCGCCGACGCCGCGCTCGTCCAGCGCAAGGGCGACGACGGCGACTGGGTCGGCGAGGCCGGCGGCTACCTCTTCTCGGTCGAGGGCCCGGACGAGGAGTCGTCGGGCGAGGCGGGGGCCCTGGCCCACACCGGCCCCCGCGAGTGGGCGTACGGGAGCGCCGCCCTCGCCGCCCTCGCCGCCGGCGGCGGGCTGCTGCTCGGGGCGCGCCGCCTGCGCTGATCTCCGTTCACCCGGCCCGCGTAAGGTCCGAGCGTGGAAGAACAGATCCAGCCTCACCGCCCCGGCTCGCCCGTCCGTTCCGGCATCCCCGAGCATGGCCGCGTCCCGAAGTACTACGCCGTCAAGGCCCGTATCGCGGAGCTCCTCGACGAACTCGGCGAGGGCGGCCTGCTCCCCACCGAGCGCGACCTCGCCGAGCGGTACGAGGTGTCCCGCGAGACCGTACGGCAGGCCCTGCGCGAGCTGCTCCTGGAGGGACGGCTGCGCCGCGCCGGGCGGGGCACCGTCGTCGCGGGGCCGAAGCTGGAGCAGCCGCTGGCGCTGGCGAGCTACACCGAGGGCGTGCGCCGCCAGGGCCGCCGCCCCGGCCGGAACCTGATCGGCCTGGAGCGGTTCCCGTGCCCGCCGGAGCTGGCCCGGGGCATCGGGGCGGAGGCGGGCGAGCCCGTCTGGCACCTGGAGCGCGTCCTGCTGGCCGACGACGAGCGGGTCGGTCTGGAGAGCACGTACATCCGGGTGGCCCGGGCACCCCGCCTGGACCGCGACTTCCAGCCGGATTCCTCCTTCTACGGCTACCTCCGCGACAGCCTCGGCATTTCCTTCGGGGACGCGGACGAGAAGCTGGAGACCGTACTGGCCACCCCGCGAGAGGCCCTGCTGATCGGCACCCCGCCGGCCCTGCCGATGCTGCTGATCCACCGTTTCTCGCGGGATCAGGAGGGCCGTCCCCTGGAGCGGGTGCGTTCGCTTTATCGTGGTGACCGGTTCAGTTTCACGACCCACCTGAGGTCGGAGTAGCCGGGCGCAGGAACAGCCGGCACACCCAAAACCTATGAAAAGGGGCGCAATGTCATCACAAAAAGATAACGGGTCTAGTCCAAGCGTTGGGGGCTGTTCACCGGCCCGTTGCCACCCCGATCCCCTCGGGTCACCGACCGCGCCCACCGTGGACGCCGTGAGAGTCATAGTCGTCGGAGGCGGCGTGGTCGGCACCATGCACGCCTGGCAAGCAGTCGAACGCGGCCACGAGGTCGTCCAGATCGAGCGAGAAGCGGAGGCCCGCGGCGCGTCGCTGCGCAATTTCGGCCAGATCTGGGTCAGCGGGCGGGCCGGGGGCGAGGAGCTCGACACCGCCCTGCGGGCCCGTGAGCTGTGGGAGCGCATCGGCGCGGAGGTGCCCGGCCTGGGCTTCCGCGCCATCGGCTCCCTCACCCCGGTGCGCAGTGCCCGCGAGTACGCGGTCGCCGAGGCGGCCGTCGCCTGCCCGGACGCCGCCGCCCGCGGCTACAAACTGGTCAGCGCCGCGGAGGCGCGGGAGATCAACCCGGCGCTGCGCGGCGCCTTCGAGGCCGCCCTGTGGTGCGAGCGGGACGCGGCCGTAGAACCGCGCACCGCCCAGCTCCACCTGCGCGAGGCCCTGCGCGCCACCGGCCGGTACACCTTCCTCCCCGGGCGCGAGGTCCGCGAGGTCGTCGGCCCCGGCGCCGTCCGCGACGACCACGGTGACGTCCACCGCGGCGACGCCGTCGTCCTCGCCACCGGCGCCTGGCTGTCCGGCCTGGTCCGCGAGCTGGTCCCCGACCTGCCCGTGCGCCGCGTCCGGCTCCAGATGATGCAGACCGCCCCGCTCGGCGAGTCGCTGACCACCTCGGTCGCCGACGCCGACAGCTTCCGCTACTACCCGGCGTACCGGAGCGGAGCCCTCGACGAGCTCAACGCCGAGCAGGCACAGGCGCCGACCGCCGCCGCGCACAAGATGCAGCTCCTGATGGTCCAGCGCCTGGACGGCGGACTGACCATCGGCGACACCCACGAGTACGAGCACCCCTTCGCGTTCGACACCCTCGAAGACCCCTACGAGCACCTCACCGGGGTGGTCGAGTCCTTCCTGGGCCGCCCCCTGCCGAAGATCCGGCACCGCTGGGCGGGCGTGTACGCGCAGTGCACCGACACCACCCGCGTCGTCCACCGCCAGCAGGTGGCCGACGGCATCTGGCTGGTGACCGGACCCGGCGGGCGCGGGATGACCTGCTCGCCCGCCATAGCCGAGACCACCGCGAACGAACTGGGCTGGTAACAGACATGACCGACCTCACCGCCAACACCACCCGCACGCTGATCGTCCTCGACATGGCCGGCACCACCGTCGCCGACGGCGGCCTCGTCGAGCGCGCCTTCGAGCGCGCCGCAGAACGCCTCGGCGTCGAGCCCGGCAGCGCCGACCACGCCGCCAAGCTCCAGTACGTCCGCGACACCATGGGCGAGTCGAAGATCTCGGTCTTCCGCCACCTCTTCGGTACGGAGGAACTCGCCCGGCGCGCCAACTCCGCCTTCGAGCAGGCCTACGGGGAGCTCGTCGACGGCGGCCTGATCGCCCCGATACCCGGCGCCCGCGAGGCCATCGAGAAGCTCCGCGCCGAAGGCCGCACCGTCGTTCTGACCACCGGGTTCGCCCGCGTCACCCAGGACGCCATCCTCGACGCCCTCGGCTGGCAGGGGCTGGCCGACCTGACGCTGTGCCCCGCCGACGCGGGCGGCCGCGGCCGACCGTACCCGGACATGGTGCTCGCCGCGTTCCTGCGCACCGGCGCCGCCGCCGACGTCCGCGAGGTCGTGGTGTCGGGCGACACGGCGTACGACATGCTCAGCGGCCGCCGCGCCGGAGCCGGGATCGTGGCCGGCGTCCTCACCGGCGCCCACGGCCGCGAGACCCTCGACGGGCACGGCGCGACCCACGTCCTCGCCTCCATCGCCGACCTGCCCGCGCTGCTGGCGGGGGAGCCCGGCGCGTGAGCGGGATCCGCTTCGACTCCGTATCGGTCGCCTACGCCGGCAACACCGTCCTGGACTCCCTCGACCTGACCGTCGAGCCGGGCGAGGTCATGGCGCTGCTGGGGCCCTCCGGCTCCGGCAAGACCACGGCGCTGCGCGCGGTCGCCGGGTTCGTCCGGCCCGTCGCCGGCCGGGTGCTCATCGGCGGCCGGGACGTCACCGCGCTCCCGCCGCACAAGCGCGGCATCGGGATGGTCGTCCAGCAGTACGCGCTGTTCCCGCACATGCGGGTCGAGGAGAACGTCGCCTTCGGCCTCAAGGCGCAGAAGGCCCCCAAGGCCGAGATCCCGGGCCGGGTCGCCGAGGCCCTGGAGATGACCGGGATGGCGTCCTACGCCGGGCGCTACCCGCGCGAGCTCTCCGGCGGCCAGCAGCAGCGCGTGGCCATCGCCCGCGCGCTCGCCATCCGCCCCGGGGTGCTCCTGCTCGACGAGCCGCTCTCCGCGCTCGACGCGCAGCTGCGCTCCGGGATGCTCGCCGAACTGGCCCGGCTGCACCGCGAACTGCCCGACGTGTCGATCCTGTACGTCACGCACGACCAGGTGGAGGCGCTCACCCTGGCCGACCGGATCGCCGTCATGGACCGGGCCCGGCTGCGGGACTGCGGGACCCCGCAGGAGCTGTACCGGTCCCCGCGCACCGAGTTCACCGCCTCCTTCGTCGGCAACGCCAACCTGCTCCCGGTGACCGTGGCCGACGGCGGCGCGGTGTTCGAGGGCCGCGGCCTGGAGGTCGACCGGGGCGGCGCCGCGCCGGGGGCCCGCGCCACGCTGTGCGTACGGCCGCACCTGATCGGCCTCGGCGAGGGCCCCAACGCCCTGCGCGGCACGATCGCCGAGGTCCAGTGGCGCGGCTCCACGCACCGGCTGTACGTGAACGTCGACGGCCACCGGGTCAAGGCGGACCTGCCCGAGCTGCGCGAGACCCCGGCGCTGGGCGACGAGGTGACCTTGCACTTCGAACCCCGCGACGCCGTGCTGCTGGCCGCAGGGGTGTCGGATGGCTGAGGCCCCGCGCCTGGACGCGCCCGGGGCGGTGGCCGCCCCGGGCGCGTCCGCCCCGTCGCACACCGACGGGCCATTCACCCCCGGCGCCGCCGCGCCCACGGGCCGCGCCGCCGCCGGGACGGCGGCTGCCCTCGGCGTCACGGGCCGCCCCGGCGGCCCCGCCGCCACGGATCGCCCCGCCGCCCGAGGCGCCGACGCCGCTACGGGCCGCGCCGCCGCCGACGCCACCACGGGCCGCGCCCGCGCGGGGGCTCGTGCCGTGCCGTCGTGGCTGTGGGGGGTGCCGCCCGTGGTCGTGCTCGCGCTGGTGTTCCTCTATCCCCTCGCGCTGGTCGTCCAGCAGTCCCTCACCCCCGAGAACGGGGGCGGCGGCGGGGCCTTCGACGCCTACGCCTCCGTCTTCGCCTCCCACGGTTTCCGCGAGGCCCTCGGGACCACGGTCTGGCTGGCCGTCGGCGCCACCGTCGGCTGCCTCGCCCTCGGATTCGCGCTCGCCCTGGTCATCGCCTTCGTCCCCTTCCCCGGGGCCAAGGGCGTCGCGAAGTTCATCGATGTCTTCCTCTCCTTCCCCTCCTTCCTCATCACCCTCGCCCTCCTCTTCATCTACGGGACGGTGGGCATGGCCAACGGGGTCTGGAGCGATCTGACCGGCGCCGCCGACGGCCCGTTCCACTTCCTCGCCACCCCCTGGGGCGTCCTGCTCGCGGAGATCACGTACTTCACGCCCTTCGTGATGCGCCCGCTGCTCGCCGCCTTCTCCCAGCTGGACACCGCCCAGCTGGAGGTGGCCTCCTCCCTCGGCGCGAAGCCCGCCCGGATCATCCGGCGGGTCATCCTCCCCGAGGCCCTGCCGGCCCTCGCCGCCGGCGGGAGTCTCGTCCTCGTGATGTGCCTCAACGAGTTCGGCATCGTCCTGTTCACCGGGGCCAAGGACGTCACCACGCTTCCGATGCTCGTCTACGGCAAGGCGATCCTCGAATCCGACTACTCGGCCGCCTGCGTGGTCGCCGTCGTCAACATCGCGATCTCCGTCGGCCTGTTCGGCCTCTACCGGGTGGTGAGCAAGCGTGCTGGTGCATAGCAAGACCGGCCGCTGGGCCGCCTGGAGCCTCTTCGGCCTCCTCTTCCTGCCCCTGTTCGCGCTGCCGCTGCTCGTCGTGGTGGCCGCCTCCTTCGCCACCCACTGGTCCGGGGCCTTCCCCTCCGGCCCGACCGCCGGGAACTACGCCTCCGCCGTGCGCGGCGAGTCCCTCCAGGCCCTGACGACCTCGCTGGTCACCGCCCTGGTCGCCAGCCTGCTCGCGCTCACCGTCGGCAGCTGGGCGGCGCTGGCCGCCGCCGGGCTCAAGAGGCGCGGGAAGCGTTGCCTGGACGCCCTGTTCATGCTCCCGGTCGCCGTGCCGTCCGTGGTCGTCGGCCTCGCCGTGCTGGTCGCGTTCAGCAAGCCCCCGCTGCTGCTCAACGGCACGAGCTCGATCGTGATCCTGGCGCACACCATTCTTGTCACGGCGTTCGCCTACCAGTCGGTTTCGGCTGCGATCGTCCGTCTCGACCCCGCGTACGAACAGGCGGCCGCCTCCCTGGGGGCCCGCCCCGCGTACGTGCTGTGGCGGGTCAAGCTCCCCCTCCTGCTGCCGTCCCTCACCGCGGCGGCCGGACTCTGCTTCGCCCTGTCCATGGGCGAGCTGAGCGCCACGATGATGCTCTACCCGCCGGACTGGATGCCCCTCCCGGTCCGGATCTTCACCGCCACCGACCGCGGTTCGCTCTTCAGCGGCTCCGCCGTCGCCGTGGTCCTGATGGCCGCCACCCTGCTGGTCCTGCTGGCCGTCTCCCGCATCCGCACCAGAGCCACGTACCGCTGACTCCCTTTCCCCGTAAGGAAGTTCCATGCCGAGCAACAAGTACCTGCGCCTCACGGCCGCCGTCACCGGCGGCCTCGCCCTCACCACCGGCCTCACCGCCTGCGGCGGCTCCTCCAACGCCGCCGACTCCAAGGGCGCCGAGAAGGTCGTCACCGTCTACAGCGCCGACGGCCTCAAGAGCGACAAGGGCGACGGCTGGTACGACAAGGTCTTCGCCGCCTTCACCAAGAAGACCGGTATAGAGGTCAAGTACGTCGAGGGCGGCTCCGGCGAGATGGTGCAGCGTGCCGTGCGCGAGAAGAGCAACACCCAGGCGGACGTGCTGATCACGCTGCCGCCGTTCATCCAGCAGGCCGACGGCAAGGGGCTGCTCCAGGCCTACAAGCCGCAAGGCTCGGACCAGGTCAAGGGCGGCGACAAGGCCGCCGACGGCAAGTGGACCTCGGTCGTCAACAACTACTTCGGCTTCGTCCACAACAAGAAGGAGCTCCCCGAGGCCCCCAAGACCTGGGAGGAGCTGCTGGACGGCAGGTTCAAGGGCAAGCTCCAGTACTCCACCCCGGGCGTCGCGGGCGACGGCACCGCCGTGCTCGTCAAGGCGATGCACGACTTCGGCGGGAAGGAGCCGGCGATGGAGTACCTGAGGAAGCTCCAGGCCAACAACGTCGGCCCGTCCTCCTCCACCAGCAAGCTCGCGCCGAAGACCGACAAGGGTGAGCTGCTCGTCGCCAACGGCGACGTCCAGATGAACTTCGCGCAGTCCAAGTCCATGCCGAACCTGGGCATCTGGTTCCCCGCCAAGGACGGCGCCAAGCCCACCAGCTTCGCCCTCCCGTACGCCGCCGGCCTGGTCGACAAGGCCCCGCACACCGAGAACGGCAAGAAGCTCCTCGACTACCTGCTCAGCGAGGACGCCCAGAAGCTGGTCAGCGAGGTCGGCGGCGGCTTCCCGGCGCGCTCCGACGTCAAGCCGACCGACGCCAACGCCGTCGAACTCACCAAGCTGATGACCGGTGTCGAGATCTTCGAGCCCGACTGGGCCGACATCGACAAGAACCTCACCGGCTACGTCGACGCGTGGAAGTCCGCGACCGGCAGCTGAGCCTTAACCCGGCGGCCACTCTCGGCCGCGACAGTGACACTTGCATAACGGGTATGGACCGAAGACCGCACCTTCGGTCCGGCCCCGGCGCATGTCCACTCGCGCATTCCCACGATTACTCCCGGAGGAGTACGTGCCCACTGTCCTGTCAGGACGCGCCCTCGCCGTGACCGCCACCGCCACGGCCCTGCTCGCCACCGCACTCGCCACCCAGACCGCCGCCGGCGCCACCACCACCGCCGCCGCCGCGGCCGGCACCGACAAGGTCCTCGTCATCGGCCTGGACGGCGTGGTCCTCGACCGCGTCAAGGCCGCCAACGCCCCCCACCTGAAGGGCCTGATGGCCCAGGGGCTGACCGCGAAGAGCACCCTGTACGCGAACCCGATGGCCGCCACCTCCTCGGGCCCCGGCTGGTCCACCATCGCCACCGGCGTCTGGCCCGACAAGCACGGCGTGAAGGACAACTCCTTCACCGGCAAGAACTACACGGCCCACCCGGACTTCCTGACCCGCGCCGAGAACGCCAAGCCGTCCCTCAACACCTACGCGGCCGCCGACTGGGAGCCCATCACCTCCACCGACCAGAACGGCCCGATCTTCTCCGCCAAGGTCGACAAGCGCCTGAGCCTCAAGGGCGACCGTGACGGCTACGGCGCCGAGGACCCGAAGATCGCCACCGCGGCCGCCGCCGAACTGCGGGACCAGAACCCGGACGCCTCCTTCGTCTACCTCGGCCAGGTCGACTCTGCCGGACACTCCTACGGCGCCGCCAGCCAGCAGTACCTCGATGCCATCGGCCGCGTCGACGCCCTGGTCGGCCAGCTGCTCACCGCCGTCCAGAGCCGCCCGACGTACGCCCAGGAGAACTGGAAGATCCTGGTCACCACCGACCACGGCCACACCGACGCCGGCGGCCACGGCGGCTCCACCCTCCAGGAGCGCGGCACCTTCGTCATCGCCAAGGGCGCCGGCATTCCCGCCGGTTCGGTACGCGAGGACGTCAAGCTCACCGACGTCGCCGCGACCGCGCTCGCCCAGCTCGGAGTCAACCCCGGCTCCGCCATCGACGGCGTCCCGGTGAACGCGCCGGACGACAACGACCCGTTCGACACCGTGCGCCCGGACCTCCGGGCGCGCGTGGACGAGACGGGCATCCCGGCGGGCGTCAAGGGCTTCACGCACACCCCGCCGGCCGGCTGGGCCGTGGACAACTCGAAGATGGGCACCGGCGGCGTCACCGAGTGGGCCGGCTGGGCCTTCGCGACGGACGAGTTCTGGAGCCAGTCGCAGCGCGACCAGTGGCGCGAGCTGAACGTCCGCTCCCGTGACGTGTTCGCCGTCGCCGACTCCGACGAGTGGGACGACAAGAGCCACACCGGTACCTTCGACTCCACCCTGGTCACGCCCAGGTGGCCGGTGACCGGCGGCGGCACGAAGACGCTGACCTACCAGTCGCACTACCGCCACGAGGCGGGCCAGACCGCCCAGGTCCTGGTCTCGTACGACGGCGGCGCCCCGGCCGTCGTCAAGACCTACACCGCCGACGCGCTCGCCAAGAGCGAGGCCCTGACCCTCCAGGTCCCGGCCGGCGCCACCGACGTCCAGATCCGCTTCCGCTACAGCGGGAACAACAACTGGTTCTGGGCCGTCGACAACGTCCGCCTCGGCTGACCGCCCCACCGGCTGACCGGCGTCTCGTGGTCCGGGCTGTGGACGCCCTCCGCGTCCACAGCCCGGCCCCGATAGGGTGGTAGAGACCACAGGTCACAGGTCAGAGGTCTGACCACCGAGAGCGGAGAACAGTCCAGTGGCAGAGCGCAAGCCGATCGAATCCTGGCTCACCGACATGGACGGGGTCCTCATCCACGAGGGCACCCCCATCCCCGGCGCCGATGCCTTCATCAAGCGGCTGCGCGAGTCCGGCAAGCCCTTCCTGGTGCTGACCAACAACTCCATCTACACCCCGCGCGACCTCCAGGCGCGGCTCCACCGGATGGGCCTCGACGTCCCCGTCGAGAACATCTGGACCTCGGCGCTCGCCACCGCCAAGTTCCTCGACGACCAGCGCCCGGGCGGCACCGCGTACGTCATCGGCGAGGCCGGACTGACCACCGCCCTGCACGACATCGGCTACATCCTGACCGACCACGAGCCCGACTACGTGGTCCTGGGCGAGACCCGGACGTACAGCTTCGAGGCGATGACGAAGGCCGTCCGCCTGATCAACGGCGGCGCCCGCTTCATCTGCACCAACCCCGACGAGACCGGCCCCTCCACCGAGGGCCCGCTCCCGGCCACCGGCGCCGTAGCCGCGCTGATCACCAAGGCGACCGGCAAGCAGCCGTACTTCGCCGGCAAGCCCAACCCGCTGATGATGCGGACCGGGCTGAACGCCATCGGCGCGCACTCCGAGAGCAGCGCCATGATCGGCGACCGGATGGACACCGACGTGCTCGCCGGACTGGAGGCGGGCATGCAGACGTTCCTCGTGCTGACCGGCCTGACCTCGGTCGCCGATACCGAGAAGTTCCCGTACCGGCCCACCAGGACGGTGGACTCGATCGCGGACCTCGTCGATCTGGTCTGACCTTCCGGCCCGTCCGACCTTCCGACACGTACGGGCCAAGCGCGCGCCGCTCCGGATGCGGAGCGGCGCGCCGCGCGTGAGGCTCCTTGTTGAGGAGGTTCACCATGCGCAGTGCTCTCATCGCTCTCCGTGCCGTCGGGGTGGCCGTCGCCTTGACGGCCGTCTCCGCCGTGACCGCGCCCGTCGCCCTCGCCGGTGAAGACGACCGCGGCAGCGTCTCGGCAGACCCGAATCCGGCGGAGCCGGGGGCGCGGGTCACGCTGCGCGTTCAGGGCTGTAGCGGCCACTGGGCGTCGGCCAAGTCCGCCGTGTTCGTGGCGGACGTCAACCTGACCGGCCGCGACGGCGGTAGGGACGGCGGTCGCGACGGCGGTAGGGACGGTGGTCGTGACGGCGGTAGGGACGGCGGTCGTGACGGTGGCCGTGACGGCGGTCGCGGGCTCACCGGCGACGCCCTGATCAGCTCCCGCGCCGAGCCGGGCTGGCACGACATCCGGGTCAAGTGCGACGGCAGGGAAGGCGCGGTGCGCGGCTCGATCCAGATCAGCCACCACCGCCGGGAACCGTCCCGCCCCTACCCGCACCACACCCCCGTCTGGCCGGTCCACGCGGGCGGCGGCGGGATGGCCGCCGAGCTCGCCGCGCCGCCGGCCCCGCCGGCCGAGGCCGCGGCGGCGAAGAAGCACCACGGCGAAGGCGCCCCGGGCCTGCCGCACACGCTGATCGGCGCCGCCCTGGCCGCCGCTGCCACGCTCGCGGTCGCGGGCCGGGCGCTCACCCTGCGCCGGCGCCGCAGCGGCGAGTGAGGACCGGCCGGTGACGGCCTCCGGCGAGCCGAGGTCCAGCGGCGGCGCGAAGCTGCTGACCTTCGCCGCCTGGTCGGTGCTGGTCCTGGGCCTGTGGCTGTGGGGCCGGGAGATCACCGGGGTTCCCGCCCCGCTCCCCGGTCTGGGCGGCGGCGCGGTCGCCGGCGCGCCCGGCCTGCGGCTGCCCGCGGCGCACACCCCGCTCGGCGCGGCCCCGCCCGCCCGTGTCGACGTGCCCTCCATAGGCATCCAGGCCCCGGTGGTCTCCCGGGGCCTGGACAAGGACGGCGCGATCGACCCGCCCCCGTACGACCGGCCGGGCACGGTGGGCTGGTGGGGCGGAGGCCCCCAGCCCGGCACGGCCGGGACCGCGCTGCTGGTCGGCCACGTGGACACCGCCTCCAAGCCGGCCGTCTTCTACGGGCTGAGCTCCGCCAAACCGGGCGACTCTGTACGGGTGGTGCGCGCGGACGGGACCGTCGCCGAGTTCACCGTCGAGGACGTCCAGGTCTACGAGCGCGCGGGCTTCGACCCCCACAAGGCGTACGGGCCGCGGGTCCCGGGCCGGGCCGAGCTACGGCTGGTGACCTGCGGCGGAACGTACGACAAGGCGGCCAAGCAGTACTCGGCGAACGTGGTGGTCTCGGCGTACCTGACGGGGGAGGGGGCCCGGACCGGAGCCTCGGTATGACGGGATGCCGGGACAACGAAGAAGCCCCTCGCAGCTTTCGCTGCGAGGGGCTTCTTCCGTCTGTGCGCCGCCAGGGACTCGAACCCCGGACCCGCTGATTAAGAGTCAGCTGCTCTAACCAACTGAGCTAGCGGCGCTTGGTGACAGGGAAAACTCTACCCCACCCGTGGAGGTGCTCGTGACCAGCCACGCCCACCTTGTCCGATTAACCCATGTTTAAGGGGATTATCGTGCACGATATGTCTGGCTGAGCGCAATCTGATGCCCCGCCAGATTCGTGCAGGCCGATCAATGGACGAGCAGGGGAGTGGACGGAACCGCATGACGATGCAGCCTCCGACGCATGTGCAGACGCCGATGCCCATGCCTGTGCCGGTCTTCCAGGAGTACGAGCCCGCCGGCGACTGCGTGTGCCCGGGGTGTGCGCAGCGCCGTCGCACCCTCGCCCGCGCGCGGGCCATACCGCTCCGGGACGGCGGCCACCCGGCCGCGCGCGGTGCCCGCCGGGCGCTGGTGCTCGCCACCGCCGCCGGAGTGGTCCTCAGCGGGGGCGGCGTCGCGCTCGCGACGGCCGGCCCGGTCCCGGCTCCCGGCCCGGTCGAGCACGACGCCCCCGGCACCCCGCAGGGCGGCCGTGCTCCGCTGCACGGGCCGAAGGGCAAGCCGGGCGGTGTGCCCGGGGCACCCGGGGCGCCCGCCGTGAAGCGGATCGACCGGGCGACGATCATCAACCGGGCGAAGCTGTGGCTGGACGCGGAGGTCCCGTACAGCATGTCCGAGTACTGGACGGACGGCTACCGGCAGGACTGCTCGGGCTACGTCTCGATGGCCTGGAACCTCGGTTCGAACGAGTGGACCGGCAGCCTCGACACGTTCGCCACGAAGATCACCAAGGCCGAGCTGCTGCCGGGGGACATGCTGCTGTTCCACAACCCCTCGGACCCCACCAACGGCTCGCACGTCGTCATCTTCGGCGGCTGGGCCGACGAGACGCAGACGCACTACATCGCCTACGAGCAGACCCGGCCGAACACCCGCAAGCTGGCTACGCCGTACGGGTACTGGACCAACGCGACGAAGTACCTGCCGTACCGGTTCAACGGGGTCACGGGAGGCATCGTTCCCGACGACCCGGCCGGGGGCGCGAAGCCGGGCACCTCGACGGTGTTCCCGGGCGTCGCGAAGTTCGGGCCGGGCGCGAACAACGAGTACGTCAAGCAGCTCGGCGAGATGCTGATCGACCGGGGCGGGCTCCGCTTCTACCCCAAGGGCGCGCACGCCAAGTGGAGCGACGCGGACAAGCTGGCCACGCAGGCGTTCCAGCAGGCGCAGGGCTGGACGGGCGCCGACGCGGACGGGATCCCGGGCGCGCACACCTGGCAGCTGCTGGTGGAGAAGACGGGCAGCGACATCCGCCCGACGGCCGGCGGCGCGGCCGGGCCGGGCGGGGTACGGGCCTACCCGGGCGCGGCGGTCTTCCGCCCGGGCACGTCCCACGCGGCCATCACCGCCCTCGGCCGCCGGCTGGCGCAGAAGGGCTTCGGCAAGTACTACACGTCCGGCCCGGGTTCGCGCTGGAGCGAGGCCGACCGCCGTGCCGTCGAGGCGTTCCAGCGCGCGCAGGGCTGGCGCGGCGCCGAGGCCGACGGCTATCCGGGCCCGGAAACCTGGCGCCGGCTGTTCGCATGACGGAGGCAACCATGTACCCCACCCGCACCACGTTCGCGACGGGAACCTTCGCCGTCCCCCCACGCGTCTCCCGCCCGGGCCGCTGGCAGGAGGTGGGCACCCTCCCGCCATCGCCCCAGCCGTCGCCGGCCCCCCGCCCCGGACGCTGGGTCGACGCGGTCCCCGCGCCCGCGCCCGAGCCCGAGCCCGACTCCGCCGCGCTGTCACCTGCGGCGGTATCGGCGGCCGCCGATGCCCTGCCCGCGGCGCCGGTGCCCGGGCCCGCGCCCGAGCCCGACTCCGCCGCGCTGTCGCCGGTGGCGGGCGCCGGCGTCCCGGCGTGGTCCGCCGCGCCGGAAACCCGGCGCGAGGTCCCTGCCCCGTGGGCTGAGACCCGGGGCGGCCACCCGGCCCTGGAGACCGGGGCCGACCCCGACCCCGCCCCGCCGCGCGCGGCGGAGGGCAGCCCCGGGTACCCGGCTTCCGTAGCCGAGGCCGCCCCCGGCCGCTGGGCGGAGTCCGCCGCGCGGGACGCCCGGGTCGAGGCCCGGCCTCCGGCGGCGGCGCCCGACCCGTGGACCGAGGCCGCTGTTCCGCTGCCCGCGGCGGAGGCCCGTGGCGCTCACCCGGCCCCGGTGTCCGCGCCGGGAGCCCGGGGTGAGATCCCCGCCCCTGCGGCGGCGCCCGAGTCGGGCCCGGGCCCGTGGACCGAGGCCGCCGCTCCGTCGCGCGCGGCGGAGCCGGCCCCCGTGGCCGATGCCGCGCGGCTGGCCGCCGTTGGCGGGCCGGAGGTGCGGAGCGAGCACCCGGACCCCGTCGAGGCGGCCGAGCCCGGCCCCGCCGGCTCGTGGACTCCTGCGGGGCAGGCCCCGGCCTCCCAGCCGGGGCACTGGGCGGAGGTCGGCACGATGTGGCCTACGGCCAACACCCCGGCGCCCCACCCGGCGCAGCCGGCGGAAGTCCGGGGCGAGGTCCCCGCTCCGACGGTCGCGCCCGAATCGGGTACCGGCTCGTGGACTGAGACTGCCGCGCCCCGCCCGGCGCGACTGGCCGCCGTCGGCGGACCGGAGGCCGAGCACGGCTCGGCCGGATGGGGTGCGGCCGGGGCGCAGCCGGACGCGGTGGGCGGTTCGGAAGTCCGGGGCGAGCACCCGGTGGCGGAGGCCGAGCCCGGCCACGGCCGCTGGGAGCCCGCAGCCGAGTCCGGTTCCGGCCGACGGCCGGACGCCCGGACCGAGGCCGACGTGCCGGAGGCACGGGGTGAGCACCCCGAGCCGGTTGCGGAGCCCGGCCACGGACGCGGGGCGGAGGTAGTCGGCGTACGGCCTGCGGCGGAGGCCCAGGCGTCCCGCCCGGGGCAGCTGGCCGCCGTCGGCGGGCCGGAGGCCGAGCCCGGCCACGGCCGGTGGGCTGAGGAAGCCCCCCCGGCTTCCCACCCAGGGCAGTTGGCCCCGGTGGGCGGCCCGGAGCCCCTGGGCGAGGTCGGTCCCTGCCATTGGCCGGAGCCCGCTGCCCCGGCCCCCGTGGCGGATGTCCAGGCCGAGACCGCTCTACCGGACGGCCGGGCTGAGGCCCCGGCCCCCGTGTCGGAGGTTCGGGCCGAGGTCGATTCCGAGCGGTGGGCCGAGGCGGTCGTGCCGAACGGCCGGGCTGGTGTCCCGGTTCCCGGGGCGGAAGTCGGCCTGTCGGATGTCCGGGCCGAGGACGGGTCCAGCCGGGCCGAGGATGGCGTACCGGACGGCCGGGCCGCTGTCCCGGCCCCCGGGGTGGAGCTCGGCGTGTCGGAGGTTCGGGCCGAGGTCGATTCCGAGCGGTGGGCCGAGGCTGCTGTACCGGACGGCCGGACCGCTGTCCCGGCCCCCGGGGTGGAGCTCGGCGTGTCGGAGGTTCGGGCCGAGGTCGATTCCGAGCGGTGGGTCGAGGCTGCTGTACCGGACGGCCGGGCCGCTGTCCCGGCCCCCGGGGCGGAAGCCGGCCTGTCGGAGGTTCGGGCCGAGGACGGGTCCAGCCGGTGGGCCGAGGTTGGCGTGCCGGACGACCGGGCTGATGTCCGGGCCGAGGCCGATTCTCAGCGGTGGGCCGAGGCCGCTGTGCCGGGCGGCCGGGCCGCTGTCCCGGCTCCTGCGGCGGAGGTTCGGGCCGGGGCTTTCGCCTCCGGGGCCGAGGTCGGGGTGTCGGAGGGGTCGGCCACCGGGGTCGAGGTCGAGGGGTCGGGGGAGGCGTCGGTCGTCGGGGAGGGGCGGGCGGTGGCGGCGGTGGGCGTGCCGCATACGCGGGACGGGGACGAGGCGGGTCGGGGTGACGTACCGGCCGCCCGGGTCGACGCGCCCCGGCCCGGGGTCGTCGACCTGGTCGCGCGGGCCGTGGCCCGGGGGATCAGGGACCCGGAGGTGGCGGACGGCCGGGACGGGAGCCGGCTCCGGTCCGGCCGTGGGAGCGGGGTCGCGGAGGTGCCCGTACGCCTCCCGTTCCGGGCGCAGCCGCAGCCGCGGCCGCCCGTGGCCCCCCGGCCCGCCGCGCCGGCGCGCCCGCGTGCCGGCGCCGGCCGCCGCGTCCCCCGCGGGGACGACCGGCTCCGGGAGCACCGCGGGCCCGTCCTGCCCGGCTGGGTGGCCGTGCTCGTCGGCGCCCTCGCCCTCACCGGCTGCGCGGCCGTGCTCTGGCGGGCCGGTGTCGTCCCGGCCGTCGTCGTCGCGGCCTTCGGGGCGACGCCCCGCGCCTACCAGGGGCTCCGCGTCACGCACTGGCCCCCGCTCGCCTTCCTCGGCGTCGTCGCGCTGGTCGCCCTCGGCGGTCTCGGCCGCGCCAGGGCCGGTCACGCCTGGGTGCTCACCCTGTTCGGCCGCTACCGCGGCACGGTCCGCCGTACCGGGCTCACCTGGGTCAGCCCCCTCCTGCTGCGCCGCCGCGTCGACGTCCGGCTGCGCCACTGGCGCAGCGACCCCATGCCGGCCGTGGACGCCGGCGGCCTCGCCCTGCGGGCCGTCGTGCAGGTCGTCTGGCAGGTGAAGGACACCGCCCGGGCCACGCTCGCCGTCGAGGACCACATCGAGTACCTCGCCGAGCAGGTGGAATCGGCCATGGCCCGGGTCCTGTCCCGGCTCCCGGCCGACGCCTTCCACGAGGACGCCCCGACCCTGCGCGACGCCGAGGCCGTCGGCGACGCGCTGACCAGGATGCTGGCCGCCGAGACGGAGGCGGTGGGGATCGAGGTGTACTCGGCGCAGCCGACCCGCATCGAGTACGCGCCCGAGGTCGCGGAGGCGATGCGCCGCCGCCGGGTCGCGGCGATCGACGCCAAGCACCGGGACGCCGTGCTGACCTCGGTCGTGGACGCGGTGGACGACACCGTGCACCGGCTGACCTCGCGCGGGCTCGTGGAGCTGGACGACTACGAGCGCAAGGCCCTGGTGAAGGACCTCACCGTCGCCTTCTACACGGGCCGCCCCGAGTAGGGCGCCGACGAGCGGGAGCGCGGGAGCGCGGCGAGCGAACGAACGGGTGGCCGGGACCGACCGGACCACCCGTTCTCGCATTGGTCTAGACACGGCCAACTCCCGTCAATACTGTGGTACTTGGTCTAGACCTGGCACCCATCCCCCTGCGCGCGCCCCTCGCACTCCCCCCACGTCCAAGGAGCACCATGCGTACCGTCCGCATGCCCAGATTCCGCCGGCGAGCCGGCGCCCTCGCGCTCGGCGCCTGCATCGTCGCCGGCGTCGGCCTCCTCGGCGCCCCCAGCGCCAGCAGCCACGGCTACACCGACACCCCCATCAGCCGCCAGAAGCTCTGCGCCAACAAGACCGTCTCCGACTGCGGCCCCATCCAGTGGGAGCCGCAGAGCGTCGAGGGCTTCAAGGGCTTCCCCGCCGCCGGCCCCGCCGACGGCGCCATTTGTTCCGGCGGGCACGGCGAGTTCGCGCAGCTCGACGACCCGCGCGGCGGCACCTGGCCCACCACCAAGGTGACCAGCGGGCAGAGCTACGGCTTCCGCTGGCAGTTCACCGCCAACCACTCCACCACCGACTTCAAGTACTACGTCACGAAGAACGGCTGGGACCCCACCCGGCCGCTCACCCGCGCCTCCCTCGACCCGCAGCCCTTCCTGACGGTCGCCTACAACGGCGCCCGCCCCGCCATGACGACCGTCCACCAGGGCGTCATGCCCGGCGGGAAGACCGGCCGGCACATGATCCTCGCCGTCTGGACCGTCAACGACACCCCGATGGCCTTCTACTCCTGCTCCGACGTTCAGTTCTGACGCAACGTCAATTACCCTCCGGCGGCATGCGGACGACACCCGAAACCGTCGCGGAGCTCATCGCGCGCCAATGGGGCGACCACCGGCCCGGTCTGAAGGGCGAGCACACCGTCCTCAGCCGGCACCGGACCGCCCAGGAAGCGGCCGCGCGCGCCGCGCTGCTCGTCGACCTCCTGCCGCCGGGGGCCGAGCCGCATCTCGGGGTGCTGCTCGACAACACCCCGGAGTTCCCGTTCTGGCTCGGCGCGGCGGCCCTCGCCGGGGCCGCCGTCGCCGGGATCAACCCGACCCGGCGCGGCCCCGAGCTGGCCCGCGACATCCTGCACACCGACTGCCGGATCCTGGTCACCGAGCGCGCCCACCTGCCGCTGCTGCGCGGCCTCGACCTGCCCGGCGTACGGATCCTCGTGACCGGCACCGAGGAGTACGAGGCCCTCCTCGCCCCGTACGCGGCCGCCAAGCCCGGCGAGGCGACCATCGCCACCCCGGGCCCGGGCTCCCGGCTGCTCCTCTACTTCACCTCCGGCTCCACCGGCGCCCCCAAGGCCGCCATCTGCACCCAGGGCCGGCTCGCCGCCGCGGGGGACTCCCTGGCCCGCCAGTTCGCGGTCACCCCGGAGGACGTCCACTACATCTGCATGCCGCTCTTCCACGGCAACGCCGTCATCGCCGACTGGCTCCCGGCCCTGGTCGCCGGCGCCCCGGTGGCACTGCGCCGCCGTTTCTCGGCCACCGCCTTCCTGGACGACGTACGGGCGTACGGGGCTACGTACTTCACCTACGTCGGCCGGGCCGTCCAGTACCTCCTGGCCACCGAGCCCCGCCCCGACGACCGCGAGCACACCCTGCGCCTCGGCTTCGGCACCGAGGCCGGTGCGGTGGACGCGGCCCGCTTCGCCGAGCGGTTCGGGGTCCGGCTGGTGGAGGGGTACGGGGCCACCGAGGGCGGCGCCTCGGTCGTGCGTACGCCGGACACCCCGCCCGGCGCCCTGGGCCGGGCGGGCAGCGGGGACGACCTGGCGGTGATCGACCCCGGCACGGGCGCGGAGTGCCCGCCGGCCGTCCTCGACGACCGGGGCCGCCTGGCCAACGGGGACGAGGCCATCGGGGAGCTGGTCAACCGGGGCCGCAGCCTCTTCGAGGGCTACTGGCGCAACCCCGACGCGGAGGCCGCCCGTACCCGCGACGGCTGGTACTGGACGGGGGACCTCTTCTTCCGCGACCCCGCCGGGTTCCTCTACTTCGCGGGCCGCACCGACGACCGGCTCCGGGTCGACAGCGAGAACCTGGCCGCGGCGGTGATCGAGAACATCCTGGCCCGCTGGTCCGATGCGGCGGCGGTCGCCGTGTACGCGGTGCCGGACGAGGTGGCGGGCGACCAGGTGATGGCCGCGCTCGCCCTCCGGGAGGGCGCCGTGTTCGACCCGGAGGCCTTCGCCGCGTTCCTCGCCGCGCAGCCGGACCTCGGGACGAAGATGTCCCCGCGCTACGTCCGGATCGTCGGCGCGATGCCGACCACGGCCACGAACAAGGTCCACCGGGTCGGCCTGCGCAAGGCCGGTTTCCGTGCCGCCCCGGACCCGGTCTGGTGGTCCCCGCCGGGGGCCGCCGGCTACCGCCCGCTGGACCCGGAGGCGCTGGCGGACCTCCTCGCGGCGTACGAGGCGCAGGGCCGGGCCGACCTTCTGGAGCGCTGACGGGAACCCCCGGGGCCCGGTGCCCCTCTTCACGGAGAAACGGGGGGATGAGCATGACAACTGTTTCCGTGACCCTTTCCACGACCGCACGGGTGGCCGCGACGGGCCTGTGCTGCTTACTTCTGGCGGCCTGCGGCACCTCGGTGGCCGGCCAGTCGGCGGCCCCGTCCGGCGCGGCCCCGGCCTCGCCGACCTGCACCCCGAACCTGCCGACCGAGGAGGACACCGGGGCGCCGAACATTCCGACCGAGGAGGACACCGGCACGCCGAACCTGCCGACCGAGGAGGACACCGGGGCGCCGAACATCCCGACCGAGGAGGACACCGGGGCGCCGAACATTCCGACCGAGGAGGACACCGGCACGCCCGACGTCCCCACCGAGGAGGACACCGGCGGCCCGGACCTCCCCACCGACGGCAGCGCGGCGGCCCCCTGCGCCGTCGTGGCCGGCTGGTACGACATGACCCGCGACTTCAACACGTACTACGCCGCGCACCGCACCGATGACGACCACTGGATCCCGCGCGAGGGGGTCACGGAGGTCCGGGTCCGCAAGACGGCGAAGACCGCCGAGGCCTGGGTGACCTTCACCACCGAGAACGTCGGCAAGGGCGTGGGCGAGGACGCCCGCCGGATCGCGGAGGTGTTCGGCGCGTGGCGGCACGAGGTCTACGGGGACACCGGCACGGTCGGCGTGCGCATTGAGGGGGACTCCAGGGTGGTCACCACCTGGTGACCGCGCCCCTGCCCGGCCCGGGGAGTACCGGTTTTGAGCACTCCTCGGGACCGGGTAGTATTTTCTCTGTCAGCAGGCGCCGCTAGCTCAGTTGGTTAGAGCAGCTGACTCTTAATCAGCGGGTCCGGGGTTCGAGTCCCTGGCGGCGCACCTGTCCTTCGGGCGGTTTCCGGTTCACCGGGAACCGCCCGAAGTGTTTTCCGGGGAGTCCGGGCCTTCAGAGTCCCTCAGAACACCCAGAGCCCTCAGAGCGTGAGCGACAGCAGCAGCGGCGCGGCCTTCCGGTTCAGCGCGTCGGCGGCGGCCCGCAGCCGGTGCGCGTGCTCGACCGGCATCGACAGCGCCAGGCAGCCCACCGAGGCTCCCGCCGTGATCGGCACCGCCGCGCAGACCGTGCCCACGGCGTACTCCTGGAGGTCGAGCACCGGGACCGTGGCCGGCTGGGCGTCCAGCTTCGAGAACAGGATCCGCTCGTTCACGATCGTCTTCGACGTGAGCCGCGCGATCTTGTGGCGGGACAGGTGGTCGCGCCGGCCGTTCTGGTCGAGCTGGGTCAGCAGGCACTTGCCGACCGCGCTGGCGTGCGCCGCCGAGCGGAAGTCGACCCACTCGTGCACCTTCGGGGTGCGGGGGCTGTCCGCGAACTGCGTGATCTTGACCTCGCCGTCCACGTACCGGCTGATGTAGACCGCCGCGCCGACGGAGTCCCGCAGCCGGTCCAGGGTTTCCTGGAGCTTGTCCTGGAGCGCCTGCTGCCGGTCGATCCCCGAACCCAGCAGCACCAGGGAGTCCCCTATGGCGTACGCGCCGTCCGAGACCTGGAGCACGTACCCTTCGCGGCGCAGCATCAGCAGCATCGGGGTGAGGTGGACCGCAGGCAGTCCCGTTTCGCGCGCGATCTGCGCGTTGGTCACGCCGCCGGTGTGGCGGGCGATCGTTTCGAGTACGCGAAGGGCGTACTGCACCGAGTGGAACGGCGCGGTCGGCTCGGGCTTCAGCGCCACGGTTTTCCCCCTACCAGGTTGTTACCGCTTGCCCTACCACGATAGCCATCAAGGGGCCCGTGTGGAGCGCCTGTTGAGGAGTTTGATGGCTCAATCACGTCCCTCCGTCAGGCTCTACTCGCCTGGCATATGCCATAGGCATTCCCCAGGTCCGGATTCCCGGAATACGCCGGGAATGCCCGGCGCTGTCCCATGGTTCGACTTCTTCGTACGGACACCGAAAGGGACGGGAGCGACGATGAGTGACACCAGGGACGCCGGTCGGGACGCGGGCGACGAGGGGCCGGCGGGGCACGCCGACCCGGTCCGGGGGACCGCCCGCGGCCGCGCTCCGGTGCCGCTGTCCGTGCTGGACCTCGTCACCGTCGGCGCCGGCAGCACCGCCCACGCCGCCCTGCGCACCAGCGTCGAGATCGCCCGGCTCGCCGAGTCCCGGGGCTACACGCGCCACTGGGTCGCGGAACACCACTCCATGCCCGGGGTGGCCAGCTCCTCCCCGGCCGTGATCCTGGCCCACCTCGCCGCCCACACCTCCCGCATCCGGCTCGGCTCGGGCGGGGTCATGCTGCCCAACCACGCCCCGCTCGCCATCGCCGAGCAGTTCGGCACCCTGGAGGCCCTGGCCCCGGGCCGGATCGACCTCGGGCTCGGCCGCGCACCCGGCACCGACGGGCGCACCGCCGCCGCGCTGCGCGGGCCCGGCCGCCTGGACGAGGCCGCGGAGGAGTTCCCGCGCCGGCTCTCGGAGCTCACCCGCTTCCTCGACGACGACTTCCCCGACGGGCACCCGTACTCCCGCGTGCACGCCATACCCGGGCCCGCGCAGGGCCTCACCGGGCGGCCGCCGCTGTGGCTGCTCGGCTCCTCCGGGTACAGCGCCCGGCTGGCCGGCGAGCTCGGCCTGCCCTTCGCGTACGCCCACCACTTCTCGCCGGCCGGGACGCTGCCCGCGCTCGACCTCTACCGGCAGTCCTTCCGGCCCTCGGCTGCCCTGGACGCCCCGTACGCGGTGATCGGGGTCGCCGCGCTCGCGGCCGACACCGAGGCGGAGGCCCGCGCCCAGGCCCGTGCGGGCGCGCTGTCGGCGCTCCTGGTGCGCACCGGCCGGCCGCGCCTGGTCCCGACGCCCGAGGAGGCGGCGGCGTACGAGTTCTCCCCGGCGGAGCGGGAGTTCACCGAGGGCTGGCTCGCGCACATCCCCCACGGCACCTCCGAGGAGGTCTGCGGCCGGCTCGACGAGCTGGCGAAGCTGACGGGCGCCGACGAGCTGATGCTCACCGCCGGCGCGCACGCCGGGGCCGCCCGGGTGCGCTCGTACGAGCTCATCGCAGATGCGTACGGGATGACGGAACTCCCGGCCGGACGCGGCTGATCGATTGCGAACGGGGTTTGGCTGGTTTGTTGCCGAAACCTTGCGCGGAGGTGCCTAAAGGCACCCTTAAACCGCTCGTCACCCGGGGTGGCGGGCGGTTTCTGCTGTGCGCTCATGTCTCTGACGAGGGGATTTGGCGCGGGAGTGGTCTAGTCCTTCTTTGGTCCAAACCATTGACTCGGGCGCGGGGTGATCGCTATCACTTCTCCCACCTGACCTCACGCTTCCCCTCCCACCCCCACGGAGTCAGTTCATGCACATCCGTAAACCCCTCATCGCGGCCGCCGCCACGGTCGCGCTGGCAGCCGGAGCGCTGGCCTCCTTCGCGGGACTCGGCACGGCGGCGGCCGCCGGCTCCTCGACCACCGCGACCTCGGGCGGTGTCCGGATCGCCTACTACGACCAGTGGAGCGTGTACGGGAACGCCTTCTATCCCAAGCACCTCGACACCCGCGGCATCGCGGGCAAGCTGGACGTCATCAACTACTCGTTCGGCAACATCCACCCCACCAACCTCACCTGTTTCGAGGCGAACAAGGCAGCGGGCGACGACAACAACCCCAACGCCGGTGACGGCGCGGGCGATTCGTACGCCGACTACCAGAAGTCCTTCGGCGCGGCGGACAGCGTCAGCGGGGTCGCCGACAAGTGGGACCAGCCGATCGTGGGCGTCTTCAACCAGTTCAAGCAGCTGAAGGCGAAGTACCCGCACCTGAAGATCAACATATCGATCGGCGGCTGGACGTACTCCAAGTACTTCAGCGACGCGGCGAAGACCGACGCCTCCCGCAAGAAGCTCGTGTCCTCCTGCATCGACCAGTACATCAAGGGCAACCTGCCGGTCGAGGGCGGCTTCGGCGGCGCGGGCGCGGCTGCCGGGATCTTCGACGGCATCGACATCGACTGGGAGTACCCCGGTTCCGCCGGCGGGCACCTGGGCAACCACTACGCCCCCGAGGACAAGCAGAACTTCACGCTCCTGCTCAAGGAGTTCCGCGAGCAGCTCGACGCCTACGGCGCGGCCAACGGCGGAAAGAAGTACCTGCTGACCGCGGCGCTCCCGGCCGGCCAGGACAAGATCAAGTACATCGAGACGGACAAGATCGGTTCGTACCTCGACTACGCGAACATCATGACCTACGACATGCACGGCGCCTGGGACGGCGACGGGCCGACGTACCACCAGTCCCCGCTGGACAACTCGGCCGCCGACCCGACCGACCCGATCGCGCCGGGCACCCAGAAGTACGGCGTCAAGAACGCCATCGACTCCTGGATCGACGGCAACGCGGCCTACGGGATCGCGGGCGGCTTCCCCGCCGGCAAGCTGACCCTGGGCTACGAGTTCTACTACCGCGGCTGGAAGGGCGTCCCCGCCGGAACCACCCACGGCCTCGCCCAGACGGCGACCGGCCCCTCCGCCGCCCGGCCCACCAGCCAGCAGGCCGGCATCGCGAACTACAAGGAGCTCGGCGGGATCGTCGACAACCCGGCGACCACCTTCTGGGACGACCAGGCGAAGGCCTCGTACTTCTACAAGGACGGCGAGTTCTTCACCGGCCTCAACCAGAAGTCCGTCCAGGCCCGCGTCGACTACGGCAAGCAGCGCGGTCTCGCCGGCGCGATGATGTACTCGCTGCTCGGCCTGGACGACAACACCACGCTGCTGAACCAGATCTCGGACGCTCTCGGCGGAACCACGGTCCCGCCCACCACCCCGCCCACGACGCCTCCGACCACTCCGCCCACCACGCCCCCCACCACGCCTCCGACCACCGGCTGCGGCTCGGTCGCGGCGTACGTCGCGGGCACCGTCTACACCGGCGGCCAGGAGGTCTCCCACAACGGCCACAAGTGGAAGGCCCAGTGGTGGACGCAGAACGAGGCGCCGGGCACCACGGGTGAATGGGGTGTCTGGAAGGACCTCGGCGCCTGCTGATCTCCCCCCACCCCGCGCCGAGCGGTCCTCCGCCCCGCACCCCGCGTTCCGGGTGCGGGGCGGAGGTGCGTCAGGCGGAGGTGCGTCCCGGGAAGGCGGCCGACCTGCCCTGGTCAGACGAAGGGGTGCGGGGCGGGTCCGTCCTGTTCCGGGGACGCCGCGGACGCGGCCTGGCGGCCGATCATGCGGGCGATCACGTCCGGGGCCACCGCGCGGGAGTACAGCCACCCCTGGCCGGTGTCGCAGCCGACCCGCCGCAGCCGGGCCGCCTGGCCGACGGTCTCCACGCACTCCGCCGTCACCGTCAGCCCCAGCCGGTGCGCGAGCTGGACCAGCGCCTCCACGATGGTCTCGTCGGCCGGATTCGGGTGCGCGCCGTCGTCGTAGCGGAAGCCGCGCACGAACGAGCCGTCCAGCTTCAGCACCGAGACCGGCAGCCGGCTCAGGTAGGCCAGGTTCGAGTACCCGGTCCCGAAGTCGTCGATCGCGATCCGCACGCCCATGTCGCTCAGCGCCTGGAGGGCCTGCAACGGCCGCCCCGCCGAGCCCATCACGGCCGACTCGGTCAGCTCCAGCTGCAACAGCTGCGGGGCCAGCCCCGTCTCGGCCAGGATCTCCGCGACGTCGCCCACCAGGTCCGAGTCCCACACCTGGCGCACCGCGACGTTCACGGAGACGAACACCGGGGCGTCGCTGGGCTGCTCGATCTGCCAGCGCCGGGCCTGCCGGCAGGCCGTCCGCAGCACCCAGCGGCCCAGCTGGACGATGGACCCGTCCTCCTCGGCGATCCCGATGAACCGATTCGGCGTCAGCGTGCCGAACTGCGGGTGGTTCCAGCGCACCAGCGCCTCCACGCCGCGCACCGCGCCGCTCTCCAGGTCCACCAGCGGCTGGTACTCCAGCGCGAACTCGCCCCGCTCCACGGCCGGCCGCAGCGTCGAGCTGAGCGCCTGGCGCGTCATGCGGTGCGCGTTGCGCTCCGGGTCGAAGAGGGTCCAGCGGGCCTTCCCGTCCGCCTTCGCCCAGTACAGGGTGGTGTCCGCGGCCTGCATCAGCGCGGTCGCCGAGGTGTCCGCCGAGGCCCGCTCCACCACCCCGATCGACGCGGACACCGACAGCCGCTGCCCGGCCAGGTCGAACGGCTCCTGCACGGCGGCCAGCGCGCTCCGCGCCAGGTCCGCGAGCTGCTCGGTGCCGGTGGAGTCCTCGACCAGCAGGGCGAACTCGTCCCCGCCGAGCCGCGCCACCAGGTGCCCGCCGGTGCGCCCGTACCCGGACTGGTCGGCGCACTGGGTCAGCCGGGCCGCGACGGCGGTCAGCAGCCGGTCGCCGACCCGGTGCCCCAGGGTGTCGTTGACGGCCTTGAACCCGTCGAGGTCGAGGTAGCACAGCCCGATCCGGCCCGTGCCGCCCTGCTCGTACGAGGAGTGCTCCAGGGCGGCGGAGAGCCGCTCGAAGAACAGCGTCCGGTTGGGCAGCCGGGTGACCGGGTCGTGCATCTGGAGGTGCCGCAGCCGGGCCTGGAGGTCGCGCCGGTCGCTGATGTCGGCGACCGACAGCAGGACTTCGCCCGTGCCGGGCACCGGCCCGAGGGTGACCTCGGTCCACAGCGAGTGCCCGTCGGGGTGCTTGAGCCGCCGCGTGCACCGCAGCCGGGCCTGCCGGCCGCGCAGCACCTCCTGGTACGCCTGCCAGGTCCGGGCCTCCGCCGCCAGGTCCACCAGGTCGGCGGCGTGCTGCTCGACGAGCGCCTGCGGCTCGGTGCCGAGCAGGGCGGCGAGGGCGTCGTTGGCGGCGACGACGTAGCCGCCCCGGTCGACGACGGCCATCGCGAGGTGGGCCGCGTTGAAGGCGGCCCGGTAGTCGCGCCGTTCGGACTCCGCCCGGGACGGAGGTGCCGTCGCCGGCACCGCGGGGTGACGCTCCGTAGTGGCCGATCGGATGCTGTCGGCCGCCGAACCGGTTCCCTCTGAGGTTCCGCTCACCGTTGGCTCCCGCAGTGCTCGTGAGTGTCCGTGCAGGAAAGTGTGCCGATCATAGAGGCACCGGACGGCCCTATCCAGCGGCGTCGCCGCGCGGGGCGCGGCACTTCGCCGTGATGACGTCTCGGCGGCCCGCCGGCGGGCGATCGTTTCCGCACGGCTGTGAGCACCCGTGGACCTCGTCTGATCTCGCCTGATCTCGTGTGATCGGTCGTGACGTTCTGTAGGTGTCGCGTGAATCCCGGGGGTCACCGACTTGCCGTATCGCTCACTCGTGTGGGGCAGCGGAACAGGGCATTAATCAGACAATCGCCTCAAGGTGGCTAGAAAGGTACCAATCCACCACCGGAGGTCGATGTGCCGCGACAGCAGACACCCGGGGGAGTGGACCGCTCCCGCCTGCGGAGCGCGGCGGCGGGGTTGACGTCCCTGGCGGCCCTCGCCGCGATGTCGCTCGTCGCGGGACCCGCGGTGGCCGTCCCCGGGTCCGGACCCTGCGCGCTGAGCCGCACCAGCGCGCACCACTCGCTGGGCCTGGACACCTGGAACGCCGCCTACCCCAAACCCGAACGCACCCTCAACGCCGTCATGGTGTTCCTGTCCTTCCCCGACCACCGGACCACCCTGACGCCCGGGGAGCTGACCCGCGACTACTTCCCTGCCACCAGCAACTTCTTCGAGCGGGCCTCCTACGGGCGGTTCCGGCTGGTCCCGCACCCGCAGGAGCACTGGATCCGGATGCCCAAGCCGTCGGCCGCGTACGGGATACAGCGGGACTGGGCCCCCGAGAAGCGGGCGGCCTACCTCCGGGACGCCGTCGCGAGCGCCGACCCTGAGGTGGACTTCAGCAAGTACGACGTCGTGTACTTCGTCGCCGACCCGGACGCGCCCGGGGTGGACTCCGACGCCACGAAGGTCGTCAACTTCGACCGGCCCCTCGTCGCCGACGGAACCGAGCTGCGGCGGATCGTCACCGTCTTCGAGCAGCACCCGCCGGACCGGAACGTACTGGCGCACGAGACCGGGCACGTCTTCGACCTGCCCGACCTCTACCACCGGCCCAGCGACGGCAAGGGCGACTGGGACACCTACGTCGGCGACTGGGACGTCATGGGGAGCCAGTTCGGGATGTCCCCGGACCTGTTCGCCTGGCACAAGTGGAAGCTGGGCTGGCTGGACGCCTCGCAGGTGGACTGCGTGCAGTCGGGCTCCTCGCTGCACACCCTCCAGCCGCTCGCCGAGGCCCCGCCACCCGGCGGCACCGGCGGGACCCGGCTCGCCGTGGTCCGTACCGGTGCCGGGAGCGCGATCGCCATCGAGGCGCGGGGCTCCGCCGGCAACGACGGGGACACCTGTACGGAGGGGGTCCTCGTCTACCGGGTCCGCAACGGGGCGGCCTCGGGCGGCGGTCCGATCGAGGTGCTGGACGCGCATCCGAAATCCGAGGCCTGCTGGGACCGTTCGGTGTACCCGCCGCTGGCGGACGCGCCGCTGGAGGTGGGGGAGACGTTCACGGTGCCGGGCGAGCGGATCACCATCGAGGTGGCCGACCGGACCCAGTCCGGCGCGTACACGGTCAAGATCACGACCTAGACGTCCGGCCGGTCGGCCGGTCAGTCGTCCGGCGGTCGCCTGGTGGCGCCGGCCGCCGGCGCAACGAAGAAGCCCCCGCAGCTTTCGCTGCGGGGGCTTCTTCCGTCTGTGCGCCGCCAGGGACTCGAACCCCGGACCCGCTGATTAAGAGTCAGCTGCTCTAACCAACTGAGCTAGCGGCGCTTGCTGACGAGGAAGACATTAGCATCAGGACCGGCGGAAGGAAAAATCGATATCCGCAGCTCGGGCGGCGCGCACGAACGCCCAGAGCAGCGCCTCCGGGCCCGGCAGCCACGGCGTCCGGCTGTCGGGCGCCACCAGCCAGCGGGACGGGCCGGGGCCCGCCGCCAGGGGCGGCACGGTGACGGCGTCGCCGGCTCCGTGACAGAGCGGGGCCGCGACCGGAGGCGCCCACTCCTCCCACGCCAGCAGGGCGGGCAGCCGGTGGGCCACGCCGGGCGCGGCGAAGAGCAGCAGCCGGCCGCGGTGCACGGCGGCCGGACCGGAACCGGGCCCCTCGGACCAGAGCAGGTCGAGCATCCGGCGACCGAGCACGAGCGGGACGTTGACGACGTCGAACGCGGTCCCGCAGGGCAGGGCGGCGGGCGCGGCGGGCCGGGCCTGCCACAGCGCGAGGGTGGTGCGCGGGTGGGCGGAGGCGGAGGCGAGCCACGCGGCGCCGGACGGGGTGACGTCCGTCGCGGGGGCACTGGGCCGGACTTCGAGGGCGGGGCAGCCGGTCAAGGTCGTCATATGCCAGATGTACCGCCCGTAGCGCAGCGGTTCCTCGGAGTTACGCAAATCCGGGACGGCGACCCTCGGGGTGGAGTATGTTGCGCGCCGCATATGCCAGATGTGTCACGCGTCACGTATTCCGTGGGGCCGCCGGGCCGTGCGGGCCGGCCGGGCCGCCGGGCCGCCGGGCCGCTGAGCCGTCCGGCTTACGGCGCCTCGGGGGACGGCCCGCGCTGCAGGTCCTCGCCGAACTCGATCATCCGGCGCGCGTAGTCCTCGGTCCACTCCGCGCGCGCGGCGATCACGGCGGGCGGGAGCCGGTCGAACCGCCGCGGATCCGCCAGCTGGGCCGCCGCCACCGCCTGGAACTCCACGGCCCGGTCCTCCGCGGCGCGGAACGCCAGCGCCAGCTCCGTCGCGCGCGCCAGCAGCTCCGCCGGGTCCTCGATCGACTCCAGGTCGAAGAAGTGCTCCGGATCCTGGGCGGCCTCCGAGGGCTCGAAGAGCAGCGGCGCGGGCCGCATCCTCCGCTCGGTCCGCTCGGGCTCTGCCATGCGTGTCCTCCTGCTGGTACGGATTCCGGGCCACCGTCCATTGTCCAACGCCGCGCAAGGGCACGGCAGGGCGCCCGCGGGGGCGCGTGCGCCCCGCCTACGGCTTCCAGTGCACCCGGTGTTCCGCCAGGTGGGCGAGGACCGAGTGGTTGGCCTCCCAGCCGTCCGGGAATTTCACCGTGACGCCCAGCTGTACCGGCTCCGTCGACGGGTGGTCGTCCAGCAGCTCCGCTATGCCCGCCCGGGCCACCACCACGCAGGCGTGCCGGTGCCGGGAGGCCAGGACGCACAGCCGGCCCGTCTCCAGGTGGAACGCCGTCGCGTCCGGGCGGCCCGACAGCGGGTGCAGCACCACCGTGAGGTCGTACTCGCGCCCCTGGAGCCGGTTCGCGGTGTCCACCGTGACCCCGGTGACGCCCAGCGCGGCCAGCGCCGCGCGGACCGCGGCCGCCTGGTCGCGGTGGGCCGTGCCGACGGCGATCCGGCCCGCCGTCAGCGGGGCCGGGCCCTCGCTCTGCTCGTCCCGCGTCACCGCCCCCCGGTCCAGCGCGCGCCGCACCACCAGCGCCACCGCCCGCACCGCCTCCGGATCGGTGCGCGGGGTGTGCCGGGCGGGCAGCTCCAGCAGCCCCCAGCCCGACTCCGCGGCCTCGTCCAGCACCCGGTCCGGGCCCGAGCCGTCGCCCGCGACCCCGTACGACAACCGCCGCTCGCCCGGGCCCGTACCGCTGCGGAACTGCGTGTACGGGTAGAACGCCCGCGAGACCAGCGGCGCCGCCGAGGCCGGGAGCCGCCAGGACACCGGCAGCCGGTGCTGGGGCAGCCGGGGGTTGTGCGCCAGCAGCGTGGACACCGCCGAGGCGGACGGGTCGTAGGACAGCCCCGCCCACTGCTCCGCGCCGACCACGCTGAACGGGTCGAGCTGTCCCGGGTCGCCCACGAACAGCGCCCGGTCGAACAGCCCGGCCACCGCGAGCAGCGCGTCCGAGCGCATCTGGTACGCCTCGTCCACGATGGCGTGCTCCCACCGCTCCACGTCCTTGACGTAGGCCCATTTCGCCGCGGTGGAAATGGTGACCGGCAGCTCCGCGAGGTCCGCCGGCTTCGCCGACAGGGTGACCGAGGGCAGCTCGCGCAGCGCCGGGTCGTAGGCGTCGCCGTCGCTGCTGTGCAGCCGGCCCACCTTCAGCTCCGGGTCCTTGTCGGCGAGGCGCAGCACCAGGTCGTCGACCTGCGCGTTGGTCTGCGCCACCACCATCAGCCGGCGCCCGGCGGCGGCCAGTTCCCGGGCCGCCCGGACGACGAGCGTGGACTTGCCGGCCCCGGGCGGGGAGTCGACGACGACGCCCCGCTCGGTGCCGTGCAGGGTGTCGCGCAGGATCGCGGCGGTCGCCCGGGCCGCCTCGGCCCCCGGGTCGAAGGAGGTCACAGCACGTCCTCGGCGGTCACGGGGTCGGGCAGGGCCGGTCCGGTCAGGTGCCCGGGCGGCCCGCCGTGCGTCCACGGGGTCTGCTCCGGGTCGGGCAGCTTCGGGCCGCCGCGCGCGTCGTGCTCGAACAGCGTCCAGCACACCCGGTCGCCCTTCTCCGGCACCGAGCCCGGCTCGGGCTCCCGGCCGCGGCCCATCTTGTCGAGCAGCCGCAGCACCAGCCGCCCGTCCTCCTCGAAGCGCACGAACTCGGCGGCCTGCGGGCGCCCCTCCAGCGAGCGGAACACCTTGCCGCCGACGCCGTCCTCCAGCTGCGGCCGGTCCTCCGTCGCCACCGTCACCAGCGGGCGGGGGCTCGGCCGCTTCGACTCCGTCCACTCCATGACCACCTCGGTGACCTCGCCGGCGAAGGCCTCGCCGGCGAGCCGCCGGCCCGCCATCACCAGGGCGTCGTCCAGCGCCTCCTGGGCGTCCAGGCGCACCTGCTCGGTCTCCCGCGTCGCCAGCTTCTGCGCCGCCGTCACCGCGTCGTCGCGGCGCGGCTGCGGGGGCTCGCCCGCGCGGACCCGGTCCCGGTGGCCGGTGTACGACCAGCGGTCGCGGGTCCAGCGCTCCTCGGCCCGCTCCCCGGGCGGCAGCCCGCGCAGCAGCTCCAGCGCCTGCCACACCGACCACCAGGTGCCGGTCATCTGGTCCACGACCAGGCGCCGGATCTCCCGCTCGGCGAGCCGCGGCCCGTCCCCGTCGCGGGGCTCGCCCGCCCGCGCCGCGTCGAACCTCGCGATCGCCGGGGCCAGCAGCCTGTTGTCGAAGGCCGGGTCGGTCGCGGGACCGGCGGGCGGGACCAGCAGCTGGCCGGACTCGTCGCGGCCGAGCTCCGCGCGCAGCGCCGCCTCGGCGCCGGACATCCCCTGGCCGGGGTCGATCCACTCCAGCAGGGCCCGCAGGTGCTGGTCCTCCAGGTTGCTCTGGCCGGTGGCCCAGTGCCGGGACAGCAGGTCCGTCGCCGCCAGCAGCATCGAGGACCCCGGGACCCGGGCGCGCTCGCCCAGATGCGTGAACCAGCGGCCCAGCAGCGGGACCTGGGTGGGCACCGGGTACGGGTTGTCCGGGTCCTCCTCGGCGGTCCGGCGGAACCGCATCGACCGTCCCAGCAGGCGGACGTACTCGATTCCGGCCCGGCCGGGCACGATCAGCTGCGGCGCGTCCACGCACAGCTCGGCCTCGACCTTGACGCGCTTGCCCGTCTCCGGGTCGGTCTCGGTCCGCTCGGCCGGCTCGACGGCATCGGCGTACGCGTCGATGTAGGGCATCACCTGTCGCGCCAGGTCCGCCAGGAAGTCCCAGCGCAGGTCCCGGTCGCGCGGCTGCGGTATGACGAGGATCCGCGGGTCGTGCGGGTCCGTCCCGACCATCGCCCCGAGCGGCGCCCCGGCCTCGCCCGCCGTCGTCAGCGGTACGAAGACCAGCGGATTCCCGCTCAGATGCCGGTGCCGTACGGTCGCCAGCGGCTGCGCGCGTCCCGCGCGGACGGCCTCCAGCCGGGCCAGGGTGGTCAGCAGGGACATGCGGCGTCCTCCCGCGCGGTCCGGGCGGGGGCCTGCTCCAGCGCCTCGGCGCGCAGCCGGGCCGCCCGGTGCAGCGCGGTCGCGGTCGGGTCCTCGCAAGAGGCGCGTCCGGCGGCCGCCGCGAGGGCGGCCCCGACGGTCGTCAGCGCGCCCAGCTCGCCCCGTACGGAACGGCCCAGGGCGGTCACCTCGTCGGCGGCGCGGGCCCGCTCCCGGCAGTGGAAGGCCAGCTCGCAGGCGGCCAGGCACTCGGGGGCGTAGGAGGCGTCCACGGCGGAGACGGCCTCGGTGAGCTCCTCGGCGGGCCGTGCCGGGTCGAAACTGAGCCCCTCGGGCAGGGCCGCGGCGAGCTCCTCGACCCGGGTCAGCCGCTCCAGCTGGCGCCGGGTCACGGCGTGCTCGCGGCGGATGTCGACGGCGGCGGCGGTGGGCAGGTTGGAGAAGTCCTTGGGGCAGACCAGCAGTACCCGGTGGCCGACGGTGGCGCCGCCCAGCTTCTCGGCGGTCTTCTCCAGGGCCAGGACGTAGACGGCGGCCTGCCGGGCGGCGGCGCCCACCTTCGCGGCGTCGGCGGCCCCGTCGATCATCGGGAACGACTTGATCTCCACGACGGTCCAGCGGCCGTCGGGATGCACCACGACGGCGTCCGGCTCCAGGTAGGCGGGGGAGCCCGCCACCTCCAGCGCCAGCATCGGGTGGTCCAGCAGGGTCCAGCCGCCGCGGGCGGCCCCGGCGGTCGCCTCGCGCAGCGCGAGCGCGGTCCGGGCGGCGCGCCCCTCGGGCCCGGCGGCGGTCAGGTCGGGGACGCGGGCCCCGGGCCCGGGCGGTTCCGTACCGGCATCGAGCCGGGCGTGGACCAGCCGGAGCAGCTCGGCGCCGCCGTCCCCCTTGACCTTGGCCTCGAAGGAGTTCCCGCGGATGATCGCGAACTGTGACTGCCCGAAGGCGGCGGGCGATCCGAGGGCCGCGGCGAGCGCGGTCTTGTCCACTCCGGCGCCGTCCAGCAGGGCGCGTCTGCCACAGCCGGGGTTGGCGGCGAGCGCCGCCAGCGCCCGGGCGTCGAGCGGGCGCGGTGGCACGGCGGGGCCGCGCAGGTCAGCGAGCCGCTGCCGCAGTGTCGTCGTCTGCGGTGTGTTCTGCGGAGGGCCGCTGGGCGGGTAGGAGCTCACGGGCGGAAGTGTCCCATCCGCCACTGACAATCGTGGACTTACGGCGGAAACCGGCAGCTCCCGTGCCGAAACCGCGGGTCAGGGGGGTGCGCGCGAGGAGGAAACCGAGGCCCATCACGGCCGCCCCGGCGGCCGCGTCGAGGAAGTAGTGGTTGGCGGTGCCCATGACCACCAGTGTGGTGATCGCCGGGTAGGCGATGCCGAACGCCTTCACCAGCGGGTGCCGGCCGTGCGTCCACAGCAGGACCCCGCACCACAGGGCCCAGCCGACGTGCAGGCTCGGCATCGCCGCGTACTGGTTGGTGAGGGCCCCGAGCCCCCGCGGGGCGCTGGCCTCGGCGCCCCACCAGCCGTAGGCGCTGTACTGGGCCATCGTGTCCGTGAAGCCGTGCGCGGCGTCGAGCAGCCGGGGCGGGCAGGTGGGCATCAGGCTGAAGCCGACGAGCCCGAGGAGGGTGGAGGCCACCAGCCAGGTGCGGGCGCTCCGGTAGTGCGCGGGCCGCCGGTGGTAGATCCAGAGCAGGACGGCCGGGGTGACGAGGTAGTGCATCGAGGCGTAGACGAAGTCGGCGGGTATGCCGAGCCAGCCCGTCTCCGAGAAGAGCCGGTTGAGCGGCCGCTCGAAGTCGATGCCCAGCGGACCCTCGACGTCCAGGATCGCGAGGCCGTGGTCCGTGGCGAGGGCCACGTCCCCGCGGGCCAGGAGTCTGCCGCCCGAGTACGCCGCGTAGACGAGTCCCAGGAGCAGCAGTTCTGCCCACCATCGCGTGGGCCGCTGCCGTTTGGTCATACGCCGTAAGACGCTCGTGGGCCGGGAGGAGTTGCCCGGTGTTCGTGTGTTGGATGATGGACGGACGACGGAATGGCAGGGAAAGCACCCCATCTGCGCGAATCCGTACGCATCCATACGGACCGGGAGAAATTCATATGGCCCCCCGCATCCTGCTGGCCCGCCACGGCCAGACGGCGTGGTCCCAGCTCGGCAAGCACACCGGGCGCACCGACGTGCCCCTGCTGGAGGAGGGCCGGCGGGGCGCGAAGCTGCTCGGCGAGCGGCTGGCGCGGGATCCGTGGCGGGGCCTGCCCGGGGTCGAGGTCCGCACCAGCCCGCTGGTGCGGGCGAGCGAGAGCTGCGAGCTCGCCGGGTTCGGCGTCCGGGCCGATCCCTGGGACGCGCTGATGGAGTGGGACTACGGCGACTACGAGGGCATGACCCCGGCCGAGATCCAGGCGGTCCGCCCCGGCTGGCTGATCTGGCGCGACGGGGTCCCCGGCGGGGAGTCCGTCGCCGACGTCGGGGCCCGGGCGGACGAGGTCGTCGGCTGGGCCCGCGCGGCCGAGCGCGACGTCCTGGTCTTCGCCCACGGCCACATCCTGCGCACCCTGGCCGCCCGCTGGCTCGGCTTCGACGTCTCCTTCGGCGCGCGCATCAGGCTGGAGCCGACCTCCCTGTCGGTGCTCGGCTGGGCGTACGGGGCCCCCGCGCTGGAGCGCTGGAACGACACGGGCCACCTCGACGCCTGACCGGCCGCCCCGCCCGGCGGCGGGCTCGCGGGGTGTGGTCAGGCCGAGGCGTGGCGGTTCAGGAACGCGCCCACGCGCGGGGAGCGCTGGTGCGGGACCAGGGTCTGGGCCGTGGCCGACAGCATCGACCGGACCCGGGTGGACTGCACCTCGGTGAGCAGGTCCAGGACCCGCCCGCCCGCCCAGGCCGCCTCGTCGGGGGCGCCCGCGTGGGCCAGGTCGTCGGCCAGCTCGGCGGTGTAGAGGGCCACGTTCCGCGCGAAGTGCGGGTCCTGGAGGTCGGCCGCGCGGCGGGCGTGCCGGGCCGCGCGGGCGTGCTCGCCGAGCGTCGCCCAGCACCGCGCCTCCAGAAACTCCAGTTCGGCCTCGCCGAAGAAGGACATCCACTCCGGGTCCGCCCCCGCCTCGCCCCGGGAGAACTCCGTGTGCGCCCGGGACAGCGCCTCCTCGCAGGCCTTGCGGTCGCCCAGCCCCGCCCAGCCGCCGGCCTCCCGGAGCGCGAGCAGCGACAGCAGCCTCGGGGAGCCCAGTGAGCGGGCCGCGCGCCGGCCCGCCTGGGCGGCGCGGACGGACTCGCGGGAGCGCCCGCAGTCCCGCGCCAGGAACGCCATGTTGCTGAAGGCGTGCGCCTCCAGGCCCGCGTCCCCCGCGACCCGGGCGGTGGCCAGCGCCTCGGCGTAGTGGGAGCGGGCGTCGTCGAAGCGGCCCGAGTCGTGTGCCAGCCAGCCCACCGATACGGCCAGTTCGCCCGCGCCGGAGTGCAACCGGTCCTCGGTGGACTGCCGGGTGGCCCCGGCGTCGAGCAACGCGTAGGCGGTGCGCAGGGGTTCGGCGGCCCGCCGGTAGAGCGCGTCGGCCCCGTGCCGGTCGTCCAGCAGCCGGATCTGGCGTACGGCGTCCTCGACCGCCGCGGCCTCGGACTCGCCGGCGCGGGAGGGGACGCGGCGGCCGTCGCCGAGCAGGGTGAGGCCCAGCGTGGCGGCGGCCACGGTCGCGGAGCCGCCCGCCATGAACGCGCGACGCAGCACGTCGCTCTCCTTGGGGGTGAGGGGGGTGCGCTGCGCCAGCCGGCCGCGGACGGCCTCGCGCGGGGAGAAGCCCAGGTCGGCGAGGGTCCGGCCGGGGAACATGTGGAGGAAGACCCGCTCGTAGGCGTAGTTGGGGCAGCGGATCTCGCCGGACTCGACCCGGCCGATGTAACGGGCGTCGCAGGAAACCGTTTCGCCGATCTCACGGGCCGCCCGTCGCACCACGGCCGCGAACTCGGCCGGGGAGCGGTCTCCGCGCATTCGCCGGAAGGTGGAGTTGGGTGAGTGGGGGGACGCCGCCATGGACGTGACCTCTCTGGCAAGGAACGCGCTGCCGGTCATGTGACGTGTGATGCGGGTGCCCGGCGCGCATGAACGTACCGCCAGCGGCCGATCCCGCGCACGGTGTTTGGCTACAAAACGGATATCTCACCCACGATCCGCCATGAACTGCCATCCTTTGCGGCATCCTTCCGCCGCACCCGTTGACGATGTGGCGCGTTGAACCCGTGCGGAGTGGGAGGCGGCTCCCGGGTCTCCGGCGCAGGCTCCTGCACGCGTATGCGGATCGAGGAGGGATTCCCTTGGTGGAGGCCGGCATGGCGAGCACTGGAACGAACACCGCGCCCGAGCCCGGAGCGGGCACCCCGCTGCTGGTGGCGGCGCCGGACCTGGTCACCGTCCCCGCCCGCCAGGGGCTGGAGGCGGTGGACATCATCCGCCGCACCGCCGCGCACGCCACCGCGGGCGTCGGCGTCGGCCCCGTGCTGCACGACGGCTCGGGCGACACCCTCGGCTTCCTCGTCCCGCCCGGCACCGCGGACGCCTGGGACCTGCCGGGCAGCGCCTGTACGCAGACCAACGGGCGCGGCATGCGCTTCGGCGACGTCGAGGTCGTGGTCGACGCCGGCGCCGCCTCGCCCACGGCGGGCTGTACGGGCTGGCTGCTCCCGCCCGAGGCCGTCGGTCCGGTCACCGACCCCGAGGTGCTGCGCGCGGCGCTCGGCGAGGCGGCCCGGCTGATCGAGGCCGCCGACAACTGCCGCTGACGCCCGCGCCGCCCCGGCCCGTCACAATGGGGTGGTGGCAGGCAAGGGCGGCAAGGGCAGCAAGGGCAAGGGCGAGGCACCGCGCGGACGCGGCGCCGCCGAGGCGGTCGTCGGGCAGGTGGCCGGCGGCCGGGCCGAGCTGGCGCCCGACCGGGAGCGCGGCAACGCCTGGACGCTGCTGATCGACGGGGCCCCGCAGTCACACGTCGACCTGGACGACCCCGGGTACCTGGACTTCGCGTACCAGCGCCGGATCGGGCACCTGATCGACCTCGTCGCGCCCGCCCGGCAGCCCCTGAACGTGGTGCACCTGGGCGGCGGCGCCTTCACCCTCGCCCGCTACACGGCGGCCGCCCGGCCCCGCTCCACCCAGCAGGTGGTGGAGATCGACGCCGGGCTGGTGGCCTTCGTACGGGAACACCTGCCGCTGGACCCGCAGGCGCGGGTCCGGGTCCGCGCGGTGGACGCGCGGGCGGGCCTCGCCAAGATCCCGGACGGCTGGGCGGACCTGGTGATCGCGGACGTGTTCAGCGGGGCGCGGACCCCGGCGCACCTGACGAGCACCGAGTTCCTGGACGACGTACGCCGTGCCCTCGCGCCCACCGGGTGGTACGTGGCCAACCTGGCGGACGGTCCGCCGCTGACGCACCTGAGGGGCCAGATCGCCACGGCCGCGTCCCGGTTCGGGCACCTGGCGGTCGCGGCCGACCCGGTGGTGTGGCGGGGGAAACGCTTCGGCAACGCGGTGCTGGTGGCCGCCGACCGGGAGCTCCCGGTCGCCGACTTCACCCGTCGGGTGGCGAGCGACCCGCACCCCGGGCGGGTCGAGCACGGCCGCGCCCTCGCGGACTTCGCGGGCGGGGCGGCCCCGGTCGCCGACGCCTCGGCGGTGGCCTCGCCGGAGCCGCCGCCCTCGGTGTTCCGGTAGGGGGTGCGGGAGCGTCCCCGGGGAGCGCGCGCGGCCGCGGACCGGCGGATCAGGGGTCGACGATCTCCACGGTCGGCGCGTGGTCGTGCCAGGTGCAGAACACCGACACCTCCCGGCCGTCCCGGGTGAAGGTGACCCGGATCCAGAAGTCCTGCTTCCACACCTGTATGCGCCAGCCGGCCGCCGGGGTCGCGGAGACCAGCTCGGCCGAGGTGTCCCCGAGGTCGAACACGACCCGCCCGCCCGAGACGGTGTACCCCTTCACGTCCCCCGCGGCGGGATCCTCCGGCTGCCTGCCCTGGTACCCGGCCGACGGCTTCCGCGAGGACTTCGCCGGGGCGGGCGAGGAGGCGGAGGGGCTGCCGCCGGAGGCCGAGGCCGAAGCCGAGGCGGCGGGGGAGGCCGGCGGGGACGGCGAAGCGGAAGGCGAAGGGGAATCCGGCGGTTCCGACCCCTGCGTCGAGGACGACAGCGGACGCGTCGTCAGCGGAACCGCGAGCGGAGGATCGTAGGCGGTACCGGACATGACGGTGTGCACACCCCACCACGACAGCGTCACCGCCGCCGAGGTCGCCAGTGTCCAGGCCATGGCATGGAGAAGTCCTCTTCGCATCGGGGGACATACTGCACCACCCGCCCCAGTGGTGGCCCGACACCCCGCGCGGTCCCTCACATGGACTACGGTGCCGCCATGGCAAGTGTGCTCGTGGTCGAGGACGACCAGTTCGTACGTTCCGCCCTGATCCGGCACCTGACCGAGGCCTCCCACACCGTGCGGAGCGTCGGCACGGCCCTGGAGGCGCTCCGCGAAGTCGCCCACCACCGCTTCGACGTGGTCATCCTCGACCTCGGACTCCCCGACCTGGACGGCTCCGAGGCGCTGAAGATGCTGCGCGGCATCACCGACGTACCGGTGATCATCGCGACCGCCCGCGACGACGAGGCCGAGATCGTCCGGCTGCTCAACGACGGCGCCGACGACTACCTCACCAAGCCGTTCTCCGTCGAGCACCTCTCCGCCCGGATGGCGGCCGTACTGCGCCGCGCCCGCTCCGCCGCCGGGGCCGAACCGCCCTCGCGGGTGCTGCGCGTCGGCGGGCTGGCGATCGACCCGCTGCGCCGTCAGGCCGAGCTGGACGGGGCCGTACTGGACCTCACGCGGCGGGAGTTCGACCTGCTGGCGTTCCTCGCCGGGCGGCCCGGGGTGGTCGTGGCCCGGCGCGAGCTGCTCGCCGAGGTCTGGCAGCAGTCGTACGGCGACGACCAGACCATCGACGTCCACCTGTCCTGGCTGCGCCGCAAGCTCGGCGAGACCGCCGCCCGCCCCCGCTACCTGCACACGCTGCGGGGTGTGGGGGTCAAGCTGGAGCCGCCGCTGTGAGCCGCGGATGAGATGGGCCCTGGTCAAGGTGTGCCTCGCGGTCACCGCGATGGTGGTCGTGGCCTTCGCCGTGCCCCTCGGGCTGGTGGTCCAGGAGATGGCCAGCGACCGGGCCTTCTCCAACGCCGAGCGGCAGGCCGCCACGATGGGGCCGACCCTGTCCATCACCACCGACCCCCTCCAGCTGCGCAAGGCGGTGGAGTCCACGCAGATGGGCGCCGCCCGGAGGATGGCCGTCCACCTGCCGCCCGTGGGCGACGACGCGGCCGCGGACATCGGCAAGGGCTGGGCGGGCGAGCACGCGGTGGCCGAGACCCGCAGGATCGGGCGGGCCACCACCGCCCGCGTGGCGGGCGGGGGTTCGGCGCTGCTCCAGCCGACCGCGCTCGGCTCCGGGGACATCGCGGTGATCGAGATCTATGTGCCGGAGAGCGAGGTCAGCAATGGCGTCGCGACCGCCTGGGTGGTCCTCGCGGGCGTCGGCCTGGCCCTGATCGTGGGCTCGGTGGCGGTCGCGGACCGGCTCGGCGCCCGCCTGGTGCGGCCGGCGGAGCGGCTCGCGGACGCCGCGCACCAGCTGGGGGAGGGGAGGCTCGGGGCGCGCGTGCCCGAGGACGGCCCCAAGGAACTCCGCTCGGCGGCCGTCGCGTTCAACTCGATGGCGGACCAGGTGGTGGAACTCCTGGCCAACGAGCGGGAGCTGGCCGCCGACCTGTCGCACCGGCTGCGGACGCCGCTGACGGTGCTGCGGCTCAACACGGCCTCGCTCGGAGACGGCCCGGCCGCCGAGCAGACCCGGGCGGCGGTGGAGCAGCTGGAACGGGAGGTCGACACGATCATCCGTACCGCCCGCGAACAGCGCTCGCCCGCCGCGGCCGCCGGCGTGGCCGGGTGCGACGCCTCCGAGGTGATCCGCGACCGGATGGCCTTCTGGTCGGCGCTCGCGGAGGACGAGGGCCGCGAGGTGCGGCTCGCGGGCGTGGACCGTCCCGTACGGATACCCGTGGCCCGGCCGGAGCTCGCGGCCGCGCTGGACGCGATGCTCGGCAACGTCTTCCGGCACACCCCCGAGACGACCCCGTTCGCGGTGGACGTGCACGACGCGGGGGACGCGGTCATCGTCCTCGTCTCGGACGCGGGCCCCGGGATCGCCGACCCCGACGCCGCCCTGCGCCGGGGCAACGACGGCGGCCGCGACGGCTCGACGGGGCTCGGCCTGGACATCGTCCGCCGCGTCGCGGAGTCGACGGGCGGCGACGTACGGCTCGGCCGGTCCGTGCTCGGCGGGACCGAGGTCCGGGTGTGGATCGCCCTGGACGCCCGCGCCCGGGGCGGCCCGGACGGCGCCCGGGTCCGCCGCGGCCGCCGCAAGCGGCGGGGCAACTGATCTAACCGGCAGCCGCCGGGGGCGCGCCTCGCCGCCGGTGTCCCTCCCGCTCGGTACGGTCCGCGGCATGGACACCCTGATCTTCGGCGGCCTCCTCGCCACCCTGATCGCGATGTACCGGGAGTCGTCCCGGACCGTCGTGCTCGCTGCCTGGTGGGTCTTGCTCCTCGCCGTGGTCCTGCTGACGGCACATCACGTCACCGGCGGCCTCGCCCTGACCCTGAGCTACTGATGACGGCGACGATGGACAGCCTCCTCCCGGAGGCCCCGCTGGAGGGCGGGCTGCTGGGGCGGGTCCAGTACTGGTTCGCCTGCTTCTTCGTCGTCGGCTGGACGGGGGCCGTCTGCGTCGGGCTGTTCCGCCAGTTCGGGCTCGGCGAGGTCCCGTGCGCGCTCTGCCTCGTGCAGCGGATGTTCATGGTGCTGGCGGCGCTCGGCGCGTGCCACGTCATCCGCACGGCGCTGACGTACGGGGCGGTGACCGGCCGGGACTACATGACGGGCTGGGGGCTGGCGCTCGTCGCCGCCACCGGAGGCTCGTTCGCCTCGTGGCGGCAGACGGCGCTGCACATCCTGCCGGGCGCCAAGGGCTACGGCGGCGAGGTGCTCGGGCTCCACCTGTACGTGTGGGCGTGGATCCTCTTCCAGCTCTCGGTCGCCGCGATCGGCGTCGTGCTCGCCTTCGCCCACTCCACGGCGGACCGGGCGATCCCGACCTCCGGTCCCGGTCCGTACCGGGCGGTGGGACTGTTCGCCCTGTGGTTCCTCGGGGCGGCCGTCGCGCTCAGCCTGGCGGCGGTCTTCCTGGAGCAGGGGTTCCACTGGTTCCTGCCGGACGACCCGGGGCGGTACGAGTTCTTCCACGACCTCGGCGTCCTCGACCAGCCGGCCGCCTCCGGGGCGCCCGTGCCCGGACCGAGGCGGACCTGAGCCCCCGCGCCGGATTCCGGGGCGAGCGGCCCCCGTCCGGGGCGCGGCGCGGCCGGCGGCTCACATGGTGCCGCTCCGGGCCAGGGCCGCGTACCAGTGGGCGCTGGAGCGCGGGGTGCGGGCCTGGGTCTCGTAGTCGACGTGGACGATCCCGAAGCGCTTGCTGTAGCCGTAGGACCACTCGAAGTTGTCCATCAGTGACCAGAGGAAGTAGCCCTCCACCGGGGCGCCGTCGCCCATCGCCCGGTGGACCGCCGCCAGATGGGCCTCCAGGTAGCGGATGCGCAGCGGATCGTGCAGGTCCGGGCCGTACGCCGCCCCGTTCTCGGTGACCAGCAGCGGCAGCCCCGGCGCCTCGCGGGTGAAGCGCATCAGCAGGTCGTACAGCCCGGTCGGATCGATCGACCAGTTCATGTCGGTCAGCTCGCCCGGCGGCTGGTGGAAGGCGACGGATTCCGCGCCCGGCCAGGGCGAACGGCCGCCGGAGCCGTGGCCGTCGGCCCGGGGGCCGTCCGGGGACGCCGAGACGACCGCCGGGGCGTAGTAGTTCACCCCGAGGAACCCGAGCGGCCGGTGGATCAGCGCCGTGTCACCGGGCCGTACGAAGGACCAGTCGGTCAGCGCGGCGGTGTCCGCGAGCAGGTCCTCGGGGTACGCCCCGTGCAGCAGCGGCCCGGTGAAGATCCGGTTCGCGAGCGCGTCGATCCGGCGCCGCGCGTCCAGGTCGGTCGCCCGGCCCGTCAGCGCCCGTACCGCGCTCGGGTTGAGGGCGATCCCGACCCGCGCCGAGGAGGGCAGCACCGAAGCGGCCAGGCCGTGCGCCAGGTTGAGGTGGTGCGCGGCCCGCAGGGAGTCGGCCGGGGAGGTCCGGCCCGGGGCGTGCACCCCGGAGGCGTAGCCGAGGAAGGCGCTGCACCAGGGCTCGTTGAGGGTGGTCCAGAGCGGGACCCGGTCGGCGAGTTTCCCGGCGACCGTCTCCGCGTACGCGGCGAAGGCGTACGCCGTCTCCCGCTCCGGCCAGCCGCCCCCCGCGCCGGAGCCGCCGGCCGGCCCGGTCTCCAGTTCCTGCGGGAGGTCCCAGTGGTAGAGGGTGACGCAGGGCTGGATCCCGTACGCGAGCAGCTCGTCCACGAGCGCGTCGTAGAAGCCGATCCCGCCCGCCAGCACCCGCGGCCAGGAGACCGAGAAGCGGTACGCGCCCAGCCCCAGCTCCGCCATCATCCGGACGTCCTGGCGCCACAGCCGGTGGTGGTCGGCGGCCACGTCACCGGTGTCCCCGCCGTGCACCTTGCCCGGCGTACGGCAGAAGGTGTCCCAGATGCAGGGCCCGCGGCCGGCCGCCGCGCCCTCGATCTGGAAGGCCGCCGTGGCCGTGCCCCAGAGGAACCCCTCCGGGAATGTCCTGTCCGTCATCCCTTGACCGCCCCCTGCATGATGCCGCCCACGATCTGGCGGCCGAAGAGAAGGAACACCAGCAGCAGCGGGAGCGTGCCCAGCAGCGCGCCCGCCATGATCACCGACTGGTCGGGGATGTAGCCCCGGCCCAGTCCCGTCAGGGCCACCTGCACCGTCGGGCTGCCGTTCTGGGTCAGCGCCACGATCGGCCAGAAGAAGTCGTTCCAGGCCATGACGAAGGTCAGCATCCCGAGCACCGCCATCGCGGGCCGGGCCACCGGGAAGACGACGTGCCACACGATCCGCAGCGAACCCGCCCCGTCCGTCCGCGCCGCCTCCACCAGCTCCACCGGCAGGGCCTGCGCCAGGTACTGCCGCATGAAGAACACCCCGAAGGCCGAGACCAGCGTCGGCAGGACCACCGCCTGGAGCCGGTCCGTCCACGACAGTTCGGCGATCAGCATGTACAGCGGGACCACGCTCAGCTGCGGAGGGATCAGCATCGTCCCCACCACCAGCGCCAGCAGCACCCGGCTGCCCCGGAACCGCAGCCGGGCGAACGCGAACCCGGCCAGCGTCGAGAACACCACCGTGCCGGCCGCGACGGTGCCCGCCACGATCACGGTGTTCAGCAGGGCCGTGCCCATGTTCGCGTCGGTCCAGGCGACCGACAGGTTGCGCCCCAGGTTCCCGCCGAACCAGAACGGCGGCGGCGTCCGGGCGAGCCGCGTGCTGTTCCGCGACGCCGCGATCGCCGTCCACACCAGCGGGAAGAGCGACCCGAGGGTGAACACCCCGAGGACCGCGTACGTCAGCCTGCCCGCGCGCAGCGCCCTCATCGCGCCTCCCCCCGCCCCCGCAGCAGCCGGGCGGCGCCCGCGATCAGCAGCAGGATCAGGAACATCGCCCAGGCGATCGCCGAGGCCCGCCCCAGGTGCAGGTTCACCCAGCCCTGCTCGTACAGGTACAGCCCGAGCGTCTGGAACTGGTGGTCGGAGCCGCCCGTCGCGGCCGCCCCGCCGTTGAACAGCAGCGGCTCGCCGAACAGCTGGGTCGCCCCGATCGTCGAGACCACGCAGGTGAAGAAGATCGTCGGCCGGAGCGAGGGCACCGTCACGTGGACGAACTGCCGCCACCGCGAGGCCCCGTCCAGCTCCGCGGACTCGTACAGCTCCGCGGGCACGGCCTGCATGGCCGCCAGGTAGATCAGCGCGTTGTAGCCGGTCCACCGCCACACCACGATCGTCGACACCGCCACCTGCGAGGCCAGCGGGCCGTTCTGCCAGTCCACCGGCCCGACCCCGAGCCCGGACAGCGCCCAGTTGACCATCCCGTAGTCCCGGCCGAAGAGCAGCACGAAGACGAGCGTGGCCGCCGCCACCGAGGTCGCGTACGGGGTGAGCACCGCGACCCGGAAGAAGGCGGAGCCCCGCAGCCGGTAGTTGAGCAGGTGCGCCAGCCCCAGCGCGATCAGCAGCTGCGGCACCGTGGACAGCAGCCCGATGGTGACGGTGTTGCGCAGCGCGTTCCAGAAGAACTCGTCGTCCCACAGCCGGGTGAAGTTCTTCAGCCCCACCCACGTCATCGAATCTGGATCGGTCAGCTCCACCTGGTGCAGCGCCGCCCAGCCCGTGTACAGCAGCGGGAACAGCCCGAAGGCGGCGAAGAACAGGAAGAAGGGCGCCACGAGGGCGTACGGACCGAAGCGCACGTCCCACCGGTAGCGGCGCGAGCGCCACACCTGGCGCCTGCCGCCCCCCTCGCCCTCCCGCGCCGTGCGGGCGGGTGAGGGGGACAGGACGGCCGTCTCGTCAGTCATCCGCGAGCACCGGCCCTCACCGGTCCAGGGCGTTGTCGATCGCCTTCACCGCGGCGTCCCAGCCCTCCTGCGGCGTCCGGCCCTTCTGGTCGACCTGGAGCATTCCGATGTCCGCCAGGTTCTGCGCGATCACCAGGTCCTTCGGGCCGAGCACCGTCACCGGCACGCCCTCGGCGGCCCGCGCGAAGATCTCCCCGATCGGGGCGCCGCCGAAGTAGTCGTGCTTGGCCCCCGACACCGCCGGCAGCCGGTACGCCGCGCTCGCGCTCGGGAAACTCCCGCGCTTCTCGAACAGCTTGGCCTGCTGCGCCGGGGCCGTCAGCCAGGCCGCCAGCTTCGCCGCCTCCTCGGCGTGCTTGCCCGCCTTGGGCACCACCAGGAAGGAGCCGCCCCAGTTGCCCGGCTTCGGCGCCCGCGCCACGTCCCACTTGTCCTTGCCCGCCGGGCCCGCCTTGTCCTGGATGTAGCCGAGCATCCAGGCCGGGCAGGAGACCGTCGCGAACGTCCCGTTGGCGAAGCCCTGGTCCCAGGCCGGGGTGAACTGCTGGAGCTTCGCGCTCAGGCCCTCGGTGGCGAAGGAGGCCGCCAGGTCGAAGGCGCCCCGCACCGCCGGGTTGGTCTTGTAGGCGACCTTGCCCCGCTCGTCGTAGAAGCGCTGCGCGCTGCTGCCGGTGACGGCCGCCATCACGCCCGAGGCGGAGTCCACGAAGGCCTTCCCCCCGCTGGCCTTCGCCTTGTAGGCCTTGCCCGCCTCCAGGTACTTGTTCCAGTCGTCCGCCCACAGCGCGCCGACCGCCGTCCGGTCCGTGGGCAGCCCTGCCGCCTCGAACAGGTCCTTGCGGTAGCAGATCCCCTGCGGGCCTATGTCGGTGCCGAGTGCGACCGTCGCGCCGCCGTTCGCCGCGCTCGCCGTGCCCTGGGCCCACTTCCACGGCAGGTACGCGGCCCGGTCCACGCCGGGGGCCTTGCCGAGGTCGACCAGCTTGTCCGCCTGGGTGGCGGTGATCTCCGCGATGTTGTTGACCTCGACGGCCTGGATGTCGGCGAGCCCGCTGCCGGTGCCCAGGTGGGTCAGGAGCTGCGGGTAGTAGTTCTCGTTCCGCTCGATGGAGGTCTGCTCGATGCGGATGCCGGGGTTCTGCGCCGTGTACTCGTCGTAGAGGCCGGCCTCCTGGAGGCCGAAGGCCCCGAAGACGCCGACGGTGAGGGTGGTCCGGTCCTGGCCGCCGCTCTGGCCGCCCCGCTTCGAGGAGTCGGCCGGGTCCGACGAGCACCCGGTGAGCAGCAGGGCCGCCGCGGCCGCCGCGGCTCCCGCGCTGACGAGGGTTCTTCGGACGTTCGCCTGGACTCGGGCGCTGGCTCGCATGGGCATCCTCCCTGAAAGGACGGAACGTGCCGGGTGTCGTGTGACACAGTGTGGGAGCGCTCCCATTGGCGTCAAGAGGTAGATTCGCACCCGGGAGGAAGTCATGAACGGGCAAGGGCGCAGCGGGGGACGGCCGACCCTGGAGGAGGTGGCGGTCCGGGCGGGAGTCGGACGCGGCACCGTCTCCCGGGTGATCAACGGGTCGTCCAAGGTCAGCGAGCACACCAGGGCCGCCGTCGAGGCCGCCGTCGCCGAGCTCGGGTACGTGCCCAACCGCGCCGCCCGCGCCCTCGCGGCCAACCGCACCGACGCCATCGCCCTCGTCATCCCCGAGCCCGAGGCGCGCTTCTTCGCCGAGCCCTACTTCTCGGACGTGGTCCGGGGCGTCGGCGCCACCCTCGCCGAGACCGACGTCCAGCTCGTCCTCACCCTGGCGGGCAGCGACCGCGAGCGCCGCCGCCTCGCCCAGTACCTCTCCGGGCACCGCGTCGACGGCGTGCTGCTGGTCTCCGTACACGCCGGGGACCCGCTGCCGGAGCTGCTGGCCGAGCTCGGCATCCCCGCCGTGATCAGCGGCCGCCGCTCCGCCGACGAGGCGCTGCCCTGCGTGGACTCCGACAACCTGGCGGGCGCCGCCGAGGCCGTACGCCACCTCCTGGGCCGGGGCCGCCGCGCCATCGCCACGATCACCGGCCCGCTGGACGTCTACGGGGCCCAGTGCCGCCTGGACGGCTACCGGCAGGCCCTCGCCGCGGCCGGGCAGCCCGTGGCCGAGGCGCTGATCGCCGTCGCGGACTTCACCGAGGAAGGCGGCCGGCTGGCCATGCGCGAGCTGTTGGAGCGCCGCCCCGGGCTCGACGCGGTGTTCGCCGCCTCCGACGTGATGGCGGCGGGCGCCCGCCGCGAGCTGCGCGCGGCCGGCCGCCGGATACCGGACGACGTGGCGCTCGTCGGCTTCGACGACTCGGTGGTGGCCCGGCACATGGACCCGCCGCTGACCAGCGTCCGCCAGCCGATCGAGGAGATGGGCCGCACCATGGCCCGGGTGCTGCTGGAGCGGATCGCGGGGGAGGCCCCGGAGCACTCGATCGTGCTCCCGACCGAGCTGGTGGTCCGGGAGTCCTCGTAGGCCCCCGGCCCGGTACGCGCGGGAGGCTCCGGTACGTGCGGGAGGCCCGGCTACACGCAGAAGGCCCCGGTCCGCTTTCGCGGGCCGGGGCCTTCTCGCAGGGTGAGTGACGGGACTTGAACCCGCGGCCACCTGGACCACAACCAGGTGCTCTACCAACTGAGCTACACCCACCATGTCCGGTCGGAAAACCGACCGGCCGAAGAAAAGGGTACAGGGTCCGGGAGGGTGCTCGCTCCCCCCTTCCCCGCGCCCGTTTCCGCGCTGTCGGAAGGGGGGTCCTACTCGGCGGGCACCACGTGCTTCGCGGCGATGCTCCGCGCGGTGTCCGAGTCCGGACCGGGCTGCGGTACGAAGACGGCCTCCCGGTAGTAGCGCAGCTCGGCGATGGACTCCTTGATGTCCGCGAGCGCCCGGTGGTTGCCGTTCTTCGGCGGGCTGTTGAAGTACGCCCGCGGGTACCAGCGGCGGGCCAGCTCCTTGACCGAGGACACGTCCACGATCCGGTAGTGCAGGTACCCCTCCAGCGCCGCCATGTCGCGCAGCAGGAAGCCGCGGTCGGTGCCGACCGAGTTCCCGCACAGCGGGGCCTTGCCGGGCTCCTTCACGTGTTCCCGTACGTACGCCAGGACCTGTGCCTCGGCATCCGCGAGGGTGGTCCCGCCGGCCAGCTCGTCGAGCAGGCCGGAGGCGGTGTGCATCGCGCGCACCACGTCGGGCATGGTTTCCAGGGCCGTGTCCGGCGGGCGGATCACGATGTCCACGCCTTCGCCGAGCACGTTGAGCTCCGAGTCGGTGACCAGTGCGGCCACCTCGATAAGTGCGTCGTCCGTCAACGAGAGCCCGGTCATCTCGCAGTCGATCCACACCATGCGATCGTTCATGCGTCCCACCTTATGCGGTACCTCGCGGATCGTGGCGGGCCCGCGGCGCGATCAGGGGGGTCCGTCCCCGCACGCGAAGGTCCCCCCACCGGAGACGGCCGATGGGGGGACCTCACGTCGGGCGGTGCCCGCGGCGGGCGTTACGCGTGCTCGCGCAGCACCCGGCCCGGGGCGTACAGCTCCGTCACCGAGGGACCGGCGGCGGCCAGGGCCGCCGCGGCCCGCTGGGGCTGCGGAGTGCGCTGGTGCGGAAGCGGACCCGACGAGATGTCCGAAACCTGCGCCGTGTCGGTCTGCGGCCGGCGCGCCCGGTAGGCGGAGCGGTAGGCGGCCGGGGAGGACCCCAGCTGCCGCCGGAAGTGCCCGCGCAGCGCGACCGGCGAGCGGAACCCGCAGCGTCCGGCGACCTCGTCGACCGAGTAGTCGGAGGTCTCCAGCAGCCGCTGTGCCTGGAGCACCCGCTGGGTGATCAGCCACTGGAGCGGCGCGCTGCCGGTCAGCGAGCGGAACCGCCGGTCGAAGGTGCGCCTGCTCATGTAGGCGCGCGCCGCCAGCGTCTCCACGTCGAACTGCTCGTGGAGGTGTTCCAGCGCCCAGGCGACGACCTCGGCCAGCGGGTCGGCGCCGATCTCCTCCGGCAGCGACCGGTCGAGGTAGCGCTCCTGGCCGCCCGTGCGGCGCGGCGGCACGACCAGCCGGCGGGCCAGGGCTCCGGCCGCCTCGCTGCCGTGGTCCGTGCGCACGATGTGCAGGCACAGGTCGATTCCGGCCGCGGTGCCCGCGGACGTCAGCACGTCGCCGTCGTCGACGAACAGCTCGCGCGGATCGACATGGACGGACGGGTACCGCTTGGCCAGCGTCGGCGCGTACATCCAGTGCGTCGTCGCGGGCCGCCCGTCCAGCAGACCGGCGGCGGCGAGCACGAAGGCCCCCGTGCACAGTCCGACGATCCGGGCCCCCTCCTCGTGCGCCTGGCGCAGCGCGTCGAGCGCCTCCGGCGGCGGCGGTGAGGTGATGGAGCGCCAGGCCGGAACGACGACGGTCCCTGCCCGGGCGATCGCCTCCAGCCCGTACGGCGCGGTCAGTTCGAGTCCGCCGGTGGTCCGCAGCGGACCGTCCTCCCCGGCGCACACGAGCAGTCGGTAGCGTGGAACTCCCGCGTCCTGCCGGTCAATGCCGAACACGGAGAGTGGAATGGAACTCTCGAAGATCGGTCCGCCGCTGAACAGCAGCACCGCGACGATCTCCCTGCGGCGACGCCCCGCGAGTTTCCGACCCGCGTCCACGACGACGGTGGAATCCTGGCTCATGGCGCTAAGCCCCCCTTGGGTGTCGCGACTCCTTGGTCTGGTCGCACCTGCACGTTTCCCCTCGGCCTCGCACGTGGATCCCCCGCCGTAAATACATGATCGAATCTACTGCGTCCCGTGGTGTCGGCGTGACAAGTTCAGCACGCAGCGCTATGTCGACTTGGCAACTTGGCGAAAAGCATTCGATCAGTAAGCGTTCCATTCCGCTACCGGGGTGGGAAGCGCGCCGCCCGGCCATGGCCAGTACCCATAGGGTCGCGAGCCTCCCGGGGCTCTGTCGTCGCTGGTGGTAGGGGGGTTGGGGGGACATTCCGGCAAGGGGGCCACCCTGTCCGGAAGTTGGCTGAAAACATGCGGGTGTGTGCGTGCGAACCGGTCAGTCCTGAGGGGGCGGGGTGCTGGGCGCCACTCCCGGGATCCACTCGGAGGCGGCGCAGCCGCGGTGTGAACCGGCCCCGCCGCGCGAGTGCCGGCCGCGGTGCGTGGGCGCGGCCCCGCCGGGCTGCCGGCCCCGCGCGAACGCCCGGGCGGCGGTGGCCCGCTCCATCTTCTCCGAGTGCCGCAGCAGCACCCGGCAGGCGGCCGTGACGGCGGCGAGCCCCAGGGTCGCGCCCACCGTCCCGCCGAAGGAGGTTCCGTAGACGACGAGGACCACGGGGACGAGCAGGCAGCTGAACGCCGCCCAGCGCACCACGTCACCCGCGGGGTCGTCATGGGAGCGCCTCGCGGGCCGCACGGACGAGTGAAGGGCGGAGGGGGGAAAGGGGTGCGGAGCGCGGACGGACCGCGTCGGCTGAGCGGGCTGGACGGGGTGAACCGGATGGCCGGGCACGTCGTACTCCCTGCGGCTCTTCCTGGACGGTCGGACGGCTGTCCAACGCCCGGCGGCGGGGGTCGGTCACCGCGCACACGGGTGGCTCGTCACTGGCTGTAGGGGACAGTGGTCATTGCCAAGCCGCCGCCTCTCCGGCATGCTCCCTGGGACGCTCTCCAAGGGCGGCATGCCCTGTGCAGGACAGGAGTGTCGCCGTACCCTGGGGGTAAGGGCTTGGGAAGATGCTTCCCGGACAGAGCTCCGTCACGCTGTGTCGCTGAAGACCTGTGTCGCTGAAAACCTGTGTCGTTGTAAACCTGCGCCGTCCAGAACCCGCGTCGCCGAACACGCCCCTGTCGCTTCCCCCAAGGACCCCTTCGCCGAGACATCATGGCCGGTCACGAATTCTCCGAACCCGCGGACCGCAAGCGCAAGCCAGTCGCCGACCACGCGTCCAGCGACCTGCGCGCGGTGGAACAGGCACGCCATCCCTGCGACCCGGCCTTCCGGCACGGCGTCGTGGTGGGATTCGACGGCTCGACGTCCAGTGAGCGGGCCCTCGCGTACGCGATCGGGATGGCCCGGCGCTCCGGATCCGGCCTGATCATCGTGCATGTGGCCAACCGGCTGCCCACCACCGTGTGGGCCGGCTGTGAGCCGCCCGTCTTCGTGGACGTCCCGGACCACCGCACCGAGGTGCTGGGGCTGGAGCTGGCCTGCGCCGACTACCTGTCGGAAGTGCCGTGGATCCTGGTCGAGCGCGGTGGGGACATCTGCCACGAGCTGGAGGAGGTCGGCCGGGAGTATTCGGCCGACGCCATCGTCGTCGGATCCACCCACGGGATCGTCGGCCGGATCTTCGGCTCGGTGGCCGGGCGGCTGGCCAAGCGCGCGCAGCGACCGGTTGTTGTCATTCCGTAACCCCGTGTATGTCGATCGTGCGGTTGTGAACCCCCTTGTAAAGGGTAGATAAATGCTGCTGGGACGCAGCAAACAACTGCAGATCGAAGGGAGCCCGCCGTGGACAATGGTGTCTCTGCGGGAAGCACGGCCTCGACTTCGACCCTCGGGAACATCGCCCTGGGTCTCACCCTTCTCGCGTTCGGTATCGGCCACACCGGTGTCATCGACGGCGTGAGCGCGGCCGACTCCGTGTCGCTCGCGACCTACCTCGGCGGTCTCGCCCTCTTCGTCCTCGGAATCCTCGAATTCCGCGCGGGCAACGGGTTCAACGGGACGGCTTTCGCGGGCCTCGGTGCCTTCTGGTTCACCTGGGCCAACGGAGCCGACGGAAAGGTTTCGGCAGATGCCGCCGGCCTCTTCCTCGTCCTCTTCGCCCTCCTCGGGCTGACCCTCACGATGGGGGCGCCCCGCGGGCCGTTCGGTCAGGGCGTGTACGCCCTGTTCACCCTCTCCCTGCTGCTCCTCGCGATAGGCGCCTTCGCGGACAGCGGCGCCCTGGGCAAGGCCGCGGGCTGGGTGGCCGTGGTCTGCGGGCTGCTCGCCTGGTACGGGGCGACGGCCGTCGTGGCCGGCTGGCCCGCCGCCTTCGGCCGGGGCTCGCGCCGAGCCGTGGTCACCGCGAGCTGACGCGAACGGGCACGGGTACCGGTACGGCACGGGTACGGATACGGGTACGGCCCCCCGAGAGGCTCGGGGGGCCGTACCCATGTCCGCGGTGTCCGGGAAGGACTACTCGACGGTGACGGACTTCGCCAGGTTGCGCGGCTTGTCGATGTCCCGGCCCAGGGCCAGGGCGGTGTGGTACGCCAGCAGCTGGAGCGGGATGCCCATCAGGATCGGGTCCAGCTCGTCCTCGTTCTTGGGAACGAGGATGGTGTGGTCGGCCTTCTCCTGCTCACGGTGGGCGACCGCCAGGATCCGGCCGCTGCGGGCCTTGATCTCCTCCAGCGCGGCGCGGTTCTTCTCCAGCAGGTCGTCGTCCGGGACGATCGCGACCGTCGGCATCGCCGGCTCGATGAGCGCGAGCGGGCCGTGCTTGAGCTCGGAGGCCGGGTAGGCCTCGGCGTGGATGTAGGAGATCTCCTTCAGCTTGAGGGAGGCCTCCAGGGCCACCGGGTAGCCGCGGACCCGGCCGATGAACATCATCGACTTGGCCTCGGCGTACTCGGCCGCCAGCTTCTTGATGTCCTCTTCGGTCTCCAGGATCTCCTGGATCTGCGCGGGCAGCTTGCGCAGGCCCTCGATGATCCGCTTGCCGTCGGTGACCGACAGGTCGCGGATGCGGCCGAGGTGCACGGCGAGCAGCGCGAAGGCCACGACCGTGTTGGTGAAGCACTTGGTGGAGACGACGCAGACCTCGGGGCCGGCGTGCACGTAGACGCCGCCGTCGGCCTCGCGGGCGATCGCGGAACCGACCACGTTGACCACGCCGAGGACGCGGGCGCCCTTGCGCTTGAGCTCCTGCACCGCCGCGAGCACGTCGTACGTCTCACCGGACTGGGAGACCGCGATGTAGAGGGTGTCGGGGTCCACGACCGGGTTGCGGTAGCGGAACTCGGAGGCCGGCTCGGCGTCGGCGGGGATGCGGGCCAGGCTCTCGATGAGGCCGGCGCCGATCATGCCGGCGTGGTACGAGGTGCCGCAGCCCAGGATCTTGACCCGGCGGATGCCGCGCGCCTCGCGCGGGTCCAGGTTCAGGCCGCCCAGGTGCACGGTGTTGAAGCGGTCGTCGATCCGGCCGCGCAGGACGCGGTCGACCGCGTCGGCCTGCTCGGAGATCTCCTTGTGCATGTAGGTGTCGTGACCGCCCATGTCGTAGGAGGCGGCCTCCCACTCCACGGTCTCCGGGGTGGCGGTGGTGGTGGCACCGCTGGTGGTGTAGGTGCGGAAGTCGTCGGCCTTCAGGGTGGCCATCTCGCCGTCGTTGAGGGTGACGATCTGGCGGGTGTGGGCGACCAGCGCGGCGACGTCCGAGGCGACGAACATCTCCTTCTCGCCGATGCCGAGGACGACCGGGGAGCCGTTGCGGGCGACGACGATGCGGTCGGGGAAGTCGGCGTGCATCACGGCGATGCCGTAGGTGCCCTCGATCACCTTGACCGCCTCGCGGACCTTCTCCTCCAGGGTGTCGGCCTGGGAGCGCGCGATCAGGTGGGTGATGACCTCGGTGTCGGTCTCCGAGACGAAGACGATGCCGTCGGCCACCAGCTTGGCGCGCAGCTCGTCGGCGTTGTCGACGATGCCGTTGTGGACGACGGCGACGTTGTTGTCGGCGTCCAGGTGCGGGTGGGAGTTGATGTCGCTCGGGGCGCCGTGGGTGGCCCAGCGGGTGTGGGCGATGCCGGTGGTGCCGGCGAAGCGCTTGGGGACCCGGGACTCCAGCTCACGGACGCGGCCCTTGGCCTTGACGACCTTCAGGGCCGGCGACTTCGGCGTGTTGACGACGATGCCCGCCGAGTCGTAGCCGCGGTACTCAAGGCGCTGGAGACCCTCCAGCAGCAGCGGTGCCACGTCACGCTTGCCGATGTAACCCACGATTCCGCACATACGGTGTTACCCCTCCTGGTTTTCGTTCGCTCGTGCCGTCTTCGCCTTCGCCGCCCTGTCGCGGCTCCGGCCCTTGCCCTGTCCGTCCTTCGGCCGCGCTCAGCCGTAGACGACGCGGCGCAGCTGCCGGAGCGAGAGCTCCGGTGGCGCCACGGCGCGGTGCGGCAGTTCCGCCGCGATCCGCTCGAAGATCTCCGCGTTGACCGCGCCACCGGACTGGAGCTCACGGTGGCGGCGGCGGACGAAGTCCTCCGTCGTCTCGTCGAAGTACGCGAGCACGTCCAGCACCACCCGGGCGGCCTCACCGCGCTGGAGCGCGGTGCTGCGGACCAGGTGGTCGACGAGATCGTCGTGTGACGGGCGGCGGTCGAGCATCCGTAGATACTGACCGTCAGCGGGGCGGAATGCAAAAATCCTGCCCGATTCCGGGCAGGATCTTGCTGGTCTGGACCAACAGAATGGGATATTCCGGTTGAGTGGGGTCAGAAGCGGCGCAGGACCAGCGCCTTCGCCGACGTGAACTCCTCGTCCGTGAGGATGCCCTTCGCGCGCAGATCGCCCAGTTCCTGGAGCCGGCGCAGCAGGGCGTCGTGGTCCTCGGCGGCAGCCCCGCCGGCGAGGGCCCCGGCGGCGGGCGCGGCACGTTCCGGGAGGGCCGCGGGAGCGGCCGGGTGGGGCAGCCGTACCGCCACGGCGGCCGCCACGAGCGCGGTGACCAGCTCCTTCTTGCCGAAGCCGAAGAGCTCCACCGTGTGCGGGTCGTACTTGGGGGCGGCCGCCGCCGGGGTGCCCGCCAGGGAGAACCGGAGCCAGCCGTTCGTCAGCCCCTTCGCCGGGGACCAGTCCACCGCCCGGACGTCCGCCACCCGGAACCGGCTGGGACCGGCGGAGTGCTTGGAGTCCTCGGCCGTCCAGTTCCAGTCCAGGGACACCCGGTCCCCGTCGAAGGCCACCGCCGCGTCGCCCCCGCCCGCCGTGACCGGCACCGCCGGCCCGGGCAGCAGGTAGGCGTCGACCGGGCCCGGATCCACCTGCTCCAGCAGCAGGGCGTTGCGCACCTCGTCGACGAAGTACTCCGCGACCCCGGTGCGGTCCTGCTCGACCGTGAGCCGGTAGGGGTCGGAGCTCTCCGGCAGCCGCCCGCCGGTCACCTGGAGCAGCGGGTCGGCCCCGTCCCGCGGCCGCAGCCGCAACCGGCCCGACTTGCGGCCCGGTTCGTAGGAGACGCCCGCGATCGCGCGCAGGGGTACGGCCAGCTCGCCGAGGGTCTGGCGCAGCGGCCCGACCTCCTTGTCGCGGCCGGGGACGATGCGCACCACGTCACCGTCGAAGGTCCAGGTGCCGTCCTTCTGGATGATTTCCGCCATCCTGGGATTCTCGCACCCGCGCGGGGCCGGGAGTTGGCCTATACCTGGGCACATGAGAGTCCTGCGACGCGCGCTCGGCACCCTCCTCGTCCTCGGTGCGGCCGTCTCCTGCACCGCGGCCCACGGCGACGACGCCAAACCCGGGGGCGGCCGCACCGCCGCCCTGACCCCCTACGAACGGCTCCTGCCGGCGCCCGCCTCCGCCCGCCCCGGCGGCCCCGGGTACCCCTTCGGCGCGGGCACCGTCATCCGTACCGGCCGCGCCGACGGCGCCGCCGGCGCGGAGGTCCGACGCGTCGGCGAACTCCTCGCCGAGCAGCTGCGCGGCCCCAGCGGGCTGCCGCTGCCCGTGGTCGACGGGGAGGCCGGCGACGGCGTCCGGCTGCGCCTCGACGGGCGGGCCGCCGGGCTGGGACCCGAGGGGTACCGGCTGGAGGCCTCGGCCTCGGGGGTCACCCTGACCGCCCGCACCCCGGCGGGGCTCTTCCACGCGGGGCAGACGCTGCGCCAGCTGCTGCCCGTGAGCGGCCCGGGAACGGTGCCCGGCGGGACCGTCACCGACGCGCCGAGGTTCGCGTACCGCGGCGCGATGCTCGACGTCGCGCGGCACTTCTTCGGCATCGACCAGGTCAAGCGGTACGTCGACCAGCTCGCCCAGTACAAGGTCAACACGCTGCACCTGCACCTGACCGACGACCAGGGCTGGCGGATCGCCGTCGACGGCTGGCCGCGGCTGGCCGAGTACGGGGGCGCCGGCGAGGTCGGCGGCGGCCCCGGCGGCCACTGGACGAAGGACGAGTACCGGGAGCTGGTGGCCTACGCCCGCGAGCGGTACGTGGAGGTGGTCCCCGAGATCGACATGCCGGGGCACGTCAACGCGGCGCAGGCCTCGTACGCCGAGCTGAACTGCGACGGCAAGGCACGGGAGCGGTACACGGGGACCAAGGTGGGCTTCAGCTCGCTGTGCGTCGGCAAGGAGCGGACGTACGAGTTCATCGACGACGTGCTCGGCGAGCTGGCGGAGCTGACCCCGGGCCGCTACCTCCACATCGGCGGCGACGAGGCGCACTCGACCCCGGCGGCGGACTACGCGGCGTTCATGGACCGGGCGCAGCAGGTGGTCGCGCGGCACGGCAAGACGGTGCTGGCCTGGCACCAGCTGGCGACGGCCCGTCCGGCGGCGGGCGCGGTCCTCCAGTACTGGGGTCACGACAAGACGCCGGCGGCCGAGAAGGCGGCGGTGGCCGCGGCGGCCCGGGCGGGCCACCCGGTGATCCTCTCGCCGGCGGACCGGCTGTACCTGGACATGAAGTACGACACGGCGACGAAGCCGGGCCTGGCCTGGGCCGGGTACGTCCCGGTGCGGCGCGCCTACGAGTGGAACCCGGGGACCTACCTGGAGGGCGTGGCGGAGTCCGCCGTCCTCGGGGTGGAGGCGCCGCTGTGGACGGAGACCATCTCGGCCCGGGCCGACCTGGAGTACATGGCCTTCCCGCGCGTGCTGGGCCTCGCGGAACTGGGCTGGTCCCCGGCCGGCGCCCTGGACTGGACGGCGTACCGCCAGCGGCTGGCGGCGCAGGCCCCGCGCCTGACGGCCCAGGACATCGCCTTCCACCGGGCCCCGGACGTCCCCTGGGGGCGGTAGCCGCACACGCAAAGGCGGGCCCCGCCGGACGAGGGACCGTATCGTCCGGCGGGGCCCGCTCGATGCCTACCGGCGCGCGAAGGGCGCGACGGGGTTCTTGAGGGTGCCGATCAGCTGGAGGGCCGCCGCCGGGTCGGCGAGGTCGACCATCTGCTTGTTGTTGCGCAGCTGGAGGCGGTTCAGGCAGGACAGCTGGAACTCCTCCGCGAAGTAGTCGTACCGCTCGAAGCGCTCCGCGAGCTGCGGCATCGACTCCTGGTAGGCGTGGCCGCAGTCGGCGACCGCCTTCCAGAAGGTGTCCTCCTCGCAGATGCCCTCCGAGACCAGGATCGAGCCCAGGAAGCGGAAGAAGCAGTCGAACACGTCCGTGAAGATGGACAGCAGCTTCATGTCCTCCGGGATGTCCGCCCGGACCCGCTCGACCGCGGGCGGCAGGACCGCGTCCGGGTCCATGACCACGATCTCCTCGGCGATGTCCTTGAAGATCGCCCGCTTCACCACGCCGCCCTCGATGACGAGGATGGTGTTCTCACCGTGGGGCATGTACGCGAGGTCGTACTGGTAGAAGCAGTGCAGCAGCGGGACCAGGTACGCCTTGAGGTACGAGCGCAGCCACTCCTCGGGCGTCAGGCCCGACTCCGCGATCAGGGCGCCGACGAAGGACTTGCCCTCGGAGTCCACGTGCAGGAGCGAGGCCATCGTCGCGAGCCGCTCGCCGCCCCGGAGGGAGGCGACCGGGGACTCGCGCCACAGCGCCGCCAGCATCTTGCGGTACGGCGAGTAGCGGTCGGTGGCGCGCTCGTACTGGCGGTGGTGGTAGCCGATCGCCGCGCGCTCGCGGATGATCGAGAAGTCCACCGACCGCAGGACCTCGTCGCCCTCGATGAGCTGGTGCAGCCAGTCGTTGATGGCAGGCGTGGCCTCCATGTACGCGGCCGACAGGCCCCGCATGAAGCCCATGTTGAGCACCGAGATCGCCGTCTTGACGTAGTGCTTCTCGGGGGCGCTGGTGTTGAAGAACGTACGGATCGACTGCTGGGCCAGGTACGCGTCCGAGCCCTCGCCGAGCAGCACCAGGCGGCGGTTCGCGATCTCGGCCGCGAAGGTGACCGTGGTCTTGTTCCACCACTGCCAGGGGTGGATCGGCAGCAGGTGGTAGTCCGCCAGGTCCAGGCCGAGCTCCGCCATCCGCGCCGAGAACGCCGCGACGGTCTCCTCGCCCAGCTCCTCGCGGACGAACGAGTCGTAGTCCAGGCCCGCGCCCGCCGTGAAGGTGGAGACGTCCTTGCGGGCCGCCACCCACACCAGGTGCACGGGGCTCGCGGTCTCCGGGGCGTACGCGAGGTACTCGTGCACGCCGAAGCCGAGGCGGCCGTTGTTGGCCACGAAGCAGGGGTGGCCCTCGGTCATGCCGGTCTCGATGTCCTGGAAGGAGGACTTGGCGAGGACGGCGGAGGAGACCTGCGGCTTCGTGTACTTGAAGCCCGAGCCCGCCAGGGTGGAGGAGATCTCCTCCAGGTAGACCGGCAGCACCTCGGCGCTCAGGCCCAGGGCCTCGCGCAGCTCGATGTGGAAGTCGAGGGCGTCCAGCGGCAGCTCGGCGCCGTCGCGGTGGCGGGTGATGGAGGCCTCGTCCACGGCCCAGTGGTCCAGGGCGTGCAGCTCCGCCTCGAAGCGGTACTCCACGGTGGCGTCGTCGCTGAGCACGGAGTACGAGGAGCCGCCGAGCGGCTTCGGGGTCAGGAGGCGCTCGTGCGAGAACTCGGCCAGGCCCTTGCGGACCAGGGCGCGGTTCGCGCGGTCCCACAGCTCGGGGGAGAGGTGGGAGATGGCGTCGGCGAGGCTCATATGGAGGCTCCCGTCAGGCCGGTGGCCGCCTCGAACTGGCCGCGGGTGCAGAAGCTCAGCAGGGCTTCCTTCTCCGGCTTCGTCACGGGGCGCTCGGCGACGAAGCCGACGGCCTCGTTGAGGGCGTGCACGGCCGTGTTGCGCACGTCCGGCTCGACGACGACGCGCTCGGCCGCCGGGTCCGCGAAGACGGCCGCCATCACGGTGGTGATGACCGCGCGGGTGAAGCCGTGCAGCGGCTTCTCGCTCGGGGCGACGAGGAAGTGCATGCCGACGTCGCCGGGCTGCGCGTCGTACAGGCCGACGAGCTCCAGCTCGCTCGGGTCGTACGTCTCCATCAGGAACGCCGGGCGGCCCTCGTGCAGGCCGATGAAGGCCTGGTGGTGCTCGTGCGCCGCGATCCGCGTGTACTCGCGCTCGACGTCCGCCAGCGTGGCGTCCTGCATCATCCAGAACGAGGCCTTCGGGTGGGTGACCCAGCCGTGCAGCAGCTCCGCGTCGGCGAACGGGTCCAGGGGCCTCACGGAGAAGGTGCCCAGTTCCGCGTCGGTGCGGGCGTACAGGATTTTGGTGGTGCTCATGCGTGCATGCCTTCCGGGGCCGCGAACTGCTGGAACGCGATGGACTTCTCGACCTTGTAGTACTCGCGGCCGAGCAGCTCACCGACGATGTACGCGTTGCGGTACGCGGCCATGCCCAGGTCGGGCGAGGTGATGGAGTGGTTGTGGGTCGTGCCGTTCTGGAGGTAGACCCCCCGGCCGGTGGTGTCCACGCTGTAGTTGCGGGCGGCGTCGAGGCGGCCGTGCCCGTCGAAGTTGAGGCGCGGACGGACCGGGTTCAGGAACTCGGGCACGACGTACTTGTAGCCGGTGGCCAGGACCAGGCCCTCGGTGGCGAGGGAGAAGTCCCGCTCCTGCTCCTCCTGGCGCAGCCCCAGGGCGTAGGTGCCCGTGGTGGTGTCGTACGCCGTGGTGTTCAGGGAGGTGTTGGTCAGCAGGGTGGTCGGGACGGGGCCCGGCATGCTGATCTTCTTCTGGTAGAGCAGATCGAAGATCTCGTTGATCAGATCGCCGTCGATGCCCTTGAAGAGGTTCTTCTGCTGGGTCTCCAGCCGGTAGCGGGTCTCCTCGGGGAGGGCGTGGAAGTAGTCCACGTACTCCGGGGAGGTCATCTCCAGCGTCAGCTTCGTGTATTCGAGCGGGAAGAAGCGCGGGGAGCGGGTGACCCAGTTGAGCTGGTAGCCGTGGACGTCGATCTCGGCGAGCAGGTCGTAGTAGATCTCGGCCGCGCTCTGGCCGGAGCCGATCAGGGTGATCGACTTCTTCTTCTGCAGCTCCTCCTTGTTCTGCATGTAGGAGGAGTTGTGCAGGAAGTCCCCGCCGAGGTTCGCGCAGGCCTGCGGGACGTAGGGCGAGGTACCGGTGCCCAGGACCAGGCGGCGGGCCAGGTGGGTCTCGCCCCCGTCCGTGTGGACCTCGTAGAGCCCGGCGGCCTCGTCGTAGGTGACCTCGCTGACGGAGGTGGACCACAGGACGTTGTCGAGCCGGTCGGCGGCCCAGCGGCAGTAGTCGTTGTACTCGGCCCGCAGCGGGTAGAAGTTCTCCCGGATGTAGAAGGAGTACAGCCGGTCCCGGTCCTTCAGGTAGTTCAGGAAGGAGAAGGGCGAGGTCGGGTCGGCCAGCGTGACCAGGTCCGACATGAACGGGGTCTGCAGGTGCGCGCCGTCCAGGAACATGCCGGCGTGCCACTCGAAGTGCGGCTTCGACTCGATGAAGAGACCGTCGAGTTCTTCGATCGGATCGGTCAGGCAGGCGAGTCCCAGGTTGAAGGGACCGAGACCGATTCCGATGAAGTCGTGGGGCTTAACGGTGGACGGCAAGGGATGCTCCCAGGAACTGCGCGGCGTGTGCGGCGAGAAGGTCGAGGACGGCGGAGATGTCGGCCGTCGTGGTCTGAGGGTTGAGGAGGGTGAACTTCAGGTACTGCTTCCCGTCCACCTTGGTGCCGGCCACGACCGCCTCACCGGAGGCGAACAGGGCCTTGCGGGCGTGCAGCTGGGCCTCGTCCAGGAGCTCGGCGGGCAGGTCCGCGGCGTCCGGACCGGGCACGTAGCGGAAGACCAGGGTGGAGATCTGCGGCTTGACGACGACCTCGAAGCGCGGGTCGGCGTCGATGATGTCCCAGCCGGCCGCGGCCAGGTCGATGACCTCGTCGAAGAGGGAGCCGAGGCCGTCGGCGCCCATGGTGCGCAGGGTCATCCAGAGCTTGAGCGCGTCGAAGCGGCGCGTGGTCTGGATGGACTTGTCGACCTGGTTCGGGATCCGCTCCTCCGCCATGCGGCGGGGGTTGAGGTAGTCCGCGTGGTACGTGGCGTGCTTGAGGGTGTCCCGGTCGCGGACCAGTACCGCGCTGGAGCTGACGGGCTGGAAGAACGACTTGTGGTAGTCGACCGTGACGGAGTCGGCGTTCTCGATGCCGTCGAGGAGGTGCCGGCGCGTCGGGGAGATCAGCAGTCCGCAGCCGTAGGCGGCGTCCACGTGCATCCAGGCGGAGTGCTCGGAGGTCAGGCGGGCGATCTCGGGGAGCGGGTCGATGGATCCGAAGTCGGTGGTGCCGGCGGTCGCGACGACGGCCATCGGGAAGAGGCCGTCGCGGCGGCAGTTCTCCAGCTCCAGGGCGAGGATCGCGGTGTCCATGCGGCGGTTGCGGTCGACCGGGACGGAGATGACCGCCTCGTAGCCGAGGCCGAGCATGGCGGCCGACTTCTTGACGCTGAAGTGGCTGGCCTCGGAGGTGAAGATGCGCAGCTTGGGGAGGACCTCGGACTTCGGGAGTTCCCGGCCCTCGTTCAGCGCCTGCTTCATGACGATCCGGCAGGCCTCGTCGCGGGCCAGCAGGAGCGCGTGGAAGTTGGACTGGCTGCCGCCGGAGGTGAAGACGCCGTCCGCGCCCTCGCCGAGGCCGATGCGCTGGGCGGTCCAGTCGATGAGGCGGCGCTCGATGAGCGTGCCGCCGATGGACTGGTCCCAGGTGTCCAGCGAGGAGTTGACGGCCGAGAGGACCGCCTCGCCGAGTACGGCCGGTATCACGACGGGGCAGTTGAGGTGGCCGAGGTAGCGCGGGTGGTGGAAGTACACCGCGTCGCGCAGGTAGACGTCCTCCAGCTCGTCGAGGACGGCGGCCGGGTCTTCGAGCGGCCGGTCCAGGTCGATCCCGTTGATGACCGGGGCGAGTTCGTCCACGGATATGCCGGTGTGGGGCCGTTCCGTGGTCGCGAGTTTGGCGGCGACACGCTCGACGCCCTCGGTCACGGTACGCCGGTAGATGTCCGCGGTCGTCTCATTCAGCAGATGCGAACGCATCAACTTTCCTCCGGGCAGGCAGGGGAAGCGGGGGTGGGGGTGCTGGATTAGGTTAGCCTAACCTAACACTCAAGCCAAATAGGGATGGGCCCCGGTCGGAACCGGGGCCCATCCCTGAAGTCGTCCGAGGGCGGAACGAGTTGCCGCGAGGCGGCGATCCGCGAAGTGCGGGGCGTCCTCGGCTACAGCGCGGACGCGGGGTCCTCGCTGGCCGACTTGCCGGCGTACGCCTCGGCGAGGAGTTCCTCCTCGCTCGCGCCGAGCCGCCAGTAACCGGTGAAGCGCACCGCGCGCCGGTCGATGGAACGTTCCTGCACGATGTGCCGGCGGACCGCGCGGATGGTGCCCGCCTCGCCCGCGAGCCAGACGTACGGGGCCGTGGCGGGCGGCAGTTCGGCCATCCGCATCGCGTCGAGCACCCGCTGGACGCGCTCCTCGCGGCCCGCTCCGCCCTCGCGGACGATCCAGGTGATCTCCGCGTCGGCGAGGGTGGGCAGGACGAGCCGGTCGTCCTCGTGCGGGACCTCGAACCAGGCCCGCACACGGGTGCCGGAGGCGAGCCGGTCCAGGATCGCGGCGGCGGCGGGGAGCGCGGTCTCGTCCGCGTACATCACCAGCGCGTCGGTGCCGGCCGGCGGCTGGAACCGTACGGACTTGTTCTCCGCGACGGCCGGGCCGATCGCCAGGATCCGGCGGCCGGTGGCGGCCCCTCCGGCCCAGCGGGACGCCGGCGAGGCGTCCCCGTGGAGGACGAAGTCGATGTCCACCTCGTCCACGCCCTCGGGGGTCCGGCGCTGCTCGCGCACCGTGTACGAGCGCATCACCGGGCGGTCGGCGTCGGGCATCGCGCGCCACGCGCCGAACCAGGTGTCCTCGTCGGTGGACGGGAGCACCGTGTGCTTCTCGTGGGCGGGCGGCAGGAAGAGCGAGAGGCTCTGGTCGTAGCCGCCCGAGCGGAAGTCCGCGAGGGACCCACCGCCGAACGTGACCCGCAGGAACGAGTGCCCGAGCCGGCGCGTGCGGAGCACTTCGAGTTCGAAGAACCGGAAGTGGGCGATGGCCGGGGCGGCGTCTGATGCGGTGACGGTCATGCGGTGGGTCCCCCTGGGAATTCGGGTCGGCGCCGGGTCGGGCGCCTGGGGTCAGCTGACCTTCTTGGCGTTCTGGACGGCCTTGGCGAGGTCTTCCAGGATCTGCGCGCACTTCTCGTACGAGTAGATCGGCTCGGTCACGCGCGGGGCGACCTGGCCGGCCTTGACGGCGGGCATCTCGGCCCAGGTCGGCTTGGCCTTCAGCTCCTCCGACTGGAGGGTGCCGGTGCGGTTGTCGAGCAGGACCAGGTCGGCCTTGTACTTGCCGGCGTTCTCCCAGCTGAGGCTCTCGAAGAAGCCGCCCGCGTCCAGCTTGTCCTTGTCCGGGGTGATGAACTCGACGCCGAGGGTCTCGAAGTACTTGAGGTCGGCGGAGGTCTTCGGGGTGGAGACGTAGAACAGGTCGGCGGAGCCGGAGCCGACGAGCACCTTGATGCCCGGGTTGGCCTTGGTGGCCTCGCGCACCTTGGCGGCGGCGGCCTCGAAGCGGGCCTTCGCGTCGGCGGTCTTCTTGCTGCTCAGGTCGGCGCCCAGGGACTTGGCCAGGTCGGCCGTGCGCTCCAGGGACTTGTCGAGGGAGGCGTCGCCGCCCACGCCGATGGCGGCGGCCGGGGCCAGCTTCAGGATCTTGTCCTTGGAGGCCTCCGGGACGTACCAGTAGGTGCCGTCCCAGGTGTTGGTGACGAGCAGCTCCGGCTGGAGGGCCGCGTACTTCTCGACGTTGAACTCGTCGTAGACGTTGCCGAGGATCTCGACCTTGGAGATGTCCATCGAGCCGGCCTGGACGTCGGGCTTGCCGTCGGCGGTCTTGGTCGGGCCGAACACGCCCTTGACCTGGACGCCGTAGTCGTAGAGCGCGGCGGCGGTGCCGGTGTAGGCCACGATGTTCTTCGGGGCGGCCTTCAGGCTGATGTCCTTGCCGAGGTCGTCCTTGAAGGTCCAGGGACCCGAGGCGGCGGCGCCCTTGTCCTTGTCCTTGCCCGTCTCGCCCTTCGCGGAGTCGGTGCCGCCGCACGCGGTGAGCGCCGCGACGAGGCCGAGGGCGCCGCCGGCCGCGATGAGCCCGCGGCGGGAGAGGTAGGAGGTACGGGACTTGGGCATGTCGATGTCCGCTTTCGTGCGTGTCAGGCGGCCGCTGGGCCGTTCGGAGGGAAGGTTAGCCTAACCTTGGCCGAAAGCGGTAAGGGGGCCCTAAGTTTTTCTAGGGCCCCCTCGGTGTACGGTCCGCCGCCGTCCTCCGCGCTAGGAGGAGAAGCCCAGCTCGCGGGCGATGAGCATGCGCTGCACCTCGCTGGTGCCCTCGCCGATTTCGAGGATCTTCGAGTCCCGCCACATGCGCGCCACCGGGTACTCGTTCATGAAGCCGTAGCCGCCGTGGATCTGCGTGGCGTCCCGGGCGTTGTCCACCGCGACGGTGGAGGAGTACAGCTTGGCGATCGCCGCCTCCTTCTTGAACGGCTCCCCGGCCACCAGGCGGGAGGCCGCGTCGCGCCAGCCGATCCGGGCCATGTGGGCGCGCATCTCCATGTCGGCCAGCTTGAACTGGATGGCCTGGTTGTCGCCGATCGGACGGCCGAAGGCCTTGCGCTCCTTCGCGTACTTCACCGACTCGTCCACGCAGCCCTGGGCGAGGCCCGTCGCGAGCGCCGAGATGGCGATCCGGCCCTCGTCGAGGATGCGGAGGAACTGGGCGTAGCCGCGGCCCTCCGCGCCGACCAGGTTGGCGAGGGGGACCCGTACGTCCTGGAAGGACAGCTCACGGGTGTCCGAGGAGTTCCAGCCGACCTTGGAGTACGGGGCGGCCACGGTGAAGCCGGGGGTGCCGGACGGGACGATGATCGAGGAGATCTCCGGGCGGCCGTCCGCCTTGCGGCCGGTGACGGCGGTGACGGTGACCAGACCGGTGATGTCCGTACCGGAGTTGGTGATGAAGCACTTCGAGCCGTTGATCACCCACTCGTCGCCGTCCTTGACGGCGGTGGTGCGGGTGCCGCCGGCGTCGGAGCCGCCGTCCGGCTCGGTCAGGCCGAAGGCGCCGAGGATCTCGCCGGAGCACATCCTCGGCAGCCACTCCCGCTTCTGCTCCTCGGTGCCGAACAGGTGGAGGGGCATGGCGCCGAGGGAGACGCCCGCCTCCAGGGTGATCGCGACCGAGGAGTCGACGCGGGCCAGCTCCTCCAGGGCGATGCCGAGGGCGAGGTAGTCGCCGCCCATGCCGCCGTACTCCTCCGGGAAGGGCAGGCCGAACAGGCCCATGCGGCCCATCTCGCGGACGATCTCGTACGGGAACTCGTGCCGCTCGTACAGGTCGCCGATCTTGGGGGCGACGACGTCGTGCGCGAACTCCTCGACGGTGCGGCGGAGTTCCTCGTGCTCAGGGGTGAGCCGGTGGTCGAGGGACATGTTTTCGTTACTCCTTGTGGGAGAGGGCGCGGACGGTACGGGAAGGGCTGGGGCGGCCCAGCTGTTCGGCCATCCACACGCTCGTGGCGGTGAGGGCGGCCAGATCGACACCGGTCTCGATGCCGAGGCCGTCGAGCATCCACACCAGGTCCTCGGTGGCGAGGTTGCCGGTGGCGCTCTTGGCGTACGGGCAGCCGCCGAGACCGCCGGCGGAGGCGTCGACCGTGGTCACGCCGTGCTGGAGCGCGGCCAGGGTGTTGGACAGGGCCTGGCCGTAGGTGTCGTGGAAGTGCACGCCGATCAGGTCGGCGCCGACGCCCTCCTCGCCCAGCTCGCCGAGGAGCGCCTGGACGTGCCCCGGGGTGGCGACGCCGATGGTGTCGCCGAGGCTGAGCTCGTCGCAGCCGAGGTCGAGCAGGGCCTTGGCGACGCGGACCACCTGCTGGACCGGGACGGGCCCCTCCCAGGGGTCGCCGAAGCACATGGAAAGGTAGCCGCGGACGTGCGCCCCGCCCTCCTTGGCGCGGGCCACGACCGGCTCGAACATCGCGAGGGACTCGGCGACGGTCCGGTTGAGGTTGCGGGAGGCGAAGGTCTCGGTGGCCGAACCGAAGACGGCGATCCGGCTCGCCCCGAGGGCGAGCGCCCGGTCCAGCCCGCGCTCGTTGGGGACGAGCACGGGCAGGTGCACCCCGGGCAGGTCCGACAGCTGCGGGAACAGCTCCTCGGCGTCCGCCAGTTGGGGGACCCACTTGGGGTGCACGAAGCTGGTCGCCTCGATCGTGGTCAGCCCGGCGGCGGCCAGCCGGTGCACGAACTCGGCCTTCACGTGCGTGGGCACGGCCGACTTCTCGTTCTGCAGCCCGTCGCGGGCACCGACCTCGTGGATCCGCACGCGGGCCGGGAGCGCGGGGGCGGGGACGGTCATGGGAAGCCCGTTCACTTGCCCTCCTCCTCTTCTCCTCGCGGCTCCTCCGGCGTGACGACCGCGAGGACCTGGTCCATCGCGACGGTGGTGCCGGGGGAGACGTCGAGCTCGGCGACGGTGCCGGAGTGCGGGGCGGAGATGACGTGCTCCATCTTCATCGCCTCGACGACGAGCAGGCTCTGACCGGCCGTCACCTTGTCGCCGACGGCCACCTTGACGACGGTGACGGTGCCGGGCATCGGGGCGGCGAGCGTCTCCGCCCCGGCGTGGCCGCGACCGCTGAGGGCCGCGGTGACGGGGTCGTGGGCCTGGACGTGCCAGCTGTCGCCGTCCCGGCCGAGCCAGGTCCCTTCGGGGGAGCGGGCGTGACTGAAGGTGTGCGTGACGCCGTCGAGTTCCACCGTGACGCGGTCCTCGCCCCGGCTGACGATCCGGCCCCGGGCCGGTGCGCCGGGGCCCTCGGCGAGCAGGAGCTCCGTCTCGGTGCCCGAGGGGCGGGAGCGGACCGTTACCGGCTCCTGGCCCGGGAGGCGGAAGTGGTGGACCGTCCAGGCGGGGGTCCCGCCCAGGCGCCAGCCGTCGGCTGCCCCGAAGGGGTCGACCCAGTTCCGGGAAGGGGCGGAGTGGGCGGGGCGGGCGGCGGTCAGCAGGGCCGCCGCCGCGAAGACCTCCGGCGGGACGCCCTCCGGGAGCAGCGTGGACAGGTCGCGCTCCACCAGACCGGTGTCCAGGTTGCCCGACACCACGTCCGGGTGCGCCAGGAGCCTGCGCAGGAACCCGGTGTTGGTCTGGACGCCCAGGATCACCGTGTCCGCCAGGGCCCCCCGCAGGATGCGCAGGGCGGTGGCCCGGTCGGGACCGTACGCGATCACCTTCGACAGCATCGGGTCGTAGGTCGAGCCGGTGTCCACCCCCGCCACCAGGCCGGAGTCCGTCCGCACGGACCCGCCCGACGGCTCGGACAGCGCCAGCACCGTCCCCCCGGAGGGCAGGAAGCCCCGCGCCGGGTCCTCCGCGCAGACGCGGGCCTCGACGGCGTGCCCGGTGAGGGTGACGTCCGCCTGGCCGAAGCCCAGCTCCGCGCCGGAGGCCACCCGCAGCTGCTGCTCCACCAGGTCCAGCCCGGTGATCAGCTCCGTCACCGGGTGCTCCACCTGGAGCCGGGTGTTCATCTCCATGAAGTAGTAGGAGGACGGGTCCCCGCCCGGGACGATGAACTCCACCGTCCCCGCGCCCACGTACCCGCACGACCGCGCCGCCTCCACCGCCGCCGCGCCCATCGAGGCCCGCAGCTCCGGCGTCAGCAGGACCGACGGGGCCTCCTCGATCACCTTCTGGTGACGGCGCTGGAGCGAGCACTCGCGCTCACCCAGGTGCACCACGTTCCCGTACGAGTCCGCCAGCACCTGGATCTCGATGTGCCGGGGCCGGTCCACCCAGCGCTCCACGAGCAGCGTGTCGTCGCCGAACGAGGACCTCGCCTCGCGCCGCGCCGCCGCGATCTCCTCCGCCAGCAGCCCGGCGTCCCGCACCAGCCGCATGCCCTTGCCGCCGCCGCCCGCCGAGGGCTTCAGCAGCACCGGCATGCCGATCTCCTCGGCCGCCGCGACGAGTTCGGCGTCCGACAGGCCGCTCCCGGACGAGCCGGGGACCACGGGCACGCCCGCCGCCTTCACCGTCTCCTTGGCCCGGATCTTGTCGCCCATCAGGGAGATCGCCTTGGCGGGCGGCCCGATGAAGGCCAGCCCCGCCTCCGCGCACGCCTGCGCGAAACCCGCGTTCTCCGCGAGGAACCCGTACCCCGGGTGGATCGCCTCGGCCCCGCTGCGGCGGGCGGCGTCGAGCAGCCGCTCCACCGACAGGTAGCTCTCGGCGGCCGCCGCCGGGCCGATCCGGACGGCCGTGTCGGCCTCCCGTACGTGCCGGGCGTCGGCGTCCGCGTCGCTGAAGACGGCAACCGAGCGCACCCCGAGCTCCCGCAGCGTGCGGATGACCCGGACCGCGATCTCGCCCCGGTTGGCGACCAGAACAGTGCTGAACATCAGTGAGGTCCTCACGTCACATACGGAAGATGCCGAAGCCGCGATCGCCCAGCGGGGCGTTCGCGCACGCGGTCAGGGCCAGTCCCAGCACCTGCCGGGTCTCCATCGGGTCGATGACCCCGTCGTCCCACAGCCGCGCGGTGGCGTAGTAGGCGTTGCCCTGCTCCTCGTACTGCGCGCGGACCGGGGCCTTGAAGGCCTCCTCGTCCTCGGCCGGCCACTCCTGGCCCGCGCCCTCGATCTGGTCGCGCTTGACGGTGGCGAGCACCGAGGCCGCCTGCTCGCCGCCCATGACGGAGATCTTCGCGTTGGGCCACATCCACAGGAACCGCGGCGAGTACGCCCGCCCGCACATCGAGTAGTTGCCCGCGCCGTACGAGCCGCCGACCACCACCGTCAGCTTCGGGACCCGGGTGCAGGCCACCGCCGTGACCATCTTGGCGCCGTGCTTGGCGATGCCGCCGGCCTCGTAGTCGCGGCCGACCATGAAGCCGGAGATGTTCTGGAGGAAGAGGAGCGGGATCCCGCGCTGGTCGCACAGCTCGATGAAGTGCGCGCCCTTCTGGGCCGACTCGGAGAAGAGGATGCCGTTGTTGGCGACGATGCCGACCGGGTGGCCGTGGATCCGGGCGAAGCCGGTGACCAGCGTCGTGCCGAACTCGGCCTTGAACTCCTGGAAGCGGGAACCGTCCACGAGCCGGGCGATGATCTCGCGGGCGTCGTACGGGGTGCGGGAGTCCACCGGGACCGCGCCGTACAGCCCGGCCGGGTCCACCTTCGGCTCCTCGGGGGCCTCCACCGACCAGGGCAGCTCCCCGCGCCCGGGCAGGGTGGCCACGATGTTCCTTACGATCCGCAGCGCGTGCGCGTCGTCCTCCGCGAGGTGGTCGGTGACGCCGGAGGTCCGGGAGTGGACCTCGCCGCCGCCCAGCTCCTCGGCCGTGACGACCTCGCCGGTGGCCGCCTTCACCAGCGGCGGGCCGCCGAGGAAGATCGTGCCCTGGCCGCGCACGATGACGGCCTCGTCGCTCATCGCCGGGACGTACGCGCCGCCCGCCGTGCAGGAGCCGAGGACGGCCGCGATCTGCGGGATGCCGGCGCCGGACATGCGCGCCTGGTTGTAGAAGATGCGGCCGAAGTGGTCCCGGTCGGGGAAGACCTCGTCCTGCATGGGGAGGAAGGCGCCGCCCGAGTCGACCAGGTAGAGGCAGGGGAGACGGTTCTCCAGGGCCACCTCCTGGGCGCGCAGGTGCTTCTTGACGGTCATCGGGTAGTACGTGCCGCCCTTGACGGTGGCGTCGTTGGCGACGATCACGCACTCGCGGCCGCTGACCCGGCCGATGCCCGCGATGACCCCGGCGGCCGGGGCCGCGCCCCCGTACATCCCCTCGGCGGCCAGCGGGGCCAGCTCCAGGAACGGGGATCCGGGGTCGAGGAGGGCGTCCACGCGGTCGCGGGGAAGCAGCTTCCCGCGGGCGGTGTGGCGGGCGCGGGCCTTGTCGCCGCCGCCGAGCCGGGCCGCGCCGAGCCGGGCGCGCAGGCCCTCGGTCAGCTCGCGGTGGGCGGCCTCGTTGGTCCGCCAGGCCTCGGACGCCGGGTCCGCGGCGCTCGTCAGCACTGGTGCCTGCTGCATCGGTCGAGCTCCCTTGCTCGGTGCACGCTGTTAATGAGCGTTAACGCATGTACCGCCTAGGTTAACGAGCGCTAACGGCCCTGTCTAGAATGGATTCCCATGAGCACCAGTGCCGCCGCCCCGACCCGTCGCGAGCAGATCCTCAACGAGGCCGCCCGCCTCTTCGCCGAGCGCGGATTCCACGGCGTGGGCGTGGACGAGATAGGGGCCGCGGTGGGCATCAGCGGCCCCGGCCTGTACCGGCATTTCGCGGGCAAGGACGCCATGCTCGCCGAGCTGCTGGTCGGGATCAGCGAGCGGCTGCTGACCGGCGGGCGCCGCCGGGCGGAGGAAGCGGCCGGGGACCCCTCCCTGGTGCTGGCCTCGCTCATCGACGGGCACATCGACTTCGCGCTCGACGACCGGGCGCTGATCACCGTCCACGACCGGGAGCTCGACCGGCTGCGCGAGGCCGACCGCAAGCTCGTACGCCAGTTGCAGCGCCAGTACGTGGAGCTGTGGGTGGCCGTCGTGCGCGAGCTGCACCCCCGGGTGGGGGAGGCGGAGGTCCGGGTCTCCGTGCACGCGGTGTTCGGCCTGCTCAACTCCACCCCGCACCTGGCGGCGCTGGGCCGGGAGGCGACCGAATCGCTGCTGCGCAGGCTCGCGCACGGATCGTTCGGGGCGCTCTCCGGGTGATCCGGCGCGTCCGCCGGTCGGGACGGACGGGACGCGTCCGCCCGGACGGCGGCAGAATGGGCCGTATGCCGATGCCGATAGAGACGTCCGTACCCACCCGAGCCGAACTCATCGACCACCTGGTCCGCACCCGGATCGCCGGGGACGTCGCCACGCCACGCGAGAACAACCTCTCCCACTACCGCAAACTCGCCAACGGCGATCGGCACTACTGGCTCGGCCTGGAACTGGGCGACCGCTGGGCCGACGAGCAGGACGTCCTCGCGGTGATGGCGGAGCGCTGCGGGGTCGTGGACGACCCGCAGCACCGCCAGGGCCAGGACACCATCGATCCGGAACTGACCGTCGCGGGCCTGGAGCGGCTGGCGGCCAGGCTGCGCAAGGCCGCGCTGGACCGGCAGAGCGTGCTGCTCGCCACCGGGCACCCGGGTGGCCTGCTGGACGTCCACCGGGCGACCGCGGTGGCCCTGCGCGCCGCCGGCTGCGAGATCGTGGTCATCCCGGCCGGTCTGACGGCCGACGAGGGCTCGGTCTGGCAGTTCGCGGACATCGCGGTCCTGGAGCGGGGCGCGACCCTGTGGCACACCCACTCGCCCGCGCCGATGGCGGCGATCCTGGACGGCCTGGCCGCCGCGGGGCGCCCGCAGCCGGACCTGGTCGTCGCCGACCACGGCTGGGCGGGCTGCGCCGCGCAGCGCGGCCTGGACGCGGTGGGCTACGCGGACTGCAACGACCCGGCCCTGTTCCTCGGCGAGGCCGAGGGCACCCTCCAGGTGGCGGTCCCGCTGGACGACCACGTCCGTGACCCGAGGTTCTACGACCCGATGGTGGCGTACCTGCTCGCGACGGCCGGTCTGCTGTAACCGGCGGACCCGCTGCGGCCCGGCCGTCGGGGGCGGCGCGGGGTCAGCGCAGCCAGCCGCCGGTGAGGTCCTGGACGGCCGAGCCGTCCAGGTCGGCGAGCTTGGTGGCGACGAAGTCCCGCGCCCAGTCGGAGGTCTGGATCCGGAACGGCATCGTCTCGGCGGTCAGCGCCGCGATGATCGGGGCCGCCGCCTCCTGCGAGGTCTGGGCGTTCCCGAAGGTCTGCATGGTGCGCTCGATGTAGGCCTTCAGCGCGGGGGCGTACGGGCCGGCCTCGGCGAGCAGGGCCGGGACGTCGAGCCGTACGTTGGTGACGAACTCGCTGGCGACGGCGCCCGGTTCGACGACGGCCACCTGGACGCCGGTGGTGGCGGCGACCGGCGCCAGGGACTCCATGAAGCCCTCGACGGCGAACTTGGCCGCGCAGTACGACTCGTTGAACGGCTGGCCGATCATCCCGCCGACGCTCGTCACCGTGATGACCCGGCCGCCGGAGGCGCGCAGGTGGGGGAGCGCGGCCTTGGTGAGTTCGACGACGCCGAAGTAGTTGACCTCCATGGTGGCCCGGACGCCCTCCATGTCGTGCTGCTCGATGGTGCCGACGAAGCCGGCGCCCGCGTTGTTCACGACGGCGTCGAGCCGGCCGCGCTCGGCGACGACCTCCGCCACGCACGAGGCGACGGATCCGGCGTCGGTCACGTCCAGCCGCTTGACCTGGACCAGGTCGGCGACGCCGGCTTCGGCGGCGGCCTGGCGCAGGGCGTCGGCCTTGGCGGTGTCGCGCATGGTGGCCACGGTGTGCCAGCCGGCCTGGGCGGCGGCCACGGCGGCGGCCAGACCGATGCCGGAGGACGTGCCGGTGATGAGGACGGTCTTGGTGCTCATGGAGGTCTCCCTGGATTTGTGCGTGCACACACACATTATCTTTGTGTGCACGTGCACGCAACCCGGGTACTCTTTTCCCATGGCGCACAGAGAACTCAACCTGGACGGACTCACCCCCCGCGACCACGCCTTCTACGGCCTGGTCTGGGCCGGTACCACCCTCACGGCCCGGGTCGACCAGGCCCTCACGCGCCACCACGACCTGCCGCTGTCGTGGTTCGAGGTGATGCTGTGGCTGAGCGTCCAGCACGAGCCGGTCGCCCCCTCCGAGCTGGGCGCGCGGACCCTGCTCAGCCGCAGCCAGGTCTCGCGCGTCGCCGATTCGCTCCGGGCCCGCGGCCTGGTCGAGCGGGTCCCGTCCCCGACGGACGCCCGGTCCGTGGGGATCGCCCTGACCGAGGCGGGCCGCCGCGCCTTCGCCGAGGCCGACGCCACCCGCCGCGAGGCCCTCGCCGAGGCCTTCGACGACCGCCTCGACGACGTGGACATAGCCGCGCTGGAGGCGGTCTGGGCGAAGCTCAAGGCGCGGCCCGAGGCGTAGGGGATCCCTTTGGGCGGCCGGGCGGCCGGCGTTGTCAGTGCCGCCCGTTAGCGTCGCCGCCGTGACGAACCCGCCGAGCGCCCAGAGCGCCCAGAACCCGCTGTCCGTACTCGTCGACGACCCGCAAGGCCGTTCCCTGGGGCTGGAGTTGCCGCCGGGGACGCTGCACGACCGGCCCGGCCGCCGGAGCCTGCTGGGCATCGGGGCGCGGCGCGAGCCGCTGCTGTGGGTCTCCGACGCGCCCGTGGGCGTGGAGGCCCTCGCCGCCTGCCGGGTCGCCGCCGTGGCGGACGCCGGTCTGCGGGCGGTGCTGTTCCAGGAGCGGCGGGGCCTGGAGAGCTGGTGGACCCGCGACGAGCTGAACCCCGCCTCCATGTCCGACCCCGGCGACCACCACGTCGAGCCGGTGCTGCGGGAGTTCTGGAACGGGGTCGTCCCCGACCCCGAGGAGGGTGAGGGCCCCGACGGCGCCGGGCTGATCGCCCCCTTCGGCCGGGACTGGCCGGGCCTCGCGGAGTCCGGGGTGCCGCGGGAGGACCCGGAGGAGGCGGCCCTCGCGCTCGCGGCCGAGCTGGTCGGGACCGGAGTGCTGCCGAACCCGCGCCTGGCGCTGATACCCGCCGGCCGGGGAGCCGACGTACCCACCGCGATGGGCTGGCGCGGCCCGGTGAACCACGAGACGGACACGGCCCTGATCAGCACCGTCCTGCGGTCCTGGGAGGACCGCTTCGGCGCCCGCGTCCTCGCCCTGGGCTTCGACGAACTGCACCTGTCCGTGGCGGCCCCGCCCCTGACGACGGCCGCGTCACTGCCGGTCGCCGCCGAACACTTCGCCTTCTGCCCCGACAACGTCTGGCAGGGCTCCGGCAGCGTGCGCGCCTACGCGGACGAGGGCGTCACCGGCTCCGGCCACTGGGGCTTCTGGTGGGACTGACCCCGGGCGGGACGGGGCCGTAAGGCCTAGGCGCGCGGGACGCGCACCACGCCCTCCTGGATGACGGTGACGGCCAGCCTGCCGTCCTGCGTCCAGATCCGGGCCTGCCCCAGGCCGCGCCCGGCTGAGGACGAGGGCGACTCCTGGTCGTACAGCAGCCACTCGTCCGCGCGGAACGGCCGGTGGAACCACATCGCGTGGTCGAGGGAGGCGCCCACCACGTCGCCCACGGCCCAGCCGCCCCGGCCGTGCGCGAGCAGCACCGAGTCCAGCAGGGTCATGTCCGAGACGTACGTGGCCAGGCAGGTGTGCAGCAGGGCATCATCGCGCTCCAGCTTCCCGGCCGTGCGGAACCACACCTGCGTCCGCGGCTCCACGGGCTCGCCGACGCTGCCCCACGGCGGGGTCGTCGCGTACCGCAGGTCCACCGCGCCGCGCGCCTCGATCAGCCGCTCCACCGTGCCGGGGTCGCGGAAGATCTCCCGGTACGCGGGCAGCGACTCGGCGGCGGTCGGCAGGGTCTCGGGGTCGGGCGCGTCCGGCATCGCGGCCTGGTGCTCCAGGCCCTCCTCGTACGTCTGGAACGACGCGGAGAGGTGGAAGATCGGCTGCCCGTGCTGGACGGCGACGACCCGGCGCGTGGTGAAGGAGCGCCCGTCGCGGATCCGGTCCACCGCGTACACGATGGGCGCGCCCGGGTCCCCGGCGCGCAGGAAGTACGAGTGCAGCGAGTGCGCCGTCCGGTCCCCGGGCACGGTGCGGCCGGCCGCGACCAGCGCCTGCGCCGCGACCTGCCCGCCGAACACGCGCGGTACCAGCGCCGAACGGCTGGTACCGCGGAAGATGTCCTCCTCGATCTGCTCCAGGTCGAGCAGGTCGAGGAGGGTCGTCAGTGCCTCGTTCATGAGGGGAAGGGTAAGTCCGGGAGGGACAAGTCCCTTGCCCCGACGGTCCCTTAAAGCCCCATCGACTTGGCGATGATGGACTTCATGACCTCGCTGGTGCCGCCGTAGATGCGGTTCACGCGGTTGTCGGCGTACAGACGGGCGATCGGGTACTCGTTCATGTAGCCGTAGCCGCCGTGCAGCTGGAGGCACTTGTCGATGACGCGGTGCGCGACCTCGGTGCAGAACAGCTTCGCGGAGGCGGCCTCGGCGGCCGTCAGCTCACCGGCGTCCAGGGCCTCCAGGGCGCGGTCGGCGACGGCCTCGGCCGCGTCCACCTCGGCCTGGCAGGCGGCCAGCTCGAACTTGGTGTTCTGGAAGTGCGCGACCGGCTTGCCGAAGACGGTGCGCTCGGTCACGTACTGCTGCGCGAACCGGATGGCGGCCTTGGCCTGCGCGTACGCGCCGAAGGCGATGCCCCAGCGCTCGGAGGGCAGGTTGGCGCCGAGGTAGTAGAAGCCCTTGTTCTCCTCGCCCATCAGGTCCTCGACCGGGACCTTGACGTCGACGAAGGCCAGCTCGGCGGTGTCGGAGGTGCGCAGGCCCAGCTTGTCGAGCTTGCGGCCGATCGAGTAGCCCTCGGACTTGGTGTCCACGGCGAAGAGGGAGATGCCGAAGCGGCGGTCGTCCTCGCGCGGGGCGGAGGTGCGGGCGCAGACGATCACGCGGTCGGCGTGGACGCCACCGGTGATGAAGGTCTTGGAGCCGTTGAGGACGTAGTGCGTGCCGTCCTCGGAGAGCTTGGCGGTGGTCTTCATGCCCGCGACGTCGGAGCCGGTGCCCGGCTCGGTCATCGCCAGGGCCCACATCTCCTCGCCGGAGACGAACTTCGGCAGGTAGCGCTTCTTCTGCTCGTCGTCGGCCAGCATCTTGATGTAGGGGAGGGCGAGCAGCACGTGCACGCCGGAGCCGCCGAAGTTGACGCCCGCGCGGGAGGTCTCTTCGTAGAGGACGGCCTCGAACTTGTGGGTGTCCAGGCCCGCGCCGCCGAACTCCTCGGGGACGTTGATGCCGAAGATGCCCAGCTCGCCGAGCTTGTAGTAGAAGTCGCGCGGCGCCTGGCCGGCGGCGAACCACTCGTCGTAGACGGGGACGACCTCGGCCTCGATGAAGTCGCGGATGGTCTCGCGGAACGCCTCGTGGTCCTCGCTGAAAACGGTACGGCGCACTGTGGCGGCCCTCCTCTTTGCGGCTAAACCGCCCGCCGCTCTCGCGGAGGTGGTTGCGCGCCGTCGTGGTCGCTCAGGCAACGGCGGATGTCTAAGCGCTTGCTCAATTAAGTTACCGGCGAGTTGTCCTGCCTGTCCAGAGTCCGTAGCGCGAACCACAGTTCCATCCGGGTGTCCGGGTCGTCGAGGTCGCGCCCGAGCAGGGCGGTGCAGCGGGCGACGCGCTGGCGGACGGTGTTGCGGTGCACCCCGAGGGCGGCCGCCGTCCGGTCCCAGCTGCCGTGGTGGGCCAGCCAGGCGCGCAGGGTCCGCACCTGCTCCGGGGCCAGCGGGGCGAGCAGCTCCCGCGCGTGGGTCAGCGCCTCCGCCGGATCGAGGAGCGCGTCCAGGCCCCCCGCGGTGTGCCGGGCCAGCGGCGCCCGGGCCGCCTCCGCGCGCCGCAGCGCCCGCCGGGCCTGGGCCTCGGCGCCGGCCAGCGCCTCGGGGCCCGTCGGCGCGCTCACCCCCAGGCGCCAGCCGGGCAGCGGGCCGGGCTCCCGCTCGGCCAGCAGGCGCAGCTCCTCCTCCCGGGCGTCCACGAGTACGGTGCCCAGCGCCGCCGCGAGGGCCTGCGGATCCCCCGTACCCCGGGCGTGCACCACGTGCCACGGGCCGGGGCCGAGCGCCTCGGCGGGGGAGCCGCCGAGCAGCAGCCGGGTCAGCGCCCCGGCCTCCGTCCCGGCCGGCCGGTGCGTGGTGAGCAGCGTCAGCAGGACGGCGGCGATCGCGGTGATCGCGTGATCGCCCGGGGTGCGGTCCGGGACGGCGACCCCGAGCACCTGGCCCTCGCCGCCCAGGGGGTACGCCGTCAGTTGCCACCCCGCCGCGGCGTCGGTCGCGGTGGCCGGGCCGCCCGGGGCCCCGACCCGGGTGAGGAGCGCGGCCAGCGCCCCGGCGGCCTCGGGCGGCAGATCCCGCCCGGCGTGCCGGGCCGCGGCCTGCCCCGCGGCCTGCCCCGGGCCCTGTCCCGGGCCCTGTCCCGCCGGGAGCAGGGTGGCGTGGCCGCCCAGGGTCGCCGCCAGCCGGCGCAGCAGCGCCGGTACCGGATCGGGCCGGGCGGCGGCCGCGGCCAGCGACTGCTGGGCCTCGGTCACCCGGCGCAGCTCCCGGGTCCGGGCCTCGGCCATCAGCCGCCACACGGTGCGGGCGACCGCGGTGAAGGGGGTGCGCGGCGGGACCTCCAGCAGCGGCAGCCCGTGCCGCGCGCAGGCGGCGGCCAGCTCCGGGGGCACCTCCTCGTACACCGGCGCCACGCCGAAGCCGAGCGCGGCCGCGCCCGCCGCGACGAGCCGGGCGACGTACGCGTCGGCGTCCGCCTCCAGCTGGGCGCCCGCGGTGAGCAGCAGCTCCCCGCCCAGCAGGTAGGGGGAGGGGTCCGCCATCTCGGAGGCGTGGACGGCGTGCACGGCGACGGCCGCGGCCCGGTCGCCCGCGCCGGTCAGGGCGCGCAGGCCGAGTTCCCGGTCGGCGAGGAGGGCCGCGAGCTCGACCCCGGGCGTGGGCGGCGTGGCCGAGGCGGAGGGGAGGGCCGGCATGGATACTCCGTACACATCGGGGAGGGCCTGTGGATGAAACGTACACTTCGCGGCCCCCGGGAGGCGGCTTACGCTCGAAGGACCGCACACGTCAGTACAGAGACACACAAAGGGGCACCCCTCATGAGCACGCAGCCGCGCGGACCCGTCGACTCCTCCCGCATCCCGCGCTACGCGGGCCCCGCCACCTTCGCGCGCCTGCCCCGCCTCGACGAGGTCGGCTCCGCCGACGTCGCCGTCGTCGGCGTCCCGTTCGACTCCGGTGTCTCGTACCGCCCCGGCGCCCGCTTCGGCGGCAACGCGATCCGCGAGGCCTCCCGCCTGCTGCGTCCGTACAACCCCGCGCAGGACGCCTCCCCCTTCGCGCTGGCCCAGGTCGCCGACGCCGGTGACATCGCGGTGAACCCCTTCAACATCAACGAGGCCGTCGAGACGGTCGAGGCCGCCGCCGACGAGCTGCTCGGCGCCGGCTCCCGCCTGATGACCCTCGGCGGCGACCACACCATCGCCCTCCCGCTGCTCCGCTCGGTCGCCAAGAAGCACGGCCCCGTCGCCCTGCTCCACTTCGACGCCCACCTCGACACCTGGGACACGTACTTCGGCGCCGAGTACACGCACGGCACCCCGTTCCGCCGCGCGGTGGAGGAGGGCATCCTCGACACCGAGGCGCTCTCCCACGTCGGCACCCGCGGCCCGCTGTACGGCAAGCAGGACCTCGACGACGACGCCAAGATGGGCTTCGGCATCGTCACCTCGGCCGACGTCTACCGGCGCGGCGCCGACGAGGTCGCGGACCAGCTGCGCCAGCGCATCGGCGACCGTCCGCTGTACATCTCGATCGACATCGACGTGCTCGACCCGGCGCACGCGCCCGGCACCGGCACCCCGGAGGCCGGCGGCATGACCTCCCGCGAGCTGCTGGAGATCATCCGCGGACTGTCGTCCTGCAACCTCGTTTCCGCCGACGTCGTCGAGGTCGCCCCGGCGTACGATCACGCCGAGATCACCTCGGTCGCGGCCTCGCACACCGCGTACGAGCTCACCACGATCATGAGCCGTCAGATCGCGGCGGCGAAGGCGAAGGGCAACTAAGCACCGTGACGCACGACCACGACCTGGTACTCCGTCCCACCGAGGCCCAGCGGGCGGCCGCCCTCGCGCCGCCGCCGGGCCGGACGGGCGGGGACCTGGTCGTGGAGACGCTGTGCTCCCTCGGCGCGAACACCGTCTTCGGCCTGCCGGGGCAGCGCGCGCTCGCCCTCTTCGACGCGGTGGGCCGCTCCGACCTGCGGTTCATCGGTCTGCGTACGGAGAACAACGCGGGGTTCGCGGCGGACGCGTACGGCCGGATGACCGGCGAGGCGGTGCCGCTGCTCCTGTCCGCCGGCGCGGGCGCCCTGATGGCCCTCCCCGCCCTGGCGGAAGCCGCGGCGGCGTCCGCCCCGGTCGTGGCGATCTCCGCGCAGGTTCCGGTCGCGGGCCTCGGCGGCGGCCGCCGAGGCCACCTGAACGAGCTGCGCGACCAGTCCGCCTCCTTCCGCGAGGTGGTCAAGTCGGTCCACAGCGCGCGCACCCCCTCCCAGATCCCCTCGGTGATCGCGGAGGCCTGGGAGTCGGCGCTGACGGCCCCGCCCGGTCCGGTGTACGTCGAGATCCCGGAGGACGTCCTTCGGGACGAGACCGTGATCCCGCAGGTCACGGGTGTGGACGCGACCCCGCACGAGCTGGCGCCGCGACCCGAGCTGACCGCCGTGGCCGCGCACTGGCTGGAGAACGCCGCCCGCCCGGTGATCATCGCGGGCGGCGGGGTCATCCGCTCGGACGCGGCGGGCAAGCTGCGCCTGCTCGCGGAGCGGGTCAACGCGCCGGTGGTCACCACCTACGGCGGCAAGGGCGCCTTCCCCTGGACCCACCCGCTGTCCCTCCAGTCCTGGCTGGAGGACCGCCACACGACGGACTTCCTGGAGGACGCGGACGTCCTGCTGGTCGTGGGCTCCGGCCTCGGCGAGCTGTCCTCGAACCACCACACGTTCTTCCCGACGGGCCGGGTCGTCCAGATCGAGGCGGACCTCGGCAAGCTGGAGTCCAACCACGCGGCCCTCGGCATCCACGCGGACGCCCGGCTGGCGCTCCAGGCCCTGCTGGAAACGGTCGCCGAACGGGAGGACGAGGCGGCGCCGGAACGCGTCCGCCTGCTCCTCGCGGACATCGCGGCCCGCGCGACGCCCCAGGACCCGGCCTCGGCCCCGGCCCCGGACCCGGCCCAGGACCCGGAACACCAGCTCCGGCTCCTGGCCTCGATCCGAGCGGCCCTCCCCCCGCGCTCCCCGTCCTTCTGGGACATGACGGCCCTGTCCTACCGGGCCTGGTCCGCCTTCGACCCGAAGCACCCCAACACCATGCACTCCGCCCAGGGCGCGGGCGGCCTCGGCTACGCCTTCCCGGCGGCCCTCGGCGCGGCCGTCGCGGAACCCGGCACCCCGGTCCTGGCCGTCTCCGGCGACGACGGCGCCATGTACTCGATCGCCGAACTGGCCACGGCCGTCCAGTACGCCCTGGACGTCACCTGGCTGATCGTGGACGACGGCGGCCACGACGCCCCGCGCGAGACGGGCGCGAACCCGACCCGCCCCGACTTCGCCGCCCTGGCGGCCTCCTTCGGAGTCCCGGCGACGACCACCACCCCGCAGTCCCTCCGCACGGACCTCACCAAGGCCCTCAAAACCCCGGGCCCCTCCCTCATACTCCTCCCCACCCCGCCCCACCCCTGACCTCGGCCCACACGGCCTTCCCGATCCCGTTCCGCCGGGGGCACTGCCCCCACCGCTCGGCGAGCGCGGCCACGATGGCGAGCCCCCGCCCCTGCTCCTCCCCGTCCGCCACGACCTGCGGCGTGAGCTTGACGACGGGGCCCGCGTCCGCGACCTCCACGCGCAACACCCCGTCGTACCGCGCCAGCCGGACCCCGATGCCCCGCCCCTGCGGGGCTCGGGCGTGCCGGACGGCATTGGTGACCAGCTCGGACAGCAGCAGCTCGGCGGAGTCCGTCGGCTCCGCGCCGATGTCCCACTCGGCGAACTGGGCCCGCAGCAGGGCGCGGGCCCGTGCCGGAGCGTGGGGGCTGCGGGGAATGAGCCAGAAGATCTCGTCGGCAGAGGGCATGGTCATGGTGCCTCACCTATCTAGATACCTGAGAGGAGTGAAGCGGGCGTCCAGGGTGTCCGTCAAGAGGTATCTAGATATGTTCGATTGCGGTGTGGCGGTCTGGGACTCGGCGCTTGTGGTCTCCGTGCGGGCCTAGGCTGTCGGGAGTTGATCGGGGAGGACCGGCATGGCGAAGGACGTCGCGGGACGGCAGCCCAAGTACCTGCGCATCGCCGCCGCGCTGAAGGACGCCATCGCGGCGGGCGAGTACGGACCAGGCGACCGGCTGCCGGGCGAGAGCGACCTCATGAGCAAGTACGGCGTCGCGCGGATGACGGCCCGGCAGGCGTTCGGCGTTCTGCAGGCCGAGGGGCTGGCCGAAGCACGCAAGGGCGCCGGCGTGTTCGTACGCGAATTCCGCGTCGGTATCCGGCGGCGCGGAATCCAGCGGTTGGCCGTAGAGGTCTGGGGCTCTGGAGGCTCCATCTGGGCCGTGGACGGCCAGGGCCGGGACCCTGAAGTCGAATTCCTTGGAGTCGCCGAGGAGGCGGCCCCCGTCGGGGTCGCCTCCTCGCTCAGCCTCCCGGACGGGGCGGTGGCCGTCGTCCGGCGCCGGGTGTTCCTGCTCGACGGCAAGCCGGTGATGCTCGCGACGTCGTACCTCGACGCCGCCTTCGTCGGCGGTACCCCCATCGCGGAGCCGGACACCGGCCCCGGCGGCATCTACGCCCGTCTCGCCGACCTCGGTCACAAACCGGCCCGGTTCCGGGAGGAGGTCCGCTCCCGGATGCCGAGCGCCGACGAGGCGGACCGCCTCGGCCTGGCGGCCGGCACCCCGGTCGTCCTGATCTGCCGTACCGCCTTCACGGCCGATGGCCGGGTGGTCGAGGTCAACGAGATGGTCCTCGACGCCTCGGCGTACGTGCTGGAGTACGAGTTCGACGCCCCTTAGCCCGCCGGGTCAGGCCGCCTCGTGTTCCTGGGCGGTGAAGACGACCTGGGAGGTCTCGCCGACCAGCTTGAGGTGGAGCTCGGACTCCGTCGCCCGGGCGAGCCGCGCGAGCAGGGGGACCGTCGGGACGGTGCCGCCGAGTTCCAGCTTGGAGACCTGCGGCTGGGTCATCCCCGCCCGCCGCGCCAGCTCGGTCTGCGAGATCCCCAGCTCCGCCCGGCGGTCGTGGACCGCCTGGCCGAGCTCGAACGCCAGGCGGATCTCCTCGCGTCGACGCGTCACGTCCGGAGACTCGGAAATGCCCTCGGCGATCTTCCGGTCCCGGGTGAGCTTCCACTGTGCGTGGCTGACCATTCCCGCGCTCCGTCCCTCGTGTCGTGGGATCGGAACGTATAGACGTCGCGGTGCATGGCGACCGCGAACGGGTGAGGAGTCCCCCGGACGGGTGATGTGGGCATGCGGCGTCACGCACGGGAGTGCGATTGTTGCGGCGGGATGAAATCCGCCGGTCGGAGCGTTGGGGGAGGCGGCAGGACCGGACCAACGGGGAGGCATCACGTGGCGGCGGCAGAGACGGCGGCTCAGGGGAAACAGGGCTGGGGCAGGAGGCTCGCCGCGTACACCTGGCGGTACAAGGTCAATGTGCTGCTCGCGCTGGGGTCCTCGCTGGGCGGCATGGCGGTCATGGCGCTCGTACCGCTGGTCACCAAGGTGATCATCGACGACGTCATCGGTGACAAGACCAAGTCCATGGGCGTCTGGGCCGGGCTGCTCATAGCCGCCGCGGTCCTCGTCTACGTGATGACCTACATACGCCGCTACTACGGCGGACGGCTCGCGCTCGACGTGCAGCACGATCTGCGCACCGACATGTACGACACCATCGCCCGCCTCGACGGCCGGCGCCAGGACGAGCTGTCGACCGGCCAGGTCATCGGGCGGGCCACCAGCGACCTCCAGCTCATCCAGGGGCTGCTCTTCATGCTCCCGATGACCATCGGGAACTTCCTCCTCTTCGGGATATCCCTCGGCGTCATGCTGTGGCTGTCCCCGCTGCTGACCCTCGTCGCGCTGCTCATGGCCCCCGCCCTCTGGTTCATCGCCAAGCGCAGCCGCAAGCGGCTCTTCCCCGCCACCTGGTACGCCCAGGGCCAGGCCGCCGCCGTCGCGGGCGTCGTCGACGGCGCCGTGACCGGCGTCCGCGTCGTCAAGGGCTTCGGGCAGGAGGAGCAGGAGACCGGCAAGCTGCGCGCCGCCGGCCGCATGCTGTTCGCCGGGCGGATGCGGACCATCCGCCTCAACTCGCGTTACACCCCCGCCCTCCAGGCCGTGCCCGCCCTCGCGCAGGTCGCCATGCTGGCCCTCGGCGGCTGGATGGCCGCCCGCGGCCAGGTGACCCTCGGCACCTTCGTCGCCTTCTCCACCTACCTCGCCCAGCTCGTCGGCCCCGTCCGCATGCTGGCCATGGTGCTCACCGTCGCCCAGCAGGCCCGCGCCGGCGTCGAGCGCGTCTGCGAGCTCATCGACACCGAGCCCTCGATCCGCGAGGGCGGGACCGAACTGCCCGCCGACGCGCCCGCCACCGTCGAGTTCGAGGACGTGGCCTTCGGGTACGACCCCGAGCGCCCCGTCCTCGACGGCTTCTCCCTCTCCCTCGCCGAAGGCGAGACCGTCGCCCTCGTCGGCGCCTCCGGTTCCGGGAAGTCCACCGTCTCGCTCCTCCTGCCGCGCTTCTACGACGCCGACCGCGGCACCGTCCGCGTCGCGGGGCACGACGTCCGCGAGCTGACGTACGACTCGTTGCGCGCCGCCATCGGCCTGGTCCCGGAGGACTCCTTCCTCTTCTCCGACACCATCCGCGCCAACATCGCCTTCGGGCACCCCGCCGCCACCGACGCGCAGGTCGAGGCGGCCGCCCGGGCCGCCCAGGCCGAGGGGTTCGTCCGCGCCCTGCCCGCCGGGTACGACACCAAGGTCGGCGAGCAGGGGCTCACCCTCTCCGGCGGCCAGCGCCAGCGCATCGCCCTCGCCCGGGCGATCCTCACCGACCCCCGGCTGCTGCTCCTCGACGACGCCACCTCCGCCGTCGACGCCCGCGTCGAGCACGAGATCCACGAGGCGCTGCGGGCCGTCATGGCCGGCCGCACCACGCTCCTGATCGCCCACCGCCGCTCCACGCTCGCGCTCGCCGACCGGATCGCCGTCCTCGACCGCGGCCGGCTCGCCGACATCGGCACGCACGCCGAGCTGGAACGCCGCTCGCCCCTCTACCGCCGCCTGCTCACCGACCCGGACGCGCTCGGCGCCGGCTCGCCGCGCACTCCGCAAGCGCCCGTGCTGACCGAGTTCGAGCGGGAGATCGAGCGGGAGATCGAGCGCGACCTGGAAGGGGACATCGAGCGCGACATCGAGCTCGAAGCCGAGATCGATTCCGAGCCGGTGAACGCCAAGCGCCGGGTCGCCGACGGGGTGACCCCCGAGCTCTGGCGCCGCCAGGAGGAGAGCGAGGGCTCCGGCGCTCCCGCCCCCGGGGCCGCCATGGCCGGCATGCCGGCCACCCCCGAACTGCTCGCGCAGGTGGCCGCGCTGCCGCCCGCCGAGGACACCCCCGACGTGGACGAGACCCGCGCCGCGGCCGCCGAGGAGAGCTACGGCCTGCGCCGGCTGCTGCGCGGCTTCTGGGCGCCGCTCGCCATCAGCCTCGCCCTCGTCGCCCTCGACGCCGGATCCGGGCTGCTCCTGCCGATCCTGATCCGGCACGGCATCGACAAGGGCGTCGAGGACGCCGTCCTCGGCGCCGTCTGGGCGGCCGCCGGCCTCGCCCTCGTCGTCGTCGTGGCGCAGTGGGCCGCGCAGTTCGCCGAGACCCGGATGACCGGCCGTACCGGCGAGCGCGTGCTGTACGCGCTCCGCGTCAAGATCTTCGCCCAGCTCCAGCGCCTCGGCCTCGACTACTACGAGCGCGAGCTGACCGGCAAGATCATGACCAGGATGACCACCGACGTGGACTCCCTCTCCAGCTTCCTGCAGACCGGGCTCGTCACCGCCGTCGTCTCCGTCTTCACCTTCTTCGGCATCCTGATCGCGCTGCTCGTCCTCGACGTCGAGCTCGCCCTGATCGTCTTCGTGACCCTGCCCGTGCTGGTCGTCGCCACCGTCGTGTTCCGCCGCAGGTCGGTCGCCGCCTACGAGCTCGCCCGCGACCGGGTCAGCCTGGTCAACGCCGACCTCCAGGAGTCCGTCTCCGGGCTGCGCATCGTCCAGGCCTTCCGCCGGCAGGGTTCCGGCGCCGCCCGGTTCGCCGAGCGGAGCAACTCGTACCGCGAGGCCCGGGTGCGCGGGCAGTGGCTGATATCGGTCTACTTCCCGTTCGTGCAGCTGCTGTCCTCGGGCGCCGCGGCCGCCGTGCTGATCGTCGGCGCGGGCCGGGTGGAGGCCGGCACCCTCACCACCGGCGCGCTGGTGGCGTACCTGCTCTACATCGACCTGTTCTTCGCCCCCGTGCAGCAGCTCTCCCAGGTGTTCGACGGGTACCAGCAGGCCACCGTCTCCCTCGGCCGGATCCAGGGCCTGCTGCGCGAGCCCACCAGCACCCCCCGCCCCGCCGCGCCGCGCGAGGTCGCGGGGCTGCGCGGCGAGATCGCCTTCGAGGACGTCCGCTTCGCCTACGGCACCGCCGAGGAGCGGGGGGAGAAGGGGGAAGCGCTGGCCGGAATCAGTCTGCGGATACCCGCCGGGCAGACCGTCGCCTTCGTCGGCGAGACCGGCGCCGGCAAGTCCACGCTGGTCAAGCTCGTGGCCCGGTTCTACGACCCGACCTCCGGCCGGGTCACCGCCGACGGCACCGATCTGCGGGAGCTCGACATGACCGCGTACCGCCACCGCCTCGGAGTGGTCCCGCAGGAGCCGTACCTCTTCCCGGGGACGGTCCGCGACGCCATCGCCTACGGGCGGCCCGGGGCGGGCGACGCCGAGGTGGAGGCGGCCGCCCGCGCGGTCGGCGCCCACGACATGATCGCCACCCTGGACGGCGGCTACCTGCACACCGTCGCCGAGCGCGGCCGCAACCTCTCGGCCGGCCAGCGCCAGCTGATCGCGCTGGCCCGCGCCGAACTCGTCGACCCGGACGTGCTGCTGCTGGACGAGGCCACGGCCGCGCTCGACCTCGCCACCGAGGCGCAGGTCAACCGGGCCACCGACCGGCTCGCGGGCAAGCGCACCACCCTGGTCGTGGCGCACCGCCTGACGACCGCGGCCCGCGCCGACCGGGTCGTGGTGATGGACCGCGGCCGGGTCGTGGAGGACGGTCCGCACGCCGAACTCCTGGCTCGCGGCGGCCGGTACGCCGAGCTGTGGCGGACCTTCGTCGGGGAGGACGAGCGGGCCGCCGCCTGAGCCCGCGGCCGGGGCCGCGACCCCGGACCGCGCTGTGACCTGGCGCTTCCCAGGAGTGCCCTTTCGGACCCCCCGGACGGCCGTTGCCGCGTGCAACCATCCGGGGGGTCCGCGCGTCGTACGTGCGTACGTACGGCGGTGTCGTGTGCGACCGATCGGGGGACAGCGTGAGTGACGGAGGCAAGGGGCCCGGCCGGCGGGCCGTACTCCTCGGGGTGTTGGGGTCGGCCCTGTGGTTCTGCGTCGGCGGGGTGCTGATGGCGCCCCCGGCGCAGGCGGCGAGCGGGGGCTGTCCGGGCCGGCTGGTCAGCTCGCTGCCCTTCTCCACGGGTGAGGTGCGCGTCTACAAGAGCCGCACCCAGGCGTGCGCCATGGCCGTCGCGAACCGCCCCGGCGAGCGCCGCGCGATGTCGGTGAGCATCCAGCCGCGTGGCGGAGTCCCGGTGGGCGATTCCGGGCGATTCACCCGCTACGCCGGACCTGTCACCGTTGGTGCGATCAACCGATGTGTGTATGTAAAGGGAAGCGTGGGGGCCGGTTCGGTCGCTTCCGGCTGGATCCTGTGCTGATCAGCGCCTGAACCGCAGGTCGGCCGGGCCGGGCCGGGGCCGGACCTGGCCCGAAAGGCAGCTCTTGACGGCCCAACTAGGTCTGGTCATCCATGTGTTGATCCCGCTAGGTTCACGCGCACCGCAGTGAACTGAAGGGGAGGGTCAATGCGCAAGACGCTCGGATGGCTGCTGTCGCTCGTGGTGCTCATCGCCACCATGGGCGCGGCCGGATTCACGGCACAGGCGGCCACAGCCGCCGGTCCCGCCGCCGGCCCGGACATCAAGGACCAGATTCTCGCCGTCCCGGGGATGAGCCTGGTCGAGGAGAAGCCGTACCCGGGGTACCGCTTCTTCGTCCTGAACTACACGCAGCCGGTGGACCACAAGAACCCCTGGAAGGGCACCTTCCAGCAGCGCCTGACGCTGCTGCACAAGGACACGTCCCGGCCGACCGTGTTCTTCACCTCCGGCTACAACGTGAACACCTCGCCGCGGCGCAGTGAGCCGACGACGATCGTCGACGGCAACCAGGTGTCTCTGGAGTATCGATTCTTCACGCCCTCCCGGCCCGACCCGGCCAACTGGGCGAACCTGGACATCTGGCAGGCCGCCAGCGACCAGCACCGCATCTTCACCGCCCTGAAGAAGATCTACACCAAGAACTGGCTCGCCACGGGCGCCAGCAAGGGCGGCATGACGGCCACCTACTACGAGCGCTTCTACCCGCGTGACATGGACGGTGTCGTCGCGTACGTCGCGCCCAACGACGTGGTCAACAACGAGGACTCGGCCTACGACCGCTTCTTCACCAAGGTCGGCACCAAGGAGTGCCGCGACAAGCTGAACGCCGTGCAGCGCGAGGCCCTCGTCCGCCGTGACGCGCTGGAGGTCAAGTACGCGACCACCGCCGCCGAGAACGGCTGGACCTTCAACACCGTCGGCAACCTCGACAAGGCCTACGAGGCCGTCGTGCTCGACTACGTGTGGGCCTTCTGGCAGTACAGCCTGCTCTCCGACTGCGGGGGGATCCCGACGGCCGCCACCGCGACCGACGAGGAGATCTGGAACTCGATCGACACCATCTCCGGCTTCTCGGCCTACACCGACCAGGGCCTGGAGACGTACACGCCGTACTACTACCAGGCGGGTACGCAGCTCGGCGCGCCCACGATCAAGCTGCCGCACCTGGGCAGCCTGAGCCGCTACGGCTACCAGGGCCCGCGCAACTTCGTGCCCCGTGACATCCCGATGTCCTTCCAGCCGAAGGCCATGACGGACGTCGACAACTGGGTCCGCGAGAACGCCAACCAGATGCTGTTCGTGTACGGGCAGAACGACCCGTGGGGTGCCGAACCGTTCCACCTCGGCTACGGGGTGCGCGACAGCTACGTGATGATCGCGCCCGGCGCCAACCACGGCGCGAGCGTCTCCAAGCTCCTGGACGGCGAGCGGACGCTGGCCACCGCGAAGATCCTGCAGTGGGCCGGAGTGGCCCCGGCCGCCACGCTCGCCGACACGGGCCGCGCGACGCCGCTGGCCAAGCCGGACGCGCGGCTCGACCAGCGGGAGCTGGAGCGCGAGCCGCAGCTGCGCCCGTAGCTCCCGGGTAGCCCCAGGGCCACGGGAGGGCGGGGGCGTCAGCCGTACGCCAGCCCGTGGCCCAGCGGGTAGCGGCCGGGCACCGGCACCGGGAGCCGGCCGGCCGGCCGGACCGCCCCGGTGATCACCCGGGCCGCGGCCCGCAGCTCCACGTCCGTCCAGGAGTACGTCGCCAGCTCCGCCGCGCACCGCGGCAGCCGGGCCGGGTCGTACGGATTGCGGATCGCGACCACTACCACCGGCACCCCCGTGGCCAGTAGCTCCGTCACCAGCGTGCGCTGCGGACTCTCCCCGTCGGGGACGTTGTACGTGCACACCAGCACCGCGGCGTGGCCCGGGGCCGCCGCCACCGCCCGCGCGGGCGCCACCGCGCTCGCCCGGCAGCCCAGGGCGGTCAGCTCCCGGGCCAGTACCGAGGTGGGGGGTCCCGTCGTACCACTGGGGGAGGCCGGATCGGTCCCGGTCACCAGCAGCCGGGGCGCGGCCCCCGGATCCAGCGGGAGCAGCTTGTCGGGATTGGCCAGCAGGGTCGTCGTACCGGCCGCGATCGCGTCGGCCGCCGCCAGATGGGCGGCCGTGCCCGTCGCCGCGTCCACCCGCTCGGCCGAGGTGTACGGGTCGGCGAACAGGCCCCGGCGGGCCTTGAGTTCCAGGATCCGCAGCACCGACTCCTCGATCCGGGCCTCGGACAGCTCGCCCGCCGCCACGGCCGCCAGCACGGCGCGCTGCGCCAGGGCCAGGTCCGGGGCGTTCAGCAGCTGGTCGCAGCCCGCCTTCAGGGCCAGGACCGGAATCCGGTCGTCCCCGTACTTCTGGCGGACCCCGGCCATGTCCAGCGCGTCGGTGACCACCACGCCCCGGAAGCCCAGGCGTTCGCGCAGGATCCCGGTCACGATGGGGTGCGAGAGCGTCGCCGGATCCTGTGAGGGATCGAGCGCGGGGAAGACGATGTGCGCCGTCATCACGGCGTCCACGCCCGCCGCCACGGCCGCCCGGAACGGGGGCTCGTCCAGCTCCTCCCACTGCGCGCGGGTGTGCCGCATCACCGGCAGCCCGACGTGACTGTCGGTCTCGGTGTCCCCGTGGCCCGGGAAGTGCTTGGCGGTGGCCGCCACTCCCGCGCCCTGGTAGCCCCCGACCTGCGCCGCGACCAGGCCCGCCACCGCCTGCGGGTCCGCGCCGAAGGACCGTACGCCGATGACCGGATTGGCCGGGTTCACGTTCACGTCGGCCACGGGCGCGTAGTCCTGCCGGATCCCCATCGAGGCCAGTTCGGTGCCCGCGATGCGCCCGGCCCGGCGGGCGGCGGCGGTGGACCCCCCGGCGCCCAGCGCCATCGCCCCCGGCAGCAGGGTCGCGGGCTTGCCGATCCGGGCGATGATGCCGTGCTCCTGGTCGGTGGAGAGAAGCAGGGGGACGCCGGCGCCGGTCGCGGCGGCCGCCCGCTGGAGGCCGTTGGACAGCTCGGCGATCTGCTGCGGGGTACGGGTGTTCCGGGCCCAGGCGAAGTAGATGACCCCGCCCAGGTGGTAGCGGGAGACCAGCTCGGCGGCCGTGCGGACCCCGAACTGGGCCAGGTTCTTCTCGGCGTCCGCCGGGTCGGGATCGGTCGCCGAATGCCCGTACGCCCGCGATACGAAGAGCTGCCCGACCTTCTCCTCCAGGCTCATCCGGCCCAGCAGCCGGGCGGCGTGCTCCGGGCCGGGCGCCCGGTCCCCGGGCCGCGGGTCGTCGGGCGCCGGCCGCGGGTCGTCGGGCGCGGGGCGCGGTTGGTCGGGCGTCGGCCGGGAGCCCCTGGCGACGGAGGCGGCCCCGCCGGCCGTGACGGCGGCGAGGGCGGCCGCGGTGAGCAGGGTCCGGCGTGAGGCGTGATACGACACGCGCCGGACCCTACGTCGGGGCCGCGCCCGCCGGCCGGGGGACACTCGCCGCGTCCCCCGGAAGGGGCGCCTCCTGGGCCACCCGGGGCCAGTGCTCCCGGAGCGTCCGGACGGCCTCCGTGATCGCCGGGCGGCGCGCGGCCCCGGTCCGCCACAGGGCGTACAACCGGCGTACGGGCGCCGGTTCGAGCGGCACGGCCACCGCCCCGGCGGGCAGCCGGCCGGTGCCGAGGCGGGGGACGACGGCCACCCCGAGCCCGGCCGCGACCAGCGCCACGATGGTGTGGTTCTCCTCGGCGACGTGCGCGATGTCCGGCTCGAACCCGGCCGTCCGCAGGGTCCGCGTCAGCCAGTCGTGGCAGACCCGGCCGGGCGGCTGGCAGACCCAGCGCTGGCCGCCGAGATCCGCCCGCCGGATCACCCTCCGGGTGGTGAAGGGGTGGCTCTCGGGTACGACGAGTTCACAGCGGTCGTCCCCGATCACCGCCTGCTCGACGCCCTCGGGCGCCGGCAGCGGGGCGATGTCCCAGTCGTGCGCCACCGCCAGATCGGTGACGCCCCGGGCCACCAGGTCCACCGAGAGGTGGGGGTCCACCTCCGTGAGCCGGACGTCCAGCGCCGGGTGACGGCCGGCCAGGTCGGCCAGTACCCCCGGCAGCAGCCCGCGCGCGGCCGAGGCGAAGGCGGCCACCCGCAGCAGCCCGCTCGGCAGCCCGCGCCGCTCCTCCAGGGTGGTCTCGGCCCGCTCGACGATCGCCAGCAACTCCTGCGCGGTGCCGGCCAGGTGCCGGGCCTCGTCGGTGAGCGCGACGCCTCGCCCGCGCCGCTCCAGCAGCGTGGTCCGGGTCTCGCGCTCCAGCTTGGCGATCTGCTGGGAGACGGCCGAGGGGGTGTAGCCGAGGGCGGCCGCGGCGCCCGCGACCGAGCCGTGGACGGAGACGGCGTGCAGGGCGCGGAGCCGGGAGAGGTCGAGCATGCGGCCCATCGTAGGCAGCCCCGAGCCCGCCGGCATCCGTAAGCGATGCTTCATCCGTTCCGGAAGAGATCCGCGCTGGTGCTACATGGTCCGGGCGCCGATGCTCGGACCATGCGTCCCGTACACACCGCACTCGCCGTCCTCGTCGCCGCCGTCTGGGGCTTCAACTTCGTCGTCATCCAGATCGGGCTCGGCCACTTCCCGCCGCTGCTCCTGTCCGCCCTGCGCTTCCTCGTCGCCGCCGTGCCCGCCGTGTTCTTCGTCGGGCGGCCCAAGGTCGCCTGGAAGTGGATCCTGGGGGTCGGCGCGTTCCTCGGGATCGCCAAGTTCGGTCTGCTCTTCACGGGGATGGACGCCGGGATGCCGGCCGGGCTGTCCTCGCTCGTGCTCCAGATCCAGAGCGTCTTCACCGCCGTCCTCGCCGCCGTCGTCCTGCGCGAGCGGCCCGGCCGGGTGCGGGTGTTCGGCATGGGCGTCGCGCTCGCCGGGATCGCCGTCGCCGCCGCGGACGGCGGCGCCTCCGGGCCCGTGCTCGGCTTCACGCTGGTCGTGGCGGCCGCCGCCTGCTGGGGCGTGTCCAACGTACTGACCCGCAAGGCGTCCCCGCCCGACGCGATGAACTTCATGGTCTGGGTGTGCACCGTCCCGGTGCTGCCGCTGTTCGCGCTCTCGCTCCTGTTCGAGGGGCCCGCGCGGGACCTGGCCGCGCTGCGCGGCCTGGACTGGTCCGGGGCGGCCGTGATCGCGTACGTGGCGTGGGTGTCCACCGTGTTCGGCTTCGGCGCGTGGAGCTACCTGATGCGGCGCTACCCGGCCTCCTCGGTGGCCCCGTTCTCGCTGCTGGTGCCGGTGTTCGGGATGTCCTCGGCGGCGCTGGTGCTGGGCGAGGAGATCTCGGCGCTGCGCTGGGTGGCGGCGCTGCTGCTGGTCGGCGGGGTGGCCGCGACCTCGCTGGCCCCGGCGCGTGCGGGGGTCCGGGCCGCCGTCAGCGCGGGGAGCCCTCCCGCAGCGGCAGCCGCCAGTCCTGCCCGGTGAGGGCCGCGCCGTACGAGCGGTGCGGGTGCTCGGCGACGAGGGTGAAACCGGCGCGCTCGTACAGGGAACGGGCCGAGGTCAGCACGTCGTTGGTCCAGAGCACCAGCTCGCGGTAGCCGACCGAACGGGCGAACGCGACGACGGCGTCGAGGAGCAGACCCCCGATGCCGTGGCCCCGGCCGGCCGGCTCCACCAGCAGCAGCCGCAGCCGGGCGGTCCCGGGCGCGCCGTCCTCCCGTACGCACATCACCGAGCCGACGGGGGCCCCGTCCAGCTCGGCGATCCAGACGCGCTCCAGGTGGGGGTCGTGGTCCTCGGCGAAGTCCGCGACGATCCGGGCGACCAGGCCTTCGAACTCCTGGTTCCAGCCGAACTCGGCGGCGTAGAGCGCGCCGTGCCGCTGCACGATCCAGCCCAGCTCGCCGGGCTCCGGATCCCGCAGGCGGACCCATGCGGGAGGGGTGTCAGCAGGGGGCTCCATGGCCCCCGAGGATAGCGCGCCCGCTCCCGCCCGCCACGGGGTCCCGCCCGCCGCCCCGCTCTTGCCCGCCGCCGCTCCCGCCCGCCACGGGGTGTTGCGCGCCGCCGGTTCCTGCGCGCCTCCGCTCCTGCCCGCCGCCGGCTATTTCTTGCCGCCGCCCAGGATCTGGCCCAGCAGGTCGCCGAGGCCGCCGCCGGATGCGGGGGCTGCTCCGGGGGTCGTTCCGGAGGCGGTGTTGCCCGGGGCGCCCGTGCTGCCCGTGCTGCCCGTGTCCGCCGCGCGCTTGGCGAAGACGGCCAGCAGGACGGGGATCAGCAGCTCGATGACCCGGGCGACGGTCGGTGCGGGAATGCCCGTCTTCTTGGAGACGGCCGCCGCCACCGGCTTGCTCACCTTGGCGAGCACCCCGGCCATCAGGCCGCCGCCGAGCAGCCCGCCGCCGAGCGTCGCCACTCCTTGCAGCGGGGGTTCGGCCACCTCGGCGAAGGCCTGGCGCACCTCATTGCCGTCGTCGCCGCCGTCGGCGGCCCGCTGCTGGAGGCCGCCGGGTCATGGCGCCGACCGTGGTCGCGACGGTCTCCTTCGCGCCGTTCTCGTCGGTACCGAGCAGGGAGGCGATCTCGGTCAGCCGGTCGGGGCCGAGCTCACCGAGCACGTCGTCCTGGAATGAAGATTCGCTCATGCCGGAAACGCTACTTCTGTCACGTTTTTCCGGCACCTCGGGTCGACGAAAAATAAAACTCCGGTTCCGCGTGCAACCGTCCGGGGGAATCGAGGGTCATATGGTGCGTCGGTACTTCCGGGAGGGGATCTGGGGGGATCGGGAAGTCCGACGAGGGAGGGGTAACCGTGAGGGGGTCCGGCCGCGAGGCCGGACCCCCCTCTGGTTTTCCCGGCCTCCCCCCGCCCCGAGTTGTCCACAGGCCCGGCCGGCTGTCGGCGGCTGCCGGTAGCGTCGTGCCATGACAATCAACGGGGTGGTGCAACAGGCGGTGGTCGAGGGGGTGCTGGAGCGCATCACCTACGCCAACGAGGAGAGCGGGTACACCGTCGCCCGGGTCGACACCGGCCGGGGCTCGGGGGACCTGCTCACCGTCGTCGGCGCCCTCCTCGGGGCGCAGCCGGGCGAATCGCTGCGCATGGAGGGCCGCTGGGGCTCCCACCCGCAGTACGGCCGCCAGTTCACGGTCGAGAACTACTCCACCCTGCTGCCCGCGACCATCCAGGGCATCCGCCGCTACCTCGGCTCCGGCCTGATCAAGGGCATCGGCCCGAAGATCGCCGACCGGATCGTGGAGCACTTCGGCCTCGACACCCTGGAGGTCATCGAGAGCGAGCCGAAGCGGCTCATCGAGGTGCCCGGCCTCGGCCCCAAACGGACCAGGATGATCGGCGCCGCCTGGGAAGAGCAGAAGGCCATCAAAGAGGTCATGGTCTTCCTCCAGGGCGTCGGAGTCTCCACCTCCATCGCGGTCCGCATCTACAAGAAGTACGGGGACGCCTCCATCTCGGTGGTCCGCAACCAGCCCTACCGGCTCGCCGCCGACGTGTGGGGCATCGGCTTCCTCACCGCCGACCGGATCGCCCAGGCCGTCGGCATCCCGCACGACAGCCCCGAGCGGGTCAAGGCCGGGCTCCAGTACGCCCTGTCCCAGTCCACCGACCAGGGGCACTGCTTCCTGCCCGAGGAGCGGCTGATCGCCGACGGGGTGAAACTGCTCCAGGTGGACACCGGGCTGGTCATCGACTGCCTGTCCGAGCTCGCCGCCGACCCGGAAGGGGTCGTACGGGAACCGGTGCCTGATCCGCAGGGCGGGCCGGATCCGCTGACCGCCGTGTACCTGGTGCCGTTCCACCGGGCCGAGCTGTCGCTGGTCGGGCAGGTGCGCCGGCTGCTGAACGCCGAGGAGGACCGGATGCCGGGCTTCCAGGACGTGGACTGGGCCAAGGCCCTGGACTGGCTGGCGGGGCGCACCGGGGCCAAGCTGGCGCCCGAACAGCGGGACGCGGTCCGGCTGGCGCTGACCCGCCGGGTCGCGGTCCTCACCGGCGGCCCGGGCTGCGGAAAGTCCTTCACGGTGCGCTCGATCGTGGAGCTGGCGCGGGCGAAGAAGGCCAAGGTGGTGCTCGCCGCGCCGACCGGCAGGGCCGCGAAACGGCTCGCGGAGCTCACCGGGGCGGAGGCCTCCACCGTGCACCGGCTGCTGGAACTCAAACCCGGCGGGGACGCGGCGTACGACCGGGAACGGCCCCTGGACGCGGACCTCGTCGTGGTCGACGAGGCCTCGATGCTGGACCTGCTGCTCGCGAACAAGCTGGTCAAGGCGGTGGCGCCGGGTGCGCACCTGCTGCTCGTGGGGGATGTGGACCAGCTGCCCTCGGTCGGCGCGGGCGAGGTGCTGCGGGACCTGCTGGCGCAGGACGGCCCGGTGCCCGCGGTGCGGCTGACCCGGATCTTCCGGCAGGCCCAGCAGTCGGGCGTGGTCACCAACGCCCATCGGATCAACACCGGCCTGCCGCCGATCACCGACGGGCTGCCGGACTTCTTCCTCTTCCCCGTGGAGGACACCGAGGAGGCCGGGCGGCTCACCGTGGATGTCGCGGCCCGCCGCATTCCGGCCAGGTTCGGCCTCGACCCGCGCCGTGACATCCAGGTGCTGGCGCCCATGCACCGGGGCCCGGCCGGCGCCGGCACCCTCAACGGGCTGCTCCAGCAGGCGATCACCCCGGCCCGGCCGGATCTGACCGAGAAGCGCTTCGGCGGCCGCGTCTTCCGGGTCGGCGACAAGGTGACCCAGATCCGGAACAACTACGAGAAGGGGGCCAACGGCGTGTTCAACGGCACCGTCGGCGTGGTCACCGGCCTCGACCTGGACGAACAGCGCCTGACCGTCCGGACGGAGGAGGACGAGGAGGTGGCGTACGAGTTCTCGGAGCTCGACGAGCTGGCGCACGCCTACGCCGTCACCATCCACCGGTCCCAGGGGAGTGAGTACCCGGCGGTCGTGATCCCGGTCACCACGGGGGCTTGGATGATGCTCCAGCGGAACCTGCTCTACACGGCGGTGACCAGGGCGAAGAAACTGGTCGTTCTCGTCGGGTCCCGCAAGGCCCTCGGCCAGGCGGTGCGTACGGTTTCCGCAGGCAGGAGGTACACGGCGGTTGCTCCTAGGCTGTCCGGCCGCATACCGGTGGGAATCTTCCCCTAGGGTTTCCGCATTTGGCGCGGAGGGGGCAGGATGAGCAGGTTGAAGGCACTCAGTGCCGTCAAAAAGACCAAAGGCCGACCCCGAGTGCACTCTCCTGCGCCAAATGGGGGAAGGTAGAGGCAGTCAGGGCACCTCGAAGAAGAGGCACTACGTCGGTGAGGGATGACGTGAGCGACAACTCTGTAGTACTCCGGTACGCGGACGGTGAATACACCTACCCGGTGGTCGAGAGCACCGTCGGTGACCAGGGCTTCGACATCTCGAAGCTTCGGGCCCAGACCGGGCTCGTCACTCTGGACAGTGGCTACGGAAACACCGCCGCCTACAAGTCCGCGATTACCTACCTCGACGGCGAGCAGGGCATCCTGCGCTACCGCGGCTATCCGATCGAGCAGCTGGCGGAGCGTTCGACCTTCATCGAGGTCGCGTACCTGCTGATCAACGGTGAGCTGCCGACCGTCGACCAGCTCGCGTCGTTCCGCAACGAGATCACCCAGCACACGCTGCTGCACGAGGACGTCAAGCGTTTCTACGACGGCTTCCCGCGTGACGCGCACCCGATGGCGATGCTGTCCTCCGTGGTCAGCGCGCTGTCGACGTTCTACCAGGACAGCCACAACCCGTTCGACGAGAAGCAGCGGCACCTCTCGACGATCCGGCTGCTGGCCAAGCTCCCGACGATCGCGGCGTACGCGTACAAGAAGTCGGTCGGCCACCCGGTGGTCTACCCGCGCAACGACCTCAGCTACGTCGAGAACTTCCTGCGCATGACCTTCTCCGTGCCGGCCCAGGAGTACGACCTGGACCCGGTCGTGGTCTCGGCGCTCGACAAGCTGCTGATCCTGCACGCGGACCACGAGCAGAACTGTTCGACCTCCACCGTGCGTCTGGTCGGCTCCTCGCAGGCGAACATGTTCGCCTCGATCTCCGCCGGCATCTCCGCCCTGTGGGGCCCGCTGCACGGTGGCGCCAACCAGTCCGTTCTGGAGATGCTCGAAGGCATCAAGAACGACGGCGGCGACGTCGACGCCTTCATCCGCAAGGTGAAGAACAAGGAAGACGGCGTCCGCCTGATGGGCTTCGGACACCGCGTCTACAAGAGCTTCGACCCCCGGGCGAAGATCATCAAGGCCGCGGCCCACGATGTCCTCTCGGCGCTCGGCAAGAGCGACGAGCTGCTCGACATCGCGCTCAAGCTGGAAGAGCACGCGCTGGCCGACGACTACTTCGTCGAGCGCAACCTCTACCCGAACGTGGACTTCTACACCGGTCTGATCTACCGGGCCATGGGCTTCCCGACCGAGATGTTCACCGTGCTCTTCGCGCTCGGCCGCCTTCCCGGCTGGATCGCCCAGTGGCACGAGATGATCAAGGAGCCGGGTTCCCGCATCGGCCGTCCGCGCCAGATCTACACCGGCGAGGTCCTGCGCGACTTCGTCCCGGTCGAGGCCCGCTGAGCCCTACCGCGGCAGGCCGAGGACGCACCGCGGGTTGAGCCCTCAGCGCGGTCGGCGCCCTTGACGCACGCGGCGGCCTTGGAACAAGGCAGCGAAAAGCGCCCCGCCGTCGATCCCCCCACGGGTCGATGGTCGGGGCGCTTTCCATTTCCCCGGAACGGATTCCCCCCACGGGACCCGAGCCGGGGCGTCGGCGAGGAGCGTGCGTCGAGGCGCGCTCCAATGGGGTTTCTGCCGGGACCCGCACGGGTCGGGAGGGCCGCTCAAAGCTTCCCAGTGGGCACGTGTCCCGGCCGGCTGATGCCTCGGGCGTCCCCCAAGACCCCCGCGAACGTCCCCCAAGACGTTCTTGGCATCGCCCCATTAGACCCACCCGACCGCCAGATGGTTACGTTCTCATCACTGTGATTTGCGTCTCTTGTGAAGGAATGGTGGTGGAGCCGGGGAGGAGATCCGCCTACCGGAAGGATCGCAACCGAAGGCTGTTGCTCACCACGAAAACGGAGGAGAACGCCATCGCTGCCCCTGCAATCATCGGGTTGAGCAGGCCGGCGGCCGCGAGCGGGAGCGCCGCCACGTTGTAGCCGAAAGCCCAGAACAGGTTGCCCTTGATGATCGCGAGGGTCCTGCGCGAGAGCCGGATCGCGTCCGCCGCGACCCGCAGGTCGCCCCGTACGAGGGTCAGGTCCCCCGCCTCGATCGCGGCGTCGGTCCCGGTGCCCATGGCCAGACCCAGATCGGCCTGGGCGAGGGCGGCCGCGTCATTGACCCCGTCGCCCACCATCGCGACCGTACGGCCCCGCGCCTGGAGCCCGCGTACGACGTCCACCTTGTCCTGCGGGAGCACCTCGGCGATCACCTCGTCGATGCCCACCTCGCGGGCCACCGCCTCGGCCACGGCCCGGTTGTCGCCGGTCAGCAGGACCGGGGTGAGGCCCAGCGCCCGCAGCCGGGTGACCGCCTCGGCGCTGGTCTCCTTGACCGCGTCCGCGACCGTCAGCACCCCGCGCGCCGCACCGTCCCAGGCCACCAGCACGGCGGTGCCCCCGGCCCGCTCGGCGGCCTCCTTGGCCTCGGCCAGCCCGGCCGGCAGGGTGATCTCCCAGGCGGCCAGCAGCTTCTCCCGGCCCACCAGCACGGCGTGCCCGTCGACCACGCCCCGGACGCCGAGCCCGGCCACGTTCTCGAAGCCGTCCACGTCCTCGAAGGGCGAAGGGGAAGCGGAGCCCTCGGGCGCCGGCGGGGTGCCCGCCCGGTCGGCCGCGCCGGCCGCGACGGCCCGGGCGATCGGGTGCTCCGAGGCGTGTTCCAGGGCCCCCGCGAGGCGGAGCAGCTGCTCCTCGTCGACGCCCTCGGCCGGGTGTACGCCGGTCAGGGTCATCCGGCCGGTGGTGACGGTTCCGGTCTTGTCCAGGACGACGGTGTCCACGCGGCGGGTGGACTCCAGCACCTCGGGTCCCTTGATCAGGATGCCGAGCTGCGCGCCGCGGCCCGTGCCGACCATCAGCGCGGTCGGGGTGGCCAGGCCCAGGGCGCACGGGCAGGCGATGATCAGGACGGCCACGGCGGCGGTGAAGGCGGCCGTCGGGTTGTCGGTGATCAGCAGCCAGGTCACCCAGGTGCCGAGCGCCAGCAGCAGGACGACCGGTACGAAGACCCCGGAGATCCGGTCGGCCAGGCGCTGCACCTCGGCCTTGCCGTTCTGCGCGTCCTCGACCAGCCGCGCCATCCGGGCGAGCTGGGTGTCCGCGCCGACCCGGGTGGCCTCGACGACGAGGCGGCCGGAGGCGTTGACGGTGGCGCCGGTGACGCTGTCGCCGACCGTGACCTCGACCGGAACGGATTCGCCGGTCAGCATCGAGGCGTCCACGGCGGAGCTGCCCTCGACGACCGTGCCGTCGGTGGCGATCTTCTCGCCCGGGCGGACCACGAACCGGTCGCCGGCCGCGAGCCGCGCCACCGGGATCCGTACCTCCCGGCCGTCGCGCAGGACGGTCACGTCCTTGGCGCCGAGCTCCAGCAGGGCCTTGAGGGCGGCGCCGGCCTTCCGCTTCGAACGGGCCTCCAGGTAGCGGCCGAGCAGGATGAAGCTGACGACCCCGGCCGCGACCTCCAGGTAGATGGCGGAGGAGCCGTCCGTACGGCTGATGGTGAAGTCGAATCCGTGCCGCATGCCGGGCATGCCGGCGTGGCCGAGGAACAGGGCCCACAGGGACCAGGCGAAGGCGGCGAGGGTGCCGACCGAGACCAGGGTGTCCATGGTGGCGGCGCCGTGCCGGGCGTTGGTCCAGGCGGCCCGGTGGAAGGGGAAGGCGCCCCAGACGACCACGGGGGCGGCCAGTGTCAGAGAGAGCCACTGCCAGTTGTCGAACTGGAGGGCCGGGACCATCGCCAGCAGCACCACGGGGAGGGCGAGCGCCGAGGAGACCAGCAGCCGCTGGCGCAGTGCGGTCAGCTCCGGGTCACGGGGAGTCCCGGCCGCACCGGCGGTCTCGGCCCGCGTCTCGGGTTCCCCATCGGGTTCCCCATCGGGTTCCGCTTCGGGTTCCCGGGCCGGCGGCGGGGGTTCCGTGGCGGTGTAGCCGGTCTTCACGACGGTCGCGATCAGGTCGGCGACCCCCACGTCGCCCGCGTACGAGACCCGGGCCTTCTCGGTGGCGTAGTTCACCGTGGCGGTGACCCCGTCCATCCGGTTCAGCTTCTTCTCGATGCGGGCCGCGCAGGACGCGCAGGTCATACCGCCGATGGTCAGCTCGACCTCGGCGGTGCCGTCCTGCGCCGCTATGGGTCCGTCGTGCACTGTGCTGCTGCTCATGTCCGGCTCCAGGGGGAGGGCCGGGCCGTACGGAACCAGTATGAGCTGGTCGGTACGGCCCGGCGGGGTACTGCGTGACGCGTACGGTCGGCTCGGGCCTGGTCGGCTCGGGCCGGCTCGGGTCAGGCCTGGCCGGCGAGTTCGTACCCGGCCTCGTCCACGGCGGCGCGGACGTCGTCCTCGGCGAGCGGGGCGGCGGAGACCACGGTGACCTCGCCGGTCGCGGCGACGGCCTTGACGGAGCTGACCCCCGGCAGGGCGGTGAGCTCGGCGGTCACGGCGCCCTCGCAGTGACCGCAGGTCATGCCGGTCACCCGGTAGACGGTGGTGACGGCGCCGATCTGGACGTCGGCGGCGGTGTCGTGGCAGGAGCCTGCGGGGGAGCAGCAGGAACCGGTCGACTGCTGGATTTCCGTCTCGGCGGTCATGTCGTTCTCCTCTTCGGGGGCTTGCGTGTCCGGTGCCGGAAAGGGCGATGGATGCGCCCACCGTCTCCCCGGCACTATGGAGACTATACCCCTAGGGGGTATCAGGCGAGCATCTCCCGGGGATCTTTTCGCGCGTGGCGGCGGGTCAGAGGGGGTGGGGTTCGGTGATCATCGGCTCCAGGTAGCGCAGCAGTACGGCCTTCAGCTCGGCGACGTACGAGGCTCGCTCGGCGCCCTCGGTCGCCAGGATCAGGTCGAGCGAGGCCTTGAAGATGCCCAGGATCATGTTGGAGACGCGGGTGAGCTCGGCGGGCGTGCTGTCCGGGCAGAAGCTGCGCAGGACGTCCTCGACCCGGGTCAGCAGGCCGGTGTGCAATTCCTCGTGCTCCTGCTGGATGCCGGGGACGCCGGAGCCGTGCATGAGGGCCCAGAAGGCCGGGTTCTCGCAGTTGAAGGCGATCACCGGGTCGAGGACGGCGTCGATCAGCTCGGGCAGCGGCTTGTGCAGGTTCTCCGGCAGGAAGGCCTGGCCGTGCGTCTCGTGCGCGTCGTGCAGCAGCCGGCCCCCGAGCTCGACGGCGATGGCCTCCTTGTTCGGGAAGAACTGGTACAGCGTGCCCGGTGAGACGCCGGCCTCGCGGGCGATGGCGTTGGTGCTGGCGGCGGCGTAGCCGGTGCGGCAGAACACGCCGGCGGCGGCTTGGAGGAGCTGGGCGATCCGGCGTTCCCCGCGCGCCTGGCGGCGGCGCGGGGCGGTCGCCGCTTCTGGGGTCTTTTCTCCCTTTTCGTCCGTCGGCTGGGTCTGGGGGCTCTCCGGCATGTCCAATCCCTTGCTTCCCGTGGGCGATTGACAAACGCGAGAGGACGCTCGCATTCTGGAGAAACGCGAGCGACTGCTCGTGTTTGCCAGTCTATTTGGCCTGGCAATCACGGTGAAGGGGACACCGAGTCATGTCCGAAGTCAAAAACCCGCCGTCGCCCGGGGAGAGCGGCCGGTGGACCCGGTTCGTCACCGCCCGGCCGCGGCTCTCGCTGCTGCTCGCCCTCGTGGTCACGGCGCTGGCCGTGTTCGCGGGCGGTGGCGTCGCCGACCGGATGGGCAGCGGCGGCTGGGAGGACCCGGGCGCCCGGTCCACCTACGCCACCAAGGCCCTGGAGCGCGAGTTCCCGGCCTCCCAGCCCAATCTGCTGCTGCTCGTGGACGCCGGGCCCCGGTCCGGGGCCGGGGCGGGGGCCGGGGTGGACGACCCGGCCGTCGCCGCCGAGGCCGAGCGGCTGACCGGGCTCCTCGCCGCCGAGCCGGGGGTGACGGGCGTCGGCTCCTACTGGCGGACCCCGATGCCCGCCCTGCGCTCCGAGGACGGCAGACAGGCGCTGATCGCCGCCCGCGTGCTCGGGGACGAGAAGACCGCCACCCGGGTGCTGGAGCGGATCGCCCCGCGCTACCAGGGGGAGCACGGGCCGCTGCGCGTCTCCCTCGGAGGACCGGTCGCCGTCCAGCGGGAGGTGACCACCACCATCCAGGAGGACCTGCTCCGCGCCGAGCTGATCGCCCTCCCGGTGACGCTCGTGCTGCTGATCCTCGTCTTCGGCAGCGCCGTCGCGGCCATGCTGCCGCTCGGCGTCGGCATCGTCGCCATCCTCGGCACCAACGCCGTGCTGCGCGGGCTCACCGAGTTCACCGAGGTCTCCGTCTTCGCCCAGAACCTCACCACCGCGCTCGGCCTCGGACTCGCCATCGACTACGCCCTGTTCATCGTGCGCAGGTTCCGAGAGGAGCTCGCGGCCGGGCGGGACCCGGTGGCCGCCGTCGGGGCCACCTTGCGCACCGCCGGGCGGACGGTGCTGTTCTCGGCCCTGACGGTCGCGGTCGCGCTCTCCGCGATGCTGTTCTTCCCCATGTACTTCCTGCGTTCCTTCGCCTACGCCGGGGTCGCGGTGGTCCTCCTCGCGGCGGCGGCCGCCCTGATCCTGCTTCCGGCGGCGCTGGTGCTGCTCGGGGAGCGGGTCAACTCCCTCGACCTGCGGCGCCTGTGGCGGCGGGGCCGGGGCACGGCGGCGGCCGGTACCGGGGCCGGTACCGGGGCCGGGGCCGCGGGCGGGGAGGGGCGGGGCTGGGCGCGGACGACCGCGCTGGTGATGCGCCGGGCCCCGCTCTTCGCCTTCGTCAGCACGGCCGGCCTGCTGCTCCTCGGAGTGCCCTTCCTCGGGATCAAGTTCGGCACCGTGGACGACCGGCAGCTGCCGAAGACGGCCGCCTCGCATGTGGTGCAGCAGCAGATCCGGGACGGCTTCCCGGGCAGCCCCGGCGGCGGGCTGATCGTCCTGACCGAGGGCGCCGCCGGCGCCGGTGACCTCGACGCCTACCGGGAGCGGGTGGCCGGCCTGGAAGGGGTGGCCCGGGTGGACGGGCCGGTCAGCTCCGGACCGGGCGCGCGGTACGCCTACTTCTCGGTGGTCACCGAGGGCGAGGCCGTGGGGCAGCGGGCCCAGGAACTGGTCGGCGAGGTGCGGGAGGTCCAGGCCCCGTTCGAGACCTCGGTGGCCGGGCAGGCGGCGGTGCTCGTCGATGCCCAGAAGGCCATAGCCGAGAAGCTGCCCGCCGCGCTGGCGCTGGTGGTGCTGGCCACGCTGCTGCTGGTCTTCCTGCTCACCGGCAGCGTGCTGATACCCCTTCAGGCGGTGCTGCTCAACGCGCTGAGCCTGACGGCGATGTTCGGGGCGGTGGTGTGGGTGTTCCAGGAGGGTCACCTCTCCGGCTTCCTCGCCTTCACCTCCACCGGGGGCATCGAGACCACCCTGCCGGTGCTGATGTTCTGCATCGCCTTCGGACTCTCCATGGACTACGGGGTGTTCCTCATCTCCCGGATCAAGGAGGAGTACGACCGCACCGGGGACCATGAGGGGGCGGTGCGCACCGGGCTGGCCCGCACGGGCGGGCTGATCACCGCGGCGGCCGTGATCCTGGCGGTGGTGATGGTGGCCATCGGCACCTCCCGGGTCACCAACACCAAGATGCTGGGCCTCGGGATCGCGCTGGCCGTGCTGATGGACGCGATGGTCGTCCGGAGCCTGCTGGTCCCGGCGGTCATGAAGCTGACCGGGAAGGCCACCTGGTGGGCGCCGGGCCCGCTGCGCAGGCTCCATGCGCGGTTCGGGCTGAGCGAGGGGGAGTCCGCGCCGGCCGCGGTCCCGGCCGGTCCGCACCCGGAGGCCGTGACGCGGGAGAAGGTACCCGCCGCCCGGAGCTAGCCGGGCCGCCCGGAGCTAGCCGGGCCGGGCGGGCCGTGTGGCCGGCCCGGACGGGGTGCCCGGGCCGGACGGGGTGGCCGGGGCGGGCTGGGTGCCCGGGGCGGGCCCCGTCCGTGGCCCCGGCTTCACCGGTCAGCCCTCGCGGCGGCTCCGGTTGCCGGGGCGGTGGGTCACCCAGGTGCGGATGGTGTCGGCGTACCAGTACGGCTTGCCGCTCTCCACGTGGTCCGGCGAGGGGAGCAGCCCGTGCTTGCGGTAGGAGCGCACGGTGTCAGGCCGGACCTGAATGTGGGCGGCGATCTCCTTGTACGACCACAGCTGTCGGTCGCTCATCAACGACACCTCCTGGTCCACGCCGCGGGGCCGGCCGGGAGGCCGTCGGGGAGCCGGCGCGTGGACAGTGACGATCACTCGGGTAGTGCCCGGAGAACGACGCACGGTGAAGGCAGGGGAGTGGCTGTCGCCCGGCTGTGACTCAAGACCCGCGTAATGCGGACATCCGTGACACAAGGGTGACGTCTGTGACAGAAGCGGTACGTAATTCAGCGGTACAAGGGCGGCCGCTCGGTCAGTTCGACGGCGGTGCGGACGCCGGTGCGCGCGGCGGTCAGGCCCGCCTCGCAGACGGCGGCCGCGGCGTAGCCGTCCCAGGCCGTCGGGCCTTCGGCCCGGCCCCGGGCGGCCTGGGCCACCCAGCGCCGCAGCTGGCGGTCGTAGGCGTCGGCGAACCGTACGGTGAAGTCCTGGGCGATCTCCCCGCCCCACCGGCCGGCGGACTGGACGACCATCGCGTGGCCGTCGCCGATCCGGGCGCTGCCCGATTCGCCGACCGCCTCGCACTGCACCTGGTAGCCGAAACCGCAGTTGACGAAGATCTCCACGTCCACGATCGCCCCGCCGGAGGTCTCCAGCAGCACCAGCCGGGGATCGCGCAGCCCCTCGGGGGCCGCCGAGGAGGGCGTCGGGGAGAGCACGGAGACGGCCGTGATCTCCTGGTCCAGCAGCCAGCGGGCGGCGTCCACCTCGTGCACCACCGAGTCGCTGATCAGCATGTCGCTGGTGAACCACGAGGGCGAGAGAGCATTGCGGTGCCGGCAGTGCAGGAACAGTGGCCGCCCGAGGCCGCCCGCGTCCAGCAGTTCCTTCAGCCGCTCGTACTCGGCGTCGTAGCGCCGCATGAAGCCCACCTGGACGAGTCTTCGGCCGAGGCGCTGCTCCGCCTCCATGACGCGCAGCGCCCCCGCCGGCTCCGGCGTCAGCGGCTTCTCGCACAGCACCGGCAGCTCCCGCCCCAGGGCCAGCAGGATCGCTTCCTCATGGGCGGGCCCCGTCGAGGCGATCAGTACGGCCTCCACCCCGGGAGCCGCGACGGCCGCCGCCGCGTCGGTGTACGCGCAGGCCCCCTCCAGGCCCCGGACGACCTCCTTGACCCGGTCCCCGTCCGGGTCGGCCACCGCCACCACCCGGGCCCCGCCGACGGTGCGGCCGATCCGGCGGACGTGGTCGGCGCCCATCCTCCCGGCGCCGATGACGGCGATGCCGAGCGTGCTGCTCATGTGCGAAGTCCTTCCGGTGCGGTGGTCAGCGTGCGCCGCAGGAGCGCAGGTAGGAGCGGGTGCGGCGGGCGATCGGCAGTGGCTTCTCCGGCGGGCAGGGGTACATGTCCTGCTCCACGATGGCGAAGAGGTCCACCCCGAGCCGCTGCGCGGCCGCCAGCACGGGCTCCAGCGCGGGCACCCCCGACGGCGGCTCGCACATCACCCCCCGGGCCACGGCCGGGCCGAACGGCACCTGCCCGGACACCACTTCGGCGAGGACCGCCGGGTCCACCTGCTTGAGGTGGAGGTAGCCGATCCGCTCGCCGAAGGCCTCGATGGCCTGGACGCTGTCGCCCCCGCAGTACGCGTAGTGCCCGGTGTCCAGACAGAGCGAGACCAGCTCCGGATCGGTGGCGTCCAGGAAGCGCGCCACGTTCTGCGGGGTGTCGATGTGGGTGTCGGCGTGCGGGTGGACGACGATCCGCAGCCCGTAGCGGTCCGCGACCTCCCGGCCCAGCCGCTCGGTCTGGGAGGTCAGTTCGCGCCACTGCCCGGGGGTGAGGACGCGGTCCTCCAGCACCTCGCCCGTCTTGTCGTCCCGCCAGAACGACGGGATCACGACGAGATGCGCCGCGCCCATGGCCTGGGTGAGCGCCGCGATCCGCGACACGTGCTCCCAGGTGTCCTCCCATACGGCGGGCCCGTGATGAAGTCCGGTGAAGACGGTCCCGGCCGAGACGCGGAGCCCGCGCTTGGCGGTCTCGTCGGCGAGTCGGGCGGGATCGGTGGGGAGGTAGCCGTACGGGCCGAGCTCGATCCACTCGTAGCCGGCGTCGGCCACCTCGTCGAGGAAACGCTCCCAAGGCGTCTGCCGGGGGTCGTCGGGAAACCAGACACCCCAGGAGTCCGGAGCCGAACCGACGCGGATACGCGTCAACGGGGGTGGGGAGGAGGTCATGACGGCCACCTTAGAGTGCGAGACGAGTGGGAGGACTGCCGGTGACGACCGGGGACGACAACGTTTTCGACCTGATCACGATGGGGCGGATCGGGGTGGATCTCTACCCGCTGAGAACGGGCGTACCGCTCGCGGAGGCGGACACCTTCGGGAAGTTCCTCGGCGGATCGCCGACGAACGTCGCGGTCGCGGCGGCCCGGCTGGGACGCCGGGTGGCGGTGATCACCCGGACCGGGGCGGATCCCTTCGGGGCGTATCTGCGGGCGGAGCTGAGGGGGTTCGGGGTCGATGACCGGTGGGTGACGGAGGTGGCGGCGTACCCCACGCCGGTGACGTTCTGCGAGATCTTCCCGCCGGACCACTTCCCGCTGTACTTCTACCGCTCGCCCAAGGCCCCCGACCTGGAGATCGAACCCGGGGAGGTGGACACCGGGGCGGTCCGGGCCGCGAAGGTGTTCTGGATGACGGGAACGGGCTTGAGCCAGGAGCCCAGCCGCGCCGCGACGCTGGCCGCGCTGGAGGCCCGGGCCAAGTCCGGGACCACCGTCTTCGACCTGGACTGGCGGCCGATGCTGTGGTCCGGGGATCCGGAGCCCTGGTACGAGCGGGCGCTGGGGCTGGCGACCGTCGCGGTGGGCAACGCGCAGGAGTGCGCGATCGCGACGGGTGAGAAGGAGCCGTACGCGGCGGCGCGGGCGCTGCTGGCCGCCGGGGTGGAGCTGGCCGTGGTCAAACAGGGCCCCGAGGGAGTGCTCGCGGTGCACCGCGACGGCACGGTGGTCGAGGTCCCGCCCGTCCCGGTCGAGGTGGTCAACGGCCTCGGGGCGGGCGACGCCTTCGGCGGCGCGCTCTGCCACGGACTGCTCGCCGGGTGGGACGTGGAGCGGATGACGCGGTACGCGAACGCGGCCGGGGCGATCGTGGCCTCGCGGCTGGCGTGCTCGACGGCGATGCCGTTCCCCGCCGAGGTGGAGGAGGTGCTGGAGTCGTGCCGGTGACCGCTTCGCACGAGATGGGGCACACCGCGCTGCGGGTGCTGACGCTGGAGGCGGGTCAGACGTACGCGCACGCGTGCGGTGAGCGGGAGTGGATCGTCCTCCCGCTGGCCGGCGCGTGCGCGGTCCGCCGCGCGGAGCCGTCGGAGGTCTTCGAACTGCGGGGGCGGGAGAGCGTGTTCAGCGCGGTCAGCGACTTCGCCTACCTGCCCCGGGACGCGCAAGCCGAGATCACCTCCGCCGCAGGAGGGCGGTTCGCACTGGTCGGAGCCCGGTGCGAGCGGCGGCTGACCGCCCGGTACGGGGCGGCGGCGGACGTGTCCGTGGAGCTGCGCGGGGCCGGCCGGTGCTCGCGCCAGGTCAACAACTTCGCGGCCGCCGACGCCTTCGACTGCGACCGCCTCATCGCCGTCGAGGTGCTCACCCCCGGCGGCAACTGGTCCTCGTACCCGCCCCACAAGCACGACGAGGACCACCCCGGCGTGGAGTCCCGGCTGGAGGAGATCTACTACTTCGAGATCGCCCCCCACGGGGACACACCCGGCCTGGGCTACCAGCGTGTCACCCCTTCCCCGGCGGGGAAGACCGACATCCTCGCGGAGGTGAGGAGCGGGGACGCGGTGCTGATTCCGGACGGCTGGCACGGGCCGTCCATCGCCGCGCCCGGGCACGACATGTACTACCTCAATGTGATGGCCGGGCCGCCGGGCCCGCCCCGGGAGTGGCTGATCCGCGATCACCCCGACCACGGCTGGATCCGGGGCACCTGGGCCGCTCAGGACGTCGATCCCCGGCTCCCCTTCTACCGGGCGGAGGACCAGAACCGATGAGGCTCACCGTCGCGCAGGCCCTCGTCCGCTTCCTCGCGCGCCAGTACACCGAGCGGGACGGCCACCGCCACCGGCTCATCGCCGCCACCTGGGGGATCTTCGGCCACGGCAACGTCGCCGGCATCGGCCAGGCGCTCCTGGAGACCGGCCACGAGGAGATGCCGTTCCTCCAGGGCCGCAACGAGCAGGCCATGGTGCACGCCGCCGTCGGGTTCGCCCGCCAGAGCGGCCGGCTGTCCGCGCACGCCGTCACCACCTCCATCGGCCCCGGGGCGACGAACCTCGTGACCGGGGCGGCCCTCGCCACCATCAACCGGATCCCGGTGCTCCTGCTGCCCGGGGACAGCTTCGCCACACGGCCGGCCGATCCGGTGCTCCAGCAGCTGGAAGTCCCCTACGCGGGCGACGTCTCCGTCAACGACACCCTGCGGCCCGTCTCCCGCTTCTTCGACCGCGTCATGCGGCCCGAGGCCCTGATCCCGGCCGCCCTCCAGGCCGTGCGGGTGCTCACCGACCCGGTGCAGACCGGCGCCGTCACGCTCGCGCTGCCGCAGGACGTGCAGGCCGAGGCGTGGGAGTGGCCCGAGGAGTTCTTCCGCGAGCGGGTGTGGGGCGTACGCAGGCCCCGGCCCGACGAGGTCGAGCTCGCCGACGCCGCCGAGGCGGTACGGGGCTCCGCGCGGCCCCTGCTGATCGCGGGCGGCGGGATCCGGCACAGCGGGGCACAGGCCGCCCTGGCGGAGTTCGCCGAGGCCACCGGGATCCCCGTGGCCACCACCCAGGCGGGCAAGGGGGCCCTGCCGTACGACCATCCCGCCGAGGTGGGCGGGGTCGGGCACACGGGGACCGGGACCGCCGACGGGCTGGCGCGGGAGGCCGACCTGGTGATCGCCGCCGGGACCCGGCTGACGGACTTCACCACCGCCTCCGCGACGCTGTTCCAGAACCCGGCCGTCCGGTTCCTCGGGCTGAACCTCGACCCGTTCGACGCCCACAAACTCGCCGCCCGGCCCCTCGTGAGCGACGCGCGCGAAGGACTGGAGGGGCTCCGCCGGGCGGTTTCCGGGTACCACGTGGACACCGCGTACGAGTCGACGTACAAAGAAAGGAAACGGCTCTGGGAGGAGCGCGTCGACCGTGCCTACGCCGCCTCCGGCGAGGACGACGCCCCGACCCAGGCCCAGGTGCTCGGGCTGCTCGACGCGCTCGTCGACGACGGCGACATCCTGATCAACGCCGCCGGATCCCTCCCCGGCGACCTGCACAAGCTCTGGCGGGCCCGGTCCGCCGACCAGTACCACGTGGAGTACGGGTACTCCTGCATGGGCTACGAGATCCCCGCCGCCATCGGGGTGTCGCTGGCCGCGCCCGGGCGCCCGGTGTGGGCCCTGGTCGGCGACGGGACGTACCTGATGAACCCGACCGAGATCGTCACCGCCGTGCAAGAGGGCATTCCGATCAAGCTGGTCATCCTCGACAACCACGGCTACGCCTCGATCGGAGGCCTCTCCGGGGCGGTGGGCGGCGAGGGCTTCGGGACGGCGTACCGCTTCCGGGCGGTGGACGGTGTGTACAGCGGGGCGCCGCTGCCCGTGGACCTCGCGGCCAACGCCGCCTCCCTCGGGATGGCCGTCATCCGCACCCGCACCATCGGTGACCTGCGCAAAGCCCTCGCCGAGGCGCGAGCTGCGGACCGTCCCACATGTGTCTACGCACAGACCCGAACACCCGACACAGTGTCGGGCCCACCTCCGGCACAGGCGTGGTGGGATGTTCCCGTGGCCGAGACCGCGACCCGTGCGGCGGCGGCCCTGGCCCGCGAAGAGTACGACCGGCAAGCCGCGCAGCGACGTCGCCATCTGTGAAGGAGCAAGGCATGAAGACCGTCAACCACTGGATCGGTGGCAAGACCGTCGAGGGCGCGTCGGGCAACTACGGCCCGGTCACCGACCCCGCGACCGGCGAGGTCACCACGCAGGTCGCCCTCGCCTCGGCCGCCGAGGTCGACGCGGCGGTACAGGTGGCGAAGGAGGCCTTCCAGACCTGGGGCCAGTCCTCGCTCGCCGCCCGCACCAAGGTGCTGTTCGCCTACCGCGCCCTGCTGGACGCCAACCGTGACGCGATCGCCGAGCTGATCACCGCCGAACACGGCAAGGTGCACTCGGACGCGCTGGGCGAGGTCGCGCGCGGCCTGGAGATCGTCGAGCTGGCCTGTGGGATCACCACGCAGCTCAAGGGCGAGCTCTCCACGTCCGTCTCGAACCGCGTGGACGTCTCCTCGATCCGCCAGCCCCTCGGCGTGGTCGCCGGCATCACCCCGTTCAACTTCCCGGCGATGGTCCCGATGTGGATGTTCCCGCTGGCCGTGGCCTGCGGAAACACCTTCATCCTCAAGCCGAGCGAGAAGGACCCGTCGGCCTCCAACAAGCTGGCCGAGCTGATGAGCGAGGCCGGTCTGCCCGACGGCGTGCTGAACGTGGTGCACGGCGACAAGGAGGCCGTCGACGCGCTGCTCGCGCACCCCGGCATCGCGGCCGTGTCCTTCGTCGGCTCCACCCCGATCGCCCGCCACATCCACACCACCGCCTCCGCCAACGGCAAGCGCGTCCAGGCACTGGGCGGCGCCAAGAACCACATGCTGGTGCTGCCGGACGCCGACCTGGACGCGGCCGCCGACGCGGCGGTCTCGGCCGCCTACGGCTCGGCCGGTGAGCGCTGCATGGCGATCTCCGCCGTCGTCGCCGTCGGCTCGATCGGTGACGCGCTGGTCGAGAAGATCCGCGAGCGCGCCGAGAAGATCAAGATCGGCCCCGGCAACGACCCGGCCTCCGAGATGGGCCCGCTGATCACCGCCGCCCACCGCGACAAGGTCGCCTCGTACGTCACGGGCGCGGCCGCCCAGGGCGCCGACGTCGTCCTCGACGGCACCGGCTACACGGTCGAGGGCAACGAGAACGGCCACTGGATCGGCCTGTCGCTGCTGGACAACGTCAAGACCGACTCCGACGCCTACCGTGACGAGATCTTCGGCCCGGTGCTGTGCGTGCTGCGCGCCGAGACCTACGAGGAGGGCGTGGCGCTCATCAACGCCTCGCCGTTCGGCAACGGCACCGCGATCTTCACGCGGGACGGCGGCGCGGCCCGCCGCTTCCAGCTGGAGATCGAGGCGGGCATGGTCGGCGTCAACGTGCCGATCCCGGTGCCGGTGGGCTACCACTCCTTCGGTGGCTGGAAGGACTCGCTCTTCGGCGACCACCACATCTACGGGAACGACGGCATCCACTTCTACACCCGTGGCAAGGTCGTCACGACCCGCTGGCCGGACCCGTCGGACGCCCCGGCGGGCGTGGACCTCGGATTCCCGCGCAACCACTGACGGATCGGCCGGTTCCGGCCCTCCGTACCGGGGCCTCTCGTACCCGGGCCGCTTGTACCCGGGCCCCTCGTCCTGGCCCTTCGTACCCGGGCCGCTCTTCCCGGGCCCCTCGCCCTCCGCGTCTCTCACGCGGGGGGCGAGTCCCGTTGCCCCCGCCGGTCAGCGGACGCCGGCCAAGTCCGCTGCGGGCTCCGCCCGTTCCCCGGGGGCGGGGCGCCGCCGCCGCAGCACCAGGAAGGCGATCCCGGCGCCCGCCAGCAGCAGCACGGTGCCCGCGGCCGGCCACGGCACCGCGGTGAAGGTGGTCCCGGATTCCGCGGCCAGATCCGGGTAGGCCGCCGCCCCCGCCGCGACCTTGACGCTCACCCGGTCCAACTGCGGCGCGTCCGGCCAGGGTTCCGTCAGGTCGATGCGCTGGCCGGGCAGCAGCACCAGCTTCAGATCCCGCGCCGGCCGGTCCAGCACCTCGCGCCCGAACAATCCCTCGGCGGACACCGTCACCTTCGGCTCGACCACCGCATTGCCCAGGTTGACCAGGGTGTACGAGACGGTGGCCCGGGCGTCCTTGACCCACGGCACCACCGGCGCGCTACGGCTGACCCGGACGTTCTCCACGCTCAGCCCGGGCGTCAGCGGCCCCGGCACCCGGAAGTACAGCCGGGCGCCGACCTGGCGCCTGACCCCGACCTGGACCTTGCCGTCCTTCTGGACGCCCTCCACCGCGGTGTTGACGGCGACGATCCCGCCCACGTGGTCGCCCGGGGTCGCGTCCTCGGGGACCTTCACCGTGAAGGGGATGTCCTTGCGGCCCTTGGGCGGCACCGTGACCGTGGTCGCGGCCTCCGGGGCCAGCGAGATCCAGGTGCCGACGTCCTTGGGCTTCGTCTCGACGGGGAACAGCGCGAACGCGCCGCCCGCCCGGGTGTTCGTGGCATCGGTCGCGAAGACGCGGAACGTCATCTCCCGGTCGGAGGAGTTCAGGATCGTCGCGCTGTCGCCGACGGTGGTCCCGGCGGCGCCCTGGTGGAAGAAGTACGCGCGGTCCGTCATCGCCGCCCCGGCCGGGGGCGTCGGGAAGACCCCCCAGGTGCCGTTGTCCGCCGCCGTCGCGGCGGCGGCCTGGAGCAGCCCCGAACCCAGGAGGAAGAAGCCGAGGAGCAGACCGTACAGGGAGGTGCGGGTGCGCATGGGCGGGGTCTCCAGACGGGACGGGCAGGTGCCGGGCGGAAAGCGGGAGGTGGTGCGGCGCCCGGGCACCGCACCACCTTGGAGCCGTGCCGGACCGGTCAGGCGATCGAGAAGGTGACGACCGTCTGGTAGGTGTCGGCGAACATGAACGGCGGGAGCTGGATCATCCCCGCGCCGCCGACGGCGAACTCACCACCGGTCAGCTCGTCCCCGCCGGCGGCCTGGGAGGCCACCTTCATCGGGGTGTCGGAGATCGCGCCGGGCGTGCCCGCGGTGCAGGTGCTCGGGCTGTCCGGGTTGGTCACCGTGCAGGACGGCTGGATGCCGATCTGCGCCTTCGCCATCGAGTGGCCGGTCGTCTGGTTCAGGAACGGCGTCCGCGTCGCCGTCACGTCCCAGCCCAGCGAACCGCCGCGGAAGTCCTGGACGGTCGCGGCGTTGAACACGCCGACCACCGACTGCGCCTTGCCGTTGATGGTGACCGAGCCGAAACTGACGGCCGGCTGGCCGTCCTTGGGGCCGAGGGCCAGCGGTCCGGGCAGGACCTCGACGTCGACCGGGTTCTTCACGCCCGCCTGGTCCTCCAGGAACACGAAGGACTTGTACGGGGTGATCGAGCCGTCGATCTTGATCGCGTCGGCCTTCTTGGTCACCGTGACGGTGCAGGTGGCGGCGCCGGAGGCGTCCGCCGAGCCCGTGCCGGTGTCACCGGTGGCCGCACCGGCGAGCAGTGCGGAACAGGTGACCGCGCCGGCGGGGAAGTTGGCGCCGGTGGCGACGACGGAGGTGCCCGCCTTGCCGCTGTTGGGCGTCAGCCTGGTGGTGACCGGGTCCTTGGGCAGGGCCGCGACGGCGATCGAGCCGAGCGCGGCGCTGGGGCGCGGCTTCGGCGTGCAGACGGTGCTGAACACCGTGCCGCCGAGGTCGGCGTCCGTCACGATCTGGTCGAGCTTGACGTCGATCGTCAGGCCCTCGGTGCCGTCCGGGACCTTGATGGTGCCGGTGACCGGGCCCGGGTCGAGGGGCACGCCCGGGGTGACGGTGACTGTCTCGGGAGCTCCGGTGACCGTCTGCGCGGCGCCGCCCACGAGCAGGGCGACCTTGGTGGTGTTCTTGGTGGTCACCGCGAACTGGGGGATCAGCGGGCTGGCGCCCGGGTCGATCGTGATCGGGACGACGTCCCCGGCCTTCGCGCCGTCCGGGAGGGTCACCGTGAAGTTCTGATTGCCCGAACCGTCGGGCTGCGGCGCCGGCGCGTCGCACTCCACGAACACCGCTGTGGTCTTGGTCGCGGCCTGCGCCGTCCCCGTCAAGCCCACGAGGCCACCCGTCAGGGCCAGGGACAACGCGCCCGCCCCGGCCAGAATTCTTCGTCGGAACGTTGTACTCACTGGGTCGCGACTCCTTCGTCAGACGAACCCCTCCCCCCACCCGCTGTGTGGGGGAGGTCGAGCCGGTGCGGTGGCCGACATTGACGCGTCGCCGTGATGAGAAGTCAATGACTTGTTTTCGGGTGAAGGGCACAGAAATTGATGTGCCATCAGACCGGGTCTGATGGCGCATCGGATACCGACCGGTTGGTGAGCCCTACGCGGGGGCGCCGCCGGGCACGTGCAGCAGCAGGTTCGGGGTGCCGGCCGGGAGGCCGCTGACATGATCCGGCAGGGCGGAGCGCACCAGGACCTCGGCCACCTGCGCCGGGCTCTTCGCCGCGCCACTCGCGAGGATCAGCGCGGCGACGCCCGTCACGTGCGGGGCCGCCATGGACGTCCCCGTCGCCCGGGCGAGGGCGGTGGGGGAGCCCTTCCAGGCCGAGGTCACCGCCACACCGGGCGCCGAGAGGTCCACGCAGGGGCCGTAGTCGGAGAACGGGGCCCGCCGGTCCCCGGCGTCGGTCGCGCCCACCGTGAGGACCTGCGGGACGCGGGCCGGCGACCCGGCGCAGGCGTTGGAGCCTTCGTTCCCGGCGGCCACCGTGAAGGTGATCCCGGCGCGCACCGCCCGCTTCACCGCCGAGTCCAGGGCGAAGCTGGGGGTCCCGCCCATGCTCATGTTCGCCACGGCCGGGGTGCCGGGGGCCTTGGCGGCGTCCTTCACCATCCATTCGAGGCCCTTCAGGATCCCCGACAGGCGCCCGGAGCCCCGGCAGTCGGCCACCTTCACCGAGATCAGTGAGACCCCCTTCGCCACCCCGTACGTGGCGCCGCCGACGGTCCCCGCGACGTGCGTGCCGTGGCCGCTGCAGTCGGCCGAGCCTTCGAGGAACACCGCGTTGTAGCCGGCCCGGGCGCGCCCGCCGAACTCCTGGTGGAGGGTGTTGATCCCGGTGTCCACGATGTACGCGGTGACCCCCTGCGCCTTCGTCGGGTACGCGTAGGCGCCGTCGAGCGGGAGTTCGCGCTGATCGATCCGGTCCAGTGGCCAGGGCGCGGACGTCTGGGTCTGGGTGTCGCTCGTACGGAACTCCGCGTCCGGCTCCACCGAAGCCACCCGGGGGTCCGCCGCGAGGGCGGCGGCGCGGGCGGCCGTGGTGCGTACGGCGAACCCGTCGAGGACGGTGTCGTAGACGGCCCCGACCTGATCGCCCGTCTTCGCCGCCTCGGCGGCGAGGGCCCGGAGCGGGGCCCGGGGGCCGGCCTCCTTGAGGACGACGACGTACGGGGCGACGGCGGCGCCGGAATCGGCTGCGGCGGTGGCGGGCGGCGGCAGGACGGTGGCCGCCGTGAGCAGGGCGGCGGCCGGGAGCAGCGCGGTGAATGCGGTCATGCGGCCGATGCTCGGCGAGGCACGGCGCGGGCGCGCGGAGGGTGCGCCGAGTGGGCGCACGACACGCCGACGGGGGAGTTACCTCGGGTTCGGCGGCTGACCGGGCCGCTCCGGGGTGACGACCCAGCCGCGCATGGCGAAGACGCCCTCGTCCTCGGCTCCGGAGGAGGCGTAGGTGGCGAGGGCGGCCTCGTTGTCGGTGTCCACGCCGACCCACATGCCGTAACAGCCGCGCGCCCGGGCCTCGTCGGCGAGGGCCAGGGTCAGGGCGCGGCCGATGCCCCGGCGGCGGTAGCCCTCGTCCACGGAGAGCTCGTACAGGCACATCTCCGTGCCCTTGTCGGGGTGGGTCATCTCGACCCCGGAGACCATCCCGGCGGGGATGTCGTCGACGTAGGCGATGAGCATCAGGTGTCCCGGCGTGGCCAGGAAGCGCTCGGACCAGTCCAGCCGGGCGGGGCCGTCGAAGAGCCCCTCGGCGGCCTGGAATTCGGCGACGGTACGGGCGGGGCGGATGTCCATGGCCGTCACGATAATGGCCGGGCGACGAGCCGCGACCGTGATTCCACCCGGCGTGGCGAGCCGGCCGCGCCACCCGTGCCGCCCCCGGCGGGCGCTTGGGACGCCGGGGGCGGGGCCAACCGGCGGTGGGTTCGGCTCAGTGCCGGACTGCGAGGGCGAGGGCGGCGGCGTAGCCCGGCGGGGACGCGAGATCCCGCAGCAGCCACCCCGGCACCTGCGCCGGAGCCGGGCCCGCCCCGATGTACGGGTCGGCCAGCCCGAGGGCCAGGCCGGCGCCCGTCCCCTTGAGGTACGCCTCCTTGCGCGACCACACCCGCGCCAGCGCCACCCGCCGCTCCTCCCCGGGCAGGGCGGCCAGCTCTGCCGTCTCCGCCGGGTGCAGCGAGGTCATCACATCCGCCACCGCCGCCGCGTCCGGGACGGCCTCGACATCGATCCCGACCGTGACCGCCGCGAACGCGAAGTACGCCAGGTCGCCGCTGTGCGACAGCGAGAAGTGGAGCCCGCCCCCGACGACCGCCGGGCGGCCGTGCGGAGCACCGCAGCACGGGCAGTCCTCCCGCGTCAGCGCGACCTCCTCCGGCGCCAGCCCCAGGTAGCCCCCGAGCAGCACCCGCAGCCCGAGGTGCGAGGCGAGGTACCGCTGGCGGTCGCCGGGCCGCACCAGCCGACCGGCCCGCTCCCGCTCGGCCGCGTCCAGCACCGGCAGCGCGTCGTCGAGCCGGAACCCGCCGACCGCGGCCAGCGTGGTGTCCAGGGACCACACTGCCACCTCCACGCCTGCGGGAGGCGCGCCGATCAGGGGTGTGGCGCCGCTGAGTTGGTTCACGTACTCGGTCACCCGACGAGGGTAGACGAGGCGGTTGACGTGCGGGTTACCGTTGATCCTTTCTGCTTTCCACCGCACGCGACCAGGGGGGACGACGATCGTGCGCAGTGCCGCCGTGACATCCGGAGGCGACCGGATCCGCTGGGCCGAACTGCCCGGGGCGGAGCCCGCCCGCGTATACCTGCACGGGCTGGGCTCGACCTCGCCCGCCTACTTCGCGGCGAGCGCCACGCACCCGCTGCTGGCGGGCCGGCGTTCGCTGCTGGTCGACCTGCTGGGGCACGGGCACAGCGACCGGCCCGAGGAGTTCTCGTACACCCTGGAGGCGCACGCGGACGCCCTCGCGCAGGCGCTCCACGCCGCCGGCGCGGGCGGTACGGACGGCGCCGAGGTCATCGCCCACAGCATGGGCGGCGCGGTGGCCATCGTGCTGGCCGCCCGGCACCCCCGGCTGGTCTCCCGCCTGGTGCTGGTGGACGCCAACCTGGACCCGGCGCCCCCCGTCCCCACCGCCGGCAGCAGCCGGATCGCCTCCTACACCGAGGAGGAGTTCCTCGCCGGCGGCTGGGCCGAGGTCCGCGACCGGGTCGGCGCGCACTGGTGGTCGACCATGCGACTGGCCGACCGCACCGCCCTGCACCGCACCGCGGTCCACCTCGCCGCAGGCACCACGCCCACCATGCGGGAGCTGCTGCTGGAGCTGAAGATCCCGCGCACGTACCTGGTGCCGGCGGAGGACGGGCCGCTCGCCGGGGCCGAGGAGCTGGAGGCGGCCGGGGTCGCCGTCGTCTCCGTCCCGGACTGCGGGCACAACATCATGCTGGACAACCCCGAGGCCTTCGCCCGGGCCGCGGCGGCCGCCCTGGCCCCGGCCTAACGGGGCGCGGCGGCAGAGGCCGTGGTCCGGGCGGGTATCCGGGAGCCGGGCGAGGGAGTCCCATCGGTCCAGGCGTAGACGTGCTTGCCGCGCACCGAGACCTGGTACTGGTGGAAGTCCCGGCACTCGGGCCGCTCCTCGGCCCGGGTGTCCCGCGGCCACCACTTCGCCGCGAGTTCCGTCCCGTCGAGCCGCTTCGGGTTCCCGGCGGCGCACTGCGGGCCGTCCAGCGGGGTCTTGCCCAGGGTGAACCGGATCAGCCGGGCCTCTCCGCTGGTGCGCGCCCGTATGCGTACGTCAGTGGCGTCCTTCGGTATCCACGACGGCAGCGCGAACGCGGTCCCGCCACGCGACGGCGCCTCGGCGGCGGTGGCGAACCGCTTCTGCCGCTCCTTGAAAACACGGTCGTTGACGGCATCGGTGACCGGATTGGACGGAAGGTTGGGCAGAGCGAAGGCCGCGGTGGCGAGGGCTCCCACGGTGGCTGCGGCGACGACGAGCGGGCGACGGCGGTTCATGGGACAAGTGTTCGCGGTGGACCGCCTGTCGCGCGTCCCTCCGCAGGACGAACCGAAGCTCTGCCGGAGGTAGCACACGACGTCATACCTGAGTCCAGGGTCGTCCTACCTGAGTACCGGGTTGACCGCGGGCCGTACTCCGTTCCGGCGGTGCAGCCGGGAAAACACCCCGGCCGCGGCGGCCGCCGGTATCCCTTCTCCGAGAGTGATCCCCCACCGCCGCCCGGGAGTCCGGGCGGCGGACCGCCAACTCCCGGAGGATTCCCGTGAGCCGCAGCCCCGCGCCCGGCCTGTCCGCGCCCGGCCTGTCCACATCCGTACGCCCCGCATCCGTACGCCCCGCATCCGTGCTGTCCGCATCCGCGTTGCTCGCTTCCGCCATGGCCGCCGTCCTGGCCGTGGCCGTCCCCGCCTCCGCCGCCTCCGCCGTCCCCGCCGACAAGCCCCAGGTGCTCGGCCGCTGGACGCAGACCAGCGCGGCGAGCCACAACGCGTGGCTGGCGGCGCGCGGCAGCCAAAGCCATTGGGTCACGTACGGGTTCGACTGGTCGACCGACTACTGCACCACGTCCCCGGACAACCCGCTCGGTTTCCCCTTCCGGGCCTCCTGCGCCCGCCACGACTTCGGCTACCGCAACTACAAGGCCGCCGGCTCCTTCTCCGCCAACAAGTCCCGTCTGGACGACGCCTTCTACGCGGACCTCAAGCGGGTCTGCGCCCGGTACGCGGGCGCGAGGAGGACCTCCTGCGCGGGCACCGCCTGGACCTACTACCAGGCGGTCAAGACCCTCGGCATCGCAGCCAAAGGCGCCCCGGGAAAAGCCCCGAAGGAAGCTCCCAAGAGCACCCCGAGAACGCTCTGAAGGGTGCCCCGGCACCCGCCTGACCGGCGACCCGGCGGCGACCCGGTACCCCCGCCCCCAGCGCTTACGCCGCCGCTACCACCCGCTCGCTAGGGTGCCGCTGGCCTGCGCGGAAGCACGAAAGCCCTCCGCTGAGGGAGGGCTCCGGTCGATGGAGAAAATGTGCCCCCGGCAGGACTCGAACCTGCGGCCAAGTGCTTAGAAGGCACCTGCTCTATCCACTGAGCTACGGGGGCCGGTAGGTGGCCGTGGTGGTGGCCTGGAGCCCCGGGTGGGGTGGGGCTGTGGTCCGTGCCGGGTCAAGGATAGGGCTCCGGCTGCCTTGTCCCGGTTGCTTCACCCGCGTGCCACGATGTGGAGGTTCGGTGAAGCGGTCCCGATAATCGCAGGCAGGTGCGATTCTCGCATCGCTTTTGCGCCGTGGCGCCCCGGGTGTTGTGCACTCGTTATGCCTGCGCCCCACTCGTCCTCCGTGTCCATCATGTCCTGCCGGAGTGGCGCCCGGCGCGCAGGGGGCGTATAAGCTTCAAAAATGGCCCCAAATTGGGCATTCTTCGCATGTGGTGACCTTGGATGTTCGGCCTCAGCTGCTCGATGCCCTGTCCGCCCTGCGCGACCGGGTCGCGTCCGTGCGTCTGCCGCTGCCCCTGCCCGGCGCTCCGCGCGCCCGCCAGACCAGAGCCGAGCTGCTCGCGCAGCTCGACGACTACCTCGTACCCCGGCTCAAGGCGCCCGAGGCGCCGCTGCTCGCCGTAGTCGGCGGGTCGACCGGGGCCGGCAAATCAACCCTCGTCAACTCCCTCGTCGGACGGCAGGTCAGCGAGGCGGGGGTGCTGCGCCCGACCACGCGCACCCCGGTGCTCGTCTGCCATCCGGATGATCATCACTGGTTCGCGGGGATGCGCGTCCTGCCCGATCTGATGCGGGTCTGGGCTCCGCAGGAGGAGGACGATCCCCTTCCACCCCCACAGCGCCACACCCCCCACGGGAACACGCACGCCACCCGCGAGCTGCGGATCGAGACCGTCTCGACCCTGCCCCGCGGGCTCGCCGTCCTCGACGCCCCCGACATCGACTCCCTCGTCGTCGAGAACCGGACCCTCGCCGCCGAACTCATCTGCGCCGCCGACGTCTGGGTCATGGTCACCACCGCCTCCCGCTACGCCGATGCCATCCCCTGGCACCTGCTGCGCACCGCGAAGCAGTACAAGGCCGCCCTCGTCATCGTCCTCGACCGGGTCCCGCACCAGGTGCTCGCCGAGGTCTCGCGCCAGTACGGAGCGCTGCTCAACCGGGCCGGGCTGGGAGAGGTACCGCGGTTCACGGTGCCCGAACTGCCCGAATCGGCCGGCGGCGGCGGGCTGCTGCCGGCCAGCGCCGTCGCACCGCTGTCCGCCTGGCTCACCCACCACGCGAAGGACCCGGCCGCCCGCCAGTACGCCGTCGGGCGCACCGCCCTGGGCGCGCTGGACTCCCTCAAGCGGCGGATGCCGGAGCTCGCCTCCGCCGTCGCCGCCCAGCACGCCGCCGCCGTACGGCTGACCTCGGCCGTCGAGGACGCGTACAAGAGGGAGGGCAAACGGGTCCGCAGCCGGCTCGACAACGGCGCCGTCCTCGCCGGGGACGCGCTGACCCGGTGGCGCGGCTACCCGCTCGACACCACCGCCGACGAACTGCTCGACTCCCTCGCGGAATCCCTCGCCGCGCTCCTCCAGTGCGCCGTGGCCGCCGCCGACGAGCGGATCGCCGAGGCCTGGCGGCGCGAACCGGCCTCCGCCGCGGTGCCCCTGCCCGGCCCCGACCGCGAAGCGGGGGAACGCATCGGCATGGCCGTACGGCGCTGGCGGCGCGTCCTGGAGGAACTCGCCGAGGAGGAGGTCGCGAAGCTCGACCGACAGCCCGCGCCCGACCCCGACGCGGTCGCCGCCCTCCTCGTCGCCGCCCTCCTCGGCGGCAAGCGCGCCCGTCCCGCCGGAGAGAAACTCGCCGAGCGGATCGGCGTACAAGCCGCCGTACGGCTGCGCGACCGGGGCGGGGAACTCGTCGGAGACCACCTCGACCAGGTGCTGCGCGCCGAGCGGGACCGCCGTCTGGCCCCCCTGGAAGCGCTCGAAGTGACTCCGGAACCACAGGCCGAGCTGATCGCCGCGCTGTCCGTACTGCAGAAGGAGAGGTGACGCCGTGACCGCCCTGACCGACCGCACCGACGACCGCTGGGACGACGGACTCATCGCGCGCTCGCGCCCCGAGGGCCTCGGCCACGACGGCGAACACGCCGGCGACGAAAGCGACGAGGCGCTCGTACGGGCCGTCTCCGGCACCGTCTCCGGCGCGGGCAGCGACGGCGGCAAGGCGACCGCGCCCCCGCTCAGTCCCGAAGGGCAGGCGCTGCGGCTGCGCCTCGACGCGCTGCGCCAGCTCGTCGGGCTGTCCCGGACCCGGCTCGACGGCAAGACCCTCGCCGAGGCCGGACGGGTGCTCGACGAGGCGGCGGCGCGCCGCGGGCTGTCACCGCAGCACACGGTCGTCGCGATCGCCGGAGCCACCGGAAGCGGCAAGTCCACGCTCTTCAATTCACTCGCCGGAGTGCAGATCTCCGAGACCGGACTGCGCCGTCCGACCACCGCCGCGCCCATCGCGTGCAGCTGGTCGGACGGGGCCGCCGGGCTGCTGGACCGGCTGGAGATCCCCGGACGGCTGCGCCGCCGGCCCCGGGAGAGCACGGAGGCGGAGGCGCTGCGCGGGATGGTCCTCGTGGACCTGCCGGACCTCGACTCGGCGGTCGGCGCGCACCGGGACCACGTGGACCGGGTGCTGGGCCTGGTCGACGCGGTGGTGTGGGTGGTGGACCCGGAGAAGTACGCGGACGGGGTGCTGCACGAGCGGTACCTGCGACCGCTGGCCGGGCACGCCGAGGTGACGTTCGTCGTGCTCAACCAGGTGGACCGGCTGCCCGGCGAGTCCGCCGACCTCGTCCTGGACGACCTGCGGCGGCTGCTGGACGACGACGGCATCGCGCTCGGCGAGCACGGCGAGCCGGGAGCCACCGTCCTCGGGGTCTCCGCCCTGACGGGTGAGGGCGTCGGGGAACTGCGCGAACTCCTCGGACAGTTCACCCAGGAGAAGGGCGCCGCTACCCGGCGGATCTCGGCGGACGTGGACCGGGCCGCCGTGCGCCTCCACCCGCTGTACGTGGCCGACGGGCACCCGGGGCCGGAGATCGGCGAGGTCACGCGCGCCGAGTTCGAGGACCGGCTCGCGGAGGCGGTCGGGGCGTACGCGGCGGGCCTCGCCGCCGAGCGCGCCTGGCGCCGCAACGCCGGGAGGGCGTGCGGGACGCCGTGGCTGCGGCTGTGGCGCTGGTACGAGAGCAGGCGCGCCCCGCGCTCACTGGCCGGGCTCGCGTCCCTCGCGGCCATGGGGCGCGCCTCCGCGCCCTTCGAGGCACCGGCCGAGGAGGAGGTGACCGCGCGTCAGCGCGTCGAGCAGGCGGTACGGACCGTCGCCGAGGAAGCGGCGATCGGGCTGCCCGACCCCTGGGCGCAGGCGGTTCGGGAGACCGCGGTGCGGGGCGGCGAGCGGCTCCCGGAGGCGCTGGACGAGATCGCGGTGACGCTGGGCGCGGCCGTCGCGGTGCCGGGCGCCAAGCCGCCGCGGCCCACGTGGTGGCCGGCGGCGGTGCTGGCGCAGGCGGCCATGACCCTGCTCCAGGTCTACGGCGGGCTGTGGCTGGTCGGCCAGATCGCCGGGGTCCTGGAACCGCGCCTGCTGCCGCCGGTGCTGCTGATGGTCGCGGGCATCGTCGGCGGGCCGCTGGTGGAGTGGGCCTGCTCCCTCGCGGCCCGGGGCCCGGCACGGCGCTACGGCCAGGACGCGGAACGGAGACTGCGGCAGGCCGCGGCCGGCTGCGGCCGGGCCCGGGTGCTGGAGCCGGTGGCTGCGGAGCTGCTGCGCTACCGGGAGGTGCGCGAGCAGTACGCGACGGTGGCGAAGTTGTCCACAACCCGCCAGTAGTCCACAGGCCGGAGCGCGGACCGGGGGGCCGGGCCACGATGGGCGTACCTCGTGCGGATGGACCGTACGGGTGCGGGACGCAAGGGGAGGGGTGGCCGGTATGCACGACACCCGGGTGACGCTGGTGGGCCATGTGGCCACGCAGATCGACTTCAAGGAGACGCCGAGCGGTCCGTCGGCGAGGTTCCGGTTCGCGGTGACACCGCGGTACTTCGACCGCAAGAGCCAGGCCTGGGCGGACGCGCCCACCAGCTTCTACACGGTGTGGGCCCACCGCACGCTGGCGGTGAACCTGGCCGGATCCGTATCGGTCGGCGAACCACTCGTGGTGCACGGCCGGCTGCGGGTCCGGGAGGGCCCGCCCGACGCGGAGGGCAACCGATGGTTCTCGGCCGACATCGACGCGATCACCATCGGACACGACCTCAGCCGTGGTACGGCGGCCTTCCGCAGGGTCGTCCGGACGGACACCCCGCTGATGGCCACTCAGAAGGCGGCGGTGGTCTGAGTGTTCGAGGCGGTTAGGATTCCCCGGTACTCACGGGCACCTGGGTCTTTGGCCCGAAGGGGAAGACTGTGTCGATTGCCGTTCCCGCATCCTCCGTACCCTCCGCATCCGCCGCGTCCCGCGCGCCCTCAACCGACGCGTCTGGCACGGCTGTTCCGGACACTCCTGTCGTGCCTGCTCCCGTCAGGGCCTTGGAGGCGGCTTCCGCTTCCGCTCCCGGGCCGGTACGGGGCTCCGCGCGGCGTCCGCTGGCGGTGGCGCTGCTCACCGCCGCCCTCGCCGCCGCGCCGGGGGCGCAGGCCGCCGCGGACGCCGCCCCGGCGGGCCGGGCGCCGGAGGGTGCGAGAGCCGTGCTGGACGGGCTGAAGACGTACGGCCAGGCCGTCGTGCGCACCAAGGACGGGGCCGTGCGGCAGATTCCGGCCGGGCTGTACGAGATGCGGGTCGACGGCGGCGGCATGCTCCAGACGTACGGGGTCGGCGCCGCGGGATACGCGCAGCCCCAGGCCCGGTACACGGAGAGCGGGTGGGGTTCGAGCCCGCTCGCCGAGAACGGCGACGCCGGCCGGATCCGCTGGGTCCTGGAGCACTCCTACCCGCAGCTGAACGACCTGGCGGGCCTCGCGAAGGCCGCCGGAGCCGGGGCGCTCACCGCGGAGAGCGCGGCCGCCGGAACGCAGGTGGCCATCTGGCGGCTGGCGGAAGGGGCCCAGGTCGAGGCCTCGGACCCGGCGGCGGAGAAGCTGGCCGATTACCTCCAGCACGCCGCCGGGCGGCTGCCGGAGCCGCCGGCCTCACTGGGGCTGGAGCCGGGCGAGGTCTCGGGCGAGGTCTCGGGCCCGGTCGGCAGCAGACTCGGCCCGGTCACGGTGCGGACGGGCGCGCAGAGCGTGAGCGTCACCCCGGACGCGGCGGCCACCGCCATGGGGGTGCGCGTGGTCGATGCCGAGGGGCGGCCGCTGACCACCGCCGGGAACGGCACCCGGCTGTACTTCGAGGTCCCGGTGGGTACGCCCGACGGCTCCGCCTCCGTCACCGTCCAGGGCTCCACCAAGGTGCCCGTCGGCCGGGTCTTCACCAGCGGGATCCCCGCCCAGGCGCAGATCGTGGCCGGTTCCAGCGAGTCGGCGACGGCCGTCACCGCGAAGGCGATGTGGCCGAAGCAGCGGGCCGCCGGCTCGGCCGGGGGGACCGGCGGGGAGGCCGCGACGATGGGCGAGCTGTCCGCGCCCGTGCCGGTGGCGTCCGCCGCGGCCGGCGCGGGGGCGACGGCCGGGGCGGGGGCGACGGCCGGGGCGGCCTCGGAGGAAACCCCGGACGGGGAGCGGCTCGCCATCAGCGGCAGCTCCGCGGCCACGCCGGTCATCGCCTCGCTCGCCGTGGGGCTGGTCGTGCTGGGCGGGATGGTCGTCCTGCTGCTGCGCAAGCGGCCGCTGGAGGACGAGGAGAGCGGAGAGGCCTGACCCGGGCCGGCCTGACCCGGGCCGGCCTGACCTGGGCCGACTTGGCCCGGGCCGGGCTGTTCCGGCCGGGCTGACCCGATCGGCAGCGTGCTGATTCTCCGCCCGCCTCTGCGGGTAGGCGCTGGGAATGGCTGATCAAGAGCTGAATTGGCAGGGCGCGTTCGCGCGGTGGGACCGGGAGCTGTTCGACGCTGTGGCGCGGCGGCACTGGCCCGGCGCCGACCGGGTGCTGCCGCGCCTCGGGCGCGCTGCGAACCACGGGGTGCTGTGGGGCGGGGCCGCCGCGGCGATCTCCGTCTTCGGCTCGGCCCGGGCGCGCAAGGCCGCCCTGAGCGGGGCCGCCTCGCTGGCGCTGGCCTCGGCGACCGTCAACACCCTCGGGAAGTGGTCCGTCCGCAGGCGGCGGCCGCTGCTGGCCGGGGTGCCGGCGGTGCGGCAGCTGAGGACCCAGCCGCAGACCACCTCGTTCCCGTCGGGGCACTCGGCGTCCGCCTTCGCCTTCGCCGCCGGGCTGGCGCTGCGCTCCCCGGGCTGGGGGGCCGTCGTGGCGCCGGTGGCGGCCTCGGTGGCGTTCTCCCGCGTGTACACCGGTGTGCACTACCCCTCGGACGTGCTCGCGGGCGCGGCCCTCGGCGTGACGGCGGGGCTCGTCGTCAACCGGCTCGCGCGGGACGCCGAGGAGGCGCGGGTCGTGCCCGGTGACGAGCGGCGGGCCACCGCGGCGCCGGCCCTGCCCGACGGGGCCGGGCTGACGGTGGTGGTCAACACCGGGTCGGGCACGGCGACCGACGCGGGACTCGGCGTCCTGCGGGACCGGCTGCCCAAGGCGGAGCTGATCGAGTGCGAGGGCCCCGAGCTGGCGCGGACGCTGGCCTCGGCGGCCTCCCGGGCCACGGTCCTCGGGATCTGCGGCGGCGACGGCACCGTCAACGCGGCCGCCACCGCCGCACTGCGGGCCGGGGTGCCGCTGGCGGTGTTCCCCGGAGGCACCCTCAACCACTTCGCCCTCGACCTCGGCCTCGCGTCCACGGAGGACACCTGCCGCGCCCTCGCCGCCGGGGAGGCCGTCCACGTCGCCGTGGGCCGCTTCACCCCCGCCCCGGGCGAGGGGGAGCCCGGCTACTTCCTGAACACCTTCAGCATCGGGGCGTATCCCGAGCTGCTCCGGCACCGGCTGCGGTGGGCACCGCGGATCGGGGGCGGGCCCGCGGCGCTGCTCGCGGCGTGGCGGGTGCTGCGGGCCGAGCGTCCCGTACGGCTGACGCTGGCGGGGCGGCCCCGCTCCGTCTGGCTGCTGTTCGCCGGCAACGGCACGTACCACGGCACCGGCCCCACGCCCCGCCGTCGCGACGGCCTCGGCGAGGGGCTGCTCGACGTACGCCTCGTCCACGGCGGCGGGCGTCCCGCCCCGCGGCTGCTCGCCGCCGCCTTCACCGGCCCGCTCTCCCGCTCGCCGGTCCACGCCGCCACCCGGCTGCGCAGCCTGCGGGTGGGTGACATCCCGCCCGGTACGCCCCTCGCCTACGACGGGGAGTACGCGCAGGCGCCGACCGCCCTCGTGCTGGACAACCTGCCCGAGTCGCTCGTCGTGTACCGGCCCGAGCACTCGGATCAAGACAGAACGTGACGAAGTCGCGTTCTCCGGTCGACCCGGACCCCCAGGCGTCCCTAGAGTGAGGGAGGGTAAATGATCATGAAGCTTGTGAAGAGTTAGCTGGGTGCTGCCTGTGAACACGTCCCGGGCCGCCGTAGCGGTCACCGCGTCCCCCGCGACCCCGTCCGCCGCCGACAGCGGCTGGAACCTCACGGGCGCGGGCGCGGGCGGCGACAGTGGCTGGAACCTCGCCGCCCACCGCCGCTGACCCGCCCATTCGTCCTTCCCACGGGCCCCGGCCCGGCGGCCGGGCCCCGCCCACCAGGCCCCGGCCGGGGTCCCTCCAGGTCCCCCTCCGGCCGGTGCCCTGGTCAGGGGCCCGGGATCATACGGGTTTCCCCCGAGGGATGGACGTCAGGCAAGATGGGGTGTATCTGCCCACCATCGATCTGCCGGACGGTTTCTCTTGGCTGAGTTCATCTACACCATGCGCAAGACGCGCAAGGCGCACGGCGACAAGGTGATTCTTGATGACGTCACCCTGAACTTCCTGCCCGGCGCGAAGATCGGTGTGGTCGGCCCGAACGGTGCCGGTAAGTCCACCGTTCTGAAGATCATGGCGGGCCTGGAGCAGCCGTCCAACGGTGACGCGTTCCTGTCGCCCGGCTTCACCGTCGGCATCCTCATGCAGGAGCCCAAGCTCGACGAGTCGAAGACCGTCCTGGAGAACGTCCAGGACGGCGCCGCCGAGATCATGGGCAAGCTGAAGCGCTTCAACGAGGTCGCCGAGGAAATGGCGACCGACTACACCGACGCGCTCATGGACGAGATGGGCAAGCTCCAGGAAGTCCTGGACCACTCCAACGCCTGGGACCTCGACGCCCAGCTGGAACAGGCCATGGACGCCCTGGGCTGCCCGCCCGGCGACTGGCCCGTCACCAACCTCTCCGGTGGCGAGAAGCGCCGCGTCGCGCTCTGCAAGCTGCTGATCGAGGCCCCGGACCTGCTCCTCCTCGACGAGCCCACCAACCACCTCGACGCCGAGTCGGTGAACTGGCTGGAGCAGCACCTCTCCCAGTACAAGGGCGCCGTCGTGGCCGTCACCCACGACCGGTACTTCCTGAACAACGTCGCCGAGTGGATCCTCGAACTCGACCGCGGCCGCGCGCACCCCTACGAGGGCAACTACTCCACCTACCTGGAGAAGAAGGCCACCCGCCTCAAGGTCGAGGGCCGCAAGGACGAGAAGCGCCAGAAGCGCCTCAAGGAAGAGCTGGAGTGGGTCCGCTCCAACGCCAAGGGCCGCCAGACCAAGTCGAAGGCCCGACTCGCCCGCTACGAGGAGATGGCGGCCGAGGCGGACAAGATGCGGAAGCTGGACTTCGAGGAGATCCAGATCCCGCCGGGCCCGCGTCTGGGCTCGATCGTGGTCGAGGTCAACAACCTCTCGAAGGCGTTCGGCGACAAGGTCCTGGTCGACGACCTGTCCTTCACGCTGCCGCGCAACGGCATCGTCGGCATCATCGGCCCGAACGGCGCCGGCAAGACCACGCTCTTCAAGATGATCCAGGGCCTGGAGGCGCCGGACTCCGGCTCCGTCAAGATCGGCGAGACCGTCAAGATCTCGTACGTCGACCAGAGCCGCGCCAACATCGACCCCAAGAAGACCCTCTGGGCCGTCGTGTCGGACGAGCTGGACTACATCAACGTCGGCCAGGTCGAGATGCCCTCCCGCGCGTACGTCAGCGCGTTCGGCTTCAAGGGCCCGGACCAGCAGAAGCCGGCCGGCGTCCTGTCCGGTGGTGAGCGCAACCGCCTCAACCTGGCGCTGACGCTCAAGGAGGGCGGCAACCTGCTGCTCCTCGACGAGCCCACCAACGACCTCGACGTCGAGACCCTGTCCTCGCTGGAGAACGCGCTCCTGGAGTTCCCCGGCGCGGCCGTGGTCATCTCCCACGACCGCTGGTTCCTCGACCGGGTCGCCACGCACATCCTGGCGTACGAGGGCGACTCCAAGTGGTACTGGTTCGAGGGCAACTTCGAGTCGTACGAGAAGAACAAGGTCGAGCGCCTCGGCGCGGACGCCACCCGTCCGCACCGCGCCACGTACAAGAAGCTCACCCGAGGCTGAGGGCTGAGGTCACAGACCATGGCCAGACACCACTACCGGTGCCCCCTTCGCTGGGCGGACATGGATGCCTTCGGGCACGTCAACAACGTCGTCTTCCTCCGCTATCTGGAGGAGGCGCGGATCGACTTCATGTTCCGCCTGGCACCGGGGGAGGGCAGTGAGTCCTTCACGGGCGGTTCCGTCGTGGCCCGCCACGAGATCGACTACAAGCTGCCCCTCGTGCACCGCCACGAGCCGGTGCTCATCGAGTCCTGGGTGACCCGGATAGGCGCCGCGTCGCTGACCATCCGCTACGAGGTCAAGGACGAGGCGACCGAGGACAGGCCGGAGACGGTCTACGTGCGCGCCGAGACCGTCGTCGTGCCGTACAACCTCGCCGAGGGGCGGCCCCGCCGCATCACGGCCGAGGAGCGGGTCTTCCTGCAGGAGTACCTCGACACGCCGCAGTCGCAGAGCGCCAAGGGCTCGGAAGGGCGCCTCGCGGCATGACCGAGCAGCTGCACTTCGCCGACTCCGGGGAGGCGGCCGACCTCGCCGCCTTCCTGGGGCGGCTGGTGCACTACGACCGCGCCGCCGCGGTCCGCCTCCAGGCGGGCGGCGGCGCGCTCGCCGTCTTCGGGCGGCCGCCGTCGTTCGACGTGCTGGCCATCCGCACGGTGCGGCTCGCCGCGCCCGTGGGCATGCCGCTGGACCTGACCGTGTCCGCCGGTGAGCTGCTGGAGTCCGTGGACGAGGCCGGCGCGAGCGCCGTCGTGCCCGGGCCGGTCACCGGCCCGCCCTGGGCCGGGGTGCTGCCGCCGCGCGGCGGCTGGAGCCAGGTGCCGGGGCTGCCCGGTGCCGAGGCGGTCCGCGGCGCCGTGGCCGCCGCCGTCGCCGAGTTCCGGGCCCGTGACGAGGCCCTGCCCCCGCAGCACCGGACCCGGTCCGAGCGCGACCGCATCGGCCGCGAGATCTGGTCCCGCACGCTGGGGGACACCGAGCTGCCGCTGCGCGCCGTGCACGCCGCGCAGTCCCTGGGCTTCCTGCGGCCGGTCCGCACGCCCGCCGCCTCCGCGCCTGCGGCGGCGGCCGGCGGGGCGCCGACGGCCGGGAGCCCCGAGCCGGTGGCGCTGCTCGCCTCCGGGGGCTGGCTGCGGCTGCGCACCCCGTACGGCTCCATCGCCACCCGCCGCCCGGGCAGGGTCGGCGGCCTGGGCGCCCTCCAGGTCCGGCCGGTCTAGGTCAGGACCCGGGATTCCGTTTGGGCTTCCGCGTACGGGTCCTCGTACGGGTTCGCGTACCCCTCAGCCGGCCGTGTTGATCATCGAGGCGGCCGCGTACGTGAGGTAGCGCCACAGCTTCGCCTCGTGCTCCGGCGCCAGCGCCAGCTCGTCCACCGCGACCCGCATGTGCTTCAGCCACGCGTCGTGCGCGGCCGCGTCCACCTGGAACGGCGCGTGCCGCATCCGCAGGCGCGGGTGGCCTCGGTTCTCGCTGTACGTGGTCGGGCCGCCCCAGTACTGCATCAGGAACAGCGCGAACCGCTCCTCGGCGGGGCCGAGGTCCTCCTCCGGGTACATGGGCCGCAGCAGCGGGTCCCCCGCGACACCCTGGTAGAAGCGGTGGACCAGACGGCGGAAGGTGTCCTCGCCGCCCACCAGCTCGTAGAAGGTCTGCTCCTGAACCGTGCTCCGCGGAATGTCATTCACCTGACCATCGTCTCAGACACCCGGACGGAGGACCCCGGTCCTAGGACTCCCGCCCGGAGCCGCGCGCGCGTTCGCACCCCGGGGCCCGGCGCAGGACAGTGGATGCATGGGCGCACACCCCGAGGTACGCGACGTGCGGGAAACCGCGCACGCCGCCCAGGTACGGGAGCTGGACGCCGCCGGGGTCCTCGTCGATCCGGCCTGGCGGGCGGCCTTCGAGGGGGTGCCCCGGCACGCCTTCGTGCCGTACTTCTGGACCGGCCGAGGCGCCGGCCACGAGCGGCTGTGGGGCGAGGACCCGGACCCGGAGCAGCGGGCCCGCTGGCTGCGCGGCGTGTACACGGACACCCCGCTCGCGACCCGGCTCCGCGACGGCGAGCTGGTCTCCTCCAGCAGCCAGCCCTCCCTGATGGCGAAGATGCTCAACGCCCTGGACGTGCGCGACGGCCACCGCGTGCTGGAGATCGGCACCGGCACCGGCTACAACGCCGCGCTCCTGTGCCACCGGCTCGGCGACGACCTCGTCACCACCGTGGACCTGGAGGAGGAGATCACCGAGTCCGCGCGGACGCACCTGGCCGCGCTCGGCTACCGGCCCACCGTGGTCACGGGGGACGGAGCGCGCGGCTGCCCCTCCCGCGCCCCCTTCGACCGGATCCTGGTGACCTGCACGCTGCCCCGGATCCCGCCCGCCTGGCTCGGCCAGTGCCGGCCCGGGGCGCGGGTCCTGGCCCCGCTGTCGACCGGGCTGATCGCGCTCACCGTCCGGGACGCGGAACTCGCCGAGGGCCGCTTCCTGCACACCTCGGCCTACTTCGTCCCGCTGCGCGGGGCCACGGCGGCGCCGCCGCCCGCCGAGCCCTCGTACGGGCTGCCGTACGAGCTGGTGGAGAACGAGCGCTTCCAGTTCATGCTGGTGCTGACCGCCGGGGCGCTGCACGCCCGCGAGGCCCTGGACCTCTGGCGCGGCGAGGGCCGCCCGGCGCGCGAGCGCTTCGGTGTGACGGTCACCCCGGAGGGCCAGTGGTCGTGGCTCGACGATCCCCAGGGGCCCTACGTGTGGCCCCTGGGGGAGACGGGCTAGCCGCGGCGGACGGTGATGGTGGTCCAGGCGCCGACGTGCACGCGGTCACCGTCGGTGAGCGGGACCGGCACGTAGGGCTGGATCGGCTCCTCGCCGCCGTTGATGGTGGTGCCGTTGGTGGAGTTCTGGTCCACCACGGCCCAGCTGCCGTCGGGCTGCTGGACCAGCACCGCGTGCTGGTGCGAGACGCCCGGGTCCTCCGGGGGCACCGACAGGTCGACGTCCGGGGACTCGCCCGTGGAGGCGCGGCGGCGGCCGATGGTGATCTGGCTCCCGGCGAGCGGAAGATGCAGCTCCGGGGAGTACGCGGGCATGTTGAGCCCCGCCGCGTCCGGGCCGCTGCGCTGCATCATCGCCATGAAGTACGAGCGGTCGGGTCCGATCGTCGCACTCCAGGAGCCGCCGCCCTGGGACGGGAAGGGCTGGTGCTGCTGCTGAGGCTGCTGGTACTCCTGCTGCGGCGCGGGCGGCGCGTACGACTGGTGCGGCTGAGGCTGAGGCTGGGACTGGGGCTGCTGGTACTCCTGGACCGGCGCCTGGTACTCCTGGACCGGCGCCTGCTGCTGGTACGCCTGCACCTGGGGCGGCGGCGGGGGCTGCTGCTGGTACTGGGGCTGCTGGTGCTGCTCGTGCGCCGGGGGCGGGAGCAGCCAGTCGTCCTCGCGCTGCAACGGCTCGGCCGGCCGGTTGACCCGGGACGGGCGGGAGCCCTGGTACTCGAAGTGGTCCTGGGAGAAGACGGGCGGAGCAGGCGGTGCCACCGGCGGGGCGGGCGGCGCCGGAGGCGGGGGCGGCGGGGCGATGCCGGCCCCCGGGCCCGCGCCCTGATCTGAGCCCTGGCCCAGCCCCTGGCTCAGCCCTTGGCCTTGGCCATGGCCCTGGCTCAGCCCTTGGCCCAGCCCCTGACCCGGGCCGACGCCTGCCCCGGCACCGGGCATGGGTTCCGGGGCGAGCGGGGTGTACGAGGTCGCCGTACGCGTCAGGAAGTTGTACCGGCACTCCTCGCAGAACGGGGCCATGGCCTCGCGCGGGGTCCGGCACTGCGGGCACAGCTCGGCCTGGGCGGTCGGCTCACCGGCGGTGGGAGGGTAGCCGTACCCGTACGACGGAGCCGCGGGAGCACCCGCGGAGGAGGGGGCGGGAGAGGGGGCAGCCATGCGGTGGCCGCAGACCTCGCACCAGTCATCGGAACCCGAGTGGTGCCCGTTCGGGCAGGTCGGCATGTCGGCCCTTCCCCCTTCACCCTGCGTCATCGCGTCAGGTCTTCTTCTCAGGTCTTCTTCACTCGGACGGTCTGGGTCGAACGCGTTTCCAGAGTCATCTCGTCGGCATCGGCGACCTTCGCTTTCAGCCGCACAGTACCCGCCGCCGCATCGACGACGTCCACCACCTTCGCCAGCAACTTGGCCGTGTCCGCGTTCCCCGACGCGGACGCGAGCTGCACGGCACGGCCGAGCTTGGCCGTGGCGCCGCCGACATCACCCAGTTTGCGGGCTTCCAGGCCCTGTTGGATAGCCTGCGCGAGCTCCGCCTGTCCGGTGTAGTGCGCGACCTGCGGGTTGATGGCGGTGGAAGCGGCGAGATCGGTCGTCCACACCGCCCGGACGAGCCCCTGGGCGAGGGCGGACGGCGGCTCGCCCGGCGCGCCGGGGAGCATGAGCGTGGCCCGGGCGGCCAGCATCTCCTGACCGACGGCCGCACCCGGCACCCGTACGCACACGTGGTACTCGCGGGACTCGTCGCCCCACGAGCCCGTCGGGTAGTCACCGGCGCGCGGACCCGCCGGGGTGCGGCGGTCGGTCAGGTCCCGGACGGCGGGCGCGACCTGCTTGACGTACTGGATCTCCACGCCGACCGGGGTCCACAGGCGCAGCGCGACGTCCGCGACCTCCTTGCCCATGGCGTTGCCCATCATGCGGGTGAAGTCCTCGGCGAGGTGGGCCGGGTCGGCGACGATGTCGGCGGTGCCGAGCAGCGCGCTCGCGATGCCGGTGACCTCCTTGACCTCCCAGTCGGTGCCCACGCCGCGGGCGTCGCAGGTGAAGCGGCCCGCGCAGGCGTCGAGGGTGGCGCGCAGCACGGCCGGGTCCTCGTGCTCGTTGCGGCCGTCGGTGAGCAGGATGCCGTGCCGGATGGCGGCGGGGGACTGCCGGAGCAGGCCGTCGGCGAGGCGCAGCCAGGTCCCGATGGCGGTGCCGCCGCCCGCGCTGAGGCCGCGCAGGGCCTCCTTGGCCCGGGCGCGGGTCTCCGGGCCGGCGGTGGCGAGGCGGCCCTGGCCGGGGTAGACCTCCTTGGCCACGTGCGTACCGGCGACGACGGCGAACGCGGTGCCGTCGCGCAGGGTGTCGATCGCCGCCGCCGTGGCCTCGCGGGCGCCGCGCATCTTGTCCGGCGGGTACTCCATCGAGCCCGAGCAGTCGACCATGATCACGACGGCCGCCCCGCCCTGGGCGGGGACGGCGGCACGCGTCGCGGTCGCCCCGCCGGTGGAGGTGACCGTCACGATGGCGTGGACGTCACGGCCGCCCTCGGGGAGGAACTCGTTCTGGTACACCTCCACGCTGAAGCGCGGGGCGCTCGGCTTGGCGAAGTTCGCCATCGGTTGGACTCCTCGGGGCGGGCGGGGCTGGGGGGTCAGGCCTGGGTGCGGGGGTCCGCTTCCGCTTGCGGTTCCGCTTGTGCGTCCGCGCCGGGGCCCCGGGCCGGGTCCGAGCCCGGGTTCGAGTCCTGGTTCGGGGGCGCGGTGAAGGGGACCACGGCCACGGTGACGTTGTCGTGGCCGCCCCCGTCGAGGGCGTGCCCCACCAGCACCTGCGCGCTGTGCAGCGGGCGGGCCGCGGCGTCCTCGGGGAGCACCTGGGCCATGTCGCGGGCGGACTCGGCGTAGTTCCACAGGCCGTCGGTGCAGACGACCACCACGCCGTCGTGATCCGGCTTGAAGCTGGCGGTGTGCGGTTCGAGTTCGTACGCGTCCGCCCCGAGCCAGCCGGTGATGGCGTGCGCGCGGACGTCGGCGTAGGCCTCGGCCTCGCCCATCAGGCCGGCCGCGACCATCTGGGCCGCCCAGGAATCGTCCTCGGTGAGGCGGCGGGGGAGCGCGGCGCGGTCGTCGGGGACCCAGTACGCGCGGCTGTCGCCGACCCAGCCGATGGTCAGCAGGCCGCCGCTGACGACGGCGCCGACGAGGGTGCAGGCGGGGGCGTTCTGCGCGCCGGACACCTCCGGCGCGAGGGCGTTGACGGCGGCCGCGGCGGCGAGGATCGCCTCGTGCATGGCCTCCTGGGGGTGCGCGCCGCGGGGCAGGGCTTCGAGCAGCGCCTCGTTGGCGGCGGCGGCCGCGGCGGCGGAGGCGTCGTCGGGGCGGCTGGCGGAGGAGACGCCGTCGCAGACGATGGCGACGGTGGCGGCGGAGCCGTCGGGTAGGGCGGTGGCCGCGACGGCGAAGGAGTCCTCGTTGCGGTGGTGGCGCAGACCGCGGTCGCTGACGGCGGCGACGCTGCCGAGTTCCTCTTCGAGGTGGTCGCGCTCGCGGGGCTGGGCGTGGCCGCAGTGCTCGCAGTAGCCGTCGGTGTCGACCCGGCCGGCGCGGCAGGCGACGCAGGTCTTCGCGCCGTCGCCCTGCGGGGCGGGCGGGTCGTACCGGCCGGCGGCGGCGCCCTGCGGGTCGTGGCGGTTCTCGCTCCCGTCGGCGGCGGCGCCCCGCGGGGGCTGAGCGGCGCCGGAGTCCGGGCCGGGGTCGCCTTCGGCGGACCGGCCGGTCGAGTTCTCGACCAGCGTCGGCGCGGCGGCGGCCGTACTGCCCCATCCGGGCGCGGCGGCGACCCCGTACCCGGAAGCGCCGCCCGGCTGCGGGACCACGGCCGGGTGGTCGCGGTCCTCCCCGCCGGTGCGCTCCCGGCCACCCGCGTCGCCCGCGTTGCCCGCGTGGGCGCCGGGGTGCTCGCTCGCGGAGGCCGCGAAGCCCCGCCCGCCCCGTGCGGCGCCCGCCTCGGCGTAGCCGCCGGAACCACCGGGTTCGCCCGTCTCCGGGTCGGGCCGGTACGGGGCGCCGACGGCGGTCGCGCGCGGTCGGCCGCCCGCCGGTTCGGCCACCCCGGGGTGGCCGACCGCGTTCGGGCCGGATCCGGGGTGCCCGGCAGCGCCCGGCCCACTGGCGGCTTCGCCCGGGCGGGCATCCGCGCCGGGGTAACCGCCCGCGGCCGCTGCCGCGTTGGGGACGGGCTCGGGGTGTTCGCTCGCGGAGTGCACGGCGGGCCGGCCGGCCGGCGGCGCGGGCGCGGCAACCGGCGACGGGGGCGCGGCGGCCTGAGGCGCGGCACCCGGCGGCGCGGGGGCGGCAACCGGGGGCGCCGGTGCGGCAACCGGCGGCGCGGGTGCGGCAACTCGGGGCGCGGCGGCCTGAGGTGCGGCGGCCGGGGGGCCCTGGGGGAGGGGGAGGGTGGGGTGGTCCCCGGGTGGGGGTGGGGCGGAGAGGGCGTAGCCGCACACGCCGCAGAAGCGGTCACCCTCCTCCAAGGGTTCCGCGCAGCTCGGGCATCCCGACAGCCGATGCATCGACATCACTCACACCCACGTCCGGGGACGGAAACGGTTTGCCCGCTCCACCAGTTCGATCCTCTCCTCGCCCCGCTGCGCCAGCCGGGCGAGGACGCGGTACGAGCGCTCCAGGCCGAAGCGCAGCCCCCGCTCGTCCAGTTGACTGCCGAGCAGCAAGGGCCGGCCGGGGTCGGCACCCCGGCCACCCGACAGTACCCAGTCCAGGGCCGAGCCCAGAACCTCCGTCGACAGCCGCTGGTGCCGCTCCGCGTCCAGGCCGAACCGCTCCAGCGCCTCCACCTGCGCGGCAGCCGCCGTCAGGTCCGGCAGCAGGGCCTCTTCGGGAGCCCGGTCGCGCAGGCGTGCCCGTACCGCCGCCACCCGTGCGGCGGTGTAGTGGATCGACGCCTCCGGTACGGACTCCAGCGTGGCCACCGCCCCGGCCCGGTCGCCCGCGGCCAGCTGCACCCGGGACAGCCCGAACGCCGCGCTGACGAAACCGGGGTCGGTGATCCACACCAGCCGGTAGTACTCGGCCGCGTTGTCCAACTGCCCCAGGACCTCCGCGCACAGGCCCAGGGCCAGCTTCGGAGCGGGCTCGCCCGGGAACGCGTCGTAGATCGCGTCGAAGGACAGGGCCGCCGTCTCGTCGTCCCCGGTGGCCAGGGAGACGATCCCGCGCGCCCACACCACCCGCCAGTCGTCCGGGTGCCTGGCCTCCAGCCGCGCCAGCGGCCCCTCGGGTCCGGCGACGTCCGGCTCGCCCAGCTCCAGGCGCACCCGCAGCTCCCGCAGCCGCAGCTCCGCCGAGTCGGCGGCCGCCGGGCCGAGCGCGCCGAGCGCGCCCAGCAGGTCGGCCGGCGCGGAGGCCAGCAGGCCCGCCAGGAAACCGGCGTTGGGATCGGTGGGGTCCACCAGCGGCACCGGCAGGGCCAGCGCCGCCTCCCGCGCGTCCAGCGGGGCGAGCCCGGTACGGGGGAGCGCCGGCTCCGCAGCCGGGTCCGGGGGCGGAGCCGTCGTGGCCTGCCGGGGCGCGGGCACGCCCGTCGCCCGGCCCGCCGACTTGTGCGTCGCCGAGGCCCCCAGCCGCGCGGCCGGAGCCCCTGACGCGGCCGTCACCGGGATCGGACCCGCCGCCGGCGCGGGCGGCGGCCCGGCCACCGCGGCCGCCGGCCGTCCCCTGCGGGAGGCGGCCCGCGCCCCCAGCCGGGACACCTGCGCCCCCGCCGTGTCGGCGAACAGCCGGGTGTCCGGAACCCGCAGCTCCGGCCCGAACAGGGTGGAGACCTGCGGCCGCGGCCGGCCCGTCTGGAGCGCGACCACCTCCCGCAGGACGCCCGTCAGCTGGTCCGCCATCTCCTGCGCGGACGCGAACCGCCGCCCCGGGTCCGGGTCGGTGGCCCGTACCAGCAGCCGGTAGAACGACTCGTAGCGGCCGAAGACCTCGATGTGCTCCGGGTCCGGCAGCGAATCCACGAACACGTTCGTGTAGCCCTGGAAGTCGAACGTCAGCACCGCCAGGGTGCGGGCCACCGTGTACAGGTCGGAGGCGACCGACGGGCCCGACTCCGCGACCTCCGGGGCCTGGTAGCCCACCGTGCCGTAGATGGCCGACTCCTCGTCGTCCATCCGCCGGACCGCGCCCATGTCGATCAGCTTCAGCTGGTCCTGCTGCTGGATCGCGTTGTCGACCTTGAAGTCGCAGTACAGAAGGTTTCTGCTGTGCAGGTGGCCGAGCGCCTCCAGGGCCTCGATGCCGTACGCGCAGGCCTGCTCCACCGGCAGCGGGTCGCGCCGGCCGTCCGGCCGCCGCCGGTCGTTGGCGATCTCCTTGAGGGACTTGCCGCCGACGTACTCCATGACGATGTACCCGTCGAGCGAACCGGTCCGCTGGTCCAGGTGCTCGACGAAGTTGTAGATCCGCACGATGTTGGAGTGCTCGATCTCCGCGAGGAAGCGCCGCTCGGAGATCGCCGCCTCCATCGCGTCCTGGTCCCCGGTGTCCAGCAGGCCCTTGAGCACCACCCACCGGTCCGAGACCGCCCGGTCCACCGCCAGGTACACCCAGCCGAGGCCGCCGTGCGCCAGGCAGCCCGCCACCTCGTACTGGCCGTGCACCACGTCACCCGCGCGCAGCTTGGGCACGAAGGAGTACGGGTGCCCGCACTTGGTGCAGAACCCTTCCGTCCGGCCCGGCCGGTCGCCCCGCGCCCGGCCCACCGGAGCCCCGCAGTCCGAGCGCGAGCAGAACCGCTTGCGCTCCGGCACCTCCGGGTTCTCCAGCACCGCCGCCGAAGGATCCGGTCGCGGCACCTCCGGTACGTTGACCAGCCCGGCCCCGAGCCGGCTACGCCCCGGGGCCGAGGCCCCGGAGGACGAACTGCGCACCGACACCGACCGGGTGGACGCGGCGCCCGACAGCGCGCGCGACAGCCGCCCCGACACCGAGCGGCGGGAGGAGGACGAACGCGAGGAGCGCGCCGAGGCCGACGAGCGCGCCGATCCGTGCGATCCCTGGGACCCCCGGGAGCCGTGGGACGCGTACGAGTCGCCGCGGCGCGCCGCGCTCGTCATCCCCGTCGGCGGCGAGAGGAGTTCCTCCGCGCCCGCCGCGACGGAGCCGACCGGCGCCAGCCCGCAGGTGTCGCAGTACAGCTCGCCGCCGCCCATGTCCTCGTACGTCCCCGGGCATCCGGGGCGGACGCACGCGGTTCCGGCCACACTCATGCGTCCTCCTCCCCCGGCCCCTCGGGCCGGTGCTGCCGGGGCGCCAGCGCCTCGGCCGCCGCCTGCTGGTACCTCAGGACGGCCTGCTCGGCGGCCCGCAGGTCGCAGGGCGCGCTCCACAGCATCCGCCGGGCCGTGTCGTACCGCTCGATCAGCAGTGGATCCTCCGCCATGCCGTGCCGGGCCATCTTCGCTTTGTACGCGTCGAGCCGCCCGCGCAGCTCGGCCCGTACGGCCAGCGGCGCCGTCACCGCGGTCAACGATTCGCGGGCCCTGCGGAGTTCCTCCCCGGCCCGCTCCTCCAACGACTCCAGCAGCGGCGACAGCCGGTGCCACTGCGCCCGGCGGCGGTACTCCGCGGCCGTCGCGAGCTGCTCCTGCAACGCCGTCGGAGGGCCGCTCACCGCCGGAACCTCCGATGCCGCGATCTTCGCCAGTACCTCGCCGCGCGCCGTCCGCGCCTCCGCCAGGGTCCGGTCCGCCCGCGAGAGCACGTCCCGCACGCTGATCAGCCGCGCCTCGGCGTCCTGCCGTACGTCCAGCACCGCCTCGACCTCACGGCGCACGTCCTCCAGCGCGAGCGCCGCCCGGTCGTAGCGGCCGGTGTCCGGGCGGCCGCCGCCGGGCGCGGAACTCCCCGCCACCGGCAGCCAGAACGCCAAGGGGTCCGCGATCACCCGCTCCCGCAGCTCGGCCAGTTCGGCGGTGATGTCCTCCAGGTCGTCCCCCGAGGGGTGTTCGCCCGGGCGCACCCCCACCGAGTGGGCCAGCGAACGGGTGCGGTGCAGCTCGGCGGCGAGCAGGTCGATGCGGGCGGGCAGCGCCGACCACACCGCGTCGGCGGCCACCACCACGTCCAGCGAGCTCGCGTACAGCTCGTTCATCCGGGTGACCAGACCGGCGAGCGAGAAGCGCTCCGCCAGCGCGGCGCCCTCGACCCCGGCCCCGGCGATGGTCACCCCGGGTCCGCGCAGCCGGTCGGTCAGCTCGATCAGGTCGTCACGGCTGGGCCAGCGGCGCCGGTCGCGGATCCGGCGGGCGGCGGCCAGCGCCCCGCTGTAGGCGTCGAAGTACGTCCACAGCCGGGTGATCGACGCGTCGGCGGCGGCCCAGCGCTCCTTGGTGACGCCGGTCAGCCCGGCCCCCTCCAGGAGCCGCCGCCCGGCGTGGTCCTGGAGCGCGAGCAGGGAGGTCTCGACGGCCTCGTGCTCCGCGCCCAGCCGGGTCAGCGCGCGGTCGACCTCGTCCCGGTCCATCAGGGCCGGTCCCGTTTCCGGGCGCCTCACATAGGGCTCCGATCCCGCCACAGGCCTCAGCCGTCCCGGTACTTGGGCTCGGGCGGTGCGACCGCCTTGGGCAGCACGCCTTCGAAGTGGGCCCGGTAGGCGACCATCCACGGGCTGTCGTTCCCGCCGGCGCGGTAGTTCTCCAGCACCTTGTTGACGCGGCGCACCAGATCGGTGGCGTCCTTGTTCATGGCGACGCCGTAGAACTCCTTGGTGAACGGGGAGCCGACGAGCCGCACCGACGGGTCCTGCGCGGCCTGCCCGGCCGCGAGGGCGTTGTCCGTGATGATGCCGTCCACCTCGCCCAGCTGGAGCCGCACCAGGCAGTCCAGCTGGTTGGGCACGGTGACCGGGACCGATCCGTAGGACCGCGACGTCAGCGCGGCCTCCGCCGTGGAACCGGCGGCGAAGCAGATCCTGCGGCCCTTCAGGGAGGCGTCGTACCCCGTGATCGTCGAGCCCTTGGGCACGAGCACCTGCTGCCCGGCCTCGAAGTAGGCCGTCGAGAAGGCGACGTCCTCCAGCCGCTTGCAGTTGATCGTCATCGTCCGCACGACGATGTCTACCCGGCCCGCCTGGAGGGCCGGGATGCGCTGGCTGGTGGGGATGGCCCGGTAGATCACCTTGGACTCGTCGCCCAGGATGTCCTTGGCTATGGCCTTGACCAGCGCGATGTCGAAGCCGTCGAGATGGCCGTCCGGATTGCGGTAGCCCCACTTGAAGCTGTTCTGGTCCACGCCCGCGACGAGCTTGCCCGCGCTGCGGATCCGCTCGATCGTCGGCCCGTCCACCGTGGACGGACGCAGGCTGGCCTCCGGGTTCTCGCAGGTGTCCCCGGGACCCCAGAGGGCGTCCGGCGCCACCTGCACCGAGGCCGGCGGGCGGACCGCCGGCGGGCCGCCGGTCTCCGGCGCGGCCTGGGCCAGCGGCAGCAGCACGGCCGCCGCCGTCAGCGCGCAGGCCGCCGCCATCGCCGTGACGCCGCCCCAGCCGCGCAGCCGGCCCGCCAGCCGGCGCACCCCGGACGGCCCGGGGCCGTCGCCCTCGCCCGCACCGCGCCGCACTCGTACCGTCCGCATCGCTCTCACCTGTACTCCGAAAGCCTGCGCCCGATACCGAGCAGCGCCGCCGCCGCGCCGACGACCGCAAGGGCCGCCGCGCCCGTCACCAATCCGCCCAGCGCGCCGAGCCCGCCCCGGGCCGCCCGGGTGAACTCCTTCTGCTCATGGGCCACAGCCTGTTCCAGCGAGGCGTCCACCGTGTCGAACGAGGCGCCGCTGCTCTCCTTGTGGTCGGCGTCCCCGATGACCTGGGGCAGGGCGCCCTCGTAGTCGCCCTTCAGGTCGGTCTCCCGGGCCGCCGCGTGCCGCTGCTTCCACTGCGCCACCCCGCCCGCGGCGCGGGTGACCGGGGAGCGGCCGCTGTCGTCGTCGGCGAGCCTCAGCGCTCTCGCCAGTCCGTCGTCCAGCTGCTTCATGTTCGTGGTGAAGTCCACGTCGTACTTGTCGGACTTCTTGTCCTCGGCGAGCACGGCGCCGCGCGAGATCAGGGTGAGGTTCTCGTTGGCCCGGGCCTGGAGCGAGGCGATCCGGGCGTCGTTGAGCACCTTCAGCGACTCCTGGCCGTCCGTCCGGGCCTCGTTCAGATCGGCCCGGGCGAAGCTCTGGCCCACCGCCAGCCACAGCAGCACCACCAGGGCGGCGCCCGTCGCGGCCACCAGCCCGTGGTTGAAGACCCGGTTCGTCCGGTGGTAGTTGCGCCGCTGCGCCCAGCCCAGGGCGGCCAGCGCCAGCGCCCCCGCGGCGAGCGCGGCCAGCGGCCAGGACCGGGCGTCGTCGTAGTCCGTGTACAGCCGGCCCGTCTCCGCCTCGTACAGCCGCTGGGCCGCCGGCAGCAGTACGGTGCTCATCTGCTCATTGGCGTACCTGAGGTACGCGCCGCCGAGCGGCAGGCCCTGCCGGTTGGTGGCCCGGGCCTGCTCGATCAGTCCGGTGTACCGGGGCAGCTGCTCACCGAGGAGGGTGATCTCCTTGCGGGAGCTGTCGCCGGCCGCGGCGTTGGCGGCCGCGCTCACCAGCAGCCGGGACGCGTTGGCGATGTCCTTCTCGTACCGCTGGCGGACCTCGCGCGGCTCCTGCGCGCCGGCGAGGAACCCGCTGGAGGAGGCCGTGTCCGCATCGGCCAGGGAGCGGTAGATGCTCGCCGCGTCCGCGCTCAGCGGCTGGCTGCGGCTCACCACGTCATCCGCGGCGGCGACCCGGCCGGAGATCTCCCACACCGTCACCAGGCCGAACAGCAGCACCGCCGCGGCCAGAGCGGCGCCGATGATGCGCAGCCTGCCGGGCTCCGTCACCGCCGCCCGGCGCAGCTGGTCCACGCCCTCGGCCCAGGCGGAAACCCGCCTCGGCGCGGCGGCCGGCGGCCCGGCGGGAGGCGCGGCGGGGCCGCCCCCGGGCGCGGGCGCGCGTGATGTGACGACCACCGTGACCTCCCCCTCGGTCCCTCTTGCTCCGCAGCAGTATGGCCGTAGTGACGGTCAACCACAGCACCCAGTGCTGGATCATGGGCGAACCACCCCTGCGGGCGCCCCCGTCACCCCTTCACCGTGAATACGTCCACACGACCGCCACGGTTCCAGACCGGAGGGGCATCGGGGCGGGTTCACCCGAAATGGGCACGGAGTTTTCCATGGGCCTCGGGCGGGGACCCGAGGGCGTCCAGTCCCAGCAGGCCCGCGCCCAGCACCGGCGGGGCCGACACCACCGACACCCGGGCGCGCGGCGCCCGCTCCGTCAGACCCGCCACGATCCGCCCGTTCAGCTGCGGGTGCCCGGCCGTCAGCACGCTCCCGCCGAGCAGGACGGGCACCTCCTCGCCCAGCAGGTCAAGCCGGCCGAGCGCCACCGAGGCCAGCGCCACCACCTCGTCGGCCTGCCGCTCCACGATCGCCGACGCCACCGGATCGCCCGCCGCGGCCACCGCGAACAGCACCGGCACCAGCTCGTGCAGCCGTCGCCGGCCCAGCGAGCCCAGGTGCAGCGCCTCGATCAGCTCCCCCATGGAACCGAGCCCGAACCGGGCCGGCAGCGCCGCCGCGAGCTCCGTCGGGCCGCCGCGGCCGTCCTCGGCCCGCGCCGCCCACCACAGGGCCTCCTCCGCGAGACCGCCGCCGCCGCCCCAGTCGCCGGAGATCGTCCCGACCGCCGGGAACCGCGCGGTGCGCCCGTCGGGCAGCATCCCCACGCAGTTGATCCCGGCCCCGCACACCACCGCGACCCCGCGCGGGGCCGCCGGACCGGGCAGTCCGGCCCGCAGGATCGCGAAGGTGTCGTTGCGCACCCGCGTGGCCGCGCCCCAGCCGCGCGCGCCGATGGCGTCCGCGAGCCGGCGCTCCTCCACCGGGAAGTCGGCGTTGGACAGGCACGCCGCGACCTGGCCGGCGTACGGGGCGGACCGGGACCCCGGTCGCAGCGGCGGCAGTCCGGCCGCCTCGGCGGCTTCCGCGACGGCCCGCCCCAGTACGTCCACGGCCGCCTCGACACCGTCGCGCGGCGGCTGGAAGCCCCCGGAGCGCCCGGTGCCGAGCACGGCCCCGTCCGCCGCGATCAGCGCGACGTCCGTCTTGCTGTTGCCCGCGTCGACGGCCAGGACGGCCGCCGGGGCGGCGGGCCGGTTCACGCCCATGCCAGATGCTCCTTGTTGTGCGCCAGGAGCCGGTCCGTCAGCCCCTCCGCGAGGTCGAACTGCCCGACGAGCGGGTGGGCCAGCAGGGCCTTGAAGACCCGCTCGCGCCCGCCGCGCAGGGCCGCGTCCAACGCGAGGTCCTCGTAGGCGCTCACGTGCGAGACCAGCCCGGCGAACAGCGGGTCGAGGGCCGCTACGGCCAGCGGCGCCGCCCCGGAGCCGTCCACCCGGGCCTGCACCTCGATGACCGCGTCGTCCGGCAGGAACGGCAGGGTCCCCCGGTTGTACGTGTTCACCACCTGCACGGCCGGGCCGCCGCCGGCCAGCAGCGCCGCCGCCAGGTCCACGGCCGCCTCCGAGTAGAAGGCGCCGCCCCGCTTCGCCAGCAGCGCCGGCTTCTCGTCGAGCGCGGGATCCGCGTACAGGGCGAGCAGCTCCCGCTCCATCGCGGCGACCTCGGCGGCCCGGGACGGCTTCTCGCCGAGCTCCCGCACCACCGCGTCGTGCGCGTAGAAGTAGCGCAGGTAGTACGAGGGCACCACGCCGAGCCGGTCCAGCACCGCCCGGGGCAGCCGCAGGTCGGCGGCGACCGCGTCCCCGTGCCCGGCCAGCAGCTCCGGCAGGACGTCCCGGCCTCCGGGGCCCCCGACCCGTACGCCCAGCTCCCAGGTCAGGTGGTTGAGGCCCACGTGGTCGAGGTGGACCTCGGCGGGCGCCACGTCCAGCAGCGCCGCGAACTTCCGCTGGAAGCCGATGGCGACGTTGCACAGCCCGACCGCCTTGTGCCCGGCCCGGAGCAGGGCCCGGGTGACGATCCCGACCGGGTTGGTGAAGTCGATGATCCAGGCGTCCGGGCTGGCCCGCCGCACCCGTTCGGCGATGTCGAGGACCACCGGCACGGTGCGCAGCGCCTTCGCGAGCCCGCCCGCGCCGGTGGTCTCCTGGCCGACGCAGCCGCATTCCAGCGGCCAGGTCTCGTCCTGGAGCCGGGCGGCCTGCCCGCCGATGCGCAGCTGGAGCAGGACCGCGTCGGCGCCTGCCACCCCCGCGTCGAGGTCGGAGGTGGTGGTGATCAGGCCCGGATGGTCCTGCCGGGCGAAGATCCGCCGGGCGAGGGCCCCGATCAGCTCCAGGCGTTCGGCGGCGGGGTCGATCAGGACCAGCTCGCTGACCGGCAGGGTGTCGCGCAGCCGTGCGAAGCCGTCGATCAGTTCGGGGGTGTAGGTGGAACCCCCACCCACCACGGCGAGTTTCATGGACTTCAGCCTTTCACTCCGGTCAGGGTGACGCCTTCGACGAACGCCTTCTGGGCGAAGAAGAAGAGGACGATCACAGGTGCCATGACCAGGACGGTCGCGGCCATGGTCAGATTCCAGTTCGTGTGGTGAGCGCCCTTGAAGGACTCCAGCCCGTAGCTGAGGGTCCAGGCGGCCGGGTTGTCGGAGGCGTAGATCTGCGGGCCGAAGTAGTCGTTCCAGGCGCTGAAGAACTGGAACAGGGCCACGGCCGCGATGCCCGGCTTGGCCATCGGCACGACGACGCGCAGCAGCGTGCGCACTTCGCCGCAGCCGTCGACCCGGGCCGAGTCGAGGTACTCGTCGGGGATGGTCAGCAGGAACTGGCGCAGCAGGAAGATGGAGAAGGCGTCCCCGAACGCCATCGGGACGATCAGCGGCCACAGCGTGCCGGACAGGTCCAGCTGCTTGGCCCAGAACAGGTACATCGGGATGACGACGACCTGGGGCGGCAGCATCATCATCGCGATCACCAGCAGCAGCGACAGCCGCCGCCCGCGGAAGCGGAACTTGGCGAGCGCGTACGCGACGGGCACCGAGGACAGCACGGTCAGCAGTGTCCCGAGTCCGGCGTACAGCAGGGTGTTGCGCCACCAGGTCAGGAAGCCCGGGGTGTGCCACACCGTCGCGTAGTTGCCCCACTCCCAGGTGTCCGGGCTCAGATCGCGGGTCAGCGCCTGCTGGTCGCTCATCACGGACGTGAGGAAGAGGAAGACGAAGGGGAGGACGAAGAACAGGGCGGCGGCGACCCCGAGGGAGTGCACGCCGACCCACTGGAGCACGGCCCTGCGGCGCTCGACCCTGTGGTGCGCGCTCATACGGGGCGCGGCCTTGCGGGGCGCGGTCCTGCGGGGCGCGGCCTTCTCGCGCCGCACGGTCTTGTGATCGAGGGTCACTTCAGTCACCTGCTCCGATCAGTCCGCCACGGCGGCGCATCAGGAGCGCGGTCAAGGCCATGGAGAGGGCGAAGAGCACCAGCGCGACGACGCAGGCGGCGCCGTAGTCGAAGCGCTGGAACCCGGCGTTGTAGATGACCTGGGGCAGCGTCAGCGTGGACTTGTCCGGGTAGCCGGGCTCGACCTGCTGGCCCGAGCCGCCGATGATGCCGGCCGACACCTTCCCCGCCACCAGCGGCTGCGTGTAGTACTGCATGGCCTGGATGACCCCCGTGACCACCGCGAACAGGATGATCGGGGAGATGTTCGGCAGGGTGATGTGCCGCAGCCGCGCCCAGGCCCCGGCCCCGTCCAGCTCGGCGGCCTCGTACTGCTCCTTGGGTACGTCGAGCAGCGCGGCCATGAAGATCACCATCAGGTCGCCCACCCCCCACAGGGCGAGCGCGGTGAGCGCGGGCTTGGACCAGTCGGCGTCGGTGAACCAGCCGGGCGCGGGCAGCCCGGCCGAGTCCAGCAGGACGTTCACCGGGCCGGTGCCGGGGTTGAGGAGGAAGACGAAGGCCAGGGTGGCGGCCACGGGCGGGGCCAGGTAGGGCAGGTAGAACAGGGTCCGGAAGAGCCCGGCACCGGTCTTGATCTTCGTGATGAGCAGGCCGACACCGAGCCCGAACAGGACCCGGCAGCTCACCATCACCACGACCAGCCACAGGGTGTTCCACATGGCGGGCCAGAACAGCGGATATTCGGTGAAGACGTACGTCCAGTTGTCCGCGCCGTTGAAGACCGGGGGCCGGAAGCCGTCGTACTTGGTGAAGGAGAAGTACACGGTGGACAGCAGCGGGTAGGCGCAGAAGAGCGAGAACCCGATCAGCCAGGGCGACATGAAGGCCGCGGTGCGCAGCGCGGCCCGCCGCCGCTTCGCCCGCAGGGGGTGGGTGCTGGTCATCGGGGCTACTTCGCCTTCGCGATGTCCGTGTCGATCTGCTGGTCGAGCCTGGCGAGCCCGGCGGGCAGGTCGCTCACGCCGCCCTTCTCGACGGCGTACGCGAAGTCCTGGAAGGTCAGCTGGTAGGTGCCGCCGTCGGCCTGGGCCGGGGTGGTGTTCGACTTCGGGTGCCGGGCGATGTCGAGGAAGGTCTTGAACTCCGGGCTCACCTGGAGGTCCGGGGATTCCAGGGCCTCCAGGGTGGAGGGCACGTTGTGGATGGAGTTGGCGAAGGCCACGACCGCCGCCGTGTCGGTGGTCATGTACTTGACCAGCTCCCAGGCCGCGTTCTGCTTCTTGCTCCCGGCGGCGATGCCCATGATCGTGCCGGAGAGGTAGCCCTTGCCGTAGTCCTCGACCTGGTCGTCCGGCACGGGCAGCGGCGCCGTGCCGATCTCGAAGGAGGCCCCGCCCTCCTTGGCCATGGCGGCCCGCCACTCGCCGTCGATCTGCATGGCGACCAGGCCCTTGTGGAAGGGGTGGTCGGTGCTCCACTCGTCGCCGAAGGTGCTGCGGAACTTCTCCAGCTTCTGGTAGCCGCCGAGCTCGGCCACCAGGTCCTTCTGGGCGGTCAGCATCTTCGCGAAGGCCGGGTCCTTGGCCAGGTTGGACTTGCCGTCGGCGGTGAAGTACGCCGGGCTCCACTGCGCGGCGAGGCGCATGGGGGTGGTCTCGTAGCCGTGGAAGGTGGGCATGACGCCCAGTTGCTCGTACGAGTCCCCGCTGGTCTTGGTCAGTTTCCGCGCCGCCTCGGCGAACTGGTCCCAGGTCTTGGGCGGTTCGGTGATGCCGGCCGCCTTGAAGGCGTCCTTGTTGTAGACGAGCCCGTACGCGTCGTTCAGCAGCGGCAGCGTGCACTGGTTGCCGTTGAACTGGGTGTACTCCAGCAGCGTCTTGGGGAAGACCTTCGTCTTGTCGATCCCGGACTTCTGGAGGAAGGGGTTCAGGTCGGCGAAGACGCGGGAGTTGCAGAACTTGCCGACGCTGTCGGTGGTGAAGGAGGAGACCACGTCGGGGGCCTTCTCGCCGCCCGCCCGGAGCGCCTGGTTGATCTTGGCGTCGGTCATGTTGCCGGTGACCTTGACCTTGATGTTCGGGTGGGCCTTCTCGAACCGGGCGATGTTCTCCTCGATGGCCTTGACCTCGCTCGGCGCGGCCCAGCCGTGCCAGAAGTTGAGGGTGACGTCGGCCTTCGGGTCGGCGGCGGCCTCGGCGCCGCTCTGGCCGGTGCAGGCGGTGACGAGGACGGATAACGCGGCCAGGAGGGTGGCCGCGGGGGTCAGACGTCCGATTCCGGGCATGGCGGTGCTCGCTCTCTGCGGGAGGAACTTCCGGGGAGGGTGTCAGTGCGGGGGTGCCGGTGTGGGGGTGGGGCATCTACGGGTGGTTCAGCGGGAGGTGTCGAAGACTTCCTCGCGGGTGGCGGCGAGGGCGCTCTCCAGCGCGCCGCGCAGCACCGGCCGCTCGCGCACCTGGCCCGTGACCAGGCGCGGCCGGGCGGGCGCCAGTTCGGCGAGCTCGGCCTCCAGCAGCGCGCGCAGCGGATCGCCGCCCGCGGCGATCACGGCCCCGGACAGGACCACGACCTCCGGGTCCAGTACGGCGACCAGCGAGGCCAGACCGGTCGCGAGGACCGTGGCGTACGACTGGAGGAAGCGCAGGTACGGCCCTTCGGGCTCGGCGGCGGCCCGCCGCAGCAGCGCGACGGCCTCGGCGACCAGCGGCCCGTGCGGCCCGTGCGGTGCGTGCGGCCCGTGCGGCCCGTGCGGTGCGTCGGGCGTGGCGTCGGGCGTCCCGTCGGGCGTGGCCTCGATGCCCAGTTCGGCGGCGAGCCGCGGCAGTACCTGTACGCCGGCCAGCTCCTGGTAGCCGCCCGTGTTGGCCCGGGTGACCTGCCGGACCAGGGGGTGGCCCGGCACCGGCAGGAATCCCACCTCGCCCGCGCCGCCGGTCCAGCCGCGGTGCAGCCGGCCGCCGAGCACCAGGGCGGCGCCGAGGCCCTCCTCGTTCCAGAGCAGGACGAAGTCCTCGTGGCCGTGGGCCGCGCCGAGCCGCTGCTCGGCGATCGCGGCGAGGTTCACGTCGTTCTCGTACTCCACCGGCATCGGCAGCGCCGCCGCCAGTTCGTCGAGGAGGGTGGGGGAGTGCCAGCCGGGGAGGTGGCTCGCGTAGCGCAGCCGGCCGGTCTGCGGGTCGAAGGCGCCCGGGGTGGCGATCACCAGGCGGTGCAGGTCGGAGCGCTGCAGTCCGGCGGCCTTGACGGCCTCGCCGAGCGCCTCGGTGACCTGGTCCACGGCCCCGGCACCCTCGGTGTACGGCAGCTCGAAGCTGCCGACCACCGCGCCGGTGAGGTCGGCGACGGCGGCGAGTACCCGCTCGGGGGTGACGTCGAGACCGCCGACGTGGGCGGCGCGCGGGTTGAGCGCGTACAGCTGGGCGCTCGGTCCGGGCCGGCCGCCGTCGGTGCCGGTGGCCACGACCAGTCCGGCGTCCTCCAGGCGGGCCAGCAGCTGGGAGGCGGTGGGCTTGGACAGCCCGGTCAGGTGCCCGATCCTGGTCCGGGACAGCGGGCCGTGGGTGAGCAGGAGCTCCAGCGCGGCCCGGTCGTTCATGGCGCGCAGCAGGCTGGGCGTTCCGGGTGTGGCTGCGGGCATGACGCTTCTCTCCCTCACCGAGGTGAATTGTTAGGTAAGTTTCCTATCGGCGTTCGGGCCCTGTCAATGGAACCGCCCCGCAGGAATGACCTGCGGGGCGGCGGATCCCGCGCACCGGGCGCGGGCGGGGCGGGCGGGCTACTTGGTGATGCGGGGGGTGCTCGGGGCCGGGATCGGGGCGGTCGCCAGGGACTGCGGGGACGTCGGGTTCGCCAGCGCGGACGGGGCGGAGACGGCCGCCGAAGGGTCCGCCGGGGCCTCGCCCTCCTCGTCGGCCGGGGCCACGCCGCCGATGATCCGGATGCCGGCGGCGTCGAAGGCCTCCTTGATCCGCCAGCGCAGCTCGCGCTCCACGGCGAACTGCTGGCCCGGCATCGTCTTCGCCGACACCTTCACCGTCATCGAGGCCAGCAGCACCTCGTCCAGGCCCAGCACCTCGACCGGGCCCCACAGGCGCTCGTCCCACGGGGTGTCCTTCGCCAGGCCTTCGGCGACCCGCTGGACGACCTCGCGGATGTGGGCCAGGTTCTCCGTGGGCTTGACCTGCACGTCCACGCCGGCCGTGGCCCAGCCCTGGCTGAGGTTGCCGATCCGCTTGATCTCGCCGTTGCGGACGTACCAGATCTCGCCGTTGTCGCCGCGCAGCTTGGTCACGCGCAGACCGACCTCGATGACCTCGCCGGAGGCCACGCCCGCGTCGATCTTGTCGCCGACGCCGTACTGGTCCTCCATGATCATGAAGACGCCGGACAGGAAGTCCGTCACCAGGTTCCGGGCGCCGAAACCGATCGCGACACCGGCCACACCCGCGCTCGCGAGCAGCGGGGCCAGGTCGATCTTGAGGGCGCCGAGGACCATCAGCGCGGCCGTGCCGAGGATCAGGAAGGACGCCACCGACCGCAGGACCGAGCCGATCGCCTCCGAGCGCTGGCGGCGGCGTTCCGCGTTGACCAGCAGCCCGCCGAGCGCGGTGCCCTCGACGGCCTCCGCGCTGCTGTTCATCCGGGTTATCAGCCTGGTCAGCGCCTTGCGGACCACCGAACGGAGCGCGGCCGCGATCACGATGATCAGGAGGATCTTCAGGCCGATGCTCAGCCAGGTGGCCCAGTTCTCCTCGATGAAGCTCGCGGCGTTGGTCACGCTCTGCTGGGCTTCGGCGGCGTCCGGGATCTCGGAGGCGAGCGGGAGCAGGGGGGCGGCGGGCCAGGGCACGACGGGTACCTCCAGGTATAGCGGTCTGCCGACGGAACGGGGGTGCGGGCAGAACATCCACACTAACGGGGCATTGCCCTGACTCCGGTGCCTGGCGTTCCGCTTGTTCGAGGGAGAGACGGGATTCACCTGGGGATGAAGTGGGGTGTGGTTGAAAACACCTCCGACCCGTTACGGGCGCGTGGTGGCGCTTCGACCAGCCGTAAGGAGAGACTGGAGAGCAGATCGTCCCGGCGCGAGCCACGCGCCGCCGGCGTACAAGGAGGCAGTCCGTGCCGCACGTCCTGGTCCTCAACGCGTCGTACGAGCCTCTCGGCGTCGTACCGCTCCGCCGCGCGCTCGTCCTCGTCCTGGAGAACAAAGCGGTCTCCCTGGAGGAATCCGGCGCCTTTCTGCACAGCGCGACGAGAGCCGTCCCCGCGCCCAGCGTGGTCCGGCTCAAGCGCTTCGTGCGGGTCCCCTACCGGGGGCCCGTTCCGCTCACCAGGCGCGCGTTGTTCGCGCGGGACGGCGGCCGCTGCATGTACTGCGGCGGGGTCGCCACCAGCGTCGACCACGTGATCCCGCGCAGCCGGGGTGGGCAGCACGCGTGGGACAACGTCGTCGCGGCGTGCCGGCGGTGCAACCACGTCAAGGCCGACCGGCACCTGCTGGAACTGGGGTGGCGCCTGCGGCACCAGCCGGCTCCGCCGTCGGGGCTGGCGTGGCGGATCATCGGCACGGGGCACCGGGACCCGCGCTGGATGCCTTACCTCCAGCCGTACGGGGCGGAGGACGCGCTGGACCGCATCGGCGTCGCCGCCTCGTAGCTCCGCCGGTGTCCCCCGACGTCCTGCGGCGGCGTCGCCGGGCGGAGCCCCTGCCCGGCGACGCCGGGTTCCCCGGGGCTCCGCACCAGCCCGCGCCTCAAACGCCGGCGGGGCTGGATGCGCCGGGTTACGGGGTTACCGCCTGCGCCGTCGCGGACCAGAGGCTGCAGCCGAAGCGGGTGGCGCGAGTGGTGCAGGTGACGCGGAGGAAGCGGGTGTCCGGGGCGTCCATGCGCAGGGATTCCTTGCCGCCGCGGGAGGCCGAGACGGTGACCGCCGGGCGCCAGGTGATCCCGTCCGAGGACGTTTCCACGCGGTAGGCGGACGGGTACGCGTCCTGCCAGTGCAGGGTCAGCAGCCCCACCCGGGCCGGCGCCGCCAGCTCGGCCTGCCACCACGCGCCGTCCACCGCCGGGGACGACCAGCGGGTGCTGTCGGAGCCGTCCACCACCGCCGACGCCGGGAACTGCGGGGCCTCGTCGCCCGAGGACGTGGCCCGCGCCGTCCGCAGCAGGTCCGGCCCGCCCGTCTTCGGCACCGCCCGGACCGTGAGCATCCGGGACTCCCCGGCGAACGTCACCGGGACCGAGTACACCCCCGCCGGCGTCGACGCCGGGATCGTGACCTCCACCGGGACCGAGACCCGGGTGCCGCGCGGCGCCGTCGCCTCCGACGGCAGCCGCACCTCGACCCCCTTCGGCGGCGCCGCCGCCAGCGGGCCGCGGACCTCGCCGGCCCGCAGCCCCGACAGCTCGGCCGTCACCCGCTTCGGGGCCCCGCCGATCTCCGCGTCCACGCGGCCCCCGTCGGACAGCTCGAACCGCGCCTGCGGCCCGTCCGCGAACCACGGCACGACGCCCCGTACCTCCGGCGCCGGACCCGACCACGCAAGCCGGACCGCGTCCGCCCGTACCCCCGCCGCGTCCGCCTGGGTCCACCCGGACGCCGAGGCGTCGGCGATCTTCCGCCAGCCCTCGCCCGGAACCCGCGCTTCCACGATCGCGCCCCGGGTCCCCGCCGGCAGCGGGTCCGTCATCACGGTCACGGCCGACAGCGGCCGCGCCGTGTCCAGCTCGACCGCCCAGACGCCGGGCAGCTTCACGACCGTGCCGACCCGCGCGGAAGCGCCCGTCCACGCGTCCGCCTCGGCCACCGCCTTCTGAAGGAACGGATCCAGCACCGCCGTGTCCACCCGGGCGTCGCCCGGCTCCGACAGCGCCGCGCGGGCCTCGGCCAGGGCCCGCGAGGACTTCCAGGCCGCCGCCCCGTCGCCGCGGGACTGCGACTGCAGGACGTCGACGGCCAGTTCGCCCGCCGCCCCGTACCGGGCCAGCCGGTCCAGCCAGGGGCCCGCCTCGCCGTTCTCGCCCGCCAGGTACGCCAGCCGCTCCGGGGCCTCCCGCAGGACGGTGAAGGCCCCGCGCAGCCGCTCCGCGGCCGCCTTCGCCGCGTCGCCGGAGCCCCGGGTCCGCCAGAACTCCTCCATCAGCGGCTTCAGGTACGCCGACTCCTCCTGCTTCAGACCCGAGGACGCCGTGTTCCCGGCCAGCGCGCCCAGGGCCTCCCGGGCCCGGGCGTCCGGCCCCGCCAGCTCCGCGACCGCCGCCGCCCAGGACTCCCCGGGCCGGTAGCCGCGCGGGTTCCAGGAGTAGTCCGCCGCCGTGAACAGCGGGATCCGCGACAGCGTGCCCTGCTGCATGGCGTTGGCGAGCATCCCCGCCGAACCGCCCGCCACCGCCGGATCCCGCCCGACGTACGGGCCGAGGAAGATCCGGCCCGGCTCCCAGTCGTTCACCGGGTAGTTGTCCATGGTGACCATCGGATGCCCGAACGCCGCCCGCGCCCCGGCCAGTTCCTTGCCGGTGATGGTGCGCGGCACCACGCCCACGCCCGTCCAGGCCACCTCCACCCGCCCGTCCAGCCGGCCCGCCAGGGCCGTCCGGTAGGCGGTGGCGCCGTCCTGGTAGTACTCGGTGGGCAGCAGCGACAGCGGGGCCGCGCCCGGGTGCCGCTCCGCCAGGCGGGCCGCCAGCTCGCCCGCGACCTCCGCGTGCGCCTTCGCGGCCGCCTGCGGGCCCGTCCCGTACCGCACCCGGTCCGCCCGGCAGCCCCACTCCGTGTAGCTGACGTCCTGGAACTGCAGCTGGAACGCCCGGAAGCCCAGGTCCCACATGGCGTCCACCTTGCGGGCGAGCGCCTCCCGGTCGGAGGCCGAGGCCAGGCACATCGACTGCCCGGGGGACACCGCCCAGCCGAGCACCACCTTGTTGGCGCGGGCCCGTTCGGCCAGCGCCCGGAACTCGTCCTGCCGCTCCTGCGGGTACTCCTCGCGCCAGCCCGTCGTCCGGTAGGTGTCGTCGCCCGGTGCGAGCAGCATCCGGTTCTGCTTGGTGCGGCCCATGAAATCCAGCTGCGCGAGCCGCTGTTCCCGGGTCCACTGCTGCCCGTAGAACCCCTCGGTGATCCCGCGCACCGGGGCGATCGCCCAGTCCCGCACCAGCACCCCGGGGATCTTCCCCTTGCCGCCGGCCAGCACCTGACGCAGGGTCTGCGCCGCGTGGAACGGCCCGTCCTCGCCCACGCCCGCCAGCGCGACGGTGTCCCGGCCGCCGGTGCGGCCCACGGCCAGCCGGTAGCCGCCGGCCGGCAGGTCGCCGGCCTCGGCCGCGCCCAGCTCCCGCAGGGCCCGCTCCGCGTCGGGGCCCTGGAGGCGTACGACGGTGCCCCGTTCGGGCAGCGCAGCCCCCGGCCGCACCTCGCGCAGGGTCCGTACGCCCGCCTCGCGCAGGGCCGTCCGTACCACCTGGGCGGCGTCCGGGTCGGCGTCGGCGGGCAGCACCAGCACGGCCTCGCTGCCCAGCGGCACCGCGCGCTTGGGATCGGCGGCCATCGACTGCGGCCGCGGCCACACGGGAGGGGAGCCGTCGGCGGCCTGCGGTATGGGGGCACCCGGCGACATGCCGGTGGGGGCGAGCGCCGAGGAGGCCCCGGAGGTCCCGGTGGCGGCGCCGGGCGCGCTCCCGGCGGCCGGCGCGGCGGCCGGGTCCTTCGCCGGCGGCACCGGCGCCGTCGGCCATCCGAATGACTCCGGATGTGTCGCGATCGCCCCGCCGCCGAGCAGCGTGCCGATGACGGCCACGGCCACGGCCGTGGTCCGTTTCCTGCCCCTGAGCTGCACCGAGCCTCCCCGTCGCGAGTCGTCACCCGCTCGTACTGATGAGCCCGAGCCCACCACCCGTGCGGCTGGAGTGTCAATGCGAGAGGGTGATCTGACCGGTATACGCCAGGAATGCACGCCCCTTGACTGGGTATGGCTGCGGTATTCATCCGGGGTGTTGCATGGGCACGTCCGACGATCCGCACGAAGGAGTGCCGTCATGAACGCCCTCAGGAACGCCGCCCCGGTGACCGCCCGCGCCCGCCTCGCGCGGGGCCCCGCCCCGCTCGCCCACCTGCCCGTTCAGGGGGAGTCCCCGGACGGGCCGCTCACGAGCGAACCCCCGCTCGCCGGCTCCGGGCACGCGCCGTTGACCAGCGAGCCGCCGCTCGCCGACGCGGCCCCGCTGACGAGCGAGCCGACCACCTCCGCCGCGGCGGCCGCCGCGGGGGACTGACCAGCCCGAAGCCAGAGCGCCGTACGGGCCGGGGGCCTGACGGCCCGACAGTCAGATACGGAGAGGGATGCAGATGGACGACCTGGCCCGGCTCGCGGCCCTGCACGGCGTGGCCACCGCCTTCCAGCCCGCCGCGGACGTCACCGTTCCGGTGCCGGAGGCCACCGTCAAGGCGGTCCTCGGGCTGCTGGGGGTCATCACCGACGACGCGGAGAGCGTCCGGGCGCAGGCCGCCGACGCCGTACGGGAGGCGGCCGGGCGGCTGCTGCCGCGGACGGTGGTGCTCTGGCAGGGGGAACCCGTGCCGCCCGAGCCGGCCGGGCTGCCGCCGGGCACCCGGGTGCGGGTCGCCGCGGAGGAGACGGGCGAGGAACTCGCGTGGGGTCCCGAACTGCCCCTCGGGGTCCACCGGCTCACCGCCGAGGCCCCCGACGGGCGGACCGGACGGGCCGCCCTGATCGTGGCCCCGCCGCGAGCCCCGGCCGCGCCCGCGCGGGCCCACGGGCTGCTCGTCCAGCTGTACTCCCTGCTGTCCGAACGCTCCTGGGGCATGGGCGACCTCGGCGACCTCGCGGACCTCGCCCGCTGGGCCGGCCGCACCCACGGCGCCGGGTTCATCCAGGTCAACCCGCTGCACGCGGCCGTGCCCGGGAGCCCGACCGACCCCTCCCCGTACCGGCCGTCCTCGCGGCGCTTCCCGGACCCGGTGTACCTGCGGATCGAGGACGTCCCCGAGTACGCCGACTGCCCCGGCCGCCGGGCCCTCGACGGGCTCGCCGCCCGGGGCGGGGAACTGCGCCGCCAGGTCCTGGAGAAGGGCGCGCTGATCGACCGGGACGCCGTCTGGGAGCTCAAGCGGCAGGCCCTGGAACTGCTGTACGCCGTCCCGCGCACCCCCGAACGGGAGGCCGCCTACGCGGCGTTCCGCGCGGAGCAGGGCGATCCGCTGGACGTCCACGCCGCCTGGTGCGCCGCGCACGCCGGGGAGGACCCCAAGGAGCGGCGGGACTTCCACCGCTGGCTGGTCTGGCTGACGGAAGCCCAGCTCGCCGCCGCCCAGCGGGCCGCGCGGGAGGCCGGCATGACGGTCGGCATCGTGCACGACCTGGCCGTCGGGGTGCACCCGCAGGGCTCCGACGCCTCCGGCACGCCGCACTACGCCGGGGACGCCTCGGTCGGCGCCCCGCCGGACGCCTTCAACGCGCGCGGCCAGGACTGGGGGCTGCCGCCCTGGCGGCCCGACCGGCTGGAGGAGGCGGCGTACGAGCCCTTCCGGGCCCTGCTGCGCGGGGTGTTCCGGTACGCGGGCGCGCTGCGCATCGACCATGTCATGGGCCTGTTCCGGCTCTGGTGGATCCCCCGGGAGGCGCTGCCCGCCGAGGGCACGTACGTCTCCTACGACGGGGAGGCGATGCTCGCGGTGCTGGTGCTGGAGGCCCACCGGGCCGGGGCGCTGGTCATCGGGGAGGACCTCGGGACCGTGGAGCCGCGGGTCCGCGAGGCGCTGGCGCGGCGCGGGGTGCTCGGCACCTCGGTGCTGTGGTTCGAGCGGGACTGGTCCGGCTCCGGCGGCCCGCTGGCCCCCGGGGCCTGGCGGGCGGACTGCCTGGCCACCGTCACCACCCACGATCTGCCGCCGACGGCCGCCAAGCTGGCCGGGGGGCACGTGGAACTGCGCGACCGGCTGGGCCTGCTGACCCGCCCGGCGGAGGCGGAGCGGGCCGAGGACGCCGCCGACACCGCCGAGTGGCTGGAGGTGCTGGACGGCCTCGGCCTGGACACGAAGGGCGAGGAGGCCGCCGTACGGGCCCTGTACGGGTTCCTGCTGCGCACTCCGGCGCGACTGGTCGGGGTGTGGCTGCCGGACGCCGTGGGCGACCGGCGGCCGCAGAACCTGCCGGGGACCTGGGACCAGTACCCCAACTGGCGGCTGCCGGTCGCCGATGACGGGGGCCGGCCGCTGACGCTGGAGGCGCTGACGGCCTCTCCCCGCGCGAACGCCCTGCTGAGCGCCGTACGGGAGGGCGTGCGCACCCGTACGGCACCCCCGGGCGCGCGCCCCGTTTAGGTGTTCGCTACGTTTGCACCGTGGACAAGAAGAACGCTCTGCGCGCCGGCGCCGTCACGGCCGGATCGACGCTGATGATGCTGCTGATGACGTCTCCCGCCCTGGCGCTGACCCGCGACGACGGTGACGACCCGGGCACGGGCCTGAGCATCGCCGAAACGGTCGGCCTGTTCGTGTGCCTGCCGATCGCGCTGTTCCTGATCATCGCGGGCCTGGTGATGGTCGGCGACAAGTCGCACAAGCAGCAGACCGCCAAGTGACGACCGAGCTGACCTGACCTGGTCAGCTCTTAAGACTTCCGGGGCGCCGGGGGTCCGCGGGCCGATGTGCATCGGCTCTCTCGCGGACCTCCGGCGCCTTGTTGCGTCCGGCTGCTACGGCATGCCGGACAGCAGTTTGCGCAGCAGGCCGGTGAGCGTCTCGACCTCGTCCTCGGCCAGTCCGGCGAGCGCGTCCCGCTGGGTCACCAGCCCGGCCGTGACGGCCTCGTCGATGAGGGCCAGCCCGCGCTCGGTGATCGTCACCTGGAGGCCGCGCCGGTCGTGCGGATCGGGCTTGCGGCAGAGCAGCCCGGCCTTCTCCAGCTTGTCCAGGCGCCCCGTCATCCCGCCCGTGGTGAGCATCAGCGTGGCGGAGAGCTGGCGGGGCGAGAGGGTGTAGGGCGCGCCGGAGCGGCGCAGGGTGGCGACGACGTCGAACTCGCCCCGGGAGATCCCGTAGCGCCCGTACGTCTCCTCCATCGCGTCGCCGTTGGCCTTGGCGATCCGGTAGATCCGGCCGAACACCGCCATCGGGTCCGTGTCCAGGTCGGGGCGCACCGCGTGCCACTGGGCGGTGATCGCGTCGACTGCGTCCTTGCTGGCGTCGGTCATGGGCTGAGTATCCGGGTTCCTTTCGGTCGTTCGCAAGAAAGTTGCTTGACGGAAAGTAGCTTAGCAGTAAGCTACTTCCAAGCGACCTACTCGGGGGAGAAGCGGATGGCGACGACGAGGAAATCCAGGGCCAAGGCGCGGGGGACGAAGGCGCGGGAGCCGAAGACGCCGGAGACGCGGGTGGCGGGGGAGCGCTCCCTGCTCCTCGGCGCCGGGATCAGCGCGGTCGGGATCGGCATGTACGTCCCCTTCTCGCTCGTCTTCTTCCACCACGTCACAGGCCTCTCCTTCGCCCTCGTCGGCGTGGTCCTGACCGTGACCGGCCTCATCGGACTGGCGTTCATGCCGCTCGCCGGCTCGGCCGTCGACCGGTTCGGCGCCAAGAAGGTCAACCTGGCGCTGTACGCGGTCCGCGCGGCCGGCTTCGCCCTCTACCCCTTCGCCGGCTCGCTGCCCGCCTTCGCCGCCGTCGCCCTGATCACCGCGCTCGCCGACCGGTCCTTCCCGATCGTGCAGCAGTCCCTGATCGGCGAGGTGGCCCGAGGCGCCGCCCGTGACCGGCTCCAGGCCTCGCTCCGCGCCCTGCAGAACGCCGGAATGGGCGCCGGGGCCCTGCTCGTCTCCGGTCTCCTCGCCCTCTGGGGGACCGGCGCGTTCACCCACACCGCCTGGGGCAACGCGCTCGCCTTCGCCGTCGCCGGACTGCTCGTCAGCCGGGTCCGGCCGGTGCGCGGCGCCGGGGCGGCCTCCGCCCAGCGGGCGGCCGCCGGCTACCGGATGGTGCTGCGCGACCGGCCCTTCCTCGGCCTGACCGCCGCCAACTTCCTGACCGCGCTGGGCTACGCCGCCCTTTCGGTGCTCTTCCCGCTCTACATCGCCACCTGGCTGCACGGCCCCGACTCCCTCACCGGAGCCGCCTTCACCGTCAACACCGCGCTGTGCGCCGGGATCGGCGTCCTGGTCGCGGGCCGGGTGCGCCGCTCCGGAGCCCGCCGGACCCGCTCCGCGGCCCTCGGCTCGCTGCTGTTCGCCGCCGCCTTCGTCGCCCAGATCGTGCTCGGGACGCTGCGCCCCGGGCAGAGCGTGACCCTGGTCGCCCTGCTGGCCATCGTGGTCGTCTACACCCTCGGCGAGCTGGTGCACAGCCCGTCCGGCGGCGCCCTGTCGGTCTCCGCCGCCCCGGAGGCGGTGCGCGGCCGCTACCTCGCCACCTACCAGCTGTCCTACTCGCTGGCCACCGCGCTCGCCCCGTCCCTCTTCACGGGACTGCTCGCGCTGGACGGGCGGCTGCCCTGGGCCGTCCTCGCCGTCGCCGCCACCGGCGCCGCCGCTGCGCTGCTCCGGCTGGAGCGGCACCTGCCGGCCGAGGCCGTGTACGCGGAGCCGCCGGCGGCGGTCGTCGCCGGGTCCGCCCCGCGCGGGGTCGAGCCGACCGCCGCCGCCACCGCTGCCTGAGCCCGCGCTTCCCTTCGGCCACACCGTCCGGTGCCGCCCCCACCCTCTACGAGGAGTTGCCGTGAACCGCTCCGCCACCGTCGCCCTGACCGCCCTCGCCCCGATCTCCTGGGGTTCGACCTACGCCGTCGCCAGCGAGCTGCTGCCGCCCGACCGCCCGCTGTTCACCGGGGTGATGCGGGCCCTGCCCGCCGGGCTGCTGCTGGTCGCCCTCTCCCGCACGCTGCCCAAGGGCGCCTGGTGGTGGAAGTCCGCGGTCCTGGGCGCGCTGAACATCGGGGCCTTCTTCCCGCTGCTGTTCCTGTCCGCGTACCGGCTGCCGGGCGGCGTCGCCGCCGTCCTGGGCAGCGCCGGACCGCTGTTCGTCGTCGGGCTGGCGGCGCTGGTCCTGGGGGAGCGGGCGAGCCTGAAGACCGTGCTCGCCGCCGTCACCGGGGCGTTCGGCGTCAGCATGGTGGTGCTCACCGCCGACGCCGAGCTCGATCTGGTCGGTCTCGTCGCCGGCGTGATCTCCTCCGCCTCCATGGCCGCCGGCACCGTGATGACCAAGCGCTGGGGCCGCCCGGCGGGCGTCGGACCGCTCGCCATGACCGGCTGGCAGCTCACCGCCGGCGGGCTGATCATCATCCCGGTCGCCGCGCTCGTCGAGGGGGCGCCGCCCGCCCTCGACGGCAGGGCCTTCCTCGGCTACGGGTACATGATGCTGATCAACACCGGGATCGCGTACTGGCTCTGGTTCCGCGGCATCGGAGCGCTCACCGCCACCTCGGTCACCCTGCTCGGCCCGCTGTCCCCGCTGACCGCGGCCGTCATCGGCTGGGCGGCGCTCGGTCAGACGCTGTCACCCGTCCAGCTGGCCGGGATGGCGATCGCCTTCGGGGCCACCGTCGCGGGCCAGCTGTTCGCCGGCCGGGCGCCGGTGGCGCGGGAGGTGGCCCGATCGTTCAGTCCTGCTGAACGGAATGATCGAAACATTTCGATGGACCTCAGTGCTTCGCCGGTGCGACGGTAGCCCCGCGAACCGATCCGCACACCGGAACCGAGGGGAGACGCACCGTGGCCGTCATCGACCGCGCCGGCGCCGGCACGCAGCCGCAGCAGCCCCAGCAGACCCAGCAGACGCAGACCCAGGCCCGGACCCGGCGGGCTCCGGGGAAGGGGGCCGGGGTCGGCGTCGGTGTCCTCCTCGCCCTCCTCGCCACGGTGGTCTGGTCCGGCAGCTTCGTCGCCACCCGCGGCATGGCCGACTCCGTCCCGCCCGTCCAGGCCGTCTTCTGGCGCTGGGTCATCGCCGCCGTCGCCGTCTCCCCCTTCGCCGCCCGCCAGGCCTGGCGGCAGCGGGCCCTGATCCGCCGCCACCTCGGCTACACCGCCCTCGCCACGCTGTTCGGCGTCGCCCTCTACAACACGCTGGTGCACCAGGCCGGACTGACCACCTCCGCCTCCAACATGGGCATGATCATGGCCGCCTCCCCGGTCGTCATGGCGCTCTACTCCCGCGTCGGCGGCGAACGCCTCGGCGCCCGGCGGACCTTCGGAATGCTGCTCGCCGCCCTCGGGGTGCTGCTGCTGGTCGGACACGGCTCGCCGGGCCTCGACTTCGCCGCCGGCGACCTGTGGATGTTCGCCGCCGCCCTGTCGTTCGCCACGTACAGCGCACTCCTCAGGCGCAAGCCCGCCGAACTCGGCGGACTGGCCTTCCTGCTCAGCACCTTCGTGCTCGGCACGCTGATGCTGGCTCCCGCCTACGCCGTCTCGGTCACCGTCCAGGGCGGCTTCGCCCTCACCCCGGGCACCGGCGGCATGCTCCTCTACGTCGGCGTCATGTCCTCCGCCGTTGCCTTCTTCGCCTGGAACAAGGCCGTCTCCGTCATCGGCGCCGCCCGCGCCGGCGCCGTCTACTACCTCCAGCCGGTCTGCGTCGCCGGCCTCGGCCTCCTGCTCCTCGGCGAGCGCACCGGCCCGGCCGAACTCGGCTGCATGGCGCTCATCCTCGCCGGCGTGAGCCTGGGTGCCCGCCGGTAGGTTCGGTCCCATGACCGAGTGGGACATCAAGAAGCTGCGGATCCTGCGGACCCTGGCCGAACAGGGCACCGTGACCGCGACGGCCGAGGCGCTGCACCTGACGCCCTCGGCCGTTTCGCAGCAGCTGACCAACCTGGCCCGGCAGCTGGGCGTCCCGCTGCTGGAGGCCCAGGGCCGCCGGGTCCGCCTCACCGACGCCGCGCACCTCGTCCTGCGGCACGCGGAAGCGGTGTTCGCGCAGCTGGAGCGGGCCGACGCCGAGATCGCCGGCTATCTGGCGGGCGAGGCCGGGGAGGTCCGGGTCGGCGCCTTCTCCACCGCCGTCCCGGCGCTGGTGGTCCCGGCGGCGGCCGCCCTGCGGCTGACCCACCCCGGCGTGGAGATCCGCGTACGGGAGACCGAGGCCGCCGAGTCGTACGAACTGCTCTCCGCCGGGGCCGTGGACCTGGCGCTCTCCCTCGCGGCGCACACCCCGCCCGCCCGTGACCCCCGCTTCACCCGCATCCCGCTGCTGGCGGACCCCCTGGACGTGGCCCTGCCGCCGGAGCACCCGCTCGCCCGGTCGCCCCGGCTGCGCCTCGCGGACCTGTCCGGCGAGCCCTGGATCTACGGCGGCTCCGGCCCCTGGTCGCAGATCACCCGCAGCGCCTGCGAGGCGGCCGGGTTCGTCCCGGAGCCGGCCCACTCCGCCGCCGGCTGGTCGGCGATCCTGGCGCTGGTCGAGGCCGGCATGGGCGTGGCCCTGATCCCCCGCATGGCCGTCGGCCGGGCCACCGGGGTCACCGTCCGGGACCTCGGCCGGGACCGTCCCGTCCGCCACGTCATCGCCGCCACCCGGCGCGGCGCGGACGCCGCCCCGGCGGTGGCGCGGGTGCTCGACGCGCTGCGCGAGGCGGCCCGGCTCCGGGCGGCCGGTTCCTCGTAGGCGCGTCCCTTTCCCCGTAGGCGCGCGGGAACGCCGGTGCCCCGGCCCGCCGAAGCGGACCGGGGCACCGGTGGTGTCAGCCGTGCGGCCGGGTCAGGAAGCGGCGGCCGCGTCCGCCGCCTGGGCCTTCAGGGCGCGCTCGATGCCCGCCCGGCACTCCGAGACCAGCCGGCGCAGGGACGGGTTCGGCTCGGCCGAGGCCAGCCAGGCGTCCGTCGCCTCCAGGGTCGCCGGCGAGATCTGCAGCGCCGGGTACAGGCCCACCGCGATCTGCTGGGCGATCTCGTGGCTGCGGGTGTCCCAGACCTCCTTGACCACCGCGAAGTACTTCTCGGTGTAGGGGGCCAGCAGCTCGCGCTGGTCGGTCTGCACGAAGCCGCCGATCACCGCCTCCTGCACGGCGTTGGGCAGCCCGCCGACCTCCACCATCGAGGACCACGCCGCGGCCTTTGCCCCGGCCGTCGGGATCGCCGCCCGGGCGGTGGCCGCGTGGCGCTCGCCCGCCGCCGTGGGGTCCCGCTCCAGCTCGGCCGCGATGACCGGCTCGTCCGCGACCCCGGTCGCCGCCAGGCGCTCCAGGAACGCCCAGCGCAGCTCGGTGTCGACGACCAGGCCCTCGATCACGACCGAGCCGTCCAGCAGCCCCGACAGGTAGGCCAGCTGCTCCTCGGTACGGGCCGTCGCCGCGAAGGCGCGGGCCCACGCCAGCTGGTGGTCACTGCCCGGCTCCGCCGCGCGCAGGTGCTCCAGGGTGGCCCCGGTCCAGGTGGCCAGACCCCGCTCGCGCCACTGCGGGTCCCCGTACAGCTCGATGGCCAGCTTCACCTGGCGGTGCAGGGACTGGACCACGCCGATGTCGGACTCCTTGCCGATGCCGGACAGCACCAGCGCGAGGTAGTCGCGGGTCGCGAGCTCGCCGTCGCGGGTCATGTCCCAGGCCGAGGCCCAGCACAGCGCGCGCGGCAGCGAGGCCTCGAAATCGCCGAGGTGCCCGGTGACGAAGGCCAGGGACTCCTCGTCGAGGCGGACCTTCGCGTACGAGAGGTCGTCGTCGTTCAGCAGCACCACGTCCGGGCGGCGCAGCCCGGCCAGCTCGGGCACGTCCGTCAGCTCGGCGGCCGCGACGTCGAGCTCCACCCGCTGCTCGCGCACCAGCTTGCCGGTCGCCCCGTCCAGGGAGTAGAAGCCCACCGCGATGCGGTGCGGGCGCAGGACCGCCTCGCCCTTGGCACCGGCCGGCAGGGCCGGCGCCTCCTGGCGGACGCCGAAGGAGGTGATGACCCCGTTCGCGTCGGTCTCGATCCGCGGCCGCAGGACGTTGATGCCGGCGGTCTCCAGCCACGCCTTCGACCAGGTGGTCAGGTCGCGGCCGGAGGTCTCCTCCAGGGCGCCGAGCAGGTCGGACAGCCGGGTGTTCCCGAACGCGTGCGCCTTGAAGTACGCCTGCACGCCCTTGAAGAAGGCGTCCGTGCCGACGTAGGCGACGAGCTGCTTGAGCACCGAGGCGCCCTTGGCGTACGTGATCCCGTCGAAGTTGACCATGACGTCTTCTAGGTCACGGATGTCCGCCATGATCGGGTGCGTGGACGGCAGCTGGTCCTGCCGGTACGCCCAGGTCTTGAGGGAGTTGGCGAACGTGGTCCACGCGTGCGGCCACTGCGAGCCGTCGGCGTACGCCATGCACGCGATCGAGGTGTAGGTGGCGAACGACTCGTTCAGCCACAGGTCGTTCCACCACTCCATGGTGACGAGGTCGCCGAACCACATGTGGGCGAGCTCGTGGAGGATCGTCTCGGCGCGCGTCTCGTACGCCGCGTCCGTCACCTTCGAGCGGAAGACGTACTGGTCGCGGAAGGTGACCGCGCCCGCGTTCTCCATCGCGCCCGCGTTGAACTCCGGGACGAAGAGCTGGTCGTACTTCGCGAACGGGTAGGCGTAGGCGAACTGCTCCTGGAACCAGTCGAAGCCCTGCCGGGTCACGTCGAAGATCGCGTCCGCGTCGAGGAACTCGGCGAGCGAGGGCCGGCAGTAGATGCCGAGCGGCACGGACTGCCCGTCCGGGCCCTCGTACGAGCTGTGCACCTCGTGGTACGGGCCGACGATCAGCGCGGTGATGTACGTGGAGATGCGCGGGGTCGGCTCGAAGCGCCAGACGCTGTCCTTGACGTCCTCGGGCTTCGGGGTCGGGGAGTTCGAGATCACCTTCCAGCCCTCGGGGGCCGTCACGGTGAACTGGAACGTCGCCTTCAGGTCGGGCTGCTCGAAGCTGGCGAAGACCCGCCGCGCGTCCGGCACCTCGAACTGGGTGTACAGGTAGGCCTGCTCGTCGACCGGGTCGACGAATCGGTGCAGGCCCTCACCGCTGTTGGTGTACGCGCAGTCCGCGACGACCCGGAGCTCGTTGGCCCCGGCCGCGAGGTGGTCCAGCGCGATCCGGGAGTCCCGGAAGACGGCGGCCACGTCCAGAAACGCGCCGTTCAGGACGACCTCGTGGACGGCCGGCGCGACCAGGTCGATGAAGGTCCCGGCACCCGCCTCGGCCGACTGGAAGCGCACGGTGGTGACAGAGGGGAACGTTCCGCCCTCCTGCGCCGCGCTGAGATCGAGTTCGACCTCGTACGAGTCGACGGTGAGCAGCTTCGCCCGCTGCTGAGCCTCTTCACGGGTGAGATTCGTGCCAGGCACGCGGTCATCTCCTTCGATGGTGACGTTGCCCCGCCATCCTTCCACGCGGGCCCCGCCACCGCGCCGGGGTAATCCACGAGCGAACGCGGGCCCCGTACGCGACGTCCGATTTCCGCCAGCTTCGCCCGCCGCAGACGCGCACCCTGGTGTGCATGACCACGCTGAAGCCCCACACGGCGCTCCCGATCGCCCCGTCCGTCCTCGCGCACCTGCGCGTCCGTGACGACGCCGGGCGGCCCGCCCGCCCGTACGAGGACCCCGAGGGCGGCGCCCCGCTGCGCTGCTGCCTGCGCCGCAGTCTGCCCGGCGAGCGCATCGCCCTCGTCTCGTACGCCCCGCTGCGCCGCTGGGCCGCGGCGACGGGCGCGGACCCCGGCGCGTACGACGAGCAGGGCCCCGTCTTCATCCACGCCGCCGACTGCGCGGGCCCCGCGGCGTGGACCGGGTACCCCTTCGCCCACCCCGGCGCCCTGCGCACGGCCCGCCGCTACGACGCGGCGGGGCACATCCTCGGAGGCCGTGTCCTGACCCTGGCCGCCGACCCCGAGGCGCAGATCGAGGAGGCGCTCACCGAGGCCTTCGCCGATCCGGCCGTCGCCCTCGTCCACCTCCGCGCGGTCGAGTTCGGCTGCTTCCTCTTCGAGGTCCGAAGGGCTCCCTGACCCCGCGGCGCCGGGGACGCGAAAGGGGCGGCGCCCGTACGGCGCCGCCCCTCTGCCCGTGACCGGGATCAGCCGCGCAGCTCCTCGGCGACGAGCTCGGCGATCTGGACCGCGTTCAGGGCGGCGCCCTTGCGCAGGTTGTCGTTCGACAGGAACAGCGCGAGGCCGTTCTCCACCGTCTCGTCCACGCGGATGCGGCCCACGTACGAGGCGTCCTGACCGGCGGCCTGGAGCGGGGTCGGGATCTCCGAGAGCTCCACGCCCGGAGCCTGCGCCAGCAGCTCGTACGCGCGCGCCACGCTGACCGGGCGCGCGAAGCGGGCGTTGACCTGGAGGGAGTGGCCGGAGAAGACCGGCACGCGCACGCAGGTGCCCGAGACCTTCAGCTCCGGGATCTCCAGGATCTTGCGGGACTCGTTGCGGAGCTTCTGCTCCTCGTCGGTCTCGAAGGAGCCGTCGTCGACCAGGTTGCCCGCGAGCGGGATCACGTTGTAGGCGATCGGGCGCTTGTAGACCCGGGGCTCGGGGAAGTCCACGGCCCCGCCGTCGAAGGTCAGCTGGTCGGCGGCGTCGGAGACCGCGCCGGCCTGGCCCTTGAGCTCGGCCACACCGGCCAGGCCCGAGCCGGACACGGCCTGGTAGGTGGTGGCGATCAGCGCGGTCAGACCGGCCTCGTCGTGCAGCGGGCGCAGCACCGGCATCGCGGCCATCGTGGTGCAGTTCGGGTTCGCGATGATGCCCTTGGGGCGGTTCTTGATCGCGTGCGGGTTGACCTCGGAGACCACCAGCGGCACCTCGGGGTCGCCGCGCCAGGCCGAGGAGTTGTCGATCACGACGGCGCCCTGCGAGGCGACCTTCTCCGCGAGGGCGCGCGAGGTGGCGCCGCCCGCCGAGAACAGCACGATGTCCAGGCCGGAGTAGTCGGCGGCGGAGGCGTCCTCGATGGTGATCTCGCGGCCCTCCCACTCCAGGGTCGAGCCCGCGGAACGGGCCGAGGCGAACAGCCGCAGCTCGTCCACCGGGAACTTCCGCTCGGCGAGGATGCCGCGCATGACTCCGCCGACCTGTCCGGTGGCTCCGACGATTCCGACCCTCACGGTGACTCCTTTTGGTACGTACGACGCGGGCGCGCGTGGAGCCATCATGCGTTCGACCCCACGAGGCTTGTCCAATCCATTGTCCGAGGTACGGACGGTGTCCTGGCCGTGAACCCGTGTGACGAGTCCGTGGCGGGCGTGTTGCACCTCCCCCGAACGCCCGTTTCGCCAGGTCGCGGCCGGTTACCGTCCGGTCTGTCGTGTCCGTTGTCCGGACGTGGCAGACCGAATAGCGAACGAACCACCAACCTCGGGGAGAACCACCGTGCGCGCCATCCGCCACCGCCGCCGGTCCATACCGGCGCTCGCCGCCCTCGCGGCCGCCGCCGTCGCCGCACCCGTCCTGCTCACCGCCACCCCGGCGGCCGCCCACGCGCACGACCAGCGGAGCGGCAAGCTGGCCAGGGAACTGGTGGAGGAGGTCACCGCCCGCGGGGCCTACCGCCACCTGGCGAGGTTCCAGCGGATCGCCGATGCCAACGGCGGCAACCGGGCCGCCGGTACGCTCGGCCACCTGGCCTCCGCCGCGTACGTCCACGACACGCTGAAGAAGGCCGGCTACGAGGTCTCGTACCAGGACTTCGACATCTACGAGGCGCACACGAAGACGGAGAAGACCACCGTCCTCGGCGCGGAGCCGCGCGAGCTGGCCACCGCCGCCTTCACCTTCACCCCGTCCACCCCGGCGGCCGGGCTGACCGCGCCGCTCGCGCTCGCCCGGGTCGACGAGACCCCCGGCTGCACCGCCGACGACTACCCGGCCGGTGCCTTCACCGGCAAGATCGCCCTGGTCAAGCGCGGGTCCTGCACCTTCGTGGAGAAGCAGAACGCCGCCGCGGCGGCCGGTGCGGCCGGTGTGATCGTCTACAACCACAGCGGCACCACCCCGGTGCGCGGCGGCTTCTCCTCGCCGGCCGAGGGCCTGATCCCCAGCGCCGGGATCACCCTGGCCGAGGGCGAGGCGCTGGCCGCGGCCGCCGCCGGGGGCGAGGTGAGGGTCCGCCTGGACCTGGAGCAGGAGCACGTCAGGAAGACCACCCGCAATGTGATCGCGGAGACGAAGGGCGGCCGCGCCGACCGGGTCGTCACGGTCGGCGCCCACCTGGACTCGGTTCCCGAGGGCCCGGGCATCAACGACAACGGCTCCGGCTCGGCCGGCCTGCTGGAGGTGGCCCTGAAGCTCGCGGAGGAGGGCGCGAACAAGAAGGGCCAGGGGCCCGCCAACAAGGTGCGGTTCGCCTGGTGGTCCGCGGAGGAGCTGGGCCTGCTGGGTTCCGAGCACTACGTGGCGCAGCTGTCGGCGCGGCAGAAGAAGGACATCGCCCTCTACCTGAACTTCGACATGATCGCCTCGCCGAACCCGGTCCAGTTCGTCTACGACGGCGACGACTCCGACAAGAGCGGCGAGGGCGCGGGCCCGGCGGGCTCCGCGCAGATCGAGGCCCTGATCAACGGGTTCCTCGACAAGAAGGGCAAGCCGCACGAGGGCAGCGACTTCGACGGCCGCTCCGACTACGGCCCGTTCATCGCGAACGGCATCCCGGCCGGCGGCACCTTCACCGGCGCCGAGGGCATCAAGACCGCGGAGCAGGCCAAGCGGTACGGGGGCACGGCCGGCGCCGCGTACGACCCGAACTACCACGGTGCGGGCGACGACCTGAAGAACCTCGACCTCAAGGCCTTCGACACCAACCTGGACGTCATCGCCCACGCGGTCGGCACCTACGCCCAGGACCTGCGCTCGCTCGGCAAGTAGTCCCGTAGCCCCGGGCCCGGGGGGAAAAGGGCCGGGGGCTTTGCGAGGGGGAAAGGCGAAGGGGCGGGCGCCCGATCCGGGCGCCCGCCCCTCCGTCATGCGATCAGCCGGTCACCCGTTACGGGAGGACCTTCTCGATCTGGACGCTGCCGGTGCCGGCGGCGGTGCCGCGGCCGTTGAGCAGCTTGACCTCGCCGAAGAACTGACGGCCCTCGGGCGCCGGGGCGGCGGCCAGGACCTTCGCCGAGACGGACGCGGTGGCGCCGCCCGCGAGGTTCACCGCGGCGGCCTCGTCGACCTGGAGGGAGCCCAGGGCGGACGAGAAGTACACGTCGCGGTAGTTGAAGGTGGTGCTGCCGGACGGAACCGCGTAGCCCGCGACCTCGATGGTGTAGGTGCCGGCGGCCGGGTTGACCAGGCTGACGGCTTCCTCGGAGTCGCCGTCGGCGGACGAGCCGACCTTCACGCCGTCCTTGAGGACGGTGAGGTCGAGGTCGGCACCGGTGTCGGAGACCCCGCCGATGGCCACGTCGAGGCGGGAGACGCCCGCGCCGATGGTGACGGTGCTGGTCTGGGTCTCACCGGCCGCGATGGTCGGCTTGGCGACCTTCGCGGAACCGAGCGCGCCGCCCTGGAGCTTGCCGCCGGAGATGGCCGCGCCGTCGTTCTTGACGGTCCACTGGACCGGCGCCGGGGTGCCCTGCTTGACCTCGGGGAGGACCTTGACCGCCGGGTCGAAGGCCGCGCCGAGGACGCTGACGTCCAGCTTGAACGGGTTGTCGAGCAGCGGCGACGTACGGCGCGACTCGACCTCGATCTCCCAGACGCCCGGGGTGGGCTCGGGGTACGAGCGCAGGTCGGGGCGGCAGGTGTTGGCCGGGTTGTTGTAGTTCGGGTAGCACTGGGTCGTCGCGCTGTCCTCGACGCCCACACCGTACGGGTGGATCGAGATGAAGCGCGTCTGGCTGCCCGCCGCCAGGCCGCCGAGGGCGACCTCAAGGGTCTTGGCGCCCTGCGGGACGGTCACGAAGTACGACTTGTGGCTGTTGCGCTGCACCGAGGAGGTGTCCGACATCGTGAACGACGGCTTCGCCAGCGGGGTGGCGGCGACGACCGTGGTCAGGATCTGCTTGTCGATGCCCTCGGTGGTCTCGTCGTCCAGCTGCAGGATGCCGCTGTGCACGCCGGCCGACGTGGCCTTGGCCTCGACCTTGATCGTGACGGGCTTGTTCAGGGGCAGCGTGACGTAGTCGTAGCCGCCGACGACCTTGAACGTGCCGTCGTTGTTGCGCCAGGTCAGGTCGTGGCGGGTGCCGTACTTGACGCCGGTGGTGCGGGTGACGACGACGTCGTAGACCTTCTTCTGGCCGACCTTGAGGCCGCCCTCACGGTCGTAGACGCCGGTGCCGAAGCCCGGGGTCTTCAGGAACTGGTCGATCGCGGTGTCGACCGGCGCCTTGACGGTGAACTCGTTGGCCTTCGCGTCGCGCTGGATGGACTCCCACGCGTCGACGATGTTGATCAGACCGGAGCCCTGGGCGTGCGCCGGGACGTCGGCGATCTGCTTCGCGGTGCTGGTCAGCGCCACGCGCAGGCCGGCCGGCTTGAGCGCGATGTTGTGCTGCTTCGCGGCCGAGATCAGCAGGGCGCTGGCGCCCGCCGCCTGCGGGGAGGACATCGAGGTGCCCTGGAGCATGCCGTAACCGGCAGGCAGGGTGTAACCCGCCTCGGCCACGGGCGCGCCGGGCAGCCAGGTCTGGATGGTGTTGATGGCCGCGCCGGGGGCGGTGATGGTGGGCGTGAAGCCACCGTCCTCACGCGGACCGCGCGAGGAGAAGGGGAACATGTTGTACTTCTTGGTCACGCCGGAGCCGTAGTTGGCGGCCCAGGTCTCCTTGGAGACCGCGGCGCCCACCGAGATGACCTTGTCGGCGAGGCCGGGGTCACCGATGGTGTTGAGGCCGGGGCCCTCGTTGCCCGCCGAGATGACGAGCTGGACACCGTAGGTGTCGATGAGGTTCTTGTAGAGCTCGGAGCGGGCGTTGTTGCCGTCGTTCAGCGCCGGCAGGCCACCGATGGACATGTTGACGATGTCCACGCCGCGGTTGACGACGAGGTCGATCATGCCCTCGGTCAGCGCGATGTTGGTGCAGCCGCCGGACCAGGAGCAGGCGCGCGAGGAGACGATCTTGGCGCCGGGCGCCTCGCCGTTCATCTTGCCGCCGAAGAGGCTGTTGGCGGCGGTGATGCCGGCGACGTGCGTGCCGTGCTCCGACTCGATGATGCCGATGTTGACGAAGTCGGCCTTCTTGCCGGCCCAGTCGCCCCCGAAGGGGTCCATCGGGACGTCCTTGCGGATCTGGATCACGAACGGGATGCGCTCGGCGACGTCGGTCGCCGGGTTGTCCGTGCCGAAGTAGCCGACCTGGTAGCCGTCCTTGTACGGCTTCATCGGCTCGTTGTTGGTGAAGTCGCCGTCCTGGTCGGTGTCGACGCGGACGGTGCCGGCGGCGGCGTCGTAGAGCATGCCGAACCGGTCGGTGGTGTCGCCGTCCCGGTTGACGTCGCCCTTCATGTCACCGGTGGCGGTGATCGACTCGCTGAAGCGGCTCCACTGGAAGGTGCCCTCGGGGGCCTTCCAGCTCTGGCCGCCGGCGGTGAAGGCACCGCCCGTGGAGGTGACCGGGGTGATCTGCGGGCGCCAGGTCGCGTCGTTGTCCGCGATCGGGTCGGTCGCCGTGACCCAGTCGACGATCTTGCGCTCGCCGGTGGTGGTCTTCTGGAGCGCCGGGTGGCTGATGTCGACGCCCGAGTCCAGGATGCCGATGGTCACGCCACGGCCGTCGGCCTGCGGGTTCTCCTTGACGAAGTCCACCGCGCCGGTCTCGAAGGACGGGTTGTACGGGTTCTTCGCCGGGGTGTTCTTGTCCGGGCCCGGGTAGGTCTCGGCCGCGGTCTTCTTGACCGTGCCGGTCTCGCGGTCCGAGGACGGCCGCGGGTCCGGGAGCTGGATCTCGTGCCGCAGGTCGATGCCGTGCACGGAGGACAGCTTGGCGGCCGCCTTCAGCGCGGTCTCGGCCTTGTCGGTCGGCAGGGTGGCGCGTACGTAACCGAGCTTGTCGTACGTCTGGCCCACCGAGGCGCCCTGGACGGCGTCGAGCTGCTGGGCGACCTGCTTGGTCTCGCCGGGGGCGGTCGCGACCATCACGGTGACGGTCTTGTCACCCTTGGTCTTGGCCTCCTGCAGCAGCTCGACGTCGGCGGAACCGAGCTTCTGCTCCGCGGACTTGACCGGAGTGGGGCTCCCCGGGGCGGGGGTGGTGCCGGCGGCGAAGGCCGGCATGGCTCCGGCCGTGCAGAGCGCGGCCACGAGGCCCGCGGCTGCCGCGACACGGGCCGCACGTCTGGCCCCGGATATGGAGCTGGGGGATTCGAGGGTCATCAGCATCCCTGGCTAAGTGAAAGATACGGTCCGGATTTCGGTGCCGGATGACCGGTCAGCTTTGCGCAAGTGACAGCTCTTTGGGGAGGGTTGTCATTGACCGAGACCTGACATGGCGGGAACTCGCCAGCGCGGGGAACATGCCAGTGGCCCCGTACCGGCGCAGAGCGGCATCAAACACCGCTGCCGTTCGGTCTATTTGTCGACTTGGCGGCCATGCGTCAGACCTCCGGCGGCGTTCCGCCGGAGGTCGGGTGTGACAACTTTCGCCGCTTCAGCGCTCGCGCGTGCGCGCGTAATGACGGGAGGCCTTCGCGCGGTTGCCGCAGGCCGCCATGGAGCACCAACGCCGGGTGCCGTTGCGCGAGATGTCGTGGAAGCGCAGGACGCAGGTGGGCGAGGCGCAGGTGCGGATCCGGTCGGGCGCCGATTCCAGCAGGCCGAGGTAGTCGCGGGCGGCCAGCCAGGCCGGGCCCCAGGCGGGGTCGGCGAACTCGGCGCGCTCGCCCGGGCCTTCGGCGGTCAGGGTGGCGCGGATCCGCCCGTGTTCGAGGACGGCGTCGACCAGTTCGCGGGCGCCGGTGTCGGCGGGGTCGGCCACCGCGCGGGCCAGCGACTCGCGGGCGGTCAGCAGGTGGACCAGGGTCGCGGCGTCGGCCCGGAAGCGGCCGGCCAGCCCCACGCTCTCCAGCCAGACCGCGAGGCCCTCGACCCGGGTCAGGCCGGCGGCGCCGGCGAACAGGTCCAGCGGCTCGCCGTCCGCGATCCAGCGCGTGTTCAGCAGGTCCAGCGAGACCGGCTCCCCGGTCAGTGGGCGCGGATCCGCCGTCTGTGCCGCCATGTCCCCGCCCGCCTCCCGCGTGTGCCAACTAACCCTTCAAGAGTACGTGACCGGTTGACGCCCGACGCCCTAACCGTTAATTTTGATTTAGAAGGTTAGGAAATCGGGGTGGGGTGAACGAAGGGAGCGGCGCCATGGCGTACCACTGGGGCTCGCTGGCCGTGCAGGACCGGGTCGGGGTGCGGGAGCTCGCCGAGCACGTCGGCCGGTCGATCGGGCCGGACGTCCGGGGCGCCGCGGCGCTCTTCCTCGCCCGGCAGCCCCACCTGGTCGTCGGCGCCGCCGACGGTACGGGGCGGCTCTGGGCCTCCCTGCTCACCGCGGCCCCCGGCTTCGTACGGGCCACGGGGCCGGACCGGATCGAGGTCGAGGGCGGACTACCGGAGGGGGACCCGCTCGCCGGGGCGCTGGCCACGGTGGGCACCCGGGTCGGGACGATCTCCCTCGACCCGCGCACCCGGCGCCGGCTGCGGCTGAACGGGACGCTCGACGCGGTGACGCCGGGCGGGTTCGCCGTGGCCGCGGAGCGCGTCTTCGGAAACTGTCCCAAATACCTGCAGAAGCGGGAGCCGCTGGAGCTCGTCGCGGAGGGAGCCGGTGTCGTGGGGCGCGGGGACGCGCTCACCCCCGGCCAGGAGCGGGCCGTCCGCGCCGCCGACACCTTCTTCGTCACGACGACCGCCGAGGGCGCGGTGGAGGCGAGCCACCGGGGCGGGCTGCCGGGGTTCGTGGAGGTGCACGGGCCGGGCGAGCTGTCCTGGCCGGACTATCCAGGCAACGCGATGTTCCTGACCCTGGGGAACCTGGCCGCCGACGAGCGGGCCGGGCTGCTGTTCCCCGACTGGGAGACCGGGGCGGTGCTCCAGCTCAGCGGGCGGGCCGGGACCGAGTTCGGGGCGGGCGGCGACGGGGGGCGCCGGGTGCGGTTCCATGTCGAGTCGGTGGTGGAGGGCCTGCATCCGGGGCGGCTGCTGTGGAGCACCCCGGAGTACTCGCCGGCCAGTCCGCCGCTTCCTCAACGGGGCAGTACGACGAGGTAGGCGGCCGGCTCGCGGTCGACGGAGGCCGTCAGCGCGGTCCTGACCACCGCGGCCTGCTGTTCGGGCCAGTCGCGCAGCTTGCGCGGGGTGATGTGGATGACGGTCACTCCGAGCCGCTCCAGGGTCTCCCGCTTGCGGACGCACTCGGACCACTGCTCGTCCTCGCCCTGGCGGGGGGCCCGGGTGTCGATCTCGACGGCGACCGCCTGCTCGGGCCAGTAGGCGTCGACCCCGCCGAGGTGCGGGCCGCCGGGCAGCCGCAGGTCCACGTTCCAGACCGGCTCGGGAAGTTCGTAGCCGCGGACGAGCTGGTAGAGCCGGTCCTCGGCGATGGCCCGGCCCTCGGCCAGGAGGGACTCGACGGCGTCGACGACGTGCGGCCGGTTCAGCAGCCGGGCCACCGTCAGCTCCCGCACCACGGCGGCCGGTTCGCAGTGCCCGCCGCGCACGGCCTCGCTGAGCAGGCGCCGTACCGTCGTCGCGTCGGAGAGCCCGGCGACGGCGTCGGCGACGGCGCGGGCCACGGGCGCGACGGGAAGGCCGGTCACCTCGACGGGCAGGGGCGGGGTGTGGGCGCGGACGACCCGGACGTCCCCGGCGGAGCGCAGGCGGCGGGTGTTCGGGACGAGCACGTCGATGTGGGGGAGCGCGAGGAGCGCGGGGGCGGAGCCGAACCGGTAGAGGGCGAGGGCCGCCAGCCCGGTGATCATGGCCTCGTCGTTGCCGCGCCGGCCGGCGTACAGGAGGGCCGCGTGCAGCCGCTCCTCGCTGGTCGCGGGGCCGGAGTGGAGCAGGAACACCCCGGGCAGGATCTGCTGCCAGGGCCGGCCGGCGGCGTCGGAGGCGGTGACTCCGTGCTCGCGGAGCTGGGCGAGGCTCAGGACGCGGGGCCGGCTGCCGGTGAGGTGGGCGAGGGGGAGGGGCGCGTTGTGGTTCATGTCGCGGAGTCTCCCGCTGCCCGAGGCCGCGCTAACCCCTGTTACATTTTCGTCGGCAAATCGGGACAAGCCCGCACTAAAGTACGGGCGTTCGACTGCCGACACTGCGCAGCGGCCGGGGTGGCCGCGCCGGGCGGGACGGGCGCCTGACCGGCCCCGCCCCGCCCGCCGGCATCAGCCCGCGGCCGCCGCGTCGCAGGCCTGCGCGCGCAGGGCGCGGGCCAGGTCGTCACGGGCTTCCAGGACCAGCCGCCGCAGCGCCGGGGCCGCCTGCGCGTGGGAGGAGAGCCAGGCGTCCGTCGCCGCCAGCGTCGCCGCGTCGTCCTGCAACGCCGGGTACAGCCCCCGCACCACGTCCATGCCGATCTGGATCGAGCGCTCGGCCCAGACCCGCTCGATGACCTCGAAGTACGGCTGCGCGTACCCGGCCAGCAGGGCCCGCTGGGAAGGCTGCTGCATGCCCGCGATGGTGGCCTCCACCAGCGCGTTCGACAGCGCGTCCGACTCCACCACCGCCGCCCACGCCTGGTCCTTGACGGCCGCCGACGGCCGCGCCGCCAGGCACCGCACCTGGTGCCGCTTGCCCGACGCGGTGTCGTCGCGCGCGAGTTCGGCGTGCAGGACGCCCTCGTCCACGGCGCCGTGCGCGGCCAGCGGGAGCAGGAAGTCCCAGCGCAGCTCCTGGTCCACCTCCAGCCCGTCGATCCGAGCCGATCCCTCCAGCAGACCCAGCAGCAGCTGGAAGTCGCCCTCCGTCGTCGCGCCCGCCGCGAAGAAGCGGGCCCAGGTCAGCTGGTGCTCCGAGCCCGGCTCGGCGAAGCGCAGCTCTTGCAGCGCGCACGCCGCCAGCACCCGCCCGCCCTGCTCGCGCCACTCGGGCGCCGCGTAGTGGGTGATCGCGCCGAGCGCCTGCCCGTGCAGCATCTGGAGCACGCCGACATCGCTCTCGCGGCCCGCGTGGGCCAGCACCAGCGAGATGAAGTCCCGCGCGGGCATCAGCGCGTCACGCGTCATGTTCCACAGCGCCGACCAGCACAGCGCCCGCGCCAGCGGGTCCGTGACACTGCCCAGGTGTGACCGCAGCGTCGCCAGCGAACCCTCGTCGAAACGCATCTTGCAGTACGTCAGGTCGTCGTCGTTGACGAGGACCAGGTCGGGCCGCTCCCGGCCCGTCAGCTCGGCGACCACGCTGCGGGCACCGGCCACATCGGCCTCCGCCCGCGCGTACCGCACCAGGCTCCCGTCGGTGTCCAGTCGGTACAGGCCCACCGCGACCCGGTGCGGGCGGGCCGCCTCCGCTCCCGGCTGACCGGACAGGGCGTCGCCCTCCTGCACCACGGCGAGCTCGGTGATCCGGCCGCCCGCGTCGCAGGTCACCACCGGGGTCAGCGTGTTCACGCCCGCCGTCTGGAGCCAGGCCCGCGACCACTGCGCCATGTCCCGCCCGGACACCTCGCCGAGCACCGACAGCAGGTCGTCCAGCGTGGTGTTCCCGTACGCGTTCGCCTTGAAGTAGCGGCGCGCGCCCTCCAGGAACGCCTCCCGCCCGACGTAGGCGACGAGCTGCTTGAGGACCGCCGCGCCCTTGGCGTAGGTGATCCCGTCGAAGTTCAGCTTCGCGTCCTCCAGGTCACGGATGTCGGCCGTGACCGGGTGCGTGGACGGCAGCTGGTCGGCCCGGTAGGCCCACGCCTTGCGGTTGTTGGCGAAGGTGACCCACGCCTGGTCGAAGCGGGTCGCCTCCACCTGCGAGAAGGAGCCCATGAAGTCCGCGAAGGACTCCTTCAGCCACAGGTCGTCCCACCACTTCATGGTGACCAGGTCGCCGAACCACATGTGCGCCATCTCGTGCAGGATCGTGTTGCACCGGCGCTCGTAGGAGGCCCGGGTCACCTTGCCGCGGAAGATGTACTCCTCGCGGAACGTCACCATCCCCGGGTTCTCCATCGCGCCCAGGTTGTACTCCGGCACGAACGCCTGGTCGTACTTCCCGAAGGGGTACGGGTAGTCGAAGTGCTCGTGGAAGAAGTCGAAGCCCTGCTTGGTGACGAGGAAGACGTCATCCGCGTCGAAGTGCTTCGCCAGCCCCTTGCGGCACATCGCGCCCAGCGGGATCGTCAGGTCGCCGCGCGTGTAGGTGTCCGTCACGTAGTGGTACGGGCCCGCGACCACGCAGGTGATGTACGTGGAGATCGGCGCGGTCTCGGCGAAGCGCCGGGTCAGCCCCTCGCGGGACTCCTCCGCCCCGTTGCTCCACACCTGCCAGCCCTCGGGCGCGGTCACCTCGAAGCGGTACGGCGCCTTCAGGTCCGGCTGCTCGAAGTTCGCGTACACCCGGCGGGCGTCGGCCGGCTCGTACTGGGTGTAGAGGTAGACCTCGCCGTCCTCCGGGTCGACGAAGCGGTGCATGCCCTCGCCCGTCCGGCTGAACGCGCAGTTCGCGTCCACCACCAGGACGTTCTCGTTCTCCAGCCCGTTGAGGGCGATCCGCGCCCCGTCGAAGACGGCGGACGGGTCCAGCGCGCGCCCGTTCAGGGTCACGGTGTTCACGGAGGGGGCGATCAGGTCCGCGAACGTGGCCGTGCCGGGGGCCGCGGCCCGGAAGCGGACGGTCGTCACCGAGCGGAAGGTCCGGGGGCCCTCGGCCGGCTCGGCCTCCTCCACCGCGGACCTCAGATCGAGGACCACCTCGTACCCGTCGACGGACAGCAGCTCGGCCCGCTCGCGGGCCTCGTCACGGGACAGATTCTCTCCGGGCACGTGCACTCCTTCGTGCGTGGTCGCGTTCCTTCGAGCGAATCCTCCCATGGGGGGAATGCGTGCGAACGCGTGCTGGTTGGCCAGGGGGAACGCGAAGACGGATGCCCTGAACCACCCGAGGAGAGACATGTCCGACACCCAGGTGAGCGAGAAGACCCCGGTCGACTTCTGGTTCGACCCGCTCTGCCCCTGGGCCTGGATGACGTCCCGCTGGATGCTGGAGGTCGAGAAGGTCCGCGACGTCGAGGTCCGCTGGCACGTGATGAGCCTCGCCGTCCTGAACGAGAACAAGCTCGACGAGCTGCCCGAGCGCTACCGCGAGCTGCTCGGCCCCAAGGGCTGGGCGCCGGTGCGCGTCGTCGTCGCCGCACAGCAGAAGTTCGGCGACGAGATCACCGGCAAGCTGTACACCGAGCTCGGCACCCGCATCCACAACGAGGGCAAGGGCGCGACCCGCGAGGTGATCGCGCAGGCGCTGGCCGCCCTCGACCTGCCGGCCGAGCTGCTCTCGTACGCCGACTCCGACGAGTACGACGAGGTGCTGCGCGCCTCCCACAACGACGGCATCGACCGGGTCGGCCAGGAGGTCGGCACCCCGGTCATCTCGGTGCCCGGCGCCGACGGCGAGGACGTGGCCTTCTTCGGCCCGGTCGTCACCCCGGCCCCGCGCGGCGAGGCCGCCGCCCGGCTGTGGGACGGCACCCTGATGGTCGCCTCCATCCCCGGCTTCTACGAGATCAAGCGGACCCGCACCCAGGGCCCCAACTTCGCGTAGCCGGCCGGCGGCGGACACAGAAGACCCCCGTGAGTCACGTCCTCACGGGGGTCTTCCGCTGTACACGCCCGCACGCGAAGGCTGAGAAGACGATCACGAGGCGGGCGGGCCGGTGGCGCCGATCAGCCCTTGGCGGGGATCAGCAGAGGGGTGTTCGCCTTGGCATCGGCGTAGCGCTTGGCCACGTCCTGCCAGTTCACGACGTTCCACATGGCCTCGATGAAGTCCACCTTCTGGTTCTTGTACTGAAGGTAGAAGGCGTGCTCCCAGGCGTCGAAGACCAGGACCGGCACGGAGGCCTGGCCCACGTTGCCCTGGTGGTCGTAGATCTGCTCGACGATCAGGCGGCCGCTGACGGGCTCGTACGCGAGCACGCCCCAGCCGGAGCCCTGCGTGGCCGAGGACGCGAAGGTCAGCTGCTTCTTGAACTTGGCGAAGGAGCCGAAGGACGCGGTGATGGCGTCCGCGAGCTCGCCCAGGCCGTCGGCGGCGGTGGGCTCGCCGCCGCCCTCGCCGGTCTTCGGGCTGGCCATGTTGTGCCAGTAGATGCTGTGCAGGATGTGGCCGGAGAGGTGGAACGCGAGGTTCTTCTCCAGCCCGTTCAGCGCGCCCCAGTTCTCCTTGTCGCGCGCCTCCTCCAACTGCTCCAGCGTGGAGTTGGCACCGGCGACGTAGGCCGCGTGGTGCTTGTCGTGGTGGAGCTCGATGATCTGCGGGTTGATCACCGGCTCCAGCGCCGCGTAGTCGTAAGGAAGCTCAGGAAGCGTGTAGATGGCCATGCGTAATCCGGTCCCCTCAGCGTGCCAACTTCTTATTGCAACTCATGCGCAACTGCACGCTAGCAGTATCTATTCCTGCTCTCATGTAAGGGTTACCTGCCTGAACGCCGGTGGGCCCCCGCGCTTTCGCGCGGGGGCCCACCGGGAGATCTGGGGGAACGTCAGGAGCCTCAGGCCTCGGTGGCTCCGGGGGCGGCGGTCGCCGCGGCGCGGCGCTGCATCACGTAGCCGGTGACAGCGAGGGCGACCGTCAGGCCGCCGGTGAAGGTCACCTGGACCCGGGTGTCCCCGTCCATCGCCATCAGTACGAGCACCCCGGCCACCCCGGCCAGCGCGACCCACGTCAGGTAGGGGAAGCCCCACATCTTCACGGTCAGCTTCTGCGGCGCCTCCCGCTCCAGCCGCCGGCGCAGCACGAACTGGGAGACGGCGATGAAGCCCCAGACGACGAGGATGACCCCGCCGACCATGTTCAGCAGCCAGGCGAACAGGGTGTCCGGGTACCAGTACGACAGCAGCACGGTGACGAAGCCGAAGCCCGAGGAGGCCAGCACCGCGCGCCGCGGCACCCGGCCGCTGACCTTGCCCAGTGCCTTCGGGCCCTGGCCGCGGGAGATCAGGGAGTAGGCCATGCGCGAGGAGCCGTAGATGTTGGCGTTCATCGCGGACAGCAGGGCCACCAGGATCACCACGTTCATGATCTGGCCGGCGCCGGGGATGCCCAGCCGGTCCAGCGTGGCGGCGTACGGGCCGTTCTCGACCACCGCCGGGTCGTTCCACGGCAGCAGGGTGACGATGAGCAGCATCGAGCCGACGTAGACGATCGCGATCCGCCACATGGTGGTCTTCACGGCCTTCGCCACGCCCTTGACCGGGTTCTCCGACTCGGCGGCGGCGATGGTCACCGTCTCCAGCCCGCCGTACGCGACGACCGAGGCCAGCAGCCCGACCAGCAGGCCGTCCACCCCGTTGGGCAGGAAGCCGCCGTCGTGGACCAGGTTGGCGGCGCCGGGGGAGGAGGTGCCGGGCAGCAGGCCCAGGACGGCCAGCACGCCCAGGCCCAGGAACAGCGCGATCGCGCCGATCTTGAGGGCGGCGAACCAGAACTCGAACTCTCCGAAGTTGGAGACGGCGGCCAGGTTGGAGCCGCAGAACAGCGCCATGAAGGCGAGCACCCACACCCAGGAGGGGGTGCCCGGGAACCAGCCCGTCATGATGTGCGCCGCGCCGATGGCCTCGATGGCCACCCCGACGCACAGCAGCGTCCAGAACATCCAGCCGGCCGTGAACCCGGCCCACGGGCCGATGGCCCGGTCGGCGTGCACCGAGAAGGAGCCGGAGGCGGGGTTCGCGGCCGACATCTCGCCGAGCATCCGCATCACGAACATCACGAGCAGGCCGGACACGGCGTACGCGATCACGATCGACGGGCCGGCCGCGGCGATGCCGGCGCCGGAACCGACGAAGAGCCCGGCGCCGATGACCCCGCCGAGGGCGATCATCGAAAGGTGGCGCTGCTTGAGGCCGTTGCCGAGGGGGGACCCGGAGCCGGGTGCCGCCTGCCGCTCAGGGGGTGCGATGGTGCTCTGACTCATGGGGCCCAGTCTGCCGACCGTCCGCTTATCGGACGTTTGCTGTCCAGCATCCGGACGCGGGTTTCACGTCGCGTGATCAGATCCGCACACGGGAAAGGGCGCGGCCCCGGGACCGGAGTCCCGGGGCCGCGCCCCCACCGCTTCCCCGCGGACGTCAAGAACGCCGGGCCCGCAGCTCCCGCACCCAGGCCACCACCAGCACGGCGCCCGCCGCACCCGTGGACCACAGCAGCTGCGGCCGCGCCGCGTCGTCGAACAGCATCAGCACCAGCACCGCCGCCATCCCGGCCAGCGCCGCCCACGTCAGGTACGGGAAGCACCACATCCGCAGCGTCAGCCGCTCCGGCATCTCCCGCTCCAGCATCCGCCGCAGCTTCAGCTCCGACACCGCGATCAGCGCCCACACGAACAGCAGCACCGCGCCGACCGCGTTGAGCATGTAGAGGAACACCGTGTCCGGCCACAGCAGGTTCAGAACCACCGACACGAACCCGAAGGCCACCGAGGCGAACACGGCCCGGCGCGGCACCCCGCCGCCCGACACCTTCAGCAGCGCCTGCGGCGCCTCGCCCCGCTCGGCCAGCGAGAACACGATGCGCGAGGACCCGTACAGATTGGCGTTCAGCGCCGACAGCAGCGCCACGAACACCACGATGTTCATGATCTGGCCCGCCCCAGGGATGCCGATGGAGTCCAGGACGGCGACGTACGGGCTCTGTCCCGGCTCCAGCGAGTCCCACGGCAGCAGGGTCACGATGACCAGCATCGAGCCGACGTAGAAGAAGAGGATGCGCCACACGGCGCTGCGCACCGCGCGGGCCACGGACTTGGCCGGGTCGTCGGACTCGGCCGCCGCGATGGTGACGACCTCCAGGCCGCCGAAGGCGAAGATGACGGCGAGCATGCCGGCGACCACGCCCCCGAAGCCCTCGGGGAAGAACCCGCCGTGCCCGGTCAGATTGGCCGTGCCGATGGGATCCGTGTCGGGGAGGAACCCGAAGACCGCCAGGGTGCCGAGGATCAGGAACAGCACGATCGCGCCGACCTTGAGGGCCGCGAACCAGAACTCGAACTCGCCGAAGTTCTTCACGGCGGCCAGGTTGCTCACGGTGAAGACCACCATGAAGACCAGCACCCAGACCCACTGGTCCACCGCGGGCAGCCAGCCGTTCGCGATCTTCGCGGCGCCGGTCGCCTCCACCGCCAGCACCACGACCAGCAGGAACCAGTACAGCCAGCCCGCCGAGAAACCGGCCCAGCGTCCCAGTGCCTTCTCCGCGTACACGGAGAACGAGCCGGAGGCGGGCATCGCCGCCGACATCTCGCCGAGCGCCCGCATCACCAGCATGGCGAGGGCGCCCGCCAGCAGGTAGGAGCAGATGATCGCCGGACCGGCGATGCCGATGCCGGCGCCGGAGCCGACGAAGAGCCCGGCGCCGATCACGCCGCCGAGGCCCAGCATGGTCAGGTGGCGCTGCTTGAGGCTGTGACTGAGGGGTTCCACGGGCAGCTCGCCCGGGTCGGAAGGTGCTTCGGGCAGGGGGTCGCGCATGAGGGGTGCTCGTACTCTCGTGCTCGGCAGCGGCGGTGGGTGATCCACATCGGATTGGCGGGACCCTACAGTCTCACCGGATGCGGCCCATCCGCGCAAAACGGACGTGTGGTCTGAACTGACTCGTGATGCGGATCACTGTGACGCGGGTCCGATCCGGCTTATTTGTGAACTCCCCACCAAAGCGGTGAGCAGGGCTTTGTTCCGGTCGACTGTGGGGCGAGACCCGCTCCAGGACTAGCGTCGATCATCGTCCCGTCACGCACCCCTCACTCCGCGGAGCCTCTTGATGAGCACTGCTTCCGTCTCCTTCCGCCCCGGCGCCGTCCTCGCCGACCTGCTGCCCGCGAGCCGCGTCCGCGACATCGCGCTCGTCGCCGGCGGAGCCGCGCTCACCGGCCTGGCCGCGCAGATCGCCGTGCCCGTCCCCGGCTCCCCGGTCCCGGTCACCGGCCAGACCTTCGCGGCCCTGCTGGTCGGCACCGCCTTCGGCGCCCGCCGCGGCTTCCTCTCGCTCGCCCTCTACGCCCTCGTCGGCATGGCGGGCGTGCCGTGGTTCGCGAACGGCACCTCGGGCGCGGGCGGCGCCTCCTTCGGCTACGTCCTCGGCATGCTGCTCGCCGCCACCGTCGTCGGCGCCCTCGCCCGGCGCGGCGCCGACCGTTCGGTGCCGCGCACCGCCGGCGCGATGGTCCTCGGCTCCGCGCTGATCTACGCGGTGGGCGTGCCGTACCTGGCGCTGTCCACCGGCATGTCCTTCGGCGCGGCCGTCGCGGCGGGCCTGACCCCGTTCCTGATCGGCGACGCCCTCAAGGCCGCGCTCGCCATGGGTCTGCTGCCCGCCACGTGGAAGCTGCTCGGCCGCGCGTAGCGCCCCGTACACCGCAGCCCCGGACCGCGATCGGCGGTCCGGGGCTGCGTGCTGTGCGGGCGGGGTGCCGGGGCGGCTACGCCTCGACGGAGGCGGCGGCGGAGGCGGCCGCGGCCTTGCGGCGCTTGTCGCGCACCACGCCGATGACCAGCACCACGGCCGCGACGAGCAGCGACAGCGTCACCGTCTCGCGGTTGTCCTTGTCGTAGACCATGTAGGCCAGGACGAAGGTGATCATCGCGGCGGTGGCGTACGTCAGGTACGGGAACAGCCACATCTTGACCGTCAGCTTCTCCGGCGACTCGCGGACCAGGATCTTGCGCATCCGCAGCTGGGTCAGGCAGATGACCAGCCACACGAAGAGCGCGATCGCACCCGAGGAGTTCAGCAGGAAGTTGAAGACGGTGTCCTTGAACGCGTAGTTGAAGTACACGGCGACGAAGCCGAAGACCACGGAGCCCAGGATGGCGGCCGTCGGCACGCCCCTCTTGCTGACCTTGGCGAAGGCCTTCGGGGCGTCACCGCGCTCGCCCAGCGAGAACGCCATGCGGGAAGCGGTGTACAGGCCCGAGTTCAGGCAGGACAGCACGGCCGTCAGGACGATCACGTTCATGATCTGGCCGGCGTGCGCGATGCCGATCGAGTCCAGGGCGGCGACGTACGAGCCCTTCTTGACGATCGACTCGTCGTTCCACGGCAGCAGGGTCAGGACGATGAAGATCGAGCCCAGGTAGAAGACGCCGATGCGCCAGATCACCGAGTTGGTGGCCTTGGTGACCGCGCGCCGCGGGTTCTCGGACTCGCCGGCGGCCAGCGTGACGATCTCGCTGCCCATGAAGGAGAAGACGACCATCAGCACACCGGTGAGGATCGAGCCCCAGCCGTTGGGCATGAACCCGCCCGCGTCGGTCAGGTGCGCGAAGCCCGCGCCCGGGTTGTCCGAGCCCGGCAGCACGCCGAAGACGGCCAGCATGCCGATGATCACGAACGCGCCGATGGCGACGACCTTGATGCCCGCGAACCAGAACTCGAACTCGCCGTAGGAGGCGACCGAGCCGAGGTTGGTGACGGTCAGGACCGCCATCACGATCAGTGCCCAGGCCCACTGCGGGACGGCCGGGACCCAGCCTTCGAGGATGACGGCGCCGGCGGTGGCCTCGACGGCCAGCACGACGACCCAGAAGAACCAGTACAGCCAGCCGATGGAGAAGCCGGCCCAGCGGCCGAGCGCGCGGTCGGCGTACGCGGAGAAGGAGCCCGAGTTCGGGCTGGCGGCGGCCATCTCGCCGAGCATCCGCATGACGAAGACGACCATGGCGCCGACGAGTGCGTACGACACGAGGATGGCGGGGCCGGCCTTGGCGATGCCGCCGCCGGAGCCGACGAAGAGTCCGGCGCCGATGACGCCGCCAATGGCGATCATGGACAGGTGGCGGTTCTTGAGACCGGCCTTCAGACCGTCGGAGGGCTGGGCGTCGCCGGGAGTGCCGGAGGGGTCGCCTGCCTTCTGAAGGGTCGTCGTGGAGCTCATGGACGATTCCTTAGGGTTCTCGGGTTGTGAGCCCCGGCATTCAAACCTGACATCGAGGCAAGGCGGAAGACCCCATTTCGATGGTTGCCTCAGGCTAGAACCCGTCGATCATGGTCCTGGCGGGCCCCGTCTGGGTTCTTTGGGTTTACTTGAGGTTTAGAAGTGATTTACGCGACACTTCCCCAGCCTTCGCCGGGACACCCCCAACGGCGGGCCGCCGGGCTCCGCCGTGCCACACTCGTCCCATGCGCGTGTACCTCGGATCCGACCATGCCGGCTTTGAGCTCAAGAACCACCTGGTGGACTGGCTCAAGAACAACGGCCACGAGCCCGTCGACTGCGGGCCCCACATCTACGACGCGGTGGACGATTACCCGCCGTTCTGCCTGCGCGCCGCGGAGAAGACCGCCGCGGACGCCGACGGCCTCGGCATCGTGATCGGCGGCTCCGGCAACGGCGAGCAGATCGCCGCGAACAAGGTGAAGGGCGTCCGCGCCATCCTCGCCTGGAGCGTCGAGACCGCGAAGCTCGGCCGCGAGCACAACAACGCCAACGTCATCTCGGTCGGCGGCCGGATGCACACGCAGGACGAGGCCGTCTCCTTCATCGAGGCCTTCCTGGCGACCCCGTACTCCGGCGAGGAGCGCCACACCCGCCGCATCGAGATGCTCTCCGCCTACGAGCAGACCGGCGAACTGCCCCCGATCCCGGCACACCACCCCCAGGGCTGACCCGCACCTCCGCCGTGCCACCGGGACCCCCGGCGGCACGGCGGTTTCGTCACCCGATGACCGCCGAGGAGCGCCGCCGTGCCCGAGGGGCATACGATCCACCGCCTCGCCCAGGACCACACCGAGCGGTTCGCCGCGCGCCCCGTCCGGGTCAGCAGCCCGCAGGGCCGCTTCGCCGACAGCGCGGCCCTGCTCGACGGCCGCGAACTGGAGAGCGCCGAGGCACACGGCAAGCACCTCTTCCTGGAACTCGGCGACGCCTGGATCCACATCCACCTCGGCCTGTTCGGCAAGCTCGGCTTCGGCCCCGCCCCGGCGCCCCCGGCCACCGACACCGTCCGGCTGCGCCTGCTCAACGCCGACCACTACGCCGACCTGCGCGGCCCGACCGCCTGCGCCCTGATCGGCGAGGGCGAGAAGAAGGCGATACACGACCGGCTCGGCCCGGACCCGCTGCGCCCGGCCGACGACCCCGACCGGGCCTGGCGGCGCGTCTCCCGCTCCTGCACCACGGTCGCCGCGCTGCTCATGGACCAGAAGGTGATCGCCGGCGTCGGCAACGTCTACCGCGCCGAGGTCCTCTTCCGGCACGGCATCGACCCGTACCGGCTCGGCAAGGACCTCACGCGCGCCGAATGGGACGCGCTCTGGGCCGACCTCGTCCTGCTGATGCGCGAGGGCGTGCGGAACAACCGCATCGACACCGTCCGCGACGAGCACCTGCCCGAGGCGATGGGCCGCCCGCCCCGCGTCGACGACCACGGGGGCGAGGTGTACGTCTACCGTCGGGCGAACATGCCCTGCCACATCTGCGGGGACGAGATCCGCACCGCCGGTCTCGCCGCCCGCAACCTCTTCTGGTGCCCCGGCTGCCAGCGCCGCTAGGGCCTGTCCTTTCGGATCAGGCCGGGCTCGCGGCCCCAGGACCTGTCGGAGCCGCGAGCGCCCGGACCGCCTAGAACCCGTGCGGCAGCCAGGGGGCCACGTCCCCGGCGAAGGCCCGGGAGGCCTCCGTCAGCGCGCCCGCGCGCAGCTCCCGTACCCGACCCGCGGCGGCGAGCGAGGTGAGGGTGATGCCGCCCAGGTAGGCGGAGCCGAGCTCCCGTACGGACAGCTCCAGATCGGCCGGGTCCGCGGTCCGGACGCAGCGGGCCGCGCCCTTCGCGTCGGCGGTCAGCCGCCACCGGCCCTCGTTCCACGGGCAGAACGCGTCCTCGACCTCCACGACCACGTCCAGCGGCGCCCCGTACGTCCGCGCCTCCAGCGCCGCCGGCAGGTCCACGAGCCGGACGTGCAGCGAGTCGCGCGCCATCGGCCGGGCCCGCCGGATGTCGCTGACCAGGTGCAGGACCGGGTCGTCCGCCGGCCGCCTGGCCGCCCGTACCGACCAGGTCAGGTCGATCTCGAACAGGTAGCGCCACAGCGCCGCCTCCGCCGCGGGATCCAGGGCGTCCAGGTCGCTCACCAGGACCTTGCCCTCCGAACCGGTCATGTCCCAGTCCGCCTTGACCCGGTAGCGGGCGTACCCCACCACCGCGCCGTCCTCCCGCTCCGCGACCACGCACTTCAGCGGGGAGCCGCCCGCGCGCATCGAGGGCGGATCCAGCAGCGCCTGCCGCTCCCAGCCCGGCTGCCGGGCGGTCATCCCGGGCCGCCGGGACACCAGCTCCGCGTACACCTGCTCGCACTCGGGCAGGGCCTTCTCCGGGTCCACCAGCCGCAGCCGGACCTCGTCCGTCCCCGGCGGCACGGACAGCCGTACGCGGGTGGTGTCGATGTCCACCGCCAGGGCGTACGTACCGGTGCCGTAGCCGAACCGGCCGTAGATCGCGGGCTCCGATGCCGTCAGCACGGCGAGCGGTTCACCACCCGCCCGGATGTCGTCCATCTGGCGGCGCATCAGCGAGGTCAGCACCCCGCGGCGGCGGTGCGTCGGCGCGACGCCGACCATCGTCACCCCGGCCGCGGGCACCAGCGCGCCGCCCGGAACGGAGAGGCGGAAGCTGAACGCACCGGCCGAACCGACACAGGTCTCCCCGTCCCAGACGGCCAGGGAACGTTCGCGTTCGGTCAGCGACTTGTACAGGTCGCGTTCCTCGGAGGACTCGGGCACACCGCCGAAGGCCAGTTCCAGGTGGTCGTACCAGACATCCCACTCGTCAGCCTGCAATACGCGCGTTTCAAGGGCCATACGGCCATCCCTATCAGGGCATTCCGTCCCAGTCGAAATGATTTCGAGCGGCGGAGGGACCCCGGTCCGGGGGTACCCCTGCACACGCACAGCCAGGATCGATAGGGTCCCGGTGCAATGGCCGGAGCACGCGTGGAGACGCTCATGGCCCGGACACGCATGCTGTGGCACCGGGCCCGCACCTCCCTGCGCAAATCCGCCGTCGACTATTTCCGCGGCGACGCCTCCGACTGGCTCGCCTTCGCCGGGCTACTGCTGACCGTCCCCGCCATCGCCTGCGGCACCCTGATGCTGCCGGTCTGGTTCTCGCCCTCCGCCCTCGTCCTGCCCATCGTGGCGGGCGGCCTGCTGCTGCGGCCCGCCAGCCTGCTCGGCCTGTACGCCGCCTCCGCGGCTGCCCTGATCGTCGAGGCCCTCGTCCTCGGGCCGTACACCCAGGGGCCGGCCCGGGTCACCCCCGGCACGGTCCTGGTCGTGGCCGCCTGCGGGTTCTTCGGCCTGGTCATCGCCCAGTTCCGCAGCCGCGTCGGGGTGCCCTGGAGACGCGGCGGCACCATGCTCTTCGACCTCCGCGAACGCATCCGGGTCCAGAGCAAACTCCCCGGCCTGCCGCGCGGCTGGCACCGCGAGATGGCGCTGCGCCCGGCCGGCGGCCAGTCCTTCTCCGGCGACTTCGTCGTCGCGGCCCGGACGGGCGGCGGCCGGACCCTGGAGGTCGTCCTCACCGACGTCTCCGGCAAGGGCATGGAAGCCGGCTCCCGCGCCCTCCTGCTGTCCGGGGCGTTCGGCGGGCTGCTCGGCGCGCTGCCCCCGCACGGCTTCCTGCCCGCCGCCAACGGCTACCTGCTCCGCCAGGACTGGGACGAGGGCTTCGCCACCTCCATCCACCTCGTCCTGGACCTGGAGACCGGCGACTACGAACTCCTCTCCGCCGGACACCTCCCCGCCCTCCAGCTCTCGGCGGGCACCGGACGCTGGCAGGAGAAGACCGGCGAGGGCCCGCTGCTCGGCGTCTACGACGGCGCCGACTTCCGGCCCGCGCGCGGAAACCTCCGCCCCGGCGATGTCCTGATGCTGTTCACCGACGGCCTCGTCGAGACCGCCGACCGCGACATCAGCGAGGGCATCGACCGCCTCACCGGCGAAGCCGACCGCTACGTCGCCGCCGGCTGGGAGGGCGCGGCCTGGCACCTGATCGAGAAGGTGGCCAAGGACGTCAACGACGACCGCGCGCTCCTCCTCATCCGCCGCTCCCCCTGAGACCCGGACACCGCCCTAGTCGAACTAGTCGAACTAGTCGAACCGGATGTGCCGGACGCCGACCAGCGCGCGCCGGATCCGGCCCCGCAACGGGGAGTCCGTGTCCGGGGTCAGCTCCAGTCCGGCGGAGGCCGCGACCCGGTCGGCCACCTGCGGCACGGTCAGCCCGTCCGTGGCGAGCCGCTCCGCGAACTCCGGCGCGCGCAGCGCCTCCAGGCACCCGTCGAGCCGGGACACCGCGAAGCTCTCCCGCTTCAGCCCCCGGCCGAGCCCGCGCTCGCTCAGCCGCCGCAGCACCGTCTCCCGCCGCGCCAGCAGCGCGAAATGCCGTACGTCGTGACCTCGTGCGCGCAGCCGCCCCACGGTCTGCGCGAAGTAGGCCGGCTCCGTGACGGTCATCGGCACCAGCACCACGCCCGGATGGCTCCGCGCGGCCAGCTCCAGCACCTCGAACACCCCCTGGCGCCAGGCCGGGAGGTCCTGGAAGTCGCCGCGCAGCGCGGGCGGCGTCATCCGGTGCAGCCCGAACCCGACGTGCTCCGGGTCGCACACCACGCTCCCGGGCAGTCGCCGGAGCAGCTCGTGGGCGGTCTGCGTCTTGCCGCCCCCGAACGGCCCGTTGAGCCAGACGATCACCGCGCGTCCCGCTCGATCCAGGGCCCGTACCCGAGCCTGCCGGTGTTCCCGAGGTCGATCGGCTGCGTCAGCCGCAGCCGCAGCCTCGGCGCGCCCGGGCGGGGGACGGCCTCGATCTCCCAGCCCTCCACCGCCGGGACCGTCACGTCCGTGACCGTGTTCCGCCACACCATGGAGAACGTCGCCTCGGCCCCGGGCCGCAGCGTCATCCTCCGCGGGGCCGCCTCCACGCCCGTCACCGAGGTGGTGACCCCGTTCGTCCCGGTGCCCGCCGACACCTCGACCGGCGCGCCCTGCCGGTCCAGGACGCGGAGCTCCGGATAGCCCTCCAGTACGTACGGCTCCGTACCGCAGTTGACCAGCGCGAGCGAGGCCAGCCGGAGCCCCATCGCGGCGTCCCCGCCGGCCTCGCGCAGCCGCACGCCGCCTTCCGGGCACGGCTGCGACCCGGGCTGCGACGGCCGCTCGGGCTGCGAGGGCTGAACGGGCTGCGGCGGCCGCGCCGGCCGGGAGGCCGACGGCCCCCGGACCGGAGCCGTCGGCCCCGGCGCCGCCTCCGGCGGGGGCGGCACCTCACACCCCGCCAGCGCCCCCACGGCGATCACGCCCCCGACCAGTCCCCGTACCCACCGCTTCGCGATCATCCGTAGACCCTACGACCGCCCCCGCGGCCGCGGGCCACTCACCCCGGATTGGCCCGCCCGCCGCCCCGGCCCGCGCCCTACCGTGCCCCCATGGACCGCACGCTCGCCGCCGATCTCGCCCGGCTCCCCGAACTCCTCGACGCCACCCGTCGCGCCGCCGCCGAAGCCCTCGCGACGCTGGACACCCGACCCGTCCTCGCGGCCGACGGCGCCGCACCGCACGGCCCCGCGCCGCTGCCCGAGCCGCTCCCCGAGGACGGCTCCGGCGCGGATGCCGCCCTCGCCGCCTTCCGCGACCGCTGGGAGCCCCGCCTGTCGGCCTCCGCCGGACCCCGCTACCTCGGCTTCGTCACCGGCGGAGCCACCCCCGCCGCCCTCGCCGGGGACTGGCTCACCGCCGCCCACGACCAGAACTCCAACTCCGCCCTGGACGGCGCCGGCCAAGACCTCGAACGCGAGACCGTCGGCTGGCTCCGGGAGCTCTTCGGGATCTCCGACGCCCACACCGGCACCTTCGTCAGCGGCGCCACCATGTCCAACACCACCGGCCTCGCCATCGCCCGCGAATGGCTCGGCGAGCGCCTCGGAGTCTCCCCCAGCGAGGACGGCGCGGCAGCGCTCGGCCCCGTCCGGGTCCTCTCCGGCGCACCCCACTCCTCCATCGCCAAGGCCCTCTCCGTCCTCGGCCTCGGCCGAGGCTCCCTCGTCCCCGTCCCCACCCTCCCCGGCCGCGAGGCCGTCGACCCCGCCGCCCTCGACCGGGCCCTCGCCGACACCCCGGGACCGGCCGTCGTCGTCGCCAACGCCGGCACCGTCAACACCGTCGACTTCGACGACCTCCGCGCCGTCGCCGCGCTCAAGGAGCGCCACGACTTCTGGCTGCACACCGACGCCGCCTTCGGCGCCTTCGCCGCGCTCTCCCCGGAGCACGCCCACCTCACCGCCGGACTCGACGCGAGCGACTCCCTCTGCGTCGACCTGCACAAGTGGCTCAACGTCCCGTACGACAGCGCCGTCCAGTTCACCCGCCGCCAGGACCTCCAGGCCCGCGTCTTCCAGAACTCCGCCGCCTACCTCGGCCCCCTCGGCAGCCACCCCGACCTGGTCCACCTCACCCCCGAGAACTCCCACCGGCTGCGCGCCCTCGCCGCCTGGTTCACGCTCCGCGCGTACGGCCGCCGGGGCCACCGGGAGATCGTCGAGCGCGACATCGCCTGCGCCCGGGCGCTCGGCGCGGAACTGGCCGGGGACCCGGCCTTCCGCCTCCTCGCCCCGGTCCGGCTGAACGTCGTCTGCTTCACCCTCGCCGACGACCCGGCCCCGGCCCGGCTCGCGGCGCTGCGGGAGGCCGCCGCGGCGGAGGTGTTCGTCACCCCGACCGTGCTGGCGGGAACCCCGGCCCTGCGCGCGGCGTTCTCCAACTGGCGTACCACGCGGGAGGATGTGCGCCGGGCCGCCCAGGCCCTCCGTACGGCGGCAAGGGAGATCGCATGACGAGCAGCCCCCTGACCCTCATGGAGGTCGAAGCCCTCGCCCGCTCGGCGCACGAGGGGCAGACCGACAAGGCCGGCCGGCCCTACGCCGAGCACCTCGCGGCCGTCGCCGAGGGCGTCCGCGTCCGCGGCGGCAGCGCCGAACAGCAGGCGGCGGCCTGGCTCCACGACGCCATCGAGGACGACGCGCTCACCCCGGCCTGGCTCGCCGGCGCCGCCCTCCCGCAGCCCGTCAAGGAGATGGTGCTGGCGCTCACCAAGCGCCCGGGCGAGCCCGTCGAGCAGTACACGGCCCGCATCCTCGCCACCCCGGGCGCCCTCCTGGTCAAGGAGGCCGACCTCGCGCACAACGCCGACCCGGCGCGGCTGTCCGTACTCGACGGCCCAACGCGGGAGCGGCTGTCCGCGAAGTACGCGTATGTCCGCTCCCTCCTCGGCCTCACCGCGCCGTGACGGCCGCCACCGCGCCCGAAACATGCCCGGTGCGGATGCCGCTGGCGCAAACGTGACGATGCCGATTCGTCACGGGGCGGATACCCAGGGCTCGTTGGTGGGAGGATGGTCCATGTGGGGGCGTGCGTGGCCGCACGCCCCGGGCCGACCAGGGGACGACCGAAGGTGTGATCAGTAGTGGCCATTTCGCTGTCAGTGGTGGTTCTGTTGGCGGTCATCCTGGTGGTGCTGATCCGCGGCAAACACCTCAAGGCCGGTCCCGCGATCATCGCGGTCCTCTTCGGCTTCTTCCTCGCGTCCAGCTCCATCGCCCCGGACGTCAACCGCTTCCTGAACTCCCTCGCGGACACCATCGCGGGCATCAAGCTCTAGGGGCCGGCGGTGGCGAGCGGTTTACGCGGTGGCCTGCGCAGGCGTCCGGTGACCCGACGGGGCACCGCAGGAGGAACACCGGCCGCTCCAACGGACGGCACGCAGGGGGCATGCGGGGCTGATCGCGGGTCTGGGAATGACGAAGGGCCAGGTTGAGGAAATGTCCTCTGACCTGGCCCTTTGTGTTTCAGAGCGGGTGACGGGAATCGAACCCGCGTAGCTAGTTTGGAAGACTAGTGCTCTACCATTGAGCTACACCCGCAACGCGCGCGCCGCAGGTCAGGGACCGCGGCACAGGCAGCATCCTAGCGGGTCGCGCGGGGGGAGTGCACACCACATCCGCCGAGCCGGAGCGCGGACCGGCGTACGCGCCCGCGCGGGCGCCCACGCGCGGTCCCGGGGAATCCGCGCGCGCCCACGGCATGTCGGAGGGCGTTCGGGCATGTACCCTACGTGTCGCACCGACGGGGTGTGGCGCAGCTTGGTAGCGCGTCCGCTTTGGGAGCGGAAGGTCGTCGGTTCGAATCCGGCCACCCCGACCACCAGCACGCTCATCACGAAGATCGCGTTGTGGGCTGATTGCCGCTTGCGGTTACTATGCAAGCTGCGTGCCCGTGTGTCTGATGTACCGGGCCCGATCCGCTGAACCGCTGAATCGCAGCGTGACGGCAGAACCCCCAGCAGTCAGCCACAAGGAGACCGAACCGTGAAGAGCGCCGTGGAGACCCTGAACCCGACTCGGGTTCGGCTCACTGTTGAGGTGCCCTTCGAGGAGCTCAAGGACAGCCTCGACGCGGCGTACAAGAAGATCAACCAGCAGGTCACGGTGAAGGGCTTCCGCAAGGGCAAGATCCCTGCCCGCGTCATCGACCAGCGCTTCGGCCGCGGTGCGGTGCTGGAGGAGGCCGTCAACGACGCCCTCCCGAAGTTCTACACCGAGGCGGTCAACGAGGCCGACCTGAACCCGCTGGGCCAGCCCGAGGTGGACATCACGGAGCTGAAGGACGGCGAACTGCTGGCCTTCACCGCCGAGGTCGACGTCCGCCCCGAGATCGAGATCCCGGACTACTCCGGCATCGAGGTCGAGGTCGACGCCATCGAGGTCTCCGAGGAGGACATCGAGAAGTCGGTCGAGCAGCTGCGCGGTCGCTTCGCGTCCACCAAGGACGTCGAGCGCGCCGCCACCGAGGGTGACGTCGTCACCCTCGACCTGGAGGCCAAGGTCGACGGCGAGGTGCTGCCCGACGGCGTCGCCTCCGACGTCTCGTACACCATTGGCTCGGGCGAGCTCCTCGACGGCATCGACGAGGCCGTCAAGGGCCTGGAGGCCGGTGGCGAGGCCACCTTCACCTCCCAGCTGAAGGGCGGCTCCGCCGAGGGCAAGGACGCCGAGGTCACCGTCAAGGTCACCAAGGTCTCCGCCCGCGAGCTGCCGGAGCTGGACGACGAGTTCGCGCAGATGGCGAGCGAGTTCGACACCCTTGAGGAGCTCAAGGCCGACAGCCGTACCCGCCTTGAGAACATGAAGCAGTACGACCAGGCCACGCAGGCCCAGGAGCGCGTCCTGGAGAAGCTGCTGGAGCTCGTCGAGGTCCCGATCCCCGAGAAGCTCCTCGCGGACGAGGTCCAGACCCGCAAGCACAACCTGGAGCACCACCAGCTCGGCCAGATGGGCCTGACCATCGAGAAGTACCTGGAGTTCCAGGGCAAGACGGTCGAGGAGTTCGACGCCGAGACCTCCGAGCAGGCGATCAAGGGCATCAAGACCCAGTTCGTCCTCGACGCGCTGGTCAACAAGGAGAAGCTGGGCGTCAACCAGGAGGAGCTCACCGAGCACCTCATGCGCCGTGCCCAGTCCTCCGGCATGTCCCCCGACCAGTTCGCCCAGGCCGTCGTCGAGGGTGGCCAGGTCCCGATGCTGGTCGGCGAGGTCGCGCGCGGCAAGGCCCTCGCGGTCGTCGTCGAGGCCGCCAAGGTCACCGACACCAACGGTGAGGTCGTCGACCTCTCCGACGACGAGGACGAGGCCGAGACCGCCGCCGAGACCGCCGAGGCCGCTGTCGAGGCCGACGCGGACGAGGCCGAGGTCAAGGGCGACGAGGCCAAGTAACACCCCGGGCGAGAGCCCACCGAGCAGTGCCCCGAAGGGCCCGTACGCAGCCGCGTCCGGGCCCTTCGGCATCGGTGCGCGAAGGGCTCCGGAGCTTGCGCTCCGAGCGAACAGTTCGGGAAGCGGGATGGCGTTGTCCGACCTGCGCGTTAGGGTCCATGAATACGAGGGCACGGGAGTATCCGAAGCCGGTGGACATCGTCCGCACGGTTGGTCCGCGCCCCAGAACGAGACGCTGAGACGGCATGTGGCCGTCGGAGACGAGCAGGTGGATACGTGACGAATCTGAAGCCTTACGCCGCGGGTGAGCCGTCCATCGGTGGCGGCCTCGGCGACCATGTCTACAACCGGCTGCTCGGCGAGCGGATCATCTTCCTCGGCCAGCAGGTCGACGACGACATCGCGAACAAGATCACCGCGCAGCTCCTGCTCCTGGCCGCCGAGCCGGAGAAGGACATCTACCTGTACATCAACAGCCCCGGTGGTTCGGTGACGGCGGGCATGGCGGTCTACGACACCATGCAGTACATCCCGAACGACGTCGTCACCATCGGCATGGGCATGGCCGCCTCGATGGGCCAGTTCCTGCTCACCGGTGGCGCCAAGGGCAAGCGCTTCGCCCTGCCGAACACCGACATCCTGATGCACCAGGGTTCCGCGGGTATCGGCGGTACCGCCTCGGACATCAAGATCCAGGCCCAGTACCTGCTGCGCACCAAGCAGCGCATGGCCGAGATCACCGCGTTCCACTCGGGCCAGACCGTCGAGGCGATCATCCGCGACGGTGACCGCGACCGCTGGTTCACCTCCGAGGAGGCCAAGGACTACGGCCTCATCGACGAGATCATCTCGGCCGCGTCCAACGTTCCGGGCGGCGGCGGCACCGGGGCCTGATCCCCGGACCCACCGTCAGTACCCCGCAGCCGACAGCCCGCAGAACGCCACCAGGATGGTGAACACCCAGATGCACATGAACAACCTCTCTCCCGCGAGCGGCCTCTACACGGGCCCTCAGGTGGACAACCGCTACGTGATTCCGCGCTTCGTCGAGCGCACCTCGCAGGGCGTGCGCGAGTACGACCCGTACGCGAAGCTCTTCGAGGAGCGCATCATCTTCCTCGGCGTGCAGATCGACGACGCCTCCGCCAACGACGTCATGGCGCAGCTGCTGTGCCTGGAGTCGATGGACCCGGACCGCGACATCTCGATCTACATCAACAGCCCCGGCGGCTCGTTCACCGCGCTGACGGCGATCTACGACACGATGCAGTTCGTGAAGCCGGACATCTCGACGGTCTGCATGGGCCAGGCGGCCTCCGCCGCCGCCGTCCTGCTCGCCGCCGGCACCCCCGGCAAGCGTCTCGCCCTGCCGAACGCCCGCGTGCTGATCCACCAGCCGTCCGGCGGCACCGGCCGTGAGCAGCTCTCCGACCTGGAGATCGCGGCCAACGAGATCCTGCGCATGCGCGACCAGCTGGAGAACATGCTGGCCAAGCACTCGACGACGCCGATCGAGAAGATCCGCGACGACATCGAGCGCGACAAGATCCTCACTGCCGAGGACGCGCTCGCGTACGGCCTGGTCGACCAGGTCGTGTCCACCCGAAAGATGAACGCGGCCTGATCCTTGCCGCCAGTTGACGTGGGTCCGTCGCCGGATTCGGCGATGTGAACCACGTCAAGGGGGCCCCGCACGGGGCCCCCGGCAAGGTACCGTCGGATATGAGGCACCAGGAGTCGCTGAACCAGGCGGCTCCCAGGCGAAGGGGAAGCACCTCGTGGCACGCATCGGTGACGGCGGCGACCTGCTCAAGTGCTCGTTCTGCGGAAAGAGCCAGAAGCAGGTGAAGAAGCTCATCGCAGGACCCGGTGTGTACATCTGCGACGAGTGCATCGACCTCTGCAACGAGATCATCGAGGAGGAGCTCGCCGAGACCTCCGAGGTCCGGTGGGAGGAACTCCCCAAGCCTCGTGAGATCTACGAGTTCCTGGAGAGCTACGTCGTCGGCCAGGAGCCGGCGAAGAAGGCGCTCTCGGTAGCGGTGTACAACCACTACAAGCGGGTCCAGGCCGGCGAGAACGGCGGCGCGCAGGGCCGGGACGACGCGATCGAGCTCGCGAAGTCCAACATCCTGCTGCTGGGTCCGACGGGCTCCGGCAAGACCCTGCTGGCGCAGACGCTCGCCCGCATGCTCAACGTCCCGTTCGCCATCGCCGACGCGACGGCGCTGACGGAGGCGGGGTACGTCGGCGAGGACGTCGAGAACATCCTGCTGAAGCTGATCCAGGCCGCTGACTACGACGTCAAGAAGGCCGAGACCGGCATCATCTACATCGACGAGATCGACAAGGTCGCCCGCAAGAGCGAGAACCCGTCGATCACGCGCGACGTCAGCGGCGAGGGCGTGCAGCAGGCCCTGCTGAAGATCCTGGAAGGCACGACGGCCTCGGTCCCCCCGCAGGGCGGACGCAAGCACCCGCACCAGGAGTTCATCCAGATCGACACGACGAACGTGCTCTTCATCGTGGGCGGCGCCTTCGCCGGCCTGGAGAAGATCATCGAGTCGCGCGCGGGCGCCAAGGGGATCGGCTTCGCGGCGACGATCCGCTCCAAGCGCGAGATCGAGGCGAGCAACCAGTTCCAGGAGGTCATGCCGGAGGACCTGGTGAAGTTCGGGATGATCCCCGAGTTCATCGGCCGTCTCCCCGTCATCACCTCGGTGCACAACCTGGACCGCGAGGCCCTGCTCCAGATCCTGATCGAGCCGCGCAACGCGCTGGTGAAGCAGTACCAGCGCCTCTTCGAACTCGACGGCGTCGAGCTGGACTTCGAGCGCGAGGCCCTCGAAGCGATCGCGGACCAGGCGATCCTCCGCCAGACGGGCGCGCGCGGTCTGCGCGCCATCATGGAAGAGGTCCTGATGTCGGTGATGTACGAGGTCCCGTCCCGCAAGGACGTGGCCCGCGTGGTCATCACCGCGGACGTGGTCCGCTCCAACGTCAACCCGACGCTGGTCCCCCGCATCGTCCCGAAGGACCAGGGCCCGCAGGAGAAGTCGGCGTAGCCGCCGGGCAGTACGCGAAAGGGGCGCCCCGGACGGGGCGCCCCTTTCGCGTGTCCTGCGTGCCGCTACTTCTTGACGCGGGCGGTGTTGTAGACCTTCGCGGTGAGGTCCGCGGTCTGCTCCAGCGTGTAGCCCTTGCCGCCGCTGAGGATGGCGGAGAGGTCGACGGCGGAGATCACGCTCAGGGTGCTGTAGTCACCCCAGATGCAGACCGGCAGGGTCATGGGCTTCGACAGCGGGTTCGGGCTCGCGCCCGACTTCTGCTTCGGCGTGAACTTGATCTCCTGGCACTTCATCACGGCGCCCTTGAAGCCGGTCGGCGTCATCGCCTTGGGGCTGCCGATCAGTTCGGCCGTCCCCTCGCTGCCGTCCTTCATCGTGTTGGCCTTGGCCTGGGCGAAGTAGGCGTCGACCGCCTTCTCCGGGTCCGCGATCTCGCCGTACACACCCTGGAAGTTGAGCCCCTTGGCGGACAGCGGGTTCGCCGGGTCGCCGGACTGGTAGCCCTGCGTCACCTGGGTGGGGTTCTTGACGCCGGCAGCCTCCGCTTCCTTGCGGTCCGTCTCGGAGAAGTCCTTCGGCTTGGACTTGGGGTCCTTCTTGAAGTCGTTGACCGTCTCCGGCGCGACCAGCTTGTAGCCCTTGGTGTCGGCAGCGACGCTGCCCCCCGCGCCGCCGCCCTTGGTGAAGTACCAGCCGGCGCCCGCGACCACGGCCACCGCCACGACGACCCCGATGACGACGCCGGCCTTCGACTTCTTCGGGGGCTGCTGGCCCGGCATGCCGTACGGGGGCTGCTGCTGTTGCTGCGGGAAGCCGTAGCCCGGCTGCGGGGGCTGCTGGGGGTAGCCCGGCTGGGGAGGCTGCTGGGGGTAGCCCTGTGGAGGCTGCTGCGGGTAGCCGTAGCCGGGCTGCGGCGCCTGCGGCGGCTGCCCGTACGGTCCGGGCTGGCCTCCGTACGGCCCCGGCTGCTGCGGCTGCTGGCCTCCGTACGGTCCCGGCTGGTTGTAGCTCATGCCCGCGTCCCCCTTCAGGAATCCTTATGCGTTTCAGACATCCTGACTGAAGCCGGAGCGGGAGAGGCCGCCGGGCCCCCTGATTACCGGTTTCATGACTGGACTGTTACGGCCCTAAACTGTGCTCCGTGACCGAGAACGCGCAGACACCCAGTGCCCCCAACTCCGAACTGCCGACCCAGTACGCGCCGGCCGAGGTAGAGGGGAAGCTCTACGAGCGCTGGGTGGAGCGTGGGTACTTCACGGCCGATCCCGCGAGCGAGAAGCCTCCGTACACCATCGTCATCCCGCCGCCGAACGTCACCGGCTCGCTCCACCTGGGCCACGCCTTCCAGCACACGCTCATGGACGCACTGACCCGCCGCAAGCGCATGCAGGGTTACGAGGCCCTGTGGCTGCCCGGCATGGACCACGCCGGCATCGCCACTCAGAACAAGGTCGAGCAGCAGCTCGCCGAGGAGGGTAAGTCCCGCCACGACCTGGGCCGCGAGGAGTTCGTCGAGCGCGTCTGGCAGTGGAAGGAAGAGTACGGCGGCAAGATCCTCGGTCAGATGCGCCGCCTCGGCGACGGCGTCGACTGGTCGCGCGAGCGCTTCACCATGGACGAGGGCCTGTCCAAGGCCGTCCAGACGATCTTCAAGAAGCTCTACGACGACGAGCTGATCTACCGCGCCGAGCGCATCATCAACTGGTGCCCCCGCTGCCTGACGGCCATCTCCGACATCGAGGTGGAGTACCAGGAGGACGCGGGCGAGCTCGTCTCGATCAAGTACGGCGAGGGCGAGGACACCCTGGTCGTCGCCACGACCCGCGCCGAGACGATGCTCGGTGACACGGCCATCGCCGTCCACCCGGACGACGAGCGCTACAAGCACCTGGTCGGCAAGCTCATCAAGCTTCCGCTCACCGACCGCTCCATCCCGGTCGTCGCCGACACCCACGTCGACCCGGAGTTCGGCACCGGCTGCGTCAAGGTGACGCCCGCCCACGACCCGAACGACTTCGCCATCGGGCAGCGCCACGGCCTGCCCAACATGACGATCATGGACGAGCACGGCGTCATCACCGTCCACGGCCCCTTCCTCGGCCTGGACCGCTTCGAGGCCCGTTCCGCGGTCGTCGGAGCCCTGCGCGAGCAGGGCCGGATCGTCGCCGAGAAGCGTCCGTACCTGCACTCCGTCGGACACTGCTCGCGCTGCCGCACCACCGTCGAGCCCCGTCTGTCCCTCCAGTGGTGGGTCAAGGTCGAGACCCTCGCCAAGGCCGCCGGTGACGCGGTCCGCGACGGCCGCGTCGCGATCCACCCCCAGGAGATGGAGAAGCGCTACTTCGACTGGGTCGACAACCTCAACGACTGGTGCATCTCGCGCCAGCTGTGGTGGGGCCACCGCATCCCGGTCTGGTACGGCCCGGACGGCGAGGTCGTCTGCGTGGGACCGGACGACGAGGCGCCCACGGGCGAGGGATGGACCCAGGACACGGACGTCCTCGACACCTGGTTCTCCTCCGGACTGTGGCCGTTCTCCACCCTCGGCTGGCCGCAGAAGACTCCGGACCTGGCGAAGTTCTACTCCACCGACGTCCTCGTCACCGGCCACGACATCATCTTCTTCTGGGTCGCCCGGATGATGATGTTCGGCCTCTACGCCATGGACGGCGAGGTCCCCTTCAAGACGATCGCGCTGACCGGCCTGGTGCGCGACGAGCGCGGCAAGAAGATGTCGAAGTCCTTCGGCAACGTCGTGGACCCGCTGGACTGGATGGACAAGTACGGCTCCGACGCCGTCCGCTTCACCCTGGCCAAGGGCGCCAACCCCGGCACCGACGTGCCGATCGGCGAGGACTGGGTCCAGGCTTCGCGCAACTTCGCCAACAAGATCTGGAACGCCACGCGCTTCGCGCTGATGAACGGCGCCACCGTCGAGGGCCCGCTGCCGGCCCCCGAGGAGATGTCGGCGACCGACCGCTGGATCCTGTCGCGGCTCAACAAGACCGTCGCGCAGGTGGACTCGTACTACGAGGACTTCCAGTTCTCGAAGCTCAGCGAGGCCCTCTACCACTTCGCGTGGGACGAGGTCTTCGACTGGTACGTCGAGCTGTCGAAGACCACGTTCTTCGCCGGCGGCGAGGGCGCCAAGGTCTCCGGCCGGGTCCTCGGCGAGGTCCTGGACACCACGCTGCGCCTGCTGCACCCGGTGGTCCCGTTCGTCACCGAGACCCTGTGGACCACCCTCACCGGTGGTGAGTCCCTCGTGGTCGCCGAGTGGCCCAAGGACTCCGGCTTCCGCGACGACGCCGCCGAGGCCGAGATCGAGAACCTCCAGGCCGTCGTCACCGAGGTCCGCCGGTTCCGGGCCGACCAGGGTCTGCAGCCGGGGCAGAAGGTTCCGGCCCGTCTGGACCTCGCCGGTACGTCGCTGGCCGCGCACGAGGCCGCGATCCGGCAGCTGCTGCGCCTCCAGCCGGAGGGCGACTCCTTCAGCGCCACCGCGACCCTCCCGGTCGCCGGGGCCACGGTCGGGCTGGACCTGTCGGGCACGATCGACGTGGCCGCGGAGCGCAAGCGCCTCTCCAAGGACCTGGCGGCCGCCGAGAAGGAGAAGCAGCAGGCCGAGGCGAAGCTGGCGAACGAGGCGTTCATCGCCAAGGCGCCCGACAACGTCGTGGACAAGATCAAGGGCCGGCTGGCCAAGGCCGAGGCGGACATCGCCCGCCTGACGGCCCAGCTGGACGCGCTGCCCGCCGCCTAGCGCGTAGCGCCCCGTACGCCGTCGGCCCCCGAGCGAACCGCTCGGGGGCCGACGGCTTTCCACGGCGGCCGGCCCCGTACCCGCGAGGCAAGCGGAGTGCGGTATGTCACTTTTTATCCGTCCGCCGGCCCGGGCGCTCACGGGGGCCGAGCACGGATGATGGAGGGCATGCACGTCAAGCCCGCCGCCTCGGCGCTCCACCGTGTCTCGGCGGCCGGCCGCCGCCTCGGTGAGAGCTGGTCCGGGTCGCCACGGGCGCTTGACGTCCTCACGGCACTGAGCTGCCTCGCACTGATGGCGCTGGACCTGCCCGGCCTCGCCGCCGCCGACAACTCCCTGGGCGGTCCGAGCGCCGCCGCCGTACTCGCCGTGGGCTGTACGAGCCTGCTCGCGCGGCGCCGGAGGCCGTGGATCGCGTACGCCGTGTCCCTGCTCTTCATCGGGTGGCTGCACGAGCTGACGCTGATCCAGTTCGCCCTGTACTCGGTCGGCCGCTTCCGGGGGCGCCGGGCAGGCGTCCTCGCCACCGTCGGTTACGTGGCCTTCGCGCTCGCCATGTTCAGCGTGCCGGGCTGGCCCGAGCCCGCGGGCGCGAGCCTCAGCTCCTTCCTCAGCCTGGTCGTGCCGATCGGGGTGCTCGCCTCCGCCGTCGGCATCGCCGCGTACCGGCACGACCTGGTGCGCGAACTCGACGTCCGGCGTGCCGAGTCCGCCGTGCTCCAGGCCGTCCAGCAGGAGCGCACCTCGGTCGCGCGGGACGTCCACGACTTCGTCGGGCGGGAGCTGACCCTGCTCACGGTGCGCTCCGAGGTGCTGTCGGTGCGCTCGCGGGAGACGGTGCACGCGAAGGACTTCGAGGAGCTCGCCGACACCGCGCGGCGGGCGCACCTGGTGCTGAACGAGATCATCGTGCAGCGCGGGGAGCGGACCTCGACCCCGGGCGTGGACGGGCTGGCGGCGCTCGCGGAGGAGAGCGGACGGGCCGGATCGCCGGTCCGGCTGGTGATGGCCCCCGAGGCGCGCGGGCTGTCGCCGCTGCGGCAGGCGGCGGTCTACCGGGTGGTTCAGGAGTGCCTGACCAATGCGGCCAAGCACGCCCACGGGGAGACCATCGAGGTGTCCATCGCCGCGGACGGACCCCGGCTGCGGATCACCGTCAGCAACGGCCTCGCCGCCCGCGTCCCGGGCCGGGTCCCGGGCCGCGCCCCCGTCTCGGCCGGCTCGGGCACGGCGAGCATGGCCGAACGCGTCCGCAGTCTGGGCGGCACCCTGACGGCTACGCGCACGAAGGACTCGTACTCCGTGGTGGCGGTGCTGCCGCGCGGCTAGGAGGCGTCTCCCGGCCCCGGCGCGGTTCCCCGCCCGCTAGGCCTTCGCCGGCGCCAGCAGGCTGCCGAGGGTGTCCAGGTCCTCCACGCACCGGCCCGAGCCCAACGCCACGCAGTCCAGCGGGGAGTCCGCCACGAAGACCGGGATGCGCGTCGCCGAGGCCATCCGCAGGTCCAGGCCCGGGAGCAGCGCGCCGCCGCCCGTCAGGACGATGCCGTGTTCCATCACGTCGCCGGACAGCTCCGGCGGGCACTCCTCCAGCGTGGCGCGCACCGCCGCGATGATCGCCTCGACCTGCTCGTCGAGCGCGGCCCGGACGTCCGCCGTGGTCAGCTGGAGCGTCTTCGGCATGCCGCCGACCCGCTCGCGGCCGCGCACGGTGAACGTCCGCGTCTCCAGCTCCGGCCGGTCCGGCACCGGCCAGGCCGAGCCGATGCCGATCTTGACGTCCTCGGCGGTGCGCTCGCCGATGAGCAGGCCGTGTTCCTTGCGCACGTAGTCCGTGATCGCGGCGTCCAACCGGTCCCCGCCGACCCGCAGGGAGCGCGAGGTGACGATGCCGCCCAGCGAGATGACGGCGACCTCGGAGGTGCCGCCGCCGATGTCCACGACCATGGAGCCGCGCGGCTCGGCCACCGGCAGTCCGGCGCCGATCGCGGCCGCCATCGGCTCCTCGATCAGGTGCACGCTCCTCGCCCCGGCCCGGGTGGAGGCGTGGACGATGGCCCGCCGCTCCACCGGGGTCACTCCGGACGGCACGCAGATCACCATCCGGGTGCGGGTCCGCCGTCCCGGGACGGCCTTGCGCACGAAGTGCCGGATCATCTCCTCGGCGGCCTCGTAGTCACAGATCACCCCGTCCTTGAGCGGGCGGATCGCGGTGATGGAGCCGGGGGTGCGGCCGATGGTCTCCTTGGCCTCGGCGCCCACGGCCAGCGCCGTGGTGGTTCCCGCCCTGACGGCCACCACGGACGGCTCGTTGAGGACGATCCCGTGGCCCCGGGCGTAGACGAGGGTGTTGGCGGTCCCCAGGTCGATGCCTATGTCGCGGCTGGAAGCCGCCTTGTCGGGCCGTGTCTTTTCCCTGCGCGCCTGCGCCATTTGTTCCCCAATCTCCTGCCCGCAAGGCTTGCATAACGATCTGGTCGACCTCTCCGCCGAAGGTCCCGAAACGCCCGGGCCGAAAGTCCCGCCGGGCTTCGTCCGTAGACTGGCCCTGTGAGTGAGCAGCAGCCCGAGAGCAACGGCCCCGACGACCTCGGCGAGAGCCCCGACGCGTTCGACCGGATCGTGGCGGAAGAATCCGACCGAGACCCCGACCTGGCGGTGATCGAGGCCGGCAGTCGCACCCTGCGCGCACACGGCGGAGCCCCGCAGACCGACCAGGTGCCCGCCCGCCCCGCCAACCCGGAGGTGGACAAGGCCCTGCGCGAGGTGGAGGAGGAGCTCGCCTCCCGCTGGGGCGAGACCAAGCTGGAGCCTTCCGTCTCCCGCATCGCCGCCCTGATGGACGTACTGGGGGAGCCGCAGCGCGCGTACCCCTCCATCCACATCACCGGCACCAACGGCAAGACCAGCACCGCCCGCATGATCGAGGCGTTGCTGAACGCCTTCGAGCTGCGCACCGGCCGCTACACCAGCCCGCACGTGCAGTCGGTCACCGAGCGGATCAGCCTGGACGGGGCGCCGATCAGCGCCGAGCGGTTCGTCGAGACCTATCACGACGTCAAGCCGTACGTGGAGATGGTCGACGCCGCCGAGGAGTACCGGCTGTCCTTCTTCGAGGTCCTCACCGGGATGGCGTACGCGGCCTTCGCGGACGCCCCGGTCGACGTGGCCGTCGTCGAGGTCGGCATGGGCGGATCCTGGGACGCGACCAACGTGATCGACGGGACGGTCGCGGTGATCACCCCGATCAGCCTGGACCACACGGACCGGCTCGGCTCCACGCCCGGCGAGATCGCCCAGGAGAAGGGCGGCGTCATCAAGCAGGACGCCACCGTGATCCTGGCGCAGCAGCCGGTGGACGCGGCGCAGGTGCTGCTGAAGAAGGCCGTCGAGGTCGACGCGACCGTGGCCCGCGAGGGCATGGAGTTCGGCGTGGTCTCCCGCGAGGTGGCGGTCGGCGGGCAGATGCTGACCCTGCGCGGCGTCGGCGGCGAGTACGACGGGATCTTCCTGCCGATGTACGGCGCCCACATGGCGCGCAACGCGGCCGTGGCCCTGGCGGCCGTCGAGGCCTTCTTCGGCATCGGCGGGCAGCAGGCCCGGGTCCTGGACGCGGACACCGTACGGCGGGCCTTCGCCTCGGCGACCTCGCCGGGCCGCATGGAGGTCGTCCGGCGCAGCCCCACCGTGGTGCTGGACGCCGCGCACAACCCGGCCGGGGCGCAGGTCACGGCGGAGGCGGTGACCGAGGCGTTCGGGTTCAGCCGGCTGATCGGGGTCGTGGGCGCGAGCGACGGCAAGGACGTCAAGGGCGTCTTCGAGGCGTTCGAGCCGATCCTCGCGGAGGTCGTCGTCACCGAGAACACCAGCCACCGGGCGATGAGCGCGGACGAGCTGGCCGCTATCGCGGTCGAGGTCTTCGGCCCGGACCGGGTCCAGGTGGAGCCGCGGCTGGACGACGCCCTGGAGGCGGCGATCACCCTGGCGGAGGAAGAGGCCGAGTACGGAGGGGCCGGGGTCCTGGTGACCGGCTCCGTGATCACGGTGGGCGAGGCCCGCCTGCTGCTGAAGAGGGGCTGAGGGATGCGCACGCTGTGTGCTTCGACGCTGATCGGCGAGTTCTTCGTGATCGGCTTCGCGGGGCTGGTCGCGATGAAGGACCCGGACCTGACCCAGGCGACCGTCTGGACGGTGTGCGGGATCGCCATGCTGCTGTCGGTGCTGCTGTGCGGGATGCTGTCGCGGCCGGGAGCGGTGCAGATCGGCTGGGCGCTCCAGATCGGGCTGATCCTCAGCGGGCTGGTCGTTCCGATGATGTTCGTCCTGGGCGCGGTCTTCGCGGGCCTGTGGTGGTGCTCGGTGCACTACGGCCGCCGCATCGACACGATCAAGGCCCGCTGGGCGGCGCAGAGCGAGGCGCAGGCCCCGGCCGAGGCCCGGCAGGCCTGAGGCGGGGCGGTACGGGGCGCTCCCGCCGGCGCGCGGGCTGCGGACGGTGGCGCCCCGGGGCCCCTGTAGATTCGTGGGACCGCACCCGTTTGCCGCAAGGAGCCGAAACATGACCCAGCGCACCCTCGTCATCCTCAAGCCGGACGCCGTCCGTCGCGGCCTGATCGGCGAGATCATCGGCCGGATCGAGCGCAAGGCCGGCTGGAGCGTTCCCGCGATGGAGCTGCGTACGCTGGACCAGGAGACCCTGGAGACCCACTACGGCGAGCACAAGGGCAAGCCCTTCTACGAGCCCCTCATGGGCTTCATGGCGAGCGGTCCGGTCGTGGTCCTGGTCGTCGAAGGGGAACGCGTGATCGAGGGTGTCCGCCAGCTGGCCGGTCCCACCGATCCGATCGCCGCGGCGCCCGGCTCCATCCGGGGTGACTTCGGTTCCATCACCCGGGAGAACCTGATCCACGCCTCGGATTCCGAGGAGTCCGCCGAGCGCGAGCTGAAGCTGTTCTTCCCCGTCCTCGGATGAGTCCTTCCTGACGAGACATCAGCCGAATAGCGCTCATGACCTGGGGCGACCGAAGTAATTTCGGTCGCCCTTCGGTATTCGAGGCCGCTTGCGGGAACGCATCGACAGGGCACGACGTCACCACTATGGGGGCGGGTATCCATTCCGGCGGGATTGCCGGAGTCCCGTCGCGCGCCGGCAGCACATGCGGCACTACGATGGGGCCTCCACCCACACACCCACCTCGCCGACCTGACAGCAGCCGCTATCAACTGGAAGGCCAGACGCTCCTCATGGGGAACAAGGGGAACAAAATGTCGTTCATCGGCCGTGACATGGCGATCGACCTCGGGACCGCCAACACGCTGGTGTACGTGAGGGGCCGGGGGATCGTCCTGAACGAGCCGTCCGTGGTCGCCATCAACACGAACACCGGTGGCATCCTGGCGGTCGGCTCGGAGGCGAAGAAGATGATCGGGCGCACGCCCGGCAACATCGTCGCCGTACGGCCCCTCAAGGACGGCGTGATCGCCGACTTCGAGATCACCGAGCGCATGCTCCGGTACTTCATCCTCAAGATCCACAAGCGCCGCTACCTGGCCCGCCCGCGCGTCGTGGTCTGCGTACCCTCCGGCATCACCGGAGTCGAGCGACGCGCCGTGATCGAGGCGTCCACGCAGGCCGGCGCCCGCCAGGTGCACATCATCGAAGAGCCCATGGCCGCCGCCATCGGCTCGGGCCTGCCCGTCCACGAGGCCACCGGCAACATGGTCGTGGACATCGGCGGCGGCACCACCGAGGTCGCCGTCATCTCCCTCGGCGGAATCGTCACGGCGCAGTCCATCCGGGTCGCCGGCGACGAGCTGGACAACGCGATCATCCAGCACATCAAGAAGGAGTACTCGCTCCTCCTCGGCGAGCGCACCGCCGAGCAGATCAAGATCACGATCGGGTCGGCGTACGACCTCGACAAGGACGAGCACACCGAGATCCGCGGCCGCGACCTGGTCTCCGGGCTGCCCAAGACGGTCGTCATCTCGGCCGCCGAGGTGCGCAAGGCCATCGAGGAGCCGGTCAACGCCATCGTCGACGCGGTCAAGACCACCCTCGACAAGTGCCCGCCGGAGCTCTCCGGCGACATCATGGACCGCGGCATCGTCCTCACCGGCGGCGGCGCCCTGCTGCGCGGCCTGGACGAGCGGCTGCGCCGCGAGACCGGCATGCCGATCCACATCGCCGAGGATCCCCTCGACTCCGTGGCCCTCGGCTCCGGCAAGTGCGTGGAGGAGTTCGAGGCGCTCCAGCAGGTTCTGGACGCCCAGCCCCGGCGGTGATAGACCCCCCGTTCGGGGGGCATGCGGAACACAAGGATCCGCCGTACGGGTGCTACCGGGCCCGTGCGGCGGATCGTTGATATACAGGCACAGTCCGGTGGGGATCACGGCTCCACGGCCCACCGGAGCGGCTTCGCCGCACGGGTATCTACGAGGAAGGCACGGCCGCCGCACGTGAGGGACACACGAGAAAGCCGGCTGCTCCTGGTTCTTCTGATCGCCATCGCGTTCGCGCTGATCACGGTGGACATCAGAACGGGCGAGGATTCTCCGGTCGACGGTGCCCGGCAGGCCGCCGCGGCGGTCTTCGGCCCGGTCGAGGAGGGCGTCGCGACCGCGGTCGACCCGGTCGCCAACGCCATAGGGGCGGTACGGGACTCCGGTGAGCGCCACAACCGCATCGCCACGCTGACCCGCGAGAACGCGGCCCTGAAGGCCAAGCTCGGCAGCGAGGACCAGACCCGCAGCCGGATCCACGAGCTCGACGAGATGCTCAAGCGCGCCGGAGCCGGCCAGTACGGCATCAAGGGCGCCGAGGTCATCGCCATAGGAGCGGCTCAGGGCTTCTCCTGGACCGTGACCATCGACGCCGGCAGCAAGGACGGCATCGAGCGCGACATGACCGTCCTCAACGGCGACGGGCTCGTCGGCCGCGTCGCCACCGTCGGCCCGGACACCGCCACCGTGGTCCTCGCCAACGACCCCGACTTCACCGTCGGCACCCGCCTGGAGAAGACCGGCGAGCTGGGCTTCGCCACCGGCCAGGGCGACCGCGCCCTGTCCGTCCAGATGCTCAACGGCAAGGCGAAGATCAACCCCGGCGACCGGCTCCTCACCTTCGGGTCGCGCGGCAACAAGCCCTTCGTCCCCGGTGTCCCCATCGGCGAGGTGGTCAAGGTCGACCCCTCGCGCGGCGACCTGACCCGCACCGTCTGGGTCCGCCCGTTCGTCGGGTTCTCCCGCCTCGACATCGTCGGCGTCGTGGTCATGCCCCCGCGCGAGGACCCGCGCGACGCCGTGCTGCCCCCCAAGCCCGCACCGCCCAAGCCGACCCCGACGGTCACCGTCACGGTCACCCCGTCCGCGAGCGCGCCCGCCAAGCCGGCCGACGAGTAGGAGCTGACCGCCATGCGCTTCAACCGGATCCTGCTCTCGGCCACGCTGGTCGTGGTCGCCCTCGTCATCCAGGTCTCCGTCCTGGGCCGGCTGCAACTGCCCGGCGCCGTACCCGACCTGGTGCTGCTGACCGTCGTCGCCCTCGCTCTGGTGTACGGGCACGTCAGCGGCGCCCTCATCGGCTTCGGCGCCGGTCTCCTCGCGGACCTGGCCCCGCCCGCCGACCACGCCGCCGGGCGCTACGCGCTCGTCCTGTGCCTCATCGGCTACCTCGTCGGCCTGGCCCGCCCCGACAGCGGGCGGTTCCGCTCCGCCTGGGGCCCGATGCTGACCGTCGTCGCCGCCGCGATCGGCTCCACCCTGCTGTACGCGGGGGTCGGCGCCCTCGTCGGCGACACCGCCGCCCGGCACGTGGGCCTGACCGGGCTGCTGTTCACGGCGACCCTGTACGACCTGCTGCTCGCCCCGTTCACGGTGCCGTTCATCATGGCCCTGGCGCGCCGAGCCGAGAACGACCCGATGGCCGTCGAGGCCAACGGCGGAGCACCGCAGGGCAAGGACGTGGCCTCCGGCTGGCTGGCCGGCGGCACCGGGCTGCGGATCGGCAGCCAGCGCGGCGGCCTGCGGATGCGTACCGCGCGCGGCCGGGCCAACCGGGCCGTACGCATAAAGGGTGTGAAGGGCGTCAAGAGTGTCAAGGGCGTCAAAGGCATCAAAGGCGTGAAGAGCGTCAAGAAGCCGTGACGGGGGAGCAGGCGTGACCAACATTCCGGAGACCGGCCGCACCCCTCGGGTGCAGATCCGGCTCGTCATCATCCAGGTGCTCGTCTTCTCGCTGCTGTTCACCCTCGGGGGGCGGCTCTGGTACCTCCAGATCCGCAACGGCGCGGAGTACTCCGACGAGGCCAAGAACAACCACGTCCAGCAGGTCGTCCAGCCCGCCGTGCGCGGCTCGATCCTGGACGCGCGCGGCGTGCCGCTCGCCGACAACGAGACCCGCCTGGTCGTCTCCGCCAGCCGCACCGAGCTGATGAAGATAAAGGACAAGGGCAAAGGCGTCCTGACCCGGCTCGCCGGGGTGCTCGACATGAAGCCGCAGGACGTCATGGACAAGGTCCGGCTCTGCGACTCCAAGACCCCCCAGCCCTGCTGGAACGGCTCCCCGTACCAGCCCATCCCGGTCACCGACGAGGCGACCACCCAGCAGGCGCTGCAGATCCGCGAGCGCCCCGAGGACTTCCCCGGCATCACCGCCGAGCCCACCGCCGTACGCCGCTACCCGGCCCCCGGCGGCGCCAACACCGGCCAGGTGCTCGGCTACCTCTCGCCGGTCACCGACGACGAGATCGTCAAGGCCAAGAACACCAACTCGCCGTTCCTGCGCTCCGACCAGGTGGGCCGCTTCGGACTGGAGCGCACCTACGACAAGGCGCTGCGCGGCAAGTCCGGTGTCACCCGCTACGAGGTGGACAACCTCGGCCGGGTCATCGGCGAGGCCGCGAACGACCCGGCGGTCCCCGGCGCGAACCTCGTGACCAGCATCGACGCCCGCGTCCAGGGCGTCGCCGAGTTCGAGCTGAACGCGGCCATGGTCGAGGCCCGCAAGCAGATCGACCGCAACACCGGGGTCCCCTACAAGGCCGACGCCGGCGCCATCGTGGTGCTGGAGTCCAAGACCGGCCGCGTCGTCGCGATGGCCTCCAACCCGACGTACGACCCGAACGTCTGGGTCGGCGGGATCTCCGGCAAGGACTACGCCAAGCTCACCGCCAAGTCCTCCAACGTCCCGCTGATGAACCGGGCGATCCAGGGCCAGGCGGCCCCGGGCTCGATCTTCAAGGTCATCCCCACCACGGCCGCCGTCAACGCCGGGTACAAGTTCGACGGCAACTACCCCTGCCCCAGCTCGTACTCCATCGGCGGCCAGGTCTTCAAGAACTTCGAGTCCCAGGGCCACGGCTCCATCACCCTGGGCCAGGCCCTGGAGGTGTCCTGCGACACCGTCTTCTACGCCCTCGCCCACCAGCAGTGGCAGAAGGACGGCGCCCTGAAGCCGGTGAAGAACCCGGCGGACATCTTCTACAAGACGGCCCACCAGTTCGGCCTCGGCGCCGAGACCGGCGTGGACCTGCCGGGCGAGGAGAAGGGCCGCGTCCCGGACCGCCAGTGGAAGCAGCGGTTCTGGGAAGCCAACAAGGACCAGTGGTGCAAGACCGGCAAGAAGGGCGGCACCTACATCGAGCTGCTGTCCTACGAGAACTGCCTCGAAGGCAACCTCATGCGCGCCGGTGACTCCGTCAACTACTCCATCGGCCAGGGCGACACGCTCGTCACCCCGATCCAGATGGCCACCATCTACGCGGCCATCTCCAACGGCGGCACCATGTGGAACCCGACCATCGGCAAGGCCGTCATCAGCGCCGACGGCAAGAACGTCGAGGAGATCAAGCCGCAGGCCCACGGCAAGCTGCCGATGACCACGAAGACCCGCGACCAGATCGACGAGGCGCTCGAAGGCGTCGCCACCCGCGGTACCGCCGCCTGGCGCTTCGGCGGCTGGCCGCAGAAGCAGATCCCGATGCACGCCAAGACCGGTACCGCCGAGGTCTACGGCAAGCAGACGACCTCCTGGTTCGCCACGTACACCGAGGACTACACGATCGTGATGACGATCTCCCAGGGTGGTACCGGCTCCGGTGCCTCCGGTCCGGCCGTGCGCAACGTCTACAACGCCATCTACGGCCTCGACATGGCCGGCAAGCAGGACCCGAAGAAGGCCCTGCTGCTCAAGCCCGAGGCGAAGCTGCCCACCATCCAGCCCGACGGCTCCATCGACTCGCCCGAGGTCAAGCCGTACGTGCCCCCGTCCCCGGAGGACTCGGCGCCGCCCGCGCTCGCCGGACCGCCCGCCCCGCCCAGCGCGCGGCAGGACTGAGGCCCCGATGCAGACCGCCAACAAGTTCTCCGTCTCCCGGTACGCGCCCCAGCGCGGGCCGGTGGCCAAGCTGACCTCGCGCGACTCGGTGCTGCGCCGGCTCGACTGGCCGATACTGCTGTCCGCGCTCGCGCTGTCCTTCATCGGCTCGATGCTGGTGTGGTCGGCGACCCGCAACCGGACCAGCCTCAACCAGGGCGACCCGTACTACTTCCTGCTGCGGCACGCCCTGAACACCGGCATCGGCCTGGTGCTGATGATCGGCACGGTCTGGCTCGGCCACCGCACGCTGCGCGGCGCCGTGCCGGTCCTCTACGGGCTCTCGCTGTTGCTGATCCTCGCCGTGCTCACCCCGCTCGGCGCGACCATCAACGGCGCCCACGCCTGGATCGTCATCGGCGGCGGCTTCTCGCTCCAGCCCTCCGAGTTCGTGAAGATCACGATCATCCTGGGCATGGCGATGCTGCTGGCGGCCCGGGTCGACGCCGGTGACCTGTCCCATCCCGACCACCGGACCGTGGTCAAGGCGCTCTGCCTGGCGGCCGCCCCGATGGGCATCGTCATGCTGATGCCCGACCTCGGCTCGGTCATGGTCATGGTGATCATCGTGCTCGGCGTGCTGCTGGCCTCCGGCGCCTCCAACCGCTGGGTGCTCGGGCTGCTCGGTTCGGGCGCCACCGGCGCCATCCTGATCTGGCAGCTCGGCGTCCTCGACGAGTACCAGATCAACCGCTTCGCGGCCTTCGCCAACCCCGAGCTCGACCCCGCGGGCGTCGGCTACAACACCAACCAGGCGCGCATCGCGATCGGCTCCGGCGGTCTCACCGGCTCCGGGCTGTTCAAGGGCTCGCAGACCACCGGCCAGTTCGTCCCCGAGCAGCAGACCGACTTCGTCTTCACCGTGGCGGGGGAGGAGCTGGGCTTCCTCGGGGCCGGGCTGATCCTCGTCCTGCTCGGCGTGGTGCTGTGGCGGGCCTGCCTGATCGCCCGGGAGACCACCGAGCTCTACGGAACGATCGTGGCGGCCGGGATCATCGCCTGGTTCGCCTTCCAGGCCTTCGAGAACATCGGGATGACCCTCGGGATCATGCCGGTGGCGGGGCTGCCCCTGCCGTTCGTGTCCTACGGAGGATCGTCGATGTTCGCCGTCTGGGTGGCGGTCGGACTGTTGCAGTCGATCAGGGTGCAACGTCCGATGTCGGCCTAGTCGTGGCCGATCCGCCGCCTAAACGCCCCCGATTCCCCGTTCACCCCGCCGTCGTGATCCGGGGAGGACTAAATTCGGTTCATGGCGGACACCAAGCGCGAGATCGAGCGGAAATTCGAGTTCTCCGAGAAGGCGTCGAAAGCCACCCGGCGGGCGCTGCCGGACCTGACCGGCACGGCCGCCGTCGCGGCCGTCCGTGACGAGGGCACCGTCGACCTCGACGCCGTCTACTACGACACCCCCGACCAGCGGCTCGCCGCCGACGGCCTGACCCTGCGGCGCAGGACCGGCGGCGGCGACGCCGGCTGGCACCTCAAGATCCCCGTCTCACCCGGAGTCCGCGACGAGATCGCGGCGCCGCTCGGCGACACGGTGCCCCCCGCCCTCGCCGCCCTGCTCCGCTCCCGGGTCCGCGGCGGCGCCCTGGAGCCCCAGGTCCGGCTGCGCTCCTCGCGCCGGGTCAGCCACCTCCTCGACGCCGACGGGGCCCTGCTCGCCGAACTGTCCACCGACACCGTCCGGGCCGAGCGCGGCGAGGCCACCACCGGCTGGACCGAGGTCGAGGTGGAACTCGCCGACGACGTCGACCCGGCGCTGCTCGACGCCGTCGAGAAGAAGTTCCGCAAGGCCGGACTCCGCGTCAGCGACGCCCCTTCGAAGCTGGCCCGCGCCCTCACCGAGACCGGCGCCGCGCCGCCCGCCCGGCCCGGGACCGGTCCCGCCGACGGGGCGGCGGGCGCGTACGTCCTCTCGTACCTGCGCGAACAGCTCGACGCCGTGATCGCGCACGACCCCGCCGTACGCCGGAACCTGCCCGACTCCGTCCACCAGCTGCGCGTGGCCACCCGGCGGATGCGCAGCGCCTTCAAGACCTACGGCAAGGTGCTGGACCGGGAGGTCACCGACCCCCTCGGCGACGAGCTGCGCTGGCTCGCAGCCGAACTCGGCGTCGACCGCGACCAGGAGGTCCTGCTCGACCGGCTCCAGACCCGGCTCGGCGAACTCCCGCGCACCCTGCTGCTCGGCCCGGTCCGCGGCCGGCTCCGGGTGTGGAACAACGCCCGCCGCTCCGGCTCCCGGCGGCGCGCCCTCGCCGCCCTGGACAGCAAGCGGTACGTGGCCCTCCTGGACGCCCTCGACGCCCTGCTCGCCGACCCGCCGCTGCTGGAGGGCGCCGACGAGCCCGCCGACAGCGTCCTGCCCAAGGCCGTGCTGCACGACCACCGGCGGCTCGCGAAGCGGATCGCCACCGCCCTGGACCTGGAACCGGGCCACGAGCGCGACCTGGCCCTGCACGAGGCCCGCAAGGCCGCCAAACGCTCCCGCTACGCGGCTGAAGCGGCCGTACCGGCCCTCGGCAAGCCCGCGAAACGCCTGGCCGAGGCCGTGAAGAAGGTGCAGACGCTGCTCGGCGACCACCAGGACAGCGTCGTCGCCCGCGAGGCCCTGCTCGGCCTCGGCGTCCAGGCCACCGCGGCGGGGGAGTCCGCCTTCACCTGGGGTGTCGTCCACGCCCGCGAGGAGTCCCTGGCCGAGCGGCGCGAACAGGAACTCACCGACGTCTGGGCGGCGGCCCGCGACCCCGAGCTGCGGGCGGCCCCGCGCGGCTGACCGGTGATCGACGCGGCGGGTGCCGCCCGGGCAGCGGGGTACGCTTGAGAGCTGCCCCCTGCCCGCTTCACGAAAGTCGCGTGATGTCCGAGTCGGTCTTCCCACAGCTCGAAGCTCTGCTCCCGCATGTGCAGAAGCCCATCCAGTACGTCGGTGGTGAGCTCAACTCCACCGTGAAGCCGTGGGAGAGCGCGGACGTCCGCTGGGCGCTCATGTACCCGGACGCGTACGAGGTGGGCCTCCCCAACCAGGGCGTCATGATCCTGTACGAGGTGCTCAACGAACGCGAGGGCGTCCTCGCCGAGCGCACCTACAGCGTGTGGCCGGACCTGGAAGAGCTCATGCGCGAGCACCAGGTCCCGCAGTTCACCGTCGACAGCCACCGCCCGGTCGGTGACTTCGACGTGTTCGGGCTCTCCTTCTCCACCGAGCTCGGCTACACCAACATGCTCACGGCGCTCGACCTCGCGGGCATCCCGCTGGAGGCCCGCAACCGTACGGTGGACCACCCGATCGTCCTCGCGGGCGGCCACGCGGCCTTCAACCCCGAGCCGATCGCCGAGTTCATCGACTGCGCCGTCATCGGCGACGGCGAGCAGGCCGTCCTCGACATGACCGAGATCATCCGCGCCTGGAAGGCCGAGGGCCGCCCGGGCGGGCGCGAGGAGGTCCTGCTGCGCCTCGCGAAGACCGGCGGCGTCTACGTCCCGGGCTTCTACGACGTCGAGTACCTGCCGGACGGCCGCATCGGCCGCGTCGTCCCGAACCGCTCCGGCGTGCCGTGGCGCGTGTCCAAGCACACCGTCATGGACCTCGACGAGTGGCCGTACCCCAAGCAGCCCCTGGTCCCGCTCGCCGAGACCGTCCACGAGCGCATGTCCGTGGAGATCTTCCGCGGCTGCACCCGCGGCTGCCGTTTCTGCCAGGCCGGCATGATCACGCGCCCCGTGCGGGAGCGAAGCATCACCGGCATCGGCGAAATGGTCGAGAAGGGCCTCAAGGCGACCGGCTTCGAGGAGGTCGGCCTGCTCTCGCTGTCCTCCGCGGACCACACCGAGATCGCCGACATCGCCAAGGGCCTCGCGGACCGCTACTCGGACGACAAGGTGGGCCTGTCCCTCCCCTCGACCCGTGTGGACGCCTTCAACGTGGACCTGGCCAACGAGCTGACCCGCAACGGACGCCGCTCGGGCCTCACCTTCGCCCCCGAGGGCGGCTCCGAGCGCATGCGCAAGGTCATCAACAAGATGGTCTCGGAAGAGGACCTCATCCGCACCGTCGCCACCGCGTACGGCAACGGCTGGCGCCAGGTGAAGCTGTACTTCATGTGCGGCCTGCCCACCGAGACCGACGAGGACGTCCTCCAGATCGGCGACATGGCGGTCAACGTCATCGCCAAGGGCCGCGAGGTCTCCGGGCAGAACGACATCCGCTGCACCGTGTCCATCGGCGGGTTCGTCCCGAAGCCGCACACCCCGTTCCAGTGGGCGCCGCAGCTCTCGGCCGAGGAGACGGACGCGCGTCTGACCAAGCTGCGCGACAAGATCCGCGGCGACAAGAAGTACGGCCGCTCCATCGGCTTCCGCTACCACGACGGCAAGCCCGGCATCGTCGAGGGCCTGCTCTCGCGCGGCGACCGCCGCATCGGCGACGTCATCCGCGCCGTGTACGAGTCGGGCGGCCGCTTCGACGGCTGGCGCGAGCACTTCTCGTACGACCGCTGGATGCAGGCCGCCGAGAAGGCCCTGCCCGCGTACGGGGTGGACGTGGCCTGGTACACCACCCGCGAGCGCACCTACGAGGAGGTCCTGCCCTGGGACCACCTGGACTCCGGTCTCGACAAGGACTGGCTCTGGGAGGACTGGCAGGACGCCCTCGACGAGACCGAGGTCGACGACTGCCGCTGGACCCCCTGCTTCGACTGCGGCGTCTGCCCGCAGATGGACACGCAGATCCAGATCGGCCCGACGGGCAAGAAGCTGCTGCCGCTGTCGGTCGTGAAGTAACCCTCGCGAACACGAGAGGCCCCCACCCGCAACGGGTGGGGGCCTCCCGCGTTTCCCGCCCGGCCGTGCCGCCCGTACGGCCGGTCCGGGACCTCCTCCTCGCCCTCGACGTCAAGCGCGCGCCGTTCGGTACTCCTGGCGGGGAACCGACGAGGTCACGGGCGCGTACTCTGGGTAGTACGACACCCGTAGGCGACACGCCCGCCCCGAGAGCCCCCCGCTACACGGCAGGGGTGAGCCGGGAGCCGGGCATGGCCTGCCGGGTCCACAGACGCTCAGGGCGACGCGCGAGCCGCGGAGCCCCGCACAAGGAGAAGAACCACTGGGCAAGCGACAGCCCGAAGGCCCGCCTCCCGCACCGGTGGTGCAGCGCATTCGACTGCGCTACACCAAGCGCGGCCGCCTCCGGTTCACCAGCCACCGAGACTTCCAGCGTGCCTTCGAGCGGGCCCTGCGCCGCTCCGAGGTGCCCATGGCGTACTCGGCCGGCTTCACCCCGCACCCCCGGGTCTCGTACGCGAACGCCGCGCCCACCGGCACCGGCAGCGAAGCCGAGTACCTGGAGATCGCGCTCGCCGCGCCCCGCGACCCGCACAGGCTCCGTGAGCTCCTGGACGAGTCGATGCCGGTCGGGCTCGACATCATCGACGCCGTCGAGGCCCGCACCTCCGGGCTCGCCGAGCGCCTGACCGCCTCCGTCTGGGAGCTGCGCCTGGAAGGCGTGGAGCCCGCCGACGCCGAGCGGGCCGTGGCCGCGTTCCTCGCGGCCGAGACCGTGGAGGTCCAGCGCCGCACCAAGAACGGCATCCGGACCTTCGACACCCGCGCGGCCGTGGTCAGCCTGGAAGCGCTTACCGCGCAGGCTGATAGGCCGCTGGACAATGCTTGTGCGATACTGCGGCTGGTTGTTCGGCATTTGACACCTGCCGTGCGACCCGACGACGTCCTGTCCGGTCTCCATGTCGTGGCCGACCTGGCGCCGCCGGTCCCCGCAGCGGTGACCAGGCTGGCGCAGGGGCTTTTCGACGAAGAGTCCGGCACGGTGACCGACCCGCTCGCGCCCGACCGCGAGGCTGTCACGGCCGCCCCATCCACGGCCGCCGTAGCAGCCGACGCGAAGGCGCCGGAAGGTCCCGCCGCGTAAGGAACGTCGTTGCCGCGCCGCCCTGGCACTCGGGAGCCACCTGGGTCGGGCAGCGCAACTGACCTGAAGACTTCCGCCAGGCCGTACGGACAAGACGTACGGAACCGGCGGCCATGGACTACAGCTCCCGTGTGGCGAACGCGCCCCGGAGGCCGGTTCCGCGCTCATTACGCGGAGCCGCGCCGGACCGGATGTCAGCCGCGGCGCCCGGGAGCGTGACGGGAGAACCCCGCATGCTCAACAACGAGAACACCACCCCCGCCGCCGGCAACGCCGACGGTGACAGCCCCAGCGACAACCTGCCCCCGCGCAGGCGTCGCCGCGCGGCTTCCCGGCCCGCCGGCCCGCCCGGCGCGACGGCTGCCGCCGCCACCGCTTCCGACGAGGCCGCTCCGGCCGCCGCCGCTGCCGCTGCTCCGGTTGTGGAGGAGCCGGCTGCCGCTCCGGCGCCGCGTGCCCGTCGTCGTGCCACCCGTGCCGTAGCCGCTCCGGAGACCCCGGCCGCCGAGGTCGTCGAGGTCGTCGAGGCCGCTCCGGTTGTGGAGGAGCCGACTGCCGCTCCGGCGCCGCGTGCCCGTCGTCGTGCGACCCGTGCCGTAGCCGCTCCGGAGACCCCGGCCGCCGAGGTCGTCCAGGTCGTCGAGGCCGCTCCGGTTGTGGAGGAGCCCGCTGCTGCTCCGGCGCCGCGTGCCCGTCGTCGTGCGACGCGTGCCGTCGCCGCTCCGGAGACCGCCGCCGCTGACGCGGTCGTCGAGGCCGCTCCGGCCGCCGCCGCTGCTGCCGCTCCGGTTGTGGAGGAGCCCGCCGCTGCTCCGGCGCCGCGTGCCCGTCGTCGTGCCACCCGTGCCGTCGCCGCTCCGGAGACCGCCGTCGCCGACGTGGTGGTCGAGGCCGCTCCGGCCACCGCCGCTGCTGCCGCTCCGGTTGTGGAGGAGCCCGCTGCCGCTCCGGCGCCGCGTGCCCGTCGCCGTGCCACCCGCGCCGTCACCGCCCCGGCCGCCGAGGCCGCCGCGGAGACGCCGGCCGTCGTCGAGGAGCCCGCCGCCAAGGCCACCGTCACGGTCGCCGACGCCGTGGACTCCCCGAAGCGCGGTGGCCGCCGCCGCGCCACCCGCTCCGCCGCTCCGGCCGCCCCCGTACAGCAGGCGCCCGCGCCCGCCGCCGAGGCCGAGGCGCCCGCCGGTCCGGCCCGTGGCCGTCGCGCCGCGCGGCCCGCCGTGGCCGTGTTCCAGGCCCCGGTCTTCGCCGAGCCGATGTTCCAGACCCCGGAGACGGCCGCGATGGCCGCCGCGGCCGCTGCCGCCGCCACCCGCGCCGAAGAGGCCGAGGAGGAAGAGGAGGAGGCCGAGGTCGAGGCCGAGGTCGTCCAGGCCCCCGCCGCCCAGTCCGCCGGCCGTCGCCGCCGCCGTGGCCGCGGCGCCGCCGCCGAGCCCGCCGCGCCGGCCGCCGAGTCCGGTCCGCTGACCGTGGCCGACGTGGAGCAGGCCGAGATCGAGGAGCCGGAGGCCGAGGCCGCCGACCTCGACGAGGACGAGACCGACGGCGAGCGCCCGTCGCGCCGCCGCCGTCGTGGTGGCCGTCGCCGTCGCCGCGGTGAGTCCGCCGACCTCGACGACTCCGCCGAGGACGAGGGCGAGACCGAGGCCGCCGAGCAGGAGGCCGACGCGGACGAGGACTCCGCCGAGGACGACGACGAGGAGAACGGGGCCTCCGGCTCCAGCTCCAGCCGTCGTCGCCGGCGCCGTCGCCGTCGCAGCGGTGACTCCGCTGCGGACGCCGAGGCGGGCGAGGAGGACGGCGTACGCACCGTCGTCAAGGTCCGCGAGCCGCGCCCGGCCCGCGAGAAGGCCGAGCCGTCCGACGAGGTGCAGTCCATCAAGGGCTCGACCCGTCTGGAGGCGAAGAAGCAGCGCCGCCGCGAGGGCCGCGAGCAGGGCCGCCGCCGCGTCCCGATCATCACCGAGGCCGAGTTCCTGGCCCGCCGCGAGGCCGTCGAGCGCGTGATGGTCGTCCGCCAGGCCGGCGAGCGCACCCAGATCGGCGTCCTTGAGGACAACGTGCTCGTCGAGCACTACGTCAACAAGGAAGAGGCCACCTCGTACGTCGGCAACGTCTACCTGGGCAAGGTCCAGAACGTGCTGCCGTCCATGGAGGCCGCCTTCATCGACATCGGCAAGGGCCGCAACGCGGTCCTGTACGCCGGTGAGGTCAACTTCGAGGCGCTCGGCATGGCCAACGGGCCGCGCCGCATCGAGTCCGCCCTCAAGTCCGGCCAGTCGGTCCTGGTGCAGGTCACCAAGGACCCGATCGGCCACAAGGGCGCCCGCCTGACCAGCCAGGTCTCGCTGCCCGGCCGCTACCTGGTCTACGTGCCCGAGGGCTCGATGACCGGCATCAGCCGCAAGCTGCCCGACACCGAGCGCGCGCGTCTGAAGACCATCCTCAAGAAGATCGTCCCCGAGGACGCGGGCGTCATCGTGCGCACCGCCGCCGAGGGCGCGAGCGAGGACGAGCTGCGCCGCGACGTCGAGCGCCTTCAGGCCCAGTGGGAGGACATCCAGAAGAAGTCGAAGCAGATCTCGACCTCTTCGCCGAGCCTCCTGTACGGCGAGCCGGACATGACCGTCCGCGTCGTGCGCGACATCTTCAACGAGGACTTCTCGAAGGTCATCGTCAGCGGTGACGGCGCCTGGGAGACCATCCACGGCTACGTGAACCACGTGGCCCCGGACCTGGCCGACCGGCTGTCCCGCTGGACCTCCGAGGTCGACGTCTTCGCGACGTACCGGATCGACGAGCAGCTCGCCAAGGCGCTCGACCGCAAGGTGTGGCTGCCCTCGGGCGGCTCCCTCGTGATCGACAAGACCGAGGCGATGATCGTCATCGACGTCAACACCGGCAAGTTCACCGGTCAGGGCGGCAACCTCGAAGAGACCGTCACCAGGAACAACCTGGAGGCGGCCGAGGAGATCGTGCGCCAGCTGCGGCTGCGCGACCTGGGCGGCATCGTCGTCATCGACTTCATCGACATGGTCCTGGAGTCCAACCGCGACCTGGTGCTGCGGCGCATGCTGGAGTGCCTGGGCCGCGACCGCACCAAGCACCAGGTGGCCGAGGTCACCTCGCTGGGCCTGGTCCAGATGACCCGCAAGCGGGTGGGCCAGGGTCTGCTGGAGTCCTTCTCCGAGACCTGCGTCCACTGCAACGGGCGCGGTGTGATCGTGCACATGGAGACGCCGACCGTGGTCGGCGGCGGTGGCAACGGCAAGCGCGCCAAGCGCCGCGGCGGCAAGTCCGAGTCGGACCAGCACGAGCACGAGCACGAGCACGTGACCGGGTCGGTCGAGGCGGATTCCTTCGAGGCCGAGACCGAAGCGGAGGTGGCCGCCGAGGCCGCCGCGCCGGTCGCGCTGCCGGAGCCGGAGTTCGTCGCGGACGAGGAGCTGTACAGCAACCCGGCCGAGGCGGAGGCCGCCGTGAGCGGTCGCCGCAACCGGCGCCGTGCCACCCGTAAGGCGACCGCTGCCGCGGGCGCCCCGCGGACCGCGGCGGCTCCGGCCCCCGTGGTGGAGGCCGAGCCGGTGACCGCGCCCGCCGACACCGTCCTGGAGCCGGCCGCCGAGGTCGTCACCGAGGCCGCTCCGGCGTCGGAGGCCGTGGCCGAGGTCGTCGCCGAGGTCGTGGCCGACGAGGCCGCGCCGAAGGGCCGTACCCGCCGCCGCGCCACCCGCAAGGCCACGGCGCCGGCCCCGGTCGCCGAGGCCGAGCCGGTCGTCGTGGCGGAGCCCGAGCCCGAGCCGGTCGTGGAGGCCGAGCCCGAGCCGGTCGTCGTCGAGGCCCCGGCCGAGCCCGTCGCCGACGCGGCCCCGGCCCGTCCGCGCCGCCGTGCCACCCGTAAGGCCACCGCCCCCGCCGGTTCCCCGGCGGGCGCGGCCGAGGCGGCCGTCGTGGTCGTCGAGGCGGCCCCGGTGGCGGAGCCGGAGCCCGTGGCGGCCGAGCCCGCCGCGGAGGCCGAGGCCGAGCCCGAGGCGGCGCCGGTCAAGAAGGCCGCCCGCAAGGCCCCGGCCAAGAAGGCGACCACCACGGCGAAGAAGGCCCCGGCCAAGAAGGCGGCCGCGGCCAAGACGACCGCCAAGAAGACCGTCGCCAAGAAGACGACGGCCAAGAAGACCGCTGCGAAGCGGACGACGAAGAAGACCGCCGCGGCGGAGCAGACGGCCCCGTCCGTCTCCGCTCCGACCGAGGGCTGACCAGCCCATGACCGTGGGCCCCGCCGTGCGGCGGGGCCCACGGCGTGTGTGCGGGACCCCCGGTTTGACCCTCCGGCAACCGGCCCCGTAACCTAGACCGTCGGCGTGTCGTAGTTACGCGCCGCGCTCCTGAGCACCTTCCTCCAGGCTCTGCCCGGAGAGGCCGCTCGTCCATTCCGGATCAGTTCGGGCTCCGGCCCGCCTGAGCGGCTGGCTTCAGGAGCATCCGTCCCGAGTGAGAGAGAGATCCGCGTGTACGCCATCGTGCGCAGCGGTGGTCGCCAGCACAAGGTTGCTGTTGGTGACATCGTTGAGGTTGACAAGATTTCCACTGCCAAGGTTGGCGACACGGTCGAGCTCTCGACCCTGCTCGTTGTCGACGGCGACGCTGTGACCAGCGACCCGTGGGTCCTGGCCGGCATCAAGGTCCAGGCCGAGATCGTGGACCACCACAAGGGTGCCAAGATCGACATCCTGCGCTACAAGAACAAGACCGGCTACCGCCGTCGCCAGGGTCACCGCCAGCAGTACACGGCGATCAAGGTCACCGGTATCCCCGCGGCTGCGAAGTAAGAGGGACTGAGACATGGCACACAAGAAGGGCGCATCGTCCACCCGGAACGGGCGCGACTCCAATGCCCAGCGGCTCGGCGTGAAGCGCTTCGGCGGTCAGGTCGTTTCCGCTGGTGAGATCCTCGTCCGCCAGCGCGGCACGCACTTCCACCCGGGCGCGGGCGTCGGCCGTGGCGGCGACGACACGCTGTTCGCGCTGCAGGCCGGTGCCGTGCAGTTCGGCACGCACCGTGGCCGCAAGGTCGTCAACATCGTTCCGGCCGCCTGATCCAGCTTCGGCTGATCGAGCGTTCGTAACTTCCCGAGGGCGGATCTCAGCTCTTTCCGGCGCAAGCCGGGAAGAGAGGTCCGCCCTCGGCGCGTTGGTATGTACAGACGTTTTTTATGGACAGCAAGGCCTGTCCGGGACATTCCCGCATGTAACTGGAGGAACAACCATGACCACCTTCGTGGACCGCGTCGAGCTGCACGTCGCCGCGGGTAACGGGGGCCACGGCTGCGCCTCCGTTCACCGGGAGAAGTTCAAGCCGCTCGGCGGCCCCGACGGCGGCAACGGCGGCCGCGGCGGCGACGTGATCCTGGTGGTGGAGCAGGCGATCACCACCCTGCTGGACTATCACCACAGCCCGCACCGCAAGGCCACCAACGGCAAGCCCGGCGAGGGCGGCAACCGCTCCGGCAAGGACGGCCAGGACATGGTCCTGCCCGTGCCGGACGGCACCGTCGTCCTCGACAAGGAGGGCAACGTCCTCGCCGACCTCGTCGGCCAGGGCACCACGTACGTCGCCGCCGAGGGCGGCCGCGGCGGCCTCGGCAACGCCGCGCTGTCCTCCGCCCGCCGCAAGGCGCCCGGCTTCGCGCTGCTCGGTGTCCCCGGTACCACCGGTGACATCGTCCTGGAGCTCAAGACCGTCGCCGACGTGGCGCTGGTCGGCTTCCCGAGCGCCGGCAAGTCCTCGCTGATCTCGGTGCTCTCCTCGGCCAAGCCGAAGATCGCGGACTACCCCTTCACCACGCTGGTCCCGAACCTGGGCGTCGTCACCGCCGGCTCGACCGTCTACACGATCGCCGACGTCCCGGGCCTGATCCCCGGCGCCAGCCAGGGCAAGGGCCTCGGCCTGGAGTTCCTGCGCCACGTCGAGCGCTGCTCGGTGCTCGTGCACGTCCTGGACACCGCCACGCTGGAGTCCGACCGCGACCCGATCGCCGACCTCGACGTGATCGAGGAGGAGCTCAAGCTCTACGGCGGCGGCCTGGAGAAGCGTCCGCGCCTCGTCGTCCTCAACAAGGTCGACATCCCGGACGGCCAGGAGCTCGCCGACATGGTCCGCCCGGACCTGGAGGCGCGCGGCTACAAGGTCTTCGAGGTCTCCGCCGTCGCCCGTACGGGCCTCAAGGAGCTCTCCTACTTCCTCGCCGAGGGCATCGCCAAGGCCCGCGCCCGCAAGCCGAAGGAGGAGGCGACCCGTATCGTCATCCGCCCGAAGGCCGTGGACGACGCCGGCTTCACCGTCACCTACGACGAGGTCGAGGACGTCTACACCGTGCGCGGCGAGAAGCCGGAGCGCTGGGTCCGCCAGACCGACTTCAACAACGACGAGGCCGTCGGCTACCTCGCCGACCGCCTCAACCGCCTCGGCGTCGAGGCAGCGCTCAAGAAGGCGGGCGCCCGCGCGGGCGACGGCGTCGCCATCGGCTCCGACGAGAACGCGGTCGTCTTCGACTGGGAGCCGACCATGATGGCCGGCGCCGAGATGCTGGGCCGCCGCGGTGAGGACCACCGTCTGGAGGCTCCGCGCCCGGCGACCACCCGCCGCAAGGAGAAGGAAGCCAAGCGTGGAGACTCGGCCCAGCAGGAGTACGACGAGTTCCGTCCGTTCTAATCCTGTCCATGTCAGCGCCCTGTTCACCTTGATTTAGGTCCCTGCCAGGTCGGCTATGGTCCGCCGGGTGAACAGCTGCCCCTCCTCCACGGTCACCGTTGTGGTGATCGCGTTCAACGACGCCGGGCTCGTGGGCGAGGCCGTTTCCTCGGCCCTCGCCCAGGGCCCGGTGGTCCGCGAGGTCGTCGCGGTGGACGACGCCTCGACGGACGGCACCGGGCGGGTCCTGGACGCTCTGGCCGCCGTCCACCCGCGCCTGAAGGTGGTGCACAGGGCGGAGAACAGCGGGGGCTGCGGGACCCCCCGCAATGCCGGGATGACGGCCGCGACCGCCCCGTACGTCATGTTCCTGGACAGCGACGACGTCCTGCCGCCCGGCGCGGCGGACGCCCTGGTGACGGCCGCCGAGCGCTACCGGGCGCCCGTCGCGGTCGGCGCCTGCGTGCGGCGCGAACTGCCGCAGGGCCGCGACGTGCCGTGGGTCCCCGGCCTGTACACGGCGGGCGAGGTCATCGAGCATCCCGTCGACCGGCCCGCGCTGGTCCGCGACACCCTCTGCGTCAACAAGCTGTACGACCGGTACTTCCTGGACAAGCATGCGATCCGCTTTCCGGACGGCCGGTACATTTACGAGGATTTCGTTTTCACCGCACGGGTCCTGGCCGCCGCCCCGCGCATCGCCGTCGTCGGGGACCTCGTCTACGTCTGGCACGTGCGCCGCACCGCCGCCCGGGTGTCGATCTCCCTGGACCGGGGGGACGTCGGCAACTGGCACTCCCGCGTGGAGGCCCACCACGAGGCCGCCCGCATCCTCGGCGAGGCCGCGCCCGAACTCGGCCGGGCCAGCAAGGTCAAGTTCCTCGAATACGACCTGCCGATATACCTCCGCGAACTCGACCCCGACCCGGGCTACCGGGCCGCCTGGTGGACCCTGACCCGTAGTGGCCTGCGCTGCCTCACCGAGGGCGACATCGCGGCCGCCGGCGCGCAGGGCCGCTGGATCGCCCGGCTGCTGCGCGCCGGCGAGACCCCGCCCGCCGACATGGACCGGCTGGCCCGCTTCGCCTCGGCCCCGCCGAGCCTGCTGCCGCCCTACGCGACCGGCGCCGACGGGGCGGCGGTGTGGAGCGAGGAGCTGCCGGTCGAGCTGGACGGGATGGCCACGATGCAGGTCGCCGAGCTGCCCGTCGCCGTTGAGGTGGAGCGGGCCGGCCGCTCCTCGGTCCGGATCCGCGTCCACGACCTGTACGGGCGCCTCGCCGCGGCCGGCGCGGACACCGCCCGGCTGAGCTTCCTGCCCCGCGACGGCGGCGAACCCGCCCTGGGGCACCCGGTCGCCCTGGAGGCCGCGCCGGCCGGTGGCGGCTGGATCGCCGAGCTGCCGCTGCGGCTGGGCGGGCTGGCCGTCACCGGACGCCGCCGGGGGCTGCGCGGGATGCAGGCCTGGGACGTCCGGGTCGCCGTGCGCTGCGCCGACGGGAGCTCGGTGCAGGCTGCCCCGCGCCCCTTCGGTGACCTGATCGGCCGCCGGATCCTGCCGAGCAGCCGGTACGGAGTGCTGCTGGCGCAGCCCTACCGGACGGCGTCCGGCTCGCTGGCGCTGCGCCTCGCGCCCGGCGCGGAGGGCGCGCTGGCCCTCGTACGCAACCGCTTCGGCCGGGCCCGCGCGGGCCGCAGGCCGGGTCCCCGGCCAGGCTGACGCACGTCCTACGGCGGCCGCCGTACGATGACCGCCTTCCGGACATGCCGTCACAGAGATAAATCGGACCTTCCCCCGGACGCCGTCCGGGGGGACCTCAGGGAGATACGCATGACGTTTCTGATCACCGGTGGCGCCGGCTACATCGGCGCGCACGTCGTCCGCGCGATGCTGATCGCGGGTGAGAAGGTGGTCGTCCTGGACGACCTGTCCACGGGCAACGAGGACCGGGTGCCGGAGGGCGTCCCGCTCGTGATCGGGTCGGTCCTGGACCGCCTGGTCGTGGAGAAGACCCTCCGGGAACACAAGATCACCGGCGTGGTGCACCTCGCGGGCAAGAAGCAGGTCGGCGAATCCGTCGAGAGGCCGACGTACTACTACCACGAGAACGTGGAGGGCCTTCAGGTCCTGCTCGGCGAGGTCGCGGCCGCGGGGATCCGCAACTTCCTCTTCTCCTCCTCGGCCTCCGTCTACGGCATGCCCGACGTGGACTCGGTCACCGAGACGACCCCCTGCGCGCCGCTCAGCCCGTACGGCGAGACCAAGCTGGCCGGCGAGTGGCTGGTCCGCGCCGCCGGCAAGGCGCACGGCATCTCCACCGCCTGCCTGCGCTACTTCAACGTGGCGGGCGCCGCGACCCCCGAGCTCGCCGACACCGGCGTGTTCAACCTGGTCCCGATGGTCTTCGAGCGCTACGACGCGGGCCAGGGCGCCCGGATCTTCGGCGACGACTACCCGACCCCGGACGGCACCTGCATCCGCGACTACATCCACGTCGAGGACCTCGCCGACGCCCACGTGGTCGCGGCCCGCAAGCTCGCCGAGTGGGGCGCCCAGGGCGAGTACAAGGACCTCACCGTGAACATCGGCCGCGGTGAGGGAGTCTCCGTCAAGGAGATGGTCGAGCTCCTGGGCGCCCACACCGGGCACACCCACGCCCCGGTGATCACCCCGCGCCGCCCCGGTGACCCGGCGAAGGTGGTGGCCTCGGCCGACAAGATCGCCGCCGAGCTGGGCTGGAAGGCCCGGCACGACGTCGCCGAGATGATCACCTCGGCCTGGGCCGGCTGGGAGGCCAACCGCAAGGGCGTCCTCCAGCACGCCGAGCGCTGAGCACCGGGCGGGCCGACACGGCTTCCGCGCCCGTAGCAAGAGCGCCCGCCCCGGAAGGTGATCCGGGGCGGGCGCTCGCGCGTTGGCTACGGCTACGGCTACGGCTACGGCTACGGCTACGGCGTCAGCGCTCCAGGAACGCCATCAGCGCTTCCCAGCGGTCGGTGATCTCCGCGCTGGAGTAGCGCCGCACCCGGCGGAACCCGGTGTCGCCGAGCCGGTCGCGCAGCCCGCGGTCCGACATCAGCGCGTCCAGGTGCGCGGCCAGCTCCATCGTGTTGCCGAGCCGGGCCAGCAGCCCGTCCTCCCCGTGCGTGACGATCTCCCGTACGCCGGGCGCGCAGTCGAACGCGGCCACGGCAAGGCCCGCCGCCATCGCCTCCAGCAGCGTGATCGGGAACCCCTCCGCCCGCGAGGCCTGCGCGAACACCGAGGCCTCGCGCAGCGCGCCCAGCACGTCGTCCGTGCTGCCCCTCCACTCCACCGAGTCGCTCAGCCCGAGCGAGGCGCAGTGCGCCCGCAGCGCCGGCTCCTCCGCGCCCGCCCCGTAGATCCGCAGGACCCAGTCCGGGTGCCGGGGAGCGACGTCCGCCCAGGCGTCGAGCAGCAGGTCCAGCCCCTTCTCGAAGGACAGCCGGCCGATGCTCGCCACCACCTTCCCGGTGCGCGGAGCGGGGGAGTCCGGCATGAACGGCAGCGGGTTCGGCATGCTGGCGACGTTCTCCATGCCGGCCCGGATCCACAGGTCCGCGTCCTCCGCCGTCAGCACCAGCAGCCGGTCCACCTCCCGGTAGTGGCGCCGGACCCGCGCCGCGCGCGAGGACTTGTGGCTGGCCTCGTACGACTCGTGGCTCATCCCGATGACGGTGAGCCCCTTGGTGTCGGCGAGCGCCACCCACTCCATCGCCCACACCTGCGTGACGATCACGACCGCGCCCGGCCGGGCCGCCCGGAACAGCTCGCTCAGCTTCTCCGCCCGCGCGCGCATCCCGGCGCGCCGCGATGCCTGGCGGCGGCGCTCGGGCGCGTTGAGCCGGCCCTTGATCCCGTGCAGCGCGCGGGCCTGCGGCGGGTGGGTGTCGTACAGGGTGGTCGTCCCGTACGGCAGCTCCTGCGGCAGCCGCTGCCGCAGCTCCTCGGCCACCGGCGTGATCCCGATGACGTGCACCCGGTGCCCGCGCTCGCTGAACAGCCGCGCCATCTGGTGCGACCAGGTGGTCACGCCGCCGAGTTCGTCGACGCTGTTCGAGACGAGGAAGATGTCACGGCCGCCGGGCGCGCCGCCGGTCTGCTGGCTCACTTGCCGCTCCTGGTGAAGAACTTCGCGACGATCCGGCGGGCCGCGTCCCCGCGGTCGTACTCGCCGAACTCGGTCAGGAAACGCTGCCGCGCCTCCGCGTACTTCGCGTCCGCCTCGTCGAAGGCGGCGAGCGCCTGGAGGAGTTCGTCCGCCGTGGCCACCACCGGGCCGGGCGCCTTCTCCTTCAGGTCGAAGTACGTGCCGCGGATGTCGGTCGCGTACTTCTCGTAGTCGTACGCGAAGAACAGCATCGGCCGGTCCAGCACCGCGTAGTCGAACATCACGGACGAGTAGTCGGTGATCAGGGCGTCGGCGAGCGCCAGCAGCGGGGTGATGTCGTGGTACCGCGACACGTCGACCACCCGGCCCGCGACCGACGGCGGCAGCGACACGCTGTTGAGGTAGTGGGTGCGCACCAGCAGCGTGAAGCGGTCGCCGAGCCGGTCGGCGAACTCCTCCACGTCGAAGGGGAACTCGAAGCCCTCCACCGCCCCGTCCGCACCGGCCCGGAACGTCGGCGCGTACAGCAGCACCCTCTTGTCCGGATCGATGTCCAGCTCGGTGGCGAGCGGCCCGCGCACCCGCTCCCCGCTCTGCGCCTCCTCCCGCTGCGCCGCGACCAGGGCGTCGTTGCGCGGGTAGCCGGTGCGCAGCAGCACCTCGTCCCGCAGCCGGAACGCCTTGGCGAGGGTGCGGGCGTCGTGCTCGGAGCGGATCAGGAAGTGGTCGAAGCGGTCCACGGCCGCCTGGAAGCGGGCCTGGCCCTCCTTGCCCTGGGCCTTGGTGCGGGGCTCGTGGAAGCCCATCCGCTTGAGCGCGGAGCCGTGCCAGGTCTGGATGTACGTGGTTCCCGGGCGCTTGGCGAGGGCGAGCGGGAAGCCCTGGTTGTCGACCCAATACTCGGCCCGGGCCAGCGCCCGCAGGTACGGCCAGCTCCAGCGCTTGACGAGGGTGGCCTCCGGGGGGAAGCCGGTGGGCCGGGCGCCGGCGTACGACCAGATCGCCTCGAACGGGGCGCCCTGGCGGACCAGCTCCTCGTAGATCGCCTTCGGGCTGTCGCTGTACTGCTTGCCCATGTGGCTCTCGAAGACGACCGTGCCCTTGCGGACGGGCAATTTCGAGAAGACCTCGTGGTAGACCTTCACCTTCTGTTCACCCGAGCCGAGGTTCCTGCGGGCCTTCAGCGCCCGGCGCAGGCTCCGCTTGACGACGCCCGCGGCCCTGCCGTGCATCGCGCTGTCGATCAGCGTCCGGGTGCGGACAGTGGCGGCGCCCTGGGCCGTCAGGACGTACGAGAGGTTGCCCTTGCGGGTCATCTCCGGCGCGAAGCGGTCGGAGACCAGCCGGGTCAGCCGGGGGCGCACGCGCAGGCGGGCCGCGTTCTCCAGGTCGACCCCGCCGACCGAGACGCGGGTGGTGATCCGGTCGCGGCCGGCCGTCAACTTCAGGCGGACGTCCCAGACGGCGTCGATGATGCCGAGGGGGCGCACGGTGCTCCCGATGTCGGCCGTCGCAGTCCACTCGATCGAGTCACCCGCGTGGCGCACGGTTGCCACCGGGAAGCTGAAGGAACGGACGCCGATCTGCCGGCGGGCCCGGAATTCCAGCGAGGCCTTGAGACCCGCCTCCGGCGCGATGCGCCCGAGCGGGTTCACGACGGCGCCGCTGAGGGTGATCGTGCCGCGCCCGTCGTCCGCGTAGGAGGTGAGGCGGTTGCCGAGCCGGAGCGCGGAGACCGGGGTGGTGTGGAACCCCTGGTCGGTGACGTCCAGTATCCGGCGGCCCTCGGCGTCGTCGAGGTGCTCGGCGCACCAGTAGACGCGGCCGTCGCGCTCGGCGAGCGGCGAGGACAGCCGGCCCTTGTTGGCCATGGCGTCGGCGGCCGGGAGCAGGTTGTCCCAGTCCTCCTTGCCCAGCAGGTAGGCGCAGATCGCCTGGAGGTGGTTGACGTTCTCGTAGGCGGCCGGGTCGATGCCGGCCAGGTAGCCGTTGGCCAGCCGGGCGAACTCGCGGCGGTACGCGTCGCTGAGGAGGGGCAGGTCACGCAGGTGCAGCACCAGGTCGTGCTTGAGGAACTTGGTGTCCTTGGCCGTCTTGAGGGCGGTGTGGCCGTTGGCGGCCAGCAGTTCGTCGACGCGCCGGTGGATCTCCATCCGGTGGACGAAGTTCGCGATCTCGTGGCGCCGATTGCTGATCGACTTCGACGAGGCCTTCTCGATCACGTTCCAGAAGTAGACGTGGTTCGGGATCAGCGTGATCCGGCGGGCGGCGACATACGCCTGCGCCGAGAACAGCAGGTCCTCGTAGTGGATACCGACCGGGAATTCGAGCCCCTGTTCCAACAGGAATGCGCGCCGATAGCACTTATTCGTCGAAAGGGTGTCGTAAACCAGCAGGTCGGGGTACTCGGTGATGGATTCGAGCGTACGCGTGCGCGAATAGATCCAGGGGTACCACTCGGTGGTCCTGTGCCACCGGTCGTCGAGGTGCACGCGCACGCACATGCCCGAGACGAGATCGGAGCCGGTCCGCTCCGCCGCGGCCAGCATGTTCCGGCAGGCGTTGCGCTCCAGTACGTCGTCACTGTCCAGGAACATGACGTACGTGCCGGTCGCCTGCCGGATGCCGTGATTGCGCGGCGCACCGCAGCCGCCGCTGTTCTCCGGCAGCCGGAACGCGCGCACCCGCCCGGGGTGCGCGGCCTCCAGCCCCTGGGCGACCGCGTACGACCCGTCCTGGCTGTAGTCGTCGACGATCACGACCTCGACGCCGCGCAGGGTCTGGTCCAAAACCGACTGGACGGCTGCCGTCAGGCGCTCTGCGTCGTTGTAGACGATGACGACCACGGAGACGTCAGGCACGTGCACCTCGAATCCCTTTGTTTCATTCCTCTTAACCCGTCAAAGCTACCGTGCGCCGCAGACGACCCGGGAAGCCCGAACCTCGCCGTGCCTACTTCAAATGAAGGGGTGAGTTCCGGGTCTGGTCGCCGACAATCACCCGTTCGGACCCAGCAGGATGTGTCATGACGAAGCTGTCTGTAGTCGTCCCTTGCTACAACGAAGAAGCCGTCATTGAAAGTTTCGATGTCGAGATTCGAAAGGTTCTGGACGCGCTCCCGGTCGACTACGAGGTCTGCTACGTCGACGACGGCAGCCGCGACGGAACCCTGGAGAAGCTCCGCAGGATCGCGGCGGAGTACCGGGACCAGACCCGGTACGTCTCCTTCAGCCGCAACTTCGGCAAGGAGGCGGGCATGCTCGCCGGCCTGCGCGAGGCCACCGGCGACGCCGTCGTGATCATGGACGCGGACCTCCAGCACCCGCCGGAGCTCATCGCCACCATGCTGGAGTACTACCGGCAGGGCCACGACCAGATCATCGCCCGGCGCACCCGCGAGGGCGACAAGAAGCTCCGCACCGCGCTCAGCCGGCTCTACTACCGGGGCATCAACCGCTGGGTCGACGTGGAGCTGACCGACGGCGTGGGGGACTTCCGGCTGCTGTCCCGGCCCGCCGTGGACGCCCTGCTGTCGCTGCCCGAGTACAACCGCTTCTCCAAGGGCCTGTTCTCCTGGATCGGCTTCGACACCGTCCACTTCGACTACCGCAACGCCCAGCGCGGGGCGGGCGAGACGAAGTGGAAGTTCGGCTCCCTGCTCAACTACGGCATGGACGGCCTGATCTCCTTCAACAACAGACCCCTGCGCATCGCCATCTGGCTCGGCGTGTCGCTGGTCGGGCTGACCGGGCTGTACGCGCTGTGGATCACGGTCATGGCGATGACCAACGGGGTCGACTCGCCGGGATATGTCACGCTCGTGGCCATCATCACCGGCCTCGGAGGCGTCCAAATGATCATGCTGGGCCTGATCGGCGAGTACATCGGACGCATCTACTACGAGACCAAGCGCCGCCCGCACTTCCTCGTCAAGGAAGCCCACGGCGCGAACCCGGCCCCCGGCGGGTCCGGAGCGGCACTCCCGGCGGAGAGCGCCACCGACCCGATGATCGCGGAGCGCTTCCGCCGATGACGAGGGACCGGAAGGACCGGAAGGACCCGGAGGGCCGGAAGGGCCTGGACGGCGGGAAGGACCTGGAGGGCCGGAACCGCAAGGACCAGCTCGGCCAGGTCCTGCGCTTCGCCCTCGTGGGCGGGGTGAACACCGGCACGTTCTTCGGCATCTACCTGCTCCTGCACCCGTGGATGCCGTACTTCGCCGCGTACACCCTCGCCTTCCTGCTGTCGATGGTCGGCTCGTTCTTCATGAACACGTACTTCACCTACCGCACCCGGCCGACCTGGAAGAAGTTCCTGCTCTTCCCGCTGACGAACGTCACCAACTACGTGATCCAGTCGGTCGGCCTCTACGCCCTGGTGACCTGGGCCGGGATGGACACCCGGATCGCCCCGCTCGTCGCGGCCGTCGTGGCCATCCCGTTCACCTTCCTGCTGTCCCGCAAGATCCTCGTCCCCGGCGCCCGCGCCCGGGGCGGGGAACCGGAGCAGGCCCCCACGTCGTCCACGGTCTGAAACCGCAGGGCGCGGCCGGTGAGCCACCCCGTAGATTGGGCGGGCAGCAATCGGCGCAGGCGAGGGGCAAGGGGACAGACGTGTCAGCGGCTAGGCAAGGTGTCGTGGACGCCCGCAGGATCGTGGTCAAGGTCGGCTCCTCCTCCCTGACCACGGCGGCCGGCGGGCTCGACGCGGACCGGGTGGACGCGCTGGTCGACGTACTGGCCAAGGCGCGCAGCGGCGGCGAGAAGGAGATCGTCCTGGTCTCCAGCGGAGCCATCGCCGCGGGCCTCTCCCCGCTCGGCCTGCGCCGCCGCCCCACGGACCTGGCCCGGCAGCAGGCCGCCGCCAGCGTCGGACAGGGCCTGCTCGTCGCCCGCTACACCGCCTCCTTCGCCCGCTACGGGGTCCGCGTCGGCCAGGTGCTGCTGACCACCGACGACACCAGCCGCCGCGCGCACTACCGCAACGCGTACCGGACCCTGGACCAGCTGCTGGCGATGGGCGCGCTGCCCGTCGTCAACGAGAACGACACCGTCGCCACGGACGAGATCCGCTTCGGCGACAACGACCGGCTGGCGGCGCTGGTGGCCCACCTCGTCCGCGCCGACCTGCTCGTCCTGCTGTCTGACGTGGACGGCCTCTACGACGGCGACCCGTCCCAGCCCGGCACCACCCGCATCGACGAGGTGTCCGGCCCCGAGGACATCGCCCACGTCTCCATCGGCAGCGCCGGCAAGGCGGGCGTCGGCACCGGCGGCATGGTCACCAAGGTCGAGGCGGCGCGGATCGCGGCGGCCGCCGGCATCCCGGTGGTCCTCACCTCCGCCAGCCAGGCCGCCGACGCCCTGGCCGGGCGGGCGACGGGCACGCTGTTCCACGCCACCGGGCGCCGCTCGGCGGACCGGCTGCTGTGGCTCCAGCACGCGTCCACCCCGCAGGGACACCTCGTACTCGACGACGGCGCCGTCCGCGCCGTCACCGAGCGCGGCAGCTCGCTGCTGGCCGCCGGCATCGCAGCGGTCGAGGGCGACTTCGTCGCCGGCGACCCGGTCGAACTGCGCTCCGCCGCCGGCCACGCCGTCGCCCGGGGCCTGGTCAACTTCGACGCCAAGGAGCTCCCGCAGCTGCTGGGCCGCTCCACCCGCGACCTCGCGCGGGAACTCGGACCCGCGTACGAGCGGGAGGTCGTCCACCGTGACGATCTGGTCCTGCTGCAGGGCTGAGGTTCGGCAAAACCGCCGCGCGGTGGCCGTGGGACTGGTCAACTGTGTGGGGCGGACACGCGTAGCGCAGACAGGAGGCGGCTGGTGGGACGAGCGCTGACCAGCGTCGGCACCGGGGACGGTGACGGCGGCGGAGGCGGGGACGAGCGCGACGCCACCCGCCTCTGGCACGTCACCCTGAGCGTCTCCGGCAAGCCGGCGCCGCTGTCCGAGGTGCGGCGCGGGCTGGAGCAGCTCGCGTACGACCACCCCTTCCTGCTGACCAGCCGCTACGCGGACGACCACGCGGAGATCCGGTACTGGGAGGAGGCCCGCGACCTCCACGACGCGGCCGCCGTCGCCCTGCGCCTGTGGGGCGAACACCGCTCGTCGGCGCAGCTCCCGCCGTGGGAGATCGTCGGCCTGGAGGTCATCGACCGCGCCACCTACCACCAACGCGTGGCCGAGGGCTACGGCCCGCCCCCGGCGCACCCGGTGGGCGTGCACCCGTACTAGCCCCGGGCCATGTCGGCCCGTCCGGCGCTTGAGGACCGGGTCCGGGCGGAGTCCGGGATACGGAGAAGGGCCGGGCTGGGGAGAGAAGCCGGCCCGGCGGCGGGCAGCCCGCCCCGCAGGCACGGCGCCTGACCGTCCCGGGGACGGGAGCCCGCGCGGCGGCCCGCGCGGCCACGGGCGCGGCCGTCTCGCGGGGTGGAACCCCATCGGCGGGGGCCGGGCCGGGGCTTACCCTGGCCGCATGACCTCGCTCGATGCCACGACCTCGCCCGTTCTCGCCACCGCACACCGCGCCCGCACGGCCGCCGCCGCCATCGCCCCACTGCCGCGGTTCGCCAAGGACACGGCGCTGCTGGCCATCGCGGACGCCCTGGAGGCCCGTACCGCCGAGATCGTCGCCGCCAACGCCGTCGACACCGACAAGGCCCGCGCGGCCGGCACCAGCGAGACCGTCATCGACCGCCTCACCCTCACCCCGGAGCGCGTCGCGGCCATCGCCTCCGACGTCCGCGACGTCGTCGCCCTCCCCGACCCCGTCGGCGAGGTCGTCCGCGGCTCGACCCTCCCCAACGGCATCGACCTCCGCCAGATCCGCGTCCCGCTCGGCGTCGTCGGCATCATCTACGAGGCCCGCCCCAACGTCACCGTCGACGCCGCCGCCCTCTGCCTCAAGTCCGGCAACGCGGTCCTGCTGCGCGGCAGCTCCTCCGCCTACGCCTCCAACTCCGCGCTCGTCGAGATCCTCCGCGACGCCATCGAGTCCGCCGGCATCCCCGCCGACGCGATCCAGCTCGTCCCCGGCGAGTCCCGCGACTCCGTCCGAGAGCTGATGCGCGCCCGCGGCCTCGTCGACGTCCTGATCCCGCGCGGCGGCGCCTCCCTCATCAAGACCGTCGTCGAGGAGTCCACCGTTCCGGTCATCGAGACCGGTACCGGAAACTGCCACGTCTACGTGGACGCCCAGGCCGACCTCGACATGGCCGTGGACATCCTCGTCAACTCCAAGGCCCAGCGGCCCTCCGTCTGCAACTCCGCCGAGACGCTCCTCGTCCACCGCGACATCGCCGACGCCTTCCTGCCGCGCGCCCTCGACGCCCTCGCCGACGCCGGCGTCACCGTCCACGGCGACGCCCGGGTCCTCGCGGCCGCCGAGCACACCAAGGCCACCGCGCTGCCCGCCACCGACGAGGACTGGGCCGCCGAGTACCTCTCGTACGACATCGCCGCCGCCGTCGTGGACTCCCTCGACGACGCCGTCACCCACATCCGGCGCTGGACCTCCGGCCACACCGAGGCGATCGTCACCACCTCGCAGGCCGCGGCGCGCCGGTTCACCCAGCTGGTCGACTCGACCACGGTCGCCGTGAACGCCTCCACCCGGTTCACCGACGGTGGCCAGTTCGGCTTCGGCGCCGAGATCGGAATCTCCACGCAGAAGCTGCACGCCCGGGGACCGATGGGCCTTCCGGAGCTCACCTCCACCAAGTACATCGTCACCGGCGACGGTCACATCCGGTAGCCGGAACCGGAACAACGTGTGGCCGGATTCGGCCCACACCCTGCCCAAAGCAGCCCCCCAGGTCTAGGCTGGCCCTGTGCCGGACGACGTGGGGGGCAAGCCGTTCCCGGACGACGGGGAGCCCAACGACGACCGCGGAGGCGCGGAAGAGGACTTCGCCTCCGTGGTGTTCGACGAGGACTTCGTCCGGAACGCCGAGATCCATGAACCGAGCGCCGCAGAGCGCCAGCGGGCCGCCGACCGGGCGCGCGCGGAAGCGGAAGCCGCCCGTGCCGTCGCCGGAGGCTGGCCGGGAGACGAGGACCACGACCCCTACGGGTACGGGTACGGCCTCGACGAGCGCGGCTGGGACCAGGAGCCGGGCCACCTCGGCCCCGACGGCCCGTACGGGGCCTACGGCGGCAGCCTGCGCCCGTACCGGGGCCGCTCGCCGTGGCTGCGCCCCGTCGCCTGGGTACTCGCCTGCGTGATGGGCCTCGGCATGGTCGCGCTCGCCTTCAGCGCCGTCTACCGCAGCGCCTCGGGGTCCGCGGAACCCGCTCCGGCGCCCGCCAGTACTCCGCTCGGGGAAGTCACCGGGGCCGGAGCGTTTACCTACCCCGCAGTCCGCCAACCCTGAAGGTAACGACCCCACTCGCATACGCCGGAGCTGGGGGCTTCTCTGAAGCGGGGACAGCGGGGAGAAGCGATGGCCGTTCCAGGAGACCCACCCAACGGCACCCCCGAGAACATCGGAGGGGGTGACGACGAATTCCGCCCGGACGAGTACCGGTCGATCGTGTTCGACGAGGACTTCGTCCGCGCTGCCCGGATCCAGGAGTACTCCGCCCAGGAACGCATGGGCGAGCACGCCCGGGCCGTACGCAGCCGCTCGATCTGGTCGGGCGCGGGCTCCGGCGGCTCCCGCACGGCAAGCCCCGGCCGGGGCGCCCGCCAGGGCATGCTGCTCGTACTGCTCATCGCCACCGCCTTCGCCGTGGCCGTCTACATGGGCCTGCGCAACCCGTACGTGCCCGTGCCCGGAGGCTCCGCCGAGCCGCTCGCCAGCACCGTCGTCCCGCTCGCGCCGGCCGCCGTCGTACCCGGCGGGAAGCCCGCCGAGCTGTACGCGAAGAGCCCCGCCGCCCAGTACCGCGTCGGGGCGGCCGGGATCACCATGCCCGCCGTGCGCCGCACCCAGCACTTCACCGACGGGCAGGTCGGCGCCGCGCTGTCCATCGCCAAGGACTACCTGGTGCAGTCATCGCTCGACCCGGACGTACTGTCCGGCGCCGCCACCCGGCCGGTGCGGGTACTGCTCGACCCCGACCAGCTGGCCCAGTTCGACCGCAGCATGACCTCGCCCTCCGGCGACGGCCGGTACGCCGCGACGGGCTGGCTCGTCCGCTTCGACCCCGCGACCACCGTCCTGGCCGACTCCCGCGTCCGGGTGAGCGGCATCCTCGGCTACGAGGAGGTGGCCCCCGACGTCCTCCAGGTGACCACCGACCACACCTTCGTGTACGCGGTCCGGCCCGCCTCCGCGACCGGAGCCGCCGCCGACGGCGCCTCGCTCTTCACCGTCCGCCGCGAGCTACGGCTGCGCTTCGACCGGGAGGACCTCACGGCCCGCCGCGCGGAGCTGGCCTCGGCCTATGTGATGGCCGGGCCGCAGGACTGCTCCGCCGACCCGGCTGCCGGCTTCCGCCCGCTCACCGCGGGCACCGGCCCCACCACCGTCGGCCCGGCCGCGAGCGACCCGTACGCCAGCGGCCACCCCCGGCGCGCGGCCGGGCTGTGCGGCGTCCTCGCGACGCCGCCGCCCGGGACCGAGCCCGTCAGCCCTGCCCCGTAGCGGCGCCGCCCTTGCCCTCGGCGCCGCCGGCGCTCCCGGACCCGGCGGCCCCGGTGAACTTGTCGCGGAGCTTGCCGCCCACGTCGGCCGCGCCGCCCGCTATGTCGCCGACCAGCTTGAACAGCGGGTCCTTGCTGCTGCGCACCGCGTCCGCGTAGTGCGAGGCCGACTCCCGGAAGGAGTCCGACACCGAGGCGTCCTTGTCGTCCTCGCGCCGCGGGTAGTGGCCGTCCATGATCCGCTGGTAGTCCCGGCTCTGCGACCACTTGTTCAGCTCGGCCGCCCGGACCGTGGTGAAGGGGTGCGTACGCGGCAGCACATTGAGGATCTTCAGCACGGAATCGCGCAGGTCGCCGCTCTTCTCGTACTCGTCGGCCTGGGCCAGGAAGGCGTCCACGTTCATCTCGTGGAGGTGGTTGCCGCCCGCCATCTTCATCAGCCCCCGCATCGAGGCCGTCACGTCCTGCCCCACCAGCAGCCCGGCCCGGTCCGCGGACAGCTCCGACTTGCGGAACCACTCCCGCAGCGCGGTGACGATCGCGGTGATCGCCACATTGCCCAGCGGGATCCACGCCACCCGCAGCGCGAGGTTCGTCAGGAACAGCAGGACCGTGCGGTACACGGAGTGCCCCGACAGCGCGTGGCCCACCTCGTGGCCCACGACCGCGCGCATCTCCTCCTCGTCGAGCAGCTCGACCAGGCCCGTCGTCACCACGATGATCGGCTCGTCCAGCCCGATGCACATGGCGTTCGGCTTCGGGTCCTGCTGGACGTACATCTGCGGGACCTTCTCCAGGTCCAGGATGTAACAGGCGTCCCGCAGCATCGTGTGCAGGTGCGCGAACTGGGTCTCGCCCACCCGCACCGAGTCCGACAGGAACAGCAGCCGCAGGCTCCGCTCCGGCAGCAGCCCGCTCAGCGCCTTGAACACCGTGTCGAACCCGCTCAGCTTGCGCAGCGCCACCAGCGCCGAGCGGTCCGCCGGATGCTCGTACGCCCGCGAGGAGATACCGGGGAACCTCCTGCGATCCCGCGCCGGTGCCTTCTCGAATCCCGTGTCCGTCATTGCGCCCTCCCCCTAGATCGGCTTGCTCAGCGTGCGTCTATCCTCTCCAACGCCTGAGTCGGCGTGAGCGTGCCCCGGGCCCCCGCATACGATGTGAGCGAAGTCTCCGCCCGCTCCCCGACTCGATAGGTATCAGCCTGATGAGCCTCTCCTCCACCGCCCACAACCTGGTCGTCCTCGCCTCGGAGGGGGCCGAGCAGCACGGCGGCAACCACGACAGCCTCAGCCCGTACCTGACCGGCGGCGGCGCGTTCTTCATCCTGCTCTTCATGCTGTGGGTGACCACGCGCCTGAACCGCGACCGCTAGAGCGCCGTCGCGCACGCTCGATCCGAGGGTCCGGGCCGCCCCGCCGGGCCAGTAGGCTCTGCGCTCATGGGAGAGCAGGAAGTGCCTACCGGCCCGGTCAAGCGCCGGCTCGGCGTGATGGGCGGGACATTCGACCCGATCCACCACGGACACCTGGTGGCCGCCAGTGAGGTGGCCGCCCTTTTCCACCTCGACGAGGTGGTGTTCGTACCGACCGGCGAGCCGTGGCAGAAGTCCCAGGGGGCCGTGTCGCCCGCCGAGGACCGCTACCTCATGACGGTCATCGCCACGGCCTCGAACCCCCAGTTCTCGGTGAGCCGCATCGACATCGACCGCGGCGGCCCGACGTACACGATCGACACCCTGCGGGACCTGAGCGCCCTCAACGCCGACGCCGACCTGTTCTTCATCACCGGCGCCGATGCCCTCGCGCAGATCCTGACCTGGCGAAACGCCGACGAGCTCTTCTCGCTCGCCCACTTCATCGGCGTCACCCGCCCCGGCCACGTGCTCACCGACGACGGACTGCCCGAGGGCGGCGTCTCGCTGGTCGAGGTGCCCGCGCTGGCGATCTCGTCGACGGACTGCCGCGAGCGGGTGGCCAACGCGGACCCCGTCTGGTATCTGGTGCCGGACGGTGTCGTGCGTTACATCGACAAGCGTGAGCTGTACCGGGGAGCCTGAGCTTCCGGAGAGAGGGGTCCCGCGGTGAACGACCGACAGCAGCCGTACGACCCGTACGCCGCCCAGGAGCAGCAGCTCATCGGCTACGACGCGTACGGGCGACCGGTGTACGGCCAGGTGCCCCCGCAGCCCGCCGTCCAGGCCCAGGCCCCGCAGCAGTACGAGCAGACGTACGAACAGCAGTACGGGTACGACTATCAGGGCTACGACCAGCAGCAGCCGGCCGCCCAGGAGTACCCTCAGCCGGCCGCCGACCCGGGCTACGGCTACGGCTACGAGGCCCAGGCCCAGCAGGCCCAGCAGGCCCAGCAGTGGATCCCGCAGCAGATGGCTCCCGAGCCCCAGGCGGCCGAACCGGAACCCGAACCGGAAGCGGCGCCCCGGCGGGCCGCGCAGGTCCCGGAACCGCGCCGGGCCGAGGCCGGGCCGGACGGCGACTACCGCACCGAGCAGTTCGCGTTCATCGACCAGCCCGACGAGGAATCCGAAGACGTCATCGACTGGCTCGCCTTCACCGAGAGCCGGACCGAACGCCGTGAGGAGGCCCGCCGCCGCGGCCGCAACCGCGTGGTGGCGCTGATCGTCGTCCTCGCCCTGTTCGTCGTCGGCGGCCTCGGCTACCTCTGGTACGCCGGCAAGCTGCCGTTCCTCGACGGCCCCGGGAGCAAGAAGGGCGCCGTGGCCGCCGGCGGGGCGCAGAAGCGCGACATGATCGTCGTCCACCTGCACAACACCAAGAAGGGCGGCACCTCCACGGCGCTGCTCGTCGACAACGTCACCACGAAGCAGGGCGCCACCGTCCTGCTCCCGAACACCCTCACCGTCCCGCGGCAGGACGGCGCCGGCCTGGCCCTCGGCAAGGCGGTCGAGGAGGGCGGCATCGGCACCAGCGAGTCCCTCGACACCGTGCTCGGCACCGACATCGGCGGCACCTGGCGCCTGGACACCCCCTTCCTGGAGCGCCTGGTCGAGCTGGTCGGCGGCATCGACGTCGACACCGACGCCGCGGTCCCGGCCGACGACAAGGCCAAGACCCCGGCCGTGGCCCAGGGCAAGAAGCAGCACCTGAGCGGCGCGATGGCCGTCGCTTACGCCACGTACCGCGCCCAGGGCGAGCCGGAGGCCAAGCAGCTCCAGCGGACGGGCGGCGTGCTGTACGCGGTCCTGCGCAAGATCCCCGGCGACCCCAAGGCGGCGGCCGTGACCGTCGAGAGCATGGGCCAGATCCTGGACCCCGCGCTGAACGCCCAGACCCTCGGCGCCATGCTGTCCAGGATCGGCGAGCACGCGAAGGTCGGCGACTACCGCACCGAGCTGCTCGCCGTGAAGGCGGACGGCTCCCTCACCGACGAGGCCAACAAGACGGTCGTCAAGGAGATCCTCGGCGGCAACTTCACGGCCGCGCAGGCCGCCGCGTCCCCCCGGGTCGGGCTCAGGGACGCCACCGGCGACGACAAGACGCAGGTCACGGCGAAGGCGGCGCTGCTGAACGGCGGCTACACCTTCGTGGACGGAGGCAAGGCCGACAAGACCCAGGCCGCCTCGCAGATCACCTACCAGGACGACGCGCAGAGGGAGCGGGCGGTCGAGGTCGCCAAGACGCTGGGGCTGGCCGAGACGGCCGTGAAGAAGGGCGAGAACGCCGTGAACGCGGACGTCGTGGTGACCCTGGGCAAGGACTACAAACCGTCCTGACCAGGCATCGGGCTGGATCGCCGCCCGCGCGGGACCTTCCGCGCGGGCGGCGATGGCGGTACATGAGACCCTTGTAAGGATCTGCCCGCCAACCCGAAAGCATGGCCAGTGACCGCCACGGACCGCTCCATCGAGCTCATCACCGCCGCCGCCCAGGCCGCGGCCGACCGGCTCGCGCACGACATCATCGCGTACGACGTCAGCGACGTGCTGTCGATCACCGACGCCTTCCTGCTCGCCTCGGCCCCCAACGACCGCCAGGTCAAGTCGATCGTGGACGAGATCGAGGAGCGCCTGCTCAAGGAGCTCGGCGCCAAGCCGGTGCGCCGTGAGGGCGACCGCGACGCCCGCTGGATCCTCCTCGACTACATCGACATCGTCGTGCACGTGCAGCACAGCGAGGAGCGGGTCTTCTACGCGCTGGAGCGCCTGTGGAAGGACTGCCCCGAGATCGACCTCCCCGAGGACGCCAAGCTCACCAAGGGCAAGGCCGAGGAGCACGCCAAGCTGCGTGAGGCTCAGGGCGACGACGAACTGGACGGTGATCTGTTCTGAGCGCGCCGAGCACCGGCACGGCCGCCGGGACCGAGGGGGCCGGCCGGACCGGCCGGAAGATCGTCCTGTGGCGGCACGGCCAGACCTCGTGGAACCTGGAGCGCCGCTTCCAGGGCTCCACGGACATCGAGCTGACCGAGACGGGTGTGGCGCAGGCGCGCCGCGCCGCCCGGCTGCTCGCCTCGCTGAAGCCGGACGCCATCGTGGCCTCCGACCTCCAGCGGGCCGCCGCGACGGCCGCCGAGCTGGCTGCGGTCACGGGCCTGCCCGTGGAGCACGACGAGGCGCTGCGCGAGACGTACGCCGGTGAGTGGCAGGGCCTCACGCACGACGAGATCCTCGGGAAGTACGGCGAGCAGTACGCGGCGTGGAAGCGCGGCGAGCCCGTGCGCCGCGGCGGCGGCGAGCTGGAGACCGAAGTCGCCGACCGGGCCGCGCCGGTGGTGCTGGCGCACGCCGACCGGCTGCCGGCCGGCGGCACGCTCGTCGTGGTCAGCCACGGCGGCACCATCCGTACGACCATCGGCAGGCTGCTCGGACTGGAGTCGTCCTACTGGGAGGGCCTGGGCGGGCTCTCCAACTGCTGCTGGTCCGTCCTCGGCGAGGGCGCGCGCGGCTGGCGCCTGATGGAGCACAACGCCGGCACGCTGCCGGAACCCGTCCTCGGCGACGACGACTGAGGCCTCTCGCGAGGCCTCCGGCGGCGCCGGGCCGGGGCTCCCACCCGGATTTCACTTTCCGGCTGGTCGCAGGCTAGAGTTCTTCTTGTTCGCAGCGCAGAACACCGGAAACGGGGGGAGCGCGGCGGAGAGCGGGGCTATAGCTCAGTTGGTAGAGCGCCTGCATGGCATGCAGGAGGTCAGGAGTTCAATTCTCCTTAGCTCCACAATCAGGATCCCGTCCCCAACAGGGGGCGGGATCCTTGCGTTTGTTCCTTTTGTGCTGGCTGACCCGCCCCGTAACGTCATGGCAGAATCGGACGGCCGGAGGGGGACACGACGGCCCGACGCGGGAGGGAGTCGCTGACGGATGGGTGCACACCGGCGGCGGTGCGACTGGTGCAACAACGGCACGCCGATCGTGCGGGACATGGACCCGGTCAACCCCGACTACCAGTACTGGTGCGAGGAATGCGCGCGGGCGCTGATCATAAAAGGCGACCCGATCGAGACGTACCGTGAGCTGGAAGGGGAGCCGATCTATGGGCGGCTGCTCGACGAGCACTGCACGCTCAAGCGGTTCTATCAGTTCGCGAGAGCGTGACAAGTTGTCTCAAACCGGACATGGCCTCTGGTCGGCGGAAACCGATTTTTGGACCAGGGCCATGACCGTGTAATGTTTGGGATGTCGCCAAGGGGAACCGGCAAGGGAAACCGGAGCGGCAAGCGCAACAAGGGGCTATAGCTCAGTTGGTAGAGCGCCTGCATGGCATGCAGGAGGTCAGGAGTTCAATTCTCCTTAGCTCCACAGTGAAGAAGCGGGCCACCCGGATCGGGTGGCCCGCTTCTCGTTGTGTCCCACTTTGTCGTCGCGTCCCGTGTCGAGCGGTGGAACGGCCGAGCGTCGGAAGGGGCCGCTGCGGTACCCTGACGCCATGCGTGCCGTACGCCTTCTGCTTACCGAGCCGCGCTGATCAGCGCCGACCCTTCGAGACGGTCGGCACCGGCGCGGCGCCCCCTCCTGTGCGAGGGGTTTTTTCGTTTGGGCAGGCAGAGACGGCAGAGACGATCGATGGAGCTTCAGAAATCATGAGCGAGACGAACACCCCGGCCCCCGAGGCGGCCGAGGCGCACCGCTACACGGCTGCCATGGCCGCCGACATCGAGGCACGCTGGCAGGACGTATGGGACGCGCGGGGCACGTACGAGGCCCCGAACCCGACCGGTGACCTGGCCGGGGACCCGGAGGTCGTCGCGCGGCCCAAGAAGTTCATCATGGACATGTTCCCGTACCCCTCAGGTGCGGGCCTGCACGTCGGCCACCCGCTCGGGTACATCGCCACCGACGTCTACGCCCGCCACCAGCGGATGACCGGCCACAACGTCCTGCACACCCTGGGCTTCGACGCCTTCGGCCTGCCGGCCGAGCAGTACGCCGTGCAGACCGGGACGCACCCGCGCGTGTCGACCGAGGCGAACATCGAGAACATGAAGGTCCAGCTGCGCCGCCTGGGCCTGGGCCACGACAAGCGCCGGTCGTTCGCGACGATCGACCCGGACTACTACAAGTGGACCCAGTGGATCTTCCTGCAGATCTACAACTCCTGGTACGACGCGGACGCGAAGAAGGCCCGGCCGATCGCCGAGCTGATCGCCGCCTTCGAGGACGGCTCCCGTGAGGTTCCGGCCGGCGTCGCGGGCGGCCGCGCCTGGGCGGACCTGACCGCCGGCGAGCGGGCCGACGTACTGAACGAGTACCGGCTGGCGTACGCCTCCGACGCGCCCGTCAACTGGTGCCCGGGCCTGGGCACCGTCCTGGCCAACGAGGAGGTCACCGCGGACGGCCGGTCCGAGCGCGGCAACTTCCCCGTCTTCAAGGCCAAGCTGAGCCAGTGGAACATGCGGATCACCGCCTACGCGGACCGCCTGCTGGACGACTTGGACGCGCTGGACTGGCCCGAGGCCATCAAGCTGCAGCAGCGCAACTGGATCGGCCGCAGCGAGGGCGCGCGCGTCGACTTCGCGCTGGGCGAGGACGCGATCACCGTCTTCACCACCCGCCCCGACACCCTGTTCGGCGCCACCTACATGGTGCTGGCCCCCGAGCACCCGCTGGTCGACAAGTTCATCCCGGCCGCCTGGCCCGAGGGCACCCACGACGTGTGGACCGGCGGGCACGCCACCCCGGCGGAGGCCGTCGCGGCGTACCGCAAGCAGGCCGCCTCGAAGTCCGACGTCGAGCGGCAGGCCGAGGCCAAGGACAAGACCGGCGTCTTCACCGGCGAGTACGCGCTCAACCCGGTCAGCGGCGCGAAGGTCCCGGTCTTCATCGCCGACTACGTGCTGATGGGCTACGGCACCGGCGCGATCATGGCCGTCCCCGCGCACGACAGCCGCGACTTCGAGTTCGCGCGCGCCTTCGAGCTGCCGATGCGCTGCGTCGTCCAGCCGACCGACGGCCGCGGGACCGACCCGGCCGAATGGGACGCGGCGTTCGTCTCCTACGACGCGGCGCTGGTCAACTCGGCCGGCGAGGGCATTTCCCTGGACGGCCTGGGCGTCGTAGAGGCCAAGGCCGCCATCACCGACTGGCTGGCCGAGCGCGGCATCGGCGAGGGCACCGTCAACTTCCGTCTGCGCGACTGGCTGTTCAGCCGCCAGCGGTACTGGGGCGAGCCCTTCCCGATCGTCTACGACGAGGACGGCGTCGCCCACTCGCTGCCCGAGTCGATGCTGCCGCTGGAGCTGCCCGAGGTCGAGGACTACTCGCCGCGCACCTTCGAGCCGGACGACGCGCTGTCGCAGCCGGAGACCCCGCTGTCGCGCAAGGCCGACTGGGTCAACGTGGAGCTGGACCTGGGCGACGGGCGCGGTGTGCGCCCGTACCGCCGCGAGACCAACACCATGCCGAACTGGGCCGGCTCCTGCTGGTACGAGCTGCGCTACCTGGACCCGAACAACGCGTCGGCCCTGGTGGACCCGGAGATCGAGCAGTACTGGATGGGCCCCCGCGAGGGCCAGCCGCACGGCGGCGTCGACCTGTACGTGGGCGGCGCCGAGCACGCGGTGCTGCACCTGCTGTACGCGCGCTTCTGGTCCAAGGTGCTGTTCGACCTGGGCCACGTCTCCTCGGTCGAGCCGTTCCACAAGCTGTTCAACCAGGGCATGATCCAGGCGTACGTCTACCGCGACGAGCGCGGGTTCCCGGTCACGGCCACCGAGGTCGAGGAGCGCGACGGCAAGTTCTTCTTCGAGGGCGAGCCGGTCAAGCGCGAGCTGGGCAAGATGGGCAAGTCCCTGAAGAACGCCGTCACGCCCGACGAGATCTGCGAGGAGTACGGCGCCGACACGCTGCGCCTGTACGAGATGGCCATGGGCCCGCTGGACGTCTCGCGTCCGTGGGACACCCGGGCCGTGGTGGGCCAGTACCGGCTGCTGCAGCGCCTGTGGCGCAACATCGTGGACGAGGAGACGGGCGCGGTGACGGTCGTCGACGCCGAGCCCGCCGAGGACACGCTGCGCGCGCTGCACAAGGCGATCGACGGGGCCGGCGCGGACCTGGCGGCGCTGCGGTTCAACACCGCCATCGCGAAGATCACCGAGCTGAACAACGCGCTGACGAAGGCGGGCCGGCCGCTGGAGCGGTCCGTGGCGGAGCAGCTGGTGCTGCTGATCGCGCCGCTGGCCCCGCACATCGCGGAGGAGCTGTGGCAGCGGCTGGGGCACGGCGATTCGGTGGTCCACCAGGACTTCCCGGTCGCGGACCCGGCGTACGTCGTGGACGAGACCGTGACCTGCGTGGTGCAGATCAAGGGCAAGGTCAAGGCGCGGCTGGAGGTGCCGCCGACGATCTCCGAGGGCGACCTGGAGAAGCTGGCGCTGGGCGACGAGGCGGTCGTGGCGGCGCTGGGCGGTGCGGAGATCCGCAAGGTGATCGTGCGCGCGCCGAAGCTGGTGAACATCGTCGTGTGACGCTTTTACGTCGCGTGGCGTCGCGTGACGTCGTGTGGCGTCGCGTGACGGCTTTCGGGGCCCTCTGAGGGTGATCCCGTACGGGCAGGTTGGGGGTTCGATGGGAACCCCCAACCTGCCCGTGGCGTTTACGGTGGAGGGGACGGAAAAAGGCAGGGGAAGGGGAGCCTCATGGAGGCCGGCGCGTTGGTCATCATCTTTGCCCTCTTGATGCTGTTCGCCTTCCTGGGTCTGGGGGCGTGGGCCACGGCGAAGGCGGTCGGCGCGGCGAAGCGCGGCGTGGACCGGACGATCACGCAGGCCCGCCGGACCGTGGAGGACACCACCCTGAAGGCCAAGAGCCTCGGCCAGATCGGGGTCACGGCGTCGCTGGCACAGCTGCGCCTGGACCTGCGGACGTCGATGCGGGCCACGCAGCAGGCCCTGCATGACGGGGTGCGCTCCGACCCCTCGCTGAAGGAGTCCATCGGGCTGTTCGAGCGGCTGAGCGCGCACGGCCGAGAGCTGGATGACGAGCTGCGGCGCCTGGAGCAGGAACCGGACCGCAAGCGGACCGCCGAGATGCTTCCCGAGCTGCGGGAACGTGCCGCCAAGATCAAGCAGTCGGCGGATTCGCTGCGGTGGGCCGCGCGGGAGCGGGCGCACCGCTTCTCCGCGGACGAGCTGTCGTCGCTGTCCGAGCAGATCGAGGTCGAGTCGGGGGCGCTGCGGGACTGGTCGCGCGAGCCGGCGGACGACCTGGCGGCCGCCGCGGCCGCCTGGGACGCGGCGCAGACCCCGCCGGGGGCCGCTCCGGGCCGGGGTGCGCAGGCGGAGCCGGGGCCGACGGCGCTGAATCCGTCCGCCCCGGCGCCCTCGTACCCCTGGCAGAAGGCGCCGCGCCCCGAGACCACGACCTGAGGCGGCGGGTCCGGGCGCCGACCGGGCCGCGGCTGGGCCGGGTGCCCGGCGACCGATGATGCTCGGACGCGGGTTCGGGTTGCCCTGGGGGCACGGGAGGCGTGTGGGCCGCTTCGGGTGGGCCCGGGCTGCCGTCGGACCGCCACGGGCGGTAACCTCCGGCTCATGTCCCGCCATGTCGCGATCGTCACCGATTCCACGGCCTACCTGCCCCACCCGGCGATGGCGCGGCACGGGATCACCTCCGTCCCCCTCACCGTGGTGCTCGGCGACGAGGCCTTGGAGGAGGGCACCGAGATCTCGGCCCGCAGCCTCGCCGTGGCCCTGCAGAAGCGCAGGTCCGTCACCACCTCGCGCCCCAGTCCGGAGATGTTCGTACGGGCCTACCAGGCGGCTGCCGACGCGGGGGCCACGGGCATCGTGAGCCTGCACCTGTCCGCCGAGTTCTCCGGCACCTACGACGCCGCCGTGGTCGCCGCCAAGACGGCCTCCGTCCCGGTGCGCGTCGTCGACACCGGCATGGTCGCGATGGCCCTCGGATTCTGCGCCCTCGCCGCCGCCGAGGCGGCCGAGGCCGGCGGTTCCGTCGACGAGGCCGTGGCCGCCGCCGAGAAGCGCGCCGCGGACATGTCCGCGTACTTCTACGTCGACACCCTCGACTACCTCCGCCGCGGCGGCCGGATCGGCGCCGCGCAGGCCCTGCTCGGCTCGGCCCTCGCGGTCAAGCCGCTGCTGACGCTGGACGGCGGGCGGATCGAGATGCTGGAGAAGGTGCGCACGGCCTCCAAGGCCATCGCCCGCCTGGAGGAACTCGCCGTCGAGCGGGCGGGCACGGCCAGCGTGGATGTCGCCGTGCACCACCTGGCGGCCCCGGAGCGGGCCGAGAAGCTGGCGCAGCGGCTGCGTGAGCGCATCCCCGGCCTGGTCGAGCTGCACGTCAGCGAGGTCGGCGCGGTGATCGGCGCGCACACCGGGCCGGGCCTGCTCGCGGCGGTCGTGTCCCCCCGCTGATCACCGGAACGGGTGGCCGGGATATCCACAACGCGGCGGCCATCCACCGGAATTGAGGGGTCCGAACGGGGATCGGGAGCGGCCCCTACCGTCGTGGCATGACGACTCGAACGCGTACTCCCCGACCTGCCGGCGCCACCAGTGGCCCCGGCCGCCGCCCTCTCTCCGACGGCCGTCTGCGGCATCGCAGCGGTGCCCGCCGGGGTGCGGACCCGCACCCCGACCCCATCGCGATGCGGCGGCGGGCCGAGGCCCTGCTGGGCGGCGGTGAGCCTGCCCCGCCGTTGGCGGTGCGGCCTGCCCCGCCGTTGGCGGTGCGGCCTGCCCCGCCGTTGGCGGTGAGCCTGCCCCGCCGTTGGCGGTGCGGCCTGCCCCGCCGTTGGCGGTGCGGCCTGCCCCGCCGCCTCCTGCCCCGCCGGCTCCGGAGGCCGTGGAGCCTGTGGCCGAGCCGGCTGTCTTACGTGCCGCTGCCGCGCCGCCCGTACCGCCGCCTCCGGAGCCGGCGGAGCAGCCCGTGCCGGCCGCCTGGGCGGCTCGGGGACTTGCCGTGCGGGAGCGGCTGCCGGTGTGGCTGCAGGCCCGGTGCGGGGTGGAGCCGCGGACGGTGGCCGCCGTGGGGGTGGTGCTCGTCGCCGCCGTCGGGTTCGCCGCGCAGCAGTACTGGTCGGGCCGCCCGCAGCCGGTGACCGCGCCGGCCGTGGTCGCCCCGGTGTCGGCGCCGACACCGAGCCCCGGGGCCGGGGGGAACCGGATCGTGGTGGACGTCAGCGGCAAGGTCCGGGACCCCGGGGTCCGCCGGCTGCCCGCCGGATCCCGCGTGGAGGACGCGCTGGCCGCCGCCGGGGGAGTGCGCCCGGGCACGGACACCGGCGGGCTGAACCGGGCCCGGGTGCTGGTGGACGGCGAGCAGGTGCTCGTCGGAGCCCCCGCGCCGCCGCTCCCGGGCGCTTCCGGGCCGGCGGCCGGGCCGCTGAGCCTCGGCAGTGCCACCGTCGATCAGCTGGACGGCCTGCCCGGAGTGGGCCCCGTGCTCGCGCAGCACATCGTGGACTTCCGCACCGCGCGCGGGGGTTTCCGGTCGGTGGAGGACCTCCGCCAGGTGAACGGCATCGGCGAGCGCCGCTTCGCCGACCTCCGCAAGCTGGTGCGGCCGTGAACGGCCCGGGGGCGCAGGGGCCGGGCCCGGAGAGCGGGCCGGCGGACCTGCGGCTCGTGGCGCCGGCCGTGGCCGCCTGGGTGGCGGCGGCCCTCGCGCTCGACGCGCCGGCCGGCTGGACCGCTGCCGGGGTGGGGCTGGGGGCGACCGGTGCGGGACTGCTGATGCTGGCCGGCTGCCGTCGGAGCCCGCGGTCCCTGTGGCGGCCCGCCACGGCCGCCGCCGCGGCCCTGCTGTGCGCCGCCGCGGCGGCCGGGGTGGCGGGGCTCCAGCGGGCCGAGGCGCGGGCCGGGCCGGTGGAGGCGCTGGCCCGGGAGCACGCCCGGGTGTCCCTGGAGCTCACCGTCGCCTCCGACCCGCGCACCGTCGGCGGCGGGCAGGGGCCGCCGCTGCTGATGCTGGACGCGGTGGTGACCCGGGTGACCGGGCCCGACGGGTCGCGGACCCGGGTCGAGACCCCGGTACGGGTCCTGGCCGGGCACCCCGACTGGGCCCGGCTGCAGCCCTCGACGCGGGTGGCGGTCGTCGCCCGGCTGGCCCCGGCCCGGGGCGGGGAGCGGGCCGTCGCGCTGGTCCGGCCGTCGGGCGACACCCCGCCCGGGGTGACCGGCGGCCCCGACGCCGCGCAGCGGGTCGCGGGGAGCCTGCGGGCCGGGCTGCGCACCGCCACCGAGGGGCTCCCGCCGGATGCCAGGGCCCTGCTGCCCGGGCTGGTGGTCGGGGACACCTCACGGGTCCCGCCCGACCTGCACGAGGCGTTCCGGGCGACCGACCTGCTGCACCTGCTGGCCGTGTCGGGCTCCAACCTGACCGTGGTCCTGTTCCTGCTCATCGGGCCCCCGGCCGGCGCCCAGCACGTTGAGCGGCGTGGGCTGGCACCCCGGCTCGGGCTCTCCCTGCGGGCGACGGCCCTGAGCGGCGCGGCCCTGACGCTGGCGTTCGTGGTGGTGTGCCGGCCGGAGCCGAGCGTGCTGCGGGCCGCCGCCTGCGGGGCGGTCACCCTGCTGGCCCTCGCGACCGGGCGGCGCAGGTCCCTGATCCCCGCGCTGGCCGCCGCCGTGCTGTGCCTCGTGCTGTACGAGCCCTGGCTGGCCCGGAGCTACGGCTTCCTGCTCTCCGTCCTGGCCACCGGGGCCCTCTTGACCCTCGGGCCCCGGTGGAGCGAGGCCCTCCGGCGGCGCGGGGTGCGGCCCCGCCTCGCCGAGGCGCTGGGGGCCGCGGCGGCCGCCCAGGCGGTGTGCGCGCCGGTCGTCGCGGTGATCTCCGCCCGGGTGAGCCTCGTAGCGGTGCCGTGCAACCTGCTGGCGGAGCTCGCGGCGGGTCCGGCGACCGTGCTCGGCTTCGCGACCCTCGCGACCGCGCCGCTCAGCATGCCGGCGGCGCAGCTGCTCGCCTGGTGCGCGGGGGTACCGGCCGGGTGGATCGCCGCCGTGGCGCGGACCGGGGCGGGGTTTGCGGGCGCGGAGCTGGCCTGGCCCGGCGGGGTCACCGGGGGCCTGTTGCTGGCCGTCGCCACGCTGGCCGTGGTGGGCCTCGGGGGCTGGTTCGGCCGCCGGAAGTGGGCCTGCGCCGCGGTGGCCCTGCTGCTGCTCCTCGCCGTGCTGCGGCCGCCGCAGCTCACCCGTGGCCTCACCGGCTGGCCGCCGCCCGACTGGAGCTACGTCCAGTGCGCCGTGGGCCAGGGCGACGCCGCGGTGCTCGCCATCGGCCCGGGCACGGCCCTGGTGGTCGACGCGGGCCCGGAACCGGGACCGGTGGACGACTGCCTGCGCACCCTGGGGGTGCGCCGGGTGCCGCTGCTCCTGCTGACGCACTTTCACGCCGATCACGTGGGCGGCCTGTCCGGGGTGCTGCGGGGCCGGGCCGTGGGTGTGATTCAGACCACCGCCCTGGCGGAGCCGCCCGGGCAGGCGGAGTCCGTCCGGCGGACCGCGACGGCAGCCGGTGTGCCGGTGGTCACGGCGTCGGCGGGGGAGCGGCGGCGGGCCGGGCCGCTGGAGTGGGAGGTGCTCTGGCCGCCGCCCGAGGGCCCGCCGCCGGACGGCCCGAACGACGCGAGCGTGGCCCTGCTGGTCCGCGGTCCCGGGCTGACGCTGCTGCTGCTCGGCGATCTCGAACCACCCGCCCAGCAGGCCCTGCTGAAGGCCCGTCCGGAGCTGGGCCCGGTGGATGTGCTCAAGGTCGCCCACCACGGTTCGGCGCACCAGGACCCCGCCCTGCAGGCCCGGGTCAGGCCCCGGATCGCGATCGTCCCCGTCGGCGCGGGGAATCGCTACGGGCACCCCGCACCGGATACGCTCGCGCGGCTGCGGGCCTTGGGGGCGACCGTTCTGCGCACCGATACGGACGGCTCCGTGGCCGTCTCCGGAAGCGGTGCGGGGATGAGGGCCTTTCCGGCCGGACGGCGCCGGATGCGGCGCGGGCATACCGGGCCGCACCGCTCTGTTTGCCCACAACCCGACAGCATGATCGAATGCGTTTTCGCCAGAGCGGTCCACGTTCATACAGCACGGGGGTGCATCAACCATGTTCGGACGTCGACGGGGGATGGAGACGGCCGGAAGTGCCAGCTCACACACATCCGCGACCTTGTCATTGCCGCCCACGGCGGGGCTCTTGAGCTGCCGGGTGCTGGACACCGTCCATCAGCCCATCCGGCAGGCCAAGTTCGAGGTGACCGACCCGATCGGGAGACGGATCGTCAGCGGCGAGACCGACCCGTTCGGCGGGCTCACCGCCGCCCTGCCGGAAGGCGAGTACCGGCTCTCCGTCACGGCCGAGGGCTACGCGCCGTTCCACGGGGCGACGCTCGTCGGGGACCCGGCGCAGCCGGGCACGGGGGAGATCATCCTCGACGCGGTGGAGCCTCCGCTGCTGCCCGCGCCGGGGCACTGGGAACTCGACCCGGCGCACTCGTCGATCGCCTTCACGGCGCGGCACATCGGCTTCGCCCGGATCCACGGCCGGTTCAACACCTTCGCGGGCGCGGTCCGGATAGCCGACCGGATGGAGGACTCCTCCATGCACGTCATCATCGACGCGGCGAGCATCGACACCAGGCTGCGGATGCGGGACGACCACCTGCGGTCCGCCGACTTCCTGGACGCGGCCCGGTACCCGACGGTGGAGTTCTACAGCGAGCGCTTCATCCACCGCGGCGGCAGCCGCTGGGCCGTCGCGGGCGCCCTGACGCTCCACGGCGTGAGCCGCTCGGTGACCCTGGACACCCAGTACCTCGGCCTCGGCACGGGGCTGGAGGGCGAGCCTCGCGCGGCCTGCCGGGCCACGGCCGAACTGGACCGCGAGGACTTCACCCTGAACTGGCAGTCGGTGCTGGCCCAGGGGATCGCCGCGGTCGGCGCGCAGGTGGAAGTGGAGCTGGACGTCCAGATCGTCCACAAGGCGTAGGGCCCGGGCGCGGGCTCCTAGGGAGCCTCCAGCCAGCCCTCGTATGCGGAGGCGAGGGCGTCCAGGGCGGTCGGGTCGAGCCGTTCCCGCGGGTCCTCGACGACCACCAGCCACTGGGCGTCCTCCGCGTCGTCCTCGCCGGCCAGGGCGTCGCGGACCAGTCGCGGATCCTCGGACAGCCCGAAGCAGTCGACGACCTCCTGCGCCACCTCCTCGGCGGCGTCGCGGTCGGGCAGCACCAGTACATGTCGCACGTTCACCCGACCATTCTCGGGCACGAGTCGAGCGGCGCCGGGCCGGGGGAGGCCGGAGAGGGGGAGGCCGGAGAGGGGGAGGCCGGAGAGGGGGAGGCCGGAGCGGGGAAGGCCGCAGCGCGGGGGACTGTCAGTGCGGCATGGGATGCTGGAGGCGATGGCCACCAGGAAGAACTCCACCGACGATCCGCTGGCTCCGCTCACCCTCGCGGTGGGGCAGGAGGACCTGCTCCTCGACCGTGCCGTGCGGGAGGTGGTGGCGGCCGCCCGGGCCGTCGACTCCGACACGGACGTCCGGGACCTCATGCCCGAGCAGCTCCAGCCCGGCACGCTGGCCGAGCTGACGAGCCCCTCGCTCTTCTCCGAGCGCAAGGTCCTGACCGTGCGCAACGCGCAGGACCTGTCCGCCGACACCGTGAAGGAAGTGAAGGCGTACCTCGCGGCGCCGTACGAGGAGATCATCCTCGTCCTCCTCCACGCCGGCGGAGTCAAGGGCAAGGGCCTGCTGGACGCCGCGCGGAAGGCGGGTGCCCGGGAGGTCGCCTGCCCGAAGATGACGAAGGCGGCGGACCGGCTGTCGTTCGTTCGGGGCGAGTTCCGGACGCTGGGGCGCTCGGCGACCCCCGAGGCGTGCCAGACGCTGGTCGACGCGATCGGCAGCGACCTGCGAGAGCTGGCGAGCGCGGCGGCGCAGCTGTGCGCGGACGTCGAGGGCACCATCGACGAGGCAGTGGTGGGCCGCTACTACACGGGCCGGGCGGAGGCCTCCAGCTTCACGGTCGCCGACCGCGCGGTCGAGGGGCGGGCCGCCGAGGCCCTCGAAGCCCTGCGCTGGTCCCTGTCCACGGGGGTGGCGCCGGTGTTGATCACCAGCGCGCTGGCCCAGGCGGTGCGGGCCATCGGCAAGCTGGCCTCGGCCCCGCGCGGGGCCCGCCCGGGCGACCTGGCGCGGGACCTGGGAATGCCGCCGTGGAAGATCGACCGGGTCCGGCAGCAGATGCGGGGCTGGTCGGCGGACGGAGTCGCGGACGCGCTGCGCGCCGTGGCCGCGGCGGATGCCGGGGTCAAGGGCGGCGGCGACGATCCCGAGTACGCCCTGGAAAAGGCGGTCGTGGCCGTGGCCCGTGCGGCGCGGCCGCAGCGGCGGTAGCCCTTCCGCCCGGGCGGGCCTACGCCCGGGCGGCGCGCGGCGCGCCGCGGCGCGGGGGAGCCCCGTTCCCGGCCGGCCCCGATCGGCCCTGGCCGACCGTCTGCCGTCTGCCGTTTGCCTGCTGCCCGGCCGGCCTGCTGCCGGGTGCTGGTGCGCGGTGGGGGCGCCGCGCGGGTTCACCCTCCCCGGCCTTCGCCCGCCTCCCGCCTGCTGCGCCGTTGTCGGGGGCGCTGCCCCCGAACCCCCGCGCCTCAAACGCCGGCGGGGCTGGAGGGCGCGGCGCGGCTGGGGGGCGCGGCCGGGCTGGAGGGTGCGGTGGGGCTGGCAGGGTGCGGCGGGGCTGGGGAAGGCGAAGGCCCCGGCCGTCCCCCTGGGGAAGGGGGGCGGCCGGGGCCTTCGGTTACTGCTTGTGTTTGCGCCGCACCCGCGTGGCGAACGCTTCGTGTGCGGCGCGGGGTGCCGGTCAGGAGTGGGAGAGAGGGCCCACTGGATCCCTACCCGGCTTTCACATCAGGGAGCTCAGCCCTGCAGGGTGGCGACCTTGGAGGCCAGCGCCGACTTCTTGTTGGCGGCGGCGTTCTTGTGGATGACACCCTTCGAGACAGCCTTGTCGAGCGCACGCGCGGCGTCACGGGAAGCCACGGTGGCCTTCTCGACGTCACCGGCGAGGACGGCCTCGCGGGCCTTGCGGATCGCGGTCTTGAGCGAGGACTTGACGGCCTTGTTACGCAGGCGCGCCTTCTCGTTCGTCTTGTTCCGCTTGATCTGGGACTTGATGTTCGCCACGAAAGAGCCTTTGCAGGTTCAGAGATTTGATCTTCGGATTGTGTCCCGACAGCTGAGAGGGCATACGAGACACAGCTGCCCAGGCTACCAGGCAGGCTCCGACCGGCCCAAACCGAGCGCACTGCCCCGTCCATGGGACCATGGGAGTCTGCGTACAGATCCGACATCGCGCGCCGACGAGGGCGACGAGATTCGAACCTTCGCTCAGACTTCGTTCCGACCGCGACCCGAGAATCAGGACACTGCGTGCCCGCCATCCCCAGCCACGTGCCCGAGCCGAGCCGTACCGACCCGGCGCTGATCCGCAACTTCTGCATCATCGCGCACATCGACCACGGCAAGTCGACCCTCGCCGACCGGATGCTTCAGCTCACCGGCGTGGTCGACTCGCGGCAGATGCGCGCCCAGTACCTCGACCGCATGGACATCGAGCGTGAGCGCGGCATCACGATCAAGTCGCAGGCGGTCCGTCTGCCCTGGGCGCCCACCGAGGGCGAGGGCAAGGGCAACACGCACGTCCTGAACATGATCGACACCCCCGGGCACGTCGACTTCACCTACGAGGTCTCGCGCTCGCTGGCCGCCTGCGAGGGCACGGTCCTCCTGGTGGACGCCGCCCAGGGCATCGAGGCGCAGACCCTCGCCAACCTGTACCTGGCGATGGAGAAGGACCTCGCGATCGTCCCGGTCCTGAACAAGATCGACCTGCCGGCCGCCCAGCCGGAGAAGTTCGCCGAGGAGCTCGCGAACCTGGTCGGCTGCCAGCCCGAGGACGTGCTGCGCGTCTCCGCGAAGACCGGTGTCGGCGTGGACGCCCTGCTCGACAGGATCGTCGCCACCGTCCCGGCGCCGATCGGTGTCAAGGATGCCCCGGCGCGCGCGATGATCTTCGACTCGGTCTACGACTCGTACCGCGGTGTCGTCACCTACGTCCGTGTGGTCGACGGCCAGCTCAACAAGCGCGAGCGCATCCGGATGATGTCCACCGGCGCCACCCACGAGCTGCTGGAGATCGGTGTCTCCTCCCCGGAGATGACCCCGTCCGACGGCATCGGCGTCGGCGAGGTCGGCTACATCATCACCGGCGTGAAGGACGTCCGTCAGTCCAAGGTCGGTGACACCATCACCAGCCTGCACAACGGCGCGACCGAGGCCCTCGGCGGCTACAAGGACCCGCGCCCGATGGTCTTCTCGGGTCTGTACCCGCTCGACGGTTCGGACTACCCGGACCTGCGCGAGGCCCTGGACAAGCTGCAGCTCAACGACGCCGCGCTCGTCTACGAGCCGGAGACCTCGGCGGCGCTCGGCTTCGGCTTCCGCGTCGGCTTCCTCGGCCTGCTGCACCTGGACGTGGTCCGCGAGCGCCTGGAGCGCGAGTTCGGCCTCGACCTGATCGCCACCGCGCCCAACGTGGTGTACCGGGTGGTCATGGAGGACGGCAAGGAAGTCACCGTCACCAACCCGAGCGAGTTCCCCGAGGGCAAGATCTCGGACGTGTTCGAGCCGGTCGTACGGGCCACCCTGCTCGCACCCTCCGAGTTCATCGGCGCGATCATGGAGCTCTGCCAGCAGCGCCGCGGCACCCTCCTCGGCATGGACTACCTCTCCGAGGACCGCGTCGAGATCCGCTACACCCTTCCGCTCGCCGAGATCGTCTTCGACTTCTTCGACCAGCTGAAGTCCAAGACGCGCGGCTACGCCTCCCTCGACTACGAGCCCACCGGCGAGCAGGCCTCCGGCCTGGTCAAGGTCGACATCCTGCTGCACGGCGACAAGGTCGACGCCTTCTCCGCCGTCACGCACAAGGACGCGGCCTACGCCTACGGCGTGCGCCTGGTCGCCAAGCTGCGCGAGCTCATCCCGCGGCAGGCCTTCGAGATCCCGATCCAGGCCGCGATCGGCTCCCGAGTCATCGCCCGCGAGACCATCCGCGCCATCCGCAAGGACGTCCTCGCCAAGTGCTACGGCGGTGACATCTCCCGTAAGCGGAAGCTGCTGGAGAAGCAGAAGGAAGGCAAGAAGCGGATGAAGATGGTCGGCTCCGTGGAGGTCCCGCAGGAGGCCTTCATCGCGGTGCTGTCCAGCGACGACTCCGGCGGCAAGAAGAAGTAGCGCCGTATGCGAAACGGGCCCCCGTGCGGACGCGCGGGGGCCTGTTTCGTTATGAATCGGCCGCCCGCTGGCCCTTACGCGCCAGGCGGAGGGCCCCTAGTCTGATCTCTGGTTACTCGCCGGTTACCAAAGCATCGAGTCACTGTTCAGCCCAGAGTCACTTGCCCAATGCAGGCCCTGCCGCGTGGTCCGGAGGACGTCCGTGAGCGACACACAGACCTTGATCGAGAACCGCCCGCCCACCGTGGCGGCCCTGTTCCTTGAGCGTGTCGCCGCCACGCCGGACGCGGAGGCCTACCGGTTCCCGGTCCCCGCGGCCGGCGGCGAGGGCCCCGACGACTGGAAGTCACTCAGCTGGGGGCAGGCCGCCGAGCGCGTTTTCGCCATCGCGGCCGGTCTGATCGACCTCGGGCTCGCATCCGAGCAGCGGGTCGCCCTCGCCTCCGGCACCCGGGTCGAGTGGATCCTCGCCGACCTCGGGGTGATGTGCGCGGGCGGCGCGGTCACCACCATCTACCCCAGCACCAACGCCGAGGAGTCGGCGTACATCCTCGCCGACTCGGACAGCCACGTACTGATCGCCGAGGACGCCTCGCAGCTCGCCAAGGCCCGCGAGCGGCGCGCCGACCTGCCCGCGCTGTCGCACGTGGTGGTCGTGGAGAGCGCCGACGCGATCGCGGCCGAGGGCGATCCGGAAGGCTGGGTGCTCTCCCTCGACGACCTGGAGGCGCGCGGCAGGGAGTACCTCGCCAAGAACCCCGAGGCGGTCAAGGAGCGGATCGGGGCGATCACCGCCGACCAGCTCGCCACCCTGATCTACACCTCGGGCACCACCGGCCGCCCCAAGGGCGTACGGCTGCCGCACGACAACTGGTCGTACATGGCCAAGGCCACCGTCGCGACGGGGATGATCACCAGCGAGGACGTCCAGTACCTGTGGCTGCCGCTGGCGCACGTCTTCGGCAAGGTGCTCACCTCCGGCCAGATCGAGGTCGGGCACGTCACCGCCGTGGACGGCCGGATCGACAAGATCATCGAAAACCTGCCGGTGGTCCAGCCGACCTACATGGCGGCCGTCCCGCGCATCTTCGAGAAGGTCTACAACGGGGTCGCGGCCAAGGCCCGGGCCGGCGGCGGCGCCAAGTACAAGATCTTCCAGTGGTCGGTCGGCATCGCCCGCGAGTACGCCAAGGTCACCCAGGACAACTACCGGCGCACCGGCAACGCGACCGCCCCGTTCGGCCTCACCACCAAGCACAAGATCGCCGACGCGCTGGTCTACTCCAAGCTCCGCGAGGCCTTCGGCGGCCGGCTGCGCGCCGCCGTCTCCGGCGCCTCCGCCCTGGCCCCCGAGATCGGCTACTTCTTCTCCGGCGCCGGCATCAACATCCTGGAGGGCTACGGACTGACCGAGTCCAGCGCCGCCTCCTTCGTCAACCCGGGCGAGGCCTACCGCACCGGCACCGTCGGCAAGCCGCTCCCCGGCACCGAGGTCCGCATCGCCGACGACGGCGAGATCCTGCTGCGCGGCCCCGGCATCATGCAGGGCTACCACGGCCAGCCCGAGAAGACCGCCGAGGTGCTGGAGCCGGACGGCTGGCTGCACACCGGTGACATCGGCGAGCTGTCGCCCGACGGCTACCTGCGGATCACCGACCGCAAGAAGGACCTGATCAAGACCTCGGGGGGCAAGTACGTCGCCCCGGCGGAGATCGAGGGCCAGTTCAAGGCGATCTGCCCGTACGTCTCCAGCATCGTGGTGCACGGCGCGGACCGGAACTTCTGCTCGGCGCTGATCGCCCTCGACGGCCCGTCGATCCTGGTCTGGGCCGCCGAGAACGGGCTGGAGGGCAAGACGTACGCCGAGATCGTGGCCGCGCCGGAGACGAACCGGATGGTCGAGACGTACGTACAGACCCTGAACGCGGGCCTCCAGCGCTGGCAGACCGTGAAGCAGTTCCGGCTGCTCCCGCGCGACCTGGACATCGAGCACGGCGACCTCACGCCCAGCCTCAAGCTGAAGCGGCCGGTCGTCGAGCGCGAGTTCAAGCACCTGATCGAGGAGATGTACGCCGGGACGCGCGAGGCGTAAACGACCTTCGGGCGGTGCGGGACAATGGGCGCATGCCTTCCGCACTGCCCGACGGTGAACCCATGCCCGAAGACGGCTCGCTGCCGTCGCACGCCCTGGCGGGTGCCGGGGACCGGCCGCTCGGGTTCTACCTGCACGTCCCGTACTGCGCCACGCGCTGCGGGTACTGCGACTTCAACACGTACACCGCGACCGAGCTGCGGGGCAGCGGCGGCGTGCTCGCCTCCCGCGAGAACTACGCCGACACCCTGATCGACGAGGTGCGCCTGGCGCGGAAGGTGCTGGGCGACGACCCGCGCCCCGTGCGGACCGTCTTCGTGGGCGGCGGCACGCCGACGCTGCTGCCGGCCGGGGACCTCGTACGGATGCTCGCGGCGATCCGCGACGAGTTCGGGCTGGCCGAGGACGCCGAGGTCACCACGGAGGCCAATCCGGAGTCGGTCGACCCGCGGTACCTGGAGGAGCTGCGGGCCGGGGGCTTCAACCGGGTCTCCTTCGGCATGCAGAGCGCCAAGCAGCACGTCCTGAAGGTGCTGGACCGCACGCACACGCCGGGCCGGCCCGAGGCGTGTGTCGCGGAGGCGCGGGCCGCGGGGTTCGAGCACGTGAACCTGGACCTGATCTACGGCACCCCGGGCGAGTCCGACGACGACTGGCGGGCCTCGCTGGAGGCCGCGCTCGGGGCGGGGCCGGACCACGTGTCGGCGTACGCGCTGATCGTGGAGGAAGGCACCCAGCTGGCGCGGCGGATCCGGCGGGGCGAGGTCCCGATGACGGACGACGACGTGCACGCGGACCGGTACCTGATCGCGGACTCGGTGATGGCCGAGGCGGGGTACTCCTGGTACGAGGTGTCGAACTGGGCCACCTCGGAGGCGGGGCGCTGCCTGCACAACGAGCTGTACTGGCGCGGGGCCGACTGGTGGGGCGCGGGTCCCGGGGCGCACTCGCACGTGGGCGGGGTGCGGTGGTGGAACGTGAAGCACCCCGGCGCGTACGCGGCGGCCCTGGCCGGGGGGCGGTCCCCGGGGGCGGGGCGGGAGCTGCTGTCCGCGGAGGACCGGCGGGTGGAGCGGATCCTGCTGGAGCTGCGGCTGGTGGACGGCTGCCCGCTGGCGCTGCTGGCCCCCGCCGGGCTGGCCGCGGCCGGGCGGACGCTGGCGGACGGCCTGCTGGAGCCCGGCCCCTACGCGGCGGGCCGCGCCGTCCTGACCCTTCGCGGCCGGCTCCTGGCCGACGCGGTCGTCCGCGACCTGGTCGACTGACCCCGCGCCGACCCGCGCCGACCCGCGCTGAGCCGCGCTGAGCCGCGCTGACCCGCGCTGAGCCGCGCTGACCCGCGCTGACCCCGCGCTGAGCCCGAGCGGGCCCCCGGCCGCGCCCCGCGCGGCCGGGTCAGCTCGTGACGTGGTCGATGAGGTGTTCCACCGCGCCGAGGAGGGTGGGCTCCAGGTCCTTGTACGACGTCACGCGGGACAGGATGTGCTGCCAGGCCGCCCCGGTGCTCTCCGGCCAGCCCAGCGCCCGGCAGATGCCCGTCTTCCAGTCCTGGCCCGGCCCGATCACCGGCCACGCCGCGATGCCCAGGGCCGACGGCTTCACCGCCTGCCAGACGTCCACGTACGGGTGGCCCACGATCAGGACGTGCGGGGAGGTCACCGACGCCGCGATGCGGGACTCCTTCGAGCCCGGGACCAGATGGTCGACCAGGACGCCGAGACGGGCGTCCGCGGCCGGGGCGAAATCGGCGACGACGGCGGGAAGGTCGTCGATGCCCTCCAGGTACTCCACCACCACGCCCTCGATCCGCAGGTCGTCGCCCCAGACCCGCTCCACCAGCTCCGCGTCGTGCCGCCCCTCGACGTAGATCCGGCCCGCCCGCGCCACCCGCGCCCGCGCCCCGGGCACGGCCACCGAGCCCGACGCCGTACGGGCCGGTGCGGCCGGCCCCCGCGCCGGGCGCGTCAGGGTGACCACCGCCCCCTCCAGCAGGAACCCGCGCGGCTCCAGCGGGAACACCCGCCGCTTGCCGAAGCGGTCCTCCAGCGTCACCGTGCCCGCCTCGCAGGCCACCACCGCGCCGCAGAAGTCCGTACCGGCCACCTCCACCACCAGGCCCGGGTCCGCCGCCACCTCCGGCACGGCTCGGGCACGCTTCCACTGCGGGGTCAGGTCGGGGGAGTACTCGCGCATCCGGCCGACGGTACGAGAGAGCCCGTGCTCACGCCTCCGACACGCCGAACCGCGCCCGCAGTGTGTCCCGTTGCGCACGCACGAAGGCCGCGCCGACCACCGCTCCGTGACCCGGCACGTACAGCGCGTCGTCGCCGCCCAGCGACAGCAGCCGGTCCAGCGCCGCGGGCCACTGCCGGGGCACCGCGTCCGGGCCGGCCGACGGGTCGCCCGACTCCTCCACGAGGTCCCCGCAGAACACCACCTCCCGCGCACCCGGCACGAACACCGCCAGGTCGTGCCGGGTGTGCCCGGGGCCGACGTTCGCCAGCAGCACCTGGACCCCGCCCAGGTCCAGCGTCCACTCGCCCGACACCAGGTGCTTCGGCGCCGCCAGCAGGTCCGCCGCCTCGGCGGCCTCCGCCTCCGCCAGCCCGTGCCGCACCGCGTCCCCGCGCAGCTCGTCGCGCCCCACCGACAGCAGCGCGTCCAGCCCGACCGCCCCGAAGACCTCGGCCCCGGAGAACGCGGCCCCGCCCAGCACGTGATCGAAATGGCCGTGCGTGAATGCGATATGGGTCACGCGGCGGCCGGTCAGCCGCTCCGCCTCGGCCCGCACTTCCGCGCCCTCGCGCACGCACGATCCGGGATCGACGAGGAGGACCGAATCGTCCCCCACCACCAGTCCCACCGTGCAGTCCCACACCGGAAGCCGCCGCCGGCCGGCCCGCCCGGTCAACCGCTCCCAGCCCGCCTCTTCCCATCGGACGTCCATGCCGTGACGCTACCCTGGCGACCCCCCGAGCGACCGCCCTTGCCTCCGGCGTACTACCCGGCCGTACACTGACCGGGGGTTCTCTGGCACTCGTATGCCCCGAGTGCCAAACGGGCCGGTACCAAGACCGAGACCACGACCACGCATCACAGCTGGAGGTGTGCGCGATGCTCAGCGAACGCAGACTCGAAGTGCTGCGCGCCATCGTCCAGGACTACGTCGGGACGGAGGAGCCGGTCGGCTCCAAGGCGCTCACCGAGCGGCACCGGCTCGGCGTCTCGCCCGCCACCGTGCGCAACGACATGGCCGTGCTGGAGGAGGAGGGGTACATCGCCCAGCCCCACACCAGCGCCGGCCGGATCCCCACGGACAAGGGCTACCGGCTGTTCGTCGACCGGCTGGCGGGCGTCAAGCCGCTGTCGACGCCCGAGCGCCGGGCCATCCAGAACTTCCTCGACGGCGCCGTGGACCTCGACGACGTCGTCGGCCGTACGGTGCGGCTGCTCGCGCAGCTCACCCGGCAGGTCGCCGTCGTCCAGTACCCGTCGCTGACCCGCTCCACCGTCCGGCACGTCGAGCTGCTGTCGCTGGCCCCGGCCCGGCTGATGCTCGTACTGATCACGGACACCGGGCGGGTCGAGCAGCGGCTCGTCGACTGCCAGACCCCCTTCGGCGAGGCTTCCCTCGCCGATCTGCGGGCGCGGCTCAACAGCCGGGTCGTCGGCCGTCGGTTCACCGACGTGCCGCAGCTGGTGCAGGACCTCCCCGAATCCTTCGAGGCGGAGGACCGGGCCACGGTCTCGACCGTGCTCGCCACCCTCCTCGAAACCCTGGTCGAGGAGGCCGAGGAGCGGCTGATGATCGGCGGCACCGCCAATCTCACCCGCTTCGGACACGATTTCCCCCTGACGATCAGGCCGGTGCTCGAAGCGCTGGAGGAGCAGGTCGTGCTCCTCAAGCTGCTGGGCGAGGCCAACGAGTCGGGGATGGCCGTGAAGATCGGGCATGAGAATGCCTACGAGGGACTGAACTCCACGTCCGTCGTCTCGGTCGGCTACGGTTCGGGCGGCGAGAGTGTCGCCAAACTCGGCGTGGTCGGACCGACCCGCATGGACTACCCCGGAACGATGGGAGCGGTACGCGCAGTGGCACGTTACGTCGGACAGATCCTGGCGGAGTCGTAAGTGGCCACGGACTATTACGCGGTCCTCGGCGTACGCCGCGACGCATCGCAGGACGAGATCAAGAAGGCCTTCCGCCGCCTCGCGCGTGAGCTCCACCCGGATGTGAATCCGGACCCGAAGACGCAAGAGCGTTTCAAGGAGATCAACGCGGCGTACGAGGTCCTCTCGGATCCGCAGAAGAAGCAGGTCTACGACCTCGGCGGCGACCCGCTGTCCTCCTCGGGCGGCGGCGGTGGCGCGGGCGGATTCGGTGCGGGTGGCTTCGGCAACTTCTCCGACATCATGGACGCCTTCTTCGGCCAGTCCTCGCAGCGCGGCCCGCGCTCGCGGACCCGGCGGGGCCAGGACGCGATGATCCGCCTGGACCTGGAGCTGGACGAGGCGGCCTTCGGGACGACCAAGGACATCCAGGTCGACACGGCGGTCGTCTGCAACACCTGCTCCGGCGAAGGCGCCGCCCCCGGCACCTCGGCGCAGACATGTGACATGTGCCGCGGCCGCGGTGAGGTCTCGCAGGTCACCCGGTCCTTCCTGGGCCAGGTCATGACCTCGCGCCCCTGCCCGCAGTGCCAGGGCTTCGGCACCGTGGTCCCGACCCCCTGCCCCGAGTGCGCGGGCGACGGCCGGGTCCGCTCCCGCCGCAGCCTCACGGTCAAGATCCCGGCCGGCGTCGAGAACGGCACCCGGATCCAGCTCGCGGGCGAGGGCGAGGTCGGCCCCGGCGGCGGCCCCGCCGGCGACCTGTACGTGGAGATCCACGAACTGCCGCACCCGACCTTCCAGCGGCGCGGGGACGACCTGCACTGCACCGTGACCATCCCCATGACGGCGGCGGCCCTGGGCACCAAGTGCCCGCTGGAGACGCTGGACGGCATGGAGGAGATCGACATCCGGCCCGGCACCGGATCCGGCCAGTCGATCCCGCTGCACGGGCGCGGCGTGACGCACCTGCGCGGCGGCGGCCGGGGCGACCTGATCGTCCACGTCGAGGTCACCACGCCGGGCAAGCTGGACGCCCAGCAGGAGGACCTGCTGCGCCAGCTGGCCAAGCTGCGCGGCGAGGAGCGGCCGATGGGCCAGTTCGCGCCGGGCCAGCAGGGTCTGTTCAGCCGTCTGAAGGACGCGTTCAACGGCCGCTGACGCCGAGCGCGGTCACCGTCGTACGAGCCCGGTCCGGGGACGCCCCGGACCGGGTTCGGCGCGTTCGCGCCGGGCGCCCGGCGCGAACGCGCCAGGCCGCTGAAGCGGACTATGCCAGGCGAATGCCGTGATTCGGTGCGGTGAGCGGGACATGGCACGATGCAGTCCATGTCCTCCGCACCGAACGGTCTCTACCGGTTCCCGATCGTGCAGGCTCCCATGGCGGGCGGCGCCTCCTGTCCCGCCCTCGCCGCGGCCGTGTGCGAAGCGGGCGGGCTGGGCTTCCTGGCCGGCGGCTACAAGACCGCCGACGGCATGTACCAGGAGATCAAGCAGACCCGGGGGCTGACCCGGCGGCCCTTCGGCGTGAACCTCTTCATGCCGCAGACCGGCTACGTCGACCCGGCCGCCGTCGAGGCCTACCGCGGACAGCTCGCGGGCGAGGCCAGCTGGTACGAGGTCTCCCTCGCCGCCGAGGACATCATCGGCACCTGCGACGACGGCTACGACGCCAAGCTCGCCATCCTCCTCGAAGACCCGGTCCCGGTCGTCTCGTTCACCTTCGGCTGCCCCGCGCCCGCCGCCCTCGCCCGGCTGCGCGAGGCCGGTACGCACACCGTCGTCACCGTGACCTCGGTCGAGGAGGCCCGCGCCGCCCAGGAGGCGGGCGCCGACGCCGTCTGCGTCCAGGGCGTCGAGGCCGGCGGCCACCAGGGCACCCACCGCGACGACCCGCAGGCCGACGGCACCGCCGGCGTCGGGCTGCTCGCGCTGGTCGCGCAGGTACGGGAAGGGGTCGCCCTCCCGATCATCGCGGCGGGCGGCCTGATGCGCGGCTCGCAGATCGCGGCCGTGCTCGCGGCCGGAGCGGAGGCGGCGCAGCTCGGCACCGCGTTCCTGGCGTGCCCGGAGTCGGGGGCCCACCCGCTGCACAAGGCGGCGCTGACGGACCCGCTGTTCGTCCGCACCGAGCTGACCCGGGCGTTCTCCGGGCGGCCCGCGCGGGGGCTGGTGAACCGGTTCATGCGCGAGCACGGGCCGTACGCCCCGGCCGCGTACCCGCAGGTCCACCACCTCACCTCGGGGCTGCGCAAGGCGGCCGCGGCGGCCGGGGACCCGCAGGGCATGGCGCTGTGGGCGGGCCAGGGACACCGGCTGGCCCGGACCGTACCGGCGGGCGAGCTGGTGGAGGTGCTCGCGGCGGAACTGGCCGAGGCGCAGGGCGTGCTGAAGGAAACGCAGACGAGGAGAGTGTCATGACGGCCCCCGTGTTCGTGGTCGAAGAGGTCCCCGCGGGGCCGGAGTTCGTGCTGGACGGCCCCGAGGGCCGGCACGCGGTCTCGGTGAAGCGGCTGAACCCGGGCGAGGCGGTGGTCCTCACGGACGGCCGCGGCAGCTGGGCCGAGGCGGTCGTCAAGGCGGCGGAGGGCAAGGACCGGCTGGTCGTCGCGGTGTCCGGGGTCTTCACGGAAGCGGAGCCCGCCGTACGCGTCACCGTCGTGCAGGCCCTCCCCAAGGGCGACCGGGGCGAGGTCGCGGTCGAGACGATGACCGAGACCGGCGTGGACGCGATCGTGCCGTGGCAGGCCTCGCGGTGCATCACCCAGTGGCGCGGCGACCGGGGCGCGAAGTCCCTGGCGAAGTGGCGGGGCACGGCCCGCGAGGCGGGCAAGCAGTCCCGCCGGGTCAGCTTCCCGGAGGTCGCCGAGGCCATGTCCACGAAGCAGGTCGCGGCGCTGCTCGCGGACGCCGACCTGGCGATGGTGCTGCACGAGGACCGGGACGCGCCCTCGCGGGCGCTGGCGACGGCCGAGCTGCCCGCCGCCGGGTCGATCGTGCTGGTGGTCGGCCCGGAGGGCGGCGTCTCCCCGGATGAGCTGGCCGCCTTCGCCGCCGTCGGCGCCCACCCGTACCGGCTGGGCCGCCCGGTCCTGCGCACCTCCACCGCCGGCACCGCCGCGACGGCGGTCCTGCTCGCCCGGACGGGCCGCTGGTCCTGAACCCCCGGGGGGTGGTGGGCCCCCGGACCGGGAGGGGGGGTGGATACGATGCCCCGACCGATCCAACGTCACGGGAGGCGAACGCAATGGCCGGGGAACCGCAGGCCGACTGCCTGTTCTGCAAGATCGTCGCAGGGTCCATCCCGGCGACCGTGGTCGGGGAGACCGAGACCACCCTCGCCTTCCGGGACATCAGCCCGCAGGCGCCCACGCACGTGCTCGTGATCCCGCGCGTCCACTACCCCGACGCCGCCTCCCTCGCGGCCGCCGAACCCACCGTCGCCGCCGACGTGCTGGCCGAGGCGGGCCGGATCGCCGCCGAGGAGAAGATCGACGGCCACGGCTACCGGATCGTCTTCAACACCGGCGCCGGCGCGGGCCAGACCGTCTTCCACGCCCACGCCCACCTCCTCGGGGGCCGCGGCCTCCAGTGGCCCCCCGGATAGCCCGTGTCCGTAAGAGAGTTCGTGGTGCTGGGCACCGCCAGCCAGGTGCCCACCCGCCACCGCAACCACAACGGCTACCTGCTGCGCTGGGACGGCGAGGGCATCCTCTTCGACCCGGGCGAGGGCACGCAGCGCCAGATGCTGCGGGCCGGGGTCGCCGCGCACGACATCAACCGGATCTGTGTCACCCACTTCCACGGTGACCACAGCCTCGGCCTCGCCGGGGTGATCCAGCGGATCAACCTCGACCAGGTCCCGCACCCCGTCACCGCGCACTACCCCGCCTCGGGGCAGAAGTTCTTCGACCGGCTGCGGTACGCGACCGCCTACCGGGAGACCGTACGGCTGCGCGAGGAGCCGGTGGCCGGGGACGGGACGCTGGCGCGCGGGTCCTCGTACACCCTGGAGGCCCGCAGGCTGTCGCACCCGGTCGAGTCCTTCGGCTACCGGATCAGCGAGCCCGACGGCCGCCGCATGGTGCCCGAACTGCTCGCGCGGCACGGGATCAAGGGGCCGGACGTGGGCCGGATCCAGCGCGAGGGCCGGCTGGGCGGCGTGGGCCTCGACGAGGTCAGCGAGCACAGGCCCGGACAGAGCTTCGCGTTCGTCATGGACACCCGGCTCTGCCCCGGCGTGGACGAACTCGCCCGGGGCTGCGACATGCTGGTCATCGAGTCGACGTTCCTCGACGAGGACGAGCGCCTCGCCACCGACCACGGGCACCTCACCGCCGGCCAGGCGGCCCGGACGGCGCGCGACGCGGGCGTACGGCACCTGGTGCTGACGCACTTCTCGCAGCGCTACTCCGACCCCGGCGCGTTCGAACGGCAGGCCCGCGCGGCCGGGTTCGAGGGGGAGCTGACGATCGCCGAGGACCTCGTACGGGTTCCCCTGCCGAAGCGGGGCTGAGACCGCCAGGGGGAGCCTCCGCCGGAGCCCCCCGGCGGGGGCGCCGGAGGTGGCTGGGGAGCGGCCCGGGGGTGATCTGGGCCACACTTGGGTTTGGGTTGCGTCCGGGCGGGGAGGGCTCGGAGCTTTCCGTGGGAACCCATCCCGCAGAAACGACCCTTCGGCCGCACGCGCATCATCCGGGGAGTACACCGTGACCAGTCGGGACAGCCGCACCAGCCGCAGCTCCGCCGTGGACCCGCTCGGTCCGCTCCGTGACCCCCACGAACCCGGCTGCGACGTCTTCCTCACCGGCACGGTCTTTCTCGACATCATCTTCACCGGCCTCGACTCGGCCCCGGTGCGCGGTACGGAGTCCTGGGCGCGCGGCATGGGCTCCAGCCCCGGCGGCGTGGCCAACATGGCCACCGCGCTGGCCCGCCTCGGCCTGCGCACCTCGCTCGCCGCGGCGTTCGGCGACGACCACTACGGCGAGTACTGCTGGGACGCGCTCGAACAGGGCGAGGGCATCGACCTGACCATGTCGCGCACCGTCCCCGGCTGGCACAGCCCGGTCACGGTCTCGATGGCCTACGAGGGCGAGCGCACGATGGTCTCGCACGGCCACGAGGCCCCGCCGCCCGCCGACCCCGGCCTCCCGCGCTGCCCGCCCCGCGCCCGTGCGGCCGTGGCCTCCCTGGGGCCCGGGCGGGGGGAGGAGTGGATCGCGACGGCGGCCCGGCAGGGGGCCCGGGTCTTCGCCGACGTGGGCTGGGACGAGAGCGGGCGCTGGGACCTGGGGGCGCTGGCCGATCTGGAGCACTGCGAGGCGTTCCTGCCCAACGCCGGGGAGGCCATGCGCTACACGCGGACCGACTGCCCCCGGGCGGCGGCCCGCAAGCTCGCGGAGAAGGTGCCGATCGCGGTCGTGACGATGGGCCCGGAGGGCTCCTGCGCGGTGGACGGCCGGACCGGGGAGACGGCCGAGGTCCCCGGTATCGCGGTGGACGCGCTCGACCCCACGGGGGCCGGAGACGTGTACGTGGCGGGTTTCGTCACAGGCACCCTGGCGGGGTGGCCGCTGGCGGACCGGCTGGCGTTCGCGGGCCTGACGGCGGCGCTGTCGGTCCAGGAGTTCGGCGGCTCGCTGTCGGCGCCGGGGTGGGCGGAGGTGGCGCACTGGTGGGCCGCCGCCCCGGACGCGCTGCGCGGGCCGTACGGCTTCCTGGACGCCCTGCTCCCGCCGCCGGCGGCCCCCGCGCCGCGGCGCCGGGCGGTCCCGACGATCGGATTCCGCCCGGGCGCGTAGCCGGGCGGCGCGCCGGTTCCCCGGCCGGGCGGCGGCCGGGCCGGGAAACCGCGCGGGGCCGCGGGAGCGACAGGCGGCGGCCGGGCCGGGAAACCGCGCGGGGCCGCGGGGGCGACAGGCGGCGGCCGGGCCGGGAAACCGCGCGGGGCGGCGGGCGGAGGCCGGGCGTGGAGCCGGCGCGGGGCCGCGGGGGCGGCGGGCCGTGACAGCGCCGGAAAAGGCCTCGGGGATGCGGCGGCGGAGTCGTACGCTTGGTATTCCGGAGGTCGTCGATCGGCACGGCCCCTCAGCGGGAGGTATGCGCAGGCCACAGTGCCGGCCCATGACTCAGACACCGACAGCCCACACCCCCGCGCCCGGGCAGGCGCGAGCCCACTTCACCGTCCCGGCCACCCATCCGATGGTGACCGTGCTCGGATCCGGCGACGCCCTGCTGCGCGTGATCGAGAAGGCCTTCCCGAGGGCCGACATCCATGTTCGGGGCAATCAGGTCAGCGCGATCGGCGAGGCGGCCGAAGTCGCCCTGATCCAGCGCCTGTTCGACGAGATGATGCTGGTGCTCCGCACCGGGCAGCCGATGACGGAGGACGCAGTGGAACGCTCGATCGCCATGCTCAAGGCGAACGGCAAGGGCGAGGGCCCGGAGGAGACCCCCGCGGAGGTCCTCACCCAGAACATCCTCTCCAGCCGCGGCCGCACCATCCGTCCCAAGACCCTCAACCAGAAGCGGTACGTCGACGCGATCGACAAGAACACGATCGTCTTCGGCATCGGCCCCGCCGGTACCGGAAAGACCTACCTGGCGATGGCCAAGGCGGTCCAGGCCCTGCAGTCCAAGCAGGTCAGCCGGATCATCCTGACCCGCCCCGCCGTCGAGGCCGGCGAGCGGCTCGGCTTCCTGCCGGGCACGCTCTTCGACAAGATCGACCCGTACCTGCGGCCGCTCTACGACGCGCTGCACGACATGATCGACCCGGATTCGATCCCGCGGCTCATGGCGGCGGGCACGATCGAGGTCGCCCCCCTGGCCTACATGCGCGGTCGCACTTTGAATGAGGCGTTCGTCGTCCTTGACGAGGCGCAGAACACGAGCCCGGAACAGATGAAGATGTTCCTGACCCGGCTCGGCTTCGACTCGAAGATCGTCATCACCGGTGACGTCACCCAGGTCGACCTGCCGGGCGGCACCAAGAGCGGGCTGCGCCAGGTCCAGGAGATCCTCGAAGGGGTGCCCGACATCCACTTCTCGCGGCTCACGTCCGAGGATGTCGTCCGGCACAAGCTCGTCGGCCGTATCGTCGACGCGTACGAGAAGTACGACGACAGCCAGAGCGGCCAGTCGGGCCCCAGCGGCCCGGGCGCCGGCCGCAGCGGCCGAAACGGGAAGTAGAACTCAGCGCACCATGTCGATCGACGTCAACAACGAGTCCGGGATCGAGGTCGACGAGCAGGCGATCCTCGACATCGCCCGCTACGCGCTCACCCGGATGCGGATCCACCCGCTCTCCGAGCTCTCCGTCATCGTCGTGGACGAGGGGGCGATGGAGCAGCTCCACATCCAGTGGATGGACCTGCCCGGACCCACCGACGTCATGTCCTTCCCGATGGACGAACTCCGTCCGCCGGCGAAGGACGACGAGGAGCCCCCGCAGGGGCTCCTCGGCGACATCGTGCTCTGCCCCGAGGTGGCCAAGAAGCAGGGCGAGGACGCCCCGACGCAGCACTCCATGGACGAGGAGCTCCAGCTCCTGACGGTCCACGGGGTGCTGCACCTGCTCGGGTACGACCACGAGGAGCCCGACGAGAAGGCCGAGATGTTCGGCCTCCAGGCGGCGATCGTCGACGGCTGGCGCGGTGAGCGCGGCATCACCGGCCCGTCCCCGGCCCCGACCGTCTCGTGACCGGCGCCCCCCAGCTCATCACCGGGGCGGTCCTGCTGGTCGTGGTGGCCTGGTTCGCGGCGTGCGCCGAGTCCGGGATCGCCCGGGTCTCCAGCTTCCGCGCGGAGCAGGCCGTACGGGAGGGGCGGCGCGGCAGCGCGAAGCTCGCGCAGGTCGCCGCCGACCCCACCCGCTACGTGAACGTGGCCCTGCTGGTCCGGGTCACCTGCGAGATGGCGGCGGGTGTCCTCGTCACCTACGTCTGCCTCGACGAGTTCGGCGAGAACTGGACCGCGCTGCTCGTGGCGATCGCCGTGATGGTGCTCGTCTCGTTCGTCGCCGTCGGCGTGTCCCCCCGTACGATCGGCCGCCAGCACCCGCTGAACACGGCGACGGCGGCCGCGTACGTCCTGGTGCCGCTGGCCCGGGTGATGGGGCCCATCCCGCAGCTGCTGATCCTCCTCGGCAACGCGCTCACGCCCGGAAAGGGCTTCCGCAAGGGGCCGTTCGCCTCCGAGGCCGAGCTGCGCGCGATGGTGGACCTGGCGGAGAGGGAATCGCTGATCGAGGACGACGAGCGCCGGATGGTGCACCAGGTCTTCGAACTCGGCGACACGCTCGTGCGCGAGGTGATGGTGCCGCGGACGGACCTGATCTGCATCGAGCGGTACAAGACGATCCGTCAGGCGACCACGCTCGCACTGCGGTCGGGGTTCTCGCGCATACCGGTGACCGGGGAGAACGAGGACGACATCGTCGGGGTCGTGTACCTGAAGGACCTGGTCCGCAAGACGCACATCAGCCGGGACGCCGAATCGGACCTGGTCTCCACGGCGATGCGCCCTGCGGTGTTCGTGCCGGACACCAAGAACGCGGGCGATCTGCTGCGCGAGATGCAGCAGGTCCGCAACCACGTGGCCGTCGTCATCGACGAGTACGGCGGCACCGCGGGCATCGTCACCATCGAGGACATCCTCGAAGAGATCGTCGGCGAGATCACCGACGAGTACGACCGCGAGCTCGCGCCCGTCGAGGACCTCGGGGAGGACCGCTACCGGGTGACGGCGCGCCTCGACATCACCGACCTCGGCGAGCTGTTCAAGGTCGAGGACTACGACGACGAGGACGTGGAGACGGTCGGCGGGCTGCTGGCCAAGGCGCTGGGCCGGGTGCCGATCGCGGGCGCCTCGGCGCTCGTCGAGCTCCCGGACGGGCGGCCGCTGCGGCTGACGGCCGAGTCCCCGGCGGGGCGCAGGAACAAGATCGTGACGGTGCTCGTGGAGCCGGTGGTGCCGGCGGCGGGCGAGGGCGAGGAGGGGCCGGAGTGACCCCGGAACAGCTGCGGGCGTTCTGCCTCGGCTTCAACGCGGCGGTGGAGGAGTTCCCCTTCACTCCGCAGACCTCGGTGTTCAAGGTGCTGGGGAAGGTGTTCGCGCTCTCCGCGCTGGATGCGGAGCCGCTGAAGGTCAACCTCAAGTGCGAACCGGAGCTGGCGGTCCGGCTGCGGGAGGAGCACGCGGCGATCGTGCCCGGCTATCACATGAACAAGCGGCACTGGAACACGGTGACGGTCTCCGGGCTCCCCGACGCGCTGGTACGGGAGCTGGTCGAGGACTCGTACGACCTGGTGGTCGCGGGTCTGCCCCGGGCGGAGCGGCTCCGGCTGGACCGGCCGTGACCGCCGCGGCGGGGTGGTCGCGCGGCCGCGCCGAGGCCCTCCCTATGCTTTCGTCCATGACGGAGAGCACCGGGATCGACCCCGAGGACAGCAAGATCATCACGCTGGCGCGCAGCGCCCGGGCCCGCAACGCGGTGCCGGAGGGCGCGGCGGTGCGGGACGAGACGGGCCGGACGTACGTAGCCGGGACGGTGGAGCTGGACTCCCTGAAGCTGAGCGCGCTCCAGACCGCGGTGGCGATGGCGGTGGCGAGCGGTGCCCGCTCCCTGGAGGCCGCGGCCGTGGTCAGCGCGGCGGAGTCGGTCCCCGACGCCGACCGGGCCGCCGTCCGCGACCTCGGCGGCGCCGCCACCCCGGTGCTGCTGGCCGCCCCGGACGGCACCCTGCGCTCCACCACCCCGGCCGGCGCCTGACCCGCCGCCCCCGCTGCACCGCCCCCGCCACCCGGCCGCCCGCCGAGGGCACGGCCCGGTCCCGCGCGATGCCGGAGACATCGCGGGCGCCGCGTTCCCCCCCGTCGTTCACCGACACGGAGGCGCTGCTGGTCGGCACGGGCCGCCGGGCCCCGACCGGCGCGGAGCGGGCCGCGCTCGGCGCGCCGGCCGAGCGCCTGCCGTTCGTCATCGGCGGACCGCTGCGCGAGCGCCGGGCCGCCGCTACGCCGCCGCGAGTGCGGCGGTGGCCGGCCGGCGGCGGATGACCATCGCCATCAGCGCCGCCATCGCGCACAGCGCGCCCGACGCGTACCAGACGACGTCGTACGAGCCGAACGCGTCCCGCGCCAGGCCCGCCAGGAACGCCACCACCGCCGCGCCGACCTGGTGCGAGGCCAGCACCCAGCCGAACACGATCGCGCTGTCCTCCCCGTACTGCTCGCGGCACAGCGCGATCGTCGGCGGGACGGTGGCGACCCAGTCCAGCCCGTAGAACACGATGAAGAACACCATCGGCGGGTGCACCGACGGGGCGAGCAGCAGCGGCAGGAACAGCAGCGAGATCCCGCGCAGCGCGTAGTAGACGGCCAGCAGCCGCCGGGCCTCGAAGCGGTCCGTGAACCAGCCGGACGCCACGGTGCCGATGACGTCGAAGACGCCGACCACGGCCAGCAGCCCGGCCGCCGCGGTCACCGGCATGCCGTGGTCGTGCGCCGCCGGCACGAAGTGGGTCTTGACCAGCCCGTTCGTCGATGCCCCGCAGATCGCGAAGGTGCCCGCCAGCAGCCAGAACGGGCCGGTGCGGGCCGCCTTGAACAGCACCGTCAGCGTGCGCCGCGCCGCGCCCGCCGCCGGTGCGGGCTTCGGCGCGTACGTGCCTCCGTACGGGGCGAGTCCCAGGTCCGCCGGGTGGTCGCGCAGCAGCAGCCACACGAACGGGACGACGGCCAGCGCGGCCAGCGAGACCGTCACCGCCGCCGGGCGCCAGCCGTGGTGCTCCACCAGCCAGGACAGCAGCGGCAGGAAGATCAGCTGGCCGGAGGCGCCGGCGGCGGTCAGGATGCCGGTGACCAGGCCCCGCCGGGCGGTGAACCAGCGGTTGGTGATCGTCGCCGCGAAGGACAGCGCCATCGAGCCGCTGCCCAGGCCCACCAGCACGCCCCAGAACAGCACCAGTTGCCAGGACGCGGTCATCCAGACGGTGGCGACCGAGCCGCCGGATATGACCATCAGGGCGAGTGCCACCACCCGGCGGATGCCGTAGCGGTCCATCAGCGCGGCCGCGAACGGCGCGGTGAGCCCGTACAGCGCGAGGTTCACGGAGACGGCGAAGGCGATCGTGCCGCGCGACCAGTCGAATTCCTCGTGGAGCGGTTCGATGAGCAGTCCGGGCAGGGAGGCGAAGGCGGCCGCGCCGATGATCGTCACGAAGCCGACGGCGGCGACGAACCAGGCGCGGTGCACACGGCCGGAACCGGCCGGGGGAGCGGGGGCGGGGGCGGTCGAGGGCGTCGTGGAGGGATCTGTCTGCGTCACGGGAACAGCCTCCGGCCTGCGCCTTCCCCGGGACAGCGGCCTGAATGCCATGCTTCGGTACGATCGGGCCATGGACTCGGAGCGCAGGGCACATCGCGTCGTCGTACTCGCCCTCGGCGGGCTGCTGCCCTTCGAGCTCGGCATCCCGCACCGGATCTTCGGCCGCGCCAAGGATTCCGCCGGGCGGCCGCTCTACACGATCGTCACCTGCGGGCTCGCCCCCGGGCCGGTCGCCACGGAGGCCGATTTCGCGATCCAGGTCGAGCACGGTCCCGAGGCGCTGGCCACCGCGGACACGGTGGTGGTGCCCGCCTCGTACGAGCTGGGCCCGGTGCACGAGGAGGGCAGGCTGACCGGTGAACTCGCGGCGGCCCTCGCGCACATCCGCCCGGGCACCCGGCTCGTTTCCATCTGCACGGGTGGTTACGTGCTCGCCGCCGCCGGGTATCTGGACGGCCGCCGGGCCACGACCCACTGGGCCTCCGCCGAGCACTTCCAGCGGCTGTTCCCGGCCGTCCGGGTGGACGCGGACGTGCTCTACACCGACGACGGGGACGTGCTGACCTCCGCGGGCGTCGCCGCCGGCATCGACCTCTGCCTGCACATCGTGCGCCGCGACCACGGCGCCGCCGTCGCCAACGACGTGGCCCGGCGGACCGTGGTGCCGCCCCACCGGCCGGGCGGGCAGGCCCAGTTCATCGCGCGCCCGGTGCCCGAGCCGGCGCAGGCCAGTACGGCGGCGGCCCGCGCGTGGGTGCTGGACCGGCTGCACGAGCCGCTGGTGCTGGCCGACCTGGCGCGGCAGGAGGCCATGTCGGTACGGACCTTCACGCGCAGGTTCCGCGAGGAGTGCGGGGCCAGCCCCGGCGAGTGGATCGTCGGGCAGCGGGTGGAGCGGGCCCGCTCGCTCCTGGAGGAGACCGGCCTGCCCATGGAACAGGTGGCGCGGCAGGCGGGGTTCGGGACGGCGCAGTCGCTGCGCAAGCACCTGCAGACGGCGCTGGGGGTGAGCCCGACGCAGTACCGGCGCACGTTCCGGGCGTCGTCGGGGCGCGGGGGCGGTGCGGGGGCCGCAGTGGAGGGCGGCGGGGAGCGGGATTCAGCCATCTCCTGATGGGCCATCAGTTGATGCCGGGTCCGCGCATTGACTTCTCCCGCCGCCCGCTCGTGAATGGCCCCCTGTCGCGGCGGGACGGACCCAGGGGGCGGACAGTGCGGACAGCGCGGACACGGGCGGGCAGCAGGAGACGGGCATGGACCCGCGGCGCCCTCGGCATGGTGATCCTCGCGGCCACGACCGGGGGCGCGCTCGGTTCACCGGCCGCCGCCGAGGGGGAAACGCCCCCGGGACAGGTGGAGTTCCCGACGCACTGCCTGCCGCCGCAGGAGGCCGGACTCCCGCCCGCCGACGGGACGACGACCGCCCGGCTCAGCGTCGACGACCCGGCGCCGCGCGTCGGGGACACCGTCACCGTGACGTACCAGGTGGCCGCCACCCCCGCCCTGAACCCGGTCGCGGGCGCACTGCCCGCCGACGCGCTGACCCCGGCCGGGCGGATCCTGCTCGGGGGCGCGCAGAGCGGCGAGGTCACCGTCGTCGGCGCCAAACGGAACGATCCCGTCGAGGCCGGTGCGGCGCTGCCCGGGGTCACCATGACGGGCACCTTCACCGTCACCGCGCCCGGGGAGATCACCCTGGCCCCGGGCGGATACACGCTGCACACCAGCCACGTACTGGACCTGGACACCGTATGCGCGGCGACCGGAGCCCCGGTGTCACAGCGCCTCACCGCGAGCCCGCTGCCGACGGCCAACCTGCGGGGCGTCTCCCTCGGCGCGGCGTACGGAAAGCCGGGCGCGCGAGTGCGGGTCGCCGGCGCGGGGTTCGTCCCCGGGGCGACGGTGACGGTCGCCGGCCGGGCGGGCGCCGCCGAGACCCCGGACCGGGTGGCGGCCCGGGCCGACGAACGGGGGGAGTTCCGGGCCGAGCTGCCGGTGACGGACAAGGCGACGACCGGGGTGGTGGCGTACGAGGGCGCGGCCTGGTCGGCGGGAGCGGGCTCGGGACCGGCCGCGTACACGGTCGTCGAGGCGGCGCCGGCGCTGCCGCCGGGCACCCGGCAGGTGACCGCGGTGGTGGAGCCGGGGACGCTGTCCATGACGCAGGCGGGCGAGTCGGTGGTGCTGGGCGCGGTCCCGTACGGGGACGCGGGCGCCGCCCCGGGCCGGATCGGGACGGTCACGGTCAAGGACGCGCGGGGCGGCCCGGCGGGGTGGTCGCTGACCGGCAGGGTCACCGACTTCACCGGCCCGGGCGGGGTGCGGATCCCGGGAGCGTCGCTGAGCTGGACGCCGCGGTGCGCGGCGGCGCAGGGGAGCCCGAGCCGGTGCGCGGCAGGCAGCGCGGGCGTGGTGGGGCCCGAGGGGGCGGTGCTGGCGTCGGCGCCGGACGCCGAGCGGGTCGGCGGGACCTTCACGGTGGACGCGACCGTCACCCTCCGGGTGCCCCCGTACACCCCGCCGGGCGCCTACCGGGCGGTCCTGACCCTGACCCTCTCGTGACCCGGCCCCCCTTGTGACCCGGCCCCGCGCGGGCCTGCCGCCGCGCGGTCGGCGCGCCCCGGCCCGCCCGGCGCTCGCGCGCGTCCGGACGCTGCTGCGCGGGGCGGTGCTCGCCGTGATCGTGCTCGGGGCGCTGCCGGCCGGCGGTACGGCCCACGGGGACGACAACGGGGAGTGGGCCGTCCGGCCCGCCGCCAACGCCGTGACCCGGCGGCCGTACTTCTACCTCGCCGCCGCCCCCGGCACGACCGTCGCGGACACGGTCACCGTCACCAACCGGACCGACCGCCCCCGCAGCTTCCGGCTCTACGCCGCCGACGCGTACAACACCCCCCGCGACGGCGGCTTCGCGCTCCGCGGCCCCGACGAGCCGCGCCGCGCCACCGCCGCCTGGGCGGAGCTCGCCCGGGAGCGGGTCACCGTGGCGGCCGGGGCGTCGGCGGACGTCGGGTTCACGCTCACCGTCCCCGACCGGGCCGAGCCGGGGGACCACCCCGGCGCCATCGTGGCCGTGGAGGACGCCCCGGGCGGGGCGGGCCCCGGCATCGGAGTCCGGCGGGCCGTCGCCGCCCGCCTCTACCTCCGGGTCACCGGGCCCACCGCCCCCGCCCTCGCCGTCCAGGACCTCGCGGTCACCCCGCGGCGCGGCGCCGCCGGCGCGGAGGTCTCGTACACGCTCCACAACCTCGGCAACGTGACCCTGCGGCCCCGCGCCACCCTCACCGCATCCGGCGCCCTCGGCCGCCGACTGCTCCACCGGGAGCTCACCGGGCTGCCCGCGGAACTGCTGCCCGGCCAGCGCGTCCGGCTCTCCACGTCCTGGGCCGACCCGCCCGCCGCCGAGTGGGCCGAGGTGACGGTGCAGGTCAGCGCCCCCGGAGCGGCCGCCCGGGCCTCCGTCGGGCATGCCGCGCGGCCGGGTCTGGCGACCGCGCTCGCGGCTCCTGCGGCCCTCCTGGCCGTGGCCTGGTCGGCGCTGGTAGCCGCATCGGGGAGAATGGCCCGTATGAGCGATCGTTCCCCCGAGCCCACCGCCCCGCACCGCGCGGGCTTCGCATGCTTCGTCGGCCGCCCCAACGCGGGGAAGTCGACCCTGACCAACGCACTCGTGGGTACCAAGGTCGCGATCACCTCCAACCGGCCCCAGACCACCCGCCACACCGTCCGCGGCATCGTGCACCGCCCCGACGCCCAGCTCGTGCTGGTCGACACACCGGGTCTGCACAAGCCGCGCACGCTGCTCGGCGAGCGCCTGAACGACGTCGTCCGGACCACCTGGGCCGAGGTCGACGTCATCGGCTTCTGCCTGCCGGCCGACCAGAAGCTCGGCCCCGGTGACAAGTTCATCGCCAAGGAGCTCGCGGGGATCAAGAAGACCCCCAAGATCGCCATCATCACGAAGACGGACCTGGTCGAGTCCAAGCAGCTGGCCGAGCAGCTCCTCGCCGTCCACCAGCTCGCCGCCGAGCTGGGCTTCGAGTGGGCCGAGATCGTCCCCGTCTCGGCGGTCGGCGACAGCCAGGTCCAGCTGCTGGCCGACCTGATCGCGCCGCTGCTGCCGCTGAGCCCGCCGCTGTACCCGGAGGGCGACCTCACCGACGAGCCCGAGATGGTGATGGTCGCCGAGCTGATCCGCGAGGCCGCGCTGGAGGGCGTGCGCGACGAGCTCCCGCACTCCATCGCCGTCGTGGTCGAGGAGATGATCCCCCGGGAGAACCGCCCGGCGGACCGCCCGCTGCTGGACATCCACGCGAACCTCTACATCGAGCGGCCCAGCCAGAAGGGCATCATCATCGGCCCGAAGGGCGCCCGTCTGAAGGAGGTCGGGATGAAGTCGCGCACGCACATCGAGGCGCTGCTCGGCACCCCGGTCTTCCTCGACCTGCACGTGAAGGTCGCCAAGGACTGGCAGCGCGACCCCAAGCAGCTGCGCAAGCTGGGCTTCTGACGCGGCCGGCCGGTCCCCCGGGCGGGGGACCGGCCGGCCCACCGGCTACGCGGGACGGCGCAGCCGCACCACGTTGTCCGTACGGGTCCCGGGCGTGCCGTCGGGCTGGTTCTGGACCCGCTCGGTCTCCTCGGCCCGCAGCACCTCCCAGCCCGCCGTGACCGGCTCCAGCTGCGCCACGACGTCCTGCGGCGTGGGGAAGTACGCCTCCTCGCGCTCCTCCTGCCAGGGTGCCCAGCCCGCGTGGCCGACGACCAGCAGCGTGCCGCCCGGCGCCACGGCCGAGGCGGCGGCGCGCAGGACGCGGTCGCGGGGGAAGTCCCCGTAGTTGTGCAGGAAGCACGCCGAGACCAGGTCGAACTCCCCCTCCGGGAAGGACTCGGTCAGGTCGTGCCGCTCCAGGGTGACGCGGTCCGCGACCCCGGCGTCCGCGGCGTGCTCGGCGCTCCGGCCGAGGGCGACCCCGGAGATGTCGGTCCCGGTCACGGTCCACCCGAGGCGGGCCAGCCACACCGCGTCGCCGCCCTCCCCGCAGCCGAGGTCCAGGGCCCGGCCCGGGGCCAGTCCGGACACCTCTTGCACCAGCACGGCGTTGGCCTCGCCGCTCCAGATCCGGCCGGTCTCCTGGTAGCGGGCGTCCCAGAACTCCTCGCCCGCCCCGCCCGGCGGGCGGGTGGCGCGCTCGGAGCCGTGGCCGTGGCTGTGCGGGTGCCGGTGGTCGTGCGTGCGCTGCTCGGACATCGAGGCCCCTCCTGTAGGCGCACCGGTTGCGGTGCGGTGCCGCCGATGCTCCGCCCGCCGTCCCGCACGGTCAAAAGTTGTTGCCGCTTCGGCAAACGCCGGTCAGGGGCGCTCCGGCGGCTCCGCGATCAGGGCCGTCGCCACCCGCCGGAACCCCGCGCGGGAGTAGACGCGGGCCACGTCCTCGTCGCCCGCCGTCAGGAACACCGTGGCCGCCCCGCGCGCCAGGGCGTCCGCGACCAGCGCCGCCGTCACGCCGAGGGCCAGCCCCTGGCGGCGGGCCGAGGGAAGGGTGCCGACGGCGACGACCTCGGCGACCTCGCCGACCGGGTTGTACAGGCCGGAGCACAGCACCACCCCGTCCCGCACGGCCGCCGCCATCGCCGTCGTGCCCGCCGTGAGTTTCGCCGCCAGCGAGGCCCGGCGGACCTCCACCGCCGGGTCCGCCGCCGCCACGGCCAGCTCCGCCGGACCGGCCTCGCCCCGGGCCGTCCCCGGATCCGCGAAGGCGAGGGCCGGCACCGCCACCGCCGCCGTGAGCAGCGGGTCGTCGGCGCCGAGCAGGCGTACGTCAGGATGCGGCGCGAGGGGTTCCGCGGCCGGGTCCAGCACCATCAGCGGGTGCTCGTGGACATGCAGCCCGGCGGCTTCCACGGCCGCCCGCAGCGTGGGGCTGGTTTCGGCCACCCACTCGAAGGCCTCCGGGATCCCCAGCTCCCGCTGGCGGGCCAGGACCCGTTCCACATCGGCCGCCGAGGCGTCCGCCCCGCCGAGCGCGGGGCGCGCGTAGTACGGCCAGCCGGCGCCCTCCTGGACGAACAGGGTCAGCGGTCCGAAGTCCTCGCCCCGTGCACCGCCCACGCGCGGCACGGCGTCGTAGTAACGCTCCAGTGATTCCAAGATCTTTGTCATCGGGCCATCCAAGCAAAGCGACCCGGAGCGGGCACCTGGTTTGCCGTCGGCGGGCGGGCCCGCCGGCCGGCCCGCCCGCCCGCACCGCGGGGGACTTTCTCAGGCGCCCTCCTTCAGGACCCGCGAGATCAGCGAACGCTGCGCGTCCGACAGGTGCGGGTCCGCGCAGGACACCGTCCGCCCGTCCACCGTGATCCGGTACGAGAACCCGTCCCGCACCCGGTGCGCCTCGTCCCCGGGCGAACCGGGCCGCAGCGCCAGCTGCGCCAGCGCCCGCCACTCGTCCTCATCGGGCCGGCCCGAGGTGTCCACCTCGACCCGGCGCTCGATGCCCGTGAAACCTCCGGTACGTACCACCAGAATCCGCATGAGGGCTTGTCTACCCCACCCCTAGGCGGTCGGCACGCCCACCGTCGACCACGCCTTCTGGAGCGCCCGCTGCTCCGCGCCGCCCTCCCCGAACCTGGCGACGGCCGCCGCCATCGAGAGCCGGGCGAAGTCCTTGAACGTGGCCTTCGGGGTCAGTTCGCCGCCGGTCAGGGTGTCGTACCAGATCTGCCCGGCGCGCTCCCAGGCCTTGCCGCCCAGCTCCGTCGCCACGAGGTAGAAGGCGTGGTTGGGGATGCCGGAGTTGATGTGCACGCCGCCGTTGTCGCTGTAGGTGTCGACGTAGTCGTCCATCGTCGCGGGCTGCGGGTCCTTGCCGAGCTCGTCGTCGTCGTACGCCGTGCCGGGCGCCTTCATCGAGCGCAGCGCGACCCCGGTGACGTTGGGGCCGAGCAGTCCGGCGCCGATCAGCCAGTCCGCCTGGTCCGCGGTCTGTCCCAGGGAGTACTGCTTGATCAGGGATCCGAACACGTCGGACATCGACTCGTTGAGCGCGCCCGACTGTCCCCGGTAGACGAGGTTGGCCGAGTACTGGGTGACGCCGTGGGTGAGCTCGTGGCCGATCACGTCCACCGACACCGTGAAATCGAGGAACAGGTCCCCGTCGCCGTCGCCGAACACCATCTGCTGGCCGTCCCAGAAGGCGTTGTTGTAGTCCTCGCCGTAGTGCACGGTCGCGTCCAGCGGCAGTCCGGAGTCATCGATCGAGTGCCGTCCGAAGCCCTTGAGGAACAGCTCGAACGTGGCCCCGAGCCCGGCGTACGCGCGGTTGACGGTGGCGTCGGCGTGCGCCGGGTCGCCCTCGCCGCGCACCTTCTTCCCCGGCAGCCGGGTGCGGTGGCCGGCGTCGTGGATGGTGCGCCGCGGGTCGTCGCCGGCGGGCGCCTCCAGGGCCGGGGTGATGCCCCGGACGGTGGTCACCCGGCGCCGGGTGCGCAGCAGGGAGTCCTGTTCGAGGGTGCGCTGGGCGGCGTCGGCCCGCCGGGTGTTCTCGGACTGGGCGATCTTGTCGAGGAGGTGCGGGGGGATCACGGTGCAGAAGACGGGGTGGCGGTGGGCGTGCGCGGTGGCGTGGGAGGTATCCATGCCCGGCAATGTGGCACCGGGTAACCGTCATGTCACTAGATGCGACCATGATTCATTCGGTTGTGTTACCTGCCCGTAGGGTCGGGGCGAGTGAGGCTTAGCTCACATTTGGTACAAAACGGACAGGGCGGTCTTGCATACTGGAACAGGTCCTCGCGTCACGGCGCGGCTCGGCTAGGCTCGGCCCATCATGCGTTTCGGGCTGCTTCTCCTTAGCTGCCGCGGCGAGGGTCTGTAGTCGTAGGCCGACCCCCTCCCCGCGGAGTCTGGTGTTGCGGATTTACGACCGCCGTCGGCCGTCCCAGCGAACTACACGCGGACACGCGAGGAGCCCCACGCCATGAGTCAGCACACTTTCGCCGGCAGCCCCACGCCCATCACGAACGCGACCCACGCCCAGCGGCCCTCCGGGATGCCGATCCACAAGTACGGCTCGTACGAGCAGGTGGACATCCCCGACCGCACCTGGCCGGACGCCCGCGTCACCAAGGCTCCGCGCTGGCTCTCCACCGACCTGCGCGACGGCAACCAGTCGCTGATCGACCCGATGACCCCCGCCCGCAAGCGCGAGATGTTCGACCTGCTGGTGCGCATGGGCTACAAGGAGATCGAGGTCGGCTTCCCCTCCTCCGGCGAGACCGACTTCGCCTTCGTGCGCTCCATCATCGAAGAGGGCGCGATCCCGGACGACGTCACCATCTCCGTACTGACCCAGGCCCGCGAGGACCTGATCGAGCGGACCGTGGAGTCCCTGGTCGGCGCCAAGCGCGCCACCGTCCACCTGTACAACGCGACCGCTCCCACCTTCCGCCGCGTGGTCTTCCGCGGCTCCAAGGAGCAGATCAAGCAGATCGCCGTCGACGGCACCCGCCTGGTCATGGAGTACGCCGAGAAGCTGCTGGGCCCGGAGACCACCTTCGGCTACCAGTACAGCCCGGAGATCTTCACCGACACCGAGCTGGACTTCGCCCTGGAGGTCTGCGAGGCCGTCTGTGACGTCTGGCAGCCCGCCGAGGGCCGCGAGATCATCCTGAACCTGCCCGCCACCGTGGAGCGTTCGACGCCGTCCACGCACGCGGACCGCTTCGAGTGGATGGCCCGCAACCTGACCCGCCGCGAGCACATCTGCATCTCCGTCCACCCCCACAACGACCGCGGCACCGCCGTCGCCGCCGCCGAGCTGGCCCTGATGGCCGGCGCCGACCGCATCGAGGGCTGCCTGTTCGGGCAGGGCGAGCGCACCGGCAACGTGGACCTGATCACCCTGGGCATGAACCTGTTCTCGCAGGGCATCGACCCGCAGATCGACTTCTCGCAGATCGACGAGATCCGCCGCACCAGCGAGTACTGCAACCAGATGGAGGTCCACCCGCGCCACCCCTACGCGGGCGACCTGGTCTACACCGCCTTCTCCGGCTCCCACCAGGACGCCATCAAGAAGGGCTTCGACGCCATGGAGGCCGACGCGGCCGCCCTGGGCAAGACCGTCGACGACATCGAGTGGGCGGTCCCGTACCTGCCCATCGACCCCAAGGACGTCGGCCGCTCCTACGAGGCCGTCATCCGGGTCAACTCGCAGTCCGGCAAGGGCGGCATCGCGTACGTCCTGAAGAACGACCACAAGCTGGACCTGCCGCGCCGCATGCAGATCGAGTTCTCGCGGATCATCCAGGCCAAGACCGACACCGAGGGCGGCGAGGTCACGCCGAAGGCGATCTGGGACGTCTTCCGCGACGAGTACCTGCCCAACCCCGAGGACGCGGCGGCCCAGTGGGGCCGCATCCAGCTGCGCTCCGGCTCCACGGCCACCGACAAGGACGGTACGGACACGCTGACCGTCGAGGCGGTCGTGGACGGCGTCGACGCGGTCCTGAACGGCACCGGCAACGGTCCGATCTCGGCCTTCTTCGACGCGCTGGCCGGCATCGGCATCGACGCCCGCCTGCTGGACTACACCGAGCACACCATGAGCGAGGGCGCCTCCGCCGTGGCCGCCTCGTACATCGAGTGCGTGATCGACGGCCGCGTGCTGTGGGGCATCGGCATCGACGCCAACACCACCCGCGCCTCCCTGAAGGCGGTCATCTCCGCCGTCAACCGCGCGGGCCGCTGACCCGTCACCCCGTAGTGCCCCGGCCCCGCCCCTCCACCCGGAGGGGCGGGGCCGCGCCGTTCGGCCGGGAAAGGGCGCCGGGAAGGCGGAGGCGGGCGGGGGCGCAGTTCGGCCAAGTCCCCCGGGTGGCGCAGGTTGTCTTGTCACACGGCTGACGGATCCTCACCGATGTGGCTAACATCACGCCAATCCGGCGATGTCGCCGGCAGGTGACGGAGGTGCGACGTGCTGCCAGTTCGGGGTGGGGACGGCCGGAAGCTGACGGTCTGGGGCGTCCGTACCACCTGGAGCACCGTGGATGACGGGGAGTTCTTCTGCCCCGACTGCGGCGGTGACCGCAACTACCGCCGGCGCACCGGGCGGCGCCGGTTCACCGTCCTCGGCGTTCCGCTGCTGCCGCGCGGGCAGGCCGGACCCGTCGTCGAGTGCCAGGCCTGCCGGGAGCGCTTCGACACCGAGGTCCTGGACCACCTCACCACCCACCGGTTCTCGGCGCTGCTGCGCGACGCCGCGCACACCGTGGCGCTGGCCGTCCTGGCGGCGGGCGGGACGGCCTCGCGCAGCGCGCTGGAGGCCGCCGTGTCGGCCGTACGGTCGGCGGGCTTCCAGGACTGTACGGAGGAGCAGCTGGAGTCCCTCGTGGAGGCGCTGGCCACCGACGAGGGCCGGCTCGGCCTGTACGACGGCCCGGAGTGCTGCGGGGCCGCGCTGTCGATAGAGCTCCACGAGGCCCTGGAACCGCTGGCCCCGCACCTGGCCGGACCCGGCCGAGAGTCGATCCTGCTCCAGGGCGCCCGGATCGCCCTCGCGGACGGCCCGTACATCCCGGCCGAGCGCGAGGTGCTCGCCACGGTGGGCGCGGCGCTGCGGATGACCCCGGACGAGGTGGCCCGCCTGCTGTCCGCAGTACGGGCCACCGGGGCGTAGGGCCCCCGGGCCGGCGGGTATCGCGCCGTCGGGCCTGCGGGTGCGGCGATGAACCGGCGTGGCCCCGCCCGGCCGGCCGGTGGGCGCTCTCCCGCGGCCGTATACCGGCATGCCGTCCGGACCGGGTAACGATCCGGCCTCACGGGGCCTGAAACCGGCCTGCCCCGCCCTTCGTGCCGGGGTCGGAGGGGGTCACTCCGGGCCGCGGCGATCCACCCCCCGGACACCCTGAAGCGGCCGCCCCGGCGGGCCGCGCCGAGCCCCGGCGAACCGCGTTCGCGCAGGCCGGGCGATGGGCGCCGGGCAGTCGTGGGGGCAGCGGCGCGGCCGTGTCCCGCGCGCGCCCCATACGCTCCCCGGCGGCTCGGCCGCCATGGGGGAAACCTCCAACGCGGACATCGCCTGACGTCAACAGTTTGTAGAAGTCGACGATATCTGTGAGCACGCCCACAGGCGTTCAATTCCGGTCACACGACGAGACGCCGGCGGAAACATTCCGGGGCTTCGATTCACGTGAACGCACTGACAACCCTGGCGGACCAACGGGACAGCGGCCCACTCCGTCCAGGGACAACCAGATTCCTCTCGGTTACCTACCTCTTGAAGGGCAAGGCAGAGATGGCACGTGTCGCCGCCCGGCTTTCCGCCAGTGGAGAGCAGAGCACGCACCCGGTCGACGAGGTGCTCCCCCTCCCCAAGCTCGCGCTGTACGGCTTCCAGCACGTACTCGCCTTCTACGCCGGCGCGGTGATCGTCCCGATCATCGTGGGCGGCGCCCTCGGCCTCACCACCGAGCAGCTGGTCTACCTGATCAACGCCGACCTGTTCACCTGCGGCATCGCCTCGATCCTGCAGGCCTGGGGCGTCGGCCGGATCGGTGCCCGGCTGCCGCTGATCCAGGGCGTCACCTTCACCGCGGTGTCCCCGATGATCGCCATCGGCCTCGGGGCCGGCGGCGGGACGGCGGGCCTGCTCGTCATCTACGGCGCCGTCATCACCGCCGGCATCGCGACCTTCGCCTTCGCCTGGCTGCCCGCCAGGGCCTTCCGGACCATCATGCGGATCTTCCCGCCGGTCGTCACCGGCACGGTGATCACGGTGCTCGGCATCGTGCTGATACCCGTCGCCCTCAACGACGCCGCGGGCGGCCTCGGCAGCCCCGACTTCGGCGATCCGAAGAACTTCGCGTACGCCGGCGGCACCATGCTCTTCATCCTCGTCCTGATGAAGACGGGCCGGCCCTTCCTCTCCAGCATCGCGATCCTGCTCGGCCTGGTCGGCGGCACCGCCGTCGCGTTCCTGCTCGGTGACGCCAAGTTCGGCGGCGTGGGCAACGCGAACTGGGTCGGCGTCACCACCCCGTTCCACTACGGAGCCCCGAAGTTCGAGTGGTTCCCGATCGTGCTGATGCTCATCGTCATGCTGATCACGATGGTCGAGACGACCGGCGACACCTACGCCGTCGGCGACATCGTCGGCAAGGAGGTCGACAGCGAGACCGTGGCCCGCGCCCTGCGCGCCGACGGCGCCGCGACCGCGCTCGGCGGCGTCCTGAACTCCTTCCCGTACGTGGCCTTCGCCGAGAACGTCGGCCTGGTCCGGATGACCAAGGTCAAGAGCCGGTTCGTGGTGGTCGCCGCGGGCGTCTTCATGATCGTCCTCGGCCTGCTCCCCAAGGCCGCCGCCATCGTCGCCGCCGTCCCGCACGGAGTCCTCGGCGGCGCCGCGACCGTGATGTTCGGCATGGTCGCCCTGGCCGGCATCCAGACCCTGGCCAAGGTGGACCTGAAGGAGGAGAAGAACGCCCTGGTCGTGGGCGTCTCCCTGGCCTTCGCCCTGCTCCCGGCCACCGTCCCGGTGTTCTTCAAGGAGCACCTGGACCCCGACCTGTCCTCGCTGCTCAACAGCGGTGTGACCCTCGGTGCCACGGCCGCGATCGTGCTGAACCTGATCTTCAACGGCCTCGGCGAGGACGACCCGCACGCCGTCGCGGAGGCCGCGGTGGCCGCCGTCCCCGCCCAGGCGGCGGCCCCGGCAGACCCGGCCCCGGCAGACCCGGCCCCGGCCGACCCGGAGACCGGCGCCGAGAAGAGCGGGGCCGAGAAGAGCGGGGCGGAGAAGGCGGCCGACGGAGCGCCGGCAACCCCCTGACCCTCCCCGGCGGTGACGGCCCTCCGGTCCGGACCGGAGGGCCGTCACCGCGCCCGCACAGGCGACAATGGGCCCATGAGTCTGTTCCGCGACGACGGCATCGTGCTGCGCACCCAGAAGCTGGGTGAGGCGGACCGCATCATCACGCTCCTCACCCGGGGACACGGCCGGGTGCGGGCCGTCGCCCGCGGGGTCCGGCGCACGAAGTCCAAGTTCGGCGCCGGGCTGGAACCTTTCTCCCACGCCGACGTGCAGTTCTTCGCCCGGGGCAGCGAACTGATCGGCCGCAGCCTCCCGCTCTGCACCCAGACCCAGATCATCGCCCCGTACGGCAACGGCATCGTCACCGACTACGCCCGCTACACCGCGGGCACCGCGATGCTGGAGACCGCCGAGCGGTTCACCGAGAACGAGGGCGAGCCCGCCGTACAGCAGTACCTGCTGCTCGTCGGCGCGCTGCGCACCCTCTCGCGGGGCGAACACGAACCGCACCTGATCCTGGACGCCTTCCTGCTGCGCTCGCTCGCCGTCAACGGCTACGCGCCCAGCTTCGACGACTGCGCGAAATGCGGGATCCACGGCCCCAACCGGCACTTCTCGGTCGCCGCGGGCGGGGTCATATGCGGCGACTGCCGCGTCCCCGGCAGCGTCGTACCCTCGTCGGAGGCCATCGCCCTCCTCAGCGCCCTGCTGACGGGCGACTGGGGCCACGCGGACGCCTGCGAGGCACGTCACGTGCGGGAGGGCAGCGGGCTGGTCTCGGCCTATTTGCACTGGCATCTGGAGCGCGGGCTACGCTCCCTGCGATACGTCGAGAAATAGGAGCTGGACACATGGCACGACGCGGGATTCTGGGACGCTCTCGACGGGAGTACAAGGTTCCCGAGCCGCACCCGTCCGGTGCGCGCCCGCCGAAGATCCCCGGTGAGCTGGTCCCGAACCACGTCGCCGTCGTCATGGACGGCAACGGCCGCTGGGCCAAGGAGCGCGGTCTGCCGCGCACCGAGGGCCACAAGGTCGGCGAGGGCGTCGTGCTCGACGTGCTCAAGGGCTGCCTGGAGATGGGCGTCAAGAACCTCTCCCTGTACGCCTTCTCGACGGAGAACTGGAAGCGCTCGCCCGACGAGGTCCGCTTCCTGATGAACTTCAACCGCGACGTCATCCGGCGCCGCCGCGACGAGATGAACGAGCTGGGCATCCGGATCCGCTGGGTCGGCCGCATGCCGAAGATGTGGAAGTCGGTCGTCCAGGAGCTCCAGGTCGCCCAGGAGCAGACCGTCGACAACGACGCGATGACCCTGTACTTCTGCGTCAACTACGGCGGCCGCGCCGAGATCGCGGACGCGGCGCAGGCGATCGCGCGGGACGTGGCGGCGGGCCGGCTGGACCCGTCGAAGGTCAACGAGAAGACCTTCGCGAAGTACATGTACTACCCGGACATGCCGGACGTGGACCTGTTCCTGCGGCCGAGCGGCGAGCAGCGCACCTCCAACTACCTGCTCTGGCAGAGCGCGTACGCCGAGATGGTCTTCCAGGACGTGCTGTGGCCGGACTTCGACCGCCGCAACCTCTGGCAGGCCTGCCTGGAGTACGCCCAGCGCGACCGCCGCTTCGGCGGCGCCGTCCCGAACCAGTCGGAGGGCTCCACGGGCTGACCGCCGGCCCGTGCGGGATGCGCTCTGCCGCCATGGACATGACCGATCAGGCGGTGGAGCTGTACTACGGCGCGAGGCGCGGGGACGTCCGGGAGGTGCAGCGCTTCGCCCTGCGCAGGTTCCCGCCGGCCCGCCGGGCCCTGGGGGCGCACTTCCTGGCCGGAGCGTCCGGGGCGGGAGCGACCGTACTGGCGGGCCTGGTCATCCCGCCGCACCCCGCCCGGGGACTGCCGCCGGCCGCCCTGATCAGGGTCGCGGTGGCCGTGGGGCTGCTCGGGTCCCTGGTCGCGCTCTGGCGGGGCGGCCGCCGGATGTACGCCTGGGCCTCGGAGTACCCCGAGTACCGGTGCGTGGTCTCGGCGGCGGGGACGGCCAACCACCGGCCCGACGGCACTTCGGCCGTATACGGGTGGGACGCGTGCGCCGCCTGGGCCGAGACCCCGAACCTGTTCGTGTTCGTGTACGCCAACGGCCGCGACCTGGGCTGGATCCCCAAGCGGGCCGCCCTGGTCCCCGAGGACCTGGAGCGGCTCCGCGGACTCCTCGACCGGAACCTGACCCGCGCCGGCTAGCCGGCGGCGGCGCAGTCGGCGCAGGTGCCGAAGATCTCCACCGTGTGGGCGACATTGACGTAGCCGTGCTCGGCGGCGATGGACTCCGCCCACTTCTCCACCGCGGGACCCTCCACCTCGACGGCCTTGCCGCACTTGCGGCAGACCAGGTGGTGGTGGTGCTCCCCGGTGGAGCAGCGGCGGTAGACGGATTCGCCGTCGCTGGTCCGCAGCACGTCGACCTCGCCGGCGTCGGCGAGGGACTGGAGGGTGCGGTACACGGTGGTCAGGCCCACGGAGTCACCGCGGTGCTTGAGCATGTCGTGCAGCTCCTGGGCGCTGCGGAACTCGTCCACCTCGTCCAGCGCCGCGGCCACGGCGGCCCGCTGCCGAGTGGATCGTCCTCGTACTGGCGCGGTCTCGCCAGGCGCAGTCGCCACCGGTTCCTCCTCGTGTCGGTCTTGGCCCATTGTGCCAGGAGACCGATCGGGCCGAACTAGACCTTTACGTCGTCCCGGGTGCAGATCTGTTCGGCGGCGCGGGCCGCTTTGGCCCGGCGGCGGGCGAGCGGGGCCGAGACGCCGGTCATCACCATGAAGACGCCGATCGCGAGCAGCACGATGGTGCCGCCGGACGGGGCGTCGATGTAGTACGTCGCGACGGTGCCGGACAGGGACACCAGCACGCCGATGACCATGGCCGTCGTCAGGGTGGCGGTGAACCCGCGGGTGACGCGCTGGGCGGCGGCGACGGGGATCACCATCATCGCGCTGACCAGCAGCAGGCCGACGATCCGCATCGCCACGGTGACGGTGACGGCGGCGGTGACCGCGATCAGCAGGTTCAGGAAGCGCACCGGCAGACCGGTGACCCGGGCGAACTCCTCGTCCTGGCAGATCGCGAACAGCTGGCGGCGCAGGCCCAGGGTGACGGCGATGACGAACGCCGCGAGGATCACCACGGCCGTGACGTCCTCGGCCGAGACGGTGGTGATGGAGCCGAAGAGATAGCTGGTCAGGTTGGCGGTGGAGCCGCCCGGGGCCAGGTTGATGATCATGACGCCGCCGGCCAGGCCGCCGTAGAAGAGCATGGCGAGCGCGATGTCGCCGCTGGTCTTGCCGCGGGAGCGGATCAGCTCCATGCCGACCGCGCCGACGACGGCGACCAGCGTCGCCATCCACACCGGGCTCGTGTTGAGCAGGAAGCCGAGGGCGACACCGGTCATGGCCACGTGGCCGATGCCGTCGCCCATGACGGCCTGGCGGCGCTGGACGAGGTACGTGCCGATCGCGGGGGCGGTGACGCCGACGAGCACGGCCGCGAGCAGGGCCCGCTGCATGAAGGCGTAGTTCAGGAGTTCCATCAGCTCAGCAGTCCCGTCCGCAGGGGCTCGGCGTCGTGCGCCGCGTGGGGGTGTACGTGGTCGTGGCCGGGCAGGGCGTGCTGTCCCACGGCCTCCGGCGGCGGGCCGTCGTGGACGACGCAGCCGTCGCGCAGCACGACGGCCCGGTCGATCAGCGGCTCCAGCGGGCCCAGCTCGTGCAGGACGAGCAGGACGGTCGAGCCGGCGGCCACCTGCTCGCGCAGGGCTCCGGCGAGGACCTCCTGGTTGGCCAGGTCCACGCCGGCCATCGGCTCGTCCATGATCAGGAGTTCGGGTTCGACGGCGAGGGCCCGGGCGATCAGCACGCGCTGGTGCTGGCCGCCGGAGAGGGCGTTGACCGAGGCGTCGGCGTACCCGCCCATGTCCACCAGGTCCAGCGCGCGCGTGACGGCGGCCCGGTCGGCCTTGCGCGGTATCCCGAAGCGGGAGCGGGCCAGCCGGCCGGAGGAGACGACCTCGCGGACGGTGGCCGGGACCCCGCTGGCGGCGGTGGTGCGCTGCGGGACGTACCCGATGCGCGACCAGTCGCGGAAGCGCTTGAAGTCGGTGCCGAACAGGGAGAGCGTGCCGTCGGTCAGCGGGACCTGGCCGACCACGGCGCGGACGGCCGTGGACTTCCCGGAGCCGTTGGCGCCGAGCAGGGCGACGACCTCGCCGCGGTGGACGGTCAGGTCGACTCCGCGCAGCACGGGGCGCGAGCCGAGCGAGGCCGTGGCCCCGCGCAGGGATATGACGGGCTGCTCGGCCGCCGTCGCGGCTGTCGCGGTCTCCATGGCTCGCGCCTCCGTTGTCGATGCTGCTGCCGTCACTTGGTGCCGAGCGCCTTCTGCAGGTTCTTCAGGTTGGACCGCATGACCTCGAAGTAGTCGGCGCCCTGGGACTTGTCGGTGATGCCTTCGAGCGGGTCGAGGACATCGGTCTTCAGGCCCGTGTCGGACGCGAGGCTCTTGGCCGTCTTGTCGCTGGCCAGCGTCTCGAAGAACACGGTGGAGACATTCTCCTTCTTCGCGACGGCCTGAAGATCCTTCATCCGGGCCGGGCTCGGCTCGGACTCGGGGTCGACGCCGGAGATGCCCTCCTGGTCGAGGCCGTAGCGCTCGGCGAGGTAGCCGAAGGCGGCGTGGGTGGTGATGAAGGTGCGGGTGGCCGTGTTCTTCAGGCCGTCCTCGAACTCGGTGTTCAGCGCGGTCAGCCGGGCCACGAGCTCTTCGGTGTTCTTGCGGTAGTCCGCCGCGTGGCCGGGGTCGGCCTTCTCCAGGGCCGCGCCGACGCCCTTGGCGACCTCGGCGTACTTCACCGGGTCGAGCCAGACGTGCGGGTCCTCGGCGGCCTCGCCGTGGCTGTGGCCGTGCTCGTCGCCGTGGCCCTCCTCGGGGTGGTCCGCGTCGGCCCCGTGGTCGTGGCCGGAGGTGCCGTGCACCTCCAGCGGGGTGAGGGCGGCGGCGTCGACGATGTTCTTCACGCCGGACTGGGCGACGGCCTTGTCGACGGCGGGCTGGAGGGACTTGAGGTAGAGCACCACGTCGGCCTCGCCCAGCCGGCCGGTCTGCTTCGGGGTGATCTCCAGGTCGTGCGGTTCGACACCCGGCTTGGTCAGGGTGGCGACCTTCACGTGGTCCTTGCCGATCCGCTCGGCGAGGAACTGCAGGGGGTAGAACGAGGCCATCACATCGAGCTTGCCGTCCGCGCCACCGCCGGCGGCTCCGGCTCCGGCGCAGGCGGTGAGGGTCGTCGCGCCGAGGGCGACGGCTCCGGCGAGGGCGGCGGCGGGTATGAGGCGTCGTACGTTCATGACATCCATTTTCATCAAAGATGGAAACGATTGTCAAAAACCCTGGTGGGCGGGCGGGCGTAGGGTCGTGGAAGGGGAACCGATTTGAAAGGGAGGGTGCGGGCGCCGGTAACCTGAGGCATTCGCCGTTCGTCCTCGTAATGAAGAGAGCACCGTGGCCGCCGACAAGATCGAAACCATCGTCAGCCTGAGCAAGCGCCGTGGCTTCGTTTTCCCGTGCAGTGAGATCTACGGCGGCTCCAGGGCTGCCTGGGATTACGGCCCGCTCGGTGTCGAGCTGAAGGAGAACATCAAGCGCCAGTGGTGGAAGGCCATGGTCACCGGCCGTGAGGACATCGTCGGCCTCGACTCCTCCGTGATCCTGGCCCCCGAGGTCTGGCAGGCCTCCGGTCACGTCGCGACCTTCTCGGACCCGCTGACCGAGTGCACCTCCTGCCACAAGCGCCACCGCGCGGACCACCTGGAAGAGGCGTACGAGGCCAAGCACGGCCGTCTGCCCGCCAATGGCCTCGCCGACATCAACTGCCCCAACTGTGGTGTGAAGGGCCAGTTCACCGAGCCCAAGCAGTTCTCCGGCATGCTGGAGACCCACCTCGGCCCGACCCAGGACACCGGCTCGAAGGCGTACCTGCGCCCCGAGACCGCCCAGGGCATCTTCACCAACTTCGCCCAGGTCCAGACCACTTCGCGCAAGAAGCCCCCGTTCGGCATCGCGCAGATGGGCAAGTCCTTCCGGAACGAGATCACTCCGGGCAACTTCATCTTCCGCACCCGCGAGTTCGAGCAGATGGAGATGGAGTTCTTCGTCAAGCCGGGCGAGGACGAGCAGTGGCAGGAGTACTGGATGGCCGAGCGGTGGAACTGGTACCGCGGCCTCGGCATCCGCGAGGAGAACATCCGCTGGTACGAGCACCCGAAGGAGAAGCTGTCCCACTACTCGAAGCGCACCGCCGACATCGAGTACCGCTTCAACTTCGGTGGCAATGAGTTCTCCGAGCTCGAAGGCGTCGCCAACCGCACCGACTTCGACCTCAAGGCCCACTCCGCCGCCTCCGGCCAGGACCTCACGTACTTCGACCAGGAGGCCGGCGAGCGCTACACCCCGTACGTCATCGAGCCGGCGGCCGGTGTCAACCGCGCCATGCTCGCCTTCATGCTCGACGCGTACAACGAGGACGAGGCCCCGAACGCCAAGGGCGTCATGGAGAAGCGCACCGTGATGCGCCTCGACCCGCGCCTGGCCCCGATCAAGGTCGCCGTCCTGCCGCTGTCCCGCAACCCGCAGCTGTCGCCGAAGGCCAAGGGCCTCGCCGCCGACCTGCGCAAGAACTGGAACATCGAGTTCGACGACGCGGGCGCCATCGGCCGCCGCTACCGCCGCCAGGACGAGATCGGTACGCCGTTCTGCGTCACCGTCGACTTCGACACCCTGGACGACAACGCGGTGACCGTGCGCGAGCGCGACACCATGAAGCAGGAGCGCGTCTCCCTGGACCAGATCCAGAGCTACCTCGGCAGCCGTCTGCTCGGCTGCTAGGTTCGCCTGCCGAACGACCGGTGGCCCGGTGCGCACTGCGCACCGGGCCACCGCTGTCTGACGTCTGACGTCTGACGGCTTCCGCGCCTACGAGGCCGCGGCCCCGCTCGCCTGCGCCTCGGCCTTGGCGTCGGCCTCGGCCGCGCGACGCTCGCCCTCGCGCTGCGAGCGCTTGCCGTAGAGCGCGGTCCACACGCCCAGCATGCCGAGCACCGCGTAGACCATGATCGGGCTGATGATCACCATCGTGTCGGTGGGCAGCGCGTACGCCAGGGCGATCCGCAGCGCGGCCTCGGCGAGATAGGCCACGCCCCACACCGTCGTCATGACGGTCATCGTCCGGCGGAAGCCCTCGAACTCCCACAGGCCGTTCCACCAGGCGGTGCTCTGGGGGGTGCCGTCGGTGGCGAACTTGCGGCCGAAGTAGAACATCAGCGGACGCCGCGCGAGCAGGGTCGCGAGGCAGAGCGCCCCGAACAGCCCGGTCACCCCGGAGTCCTTGATCAGCAGGGCCCGGGCCGAGTGCGCCCCGATCAGCGAGACGACGGCCGTGATCGCCAGGAACACCAGGGTGACGACGGCGAACTCGTCGAGCTTACGGCGCCAGGCCACGCTGATGGCGGTGTCGAGCACCGGCCAGGCGCTGCTGACCAGCAGCGCGCCGAACTCGCTCCAGCCGTGGTCGCGCAGCTGGTTGTACGTGATGATCGGTGCGACCACGTTGAGGCCGATGGTCAGGATCCAGCCGAGCGCGGCGGCCTTACCGGAGCGGGCCGGCGACGCGGGCTGTTCGACCCGGGTCTGTTGATCGGACATGGTTCCCCCTGGGAAGTGCCTGATGAATGGAGCTGGGGGGAACCTAGAACAGGAGCGTGGCCCGCGACAGGACCCCCGGCTCAAATGATCACCAAGGTGTCCGGAATTACGAACTCCGGTACCGCGGTGGCCGGATCAGGCCCGCAGGCCCCGGATCACGAGGGCGGTGACCGCCTCGAACTCCGTGACGATGGTGGGCGAGAGCCAGTCCGCAGCGTACTGCGGGTCATGGAACCGGCCGGTGGCATCGAACACCGCGCGCGCGGCGGCCGGTACATCGGGGGCGGACAGTGATCCGGCCGCGACACCGTCGGCGATGATCCGGGCCAACTGGTCGATCAGCTCGGACAGATGCTGGTCCACCACCCCGCTGTTCTCGGCCAGCAGCACCGTGTACGTCGCGAACAGCTCCGGGTCGGCGCCCGCCTTGCGGCGCTTGGCCTCGAACAGCGCCTCCAGCCAGGACTCCAGCTTGGAGGGGGCCGTCCCGCCCGGGGCCGAGGCGATCTCCTCCAGGACGACCACGCTCTTGGTGAGCCAGCGCTCCGTGACTGCCTCGCGCAGCGCCGCCTTGGACGGGAAGTGCCGGTACACGCTGCCGTGGCTGACACCCAGGGCCCGGGCCACGTCCACCACGGTCGCCTTGGCCGGGCCGAAGCGGCGCAGCACCTCCTCGGTGGTTTCGAGGATGCGCTCGGGCGTCAGTGGTTCGGCGGCAGCGGGTGGCATGGGTACGACCGTACCGCCCGGTCAGCGCTCACTGTCGAGGCGGGCCATCTGGTCCGCCGAATACCGGTCGCCGGCCGCGGACCCGGCCGGAACCGCCTCCTCGATCGCCGCCAGATCGGCGGCGGACAGCCGCACCTCCATGGCACCCAGTGCCTCGCTCAGCCGGTCCCGGCGCCGGGCCCCCACCAGCGGCACGATGTCCTCGCCCCGCGAGAGCACCCAGGCGATGGCGGCCTGCGCGACGCTCACGCCCCTGCCCTCGGCGACCTTGCGCAGCGCGTCGACCAGATCGAGGTTCCGGTCCAGGTTCTCCCCCTGGAAGCGCGGACTCATCCCGCGGAAGTCGCCCGGGGCCAGCGCGCGGTCACGGCTGAAGTGGCCGCTGATCAGGCCTCTGGACAGCACCCCGTACGCCGTGACCCCGATGCCGAGCTCCCGCGCCGTCGGCAGGATCTCCTCCTCGATGCCGCGGGAGATCAGGGAGTACTCGATCTGGAGGTCGGAGATCGGGGCCACCGCCGCGGCCCGGCGCAGGGTGTCCGCGCCGACCTCGGAGAGGCCGATGTGCCGGACGTGCCCCGCCTGGACGGCCTCGGCGATGGCGCCGACGGTCTCCTCGATCGGCACATCCGGGTCCACGCGGGCGATCCGGTAGATGTCGATGTGGTCCCGGCCGAGCCGCTGGAGCGAGTAGGCCAGGAAGTTCTTGACGGCCGCGGGCCGGCCGTCGTATCCGGTGAACCCGCCCTCCACCGTGCGCAGCGCGCCGAACTTGACGCTGGTGAGCGCCTGCTCGCGGGCCGCCGCGGGCGCGCTGCGCAGGGCTTCGTCGATCAGCAGCTCGTTGTGGCCCATGCCGTAGAAGTCGCCCGTGTCGAGCAGCGTGACCCCGGCGTCCAGGGCGGCGTGGATCGTGGCGATCGACTCCGCCCGGTCGGCCTCCCCGTACAGGGCGGACATGCCCATGCAGCCGAGGCCGACCGGGAAGACGGCGGGGCCGGTGGTGCCGAGCGCGCGCCGCGGGGGAGTCGTGTGCGTGTGGGAGTTCTCGTTCGTCGTCATGGAACGAGAATGGCATGACGAGTGACAGATTTCAATATCTGTCACTCGTCAGGGTTAGGGTCAGAGTCAGGTGGCGGCGCGCAGGGCCAGCGCCGCCACCGCCATCAGGGCCAACACGGCCGCGGGGGCGAGGTCGAAGTCCTTCACGCGCAGGTGGCTGATGACCGCGCCGACGAAGTAGAGGGTCACGCCGATGGCGGCGGCCACGCCCAGGGGAGCCGCCCACAGGCCCGCGAGGAGACCCACCGCGCCGGCGGCCTTCAGGGCGGCCAGTCTCGGCAGCCAGGAGTCCGGGACCTCGACCTTGCGCATGTTGGCCACGATCTGGTCGTTGCCCTGGAGCGTGAGGGTGGCGGACGCGGCGAGGGCGAGGGCCAGCAGGGTGCCGACGACGGCGTAGGCGATGAACATGATGATCTCCAATGGTCGAAACGCAATAACCATTGAATAGCATCAACGATCTATTGATCGCAATCATTCGTCGACTGCTACGGTGTGGTACATGACGGCAGCACAGGAAGCGACGGCGGCGACGCAGGACTCCCCGCACCCGCCGCAGCGGCTGGGCATGCTGCTGGCCTGGCACGGATCGGTCACCCAGACCCGCATGAGGAAGGCCCTCGGCGCGGCCGGGCTCACCCCCCGGCACGCCATGACGCTCATGCACCTGGAGGGCGGCCCCATCGGCCAGCGGGCGCTCGCCGAGCGGCTGGAGGTGGACCCGAGCGTGCTCGTCGGACTCCTCAACGACCTGGAGCGCGACGGCCTCGTCGAGCGCCGCCGCGACCCCGCCGACCGCCGCCGCCACAACGTGGTCATCACCGACGCCGGCTCCGCCGTGCTCGCCAGGACCAACGCGGCGCTCGACGAGGTGGAACTCGGCCTGTTCGCCGGACTCTCCGAGCAGGACCGCGACGTACTGCGCGGCCTGCTGGCCCGGATCGACTCGCACTCCGACGACTTCGACTGCCAGGAGTAGCCGCGAGCGGCCCCCCCGGCCCAGGTGCGCGACCGTCCCCGGCGCGCGGTCCGCGCGCCGGGGGCGGGGCCCGGACGGGCCCGGGGGCGGGACATGAGCGGGACGGGATCCGGTGCCGGATCCGGCGCGCCGGGGCCGGATCCACAGCGGCCGAATGCGGCAGCCCCGCAGCCCCGCAGCCCCGTCAGGAGTGCGGCGGCGCCCCGGCCGGGGCCCGGTCCGCGTGCGGCGGCTCCAGGGTCCGGGCGGTCCGTTCGGCCGTCGCCATCGCCCACGGTCCGCTGCTCACGGCGCCCACGACCAGCACGAACGCCCCGCAGAGCGTGATGATCCACCAGGCCGGCCCGGTAGCCGACTCGAAGTCGCGGCCGCCCGCCATCCCGGCCGCCAGCACCGCGCCGATCACCGCGACCCCCAGCGTGCTGCCGGTCTGCCGGCTCGTGGAGGCGACGGCGGCCGCGACGCCCGCCTGCGAGCGCGGCATCCCGGACACCGCCGTGTTGGTGATCGGCGCGTTGACCATGCCGAAGCCCAGTCCGAAGAGCACGTACCCGGTGAACATCAGCGAGGTGGAGGTCTCGGCGGAGAACGCCGCGAACAGCAGCCCGCTCACCGCCATGGCCACGCCCGCGATCAGCAGCGGCAGCCGCGGCCCACGGGCGGCGACCAGCCGTCCCGCCACCGGGGCGGCCAGGATGGTGCACGCCGCCATCGGGAGCATGTAGAGCCCGGCGTCCAGGGCGTCCAGCCCCCGGACGTCCTGGAGGTAGAGGGTGTTCAGGAAGAGGAACCCGGCCATCCCCGAGAAGGCGGACACCGCCATCACCGTGGCGCCGCTGAAGGGGGCGCTCCGGAAGAACCGGGGGTCGATCAGCGGCTCCGTCCGCCTGTGCTCGTACGCCACCAGTCCCACCAGCGAGGCGACGGCGACCGCGCCGCAGCCGAGGATCAGCCCGGAGCTCCAGCCCGCCGCCGGGCCCTCGATGATCCCGTACGTCACCGAGCCGAGCAGTGCCATGACCAGCAGCTGCCCCACCGGGTCCGGGCGGCGGGGCCGCTCCGCCCGGGACTCGGGGATCCAGCGCAGGGTCAGGGCGAGGGCGAACAGCCCGACGGGGACGTTGATCCAGAAGATCGACCGCCAGCCGACCGAATCGGTCAGCACGCCGCCGATCAGCGGCCCGGCGGCCATGGAGATGCCGGCCACCGCACCCCAGATGCCGATGGCGCGGGCCCGCTCGGCGGGCTCGGTGAAGGTGTTGGTGATGATCGACATGGCGACCGGGTTGAGCATGGCGCCCCCGATCGCCTGGACCGTCCGGAAGACGATCAGCCACCCCAGGCTGGGCGCCACCGAGCAGAGCAGCGACCCGAGGACGAAGACGGTGAGGCCGATGGTGAACACCTTGCGGCGCCCGATCCGGTCCGCCGTCGAGCCCATCAGTATCAGCAGCGAGGCCAGCACCAGGGTGTAGGCGTCGATGGTCCACTGCATCCCGGCGACCGAGGCGTGCAGCTCGCGCCGCATGGAGGGGAGCGCGACGTTCAGGACGGTGTTGTCGAGACTGACGATGAGCAGGCTCATGCAGCAGATCGCCAGGACGAGCAGGCGCCGCCGGTGGCTCAAGTCGGACATGGAGCCGATAGTACGGCTAACTAACGACCCTGGCATGCGCGACAATGGGGGGATGACCACGCTCCCTCCGCCTCTCGCGATCGGCCCGCACACCGTGCAGCCCCCGGTGGTGCTCGCGCCGATGGCAGGCATCACCAATGCCCCGTTCCGTACCCTTTGCCGCGAATTCAGCGGCGGCAAGGGGCTGTTCGTGAGCGAGATGATCACGACCCGCGCCCTGGTCGAGCGCAACGAGAAGACCATGCAGCTGATCCACTTCGACGCGACCGAGAAGCCCCGCTCGATTCAGCTGTACGGAGTAGACCCGGCGACCGTCGGCAAGGCGGTCCGCATGATCGTCGAAGAGGACCGGGCCGACCACATCGACCTGAACTTCGGCTGCCCGGTCCCCAAGGTGACCCGCAAGGGCGGCGGCTCGGCCCTCCCGTACAAGCGGAACCTGCTGCGGGCCATCCTCCGCGAGGCCGTCGCGGGCGCCGGCGACCTGCCGGTGACGATGAAGATGCGCAAGGGCATCAACGACGAGCACCTCACGTACCTGGACGCGGGCCGGATCGCCGTCGAGGAGGGCGTCACCGCCATCGCCCTGCACGGGCGCACCACCGCCCAGCACTACGGCGGCACCGCCGACTGGGAGGCCATCGCGCGGCTCAAGGAGCACGTGCCGGAGATCCCCGTGCTCGGCAACGGCGACATCTGGTGCGCCGAGGACGCGCTGCGGATGGTCCGCGAGACCGGCTGCGACGGCGTGGTCGTCGGCCGTGGCTGCCTGGGGCGGCCGTGGCTGTTCAACGACCTCGTGGCGGCCTTCGAGGGACGCCCCGAGGACTTCCACAAGCCGACCCTGCGCGAGGTCGCCGCGACCATGCACCGGCACGCGCAGCTGCTGGGGGAGTGGATCGGCGACGAGGCGCGCGGGGTGATCGACTTCCGTAAGCATGTGGCCTGGTACCTCAAGGGCTTCTCGGTGGGGTCCGAGATGCGCAAGAAGCTCGCCGTCACTTCGTCACTGTCCGAGCTGGATGCTCATCTGAGCGAGCTCGACCTGGACCAGCCCTGGCCCGACAGTGCGGACGGCCCGCGCGGCCGGACGTCCGGAAACAACCGGGTTGTCCTGCCGGAGGGCTGGTTGAAGGATCCGTACGACTGCGCCGGGGTGAGCGAGGACGCCGAGCTGGACACGTCCGGAGGCTGACATTTCGCCCTCGCGGTAGCGTGATATACGCCACGCATGGGTGGGGTTGCGCTCAGATGAGCAAGAAAATCTCGGGTATGACTTCCAAAGGGTGGCACTGGGTGCCACCCTTTGTGCGTTCAAGACTTGAACGCAAACGGATCGATGATCGCTCATCCGAGTGTGAACAAGCCTCAATAGCCCCTTCCGTCTTCGGGAAGTGAACGCTTTTCGTACGATCGGGCTACCCATCAGTCACTTTCGATCTGCTGGCGCACGGGTGGTTACGGCCGTATGACGACCAAGTGGACGTACCCAGACGCCTTCGATCTGGGTATGTTCCTGGCCGTCAGGGCAGCCACCCGAGTCCTCGAGGAGTCGAGACCCGTGTCGGAAAACAAAGATCAGAAGTTCGTCTACGACTTCACCGAGGGGAACCGGGACCTCAAGGACCTTCTCGGCGGCAAGGGAGCCAACCTCGCCGAGATGACCAACCTGGGTCTTCCCGTCCCTCCCGGCTTCACCATCACCACCGAGGCCTGCAAGGTCTACCTCGAAAGCGGTGAGGCCCCGGCCGCGCTGCGCGACGAGGTCAGCGCCCACCTTGCCGCCCTCGAAGCGACGATGGGCAAGAAGCTCGGCCAGTCGGACGACCCGCTGCTGGTCTCCGTACGCTCGGGTGCCAAGTTCTCGATGCCCGGCATGATGGACACGGTCCTCAACATCGGCCTGTCCGACGAGTCGGTCAAGGGCCTCACGGCCCAGTCCGGTGACGAGCGCTTCGCCTGGGACTCGTACCGCCGCCTGATCCAGATGTTCGGCAAGACCGTCCTCGACGTCGAGGGCGAGCTCTTCGAGGACGCCCTCGAGGAGGCCAAGGCCGCCAAGAAGGTCACCGTCGACACCGACCTCGACGCCGCCGACCTGAAGAAGCTGGTCAAGGCCTTCAAGAAGATCGTCGCGAAGGAGGCCGGCCGCGAGTTCCCGCAGGACGCCCGCGAGCAGATGGACCTCGCCGTCGAGGCGGTCTTCAACTCCTGGAACACCGACCGCGCCAAGCTCTACCGGCGCCAGGAGCGCATCCCGAGCGACCTGGGCACCGCGGTCAACATCTGCTCCATGGTCTTCGGCAACCTCGGCCCCGACTCCGGCACCGGCGTCGCCTTCACCCGCGACCCGGCCAGCGGCCACCAAGGCGTCTACGGCGACTACCTCCAGAACGCCCAGGGCGAGGACGTGGTCGCGGGCATCCGCAACACCGTCCCGCTCGCCGATCTGGAGCAGATCGACAAGAACTCGTACGACCAGCTCATGACGATCATGACGACGCTGGAGACCCACTACAAGGATCTCTGCGACATCGAGTTCACCATCGAGCGCGGTCAGCTGTGGATGCTGCAGACCCGCGTCGGCAAGCGCACCGCCGGCGCCGCCTTCCGCATCGCCACCCAGCTCGTGGACCAGGGCCTCATCGACGAGGCCGAGGCGCTCCAGCGCGTCAACGGCGCCCAGCTGGCGCAGCTGATGTTCCCGCGCTTCGACGAGGACGCCAAGACCGAACTGCTCGGCCGCGGCATCGCCGCCTCCCCGGGCGCGGCCGTCGGCAAGGCCGTCTTCGACTCGTACACCGCCGTCAAGTGGTCCCGGTCCGGCGAGAAGGTCATTCTGATCCGCCGTGAGACCAACCCGGACGACCTGGACGGCATGATCGCCGCCGAGGGCATCCTGACCTCCCGCGGCGGCAAGACCTCGCACGCCGCCGTGGTGGCCCGCGGCATGGGCAAGACCTGTGTCTGCGGCGCCGAGGACCTGGAGGTCGACACCAAGCGCCGCCGGATGACGGTCGGCGGCAAGGTCGTCGAGGAAGGCGACGTCGTCTCCATCGACGGCTCCACCGGCAAGGTCTACCTCGGTGAGGTACCCGTCGTACCCTCCCCGGTCGTCGAGTACTTCGAGGGCCGCATGCACGCCGGCGCCGACGACGCCGACGAGCTCGTCGCCGCCGTGCACCGGATCATGGCCTACGCGGACCGCGTGCGGCGCCTGCGCGTCCGTGCCAACGCCGACAACGCCGAGGACGCGCTGCGCGCCCGCCGGTTCGGCGCCCAGGGCATCGGCCTGTGCCGCACCGAGCACATGTTCCTCGGTGAGCGCCGCGAGCTGGTCGAGCACCTGATCCTCGCGGACACCGACAAGGAGCGGGAGGAGGCACTGAGTGCCCTCCTGCCGCTGCAGAAGAAGGACTTCGTCGAGCTGTTCGAGGCGATGGACGGGCTGCCCGTCACCGTCCGCCTCCTCGACCCGCCGCTGCACGAGTTCCTGCCCGACATCACCGAGCTGTCGGTGCGCGTCGCCCTCGCCGAGTCCCGCAAGGACGCCAACGAGAACGACCTGCGCCTGCTCCAGGCCGTGCACAAGCTGCACGAGCAGAACCCGATGCTGGGTCTGCGCGGTGTCCGCCTCGGCCTGGTCATCCCGGGTCTGTTCAAGATGCAGGTCCGGGCGATCGCCGAGGCCGCCGCCGAGCGCAAGAACGCCAAGGGCGACCCGCGGGCGGAGATCATGGTCCCGCTCGTGGGCACCGTCCAGGAGCTGGAGATCGTCCGCGAGGAGGCCGACCAGGTCATCGCCGAGGTCGAGGCCGCCACCGACACCAGCCTCAAGCTGGCCATCGGCACGATGATCGAGCTGCCCCGCGCCGCCCTGACCGCCGGCCAGATCGCCGAGGCCGCGCAGTTCTTCTCCTTCGGTACGAACGACCTGACCCAGACGGTGTGGGGCTTCTCCCGCGACGACGTCGAGGCCAGCTTCTTCACCGCGTACCTGGAGAAGGGCATCTTCGGGGTCTCCCCGTTCGAGACCATCGACAAGGACGGCGTCGGCGCGCTGGTCCGCAGCGCGGTCCAGGCCGGCCGGGCCACCCGCCCCGACCTCAAGCTCGGCATCTGCGGCGAGCACGGCGGTGACCCCGAGTCCGTCCACTTCTTCCACGAGGTCGGCCTCGACTACGTCTCCTGCTCGCCGTTCCGGATTCCGGTGGCGCGTCTGGAGGCCGGTCGCGCGGCCGCCGAGTCGAAGGGCTCCGACAGCCGCTGAGCCGAAGGGCTCCGGCGCGCTCGCCGGGCCCCCCTTGACGCGGCCCTCGGGCCGCTGCCGGGCCGTCGCACGAACGGCGGCCCGGCCCCAGGACCGTTATTCGGTCCCCCTGACCGCGCCTGCCCCGGGATCCCTGACCACCGGTGGCGGGCGCGGTCTTGTTTGTGCGACGCGCATTCAACAAATCTTTACGGCAAGGCGGTGGACGGATCCCCACCCGTCCACCGCCTGCCGCCAATCCGCCAAGCACGTCGGCGCTTCCCGGTGCGACCGACCGCCAGGCCCCGCAAAGCCCCCCACGGCCTTCGCGGAGCGTTTCGGTCGCGCCGGAGTGTGCCTGGCGGAGTACAGGATTTCGGTTGTCACGCCCCTGCCGAAAGGGGTTTCAACTGTGGCCGAAAGGGCGTGGTGACAACGTGTGACGGCATGCATACTCATGAGGCGGGGGGATTGCGGTTGCACAGGTGGGGGTTCGGTGCTTCGTATCCATTTCACTGGAGTGGACCTGGCACGCGTACGGATGGCAGGGCGTCCCGATGCGTTGTGGGAAACGATTCTTAGTTTTCACCGTTTAAGAGACCGGCGCGATGCCCGGTTGTTCGGTGAATGGCGTACTGAAGCCCGGAGCCGGTTGAATAGTGAAACACGTCTGCTCGGAGCGCTCATACCGAGTCGGGGCTATTTCCCGGATTTCCTGACTCCGGTCGAGGGCCAGTACGGGTGGGACGTGGCCCTCGACGCGCTGCGCGGGATCCGCCCCGACCGGCTGCGGCAAGAGCTGACGCTGCTCGGTGCCGGGACGGCGCCGTCGTCGCCCCGCATACGGGAGTTCCTGGACGCCGGGACCCAGCACCTGCCGCGTCTGATGGGCGAGCTGCGCGGGTACCACCGCGCCGCCGTGGAGCCGTACTGGACCCATATCCAGGCCCAGATCGAGGCCGAGCGGGCCGCGCGGGGCCGGGCCCTGCTGGACGGCGGCGCGGACGAGCTGCTGGCCTCGCTGCCGCCGATGCTGCGCTGGCGGGCCCCCGTGCTGGAGTGCGACTACCCGGTGGACCGGGACGTACGGCTGCGGGGGCGCGGGCTGCTGCTCCAGCCGTCGTTCTTCTGCCGGCGCACGGCGGTGACGCTGCACGACCCGGAGCTGCCGCCGGTGCTGGTCTACCCGGCGGCGGCGCAGCTGGCGTCGGCCCCGGCCGGGTGCGAGGGCGGCGCCGGGCGGCCCGTGGAGGAGCAGCGCCAGCGCACCCTGGGCAAACTCGTCGGCCACACCCGGTCGGTGGTGCTGCGGGCCATCGGCGACGGCGCCACCACCAGCGAGCTGGCCCGCCGGGCCGGGGTCTCGCTGGCCTCGGCGAGCCAGCACGCCTGTGTGATGCGGGAGGCGGGGCTGGTGACCACCCTGCGCCGGGGGAACGCGGTGCTGCACACGGTGACCCCGCTGGGGGCCGCGCTGCTCAAGGGCGGCGCGGTCGCCTCGTAGGGGGCCGCGCGGGCTCCCGGGCCCGTGGGGCGGGAGCGCGGCGGGCGGAGGGCCCCGGGGGCCCTCCGCCCGGCGGCGACCGCTTCGAAGAAATCTCGAAAAAGTTCTCCGGGCAGCGATGAGTTCTGCCGGAGCCCCCGGTCTACCCCTCGAACGACACGCGAGAGACGCGAAGCCCGAGAGAAGAGAGACCGAGATGTCCGCCACCATGATCTTCGTCAACCTGCCGGTCAAGGACCTCGACGCCAGCAAGGCCTTCTGGGGCAAGCTCGGCTACTCCTTCAACGCCCAGTTCACCGACGAGAACTGCGCCTCGATGGTCATCAGCGACACCATCGTCGCGATGCTGCTGACCGAGGCCCGGTTCAAGGACTTCACCCACAAGGCCATCACCGACACCTCCACCAGCACCGAGGCGCTGCTCTGTCTGAGCTCCGAGAGCCGCACCGCCGTCGACGAGCTCGTCGACGCGGCCGTCGGCGCCGGTGCCACCGAGCCGCGTCCCGCCCAGGACTACGGCACCATGTACGGCCGCGCCTTCGAGGACCTCGACGGCCACACCTGGGAGATCATGTGGATGGACCCGGCCATGATCGAGAGCTGAGCCCCCCTGAGCCCCCTGAGCCCGCTGAGACCCCTGGGCCTCAGCGGGCGGCGGAGGTCGCGGCGGTCCGTACCGGGTACGTCCGGACCGCCACCTCGTCGTGGTCCAGGCAGCGCCCCGACTCCAGGTCGAAGCGCTGCTTCAGCAGCGGGGAGGCCACGAAGGCCCGCCCCGCCACCGTCCCCACGAGCCCCCGCGAGAGCACCTGGGCCCCCGTGAAGGGGTCCTGGTTGGCGATGGCGTACGGGCGCCCCGCGCGGTCGACGAAGACCGCGGCCTGGCTCCCGTCGGGCAGCAGGGCCGCCACCCCGCGTCCGGGGATGAGCGCCGACAGCTCGCACACCGTCAGCCAGCCTTCGGGCACACGCAGTTCCACGGTCATCGGGGGCCTCCCACGGGAAGAAGGGTCAAGGCGGTCAGGTCGGGCTTGACCTGATCGCGCTCGGGAACGAACCGCACGGTCGGATCGGGGGCGCCGGGCGCGTTGACGAACGACACGAACCGGCGCAGCCGCTCCGGGTCCTGGAGCGTTTCGGCCCATTCGTCGCGGTAGTGCGCCACGTGATCGGCCATCAGGGACTCCAGCTCCGCGCACAGCCCCAGCGAGTCGCGCACGATCACGTCCCGCAGGTGCTCCAGGCCGCCCTCCAGCCGGTCCAGCCAGGTGGAGGTCCGCTCCAGCTGCTCGGCGGTGCGGATGTAGAACATCAGGAACCGGTCGATGAGCCGGACCAGCTCGGCGTCCGACAGGTCCTGGGCGAGCAGATCGGCGTGGCGCGGGGTGGCCCCGCCGTTGCCGCCGACGTACAGGTTCCAGCCGCTCGCCGTCGCGATGACCCCGAAGTCCTTGCTCTGCGCCTCCGCGCACTCGCGGGCGCAGCCGGACACCGCCGACTTGAGCTTGTGCGGCGCGCGCAGGCCCCGGTAGCGCAGCTCCAGGTCGATGGCCATCCGCACGCTGTCCTGGACCCCGAAGCGGCACCAGGTCTGCCCGACGCAGGACTTCACCGTCCGCAGCGCCTTCCCGTACGCGTGCCCGGACTCGAACCCGGCGTCGACGAGCCGCGCCCAGATGCGGGGGAGCTGCTCCACGCCGGCGCCGAACAGGTCGATGCGCTGCCCGCCGGTGATCTTCGCGTAGAGGCCGAAGTCGCGGGCCACCTCGCCGATCACGATCAGCTTGTCCGGGGTGATCTCGCCGCCGGGGATGCGGGGGACGACCGAGTACGAGCCGTTGCGCTGGAGGTTGGCGAGGAAGTGGTCGTTGGTGTCCTGGAGGGCGGCCTGCTCCCCGTCGAGGACGTAGCCGCTCGCGCCGAGGGTGGGCGCCAGCGAGGCGATGATCGAGCCGACGGCCGGCTTGCAGACCTCACAGCCCTCGCCGCCGCGCGCCTCCGGGCGGCCGTGGCCGTCGAGGAGCCGCTCGTACGAGGTGAGGCGGCGGGTGCGGACGATCTCGTAGAGCTCGGCGCGGCTGAAGGGGAAGCAGCGGCACAGCCCCTTGTCGGCGGCGCTCGGCAGCAGCCGGCCGATCACCTTGACGCAGCTGCCGCAGCCGGTACCGGCCTTGGTGCACTTCTTGACCTCGGCGAGGTCGGCGCAGGCGGTGATGGCCTTCTTCGTGACGTTGTGGCAGGAGCAGATCACCGCGCTGTCGGGGAGCGCCGACGCGCCGAGCGTGACGGGCGCGCCGAGGCCGGCGGGGAGCACCAGCTGTTCGGGCGCGACGGGCGGGACGCTGCCGGTGAGCGGGCGCAGCAGCCCGTACGAGTCGGCGTCGCCGACCAGGACGCCGCCGAGGAGGACGCCGTCGGGGGAGACGACCAGCTTCTTGTAGACGCCGGAGCGGGAGTCCGAGTAGACGACGGCCAGGCTGCCGGAGGCCGCGCCGTGGGCGTCGCCGAAGGAGGCCACGTCCACGCCGAGCAGTTTGAGCTTGGTGGAGAGGTCGGCCCCGGTGAACTCCTTGTCGCGGCCGAGCAGGTCCTCGGCGGCGGTCTCGGCCATCTCGTAGCCGGGGGCGACCAGGCCGTAGACGCGGCCGTCGGCGGCGAGGGCGCACTCGCCGATCGCGTAGACGCGCGGGTCGGAGGTGCGGCAGCGGGCGTCGATGCCGATGCCGCCGCGTTCGCCGACGGTGAGGCCCGCGGCGCGGGCGAGCTGGTCGCGGGGGCGGACGCCGGCGGAGAAGACCACGAGGTCGGTGGCGACGGTGGAGCCGTCGGAGAGCCGCATGCCGGCGACCGATCCGTCCTCGCCGGTGATGATCTCCTGGGTGCCGACCCCCGTGTGGACGGTGAGCCCCATGTTCTCGATGGTGCGCAGCAGGGCCGTGCCGCCGCCCTCGTCGATCTGGACGGGCATCAGGCGCGGGGCGAACTCGACGATGCGGGTGGTGAGTCCGAGGCCCTGGAGGGCGCCCGCGGCTTCCAGGCCGAGGAGGCCGCCGCCGACCACGGAGCCGCTGGTGCGGGTCCTGGCGTACTCCTCGATCTCCAGGAGGTCCTCGATGGTGCGGTAGACGAAGCAGCCGGGCGCGTCCTTGCCGGGGACGGGCGGGACGAAGGGGTGGCTGCCGGTCGCGAGGACGAGCACGTCGTACGGGAACACCCGGCCCGAGCGGGAGGTGACGGTGCGGGCCTCGCGGTCCACGGCCTCGGCGGGGTCGCCGAGGTGCAGCTCGATGCCGTGCTCGGCCATGAACCCCGGCGGGGTCAGCGACAGGTCCTCGGGCGTGCTGCCGGAGAAGTACGAGGTCAGGTGCACGCGGTCGTAGGCGGGCCGGGGCTCCTCGCAGAGCACGGTGATCCGGTGCGTGGCGGTCGCACCGCGCTCGGCGAGGGCCTCCAGGTAGCGCTGGCCGACCATGCCGTGGCCGATGAGCACGATGGCGGGAGTGGGCGTGGCTGCGGCCATGATCAGGAACCTCCTGCGGTAGGTGCGGCGGGCGCGGCCCGCGGGTGCCGAGGGACCGGCGCCGGCCACGGCCGCACCCGGGTTCCGAGGGCATGGCACGAGCGTGCGCCGCCGCTGTTTCCCCGCCACATCGCCGGGGTTACCCGAGCGGAACGCTGACCTCAGCGCGCGGATTAAGCGCCCGTGAGGCGTTCCTCAAGGCCGGCTTAAGGATCATCCGCGGGGCCCGGAGCGGCTCCTCGCGCCCCGGGCGGGCCCCTAGCGTGAGCGCCATGCGAGATGCGGCGGTGCGGGTCAGGGGCGGGATGCTGGGCGGGGCGGGGGTGGTGGCCCTGCTGTGGGCGGCGCAGGTGCGGCCCTCCGCCCGGCTCGACGCGCTCTTCGCCACCGCCGCCCACCTGACCGGGCTGCTCGCCGGGTACGGGGTGCTGGTGCTGCTGTTCCTGATGGCCCGGGTGCCCGCCGTCGAGCACGGGGTCGGCGCCGACCGGCTCGCCCGCTGGCACGCGCTCGGCGGCCGGTACGTGCTGCTGCTCTGTTTCGGACACGGCCTCCTCGCCCTCCTCGGCTACGCCGTGCACCAGGACGCCGACGTGGTCTCCGCCGTCCGGGACCTGCTCGGCTACCCGGCCGTCGCCGCCGCGGCGGCCGGTACGGGGCTGCTGGCCGCCGTCGGAGTCAGCTCCGCCCGCGCCGTACGCCGCCGCGTCCCGCACGAAACCTGGCGCGGCGTACACCTGCTGGTCTACCTCGCCGCGGCGCTCGCTTTCGGCCACCAGCTCGCCGGGCCCGACCTCGCGGTCGCCGCCTGGTTCTGGGCCCTCGCCCACGCCACCGTCGCCGTGCTGCTGGTCTGGTACCGCGCCGTGGTCCCCGTACGGCAGGCCCTGCGGCACACGCTGCGGGTGGGCGAGGTACGGGCCGAGGGGCCCGGGGTGGTGTCCGTCGTCATGTACGGGACGCACCTGGCGGAACTGCGCGCCGAGCCCGGGCAGTTCCTGCGCTGGCGGTTCCTCCAGCGCAGGCTCTGGCACACCGCCCTGCCGTTCTCGCTCTCCGCGCCGGCCGGCGGGGGCACCCTGCGGATCACGGTGAAGGCGCTCGGCGGCCACTCCCGCCGGATCCGGCGGCTGCGGCCCGGGACCCGGGTCATCGCCACCGGACCGTTCGGGGCGCTCACCGCCGCCCGGCGGACCCGGCCCAAGGTGCTGCTCATCGCCGGTGGCGTCGGGATCACCCCGATGCGGGCCCTGTTCGAGACGCTGCCCGGCGGGCCCGGGGACCTGACCCTGCTCTACCGGGCCGGGGCCGAGGAGCAACTCGTGCTGCGCGGCGAGCTGGAGGCCATCGCCGCCGAGCGGCAGGCCGGGCTGCACTACCTGCTCGGGCCGTCCGGCGCCGCGTACGATCCGCTGGCCCCGCAGGCGCTGGCCGCGCTGGTACCGGACCTGGTGGAGCACGACGTGTACCTGTGCGGGCCGCCGGGGATGGCGGAGGCCACCCGGTCCGCGCTGCTGCGGGCCGGGGTGCCGGCCGGGCGGGTCCATTCCGAGTGCTTCAGCTTCTGATCCTTCCCCCCCGTCCGCCTGTCCGCCTGTCCGTCCGTCCGCGAGAGGGCATACCGCGTCATGCGTCACCCGCTGCATGCTCCGTTGTCTGTGCCTGCGACCGTGGCCGCGCCCGCAGGCGTGCCCGGGGCTCGGCACCGCAAGCCGCGCGGGCCGTCCGCCCTGCGGGCAGGGGTGGCCGCGCTGGCCTCCGTACCGCCCGGGCGGCGGCTGGCGGCCGGGCTGGGGCTGGCCAGCGTGCTGGCCGCGACCGTGCTGACGGCGGCCGTGGACCCGGCGGCTCCGGTGGCCCCGGACCGGGTGCCGGCCCGGGAAACCTCAACCTTTGCGCAAGTTTCCGGGGATTGATGAGTGGTGCACCCATCGGCTTCGTAGGGTCAGGACGTGCCTGACATATCAACGACCATGATCATCGTGCTGTGCGTGGCCGCCGCGGCGGCCGGCTGGATCGACGCGGTGGTGGGCGGCGGCGGACTGCTGCTCCTGCCCGCCCTGCTGCTCGGACTGCCGAACGCCCACCCCGCCACCGTGCTCGGCACCAACAAGGCCGTGGCCATCGTGGGCACCGCGGGCGCGGCCGTGACGTACGCGCGCAAGGCGCCGGTGGACGTGAAGCTCGCCGTCCGGATCGGACTGGCCGCGCTCGCCGGCTCGATGGGCGGCGCCGCGCTCGCCGGCGGCATCAGCAAGGACGCGCTCCGCCCGCTGATCATGCTGGTGCTGGTGGTGGTCGCCGGCTTCGTGATCTTCCGCCCGGCCTTCGGCACCGCCCCCGGCGCCACGCCCGTCAGCCGGCGGCGCGTGCTGCTCGCCATCGGGCTCGCGGGGCTCGGCATCGGCTTCTACGACGGTCTGATCGGTCCCGGCACCGGTACCTTCCTGGTCCTCGCCCTGACCGCGCTGCTCCACCTCGACCTGGTCACCGCCTCCGCCACCGCGAAGATCGTCAACTGCTGCACCAACGCCGGGGCGCTCGCGATGTTCGCCTACCAGGGCATGGTGCTGTGGCAGCTGGCCGCGCTGATGGCCGTGTTCAACCTGGCCGGAAGCATGGTCGGCGCGCGGATGGCGCTCAAGAAGGGCAGCGGGTTCGTGCGGGGCGTGCTGCTGACGGTGGTGTCCGCGCTGGTGATCAAGCTGGGCTTCGAGCAGTGGGGCTGAGGCTCAGTACGTCGCCGTGAGGTGGGCGAAGACGACCACGTTCCCCCGGTAGCCGGTGCGGTGCGAGAAGCCGCCGCCACAGGTGATCACCCGGAGCTCGGCGCGCGGCGAGGGCCCGTAGACACGGGAGTCGGGGAAGGCGTCGGCGTCGTAGACCTCGATCGCGTGGACGGTGAAGACGGCCGTCCGGCCGTCGGCGCGCGGCACCTCGATGGCGGCGCCCCGGCGCAGCGCGCCGAGGTTGTAGAAGACGGCCGGGCCGGTGGCGTGGTCCACGTGCCCGGCGATGACGGCCGTTCCGGTGGCACCGGGGGTGGTGCCGTCGCGGTACCAGCCCGCGAGGTCCCGGCGGGCCGGAGGGGGCACTTCGAGGCTGCCGTCGGGGGCCAGGCCGAGCCCGGTCAGCGGGGCGTCCACGCGGATGGAGGGGATCCGGATCCGGGTGGGCGGGGAACCGGGGAGCGGCGCGATGCTCGGGCCGTAGTCGGCCGCGCGGGCGCTGAGGGAGTCGGCGGGGGAGGGCTGCGGGGGCCGGACCGGTTCGCTGGACCCGCTGCCGACGAGCCAGATGCCGACGCAGGCGGCGAGCGCGAGGAGCCCGCCGCGGCCGGTGCGGCCGCCGGGTCTGCCGGGTCCGCCGGGTCCGGCGGGTCCGGCGTAGCCGGAGGTGCCCATGCCTGCCCCCTGGGGTGTGCGTACGACTGGCCGTCGCCCGGCCCCGCGAACGGGGGGGACCTCGCGGGGCGGGCAACGGGGGACGGTACCGGTCGGACCGCGGCCGAAGCCGCGGTGGGCGCCCGTCAGCTCCGCGTGCCGCTCGCCCGGCGACGCAGGAGCCAGGTACCGCCGGCGGCGGCCGCGGCCAGGACGGCCACTCCCGCCGCGATCTTGGCGGGGTCGGTGGTGGTGGTCGTCCCACCGCCGACCCCGGTCTTCACGTGGCCCTGCGGGCCGCGCTCGGTGACGACGAGGTCGCCGGTGGCGAACTTGCCGTTGGCGCAGGTCGCGCCGATCTCGTAGGTGCCGGGAGGGGTGTCGCGGGCGACCTGGAACTGACCCACGACCACTTCCTTGTGCGTGCCCGGGACCAGCTTGAAGCGGCCGCCGCCGATGGTGCTGGCGTCGCCATCGGCGTGGCTGCCGTTGCCGCAGGCGGAGGTGTTCGCGGTGACGGTGCCGCCGGGGGCTGCGGACTTGGGCCAGACCTCCAGGGAGGCGAAGTCGCCGGGCGCGAAACCGGTCAGGCCGGGCACGCCGAGTTCGGCCGCGGCGACCGCTCCGGCGACCGGGCCGGCGAAGGCGACGACGGTCAGCGCGGAGGCGGTGAGCACGTGGGCGGTGCGTCGGCGCATGGGGGGCTCCTGGGTGACGCGGGGTCGTGTTCCGAGATAAACCGGGGTGCGGGGTTCGCGCCTGCTGAGGTTGCGTCAGATTTGTGGGCCGATTTGTGTTGGCGCAGGTCAGGGGGGTTGAGGGGGTGTTCGGAGTGGGACGGCCGTTTGGGTGGGCCCGCGGGGGCCGGGGGCGGGGTGGGGTGTTGTCCGGGACTGCATGATTTATGGCGGCTGGTCGGGTGCTGTCGCCTTGCGGCTCCCCTTCACGCCACAAATCACGTTTTACGTCCCGGACAACACCCCACCCCACCCCACCCCCGGCCCCCGCGGGCGGGGAGACTGGGGTGTGTTCGATGCGGCGCGAGGAGTGGGGGCGGCTTATGGCATCGGGTGGTGAGGAGATGGGCGAGGAGCTGCCGTTCTTCGTCTACGGGACGCTGCGGCCCGGTGAGGTGAACCACGACCTGTTCCTCAAGGGCCGTACCGCCGCCGAGGAGGCCGCGCGGCTGCCCGGCGCGCTGCTCTACGACGGCCCCGGGTATCCGTACGCCGTTCCGCACGCGGGGTCGGAGATCGTGGGCGAGCTGATCACCGCCGCCCCGGGGGCGTACGGGAGGCTGCTGGCCGAGCTGGACCGGCTGGAGGAGTACCACGGGCCCGGCCGGCCGCTGAACGTCTACGACCGGGTTCGCAGGGAGGCGGTCCGCCCGGACGGGACCAGGGTTCCCGCCTGGGTCTATCTGGCGGCCCCGCTGCTGGAGCGGCGGCTGCGCGAGTCCGGTACCGAGATACCGGGCGGGGACTGGTTCCGGCGCTAGGTCAGAGCCCTTCCGCGCCTCGGTTGCGCAGGCGCTGGCCGTACTGCTGGAGGACCCACAGCTCCTCCTGGACCGCGGCCAGTTGCTCCGCCGGGGCGTGCGGACCCAGGCGGGACATCGTGCCCTGGATCTCGTGTACCCGGCGGTCCACCGCGCGCAGGCGGACCTGGACCAGCTGGACCCCGGCGTAGATCTCGTCCACCGTCTTCGCGTGGATCGCCTCGACCGCGAGCTCCGTCACCAGGGCCCGGACGGTGTCGTTCGGGGCGGCCGCGCGGACCCGGGCCAGGTAGTCGTCCGTGCCCTGCGACGCGCCGCCCGCGTCGAGGATGGCCTGGCGGACGGCGGCGTAGGGCGGTGCGGTGAACTCGTCCATCCCGTACGCGTCGAAGGCCGGGGAGACCAGCGCGGGCCGCTGGAGCGCCAGCTTCAGCAGCTCGCGCTCGGTGCGGTGGGCCGGGCTGCGCAGGTTCAGCGCGGGACCGCCCGCGGGGGCGGCGGGTGCCTGGGCGGCGCCCTCGTAACCGGAGGAGGCGCGGCCGCGGGAGGGCGGCTGCTGCTGGCCGCCCCGCTCACGGGCCCAGCGGGCCAGCTGCGCCACCCGCTTGACCACGAACTGCTCGTCGCGGATGCCGAGCATGCCCGCCAGCTGGACCGCCGACTCGTGCTGGATCGCGATGTTCTTGATGTTGGCGACGACGGGCGCGGCCTCGTCGAGCGCGGCCGCCCGGCCCGCCGGGTTCTCCAGGTTGTGCCGGGCCACGATGTGCCGCAGCGCGAACTCGAACAGCGGGGTACGGGCCTCCACGAGCCCGGACACCGCCGCGTCGCCCTGCGCGAGGCGCAGGTCGCAGGGGTCCATGCCCCCGGGGGCGATGGTGATCGAGGTCTCGGCGGCGAACTTCTGGTCGTCCTCGAAGGCCCGCAGGGCCGCCTTCTGCCCGGCCGCGTCGCCGTCGAAGGTGAAGATCACCTCGGCGGTCGCGTTGTCCATCAGCAGGCGGCGCAGGATCTTGATGTGGTCCCCGCCGAACGCCGTGCCACAGGTCGCGATCGCGGTGGTGACCCCGGCCATGTGGCAGGCCATGACGTCGGTGTAGCCCTCGACGACCACGGCCCGGGAGGTCTTGGCGATCTCCTTCTTGGCCAGGTCGATGCCGTAGAGCACCTGGGACTTCTTGTAGATCGCCGTCTCCGGCGTGTTCAGGTACTTGGGGCCGTTGTCGTCGTCGCGCAGCTTGCGCGCGCCGAAGCCCACCACCTCGCCGCTGATGTCGCGGATGGGCCACATCAGCCGGCCGCGGAAGCGGTCGATGGGCTTGCCGCTGCGGCTGTCCTGGGCCAGGCCCGAAGTGATCAGTTCCTTGTCGGTGAAGCCCTTGCCGCGCAGGAAGCGGGTGAGGTGGTCCCAGCCGGCCGGGCTGTAGCCGACGCTGAAGTGCTCGGCGGCGGCCTGGTCGAAGCCGCGCTCCGCGAGGAACTTGCGGCCGATCTCGGCCTCGGCGCCGCCCAGCTGGTCCACGTAGAACTGCGCGGCGGCCTTGTGCGCCTCGACGAGGCGGATGCGCTCACCGCGGCCGCTGGTGCCGGCGGTGTAGCCGCCCTCCTCGTACCGCAGGGTGATGCCGGCCTGGCCCGCCAGCCGCTCGACCGCCTCCGAGAAGGAGAGGTGGTCGATCTTCATGATGAAGTCGAGGGTGTCCCCGCCCGCCTGGCAGCCGAAGCAGTGGTAGAGACCCTTGCCGGGGCTGACCTGGAAGGACGGGGACTTCTCGTCGTGGAAGGGGCAGAGGCCCTTGAGGTTGCCGCCGCCCGCGTTGCGGAGCTGGAGGTAGTCGGAGACCACGGCGTCGATCGGGACCGCGTCCCGTACCGCCTTCACGTCGTCGTCGTTGATCCGTCCTGCCACGCGTGAAGTCTACGGCCGGGCGGGGGCAAACCCGTCAGGCCCCCTGCGCCTGCGGCAGGGAGCTCAGCGGAACCGACGGGTCCGCCAGCGCCTCGCGATTGACCGGGGACTTGGACCTGATCAGGGCCTGGATCTGATCCGTGACATCCCACACATTCACGTTCATCCCGGCGAGCACCCGCCCCTCCGACAGCCAGAAGGCGATGAACTCCCGCTTGGCCACGTCCCCGCGGATCAGCACCTGGTCGTAGCCCCCCGGCGGCGCGTACCCCGAGTACTCCAGGCCCACGTCGTACTGGTCCGAGAAGAAGTACGGCACCCGGTCGTACGACACCTCCTGCCCCAGCATCGCCCGCGCCGCCGCCGGGCCACCGTTCAGCGCGTTCGCCCAGTGCTCCACCCGCAGCCGGGTCCCGAGCACCGGATGGTGGGCGGCCGCCACGTCCCCCACGGCGAAGACGTCCGGGTCGGACGTGCGCAGCGAGGCGTCCACCGCGATCCCGCCGCCGTGCTCCCGGTCCACCAGGGCCAGCCCGGAGGTCTCGGCGAGCGCGGTGCGCGGCGCGGCCCCGATCGCCGCGAGCACCGCGTGCGCCGGGTGCTCCTCCCCGTCGTCCGTACGGGCCGCCAGCACCATGCCGTCCTGGCCGATGATCTCCGTCAGCCGGGCCCCGAAGTGGAAGCGGACCCCGTGGTCCTCGTGCAGGTCTCCGAAGAGCCGGCCGATCTCCGGGCCGAGCACCGCGTGCAGCGGGGTGGGCTCCGGCTCGACCACCGTGACCTCCGCCCCGTACCCGCGCGCCGCGGCGGCGACCTCCAGGCCGATCCACCCGGCGCCCGCGACCAGCAGGTGCCCGTTGTCCCGGCCGAGCCGCGACAGCGCGTTGCGCAGCCGTTCGGCGTGCGCCAGCCGGCGCAGGTGGTAGACCCCGGCCAGGCCCGTGCCCGGGATGTCCAGGCGGCGCGGCTCGGCGCCGGTCGCCAGCAGCAGCTTGTCGTAGTGCAGCGCGGTGCCGTCGCCGAGGACGACCTTCTTCTCCTCCCGGACCAGGTGGACCGCGGGCTGGCCGAGGTGCAGCTCGATGTCGGAGCGCGCGTACCAGGACGCCTCGTGCACGAAGACGCTCTCGCGCTCCTCCTTGCCCGTCAGGTAGCCCTTGGACAGCGGGGGCCGTTCGTAGGGATGGTCGCGCTCGTCCCCGACCAGGATCACCCGGCCCGTGAACCCCTCGGCCCGCAGCGTCTCGGCCGCCTTCGCCCCCGCGAGCCCCGCGCCGACGATGACAAATGTCCGGTGTGCGTCGACCACCTGATGCCTCCTCATAACCTCACCGCCATGTGCGACCACATGCGAGCGTCCCGCACTGAGCCTGCCGCGTGAAGGGGCAGTGGCCCGATCGGCTCACCCGTCGGCGCGTCGAGTGCGGCGCGTGAGGCGGTCGTGCAGGGAGCGCGCGGCGGCGTCGGTGAGGGAGGCGATCTGGTCGATGACCGCGCGTTTGCGGGCCTTGTCGTCCGCCGCGGTGTCGAAGACCGCCCGGAACTGGGGGTCCAGCCCCTCGGGCGCGCGGGCGCTGAGCGCCTCAGCGAGTTCGGCCAGGACGACGCGCTGGTCGGCGCGGATCCGCTCCTGCTCGTCGCGCTGCATCACGTACAGATCGGCGACCGCCTTCAGCACCGCGCACTCGTTGCGCGCCGCGCGCGGGACGACCAGCTCCGCCGCGTACCGGGTGAGCCGGCCGGAGCCGTACGCCGCGCGCGTGGCGCCCTCGGCGGCCAGGCAGAAACGGCCGATGAGCTGGCTGGTGGCGTCCTTCAGACGGGCCTGGGCGACGGCCGAGCCGTCGTACCCGTGCGGCCACCACTCCTCCTCCATCAGCCGGTCCAGGGCCTCGCGCAGCTCCTCCGGGTCGGTGTCGGCCGGGACGTAGCGCCCGATGGCGACCCGCCAGATCGCGGTCCGCTCGGGCTCGGCGAAGAGCAGGTTGGGATCGAGGTGGCCCGCGTGCAGGCCGTCCTCGAAGTCGTGGACGGAGTACGCCACGTCGTCCGCCCAGTCCATCACCTGGGCCTCGAAGCACTTGCGGTCCGCGGGCGCGCCCCGGCGCAGCCACTCGAAGACCGGCAGGTCGTCCTCGTACGCGCCGAACTTGACCGAGCCGGGGTCCGTGGGGTGACCGCCGCGCGCCCACGGGTACTTGGTGGCCGCGTCCAGCGAGGCCCGGGTCAGGTTGAGGCCGACGCTGACGAGCTCGCCCGTCCCCGGATCGGGCACGAAGTGCTTGGGCTCCAGCCGGGTCAGCAGCCGCAGCGACTGGGCGTTGCCCTCGAAGCCGCCGCAGTCCTCGGCGAACTCGTTGAGCGCCTCCTCGCCGTTGTGGCCGAAGGGCGGGTGGCCCATGTCGTGCGAGAGGCAGGCCGCCTCGACCAGATCGGGGTCACAGCCGAGCGCCGCGCCGAGCTCACGGCCGACCTGGGCGCACTCCAGGGAGTGCGTCAGGCGGGTGCGCGGGCTCGCGTCCCAGTCGTAGGAGCGGGTGCCGGGGGTGACGACCTGGGTCTTCCCGGCGAGGCGGCGCAGCGCGCCGGAGTGCAGCACCCGCGCGCGGTCGCGCTGGAAGGCGGTGCGGCCCGGGCGTTTGTCGGGCTCGGCGGCCCAGCGCTCGGTGTCCGACGGGCCGTACACGCCGGTGGGGCCGTCGGGTCGGTGGGGTGCGGTGGTTGCTTCCGGGCCTTCCATGCCTCAGACGGTAACCGCAGACACCGACAATCGGAGCAATCCGTCCCGGCGGGACCCTCAGGCGGTGGCCAGTTCCCGCTGGTCCCCGGCCACGGCCGCCGCCAGCGCGGCGTCATAGCGCCGCAGGACCAGCCGGGCCAGCGCCGGATGGGCCCCCAGCGGCGCGGCCGCCGGACCGGGCGCGGCCGCCGCGCACTGGGTGGCGAACCTCCCGGGCGCGGTGAAGTACGAGGCCACCGCGACCCGGTGGTGACCCCGCGCGGCCAGCGCCCGCACCGCGTCGGGCACGGTCGGGGCGGCGGCGCAGGCGTAGGCCGCCACCACCGCGACCCCGCCGAGCCGCTCCGACAGCAGGGCGGCGCTGCGCCGGGTGTCGGCGGCGGAGTCCGGGTCGCGGGATCCGGCCGCGGCCAGCACCACGGCGGCCCCCGGGGTCCACCCTGCCTCCAGCAGCCGGTCGTACAGGGCCTCCACGAGCAGCGGGTGCGGGCCCAGCGGGGCGGCGATCCGGGTCCGCAGGTGCGCGGCCCGGGCGGCGCTCGCGGGCAGGTCCCGTTTGACGTGGTGCCCGCGCCCGAGCAGCAGCGGCACCAGCACCGCCGAACCGGAGACCTCCCGCAGGGCGTCGCCGAGCAACGGCCGGTTCAGCTCGATGTGCCCGAGGCGGACATCGAGGCGGGGCCGGAGCTCCCGGACCCGGTCGAGGAGGGCTTCGACGGCGTGCGGTGCGCGCGGGTCCCGGCTTCCGTGGGCCACGGCGACGAGGGTGGGCTGCATACATGGACTCCGGGGTGCCGGTCCGCCGTCCTGTGCCGCGGGCGCAGGCCGCTGAGCTGCGTGCCGAGCTGGGCGGTGATCCGGCCCAGCAGCTCCGCGGTGGTGGCGGGGGGAAGGGGGAGGGTCAATGACTCGGGAGGGTGCACCGGCTCCGTCATGAACCGATCCTGGGGGTTCGAGGTTGCCGTGGCGTTGCGCCGGGATGACGGGTCTTTTCCACCCGCTCACGGCGGCCCCGGCGCGCGGCTGAAACCGCGCGCTCCCCCCTGGCGTCCTGACCAGCGGATCACCGGACGACCGGACCGCCGGACCACCGGCCAGGACCGCCGGCACGGCCATCACACCCAGGGGGAAAGGGACATGCGCGCACCGCGCCTGACCGAGACAGCGCGCCGGGCGCGGAAGCTGCTGCCGCGCACCGTGCGGGCCCGGCGGCGGGCCGTACGGGCGGTGATGGCCGGGTGCGTGCTGGCGCTGCTGCCCTCCGCGTGGACGCACGTGGTGGCCGCCGACCGGCTGCGCACCACCGCCGGGGCCCCGTCGGCCGAGGTGGCCGTGGTGTTCGGGGCGGGCCTGTGGAACGGGCGGCCCACCCCGTACCTGGCGGCCCGGCTCGACGCGGCCGCCGAGCTGTACCGCGCGGGCAAGGTCAAGGTCGTGCTGGTCAGCGGGGACAACAGCCGTACCGAATACGACGAGCCCGACGCGATGCGGACGTACCTGACCGCACACGGGGTGCCGGGGGAGCGGATCGTCAGCGACTTCGCCGGCTTCGACACCTGGGACTCCTGCGTCCGCGCCAAGGAGATCTTCGGCGTGCACCGGGCGGTGCTGATCAGCCAGGGCTTCCACATCCACCGGGCCGTCGCCCTGTGCGAGGCGGCGGGCGTGGACTCGTACGGGGTCGGGGTGGCCGACGCGCACGACGTGACCTGGTACTACGGCGGCACGCGCGAGGTCTTCGCCGCCGGAAAGGCGGTGCTGGACGCGGTGTTCGAGCCGGAGCCGCGGTTCATGGGACCGAAGGAGGAAGGGGTGTCGCGGGTACTGGCCGCTCTGGCGGACTGACGCCGCTGTCGGCCGGGCCCCGGAGTCCGGCCCCGAAAGTCTGCTCGGACATGCGTCCGGTAGGCATCGGGCCTTCCGGCGGGGGGTAACCATCCGGTCACGCACCGGACTCAGAAAGTGCTCGCACGCCCCTCGTGGCGGTGATGTGCCGTACCCCACACTGAGGTGCGGTGCTTGAGTCCTCGGAGCCCTGGAGGTCGCCCCCGTGCAGACCCAGACCCTGACCGTGAACCTGAGCGGGCCCGTCCACGGCGCCGGCGGCGCCGAGGCGGACGAGCCCGAGGCCGAGGCCGAGGCCGTGGAAGACGAGCCGGAGCCCCTGGAGCTGATCGAGCAGGTGCCGCAGCAGCGCAAGCGCACCGCCGACAGCGGGAGCGGATCGGGGCCCTCCGCCGACCTCTTCCGGCAGTACCTGCGCGAGATAGGCAGGATCCCGCTGCTCACCGCGGCGGAAGAGGTCGAGCTCGCGCGGCGCGTCGAAGCCGGACTGTTCGCCGAGGAGAAGCTCGCCGGCCACACCGATCTCGACTTACAGCTCACGCTCGACCTGGACAAGCTCGTCGTCATGGGCCGGATGGCCAAACGCCGCCTCATCGAGTCGAACCTGCGGCTCGTGGTCTCCGTCGCGAAACGCTACGTCGGCCGCGGCCTCACCATGCTCGACCTGGTCCAGGAGGGGAACCTCGGGCTGATCAGGGCCGTTGAGAAGTTCGACTACGCGCGCGGCTACAAGTTCTCCACGTACGCGACCTGGTGGATCCGCCAGGCCATGTCCCGGGCCCTCGCCGACCAGGCCCGGACCATCCGCGTGCCCGTGCATGTCGTCGAGCTGATCAACCGCGTCGTCCGCGTCCAGCGCCGCATGCTCCAGGAACGCGGGTATGAGCCCACCGCCGAAGAGGTCGCCGTCCACCTGGAACTGACCCCCGAGCGGGTCCTTGAGGTACTGCGCCTCGCCCAGGAGCCGGTCTCGCTGCACGCACCCGTCGGCGAGGAGGACGACGTCGCCCTCGGCGACCTCATCGAGGACGGCGACGCCGCCTCGCCCGTGGAGTCCGCCGCGTTCTTCCTGCTGCGCGAACACCTGGAAGCCGTGCTGTCCACGCTCGGCGAGCGGGAGCGCAAGGTCGTCCAGCTCCGGTACGGGCTCGCCGACGGCCGCCCGCGCACGCTGGAGGAGATCGGACGCATCTTCGGCGTCACCCGCGAGCGCATCCGGCAGATCGAGTCCAAGACCCTCAACAAGCTGCGCGACCACGCCTTCGCCGACCAGCTCCGCGGCTACCTGGACTGACGACGGCGGCCGCCGCACACGCGGAAGGGGTGCCCCCGTACGAGGGCACCCCCAGCGGTGCGGTCAGCGGGCCGCGCGTGCGGCCGCGCCGCCGCCTAGTCGACCTCGGCCACCGCCTGCGCGAACTGCGCCGTGTACAGGCGCGCGTAGGCGCCGTCCGCGGCCAGCAGCTCCTCGTGCGAGCCCTGCTCCACGATCGAGCCGTTCTCCATCACCAGGATCACGTCCGCGTCGCGGATCGTGGACAGCCGGTGCGCGATCACGAACGACGTACGGCCGTGCGCGAGGCGCGCCATCGCCTTCTGGATCAGCACCTCGGTACGGGTGTCCACCGAACTCGTCGCCTCGTCGAGCACCAGGATCACCGGGTCCGACAGGAACGCCCGGGCGATGGTGATCAGCTGCTTCTCGCCGGCGCTGACGCCCGCGCCCTCGTCGTCCAGCACGGTGTCGTAACCGTCCGGCAGGGTGCGGACGAACCGGTCGGCGTGCGCGGCGCGCGCCGCCTCCTCGATCTCGGCGCGCGTGACCTCGCGCGACGCCCCGTAGGCGATGTTCTCCGCGATCGTGCCGCCGAACAGCCAGGTGTCCTGGAGCACCATGCCGATGCCCGTGCGCAGTTCCTCGCGGGTCATCTTCGCGATGTCCACCCCGTCCAGGGCGATCCGGCCGCCCGTGACCTCGTAGAACCGCATCAAGAGGTTGACGAGCGTGGTCTTGCCGGCGCCCGTCGGGCCGACGATCGCGACCGTCTGGCCCGGCTCGACCGTCAGCGACAGGTTCTCGATCAGCGGCTTGTCCGGCTCGTAGCGGAACGCCACCTTGTCGAGGGTGACCTGCCCGCGCAGCCGCTCCGGGCGCTCCGGGACGTCGACGTCCGGCTCCTGCTCCCGCGCGTCCAGCAGCTCGTACACCCGCTCCGCCGAGGCGACGCCGGACTGCACCAGGTTCGCCATCGAGGCGACCTGCGTCAGCGGCATCGAGAACTGGCGCGAGTACTGGATGAAGGCCTGCACGTCACCGATCGACAGGGTGCCCGAGGCCACCCGCAGACCGCCGACCACCGCGATCAGCACGTAGTTGATGTTCGAGATGAAGAACATCACCGGCTGCATTATCCCGCTGACCAGCTGCGCCTTGAACGAGGCCCGGTACAGCTCCTCGTTCTGCTCGGCGAAGACCGCCGCGGACTCCTTCTGCCGGCCGAAGACCTTGACCAGGTTGTGGCCCGAGTACATCTCCTCGATGTGCGCGTTCAGCGTGCCGGTGGTCTTCCACTGCGCCACGAACTGCGGCTGCGACTTCTTGCCGATCTTCGCCGCGACGAACACCGACACCGGCACCGTCACCAGCGCGACCAGCGCCAGCAGCGGCGAGATCCAGAACATCATCGCCAGCACGCCGACGATCGTCAGCAGCGAGTTCAGCAGCTGACCCATCGTCTGCTGGAGCGTCTGCCCGATGTTGTCGATGTCGTTCGTGGCCCGGCTCAGGACCTCGCCCCGCTTTTGCTGGTCGAAGTACGACAGCGGCAGCCGCGACAGCTTCCCCTGGAGCTCCTCGCGCATCCGGTACACGGTGCCGTTCATGACGTGGTTCGACAGCCGCGTCGCCACCAGCATCAGCAGACCCGCCAGCGTGAAGACCACCAGCGCCCAGATCGCCACGACCCCGACGGCCCCGAAGTCGATGCCCCGGCCCGGGGTGAAGTCGGTGCCGGACAGCATGTCCGCCATCCCGCCGTGACCGTCCGCGCGCAGCTTGTCCAGCGCCTCCTGCTTGGTGACGCCGGCCGGCATCTGCCGCCCCACGATCCCCGCGAACACCAGGTCGGTCGCCTGCCCGAGGATCTTCGGCCCGACGACCGCGCAGCCGACGCTGCCGACGACCGCCACGACCATGCCCCACAGCTTGGCCCGGTCCTGCGTGAGCTGCTTCAGCAGCCGTTGGCCCGAACCCTTGAAGTCCAGGGACCGCTCGTTCGGCCCCATCATCATCCGTCCTCCGGGCCCGCTCATGCGGCCTCCGCCTCCGTCAGCTGGGAGAGCACGATCTCCCGGTAGGTCTCATTGCCGGCCATCAGCTCGTGATGGCGCCCCTCGCCCACGACCTCGCCCTCGTCCAGGACGATGATCCGGTCGGCGTCACGGATCGTGGAGACCCGCTGCGCGACGATGACCACCGTCGCGTTCTCGGTCTCGCGGGCCAGCGCCGCGCGCAGCGCCGCGTCCGTCGCGTAGTCCAGGGCCGAGAAGGAGTCGTCGAAGAGGTAGATCTCCGGGCGCTGCACGAGCGTGCGGGCGATCGCCAGCCGCTGGCGCTGGCCGCCGGAGACATTGGTTCCGCCCTGGGTGACGGGTGCGTCGAGGCCGCCCTCCAGCTCGGACACGAAGTCCTTCGCCTGCGCCACCTCCAGCGCCTGCCACAGCTCCTCGTCCGAGGCGTCCGGACGCCCGTAGCGCAGGTTGGACGCGACGGTTCCGGAGAACAGGTACGGCTTCTGCGGGACCATGCCGACCGTCTTCGCCAGCAGCTCCGGGTCCAGGCGGCGTACGTCCTCCCCGTCGACCAGCACCTCGCCGCCGGTCGCGTCGAACAGCCGGGGCACCAGGCCGAGCAGCGTGGACTTGCCGCTGCCGGTGGAGCCGATCACCGCGGTGGTCTCGCCGGGGCGGGCCACCAGGTCCACCCCGCGCAGCACCGGGGCCTCGGCGCCCGGGTAACGGAAGTCGGCGCCGCGCAGCTCCAGGCTGCCTCGGCGCAGGAGCTTCGTGACCGGGTCGGCGGGCGGGACCACGCTGGACTCGGTGTCCAGGACCTCCTGGATGCGCTCGGCGCAGACCTCGGCGCGCGGCACCATCATGAACATGAAGGTGGCCATCATCACGGCCATCACGATCTGCATCAGGTACGCGAGGAAGGCCGTCAGCTGGCCGATCTCCATGCCGCCGCTGTCGATGCGCATCGCGCCGAACCAGATGACGGCGACGCTGGAGATGTTCACGACCACGATCACGGTGGGGAACATCAGGGCCAGCAGCTTGCCGGCGGCCAGCGAGACGCCCGTGAGGTCGGCGTTGGCCTCCCGGAAGCGGTCCTTCTCGTACTCGTCGCGGACGAAGGCGCGGATCACCCGGTTGCCGGTGATCTGCTCGCGCAGCACCCGGTTCACGGTGTCCAGGCGTTCCTGCATCTGCCGGAACAGCGGCCGCGTCCTGAAGACGATCGCGCCGACCGAGACGCCGAGCACGGGCACGACCGCGAGCAGCACGCCCGACAGCCGCACGTCGAGGGAGAGCGCCATGGCGATGCCGCCGACGCACATGATCGGCGCGGAGACCATCAGGGTGAAGGTCATCAGGACCAGCATCTGGACCTGTTGGACGTCGTTCGTCGTACGGGTGATCAGCGACGGGGCGCCGAAGTGGCCCAGCTCCCGGGCGGAGAAGCTCTGCACCCGGTCGAAGACGGCGGCGCGGACGTCCCGGCCGACGGCCGCCGCGGTGCGGGCGCCGAAGTAGACGGCGCCGATGTTGCAGCCGAGCTGGACGAGCGAGACACCGAGCATGAGAGCGCCGAAGCGCAGGATGTAGCCGGTGTCGCCGTTGACCACACCCTTGTCGATGATGTCGGCGTTCAGCGTCGGGAGGTAGAGGGTCGCGCTGGTCTGCAGAAGCTGGAGCAGGACCAGGAGGGCGATCGGTTTCCGGTACGGACCCAGATGGGTCCGCAGAAGTCGTATGAGCACGCGCAGGCTCCGGTCGGCAAGATCGAGGGGGTTCAGTCCATCTTGAGCCACCGCGAGGCCCGATCCTCAACCCTTTTCGCAAAGGCCGGTCAAAAGGAGTACCCGCCCGCCGGCAGTCCTAAGCCGCGAGTTCCGGACCTCGCCGCTTCTAGAACGCCCCGGGGTGGATCTGCTCCCGCGTGGTGACGTACTGCTGGCGCACCGCCCGCCAGGCCGGGTAGTCCTCGCCCGGCTCGAAGACCTGCGCCGCCGGCGCCGGCCACACCGGCGGGGCGTGCGGGGCCAGCGTGCCCTGCTGCGCCCCGAGCGCCCACGCGGCCTGCCGCGCCGCGCCCAGCGCCGCGTAGTCGGCCGGCGCCGGCACCACGATCTGCGTCCCGAACAGCCCGGGCGCGAAGGCCTGTACGGCGGGCAGCCCGGCCGCCGCGCCCAGCAGGAACACCCGGCGGATCTCGACGCCGCGCGAGCGCAGCACGTCGAGCGCGTCCACCAGCCCGCACAGCATGCCCTCGAACGAGGCCCGGGCCAGGTGCTCGGGCTTCATCGAGTCCCGCCGCAGCCCGGACAGGGTCCCGGCGGTGTGCGGCAGGTTCGGCGTCCGCTCGCCCTCCAGGTACGGCAGGAGTACGAGGCCGTGCGCGCCCGGGGTCGACTTCAGCGCGAGCTCGGACAGCCCCTCCAGATCGGTGCCCAGCAGCTCGGCGGTGCCGCGCAGGGCCCGTACCGCGTTGGAGGTGTTCACCACCGGCAGGTGCATGCCGCTGGCGTCGGCGAGGGAGGTGATCAGCCCGCCGGGCTCGGAGAGGGCCTCGTGGTGGACGGCCATCACGGAACCGGAGGCGCCCAGCGAGACCACCGCGTCGCCGGGGCCGAGGCCGAGCCCGAGGGCCGCGGCCATGGTCTCGCCGGTGCCGGCGGAGATCAGCAGTCCCTCCGGGGTGGTCCCGGCGGCGTCGGCCGGGCCGAGCACCTCGGGCAGCAGGGCCATGTGCCCGAGCGCCAGCTCGACCAGGTCGGGGCGGTAGGAGCCGGTGGCCGGGGACCAGTAGCCGGTGCCGGAGGCGCCGCCCCGGTCGGTCGTCCGCCGGGCCGGCCGGCCCAGCAGCTGCCACACCAGCCAGTCGTGCGGGGACATCAGCACGGCCACCCGCCGCGCGGCGTCCGGCTCGGCGCGCGCCAGCCAGGCCAGCTTCGCCAGGGGCTGCGCGGAGTGCGGGACCGACCCGACGGCCTCGGCCCAGGCGCTGCGACCGCCGAGCGCGTCGACCAGGTCGACGGCGGCGACCTGCCCGCGCTTGTCGTTGCCGACCAGGGCGGGACGCACCAGGGCGCCCTGCGCGTCCAGCGGCAGCACGCCGTGCTGCTGGGCGGAGACCCCGATGGCCTGCACCCCTTCGAGGAGCCCGCCGCCGGCGGCCTCGCCGAGGGAGAGCAGCCACGCCTGCGGATCGGTGTCGTGTGGGTGCGCGCCCTCCGGTTCCCCCGCGGGCTGCGGGTGGGGCGCGTAGCCCTGGCGCAGCACGGCACCCGTGTCGGTGTCACAGACGACGATGCGAGTGAAGGCGGAAGAACTGTCCAGCCCGGCGACTATCCCCATGCGGAGAATTCTGCCGCACGGGGCGACGGGCTCCACCGGCACCTCGGGCCCGCGGGTGCCGGCGGAGCCCGGTGCCTCAGGTGTTGCTCGTACCCCAGTCGTCCTCGGCCGCGCCGGCGCCGCCGCCGACCCGGTCCCGCAGCCCGCGCACCCGTCCGGCCAGCGAATCCGGCACCGCGTCGCCGACCTTGTCGCTCACGGCGGCGAAGGCCTTCCCGGCGAACTGCCGGCCGGTCTGCCCGGCGCTCTCGGCCGCGTTGCGCACCGCGGGGTTCTGCGCGACCTGCCGCGCGGACTTCCGCAGCTGCTCGTACCGCTCGCGCCCCGCCCGGGTCCCGAGCACGTATCCCACGCCCAGTCCGAGCGCGAAAGCGATCTTGTACCGCATGCCTGCCACCCTTCGTCGTGTGGTGCCCGGCCTGCTTCCGATACCGATTGGCGGAGCACCCCCCTGCTTGCGCTAATCTATGACTCGCAGCGAGCGCTCGCCCCCCGGGAATGGCCGGAGGTGGGCTGTTCGGTGCACCGCAGCAATCCCCTGTAGCTCAATTGGCAGAGCAGCCGGCTGTTAACCGGCAGGTTACTGGTTCGAGTCCAGTCGGGGGAGCGCAGTCCCCTGTAGCTCAATTGGCAGAGCATTCGGCTGTTAACCGGAGGGTTGCTGGTTCGAGTCCAGCCGGGGGAGCGTGGAAGAAGAGGGCCCCGGGTGGGTCCTCTTCTTTTTTTGCCCCTGGCACGGAACCGGGCAGCCCTCGGCGCGGTCTCTCTGAACAGGCGAAGCCGATCATGCGAGGCATCCGAGGCAGGAGATCGTATGAGCGGCTATGCTGCGGCAGACGGCGCGCACACATGTACGCGCCACGCCGTAAAGGGGCGGTAGCTCAGCCGGTTAGAGCAGCGGACTCATAATCCGTCGGCCGTGGGTTCGAGTCCCACCCGCCCCACTCCAGAGCTGGTCAGCAGAAACGTTGCGGCCGGCCGGTCCGGTGCCCCGCTCGGTTGGATCGGCGGGGCACCGTCGCGTTTCCGGGGCCGCGGTGGCTAGAAGTTCTCCGTTTCGTCCGCCAGGTGGCGCAGGACGTCCGTGAGGTCCTGGCGGCGGGCGTAGGCCGCGCGTTGGCGGTGGGCGCCCGAACCGTCGCGGAGCAGGCCGGCCATGGTCTTGGCCGCGTGATCGAGGTCACCGGCGACGGCCAGGTCCGCGGCGACGTGGTCGAGCAGGGCCTCCGCGAGGTCGGCCGCCGGGAGTTCCGCGCCCGTGTACGGGTCCAGGCCGAAGCCCTCCAGCCCGTCGTGGGCGGCCCGCCACCGGGCGAGGCGGAGCACGTCGTCCCGTATCGCCGGTTCCGGGCGGTGCTCGGAGATCTCCTGGAGCGCCTTGGCCACCAGGGCCCGGGCCAACTCGGCCTGGAGGATGGCCGTGTCGAGGTCCGGGGACATGTCCGGCGCCCGGATCTCCAGCGTGGGCCAGTGCCCGGACGGCCGCAGGTCCCAGTAGACCATCTTGGTGTCGAGGGCCGCCCCGGAGCCGAGCAGGTTCTGCACCGAGCGCCGGAAGTGGGCCGTGGAGGTGAAGTGCGGGGGCAGTCCCGCCGAGGGCCAGCCCGCCCAGGCCATCGCCCGCCAGCTGGCGTGGCCCGTGTCGCGTCCGCCCCAGAAGGGGGAGTTGGCGGCCAGCGCGATCAGCGTGGGCAGCCACGGTCTGACCCGGTTGGACACCGCCACCGCCGTGTCCACGTCGAGGGTGCCGATGTGGATGTGCCGGCCGCAGCTGACCAGGGTGTCGGTGAGCGCGCCGAACCGCCGGTGCTGTTCGCGCTGGCGCGGCTCGTCGTCGGTCAGGTGCAGCGGCCCCTCCAGGGCCACCACCGGCGAGGGGGCGGCCAGCAGCCGGCAGCCGTGCGCGCGGGCCGCCCGGGCGAGGGTGCGCCGCAGGGCGGCGAGCTCCGCGCGCAGGGTGACCGCCGAGTGGGCCACCGGCGTGGAGATCTCCACCTGGTAGCGGGTGCCCTCGGGGTGCAGCTCGTGCGGGAGCCCGGCGGCCGTGTCGAGGACGAGCGGGGCGGCCGGGACCACCCGGAGGGTGCGGGTGTCGATGAGGAGGAACTCCTCCTCGACCCCGACGGTGAGGGGGCCCGTACCGGTCGTGGTGCTGGTGCTCGTGGTGCTGGTGCCAGGTTCGATCACTGCGCCTCCCTGGACATACGAGTCTTTTCATCATGAGCTGATCGGGAGGCGAGGAGCGCACGTCGATTCAGTCAAATGTCAGGTGATAATGGCGAGTTAGCGGCAAGCGGCTCGCCGCGCTGGGGCCGCCGGTCCGCGAGGGTCGGCTGTTGCGGGTGCGTGAACGGGGACCGGGCCGGGCCCGGGCCCGGACGGGCCGCTGGTTATCATCCGTTGTGACTGGTACCTCCACGGAACCCCGCCCCAGGCCGCGCATATTCGCGGACCTGACCCCGCTCCGTTCCTCGCCGCACTACCGGCGGCTGTGGTTCGGCGGCACCATCTCCTGGATGGGCCAGGCGATGACCGCCCTCGCGGTCTCGCTCCAGGTCTACGAGATCACCGGCTCCAGCTTCTCCGTCGGACTGGTCGGCCTCTTCTCGCTCGTCCCGCTCGTCGCCTTCGGGCTGTACGGCGGGGCGATCGCCGACACCGTGGACCGGCGCAAGCTCGGCCTCTACAGCTCCACCGGCCTCGCCGCCTTGTCGGTCGTGCTGGCCGGGGCCGCGCTCATGGACTACCACCGGGTCTGGCTGCTGTACGGGGTCGTCGCGCTCCAGGCGGTCTGCGGGGCGCTCAACGGACCGGCCCGGTCCGCGATGATCCCGCGCCTGCTGCCGCCCGAGCAGCTGCCCGCCGCGAACGCGCTGAACTCCGTCACCATGACCTCCGGGACCATGCTCGGCCCGGTGCTCGGCGGGGTCATCGTCGGCTGGTGGAGCTACCAGGCGGCGTACCTGATCGACGCCGTGACCTTCGCGGCCGCGCTCTACGCGATGTGGCGGCTGCCCTCGATGAAGCCGGACCGCGCGGAGGGCAAGCGGGGCAGGGCCTCCGTCCTCGACGGGCTGCGCTTCCTCGGCACCCGCCCCAACATCCGGATGACCTTCTTCTCCGACCTGGCCGCGATGGTGCTGGCCCACCCGAGGGCGCTGTTCCCGGCCGTCGCCGGGCTCTGGTACGGCGGCGACGCCAAGACCGTCGGCCTGATGATGGCCGCGCCCGCCTTCGGGGCGCTGCTGGGCGGCCTGTTCTCCGGCTGGCAGGGGCGCATCCGCCGCCACGGGCTGGCGATCCTGCTGTCGGTGGCGGGCTGGGGGCTGGCCGTGGCCGTCTTCGGGGTGACCCGGAACCTGTGGCTCGGGCTGTTCTTCCTGGCCCTGGCGGGCTGCGCCGACACCGTCTCGATGGTGTTCCGCACCACCATGCTCCAGGCCGCGACCCCGGACGAGATGCGGGGACGGCTCCAGGGCGTGTTCATCGTGGTCGTCGCGGGCGGACCCCGGCTCGGCGACTTCCTCGCCGGCACCGCGGCCGACCTGACCTCCCCGCGCGTGGCGATCACGGGCGGGGGGCTGGCGTGCGTGCTGGTCCTGGTGCTGCTCGCGCTGCGGTGGCGGGGCTTCGCGCGGTACGACGCGAGGTCGCCGGAGGCGTGAGGCGGCGCCGGGACGGGGCGGCGCTCAGGCGAGCCAGAGCGCACCGTGCCGGTGACGTGCGGGCAGGACGTCCGCGTCCTCGGCACGGCCGAGGAGCAGAACGGAGCGGACGTCCGCGCGCAGCCGCTGCCGGGCGCGGCGCTCCGCCTGCGCGGCCATGACGGCCACCGAGGAGTCGCGGAGGTAGCGCGGCAGCCGGCGGACCGTGACGTGGCGCCGGAGGGCCTGCGGCCGGGCGCGGCGGCCGGCCCGCGAGGCCTCGGCGAGGCAGCGGGTGCTGAACCGCAAGTCGCGGACGAGCACGGTGTGGACGAGCTCGGCGCGGACGTGCTCGTCGCGGAGCGCGGCGTCGGGCGCCGGTCCGCGGCGGGAGCGGATGTGGTGGGCGGTGCGTGACATGGACGGCTCCGGGGACGGGCCGCCAGGCGGGTCCTGGCGGTACCTACCGGAAGCCGCGCGGGCCGTCTCCGCGAGGGCGGCGGCTCATCGGGCCGGACCGGGGCGGTGGGGGGCGACGACGCCGCGGGCCACGCCCAGGGCCACCAGGTCCTGGGGGCGGATGCGGAGCTGGTCCGCCGTGGCGGGGGCGTCCGACGGGGGGCGCTTCAAGATGGCCGCCGCCAGCTCCGGGGCGATCACCGAGAAGTAGCTGTCCGGCGTGACCCACGTGTTCCCGGGCGCGGCCAGCGCGAGGGCCCCGCCGGAGCCGCCCTCGCCGATCAGGAGCGTCGTCACCGGCACCCCGGCCGCCGCGACGGCCGCGAAGGTGTCCGCGATGGCCGCGCCGGCGCCCGCGTGTTCCGCCGCGGCGTCGTTGGCCGCGCCCGGGGTGTCCACCAGGGTGAGCACCGGGATGCCGAGCCGGTCCGCGAGCCGGATGACGCGGGCGGCCGTACGGTAGCCCGCCGGGCGGGTCGCGGTGCCGCACTGGGCGGCGTACGCGATCGCCCGCCCCTCCCGCAGCCCGAACCCGCACAGCATCCCGGGGTCCGTGCCGCCGGCCCGGTCGCCGGAGAGCGGGCGGCGCAGGTCGAAGTACGCGTCGAGGTACGCGTCGGCCCGCGGGCGGTCCGGGTGGCGGGCCTGGGAGACGGCCTCCCAGCCCGTCTCCGGGGCCCGCCCGTCGCCCGCGGAGCCCAGCGCCGCCGGGGGGTCGGCCGGCTCGACCGGCCCTCCGGCGCGGGGCCCGGCCAGCAGCCGGAGCCAGTCCGCCAGCACCCCGGGGAACTCCGCGGCCGCGACGACGGCGTCGACCTGCCCGGCGGCGTACTGGCCCTCGGCGGTGTAGGCCGCCGGATCCGCGTCCGCCGGGCGCACCCGTGAGCCGGCGAAGCCGACCTGCGCCCCGGGCAGCGCGAGGACGACGTCGGCCCCCGCCCCGAGGGTGGCCCAGCCGCCGCCGGTGGTGGGGTCGCGCAGGACGGCGATCTGCGGGAGCCCGGCGGCCCGGGTGAGCACGGACTGCCGGGCCACGCGCTGGAGCTGCGTCAGGGCGAGCATGCCCTCCTGCATCCGCGAGCCGCCGGTGGCGATGAGGGAGACGAGGGGCAGCCGGTGCGCGCGGGCGTGGGCGTAGGCGGCTTCGAGCCGGTCCCCGGTGCGTTCGCCGAGGGACCCGCCGAGGAAGCCGAACTCGAAGGAGACCAGGACGGCTTCGCGGCCGCCGACGCGGGCCGTGCCGATGACGACGGACTCCTCCTCGCCGGTCCGCCGTGCGGCGCGGGCGCGGGATTCGTCGTACCCGGCCCAGCCGAGCGGGCCGTCGGGGGGTGAATCCCGGTGGGGCGCGGGGAGTTCCGCGAAGCTGCCGGTGTCGGTCACGGAGGCGATGGCCGCGCGGGCCGGGAGACGGGTCGTCACGCCTCCACCCTAGGCGCTCCCTTGGCCGCCCCCGCGGCTGCGGCAGGTCTACGGCAGGGGGAAGGCGATCTTCACGGCGTACGCCGCCACCAGGCCGTAGCCGAGCCGGAAGGTCCAGGTCCGGGCCGCCGGGGAGATCCGGCTGCCGGCGAGGGCGCCGAGGGCGACGAGGGCCTGCTGCCACAGGAGCGAGGCGAGCGCGACGCCGGTGACGAACGCCGCCCCCGCCGCCCCCGCCCTGAGGGCGGCCCCCTGGGCGGTGGTGAGCGCGGCGAAGTACAGCGCGGTGGTGGGGTTCACGGCGGTCAGACCGACGTACCGCGCAAAAGTCCGCCCCGCCCCCGCGCCCGCACCTGTGCTCGGCCCCGCGCTCGCGCCCGAGCCGGGCCCCGGCTCTGGTCTCGCGCCTGCGCTCGGCCCTGGTTCTGTGCCCAGCTCCGTGGCCGGGCCCGCGCTCGCGCCTGCGCCCGGGGACGCGTTCGTGGGCGGGGGCGCCGGGCGGGTGGGCAGCAGGCCTCGGGTTGCGATGGTCAGGAGGATCGCGGACGCGGCGAGGCGGATCCAGGCTTCCGCCGGGGTGACGTGCGCGGCGACCCAGGGGCCGAGCGCGGTGGCCAGGGCCGCGTAGCCGAGGTCGACGGCCGCGACCCCAGCGGCCGCCGCCACCGCCGCGCGGCGCTCCCGGACCGCCTCCTGGAGCAGCAGCACGCTCATCGCACCCATCGGCATCGCCACGCCCAGGCCCGCCGCCGCACCCGACAGGGCCGGCGCCAACAGTTCGCTCATGCCGGCGAGCCTGCGCGGTCCGCCCCGGAACGCGGCGGCGCATACCGGCTCCGGCTGCGAGAATCGCGGCATGGACCGCCTCGACAGGGAAATCCTCGGCATCCTGCGGGAGGATGCGCGGATCTCGTACCGCGATCTCGGCGTCCGGGTCGGCCTCAGCGCCAACGCGTCCGCCGACCGGGTGCGGCGGATGCGCCGGGACGGGGTGATCCGCGGGTTCACCGTCCTCGTGGACCCGGCGGCCGACACGCGCGGCGGGCTGGTCGTCTTCATCGACCTCACGCTGCGCCAGGACACCACCAACGAGGAGTTCGAGCGGCGGGTCGCCCACCTGCCCGGGATCACGGAGGTCGTGCACGTCACGGGGGAGTACGACTACCTCGTACGGGCCCGGGCCGCCGACCCGGCCGCCCTCGACGCGCTGCTGCGCCGGCTCAAGCGGGAGGCCGGAGTGGCCCAGTCCAGCACCCGCATCGCCCTGCGGGCCGCCACCCGGCCCGGGTCCGTACGGCCGTAGCGGCCCGGAGGGCCCCGAGGCGGCCGGTTCCTACAGCGGCGACTCCCACGTCACCGTCGTGCCCCGGGTGCCCGATTCCGCGCGGCCGTCGTCGGAGACGGTCAGGCGGGCCCGGGCCGGGTTCGCGTCGACCCCGACCTCGATCGAGGTGACGCTGCTGCGCCGGTGGGCCGCCGCCAGCGCGCCGCGCAGCGCCGCCAGCAGATCGGCCGCGACCGGCTCCGGGAGCAGCGCGTCCACGGCCCCCGTGAAGTGGACCGACGGCTGGAAGCCCAGCAGCACCGCCGCGCCGCCCGTCTCGCGCAGGACCCGGCCCCGGAAGGTCGTCGGGGCGTCCGTCGGGGGCTGCTGGAGGGCGAAGATGGCGGTGCGGACCTCCTGGATCGTGGAGTCCAGTTCGTCGACCGCGCGGCCGAGTTCGTCCTCGACCGTGTCCCGGACGGGCGCGTTCGAGGAGCGGCGCCGGGTGCTCTCCAGCATCATCTCCGTCGCGAACAGCCGCTGGACCACCAGGTCGTGCAGGTCCCGCGCGATCCGGTCGCGGTCCTCGTACACCGCGAGCTGTTCCCGGTCGTGCTGGGCGTCCGCCAGGACGAGGGCCAGCGCGGCCTGCGAGGCGAACTGGGAGGCGAGCAGCCGGTCCACCGCGTCGTACGGGGGCCCGCCCCGGTGGCGCGGCAGGGCGAGGGTGCCGATCAGCTGGCCGCCGCTCTGGAGCGGCAGCATCATGCTCGGGCCGAAACGTTCCCGCACGTGGGTCGTCATCCGGGGGTCCGTCGCCGAGTCCTCGATGAAGACGGGCTCGCCGCCGAGCAGCTGCTCCAGGACCGCCGAACCCGGGGCGATGGACGTGCCGACCAGGTCCCCGGGGTCCCCCTGGGCGGAGGCGGCCACGATCTCCATGCCGCCCTCGGGGGTCGGCTGGAGGACCACCCCGGCCGCCGCGTCCGCCAGCAGCCGGGCCCGTTCGGCCACGCACCTCAGGGCGTCCGCCGCCGGGCGCCCGGCCAGCAGGGCGGTGGTCACGGCGGCGGCGCCCTCGATCCAGCGCTCCCGGCGGCGCGCGGTCTCGTACAGCCGGGCGTTGCCGATCGCTATGCCCGCCTGCGAGGCGAGGACCCGCAGCAGCGCGAGGTCCTCCTCCGTGAAGCCCTCGCCGCCGCGCTTCTCGGTCAGGTAGAGGTTCCCGAACACCTCGGTGTGCACCCGGATGGGGACGCCGAGGAAGCTGCGCATCCGCGGGTGGCCGGGCGGGAAGCCCTCGAAGCGAGGGTCCGCCGTCAGATCGTCCAGCAGCAGCGGGCGGCCGTCGGAGACGAGCGCGCCGAGCACGCCGGTGTGTCCGTCGGGAGGCCAGGGGATCGCGGCCCGCTCCTCCTCGGTGAACCCGGTGGTGATGAGCGCGGTCAGCCGGACGCGCTCGGGGTCGATGACCCCGAGCGCGCCGTAGCGGGCCTCGCAGAGCTCGGCCGCCGAATCCACGATGTGCTGGAGGGTGGTGTTCAGCTCCAGCTCGGAGCCGACGCTGAGGACCGCCTCCAGCAGGTAGGGGAGGGTGGACGGCCGGCCGGGCTCCGGATCGGCGAGCGTCATTCGGCCAGCGGGTTGAGGACCATGGGGGAGATCTTCCCTTCGAGCATCGCGCCGAGCCCGAGGACGGCGCACACGTCGGGGCGTTCCGCGATGGCGACGGGCATTCCGGTGGCGTCCCGCAGCATCTGGTCGAGCCCCGGCAGCAGGGCGCTGCCTCCCACCATCATGATCCCCCGGTCCGTCAGGTCGGCGACCAGGTCGGGCGGGCAGTCGCGCAGCACCTTGCCGATGCCGTCGAGGACGGCCGTCAGCGGGGTGTGGATGGCGTCCCGTACGGCCGCGGTGTCCACGTGGACGGAGCGCGCCAGTCCGGTGGCCACGTCGCGGCCGTGGATCAGGGTGGACGCCGGGCCCTCGGCGGTGAGGCCGTTGCCGTGCAGGGCCAGCTGGAGCGGCCGGACGGCCTGGCTGGGCAGCATCAGCTCGTGCGCGTGGCGCAGGTGCTGGACGACGGCGTGGTCGATGGCCTCGCCGCCGACCGGGATCCGCTCGGCCGTGACGATCGAGCCGAGCGAGAGCACCGCAACCTGGGTGGCCGCCGCCCCGCACACCATGATCATCGTCGCGGTCGGCTGCTCCACGGGCAGGCCGCAGCCGACGGCCGCCGCGATCAGGGTGTCGACCAGCTCGACGCGCCGGGCGCCGAGCCCGACCATCGTCTCCACGGTCGCGCGCTGCGCGAGCGGGTCGGCGTCGTGCGGGGTGCAGGCGGCGGCCCGCAGCCGGGGCTTGCGGCGCAGGGCGCGCCGCAGCTTCTCGCCGAGGAGGTGACGCAGCATCCGCTGGGCCATCTCGATGTCGACGACGGTGCCGCCGGAGACGGGGCGTACGACCCGGATGTAGTCGGGCGTGCGGCCGGTCATCCGCTCGGCGAAGCTCCCGACGGCGATGAGCGCGCCGGTGCGGGTATTCACCGCGGCGACGCTGGGCTCGTCGACGACGAGGCCGGCGCCCTTGACGTACACGCGGGTCCTGGCCGCGCCCAGGTCGACGGCGACGTGGCAGCGACGCAACTGCTCAAGACTGACGGTCACGGCAGATCCTCCCGAGAGCGCTGGCGCAAGAAGACCGGTGAATGCCGGTCGTAATTCATATCTTCTCGGGTTATTCGGTCATCTCGCCCGTTGTGGTGCTCCGGTCGGGTGCGCCGAGGGGGTGGCTCCGGTGCTGCACGGGGGTGGATTTCTGTACCGACAGGCAGCAGCATGCGCACACCGCCCGCGCTACTCGCGCGTAACAAGGTAAAGGGGACCCGATGCTGACGCCCCGCCAGCGAATCCTGGCGCTCCTGACGCTCTGCCTGGCCCTGCTCGCGCCCTTCCCGGCCCAGGCGGCGGGCCGGACCCCGCACTGGTCGGCCGCCCAAGCCCCCGGGCGGGCCGCGCTCCGCGTTCCGGTGGTCCTTGTGCACGGGTACAACGCCGACCCGGGCGTCTGGGGCGCCCTGCGCGAGGACCTGAAGGCCGCCGGGTACGCCGACTCGGAGCTCTTCTCATGGGGTTACGACACCCACCGGTCCGTCAACGAGGTGCTCGCCGGGCAGCTCGGCGCGTACGTCGAGCAGGTCCGCCGGCGGACCGGCGCCGCCCGGGTCGACATCGTGGCGCACTCGTTCGGCTCCCTCGTCGGCCGCTGGTACGTCGGCTTCGGCGGCGGCACGGCGACCGTGAACCACCTGGTCTCGCTGGCCGGACCCAACCACGGCACCTCCACCGCCTGGGCGTGCGCCCTGTGGGACCAGGCGTGCCGGGACATGACCCCCGGTTCGTACGTGGTGAAGAGCCTGGCGGGCGGGGACGAGACCCCCGGCGCGGTCAAGTACGCGACCTTCTGGTCGAACTGCGACGAGGTCGTCAACCCGGACGCCAGCGTCCCCCTCACCGGGGCCGTCAACACACCGGTCGGCTGCCTGAAGCACAACGACCTGCTCGGCGACGAAGCCACCTCGGCCGGCGTCCGCGCCTTCCTCGCCTCCTAGGCCCTGTCGTCAAAGTGGCGCCGGGCGTCGCGGGCCCGGCGCCACTTTGACGACAGGGCCTAGGACCCGCCGGGCGATCCCGGCGGGTCCGCCTCCACCCCGTCGACGAGGACCCGCTGGAGCAGGCCGTACGTGAACTCCGCCACGCACGGCCGCCCGCGCGCGGCGAACGCCAGCCGCCACCGGGTCGGCGCGGTGCCCTCCATGGGGCGTACGGGAGCGAAGGCGCGGGCCACCTCGTCCACCGTGGCCGACCAGGGCCGCAGGTCCTGCGGCCCCTCCAGTACGGGTCCCGGCGCGCCCGGGGCCCGCACCAGCCACTCGTTCCAGACGGCGCCGTCCGGCCCGGCCAGCACCTCGAAGCGCAGGTCCGGCCAGAGCGGCACCGGCCACAGCAGGGCCTCGCACTCCAGGTCCCCGATGGTGCGGGCGGACACCGACTCCGGCGGGCCGAGCACCGAGCGGTAGCGGGCCAGCGCCCCGCGCGAACGCCGTGAGCGGACCATCGCCTGCCAGCGCTTGTTGGCCTCCCGCTGCTTGGCGAGGGAGGCGCCCAGCCGCAGCCGGGCCGCCTCCGCGAGTTCGGGCCGGAAGTCGGCCATCCGGCGCAGCAGAACCAGCTGGAAGGAGCCCGGCCCGAAGCGGCCCGGGGGAGGTGACGCTGTCATGGAGGCCACGATTCCACACAGGATCCTTACGTTCCCGCGACATGGATGTTGTGCGGGACCACGTAGCCTGCGGGCGCCATGAACTACTGCCACGCCTGCCGGAGGCACCTCAACGGCGCACTGGCGTGCGCCGGGTGCGGAACCCCGGCCGAGTACCTGACACCCGCCGCCCCGGGCGCCCCCGCCGCGCCCGGAATTCCGCCGGGGTACGCCGCTCCGACGGGGTACGAGGCCGCGCCGACCGGGTACGAGGCCCCGACCGGGTACGAGGCTGCCCGCAACGGGTACGACGCCCCGACCGGGTACGACGCCGCGTCCGCCGGGCCGGTGCCGCCCGGGGGTGAGCCCGAGGGGGACTGGGTCGTCACGCTGTCGGCGGCGAACGAGCGCCGCCCGGGGGCCCGCCGCCGGAGCGCGAACCGCCGGCGCGGCCGGACCGGGATGAGCATCGGGCTCGGCCTGGTGCTGGCCGTCGGGGGCTCGGTGGCGGTGGCCCGGATGGCGACCGACGCGGAGGGTTCCGACCGGGCCTCCAAGGTGATGCTGACCGACGACGCCGGGCCGGACCAGCCGGCTCCGCTGCCGAGCCGGGCGCCCGCCGCGCCCTCGGCGCTGCCGTCGGCGAAGGGCCACGCGGCCTCGAAGGCCGCCGCCGGGGCTTCGAAGCCGGCCTCCCCGGGGCAGTCCCCGGACGGCGGCGCGCAGCCCGGGCCGGGTGGAAGCGCCTCCGCCTCCGGGCAGCCGGGGCCGTCGCAGGGCGCCGCCGGGGGCGGGTCCAACGTAAAGCCGTCGAGGTCCGGACAGCCGTCGCCGAGCGGTTCCGCGAGCACGAGTACGAGCACGAGCGCGACCGCGCCCACCCCGGGGCCCGCTACGCCCTCCCCGCAGCCGAGCCCGACCAAGACCAAGGGCTGCGTGCTCTGGATCTTCTGCTGAGGCCCGGCGCGTCCGGCCGGGCCCGCCGGTCCGGCCGGGCCCGCCGGATCAGCCCAGCATCCGCCTGAGCAGGTCCCGCAGCGCCGTCCGCTCGGCCGTCGACAGCCCGCCCAGCGGCTCCCGCGCGAAGTCCAGCGACTCGCGCAGCCGGTCCGCCGTCTGCAGGCCCTCCTCCGTCGGCGCGGCCAGCTTCACCCTGCGGTCGGCCGGATCCGGCAGCCGCTCCACCAGCCCGCGGGTCTCCAGCCGGTCCACGATGCCGGTGATGTTCGAGGGCTCGCACCGCAGCTTCTGCGCGATCTTGCGCATCGGCATGGGCGTGGGCTCCAGCGACAGCATGGTCAGCACCCTGGCCTGGGCTCCGGTGAGCTGGTGCCGGCCGGCCGCGTGCTCGTACTCCACGTGGTAGCGGGCCACGACATCGCCGATGAGTTCGACGACCTCAAGGGTCAGGGGGTCTGCGCGACGACTGGGCATGGAGCCAGCGTACCCATTTACTTGACAACATGAAATATCCAGGCGCATGGTTGTTTCACCTAGTGAAGTATTTCTTCGCCGGTCCGCCTTCCTTCCTCAGGAGCTCCGCATGTCTTTCGAGATCCCCGCCGTCAGCCGTGAGTGGCACCTCGTCCGTCGCCCGCAGGGCTGGCCCGTCGCCGAGGACTTCGCCCTGCGCGAGGCCCCGGTGAACGCCGAGCCCGCCGCCGGCCGGATCCTCGTGCGCAACCTCCACATGTCCGTGGACCCCTACATGCGCGGCCGGATGAACGACGCGAAGTCCTACGTCCCGCCGTTCCAGCTGGACGAGCCCATGCAGGGCGGGGCGGTCGGCGAGGTCGTCGCCTCCGCCGACGAGCGCTTCGCGGTCGGTGACCACGTCCTGCACCACCTCGGCTGGCGCGAGTACGCGGAGCTCGACGCCGCGCACGCCACCAAGGTCGACGCCGCCCTCGCCCCGCTCTCCGCCTACCTCGGCGTCCTCGGCATGCCGGGCCTGACCGCCTACGCCGGCCTCTTCGAGGTCGCCTCCTTCAAGGAGGGCGACTCCGTCTTCGTCTCCGGCGCCGCCGGTGCCGTCGGCAGCCTCGTCGGCCAGTTCGCCAGGATCAAGGGCGCCTCCCGGGTGATCGGCTCCGCCGGCTCGGACGAGAAGGTGAAGCTCCTCACGGAGAAGTACGGCTTCGACGCCGCCTTCAACTACAAGAGCGGCCCCGTCGCGCAGCAACTGCCCGAGGCCGCCCCCGAGGGCATCGACGTCTACTTCGACAACGTCGGCGGTGACCACCTGGAGGCCGCCATCTCCTCGATGAAGGTGCACGGCCGCGCCACCCTGTGCGGGGCCATCGCCCACTACAACGACACCGAGGCCGCCCCCGGCCCGCGCAACCTGATGCAGGTCATCGGCAAGCGGCTGCGCCTCCAGGGCGTACTGGTCAGCGACCACGCCGGCATCCAGGAGCAGTTCGTCCAGGACGTGGCCGGCTGGCTGCGCTCGGGCGAGCTCGTGGCCGACGAGACGGTCGTCGAGGGCGTGGAGAACGCGACCGACGCGTTCCTCGGAATGCTGCGCGGGGACAACACCGGAAAGATGATCGTTTCTTTCACCGGCTAGGCTCACTCCACACCGTCGCGATCGTGGGCGCGAGTCGCGGCGAACACCAGGAGGATCCCCTTACATGTCCATCCAGCAGTCCGACGTTCTGTACACCGCCGTCGCCACCGCCGAGAACGGCCGTGACGGTCGCGTCGCGACCAGCGACGGTCAGCTCGACGTCGTGGTGAACCCGCCCAAGCAGATGGGTGGCAGTGGCGCCGGCACCAACCCGGAGCAGCTGTTCGCCGCCGGCTACAGCGCCTGCTTCCAGGGCGCGCTCGGCGTCGTCGCGCGCAACGAGAACGCGGACGTCTCCGGTTCCACCGTCACCGCCGAGGTCGGCATCGGCAAGAACGACGACGGCTTCGGCCTGATCGTCAAGATCACGGCCTCGATCCCGAACGTGGACGCCGCCACCGCCAAGGACCTCATCGGGAAGGCCCACCAGGTCTGCCCGTACTCCAAGGCGACCCGTGGCAACATCACCGTCGAGCTCGCCGTCTGATCCGGCACCTCGCCCGCCGCAGGCCGCACCCCGCACCGGGGTGCGGCCTGCGCCGTACGCGGTCTTAAGCTGGACCCATGCGTGATCTTGCGGGAGGATTCGGCCATCTGCTGGCCGGTCAGCGATGGGTGTTCCGGCACGGCCGCTGGCTGGGCTTCGGCCTGCTGCCGGGGCTGGTGTCGCTGGTGCTGTACACGGGCGCCCTCATCGGGCTCGGCTACGGCGCCGACGACCTCACCGCCTGGGCCACGCCCTTCGCCGACGGCTGGTCCGCGCCGTGGCTCGGGCTCTTCCGGGGCTTCCTGACCGGCCTGGTCTTCTGCCTCGGCCTCTTCCTCGCGGTGATCACCTTCACCGCGGTGACCCTGCTCATCGGCCAGCCCTTCTACGAGTCCCTCTCGGAGCAGGTCGACCGCACCGAGGGCGGCGCGGTCCCCGAGTCCGGGCTCTCGCTGGGACGGGAGCTGTGGATCTCGGCCCGGGACAGCCTGAAGGTGCTCGGCCGGGTGGCCCTGTACGGGATCCTGCTGTTCGCCCTCGGGTTCATCCCGGTCGTCGGGCAGACGGTGGTCCCGGCCATCGGGTTCTGCGTCTCCGGGTACTTCCTCACCGAGGAGCTCACCGCCGTCGCGCTCCAGCGGCGCAGGACGGAGCTGGCCGAGCGGCTGGTGCTGCTGCGGTCGCGGCGGATGCTGGTGCTCGGGTTCGGGGTGCCGCTGGTGCTGGCGTTCCTGGTGCCGCTGGTGGCGGTGTTCCTGATGCCGGGGGCGGTGGCGGGGGCCACGCTGATGGCGCGGGAGCTGCTGGGGGAGGACGACAGCGCGGATGAGGCGGCTGCCGGGCCGGACGCCGATGGCGCGCGCCCGCAGCGGTTCCAGCCGCAGCCCCAGCAGTCCCAGCCGCCCGCCGGCGGGGGTTTCGGGCCGCCGCCGCGCATGTAGCGGCCGCGGCGGGGTGCCGCGGGCGCGCCCGGCTAGCCGACGTCCGCCGTCACCACCGACGGCGTACGGTCGTCCGCCTCGGCGAGCGGCGCCCCGCCCGGGGCCCATACCGCGGCGCGCCCGCAGCCCGTCCACGGGCCCGCCGGGCCCACGTGGTTGGCGAGGACGACGTACAGCCCCTGCTCCCGCGCGATCCCGGGATACACGGTGGCCCGCTCCCCGATCCCCTCGCCCGTCCCGTAGAGCGAGCTCGCCAGGTGGACCCGGCAGCCGTCCGCCGCGGCCCGGCCGGTCAGCGCGGGGAAGTGGTTGTCGTAGCAGACGCCCAGGGAGAAGCGGATCCCGCCGAGTTCGAAGCGGCCGTCGGTGTCACCGGCCGCGAAGGCGCCCCGCTCGTGGCGGAAGAGGTGCCGTTTCGCGTACGTGGTCACATGCGCGCCGTCCGCCCCGTAGACCAGCGTCGCGATGGCGGGGCTCGGGCCCCCGGTGCGCAGGGCGACGTTCACGGCGGTGGCGATGCCGGCCGAGCGGAGCGGGTCGAGGCGCGGGTCGTCGGCGCCGGCGATCCACAGGCCGGGGTCGGCCGTCAGCGCCTCCAGCTCGTACCCGGTGAGCGTGAGCTCGGGGAACACGACCAGTTCGGCGCCCTGCTCGCGGGCCCGGCCGGCCAGGGCGGCCGCCAGCGCGGTGTTCGCGGGGACATCGGCCGGGACACAGGTCAGCTGGGCTGCGGCGATCTTCACCGGCTCAGGATGCCAGCCCGGCCGCCGGGGCCGTCCGGGCAGGGGGGTCGACGTACCGGTGCGCCCCGGGCGATGCTTCAACTGCCCGTTTTTTCAGGGGAGTTGATGGAGGCGGCCCGATGCCCGACTGGCTCTTTGTCGTCCTCGCGGCCGCGGCCGTGGTGCTGTGCACCCGGTCGATCCGGGTCAGCGGCGCCGGCCTGCGCCTCGCCGTCCTCTATGTGGTCGTGATGAACGCGCTGCTGCTGTGGGTGGTGTGGAAGAACGGGCCGTCCTGGTCGCTGCCGGTGGTGGGCGCCGTCTCCCTGGTGGCCGCGGTCTACAACCTGCTCGCCGCCGTACGCACCACGATGGGACGGATCCAGCGGATCGGCGTCCCGGTGTTCCGCACCCTGGTGCGGCGGGTGGCGGACGCGCGGGGCCCGCAGGTCATGGGCGTCTGCGTGCTGTTCAGCGGAATCGTCGTGCTCACCGCCTTCACCGACGACGAGCACCCCGAGGGCATGCAGTTCCACGTCCTGCCCGGACAGGACTGCCCGTTCTGCCTGCTGGAGGACCAGATCCGGGACTTCCTCGGCGAGGCGGACCCGCTGCTCGACGAGTACCGGGGCCACCTGAGGACCGGCAGCAGCCGCCACCTGCTCGTCAGGCGCGCCTCGGCGGCCGACCCCTGGACGGGCCGCCTGCGCGACCGCGCGTACTACCGCGTGCCCTCGGCGGCCCGGCGTCCGCGCTGCCCGGTCCACGACCCGCTGCTCGCGGCCTGAGCCCGGCCGTCAGGCCCCGGGCCGGCGCCGGATCGGCGGCGCCGGCGAAATGGCCGGAAATCACCCGCGAACCGTGCCGTGGGCGGCCCTGCCGCCGCCCCGGCTCCTGCCCGCGCTCAGCGCGGCGGCCGCACCGAGGTCACCTGGCGGTGCGCCAGCTCCGCCAGCCGGGCCTGTCCGTCCTTGCCCGGGTGGAACCAGTCCCAGCGGCTCAACTGATCCGCCGCGAAGGGGTACTGGAACACCGCGCCGCCGTCGTAGCGGCACAGTTCGTCCTTCGCGCAGACCTCGCGCAGCACCTCGTTGTACTCGACCACCCGCGCCCGCACCTGCTCGCGCCGGGCCGTCGACCCGGCGATCGCCGACAGCGGGTCGGCCAGCATCGACTGGCAGATGCCCAGCTTCCAGATCTGCCGCACCATCGGGCTGTCCTTGCCCTGCTCCCACAGCCGCTGGAGGTCGGGCACGGAGGACACGTACACCTGGGAATGGGGCGAGGCCGCCCGCAGCCCGGCGAGCGCCTGTTCGAAACCGGCCCGGAAATCGGCGACCGGGGTCATCGACGAAGCCAACGGCCGGCAGGCGTCGTTCGAGCCCACCATCACCGTGACCAGGTCGGGCTTGTGTTCGGCGGCCGAGGCCAGCTGTCCCGGCAGGTCCGCCATCCGCGAGCCGGTCACCGCGTAGTTCCAGCTGTGCGACGGCGCCTGGGCCGCGCCGAGCAGCCGGGTGGCCAGGGAGTCCACCTCCGGGTCGTCGCCGGTGGCCCAGGAGACCTCGGGGCAGTCCGCCAGCACCGAACAGGCATCGAAACCGCGTGTGATGGAGTCACCCACAGCGGCGATCGACGTGGGGGCGGTGTTCCAGCGCGGCGCGGCCCGCGCCCCGCGCTCGCCCCCGGAGCTCGACTCGCCCGAGCTGCACCCCGTCACCGTCCCGGCCAGGACGGCTGCCGCCGCGACCGCTCCCACGAGGGAGCGACGCGCGCGGCGGTACGGCGTGGTGGTGCGCATCGGGTGGGTCCCCTCCTTCGTCGCCCCGCGTCCTTCGGGGGCGTCCTGCTGAGTGAAAGCTCCGCGTTTACCGGGCCTGGAGCGACCGTACGTCACACCAGGACCCCTGGCGCACGGTAGCTTTTTCCCGTGGCGTTTCGGCCGCAGGTCCCGCGACGCAATGTCAGATCATTTCCGCTAAATTACATCACGTCACATACTGTCCGTTTTCTGGAGTTTATTCCCGACCTCGTCCCACACTGGAGGTCCCGGTGACGACACGTGGAGTTCTGTACGTGCATTCCGCACCGCGCGCGCTCTGCCCGCACGTGGAATGGGCTGTTGCGGGGGTGCTCGGGGTGCGGGTGAACCTCGACTGGATCAGGCAGCCCGCCTCCCCCGGCACCTGGAGATCCGAGTTCTCCTGGCAGGCCGAAGCGGGCACCGCCTCGAAGCTCGCCTCCGCGCTGCGCGGCTGGCACCTGCTGCGTTTCGAAGTGACCGCGGAACCCTGCGCCACCGCCGAGGGCGAGCGCTACAGCTCCACCCCGGAGCTCGGCATCTTCCACGCCGTCACCGGAATGCACGGCGACATCCTCATCCCCGAGGACCGGCTGCGCGCCGCCCTGGCCCGCTCGGCGCACGGCGAGAGCGACCTGGAGGCGGAGATCGCCAGGCTGCTCGGCAAGCCCTGGGACGACGAGCTGGAGCCCTTCCGGTACGCGGGCGAGGGCGCCCCGGTCCGCTGGCTCCACCAGGTGGTCTGAGCCGCGCGAAGAGGCCGGCCGCACGACGCGAAGGGGCCCGCCCGGCGACTGCCGGGCGGGCCCCTTCGTACGCAGTGCCGTCGGCTAGACGGTGCGGAACGCCAGCGTGACGTTGTGGCCGCCGAAACCGAACGAGTTGTTGATCGCGGAGATAGGGCCGTCGGCCGGCAGCTTGCGCGGCTCGCCGACGACGATGTCCGCGTCGATGTCGTCGTCCAGCTCGTCGACGTTGATCGTCGCCGGGGCGATCCGGTGGTAGAGCGCGAGCACGGTCGCGACGGTCTCGATGCCGCCCGCGCCGCCCAGCAGGTGGCCGGTCATCGACTTGGTCGCGGAGATCGCGATGTGGTCGAGGTCGTCGCCCAGGACCTTGCGCAGGGCCTTCAGCTCGGCCGTGTCACCCTGCGGGGTGGACGTGGCGTGCGCGTTCAGGTGGACCAGCTCGGCCGGGTCCAGGCCCGTGTTGTCGAGCAGGTTCTGCACGGCGGCAGCGACACCGCGGCCGGTCGGCTCGGGCTGCGCGATGTGGTGGCTGTCCGCGGACAGGCCCTGGCCCAGCACCTCGCAGTAGACCCGGGCGCCGCGCGCGGCGGCGTGCTCGGCGGACTCCAGGATCACGACGCCGGCGCCCTCGCCGAGGACGAAGCCGTCGCGGGCCTTGTCGTACGGACGCGAGGCCTGCTCGGGGTTCTCGTTGTTCTTGGACATCGCCATCATGTTGGCGAACGCGGCGATCGGCAGCGGGTGGATCGCCGCCTCGGTGCCGCCCGCGACGACCACGTCGGCACGGCCGGTACGGATCATCTCGACGGCGTAGCCGATGGCCTCGGCGCCGGACGCGCAGGCGCTGACCGGGGTGTGCACACCCGCGCGGGCGTTGACCTCAAGGCCGACGTTGGCCGAGGGGCCGTTCGGCATGAGCATGGGGACGGTGTGCGGCGAGACGCGGCGCACACCCTTCTCCTTGAGGACGTCGTACTGGTCCAGCAGCGTGGTGACACCACCGATGCCGGAGGCGATGACGGTGCCCAGACGCTCGGGAACGATGGACTCGTCCTCGCCCGCGGGCGCCGTGTAGCCGGCGTCGGCCCAGGCCTCGCGGGCGGCGATGATGGCGAACTGCGCCGAGCGGTCCAGCTTGCGGGCCAGCGGCCGGGGCAGGACCTCGCTCGGGTCGACAGCGACCGGGGCGGCGATGCGAACCGGGAGTTCGGCGAAGCGCTCGCCCTCCAGGGGCTTGACGCCGGAACGGCCGGCAAGCAGACCTTCCCAGGTCGAAGCGCTGTCGCCACCCAGCGGAGTGGTTGCGCCGATACCGGTGACGACCACGGTGCGATTGGTCGGGCTCACAGGAATTCTTTCTCCACGTGTAAGGGGGTGCTGAATTGTCACGGCGCCACCGCCAGGTGGCGACAAACGCTCGTCAGGCTCAGGCCTGGTGCTTCAGGATGTAGTCAGCGGCGTCGCCGACCGTCTTGAGGTTCTTGACGTCCTCGTCGGGGATCTTGACGTCGAAGCGCTCTTCGGCGGCGACGACGACCTCGACCATGGACAGCGAGTCGACGTCCAGGTCGTCCGTGAAGGACTTGTGGATCTCGACGTCCTCGGTGGGGATGCCGGCGATCTCGTTGACGATCTCCGCGAGACCCTCGACGATCTCTTCCTGCGTGGCGGCCATGTGGCGCTCCTTCTGTAGCTAACTGATGGATCGGGGCGGGACGTGTGTCCCGGCCCTAGGGGAGGGTAACGACCGTCGCGGCGTAGACGAGTCCCGCCCCGAAGCCGATGACGAGCGCGGTGTCGCCGCTCTTCGCCGCTCCGGTCGCCAGGAGCCGCTCCATAGCGAGCGGGATCGAGGCGGCCGAGGTGTTGCCGGTGGTCTCGATGTCACGGGCGACCGTGACGTGTTCCGGCAGCTTCAGAGTCTTCACCATCGAATCGATGATCCGCATATTCGCCTGGTGCGGAATGAAGACGTCCAGGTCCTCAGGGGTGATCCCGGCCGCGTCGAGCGCCTGCTGGGCCACCTTGGCCATCTCGAAGACGGCCCAGCGGAAGACCGCCTGACCCTCCTGGGTGATGGCCGGGAACTTCTCGCCGCCGTCCTTGCCGAGGTACTCGTCCCACGGCACGGTCTGCTTGATGGTCTCGGACTTGTCGCCCTCCGAACCCCACACCGTGGGGCCGATGGCCGGAACGTTCGAGGGACCGACGACGACGGCGCCGGCGCCGTCACCGAACAGGAAGGCCGTCGCGCGGTCCTCCAGGTCGGTCAGGTCCGAGAGCCGCTCCACGCCGATGACGAGGACGTACTCGGCGGAACCTTCCACCACCAGACCCTTGGCGAGCGTCAGGCCGTAGCCGAAGCCGGCGCAGCCCGCGGAGATGTCGAACGCGGCGGGCTTGCCCGCGCCGATCCGGTGCGCGATCTCGGTCGCGATCGCCGGGGTCTGCTTGAAGTGCGAGACCGTCGAGACGATCACGGCGCCGACCTGCTCCGGGGCGATCCCGGCGTCGGCGAGCGCCTTGCCCGAGGCCTCCACCGACATCGCCGCGACCGTCTCCTGCGGCGAGGCCCAGTGCCGGGTCGCGATGCCGGAGCGCGAGCGGATCCACTCGTCGGACGAGTCGATCGTCTCCAGGATGACCTCGTTGGGCACCACGCGGGTCGGGCGGTAGCCGCCCACCCCGAGGATGCGGGCGTACGGGGAGCCCTTGGCAGGCTTGATCTTCGACATGCTGTGTGGGCTCCTTCTCTCAGGCCGCGTGCTCGGCGATGAGCGCGGCGGCCTTTTCGAGATCGTCCGGGGTCTTCAGGGCCACGCTCGGTACGCCCTTCAGCGCGCGCTTGGCCAGACCCGTCAGGGTGCCGCCGGGGCAGAGCTCGATGATCCCCGTGACGCCCAGTTCGGCGAACGTCTCCATGCACAGGTCCCAGCGGACCGGGTTCGCGACCTGGCCGACCAGGCGGGCGACGACGTCGGCGCCCGTGGCGACGACGAGGCCGTCCTTGTTCGAGACGTACTTCAGCTCCGGGTCGGCCGGGGTGAGGGCCTGCGCGGCCTTCGCGAGCGTGGCGACCGCGGGAGTCATGTGGTGCGTGTGGAAGGCGCCCGCGACCTTGAGGGCGACGACCTTCATGGAACCCTCGGGCTTCTCGGCCGCCAGAGCGGCGATCTGCTCCATGGTGCCGGCGGCCACGATCTGGCCCGCGCCGTTGATGTTGGCCGGGGTCAGGCCCAGCTTCTCCAGGTGGGCGACGACCACGTCGGTCTCGCCGCCCAGGACCGCGGCCATGCCGGTCTCGGTGACGGCGGAGGCCTCGGCCATCGCGAGCCCGCGCGTCCGTACGAACGACAGCGCCTCGGCCTCGGAGATCACGCCGGCGTACGCGGCGGCGGTGATCTCGCCGACGCTGTGGCCCGCGACGGCACCGAAGGCCGTACGGCCGTTCGCCTGGGTCGTGGCCAGCGCGGAAGCCGACAGGAGCCCCGCGGCGACGAGCAGCGGCTGGGCCACGGCCGTGTCGCGGATCTCGTCCGCGTCGGCCTTCGTGCCGTAGTGGGCAAGATCGAGCTCGATGGCGTCCGACCACGCGCCGACGCGGTCGGCGGCGCCGGGGAGGTCGAGCCAGGGAGTCAAGAAGCCGGGCGTCTGTGCGCCTTGGCCGGGAGCGACGAGTACGAGCACCCTCACACTCTCTCTTGTGGTGGGTCCCCGCCGCCCGTGGGGACAGGGACCAAGAACCGTCGGGGTAATTGTTGATGTCCGACAAAAGTCTAGGACTGAAGATCGCCGTCGGCCAGACGTCCCAGAATCAGGGCGATTCGCAGCGTGAACGCCGAACGGACATCAGAGGGTGACCAGCCGGTGACGTCGGTCACACGTCGGAGCCGGTAGCGCACCGTGTTGGGGTGAACGAACAGCATCCGCGCCGCGCCTTCCAGGCTGCTCGCCTGCTCCAGATAGACGCTCAGCGTCTCCAGCAGCGCCGACCCCGCCTCCTCCAGCGGTCTGTAGATCTCCTCCACCAACTGCTCGCGCGCGGAAGGGTCCGAGGCGATCGCGCGCTCCGGCAGGAGATCGTCCGCCAGGACCGGCCGCGGGGCGTCCTGCCAGGCCGTACAGGCCTTCAGGCCGGCGGCCGCCGCCTGCGCGGACTTGGTCGCGTTCAGCAGGTCCGAGACCACCGGACCCGCCACCACCGCACCGGCCGCGAACGGGCCGATCAGGGACTTCGCGACCTGGAGGGGATTGTCGCTGCCGCCCGCGATCACGACCAGGCGGTCGCCGAGCACCCCCGTCAGGACCTGGAGCTTGTGGTGCCGGGCGGCCCGCCGGATCGCCTCGACCGTCAGCTCGCTGTCCCCGTCCGGGGCCGTGCCGAGCACCACGCACACGTGCTCCGGGGAGTTCCAGCCCAGCGCCGCGGCCCGCGACAGCGCGCCCTCGTCCGCCTCGCCGGACAGCACCGCGTTGACGACGAGGGACTCCAGGCGGGCGTCCCACGCCCCGCGCGCCTCGGCGGCCTGCGCGTACACCTGGGCGGTCGCGAAGGCGATCTCCCGGGCGTACACCAGCAGCGCCTCGCGCAGGATCGACTCGTCGCCCGGGGCCGCCACCTCCTCGATCGCGGTCTCCATGACCTCGATCGTGGTCCGGACCATTTCGACCGTCTGGCGCAGCGTGATCGCCCGGGTCAGCTCGCGCGGAGCCGTCCCGAACACGTCGGTGGAGATCGCCTGCGGGGTCTCGGGATGCCGGAACCACTCCGTGAACGCGGCGATGCCGGCCTGGGCCACCAGGCCGATCCAGGACCGGTTCTCCGGAGGCATCGCCCGGTACCACGGCAGGGTCTCGTCCATCCGCGTGATCGCGTTGGCGGCGAGCCGGCCGGAGGACTTCTCCAGTCGGCGCAGCGTCGCGGCGTGCGGATGGGCGGGATGAGCGGGATGGGTCGCGGGGGACTGCTCACGTTCGGGTTCGGACACGGGACAAGACTGCCTTATCAGGGCGCCGCCGCGGACTCCGGTCTCGCACGCGGGGTCTACCGTGGCCCCCATGATTGATGTACGCCGTGCCGCCGACCGTTACGAGGGCGGGGACCGGGCCGCCGGGATCACCACCCGGCACGCCTTCTCCTTCGGGCAGTTCTACGACCCGGACAACATCCGTTTCGGCCCGCTGCTGGCCTGCAACGAGGAGCGGCTCGCCCCCGGAGCCGGGTTCGACGAGCACCCGCACAGCCAGACCGAGATCGTCACCTGGGTGGTGGAGGGCGAGCTCACCCACAAGGGCAGCACCACCGGCGAGACCTCCGTGGTCCGCCCCGGGGACCTGCAGCGGCTCGGCGCCGGCTCCGGGGCGCGGCATGTGGAGCGCAACGACTCCGCCGAGCCGCTGCGCTTCGTGCAGATGTGGCTCGCGCCGCTGACCTCCGGCGGGGATCCCTCGTACGAACTCGTCCGGGGGATCGGGAACGGCAGGCCGTACGAGGTCCCCGCGGCCGGGGCCGTCCTGCGGGTCCTGCGGCCGGGCGCCGGCGAGCGGATCCCCGTACCGGCGGCGGAGCGGGTCTACCTGCACGTCGTCCGCGGTGACCTGCGGCTCGACGGCGAGGAACTCGGGCCCGGGGACTCGGCGCGGATCACCGGGGAGCCGGACCTGGAGATCGTCGCCGGGTCGCCCGGGGAGCTGCTGCTCTGGGAGCTGCCGTAGCCCGGCGCGGCGCGGGGCGCCGACCTCAGCGGGCGGCGAGCTCGGCGAGGACCGCGTCGGTGAACGGGGGCCAGGCCGCCACGGCCCACGGGCCGAAGGCGCGGTCCGTCAGCGCCACGCAGGCGGCGCGCGCGTCCGGGTCCACCCACAGGAAGGTGCCGGACTGCCCGAAGTGCCCGTAGGTGCGCGGGGAGGACGCGGAGCCCGTCCAGTGCGGGGACTTCCCGTCGCGGATCTCCAGGCCGAGGCCCCAGTCGTTGGGCGCCTGGTGGCCGAAGCCCGGCAGGACGCCCCCCAGGCCCGGCTGGACGACGGTGACGGCCTCGGCGACGGTCCGGACGTCGAGCAGCCGGGGCGCCTGCAGCTCGGCGGCGAACCGGACCAGGTCGCGGACGGTGGAGACGCCGTCCTTGGCGGGCGAGCCGAGGAGGGCGGAGGAGGTCATGCCCAGCGGCTCGAAGACGGCCTGGTGCAGGTAGTCCGCGAAGGGGATCCCGGTGGCCTTGGCGATGTGGTCGCCGAGGACCTCGAAACCGGCGTTGGAGTACAGCCGGCGGGTCCCGGGCGGAGCGGTCGGGCGGTGGTCGTCGAAGGCGAGGCCGCTGGTGTGCGCGAGCAGGTGGCGGACGGTGGAACCCTCCGGTCCGGCGGGCTCGTCCAGCTCGATCGCCCCTTCCTCGTAAGCGACGAGAGCGGCGTACGCGGCGAGCGGCTTGGTGACCGAGGCGAGCGGGAAGCGGTGGTCGACGGGCCCGTGGGAGCCGGCGAGGCTCCCGTCGGCGCGCACGACGGCCGCGGCGGCGGTCGCCGCGGGCCAGCTCTCGATGATCCGCAGGCTGTCCATGGTGTTCACGCTCTCCGTACCCTCGACGCTCTCCATGCGGCCGAGCCTACTTGCCTGGAGTGCACTCCAAGGTTTTAGCGTGGTCGTCATGAGCCTGACGGAGACGCGCTACACGATCAGCGAGGTCGAGGCCCGGACCGGTCTGACCCAGCACACACTGCGCTGGTACGAGCGGATCGGCCTGATGCCGCACGTGGACCGCTCCCATTCGGGGCAGCGGCGGTTCAGCGAACGGGACCTCGACTGGCTGGCCTTCGTGGGCAAACTGCGCACCACCGGGATGTCGGTGGCGGACATGGTCCGGTACGCGGAACTGGTCCGCGCGGGCGAGGGCACCTTCGACGAGCGCCGGGAACTGCTGGAACGCACCCGTCACGAGGTGCGTTCGCGGATCGCGGAGCTGACGGACGCGCTCGCCGTACTGGACTTCAAGATCGGAACGTATGCGATGAGCACGGTCGCGGGGAAGGCGGAGCAGTGAGCGGACACGGAACGTTGGAGCGGGTGGAACTCGGCAGGGGCGGACCGGTCGTCGGCGTCCAGGGCCTGGGATGCATGGGCATGAGCGAGTTCTACGGGGAGACGGACGAGAGCGCCGCCCGCGCGACCCTCGACGCGGCGCTGGCCGCCGGGGTCACGCTCTTCGACACGGCGGACGCCTACGGGCGCGGCGCGAACGAGGAGTTCCTGGCCCCGTTCGTGGCCGCGCACCGGGACGAGATCACCCTCGCCACGAAGTTCGCGCTCGAACGCGGCGACGACCCGCGCCACCGGGGCATCCGCAACGACCCGCCGTACATCCGGCGGGCCGTGGAGGACAGCCTGCGGCGGCTCGGCACCGAGGTGATCGACCTCTACTACATGCACCGGCGCGACCCGGCCGTGCCGCTGGCGGAGTCGGTGGGCGCCATGGCGGAGCTGGTGCGCGAGGGCAAGGTGCGCCACTTGGGGCTCAGTGAGGTCACGGGCGCGGAGCTGCGCGAGGCGTACGCGGTGCACCCGATCGCGGCGCTCCAGTCGGAGTGGTCCCTGTTCAGCCGGGACGTGGAGGACAGCGCGGTGGGCGCGGCGGCCGAACTGGGAGTGGCCTTCGTGCCGTACTCCCCGCTGGGGCGCGGGTTCCTGACCGGCGCGTTCGCCGACGCGGGCAAGGACCTGGAGGCCGGGGACTACCGCAAGGACCAGCCGCGCTTCACCGGGGACAACGCCAGGGCCAACGCGGAACTGCTCGCGCCGGTACGGGAGATCGCGCGGGCCCACGGGGCCAGCCCGGCGCAGATCGCGCTGGCCTGGGTGCACCGGCGGGCTGCGGTGCACGGCCTGACGGTGGTTCCGATCCCGGGCACGCGCAGGCCGGGCCGCGTCGAGGAGAACGCGGCGGCGGCGCGGATCACGCTGAGCGAGGCGGAGCTGGCCCTGCTGGAGCCGATCGCCGCGCGGGTCGCGGGGGACCGCTACCCGGACATGACCTTCACGGCGGTGGCCCGCGAGGAGTGAGCCGGGGCCCGGCCGGCCCCCGTTGTGTTCAGTGCGGGGACGGCGGTGCGGGGAGCAGGCCCCGGGCGGAGGTCAGGCGGCGGCCGCGCGGCAGGGCGGCGAGCACGGCGGCTGCGAGCGGCAGCGACTCGTGGACGGCCCCGTGCCCGGTGCCGAGGACGGCGGCCGCGAGGTCGTGGTCGGCCCGGGTCTCGTGGCCGCCGTCCCGGGGGACCAGGGGCAGCAGCCGCAGGTGGCCGTCGCCCGGTCCCTCGGGGGAGCGCCATTCGACGCCGACGAGTTCGCAGAGCGGGTAACGCTGGTCGCCGGCCTTCCACTTGGTGCCGGTGGCGCCCGTGCGGGACCAGTGGAAGGTGACGGCCGAGCCGTCGAAGCCCACCCGGGCGTCGGAGGCCTTCAGGTTCCGCTGCGGTTCGGGCACGTCCACCAGGAAGCCCGGCGCCGGCTCGGCGGCATCGGGCCCCAACTGCCCCCGAACGGCGTCCGCGAAGGCGTTCGCCAGCGGGTTCCGCTCGCCCGGCAGCACCAGCCGGTACGGGTCGCGGGCCTCGCGAAGCTGCCCGGCGGCGGCCTCCATCAGGGGATCCGCGCCGGGTCTCGGGACGGCACGCAGGATCACCGTGTTCCGCTTGCCGGCGGTCACGGTCACCTCGGACAGCGCTTCGAGGGGGATGCGGCGCGACCCAAGGGCCTGCCAGAGGCGTGGAGTTCGCATCCCCCGTGCGAAGCGGATGAGCACCGAGTCCGAGTCGAACTCCCAGACGGCATGGTTTCCGGCCAGTACGTCACCCATACGGCCCATCGTAAAGGGATCCGCCCCGATGCGTCCTCCTCGACACGAAGCCCGTTCTCCGGACCTCTACACGTGTCAGGCCCCGCCCGTCCCGGAAATTCCGCGGCGGCAGGCATCGTTGCCGGTGGCGCACACGATCGAACCGAACGCGCCGGTTCCGATTTTGGCGAAGTTGTCCAGGGAACCCGTACCTGGCTGGAAGTAGCCGGTGTGGGTCTTGGCTCCGGCCGAGGACAGCAGCCGCGCGCCGAACTCCGGCGCCACCGGGTCCGCCCCGTGGCCCACTCCGCCGAGCTCCATGTGCGGTACGTCCGCGATCCAGTCGCCGGAGTCCCGCATCGCCCACACGCGCGCCGAGGTGTTCAGCTCGGCGGCGTTCTCGACGCGCATGCCCGGGCTGCCGGCCACGACCAGGTCGGTCACCCGGCGCGGCAGGTCGTGCGCGGCGACCCCGCAGACCACCGATCCGTAGCTGTGGCAGAACAGGGCGACGCCGGCGTCCCCGGGCAGGGCGGCCGTCAGCGACTCCAGGCGTTCGGCGCCCTCCACGGCCAGCCGCCCGGTGGCGGCGTCCACGCCGACCCCGGTGGGCGAGGTGTAGCCGGCCCAGGCGATGACGGCGGTCGGGGTGCCCGGCGCGGCCGCGCGCTCCGCCTCGTACAGCGAGCCGGCCATGCCGACCGGCGCGGTGAAGCGGCGCTGCGAGCGCTCGAAGGTGAGCAGGTCGGAATCGACGCCCGGGACGACCACCGAGACCCGGCGGGCCCGGTCGAGGTCGCCGAAGACCTCGGAGACGAGGCCGCCGCCGGTGGGGTCGAAGGAGAGGATCTGGCGGCCGGGCTCCGCGAGCGAGGCGAAGCGGTGGGCGCGCCGCAGGGCCGTGGCGCGGTCGGCGGGGGTCAGCGCGACATCGGCGGCGCGGGCCTCCTCGACCTGCTGGGCCTGTGCGAGGGAGCGCAGGTTGGCCCGGTAGCGGGTGGTGGCGGGGGCCCCGTCGAGGTTGCCCACGACGAGGGGGTAGCCATCGGCGAGCCGGGCTCGCTGGGCTCCGTCGAGACCGGCGAAGAAACGCTTCACCGTACGGACGGGCGCATCGGCCGGGGGCAGCGGGTGACCGTCGATCCGGGCGGCGGCCCAGGAGGCCAGGGCGGCGCGCCGCGGGGCGACACCGGCCTCGGGCCGGTGCACGGCGGTCCAGCCGGTGATCGCCAGCATCACGAACACCACCGCCAGCGCGAGCAGCATGCGCAGGGCGGTGAGGGCCGGGGCGCGGCTGGGCGCGGGGGGGAGTTGGGCGAGGCCGGGCACGTTCACTGGGACCAGCGTAAGAGACCCTTTCGGGCCATGGCGCTCCGCGTGACGGGAGTCACCGCCAGTCGGAGGCCAGGGCCGGGCCGATCTGGTCGAGGTAGGCCTCGGTCATCCGCCGGATGGCGGCCACGCTGGCGTCCTCGCCCTGCCCCCAGAGCCGGCCGGTGACCCTCATCACCCCGGAGAACGCGGCGACCGCGACGCGGGGGCGCGGATCGGCGTCCACGTCCAGGCCCTCGCGGGCGGCGATCAGCAGGGAGATCCGCTCCTCCAGCTCGGTGGAGCGGCGCAGGTGGACGGCGAGCAGGGCCGGGGTCGACTCGATGAGCCGGTAGGTGCGCATGTAGAGGTCGACGGGGACCACCTCGGCGATCGCCTCGCCGATGGTGTCCCAGGACGCGAGCACCGCGTTCCGCATGGCCTCCAGCGGCCCCTCGGCGCCCGGCCGGGCCCGCAGCGCCGCCACGAAGTGCGACTCCACCAGGTCCTGGACGGCGAAGGCGACCTCCTCCTTGTTCGCGAAGTAGCGGAAGAAGGTGCGCTGGGACACGTCCACGGCGTCGGTGATCTCGTCGACGGTCGTCTTCTCGTAGCCCTGCGAGACGAACAGCAGGAGAGCGGCGCGCAGCAGCGCGTCACGGGTGCGCCGCTTCTTGCGCTCGCGCAGCCCGGCCGCCGGCGCAGCCGGTGCGGGCCGCTGGTCGGTCATCACCGCGAGGTCCCCTTTGACGCTGAATTCTGACGCTGGGTAAGCGCTGGGCAAGCGGTCAGGGTACCTGTGACCGACGTGACAGCAGCTGTCCCGTTAAGCCGTTTGTGAAGTGTCAGCGGCTGTCACTAGCCTGTTCGCATGACTAGTCAGACCACCGTCGGCAGCACGTCGCTCAGCAAGGAATCAGGCCCGGCGCCGGCGCCGGCCTCCGGGCTGCGTGGCCATCCGTGGCTGACCCTCTTCGCCGTGGCGATCGGCGTCATGATGGTCACCCTCGACGGCACGATCGTCGCCGTCGCCAACCCGGCGATCCAAAAGGACCTCGGCGCCTCCCTCGCCGACGTCCAGTGGATCACCAACGGCTACCTCCTCGCCCTCGCGGTCTCCCTGATCACCGCAGGCAAGCTCGGCGACCGCTTCGGGCACCGCCAGACCTTCCTCATCGGCATCGCCGGCTTCGCCGCCTCCTCCGCCGCCATCGGCATCTCCGGCAGCGTCGAGCTCGTCATCGGCTTCCGCGTCGCGCAGGGCCTCTTCGGCGCGCTGCTGATGCCCGCCGCCCTCGGCCTGCTGCGCGCCACCTTCCCCGCCGAGAAGCTCAACATGGCCATCGGCATCTGGGGCATGGTCATCGGCGCCTCGACCGCCGCCGGGCCGATCGTCGGCGGCCTGCTCGTCGAGCACGTCAGCTGGCAGTCCGTCTTCTTCATCAACGTGCCCGTCGGTGTCATCGCGCTCGTCTTCGGCCTGGTGATCCTCGTCGACCACCGCGCCGAGAACGCCCCGCGCTCCTTCGACATCCTCGGCGTCCTCCTGCTGTCCGGGGCGATGTTCTCCCTGATCTGGGCGCTCATCAAGGCCGCCGAATGGGGCTGGGGCGACTCCAGGACGGTGCTCTTCCTCGCCCTGTCCGTGCTGTGCTTCGCGCTCTTCGCTTTCTGGGAGACCCGCGTCGGCGAACCCCTGATCCCGCTCGGCATGTTCCGCTCGCTGCCGCTGTCCGCGGGCACCGTGCTGATGGTGCTGATGGCCTTCGCGTTCATGGGCGGGCTGTTCTTCGTCACCTTCTACCTGCAGAACGTGCACGGGATGAGCCCCGTCGACAGCGGCCTGCACCTGCTGCCGCTCACCGGCATGATGATCGTCGGCTCGCCGCTGGCCGGCGCCGCGATCACCAAGGTCGGCCCGCGCGTCCCGCTCGTCGCGGGCATGGTCGCCACCGCCGTCGCCTGCTTCGGGATGGCCCGGCTGACCGCGGGCACCGGCACCCTCACCATGTCGCTCTGGTTCGCGCTGCTCGGTCTCGGGCTCGCGCCCGTCATGGTCGGGGCCACCGAGGTCATCGTCGGCAACGCCCCGCTGGAGCTGTCCGGGGTGGCCGGCGGTCTCCAGCAGGCCGCCATGCAGGTCGGCGGCAGCCTGGGCACCGCCGTCCTCGGCGCGGTCATGGCCGGCACGGTCAGCGACTCGTTCGGGGACAACTGGGCCGGGGCCGGGCTGCCCCCGCTCACCCCGGAGCAGGCGGAACTCGCCGAGAAGGGCGTCCAGGTCGGCATCGCGCCGGTGCCGCCGCAGGCCCCCGAGCCCGTGGTCCGCGCCATCACCGGAGTCGCGCACGACACGTTCGTGTCCGGCATGAGCACCGCCTTCACCGTCGCCGGCGTGGTCGCGGTGCTCGCCGCGATCGTGGCCTGCTTCACCAAGCGCGGGGAGCACGCGGCCGCCGGGGCGGGCGCGGCCCACATCTGAGCCGCCCGCTCCGCACCGCCGCCACGGAGGCGTCAACTCCGTACGGACGACAGCCCCGCCGGATGGTTCCGACGGGGCTGTCGCCTATCCGGGTGGACCCGCCCGCACCCCCTTCCGCCCGCCCGTCTGCACAGGTCAGCGTGGTGGCGACGGAGCTCCGGAACGGTCCGGGGCCCCTTTCGTCCACAAGGAGTTGACCCGTCATGCGTACGTGGAGCACCACTTTCGCCGCCGCCACCGTCCTGGCCGGCACCGTCCTGATCCCGAGCTCGGCCGGCTCCGCCCACGCGGCGGAGCACGCGAAGGGACACGCGGCGGAGCACGCGGCGGGACCCGGGGCGCAGCGCGCCACCGTCCGGGCCGGGGGCCACGCCTCCGGCCCGCCGACGCCGACGCCAGGGGCCTGCGCCAGCGGGCAGCTGTGCCTGTGGGGCAAGCCCGACTTCAAGGGGGCCAAGCGCACCCACGAACTCAGCACCCTCGACATCAACAGCTGCACGGCGCTGCCCGCCGGCACCACCGCCCAGTCCCTCGTCAACCGCACCGGCAGGCCCGTGACCACCTACCAATCGGCGGAGTGCGCCGAGACCGGCGAGTTCCAGACCTACCCGGGCGACGGGGTCTGGCTGCCCCAGTCCCCCTATCAGGTAAGGGCGTTCAAGGTGTGGGAGCGCTAGCCGCCGCCACCGAGGGCAGACCCTGACCATCCGTATCCGTATCCGTACCCCGGTCCCGGTCCTGCGGCGCCCCGGCGCGGTCCTCCCGCGCCGGAGCGCCGGCCGGGCCGGGCGCGGACCCCGCCGCGCCGCGCAGCAGGGCCACCTCGGCGCGCAGCGCCCGTACCTCCTCGGTCAGCTCCGTGATCGCGGCGGTCTGCGCCTGCTCCACCCGGTCGTCGCGCTCGAAGCGGGAGATGAACCAGGCCGCGATGTTCGCGGTCACCACACCGAGCAGGGCGATCCCCGACAGCATCAGGCCCACCGCCAGCACCCGGCCCAGCCCGGTGGTGGGGGAGTGGTCGCCGTACCCGACGGTCGTCATCGTGGTGAACGACCACCACACCGCGTCGCCCAGGTTCTTGATGTTCCCGTTCGGGGCGTCCCGCTCCACGCTCAGCACCGCCAGGGAGCCGAACATCAGCAGCCCCACCACCGCCCCGGCGACATAGGTCGTCAGCCGGATCTGCGGGGCCATCCGGGCCCGCCGGCCCACCAGCATCAACGTGGCGACCAGCCGCAGCAGCCGCAGCGGCTGGACCAGGGGCAGCACCACGGCCGCCAGGTCCAGCCAGTGCGTCCGCACGAACACCCTGCGGTCCCCCGCCAGGCACAGCCGGACCAGGTAGTCGACGGCGAAGGCCGCCCACACCACCCACTCCGCGTGGGTGCACGCCCGCTGCACCGCCCGGCTCGCGTCGGGAGCGACGATCGGCACGGCGTAGGCGACGGCGAAAGCCGCGGCGAGCACCAGCAGGGGAGCCTGCGTACGGCGCTCCCACCGCGACTTGCGGGAGGGTTCCTTCATGCGAAGCATCGTAAAGAACGCGTAAGGGGCGCTGGGACAGGTGTCCCGGCGCCCCTCACACGACCGTGAGAACTACCGGCTACGCGTCCCCGCCCGCCGCGCCCGGATCGGCCGCGGCCACGTCCAGCAGCTGGTAGCGGTCCACCGCCTGCTTCAGCGCCGAGCGGTCGATCCGGCCGTCGCGGGCCAGCTCCGTCAGCACCGCCAGGACGATCGACTGCGCGTCGATGTGGAAGAACCGGCGGGCCGCGCCGCGGGTGTCGGCGAAGCCGAAGCCGTCCGCGCCCAGGGAGGTGTAGCGGCCCGGCACCCAGCGCGAGATCTGGTCCGGAACGGACCGCATCCAGTCCGAGATCGCGACGAACGGCCCCTCCGCGCCCGACAGCTTCCGCGTCACGTACGGAACGCGCTGCTCCTCCTCCGGGTGGAGCAGGTTGTGCTCCTCCACCTCCACGGCCTCGCGGCGCAGCTCGTTCCAGGAGGTCGCCGACCAGACGTCCGCCCGTACGTTCCAGTCCGCGGCCAGGATCCGCTGCGCCTCCAGCGCCCACGGCACCGCCACGCCCGAGGCCATGATCTGCGCCCCGATGGCGCCGGAGGAGCCCTGCGACACCCGGTGGATGCCCTGGAGGATGCCGTCCACGTCGACGTCCGCCGGCTCGGCCGGGTGCTGGATGGGCTCGTTGTAGACCGTCAGGTAGTAGAAGACGTCCTCGGCGTCCGGCCCGTACATGCGCCGCAGGCCGTCCTTGACGATGTGCGCGATCTCGTACCCGTACGCCGGGTCGTAGGCGACGCAGCCCGGGTTCGTCGAGGCCAGCAGCTGGGAGTGACCGTCGGCGTGCTGGAGGCCCTCACCCGTCAGGGTGGTCCGGCCGGCGGTCGCCCCGAGGACGAAACCGCGCGCCAGCTGGTCGGCCATCTGCCAGAACTGGTCACCGGTGCGCTGGAAACCGAACATCGAGTAGAAGACGTACACCGGGATCAGCGGCTCGCCGTGCGTCGCGTACGCCGAACCCGCCGCGATCAGCGAGGCCGTGCAGCCCGCCTCCGAGATGCCGTCGTGCAGCATCTGGCCGGTCGGGGACTCCTTGTACGCGAGCAGCAGCTCGCGGTCGACCGCCTCGTACTGCTGGCCCAGCGGGTTGTAGATCTTGGCGCTCGGGAAGAAGGCGTCCATGCCGAAGGTGCGGTACTCGTCCGGCGCGATCAGCACGAAGCGCCTGCCGATCTCCTTGTCCCGCATCAGGTCCTTCAGGATGCGGACGAAGGCCATCGTGGTCGCGATCGACTGCTGGCCGGAGCCCTTGCGGGCCGCCGCGTACGTGCTGTCGCCGGGCAGCTGGAGCGGCTTGGCGCGCACCACGCGGGTCGGCACGTAGCCGCCGTGCGCGCTGCGCTGGTCGTGCATGTACTGGATCTCCGGGGAGTTGCGGCCCGGGTGGTAGTACGGCGGGGCGCCGTTCTCCAGCTGCGCGTCCGTGATCGGGATGTGCAGGCGGTCGCGGAAGCGCTTGAGGTCGTCGACCGTCAGCTTCTTCATCTGGTGCGTCGCGTTGCGGCCCTCGAAGTTCGGGCCGAGCGTCCAGCCCTTGACCGTCTGCGCGAGGATCACCGTCGGCTGGCCCTTGTGGGCCTTGGCCGCCGCGTACGCCGCGTAGACCTTCTTGTGGTCGTGGCCGCCGCGGCCCAGGTGCTGGATCTGGCGGTCGGACATGTTCTCGACCATCGCGCGCAGCCGCTGGTCGCCGCCGAAGAAGTGCTCACGGATGTACGCGCCCGACTCGGTGGCGTACGTCTGGAACTGCCCGTCGGGGGTGGAGTTCATCTTGTTGACCAGGATGCCGTCCCGGTCCTGGGCCAGCAGCGGGTCCCAGGAGCGGTCCCAGATCAGCTTGATGACGTTCCAGCCGGCACCCCGGAAGATCGACTCCAGCTCCTGGATGATCTTGCCGTTGCCGCGCACCGGGCCGTCGAGGCGCTGCAGGTTGCAGTTGACGACGAAGGTCAGGTTGTCCAGGCCCTCGCGGGCGGCGATCGACAGCTGCCCCAGCGACTCCGGCTCGTCCATCTCGCCGTCGCCGAGATACGCCCAAACGTGGGACTTGGAGGTGTCCGCGATCCCGCGCGCCTCCATGTACCGGTTCATCCGGGCCTGGTAGATCGCGCCGAGCGGGCCGAGGCCCATCGAGACGGTCGGGAACTCCCAGAAGTCCGGCATCAGCCGCGGGTGCGGGTAGCTGGAGAGGCCGTACGGGGCCTTCGACTTCTCCTGGCGGAACGCGTCGAGCTGCTGCTCGGAGAGCCGGTCCAGGAGGTAGGCGCGGGCGTAGATGCCGGGCGAGGCGTGCCCCTGGAAGAAGATCTGGTCGCCGCCGTCGCCCTCGTCCTTGCCCCGGAAGAAGTGGTTGAAGCCCACGTCGTAGAGGGAGGCCGAGGAGGCGAAGGTCGCGATGTGGCCGCCGACGCCGATCCCGGGACGCTGGGCGCGCGAGACCATCACGGCCGCGTTCCACCGGGTGGCGTTCAGGACCTTGCGCTCGATCTCCTCGTTGCCGGGGAAGAAGGGCTCGTCCTTGGTGGCGATCGTGTTGACGTAGTCCGAGCTGCGCATCTCGGGCACGGCCACGCGCCTCTCGCGGGCGCGCTCGATCAGGCGCAACATCAGATAGCGGGCCCGTTCACGGCCTCGCTCGTCGACGGCCGCGTCCAGGGAGTCGAGCCACTCCTGCGTCTCCTCCGGATCGAAGTCCGGGACCTGGCTCGGAAGGCCGCCAATGATGATCGGATTGCGATCGGATGCGGAAGCCACGCTGTTCCTTCGCTGTCGGGGGAGTCGCGCCTTGGGGTCGCCGCCTCCCATGGTCGTACTCTCGGCGGGAATCTTCATCTTTACCCCCGGGTAACCCTTGGAACTTCCGGGTTGTCGGGGGTGGCGTCCGGAAGCGGGCGGCTTCGCGGCAGGGAGCGAGTCCGGCCGAACCACAACCTTACGCTTCAAGTCGATCAGTCCGTTCGCAAGGGTGTTCGTCCCTCAAACAGGTAGGAAAGCCGTTCGGGGCCGCCGATGATGTCGAATGAGCTGGAATGGTGTGGGATGAATCACCAGAGGTGCATACGGGGAGGCTGAAAGTTGCGGCGAGACGGCCGCAATCGTCACCGTTTCGACGGTCTCGGCGGCCGGGTACTTGCGCGATCCGCCGCGCCCGTGTGGACTACGCCCAATGCTGCGCGTACGCGCGCCGCCGAAAGACATTCACCGAACATGAGCAGGAGGCACCCCGTGAGCGCGACCGCGGACCACGCGGAGAGCCTGGCCGCCCGGCTGGGTTTCCAGTCCGAACAGGTGGTCCAGGAGATCGGCTACGACGACGACGTCGATCAGGAATTCCGTGACGCCGTCGAGAAGCTCGTCAGCGAGCTCGCCGACGAGGACTACGACGACGTCGCCGACGCGGTGCTGTTGTGGTTCCGCGACGAGGACGGCGATCTGACGGACGCCCTGGTCGATGCGACCGAGCTGGTCGAGGACGGCGCACTGATCCTGCTGCTGACCCCCAAGACGGGCCGTGACGGCTACGTCGAGGCCAGCGACATCAGCGAGGCGGCCGAAACGGCCGGCCTCTCTCTTGCCAAGGGCCTGCCCGTCGGCAAGGAGTGGACCTCCACCAAGCTGGTGACGCCGAAGGCAGCCAAGGCCAAGCGCTGAGCCGCGCCCCGCAGCCAAGCAGACACGCACCCCGTCGACCGGACTCCACCTCCGGTCGGCGGGGTGCGTGCGTCCCGCCGCCGCGGCGCGCCTAGGCTGGCCACCGGAACCCGGCTGTCACCCGAACAGCCCAACGCGGACGTGCAGGAACGAAGGGATGCGAGAGATGGCGATCGAGGTCGGCGACAAGGCCCCGGACTTCGTGCTCAAGGACAACCACGGCGCCACCGTGCGGCTCTCCGACTTCCGGGGGGAGAAGGCCGTCGTGCTGCTCTTCTACCCGTTCGCCTTCACCGGCGTCTGCACCGGGGAGCTGTGCGAGCTGCGCGACCAGCTGCCCCGCTTCCAGAACGACGAGGTCCAGCTCCTCGCGGTCTCCAACGACTCCGTGCCGACCCTGCGGGTCTTCGGTGAGCAGGAGCAGCTCGAATACCCGCTGCTGTCGGACTTCTGGCCGCACGGGGAGACCTCCCGCGCGTACGGCGTCTTCGACGAGGAGAAGGGCTGCGCGGTGCGCGGCACCTTCATCATCGACAAGGAGGGCGTCGTGCGCTGGACGGTCGTCAACGGGCTGCCCGACGCGCGTGACCTGAACGAGTACATCAAGGCGCTCGACAGCCTCTGACCCGTACGGGTCCGCAGGAACCCGTGCGGGAATCCGTACGGGGATCCGCGCGAGGGCCCGTACGGGGTTCGGTACGAGGTTCGGTACGAAAACCGCTTACGGGCGGGAACCCGTCACTAGGATCGAAACGTTGATCCGTAGAAACCGCACGACGGGGCCCCGCCCCACACACATACCTCTGGAGGACCCGTGGGAGTCAGCCTCAGCAAGGGCGGCAACGTCTCGCTGACCAAGGCCGCGCCTAACCTGACGGCGGTCATCGTCGGTCTGGGCTGGGACGCTCGCACCACCACCGGTGTCGACTTCGACCTCGACGCCAGCGCGATCCTGACCAACGACCAGGGCAAGGTCGCCAGCGACGCGAACTTCGTGTTCTTCAACAACCTGAAGAGCCCGGACGGCTCGGTCGAGCACACCGGTGACAACACCACCGGCGAGGGCGAGGGCGACGACGAGGCGATCAAGGTCAACCTCGCCGGCGTCCCGGCCGATGTCGCCAAGATCGTCTTCCCGGTCTCGATCTACGAGGCCGAGAGCCGCCAGCAGAGCTTCGGCCAGGTCCGCAACGCGTACATCCGCGTCGTGAACCAGGCCGACAACACCGAGCTCGCCCGCTACGACCTCTCCGAGGACGCCTCGACCGAGACCGCCATGGTCTTCGGCGAGCTCTACCGCAACGGCGCGGAGTGGAAGTTCCGCGCCATCGGCCAGGGTTACGCCTCCGGCCTGCGCGGGATCGCGCAGGACTTCGGCGTCAACGTCTGAGTCCGCATCGCGGCCCGAGTCTCAGGGCAGTCCCTTCGTCCGGCGCCGTGCACTGTGTGTACGGCGCCGGACTGGGTTTACCGCGGCCGTTCCGCGGGTTTCACCACAGCAGGGCCGCGAACGTCGTGCCGCGGCCCCCACGCCGTCCGGGGAGGACCACATCATGGGCGTCACACTCGCCAAGGGGGGCAATGTCTCCCTCTCCAAGGCCGCACCGAACCTGACCCGGGTCCTCGTCGGGCTCGGATGGGACGCGCGCTCGACCACGGGGGCCGACTTCGACCTCGACGCCAGTGCGCTGCTGTGCAACAGCGGCCGGGTGCTCGGGGACGAGTACTTCGTCTTCTACAACAACCTCAAGAGCCCCGAGGGCTCCGTCGAACACACGGGGGACAACCTCACCGGCGAGGGTGAAGGCGACGACGAGTCGATCATCATCGACCTCACCAAGGTGCCGGACCGCGTGGACAAGATCGTCTTCCCGGTCTCGATCCACGAGGCGGAGGCCCGCCGGCAGAGCTTCGGCCAGGTCAGCAACGCCTTCATCCGCGTGGTGAACGAGGCGGACGGACAGGAACTCGCCCGCTACGACCTGACCGAGGACGCCTCCAGCGAGACCGCGATGATCTTCGGCGAGGTTTACCGGTACGGCGGCGAATGGAAGTTCCGGGCCGTGGGGCAGGGGTACGCGTCGGGCCTCCGGGGCATCGCTCTAGACTTCGGGGTCAACGTTTCGTAAAGCCGTACAACGATGGGGTGCCAGTGGTTCTGAAAACCTTCGGCTGGTCGTTCGCAGTCACTGCGCTCGGTCTGGTCGCAGCGGTGTTCTACGGGGGATGGACCGCTTTCGGGATCGTCGCGATCCTGTCCGTCCTGGAGATCTCGCTGTCCTTCGACAACGCGGTGGTCAATGCCGGAATCCTGAAGAAGATGAATGCCTTCTGGCAGAAGATCTTCCTCACGGTCGGTGTGCTCATCGCGGTCTTCGGCATGCGACTGGTCTTCCCCGTCGTCATCGTCGCGATCAGCGCCAAGATCGGGCCCATTGAGGCCGTCGATCTGGCCTTGAACGACAAGAACATGTATGAGCAGCTGGTCACGGACGCTCACCCGTCCATTGCCGCCTTCGGCGGAATGTTCCTTCTCATGATCTTCCTCGACTTCATCTTCGAGGACCGCGACATCAAGTGGCTCGCCTGGCTGGAGCGTCCGCTGGCCAAGCTGGGCAAGATCGACATGCTGTCGGCGTGCATCGCGCTGATCGTTCTGGTCATCACCTCGATGACCTTCGCGGCCAACGCGCACCAGCACGGCGGCGTGCACGTGGACAAGGCGCAGACGGTCCTCGTCTCCGGCATCCTCGGCCTGATCACCTACATGGTGGTCGGCGGCCTCTCCGGCTACTTCGAGAACAAGCTGGAGGAAGAGGAGGAAGCCGAGCACGAGGCCGAGGAGGAGGCCAAGAAGACCGGCAAGCCCGTCTCGGCCGTGGCCATGGCCGGCAAGGCCGCGTTCTTCATGTTCCTCTACCTCGAAGTCCTCGACGCCTCCTTCTCCTTCGACGGGGTCATCGGCGCCTTCGCCATCACCAACGACATCGTGCTCATGGCCCTCGGCCTCGGCATCGGTGCCATGTACGTCCGGTCGCTGACGGTCTACCTGGTCCGCCAGGGCACCCTCGACGACTACGTCTACCTGGAGCACGGCGCGCACTACGCCATCGGCGCGCTCGCCCTGATCCTGCTCGTCACCATCCAGTACGAGATCAACGAGGTCATCACCGGCCTCGTCGGCGTCGTGCTGATCGGATGGTCCTTCTGGTCCTCCGTGCGCCGCAACAAGCGCCTGGAGCTGGAGGGATCCCCCGTGGAGGCATGACCGCGGCGGTAATGCGGAACGCTCCAGAGCGGGGCGGTCCGCGGGGTCTGCGGACCCTGCGGACCGCCCCGCTCTTTCCGTAAGGCCAGAGGGACCAGGGGGGAAACAGGGATGGGATTCTTCGACGGGCTCAGGGGCGCGCGCGCCATGCAGTTCCAGTCGGGCAACGCCTCGTCGAACGCGATCGAGCTGACCCGGCGGCAGCCGACGGTGTCGCTCGCCAAGCAGGGGGCGGTGCACGGGAACCTGCGCGTCAACCTGTCGTGGCGGATGCGTACGTCCGACATAGGGGGCCGCTCGGGTCAGGGCGGCGGGCTGCTGAGGCACCCGTTCAAGCTGTTCAAGCCGGACATGGTGCAGGCGCACACCCAGGGCATGGTCAATGTCGACCTCGACATCGGCTGCCTCTTCGAGCTCACCGACGGCACCCGGGGCGTCGTCCAGCCGCTCGGCAACCTCCACGGCGACATCAACAGCCCGCCGTACGTGAAGCTCAGCGGCGACGACCGGTTCGGGGCGCCGTCGGGCGAGACGATCTTCGTCAACCTCGACCACGCCGACGAGATCAAGCGGCTGCTCGTCTTCGTCTACATCTACGACCAGACGCCGGCCTTCGACCGGACGCACGCCCTGGTCACCCTCTACCCGAGCACCGGGCCGCGGATCGAGATCGCCCTGGACGAGCGGCATCCGCAGGCGCGCTCCTGCGCCGTGGTCTCGCTGGAGAAGGTCAAGGGCGAGCTGATGGTGCGGCGCGAGGTGAAGTTCGTGTACGGATTCCAGGCCGAGCTGGACCGCCTGTACGGGTGGGGCCTCCAGTGGGGGCGGGGCTACAAGAGCACCAAGGCCTGAACCGCGGCGGGAGCGGCGCCGGGCACCTGCCCCCGGCGCGGCCGGCGGGCCCGGCGCGCTCGGCGGGCCCGGCGCGCACCGAGCCCCGGCCCCGGACCCGGTGCGCCCGGCCCCGTGTGTGCCCGGGGCGCCTGGGAGCCGGAGGCCGTCAGCGGCGGATGAACTGGGGGCCCTGGACCGGCAGGCGGAACGTCGGGTCGCCGGCCGGGACCGGCACCGGGGCCGGGGAGACCGGCTGCGGGTACCCGTACGCGGGCGGCACGGCCGGCGGGGCCTGCGTGGGCGGCGCCGGCGGCGGGGCCGGCGGGCTCATCGCCGCCGTCCGGTCGGCGGCGGGGCCGGATGCGGCGGCCCCCGCCTCCGGGGCGTTCTCGTCCACGGAGATCCCGTGGTCGGTCGCCAGCCCCACCAGGCCGTCCGAGTAGCCCTCGCCGAGCGCGCGGAACTTCCACCCCTCGCCCCGGCGGTACAGCTCCCCGCAGATCAGCGCCGTCTCGGCGCCCGTCTCGGGCCGTACGTCGAAGTGGGCCAGCGGCTCGGAGCCGCCCGTCGAGGTGGCGTCGTAGAGCAGGATCCGCAGGTCCCGCACCCGCTCGAAGGGCACGTCCTCGGCGGAGGCGACGACCAGGATCCGGTCCACCGCAGGGGTCACGGAGCGCAGGTCCGCCTGCACGGCGTCGGTGATCCCGTCGCCGATCTGCTTCTTGCCCAGGCGCCACACGGCCCCCGAGGGGTGCCGGGGCTGGTTGTAGAAGACGAAGTCCTCGTCCGAACGCACACGCCCGTCCGCCCCCACGAGCAGCGCCGAGGCGTCCACGTCCGGTACCTCGGGGCCGGTGGTCCAGCGCAGCACCGCCCGGACCGCCACGGCGGTCACCGGGATGTTCGAGCCCTTCTGCATCGCGTGCGTCATGCCCGTCATCCTGCCCTCCCGGGCCCGGACCGGACAATGCGGCCCCCCTCCGGGCGTGTCAGCGACCTTGTCCCCGTCCGAAGACGTGGGCATGGTGCATGAGGGTTACCTGAACTTCATGTGCTTGAGGAACTCTTGAATCACATTCGTACGTACTATTACCGGCCATGCCAGATGGGCCGCCGAGGCAGTACGAGGGAAGCACATGCGTCACTTCGGGCACATAGCGCCCACGGTCCGCAAGGACCTCTTCCACCAGGAGCCGGCCGAGTTCACCGCCGCCTCCCCCGCCCGCATACTCGCCGCCGCCCTCGGGGCCACCCTCTACAGCCCCGCCACCCGCCCCGGCCTCGCCTCGGACATCCGCAAGCAGGCCGCCCGCGGGGTCGTCTCCATGGTCCTCTGCCTGGAGGATTCGATCTCCGACGCCGACGTGCGGGGCGGCGAGGACAACCTCGTCCGGCAGTTCGCCGAGCTCGACGGCGACGCCGACGAGCACCCGCTCCTGTTCATCCGGGTCCGCGAACCCGAGCAGATCCCCGACCTGGTGCGCCGGCTCGGCGGCACCGCGAGCCGACTGGCCGGATTCGTACTCCCCAAGTTCGGCGAACACCGCGGCATCGGCTTCCTCGACGCCGTCGCCGAGGCGGAGACGCGCGCCGGGCTGCCCCGGTTGTATGCCATGCCGGTCCTGGAGACCCCCGAGCTGCTGCACCTCGAAACCCGCGTCGAGACCCTCTCCGGCATCTCCCGCACGGTCAACGACTACCGCGAGCGGGTCCTGGCCCTGCGCCTCGGCGTCACCGACTTCTGCTCCGCCTACGGCCTGCGCCGCACCCCCGACATGACCGCCTACGACGTCCAGATCGTCGCGGGCGTCATCGCCGACGTCGTCAACGTGCTCAGCCGCGCCGACGGCACCGGCTTCACCGTCACCGGCCCGGTCTGGGAGTACTTCCGCAGCCAGCAGCGCCTCTTCAAGCCCCAGCTGCGCCGCAGTCCCTTCCTGGAGGAGGGCGTCGAGGAACTGCGCACCGCCCTCATCGAGCACGACCTCGACGGGCTGCTCCGCGAGATCGAGCTCGACCGGGCCAACGGGCTGCTGGGCAAGACCTGCATCCACCCCGCCCACGTCACGCCCGTCCACGCGCTGTCCGTGGTCTCCCACGAGGAATTCAGCGACGCCCAGGACATCCTGCGCCCCGAGCGCGGCGGCGGCGGGGTGCTGCGCTCCGCTTATACGAACAAAATGAACGAGGTGAAGCCCCACCGGGCCTGGGCCGAGCGCACCATGCTGCGCGCGGAGGTCTTCGGTGTGGCGAAGGAGGAGGTCGGCTTCGTCGACCTCCTGACGGCCGGGCTCCAGGTGTGAGCGGGGCCTTGACCACGGAGAGAGGCAAGAAGATCGACACGGTGTGGTCGGGAACCTGGGTCGCGGACCGGCTGGGCGTGAGCCTCCAGGAGGGCGGCGACCCGGCCGCCCCGCGGCTGGACGCCCTGCTCGGGCTGGCGCTGCGCCGCAACCCCAAGCGGGCGCACCTGCTGGTCTCGCGGGTGCTGGGCAAGCACGTCCCGCAGTCCCCGGAGGCCGTCTACGCCGCCGGGTACGGGCTCGGCGAGCGCGTCCGGGCCCTGCTGGGCGACGGGGCGGCGGCCGCCGCGGTGGTCCTCGGGTACGCGGAGACCGCCACCGGGCTCGGCCACTGCGTCGCCGACGGCCTCGCCCTCGCCCCCTACCTGCACTCCACCCGCCGCCCCGTGCCGGGCGTGGAGCCCGCCGGCGGGTTCGAGGAGGCCCACTCGCACGCCACCTCGCACCTGCTGCTGCCCGAGGACCCGGAGCTGCTCGCCGGCGGCGGGCCGCTGGTGCTGGTCGACGACGAGTTCTCCACCGGCAACACCGTGCTGAACACCATCGCCGACCTGCACGCCCGCCACCCGCGCGGGCACTACGTCGTCGTCGCCCTCGTGGACATGCGCTCCCCGGCCGACCGCGACCGGCTGACCGCCTTCGCCGAGGGCCTCGGCGCCCGCATCGACCTCGTGGCCCTGGCCCGCGGTACGGTCAGCCTCCCCGAGGGGATCCTCGCCAAGGGGCAGGCGCTGGTCGAGGAGTACGAGACCCGGGACGCGGCGGGCGACGCCGACGGCACGGCGGCCGTGGCGGGGTCCGTGGCGGGGGCTGCGTCCGGATCGCGGTCCGCCGCCGAGTCTGGGGTCGGGTTCGGGTCCGTGGCGGGGCCCGCCGCCGGGCCCGTGGCCGCCGTCGAGCGGGTCGCGCTCGGCTGGCCCGGCGGGCTCCCCGACGGGGGCCGCCACGGCTTCGCCCCCGCCGACCGCGACCGGCTGGAGGCGGCGCTGCCCGCGCTGGCCGGGCGGATCGCCGCCGCGCTGGGACCGGAGCCGGGGCGGGTCCTCGTACTCGGCAACGAGGAGCTCATGTACGCGCCGCTGCGCCTCGCGCGGGCCCTGGAGGAGTCCGGGGCCGCCCGCGAGGTGCGGTTCTCGACCACCACCCGCTCGCCCGTGCTCGCCGTCGACGACCCCGGCTACGCCATCCGCACCCGGCTCGTCTTCCCCGCCCACGACACCCCGGCCGACGGGCCCGGCGACCGGTACGCCTACAACGTCGCGGGCGCCGGGTTCGACGCGGTCGTCGCCGTCGTCGACGGGGCGGGCGACACCGCCGCGCTGCACGCCCCCGACGGGCTCCTCGCCCGGCTCGCGCCGCACACCGGCCGGGTCCTGCTGGCCGTCGTACCGTCGTACGAGCCCGTACCGGTAGCCGCGCCCCTGTCCGTACCCGTACCCGTACCCGTACCCGCACCCGTTCCCGTACTCGACCGGCAGGAGCCGATCATGTCCGAGCCCCTGCGCGGGCCCGCCTTCTCCTCGTACGCCCCCGAGGACGTCGGCTGGCTGCTCCAGGACTTCTCCGACGTCGAGCTGGAGGCCCCCACCGAGGAGCGCGAGGAGGCCATCCAGGCGGGCGGCGCCCACTACGCCGAGTCCCTGCCGGTCGAGTACCAGCCCAGCCCCGCCTACCAGGAGCTCTACCAGAGCGCGCTGACCGCCTCCGCGGCCCGAATAGCCCGGGCCGTGGGCACCGTCACCGAGACCGTCCTCGCCGAGCGGACCCCCTCCCCGGTGCTGGTCTCGCTGGCCCGCGCGGGCACCCCCGTCGGCGTGCTGATGCGCCGCTGGGCCCGGGCCCGGCACGGCCTGGACCTGCCGCACTACGCCGTCTCCATCGTGCGCGGCCGCGGCATCGACACCAACGCGCTGCGCTGGCTGGCCGCGCACCACGACCCGGCCGACATCGTCTTCGTCGACGGCTGGACCGGCAAGGGCGCGATCACCCGGGAGCTGGTCGCCGCGCTCACCGCGTTCGAGGGGTTCAACCCGGAGATCGTGGTCCTCGCCGACCCCGGCTCGTGCGTGACCACGTACGGCACCCGGGAGGACTTCCTGATCCCCTCCGCCTGCCTCAACTCCACCGTCTCCGGACTCGTCTCGCGCACGGTGCTGAGGTCCGACCTGGTCGGACCCGCCGACTTCCACGGTGCGAAGTTCTACCGCGAGCTCGCCGGAGCCGATGTCTCCGTCGGCTTCGTCGACACCGTCGCCGCCCGCTTCGACGAGGTGGCCGAGGCCGTCGACGCCGAGGTCAAGGAGCTGCTCGCGGCCGACCGCACCCCCACCTGGGAAGGCTGGGCGGCGGTGGAGCGGATCAGCGAGGAGTACGGCATCCACGACGTGAACCTCGTCAAGCCCGGCGTGGGCGAGACGACCCGCGTGCTGCTGCGCCGCGTGCCCTGGAAGATCCTGGCCCAGCGCGGGGCCGGAGCCGACCTGGACCACGTACGGCTGCTCGCCGAGCAGCGCGGGGTGCCGGTCGAGGAGGTCGACGGGCTGCCGTACACCTGTGTAGGACTCATCCACCCCCGCTTCACACGCGGCGCCACCGGCGCCGACGGAAAGGCCGTGGCCTCCAAGTGACCGTCCTGATTGCCAGTGACCTCGACCGCACGCTCATCTACTCGGCCGCCGCCCTCGGCCTGACCATGCCCGACCCGGTGGCCCCGCGGCTGCTGTGCGTCGAGGTCCACGAGAGCAAGCCGCTGTCGTACATGACGGAGACGGCGGCGGGGCTGCTGGCGGAGCTGACCGCCGAGCCCGGCGTGGTGTTCGTCCCGACGACCACCCGTACCCGCAAGCAGTACCAGCGCATCCGCTTCCCCGGGCGCCCCGCCCAGTACGCGATCTGCGCCAACGGCGGGCAGCTCCTCGTCGACGGGGTCCCCGACCGGGACTGGCGCCGCCAGGTCGCGGGGCGGCTGGCGCAGGAGTGCGCTCCGCTGGAGGAGGTGCACGCGCACCTGCTGGCCACGGCCGATCCGGCCTGGCTGCGCAAGGCGCGGCTGGCGGAGGACCTCTTCGCGTACCTGGTGGTCGAGCGGGCGCTGGTACCCGAGGAGTGGCTCAAGGCCCTCGTGGACTGGTCCGAGGCCCGCGGCTGGGCCGTCTCCCTCCAGGGACGGAAGATCTACGCCGTGCCGCGTCCGCTGACCAAGAGCGCGGCGATGCGCGAGGTGGCCCGGCGTACGGGGGCGACCGAGACCCTGGCCGCGGGCGACTCGCTGCTCGACGCGGACCTGCTGCTCGCGGCGGACCGCGCGTGGCGGCCGGGGCACGGCGAACTGGCCGACGCGGGCTGGACCGCGCCGAACGTGACGGCGCTGACGAAGGCCGGCGTCCTGGCGGGCGAGGAAATCGTGCGCGCATTCGGGCGTTCGGCCGGTGAAACGGGCCGCTGACTCGGCACACTGGGCCCATGACCAAGGGCAACAGCACCAAGATCACCGATGAGCTCTACCAGTACATGCTCGACCACAACCCCCCGCTGGACGAGATCCAGCGGGGGCTCGTGGAGACGACGTACGCGAAGTTCCCCGACGCCGCCGGAATGCAGTCGGCGCAGGAGCAGGGCCCGCTGCTGGCCTTCCTCGTCCGGCTGACGGGCGCCCGCCACATCGTCGAGGTCGGCACCTTCACCGGCTTCTCGGCCCTGTCGATGGCCCAGGCCCTCCCGGCCGGCGGCCGTCTGATCACCTGCGACGTCTCGGAGGAGTGGACGGCGTACGGCCGCGAGGCCTGGCAGGCCGCGGGGGTCTCCGACCGCGTCGAGCTGCGGATCGGCCCGGCGCTGGACACCCTGCGCGCCATGCCCGAGGAGCCGCACATCGACATGGCCTACGTGGACGCCGACAAGGAGAGCCAGATCGGCTACTGGGAGGAGCTCGTGCCGCGGCTGCGCCCGGGCGGGCTGATCGTCACCGACAACACGCTCTTCCACGGCTCGGTGCTCGACGAGAACGCCACCGGCTCGGCGGCCGGAGTCCAGGCCTTCAACCGGCACGTCGCGGGGGACACCCGCATGGACTCGGTCCTGCTGGCGATCTCGGACGGCCTGACGCTGTCGCGCAAGAAGTAGGGCCGGGCCCCGTCGGCTCAGCCGCAGCCCCCGCCACCGCAGCAGCCCCCGGACGGGGCGGGGGCCGCCGCGGCGGCGGTCCCGCCGACGGCGACGGCGGAGAGCAGCTTGACGGTGTCGGCGTGCCCGGCGGGGCAGTCGGCGGGTGCGGAGGACTCGGCCATCGGACGACTGACCTCGAAGGTGTCGTCGCAGGTCCGGCAGCGGTATTCGTAACGAGGCATGCGGCTGATGCTAGGGCCTCGCGCGCGCGGAGGTGGTCCGTTGCTCCCGGGCGGCCTGATCGGGATGACGGGCGCGCCAGTACGGGTTGTCGTGCGGCAGGGCGCTGCCGACCCGCCCGTACATCCCGAACCACATCAGCATCACGCCGACGACGAAGCTGAACAGCACGTTCTGGATCTTGAAGGCGAGGAAGTTCATCCCCGTGTCGAGCAGCGCGAGGTTCACGAAGCCGCTCGCGATGAACAGCAGGCCCAGCACGATGTTGAGGGTCGAGGCGAAGGTCCCGCCGATCACCATCCCGGCGAACAGCACGGCGCCGATGCAGATCGACAGGACGCTCAGCGCGCCGTTGGTGTTCAGGGCCAGCACGGTGTCGCCACCGGTGTCGAAGAACCCGATCCGGTCGATCAGCCCCAGGATCCCGAAGGCGACCAGCAGCAGACCGGTCAGGCCGGCGCCGACCCGGTACACCTGGCTGAGCTTGTGGTCGACGGGCAGATGATCGTCGAGCCGGGCGTTGACGGGATGCAGGGCGCGCGCGGCGCCCCGCGCGACGGCCTGGCGGAACTGGGGCGGGTCACCGACCCCGTCCCCCTCGTGGGCGACGTACGGCGCGTAGTGCTCGTGCGGCTCGGTACACCCGTACGCCGCATGGGGCGCGTACGCCTGGGGCGCGCGCGGCGGCGTCTGGGCGGTGTGGGCAGTGCGGGCAGCCATGGCGCCCTCCTCTGTTCCATTCCGACTCCCCCAGCATCCGCCCGCCCGCCCCTCAACGACAACTGCCGAACGGGATCCGTCCGCGGATGCCGCGGCCGAGGCCCGGCTTGGGTCCCAGCCCCGGGCCGGCGGCGGCGCCGGCGTCCGAGCTCCACCCAGGGGCCCCGGCCCCCTACGCGTGGCCGCGTTCCGTGCGGATCTCGTTCACCACGCGGGACACGGCGCCCCGTACGTCTTCCATCTCCTGCAGGAAATGCCAGTAGTCGGGATGCCGCCCCTCCAGGCCGGCCACCGCGCGCTCCATCCGGGCCACCGCCTCGTCCAGCGGCGCGGCGTGCCGCGGCTCGGGCACGCTGCGGCCGGCCATCGCCAGCCGCTGCGCGTCCCGGATCGCGAAACGCGTCCGCTGGACCTCCTCCTGCGGGTCCCGCGCCACCGCCTCCAGCCGGGTCAGCCGGTCCTGCGCCGCCGACACCGCCTCGTCGGTCGAGTCCAGCGCACCCCGTACCGCCTCGATCAGCGCCGTCACATCGGCCCAGCGCTGCTCCTCGCGCGCCGCGGACGCCTCCCGCAACCGCTCCTCGGCCCGGGCCACGTCCCGTACGGCCTCCTCCGGCACCTGCTGGAGGTCCTGCCAGCACGCCGCGCTGAACCGGCGCCGCAGCTCGCTCAGTACCGGATCCACCCGGTCCGCCCGGTTGCGCAGGGCCTGCGCGCGGGTCCGCAGGCTCACCAGCCGCCGGTCGATCTCCGCCGCGCGCTCCGGGAGCCGGGCCGCCTCGGCCCGTATCGCCTCCGCGTCGCGCAGGATCCGGTCCGCTCGCTGCACGGTCTCCTGCACCCCGTGCTGGGCGGCGCCCTGGTTCAGCTTGGTCAGCTCGGGCCCCAGCGCCGCCAGCCGCGCCGCGAGATCGTCGGCCCGCACGCCCTTGGCCCGTACGGCGTCGAGCGCGTCGCTGGCCGCCAGCAACGCCGCCTTGGCCCGCTCCCGCGCCGGCGCCACCCGGGCCAGCTGCGTCTCGGCCTTGTCCAGCAGCGGCTGCAGCCCCTGCGCGAACCGGTCCAGCTCGCCCTGGACCCGTACGAGCTCGTCCCGCGCCCGCGTCAGCTGCTCCCGCGCCCGCGCCGCGACGGAGCCCTCCAGATCCACCCGGTCCAGGTCGTGCGCGTCCACGGCCTCGATGTACACATGGCTGACCTCGTCGATCCGCCGGCCGAGCGCGACGAACCCCTCGGCCGCCTGCCGCGCGGCCGGCGAACCGTCCGCCGCGGCGATGGTCTCGATCGAGATCCGCAGATCCCGCTGCGCCGTGTCCAGCTCGTAGAACGCGGCCGCGGCGGCATCCTTCGCCGCCTGAGCGTCCGCCCGCCGACTCTCGTCCCGCCCGCCGAACCACCGCCGGGATGCCGTCGTCACAATCCCTCTCCCGTACCGCGTCCGCCATGCCCCGCTCCATTCTCCCCTACGGGATCAAGTTTGCGTGGGGGGTGCGCCCGCCATGTAGGCTGTCCACTCGTCCACGGGTGCGTAGCTCAGGGGTAGAGCGCTGCTCTTACAAAGCAGATGTCGGCGGTTCGAAACCGTCCGCGCCCACCAGTGAAAAGCCCCCAACCGATCTTGGTTGGGGGCTTTTGCATGCCACATCGACGCCACATCCACATCAACGGGATGGGCTGGACGCGGGCGCGTCGATGCAGACGCGAAGGCGTCTGCGGCCCCCCTTGTATCTCAGACGGCCTCGATGTTGTCGACGGCGGTCGAGATCTCCCGACCGGACGGCCCTCGGATGTAGGCGAGTTCCACCCAGTGCTCGCGGAGCACGGATGCCGACACGTTCTCGTTGATGACAGCCATCAGCTCACCCCCAAGGCCCGAGGCGATGTCCCGGACGCGCTTGCGGAGCGGGCGATGAGGCACGTATTCGTACTGCTCACTCATCGGGCGCGTCCCATCCCTTCCCGGCGGGCTCGGACCCGGCGACGGCTGCGGCAACGAGGGGAGTAAGTGATGCTGCTCATCTGTGCTGTTCAGAGTCACAGGAAGATCATGTGTCGGCACAGTCAGGGGCGGACAGGCCAGCGCGTGGGCAGAGGCTTCTAAACGATGCTCATTTCACGGTTTCGCCGCGAACGTGGCGCCGGTGGGAGGGCCGTCAGGAGCAACGGGGTTGGCTTCCGGAGGAAACCGCCCAGGTACTCCATGACGCGCTCGGGCGATGGCCGGAGGACCTGGGATTCACGATAGGCAGTACGAGGACCAGGTGGAACGCCGCACCTTCATGACCGTCACGGCCGCAGCGCTCGTACCGGGGCCGGTTGCGCCACAGCACGTGGATCCCGCGCTGATCGACTACTTCCAGTCGCAGTTGGAGGGGCACTACCGCGCCGACATGTTCCTCGGCCCTCACGATCTCATCGGGACCGTGTCCGAGCAGTACCGGTTGATCGACAAGGTCGTCCGGTCCGCACGGGGCGAGACCCGCCGTGGTCCTTCGAGTCGGTGCTGCCTACGCGGCGCTCGTCGGCTGGCTCTACCAGGACGCCGGCGATCTGGGCGCCGCCTCGTTCTGGCGGGGAGTGACGCAGGAGATAGCGGTACGGTCCCGTGACCCGCACCTGATCGGGTACTCCCTCGTCAACCAGGCTCAGGTCCGCACGGACCTGGGCGACGGCTACGGGGTCATCGACCTGTGCGAAGCTGCCCTCGACAACTCCGACCACTTGGTGCCCAAGGTGCGGATCATGGCGATGCAGCAGCAGGCTCACGGAGCCAGCCTGACGGGCGATCGCACGACCGTGGACCGGCTCATCGACGCGGCGAGCGGGCTCATCCACCGTGTGGATGACGATCTTCCCTGGGGTAACGCGTGCAGGAGGACACCCGGCTACCTGGAGGTCCAACGGGCCACGTGCTACGGCAGGCTCGGCCTCGCCCGTGAAGCCGGGGTTCTGTGGTCGCAGGTCCTCGACGCCGTTCCGTCGACGGCGCGCCGGGACCGGGGTGTGTACCTCGCCCGCAGGCCACCGCGGCGGCCGCCGGCCGTGAACCGGATCAGGCCCTGGAGATCGTACGGTCGGCTGTGGGGATCGCGGTCGAGACCGGGTCCGTACGTCTGGCCCGCGAACTCGCCACCCTGGAGCGGGCGATGAGGCCGTGGCGCGATGCCGGGGTGGGCCGGGACCTGGCCGAGATCCTGGCGCCCGTGACCGAGGGGGCATGACGTGGGAGTACCGAAGCCACTGACCGACGAAGAGATCACGGCCGCACTGACCGGACTGCCCGGCTGGGAACGCACGGGCGACGAGATCACCCGTACGTATCCGATCCGCTATCACGCGGCCGTCGCCGCCATCGTGACCATCGCGGACCGGTCCCGGCGCATTCAGCACCACGCGGACCTCGACCTGCGCATCGACAGCCTGCGCGCAACCATCACCACCCACGACGCGGGCCACGTCCTGACCCGCGCGGACTTCGACCTGGCACACCGAATCGACGCAATCGTCTCGGCCCACCAGTCCCTCCCCTTGGGCTGACCCCCGCGCCTGTCCCTCCCCAGGAAGGAGGGGCCCGGTCGAATGCCGACGGATCGATCCAAGGGGCCAGCGGCGCACATCATCTGTGCAAGGACGTTGAGGTAAGAATTTCCCTACTCCTTCAAGGCCCCCGCCGCGCACAGCGCGGATCTGATGGTGGGAAGCCCACGATGGGGCTGGCACTAGTCACCCTTCAGTGGGGCCTCCGGAGCCGTGCGCACCGGGCGGCATGATGGCCTCCATGGCCTCCGAATCCAGCAGCGCCCCTGTCGAGAGCACCCGAGTTACGACCGTGACCGATGGTGTCGCGCAAGTCTTCAGGTGGGAGGCGGACGCACGGATCGAGGTGCGGGACCTCGGGCGAGAGGTTGTGATCGAGGCGAACGCCGCGGGTCTCAGGACGCTCGCAGGGCATCTGCCCGTGCTTGCCGGCGACGGTGTTCCCGATGGGAGCCACCTGCACCTCGAAGACAGCAACGGCCTGGAGGACGGGTCCGTCGGCCTGGTTCTGGAGCGCTGCGACGACGAGTGAGGGCGCCCCGGCGGCCGTATGGAAGCTGGGCGGGGGTTGGGGGTGGGGGAGTCGGTTGGAGGTTGGGTGGGAATTAAGGGGGGATGGGCGGTTGGTTTCGGTGGGGTGCGGTGGGGGGTCGGTTCGAGCGGAGGAGGGAGTTGGAGCGGGCGCGGTTGCTCGCGCGGGTGGGGGAGGTTGGGGTTGGGCCTGAGGGGAGGGGGAAGTATGCCGATTCGGGGGCGCTGCGGGCAGAGGTGGGGGGTGACGGGTTCACCGCGCTGCTTGTTGAGTACTACGCCTACGGGCTCGCGCAGGCGCGGACCAGTTTCGTGACCAGCCAGTGGTTCGGTGCGATGGGCGGCTCCATCCTGCTGTTCGGGGTGGGCCTGGGCGTGTGGAAGGCCGAGAGCAGCGGCGAGCTGTACGTCGGGGTGGTGACCAGTTCCGTGGGGCTCGTGGTCACCGTCATCGGGCAGCTGTTCCAGCGGCGGGCCGACGCGGCCTTGCGGTACATGGCCGACCAGAGCGCCCTGCTACGGGAGGACCGGCAGGCCGCGGAAGCGATGCGGCGGGCGGTGGAGCTGCTCGAAGAGGTCGCGGACCCGGCGCTGCGGGCGCGGCTGCAGGCTGGTTTGATCATGAAATTGTCCGGCGCGGAGCTGCCCGGGTAGCGGGATAGTGGAGGTATGTGCCGCTCCATTAAGACCCTGCGCCCGCCGTCCATCCCCGAGAAGGCCACGGAGGAGGAGATCCGCGCCGCCGCGCTGCAGTACGTACGGAAGGTGTCCGGGTTCCGGACGCCCGCCGCGCACAACCAGGAGGTGTTCGCCGCGGCCGTCGACGCGATCGCCGACGCGACCCGGGACCTGCTGGAAGGCCTTCAGGTCAGGGGTGCGGCGGGCGGAGCCGCCGTCGCCACCGCCGGGGCCGCGGGTTAGGCCGACGGGTGGGTGCGGCGTCGTCGGATGATCCAGACGCCGGCGCCGAGGGAGGCCGCGACGAGGGAGCCGCCGATGGCGATCTCGCCCCGGCTCATCGAGTCCGCGCTGCCGCCCAGGCCGCCCCGCGCCGCGCCGGAGGTCACGTTCAGGGAGAGCGTGATCTGCTGGCCGCCCGCGCCGCCGCACTCGAACGTGACGGGGTACGAGCCGTTGGGGGTGTTGTTGTAGACGGTCGCGCCGCCGAACAGGTTGCTGGCCTCCAGGTTGCCCGGGGTCAGCTGGACGTCACCGAAAGCGCGGGAGGTGGCCCGGCCGGTCTTGGTGCCGCAGCCGGTGATGTTGAGGGCGACCCGGCCGCCGGGGGCCACGGAGACGGGGGACACGGTGGCCGAGGGGGCCGCGTGGGCGAGGGTGACGGGAGAGGCCGCGGCGGCGACGAGGGTCGCGGCCGCGAGACCGATGAGGCGGTGCCGGTTGCGCGTGGGGGACATGGAGACGACTCCTCGGGCTCCTCGAAACGGCGCGGCCAGGGCACGGGTGTGACGCGGATTCGGTTGCGCACCGTCTTCTGGACGTTAGGAGCCGAGCCCCGGCCCGGCGATCGGAGCCGGGTGAACGGGTGAACGGGCAGCGGGGAGCGCTATGCCGCCGGGGTCGGGGAGGGCGGCGGGCGGCGGATGAGGAACGCCGCCAGGGCGCCCGCCGCGAACAGGGCGATGACCGACACCGCGGTGCCCAGCCAGGTCGCGCCGAGCCACTGCGTGCCGAAGTAGCCGAGCGCCACGCTGTACCCGGCCCAGGCCATGCCCGCCAGCACCGACCAGGGCAGGAACTCCTTGACCTCGCGGTGCGTCTTGCCCGCGCCCAGCGAGACCACCGAACGGCCGGCCGGGGCGAACCGGGCGATCACCACCAGGGCCCCGCCGCCCCGGGCCAGGGCCGCGCCCAGGCGTTCGTGCGCCCGGGTCAGCCGACGGGAGCGGGCGATGGCGCGGTCCAGCCGGGCCCCGCCGCGCCGGGCCAGCCGGTACGCGGCCATGTCACCCAGCACCGAGGCCGTCGTGGCGATCACCAGCAGCGCCATGATGTCCGGCACCCGCTCCGGTACGGGCACGGGCACCGGTACCGGACCCGTCGCCCCGGCTGCGGCCGCCGCGGCCGCAGCGGTGATCACCAGCACCCCGCTCGGGAGCACCGGCAGGAAGACGTCGAGCAGGATGGACACCGCCACCACGGCGTAGATCCACGGGCTCGTCGTCAACGACCCCAGAGTCTCAAGCAAAACGGGACTCCCCAGTCCGGGTTGAGGTGCTTCGGCGTGAAGCGCCGCGACGTCGCGGGGGAGCGGCAGGGGCGGCTTGACAGCCACACAGCGTACGCCCGGCGTTCGCCTGCCGTACCCGCGGCCCCTGGCCCGCCACCGCCGCCTCACCTGCGGACGGGGGACCGGTTTACGGGCCCGTCAGTTCCCGGTCCAGTACGGTCACCAGCCGGGCGCCGTCGCCACCGCGGCGGCCCTTGTGCGCCTGGTCCAGCCGGAGACGGGCCGTCCGGCCCGCCAGGGCCAGCGTCATCAGCTGGTTGCCGAACCACGGCCCACTCGTACGCCGCCAGCTCACGGGCGGCCGGCCCGTCCGCCCGTGCCGCGAGAATCCGCGGCCCAGCCACCGGCCCAGCCGCGACCAGCCCAGCCGGAACCCCAGCTTCACCGCCGTGTGGATCGAGTTGTGCACCGGCGAACACGTCAGCTGGAACACCCGGGCCGTGCTCGGTATGAGGGGCTCGGCCACATACGCGTGGTGCACGTCCCCCGAAAGGACACATACCGTCGCCGGTGCCCGCGGACCCGTCCCCACCTCCTCGATCAGGTCACTGAGCGCCGCGAACGACGCCGGAAACGCCGCCCAGTGCTCCAGATCGCTGCGCCGCCGCAGGTCCTCCCCGATCCGCGCCCACCGAGGCCCGCGCTCCCCGCGGCACAACGCCGCGTTCCACGCCTCGGCGTCATGGATCAGCGGCGGCATCAGCCACGGCAGCGAGGAGCCGATCAGCAGGTGGTCGTACCCGCCGTGCCCCTCCAGCGCGTTCTCCCGGAGCCACTGCTGCTCCGCCGGGTCGAGCATCGCCCGCCCGTCCTCGGCGAGCACCCGCGCCGCCCGGGTGTCCACCATCAGCAGCCGCGACCGGCCGAAGTCACGCCGGTAGCTCCAGCGGACGGTGCCCGGATCGGTGTCCGCCGAGGACGCGAACGCCCGTAGCTCATCGGTACCGTCCGGGGACCGGCGCACCGCCCCGTACAGCGCGTCGGCCTCCAGTTCGGCGGGGGAGAGATTGCCCAGGTGCTGGTACACCCAGTACGACATCAGCCCGCCGAGCACCCGCTCCTGCCACCACGGCGTCGCGCGCATCTCCGCCAGCCACGCCGCGCTGGTGTTCCAGTCGTCCACGACGTCGTGGTCGTCGAATATCTGCAGGCTCGGCACCGTCGACAGCAGCCAGCGGATCTCCGGGTCGAGCCAGGACTCGTAGTACAGCCGGGTGTACTCCTCGTAGTCCGCGACCTGGGCACCGGGCGCCTCCCGTATGTCCCGGCGGGCCGCGATCCACCGCTTGGTCTCCCGCGACAGGTTGTCGGCGTACACCTGGTCGCCGAGCAGCAGCAGGAGATCCGGGCGCACCGCCTCCGGATCGGCGGCCAGCCGCGCCGCGAGCGTGTCCAGCGCGTCCGGACCGTGCGGCCCGCGCCCGTCGGCGGGCGGCGCGGCCTGGCGGCAGGATCCGAACGTGACCAGCAGGCCGGGCGCGGGACGGCCCGGCCCCGCGACGGCGGGCGCGGCGATGGTGCTCGGCGGGAAGGAGCTCTCGGGCAGCGGCCAGACGCGGACGCCGTCGAGCAGCACCTCGTACGCCGTGGTGTTTCCGGAGGTCAGGCCCGTCACCGGGACCAGCGCGTAGTGGTGCCCGGCTATCTGGAAGGTGCGCGCGCTCCCACCGGCCCCGTCGGCACAGCGCACCTCGGCCGTGCACGGCCGGTCCGCCTCGACCCAGATCGTGGCGGCGCCGCCCGTGTCCCAGTCGACGTAGCGCAGCAGCGGTCCCAGACGCAGTCCGGCCATGGCAACTCCCCCTCCTCCGTACCCCTTCGATCACGGTACGGCGTGGAAGGGGGGCCTGGCCTCCCCCTGGCGGGGGAGAAAGATCGGCCTCCGTTTCCAGGCTCGGGGCCTGCCCCGCGCGGGCTCCGGCCGGAGCCCGCGCGGGCCCGGGCCGGAGCCCGGCAAGTCCCTCGGGATCAGCAGCCGTTGAGGACGCCGGCCAGGGCGGTCTTCTCGCGGGAGTCCATGCTCAGGGCGTAGTACTGCTTCACCTCGACCCACATGCGGGCGTACGTACAGCGGTAGGCGGTCCGCGAGGGCAGCCACGTGCCGGGGTCCTGGTCGCCCTTGGCCTGGTTGACGTTGTCGGTGACCGCGATGAGCTGCGGGCGGGTGAGGTCGTTGGCGAACTGCTGCCGCTTGGCGGTGGTCCAGGAGTTGGCGCCGGAGCGCCAGGCCTCGGCCAGCGGGACGACGTGGTCGATGTCGAGGTCGGTGGCGACGGTCCAGGTGGCGTCGTCGTACTCGGAGTACCAGCTACCGCTGACGGCGGCGCACGAGGAGTCCTGGACGACGTTCACGCCGTCCCGCTTGAGGACGGTCTCGCGGGTGTTGCAGGCGCCCGAGACGGTGCTCCAGTGCGGGAACAGGGTGCGGCTGTACCCGCTGGTGGAGCCTTCGGTCGTCGGCGTGACCGTGGCGAGGTAGGCGCGGGCGGCGGAGGCGCTGATGGGGGCGGGCGGCGCGGCCTGGGCGGCGGGCGCGTTCACGAGGGAGGTGAGCGAGGCGAGCGCGGCGGCGGACGCGAGCACGCCGAGGCGACGCGCGTAGACGGCGGGTATGAGCGTCTTGAAGGCCATGAGGGGGCTCCGAGGGTGGGGGATGAGGGGGCGTGCGGCCCGGAAGGGGCGCGGCCATCGTGGCGCCGCCAGGTATCGCGGGGGCGGTCGCCAGGTGACAGCCTGCCGACATGTGCACGTCACATCAAGGTGTGCAAGGGTCCCCAATTAAGCGGAAGTTGATGTTCCGGGGTGTGGGGAGGGGTGTGGGGGAGGGGTGCGGGAGGGGGTGGGGGCCGGGCCGGGGGCGGACCGGGGCGGGCGGCGTCGGGACCAAAGGCCCATTACGGGCCCCCGCGCGGGTCGCGTACGCTGTGTCGAGCAGAAGGGGAGTAGCTCTTCGCCGGACCGTCGACATACTGCTGGGTCACCCAGCCGGCGCCCGGAGGCAGGCCGCGCACAGCGGTCGGCCAGCGAGACCTTCGGCCGCAGTGTCCTGTTCAGGCATCGGCGTACGCACACACGTGCGGGCGCTGACGCACCCGGGGCGCCGCCGAGCCGAAGCGACCCCTGAAACACCCCAAGGTCTCTCGGTGGCGATGGCGTCCTGCCCGACCGATAGAGGTTTCCACCCCGTGTTCAGCTTCACCGTCACGGCGATCGCCTTCGGCGTCGTCTTCCTCGCCGAACTCCCCGACAAGACGGCCCTCGCCGGTCTGATGCTCGGCACCCGCTACCGCGCGTCCTACGTCTTCGCGGGCGTCGCGGCGGCCTTCGCCGTGCACGTCTGCCTCGCCATCGCCGCCGGCAGCGTCCTCACGCTGCTCCCGCACCGGCTCGTCCAGGCGGTCGTCGGCGTCCTGTTCCTCGCGGGCGCGGCCGTGCTGCTGCTGAAGAAGAGCGACGGGGAGGAAGAGGTCAAGCCGCCGGCCGACCAGTCCTTCTGGAAGGTGTCCGGGGCCGGCTTCATGCTGATCCTGGTGGCGGAGTTCGGTGACCTGACCCAGATCATGACCGCGAACCTCGCCGCCCGGTACGACAACCCGGTCTCGGTCGGCCTCGGTGCGGTGCTGGCGCTGTGGGCGGTCGCGGGCATCGGGATCCTGGGCGGAAAGACGCTGATGAAGTACGTACCGCTGCGACTGATCACCAAGGTCGCGGCCGCGGTGATGGCGGCGCTGGCCGTGTTCTCTTTGTACGAGGCGATCGCGGGCTGAGTCTGCCGGGCCGGCCGGGCGCGGGCGGGCCGGGGCCGAGGAAGAATCCCGTTGCCGGAGGGCGGGGGCGCGGGGCACGCTCGCGGGCGTGACAGCACCTGCCGCCGCCCCCACGCCGCCGCCCGCAGCCCGGCCCGCGTCTTCCGGGCCCGCCGCGTCTCCTGTGGCCGCCGCGTCTCCTGTGGCCGCCGCGTCCCCTGGGGCCGCTGCGTTCCCCGGATCCGCTGTGTCCCCCGGGCCCGCCGGGCCTTCCGGATCCGCCGGGCCCTCCGGGGCCATGGGTTCCGGCCGGGGCTTCGGCTGGGCCAACATGTTCGTCCGCCCCGAAGAGGACACCCGCACCGACGGCGGCTTCCGGGGCGAACGGGCCACGCTCGTCGGCTACCTCCGTGACCAGCGGCTCACGCTGGAGCTGAAGTGCGCCGGCCTCGACGCCGAGGCGCTGGCGCGGCGTTCGGTGGAGCCGTCCGACCTGTCGCTGCTGGGCCTCGTGCGGCACCTCGCGGGCGTGGAGCAGAAGTGGTTCCGGGGGGTGATGGCGGGCCAGGAGATACGCCGGCACTACCGCACGCCGGACGCACCCGACGGGGAGTTCACCGGAGCGGTGGCCGACCCGGCGGTCGTCGCGGAGGCGTGGGCCGTCTGGCGTGCGGAGATCGCCTTCGCGGAGCGGCTGGTGGCCGAGGCGCCGGACCTGGACGTCGAGGGTGACGTGGACGGGGAGCGGATGGCGCTCCGCGAGGTCCTGGTCCACATGATCGAGGAGTACGCCCGCCACAACGGCCACGCGGATTTCCTGCGGGAGCGGATCGACGGGCGCGTGGGGCAGTAGCCCGCCGCCCGTGGCGGCTCCCGCCGCCGGTCGAGCGGGGCCGGAGCCGCCACGGGGGCCCGCCGGGATGCTGCGAGCTGCCGCAGACGCGTTGCGGGGCTGTGGGCCGACGATGGCGCCGCCCGAGAACACGGCCCTTGCGGCACCGCTCGTTGACCGGTTGCCCAGGGGCCGCGTGGGCGGGTGGCTCGGGCCGCGCGGCGTGGTCGCGCTGTGTCGTGTGGCGGGGATGGGTCCCGCAGGCCCGTAGGGCCCTGGCCCGGCGGGCAGGTGCGCGGGTCCATCCCACGGGCGGTGCGCGAATGGCAGGCCCGTGGCCCCCCGGCCGGCGCGGGAGGGCGGTGCTGGGCCGGGCGGCGTGCCGAGGGGTGGGGGTGGCGGGTTAGGGCTTGTCTTTCGGATCGGGCCGGATCAGGGGGTGGGGCCTGGTGCCTGCGGTCGCAAGGCGGAGGAGGGAGTCAACGCGCGGAGCGTTGGCGACCGACGGCAACGCGGCGGGCGTGCGTGCCAGGCCCCGCGAGCCCGGCCTGATCCGAAAGACAGGCCCTACGGGTGGAGGGTGAGGTGGATCTTGCCGTCCGGGGTGGGGTGGACGTGGATCGACGTCAGGTCCGGGACGTGGGCGTCCGGGGTGTGGGCGGCGGCGCGGGGGCCGACGCCGATCACGCGCATGCCGGCGGCCTTGCCCGCGGCTATGCCGGCGCCCGAGTCTTCGAAGACCACGCACTGCGCCGGGTCCACGCCCAGCTCGGCCGCGCCCTTGAGGAAGCCCTCCGGGTCGGGCTTGCTGGCCGAGACGGACTCGGCGGTCACGCGGACGCGCGGCATCGGCAGGCCGGCCGCCGTCATGCGGGTCGCGGCCAGGGCGGCGTCCGCGGAGGTGACCAGGGCGTGCGGCAGGTCGGCGATGGCCGCCATGAACTCCGGGGCGCCGCCGACCGGGATCACGCCGTCGGTGTCGGCGGTCTCGCGGGCGAGCATCACGGCGTTCTCCGCGTGGTTCTGCTCCATCGGGCGCTCGGGGAGCAGGATGGCCATCGTGGCGTAGCCCTGGCGGCCGTGGACCACCTTGAGGGCGGCCTCGGGGTCCAGCCCGTGGGACACCGCCCAGTCGCGCCAGCAGCGCTCGACCACCGCGTCGGAGTTCACGATCGTGCCGTCCATGTCCAGGAGCAGGGCCTTGGCGGTCAGGACGACAGGGGCGGCGGTGGCGGTGTGGGCCGACATCGGCAGGTGCTCCAGACGGGGCGGGAAAAGAGAACAAGCGGTTCCGTCCACCGGTCAGGGATTGAGGACGGAACCACTTTGTTCCTACACGATACAAAACCGAGGGGGCTTACGCCAATCGGCTAGCCCTCCAGGGCCTTCCGGGTCGCCGGACCGTAGACGCCCCAAGGGTCTTCGACGATTTCGTGCCGCCACTGGAACTCCGACACCGCGTTCTCCGTGCGGTCGTCGTACATGCCGTTGAACTTGCCCCGGTACAGGCGCGCCGACGCCAGCAGGCGCTGGAGCCGCTCCACCTCCGCGCCCGAATCCCCGTACTGCAGGCTCTGCGCCGGAGCCGGCTTCGGCGCCTGGGAGCTCGGGGCGCGGCTCGCCGACGCGCTCGGGGACGGGGGCGCCGAGGGGCGCGAAGCGCTCGCGGAAGGTGACGGCGACGCCGAACGGGAGGCGCTCGCCGAGGGGGACGGCGACGTCGAACGGGAGGCCGAGGCGGACGGGCTGCGCTTCGGGCTCGCCGAGGCCTTCGACGGTGCGGCCGGGGCCGCGTTCACGACGGGCGCCGACGGCTTCGGGTCGCTCAGCGCCGCGTCACTCTCCCCGGAGTCCCCGAACGCGCCCATCGCCAGGGCGGCGCCCGACCCCAGGACGACCACGGCGGCCGCGCCGAGTGCCAGAGGCAGCAGGCGACGGCGGCCGCGGGAAGCCGGAGCGGACTGTCCGCCCGGGCCCGGCGGCGTTGGTGTCGGCGCCGGGGCCGGCGGGACGGACCGGAGCGGGACCGTCTCGTCCGGCCATGCCGGATGCGTCGGCGCTACGGGGGGCATCCCGAACGCCGGGGTGTCCGCCTGCCCCGGAGCCGCCTCGGTGCCGGCGGCCGGGCGGGCCGGGGTCACCGCCCCGCGTACCGACTGTGCGGGAGGCGGCCCGTCCCCCTGGCCCGGGTCGGGCAGCGACACGTACGGACGGATGCGCAGGGGGTCGAAGCGCGCCTGGGGCGCGCACCCGCACTCGACGCCCACGGCGTCGCAATTTGGACAGCGCTCAACGCTCACTGAAACCCTCCCTGGCCACTTGCCTGCGATTATGCAGACCCGCAGGGGCCCGCCCAACCGCCCGAGAGGCCATAACCGGACACACCGCTCAGGATGGAGATGTTGATTCGGCCAGAGGAGGACTCGATGGCTCAGGATCTGACAGCGTCCGCCGTGGGCCCCGGCCCCGAGCCGCGCAACTCCGGACCCGCCGCCGAACACGCCTCCCGCGAGGTACTCGTCTCCATCGGCGCCCTGCTGCTCGGCCTGCTGATCGCCGCGCTCGACCAGACGATCGTCTCCACCGCCCTGCCGACGATCGTCAGCGACCTCGGCGGGATGGACCACCTGTCCTGGGTGGTCACCGCCTACATACTCGCCTCCACCGCCGCCACACCCCTGTGGGGCAAGCTCGGCGACCAGTACGGCCGCAAGAAGCTCTTCCAGTACGCCATCGTCATCTTCCTGATCGGCTCGGTCCTCTGCGGCATCGCCCAGGACATGCCCCAGCTCATCGGCTTCCGCGCGCTCCAGGGCCTGGGCGGCGGCGGGCTGATCGTGCTGTCGATGGCGATCGTGGGCGACATCGTCCCGCCCCGCGAACGCGGCCGGTACCAGGGCCTCTTCGGAGCCGTGTTCGGCGCGGCCAGCGTGCTCGGCCCGCTGCTCGGCGGCCTGTTCGTGGACCAGCTCTCCTGGCGCTGGGTGTTCTACATCAACCTCCCCATCGGTCTCGTCGCGCTCGTCGTCATCGCCGCCGTGCTGCGCATCCCGGCGCGCTCCGAAAAGCACACCATCGACTACCTCGGCACCTCCCTCATCGCCGGCGTCGCCACCTGCCTCGTGCTCGTCGCCTCCCTCGGCGGCACCTGGGGCTGGGGTTCGACCCGGATCATCGGTCTCGCCGTCCTCGGCGTCATCCTCCTCGGCGCCTTCCTCTTCGTGGAACGGCGGGCCGTCGAACCGGTCCTGCCGCTCAGCCTGTTCGGCAGGCGCACCTTCACCCTCTGTTCGGTGATCAGCTTCATCGTCGGGTTCGCGATGTTCGGTGCGATGGTCTACCTGCCGACCTTCCTCCAGATCGTGCGAGGGGTCTCGCCGACCATGTCCGGCGTCCACATGCTGCCGATGGTGTTCGGCATGCTCATCGCCTCCACCGGCTCCGGCCAGATCGTCAGCCGCACCGGGCACTGGAAGGTCTTCCCGATCGCCGGCACGGGTGTGACCGCCGTCGGTCTGCTCCTGCTGCACCAGTTGCAGCGCACCAGCAGCGACTGGGAGATGGGCGCGTACTTCTTCGTCTTCGGATTCGGACTCGGTCTGGTCATGCAGGTGCTCGTCCTGGCGGTGCAGAACGCGGTCAGCTACGCCGACCTCGGCGTCGCCACCTCCGGTGCCACCTTCTTCCGCTCCATCGGCGCCTCCTTCGGCGTCGCCATCTTCGGCACGGTCTTCAACCACAGGCTCGGCGACATGCTGTCCACCTCCCTCGCGGGCGTCGCCCTGCCGCCCGGCGTGAGCATCGCCCAGCTGGAGGCCGATCCCCGGGCCATCGCCCAACTGCCGGCCAACCTGCAGCCCCAGGTGCTCGACGCCTACTCCTCGGCGATCACCGGCGTCTTCCTCTACGCGGTACCCGTGGTGCTCGTCGCCTTCGTGGTCGCCTGGTTCCTGAAGGAGGACAAGCTCCGCGGTTCGGTCACCGCACCCGATGTGACCGAGACGCTCGCCTCCAACCCCGTCCAGCGCACCTCCCGCGAAGAGGTCGCCCGCGCCCTGTCGGTGCTCGGGACCCGCGAGGGCCGCCACCACGTCTACGAGAAGATCACCGAGAAGGCCGGCTACGACCTGATCCCCGCCGCGAGCTGGCTGCTGCTGCGGATCGGCAAGTACGGATCGGTGGATCCGGCGGTCCTCGCGGAACGCACCTCCGTACCGATCCGGGCCATCACGGACGCCGCCCGCCAGGTCGAGGAACGCGGCCTCGGCGTCCGCGACGGGATGTCGCTGATCCTGACCGAGCGGGGACGCCTGGCCACCGCCAAGCTGGCCGCCGCCCGGCGGGAGTCGCTCGCCGAGCTGCTCGGCGACTGGTGGGGCCCCGACCGCCCCACCGACCTGGTGAAGCTGGTCGAGGAGATCAACGCGGAGCTCTGCGGATCCGACGCCGAAGAACCGTACGAACACCTGGCGCGCCGGGACCACGCCGCCCACTGACCGGTACCCGCCGGGAGCGGGCTCCGTGGGACCTCGCCGGTCAGACCAGGGGCTTCTCGAACCAGTGCTCCGCATACGGCCCGGAGTTGTACGCGGGTATTTCCCGGTACCCGTGCCGCGCGTACAGGGCGCGGGCCTCCACCAGGTCCGACCGGGTGTCCAGGCGGACCCGCTCGGCCCCGAGGGCCCGGCCGGCCTCCTCCAGCGCGGCGAGCAGCGCCGCCCCGCCGCCCGCGCCGCGGGCGCGCGGGTCCACGTACACCCGGGTGAGCTCGACGGTGCGCGGGTCGAGGACCCGTATGCCCCCGCAGGCCAGGGCCTCGCCGGCGAGCCGGCCCACCACGAACCGGCCGGTCGGCGGGACGAGCCCGTCGTCCGGGTCGTCCGCGAGGCCCCGGTCGATCTCGGCCTCGGTCGCGGGCCGCTTCCAGTACCGGCCGGCCACCTCCGCGTAGTACGCGCGGCGCAGGGCGATGGCGTCGGGGGTGTCGATGCGCTCCGGGACGACCGCCCACGCGGTGGCGCCGGCCTCGTCGATGTCGGGAGCGTCTGGGGTGCCGAGGGGGGTGTCGGGGGTGCCGGGGGACAGGAGGGTGGCGAAGGTCGCGTCGCTGGTCATGCCGTCATTGTGGGGCGGCCGCGCCGTTCCCCGCGTGGAATATCCACAGGCACGGGCCGATGATAGGAAAAAGGGCAAACCGTGCACGCGAAGGGTGGGTACCGTCATGTCGGAGCATCCGGACTGTGCCCTGGTACGCCGCTGCTACGAGGCGTTCGGCCAGGGCGACATGGACAAGCTGGGCTCGATGATGACGGCCGACGTCATCCACCACGTGCCCGGCAACAACCCCCTCTCGGGGCACCACAAGGGGCGGGAAGGGGTCATGGACTTCTACCGCCGCCTCGGTGAGGAGACGAACGGGACCTTCCGGGTCGAGCTGGGACCGGTCCTGGTGGACGGCCGCGGCCACGTGATGAGCTTCCACACCGTCTACGCCGACCGGGGCGACCGCGGGATCGAGATCGGTGAGGGCCTCTTCTTCACCATCGTCGGCGGGAAGATCACCGACATCGACGGGTGCATCGCGGACATCGACGAGAGCGACGCCTTCTGGAGCTGACGGCCAGAGCCGAGTACACCCGCCCGCGGGGCCCGGGGACGCGACGCCGACGCGACGACGCCGACGCGACGACGCCGACGCCCCCCGGGCCCGCTCGTCCTTCGTCAGGCCTGCTTCGGGCCCGTCTGCTGCACGACCTCGAACGACCACACCGTCGACCCCGTGGCAGCCGGCTTCGGACGGTCACCGCCCGCCGCGCCGCCGCCCTGGTGAGCGGCCTTCATCGGCCCCTCCATCCACGCCTGGAAGTCCTCCTCGGAACGCCACCGCGTGTACACGAGGTACTGGTCGGTGCCCTCGACGGGCCGCAGCAGCTCGAACCACTCGAACCCGTCCGACCCCTCCACGGCGCCCGCCCGCGAGGCGAAGCGCTGCTCCAGCACCTCCCGCTGCTCGGCGGGGACGGTCAGCGCGTTGATCTTCACGATGCTCATGACCGACATCCTAGGTATCCCGTGGGGGATATCGTCGTCCGAGGTAATGACGTGGTGCGTGAAACGCGGCAGCCAGGCGAAGACAAGGTTGCGTTCAACAGGGCGGGAGGCCGGCGAGGCGTGGCTAACGCGGCGGAGCACAGCGGGGCGAACGGACATGCCGGAGTCATAGGCGGGAACGGCAGGCTCGGAGCCGTACGCCTCCTCCTGTGGGCGCTCGCGGGTCTCCTCGCCCTCAGACAGGCGGCCGCCGTGCTGAGCGTGCCGCCCGGAGAGTGGCTCAGCGGGTTCCACCTGCCGGGCGCCCCCGGCAGCGTGCTCGGCTCCCTCTACGACGGCGGCAAGTTCACCGGCACCCCGTTCTCCGGGCTGGTCCTCAAGCCGCTGGTCGCCCTCGCCGCCCCGTCGCTGGAAGTGGCCTGGACCTCGGTCACGCTGTTGCTCGTCGCCGCCGTCGGGCTCGTCGCCGCGCGCGGCCTGCCCGACCCGGTGCCGCGCCGCACCGCGCTGCTCGCCGCGCCCGTGCTGGTCGCGCTGATGATGGTCTCGCTGCCCGTCCGCGAGGCCGCCTCGCCCGGTCAGACCGCCGTCCTGCCCGTGCTGTTGGTGCTCCTGGCCGTCTTCCGCGTTCCCGGCGAACGCGGCGCGGGCTTCCTGATGGGCCTCGCCGTCGCGCTCCAGCCCGCGCTGCTGCTCTTCGTACCGCTGCTGTGGCTGGCCGGACGCCGCCCCACCGCGCGCGCCGCCGCCGTGACCTTCGCCCTCGCCACCGCCCTGTCCTGGGCCGCCCTGCCCCGCGACTCGTGGACGTACTGGGTCAGCCACCTCGCCGGCACCGGCCTCGGCGCAGCCCCCGACAGCCTCGCCAACCAGTCCGTGCACGGCGCGCTGCTGCGGCTCGGCCTGACCGGACCGGGCGAGATCCTGCTCTACGTGGCCCTCGCGGCCGGCATCGTCTGGATCGGCCTGCGCCGCGCCGCCCACTACGCCCGCGACGGGCAGTTGCTGCTCGCAGTCGCCCTCACCGGCTGCGTCGCCGTCGCCGTGTCCCCGACCGGCTGGCGCCACCAGATGCTGTGGGTGCTGCTCGCGGTGGCCGGCAAGGTCGGCAAGCGGGCCGCCGACCGGCCCGTGTGGCCGGTGGCCGTGGTACTGGCCATGACCCTGCCCAGCAGCGTGCTGCTGCCGAACATGGCCGCGCTGGCGCCCGTACGCGACAACGTGCCGCTGCTGGCCGCGCTCGCGGCGGCCTGCGCGGTGCCGTTCCTGTCGCGCTCGTCGGCGTACTGGCGCGAGCCCGTGCCCACCGCCTACGGGCGGCCCGCCGCCGCCCGCCTGGCCCGGGTGCCGCTGCTGCCGGTCTGGCGGCGCGTGCTGGCGCGCCCCAACCTGCTGCTGGAGCTGCTGCTGATACGGGTCGGCTACTCGCTCTACTCGCACATCCGCGCCGCCGCCCCCACCAGCCGGGGCCTGGCGGAGGGGCACGGGAGCCAGATCCACGCGGTCGAGCGGGCGCTGGGCATCGACATCGAATACGCCGTCAACCACGCCGTGGTGGAGACGCCTTGGCTGGAGGCGTTCTTCAACTTCTACTACGCGTCCTTCCACTTCGTGGTGCCGCTGACGATCCTGGCCGTGCTGTACTGGCGCCGCCCCGCGGACTACCGCTGGGCCCGCGCCTCCCTCGGGCTGGCCACCGTCCTCGCGCTCGCGGGGTTCTGGCTCTACCCGCTCGCGCCGCCGCGCCTGATGCCGGACCTCGGTTTCGTCGACACCGTGCACGGGGTGCAGGACCTGGCCAATCCGCAGTACGGGGCCATGACCGCGATCTCCAACCAGTACGCGGCGATGCCGTCACTGCACTTCGGGTGGTCGCTGTGGTGCGGGATCGTGGTCGTGGTCCTCGCGCCGAAGGGCTGGCAGAAGGCCCTCGGGGCGATGCACCCGCTGATCACGGTGTGCGCGATCGTCGCCACCGCCAACCACTGGGTGCTCGACGCGGTCGGCGGCGCGGTCGTCGTCGGGGCCGGGTTCGGGCTCGTGTACGTCCTGTCCGGGCCGCGGGGTTGCGTGTCGCCGGGCTCGGCCGGGGTGCCGAGGCCGAGGGCGGCGGAGCGGGCCGGCGCGGGCGCGGGCGCCGGGGAGCGGGCGCCGGTTTGACGAAGGGGCGCCGGGGAGTGCGGGCGCCGGTTTGACGAAGGGCGCCGGGGAGTACGGGCGCCGGTTTGACGAAGGGGTGCCGGGGCGGATTCTCACCGCTCCGGCACCCCTTCGGTGGATCGCCGCGTCCTGTCAGGATCCGCCCGGCGGGGAGGTCGCGCCACTCGGGGGCGTTCCGCGTCCACGCCGTCGACCGCCCCCGGAGCCCCGCGCCGGACGTGCCGGACGTGCCGGACGTGCCGGACGCGCCGGATCCGCCCCGTGGGGTGTCGGGCGGCAGGGGCCGGGCGTGGGTGGGGTGGCCCCTGCCGGGTTCGTGGGTCAGGGATGGGTGACGCGGAGTTCCTTGATGCCGTTCAGCCAGGCCGCGCGGAGCCGGCGCGGGCCCGGGCCGGCCAGTCGCAGGTCCGGCAGGGAATCGGCCAGCGCGTTGAAGATCAGGTCGATCTCCATGACGGCCAGCGACTTGCCGAGGCAGAAGTGCGGCCCGCCGCCGCCGAAGCCCAGGTGGGGGTTCGGGTCGCGGGTGATGTCGAAGCGGTCTGGGTCGGTGAAGACCTCGGGGTCGTGGTTCGCGGAGGAGTAGAACAGCCCCACCCGGTCGCCCGCCTTGATCTTCTGGCCGCCCAGCTCGGTGTCCTGGGTGGCGGTCCGCTGGAAGGACACCACGGGGGTGGCCCAGCGCACGATCTCCTCCGCCGTAGTGGCCGGCCGGGTCGCCTTGTACCGCTCCCACTGCTCGGGGTGGGTGAGGAAGGCGTGCATGCCGTGACTGATGGCGTTGCGCGTGGTCTCGTTGCCCGCGACCGCCAGCAGCAGCACGAAGAAGCCGAACTCGTCGGAGCCGAGGTTGCCCTGGCCCTCCGCCGCGACCAGCTGCGTCACGATGTCCTTCGCCGGGCACTCCTTGCGGGCGGCGGAGAGGTTCATGGCGTAGCCGATGAGCTCCATCGCCGCGTTCGAGCCGACCTCCTCGGTGATCGCGTACTCGGGGTCGTCGTACGCGATCATCTTGTTCGACCAGTCGAAGATCCGGAGCCGGTCCTCCTGGGGTACGCCGATCAGTTCCGCGATGGCCTGGAGCGGCAGTTCGCAGGCGACCTCGGTGACGAAGTCGAAGCTGCCGTCGCGGGAGGCCGTGAGCGCCTTCGCCACGATCTTCCCGGCGCGGTCGCGCAGGGCCGCCTCCAGCCCGCGGATCGCCCGCGGGGTGAACCCCCGCTGCACGATCTGGCGTACGCGGGTGTGTTCCGGCGGATCCATGTTCAGCATGATCAGACGCTGGGCATCTATCTGCTCGCGCTGGATGTGCTCGTTGAAGCGGATGATCGCCGTGTTCGTCGTGGAGGAGAAGAGTTCCGGGTGCGTCGAGACGTACTTGACGTCCGCGTGCCGGGTGACGGCCCAGTAGCCCTCGTCGTCGAAGCCGGTGATGCCCCGCCGCTGCGGGCACCACCACACCGGCGCCGTCTGCCGCAGCTGCGCGAACTCCGGGAAGGGGACCCGGTCGTGGAGGAGGTCGGGGTCGGTGGCGTCGAAGCCTTCGGGCAGCGCGGGACAGGGCATCGGGCGACTCCAAGGTCTGACGGCCCATCAGAAGTTGGCTTGAAGGTAGTAACGAGTTCTAGAAGTGACAAGGGTCCTCGCGCCAACTGTTGCGTGGGGAATCCGTGGAAGCCGCGTGCAAGACCCTTGCGTGCCGGGGTTCCAGGTCATAAGACTGCGGGGAGAACTAGAACGCGTACTAGTTCAGGCGGGGCGCCGGGACGGCCCGCCGCGCCGGCACTGCGCAGGAGAGGACGAGCTCATGGCCGCGGAACCCGTCATCGTCGAAGCCGTACGCACCCCCATCGGGAAGCGCGGCGGCTCGCTTGCCAACCTCCATCCCGCCTACCTCCTCGGTGAGACCTACCGGGAACTGCTCGCCCGTACCGGAATCCAGCCGGACTGCGTCGAGCAGATCGTCGGCGGCACCGTCACCCACGCCGGCGAGCAGTCCATGAACCCCGCCCGCAACGCCTGGCTCGCCATGGGACTGCCCTACGAGACGGCCGCGACCACCGTGGACTGCCAGTGCGGCAGCTCGCAGCAGGCCAACCACATGGTCGCCAACATGATCTCCGGCGGGGTCATGGACATCGGGATCGCCTGCGGCGTCGAGGCGATGAGCCGCGTCCCGCTCGGCTCCGGATCCAAGCACGGCCCGGGCAAGCCCTTCCCGGACGAGTGGAACGTCGACCTCCCCAACCAGTTCGAGGCCGCCGAGCGGATCGCCCGCCACCGGGGCCTGACCCGCGAGGACGTCGACCGGCTCGGCGTGCTCTCCCAGGAGCGGGCCCGGGCCGCCTGGGCCGAGGAGTGCTTCAAGCGCGAGACCTTCGCCGTCCAGGTGCCGACCACCGAGGCGGAGCAGGCCGCCGGCCAGGGCATGTGGCGCCTGGTCGACCGGGACGAGGGGCTGCGCGACACCTCCATGGAGGGCCTGGCCCGGCTCAAGCCGGTCATGCCGACGGCCGTGCACACCGCCGGGAACTCCTCACAGATATCCGACGGGGCGGCCGCCGTGATGTGGGCCTCGCGCAAGATGGCCCGCGCGCTCAAGCTCAGGCCGCGCGCCCGGATCGTCGCGCAGACGCTGGTCGGCGCCGACCCGCACTACCACTTGGACGGCCCGATCGACGCGACGCGGGCCGTACTGGGCAAGGCCGGCATGTCCCTCAGGGACATCGACCTCGTCGAGATCAACGAGGCCTTCGCCTCCGTCGTCCTCAGCTGGGCCCAGGTCTTCGAGCAGGACCTGGAGAAGGTCAACGTCAACGGCGGCGGCATCGCGCTCGGCCACCCCGTCGGCGCCACCGGAGCCCGGCTGATCACCACCGCGCTGCACGAGCTGGAGCGGCGCGACAAGGAGTTCGCGCTGATCACCATGTGCGCGGGCGGCGCGCTGGCGACCGGCACGATCATCCAGCGGCTGTAGTCGAGCCGCCCGGCGCGCGCCCGCCCGGGGCGTGCGCCGCCCTTCGACCCTGTGGGATGGGACGACGAAGGCCCCGCTGGCCTGACCTGGGGAGGTCGGGCCGTCGGGGCCTTCGCGTGCGTACTGCTCTACCGCTTGGGGGCCGCGCTCTCTGGCGGAGCCGGCGGGTGGGCCGGGCGCTGCGGCGGTCACTGCCACGGCTGGCTTAGTACCAGTGGTTGGCCTGCCAGAAGTTCCAGGCGCCGACCGGGCTGCCGTAGCGGGAGTTCATGTAGTCCAGGCCCCACTTGATCTGGGTGGCCGGGTTGGTCTTCCAGTCGGAGCCGGCCGAGGCCATCTTCGACGCCGGGAGGGCCTGGACCAGGCCGTACGCGCCGGAGGAGGAGTTCGTGGCCATGTGGTTCCAGCCGCTCTCGTGCGAGACGATCTTGTCGAAGGCGGCGAACTGGGCCGGGTCCTTGATCATCTGGTGCGCGATCGCCTTGGCGCTCGTCGGGGCCGCCGCCTGGGCGGGAACCGTGGCGAGCATGGTGCCGGCGACGCCCAGGGCGACGATGCTGCCGGCGAGGGTCTTCTTCGAAGCGGCGAAGCGACGGATGACAGCGTGGGACACGGGGGAACCTTCCGAAGGGGACAAGGACCGTCGCCGCATGCCGAAGACATGCGTGAACCACTCACACGGGTGGAGAGGGGATCCGCGGGCTCCGGGTGAAACACCCGTGCCGCCCGGCGACATCAACCAGTTAGCCAGCCGGCCGCGGCCCTGGCAACGACCTCCGTTACTAGCCGGGATCGGAGCGGGGGGCCGGGAGGCCCTCGTCCGGGCCGCCCGCGGGGGTCGTTACGGGCGGAACAGGGGCTACTAGCCCTACTCGTATGTGACCTGGGTCCTATGGGACGCCTCACCCGCAGGGGGCCCGGATCTCACCTTCCGTGGCCGTTCATACCCGTTTCAGGGGTGTGTCCCGGGCCACTTCCGCCCCCGAATCGAAGGAGACCGGGGCATCGAAGGCCGCTTTCCGGGTGGCCCGCCGCAGCGCCTTCAGCAGCGTGGTGCCGAGCGCGAGCGTCAGTACGACGGTCAGCGCGGCCCGCCCCAGGTCCCAGCCCACCGAGGTCGCCAGGCAGTACGCGACGAAGCGCGCGAGGTTCGCCGGAACCGGGTCCCCCGGATGGAAGGAGACGCCCTGGCCCATGCCCTGAAGGATCACCCAGCCCTGGAGGTTCATGACCGTGCCGTACGCGAAGGAGCCCACGAACCCGTACACCGCGAGCATCGCCAGCTCGGCCCGGCCGCGGATCCGCTCGGGGCCGGGCAGCAGGCCCGCGCCCAGCGAGAACCAGCCCATGGCCAGCATCTGGAACGGCATCCACGGCCCGACCCCGCCGGTCAGCAGGGCGGAGGCGAACATCGTCACGGACCCGAGGACGAAACCGAAGCCGGGGCCGAGGACGCGCCCGCTCAGCACCATCAGGAAGAACATGGGCTCCAGCCCGGCCGTCCCGGCGCCCAGGGGCCGCAGGGCGGCCCCGACGGCGGCCAGCACGCCGAGCATCGCCACCGCCTTGGAGTCCATGCCGTCGTCCGCGAGGGTCGCGACGACCACGGCGACCAGGAGCGGCAGCAACGCCGCGAAGAGCCAGGGGGCGTCCTGGGAGTGCGCGAAGCCGGACTGGCGGTCGGCGAGCAGCGGCCAGCCGAAGGCGGCGATGCCGATGAGGGTGACGAGGACCAGGGCGGCGGCGCCGCGGGGGCCGATGCGGATGGGGCGGGGCGCGGGCTTCACGGTGTGTCCTCCAGGGCCTCGGCGACCTGGGCGACCGTGAGCCAGTGGCCCGGGGCCAGGATCTTCGCCACCTGCGGCGCGAACGCGGGGGAGGACACGACCACCTCGGCGGTCGGACCGTCCGCGACGATCTCGCCGCCGGCCAGGATGACGACGCGGTGCGCCAGCTCGGCGGCGAGCTCCACGTCGTGGGTGGCCAGCACGATGGCGTGGCCGTCGGCGGCGAGGCCGCGCAGGATCTCGATCAGACGGGCCTTGGCGGCGTAGTCCAGGCCGCGGGTGGGCTCGTCGAGGAGCAGCAGTCCGGGGCGGCCGGTCAGGACCAGGGCCAGCGCGAGGGCCAGGCGCTGGCCCTCGGACAGGTCGCGGGGGTGGGTGTCGTCGGGGACGTCGGGCAGCAGGGCGGTGACGAGCGCCCGGCAGGTGCCGGCGGGCCGGCCCGCGTCGGAGTCGGCGGCGGCGCACTCGGCGCCGACGGTGTCGGCGTAGAGGAGGTCGCGGGGGTCCTGGGGGACGAGACCGACGTGGCGGATCATCTCGGGCGGCGGCGTGCGGTGGGGGGTGCGGCCGGAGACGGTCACCTGGCCGGTGGTGGGCGCGATCGTGCCGACGAGGGTGTTGAGGAGGGTGGACTTGCCGGCGCCGTTGCGGCCCATGAGGGCGACGGTTTCGCCGGGGGTGACGGTGAGGGTGATGCCGTGCAGGACCTCTGCGCGGGCGCGGCGGACGGAGAGGTTCGTGACGTGGGCGGCCGGGGCCGTGGGCTCCGCCGGGTTCGCCGGGGCCGTGGGGTTCGCCGGGGCCGCCGGGGCCGTCGGCGCGGCCGGGGCCGTGGGGTCGGCCGGGGCTGCCGGAGCCGTCGGTGGCTGGGCGGTGTTGGTGCGGCCGAGCAGGCGTGCGAGCAGGCCGGGGCCCTGCGGGCGGCCTTCCCCACCCCGCCCCTTCCCGGAACTGGGGGCTCCGCCCCCAGACCCCCGCGCCTCAAACGCCGGCGGGGCTGAGGGGGTCGGCGGGGCTGAGGGGGGCTGCGGGGTGGGAGTGGTGGGTGGGGACAGGCGGGTCTGGAGGGTTGGGGAGTGGCGGCGGGCGTCGCGGATGGAGAGGGGGAGGGGGGACCAGCCGGCCAGGCGGCCCAGGGCCACCACCGGGGGGTGGACCGGGGAGATCTCCATCATCCGGGCCGGGGGGCCCAGGAGCGGCGGTGCGCCCGGGGCCGGGAGGAGGAGGACCTGGTCCGCGTACTGGACGACGCGTTCCAGACGGTGTTCCGCCATCAGGACGGTGGTGCCCAGGTCGTGGACCAGGCGCTGGAGGACCGCCAGGACCTCCTCGGCCGCCGCCGGGTCCAGCGCCGAGGTGGGTTCGTCCAGGACCAGCACCTTCGGGTGCGGGGTCAGGACCGAGCCGATCGCGACCCGCTGCTGCTGGCCGCCCGAGAGGGTGGCGATGGGGCGGTCGCGCAGTTCGTTCAGGCCCAGCAGGTCCAGGGTCTCCTCGACCCGGCGCCGCATCACGGCGGGGGCCAGGCCCAGGGACTCCATGCCGTACGCCAGCTCGTCCTCGACGACGTCCGTCACGAAGTGCGCCAGCGGGTCCTGGCCCACCGTGCCGACGATGTCGGCGAGTTCGCGCGGCCGGTGGGTACGGGTGTCGCGGCCCGCGACCGTGACCCGCCCCCTCAGGGTGCCCCCGGTGAAGTGCGGGACCAGGCCCGACACCGCGCCGAGCAGCGTGGACTTGCCCACGCCCGACGGCCCGACGAGGAGGGTCAGCTCCCCTTCCGGGAGGGTGAAGTCCGCGTCCCGGAGGGCGGGCGCGGGGGCGCCGTCGTACGTCACCGACACCTGTTCGAAGCGGATCACTGCGACGCCTCCTTGGGCGGTACGGGAGCCACGAAGGCGGGGAGCAGGCCGATGAGGATCGCGGCCGCCGGCCAGAGGGGGAGTCCGGGGACCACCAGGGGGACCACGCCCGGCAGCAGGGCTTCGGGGTCGACGGTGCCCGCGTAGATCATCAGGGCCGCGACGGCCGCCCCCGAGCCGGAGACCAGCCAGGCCCGCGCGCCCCACCGGTCGGGCCGGTAGCGGGTGCGGATGCTGCGGCGCCCGCCGAGGCGCAGGCCCGCGAGGGCCAGGGCGAGGCCGATGCCGAGCACGGGCAGCCCGTACGCGGCGCCCTCGGCGGCCAGCAGCCCGTACGTGCCGGCGCACATGCCGAGCAGGCCGCCGAGGGTGAGGACGTTGGTGGTGTGCCGGACGGCGGCCGGGACCCGCGCGGTCCGGCCGTAGCCGCGGGCGTCCATCGAGGCGGCGACGGCCACGGAACGTTCGAGCGCGCCCTCCAGCACGGGCAGGCCGATCTGGAGGATGGCCTTCACTCCGCCGGTGGGGCGCCCGCGCAGCCGGCGGGCGGTGCGCAGGCGCATCACGTCCGCGACCATGTTCGGCGCGAAGGTCATGGCGACGATGACGGCGACGCCCGCCTCGTAGAGGGCCGCCGGGAGCGACTTGAGGAGCCGGGCCGGGTTCGCGAGGGCGTTGGCGGCGCCGACGCAGATCAGCAGGGAGGCCAGTTTGGCGCCGTCGTAGAAGGCGAAGACCAGTTGCTCGGCGCTCACCCGGCCGCCGAGGCGGATGCCCTGCGCCCAGTCGGGGAGCGGGACCTCGGGGAGCGTGAGGAGGGTGTGCGCGCCGGGGACGGGCGAGCCGAGCAGCGCGGAGAAGACCAGGCGCAGGCCGATGACGACGAGGCCGAGCTTGATGAACGCGCCGTACGAACGGGCCCAGGGGGCGTCGGTGCGGCGCGCGGCGACGACGTATCCGGCGACGCCGACGATCAGGCCGAGGAGGAGCGGATTGGTGGTGCGGGAGGCGGCCGTCGCGAGCCCGAGGGCCCACAGCCACCAGGCACCCGCGTGCAGGGCGTTGCCACGCCGGGCCTCGGGAGCGGTGTGTTTTTCGTACGTCGGCCGGCGCGGGGCGTTCCCCGCCCACACGGAGCCCGGCCCGGCCGGGGTCGCGACCTCGTCCGCGGGCCCGCGGGTCGCCCGCCCGACCGCCGGCCGGGCGGGGTGGCCGTCCGTACGGGAGGACACCCGGGTACGGCGGCCGGCCGCGGCGGCCGCGTGCTCCGCCGGGCCGGCGCCGCCGGGCCGGTCCTCGGGCCCGGGGGTCATCGGGTGCGGCGGCGGGACTGCCAGAGCGCGGCCGCGGCCAGGGCGGCGACGGCCGCGATCCCGACGAGGAGACCGGCCGAGGGCCCGGATCCGGATCCGGCGGGCGAGGCCGAGTCCGGGCCGTCGGCGGATCCGGAAGCCGGCGCCGGCGACGAGGCCGTACCCGACCCCGACCCCTCCGCCAGCGGTTCGCCGCAGCCCTGCTTCGGGTAGCCCGACACCGCGCACAGCAGTGCCGCGCTGTTGTAGCGCAGCGGCTTCGCCACCGCAGCCAGCGCCTCGGCCGCCGTCGCCTCCGGGGCGATCTGCGCGCAGGCGCTGCGCGGGGCGTCCTGCGGCGGCTTCTCACCGGACGGGGCGTCCGCCGGGAGGCCGAAGTCGACGACGACGGCCACCCGCTTCTTGCCCTCGGCCGCCGGGGTGGCGCCGCAGACCGCCCCGAAGTCCGCCGCCGCGCGCGGCCGAGCCGCCTCGTCCCCGGCGTCCTTGCTCACCGCGAAGCGGAAGCCCCAGGCCGAGCCGTCGGCCGGTCGGGCCATCGACGGGCCGAGCGAGGCGTACGCCCACTGGCCGGCCGAGCCGTCCCAGAACGACCAGTAGCGGTAGCTCGACGCGAACGCCGGGCCGGCCGCGACCAGGGTGAGCAGGATCCCGAACGCCAGGACCAGAGGGGTCAGCCGGCGCATCAGAGCTGGTTCTTCTTCCGGCGGCCGCTCAGCACGATGCCGATGCCCACGCCGGCCGCGGCGCCCGCTCCGACGATCCACCAGACCTTGCCGTCGCCGGAGGCATTGTCCTTCTCGTCCCTCTCGTCCTTCTTCTCGTCCTGCGAGGTCCCGCCGGTCGCCTGCGGCTGCGGCGCCGGGCCCGTCGCGTTCAGGGCCGCGACCAGGTCGGTGCCGCCGAAGGCCTTCGGGTCGGTGCCCGTCGCGTGCGCGGTCAGGACCAGGGAGGCGAGCGCGGCCGGGTTGTCCTTGGACCACGCCGCGGAGTTGGCCTTCAGCCACTCCAGGGCGCTCGCCGCGGACTGCTTGTGGCCGGCCGCCGCCAGCGCGATCACCGCGTCGGCCGTGTTGCCGGTGTCGGGGGTCGGCTGGTCCGCGCCCGGGGTGAGGGCCGTCAGGTGGCCGTCCTTCTTGAGGGCCTCGGCCAGGTAGCCGGCCGCGCCCTGGGCGGCGGCGGCCGGGTCGGCGGAGCCCGCCGGGCAGGCCATTGCGGCGGCCGGGGTGTCCGCGGACGGGGCGGAGACGACCGCGCCCTTGCCGAGGGCGGCCAGCGCGGCGGCGGCCGTCGCGTCGGCGTTGGCCGGGAGCTTGCCGTCGGCCGGCTGGTACCCGAAGGCGCCCCGGTCGGCGGCCGGCTCGGCGGAGCAGCCCAGCTGGAACGCCAGCAGGCCCTCGTACGCCGACTTGCCCGCCTTCGACTTCACGTCGGCCGGCTTCTCGCCCGCCACCGCGAGGGCGCTGATCACCACGGAGGTGGAGCTGGCGTCGCTGGGGGTGCCGGGGGCGTAGGCCCAGCCGCCGTCCTCGTTCTGGACGGACTTCAGCCAGTCCACGCCCTTCTTCACGGCCGCGTCCTGGCCGCCGAGCGCCTTCAGCGCCTGTACGGCCGCCGCGGTGGCGTTGGTGTCGAGCATCGTCTTCGGGTCGCAGGCCGCCGTGGCGTCCGGGCGGAAGGCGGCGAAACCGCCCTCGGCGCACTGCTGGCCGACGAGCCAGGCGACGGCCTCCTTGGCGGGGCGCACGCCCACCGTGTGCTGGGCGAGCAGCGCGAAGGACTGCCGCCACACACCGTCGTACGTGGGGTCGTTCTTGCCGTAGAGCCCGGAGGGCAGGACCGGGGCCGGGGAGGGTGCGGCGAGGGCCGTGGGGGCGGCGCCGACACAGAGCACGGCGGAGGCGGCGAGCGCGGCTGCGCTGCGGCGGACGTTCATGGCGGGGCGGGTGCCTCTCGTGCTGGGGAGCGGGGAGGCAGGCACGCGCAGGCACCGGGCTCCGGCTCCGTGTACCTCGACGGTGCCGGCCGCCGGAGGGACCGGCGGCGCGAGCCGCGCACTTTTCGGTACGGGGCAATCCGGCTTCCCGGCCGCAGCGGGTGCGGGCCGGATCACGGTTGCGGGTCAGCGCCGGATTCGCACCGGCTTCCCCCCGTACGGGAGTGTGGACGACGGGTTCACTCTACCGGCCCACCGTTGCCGGGCCCGGGGCGCGCTCGGCCCCTGCCTCTCACACCGCGCGGTACGTCACCGGGTCGCTGCCCGGCACCGGTTCCGCCCGGCCCTGTTTCACCAGCCGCCGCAGGTGCGCCTCCGCTTCCGAGACGGCGATGTTCCTGGAGCCGTACGGGATCTGCTCCCAGGGCCGGTTCCACTCCATCCGCTCCGCCAGCGCCCACGGGGTCAGGGGTTCGGCGAGCAGCTCCCACAGCCCGGTCAGGCGGTCCTCGTGGTGGGCCAGAAGCTCCCGTACCCGGGCCGGGGCGTCGGTGAAGGCGTGCTGGTGGGCGGGGAGCACCTCGGCGGGTTCGAGGCGGCCGATGCGTTCGAGGGAGTCGAGGTAGTCGCCGAGGGGGTCGGTGACCTGCTCGGAGGAGGGGTCCTCGTACAGGCCGATGTGCGGGGAGATCCCGGGCAGCAGGTGGTCCCCGGAGAAGAGGCGGCCGTTGCCGGGCAGGTGCGCCGGGTGCTCCTCCTCCAGGTGCAGGCAGACGTGGCCGGGGGTGTGGCCCGGGGTCCAGATCGCCCGGAGCCGGCGTCCGGCCAGGGGGAGCAGTTCGCCGGGGAGGATCTCCCGGTCGGGGACGGCGGCCCGCAGCCCGGGCAGGGTGCGCAGCCGGCCGTTCGCCCGGGCGGCGCGCAGGGGTGCGAGGTGGGCCTCGGGGGCTCCGGCGGCGGCCAGCTTCCCGCTCATGTAGTCGAACCAGACGCCGGGCTCGGCGGAGCGGGTCCGTACGACGACCTCGGTGTCGGCGGCGTGCATGGCGATCCAGGCGCCGGAGGCCTCGCGGACCTGGCCGGACAGGCCGTGGTGGTCGGGGTGGTGGTGGGTGATGACCACGCCGTGGACGTCGGCGATCGCGAGGCCGAGGGCGCCGAGGCCGGCGACCAGGGTGTTCCAGGACGTCGGGTCGTCCCATCCGGTGTCGACGAGGACGGGGCCGCGCCCGGTGTCGAGGACGTGGACGAGGGTGTGACCGAGGGGGTTGTCGGGGATGGGGACCTTGATGCCCCACACGCCCGCGCCGTGGTCGGTGACGTGAGGTGGCACGTCCTGATCGAGCTGTGGCGTGTCCTGCGGCATGAGGGGCTCCCTGTCCGAGCCGGGCCGCGACCGTGCCCCCGGCTCACGCTAACGAGAACATGTTGCAGTAGTCGCCCAAGTCGACCATCTCTCCGCGTTTCTGGCTAGTCGCTGGATCTTCCCGGCCGTTCCGTCCGGGCCGTGGACTCCTAGAACTAGAACTGGTATCAGTTCTGAAACACCGTCAGGGTGATCGGGTATCCGCACCGGCCGCAGGAGGCATCAGCCATGACCGAGCTCGTGGAACACGGACAGCTGTTCATCGGCGGGGAGTGGACCGATCCGCTGGGAACCGGCACCATCCGGGTCGTCTCCCCGCACACCGAGCAGGTCATCGGCAGCGTCCCGCACGCCGGCGAGGCCGACGTGGACCGGGCCGTGGCCGCCGCCCGCAAGGCCTTCGACGAGGGGCCCTGGCCCCGGCTGTCCCTGGACGAGCGGATCGCCGTCGTCACCCGGATCAAGGACGCGATCGCCGTCCGCCACGAGGAGATCGCCCGCTCGATCAGCTCCCAGAACGGATCCCCGTACTCCTGGAGCGTCCTCGCCCAGGCCCTCGGCCCGATGATGGTCTACGACGCCGCGATCACCGTCGCGCGCGCCTACCCGTACGAGGAGTACCGCCAGGGCGCGCTCGGGCCGATCCTGGTGCGCCGGGAGCCGGTGGGCGTGGTCGCCGCCGTCATCCCCTGGAACGTCCCGCAGTTCGTGGCCGCCGCGAAGCTCGCGCCCGCGCTGCTGTCCGGGTCGACGGTGATCCTGAAGCCCTCGCCGGAGTCCCCGCTGGACTCCTACATCCTGGCCGACATCGCCAGGGAGGCAGGGCTGCCGCAGGGCGTGCTGTCGATCCTGCCCGCCGACCGGGAGATCAGCGAGTACCTGGTGGGCCACCCCGGCATCGACAAGGTCGCCTTCACCGGCTCGGTCGCCGCCGGCCGGCGCGTCATGGAGGTCGCCTCCCGCAACCTCACCCGCGTCACCCTCGAACTCGGCGGCAAGTCGGCCGCCGTCATCCTCCCGGACGCCGATCTGGACGCGGCGGTCGCCGGGATCGTCCCGGCGGCCTGGATGAACAACGGGCAGGCCTGCGTGGCCCAGACCCGGATCCTCGCGCCGCGCGGCCGGTACGAGGAGATCGCCGAGGCCCTCGCGGCGGCGGCCGGGGCGCTGGTGGTCGGCGACCCGCTGGACCCGGCGACGCAGCTCGGGCCGCTGGTGGCCGAGCGGCAGCAGCGGCGCTCGCTCGACTACATCCGGCTCGGCCAGGAGGAGGGCGCGAAGGTCCTCACCGGCGGCAGCCGCCCGGCGGGCCTGGAACGGGGCTGGTACGTGGAGCCGACCCTCTTCGGCGACGTGGACAACTCGATGCGGATCGCCCGCGAGGAGATCTTCGGGCCGGTCGTCTGCCTGATCCCGTACGGGGACGAGGCGGAGGCGGTACGGATCGCCAACGACTCGGAGTTCGGCCTGAGCGGCAGCGTCTGGACCGGGGACGCGGAGCACGGCGTCGACTTCGCGCGGCGGGTGCGGACGGGCACCTTCAACGTGAACACCTTCAGCCTGGACATGCTCGGCCCGTTCGGCGGCTACAAGAACAGCGGCCTCGGGCGCGAGTTCGGGCCGGAGGGGCTGAGCGAGTACCTGGAACACAAGATGATCCACCTCCCGGCGGGGTACCAGGCGCCCGGGGCGGGTGCGTGATGGGCGACCGGTGGTACGTCGAAGTGGACCGCGGGGTCTGCATCGGCTCGGGCATGTGCGTGAACCACGCCCCGGCGGGCTTCACCCTGGACTCGGCGCGCCAGTCGCACCCGGCGGCCGCGGAGACCGACGCCAGCGAACCGGTCCTGGCGGCGGCGGAGGGCTGCCCCGTGGAGGCCATCGCGATCACCCTGCTGGGCACCGGCGAGGCCGTGTTCCCCCCGGAGGACTAGCCGTACGCGAAACTCCTGCGACAGCCGCCGGGCCCTCCCTCCCGGCGGCTTCGCAAGGGATGGGCGCAGGCGACGCCCGGCGCACCGCGCTCGTGGCCGCCCGCCACCCGAGCGGGTAGCGGGGGTGCCGCGCGGGTACGCCTCGACCCGCCCTACGGCGGGTTCAGGACTTTCGGGGGGTCGGCGGGGCGGTCGACGCGCCCGGGGCCGTGAGGTCGATGAGGCGGCAGACCGTCTCGATGTCGATCTGCACCTGGGCGATCGAGGCCCGGCCCGAGAGCCAGGTGATCAGCGCCGAGTGCCAGGTGTGCTCGATGACCCGGACCGCCGAGAGCTGCTCCGCCGTCGGCGGGGCGTCCAGGCCCATCGCGTCCAGGATGATCGCCGTGGTCAGCCGGGACACCGTGTCCACCTCGGGGCTCACGCTGCGGTCCGCGAACGTCAGCGCGCGCACCATCGCGTCCGCCAGGTGCGGCTCCCGCTGGAGCGCCCGGAAGGCCCGCATCAGGGTCTCCGCGACCCGCGCCGCGGGCTCCTGACCTGCGGGCGGGCGCTTGCGCAGCGTGGTGTGCATGTGCTGGAGCTGGTCCTGCATGGTGGCGACGAGCAGGTGCACCTTGGAGGGGAAGTAGCGGTACAAGGTGCCCAGCGCCACGCCGGCCGCCTCCGCGACCTCCCGCATCTGGACGGCGTCGAACCCGCCCCGGCTGGCCAGCTGCGCGCTCGCGTGCAGGATCCGGCGGCGGCGCGCCTCCTGGCGCTCCGTCAGGGGAGGGGACGCCGGTGTGGTGACGGCCTTCGCTTCCGCTGTCATGTGTCCCGTTCCATGGCGTTCCGTGGCGTCTCGGTGGTGCTGCGCGGGTACTGATCCACACTGGATCCGGAGCCGGCACGGCAAGCGCCGGATCCGTGGCGCGAATCACCTGCTCCGCCTCTTACGGTGGGGTTTCCGGCCGGTAGATTCAATGCTCTTCAACGGATCAAGTCTGAAACTTGTTCTACATTATCCGAGCGGTTACGCTCCGGCGAAAGTGCAGGGAGATGGGGGCCGAGAGTGACCGCTGAGGCCATGGTGAAGAGCCCTTTCGAGGAGTCCGCCACGGACGGCGACCGCCCGCTGCGCATCGCGCTCCTCACGTATAAGGGGAACCCGTTCTGCGGGGGCCAGGGCGTCTACGTCCGGCACCTCTCTCGCGAACTCGTCCGCCTCGGGCACAGCGTCGAGGTCATCGGCGCGCAGCCCTACCCGGTACTGGACACCGGCGCCACGCTGACCGAGCTGCCGAGCCTGGACCTCTACCGCAGCCCCGACCCGTTCCGCACGCCGAAGCGCGACGAGTACCGGGACTGGATCGACGCCGTCGAGGTCGCCACCATGTGGACCGGCGGCTTCCCCGAACCGCTGACCTTCTCGCTGCGCGCCCGGCGCCACCTCGCCGCCCGCGCCGGGGACTTCGACGTCATCCACGACAACCAGACCCTCGGCTACGGACTGCTGGGGCAGCTCGGCGCCCCGCTCGTCAGCACCATCCACCACCCGATCACCGTGGACCGGCAGCTGGACCTGGACGCCGCCAAGGACTTCAAGAAGCGGCTCTCCGTACGCCGCTGGTACGGCTTCACGCGCATGCAGGAGCGCGTCGCCCGCCGGCTGCCCTCCGTGCTCACCGTCTCAGGGACCTCCAAGCAGGAGATCGTCCAGCACCTGGGCGTCCGCGAGGAGCGCATCCACGTCGTGCACATCGGCGCCGACACCGACCTGTGGTCGCCCGACCCGTCGGTCGCCGAGGTGCCGGGGCGGATCGTGACGACCTCCAGCGCCGACGTACCGCTCAAGGGCCTCGTCCACCTCGTCGAGGCGCTCGCCAAACTCCGCACCGAGCGCCCCGACGCGCACCTCGTCGTCGTCGGCAAGCGCGCCGAGCGGGGCCCCGTCGCCCGCGCCATCGAGACGTACGGCCTCCAGGACGCGGTCCGGTTCGTCAAGGGCATCACCGACGCCGAACTCGTCGACCTGGTGCGCAGCGCGCAGGTCTCCTGCGTGCCCTCCCTCTACGAGGGCTTCTCGCTCCCCGCCGCCGAGGCCATGGCCACCGGCACCCCGCTCGTCGCCACCACCGGCGGCGCGATCCCCGAGGTCGCCGGCCCCGACGGCGAGACCTGTCTCGCGGTGCCACCCGGCGACCCGGGCGCGCTCGCCGCCGCGCTCGGCCGGGTGCTGGGCGACCCGGAACTGCGGGCCCGCCTCGGCGCCGCCGGACGCGAGCGGGTCCTGGACCGCTTCACCTGGGCGCGGGCCGCCGAGGGCACCGCCGCGCACTACCGGGCCGCGATCGAGCGGGCCGCCCGTGCCCGCAGCGACCGGTGACGTTCCGTCCCGTGTTCCCCCGCGCAGCAAGCGCCACCCCGTTCACCCCCCGCGACCGCGAAGGCAGGACCCCGTGCTGACCGTCGATTTCTCCCGGTTCCCGCTCGCCGCAGGCGACCGTGTGCTCGATCTGGGCTGTGGCGCCGGCCGTCACGCCTTCGAGTGCTACCGGAGAGGCGCCCAGGTGGTCGCCGTCGACCGCAACGGCGAGGAGATCCGCGAGGTCGCCAAGTGGTTCGCCGCCATGAAGGAGGCCGGTGAGGCCCCCGCCGGCGCCACCGCCACCGCCATGGAGGGCGACGCGCTGGCGCTGCCCTTCCCCGACGATTCCTTCGACGTCGTCATCATCTCCGAGGTGATGGAGCACATCCCCGACGACAAGGGCGTGCTCGCCGAGATGGTCCGCGTGCTCAAGCCCGGCGGGCGCATCGCCATCACCGTTCCGCGCTACGGCCCGGAGAAGATCTGCTGGGCGCTCAGCGACGCGTACCACGAGGTCGAGGGCGGCCACATCCGCATCTACAAGGCGGACGAGCTGATCGGCAAGATGGAGGCCGCGGGCCTCAAGCCGTACGGCACGCACCACGCCCACGGGCTGCACTCCCCGTACTGGTGGCTCAAGTGCGCCTTCGGCGTCGACAACGACAAGGCGCTGCCCGTCAAGGCGTACCACAAGCTCCTGGTCTGGGACATCATGAAGAAGCCCCTGGCCACGCGGCTCGCGGAGCAGGCCCTGAACCCGGTCATCGGCAAGAGCTTCGTGGCCTACGCGACGAAGCCCCACCTCCCGGTCAGCGCGGCCGCCCAGTGACCACACCCGGGCGTACCGAACACCTGGTCCTGGACGGCGTACTGACCGCCGAGCAGGCGGCCCTGACGGTCGCGGGGATCCTCGCCGCACAGCGTTCCGACGGGGCCATACCCTGGTTTCGCGGCCACCACCTGGACCCCTGGGACCACACCGAGGCCGCGATGGCCCTCGACGCGGCGGGCGAGCACGAGGCGGCCGCCCGCGCCTACGAATGGCTCGCGCGGCACCAGAACGGCGACGGCTCCTGGTACGCGGCCTACGCCGACCGGCCCGACGGCGTGGACACCGCCGAGCCGCAGGACGCCGGCCGGGAGACCAACTTCGTCGCGTACATCGCCGTCGGGGTCTGGCACCACTACCTCACCACCGGCGACGACACCTTCCTGGACCGGATGTGGCCCGCCGTCTACGCGGCCGTCGAGTTCGTGCTCGGGCTCCAGCAGCCCGGCGGCGAGATCGGCTGGAAGCGCGAGGCGGACGGCACCCCCGTCACCGACGCGCTGCTCACCGGGTCCTCCTCCATCCACCAGGCGCTGCGCTGCGCACTGGCCATCGCCGAGCACCGGGAGGAGCCGCAGCCGGACTGGGAGCTGGCGGCGGGCGCCCTCGGCCACGCGATCCGCCGGCACCCGGAGCGGTTCCTCGACAAGTCGCGCTACTCGATGGACTGGTACTACCCGGTCCTCGGCGGCGCGCTGACCGGGCCCGAGGCCTCGGCGCGCATCGAGGAGCGCTGGGAGGAGTTCGTCGTCCCGGACCTCGGGGTGCGGTGCGTGCTGCCGAACCCGTGGGTCACGGGCGGGGAGTCCTGCGAGCTGGCGCTCGCGCTGTGGGCGATGGGCGAGTCGGACCGGGCGCTGGAGATCCTGCGCTCGATCGGCCACATGCGGGCCGAGAACGGCATGTACTGGACGGGCTACGTGTTCGACGACCGGGCCGTCTGGCCGGTCGAGCAGACGACCTGGACGGCCGGTTCGCTGCTGCTGGCCGTCGCGGCCCTCGGCGGAGACGAGGCCACGGGCACGGTGTTCGGCGGCCTGGAACTCCCGTCGGGCCTGGAACCGGACTGCTGCCACTGAGCCGTGCGCGGCGGGCCTTCGCCGCCGTGCGGGCCCGATGATGCGGGCGGTGCGCGGGCCCCGCCACCCGGGGGACCCGAACGGGGTGCCCGAGTGGCGGGGGCCGGGCACCCGGGTGACGCTGCGGGGGACACCTCACTCCCCGGAGGAAACCGTGTCCATACCCAGCACCGCCCGATGCCGCCGCGCCGTCACGGCGCTGTTCCTGTCCACCGCGCTGCTCGCCGGAGCCACCGCCTGCGGCAGTGGCGGCAGCGGCCGGAACCAGAGCGGGGACGTCTCCGCCGCGGCCGTGACCGCCGCCGGGGCGGGCGCCGTGGCCCCGCTCGCCGTGGACCCGGCGCTGGTGGACCCGGCTTTGGCGAACCCCGGCCTGGTGAACCCGGCGCTGGTGAACCCGGCCCTGGATCCGGCCGCCGTGGATCCGGCCGCGGCCGAGCCCTCGCCCAGCACCTCCGCCGAGAAGCAGAGGTTCGCCAAGACGCGCTTCGTCGCCAACGCGGGCCTCGCGGCCGGGGCGACGTACCAGTGGATCGTCAAGCCGTACCGCGAGGGCAAGTTCAAGAAGGGCGCCAAGGGCCGCACCTTCGCCCTGATCAAGGCGGGCCTCGCGGGCGCCTTCGCCTACAACCGGCTGAAGGCCGCCGTGGACAACGCCAAGGGCGACCCGCTGCTGTCGAAGGCCGTCGTCCCGCTGACGGCGGGCATCGAGTCCCTCAAGGGCCTCGGCTCCAAGCTCCGCAAGGGCAGCGCGAGCGACGCCGACCTCAGTTCCCTCCAGGACGTCATCACCGGAGTCAAGAGCGCGGGCCAGAGCGCGGGCGCCCCGGTGACCGACAGGGTGCCGAGCCTCTCCCAGCTGGGCGGCTAGGGCCTGTCTTTCGGATCAGGCCGGATCAGGGAGCGGGGCCTGGCCCCTGACGAACGGGCCGGGCCGGCGGGTACGCCGGCCCGGCCTGTTTCAATGGCCGGGTGATCGAGCTCGTGTTCCTCGCCGCCCTGGCCGCCGTCACCGGCTGGCTGATCCGCCGCAAGCACCGCGAGCGGACCGCCGCCGGCCGGCCCCAGGGGATCCCGGGCATGGCCCGGAACCCGGCCGGGGCGGGGCGCTGGCGGGCGGGGCGGGTGTTCGCGGTCCCGGCCGGCGAGGTGCGCTGGGTGCCGGGGCGGGGCGAGCCCGTGGCGCTGCCGGGCGTACGGGCGACCGGGGTGCGGCCGCCGTCCGTGAAGGAGGGGCTGTCCATCAACCCCGGCTCGCGGATCGTGGCCTGCGCCTACGAGGGCGGGACGATCGAGATCGCCGTCATGGCACTGGACCTGCGGGAGCTCCTGGAGGCCGTGCCGGGGGACGAGGGCGCGGGGGAGAGCGGCTAGCAGGCCAGTTCCGCCAGGACGCGCAGGGTGTGCGGGTCGGGGGCCGTCACGAGGAGGTCCGTGACCGGGCCCGCGCGCCAGAGGTCGAGGCGTTCCGCGATCCGCTCGCGCGGCCCGATCAGGGAGATCTCGTCGGCGAACGCGTCCGGGACGGCGAGCACCGCCTCCTCCTTGCGGCCGGCGAGGAACAGCTCCTGGATCCGGCGGGCCTCCTCCTCGTACCCCATGCGGGCCATCAGGTCGGCGTGGAAGTTGCGGGCCGCGTGGCCCATGCCGCCGATGTAGAAGCCGAGCATCGCCTTGACGGGGAGCAGCCCCTCGGCGACGTCGTCGCAGACCTTGGCCCGGGCCATCGGGGCGATCATGAACCCCTCGGGGAGGCCGGTGAGCGCGGCCCGGTAGACGTCCGTGCGGGTCGGCGACCAGTAGAGCGGGAGCCAGCCGTCCGCGATCCGGGTGGTCTGGGCGATGTTCTTCGGGCCCTCCGCGCCGAGCAGGACCGGCAGGTCCGCCCGCAGCGGGTGGGTGATGGGCTTGAGGGGCTTGCCGAGGCCGGTGCCGTCCGCGCCGCGGTACGGGTGCTGGTGGAAGCGGCCCTCCAGCGCGACGGGGCCCTCGCGGCGCAGCACCTGGCGGATGACGTCCACGTACTCCCGGGTCGCGGTGAGCGGGCTCGCGGGGAAGGGGCGCCCGTACCAGCCCTCGACGACCTGCGGCCCGGACAGGCCGAGGCCGAGCATCATGCGGCCGCCGGAGAGGTGGTCCAGGGTGAGGGCGTGCATGGCGGTGGCGGTCGGGGTGCGGGCGGCCATCTGCGCGATGGCGGTGCCGAGCCGGATCCGCGAGGTGTGCGCGGCGATCCAGGTCAGCGGGGTGAAGGCGTCCGAGCCCCAGGCCTCGGCGGTCCACACCGAGTGGTAGCCGAGGTTCTCGGCCTCGGTGGCGAGGTCGAGGTGGGACGGATGAGGGCCGCGGCCCCAGTAGCCGAGTGCGAGTCCGAGGCGCATGTACGGTCCCCTCCGCGAAGCCGTATCTGACGATGCGTCAGGTGACTCTAGGGCAACGGCCCCCCGCCCGGAAGGGCGGGGGGCCGTCGATGCGCGCGTCGAGCGGGGCGTCAGCCGCGTTGGATGCCCGAGGTGTCGTTCAGGACGCCGCGACGGCCGTCCTGGGTCTGGGCGATCAGGGCGGCCTGGCCGCGCTGTTCCACGGCCAGGTACCAGGTGCCCGGGGCGAGCTCGGCGATCGGGCTGGAGGAGCCGTCCTCGGCGAAGAGGGGGCGGGCCACCGGGACCGCGAACCAGAAGGGGGTGAAGTCGGCCGCGGGCGCCTCGTGGGCGGCGGGGGCCGGAGCCGGGGCCGGCTCGTGGGCGGCGGGCTGGCCGCCGTACGGCGGGACCGGCTGGGGGGTCGCCCCGTACGGCTGCGGCTGCTGGCCGCCCGGGTAGCCGTAACCGCTGCCCGGCTGGGGCTGGGAGCCGAAGGCCGCGGCGGGGGCGGCGGGCGCCGGGTCCGGGATCAGCTGGCCGGCGAGCGCCGGGATCTTCGGGCCCGCGATGGCCACACCGGCGATCGCCAGGGTGGCGAGGAAGGAGATGACGGCGCCGGCACCCAGGTCGAAGGTGCTGGGGCAGGTGATCAGGGACCACAGCGCGGCCCACACGGAGGAGACGGCGAGCACGGTGCCCCACGCCGGCAGCGGAACGCCCGCGAGCCCCCGGCCCTGCGGCAGGAAGCGGGAGCCGACGAGCAGGCCGGCCGCGACGAACGCGGTCAGGAAGACCGTGGGGAGGGCCAGGTGGTAGACGTCGGTGTCCCAGACGCTGGGCAGGTCGACGCCGTCGGCGGAGTAGAAGTCGAGCAACGAGGCGATGAACAGCAGCACCGCTGCTCCGATCACCACGCCGTCTCCTCGTGTGAGGGAGCGGATATTCACTTCGTCGGTGTCCTTCTCGGTCTCGGTCGTCTCGTGGTGCCGCAGTCGCGCGTCTTGCCTGGAGCGGGGCGGGCGGCACCATGGTACGGACGTCTGCCGCGACCGGAGGGGTCGGGGGCGGCGGGCGGTCCCCGGGGGGCTACCCGCCGAGGAACCCGACGATGCCGTTCGTGATGCCTTCCGCCGCCTTCTGCCGCCACTCCGGACTCGTCAGCTGCGCCGCGTCCTTGGCGTCACGCATGTTGCCGCATTCGATGAACACCTTGGGCCGGGTCGACAGATTGAGACCGCCGAGATCGTCCCGGACCACCAACCCGGTTCCGCTGCCCAGGTAGTTGGCCGGTGCGGATCCGGTGCTGCGGGCGAAGTTCCCCGCGATCCGCTCGCCCAGGTCCCGGGAGGGTCCGACGATCTTCGAGGTGTCCGCCGCGCCGCCCTTGACCGTGGCCGGGAGGATGATGTGGAAGCCGCGGTTCCCGGCGGAGACGCCGTCCGCGTGGACGGAGACCACCGCGTCCGCCTTCGCCTCGTTGCCGATCCGGGCCCGCTCGTCGATGCAGGGGCCCCAGGGGCGGTCGGCGTCGTGGGTGAAGACCACCTTGGCGCCCTTGGACTCCAGGAGGGTGCGCGTCCGGCGGGACACGTCGAGGGTGAACTCGGCTTCCATGTAACCCGAGTTGGTGGTGGTGCCGGTGGTGTCGCACTCCTTGCGGTTGGTGCCGATGTCCACCTGCCGGTCGATCTCGGAAGTGTGCTTGAAGTTACCGGTGTTGTGGCCGGGGTCGATGACCACGGTCCGGCCGGCGAGCGGGCCCTTGGCGGGCGCCGCGGGCGCGGAGGCGGAGGCGGAAGCCGAGGCCGACGCGGCGGGGGAGGGCGTGGCCGTACTGGCCTTCGCGTCCCCGGCGCCGTGGGCGCCGGCCCCCGCGGTGTGGGAGGCGGGCAGCGCCTTGGGCTGCGGCGGCTGGCCGCCGGGACCGGAGCCGGTCAGGACCTGGGTCAGCACCCACCCGGCCAGCGCGGTCGGGGCCAGGGCGGCCACCGCGACGGCGAGGGTGGAGCGGCGGGTGTACCAGGGCGGGTCCGGGCTGACCGAGGAGGCGGACTCGGGGGGCGGGGGGCTGTCGTCGTAGCGCACCTCGCGATGCTAGACCGCCCGTCCGCCGCCGGTCCGGATCGTGGGCCATCCGGGGGCGTGGTGCGATGATCGGATCATGTGCCCGGGTGGATGCTCGGGCACATGATCCGCGCCGCTGACCGGGGGCGGGCGCCGGTCAGATGCCGGAGCCGGTACGGCGCAGCACCCGGAGCGAGTCGGTGACCGAGATCTCCTCGAAGGCGCCGGACGCCAGGGCGCGCAGGTAGATCCGGTACGGGGCCTGGCCGCCGTCGGCCGGGTCCGGGAACACGTCGTGGATGACGAGCGTCCCGCCCTCGGCGAGGTGCGGGGCCCAGCCCTCGTAGTCGCCGGTGGCGTGCTCGTCGGTGTGGCCGCCGTCGATGAAGACGAAGCCGAGCGGGCCGCCCCAGGCGGCGGCGACCTGCGGGGAGCGGCCCACGACCGCGATGACGTGGTCTTCCAGGCCCGCCTTGTGGAGGGTGCGGCGGAAGGTCGGCAGGGTGTCCATCAGGCCGATCTCCGGGTCCACGACGGTCGGGTCGTGGTACTCCCAGCCCGGCTGCTGCTCCTCGCTGCCGCGGTGGTGGTCGACGGTGATCGCCGGGACCCCGGCCTCGCGGGCCGCGTCGGCGAGCAGGAGGGTGGAGCGCCCGCAGTAGGTGCCGACCTCCAGGAGGGGCAGCCCGAGGGCCGCCGCCGAGACGGCGGCCGCGTACAGGGCGAGGCCCTCGCGTGCCGGCATGAAGCCCTTGGCGGCCTCGAAGGCGGCGAGGGTCTCCGGCTTGGGGGTGGCGGGGGCCATGGGGTTCCTCCTGGGCTGCTGGTGGGGGCCATGCTGCCCTACCGCCCGGTAGGCGTCGCGTCCGGGTCCCGGGCCGCCCTGCGGGCGCCTGCCGCGCGGGCGCACCACGGGCGCCGCAGCCGCCGCGGGCGCTGCCCCACGGGCGCCGTTACGCGGGGACCGCGACCGCCGGGGCGGGTGCCGGCTCCAGCAGCAGCCGGGCCGAGTCGTCGACGAGGCGGCGCAGGACACCCGCCTGGATCGCGTCACCGCCGAGTCCGTCCAGAATGCGCAGCGCCTCGCCGCGGAATCCGTCGAGATCTTCGCGGAACTGGTCGAGAACGGGGCGGTCGAGCAGCAGGCCGGTGAGTTCCGCGCGCGCCCGCGGGCACGCGCGCGCGGCGGTCCGCAGGTTCAGGAGGTGTGCGCGGGATTCCGGTGAGGCGTCGTCGAGCGCGCACGTGAGCAGATAGGTGACGGTGCCGTTGAGGAGGTCTTCGCCGCGGCCGGAGAGAATGTCCTCCTGATCGTTGAACATCTGCCACAGGATGCCGAAGACATAACCGAACTCGCGCCACTGCGCGATTCTCTCGGCGCGCGCGCCGGACAATATCGCCGCCATTGCCGTGATCATCGAGAACGGGCCGCCGGACTTCCCCCGGTAGGCCGCGATCACCGATTTCCGGGTGGCGTTGTCCGCGTCGCCGCGGATGTCGCGCAGCTGGCCCTCGGTGCCGACGGTCCAGCCGGTGGCGATCTCGGCGGTCAGGGCGCTGTGGACCGGGGCGGGGGCCGGGATCGAGTGGATGATCCGCAGCGGCAGGATCGTGCCGCTGATGACGGAGGCGAGCACCGCCTCGTTCTGGGTGAGCCCGGCGGAGAGCGGTGCGCCGTGGCCGTCGGCGAGGTCGTCGAGAAAGCAGGCCGAGGTCCACCACAGCACGTGCAGGGCGGATATGGGGAGGGCCGGCCGGAGGGTGCCCGTCTCGACGCCGTGCACCAGCATCGGCAGGACGGAGAGCGGATGCCGGAGCCTCTGGTGGCGTAGGAGTTTGACGACCGCGGCCTTGACCGCGTCCGATGCCGGGCCGAGCTGATCGAGAGCGAGTTCCATCTCCGCGTCGATATCCGCGGAGACTTGTCTGTGAAGGTCCACAAATGTCAGGGCGCTCACGTGTCGACTTCCATTCCGAGAGTGAATTGCCGGCGACGGTGCGTCACCGATTCGATCATTCTGCATGAAGGGGAGCTAGAGCGATTTTCAGCCATGTCTGAATTCTCGATGCCTTCCCGGGAGCGGCCGCCGCAGGACCGTCCAGGCCGTCCCGGAGGGCCGCGCGAAAACGTCGCGAGCGATCTGACCTTCCGTCAGAATGGAACGTGTTCTAGTCTGACCGGCGACCAGGGGGCACGGGCACCGAGAAGGCGACAGGGATCCGTATGGGCATCGGCATCACGCAGGAGCAACGGGAGCTGGCCGACGCGGTACGCGGCTGGGTGGCGCGGACCGTACCTCCCGAGGAGGTGCGCAAACTGCTCGACGCCCCGCCCGGGACCGGAGCCCGCCCCGCCTACTGGGACGCGCTCACCGAATCCGGACTGCTCACCCCGCACCTGGACGGCGGCACCCTCCTCGACCTGGCCGTGGTGGTCGAGGAAGCCGCCCGGGCGGCGCTGCCCGGCGGGTACCTGCCGAGTGCGCTGGCCTCCGTACTGCTGGACCGGGCCGGGGCGCCGCCGCTCGACGGGCGCACCGCCGCGGTGGCCCTCGGGCCCGGCGGCATGACCGCCGTCGCCGTCGAAGGCGGCGGACACCTCCTCGACGGCGCCGCGCCGCCCGTGCTCGGCGCCGGAGAGGCCGACCTCGTGCTCCTCGCCGCCGAAGCCGCGCACGGCACCCGCTGGTTCGCCGTGGACGCCGCCGCGCTGGACATCCGCACCCACGAGAGCGCCGACCCGACCCGCCCCACCGCCGAGGTGCGGGCCCGTGGCGTCACCGTCGCACCCGGCCGGCTCCTCGCACTGGACGCCGCCCTGGTACGGGACCTGGCCTGCGCCCTCTTCGCCGCCGACGCCTGCGGCACCGCAGCCCGGGCGCTGCACACCGCCGCCGAACACGCCAAGGTGCGCGAGCAGTTCGGCCGGCCCATCGGACGCTTCCAGGGCGTCAAACACCTCTGCGCCGACATGCTCGTCCGCCTCGAACAGGCCCGGGCGCTCGCCTGGGACGCCGCGAACGGCATGGACGAGACCCCCGACGTCCGGTCGCTCGTCGCCGCCCTCGCCGCCGGCACCGCGCTCGACGCCGCCTACTCCTGCGCCAAGGACTGCATCCAGATCCTCGGAGGCATCGGCTTCACCTGGGAACACGACGCCCACATCCTGCTGCGCCGGGCCCTCGTCGCGCGCCAGCTCCTCGGCCCCGGCGACGGACACCGGCTGCGCGCCGTCCGGCTCGCGGCGGCCGGCGCCCGCCGCGAACTCCGGCTCGAACTCCCCGCGCACGCCGAGACCCACCGGGCGAAGGCCCGCGCCGCCGTCGAGGAAGCCCGCGGCCTCGACCCGGTCGCCGCGCGCCGGATCCTCGCCCCGGCCGGATACGCGGCCCCCTACCTCCCGCCCCCGTACGGCCTCGGCGCGGGCCCCGTCGAACAGCTCGTCGTCCAGCAGGAGCTGCGCGCCGCCGGGGTCAGGATCGCCGACCTCGGGATCGCCACCTGGGTGATCCCCTCGCTGCTCGCCTACGGGACGCCGGCCCAGCAGGAGGCGTACGTACTCCCCACCCTGCGCGGAGAACTGACCTGGTGCCAGCTGTTCTCCGAGCCCGACGCGGGCTCCGACCTGGCCTCCCTGCGCACCCGGGCCGAGCGCACCGAGGGGGGCGGCTGGCTGGTCAACGGACAGAAGGTGTGGACGAGTTCCGCGCACACCGCCGACTTCGGGATCCTGCTCGCCCGCACCGACCCGGCCGCGCCCAAACACAAGGGCCTCGGCTACTTCGTCGTCGACATGAAGCGGACCCCCGGGATCGGCATCCGGCCGCTGAGGGAGATCACCGGCGAGGCCCTCTTCAACGAGGTGTACTTCGACGACGTCCCGCTCCCGGCGGACGCGCTGGTCGGCGCCGCCGACGGCGGCTGGCAGGTCGCGCGCAACACCCTCGGCAACGAACGCGTCCACATGGCCGACCAGATGACCTTCGACACGGGGCTGGAGGCGCTGATCGCCCGCTCCGCCGACCTGGACGGGGCCGGGCGCGCGCGGATCGGCGCGCTGGCCGCCGAGGCGCACGCGCTGTCCTGCATCGGGCTGCGCACCACGCTCTCGCAGGTGTCGGGACTGGAGCCGGGCGCGGGCGCCTCCGTCCGCAAGCTCGTACAGACCCCGCACCAGCAGAAGACCGCGGAACTCGCGCTCGAACTGCTGGGCCCGGCGGGCGCGGTACGGGAGGGGGCGGGGGAGCGGGCGGTGCACGGGATGCTCATGTCCCGCTGCCTGACCATCGCCGGAGGCACCACCCAGGTCCAGCTGAACGTCGTCGCCGAGCGGATCCTCGGCCTCCCCAGGGACTAGGAGTCATCAGGCATGAAGGGCATGAAGTCGTACGTCGTCGGCGTCGGCATGACGAAGTTCGAGAAGCCGGAATCGCGGGACTGGCAGTACTGGGACATGGCCAGGGAGGCCGGGGGCGCGGCGCTGGCCGACGCGGGCATCACCTACGACCAGGTCGAGCAGGTGCCGGTGGGGTACTGCTTCCAGGCGTCCACGGCCGGGCAGCGGGCGGCGTACGAACTGGGGCTGTCCGGGGTTCCCGTCTACAACGTGAACAACAACTGCGCGACGGGCTCGACGGCGCTGATGATGGCGCGGCAGTTCGTGGAGGGCGGGATCAGCGACTGCGTGCTCGCGCTGGGCTTCGAGAAGATGAAGCGGGGCGCGCTGGGGGGCGGCGCCGACGGCGGCGACTTCAAGACCTCCCCGGTCGCCCGGCACTACGGGATCATGGCCGCCGGGCACGGCTTCGAGATGTCGCCGCCGACCGCGCAGATCTTCGGGAACGCGGCGCGGGAGCACATGGAGCGGTACGGGACGACGGCCGCGCAGCTGGCGATGGTGGGCGCGAAGAACCACCGGCACTCGGCGAACAACCCGAACGCGCAGTTCCAGGACGTGTACACGGTGGAGGAGATCCTGGCGGCGAAGGAGATCCACGCCCCGCTGACCAAGCTCCAGTGCTCGCCGACCTCGGACGGGGCGGCCGCGGCGGTGGTGGTGTCGGAGCGGTTCGTGGTCCGGCACGGGCTGCACGACAAGGCGGTCGAGATCGTCGGGCAGGCGATGACGACGGACACGGCGGCCTCCTTCGACTCCGGCTCCTGCATCGACGTGGTCGGCAAGCCGATGACGGCGGCGGCGGCGCGGGCCGTCTTCTCGGCGTCGGGGCTCGGCATCGAGGACGTCGACGTGATCGAGCTGCACGACTGCTTCTCGATCAACGAGCTGCTGACGTACGAGGCGTTGGGGATGTGCGGGGAGGGGGCGTCGGGGAAGCTGGTGGAGAGCGGGGCCACGACGTACGGCGGGCGGTGGGTGGTCAACCCCTCGGGCGGGCTCATCTCGAAGGGGCACCCGCTGGGGGCGACGGGGCTGGCGCAGGCGGCGGAGCTGACGTGGCAGCTGCGTGGCGAGGCGGGGCCGAGGCAGGTCCCGGGCGCGCGCGTGGGCCTGGCCCACAACATAGGCCTCGGCGGCGCGGCCGTCCTCACCCTCCTCCACCGCTAGCCCGCCGGCTCCGTCCGGGGGGCCACCGCCCGCCGCCCGCCGCCTGGCCGGCGCAGGATCCAGCCCGGCCGCCACCGTTGGCCTCGCCGGCGGCGCACCTCCAGCCTCGCCGGCGTTTGAGGCGCGGGTCCGGGCAGAGCCCAGGGAACGGAGGAAGGGCGGGGCGGGGAGAAGCCCGCGCAGCGACCGGCCATGGGCACGCGCGGCGCCGCTGCCGGGGGGCCAGCCCCCGGACCCCCGCGCCTCAAACGCCGGCGAGGCTGAAGGTGCCGGGGGCCGGCCCCCGGACCCCCGCGCCTCAAACGCCGGCGGGGCTGAAGGTGCCGGGGCCCGGCGGCGGGCGGTGGGGGTTTCAGGGGGTGGTGAGGGTGGGGTCGGTGGCTTGTTCGCCGCGGGCGGCCCGGCGGATGGCGTCGGCCAGGTCCTCGATCGGCCCGTCGCGGAGCACCAGGCCCGACGCGCCCGCGGCGACCGCCGCCTGCGCGAGGCCCGGGTGCGCCGAGCCCGTCATCAGCAGGACCCGGCATTCCGGGTCGTCCGCCAGGACCTCCGCGACCTCCGCGAGCTCCTCGACCAGGGCAACCGCCGGCCGGGCCATCGGGGAGGGCACCACCTCCAGGTCCGGCTGGAGTCCGAGACGTACTGCGAGCGGCGGGTTCGGCGGGTGCAGCAGCACCCGAAGGGATCGGGCGGTACGGTGCGTAACGGGCATTTCATCCACCCCGCCAGGGTAGGCCCCCGCGCCCGCCGCGGCCCGATCTGACGTGAAGTCAGCAGTCTGCCCGGCTGTCTTCCCAAGTGCTGGGGCGTGCGTTATACATGCCTTCACCGGCCCAACCTAGAACGCGTTCTAGAAGGCGGGCCGGTTCCGCAGACGACCTCGGTGTGGCCGACGGTGCGGACGGCCGCACCGAGGTCTTCCAAGAACAAGGAGCAGCATCCTCAATGCCGATCGATGCCGCCAAGGCCCTCGCCGCCGACCCCCGCCAAGGGGACATCGCCTGGGACCACAAGGACATCCAGCTCTACCACCTCGGCCTCGGCGCGGGCCTGCCCGCCACCGACCCCGACGAGCTGCGCTACACCCTGGAGTCCAAGCTCCACGTCCTCCCCAGCTTCGCGACCGTCGCCGGCGCCGGCATGGCCATGCTCGGCGGCCTCGCCGCCCCCGGGATCGACGTGAACCTCGCCGCCGTCCTGCACGGCGGCCAGTCCATCGAGCTGCACCGCCCCATCCCCGTCAAGGGCCGGGCCAACTCCCGCGCCAAGGTCGCCGCCGTCTACGACAAGGGCAAGGCGGCCGTCATCGTGCTGCGCACCGAGGTCGCGGATGCCGACGGGCCGCTGTGGACCTCCGACGCGCAGATCTTCGTCAAGGGGGAGGGCGGGTTCGGCGGCGAGCGCGGGCCCTCCGTGAGGAACGAGCTGCCCCAGCGCGCCCCCGACCGGGTCGAGGAACGCCACATCCGCGAGGAGCAGGCCCTGCTCTACCGCCTCTCCGGCGACTGGAACCCGCTCCACGCCGACCCCGAGTTCGCCAAGCTCGCGGGCTTCGACCGGCCCATCCTGCACGGCCTGTGCTCGTACGGCATGACCCTCAAGGCCGTCGTCGACACGGCGCTCGGCGGGGACGTCTCCCGCGTCCGCGCCTACCGCACCCGCTTCGCCGGGATCGTCTTCCCGGGCGAGACCCTCCGCGTGCGGATGTGGCAGGAGCCCGGCCGCGTACAGGTCTCGGTGACCGCCGTCGAACGGGACGACGCGCCGGTCCTCGCCGACACCGTCGTCGAACACACGTAACCCCAGCAGCCACGGAGACAAGGAGCCGCACCGTGCGCGCAGCACTGCAGAGCGAGATAGGCCAGGACAAGCTAGAGGTCGTCGAGGACATGGAGGCCGTGGGCTTCGGCCCCGGCAAGGTCAGGATCCGCATCAGGGCCACCGGCCTGTGCCATTCCGACCTCTCCGCGATGAGCGGCGTACTGCCGCAGCCCGCCCCCTTCATCCCCGGGCACGAGGGCTCCGGCGAGATCGTGGACGTCGGCGACGGGGTCGCCACCCACCGGATCGGCGACCGGGTCCTCGTCTGCTGGCTGCCGCCGTGCGGACACTGCCCCGCCTGCAAGCGCGGCCAGGGCCACCTGTGCCTGGAGGCCTTCGGGAACGTGGCCACCCCCAACTTCCGCCGCGCCGGCACCGACGTCTTCGGCTTCGCCGGCACCGGCACCTTCGCCGAGGAGATGGTGGTCCCGGCGGCCTGCGCCGTCCCCATCCCCGACGACCTCCCGTACGACATCGCCGCCCTGATCGGCTGCGGGGTCACGACCGGACTCGGCGCGGCCATCAACACCGCCCAGGTGGAGCCCGGTTCCTCCGTCGCCGTCATCGGTTGCGGCGGCGTCGGCATCTCCGTCATCCAGGGCGCCAAGGTGCGGGGCGCCGCGCAGATCATCGCCGTCGACCCGGTCGCCTCCCGGCGCGAGGCGGCCCTGCGCTTCGGTGCCACCGAGGCCGTCGCGCCCGAGGCCTTCGCCGACGCCAAGAACCGGATCACCGCGGGCGAGGGCTTCGACTACGTCTTCGAGGTCGTCGGCAAGTCCGCGACCACGCAGACCGCGTACGAGATGACCCGGCGCGGCGGCTCGGTGGTCGTGGTCGGCGCGGGCGCGCTCGACGACAACTACTCGATCAACATGTTCTCGCTGTTCTTCGACGAGAAGAAGATCCTGCCGTCGATGTACGGGGGCGGCGACGTACTGCGCTCCTACGAGCGCACCATCGCCCTGTGGCGGGCCGGCCGGGTGGACCTGGCGGGCCTGATCACCCACCGGGTGCACCTCGCCGAGATCAACGACGCCCTCGACCAGATGCGCACGGGCGTCGCCCTGCGCACCTGCATCGAACTCTGAGAGGAATCCGGTAGATGTCACTGCCACTTGAGGGGCTCAGCGCCATCGTCACGGGTGCGGGCCGCGGCCTCGGCCGGGCCGAGGCGCTCGAACTCGCGCGGCTCGGCGCGAGCGTGGTCGTCAACGACTTCGGCCAGAGCGGCCGCGACGGCTCCGGGGAGGCCTCGGCCGCCCCGGCCGAGGAGGTGGCCGAGGAGATCCGCGCCGCGGGCGGGCAGGCGGTGGCGCACCTCGGTGACGTGGCCGACTTCGAGCAGGCGCGGGAGCTGGTCGGGCTGGCCGTCTCCCGCTTCGGCAAGCTGGACGTCCTGGTCAACAACGCGGGCATCCTGCGCGACCGGATGGTCTTCTCCATGTCGGAGGAGGAATGGGATTCGGTCATCCGGGTCCACCTCAAGGGCCACTTCAACACCACGCACTTCGCCTCCGCGCACTGGCGGGAGCGCTCCAAGGCGGCGGGCGGCCCGGTGTACGGCCGGATCGTCAACACCTCCTCGGAGGCCTTCCTCGGCGGTTCGGCCGGCCAGCCGAACTACGCGGCGGCCAAGGGCGGCATCGTCGGCCTCACCACCTCCACCGCCCTCGCCCTCGCCAAGTACGGGGTGACGGCGAACGCCATCTGCCCGCGCGCCCGCACCCGGATGACCGAGGACGTCTTCGCCGGATTCCAGGTCCCCGAGGAGGGCGAGCTCGACGCCCTCGCCCCCGAGCACGTCGCCCCGCTGGTCGGATACCTGGCCTCCCCGGCTGCGGCCGGGGCCAACGGACAGCTGTTCGTCGTGCACGGCGGGATCGTGGTCGTGATGGAACGCCCCAGGGTGGCGGCCAAGTTCGACACCGCCAAGGAGGCCTTCTCCTACGAGGAACTCGACGGGCTGCTCACCCCGCACTACGCGTCCCGCCCGGCCGGCGAGACCTTCGCCGCGGCGGAGGTGCTCGGCCTCAAGCACGACTAGCCGGCGGGGCGGGGCGGGGACGGAGCCGGGGCCCGGGGATCCTGCCGGGCCCCCGCCCCGGCTCACCGCAGCGGAGCCTGCTGGAGCGGGATCGGCCGCGGCGCGGTCGGCGCGGCCGGCGGGGGCGGGGGCGGGTCGAGCCGGACCGGGGGCGTCGGGGCCGACGGCATCCCCAGGGTCATGAGGCCGCACGGCATGTCGGCGGTGGCGTACGGGAGGTGCAGCCGCCCCTCCCGCGTCCACAGGCCCGTACCGCCGAGCCAGCCGACCGGCGCGGGCAGCCGGAAGACACGCCGGTCGGCGGGACGCCACAGCCCGACGCCGCCGTCCTCCAGCCGCAGCGCGACCGCGCAGGTCTCGGGCATCAGGGCCTGCCCCGGCTGCACGGCGAACGGCGTGGCCACCGCGCCCCGCAGGCACTCGGGGAAGCGGACCGGCAGCGAACTGCCCAGCACCCCCCACCCGATCCGCGGTTCGCCCGGGGCGTCCGAGCCGATCAGCAGCAGCCCGCTGTCGGGGTCGGCCAGCAGCAGCCGGTCGTCGCTGGCCTCCGCGATCTGGAGCAGCGCGGAGACCTCGCCGCCCCGGCCCAGATCCACCGCGACGGCCTTGGTGCGCCCGTCGAGTTCGCGGTCCAGGGCCAGCAGCCGGCCCGTCCGGTCCAGCCAGACTCCGCCGGAGCAGCGGCCGGGGATCAGGGCGACCCGCTCGGGCCCGAAGCCGCTCCCGGCGATCCGCCAGACGGTGCTCACCCGCGCGCCCACCGCCAGGGCGAACGCCCCGCGCCCGTCCGGGGACGGCGGCAGCAGGCGGATCCGTACCTCCGTACCGTCCGCCCCCTCCGGATCGACCGCGCCCAGCGGCAGTTCCCCGGTCCGCGGCCCGGTGGCGGCGCTGCCGCCGCCCGTCGGGTACAGCAGGGCGAACGCGTGCCGCTGCGCCACCCGGCGGTGGATCAGCACCCGCCCGTCGGCCAGCGGCAGCACCTCGCTGTCCGCCTCCTCGGGCTGCGCGAGCGGCAACGGCACCGCGTACGGCTCGGGCCCGGCCAGGGTCCAGCGCTCCGGATAGCGCGCCTCGCCGTCCCCGGCCAGCCGGGCCGCGTAGGACCCGTCCGCGGCGATGGTGAACGGGGCCGTCGTCGTTGCGATGGCACAGACAGTCATCCGTGCGTCACCTCCGGGGAGGAAGCTAGTTTTCGCACTTCCGGCGAACAACACGACCAACCGTGCTTCACACATACGGGTGTCCGGGGGTGGGTTCGGCTGTGGGGAACGGCGCGATTGTGCTGTGCGATATGGGGCTTTTCGGGACGGGGTCCGCTGAGGCCCTCGCTCGGGGCGGCGAGGAGTCCGCGGGCCGCCTCACGATCATCGAGGTCTCCGGCGGCCCGCGCCCGGCGAACCGGCAGGTGGAGGCCGCCGGCGAGGCCGGGGCGGCCTGCGCGGCTTCCTCGTCGCCCGGCCCCGGTCCCGCGCGCCGCAGCCGCCCGCCCGTACCCCCGGCCAGGGGATCGGCGGGCGGGTCGCGACGGACGGTAGCCTTGGCCCGTGCCCCGTCTCTCTGAAGTCATCGCCGCGCTGGACGCCCTCTGGCCCCCCTCCCGGGCCGAGCAGTGGGACGCCGTCGGAACCGTCTGTGGCGATCCCGCCGCCGAGGTCTCCCGGGTCCTGTTCGCCGTGGACCCCGTCCAGGAGATCATCGACGAGGCGGTGAAGCTGGACGCCGACCTGATCGTCGCCCACCACCCCCTCTACCTGCGCGGGACCACCACCGTCGAGGCCGGCACCTTCAAGGGCCGCGTCGTGCACACGCTGATCAAGAACGACATCGCTCTGCACGTCGCCCACACCAACGCCGACACCGCCGACCCCGGGGTCTCCGACGCCCTCGCCGGCGCCCTGGACCTGCGCGTCACCGGCCCGCTCGTGCCCGACCCGAGCGACCCCGCCGGCCGTCGCGGCCTCGGCCGGATCTGCGAGCTCGACCACCCCGAGACCCTGCGCGAGTTCGCCGCCCGCGCCGCCGCCCGGCTCCCGCGCACCGCGCAGGGCATCCGCGCGGCCGGCGACCCGGACGCCCTCATCCGCACCGTCGCCGTCAGCGGCGGCTCCGGTGACAGCCTCTTCGCCGAGGTCCGCGCGGCCGGCGTGGACGCCTTCCTCACCTCCGACCTGCGCCACCACCCCGTGTCCGAGGCGCGCGGGACGAGCCCGCTCGCCCTCGTCGACGCCGCCCACTGGGCCACCGAGTGGCCCTGGTGCGAGCAGGCCGCCGCGCAGCTCGACGCGATCTCCGAGCGCCACGGCTGGGGTCTGCGCACCCACGTCTCGCGCACGGTCACCGACCCGTGGACGGCGCACGCGCCGTCCGACGTTCCTTCCTCTCCCTCTATCTAACTCAGGAGCCCCCAACTGAACGCCGAGCCCGCCGACCAGATCCGACTTCTCGACGTCCAGGCCCTGGACGTCCGGCTGTCTCAGCTCGCCCACAAGCGCAAGTCGCTGCCGGAGCACGCCGAGGTCGACTCCCTGACCAAGGACCTCACCCAGCAGCGCGACCTGCTCGTCGCCGCCCAGACCCAGGCGAGCGACGCCGCCCGCGAGCAGACCAAGGCCGAGCAGGACGTCGACCAGGTGCGCCAGCGCGCGGCCCGCGACCAGCAGCGGCTCGACTCCGGCGCCGGCATCTCGGCCCGTGACCTGGCGAACCTCCAGAGCGAGGTCGTCTCCCTCGCCAAGCGCCAGGGTGACCTGGAGGACGTGGTCCTGGAGGTCATGGAGCGCCTGGAGGCCGCGCAGGAGCGGGTCACCGAGCTCACCCAGCGCGTCTCCGCGCTGGAGGCCAAGCTGACGGACGCCACCGCGCGCCGTGACGCCGCCACCAACGAGATCGACACCGACGTGGCCAAGATCGCCAAGGACCGGGAGCTGATCGTGGCCTCCGTCCCGGCCGACCTGATCGCCCTGTACGAGAAGATCCGCGTCAAGCAGGGCGGCGTCGGCGCCGCGCGCCTGTACCAGCGCCGCTGCGAGGGCTGCCGCCTGGAGCTCGACATGGCCGAGGTCAACGAGATCAAGGCCGCCGCGCGCGACCAGGTCGTGCGTCACGAGAACTGCGGCCGCATCCTGGTCCGTACGGCGGACTCGGGCATCTGATGCAGAGGCCTCTCCGGTTCGTCGTGGAGGCGGACGGCGGTTCCCGGGGCAACCCGGGGCCCGCCGGCTACGGTTCGGTCGTCCTCGACCCGGCGACGGGCGAGACGCTGGCCGAGCGCGCCGAGTACATCGGCGTCGCGACGAACAACGTGGCCGAGTACAAGGGGCTGATCGCGGGCCTCAAGGCCGCCCGCGAGCTGGCCCCGGACGCGCAGGTCCTCGTCCGCATGGACTCCAAGCTCGTCGTCGAGCAGATGTCGGGCCGCTGGAAGATCAAGCACCCGGACATGAAGCCGCTCGCGGCGGAGGCGGCGACGGTCCTGCCGCGCTCGCAGGTGACGTACCAGTGGATCCCGCGCGAGCAGAACAAGCACGCGGACCGGCTCGCCAACGAGGCGATGGACGCGGGCAAGCACGGCAGGCAGTGGGAGCCCTCCGCCTCCACGGCGGTCTTCGACCGGGGCGCCGCGCGCGCCCTGGCGACCCCGCCGGCCGCGGGCCCCCCGGGGGACGCCGCGGCCGGCGCCGCGGCCGTACGGGCCGCCCTCGCCCCGGCCTCCGGTACGACGGCCGGTGCGGCGGCGTCCGCCCCTGCGGTGTCCGCCCCCGCGGAGGCCGACACCCTGTTCGCGGCCGCGGGTTCCGGCGCGCCGGAACCCGCTCCGGCCGCGGCGGCGGCCCCCGGCCGGGCGGCCCCCGCCCCGACGGCGGCACCCGCGAGCGGCTGGGGCCCCGACATGGGGACCCCCGCCACCTTCGTGCTGCTGCGCCACGGGGAGACCGCCCTCACCCCGCAGAAGCGCTTCTCCGGGAGCGGCGGCACCGACCCGGAGCTGTCCCCGGCCGGCCGCCGCCAGGCCGCCGCCGTCGCCGAGGCGCTGGCCGCGCGCGGCACCGTCCAGGCGGTGGTCAGCTCCCCGCTGCGGCGCTGCCGGGAGACCGCCCAGGCCGTCGCGGACCGCCTCGGGCTGGCGGTGGTGGTCGAAGACGGGCTGCGCGAGACGGACTTCGGCGCCTGGGAAGGGCTGACCTTCGGCGAGGTGCGGGAGCGCTTCCCGGACGACCTCCAGGCCTGGCTGGACTCCCCGAAGGCGGCGCCCACGGGCGGCGGCGAGAGCTTCAGCGCCGTCACCCGGCGGGTCTCGGCCACCCGTGACCGGCTGCTGGCCGCGTACGCGGGCCGCACGGTGCTGGTGGTCACCCACGTGACCCCGGTCAAGACGCTGGTCCGGCTCGCCCTGGGCGCCCCGCCGGAGTCCCTGTTCCGCATGGAACTCTCCGCGGCCTCCCTGTCGGCGGTGGCCTACTACGCCGACGGCAACGCCTCGGTCCGGCTGCTGAACGACACCTCGCACCTGCGCTAGGCCCTGGGCCCACCCCCAGACGAAAGGAACCCCCGCCACATGTGGCGGGGGTTCCTTCGCAGTCGTGAGGACGACAGACGAGCCGGCCTGTACGCCGGGTTCTGTCTCCCGATGACCTCGCGGTCGCCGGGGAGACGGCCATCCATCTAGGACCGGCGTTGCCACCGGCCTCGTGCGGTCTACCCGCGAACTCGGGCGGGCAGCCCTCAAGCGTTCGCGCAGGGCGGTCCGAAGACCACCCCTCTTGACCTTGCTCCGGGTGGGGTTTACCTAGCCGCCTGAGTCACCTCAGGCGCTGGTGGTCTCTTACACCACCGTTTCACCCTTACCCGGGGCCGAAGCCCCGGGCGGTCTGTTTTCTGTGGCACTGTCCCGCGGGTCACCCCGGGTGGGCGTTACCCACCACCCCGCCCTGTGGAGCCCGGACGTTCCTCGGCGGGACCTCGCGGTCCCGACGCGGCCGCCCGGCCGACTCGTCTGTCGTGGCGACCATGCTACCGGCTGCGCCGTCGCGGCTTGACCTTGACGCAGCGGTCGCCCGCAGCCGGGCGGGGCGGCTCAGGCCGGGGCGAAGAGGATCTTCGCCAGCCCCGGGTCCGCCCGTGTCAGGCGCACCCGGATCCGGTCGCCCAGCGGCAGCGGGTGGGACGGCGACTCGACGCGGCCGACGACCGCCGGCTCCTCCAGGTGGACCGTGCCGACCAGCGGCTCGTGGTCCAGGACGTCGATCACCGTGGCCTCGAAGGTCTCCCCGACACGGTCCTTGAGCACGGCCGCCTCGACGAGGTCCACGGACTCCCGCTCGGCCGAGTTCGCCAGCCGGGTGCCCTCCGCCATCCGCTGCGGCAGCGCGTCCAGCGCCGCGACCGCCCACTCCGGGGGCGCGGCCCCGGCCACCGCCGCCACGCACAGCTCGCCCGTGTAGCGGTCGACGAGCCTGCGCAGCGGGGCGGTGCAGTGCGCGTACGGGGCCGCCACGGCCGCGTGCAGGGCGGGCGAGGGCAGGTGGCCGCCGCTGAACACCGTGTACCCGGCGCCGCGCAGCAGGGCCGTGCACTCCTGGAGGAACGCGGCGTGCGCGGGGACGTGCGGGTCGAGGGAGCGGACGAGTTCGGCGTACGGCACGTGGTGCGGCCAGTCGATCCGCAGGGCCGTCGCGGTGCGCCGCAGCCGGCCGACCGCGCCGTCGGGGGCGGTGGGGAGGGTGCGCAGGATCCCGGTGCCGGTGGCCAGCATCAGATCGGCGGCCGCCATGCCGGTCATCAGGGAGATCTGGGCGTTCCAGCCGTCGGCGGGGAGCGGGGCCCGGTAGACCAGGCTGTACGAGCCCTCGTGCTCGACGACCTCCTGCTCGGGCACGTTCAGCGAGATGCCGCCGCGTTCCCGTTCCAGGGTCTCGCGCAGCCGGCCGATGTCCCGCAGGAGGGCCAGCGGCTCTTCGGCGGTGCCGGCGTCGATGGCCTTCTGTACGCCCTCGTAGTCGAGCTTGGCCCTGCTGCGGACCAGGGCCCGGCGGACGTCGGCGGTCTCGACGCGGCCCTCGCGGTCCAGGTCGAGCCGCCACAGCAGGGCCGGGCGGGTCTGGTCCGGCAGCAGGCTGGCCGCGCCCTCTGAGAGCGGCGCCGGGTGCAGCGGGACCTTCACGTCGGGGAAGTAGAGGCTGGTGACGCGCCGGTGGGCCTCGGCGTCGAGGACGCCGCCGGGGGTGACGAAGGCGGCGACGTCGGCGATGGCGTAGTGCACGCGGTAGCCGCCGCCGGCCGGGCGCTTCGCCAGGTGCATGGCCTGGTCCAGGTCGCGGGAAGCCGGCGGGTCGATCGTGAACAGGGGGATGCCGGTCGCGTCGAGCTCCGGCAGCCGGGGCTCGCGCGCCGCCCGCTCGGCCTCGGCGAGCACAGGGGCCGGGAACTCGGCCGGCAGGTGCAGGCTCGTGCGCAGTTCACGCAGCGCGGCCCGCAGGGCAGCCCCTTCTGCGCCGGTCATGTGGATGTGGCGGCGTGGCATGGATCGAGCGTAGATCCGGTGGCTCCGGGCGGCGCGGCGAGAGGCTTTACCCTGGCTCGGGGGCCGCATCCCCCTGCCGTGTTCGTCATGAAGGAGAACCACCGTGCTCGTGCTGCTGCCGCCTTCCGAGGGAAAGGCCGCCGGCGGTTCCGGCGCACCGCTGGAGCCGGGGACCCTGTCGCTGCCGGGGCTGGCCGGGGCGCGGGCGGCCGTACTGGAGGAACTGGTCGAGCTGTGCGCCGGGGACGAGCTCAAGGCGCGCGAGGTGCTGGGCCTGAGCGAGGGACTGCGGGGCGAGGTCGCGAAGAACGCCGGGCTGCGGGAGGCGGTGGCGCGGCCGGCGGGGGAGATCTACACCGGCGTGCTGTACGACGCGCTCGGGCTGTCCTCCCTGCCGGAGGCCGCCCGGGCCCTGGCGGACGACTCCCTGATGGTGTTCTCCGGGCTGTGGGGCGCGGTGCGCGTGACGGACCGGATCCCGTCGTACCGGTGCTCGATGGGGGTGAAGCTGCCGGGGCTGGGCGCGCTGGGCGCGTACTGGCGGGAGCCGATGGCCGGGGTGCTGCCGGAGGCGGCGGGGGACGGGCTGGTCCTGGACCTGCGGTCCTCGGCGTACGCGTCCGCGTGGAAGCCGAAGGGGGAGGTGGCGGGGCGCGCGGCGACGGTGCGGGTGCTGCACTCGCAGATCGTGGACGGCGTGGAGAAGCGGTCGGTGGTCAGCCACTTCAACAAGGCGACGAAGGGGCGGCTGGTACGGGACCTGCTGGTGGCCGGAGCCGTACCGGCGTCGCCGGCGGAGCTGGTGACGGCGCTGCGGGACCTCGGGTACGTGGTCGAGGCCGGCGGCCCCGCCGCCTCCGCGAAGCCGTGGTCCCTCGACGTGATCGTCACCCAGGTCCACTGACGCCGTCCCGCCGCTGCCTCCAGCCCGCGGCGTCTTTTGGCCTCGCCGGCGTACCAATAAGCCCCGCCGGCGTTTGAGGCGCCGGGCTCGGGGGCCGGCCGCCGCCACCTTCAGCCTCGCCGGCGTTTGAGGCGCGGGGGTTCGGGGGCTGGCCCCCGGCAGCGGCGCCGCGCGTGCCCATGGCCGGTCGCTGCGCGGGCTTCTCCCCGCCCCGCCCTTCCTCCTCCCCCAGACTTCGTCCGGGGGGACCCCCACCTGGGCTCTGCCCAGACCCGCGCCTCAAACGCCGGCGAGGCTGGATCGCGCCGGCGGGGCTGGATCGCGCCGGCGGGGCTGGATCGCGTCGGCGGGGCTGGATCGGTGTGCCGGCGAGGCAAAGGGCGGGGTCAGTGGCCCAGTGGCCAGGCGACCGTGGCCGGGGTGTGGGGGGTGGAGTCGGCGTAGGCGGCGCAGGCGTCCGTGAGGGCTTCCAGGAGGGTGAGCGGGTCCGGGAGGGCGTGCTCCATGCCGCGGACCCAGCTCACCGCGTGGTCACCCGGCAGGGCCGCCGGCGGGACCAGGACGTAGCTGCCGCGGCAGTGCCACCGCAGGCCCGGGTGCTCGTCCATCGTCTCGGGGTGGCAGTCCAGCGCGCACGGCCACCACTCGTCCTCGTCCTCGGGGGTGCCCCGCGTCGCGGTGAAGAAGAGCATCCGCGCCTGGTCGCCCCTGCCGGCGGACTCGGCGACGGGGCCGACCTCCACGCCGGCGGCCAGCAGGCGCTCCAGCGCGCTGCGGCCGGCTTCGAGCGGGACGTCGAGGACGTCGTGGACCATGCCCGTCGCGGTGATGAAGTTGGCCTGGGGCTGGTTGCGCGCCCAGCGTTCGACCTGTGCGCGGTCGGTGGTCGACTGGGTCTGCCAGGCGAAGGAGACGGGGTGGCGGGCGGGGGTGGGACAGCCGATGCGGTCGCACGAACATCGGTAGCCGGCCGGATGCGCTGCGGGCGCCAGCGGCAGCCCCGCGGCGGCCACGGCCAGGAGGAGTGCCTCGCGTTCTCGTCCGGGGTCTTCGGTCGAGGGTTTGGACCGCAGGCGCAGCCACTGCGAAATCCTGCTCTGCTCGCCGCGTTTGACGCGGCCCGATTCAGACCCCATCTATCCCCTCACCTGAACGTTGGCCCCGGCAGACCCTCACATGCTCCCACCATCCTGAGCCCCGGATGACCGCGCTCCTCAACCGGGGCCCCACGTACGGTCCCCGGGAAACCCGTGCATACCAGTAGGAACCGGCCATATCTTCTCAGCCAGATGCGGCATGTGCCGTCAGCCGTCAGGCGGTGACTTTCCCCACCCCGGCGGCCGTCCCGCCGGCCACCCCGCCCAGCACCCGGTCCACCAGCGCGTCCGTGAACGCGTGCGTCAGCGGCGCCGTCCGCAGCAGCCAGCGGTACGTCAGCGGGCCGAGCAGCATCTCCACCGTCAGGCGCAGATCCGTGTCCCGCGCGAGCTGGCCGGCCTCCCGGGCCGTGCGCAACCGGTCCTCGTACAGGGCGAGCTGGGGTTCCAGCAGCCGCTCGGTGAACCGCGCCCCGAGCTCGGGATCCGTGGCCCCGGCAGCCGTCAGGGCGCGCGCGGGGGCCTCGTACCTCTCGTCGTTGAACTCGTCGACCGTCGCCCGCAGTACGAGCTTCAGGTCGGCCGCGAGATCGCCGGTGTCGGGGAACCCGGCCCACTCGCCTTCGGTCCCCGCCTCCCCGGCGAGCGCCAGCGAGGCGTCCAGCAGCACCGCCGCCTTCGAGGGCCACCAGCGGTAGATGGTCTGCTTGCCGACCCCCGCGCGGGCGGCGATGGCCTCGATGGTGAGCTTGTTGTAGCCGACCTCCCCGAGCAGGGCGAGCGCGGCGTCGAGGATCGCGCGCCGGGAGCGCTCGCTGCGGCGGCCGGCGTCCGGGGCCTTGACGGTCTTGCCGGCCGTGGCGGCTGTGGCGGCTGCAGCGGCTGCGGCGGCCTTCGCGTCCTTCGCGGGCTGTGGCGGGGTGGCCGGTCTCGACGCGGGGGGCTCGGTGCTCATGCCGCCAAGCTACCAACCCGATACGTCTCGTCTTCGAGTCATTCCTTAAACCACCCGGTCAGTTCACTGCGCGGTCCCCGTCGAGGAGGGACGATTCTCTCCACACCTTCGTGAGTCGTGAGGAGCCTTCTTTGCGCAGAGACGCCACACCCCGGCGCTACCTGATGTGCCCACCCGCACATTTCAAGGTGACCTACTCCATCAACCCGTGGATGGACCCCACGAAACCGGTGGACCTGCCCATCGCGAACGCCCAGTGGGAGGACCTGAGGGACCGCTACCGCTCCCTCGGCCACACCGTCGAGACCCTCATCCCGGACCCCGGCCTGCCGGACATGGTCTTCGCCGCGAACGGCGCCCTCGTGGTCGACGGCCGGGTGCTCGGCGCCCGGTTCGCCCACCCGGAGCGCGCCGCCGAGGCGGAGATCCACCTCGACTGGTTCCGGTCCCACGGCTTCCAGGAGATTCACGAACCGTCCCACGTCAACGAGGGCGAGGGCGATTTCGCCGTCACGGCCAGCTACGTCCTGGCCGGGCGGGGCTTCCGCTCCAGCCCCCTCTCCCACGACGAGGCCCAGGAGTTCTTCGGCCGGCCCGTCATCGGCCTCGACCTCGTGGACCCGCGCTACTACCACCTGGACACGGCGCTCAGCGTCCTCGACGGCGACGAGGTCATGTACTACCCGCCCGCCTTCTCGCCCGGCAGCCAGGCCGTGCTCCGGCGGCTCTTCCCGGACGCCCTGATCGCCGACGCCGACGACGCGGCGGCCCTCGGGCTGAACGCGGTCTCGGACGGCCGGCACGTCCTGCTCCCGCAGGCCGCGGCCGGGCTGCTGGCGCCGCTGCGCGACCGCGGGTTCGAGCCGGTCCCCATGGACCTCGGGGAACTGCTCAAGGGGGGCGGCAGCGTGAAGTGCTGCACCCAGGAGCTGCGGATGTAGCCGCCGCCCCCGGATGCGGCCGCGGCCTACGGAGCGGGCGGCGGCCACTCCTGGCCCCAGTCGGCGTCCCGCGCCGACTTGTAGAGGTCACCGTGGCGCTTGGTCACGGTGGCCCGGGTCAGACCCGGCGCCCCGGCGCCCTGCGGACCGCACAGGTCCAGCAGGACGAGCCCCTTGCGGATCTGCGGCCTCCGCGTGATCCGGGAGACGGCCGGCTCCACCGGGAAGCGGGTCGCGGCCACGTAGCTGAACTTCTCGTCCTCGTACGGGAGGGAGCCGCCCTTGACCTTCCGGTGCAGGGAGGAGCGGCTGACCCGGGCCGAGAAGTGGCACCAGTCCTGCCCGACCTCGATCGGGCAGGTCCCGTCGTGCGGGCAGGGCGCGGCGACCCGCAGCCCGGCCCCGATCAGCTGGTCGCGGGCCTCGCGGATCCGCAGGTACCCCTCGGGCGTGCCCGGCTCGATCACCACCACCGCCTGCCCGGCGCGCGCCGCCTCCGCGACCACGGCCCGGCGGGCCTCCGGCGTGAGCTCGCCGAGCACGTACGACACGGTCACCAGCTCGGCCTCGGGCAGCACCAGACCGGCTCCGATGACGGCCCGCCGCCAGTCGGCGCCGCGCAGCACCGGCGAGCCGGAGGCGGCCGCCAGCTCCTTGCCCAGGGCCAGCGCCGGCTCCGCCCAGTCGAGCACGGTGGTCCCGCGCGGGCCGTCCCAGGTGGCGTCGGCCGCCCAGGCCGCGGCGCCGGTGCCGCCGCCGACGTCCACGTGCGAGCCCGGCGTCCAGTGCGGGGCCGCCTCGGCCAGCCCGTCCAGCGCGGACCGGACGGCCTCGAAGGTGGCCGGCATCCGGTACGCGGCGTACGCCGCCACGTCGGAGCGGTCGCGCAGCACGGGCGCGTCGGTCGGGGTGGTGCCGCGGTAGTTCGCGATCAGCCGCTCGACGGCGGCCGAGGCCTGCTTCGGCGGGAGTCCTTCGAGCAGTCCGCCCAGCGCGTGGCGCAGGGTTTCGGAGGTGGTGGCGGGGGCGGGGGCGGAGGCGTTCACCCACGAAGTTTACGGCGACGCGGGCGGCCGGTTCACGCCGCGGCGGCCACCGTGGCCTCCCGGTCCCGCCAGGGCCTGCACATCCCGAGGAAGCAGCCCACCGACAGCAGCGAACAGGCCAGCTGGACCACCGCCATCGGGACGGCCGTGCCCTCGCCGGCGATCCCGACCAGCGGCGAGGCGATCGCCCCGACCAGGAACGAGGAGGTGCCCAGCAGGGCGGAGGCCGATCCGGCGGCGTGCGGGGTGCGCATCAGGGCCTGCGCGTTGGTGTTCGGCAGCACCAGGCCCATCGCCGACATCAGCACGAACAGCGCGGCCGCGATCGGCACCAGCCCGACCTCGCCGAACACCCCCGTGGACATCAGCAGCAGCGCCACCGAGGCCAGGGTGATGGTGCCGAGCCCGGTCGCCAGGGCCTTGTCCAGGCTGACCCGGCCGACCAGCAGCTTGCCGTTGATCTGGCCGACGGCGATGAGGCCGACCGAGTTGAGGCCGAACAGCAGGCTGAACGCCTGCGGGGAAGCCCCGTAGATCTCCTGCACCACGAAGGGGGAGGCGGAGATGTACGAGAAGAGGACGGCGAACCCGAAGCCGCCGGCCAGCATGTACCCGGCGAACACCCGGTCGGCGAGCAGCCCCCGCATGGTCCGCAGGGCGGCGCCGACGCCGCCGGTCTGGCGGCGCTCGGGCGGCAGGGTTTCCCCGAGTCCGCGCCACACCAGCAGGGTGAGCGCGAGGCCGACGACGGTGAGGACGGCGAAGACGCCGCGCCAGTCGGCGAAGCGGAGCACCTGGCCGCCGATGAGCGGGGCGATGATCGGGGCCGTCCCGGATATGAGCATCAGGGTGGAGAAGAACCGGGCCATCTCGACGCCGTCGTACAGATCGCGCACGACGGCGCGGGCGATGACGATGGCGGCGGCGCCGGCCAGGCCCTGGAGCAGCCGGAAGGCGATCAGCGTTCCGGCGGTCGGGGCGAGGGCGCAGAGCGCGGTGGCGAGGACGTAGACGACCATGCCGGTGAGCAGCGGCCCGCGCCGGCCCAGCTTGTCGCTCATCGGGCCGATGACCAGCTGGCCCAGGGCCATGCCGGCCAGGCAGGCGGTCAGGGTGAGCTGGATGGTCGCGGCCGGGCTGTGCAGGGCGGTGGTGACCTCCGGCAGGGCCGGCAGGTACATGTCCATGGACAGCGGCGGCAGCGCGGTGAGGCCGCCGAGCACGAAGGTGACGAGCAGCCCGGTGCGGCGCGCCTTCGTGAGAAGGGTGGATCCGGGGGCAGAGGGGGTCTCGGGCGACGGCTGCTGGGACGCCGTCGCGGGGGCTCTCTCCGACATGCGGGACTCCACTCTCCTCGTGTTTTTCGCACCCCTGACCGACCCATGTTCTCAGCTATCGGAACGTCCAGGGCCCCTCGGCGGACGTGACGTAGCCTGCGGCCCCATGGACGAACCTGGGAAGAAGATCGCCGTGGTCACCGGGGCCGGATCCGGAATTGGGCGCTCCGTGGCCCTGACCCTGGCCGCCGCCGGCTGGTCGGTGGCCGTGGCAGGCCGCCGCGCCGAGCCGCTGGAGCGGACGGCCGAGGCGGCCGGGGCCGGCGCGGACGTGCTGTGCGTACGGGCGGACGTGAGCGATCCGGACGACGTGGCCGCGCTCTTCTCGGCGGTACGGGACCGGTACGGGCGCCTGGACCTGCTGTTCAACAACGCGGGCACCTTCGGCCCGGCCGGGGTCGCGCTGGAGGACATCGCCTACGAGGACTGGCGCGCGGTCGTGGACGTCAACCTGACGGGGGCGTTCCTCTGCGCGCAGGCGGCCTTCCGGGTGATGAAGGCGCAGGATCCGCAGGGCGGCCGCATCATCAACAACGGCTCGATCTCCGCGCACGTGCCGCGGCCGAACTCGATCGCCTACACCGCGACCAAGCACGCGATGACCGGCCTGACGAAGTCGCTGTCGCTGGACGGGCGGCCGTACCGGATCGCGTGCGGGCAGATCGACATCGGCAACGCGGCGACGGAGATGACCGAGCGGATGCGGACCGGAATCCTCCAGGCCAACGGGCAGCTGGCGGTGGAGCCGGTGATGGACGCGGCCGACGTCGCGCGGACGGTGCTGCACATGGCGGAGCTGCCGCTGGAGGCGAACGTGCAGTTCGCGACGGTGATGGCCACGGCAATGCCCTACGTCGGCCGGGGTTAGGCCGTCTGGCGGGCGCGGGCGCGGGAATGCGGGATCCGGTGGTGCGGTTGAGGCGATCATGACGACCGAGGTACTGCGCTACACCGCCTTCTCCGACGACCCCGAGGGCGGCAATCCCGCCGGGGTCGTGCTGGACGCCTCCGGGCTGGACGACGCCGCCATGCTGGGGATCGCCGCCGGGCTCGGCTACAGCGAGACGGCCTTCCTGACCGCGCCGCCGGCCGGCCTGGCCGCGGCGCCCGGCCGGGGCTTCACCGTGCGCTACTTCAGCCCCAAGGCGGAGGTCCCCTTCTGCGGGCACGCCACCGTGGCCACCGCGGTCGCGCTGGCCGAGCGCATCGGCCCCGGCGAGCTGGTGTTCGCGACCCGCGCCGGGACGGTGCCGGTGTCGGTCGAGACGGCCGACGGCGCCCCGCGGGCGGTGCTGACCAGCGTGGAGCCCCACGTCGAGGAGATCGCCCCGGCGGACCTCGCCGAGGCGCTGGCCGCGCTGGACTGGCCGGCGGCCGACCTCGACCCGGCCCTCCAGCCCCGGATCGCCTACGCCGGGGCCCGGCACCTGGTGCTCGGCGCCGGAACGCGGGCTCGGCTCGCGGACCTCTCGTACGACTTCGACCGGCTGGAGGCGCTGATGCGGCGCCTGGACCTGACCACGGTCCAGCTGGTGTACCGCGAGGCCCCGGCGCTCTTCCACGTACGGAACCCCTTCCCGGTCGGCGGCGTCGTCGAGGACCCCGCCACCGGGGCGGCCGCGGCCGCGTTCGGGGCGTACGCCCGCGAGCGGGGACTGGCCCCGGCGGACGCGGTGCTCACCCTCCACCAGGGCGAGGACATGGGCCGCCCCGGGGTGCTGACGGTGGAGCTGCGGGCCGGGGACCCGCGGGTCCGGGTCGGCGGCGCGGGCGTGAGGATCGCGTGAGCGCCGGGCCCGGCGCCGGGGCGGCCGCCCCCGTGACGCGGGTGCTCGGGTTCGCCGAGGCCGAGCTGCCCGCCGCGCTCGCCGCACAGGTCGCGGCCCTGGAGGCCGAGGCCTGGCCCGGCGCGACACCCGGGCACGACCCGGCCCTCGCGCCGCGCGCCCTGCTGCTCGTGACCGCCGACGGCACCGTGGCGGCCTCGCTGGCGCTGCTGTTCAAGGACATCCGGCACGCGGGACGGACGTACCGCGCGGCCGGGCTGAGCTCCGTGGTGACCCGGCGGGCACTGCGCGGCCGGGGCTGCGGCGCCCGGCTCGTCGCGGCGGCGCGCCGCGAACTGGCCGCCGTACCGGGGCTGGACCTGGTGCTGTTCAGCTGTGACCGGCCGCTGGCGCCGTTCTACGAGGCCGCCGGATTCACCCGGCTGCCGGGGGCGGTCCTGGTGGGCGGGACGCCCGAGGAACCCCTGGCGACGGACGGGCCCGGGTTCGACAAGGAGGTCCTGGCGGAGTTCCTCGGCCCGGACGGCCCGGACGGCCCCGACGCCCGGGCCGGCGCCGCCGCCTTCGCGGGGACGCGGATCGACCTCCACCCGGGGCTCGTCGACCGCCTCTGGTGACGGCGCGGCGCCGACCGCACACGCCGACGGGGCCCGGATCGGGTGGATCCGGGCCCCGTGGGGTGGTCTGCCGCTACGAGCGGTCCGTGGCGGCCGGCGCGGCCGGAGCGCTCGGCGCCGCCGGGCGGCCGGGCCGCTGCGGGGCGAAGAACAGGAACAGCGTGGGAACGAGGTAGAGCACCCACACCACGACCTGGAGCCAGGTCGGGTCCGGCTGGAAGTTGAACGTGCCCTTCAGCAGCGTCCCGTACCAGCTGTCCGGCGGGATCGACTCGCTGACGTCGAAGGCCTTGTTTGCCAGGCCGGGCAGGAAGTCCGCCTCCTGGAGGTCGTGGACCCCGTACGCGAGCACGCCCGCCGCGACCACGACCAGCATGCCGCCGGTCCACTTGAAGAACTTGGCCAGGTTGATCTTCAGGGCGCCCCGGTAGAACAGCCAGCCCAGCGCGATCGCCGAGGCGATGCCCAGCAGCACGCCCACCAGCGGGGCGGCGCCGTCTCCGGCCGCCTTCACCGAGCGCCACACGAACAGCGAGGTCTCCAGGCCCTCCCGGCCGACGGCCAGGAACGCGGTGAAGACCAGCGCGCCGGTGCCCATCGCGAGCGCCGCGTCCAGCTTCCCGTGCAGTTCGGCCTTCAGGTGCCGAGCGGTGCGCTTCATCCAGAAGACCATCCAGGTCACCAGGCCCACGGCGATGATCGACAGCGAGCCGCCGATCGCCTCCTGCGCCTGGAACGTGAGCTCCTGCGTGCCGAATTCGAGCGCCGCGCCGAAGCCCAGGCTCACCGCCGCCGCCAGGCCCACACCGGCCCACAGCGGGGCCAGCTTGTCCTTGTGCCCGGTCTTGACCAGGTAGGCGACGAGGATGCAGACGACCAGGCTGGCCTCCAGCCCTTCGCGCAGCCCGATCAGATAATTGCTGAACACGTGGTTTCCCCTTGTCCGCTACTACGAGAACAGCGTCCGGCCCCACCAGTCGTCCGTGTCGCGGACGCCCGGCGGGACGGCGAAGACGGCCGAACCCACGTGCTGGATGTATTCGTTGAGCGAGTCGCTCTTCGACAGTGCCCGCTGGATCCGGACGAAGCCCTTGCGGACGTCGCGCTGGTAGGCGAGGAAGAACAGGCCCGCGTCGAGCCGGCCGAGGCCGTCGGTGCCGTCGGTGAAGGAGTAGCCGCGGCGCAGGATCGTCGCGCCGTCGTTGCTGTCGGGGTGTGCGAGGCGGACGTGGGCGTCCGGTTTCATCGCCTTCAGGAACGGTGCGTCGTGTTCCCTGGGCTTGCCTACCGGGGCGCCTTCGGCCTTGTCGCGGCCGAAGATGTCCTCCTGTTCCTGGAGCGGGGTGCGGTCCCAGGTCTCGATGTGCATGCGGATGCGGCGAGCCACCAGGTAGGAGCCGCCGGTCATCCAGTCGGCGCCGTCGCCGGAGGCGACCCACACGTGCTTGTCCAGTGCCGCCGTGTCGGTGCCCGAGATGTTCCGGGTGCCGTCCTTGAAGCCCATCATGTTGCGCGGGGTCTGCTCGTCGGGGGTGGTCGAGGAGGTTTTCCCGAAGCCGAGCTGGGACCAGCGCATCGCGGTCTTGCCGAAGCCGATGCGGGCGAGCTGGCGGATGGCGTGCACCGCGACCTGCGGGTCGTCCGCGCAGGCCTGGACGCACAGGTCGCCGCCGGAGCGGGCCGCGTCGAGGTTGTCGCCGGGGAACTGTTCCAGGTCGACCAGGGCCTCGGGGCGCTTGTCCTCCAGGCCGAAGCGGTCCTTGGCGAACAGGCCGGGGCCGAAGCCGATGGTCAGCGTGAGCCGGTTCGGCTTGAGGCCGAGGGCCTCGCCGGTGTCGTCCGGCGGGGCCTGGGGCAGGCCGCCGACGGCGCCCTCGCCGACCGGAAGGCCGGCGGTCATCCGCTCGGCCGCCCGCGTCCAGTCCTTCAGGAGCCGCACCAGGGCGGCGCGGTCCTTCGTCGTCACGTCGAACGCCGCGAAGTGCAGACGGTCCTGCACCGCGCTGGCGATACCCGCCTGGTGCTCCCCGTGGAAGGGGACGGCCGAGCCGGTCATCCCGGCCGGCACGGTGTCGGTGCCGCTCCTGAGCGCCGCGACGGTACCGCCCGCCGCGGCGGCGCCGAGCGCGAGCCCGGCACCGCCCCAGCCGAGCACGGCCCGTCGGGACGGTGCGCCGGTGGTGCTCCCGTCGCGGGTGCTCCCGTCGCCGGGGCCTTCGGCGCCGGTGCTGCTGGTTTCCTCGGACATGGTCGACACCTTCGGTACGCGTTACTTGGCGACGGCGGCGGCGAGCTTGGACAGCGGCTCACCGAGGGCACTGACGGCGTCCGACAGCTCCTTGCGCTGGTCCTCCTTGACCGTCTCGTACGACTGGAACTCGTAGCTCGCCTTGTCGGCGCGGTACTTGTCGAGGAGCGTGTTCATCGCGCCGAACTGCTTGTCGAGCTCGGCGGCCAGGGCCGGGTCGTTCTTCGAGGCGATCGGCTTGAGCAGCTCGTACGCCTTCTGCGCGCCCTCGACGTTGGCCTTGAAGTCGACCAGGTCGGTGTGGGAGTAGCGCTCTTCCTCACCGGTGACCTTGCCGGTGGCGACCTCGTCGAGGAGCTCCTTGGCGCCGTTGGCCATCGAGGTGGGGGTGATCTCCGCCTGGCCGACCTTCTTCTGCCAGTCGGTGAGGTCGGCCATCAGGGTGTCGGCGAGCTTCTTGTCCTGGTCGGTGATCTTGCCGTCCTGGAAGAGGGACTTCTCCAGGCGGTGCCAGCCCGTCCAGTCCTTCGCCGGGTCCTGGCCGGCCTCCAGGCCGTCCTCGCGGACGTCGACCTTCGGGTCGATGTCACCGAAGGACTCGGCGACCGGCTCGGTGCGCTCCCAGCCGATGCGGGAGACGGCGTACGCCTTCTTCGCGGCCTCGACGTCCCCGGCCTTGACGGCGTCCGCGAAGGCCTGCGCCTTGGGGAGGGTCTCGTCGGCCTGCTCCTGGACGTAGGTGCGGTACGCGGAGACCGCGGCGTCCGCCTCGGGGCTGCGCTTCTCGACGGCGCCCGAGCCGGTGGCCTTGACCTGCTGACGGATGCCGTCGCCCTTCATGCCGGGCTTGCAGGCGATCTCGTAGTCGCCCGCCTTGATCTCGGCGGTGATGGAGGCCTTGGTGCCGGGGCCGATGTTCTCGCGCTCGGCGACGATGCGGCCGTCCGGGAAGAGCAGGTACAGCTCGGTGACCTTGGCGCCCTTGTTCTCGACCTCGATGGTCGCCTTGCCCGCCGGGAAGTCCTTCTTCGAGACCTCGCACGCCGTGTCGGTCGCGGTCACGTGGATCGCGCCGTCGCCGCCGGCGGAGTCGCTCTTCTCGGCGCAGCCGGTGACGGCGGTGAGAGCTGCCACGACGGCGGCCGCGGTGAGGACGGAGAGGCGGACGGGGCGCATGGGAGCTCCTGGGGCTTCGGACGGGGGGCCGCCCCGGGTGGGGAGAGGCCGGTGAGGCGGACCTAACTTAACCGAGCCTTACCTGACTCATACCCGCTCTTCCAGTGATTCGGCGCACACCGCCCGGGGGTGGACACGGGGCCGTCACAGAGCCCTCATGACGACCCCATGACAAGGTCAAGCGGAGGTCAAGCCGCGCACCGGGACCACCAGCGGGGCCCCCGTCCGAGGGTGCGGCAGCACCTCCACCGGCTGCCGGTACACCCGGCTCAGCAGCCCGTCCTCGAACACCTCGGCCGGCGGTCCGTCCGCCGCGATCCGCCCGTCGTGCAGCACGGCGGCCCGGTCCGCGTACGCGGCCGCCAGACCCAGGTCGTGCAGGACGACGACCACCGCGTCCCCGGCGGCGGCCCGCTCCCGGCAGATCCGCAGCACCAGCTCCTGGTGGCGCAGGTCGAGGGCGGCCGTGGGTTCGTCGAGCAGCAACAGCGGCGCCCCCTGGGCCAGCACGCGGGCCAGCGCGACCCGGGCCCGCTCGCCGCCGGAGAGCGCGGAGAAGGGGCGCTCGGCGAAGCCGGTCACCTCGGTCGCGGCCATGGCGGCGGCGACCGCCGCCCCGTCGGAATCGGCGTACGGGGTACCCGCCCAGGGGGCGCGGCCCATCCGGACGACGTCCTCCACGGGAAAGGGGAACGCCAGCGCCGCAGACTGGGGGAGCACCGACCGGCGCAGCGCGAGATCGGGCGCCGACCAGTCGCCCACCGGGCGCCCGTCGATCCGTACGACCCCGGAGGCCGCCGGGAGGTCCGCGGCGAGGGCGCCCAGCAGGGTGGACTTGCCCGCGCCGTTCGGCCCGACCAGGGCCAGCACCTCGCCGGCCCGGGCCGTCAGTTCGATCCCGGCCAGCACCTCGCGCTGCCCGAGCCGGACGTGGAGGTCCGAGGCCTCGGCGAGGGGCGCGCCGGGCGCGGGCCGGGCGGGGACGGTCCGCCCGCGCCGCCCGAACAGGACGCTCATGCCCAGCCTCCTTGCTTGCGGCGGGTCCGGCGCAGCAGCCAGAAGAAGAAGGGGCTGCCGATCAGGGCGGTCAGCACGCCGAGCGGCAGCTCGGCCGGTGCGGCGATGGTCCGCGCGGCCAGGTCGCCCGCGAGCAGGACGACGGCGCCGGCCAGGGTGCTGCCCGGCACCAGGAAGCGGTGCCCCGGGCCGTTGGCCATCCGCAGCAGGTGCGGCACCAGCAGCCCGACGAAGGTGATCACCCCGGCGACGGCGACGGCGGCCGCGGTGAGCAGCGCGACCACCAGGATCAGGGTGAGCCGCAGCCGCTCGACCTCGATGCCGAGGTGCCGGGCGGGGCGCTCGCCGAGGGCGAGCAGGTCGAGCCTGCCCGCGTAGAAGGGGGCGACGAGCAGCCCGGCGAGGGCGCAGGGCAGCACGGCGAGGACCTTGGGCCAGGTGGCCTGGGCGAGGGAGCCGAGCTGCCAGAAGGTGATCTGGTTGACCTGGCCGCTGTCCGCGAAGAACACGAACAGGCCGATCAGGGCGCCGGCGAAGGCGTTGACCGCGATGCCCGTGAGGATCAGGGTGACGACCTCGGTCTTGCCGCCGCTCCGCGACAGCAGGTACACCGAGCCCACCGTGACCAGGCCGGAGACGAACGCGCAGACGGTGATCGTCCAGTTGCCGAAGAAGCTGAGGCCGAGACCGATCGAGGCGACGGCGCCCACGGCGGCGCCCGCCGAGATGCCGATGACCCCCGGCTCGGCGAGCGGATTGCCGAACACCCCCTGCATCAGGGCGCCCGCGCAGCCGAGGCTCGACCCGACGAGCAGCGCGAGCACCACGCGCGGCAGCCGTACGTTCCACAGCACGCTCTCCCCGACCCGGTCGAGGGCGGCCCCGCCGAGGCCCATCCGGTGCTGCGCGGAGGCGAGTACGTCCCCGGTGGGGATCTCGTACGCGCCGACGCCCGCGGACAGCAGCGCGATGACGAGCAGGACGCCCGCGAGGGCGGCGGTGAGCAGAGCCGCGCCGCGCCGCTTGCGTACGGGCGGCCGCGCGGGCGGCCGCGCGGGCGGCGGCGCCGTCTGCCGGCCGGCCGGGCCGACGGTGTCGGGGAGGGTCACGTTCTCAGGCCTTGCCGTAGAGCTGGTCGATCAGCGAGGTGAGCACCTGGTCGGTGCGCGGGCCGTAGTTGAGGAGGACGCCGTCGTCCACCGAGACCACGCGGCGGTCCATGCCCGCCGGGGTCTGGGCGACGCCCGGGATCTTCACCAGGCCGTCGAGGCCGCCCACGGACTCCAGGCCCTTGGACATGACGAGGATCGCGTCGGGCGCGGCGGCCGCCAGGGCCTCGCTGGTGATGGGGGTGAAGTCCTTGCCGAGCCCCGACTCCTTGCCGGTGTCGACCGCGCCCGCCGCTTCCAGCAGCGAGGCGGCGCCCGAGTCGGAGCCGCCCAGCAGGTAGACGGAGGCGGAGCCGCGCAGGTAGAGGAAGGCGACCCGGGGCTTCTTGCCGGAGGCGTCGCCCGGAATGTCCTTGCGGGCGGCGGCGATCCGCTCGGCGGTGCGCTGCTTCAGCCGCGCCCCGGCGTCCCGGACGCCCAGCGCGCCGGCCACGGTCTCGATCCGTTTCGGTACGTCGTCCAGGGACTTGGCCGGGGCGATCACGAGGAGCGGGATGCCCGCGTCGCGGATCTGCCGGATCGCCTCGGCGGGGCCGGAGGTGGTCTCGGCGAGCACCAGGGTCGGGCGCAGCGAGAGCACGCTCTCCGCCGAGACGTCGTGGCCGCGGGTCACGACGGGGAGCTTTGCGGCCTGTTCGAAGGTGGCGGTGATGTCGCGGGCGACGACCCGGTCGCCGAGGCCGAGGGTCTGGACGATCTCGTTGAGGCTGCCGGTCAGCGGGATCACCCGCTCCGCCGAGGTGACGGTGACCTCGGTGCCGTCCGCCGAGGTGACGGTCACCGGCAGGGCGGGCGCCGGAGCCGGGGTGAGCGGCTCGACCCGGTCCGGGGCCGACGAGACGGCGGGGGCGGGGGAGTTCTCCCGGGTGGCCGCACCTCCGCAGCCGGTCACGGCCAGTGTCAGGGCCAGCGCCGCGAGGGCGGTGACGAGACGGGGGAAGCGGGGTGGCGCGGCGGGCGTAGGCACGAAGGCACCGTCCTGATCGTCCGGCTGAAGGGCGGGCTGGCGGGGGATGAGCGGGTTTCCGGCCGAGGTTCGGGGAGCCTGGGGGTTCCTCACTCAACCGGGATAGCTTAGGTTAGCCTAACCTTATTAGCCAGACCCTGGAGGGGGCATTCATGCCCGCAAGACCCGCCCGCGCTCTCGCCGTCGCCCTGTTGGCGACCCTGGCGGCCTTGCTGACGGCCCTGGTTCCGGCCACCGGCGCGCACGCCGCCGGCCGTACCGTGCAGGGGGGCCGGCTCGACTGGGGCATCAAGTCGTCCTTCCAGAGTTATGTCACCGGGCCGGTCGCGAAAGGCGGTTTCAAGCTGAAGAACGGAGCCGCCACGGCCGGCGGCAGCCTCTTCCGCTTCCACTCGGCCACCGGCTCCTACGACCCCGAATCCGGCGCCTTCGAGGCCTCCTTCAGCGGCGGGGTCCAGTTCCAGGGCCACCAGAAGCCGGACGGCGCCTACGAGCTGGACCTCAGCGTCAGCCGGCCCACCGTCAAGATCAACGGCGGCGTCGGCACCCTGTACGTGGACGTCTCCAGCAAGGCCAAGGACACCGGCGTCGTCAGCACCCGGTCCCAGGTGCCCTTCGCCACCCTCGGCCTCGGCGGCGTCAACATGCTGGGCGGCGGCAGCCCGATCGCCCTGAACAACATCCCGGTCACCCTCACCGGCGAGGGCGCCCAGGCCTTCGCCGGCTACTACGCCGCCGGCGCGCAGCTCGACCCGGTCTCGCTCTCCGCCGACGTCAAGACCGCCCCGGAGGCCGGGCAGTCCTCGCAGCCCGCCGGGACGCCGAGCGCGCGGCCGAGCGCGAGCGGCTCCCCGCAGGGCGCCCCGCCCGCAGGGGCCTTCGTCGACGCGGCCGTCGACTGGGGCGTACGGCGCACCTTCCGCGAGTACGTCACCGGCTCCATCGGCCAGGGCAAGTGGACCCTCGCCGACGGCGCCCAGGACGGCGGCGCGCTGTTCCGCTTCGGCCGGGGCAAGGGCTCGTACGACGGCGGGAAGGGCACCCTGGACGCCGCCTTCGCCGGGTCCGTCCACTTCACCGGCGCCCACCTCGACCTGAAGTTCGGCGCGCTGAGCGCCAAGGTCCAGGACGGCAAGGGCGTCCTGACCGCCGACGTCACCACCGCGGGCGAGACCAAGAGCGCCGTCCCGCTGGTCGAGTTCGACGCGAAGGGCCTCAAGACCGAGGGCGGGCTCGCCACCCTCACCGAGGCCCCCGCCACCCTCACCGAGGGCGGCTCCCAGGCCTTCAACTCCATGTACAAGGCGGGCACCGAGATGGACCCCGTCTCGCTCGCCGTCGCCCTCGACGAGGGCGCGCGGCTGCCGGCCCTGCCCGACCTGGGCTCCACGGCCACGCCCGCGCCCGGCTCCGCCGCCTCGCCGTCCGCCGCCGCGCCGGAGGCGGCGCGGAAGGCGGCCGACGGCTCGCACACCGGGATGTACGTCGCCCTCGGCGCGGCCGTGCTCGCCCTGGCCGGCGGCGCCGCCTTCCTGGTGGTCCGCAAGCGCCGCACCACGCCCCCTTCCCCCTCTTCGCCTTCTTCCCCCTCTTCTTCCGCGCCCGAGGCGGGTCCCACGGACACCCCCCGGTCCTGACGCCCCGCGCTCACCCACCCCCGCCCCACTTCCCCCTTCCCCCGTCTCCAGGAGTACTCAGCCATGTCCTCCCCGCGCCGCCCCGTCGCCCTCGCGGCCGCCATAGCCACCGTCGCCGCCCTCGGCGCCACCGCCTTCGTCCTGCCCGCGACGGCGGGAGCCGGGTCTCCGGCCGCCGCCGTGGCGCCCGCCGCCGCGCCGAAGCCGATCGTCGACGGCACCCTCGACTGGGGCCTCCTGGAGCGCTACCGCACCTACGTGGAGAAGACCGCCAAGGGCACGATCACCACCTCCGGCGGCGCCACCAGGAACGCGGACGGCACTTTCCGCCTCGGCTCGGCCACCGGCCAGTACGACCCGGGCACCAACGTGGTGACCGCCGCCTTCAAGGGCAGCGTCGTCTTCGACGCGTCCGCGCACGGGTTCGTCGTCAAGCTCGCCAACTTCCGTATCGACACCGGTACGAAGAAGCTCACCGTCGACGTCACCAAGAACGGGGTGCTCACCCCGGACGTGGCCTTCGCGGAGGTGGCCTTCGCCGGCCCGGTGATGACCAAGCTGGAAACCACCCTCACCAAGGACGCGGCCGACCAGCTCGGCGGCCCGCAGTACGCGGGCCTCAAGGGCGACCCGCTGACGGCCGCGGTGGCGTTCGAGGCGCCCGGGCCCACCGGTTCCACCTCGGCCTCTCCCGCGCCCACCACCTCCACCTCCAGCTCCGCCCCGGCGCCCACGACGTCCCCGTCGAAGACCACCTCCACCCCGCCGGCCGACGGCCCGCAGCCCGTCCTGAGCGGCAAGCTGACCTGGGGGATCAAGGAGTCCTTCCGCAAGTACGTGCAGGGCGCGGGCGGCACCGTCACCCCGGCGGGCGGGGCGGCCGCGAGCGGCCCCACCTTCTCCTTCCCCGCCGGCAAGGGCGAACTCGACGTCAAGAAGCGGAAGCTGAGCGCCGCCTTCGAGGGCAACCTGCGCTTCCAGTACGCCGCCCACGGCATCGACATGACCTTCGGCAACATCAAGGTGGACGCGGACGGCGCCAAGGGCACCCTGGTCCTGGACGTGAAGAACGCCTCCGGCACCAAGACGGCCGTCCCCTTCGCCACCCTCGACCTCTCGAAGGCCGAGTACAAGACGAAGGGCGGTCTGCTGGCCCTGGGCGGGGTCCCGACGGCGCTGACCGCCGAGGGCGCGGCGGCCTTCGCCAACGCCACGACCGGCTCCCTGTACAAGGCGGGCGACCGGATCGACGACGTCGACCTCGCCGTGGCCGTGGAGAAGGACGTCGTCCTGCCGACCACCACGCCCACCACCGCGCCGACGCGCACGGCGCCGGCGGGCACGACCGGCGCCGCCACCGGCGGGGGCTCGGCCGGCGGCTCCGTCGGCGGCGGCTCGGTCGGCGGCGGGGGCGGCAGCGTCGGCGGGAACCTGGCCTCCACCGGCGCCGAGATCCCGGCCGGCGCCCTGCTCGGCGCCTCCGGAGCGGTCATCGCCGCCGGAGCCGGTGCGGTCTACCTCGCGCGCAGGCGGCGCACGGCCGGCAACTGAGCCGTGTTTGAATTCCCGCGTGAACGATCTCGATGTGCTCAAGGTCTTCTGCGCGGGTGACGGCCGGTACGGCAACCCGCTCGGCGTCGTACGCGACGGCCGGACCTGCCCGGACGACGCGTCCCGGCAGGCGCTGGCCGCCGAACTCGGCTACAGCGAGACGGTGTTCGTCGACGACCCCGAGCGCGGGGTCGTCGACATCCGTACCCCCGGCACCCGGATGGCCTTCGCCGGTCACCCGCTCGTCGGCGTCGCGTGGCTGCTGGACATCGAGGAGCTCCAGCCGCCCGCCGGATCCGTATGGGCCCGCGACGACGGGGAGTTCACCTGGATCACCGCCCGCCCGGAGTGGGTCGAGGGCAAGCGCACCGAGCAGTACGCGAGCGCCGCCGAGGTCGAGGCGCTGCCGGCCCCGCCGCCGGGCGAGGGCTGGCTGTACGCCTGGGCCTGGGAGGACGAGACCGCGGGCCGCGTCCGCGCCCGGGGCTTCCCGCGCCGCCCCGACGGCGCCATCGTCGAGGACGAGGCCACCGGTTCGGCGGCGATCCTGCTCACGGCCGAGCTGAACCGGGCCCTGAACATCACCCAGGGCGCCGGCTCCCAGATCCTCACCGCCCCCGGCCCCGACGGCACGGTGGAGATCGGCGGCCGCGTCCGCTTCGCCCTGCCCCGGGAGCCGGCCGCCGCCGCGAACTGAGTACGCCGACGGCCCCGGTTGAGTACGTACGCCCTGCCCTCAGGAGCCGGCCGGGTGGTGCGATGGGGGCATGAACACGACCTCGACCGCCCAGGGCCCCGCCGCCGGCACCCAGCCCTGGGTTCTGGTGCCCGCGCTCTTCACCGCGCTGGCGCTGGCGGCGGGCGGCTTCGGCTACGCGTCGTCCATGCTGCCCGGCGCCCCGCTGTGGCTCTTGCTCCCGTACCTGCTCGCGCTGGGTCTGGTGGCCGCCACCTGGCGGCGCCCCCGCACGCCCGAGCAGCGCGCGGCGCGCATCGCGACGGGCGCCGCCGGATGCGCGCTCGCCCTCTTCTACGCCCGGATCGCCGAGGCGCTGCTGTTCTGCGCCGGCATCGTGGCCTGGCTGATCCAGGGGGACTGAGCGAGGGTGCGGGCGGGCTACGCGCTGAGGCGGAACTGCTCGCCCAGCTGGCCGAAGACCGCGCCGTTGAAGTCGAAGGCGCGCTTGCACTCGTCGATGATGCGCTGCTTCTCCAGGTCGTCCGCGGCGATCGCGTCCAGCAGCTCGCGGTAGGTGCGCTTGAAGGCCGCCGGGTTGGAGATCTCCGCGAACACGTAGAACCGCACGCCGTCGCCCTTGCGCTCGAAGCCCCAGGTGCGCTCGGCCTTGTCCCGGATGATCTGGCCGCCGGAGAGGTCGCCCAGGTACCGGGTGTAGTGGTGGGCGACGTACCCGCCGGGCCAGGTGGCCGCGCACTCGGCCACCCGGGCCGCGTACGCCTCGGTGGCCGGCAGCGCGACCAGGCTCTCGCGCCACCCGGGGCCGCGCAGGTGCGCCAGGTCCCGCTCGATCTCGGCGACGCGCATCAGCTCGGGCCGGATGAAGGGCCCGGCCACCGCGTCGTCCCTGAGGGAGTCGGCCGCGTCCTCCAGTGCCCGGTAGACGAACCACAGCTGCTCGGTGTAGCGCGTGTAGGCGTCCACGCCGAGCCGGCCGCCCAGCAGGTCGCTCATGAACGTCGAGGTCTCCGCCTCGGTGTGCTGCTCGTGCGACGCGACGCGGATGACCGTCGAGAAGGCGTCCAAGGCGTACCTCCGGGGAGTCTGAACAGCGGAAAAGGCGTGACGGCACCGCCGCCACACCCGATCCTCCTACTTAGGCATACCTAAGTCAATGTGTTCCCGACGCCTTGTCGGTAAAAAATCCGCGCGTCCCGGGCTACGGCAGGGTCAGGATCTCCGCCCCCGACTCGGTCACCACGAGGGTGTGCTCGAACTGCGCGGTGCGCTTGCGGTCCTTGGTGACGACCGTCCAGCCGTCGTCCCACATGTCGTACTCGTGGGTGCCCAGCGTCAGCATCGGCTCGATCGTGAAGGTCATGCCGGGCACGATCGTGGTGGTGGCGTGCGGGCTGTCGTAGTGCGGGATGATCAGGCCGGAGTGGAAGGACGAGTTGATGCCGTGGCCGGTGAAGTCCCGGACCACGCCGTAACCGAAACGCTTCGCGTACGACTCGATGACCCGGCCGATGATGTTGATCTGGCGGCCCGGCTTCACGGCCTTGACGGCCCGGTTCAGCGCCTCGCGGGTGCGCTCCACCAGCAGCCGCGACTCCTCGTCCACCTCGCCGCACAGGTAGGTGGCGTTGTTGTCGCCGTGCACCCCGCCGATGTACGCGGTCACGTCGAGGTTCACGATGTCGCCGTCCCGCAGGACGGTCGAGTCGGGGATCCCGTGACAGATGACCTCGTTGACCGAGGAGCACAGGGACTTCGGGAAGCCCCGGTAGCCCAGCGTCGAGGGGTAGGCGCCGTGGTCGCACATGTACGCGTGGGCGACCCGGTCCAGCTCGTCGGTGGTCACCCCCGGCGCGATGAGCTTGGCGGCCTCTTCCATCGCCTGCGCGGCGATCCGGCCGGCGATGCGCATGGCCTCGATCGTCTCGGCCGTCTGCACCTCCGGTCCGGTGTACGGAGTGGGCGCGGGCTTGCCCACGTACTCGGGCCGGCGGATGTTGCCGGGGACGGAACGGGCGGGGGAGAGCTCGCCGGGTACGAGCAGCGACTGGCCAGACATGCAAGCGAGTGTATCCAGCGAGGATGGGGCAGCATGGCGAGAGAGACCGGTAACGAGAGGAACCCGAGGACGATGGCCCTGTTCAAGAAGCGTCAGGTGGGCAAACCCGGCGAGTGGTACTACTGCCTGGTCCACCACAAGGTCGAGGAAGGCCCGGAATGCCCGGCCAAGGACCGGTTCGGACCGTACGGCACCCCTGAAGAGGCCGCCCACGCCATGGCGACGGCACAGGAGCGGAACCTCGAATGGCAGAACGACCCGGCGTGGAACGACAAGTCCCGCGAGGGCGCCGAAGAAGAGGGCACCACGCCCTGACGGCCGGCCCTACCAGCGGCTCGGCGGCGGCGCGGTCAGCTGATCGGCCAGCCGGGCCAGCCGGTCCCGGAGCCGGACCGGCCCGCGCCGCGCCGGCAGGCCGTTCTCCCCGGCCGCCGCGCTGACCAGGTGCTGCACCGTGTCCAGATCGAGCTCGGCGGCGCCCTCCGGCACCGACAGCCCCTCGTGCGCGAGCGCCCCCAGATCCGGATCCCCGCCGTCCAGGGACAGTACGGTCGCCCCCGCCCGCCGGGCGTCGCACACCCGCTCCAGCAGCCCCGCACCGGGCGGCGCCGGCGCCACCACCAGCAGCGTCTGACCCCGCCGCGCCGCCGCCAGCCGGCCCAGCCCCACCGAGAGGTGCGGCGGCTCACCCGGCCGCACGTGATGCCGTACCAGCGTCGGCGCCAGCTCCGGCTGACCCGACCAGGCGGCCTCGTCCACCAGGTGCGCGGCCAGGTGCCACGGCTCGTACTGCTCGGTCCCCACCAGCAGCAGACCGCCGCCGGCCGTTACGACCGACCGGCGCAGCGCCCCGGCGAACTGCCGGGCGGCACCCGGCCACCGCGTACCGGCGAGCACCTCGCGCAGCAGCGCGACCCTGACGGCGTCCATGACGGCATCCTGCACCATCCGGGGGACGTCCGGAGGGCTTCCGGGGCCGGTTGCCCCGACCGCGCGGACCTGTGTGGCTTTCGCATACTCGGCAGTACGCTCGCCCCCATGACTTCCACAGACAGCACGCAGGCACCGGGGACGCAGAAGCCGCCGGTCAAGGACCCGTGGGACCTCCCGGACGTCACCGGCCTCGTCGTCGGCGTACTCGGCGGCACCGGCGACCAGGGCCGGGGCCTCGCCTACCGGTTCGCCCGGGCCGGCCAGAAGGTGATCATCGGCTCGCGCGCCGCCGACCGGGCGCGCACCGCCGCCGAGGAGCTCGGCCTCGGCGTGGAGGGCGCGGACAACGCGGAGTGCGCGCGCCGCAGCGACATCGTGATCGTCGCGGTGCCCTGGGAGGGGCACGCCAAGACCCTCGAAGCGCTGCGCGAGGACCTCGCGGGCAAGCTCGTCGTGGACTGCGTCAACCCGCTGGGCTTCGACAAGCAGGGCGCGTACGCCCTCCGGGTCGAGGAGGGCAGTGCGGCGCAGCAGGCCGCGGCCCTGCTCCCCGATTCCCGGGTGACCGCCGCCTTCCACCACCTCTCGGCGATCCTGCTCCAGGACGAGACGGTCGAGGAGATCGACACCGACGTGATGGTCCTCGGCGAATCCCGCGCCGACACCGACATCGTCCAGGCCCTCGCCGCCCGCATCCCGGGCATGCGCGGCGTGTTCGCGGGCCGGCTCCGCAACGCGCACCAGGTCGAGGCGCTCGTCGCCAACCTGATCTCCACCAACCGCCGCTACAAGGCCCACGCGGGCCTGCGCGTCACGGACGTCTGAGCCGCCACGGCCGGGCCGCCGCCGAAGTCAGCCGCGGCGGCCCGCACGCGCCTCAAGGGGCCCGAGGTGCGCCACCACCCCCTGCCGGAACCGGTCCACGGCCTCGTCGACGCTGCGGATGAAACCGGACTCCGTATTGCCGCGGCTGTTGCCCATGCCCTTGATCAGCGTCAACCGAAACCCGGTGAGGGCGGCCCCGCTCCTGGGCACCAGGTCGCCGGGCTCGGGCCGCAGCCGCTCCAGCGTCCCGCGCGGCCCGTTCTCGCCCTCGACGAGGCTCTCCACGTGCAGGTCCGCCGGGGCCTCGGCCAGCAGCCGCACCAGCCGCCGCACCGTCACCAGCGGATACGAGCCCTCCGGCGCGGGCACGTCCACGGAGGTGCGGATCTTCGCCGTCCGCAGGTCGGCCGTCACCGCGATGACACTGCTCGTCCCCTCGACGCGCAGCTCCGCCGAGAGCCTGCCGTCCAGGCACAGCCGCTCCGCTGCCGCCGCGCGCCGGCTCCGCGGATCACTGCCGCGCCGCACCCGCTGCACCGGCAGCGCCTTCTGGCCGAGCTCCCCGCCGAGCCGCAGACAGACCTGGCGGATCAGCCGCTCCCAGCTCTCGACGACCTCGGTGGCGCGCGGATCCCCGAGGCACAGGGTCTCGTCCTCGATGCCGTTGCGGACGGGGACCCAGGCGGGGCCCATGTTCTGGAACCCGTGGCAGCCCGACTGCTCGTGCTGGAGGTACGCGAGCAGCTCTTGCAGGAGCCAGGCGTGCGCGGCGTTGCCCACGCCCTCGTGCCGGATCAGCAGCTGGGCCTGATGGGCCACCTCGGCCCAGGACAGGTGCCAGAGCCCGACCTTGTGCTTGCGGCGCCCGTCGACCTTGACGTCCACCATGGCGGTGCCTTCGAGGGCCACGTCGTTGGAGAGCGTGATCACGGACTCGTAGCCGCGGCGGGCGGCGATGTCCATGTACTGCTGCACCTGCTCGGGCCGCAGCGGGTTCCCGTTGGTCTTCGTCTCCACCAGCGCCGTCCACAGCTTCCCGGCCCGCTCGACCCGGATCACCCCGTCCGGGCGCCGCGGGGTGTCGCCGTGGGGGAGGGACACCTCGGTGAAGGTCTGCATCCGCCCGGCGGGAGCGCCGAACGCGGCGGTGAGGCGGCGGCCGAACTCCGGCACCTGCGCCATGACGGACAACAGCACCGAGGTGGCGCGCACCTCCCGCTCCTTGTCGCTCTTCAGCGACGGGACGGGGAACAGCCGGGCCGGGCGCCAGGACTCGTTCTCGGCGAGCGACTTCCCGGGCGCCTTGGGCAGCGTCACCTTCTTCCGCGTCGTCCGGGGCCCGCGCGCCTGGGCGGGGACGACGGCGCCCGGGGCGGCGCCCGGGGCCGGCGGCCGCCCTACGGGCGCGGCCGGGCCCCCGGCGGTTCCCGCCCCCTCCGCCGCCTGCGGCGTGGCCGGGCTCACGGCGGGGCCGGCGGTTCCCGCGTCCGCCGGGGCCGCCGGTGCGGTCGGGCTCCCGGCGGGCCCGGGGGTTCCCGCCGTCGTCGTCCGCGCCGCCTGCGGCTCCGCGGCAACGCCCGGCTCCGGCGGTTCCCCCGCAGGCTCCGGCTCCTCCGGCTCCTCGGATTCCTCGGATTCCTCGACGGCGATGCCGAAGTCCGTGGCCAGCCCCGCCAGACCGGTCTCGTAGCCCTGCCCGACCGCGCGGAACTTCCACTCCTCCCCGCGCCGGTACAGCTCGCCGAAGATGAACGCCGTCTCCACGCTCGCGTCGTCGATCGAGAACCCGACCAGCGGTTCGCCCGACCTGTCCGCGACCGTCATCCGCAGCCCGTCCAGGTCGCCGAAGCGGGTGCCGCCGTACTGGCTGGCCGCCACGACGATCCGGGCCACCTCCTCCGGGACGGCGGTCAGGTCCACCCCGATCCGGTCCTCGTCCCCGCTGTCCGTCGGCGTCTTGCCCAGCAGCTGCACGCTGCCGTCCGCGGCCGCGGGGTTGTTGTAGAAGTAGAAGTCGTTCTCGCTGCGGACCTTGCCGTCCTCGCCGACGAGAAGGACGGAGACGTCGGCGTCGCCCGCCCCCGAAGCGCTGCTCCAGCCCAGGCTCACCACGACCGAGCCGGCGTCCTCACTGAGGGCGGTCAGGCTGACGTTCGCACCCTTGGAGATCTCCCGCATGTCTCTCCCCCCAGACGCCCGGCGTCGTCCACAACGGGCCGAGCGGGCCGGGCCGTCGTCCTGTCCGGCGACCGTAGCGGCGCGTCGGTCGGAAGATCAGGCAAATGGCGAAAAAGGACCGGGAGGGGGCACCCGGGTGCCTTTACGGGAGCACGGCGGGGCATGGGGGACACTGGAGGGGCTCTACCCGTCCCGTGTCGCCGAGGAGCTGTTCCCCATGCCCCGCCTTGCCGTGTTCGCCGTAGTCGTCTGCGCCCTGTCCGTGGCCGCTGCCGTCGTCGCCTTCGTGGAGGGCAGTTTCCTCGGGATCGTGTGGGTGCTGCTGGCCGGCGTCACCTCCAACATGGCCTGGTTCTACCTGCGCAAGGCGAAGGCCGCCAAGGCCGCGGAGAACACCCGCCAGGCGATCTAGGGCGCCTCGCCCGTCGCGGCTATTCGACCGGCGCGGCGCAGAAGAACGAGTCGCCGCCCTGCCAGAAGCGGTAGAGGTCCTGGCCGCAGTAGGCGGCCCGCTCGTTCACGCCCAGCGCGGACAGCACGCCGTCCACCACGCCGAAGAAGAACTGGTTGACCTCCGGGATCCACAGCATCGCGAACAGGGCGATCAGCCCGAACGGCGCGATCGGCGCCAGCTCGCGGCGCACCCGGTGCGAGAGCCAGGGCTCGATGATCCCGTAGCCGTCCAGGCCCGGTACCGGCAGGAAGTTCAAGATCGCCGCCGAGACCTGGAGCAGGGCCAGGAAGGCCAGCGCGAAGCGGAACGCCACCGGCACCCCGTCCAGGGCGTGCAGCCAGAACGGGGCCGTGCACACGATCGCGAACGCGACGTTGGCCAGCGGACCCGCCGCCGAGATGAGGCTGTGCTTCCAGCGGCCCGCGATCCGGTCGCGCTCGATGTACACGGCCCCGCCGGGCAGGCCGATGCCGCCCATGATGACGAACAGCACCGGCAGCACGATGCTGAGCAGCGCGTGCGTGTACTTGAGCGGATTCAGCGTCAGATAGCCCTTGGCGCCGACGGTGAGGTCGCCGCCGTGCAGGGCGGTGCGGGCGTGCGCGTACTCGTGCAGGCAGAGCGAGACGATCCAAGCGGAGGTCACGAACAGGAACACGGCGAGACCCGGACTGGTCGCGTAGCCCGTCCACACCGCCCAGCCGGTGACCGCCATCACCGCGACGATGCCGAGGAATACCGCACTGATACGCCGCTCGCCGCGGCCGCCCTGATGACCCATGCGGCGAACCTATCCCGCGTTCCGGACGGGCCGGGGCCCGGGTCCGGGAGAATGGGTCGGTGCGCTACACGATTCTCGGCACCACCCAGGCCATCCGCGACGACGGGACCCCCGTCGCCGTCGGCGGAGCACGCCTGCGGGCGCTGCTGACCGCGCTCGCGCTGCGGCCGGGGCGGGCGGTGCCGGTGCGCGCGCTCGTCGCCGACGTATGGGACGGCGACCCGCCCGCGGACGCCGTGGCCGCGCTGCAAGCGCTGGTGGCCCGGCTGCGGCGGGCGCTCGGACAGGCGGCCGTGGGCTCCGGGGAGAGCGGGTACGCCCTGGCCGCCGACCGGGAGGACATCGACCTGTACCGCTTCGAACGCCTCGCCCGGGCGGCCGCCGAAGCCGCCGACCCGGCCGAGGCGGCCGCCCTGTACGACGAGGCGCTCGCCCTGTGGCGCGGGCCGGCGCTGGCCTCGCTGCCGGACGGGGCGGCGGAGTCCGCCCGGTGGGAGGCGCTGCGGTCACAGGCGCGCCGGGGCCGGCTCGCCGCCGCCCTCGACCTCGGGCAGGCGGAGTCCGCGCTCCCGGAGCTGACCGCGCTGTGCGCGGCCGCCCCCCTGGACGAGCCGCTCCAGGCCCTCCGCATCCGCGCCCTGCGCGACACCGGCCGCCCGGCGGAGGCGCTGGCCGCCTACGACGCGCTCCGCCGGGAGCTGGCCGGCCGCCTCGGCACCGACCCGGGCCCCGCCCTGCGCACCCTCCACGCCGCCCTCCTCGCCCCTGCCCCCGCCACCGCGTCCCACCCGGACCGCCCGCCCCACCCGGACCACCCGCCCCACTCGGCCGACGACACCGCCGACCGCGCCGCGCCCGGCCAGGGCCGGCCGCCCGGGAACCTGCGGGCGCGGCTCACCACCTTCGTCGGGCGCGAAGACGACATCCGCGTCATCGGGGAGGACCTCGCGCGGGCCCGGCTCGTGACGCTGCTCGGGCCCGGCGGGGCCGGGAAGACCCGGCTCTCCCAGGAGGCCGCCGAGGCACAGGACCCCGGCCGCTGGCCCGACGGGGTGTGGTTCGTGGAACTGGCGCCCGTGGACGACCCGGAGGACGTCGCCGACGCCGTCCTCGCCGCGCTCGGGGCGCGGGAGACCAAGCTGCGCGGCGCCGCCGCCGAGGAGTTGCGGGCGCTCACCGGCCGGGCCGGCGACGGCCCCCTCGACCGGCTCGCCGACCACTGCGCGGGCCGCCGCCTCCTGCTGCTCCTGGACAACTGCGAGCACGTCATCGGCGCCGCCGCCGAACTCGCCGCCGAGATCCTGGCGCGCTGCCCCGGCATCCGGATCCTCGCCACCAGCCGCGAACCCCTCGGCGTCCCCGGCGAGAGCCTGCGGCCCGTCGAGCCGCTGCCCGACCCCGTCGCGCTGCGACTGCTGGCCGACCGCGGGGCCGCCGCCCGCCCCGGCTTCACCCCCGCCGACGACCCCGCCTCGGCCGCGGAGATCTGCCGACGCCTGGACGGTCTCCCGCTCGCCATCGAGCTGGCCGCGGCCCGGCTGCGGCTGCTGACCCCGCGCCAGATCGCCGACCGCCTCGACGACCGGTTCCGGCTCCTGACCAGCGGCTCCCGTACCGTCCTGCCCCGCCAGCAGACCCTGCGCGCCGTCGTCGACTGGTCCTGGGAGCTGCTGGACGCGCCCGAACGCACCGTCCTGCGCCGCCTCTCCGTCTTCGCCGGCGGCTGCGACCTCGCCGCGGCCGAGGCCGTCTGCGCCGACGCCACCGACGCCACCGACGCCCTGGACGTCGCCGACACCCTCGGCTCCCTCGTCGACAAGTCCCTCGTCGTCGCCGCCCCCGGTCAGGGCGGCGACGAGATGCGCTACCGGCTGCTGGAGACCGTCGCCGAGTACGCCGCCGAGCGGCTGGCCGAGGCCGCCGGGGACCGCGCCGACACCGAGCGGCGCCACCTCACCCACTACCGCGAACTCGCCCGCACCACCGAGCCGTCGCTGCGCGGCCACGGCCAGCGCGCCGCCGCCGCCCTGCTCTCCACCGAGTACGAGAACCTCCGTACCGCCCTGCGCCGCGCCGTGGCGCTCCGCGACGCCGACGAGGTGCTGTGCCTGGTCCACTCCCTGGTCTGGTACTGGGTCATGCAGGACCTGCGCACCGAGTCCCGGCACTGGTCCGAGGCCGCCGCGCCGCTCGGCCCGGACCCCTTCGCGCCGCCCGCCGCACCCGCCGCACCCGTCCTGGAGCGGATCGTCGACGCGCCGCCGCCGTACTCCGGCGAACTGCTCACCGAGGGCTGGCGCGGCATCCAGCTGATCCGGCTGGCCGCCCGGGACCAGAACAGCGCCGACTGGAGCACCCCGGAGATACGCGACCAGATCGCGGCCATGACGAGCGTCTACCGGCCCGGCCTCCCGCAGACCTGCCGGCCCCCGGCCGGCCTGTGGGTCTACGCCGTGATGATCTCCGGCGACACCGAGCTGCTCCGCCGCGTCGTGCACGAGAGCGTGGAGACCGCCCGGTCCCTCGGCTACCGCTGGGAGCTCGCCTCCGCCCTCCAGCTGCGCGCCAACATCCTGGCCAACCGCGCCGACTGGGCCGGCGACGCGGCCCGTGACGCCGAGGAGAGCCTGGCCCTCTTCCGTGAGCTCGGCGACGACTGGGGCTGCGCCGAGGCCCTCTCCGCCCGCGCCGAGGCCCGCGAGAAGCGCGGCGAGTACGCCCTGGCCACCCAGGACTTCCGCGCGGCGATCGAGCACGCCGAACGCCTCGGCGCCAGGGCACAGGTGACGGTGCTCCGCGTGCGGATGGCCGGGACCCTCACCGAGACCGGGGAGACGGAGGCGGCCGAGGAGATCCTGGGCGAGATCCTCGGCAGGGTGGAGCGCTACGGCAACGAGGCCACGCCCGCCGCCCGGATGTTCCTCGCGGGCATCCTCGGCCGCAGCGGGCGGTTCGCCGAGGCCCGTGCCCAGGTGGCGGCGCTGCGCGAGGAGTTCACGTTCGGCGCGTACGCCGTGTTCGACGTGTTCCTCCTGGCCACGGTGGCCTGGCTGGACAACGAGGAGGGCGAGTACGAGGACGCCCTGGCGGTGGTCCGCGCGGCCTCGGCCGACGCCCGCGATCCGCTCGCGGTGATGGTCGCCCCGCAGCTGTCCGCCGTGTTCCTGCTGACGGCGGCCGTCTCCCTCGCCTCGCCCGGCGGCCCGGAGCGGCCGCGGGACGCCGCCCGGCTGATCGGCGCGTACCGGGCCCACCTGCCGCCCGCGCACTTCCCGGTCAGCACCGAACGCGCGGACGCCGCCCGCGCCGAGGAGCTGGCGCGGGCGGCGCTGGGCGATGCCGGGTACGAGGCCGCGTACGCCGAAGGCGGTGACCTCACCCTGGAGGAGGCCACCGCCCTCGTCTGACCCGGCCCCCCGTGCGGGGCCCGTCCGGGACGCGATCCGGAACGGACCGGCCGTCCCGGGTCAGGTCTTCTGGCGGAACTTGCGGACAGCGAGCGGCATGGTGACCGCGGTGATGGCGACCGACCAGATCAGGGTGACCATCACCGAGTGGCCGACCGGGCCGCCGATCATCAGGCCGCGTGCCGCGTCGGCCAGGTTGGACAGCGGGTTGTAGTCGGTGAAGCTCTGCAGCCAGCCCGGCATGGTCGCCGGCTTGGCGAAGATGGAGCTGCCGAACTGCAGCGGCATCAGCACCACCATCGCCATGCCCTGGACGGCCTGTGCCGAGTTCAGGGTGAGGCCGAGCAGGATGAAGATCCACATCAGCGAGGCGCCGAACACGGCCGACAGCCCGATGGCGAGGAGCAGGTCCAGCACCGAGGTCTTGATCGACATGCCCAGGATGAAGCCCATGATCAGCAGGATGCCGATGGCGATCATCATCCGGCCGAGCTCCACCACGATCTTCGCGATGAGCACCGAGGAGCGGGCGATGGGCATGGACCGGAAGCGGTCCATCACGCCCTTCTTGAAGTCGTCGTTGACGCCGGTGCCGACGGCCATGGCGATGTTCATGCCCATCATCGCCATCAGGCCGGGCACCAGGTAGTTGACGTAGTCGCCCTGGTTGCCCTTGCCCGCGATCGCGCCGCCGAAGACGTACACGAACAGCAGCGTGAAGACGATCGGCATGAACAGGACGTCGAACATCGACTCGGGGTCCTGCTTGATCTGCAGGGTGTTGCGGCGCACCAGGGCGCCGATGTGCCGCAGATTGGCCCGCAGGCCGATCCGGCCGTCCTCGGACCGGACCGCGGCGGCGGTGGCGGCGGCCACCGGGGCGGCCGCGTCGCCGCTGGGCTTGGACGTGGTTACGGTGCTCATGCCGCGACCTCCTCGGTCTGCTGGGCGGGAACGGAGTCGGGGCCGGCGGGCTTCTGGCCGGTGATGGACAGGAACACCTCGTCCAGGCTGGGCAGGTACGTGCCGAGGTCGGCGATCGCGTACCCGCGGGCGGCCAGCAGGCCGACCACGGCGGTCAGCTGCTCGTCGCTCAGGATCGGGACCAGCAGCACGCCCTCCTCGGACGCGATCTGCGAACCGGCCAGGCCGTCCAGACCGGCCTCGGCCAGCGAGCGCGCCATGCCCGGCAGGTCGGACACGGTGACGGGGCGGACCTTCAGCGTCCTGCCGCCGACGCGCGCCTTCAGCTCGTCGACCTTGCCGCTGGCGATGACCTTGCCCTTGTCGATGACCGTCAGCTCGCTCGCGAGCTGCTCGGCCTCCTCCATGTACTGGGTGGTGAGCAGGACGGTGACCCCCTCGGAGACCATCCGCTGCACCTCGTCCCACACCTCGTTGCGGGTGCGGGGGTCCAGACCGGTGGTCGGCTCGTCCAGGTACAGCACGGCCGGGTGGCCGATCATCGAGGCGGCCAGGTCGAGCCGGCGGCGCATGCCGCCGGAGTAGTGCATCGCGGCCTTCTTCGCGGCCTCGGTGAGCGAGAACCGCTCCAGGAGCTCGTCGGCGCGCGTCCGGGCGTCCTTGCGGGACAGGTCGAGCAGCCGGCCGATCATGTAGAGGTTCTCCCGGCCGGAGAGCTTCTCGTCGACCGAGGCGTACTGGCCGGTGAGGCCTATGGTGCGGCGCAGCTGGCGGGGCTGGCGCACCACGTCGTAGCCGGCGACGAAGGCGGTGCCGGCGTCGGGGACGACCAGGGTGGAGAGGCAGCGGACGAGGGTGGTCTTGCCGGCGCCGTTGGGGCCGAGGACCCCGAGGACCGTGCCCTCCCGGACATCGAGGTCCACGCCGTCGAGGGCCTTGGTCTCCCCGTAGTGCTTGACCAGCCCCCGCACCTCCACGGCGAGCGGGCCGTGCGGCGGATTGTTGTCGGTTCGCGTCATGTCCACCATGGGACCAGCCGCCACCGACAACGCGCCTACAAGCCACCGACAGCCCGCTGACAAGCCGCCCGCAGACGGCTCGGACACGGCTCACGGCCCGCCGACGGACGCGTCGGCGGGCCGTGAGCGCGCTACGGCGATCAGTGGAAGGCGTGCTCCTCCTGCGGGAACGTTCCGCCGACCACGTCCTGGGCGAAGGCCTTCGCCGCGTCGCCCATGGTCTGCCGCAGGTTCGCGTACTGCTTCACGAACTTCGGCATCTTCCCGCCGGTCAGACCCATCATGTCGGTCCACACCAGCACCTGCGCGTCGCACTCCGAACCGGCGCCGATGCCGACGGTCGGGATGTGCAGGGACCGGGTGACCTCGGCGGCCAGCTCGGCCGGGACCAGCTCCAGGACCACCGCGAACGCGCCCGCGTCCTGCGCCGCCTTCGCGTCGCGCAGCAGCTGGTGCGCGGCCTCGTCGCCGCGGCCCTGCACCCGGTAGCCCATGGCGTTCACGGACTGCGGGGTCAGACCCAGGTGCGACATGACCGGGATGCCGGACTGCACGATCAGCTCGGTCTGGGCCAGCGAACGCTCGCCGCCCTCCAGCTTGACCGCCCCGACCCCGGCCTCCTTGACCAGACGGGTGGCACTGCGCAGCGCCTGCACGGCGCCTTCCTGGTACGAGCCGAACGGCAGGTCACCGACGACCAGCGCCCGGCTGGTGCCCCGCACCACGGCCGCCGACAGCAGGGTCATCTCGTCCATCGTCACGGGGACGGTGGTCTCGTAACCCAGGTGACAGTTGCCCATCGAGTCACCGACGAGCACGACCGGGATCCCGGCCTCGTCGAACACCGACGCGGTCATCGCGTCGTAGGCGGTGAGCATGGGCCACTTCTCGCCGCGCTCCTTGGCGAGCGTGAGGTCGCGGACCGTGATGCGCCGGGTGCGCGAGCCCCCGTACAGGGAGGGGCCGGCACTCTCGCGGGCAGGCGAAACGGCATGCGTCATTGCAACTGCTCCTCGTGTCATCTCGAGGCACCCTTACGGCGTCCCCGGACTCACCCACCATGGTGGCACCAGCCGGGCCCGGTACGGAAGTGCCACGGTGCCCGGTCCGTCACACTCCGGACCCCGGCCCCCGCGTACGGGCCCAATGTGCGCGTTTCGTGACAACCGGAACCCGCACCGCATGGCCGTTCGTCCTCCCGGACGTACGGCCGGACAAACGGCACGGAATGCTCCGTACATCGCCTAGGGTCAAGGGGCGGGGACGGAGCGCGAGCACGGCAGTGAGGGCAGCGGCATGGCACAGGCGTACATGACGGAGACGGGGAACGGCGGCTCGGAGCCCGAGCCCTCCGGATCCGGCCTCCGGCGCCGACTGGCCGATCTGCGCGGAGACCCGGGCATCTGGCGGCGCGGGATCGTGACCGCCGGGCTGGCCGCGCTGATCTCCCTGGTGATGATCTTCCACGCCAGACTGCCCAACGACGTGGGCAACCTCGGCAGTCTCACCGAGACCTTCCTGCCCTGGCTGGGCGTGGCGGTGCCGGTGCTGCTGGTCACCGCCGTGGTCCGCAAGTCCGCGACGGCGCTGATCGCGATACTGCTGACCGCCGTGGTCTGGGTGAACCTGTTCGGGGGCCTGGTCACCGACAAGTCGGGATCCGGCGGCAACCTGGTCGTGGCCACGCACAACGTGGACGCCGACAACCCCGACCCGAAGAGCACCGCCCAGTCGCTGGCGAAGTCCGGGTCCGACGTCCTCGCCCTGACCGAGCTCAAGGCGGGCGCCGTCCCCACGTACGAGAAGTACCTCGGGGCCGTCTACAAGTACCACTCCGTCGAGGGCACGGTCGGGGTGTGGAGCAAGTACCCGCTCACCGCCAGCCAGGCCGTGGACATCCGGCTCGGCTGGACCCGGGCCATGCGCGCCACCGTGAGCAGCCCGCAGGGGCCCATCGCCGTCTTCGTCGCCCACCTGCCCTCGGTCCGGGTCAAGCTGAACGCCGGCTTCACCGCCAACCAGCGCGACAACAGCGCCGACGCGCTGGGCGCCGCGCTCGCCGCCGAACCGCTGAAGAAGGTCATCCTGCTCGGCGACCTCAACGGGACCATGAACGACCGGTCCCTGTCCGAGGTCACCTCGCAGATGCGCTCCACGCAGGGCGCCGCCGGCGACGGCTTCGGCTTCACCTGGCCGGCCCAGTTCCCGATGGCCCGGATCGACCAGATCATGGTCCGCGGAATCCAGCCGGAGGCCTCCTGGTCACTGCCCCGCACGGGCAGCGACCACCTCCCGATCGCCGCCCGCGTCACCGTCAAGCCCTAGGGCCCGTCTTTCACGCGCGAGGGCCCCGGCCGCCGATGAGGACGGCGGCCGGGGCCCTCGCGCGGGTACGGGGCGCCGCTACGCCTGCTCGCGCCAGCCGTTCGTGACGGGCAGGCGGCGGTCCTTGCCGAAGCCCTTCGCGGAGATCTTCGTACCCGGCGGGTACTGGCGGCGCTTGTACTCCGCGGTGTCCACCATCCGCAGGGTCTTCGCCACCAGCTCCGCGTCGAAGCCGGCCGCGACGATCGCGTCCAGGCCCTGGTCGCGGTCCACGTACATCGCCAGGATCGCGTCGAGCACCGGATAGTCGGGCAGCGAGTCCGTGTCCACCTGGCCCGGCCGCAGCTCCGCGCTCGGCGGCTTCACGATGGAGTTCTCCGGGATCGGCGGGGTCTCGCCGCGCTCGGCCGCCGCCCGGTTGCGGTACTCGGCGAGCCTGAAGACGTCCGACTTGTAGACGTCCTTGATCGGGCCGTACGCGCCCACCGAGTCCCCGTACAGGGTGGAGTAGCCGACGGCCAGCTCCGACTTGTTGCCCGGGGCCAGCACGATGTGGCCCTCCTGGTTGGAGAGCGCCATCAGCAGGGTGCCGCGCAGCCGGGACTGGAGGTTCTCCTCCGCCAGGCCCGTCAGACCCAGCGAGCCCATGTACGCGTCGAACATCGGCTCGATCGACACGGTCCGGAAGTTCAGCCCGGTCCGGTCGGCCAGCTCGGCCGCGTCGCCCTTGGAGTGGTCCGAGGAGTACTTCGAGGGCATCGACACGCCGTACACGTTCTGCGCGCCGATCGCGTCGCAGGCGAGGGCGGCGACGAGCGCCGAGTCGATGCCGCCGGAGAGCCCGATGAGGACCGAGCGGAAGCCGTTCTTGAGGACGTACGCGCGCAGGCCGACGACCAGCGCGTCGTAGACCTCCTCGTCGTCCTCCAGCCGGTCGGCGTAACCGCCCGGCACCACCGGCTCGTACGGCTCCACCGGCTCCTCGGAGAGGATCACCCGGTCGATGCGCAGGCCGTCGTCGACCACGCCCTCGGGGGCGTCGGCCCGGGCGGCCGGCAGCTCCAGGTCGACCAGCACACAGCCCTCGGAGAACTGCGGGGCGCGGGCGATGACCTCGCCGGCGCCGTCCACGACGATGGAGTCCCCGTCGAAGACCAGCTCGTCCTGGCCGCCGATCATCGCCAGGTAGGCGAGGGTGCAGCCGGCCTCCTTGGCGCGCTTGCGCACCAGTTCGAGGCGCAGGTCGTCCTTGTCGCGCTCGTACGGGGAGGCGTTGACGGAGATCAGCAGCCCGGCCCCGGCGGAGCGGGTCGCCGGGACGCGGCCGCCCTCCTGCCAGAGGTCCTCGCAGATGGCCAGGGCCACGTCCACGCCGCGCACCCGGATCACCGGCTGCGTGTCGCCCGGCACGAAGTACCGGAACTCGTCGAACACGCCGTAGTTGGGGAGGTGGTGCTTGGCGAAGCGCAGGACGACCTTCCCGCCGTACAGCACGGCGGCGGCGTTCTCCGGGGAGCCCGCCGGGCGCCCGAGCCGGGGCGCGGCCCGCTCCGTACGGTCGAGGTAGCCCACGATGACCGGCAGTCCGCCGAAGCCCTCGGCCGCCAGCCGCTCCGCGAGTGCGCGCAGCGCGGTGCGGGAGGCCTCGACGAAGGAGCCGCGCAGGGCGAGGTCCTCGACGGGGTATCCGGTCAGCATCATCTCCGGGAACGCCACCAAGTGGGCGCCCTGCTCGGCGGAGTGCCGGGTCCAGTGGACGACCGAGTCGGCGTTGGCGGCGATGTTGCCGACCTGCGAGTCGATCTGATTCAGAGCGAGGCGAAGTTGAGGCACGGGCCCAGTCTAATCGTCTTTCTGACGCGATGTCCTGGGTCCCGCCCCTCGGATGTGCCGGAGAATCGGTTTTCCGGTCAGCCGATCCGGCCGCTGAACTTCGCGTTGGGCAGCTGGATCCCGGGGGAGATGTCGGCGGTGATCCGCTCGGTGCCCTCGGGGACCTCGAAGGCCGCGACCCCGCTGGCGGAGCTGCCGGGCAGGATGTCGCCCCGGATCATCTTGGGGACGTCGCCGTCGAAGACGAGCTTGGCGGTCATGCCGTTCTCGTCGCGGACGTTGGGCATCGCGTAGATGACGTTGTGGGGCTCGGTCGAGTCGTTCGTGATGGTGAGCGTCATCACCACGGCGTTGCCCACCTGGGAGTACTTGTTCTTGGTGACGAACTTCTTCGGCGTCGAGAGGGTCACCTTGATGCCGTTCGGGTAGGTGTACGTCTCGCCGAACTGGAGCGGGCTGGTGATGCCGGGGACGTCGGTCGGCGAGGGCTTCGGCGACGGCGACGGCGGCGCGAGGGAGCCGAAGTCGTCCTCGTCCCAGTCCTCGTCGATCTCGTGCTCGACGTGCCGGGAGGCCCGGTCCATGATTTCGACGGTCAGGTAGAGCCCGCCGAAGGCCGCGCCGATGCCGAGGAGGCCGAGGACGGTACCGATGATCGCCATCGTCTTGCGCGGGCCTCCGGCGACGGCGCGGACGATGCCGCCGATGCCCACGCCGATGGCGACGAGGGCCATGATGCCGCCCACCCAGAAGAGGATCGGGAGGATGCCGACCACGACGCCCGCGATGCCGAGCACCAGCGAGGCCACGGCCAGGCCGTTGGTGGGCTCGGTCGGGCCGCCCCACGGGTTGCCGGGGGTGGCGCCGTACGCGGTGTGCGCGGCCCAGGGGTTGGCTGCCGGGGCGGGGGCGCCGAAGGCGCCGGGCTGGGCGTTCGGCGGCACCGGCCCGGGCGGGGCGAAGGCGCCGGGCGGCGCGAAGGCGGACGCGGGTGCGGCGGGCGGCGCGGGCGAGGGGGCCGGTGCGGGTGCGGGGGCGGCGGGGGGCGCGGGTGCGGCGGCCTGTTCGGCGGCCGGCTCAGGGGCCGGCTCAGGGGCCGGAACGGCGGCCGGGGAGGGGGCCGGCGTCGGCTCCGGCATCGGTTCGGCGGCCGGCTCCGGGGCCGGAGCCCCGGCCGGGGTCTTCTGGAGCGACAGCGGCGGCGTCGCGGCCGCCTCCGGTATGGGAGTGTCCGCGGGCTCCGTCGGCGGGTCGGTCGGGTTGCTGGGCGGGTTGGCGGAGTTGCTCATGCCGGCGGCGAATCCTTATGTCGAGGCGCGGCCGGCTGGGACGGCCCGCGCGTGGAGATCACCAGATTGCCATGCCCGCCGGGCGTCCCGCCGTTCCATTGCGCCCCGGTCCGGCGCGGCGGACCGCGCCGGGGCCGCGCCGGACCCTCGCCGGACCGGGGCGGCCCGTCAGAGCTGGTAGCCGAGGACCGTCATCATCCCCGACTCCGAGTGGTAGACGTTGTGGCAATGCGCCATCCACAACCCGGGGTTGTCGGCGTCGAACTCCACCGTCAGCCGCTGGCCCGGCAGGATGATCGTGGTGTCCTTGCGGGCGCCGCCCTGCCCGCCCGTGCCCAACGCGAAGGTGTGTCCGTGCAGGTGGAGCGGGTGCCACATGGGCGTCGAGTTGGCGAACTCGATCCGTACGCGCTCGCCCGCCTTCACGGGACGCCGCTGCTCCGGGGTGTACGGCGCGTTGTCGAAGGCCCAGTTGTACCGCTGCATGTTCCCGGTCAGCCGCATCTGGAGGGTGCGGTCCGGTTCGCGGCCGTCGAGCGCCACGGACTCGGCGGCCTTGAGCTCGTCCGCCGGCAGCGGCCGTGACTCCAGCTCGGTGGGCCGGGTCGAGGCGGTCGGAGCGGTGCCCGCCCCGGTGCGCAGCACGGCGAGGGCCGCCTGCCCCTTGCCCTCGGCGAGCGCGGTGAGCGGGAACACCCCGTCCCCGGCGGTGACCAGGACGTCGTAGCGCTCGCCCATGCCGAGCAGCAGGCAGTCGGTCGTGGCGGGCTCGACGGGGAAGCCGTCGGTGTGGGTGACCGTCAGCTGGTGGCCGCCGAGGGCGATGCGGAACGCGGTGTCCCCGCCCGCGTTGACGATGCGCAGCCTGATGCGGTCGCCGGGCTTCGCGCTGAACACCGAGGGGTCGGCCGGCACCCGGCCGTTGATCAGGTAGTGGGGGTAGGCGACGTCGCCGGCCTCCTTGCCGAGGATGTCGCTCTCGCTGCCCACGAGCAGCCGGTCGGGTCCGCCGCCGCGGGTCGTGCCGGTCGCGCCGGTGGTCTTGCCGGCCTGGGGGCCGTGCGCCGCGTGGTTCGCGCCCATGCCCTTGCGCAGCGCGGCGAGTACGGCGTCCGGGGTGGAGCCGTCCACCCCGTCGAGCCAGTCGTCCAGTACGACCACCCACTCCTTGTCGTAGGAGAGGGGCTCCTTGGGGTCCTCGATGATCAGCGGGGCGTAGAGCCCGCGGTCCTGCTGGACCCCGGTGTGCGGGTGGAACCAGAACGTCCCCGGGGTCGGGACGGCGAACTCGTACGAGAACGAGCCGCCCGGGGCGATGTCCCGCTGGGTGAGCCCGGGGACGCCGTCCATGTCGTTGCGCAGGGCCAGGCCGTGCCAGTGCAGGGAGGTGGCCTCGGGGAGGTTGTTGGCCAGGGTCAGGGCGAGGGTGCCGCCCGCGGTGGCCCGCACCTCCTTGCCGGGCAGCGTGTCCCCGTACGCCCAGGAGCGGACGGAGACCCCGCCGCCCAGGTCGAGCGGGGTGGCGGTGGCGGTGACCTTGACCTCGGTGAGCGGGCCGGTGGCCTTGCGGGCGGCCTCGGCGGCCCGGACCTCGGGGCCGGCCGGGTCCACGTAGCCGGGCGGGGTGTCGGCGGCCGGGCCGCCGTGCCGCATGGCGCCGTGGCCGGTGGAGCCCTGGCCGGTGGCCGGGCCCGTGCCGCCGTCGGAGCAGGCGGAGAGCAGGCCGGAGCCGGCGAGGGCGGCGGAGACGCCGAGTACGGCGCGGCGGGTGGGAAGGGAGCGCATGGGTGCACCTCGGGTGGGCGATGCGGGTGGAGGGACGCCGTCTGCCGTCGCCGCGCGGGCCCGTGGGCGCGCCGGGGCGACAGCGGGGCCCGGCCCCTATACGCGCAGGACCGCCAGCCGCCGCAGGAGCTCCCGCGGTCCGGGCGGATCGGGGCCGGCGGGGACGCGGCCGGGGAGGCGGCCGCCGGTGGCGCGGCCGCCGTCGTAGCGGAGGAGCGCCCGGCCGAGGGCGAGCAGCACCAGCCCGGCGAGGACGGCCAGGCATACGGACATGGGGTCCATGGCGGTCCCCGGAGGCGCGTGGACCGCCGGGCCGCCCGGCGCGGGCGCGACCGCGTGCGCCGCCGGAGCCTGGTGGGTCGGAGCCTGGTGGGCCGGGCCCTGGTGGGTCGATGTCTGGTGGATCGATGTCTGGTGGGCCGCAGGTGCCCGGTGCGGCGCCGGAAGCGGGCGTTCTCGGGCAACGGTGCGGGCCCCGGTCACGTCCTCCATGGCGTGGGACTCGCTCGGATGACCCAGCGTGTGCATCGTGACGATCCCCAGCAGCAGCGCGGCGAGCAGCGTCGACCGGGTCCACCGGGCGGCTCGCTGGGCACTGCGCGTCATGATCGGAACCCTACCCGGGGTGGGTATCCGATCGAGGGACCGACCCCGGGGATGTTGCTTAGGATGAGTCGCACCATGCCCACAAAAGGGTTGTCCGCCCGCAGCGGCCGGTTCGCGGGGGCCACTCCGTCCGCGCGCCACGCGTGGCGCGTCGCCGCGCTGACCGGGCTGGGGGCCGCCGCCTACACCGCGTGGGTGCTCGAAGTCGTCCTCTCCACTGGCCTCAACCCCATCCGGACCTACGTCAGCGAGCTCGCCGCCCAGGACCAGCCGCTCGGCGGCCTCTTCCGGGCCACGGACTTCACCGCGGGCCTGCTCGTCTTCGCGGGCGGCCTGCTGGCCCTCGTCCGGCTCGCCCGGTACGCCGCCTGCCGGCGCCCGTGGGCCCTCGTCGGCTGGGCCGGGATCACCCTGTTCGGCGCGGCCACCGCCGCCGACGCCTGGCTGCCGCTGAGCTGCACCCCCACCGCGGACCCCGAGTGCGCCGCCCGGGAGACCGCCGGACTGGTCCCCGCCACCCATCAGGCCCATGCCGTCAGCAGCAGCCTCGCCATGACCGGCGCCCTCGTCGGGATCGTCGCCCTCACCGTCGCCGCCCGCCGCTACGGCTGGTTCGCCCCGCTCGCCCGCTACGGGCCCGCGCTCGTCGTGCTGGAACTCCTCGCCACCGCCTGGACCCTGACCGCCATCGCCCTGTTCACCGCCGGGCGCGGGACCTGGGCGCTCGGCGCCGGGCAGCGGCTCCAGGTACTGCTCGTGGCGCTCTGGCTGGGGCTGCTGGCGTACTCCGTCCACGCGGAGCGCCGCACATGAGCGGCCCCGGCCGGTTCGTCCGCGTGGGCGGGGTCCCGCTGCACGTGGTCGTGGAGGGCGACGGTCCGCCCGTGGTGCTCAGCGCCGGGCTCGCCATGGCCTGGTTCGACTGGGACCCCGTCGCCGCGCTGCTCGCCGCCCGGGGCCGTACCGTCGTCCGCTTCGACCGCCCCGGGCACGGCCTGAGCGGGCCCGCGCCGGGCCCCGCCGGCGCCGCCGGGGAGGCCCGCGGGATCGCCGGACTGCTGGACGCGCTGGGCCTGCCCGGGCCCGTCACCGTCGTCGGGCACTCCATCGCGGGGTTCCACGCCGAGGCCTTCGCCCGCCTGTACCCGGGGCGCACCGCGGCCCTCGTGCTGGTCGACTCCAGCATCGAGGAGGCCCCCCGTACGGTGCTGCCCGCCGCGGTGCGCACCGCGGCCGCCCGCGCCCTCGGCCGGGCCCTGACCGCCGCCGGGCTCCCGGCCGCGCTGGGGCCGCTCGCCCGGCGGGCCGCCGTACGGGCCTCCCGAACCGGCGGACCCGACCCGGCCGCGCGGGACCTCGTACGCCGCTGCTACCGCACCGGCCGCGTCTGGCGGGGCGCCCTGCTGGAGAACTCCCGCTACCCCGACACGGCCGCCGAGGTGCTCGCGCTGCGGGCCGGGCACCGGCACCGGCTGAGCGCGCCCGCCACCGTCCTGGCCGCCTACGACGGCTCCGCGCGCCCCGGCGCGCTGCGCTGGCTCGCCCGCCAGGCGGACCTGGCCGACCGGCTCGGGGCCCGGTTCGAGGTCGCCGAACCGGCGGGACACCTGGTCATGCTGGACCGCCCGGACCAGGTGGCGCGGGCGGTCCTGGCGGCGGCCGACCGGGGTCAGGCCCGCGCGTAGACCTTCTCCACGAAGGTCGCCATCTGGTCGTCGGAGAGGTGCTGGGCCAGGTCGGCCTCGCTGATCATGCCGACGAGCCTCTTGTCCCGGATCACCGGCAGCCGGCGGATCTGGTGGCTCTGCATCTCCTCCAGCACGTCGGTGACGTCCGCACCGGCGTCGATCCAGCGCGGGGTGCCATGGGCCATGTCACCGCAGGTGACCTTCGCCGGGTCGTGCCCCATCGCCACGCAGTTCACGACGATGTCGCGGTCGGTGAGGATGCCGCACAGCCGCTCCGCCGCGTCGCTGATGGGCAGGGCGCCCACGCCCAGCCGGGCCATCAGCTGCGCGGCCCGGTCGAGGGTCTCGGTGGCGGGGATCCACTGGGCCCCGGGATGCATGATGTCTGCGGCGGTCGTCATCGCTGAACCTCCTGAGCAGGCCGTTCCCGCCGGACGCGGGCGCGCCCGGCGCGGCGGTTCCCACACGGCGGAGCACACGCCCGTACGGGTGAGAGGGCGCCTCCCCCCACCGTACGAGCGTGTCCCGTCACCCGCGCGGCGCGGCTCCGCGCTGCTTCAGCATGTCCGCCATCAGGGTGAGCTCGGACTGCTGCGCCTCCACCATCCCCTGGGCCAGCGCCCGCTCGGCCGGGGTCGCGCACTGGCGCGCGCAGCCCCGGGCCATCGCGACGCCGCCCTTGTGGTGGTCGGTCATCAGCTGGAGGTACAGCACCTCCGCGTCCCGGCCCTCGGCGGCGCCCAGCGCGGCGAGCTCCTCCTTGGTGGCCATGCCGGTCATCAGCGCGCCGGGCTTGGCCGCGCCCATGTCGTGCCCGTGATGGCTGCCGGGTTCGCCGGCCCCGCCGTCTGAGGTGGCCCCGCCGGCCCCGCCGGCCCCGCCGGCCCCGCCGGCCGAGGTGGCCATCCAGGACATCGGCGGCTCGTCCGCGATCACCTTCGGCAGCCCCCACAGGTCCAGCCAGCCGAGCAGCATGCCCCGCTGGTTCGCCTGGGTGTTGGCGATGTCGTACGCCAGGCTGCGCACCGGCTCGTCCTTGGTGCGGTCGCGCACGATGAAGGACATCTCCACCGCCTGCTGGTGGTGCACCGCCATGTCCCGGGCGAAGCCGGCGTCCGGCGAGTAGCGCCCGGGCGCGCGGGACGACGTACCGGAGGAGCCGGACCCGCCGCTGTCGCTCGCGGCGGCGACCGTGGCGCCGACCGCGAACAGCAGCGCGAGCCCGACGGCGGAGCCCGCGGCCCAGTACGTACGGGTGGAACGCCCCGGGCGGCCCCGGTCCTCGTCCCCGGCCCCGTCGGCCTCCTTTGCCTGCCCGGTCACTTGTCGGCCAGCCCGTTCGTGCAGGCCGCGCCCGGTTCCGGGGTCTGCGGGCCCTGCACGTACTTGGTGAAGAACTGCGCCACCCGCGGGTCGGCGGCGCTGTCCACCGTCAGCTGCTTGCCCCAGGCGCTGAGCATGATCGCGCCGGTCTGCTCCTTGACCGGGCTCATCAGCGTGTACGGGGTCTTGCCGACCGTCTCGGCGAGCTTGTCCAGGTCACCCTTGGCGGCCTTCTCGTTGTACGTCACCCAGACCGCGCCGTGCTCCAGCGAGTGCACCGCGTTCACCTCGGGCACCGGGTTCTTGTAGACGTCGCCGTTGCAGTTCATCCAGCGGGGATGGTGGTCCCCGCCGACCGGCGGGTTCATCTCGTACTTCACCGGGGTCTCGACGTGGTTGCGGCCCAGCTTCTTGGCGTCCCAGTCCTGCTCGCCGCTCACCGGCGCCTTGCGGGCCGCCTCGGCGTCCTTCTCCTGCTGCTTCTGGTCGATCAGCACCCAGGCACCGAAGCCGACCAGACCGGCGACGACGGCCGTCGAAACCGTGATCGCGAGGATCTTGTTGCGCCGGTCGCGTGTCTTTTCGGCGCGGCGCATCTCGGCTATGCGCGCCTGACGGGAGGTGTCCTGAGGAGTCCTGCTGGCCATGTGCCCGTGTTCCTTCTGCTGAGGGGGGTGGAGGGGATGGATCCGGTGGAGCGCGGTACGGCGCCGGACCCGTCAGGTCCGCAGCACTTGCAGGGCGTGCAGGTCGGGGGCGCGGGCCGGCGGCCCGGGCGGCCGCAGCGCCCCGGTGCGCGCCGGGAGTGCGGGGAACGCCGCGGCGGCGTCCGCCACGGCCACGGCGGGCGTCGGCGCGGGCAGCACGGCCGGGGTCACGTGCGTACGGGGCGAACAGCCCGGCAGGTCGTGCGGGGAGTCGCAGACGGCGTGCGGCGCGCCGACCGCGCCGCCGGCGCCGGCCGGGGCCGTGGCCGTGACCGGCGCCGGGGCGTGGGTCTCACCGGGCCGCGCGCAGAGGAACAGCGCGCCGAGGAGCACCCCGAAGGCGAGCAGCAGCGCGGCACGCCGAGAGTACGCCCGGGGAACGGGGCGCCCACGGCCCCCGTTCCTCGTACGCTTCGTACGCTCCCAGCCCCCCATGGGCGCAGATGGTAATGCTCATGACCGGCACGAGGTCAGTGCGGGGTGCCGGGAGCTTTGCCGGGTGCGTAATGTGGCCGAAACCACGGCTGGCGATACTGGGCGCGCCCGACTGTGCCCCCCGGCCCCGGGGGCAGTGGTGCACAGGCCGTCTGAACTGCGAGGATGAAGGCATGGACAAGCAGCAGGAATTCGTCCTCCGGACGCTTGAGGAGCGCGACATCCGCTTCGTGCGCCTGTGGTTCACCGACGTGCTGGGCTTCCTCAAGTCCGTCGCCGTCGCACCGGCGGAACTGGAGCAGGCCTTCGACGAGGGCATCGGCTTCGACGGCTCGGCCATCGAGGGCTTCGCGCGGGTCTACGAGTCCGACATGATCGCCAAGCCGGATCCGAGCACCTTCCAGATACTGCCGTGGCGCGCGGAGGCCCCCGGGACCGCCCGGATGTTCTGCGACATCCTGATGCCGGACGGCTCGCCGTCCTTCGCGGACCCGCGGTACGTCCTCAAGCGCATCCTGAACAAGACCTCCGACCTGGGCTTCACCTTCTACACCCACCCGGAGATCGAGTTCTTCCTGCTGAAGGACAAGCCGCTGGACGGATCCCGTCCGGTCCCCGCGGACAACTCCGGCTACTTCGACCACACCCCGCAGAACGTGGGCATGGACTTCCGCCGCCAGGCGATCACCATGCTCGAATCGATGGGCATCTCGGTCGAGTTCAGCCACCACGAGGGCGCCCCCGGCCAGCAGGAGATCGACCTCCGCTACGCCGACGCGCTCTCCACGGCCGACAACATCATGACCTTCCGCCTGGTGATGAAGCAGGTGGCCCTCGAACAGGGCGTGCAGGCCACCTTCATGCCGAAGCCGTTCTCGGAGTACCCCGGCTCGGGCATGCACACCCACCTCTCCCTCTTCGAGGGCGACCGGAACGCCTTCTACGAGTCGGGAGCCGAGTACCAGCTCTCCAAGGTCGGCCGCTCCTTCATCGCGGGCCTGCTGCGCCACGCGGCGGAGACGGCCGCGGTCACCAACCAGTGGGTCAACTCCTACAAGCGCATCTGGGGCGGCTCCTCCCGCACCGCCGGCTCCGGCGGCGAGGCCCCCTCGTACATCTGCTGGGGCCACAACAACCGCTCGGCCCTGATCCGCGTCCCGATGTACAAGCCGGGCAAGACGGGCTCCTCCCGCGTCGAGGTCCGCTCGATCGACTCGGGCGCCAACCCCTACCTCACCTACGCGGTCCTCCTGGCGGCGGGCCTCAAGGGCATCGAGGAGGGCTACGAACTCCCGGCGGGCGCCGACGACGACGTCTGGGCCCTCTCCGACGCGGAACGCCGCGCGATGGGCATCGAACCCCTCCCGCAGAACCTCGGCGAGGCCATCTCCCTGATGGAACGCAGCGAACTGGTCGCGGAAACCCTCGGCGAACACGTCTTCGACTTCTTCCTCCGCAACAAGAAGCAGGAATGGGAGGAATACCGCAGCGAGGTCACCGCCTTCGAACTCCGCAAAAACCTCCCGGTCCTGTAACCCCAGCTCAGCGGCGGTACTCCAGCACCACAACCCCTCCGGGCCGACGGCACTCAGCCGCCGGCCCGGACCCGTTTCGCCCCTCCTGGGCCGTCTGTGGGCCGTCAGCCGTCGGATCGGCGGCCTTGTAGACCTCGTCCAGCGCCCGCAGCGCCCGCTCGTGGCTGCTCGGCATCAGGTGCGTGTAGACGCGAAGCGTGAAGCCGGGGTCCCCGTGCCCGAGGTACGTGCTCAGCGCCTTGATGTTCTCCCCGGAGTCCAGCAGGACGGACGCGTAGAAGTGCCGCAACGCGTGCATCCCGTGCTCGCGCGCAGCCTGGTGACGCTCACCCGGCCGAGGCTCCGGAATGACGCCGGCCTGCACGAGGGCGAACTTCCACACCCGCGTGTTGAAGTCGGTCCGCCGCACGGCACCCCCACCCGGCAGGGAGAACAACAGCCGCTTGGTGACGAGCGGCCCTTCAGCCAGGGCAGCGTCACATCCACCAGCGGAAACTCCTCGCGGTACTCTCGCAGCACCTGCGCGATGCGGCGGGGGAGCGGCACATCCCGTTCCTTCTCCCGCTTGGGCGGACCGAAGACGAGGTGCCCGTTGGCCACCTTCACCGGATTGGCCACCCGGAGCCATTCGCCGCGGAAGTCGTCCGGGTCGTCCGGCAGACCGAAGATCTCACCCTGCCGGAGCCCCAGGCCGCCGTCGGCCATCGCCCGGTACCGCTTCGGTAGCGCCGCCCGGATGGCGAAGAGCCGCTCGGGTGTCCACGGCCTGACCCGCGGAGCGACCGGAGCGGGCGCCCGGACTGTGCGGGCCTTGCACGGGTTCTTCGCCAGCAACTCGTCGTCCACGGCGGCGGCGAGGACGGCGGACACGCTCGCGAAGATGACGCGCCGGTACGAGGAGACCGGCAGGACCTGCTCCAGCTCGCTGAGCCAGTCGCGGATGTGCTCCGGCCGGAACGATTCGAGCGGTCGCGTGCCGAGGTACGGGAACGCGTGCTTGCGGATCTGCACCTCGACGGACGACCGCGTGGTCACGTCCGTCGTCAGGGACGCGAGCCACTTCTCTCCGTACTCCCGGAACGTGATCCGGCCAGCGGCGGGATCGATGTACTGCCCCCGGGACATATCCGCCTCGATGCGCGACAGCTGCGACCGATTACAAGCAGCGTGAACCTTACGTCTTCGCCATCCTGGAACCGATCGGACGCGCCCGGGTAGAGGTCCACGCGCTGCCTAAATTTCCTGGCATTGATGAGGTCGGGGCAGCGATTCGACGGTTGGAGAAGATCGCTGCCGTGCCGGAGAGCAACGACGCTCTCATGGCCATTTGGGACCCACAAGGGCTAGGAGAGGCAATCAAGTTGCTGAGTAGGGGTCGGAGTACCTACATGCGCGAAGTAACTCAGCCTGAGGACTCCAGGTGGCGGAAGGCCATTGGGGTCCGACGTAGATGGCGGGCTAGCCACGCAGGGGAACCGCTGGGGCCGAGAAACGACGCCTGACGCCTTAATCTCACCCCCCGGGCCAACAACTCCCCCCTCTCCCGCCTGAACGCCAGCAAGTGCCACCGCTTCACGGCCTCAGCCTGACCGTGCCAGACCTGTGCCAGGTAGGGCGGCGAACCACGGACAACGGCGGGCTCTGCAACGGGTCGGCAGGCTTTAATCCATGTCCATACTCGCAGGTCACATGGTGTTCCAGGCGTCCAAGATCGGTGATTCCCAAGCTCATGGTGTCCCGTCTTGCGGGCGGGCGTGCGCCCCTGAGCTTCGATCGACCCCCTGTGCGCCCTCTTCATGTCCCACTGCCTGGGTCATCGTCGTGGTGCTGGCGAGGGCCGATGGAGGGGGCGAGATGACGCAGCCGCTGTGCGGGGCGGCGACGCAGGATGGTCGCCGCTGCCGGAACAAGGCGATCACCGGAAGCGGGCAATGCTCAAAGCACCAGGGGGCCTGGACCGCCTACGGTGTGGCGCAGCGAAAGAAGAAGGAAGCTGAAGCGAAGATGCGGAAGCTGCGGAAGAAGAAGTGAGCTCGCGCGGCCTATTCGTGGACCGCTGGGACGCTGTATGACCACGCTGGACTCCTGACCTGCTGAAACGACTAAGACGCACGGGGCCTCCGGATCCTGCTGGGGAAGCTGCCGCAAGGCCAGGCAGAACACGCGGTTGCGACGTGTGAGCACAGCGGCCGTCTCGCGATCCAGCTCCGTCCCTCTAGAGCGCGGACGGTGATTGATCGTCTAGCTCATGCCTTGCTGCTACCGGAGACCGCTCTTGAAGAAGGTCCGAAACATGGTCGGCGAGCCCGATCCTGTAGGTCATGTCGCTGAAACCGAGGTGGTGCGGAGCAAGGGGAACGGATGGCAAGGCGCGCGTCACCCCCTTTTCAGGGAGAGGAGATCGATCGGTGCAGCGCACACATTCTCCTTGATCCTCCTCGCCCGGCGAGCGATCTCGAGGTTCTTCCCCAAGGCCAAGGCCTTGAAGTCTTCCTGCGCCGCGATGGTGCGGCGGCGCACCTCAACGCAGTCCTTTGGTGTCGGGTTCTGTTGGTCATCGACCAGCATCATGGCGCTCAATGCCCAGTAGGTCTTTGTGTATTGACGCGCTTCTACCTCAACGTACCGATTCCGTGCACCTTCCGCTTCCGAGATGTTGAGTGCAGCCTCATACTCCTTCGTCATTTCGCCCAGGTCCAGGTTCTGTGCGGCGACGTCGGCTAGCACGCGGTGCGCCTGGAGCGCTTCAAGCGGATCTGCCATACGTAGGCCACCGGATCCGTCGGGCTCCATGCGGGTGGCCAGATCCAGCGCACGGTGCGCCATGCGTCCTGCAAGTTCCAGGTCAGTAGTGGAAAGTGCTACGAACAGGCCTACGAGCCGGTAGGTCGATGCGCTCAGGTTCAGGTTCTTTTGCCCGTGCTTAACGACCAGGATCTCGACCTGCTTCGCCAGCGTCACGATCTCGCTCCGGTAAGTTGATCCGCCGGTGCGGTCCAGCTCGCTCATTTTCACCAGGTGACTGGATATCTCAGCGCGTGCCCCATCCTGTCGCTGCACGTCGGCGATATCGTGGGCTACACCGATGGCGGCAATTGTCGAAACAAGGGATGCACCCGTTGCGACGAGTGCGATGGTGGCACTGGCGACTGCGGCCCAGGCGGACAGCCTTCCAGTATCGGACGGGGACGCGGCCATCAGTCGAGATCGTTGCGCAGACCGAGCGCTCCGGCAGAAGAGGCCCGGAGGCCGCCTACCTTCGTGGCGTCCGTATCGAGGCCCCCGGAGCTGAGTACCGCTTTCACCGTCTTGGACTTCGCAGCTGCGGTTGCCTGTGCGGCGTGCCGCCGCACGCTTTGATCACCTGCTCGACGGCCTGCCACCGCTCCGTTCTTCCCTCGACGATTGGCCATGGACTTCACCATGCGCCTCTCCGTTCTCTGGCTGCCCCGTGCTGCAGGTCCGCTCCCACCTTTAGGCACGAGGCCGTGGCCCGCCATCCAAGGACGGCCGAGTGGGGGGCACCAGAATCTGGGCCGTCGGTGGGCCGTCAGTGGGCCGTCGGATGGTGGCCAGCTGTCACCGAGGACGACCAATGGCGGCCGCTTGGATGCTGGCTGGGGCGGGGTCGGAGGGTGACCTGGCTGATGGGCCGAGGGGTTCATGACTTCCTCCGCAACAAGAAGCAGGAATGGGAGGAATACCGCAGCGAGGTCACCGCCTTCGAACTCCGCAAAAACCTCCCGGTCCTGTAACCCCAGCTCAGCGGCGGTACTCCAGCACCACAACCCCTCCGGGCCGACGGCACTCAGCCGCCGGCCCGGACCCGTTTCACCCCTCCTGGGGTCAGGGCAGGCGGGGGACTGCCAGGTGCCAGGTTGGGTGGGGGGTGCCCGCGGGTGGGGTGGTGGTGACGTGGAGCTCGGCGTCCAGGCCCAGGACCGCCGTCGTGGTGACGCCCGCCGGGTCGAGGACCGCGGCCGGGGCGCCCGCGTAGAGCATCCCGGACTGCGTCCACGCGGGCGGGCCGTCGAGGGCCGTCGTGCTGACGGTGCCGCTCTCCGCGCGGCCCGCTACCAGCCTGCCGGCGACGCTGACCGCGCCGTAGCCGGCCCCGCCGCCCACCTCGGTGACCCGGGACACCGTCGGTTTGGCCGCGCCCATCGAGACCAGCGCGGTGCGCACCACCCCCGAGTCGGGGCGACGGAACCAGAGCCGGACGCCCCCGCCGTCCCGGGCGGCTGTCAGCGGGACCGTCGTCGCAGGGAGGTGCGTCGGGAACGGCCCCTGCACGGGCGCGCCCGGGCGGGGCTGGATCCAGGCCAGCACGGAACGGGTGTTGGTGGCGTACACGTGGCGCCGCCCGGCGGCGTCGACCACCGTCACCGGGTCGCTCTGCAGGTCCCAGCCCCCGAGCCGCTGCCAGTCGGTGAAGGCGCCCGACGGCTCCTGCACCCGGGCGCGCAGGGTGCGGCGCGCGTCGCGGACGTAGACCGTCAGGCGGCCGTCCTGGTCGACGGCGGCCGAGGGTCCGCTGATCGCCGAGGTGCTGTGCTCGTCCTCCCGCTCGGGGGTGCCGAGCGACTGCCACGTCCCGAACGGGCCGCCGGGCTCGGACTGGACGGCGTACACGACCTCGCGCCGGTAGTCCTGCGGCCGGTCGCCGAGGACGGTGCGGGTGGCGAGCACCGCGAGGCGGCCGTCGGGGTAGCGGGCAGTGGTGGCGCCCGGGTCGATGCCGGTGCCGGGGAGGAGGGCCGGGCCGGTCCAGTGGCCCCGCTCGCGCTCCCACACCGCCATCCGGCCGTCGAGGGCGGCGAACGCCCACAGCCGGCCGTCGAGACCCTCCGCCAGCCAGGAGGTGCCGTCGGCGCGCGCGTAGCGCAGCGACTGGGCCCAGTTGCGCCCGGTGGGGCTGCCGGCCACCTTGCGGTCGCCGCAGCCCGAGGGGCTGCCGCAGTAGTCCTCGTGGTCCAGCCAGGCGTACGTCTTCAGGAAGCCGGTCTTCGTCTCGGCCGTCTGCGGGTCCAGCGCGTGCGGCAGGGTGCCGTTGTGGTAGCCGAGGTAGTTCTGCACCGAGAACCGCGGCCGGTCCTGGCGCAGGGCGTAGCGCGCGGTGGCGGCCTGCACGAACCGGGCGCCGTACATGTGGTCCTGGTGGTCGGTGTACTTGCCGGTGTCCTCGTACCGGCCCGGTGTGGGGTCCTGCATCCGTATCGTCGTCGGCCCGTACCGCTCCAGGATCCCGGCTATCGCCGCCGTCAGCTGCTCCTTCGTGTAAGTGAACTGCTGCTTGACCGGTGTTCCGGCCGTCAGCTGGGCGCCGAGCGCGGGTATCCGGCCGTCCCACAGCCCGTGCAGGCTCTGCGCGTTGTCCCCGGCCGGGCTGCGGGCCTCGCGCAGCTGGAAGAAGACCAGGTTGAGCGTGGGCCTGGCGATGAGGACGTCGAGCTCGGCGAACCCGCCGCCGGCCGTGGGCATGACGGTGCGCCGCCAGGGGCTCGTACGGTCGCCGGTGGCCATCTGGGCGTAGGCGGCGCGGATGCCGTTCTGCCGGGCCTCCGCGTAGTGCGAGCGGTCGGCGGGCTGGGCCGGGTCCTTGGCGGATGCGCCGCGGGCCTCGTTGCGGCCGTCGGACTCGCCGGAGGTGAGGTAGGTGGTGGTGAGGGTGGTGCCGGCCGCCAGGGAGCGGCTGAGGTCGGGGTTCATGAAGAACAGGTCGTCGTCCGGGTGCGCGACGATCTGGACGATGGACCCGGCCGTGGTGCTGATGGGGCCGACGGTGACGGTGTGGTCCTTCTCCCCGGCCTCCGCCGAGGTCTGCCGGCCCGCGGCGACGGCGAGCACCCCCGTGGTGCCCGCGGTCAGCACGGTGAGCAGAGCCGCGAGGAGGTGGCGGCGGGCTACGGGCATCGGTCGTGCCTCCGGGGCTCGTTCCGGGCGGTGGGTGGTACCGCCGTGCAGTCAGAGAGAGGCCCCTGCGGCGAACTTGGTTCACCGCTCGCGCCGATGACTCCGCTGCTTCCGAAAGCGACCGGATGTGATGGTGCCGTGTGCGGTTTGGCTGCGGATGTACGGAGGGGAAACACCCGGAGACCATGCGCAGGCCGGCGAACCGGCGCGCCGAAATGGGGTGTTGACCGTAATGGGGGGAATCCCCCCTTCAATCCCGCTTTACGGACCCGTGTTGCGCGGGCCCACCGGCTGCCACGGCGCCAGGTACGCGTCCGGGGCGTCCTGCGAGGACGTCACGTACAGCCGCGCGTCGAGCCCGACCACCGCCAGGCTGACCATGTTCCGCCCGGTCGTCGTACTGGACGGCGACCCGACGAACATCAGCGGCGACCGCTCCCACGGCCGCCCCGGGCCCACCTCGGAACCCAGCTGCCCGCCCGCCGCGCGCCCCGCGAGCAGGTGTCCGCTCGCCGTCACCGCGCCGAACCCGCTGAGCCCGCCGAGGTCGGTGAGGCCGCTCACCCGCAGGCCGCCGTCGGCCGTCACCAGGGCGGTGCGGACGTTGCCCGACCCCGGCTTGCGGAACCACAGCCGCACCCCGGTCGGGCCGCCCTGCGCCGTGAGCGGGAGGGCGGTGTCCGGCAGTCCGGTCCCGGTGACCGGGCCCAGCGGGGCGCCCGGCCTCGGCTGGACCCAGCCCACCACCGTCCGGGCCGTACCGGCGAGGACCACGCGCCGCCCGGCGCCGTCCACGGCCGTGACCGGGTTGCCGGTCAGGCCGTCGCCGCCGAGGCGCAGCCACGGGCCCCAGCCGCCGTCCGCCGCCCGCACCCGTCCGCGCAGGGTGTGCGCGCCGTCGCGGACGTACACGGCCGGCTGTCCGGCGCCGTCGACCGAGACGGCCGGGGCGCTGATGTCGGAGGTCCACTCCTCGTCGGCGGTCTCGGGCGTGCCCAGCGACTCCCACGGCCCGAACTCCTCGGAGCCGGGGGCCCGCTGGACGGCCAGGACGACCTCGCGGGTGTAGTCCGCGGGCCGCGCGCCGAAGGAGGTGCGGGTGCCGAAGGCGGCGATCCGGCCGTCCGGGAGGGTCGCGGTGGAGATGCCCGGGTCCATGCCGGTGCCGGGGAGCAGCCGGGGGCCGCTCCAGGCGCCGATGAGGCCGGCCCGGTGCCAGACGGCGACCTGGCCGTCGAGCACCTTGAAGGCCCACAGGCCGTGGTCCCGGTCGGAGGTCAGCCAGGAGGTGCTGGTGCCGCGGGCGTAGTTGATGGACCGGGTCCAGTTGTTTCCCGCGGGGTGGTCGGCCACCTTCAGGTCGCCGCAGCCGGCCTCGCTGCCGCAGTGGTCGCTCTGGTCGAGCCAGGCGTAGGTGTCCAGGATGTCCAGCTTCTCCCCGGCCTCGACCGGGTCCAGGGAGCTGGGCAGCGAGCCGTTGAGGTACCCGAGGTAGTTCTGCACCGCGAAGTGCGGGCGGTCCTTGACCTCCTTCGCGTACGCGGCGAGCGCGGCCTGCGCGAACCGGGCCCCGTACATGTGGTCCTGGTGGTCGGTGTAGCGCCGCGTGTCGGCGTGCCGGCCGGGGGTGGGGTCCTGGAGCCGGACCGTCGTCGGCCGGTAGCGCTCCAGGACGCCGAGGAGGGTCCGTACGACCTGCTCCCTGGTGTACGTGTACGGCTGCCGGACCGGGGTGCCGGAGGCGAGCACCGACTCCAGGCGCTCCACCCGGCCGTCCCACAGGCCGTGCAGGCTGTCGGGGCGGTCGGCGTAGACGTTGCCCGCCTCGCGCATCTGGAGCCAGACCAGGTTGACCTCGGGCCGGGCGACGAGGACGTCGAGCTCGGCGCGGCCGCCGCCGTCGGTCGGGATGACGGTGCGCTTCCAGGCGCTGCGCCGGTCGCCGGTGGCCATCTTGGCGTAGGCGGCGCGGATGCCGTTCTGGCGGGCCTCGGCGTAGGCGGGCTTGTCCGGGGTGGTGGAGGCCGTCTTGGCGGCTCCGGCGTTGATGCCGTCGGCTTCGCCGGAGGTGAGGTAGACCGAGGTCACCGGGTGGCCGGCGGTTATGGAGTACCGCAGGTCCGGGTTCATGAAGTAGAGGTCGTCGTCGGGGTGCGCGACGATCTGGAGCACGCGGCCGGGGTCCGGGCTCTCGTGCGTGGCCGCGGCGGCGGCCAGTGGGCCGGCGTCGGGGGAGGCGGGGGAGACGAGCCCGGCGAGGGCCTCGTTCCCCCGGAGTACGAGCATGCCGCCCGCGGCGGTGGCCGCGCAGAGGGCGACGACCTTGACCAGCCGGTGCCGGTGCCGGTCCCGGCGGGCAGGGCGGGGGCCGAGCCGGACGTCCGCGTCGGGCCGGGCGGCGGGGCCGGCCTGGGCGGCGTCGGGGCCCGGACAGGGCTGGGCGTCCGCGCCGGAGCTGGGCCGGGCGGCGGTGCGGGGGCCCGGCAGGGCGTCGGTGTCGGGGCTGGACTGGGTGTCGGTGCGGGGCCCCGGGAGGGCTGCGGCGGCGGGGGAGCCCGGCCGGGCGGTGGTGCGGGGGTCCGGTGGGGCGGCCGAGGTGGCGGAGGGCGCGCCGGGGCGTGGGTCGGGCATGGGGCTCCTCCGGCCGTCAGACGGGGAGCGTGCCCCACAAGATCGAAAGACCCCAAAATCTTCCGATAGTCCAATTAGTCGGCCCATGGTAAACGCGTTCGGTGATCGAACACCCGCCCACGGGGGTGAGATCCGCGCCACGCCGGTGTCCCGGGCCTCGGCGAAACACATGGCCTAGGCTCGCCCCAGGGCATGTCAGGGCAGGCCGCGCCACTGGCACCGACGGACGCGGGAGGCGACGGGATGACAGTCCCGGGACGCAGGAGCAGCACCTTCATCCGGCTGCTCCGAAGCGGCTTCACCGACCCGTCGGCCGCCGCCCGGCTGCTCGACTCCGACGCGCTGGCCGCCGTACGCACCGATCCGGTGCTCCTCGACGCCCTCGGCGCGACCGCCGACCCCGACCTCGCCCTCCTCGGGCTCGTCCGGCTCGCGGAGGCGCAGCCGGAGGGCGAGCTGCCCGGGCTCCTCGACACCCTCATCAGCGCCAAGCCGCTGCGCGACCGGCTGCTCGGAGTGCTCGGCGCCTCCGAGGCCCTCGGCGACCACCTCGCCCGCCACCCCCGCGACTGGCTCAGCCTCGTCACCTACGAGGCCGCCGACCTGCACCCCGGACTTCCCGAGTTCGAGCGCGGGCTCGCCGACGCCCACGACCCCGTCGCGCTGCGCGTCGCCTACCGCCGCTGCCTGCTCTCCATCGCCGCCCGCGACGTCTGCGGCACCATCGACGTCGCCCAGACCGCCGCCGAACTCGCCGACCTCGCCACCGCCACCCTCCGCGCGGCCCTGCGGATCGCCTCCGCCGCCGCCCCCGAGGACGCCGCCGCCTGCCGGCTCGCCGTCATCGCCATGGGCAAGTGCGGCGGCAACGAGCTGAACTACGTCTCCGACGTCGACGTGATCTTCGTCGGCGACGCGGCCAACGGCGCCGACGAGGGCAAGGCCGTCCAGGCCGCCACCCGCCTCGCCTCCCACCTCATGCGGATCTGCTCCGAGACCACCGTCGAGGGCACCATCTGGCCCGTCGACGCCAACCTCCGCCCCGAGGGCCGCAACGGCCCCCTGGTCCGCACCCTCGCCTCCCACCTCGCCTACTACCAGCGCTGGGCCAAGACCTGGGAGTTCCAGGCCCTCCTCAAGGCCCGCGCCGTCGCCGGCGACCCGGGGCTCGGCGCCGAGTACATCGCGGCCATAAGCCCGCTCGTCTGGCAGGCCGCCGAACGCGAGAACTTCGTCCCCGACGTCCAGAAGATGCGCCGCCGCGTCGTCGACAACATCCCCGCCGCCCAGGTCGACCGCGAACTCAAACTCGGCCCCGGCGGCCTGCGCGACGTCGAGTTCGCCGTCCAGCTGCTCCAGCTCGTGCACGGCCGCAGCGACGCCACCCTGCACTCCGGCAGCACCCTCGACGCCCTGCACGCCCTCGCCGCCGGCGGCTACGTCGGCCGCGCCGACGCCGCCCAGCTGCACGACGCGTACCGGTTCCTGCGCGCCATGGAGCACCGCATCCAGCTGTACCGGCTGCGCCGCACCCACCTCGTCCCCGAGGACGAGGCCGATCTGCGCCGCCTCGGCCGCTCCCTGGGACTGCGCACCGAACCCGTCTCCGAGCTCAACAAGGCCTGGCGCCGGCACGCCTCCGTGGTGCGGCGCCTGCACGAGAAGCTCTTCTACCGGCCGCTCCTCGACGCGGTCGCCCAGCTCACCCCCGGCGAGACCCGGCTCTCCCCGCGCGCCGCCGGCCAGCGCCTCGAAGCCCTCGGGTACGCCGACCCGGTCGCCGCCCTGCGCCACCTGGAGGCCCTCACCTCCGGCGTCAGCCGCAAGGCCGCCATCCAGCGCACCCTGCTGCCGGTGCTGCTCGGCTGGTTCGCCGACTCCGCCGACCCGGACGCCGGCCTGCTCAACTTCCGCAAGGTCTCCGACGCCCTCGGCAAGACGCCCTGGTACCTGCGCTTCCTGCGCGACGAGGGCGCCGCCGCCGAGAACCTGGCCCGCGTGCTGTCCGCCGGCCGCCTCGCCCCCGACCTGCTGATGCGCGCCCCCGAGGCCGTCGCCCTGCTCGGAGACCCCGAAGGGCTGCTGCCCCGTACCCACGAGGCCCTCGGACAGGAGGTGCTGGCCGCCGTCGGGCGCGCCGAGGACCCCGAGACCGCCGTCGCCGTCGCCCGCGGGGTGCGCCGCCGCGAGCTGTTCCGTACCGCCGCCGCCGACATCATCGGCTCGTACGGTACGGAGGACAGCCCCGCCGTCGAGGACCCCGGAGCCCTGGTCAACCGGGTCGGCAGCGCCGTCTCCGACCTCACCGCCGCCACCATCGCCGGAGCCCTGCGCGCCGCCGTCCGCAGCCACTGGGGCGAGACCCTGCCCACCCGCTTCGCGATCATCGGCGTCGGCCGCTTCGGCGGGCACGAACTCGGCTACGGCTCCGACGCCGACGTGCTGTTCGTCCACGAACCCCGCGAGGGCGTCGACGAGCAGGAGGCCGCGAAGGCCGCGCAGGCCGTCATCGCCGAGATGCGCCGGCTGCTCCAGCTCCCCAGCACCGACCCGCCGCTGCTCATCGACGCCGACCTGCGCCCCGAGGGCCGCTCCGGCCCCCTGGTGCGGACCCTCGCCTCGTACGCCGCGTACTACCGGCGCTGGGCCCTGACCTGGGAGAGCCAGGCCCTGCTGCGCGCCGAACCGGTCGCCGGGGACGAGGAACTGGGCCGCCGCTTCATCGAGCTCATCGACCCGCTGCGCTACCCGGTGGAGGGGCTCGGCGAGGACGCCGTACGGGAGATCCGCCGGCTCAAGGCCCGGATGGAGTCGGAGCGGATGCCGCGCGGCGCCGACCCGACCCTGCACACCAAACTCGGCCGGGGCGGACTCAGCGACGTCGAGTGGACCGTCCAGCTGATGCAGATGCGGCACGCCTGGGCCGAGCCCGGCCTGCGCACCACCCGGACCCGCGAGGCGCTGGCCGCCGCGCACCGGGCCGGGCTGATCCCGGCCGAGGAGGCGCAGATCCTGGACGAGGCGTGGGTGCTCGCCACCCGCGTCCGCAACGCGGTGATGCTGGTGCGCGGCCGCGCCGGGGACACCTTCCCGTCCGAGGCGCGCGAACTGGCCGCCGTCGGACGCTACCTGGGGTACGCCGAGGGCACGGTCGGCGAACTGCTGGACGACTACCGCCGCATCACCCGGCGGGCGCGGGCGGTCGTGGACGACCTCTTCTACGGGGCGTAGCGGCGGGCCGCCAAGCCCCGCCCGGCGCCGCCGGCCCCGTCTAGCGGCGGTGCGGGCCCAGCGCGCGCAGGACCTCGGCGAGCGAGCCGGGCGAGGGGGCCGGGCCGGGCAGCGCGGCGGCCGGCCCGGCGGCGCGCAGCCCGTCGAGCAGCAGTGCCAGGCTGCGGCGCCAGCCGTCCGGTGCGGTGGCCGTCAGGGCGGGCACCGCCCGGCCGAGCACGGCCAGGGCGAGCAGCAGGTCCTCGGTGATGACGTCGGCCCGCACCGTGCCCTGCCGCTGCGCCCGGGCGAGCAGCAGCTCGACGGTCTCGTGGTTGTGCGCGTGGACGGCGTCCAGCGCGCGGACCCCTTCGAGGCCGGTGGTCATCAGGTCGTTGGTGCCGCGGTCGGCTGCCAGCCCCGCGAACACGGTGGCGAGGTAGCCGGTCAGGCCCGTCCAGGCGTCCTCGGCGGCCCGCGCCTCCTCCCCGGCGCTCACGGTGTCGGACAGTGCGCCCTCGAACACCGCGTCCACCAGCGCCGCGCGGCCGGGGAAGTGCCGGTACAGGGTGGCGTTGCCGACGCCGGCCCGGCGGGCGATGTCGTCGAGCGGGGCGTCCAGGCCCTGGGCGGCGAAGGCCTCGCGGGCCGCGGCGATGAGCAGGTCGCGGTTGCGCCGCGCGTCGCGCCGCACCGGGACGGGCCGCTCACCGGGTGTCTTCTCGACCGCCATGCCTGGATCCCCGCTCCTCCGAATTACCGGGGACCATTCCCCGGTACTGATGCTATCGTCGTCCCGTGAAGCGGGGAGTACTCCCCGCTTCACTGTCGGCGCGGGAGGGTTCGGGGGACGGTGACGGACGCGGCACGGGTCCTGGGCGGCGGGGGAGTTCTCGGCGGCGCCTGGGCGATCGGCCTGCCGGCCGGACTCGCCGAGGCCGGCATCGACCTCTCCCGCGCCGACACCCTCATCGGCACCTCCGCCGACTCGGCCGCGCCGCGCCGGCCTCCCGTACGGTCGCCGAACCCGCCGTGCACGAGGCGATCGCCGTCCTGCTGGGCGGCGTACGGGACTGGCCCGCCGGCCGGGACCTGCGGCTGACCGCGGTCGGCGCCGAGTCCGCGCGATCCGGCCCGGCTGAGGCCGCCGCCCGCCGCCGTGCAGCCGACTAGCGCCGGAAGCGGTTCAGCAGCTCCGTCGCCGGGTGCGGGCCCGCGGGCTCGGGGTGGCGGGGCAGGCGGTGCGGCAGCGAGCCGAACCAGGCCCGCGAGACCGTGAACCCGAAGGCCAGGCAGAGCATGCCGCCCACGGCGTCCAGCCAGAAGTGGTTGGCGGTGGCCACGATGACGACCAGTGTCGCCGTCGGGTACAGCAGGCCCAGGATCCGGGCCCACGGCGCGGAGGCGACGGCGAAGATCGTCAGCCCGCACCAGAGCGACCACCCTATGTGCATGGACGGCATCGCGGCGTACTGGTTCGACATCTGCTTGAGGTTGCCCGAGGCCATCGAACCCCAGGTGTGGTGCTTCAGCACGGTGTCGATGAACTGCTGCCCGTTCATCAGCCGGGGCGGCGCGAGCGGGTACAGGTAGTACCCGACCAGGGCGACGCCCGTGGTGGCGAAGAGGACGAGGCGGGTGGCCGCGTAACGGCCGGGATGGAAACGGTAGATCCAGACGAGCACGCCGATCGTCACCACGAAGTGGAGGGTGGCGTAGTAGTAGTTCATGCCGACGATCAGCCAGGTCACCGAGTCGATGGCGTGGTTGACCGACTGCTCCACGGCGATGCCCAGGGAGCGCTCGACGCCCCACAGCCAGTCGGCGTTCGCGAGGGCGACCGCCTTCTGCTCGGGGACCGCGTTGCGGATGAGCGAGTACGTCCAGTAGCTGACCGCGATGAGCAGGACCTCGAACCAGATCCGAGGCCGGCGCGGGGCGCGCAACCGGGAGACGAGGGTGCGCTGGCCGCCAGGTCGGGCCTCCACCTCGGTCACCGGGGGTGACGAGACGTCCGTCCTGGTTTCCAGTGTCTTCACGCTCGCTTCACCCATGGGCCAAGAGTCTGCCAGATCCGTTCCCGCCTCCGATCATCCCCCGGGACTGTCTTCGGCGCAGCCGGTCCGCCTTGGGGAGGACGCGCGAACCCTACGGCATACGCCGCTGGGCGGGCCCGGACGCGGTGGAGCCGCGGACGACCAGCTCGGGCAGGAAGACGAACTCGCAGTGCGGGGCCGGCGTACCGCCGATCTCCTCCAGCAGGGTCCGCACCGCCGCCTGCCCCATCGCCAGCACGGGCTGCCGGATCGTGGTCAGCGGCGGATCGGTGAACGCTATGAGGGGGGAGTCGTCGAAGCCGACGACCGACACGTCCTGCGGCACCCGCAGCCCCTGCTGCCGGGCCGCCCGGATCGCGCCGAGCGCCATCATGTCGCTCGCGCAGACGATGGCCGTGCAGCCCCGCGCGATGAGCGCGGTCGCGGCGGCCTGCCCGCCCTCCAACGAGTAGAGGGAGTGCTGGACGAGTTCCTCGGTCTCGGCCTCGTCGAGCCCGAGCCGCTCCTTCATCCCGAGCCGGAAGCCCTCGATCTTGCGGAGCACCGGCACGAAGCGCTTGGGGCCGACCGCGAGCCCGATCCGGGTGTGCCCGAGCGCGGTCAGGTGGGTCACCGCGAGCTGCATCGCGGCCCGGTCGTCGGGGGAGACGAAGGGGGCCTGCACCTTGTCGGAGAACCCGTTGATGAGGACGTACGGAACGCCCTGCCCGCGAAGTTGGTCATATCGGCCCATGTCGGCCGTGGTGTCGGCGTGCAGCCCGGACACGAAGATGATCCCGGAGACCCCGCGGTCGACCAGCATCTCGGTCAGCTCGTCCTCCGTGGACCCGCCGGGGGTCTGGGTGGCGAGCACCGGCGTGTACCCCTGCCGGGTCAGCGCCTGGCCGATGACCTGGGCGAGCGCCGGGAAGATGGGGTTGTCCAGCTCGGGGGTTATCAGGCCGACGAGCCCCGCGCTGCGCTGGCGCAGCTTGACGGGGCGCTCGTAGCCGAGGACGTCGAGGGCGGCCAGCACGGATTCGCGGGTGCCTGCGGCCACACCGGGCTTGCCGTTGAGCACGCGGCTGACTGTGGCTTCGCTGACCCCCGCCTGGGCTGCGATGTCGGCGAGCCGTGCGGTCACGGGATTGGACTGTACCGGTAGCCGCCTCAGAAAGCCCACCACGTGCACGAATCGGGGGGAAGCAGGACGGTGCGGCCGTCGGTCTCGACGGGGGCGCTGGACAGGACCGGCCGGCCGGGGGAGGACATTTCGACCGGGGTGCCCAGGGTGTTGAGGGTGCAGGCGAAGCCGGGGCGGGAGAAGAGGAGCACCCCCTCGGGCGCGGACAGCCAGCCCAGCGGGCCCGCGTCCGGGGAGCCGAGGCCGGGCAGGGCCCGGCGCAGCTCCAGCGCCGCCCGGTACAGCTCCAGCGTGGAGTGCGGGTCGCCGGTCTGGGCCTCGACGCTGAGATCGCCCCAGCCGGCGGGCTGCGGGAGCCAGCTGCCGCCCTCGCCGAAGCCGTACGGGGCCCCGGCGGCGGACCAGGGCAGCGGCACCCGGCAGCCGTCGCGCAGCCCGTCCTGCCCTGCGGTGCGGTGGAACGCGGGGTCCTGGCGGGCCCCGTCGGGGAGGTCGGTGACCTCGGGCAGGCCGAGTTCCTCGCCCTGGTAGACGTACGCCGAACCGGGCAGGGCCAGCATCAGCAGCGCGGCCGCCCGCGCCCGGGCCAGCCCTTGCTCGCCGCCCCCGTAGCGCGTGACGTGACGTACGACGTCGTGGTTGGAGAGCACCCAGGTCGTCGGGGCGCCGACCGAGGCGGTGGCGGCGAGGGACTCGTCGATGACGGTGCGCATCGCGGCCGGGTCCCAGGGGCAGTTCAGGAACCGGAAGTTGAAGGCCTGGTGCAGCTCGTCGGGCCGCACGTACAGGGCGAGCCGCTCCGAGGTGGGGGCCCAGGCCTCGGCGACCCCGATCCGCCCGTCCCCGTAGGAGTCGAGGAGCAGCCGCCAGGAGCGGTGGATCTCGTGGACCCCGTCCTGGTCGAAGAAGGGGAGCGGCTCGGTGCCGATCAGGGTGGCCTGGGCGCCGCGGCCGATGTCCGGCAGGCCCGGGGCCTTGACCATGCCGTGGGCCACGTCCACGCGGAAGCCGTCCACGCCGAGGTCGAGCCAGAAGCGCAGCACGGAGGCGAATTCCCCGGCGACCTCGGGGTGGTCCCAGTTCAGGTCGGGCTGCTCGGGGGCGAACAGGTGCAGGTACCAGTCGCCGTCGGGCACCCGGGTCCAGGCGGGACCGCCGAAGACCGACTCCCAGTCGTTGGGCGGCTCGGCCCCGTCGGCGCCGCGGCCGGGGCGGAACCAGTACCGCTCGCGGGCCCCGGGCTCCCCGGCGAGGGCGGCGCGGAACCAGACGTGCTCCTCGGAGGTGTGGTTCGGCACCACGTCCACGATGACCCGCAGCCCCAGCGCGTGCGCGGCCCGGACGAGGTCGTCGGCGTCGGCGAGGTCCCCGAAGAGGGGATCGACGGCCCGGTAGTCGGCGACGTCGTAGCCGCCGTCGGCCTGCGGGGAGACGTAGAAGGGGGTCAGCCACACGGCGTCGACCCCGAGCCGGGCCAGGTGCGGCAGGCGCGTGCGCACCCCGCGCAGGTCGCCGACGCCGTCTCCGTCGCTGTCCGCGAAGGAGCGCACGTACACCTGGTAGATGACGGCATCACGCCACCAGCCGCTGTTCGCGGCGGCGTTGCTGGAAGCGCTTGCAAGCCGGGAAGCGGTCAGGTCATGGGTCATATCGGGGTCAACGCGCGCGCGTGCCCCCTGGTTGCGGGCCTGACGGGTCGAAGGTCATTCGAACTAACAGCAAGCTGCGGCAACCGTACGGACACGTGGATGTAACGATCGGCGACCCTTGCAGAAAATTGCCGCAAGGTCTTTCGGTCGGCTTTCAGGCTTGTTACGTTCCTGGCAACTCGGGACCGCGAGGGAGCGGCCGGGATCATCGAAGGAGTTCATATGCGGCGTGGCATAGCGGCCACCGCGCTGGTCGCGACCCTGGCGCTCGCGGCTACGGCTTGCGGCGGTGACACCAAGGGCGACGGTGGCGACACGAAGGCCGGCGGAGAGCTCTCCGGCACGGTCACGTGGTGGGACACCTCCGGCGACGCCGAGAAGGCGACCTTCCAGAAGATCGCCGAGGCCTTCACGGCGAAGCACCCGAAGGTCACGGTCAAGTACGTCAACATCCCGTACGGCGACGCGCAGAACAAGGCCAAGAACGCCTTCAGCAGCGGCTCCGACGCTCCCGACGTGATCCGCGCCGACGTCGGCTGGGTCGCCGACTTCGCCTCGCTCGGCTACCTCGACGAGGTCCCGGCGGACGCGGCCAAGAAGGTCGACGCCGAGTTCCTCCCGCAGGCCGCGGCCAGCGGCAAGTTCGAGGGCAAGACCTACGCCGTCCCGCAGGTCATCGACACCCTCGGCCTCTTCTACAACAAGAAGATGCTTGCCGACGCCGGCGTCCAGCCCCCCACCACCCTGGAGGAGCTGAAGACCGCCTCGGCGGCCGTCAAGGCCAAGACCGGCAAGCCCGGCTACTACCTGCGCGGCGACGACTCCTACTGGTCCCTGCCGTTCATCTACGGCGAGGGCGGCGACCTGGTCGACGCGAAGACCAAGACGGTCACCGTCGACAACGCGGCCGGCGTCAAGGCCTTCAAGGCCGCCCGCGACCTGGTCAGCTCCGGCGCGGCGATCACCAACGCCACCGACGGCTGGAACAACATGCAGACGGCCTTCAAGTCCGGCGAGGTCGCCATGATGATCAACGGCCCCTGGGCCGTCGCCGACACCTACGCCGGTGACCAGTTCAAGGACAAGGCCAACCTCGGCGTCGCCGCCGTCCCGGCCGGCTCCGCCAAGGCCGGTTCCCCGCAGGGCGGCCACGACCTCGCCGTCTACGCCGGTTCCAAGAACCGCTCCGCCGCGCACGCCTTCGTCGAGTACATGACCTCGCAGGACGTGCAGGTGCAGTCCACCAAGGAGCTCAGCCTGCTCCCGACCCGGACCGCCGCCTACGAGCAGCCGGACGTCAAGTCCAGCGAGATGGTCAAGTTCTTCAAGCCGGCCGTGGACAAGGCCGTCGAGCGCGCCTGGATCCCGGAGAACGGCGCCCTCTTCGAGCCGCTGAAGGTCGAGTGGACCAAGGCGGTCACCGGTGCCTCCACCCCGGAGGACGCGGCCAAGGCGGCCGGCACCGAGTTCCGCAAGATCCTCAAGGGCTGGAAGTAACGAGAAGATGGCTGCTCACACCAGCCAGTCGGTGGCGAAGGCCGCGGGCGACGTCGAGGACACCGACGACGCCCGCGGCCGGAGCCGCTGGACTGACAGCAGGGCCACCGGCCGCAGCGGCGGTGGACTGGGGCGCGCCCTCGCCACCCACTGGTACGCCTGGGCCATGGTCACCCCCGTGGTGCTCGTCCTCGGCGTGATCATCGGCTGGCCGCTCGTCCGCGGCGTCTACCTGTCGCTGACCGACGCCAACGAGCGCAACGTCGGCCGGACGATCGGCGCCAACCACATCGAGGCGACGTACGAGTTCGTCGGCCTCGACAACTACGCCGACGTCCTCACCGACCCCGTGTTCCTGCAGCGGCTGGTGTGGACCGTCACCTGGACCGTGCTGTGCGTGTCGATCACCTTCACGCTCGGCCTGGTCCTGGCCAACATGCTGAACCGCGAGTTCCGCGGCCGCGCCGCCTACCGGATGGCCCTCATCCTGCCCTGGGCCGTCCCCGGCTTCGTCTCCGTCTTCGCCTGGCGGTTCCTCTTCAACCGCGACAACGGCATCCTCAACAAGCTCCTCGACGGCGGCGGGATCTCCGCGATCCCGTGGCTCGACGACCCGACCTGGGCCAAGGTCGCCGTCATCAGCGTCAACGTCTGGCTCGGCGTCCCCTTCATGATGGTCGCCCTGCTCGGCGGCCTCCAGTCGATCCCCGGCGAGCTCTACGAAGCCGCCGAGATGGACGGGGCCTCCGCCTGGCAGCGCTTCCGGCACATCACCGTGCCGGGGCTGCGCTCGGTGAGCATGACGGTGATCCTGCTCTCCACCATCTGGACCTTCAACATGTTCCCGGTGATCTTCCTGCTCACCCGGGGCGGTCCGGGCGACGCCACCGAGATCCTGGTGACCCAGGCCTTCAAGGAGGCCTTCATTTCGAGCCCGCGCGACTTCGCCGGCTCCGCCACCTGGGGCGTGCTGATCCTCGCCCTGCTCATGATCTTCGCGCTGGTCTACCGGCGCTCGCTGCGCAAGCAGGGAGAGGTGTGGTGACCGTGACCACTCGTACGTCGGCCCCCGCGCGCGGCAAGCGCTCCCCGCTGGCCTCCGTCGGCCTGCACACCACCCTGCTCGCGGCCTCCGTGATCGCCGTCTTCCCGGTGCTGTGGGTCGTACTGACCTCGCTCAAGCCCGCGAAGCACGCCATCACCACGGACTTCGTCAAGGAACCCACCTTCGACAACTACCGGTACCTGGTGGAGGAGACCTCCTTCTTCACCTGGTTCGGCAACTCCGTCCTGGTCGCCGGCATCACCACCGTCCTCGGCGTGTTCATCGCGGCCACCACCGGGTACGCCGTCAGCCGGTTCAAGTTCCCCGGCATGAAGCCGCTGATGTGGACCCTGCTCATCACGCAGATGTTCCCCATGGCCATCCTCATCGTCCCGCTCTACAACCTCATGGGACAGATGGGGCTGCTCAACCAGCCGCTCGGCCTGATCATCACCTACCTCACCATCGCGGTGCCGTTCTGCGCCTGGATGATGAAGGGGTTCTTCGACACCATCCCGATCGAGATCGACGAATCCGGCCGGGTCGACGGGCTCAACCCCTTCGGCACCTTCTGGCGCCTCATCCTCCCGCTGGCCAAGCCCGGTCTCGCGGTCACCGGCTTCTACTCGTTCATCACCGCCTGGGGCGAGGTCGCGTACGCCTCCGCCTTCATGGTCGGCGACGAGAACCTCACCCTGGCCGGGGGCCTGCAGACCTTCGTGACCCAGTACACCGCCAACTGGGGTCCGATGACGGCCGCCTCGGTCCTCATCGCGATCCCCGCGGCGCTCTTCTTCCTCTTCGCCCAGCGTCACCTCGTCGCCGGGATGACGGCAGGCGCGACCAAGGGCTGACCCCCTTCGGGCGAGCGCCGACCGGCCGCTCGCGACCAGGGCTGACCTCCCTGCCTGCCCCCTCTCACCCCCGGCCCGATCTCTTCAAGGACGACATGACCCAGCACCTCGCCGACGCTCTTCCCACCACGACCGGCACCACGCCCGGCTGGTGGAGAGAAGCGGTGATCTACCAGGTCTATCCGCGCAGCTTCGCCGACAGCAACGGGGACGGGATGGGGGACCTCGAAGGCGTCCGGCGCCGGCTCCCCTACCTCAAGGAACTGGGCGTCGACGCCGTCTGGCTCAGCCCGTTCTACGCCTCCCCGCAGGCCGACGCGGGCTACGACGTCGCCGACTACCGGGCCATCGACCCGATGTTCGGCACCCTGCACGACGCCGACGCCGTGATCCGCGAAGCCCACGCCCTGGGCCTGCGGATCATCGTGGACCTCGTCCCCAACCACTGCTCCGACCAGCACGAATGGTTCAAGCAGGCGCTGGCCGAGGGCCCCGGCACCCCGCTGCGCGAGCGCTTCCACTTCCGCCCGGGCCGGGGCGCCGACGGCACCGAGCCGCCCAACGACTGGGAGTCCATCTTCGGCGGCCCCGCCTGGACCCGTGTCGCGGACGGCGAGTGGTACCTGCACCTCTTCGCCCCCGAGCAGCCCGACTTCAACTGGGAACACCCCGCCGTCCAGGACGAGTTCCGTTCCATCCTGCGGTTCTGGCTCGACCTCGGCACCGACGGCTTCCGCATCGACGTCGCCCACGGCCTCGTCAAGGCCCCCGGCCTGCCCGACCTCGGCCGCGACGAGCAGCTCAAGCTGCTCGGCAACCAGGTGCTGCCCTTCTTCGACCAGGACGGCGTCCACGAGATCTACCGCTCCTGGCGCACCGTCCTCGACGAGTACGCCGGCGACCGCATCGGCGTCGCCGAGGCCTGGACGCCGAGCGCCGACCGCACCGCCCTGTACGTGCGGCCCGACGAGCTGCACCAGGCCTTCAACTTCCACTACCTGGGCACCGGCTGGGACGCCGAGGCGCTGCGCGCGTCGATCGACGACTCCCTCGACGCGATGCGTCCGGTGGGCGCCCCGTCGACGTGGGTGCTGTCCAACCACGACGTCGTACGTCACGTCACGCGCTACGGGGGCGGCGAGCAAGGGCTGGCCCGGGCGCGGGCGGCCGCGCTGCTGATGCTGGCCCTGCCCGGTTCGGCGTACGTCTACCAGGGCGAGGAACTCGGCCTGCCCGAGGTCACCGACCTCCCCGACGAGGTGCGCCAGGACCCCTCCTTCTTCAAGGAGAACGGCCAGGACGGGCTCCGCGACGGCTGCCGGGTGCCGCTGCCCTGGTCCGGCACCGAGGCCCCGTACGGCTTCGGCGACGGCGGCAGCTGGCTGCCCCAGCCCGCGCAGTGGGCCGGGCTGAGCGTCGAGGCCCAGACGGGCGACCCGGCCTCCACGCTGGAGCTGTACCGGGCGGCGCTGCGGATCCGCCGGGAGCGGGCGGACCTGGGCGCGGGCGACGCGGTGGAGTGGCTGGCGGCGCCGGCCGGCGTGCTGGCGTTCCGCCGCGGCGACTTCGTCTGCACCGTCAACACCACGGGCGAGGCCGTACGCCTCACCCCGCCCGGGACGGTCCTCCTCGCCAGCGCCGCCCCGGCCGATCCCGCGGTCCTCGGGGCCGACACGGCGGTGTGGTGGCAGGTGTGACCTCCCCGCTACGGCTGACGGACATCGCCGCGCAGGCCCAGGTCAGCGAGGCGACCGTCAGCCGGGTGCTCAACGGCAAAACGGGCGTCGCGGCCGGCACCCGGCACAAGGTGCTGGCCGCGCTCGACCTGCTCGGCTACGAGCGGCCGGTGCGGCTGCGCCGCCGCAGCAACGGCCTGGTGGGCCTGCTGATCCCGGAGCTGACCAACCCCATCTTCCCGGCGTTCGCGCAGGTCATAGAGCAGGCACTGGCGGGCCACGGCTACACGCCGGTGCTGTGCACGCAGACCCCGGGCGGGGCCACCGAGGACGAGCTCGTGGAGCAGCTGGTGGAGCGGGGGGTCACCGGGATCATGTTCCTGTCCGGGCTGCACGCGGACTCGGCGGCGGACCCCTCCCGCTACCAGCGGCTCTCCTCCCGGGGCATCCCCTTCGTCCTGATCAACGGCTTCAACGAGCAGGTCAACGCCCCGTTCATCTCCCCGGACGACCGGGCGGCCGCGGACATGGCGGTACGTCACCTGGCGGACCTGGGGCACCGGCGGATCGGCCTCGCCATCGGGCCGACGCGGTACGTCCCGTCGGCCCGCAAGGAACAGGGCTTCGTGGCGGCCGTCCCCGGGGCGGAGGCCGAGGGGCTCATCCAGCGCACCCTGTTCACGGTGGAGGGCGGCCACGCGGCGGGCGGCGCCCTGCTCGACCGCGGCTGCACGGGCATCGTCTGCGGCAGCGACCCGATGGCCCTCGGCGTCATCCGCGCGGCCCGAGGGCGGGGGCTGCGGGTGCCCGAGGACGTCTCGGTGGTCGGCTTCGACGACTCCCCGCTGATCGCCTTCACGGATCCCCCGCTGACCACCGTCCGCCAGCCGGTCCGCGCGATGGCGACGGCCGCGGTCGGCGCCCTCCTGGAGTCGGTCGCGGGCACCCCGGTCCAGCGCACGGAGTACGTCTTCCAGCCGGAACTGGTGGTCCGCGGCTCCACGGCGCAGGCGCCGTAGCCCCCGGCGCCGCCCCGGTCGCCCCGCCCCGCCCGCCTGCCCCGGGCGGAGGCGAGGGGCGGGGACATGCCTCGGAAACAATTCTGCAATCTCTTGCGCAAAGTCTTGCAGTGCTCCTACCTGGCCCCTACGGTCGCTCCAATCCCCACCTCTTCCGCCAGGAGGCCCCCGCATGCCTGCCAGAGCTGTCAGAGCTGCGACCCTGTTCGCCGCCACCGCGCTCGCCGCCGCCACCCTGACCGCCGTCGGGCCGCAGGCCGTTGCCGCGCCGCCCGGGGAGAAGGACGTCACCGCCGTCCTGTTCGAGTGGCGCTTCGACTCCGTCGCCAAGGCCTGCACCGGCTCCCTCGGGCCCGCCGGGTACGGGTACGTGCAGGTTTCGCCGCCGCAGGAGCACGTACAGGGCGGGCAGTGGTGGACCTCGTACCAGCCCGTCAGTTACAAGATCGCCGGGCGGCTCGGGGACCGGGCCGCCTTCAAGGCGATGGTCGACACCTGTCACGCCGCCGGGGTCAAGGTCGTCGTCGACTCCGTCGTCAACCACATGGCCGGCCCGGCGGACGCGGGAGCCACCCTCACCGGGACCGGGGGGTCTTCGTACACGAAGTACGGCTACCCGGGGCTCTATTCGGGCGCCGACATGGACGACTGCCGGGCCACGATCTCCAACTACCAGGACCGCGCCAACATCCAGAACTGCGAGCTCGTGCAGCTCGCCGACCTGGACACCGGCGAGGACTACGTGCGCGGGCGCATCGCCGGGTATCTCAACGACCTGCTCTCGCTCGGCGTGGACGGCTTCCGGATCGACGCCGCCAAGCACATCCCCGCCGCCGACCTCGCCAACATCAAGTCCCGGCTGACCAGCCCGGGCGCGTACTGGAAGCAGGAGGCGATATACGGGGCCGGTGAGGCCGTCTCGCCCGGCGAGTACCTGGGGAACGGGGACGTGCAGGAGTTCCGGTACGCCCGGGACCTCAAGCGGGTCTTCCAGAGCGAGGACCTCGCCCACCTGAAGAACTTCGGCGAGGCCTGGGGCTACCTGCCGAGCGGGCAGGCCGGGGTCTTCGTCGACAACCACGACACCGAGCGCGGGGGCGACACCCTCAGCTACAAGGACGGTTCCGCCTACACGCTGGCCAGTGTGTTCGCGCTGGCCTGGCCGTACGGGGCGCCCGACGTGCACTCCGGCTACGAGTGGACCGACAAGGACGCCGGACCGCCGAACGGGGGCACGGTGAACGCCTGTTACGCCGACGGCTGGAAGTGCCAGCACGCCTGGCGGGAGATCTCCTCCATGGTCGGCTTCCGCAACGCGGCCCGCGGCCAGTCCGTCACCGACTGGTGGGACAACGGGGGCGACCAGATCGCCTTCGGGCGCGGCACCAAGGCGTACGTGGCGATCAACCACGAGGGTTCCGCGCTGACCCGGACCTTCCAGAGCTCGCTGCCGGGCGGCGACTACTGCGACGTGCAGAGCGGGCGGACCGTCACGGTCGGCTCTGGCGGGCAGTTCACCGCCACCCTCGGCGCCGGGACCGCCCTCGCCCTGCACACCGGGGCCCGTACCTGCGCATCCACCCCGGCGGGGTCCGCGGGGGCCGCCTTCGGAGTCAGCGCCACCACCGTTCCCGGGCAGAACATCTACGTCACCGGTGACCGCGCCGAGCTCGGCGGCTGGAACACCGGGAGCGCCCTGAAGCTCGACCCGGCGGCCTATCCCGTCTGGAGGCTCGACGTGACGCTCCCGGCCGGCGCCGCGTTCTCGTACAAGTACCTCCGCAAGGACGCCGCCGGAAACGTCACCTGGGAGAGCGGCGCCAACCGCACCGCCACCGTGCCCGCGAGCGGCAGGGTCACGCTGACCGACACCTGGCGCGGCTGAGCCCTCGCCCCACCGACCAGGGCCGCCCGGCACCATCATCCCCGCCACGCCGGGCGGCCCTCATCCGTGCGACACGTACACAAGGAGACCCGCCTTGATACGCCCTGCCGCAGGAGTGCTCGCCGCCGCCCTGGCCGTGACGCTCCTGCCCTCCCTCCCCGCCGCGGCAGCGGCCGCCCGGCCGCCCGCACCGCCCTCGGACGCGAAGCTGGCCGCCGAGCCGGCCCGGCACGACCTGACCCGGGAGCAGTTCTACTGCGTCCTCCCCGACCGGTTCGCGAACGGCGATCCGCGCAACGACCGGGGCGGGCTGACCGGCACCCGGCTGGAGACGGGCCTGGACCCCACGGACAAGGGCTTCTACCAGGGCGGTGACCTCAAGGGGCTGACCGACCGGCTCGACTACATCAAGGGGCTCGGCACCACCGCCATCTGGATGGCGCCGATCTTCAAGAACCAGCCGGTGCAGGGGAAGGGGGCCGATGCCTCCGCCGGGTACCACGGGTACTGGATCACCGACTTCACGCAGGTCGATCCGCACTTCGGCACCAACGCCGACCTGGAGCGGCTGATCGACAAGGCGCACGGGAAGGGGATGAAGGTCTTCTTCGACGTCATCACCAATCACACCGCCGATGTGGTGGACTACCGGGAGGCGTCCCACTCGTACCTGTCGAAGGGGGCGTTCCCCTATCTGACCAAGGACGGCGTGCCCTTCGACGACGCCGCGTACGCGGAAGGCAAGGGGAAGTTCCCCCGGACCGACGCCGGCTCCTTCCCGCGCACCCCCTTCGTCCCCGACGCGAAGAAGGACCTCAAGGTCCCGGCCTGGCTCAACGACCCGACGATGTACCACAACCGGGGTGATTCCACCTTCGCCGGGGAGTCCTCCGAGCAGGGCGACTTCGCCGGCCTCGACGACCTGTGGACCGAGCGTCCCGAGGTGGTGAGCGGGATGGAGAAGATCTACGAGAAGTGGGTCAAGGACTTCCGTATCGACGGCTTCCGGATCGACACGGTCAAGCACGTCAACACCGGCTTCTGGACCCAGTGGGCGACGGCCCTCGACAAGTACGCCGCCCAGCGCGGCCGGAAGAACTTCTTCATGTTCGGCGAGGTCTACTCCGCCGACACCGCCGTCACCTCCCCGTACGTGACGCGCGGGCGCCTCGACGCCACCCTCGACTTCCCGCTCCAGGACGCGATCCGCGCGTACGCCTCCCAGGGCGCGGGAGCCGGCCGGCTGGCCTCCGTACTGGGCGAGGACTACCGGTACACCACCGACAAGGCCAACGCCTACGAACAGGTGACCTTCCTCGGCAACCACGACATGGGCCGCTTCGGGACCTTCCTGAAGCAGGACCGGCCGGGGGCGGGGGAGCCCGAGCTGCTGGACCGGTACCGGCTCGCCAACGAGCTGATGTTCCTCTCCCGGGGCAACCCGGTGATCTACTCCGGTGACGAGCAGGGGTTCACCGGCGCGGGTGGCGACAAGGACGCCCGCCAGCCGCTGTTCGCCTCCCGGGTCGCCGACTACCTGGACGACGACCAGCTCGGAACGGCGCGCACGCACGCGAGCGACGCTTACGATCCGGGACACCCGCTCTACCAGCAGATCAGTGCGCTCTCCAAGCTGACCAAGGAGCACCCGGCCCTGCGCGACGGCGTCCAGAGTGAACGTTTCTCCGATGGCTCCGTCTACGCCTTCGCCCGCACCGACAGCCGCACCGACACCCGCGGCCGCACCGAGTACCTGGTCGCCGCCAACAACGCCGCCGAGTCCCGGACCGTCGAGATCGACGCCCCGGCCGGCGCCCAGTACCGCACCCTGTACGGCGGCACCGCCCTGATCCGTGCCTCCGCCGCCGGCAAGCTCACCGTCGTCGTCCCCGCCCTCGGCTCGGTGGTCCTCCAGGGCCTTGCCCCGCTCGCCGCCCCCGCCACCAGGCCCGCCCTCACCCTGAGGGCCCCGGCGGCGGCCACCGGCACCGTCGAACTCTCCGCCGACGTCACCGGCGGCGGCCTGAACCGGGTCGTCTTCGCCGCCCAGGCCGGCAACGAGCCCTGGCAGGTGCTCGGCTCCGCCGACCACGCCCCGTACAAGGTCACCCAGCACGTCACCGCCCCGGCCGGCACCGCCCTGCGCTACAAGGCCGTCGTCATCGACGCCGCCGGCCGCACCGCGAGCGCCCTCGCCGCGTCCGTCGCGGGCCAGGCCCCGCCCGTCCCCGTCCCCACCGCCACCCAGCGCGACTACGCCGTCGTCCACTACAACCGCCCCGACGGCGACTACACGAACTGGCGGCTGTACGCCTGGGGCGACATCGCCGACGGGGAGTCCACCTCCTGGCCGGAGGGACACGGCTTCACCGGCCGCGACGCCTACGGCGCCTTCGCCCACGTCAAGCTCAAGCCCGGCGCCTCCTCCGTCGGCTACCTCGTCATCGACAAGGACGGCGCCAAGGACGTCGCCGCCGACCGCGCCATCGACGTCACCCGCACCGGCGAGATCTGGCTGGAGCAGGGCAAGGAAGCCGCCCGCACCGACCGCCCCGCCACCCCGCCGGCCGACCAGAGCAAGGCCGTCCTGCACTACCAGCGCCCCGACGGCGCCCACGACGGCTGGGGCCTGCACGTCTGGACCGGCGCCGCGAACCCCACCGACTGGTCCAAGCCGCTGCCGCCCACCCGCACCGACTCCTACGGCGCGGTCTACGAGGTCCCCCTCGCGGCCGGCGCCACCAGCCTGAGCTACATCCTCCACAAGGGGGACGAGAAGGACCTCCCCTCCGACCAGTCCCTCGACCTCACGGCCACCGGCCACGAGGTCTGGATGCTGGGCGGCCGGGCCGCCTACCTCCTCCCGCAGCCCGCCGGCTCCTCCGCCGCCCTGGACCTCACCAAGGCCCAGGCCGTCTGGATCGACCGCGACACCCTCGCCTGGAACGCCCCCGCGGCCGCCGCCTCCGTCCAGCTCCTGGCCTCCCGCGAGGGCACGGTCAAGGCCGCGAACGGCACCCTCACCGGCGGCGAGAGCGCCCGGTGGCTGCGCCTGGCCAAGTCCGCGCTCACCGAGGCACAGCGGCGAAAGTTCCCGCACCTGGCCTCGTACACCGCCTACACCGTCGATCCCCGTGACCGGGAGCGCGTCCGCGAGGCCCTGCGCGGCCAGCTCGTCGCGAGCGCCCGCGCCGCGAACGGCGCCGTGCTCGCCGCGACCGGCGTCCAGCTCGCCGGCGTGCTCGACGACCTGTACGCGACGAACGCCCGGCTCGGCCCGGTCTTCGAGGGCGGCCGCCCGACCCTCTCCGTCTGGGCCCCCACGGCCCAGCAGGTCTCCCTCGAACTCGACGGCCGCACCCTCGCGATGCGCCGCGACGACACCACCGGCGTCTGGTCGGTGCGCGGCGAGCGCGGCTGGACCGCAAAGCCCTACCGCTACGCCGTCACCGTCTGGGCCCCGAGCACCGGGCAGACCGTGCGCAACCTGGTCACCGACCCATACTCCACGGCCCTGACCACGGACTCCACGCACAGCCTGGTCGTGGACCTCGCCGACCCGAAGCTCGCCCCGCCCGGCTGGCGCGACCTGCGCAAGCCCGCCGCCGTCCCGTTCGCCTCGGCGCAGATCCAGGAGCTGCACATCCGCGACTTCTCGGTCGCGGACCGCACGAGCGGGCACCCCGGCCAGTACCTGGCCTTCACCGACACGGACTCGGCGGGCATGAAGCACCTGCGCTCGCTGGCCGCCTCCGGCACCTCCTACGTCCACCTCCTGCCGGCCTTCGACATCGCCACCGTCCCGGAGAAGCCCTCGGACCGCACCGAACCCGCCTGCGACCTCAAGGCGTACGCGCCGGACTCCGAGGAGCAGCAGGCCTGCGTCACCGCCGCCGCGGCGAAGGACGCGTACAACTGGGGTTACGACCCGCTGCACTACACCGTGCCCGAGGGCTCGTACGCGAGCGACCCGAACGGCACCGCCCGCACCGTCGAGTTCCGCAGGATGGTCCAGTCGCTGAACGGCGCCGGACTGCGGACCGTCATGGACGTGGTCTACAACCACACCGTGGCCTCCGGCCAGGCGGACAAGTCGGTCCTGGACCGCATCGTGCCCGGCTACTACCAGCGGCTGCTCGCCGACGGCAGCGTGGCCACCTCCACCTGCTGCTCCAACACCGCGCCCGAGAACGCCATGATGGGCCGGCTCGTCGTGGACTCCGTCGTGACCTGGGCGAAGGAGTACAAGGTCGACGGCTTCCGCTTCGACCTGATGGGACACCACCCGAAGGACAACATCCTGGCCGTCCGCGCGGCCCTGGACGCCCTGACCCTCCGCAAGGACGGGGTGGACGGCAAGAAGATCGTCCTCTACGGCGAGGGCTGGAACTTCGGCGAGGTCGCCGACGACGCCCGCTTCGTCCAGGCCACGCAGAAGAACATGGCCGGCACCGGCATCGCCACCTTCTCCGACCGGGCCCGCGACGCGGTGCGCGGCGGCGGCCCCTTCGACGAGGACCCGCGCGTCCAGGGCTTCGCCTCGGGGCTGTTCACGGCGCCGAACTCCTCGCCCGCCAACGGCACTCCCGAGGAGCAGCGGGCCCGGCTGCTGCACGACCAGGACCTGATCAAGGTCGGACTGTCCGGGAACCTCGCCTCGTACGTCTTCACGGACACCTCCGGCCGCCGGGTCAAGGGCTCCGAGGTGGACTACAACGGCGCCCCGGCCGGGTACGCGGCCGCTCCCGGCGACGCGCTCGCCTACGTGGACGCCCACGACAACGAGTCCCTCCACGACGCCCTGACCTACAAGCTGCCGCAGGGCACCCCGGAGGCCGACAAGGCCCGTCTCCAGGTGCTGGCGATGGCCGTGAGCACGCTCTCGCAGGGCCCGTCCCTGTCCCAGGCGGGCACCGACCTGCTGCGCTCCAAGTCCCTGGACCGCAACTCGTTCGACAGCGGGGACTGGTTCAACGCCATCCACTGGGACTGCGGCGACGGCAGCGGCAACGGCTTCGGCCGGGGCCTGCCGCCGGCGGCCGACAACCGGGCGAAGTGGCCGTACGCCAAGCCCCTGCTGAGCGGCCCCGCACCCGCGTGCGCCGACATCACGGGCGCCTCGGCGGCCTACCGGGACCTGCTGCGGATCCGTACGACGGAACCCGCCTTCGGCCTCACCACGGCGCAGGCGGTCCAGTCCGCCCTGGGCTTCCCGCTGTCGGGCAAGGACGAGACCCCGGGCGTGATCACCATGACGCTGGGGGACCTGGTGGTGGTCTTCAACTCCACGCCCGCCGCCGGGCGCCAGCGCGTACCGGACCTCGCGGGCCGGGCCTACGCCCTGCACCCGGTCCAGGCCGCCGGCGCGGACGCGGCCGTGAAGCGGTCCGCCTACGACGCCGCGACGGGGGAGTTCACGGTCCCGGCCCGTACGGTCGCGGTCTTCAAGCGGTCCTGATCCGAAGGACGAAGCGGCGGCCATGGTCCGCCGCCGCTTCGTCACGGGCCGTCCCGCCGCCCGATGCCCTCGCCAGGTGGGGCATCGGGCCGGGGCGTCAGGCCCAGATGCGGACGGCCTCCATCTGGAGCGACTGGCCCGTGCTCCCCACGTACACCGGGTTGCCGGCCGCCGAGTTCAGCCAGCCGTAGTTCGCGATGTGCGCCTGCGCGGCCACGCCGCCTGAGCCGACCTGCACCCCGAGGGCCTCCATCCGCCGCGACTGACCGGTGGTGCCGACCGTCACTGCCGCGCCCTCACCGGCGCAGGCCCAGCCCTGCCAGCCGACTTCGGCGAGGTGGGCGTTGGCGCAGACGCCGCCGACCCCACGCGTCGCGATCACGACGGCCTCCATCCGCCGGCCCTGCCCCGTCGTCCCGGCGACCTGGCCGTCGCACACCGCCGCCTGCCAGCCGATGTCCTGGACGTGCGCGGAGTAACAGACGACCCGGGCGTTCGGCGCGAACGCGTGCTGCCGTGCCGTCGCCGCCTCCACCTCGGCGATCACCGAGGCCGGCGCCCGTACGGCGGAAGGCCCCGCGACCGCCGCGCTGCCCGCCGGAGCCGGAGCCTGCACCGACGGCCGCGCCTGGGCCTGCGCCACACCCGTGGCCCCCAGCACACCCGCCAGCGCCAGCCCCAAGACGGCGCCCGCGGCCTTGCTCATGGAATTCTTCACGGCATTCCCCTCCTGGTACCGACTGGTCGCGACCATCTGTACCGGCGTCCCGGAGCGGGGGGCAACAGATGGGGGGCGGCACGGCCGAGAGGGGACCCGACATGGCGCGCGCCGGGGGCTTGCGCGCGCTCCGGGACCTGTGCGTGCGGCGGCCGGTCAGCCGTCGAGACGCCGCTCCAGCAGGATCACGCCGTAGACCTTCCCGTCCTGGCCCTTCTTGGACGGAAATTCTCCGACGACCCGGTAGCCCGCGCCCTGGTAGTAGTCGACCAGCCGGGGGTTGGAGGAGACGCAGTCCAGCCGCGCCCGCTCCCGCCCGGTCCGGGCGATCCGCCACTCGGCGTGGTCGAGTATCCGGCGCCCCGCGCCCGCGGGCGCGGCCTCGCGCTCCACCATCAGCCGGTGCACGTAGCCCGCGACGGGCGGCTGCACGCCCCAGGCCTCCTCGTCGGACCACCAGAGCTCGTACGCCCCCACGACCCGCCCGTCGGCGTCCTCGGCGAGCCACACCTCGCCGTCGCGCATCCTCGCGCGGAAGTGCGCGGTGTCCTTACCGCCCGGCTTCCACTGGTCGATGCCGTTCGCCCGCATCCACCGGGCCGCCTGGTCGTACAGCTTCACCAGCGTGCCGGCGTCCTTCTCCACGGCCTGCCGGAACAACATCCCGTCGTCAATGATCACGCGGGCATTATCGCGTGGGCACGCTCAGGCGGGCCCCGGAATCAGCGCCGCCATCCGCCCGACCAGCACTCCGAAGGGCCCGTCGGCGGGCTCGTCGGCGAGGATCCGCACCAGGATCTGGGCCATCTCCTCGTCGTACGCGGCGCTGACGGCGGCCAGCGCGGCGAAGTCGTGCACCAGCTGCAACTCCAGCTCGGCCCGCGGGATCTCCCGGCCGTCGAGCCAGATCAGCGCCGTGGACTCGGCGAGCGACACCCAGGACCGCACGACGAGAGCCAGCCGCGCGGGCGGCCGCTCGATGCCGATGTGCTTGAGGATCTGCTCGTACGCCGCCTGCCGGACCTCGTCGATCAGCGCGTTGGCCCGGCTGCTCCCGGCGGCCGGCCCCCCGCGCATCAGCGCCGAGAAGCCCGGGCCGTGATCGTCGACGAACGCGAAGAACCGCCCCATGACCCGGAGCAGCCGCGATCCGAGCGGCCCCTCCTGGGGCTCCACGAACCGCTGCGCCAGGTCGTCGGCCGCCCGGCGCAGCGCGGCCTCGTACAGGCTGAGCTTGCCCGGGAAGTAGTGGTAGACGAGCGGCCTGGATATCCCGGCCGCCGCCGCGATCTCGTCGATCGACACATCGTCGGGCGACCGGTGGCTGAACAGCTCCAGGGCTACCCCGATCAGCTGCTGCCGCCGCTCCTCGACACCCATCCTGCGTCGCACCCCGGTTGTCATGCGGACACCCTACTTCGCCCCTCCCCACCTCTGACCAGGGCGGCGCCCTCCGAATGCCCTCGGTGGCGGGGCCGTTACAGGTCCAGGGTCAGGTGGTCCGACGCGGCCCGGGAGACGCACAGCAGCATGGAGTCCTCGCGCTCCGCGTCCGTCAGGAGCTCGTCGCGGTGGTCCACCTCGCCCGCCAGCACCCGGTGTTGGCAGGTTCCGCAGAAGCCCTGCTCACAGCTGTACGGGGTGTTCGGGAGCTCCCGGCGGACGGCCGCGAGGGCGGTTTCGTCCGCGCCGACCCGGACGGTGCGGCCGCTGCGGCGCAGGGTCACCGTGAACGGGCGGGCGGGGCCGGCGGCCGCCGCCGGGGCGAAGCGCTCCAGGTGGACCGCCGCCGGGTCCGGGGCCGCCGCCAGGACCGCCGCCATCAGCGGTTCGGGGCCGCAGCAGTAGACCGGGGTGCCCGGCGCCGCCCGGGCGAGCGGGCTCAGGTCGGGCAGGCCCGTCTCGTCCTGCGGGAGGACGGTGACCCGGTCCCCGTAGGCCGCGAGTTCGTCGAGGAACGGCATGGAGGCGCGGCTGCGGCCCCCGTACAGCAGGGACCAGTCCGCTCCGGCCGCGGTGGCCGCCCGGAGCATCGGGAGGAGCGGGGTGATGCCGATGCCGCCCGCGACGAACACGTACGAGGCCGCCGGGACCAGCGCGAACCGGTTGCGCGGCGGGCGCAGTTCGAGCTCCGCGCCCTCCACCAGCCGCGCGTGCGCCTCGCGGGAGCCGCCGCGGCCGTCCTCGACCAGGCGGATCGCGATCGTGTACCGGCCCGCCCGGGCCGGGTCCCCGCACAGCGAGTACTGCCGTACCAGCCCCGACGGCAGGACGACGTCCACGTGCGCGCCCGGGGTCCAGGCCGGCAGGTCCGCCTCTTCCAGCACCAGCCGCAGCACCCCCTCGGCCGGCTGCGTGCGCGAGACGATCAGGGCCCGCAGCCGCCGCCGCGGGGAGTGGCCCGAGACCGGGGTCTCCAGCGCGGGCAGCGGCCACAGCGGGGAGCGCCCGATGCGCCGGCGCAGGGCGCGCCGGGTCCAGAACGCGGCGCCCGCCACCGCCGTCACGGTCAGCGCGCGCCTCATGCCCGCACCCCGCCGTTCGCGCCGGGGGAGGAGGCCAGGTAGGCCACCGCCTGGGCCGTGGAGCCCTCCTGCGAGGGGTGGTACGTACGGGAGAGGTACGTCGGGATCGAGCGCAGCATCGCGCCCGCGGAGGGGAGCACGCCCTGCTGCCCCGCCCGGAAGAACTGGCCCAGGGAGGCCTTGGCGGCGGGCAGTTCGGGGTCGTTCTCCAGGAAGAAGCGGGTCCCGCGCTGCCACAGGAAGACCAGCGCCCCGAAGGCGGTCGCCCAGGTCCGGGCCCGGCGCCGGTAGCCGCCGTCCACGTGCATGAACAGGTCGAAGGCGACCGAGCGGTGCTCCACCTCCTCCGCGCCGTGCCAGCGCAGCAGGTCCAGCATCATCGGGTCCGCCCCGCGCCGGTCCAGCTCGTCCGCGTTCAGCACCCAGTCGCCCAGGAACGCCGTGTAGTGCTCGATGGCCGCGATCAGCGCGACCCGCTCCATCAGCCACCACTCGCGCGCCCTGCCCGGCGGCAGCGTCCGGTCCCCGAGCAGCTTCTCGAACAGCCAGTCCACCTGCGCCGTGTACGGGGTCGGGTCCAGGCCGAGCCGCTTCAGGTGCGGGAGCACGTCGTCGTGCGCGGCGGCGTGCATCGCCTCCTGGCCGATGAACCCGATGACGTCCGCGCGCAGCCGCTCGTCCGTGATGTACGGGAGCACCTGCTTGTAGACGTGCACGAACCAGCGCTCACCCGCGGGCAGCAGCAGGTGCAGCACGTTGATGGTGTGCCCGGCGAACGGATCGGAGGGCAGCCAGTGCAGCGGGGTGTCCTCCCAGTCGAAGGACACGTTCCGGGCGCTCAGGTCCATGTGCTGCGACGCCACGGGGGCGGGCGCGGGCGGCGTATTAGACATGGCGTCAATGTACTGATGGGTAAGGCCCGGGAGAACCCCTCTGCACCCACTTCCTGAGCGCCTCTCAGCGCAGCACCCCCGCCTTCGAGCCGTCCGTCAGCTTGCCCGTCAGGTCCACCTGCGCGCCCGCCGGAGCCTTCACCGCCAGCCGGTTGGCGTTCACCGTCCCGCTCACCCCGCCGCCCGACACCGCCAGCGAGGCGAACTGCGCACTGCCCGCCGCCAGGACGTACCACTGCCCGGCCCGCGACTTCCACAGCACGCCCGCCAGCACCCGGGGCTCCCGCGGCCCGCACGCCGGCGAGCCCTCGGCCTTCGCCGCCTGGGCCGCCAGCGGCGCGCCCGGGGCCAGGAACTGCGCCTGCACCCGGTCCGCGGTGCCCTGCCAGGTCTCGGCCCGGGAGCACAGCCAGGTCGCGGTGCCGTCGCCCTCGGGCAGCGGCTGCTTCGCGTACGTCCAGGCGTTGACCGTACGGACCCCGTGCGAGCGCACCGAGGGCAGCAGACACGCGGTACGCGACCACTCGCCGAGCTCCGCCGCCTCCGTCACGTCGCGCTCCGCGCCCGGCGCCCCCGAGGTCAGCCGGGCCGGGGTCAGCTCCCCCAGGTCCGTGACCAGCCGGGTCGCCCCGTCGCCGGTCAGGGCCAGCGCGTTCCAGGCGGTGCAGCCGCCCGCGGGGGCGGGGCTCACCACCGGCGGAGTGACCCCGTCCGGGGTCAGCTTCAGCACCGCCGGGCGCTCGGCCGGCTTGAGCAGGTCCCGCAGGGCCGCGCCCGTCACCCAGGGCGCCGTCAGATAGCGGGCGTTGCCGTCCACGCGGCTGAGCACCAAGGCGGTCGCGGTGTCCGCCGACGCCCCGTCGGTCCGGGCGAAGTCGAGGCCGACGAGACCGGTCCCGGTCAGCGGCTCGGCGTAGCGGACCACGCGCAGCCCGTCGTACAGCAGGACCACGACGGCCTGGTCGACGACGCCCGAGAACAGCAGCTGCGGCGGCCCCATCGGCGGGCCCGCCGGGGTGCCCGGCGTCGCCGAGACGACCACGGACGCGCCGGGCCGGGCCCAGGCGGCCAGCGCCCGGCGCAGCAGCTCGGTGTCGTCGGCCCGGTCGCCGCGGGCGGGCCACGCGGAGAAGTCGGTACGGGAGGAGGTCCGCCAGACGCCGGGCGAGACCCGCGTCAGCATCCCGGGGTCCAGGGCCTGCTCCGCCGCGGCGTTCAGCGCGTACGGCGGGGCCGCCGCCCCGTCCGCCCCCCAGCCCCCGCCCGGCAGCGCGAGCAGCGCCCCGCACACCGCGAGCGCGGCCCCGGCGGCCAGGGCGGCCCGTACGAAACGGCGCCGCCGCAGCAGATCGGTGGGCCGCGCCTGAAGGACGCACGGGTCGAACTCGGGGGAGGCGAACAGGGCGTCGTGCGCCGCGTCCCCGGATTCCGCGACCGCCGCCGCGGGGTCCGCCACCCCGGCCCGCGTCAGGGCCCGCAGCACCTCCGGCTCCGGCAGCCGCTCCAGCGCGCGCAGCACGCAGGCGGCCCGGCCGGGCCCGGTCAGGGCGGCCAGCCACTGGTCCAGCGCCAGCTCCTCGGCCCCGCCCGAGCGCGGGAACAGCCGCAGCCCCCACACCTGGGGGAGCAGCACCGGCAGCTGCCCGGGCAGCGGCAGCGCCCGGAAGGTCAGCGGGACACCGGCCTCCAGGGCGGCGCGCAGCACCCGCTGCCGGACGTACGCGTACCCCGACTCGGCCTCTTCCGCCTCGCCGCGCTGCGCCGGGACCCCGCCGCGCACCGGAGCCGGTCCGGCGCCCCGGCGCCCGCGCGGCAGGGCGCGCTGGGTCAGCGAATGGGCGGTGAGCACCCGGCGGCTCCGGCCGAGGGCGGGCGGCAGCACCAGGTAGGCGAGCCGCACCAGCCGCGGGTAGTGCTCGACGATGGCGGCCTCGGCCTGCTCGACGTCGGGCGGCACGGGAGACGAGGGGCGGGTGGCGGTATCCGGCGCAGTCACGTTCAGCAGAACGAGCGAATCGTCGGATGGTCACCCGGCCCGGGGGCGGCTCGGGCGGCTGGGGGGCTCGCGCGGCCGGGGGCCGGGGGCCGGGGGCCGGGGGCGGCTCAGGCGGTCAGCCGGTCCCGCAGCGCCCGCGTCGTCTCGTCGGGGACGCCCAGGCCCTCGCGCACGTACTTCTCCATCGACCCGTAGCGGGCGGCGACCTCGTCGAGCGCCGCCTCCAGGTACGAGGGGAACACCCCGATCAGCGCCAGCGCGAGCTCCGGGTCGCCGCCGGCCGCCGTGAAGCCCTCGATCATCGGGGCGAAGGCCTGCCGCACCGCCGGGTTGACCGAGAGGTATTCGGCCATCAGGGTCTCGTCGTCGGCGCCGAGCAGCGACAGGACGACGGTCGCGCCCCAGCCCGTACGGTCCTTGCCGGCCGTGCAGTGGAAGAGCAGCGGGCCGGCGGCCGGGTCGGCGGCCTCGGTGAGCAGCGTCCGGAACGAGGCCTGCGCCGATCCGGAGCGGACGAAGGACCGGTAGATGTCGGCGAACATGGCCCGCGCCCTGCCGCCGCCCAGGTGCTCCTCGGCGACGGCCGGGTCGGAAAGCAGGTCCTTGAGCTGGGCCGCGGCGGGTGCCTTGCCCGCGCTCATCGTGTCGGCGAGGACGTCGGCGATCAGCAGCCGGGCCCCGTCCGGCACCCGGTCGGGGTGAGCGGCGCGCTCCCCGGCGGTGCGGAAGTCGATGACGGTGCGGATCCCCAGGGCGGCCACCGCCGGATCGGCGTCGAGGTCGAGGCGGTCGAGCTGGCCGGAGCGCAGGAGGAGGCCGGGGCGCACGGTGCGGCCGCCCGCGAGGGGGGTGCCGCCGAGGTCGCGGAAGTTGGCGACGGTGGTGGAGGGGGTGGCGGTCATCGTGGCAGCTCCAGCGGTGTGCGGGGTGACGCGTGTCATCTAGGCGATTTTCGGATGTTTCGTCCGGGGAAGGCAATCGAGGGCCACCGAGAGGCCGACCCCGAGCCCCAGCGCCACCAGATGGCCGGCGTCGGTGAAGGTCCGCTCCCGCTTCAGCACCGGGACGGCCGCGAGCGCCAGCAGCCCCACCCGTGCGGTGGTGCGCACCGCGCCGCGCGGCAGCGCCGAGGTCAGCGCGCCGAGCACGGCGTTGAACCCGTAGCTGCTGCCCACGTCCAGGGACCGCCGGGTGTGCGTACCGGCCGACCCGCGCAGGACCCCGTAGACGAGGAGCGAGGCGGCGGCGTGGCCGAAGAGGAACACCGCCGCGGTCCACCAGGCCCCGTACGCGTACTCGGCGTAGCCGAGGACCGCGACCAGCAGCAGCGCGTACGGCAGCGGCATCGGCTCCTCGACGACGAAGGCACTGCTCAGCAGCGTTTCCCAGCGCCCGGCGGCGAGGTTGTCGACATTCGTCGAGCAGCCGCGCAACACCCGCTCCCGCTCCGCCGGGTCCAGCCGCTCCAGGGCGAACGCGCCGCACTGGACGCCGCCGGCGTACACGACGCCCAGTGGGGGAACCCATGGCAATGAATTCATCCGATCATGATGAGATACGGCCCTCTCGTGGGTGGGCACCGGCCCCCGTGGGAGCATGTTCCGGCCATGCCTGACACTTTCGCGCCGATGCGCGCCACGCGGGCCGCGATGTTCGCGGCGGTGTGTGTCGCTTTGGCCGCGGCGGGGCATTCGTACATGTCCGGCATGGATATTCCGATGACGGGCCTTCTCTGCGCCTTTGGGGTGATCGGGGCCCTCGCCTGGCTCGCCGCCGGGCGCCGCCGGGGGCCCTACGGGATCACCGCCTCGCTGCTCGCCGCGCAGGGGGTCCTGCACCTCACCCTTTCCGGAAGCCAGACGCCCGCGACGACCGCCGGCCACCCCCACCCGCCGGCCCCCGGCCTACCGGCGACCGCGTCGGGCTCATCGCCCACGGAGGGCATGCCCCACACGTCGCCCCCGCCGGCCGTGGACGGCCTGTCGGGCTCGTCGGCCATGGACGGCGTGCACCACATGCCGGGCCTGCCGGCCTCACCGGCGGTGGACGGCCTGAGCGGCGTTCCGGGCCTGTCGGCCTCGTCGGCCATGGACGGCGTGCACCACATGTCGGGCCCATCGGTCATGGACGGCGTGGGTGGCATGGGCGGCATGGACCACATGACTGGTCTGTCGGGCTCGTCGGTCATGGACGGCCTGACCGGCATGACGGGCCTGTCCGGTGGGAGTGGCCTGACCGGCCTCGACGGCATGACCGGCATGACCGGCATGGACGGTCTCGACTGGCTGACCGGTCTGTTCGCGATGGCCGGGCACGGTGGCCTCGGAATGATCGCCGCCCACCTGCTCGCCGCCCTGTTCTGCGCCGGCTGGCTCGCCTGGGGCGAGGTCGCCGTCTTCCGGCTGGCCCGGGCCCTCGGCGCGACCGCGCTGCTCGCCGCCCGGCCGCTGGCCAGCGCGCTCGCGCTGGTACGGACCCAGGTGGCTCCCGTACCGCCGCGGCCCGCGCCCCGCCGGACCTGTGCGCGGCCGCGCCGGCTGCGGGGGGCCGTGCACGCCCATGCCGTCGTGCGGCGGGGACCGCCCGGGGGCCGTGCCCTCCGAGCCACGGCCCCCGGCCTGCCTGCCCGCGCCTGACGACCGGCGCACCTCCCGCCCCACGGCGAGGGGGAGGCGAGACCCGGGGCTCATCACCCATGTCTTCGCCAACCCTGAGGACCACCATGTCTCTTGACGAGAGCCAAACCATCCGCCCCGCGGACACCACCACCCCCACCCCCTCGCGCGCCGATGCCCCGGTCCTGGGCGCTGACACCTCGGGCTCCAGTACCGATGCCCCGGTCGCGGGCGCCGACGCATCGGGCTCCGGCGCCCCTGACCTGGGCGCCGATGCCCCGGTCGCGGGCGCCGACGCCTCGGGCTCCGGCGCCCCGGTTGCGGGCGCCGACGCCCCGGACCCGGGCAACGGCACCCCGGACCCCGAGGCCCCGTCTGGCAGAGGCCCGCGTTCCGGGGGGTGGGCTGCGGTGCGGCCGCTCGTGCTGCGGATGCACTTCTACGCCGGGCTGCTCATCGCCCCGCTGCTGTTCATCGCCGCCGGTACCGGTCTGCTCTACGCGCTGTCCTGGCAGGCCGAGAGCATCGTCTACTCCGACGAACTGACCGTCTCCCGCGTCGGCGACGGCGCCGTGCCGCTCAGCACGCAGGTCCGGGCCGCCCAGAGCGCCGCCCCCACCGGCAAGGTGATCGGCGTATGGCCCGCGCCCGAGGCCGCGGACACCACCCGGGTGGTCATGGAGAAGCCGGGGCTCGCGGAGGGCGAGACCCTCACCGTCTTCGTCGACCCGTATACCGCCGACGTGCGCGGGCAGCTCACCACCGAGGGCGACGCGCTGCCCCTGCGCGCCTGGCTGAGCGAGTTCCACTCCAGCCTCCAGCTCGGCGAGTTCGGCCGGAACTACAGCGAACTCGCCGCCAGCTGGCTGTGGGTGGTCGCCCTCGGCGGCCTGGCCCTGTGGATCGGCCGGCGCCGCTCCCGCCGCGCGCTGCTCGTCCTGCCCGACCGCAAGGCCACCGGCCGCCGCAAGACCCTGTCCTGGCACGGGGTCGTCGGCCTCTGGGCCGTCGCCGGTCTCGTCGCGCTGTCCGCGACCGGCCTGACCTGGTCGAAGTACGCCGGTGAGAACATCGGGGAGCTCCAGGACCGCCTCGGCGGGGCCACCCCCGCCGTCTCCGCCACCCTCGGCGAGGCCGCGGACTCCGCCGGGGCCGACGAACACGCCGGGCACCAGATGCCCGGGGGTGCGCAGATGCCCCCGCCGCAGCCCACCGCCGACATCGGCATCGACAAGGCCGTCGAGGCCGCCCGGGCCGCCGGGGTCAGCGACCACGTGCGCGTCACGCTGCCCGCCGAGGGCAAGGGCTATGTGATCAAGGAGCAGGACAAGCAGGTGCCGGTGCACCTGGACGCCGTCGCCGTGGACCCCGCCGACGGCAAGGTCATGGACGAACTGCGCTTCGCCGACTACCCCGTCCTCGCCCAGCTGACCCGCTTCGGCATCGACCTGCACATGGGCCAGACCTTCGGGCTCGCCAACCAGCTCGCGCTGGCCGCGCTCGCCGTCGCGCTGATGTTCCTGGTGTTCTGGGGCTACCGGATGTGGTGGCTGCGCCGGCCCACCAAGGACCGCGCGCTCTCCTTCGGCCGCCCGCAGCCCCGCGGGGCCTGGCGGAAGGCGCCCGTGACCCTGCTGCTGCCGCTCGCCGCCGTGACCGCGGTGGTGGGCTGGTTCGTACCGATGCTCGGGATCAGCCTGATCGCGTTCCTCGCGATCGACGTGCTGCTCGGCTTCGTGGCCGGCCGCCGCGCCGCCGCCGCACGGGCCTAGGAACGCGGAACGGGCCCGTACTCCCGCCGGTCGCGGGGTACGGGCCCGGGGCTCACGGCGCGTACTTGTAGCCCACCCGGCGCACCGTCTGGATCGCGTCGCGGTGGGCCGCGCCCAGCTTGCGGCGCAGCCGGGCGATGTGGACGTCCACGGTCCGGCCGTCGCCGACGTGGCCGTAGCCCCACACCGTGGTCACCAGCTGGTCGCGGCTGTGCACCCGGTGCGGGTGCGCCACCAGGTGGGCCAGCAGCTCGAACTCCAGGTACGTGAGGTCGAGGAGCTCGCCCTCGACCTCGGCGGTGCGCCGCGCGGTGTCGATGCGGACCAGGGAGTCGCCGAGGGTCGAGGCCGGGGTCTCGGCCGCCGCCGCCGGGTGCCCGGCGACGGCCTGCGGGCCGCGGTGGAGCGCGGACGGCTGCGGCTGCGGCTGGTGTTCGGCGGGTACGAGGACCAGGTAGCCGATCATCGGCGGCTGGCCCGGCAGCGTCGGCAGGCTGTGCTGCGGCGCGGGCAGCCAGGTGGCGCCGGGCGGCAGGAGGTCCACGACCCGGGCGACCTCGTCCCGGTCCACGGCGCGCAGCCGGTGGCGCGGACTGGGCGGGAACGGCAGCGGTGCGGTCGCGGCGGAGGAGGGGGCGGAGGCGAGGGAACGGGTGTTGGTCATGAGTGGTCAGCTCTTTCACGCGGAGTGGTCGGCAGGAGACGTACGCATGGCGTCGTAAGTCGTCGTTGTCGTACCGCGCAGACCGAAGGCCCCGGGGCAGGTCTGGTGGAGGTCCCGGAAGGCTTTAGAGGGCCGGCGCGTTCTTCGCGCGGCGACACACCCGGTCGAAATCGTGGTCCTGACGGGACGGCCAGAACGGTTCGAGGTCGCTGCGACCTGACGGGGTGTAGTGCGGGTGGCTGGCCATGGCCTCATTGAAGCAGATGGTGGTGAACCTGGGCAGGGTATGTCTCACCTGGTGGAGCGGAATCTCAAATTCAGCGAGTGGCCCCGGATTTGCCCAGGACAATCCGGGCGAACCATCAACTGGCCGGCCGTCTCCGCCGGTCCATGCCGGTCGCCCGTATCGCATCGTGGGCACCGCCGTCCCACGACGGGGCCGGCCCCAACGCCTCCGGCGGCGCCCGCCGGCCACGGGGGCCGGGCGGGCGCCGCTCGGTGGAGCGGGAGGGTTCGGCGCTCTCAGACCAGGCCGTCCTTCTCCAGTCCGGTGCAGCAGGTGTCCACGATCAGGCGGGTCACCACGTACGGGTCCACGTTCGCGTTCGGGCGGCGGTCCTCGATGTACCCGCGGCCCTCCTGCTCGACCTGCCACGGGATGCGGACCGAGGCGCCGCGGTCCGAGACGCCGTAGCTGAACTCGTTCCACGGGGCCGTCTCGTGCAGGCCCGTGAGGCGCTCGTCGATGCCCGCGCCGTAGTTCTTCACGTGGTCCAGCGGCTTGCTGCCCTCGCCCAGCGCCTCGCACGCGGAGATGATCGCGCGGTAGTCCTCGCGCATCGCCTTGGTGGAGAAGTTGGTGTGCGCGCCCGCGCCGTTCCAGTCGCCCTTGACCGGCTTCGGGTTCAGGGTCGCCGAGACGTTGAAGTCCTCGGCGGTGCGGTAGAGCAGCCAGCGCGCGATCCACAGCTGGTCCGAGACCTCCAGCGGGCCGACCGGGCCGACCTGGAACTCCCACTGGCCGGGCATGACCTCGGCGTTGATGCCGGAGATGCTCAGGCCCGCCGAGAGGCAGTGGTCCAGGTGCTTCTCGACGATGTCGCGGCCGAATATCTCGTCCGCGCCGACACCGCAGTAGTAGCCGCCCTGCGCGGCCGGGAAGCCGTTGACCGGGAAGCCGAGCGGGCGGGCGCCGTCGAAGAAGGTGTACTCCTGCTCGATGCCGAAGATCGGCTCCTGGCCGGCGAACTTCTCCGCGACCGGACGCAGCAGCGCGCGGGTGTTCGACTCGTGCGGGGTCATGTCGATGTTGAGGACCTCGCACAGCACGAGGACGTCGTCACCGCCGCGGATCGGGTCCGGGCAGGAGAACACCGGCTGCAGCACGCGGTCGGAGGCGTGGCCCTGGGCCTGGTTGGTGCTGGACCCGTCGAAGCCCCAGACCGGCAGCGCGTCGCCGTCGCCGAGGATCCTCGTCTTGGAGCGAAGCTTCGCCGTCGGCTCGGTGCCGTCGATCCAGATGTACTCAGCCTTGTAGCTCACGGGCCCATCCTTCGGTGCGTCTCCGGCGCAGACTCCGCGGGTGCTGCGGCTGCGGTATGACCGCAGCGTGCCCGGCCGCGATTTCTCTTCCGTTGCCCTTGCGTGAACCCCGTGTTACCGACGTTTACACCGCAGGTGGGACGGGTTGTGCGGGTTGGTGGCGGCGCGCCCGCCCGGGTGGGGCAGACTGGGCCCGTGAGCCCTTCATACGATATGAACCCTTCCGGTGGTCCTGTCGGTGAGCCGGCCGGCACGCCCTCCCGCCCCCGGGTCGGGCTGCTCGGGACCGGTCCCTGGGCCCGGAGCACGCACGCGCCCGCCCTCGCTGCGCACACCGGCTCCGAGTTCGCCGGCGTGTGGGGCCGGCGGCCGGAAGCCGCCGCCGCGCTGGCGGCGGAGCACGGCGTGAAGGTGTACGAAGACCCCGACGAGCTGTTCGCGGACTGTGACGCCGTGGCCTTCGCCCTGCCGCCGGACGTCCAGGCCCCGCTCGCCGTGCGCGCGGCCGCCGCCGGCTGCCACGTCCTGCTCGACAAACCCGTCGCCACGACGGTGGCGGACGCCCGGGCCGTCGCCGCCGCGGTGGCCCGGCGCCGGGTCGCGTCCGTCGTCTTCCTCACCCTCCGCTTCGCGGAGCCGACCGCCGGCTGGGTCGAGGAACAGGCCCGGCGGACCGGGTGGTTCACGGCCGCCGCGCACTGGCTCGGCGCCGTCTTCCCGCCCGACGGGACGCCCGGCGCGTACGCCGACTCGCCCTGGCGCAAGGCCAAGGGCGGGCTGTGGGACGTCGGCCCGCACGCGCTGTCCGTCCTGATCCCGGTGCTCGGCGAGGTCACCGCGGTCAGCGCCACCCGGGGCCCCTCCGACGTGGTGCAACTCGCCCTGCGGCACGGCTCCGGCGCCGCCAGCACCGCCGTGCTCTGCCTGGGCGCGCCGCGCGCCGCCGCCGGGGTGGGCCTGGAGCTGCGCGGGGCCGACGGGGTGTTCTCGCTGCCCGACTGGAATGACGTACCGGGCGCCTACGGCCGGGCCCTGGACGCCCTGCTCGCCTCGGCCCGCACCGGGGTGCCGGATCCGCGCGGGGCGGAGTTCGGGGCCCGGCTGACCGAGATCCTGGCGGAGGCGCAGGCGCAGCTTCCCGACTGAGCGCGGCGCGGCCGGTCCCGGGCGGTCCCGGGCGGTCCCGGGCGGTCCCGGGTCCCGGCCGGTCCCGGGCTCCGGACTCGGCGGGCCTACTTCAGCACGGCGTTGGCCACGATGATGGCGAGGCCGATGGTGGCGTCCGCGAGCCCGATCAGCAGGGCCGAGCCGAGCCGGTAGCCGACCCGGAGCGCCACGAAGGAGCCCCAGGCGAACAGCAGCGCGGTGTTCAGGCCGAGCCCGATCGCCGTCACCCCGTACGAGTCCCAGCCGGCGATCCCGGCGGCGACCAGGAGCAGGACGGTGGGGAGGGTGGCCACGATCACCGGCCACTCGTTCCACAGCGCCCGGGCCAGCACGTGCCAGCGGTACGCGGCGGAGCCCGGCTGATGGCTGGTCATGTGGTGCGAGTAGCCGTGCGCGAGCGCGGCCGCGGCCGCCGTGACCAGGACCCAACTGGCGTCGTAGAAGGGGGTGTACTCCCCGCCCTTCTGGTCGAGCGCGGCCAGCAGGCCGCTGGCGAGCACGGTCCCGTACACCCCGCCGAACATCCAGTCCGGGCCGCGCCGGGGCGGGGGGAAGGGGCGCCCGTTCGGGGTGGGCCGTGGTGCGGGCTGCGGCTGCTGAGTGTCGTTCACGGTGGGTCAGTCCCGGCCTTTTCGTGTCGTTTGTCCCCTTTTGTGGTGGGGCCACCCTACGAGGTGCCGGATGGGGGCGGGGTGAAGACCGCCCCGGGCCGGGGCGGCCCGGCACTACTTGCGGGAGAGGGCGTCGCGGACGGCCTCCTCGGAGCGGGCGACCACCGCCGTGCCGTCCTCGGCGGTGATGATCGGGCGCTGGATCAGCTTCGGGTGCGCGGCCAGGTGCGCGATCCAGCGGGCCCGGGCCTCCTCGGTCTCCTCGCGCGGCAGCTCCCGTACGCCGGTCTCCTTGGCCAGCGGGTCCGAGGTGCGGGTGATGTCCCACGGCTCCAGCCCGAGCCGGCCCAGTACCTCGCGGATCTCGGCCTCGGAGGGGACGTCCTCCAGGTAGCGGCGGACGGTGTACTCGGCGCCCTCCGCGTCCAGCAGGGTCAGCGCGCCGCGGCACTTCGAACAGGCGGGATTGATCCAGATCTCCATGACGCCCAGGGTAGGCGCGGGGGCGGCCCGGCGGGGCCGTGGAAGCCGGTCTGGCCAGGGGTGATTGTCAGTGGGCGCCGGTAAAATCGAGGGAGAACGACAGGAAGCCAACTACCGTTTGGGAGGCTGTAGATGGCCGCTGCCGCTGTCATTGAGATGCCGAAGAAGAAGCCGCTGCCGGCGGGGCTGCCCCGCGAGTGGTACGAGAGCCACAACCGCCGTCTGAAGGCGATGCGGTTGGCGATATCCCTGCTCGACACGGGGACGTACGACCCCAAGCGCGCCACCAACCGGAAGATCCGGACGATGGCAGTCCGGGTGGGGATCCACCGGCCGTCGAACCTCACCTGCAAGATGGTGCGCTCCTTCATCCGCGAGGGCAACGGGAGCTGAGTCCTCGGCTCGTCCGCCGCCGCCCCGTCACGGGGTGGCGGCGGACGGGGGGAGCGAAAGGACCAGGAGGGCCACGTCGTCGCGCGGGCCGCCGTCGGAGAAGCCCTCCAGGTCCCGCCAGACCGCCGAGACCAGGCCCGCCGGGTCGGTCGTGAGCCCCGGGAGGCGCAGGGACAGCGGGTAGAAGTGCCCCGCCGCGTCCCGCGCCTCGGTGACCCCGTCGGTGTGCGCGAGCAGCCGGTCGCCCGGCAGCAGCCGCAGTTCGGTCGGCTGCGGCAGCTCCGGCCCGGTCAGGCCCAGGCCGAGCGGGGGCCCCGGCTCGGCCGTCACCTCGGAGACGGAGCGGCCGCGCAGCAGCAGCACCGGAGGGTGCCCGCAGGACACGATCCGTACGAGTTCCCGCCCCGGCGGGAACTCCAGCAGCACCGCCGTCGCGAACAGCTCCGGGTGCTCCAGCGGGCCGTCCTGCGCGTCCCTCAGCAGCCGCCGGTCCAGCCGGGCGGCCACCGCCGGCAGCTCCCGGTCGTCCAGCACCGCCTCGCGGAAGGCGCCCAGCAGCGCCGCCACCGTGCCGACCGCCGCCAGGCCGTGCCCCTGGACGTCCCCGACCACCGCCCGGACCCCGTAGGGCCCGGCCCGTACGTCGAACAGGTCGCCGCCGACGAGGGTGCCCTGCTGGGCCGCCCGGTACAGCCCGGTGCAGCGCACCGGCCCGACCCACTCCGGGACCGGCGGCAGCACCGCCAGCTGCGCCGCCTCGGCCGCCGTGCGCACGCTGACCAGCTGGGCGTCCCGGCGGTGGCGCACCCACGCGATCACCACGCTCAGCAGCCCGACCACCGCCACGGTCGCCAGGTCGGTGCCGCGGGCGTGTGCCACGCCGAGCTGGGGGAGCCCGAGCAGGAGCAGCACCACGGTGGCGAAGACGGCCGTGCCGGTGGCGCCGTACGCGAACGCGGCGACGGCCGGGATCCCGGCCAGGAAGTAGCCCAGCTCGGCGCCGGGGGTGAACCACTGGGCGAGGCAGAGCAGCACCGTGGCCGCCGCGGGCGCGATCCGGGCCCAGCGCGGCGGCGGCTCACCGCGCAGCCAGCCCGGCTCCTCGCGTACGCGTCTCACCCCTCCACCCTGGTGCCGGGGTCCGGGGCGCGCACCCCGGGTGGCCCCGTACGCCGTAGCCCACGACAGTGGGGGGCGTGACGGAGGACGCGCCGCGGGGCGCCGGCAGCGCCGAAAGCGCCGGGATCAGCACTCGGCTGAACTGGTTGCGGGCGGGGGTGCTCGGGGCCAACGACGGGATCATCTCCACCGCCGGCCTGGTGGTGGGCGTGGCCGGGGCCACGACGTCGCGCGCGGCGATCCTGACGGCGGGGGTGGCGGGGCTGCTGGCGGGGTCGCTGTCGATGGCGGCGGGGGAGTACGTGTCGGTGAGCTCCCAGCGGGATTCGGAGCGGGCGGCGCTGGAGGTGGAGCGGCGGGAGCTCGTGGAGCGTCCGGAGGCGGAGCTGGAGGAGCTGACCGAGCTGCTGGAGGGGCGGGGCCTGAGCCGGGAGGTGGCGCGGGAGGCGGCCGAGCAGCTGACGGAGCGGGACGCGTTGCGGGCTCACGCGCGGGTGGAGCTGGGGATCAACCCGGACGAGCTGGCGAACCCGTGGCACGCGGCGTTCGCGAGCCTGGTCGCGTTCACGGTGGGGGCGGTGCTGCCGCTGCTGGCGATCCTCTTGCCGGGGCCGTCGGGGCGGGTGCCGGTGACGGTGGCGGCGGTGGTCGCGGCGCTGGCGGTGTGCGGGGTGGTGAGCGCCCGGCTGGGCGGGGCGGAGCCGCGCCGGGCGGTCCTGCGGAACGTGGGCGGCGGGGCGGTGGCGATGGCGGTGACGTACGCGGTGGGGACGTGGCTGGGAACGGCCTGACCGGGGCCGGGCAAAATCAGCCCCGTCGGCGTTTGAGGCGCGGGGTCCGGGGCGGGGAGGCGGCAGGATGGGGGGATGCGTATCGCGGTCACCGGGTCCAGCGGGCTCATCGGGTCGGCGCTCGTACGGAGCCTGCGCTCCGACGGGCATGACGTCGTGCGGTACGTCCGCCGCGAGCCCGCCGCGGGCGACGAGGCGCGGTGGGACCCCAAGCGCGGCTACCTCGACCCCGCCGGGCTCGACGGCTGCGCGGCCGTCGTGCACCTGGCCGGGGCCGGCGTCGGCGACCGCCGGTGGAGCGCCGCGTACAAGCGGGAGATCCGCGACAGCCGGGTGCTCGGCACGGCGGCCGTCGTCCGCGCGCTCGGCGGTCTCGACCACCCGCCCGGGGTGTTCGTGAGCGGCTCGGCCGTCGGCTACTACGGGGACACCGGCGACCGCCCGGTCGACGAGCGGGCCCCGGCGGGGGAGGGGTTCCTGCCCTCCGTCTGCGTGGAGTGGGAGGCCGCCGCCTCGCCCGCCGCGGGCCTCGGCGTCCGGACCGTGCTCGCCCGTACCGGACTGGTCATCGCCCCCGACGGCGGCGCCTGGGGGCGGATGTTCCCGCTCTTCCGCGCCGGTCTCGGCGGCCGCCTCGGCGACGGCCGCCAGTACTGGCCGTACATCTCGCTGCACGACCACGTCGCCGCCCTGCGGCACCTCATCGACACCCCGCAGCTCTCCGGCCCGGTGAACCTCACCGCGCCCGAGCCCCTGACCAACCGTGAGATCACCGCCGCGATGGGCCGCGTCCTGCACCGCCCGACCCCGTTCCCGGTACCGGCGTTCGCGCTGCGCCTCGCGCTCGGCGAGTTCTCGCAGGACGTGCTGCAGAGCCAGCGGGTGCGGCCCGCCCGGCTGCTGGAGTCCGGGTTCGTCTTCGAGCACCCCGGGATCGACGGGGCCATCCGGGCCGCGCTCGCCGGCCGGTCCCGCTGACGGCGCGCCCGCCCGGCCCCCGTGCGACCACTGTGCGACCGTTCATGACCCGTATGCGACCGCCGTGCGACCGGAGTTGTCCGTAATCGCTGCCCGAACTCGGGTTCTGGTCAAGCCCGTTGGGGGAAGGAGGATCCCCACACAGCCGCGCCGACCTCGGGGAGGGGCACGTGCTCATCAGCTCACAGCATGCGGACGTCGTCATCGTAGGAGCCGGAGTCTCAGGACTCGCGGCCGCACAGCACCTGATCGCCGCGGGGGTCTCCGTCACCGTCCTGGAGGCCGCCGACGCCGCCGGCGGCCGGATGGCCACCGAGCAGGTCGACGGGTTCCGGCTGGACCGGATCGGTCAGCTGCTCAACACCGCGTACACCGAACTCGAACGCACCCCCGGCCTGGAGGCCCTGACGCTACGACCCTTCGCGCCCGGCGTCCTGGTCCACAGCGACGGCAAACAGCACCGGGCCGGCACCCGCACCCCGGCCCGCGCCCTGGCCAGCGGCTCCTTCGACCAGGCCCGGCTCAGCGCCGTCCTCGGCCGGCTCGCCGCCCTGCCCGTCGAGCGGGTCCTGGCCCGCCCGGAACGCACCGCCCTGGCCGCACTGCGCTCCCGCGGCTCCGGGCTCGGCCTCGGCGCGACCCTGCGCCCGCTGCTCGCCACCCTGCTCTGCGATCCGGACCTGGGCACCTCCAGCCGGGTCGCCGACCTCGCCCTGCGCACCTTCGTCCGCGGCCGCCTGGCCGTGCCCGAGGGCGGCGCCGCCACCCTGCCCGCGCTCCTCGCCGCCGCCCTGCCGTCCGGCACCGTGCGCACCGGGGTCCGGGTCCGCTCGGTGGCGACCAACCTGGTCACCACCGAGGAGCACGGCGACTTCAGCTGCCGCTCCGTGCTCCTGGCCACCGGGGCCCGCGCCGCCGCCGAGCTGCTGCCCGGACTGCGCGTGCCCCGCTTCCACGAGATGACCGTCCTGCACCACGCCACCGCCGCCCCGCTGCCCTGGGACGGCTCGCTGCTGCTGGACGGCGACCCCGCCTGGCCCGTCGCCCACACCACCGTGATGAGCGCCGTCGACCCGACGCGGGCCCCGGCCGGCCGCGCCCTGGTCACCACCACCGTGCTCGGCCCGCCGCCCCCGGCGCGCACCGTCGCCTCGCGCCTGGCCCGGCTCTACGAGACCTCCACCCGGGACTGGGAGCCGCTGGCCGTCCACCACACCCCGGAGGCGGTCCCGGCCATGCCCCCGCCGCACGACATGCGGCGGCCGGTACGGGTCCTGGCCGGGCTGTACGTGTGCGGTGACCACCGGGACACCAACACCGTCCAGGGCGCGCTGCATTCGGCCCGGCGCGCCGCCACCGCCGTCCTGCGCGATTTCGGCATCGCGCTCCCGGCCACCGCGGAGCCCGCCCTTCCGGCGGCGGCCTGAGACCCACCTGGCCCGGGGTCCGGTACCGCGAGGAACCGGACCCCGTCAGGACAGCGCCGCGACCCGGTCCCGGTAGGTCCGTACCGCCGAGGCGTCCCGGTACGGCTCCAGCCGCCGCTCGAAGTCCCGTACGTACTCCACCGCGCGCACCGAGCGCATCTCCGTCGCCTGCTGCGCCGCCTCCGCGCCGAGCGCGCACGCCTGGTCCAGCTCGCCCAGCCCCAGCCGGGCCGTGGCCAGCACCACCCGGCAGAACAGCCGCGAGCGCGCGTACGCCGGCCCCCGCAGCTGGAGCGACCGCTCCGCGTGCTGCGCCGCGGCCCGGTACTGCTGGAGGTCCCGGTGGCAGTGCCCGAACTCGTCCGCCAGCTGCGCCTCGTCGAAGGACTTCGCCCAGTGCGGTACGTCGTCCCCCGGCCGGGCCGCGCCCAGCGAGCGCTCCGCCCGCACCAGCGAGGCCGTGGCCGCCCGGACCTCGCCCAGCACCGCGTGCCCCCGCGCCTCCGCCGAGTGCAGCAGCGCCTGGACGACCGGCGGCGGGCCCGAGCCGACGCCCTGCTGGGCGACCCGGGCCAGCTGCACCGCCTCCCGGCCGTGGCCGAGGTAGACCGCCTGCCGGCTCATCGTGACCAGCACGTACGACCCGTACGGCCGGTCCCCGGCGGCCTGGGCGAGCCGCAGTGCCTGGACGAAGTACCGCTGGGCCAGCCCGTGCGCCGCGATGTCGTACGAGGTCCAGCCCGCGAGCCGGGTCAGGTCCGCGGCGGCCGCGAACAGCCGCCGCCCGGTGCTCTCCCCGTAGGTCCCGCGGAGCATCGGCTCCGCCTCGTGCTCCAGGTACCGCACCAGGGCCTGCCGGGCGTGCCCGCCGCCGTACGCGTGGTCCAGGGTCCGGAACAGCTCGCTCACCGACCGCAGCGCCGCGATGTCCCCGCCGGTCACCCGCTGGCCGGGACCCCGGTCGACCTGCCGCTGGCGGGGGACCGAGGCCCGGCCCTGCAGCGGGACCCGGGCGGCGGCGGGCTCGGCGCCCCGCCCGACCCGTTCGTCGGCCCGGCCGATCAGCCAGTCCCGGCTGGGCACGACCAGCCCGGCCGGGGTGAAGGCGATCTTCCGCAGTTCGGCGTGGGAACCGGAGTCCTTGCGCCACAGCCCGCTCGCGATGTCCACGGCCTCCTCCGGGGTCGCCGCGAACTCCAGACCCGCGTACACCGGGGCGCACGCCTCCAGGCCCAGGTCCTGCGCCGACAGCCGCCGTCCGAGGCGCCGCGTGAAGACCTCGGCGATCAGCGCCGGGGTGGTCCCGCGCGGCTGCTGCCCGCGCAGCCAGCGGGTCACGGAGGTCTTGTCGTAGCGCAGGTCGAGACCGTGCTCCAGGCCGAGCTGGTCGACGCGGCGGGCGAGCCCGGCGTTGGAGAACCCGGCTTCCGCGATCAGCGCCGCGAGCTGCCGGTTGGGGACGCGCTGGGCAGGTCGTTCCGTCATCGGCTCCACGGTTTCCTGACGTGACGGACCGGAGTCCCGGCCCTTGAACGGCGTGAATGTAGCGGCGAACTCAGTTCATACCGCCCGCTCTGCCCCACATTCATCCGATCGTGTGCAGAACCGGTAGGGCTCTTTACGGATCGACCCCTTCCGCCCGCGTACGCTGCGGGCCATGACCCGTTGGCCCACCAGGCCGGACCCCCCTCGCGAGTCCACCACCCCGCTGACCGCGCCCGAGCTGACCGAGGCCGAGTGCCGGCGCTGCGGCACGTACATCGCGGGGCTCGACGGGCGGTACGCGTGCGGGGTGTGCGGCTGGGTGAACGACCACGCGGAGGGGCACCGGAGGCTGCCGAGGGCGGACGAGGACCCGGACCGCCCGGCCCAGGGCCGACGCCGTCCGCGCCGGCTCCCGGGGCCCGCGCCGCAGTCCCCGCCGGGCGCCTGAGGGGGCCCGCGCGGGTCGCCGTACTCTTGGCCGGGTGCGATACGTGCACACAGCAGGTTCAACGAGGAGGCGCCGCGGTGTCTGAGCTTCGGTTTGTCCATCTGGGCTTCGGGCCGGAATCCGTCGAGTACACCCAGGCCTGGGAGGAGCAGCGGCGTGTGCACGCCGCCCGCTTCGAGGACGCGATCGCCGACACCTGCCTGCTGCTGGAGCACCTGCCCGTGTACACCGCCGGGCGCCGCACCGACCCCAGCGAGCGGCCCCTGGACGGCACGCCCGTCGTCGACGTGGACCGCGGCGGCAAGATCACCTGGCACGGCCCCGGCCAGCTCGTCGGCTACCCGATCATGAAGCTGCCCCGGCCGGTGGACGTGGTCGCCCACGTCCGCCGCCTGGAGGAGGCGCTGATCCGCACCGCCGCCGAGTTCGGCCTGGAGACCACCCGGGTGGAGGGCCGCTCCGGGGTCTGGGTGCTCGGCGACCCCGTGGAGGAGCGCCCGAAGATCGGCGGCCTCTCCCTCGACTTCGACCCGCGCCTGACGGACGAAGAGTTCGACCCGCGTCTGAACGGCCCCGAGTACGCCCCCTCCAACGCCGGCCAGCGCCGCGAGGACCGCAAGCTCGCCGCCATCGGCATCCGCGTGGCCAAGGGCGTCACCATGCACGGTTTCGCGATCAACGTGAACCCGGACAGCACCTGGTTCGACCGGATCATCCCCTGCGGGATCCGCGACGCCGGTGTGACCTCCCTCTCGTACGAACTGGGCCGGGAGATCACCATCGCCGAGGTGCTGCCGGTCGTCGAGAAGCACCTGAAGGACGTACTGGAGCAGGCCGAGCCGCGGCCGCGGGAGATCGAGCCCGCGGCGGGCTGAGCCCCGGGGGAGCGGACCGGGAATGGGTCCGGCCTCCCCCAGGTTGGCCGACGTAAGAGCGTATGAAATTACGGGCGTACCCTGGTGGGCGCCGAAGAATCGAAGTCACAGGGAGCCGGTCGTGTCCGCAGTCGCACCCGACGGACGCAAGATGCTGCGCCTGGAGGTCCGTAACAGCCAGACCCCCATCGAGCGCAAGCCCGAGTGGATCAAGACCCGGGCGAAGATGGGTCCCGAGTACACCAAGATGCAGGCCCTGGTGAAGGGCGAAGGACTGCACACGGTGTGCCAGGAAGCCGGCTGCCCCAACATCTACGAATGCTGGGAGGACCGCGAGGCCACCTTCCTCATCGGTGGCGACCAGTGCACCCGGCGCTGTGACTTCTGCCAGATCGACACCGGCAAGCCCGAGGCGCTGGACCGGGACGAGCCGCGTCGTGTCGGCGAGTCCGTGGTCACCATGGACCTGAACTACGCCACCATCACGGGCGTCGCGCGCGACGACCTGGCCGACGGCGGCGCCTGGCTGTACGCGGAGACCGTGCGCCAGATCCACGAGCAGACGGCGGGCCGCGAGGCCGGCCACACCAAGGTCGAGCTGCTGGCGCCCGACTTCAACGCGGTCCCGGAGCTGCTGGAGGAGGTCTTCGCCTCCCGCCCCGAGGTCTTCGCGCACAACGTCGAGACGGTGCCGCGGATCTTCAAGCGGATCCGCCCGGGCTTCCGCTACGAGCGCTCGCTCGACGTGATCACCAAGGCGCGCGAGTACGGCCTGATCACCAAGTCGAACCTGATCCTCGGCATGGGCGAGGAGCGGGAAGAGGTCAGCGAGGCGCTGCGCGACCTGCACGAGGCCGGCTGTGAGCTGATCACCATCACCCAGTACCTGCGGCCCTCGCCGCGGCACCACCCCGTGGAGCGCTGGGTCAAGCCGGCCGAGTTCGTCGAGCTGGCGAAGGAGGCCGAGGAGATCGGCTACTCCGGCGTGATGTCGGGCCCGCTGGTCCGCTCGTCGTACCGTGCCGGCCGCCTCTACACCCAGGCGATGGAGAAGCGCGCGACCGTGTGAGGCGCGTGTGACGCGCGTGTGTGACGCGCACTACGCGGTGAACTCTGTGAAGTCACGCACACAGTCTTACTAACGAGTAACACCGCATCGACGCGGCCCCTAGGCTCTTTCAGTGAAGAGAGCCCGGCGGGCCGCGTCAATATTTCATCACGTTTGACCGGCTGGTCATGCCCTGGTAACACCAGTCAGTGACGCTGGGTCCACGCACCGCACACACCCGGCCGATGCGAATACCGAGAGAGGGATCGACTTATGCAGGCCGCGCCCGTTCGCGCCATCGCCATCCCGTCCTTCACCGACGCCTTCCGCGGTATCGAGTCCCTGCTCATGAGCGGTGCCCGGCGCAACGCCTGGACCGCGGTCCTCGAAGACCGCCGCAGGGCCCAGGACCGGGTCGAAACCGAACACGTACTGGAGGCCGCGGCCACCCGTACCCCGCAGGCCACGTAAACTTCGCCTTATGGCGAGGAAGTCAAACGCAGAGACTGCTGCGAACACAGGGCGACTGAAGCAGATCGCCCTCACGTACAAGATGACGCGCAAGGCCGACCCGAAGGTCGGTCTGATCGTCGCGGGCGTGGGAATCGTCACCTTCGGTGTCTTTCTTGCGATCGGCTTCCTGATCGGCCACCCGGTCTACCTGGGCATCCTGGGCTTCCTGGTGGCTTTCCTCGCGATGGCGATCGTCTTCGGACGACGGGCCGAGCGGGCTGCCTTCGGGCAGATGGAGGGGCAGCCGGGCGCTGCCGCGGCGGTACTGGACAACGTGGGTCGGGGCTGGACGACCACCCCCGCCGTCGCGATGAACCGGAGCCAGGACATCGTCCACCGCGCCGTCGGCAAGGCGGGCGTGGTGCTGATCGCGGAGGGCAACCCGAACCGGGTCAAGACCCTGCTCGCGGCCGAGAAGAAGAAGCTGGCCCGGATCATGCCCGACGTTCCCGTCCACGACTTCATCGTGGGCACGGGCGAGGGCGAGGTTCCGCTCAAGAAGGTCCGTACGACGCTGCTGAAGCTGCCGCGCGTACTGTCCGGCCCGCAGATCACGCAGGTCAACGACAAGCTGCGCGCCATGGGTGACCTCATGAGCAACATGCCGCTGCCGAAGGGCCCCATGCCCAAGGGCATGCGGATGCCGCGCGGCGGGAAGATGCGCTGATCAGCCGAACGGCTTAATCCACTTACCGTTTTTCGTATACGAAGCCCGGCAGTACGAACAGGGGCGCCCCCGAAGCCTTCGCTTCGGGGGCGCCCCTGTTCGTACGCGCCGTACGTCTTCTCGCGCCGTTCCTCAGATCCGCACCTGCACGGCGCGGGCCAGCCGGTCGTGCAGGCCGCGGCCGTCGCGGTCCCAGATCAGCGCCGGCACGACCAGCGCCAGCAGCAGGGTGCGAACCACCACGCGGAAGAAACCGAGCCGGCCGCCGTCCTCCGCGACCACCCGCAGGCCCACAACGCGCTTGCCGGGCGTGGAGCCCACGGTGCCTACCGTCAGGATGCTCAGGGCCACGAAGAGCAGCAGGGTCCAGTTGCCGGCCGCTCGCAGGTCCCCGCCCGTGATCAGCCCGTATGCGATCAGCTGGCAGCCGATCCAGTCGAGGGCCACACCGCCGAGGCGGCGCCCGAAGCGGGCCGCGGAGCCGGGGCCCTGCTGGGGCAGACCCAGCCGCTGGCCCGGGTATCCGAAGTCGGCGCCCATCTCCTCGGCGGTCGCACGAGGGCCGGAGAGCCAGGATCCGATTGCTTGCCTGTTGTCCACCCGAACACGGTACCGGTGCTGCTTCCCGGCGCTTCGGCGGGACCCTGGTTAACTTGGGCGAAACAAATGGGTCATGCTTGAGAAATCCCGCTTGCTTATGGTCGGGTCAGCGTGCGGCACCGCACTGACGCACCACGAGCTATAAAGCCCGCCCTGCCCCGGGCCGGGAGTAGGAGGAGTTGGATGTTCCAGAACGCCGACGAAGTGAAGCAGTACATCGAGGAGAACGACGTCAAGTTCGTTGACGTCCGTTTCTGCGACCTGCCTGGTGTGATGCAGCACTTCACCATCCCGGCGCGGGCGTTCGACCCGGCGGAGGAGCTCGCCTTCGACGGCTCCTCGATCCGCGGCTTCCAGGCGATCCACGAGTCCGACATGGCGCTGCGCGCCGACATCACCACCGCGCGCCTGGACCCGTTCCGCAAGGACAAGACGCTCAACGTCAACTTCTTCATCCACGACCCGATCACGGGCGAGGCCTACAGCCGCGACCCGCGCAACATCGCGAAGAAGGCCGAGGCGTACCTGGCCTCCACCGGCATCGCCGACACCGCGTACTTCGGCCCCGAGGCCGAGTTCTACGTGTTCGACAGCGTGCGCTTCGCGACCTCCGCGAACGAGGGCTTCTACCACATCGACTCCGAGGCCGGCGCCTGGAACACCGGTTCCGAGGAGAACAACCGCGGCTACAAGGTCCGCTACAAGGGTGGTTACTTCCCCGTAGCCCCGGTCGACCACTTCGCCGACCTGCGCGCCGAGATCTCCCTCGAACTGGACGCCCAGGGCCTCCAGGTCGAGCGCCAGCACCACGAGGTCGGCACCGGTGGCCAGGCCGAGATCAACTACAAGTTCAACACGCTGCTGGCCGCGGCCGACGACCTGATGCTCTTCAAGTACATCGTGAAGAACGTCGCCTGGCGCAACGGCAAGACCGCGACCTTCATGCCGAAGCCGATCTTCGGTGACAACGGCTCGGGCATGCACGTGCACCAGTCCCTGTGGGCCGGCGGCGAGCCGCTGTTCTACGACGAGGCCGGCTACGCGGGCCTGTCGGACACCGCCCGCTACTACATCGGCGGCATCCTCAAGCACGCCCCGTCGCTGCTGGCCTTCACCAACCCGACGGTGAACTCGTACCACCGCCTGGTGCCGGGCTTCGAGGCGCCGGTCAACATGGTGTACTCGCAGCGCAACCGCTCCGCCGCCATGCGCATCCCGATCACGGGCTCGAACCCGAAGGCCAAGCGCGTCGAGTTCCGCGCCCCGGACCCGTCCTCGAACCCGTACCTGGCGTTCGCGGCGCTCCTGCTGGCCGGCCTCGACGGCGTCAAGAACAAGATCGAGCCGATGGAGCCGATCGACAAGGACCTCTACGAGCTCTCCCCCGACGAGCACGCGAGCGTCCCGCAGGTCCCGACCAGCCTGGAGGACGTCCTCAAGGCCCTGGAGGCGGACCACGAGTACCTCCTCGCCGGCGGCGTCTTCACCCCGGACCTGATCGAGACCTGGATCGACTACAAGCGCACGCACGAGATCGCCCCGATCGCCCTGCGCCCGCACCCGCACGAGTTCGAGATGTACTTCGACATCTAAGCCGTAGCGGCCCGGTGGTCTGCCGAAGCCCCGTCCCTCTCGCTGGAGAGGGGCGGGGCTTCGTCGTTCCGGTCCGACTCAGGCGGAGGGGTGCAGGAGGGGCATCGCGCCCGTCAGCTCGCGCAGGCAGTGGACCGCCAGTTCGGGTGGGGAGCCCGGGCCCGAGACCGGGGCTTCGGTGGTGGACCAGAGTTCCAGGGCGATGCGGATCGCGTCCGTCGCCGCCGCCGCGAGGAGGCGGATCGCCATCGGTTCGGCGTCCTCGCCCGCCAGCCGGGCGATGACCGGGACCAGGCGCTCCTCGGAGTCCTGGTTCACCCGGTACCAGACCGCGCGCAGCGCCTCGTCGGACGCGGCCGCGCGGAGCAGGCCGCGGGTGACCTCCAGGCCCTCCTCGATCGCCTGGAGGTCGCTGAGCGAGCGGGTGACGGCGCGCTCCAGTGCCTCGGTGAGCGGGGTGCCGGGGTCTTCCTCGGCGAGCAGTGCGCGCCAGGCGTCGCCGCCGCCCGCCAGCAGCGGGGCCACGGCCTCCTGCTTGTTGCGGAAGTAGCGGTAGAAGGTGCGCAGTGCCACGCCGGCGCGGTGGGCGATGTCCTCGGCGGTGGTGCCGTCGGGACCGTGTTCGGCGAAGAGTTCGCAGGCCGCGCGGGCGATGTCGAGCTGGGTGGCGGCCTTGCGGCGCTCGGTCAGGGAGGGGGCACCGGGGCCGGGCTGGGGAGAGTACGGACGAGGGGATCTCACCAGTGAAGGGTACCGCTCGTGAGCATGCGGGATTGCACGCTTTGACGCTCTGGCAAAACGTGTCACATCCTCGGTACGCTCGCCCCATGAACCGTTACGAAGGACGACGCGTCCTCATCACCGGCGGTGGCTCCGGCATCGGCCGGGCCACCGTCCACCGCATCCTCTCCGAGGGCGGCCGCGTCCACACCGTGGACGTCAGCGAAGCGGGCCTGAACGCCACCGCGGACCGCGCGCTCGCCGACGGGCACGGCGACCGGCTGACCACCGCCGTGCTCGACATATCCGACGAGGCCGCCGTACGGACCGGCGTCGCCGCCGCCGTCGCGGCCCTCGGCGGGATCGACGTACTGGTCAACGCGGCCGGCATCCTGCGCTCCGCGCACACCCACCGGACCACCCTCGACCTGTGGAACCAGGTCATCTCGGTCAACCTGACCGGCACCTTCCTGGTCATCCGCGAGTCGCTCCCGGCGCTGCTGGAGGGCGACCAGCCGGTCGTCGTGAACTTCAGCTCCACCTCGGCCTCGTTCGCCCACCCCTACATGTCCGCCTACGCGGCCAGCAAGGGCGGCATCCAGTCCATGACCCACGCCCTGGCCGCCGAGTACAGCAAGCAGGGTCTGCGCTTCGTCGCCGTCGCCCCCGGCTCCATCGAGTCCGGCATGACCACCGGCAACGGCCCCGGCCTGCCCGAGGACACCGACTGGAGCCTGTTCACCAAGCTCGCCCCCGCCCTCGGCCAGGGCTTCGCCGGCCCGCAGACCGTCGCCGGCGTCGTCGCGATGCTGGGCTCCGAGGACGGCGCCTTCATCACCGGTACGGAGATCCGCATCGACGGCGGCACGCACTGCTAGGCGGCGTCAAGCGCCGTCGGACGGTGCTGGACGGCGTCGCGCTCAGCCTCTGAAGCGGTCCCACAGCCGGGGGTAGCGCTCCGCGAGCACGGCTTCGTTCTCGAAGTCCAGCGGGGCGCCCTCCGGCTCCGCCGGCGCCATCGGAATCCCCAGATCGGGTGCCACGGCGCCCGTCAGCTGCTCGTACGCCTCGTCCGCCGCGTACCCCAGCTCCTCGCCGTCCCCGTCGATCTCCTCGTCGAACTCGCCCAGCAGCTCGGCCAGCTGGTCCGGGTCGTGCACCCCGCCCTCGAAGACCTCCCGCCCCTGGCCGATCAGCCAGCACCGGAAGTAGTCGAACGCGTCGTCGCTCGCCCCGTCGAGCAGCACCCACGCCGCACCCCACAGGTCCCAGGTGTACGCCCGGTTGTACCGGGACTCGAAGTGCCGGGCGAAGTCCAGTACGGAGTCCGGGTCGAGCTGCGCCAGCCGTTCCACGAGCAGCTCGGCGTGCTCCTCGGGGTCGCCCTCGGCGGCCTCGCGGGTACGGTCGACGATCTCCCAGAACTCCGTCTCGTCCATCACCGCTCCAGCATCACGGCTCCACCCCCGCGCCGCCACCGCGCATACGGCGAAAGGCCGGTGTCCGACCCCCTTGGCGGGGTGGACACCGGCCTTCGGCGTGCTGCGCGCGGGCGCGGGTCCTTACAGGCCGTAGCGCTCCCGGGCCTCCTTGACGGAGGACGCCGGTACTTCGCCGCGGCGGGCGAGCTGCGCCAGCGCGGCCACCACGATCGACTGGGCGTCGACACCGAAGTGGCGGCGGGCGCCCTCGCGGGTGTCGGACAGGCCGAAGCCGTCCGTGCCCAGCGAGGTGTAGTCCTGCTCGACCCACTGGCTGATCTGGTCCGGGACCTGACGCATCCAGTCGGAGACGGCGAGCACCGGGCTGGTGACGCCCTCCAGCGCGCGGGTGACGTACGGGGTGCGCAGCTCGCCGCGCAGCAGCGCCTCGTCGCACTCCAGCGCGTCGCGCCGCAGCTCGCCCCAGGAGGTGGCGGACCAGACGTCGGCGGCCACGTTCCAGTCGGCGGCCAGGAGCTTCTGGGCCTCCAGGATCCAGTGGATCGCGGTGCCCGAGGCCATCAGCTGGATCTTCGGGGCGTCGGCGGCCGGGGCCGCCTCCGCCAGGTCGGCCGCCGTGTTGAAGCGGTACAGACCCTTGAGGATGCCTTCCTCGACGCCCTCGGGCATCGCGGGCTGCACCTTCGGCTCGTTGTAGACCGTCAAGTAGTAGAAGACGTCTTCGGGCTTCTCGCCGTACATCCGGCGCAGACCGTCCTTGACGATCACCGCGATCTCGTACGCGAAGGCCGGGTCGTAGTTGAGCGACGCCGGGTTCGTGGACGCGATCAGGTGCGAGTGGCCGTCCGCGTGCTGGAGGCCCTCACCGGTCAGCGTGGTGCGGCCGGCGGTCGCGCCGACGATGAAGCCCTTGCCGAGCTGGTCGGCGAGCTGCCACATCTGGTCGGCGGTGCGCTGCCAGCCGAACATCGAGTAGAAGATGTAGAACGGGATCATCGGCTCGCCGTGCGTCGCGTACGACGTGCAGGCGGCGATGAAGTCGGCCATGGCACCGGCCTCGGTGATCCCCTCGTTGAGGATCTGGCCGTCCTTGGCTTCCTTGTAGTACATGAGCTGGTCGCGGTCGACCGGCTCGTACGTCTGGCCCAGCGGCGAGTAGATGCCGGCCGACGGGAAGAGCGACTCCATACCGAAGGTACGGGCCTCGTCGGGGACGATCGGCACCCAGCGCTTGCCGGTCTCCTTGTCCCGCATCAGGTCCTTGACGAGCCGGACGAAGGCCATGGTGGTGGCCATCTCCTGCTTGCCGGAGCCCTTGAGCAGCGGGGCGAAGGAGCGGTCCGCCGGAGCCGGCAGCGCCACGTGCTTGACCTTGCGGGCCGGGGCCGGGCCGCCGAGCGCCGCGCGGCGCTCGTTCAGGTACTGGACCTCGGGGCTGTTCGCGCCCGGGTGGCCGTACGGGACCTGGCCGTCGGCGAAGGCACTGTCCGGGATCGGGAGGCCAAGGAGGTCGCGCATGTCCTTGAACTCGTCGATCGTCAGCTTCTTCATCTGGTGGTTCGCGTTCTTCGACTCGAACCCGGAACCCAGCGTGTAGCCCTTGACGGTCTGCGCGAGGATGACCGTCGGCGCGCCCTTGTGCTCCAGGGCGGCCTTGTACGCGGCGTAGACCTTGCGGGGCTCGTGGCCGCCGCGGGAGCTGTGGAAGCACTCGGCGATCTTCGCGTCGGACAGCAGGCCCGCCAGCCGCACGAGCTCGGCGTTGGCACCGAAGAAGTGCTGGCGGATGTAGGCCGCGTCGCGGGTCGCGTACGTCTGGAACTGCGCGTCGGGCACCTCGCGCAGGCGGCGGACCAGGGCGCCCGTGGTGTCGAGCTGGAACAGCTCGTCCCAGGCGGAGCCCCACAGCGACTTGATGACGTTCCAGCCGGCGCCGCGGAACTGGGCCTCCAGCTCCTGGACCACGCGGAAGTTGGCGCGGACCGGACCGTCGAGGCGCTGCAGGTTGCAGTTGATGACGAAGGTCAGGTTGTCGAGCCGCTCGCGGGAGGCGAGGGCCAGGGCGGCGGTCGACTCGGGCTCGTCCATCTCGCCGTCGCCCAGGAAGGCCCAGACGTGCGAGTTCGCGGTGTCCTTGATGCTGCGGTTCTGCAGGTAGCGGTTGAAGCGCGCCTGGTAGATCGCGGACAGCGGGCCGAGGCCCATGGACACCGTCGGGAACTCCCACAGCCACGGCAGGCGCCGCGGGTGCGGGTAGGACGGCAGGCCGTTGCCGCCGGACTCCTGGCGGAAGTTGTCGAGCTGCTGCTCGGAGATGCGCCCGTCGAGGAAGGCGCGGGCGTAGATGCCGGGGGAGGCGTGGCCCTGGATGTAGAGCTGGTCGCCCGATCCGTCGGCCTCCTTCCCGCGGAAGAAGTGCTGGAAGCCGGTCTCGTAGAGCCAGGCGGCGGAGGCGAAGGTGGCGATGTGGCCGCCGACGCCGTACTTGGAGCCGCGGGTCACCATGGCGGCCGCGTTCCAGCGGTTCCAGGCGGTGATCTTGGCTTCCATCTCCTCGTCACCGGGGAACTCGGGCTCCGCGGCGGTCGGGATGGTGTTGACGTAGTCCGTCTCCAGCAGCTTGGGCAGGGCGAGGCCGGCGGCCTCGGCGTGCTGGAGCGTGCGGCGGAGCAGGTATTCGGCGCGGCGCGTACCGGCGGCCTTGGCGACGGCGTCGAGGGAGGCCGCCCATTCGGCGGTCTCCTCCGTGTCGCGGTCCGGGAGCTGGTCGAGCTCGCTCGGAAGCTTTCCTACGGGGTCGGACATCGGTGTGCGCCGCCTTCCGGTCAAAGGAGAGGTGGTGAAAAAATCCCTGACGGGCAGGACAGGGTCGGTGGGCCCGGTTGGGGCCCGCCGATGACTGTAAATCGCTGATCGATGATCGATCAAATGAATGTGACGAATAAACGTCCATCTGACGAAAGTCGGCACCGCGTGCCATGAAAAAAGGCACCCGGTGCCGGGTAAATCGGGTCAAAGCGGGCGGCCGCGGCGCGCCCTCCGGCGGGCTCCGGCAGGCTCAGGCGCGGGGCGCGCACCCCAGCACATGCCGCTTCACGAGCAGCCCGATCTCCGGATCCTGGCCGCGGAACGCCTCGACGAGGGCCGCGTGCTCCTCCGCGTACGACTTCTGCACCGTCCCGAGCCAGCGGATCGACAGCGCGGTGAAGACCTCGATGCCCAGGCTCTCCCAGGTGTGCAGCAGCACGCTGTTCCCGGCCGCCCGCACCAGCTCCCGGTGGAACCCGACGGTGTGGCGCACCTGCGCCGTCCCGTCCTCCGTCCGGTCGGCCTCCCACAGCGCCGCGACGTGCGGCTCCAGCGCCGAACAGTCGGCCGCCAGCCGCGGCGCCGCCAGCTCGGCCGCGATCTGCTCCAGACCGGCCCGGACCGGGTAGATCTCCTCCAGATCGGCCGCCGACAGGTTCCGTACGCGCACGCCCTTGTTCGGCGCCGACTCGATCAGCCGCAGCGTCTCCAGCTCCCGCAGCGCCTCGCGCACGGGCGTCTGGCTGACCTCCAGCTCCACGGCGATCCGCCGCTCGACGATGCGCTCGCCCGGCTTCCAGCGGCCGCTGACGATCCCCTCCACGATGTGCTCGCGGATCTGCTCGCGCAGCGAGTGCACGACGGGTGGGGTGATCATCGGCGGTTCATCTCCTGGAGGCACGCAGGGGGGTGATGCGTAGACAATACGGCGCGGTAGGCCACAGCGAAGTGTTCCCGGCGGGCACTGCCGGGGTGAGGCTGGTTACAGGCGCCGCTTTCTGGCGAACTGCAACCAGCCGGGCGCCCCACCACGTGGTTTGACCGGGGTCCGGGCCGGCGGAACGCGAAACTCCGGGCCGATCAGGTACACCGCTTCGGGGATGGTGTCCGGGGAGCCGCGCAGGCTGGGGAGGTAGTCGGGGTCGGCCCCGGAAGCCTCGGTCGTGGCGCGGGCGATGGCGTGCGACTGGCCCACGGACCGCCCGTGCGCGAGCGAGCTGTAGAGCGTACGGGAGTACGTACGGCAGTCCTGGTCGCCGATGGGCCCGGCGGTTCCGATGACGCAGGGGACGGCCACCGCCAGCAGCTCCGCCAGCTCCGAGGACCAGCAGGCCCCCAGCACCACCAGGCGCAGCCCTTCGGCGACGAACTGGCCCAGCAGGTCGCTCAGCCCCCGGTCCCGCACCGGGGCGTCCGCCCCGTCACTGGTCAGGAACCGCAGACCGCCACCGTCGGGGGTGCCGCGCGCCGAGAAGTGCAGCACGGCGGGCACCTCCTTGATGAGCCGGTCGCTCAAGTCGGCCAGCCGCGCCGCCGGGAGGCAGTCCAGGGCGACGGCGTGCCGGTACTGGGAGCCCTCGACGCTCCGCTGGATCTCCCGGTACTCGGCGCCGGCGTCGGGCGACCCGGCCACGCGGGGCGAGGCCGCCTGGACGACGAGGATCCGGGAGGGTTCGGTCACGCGGCGGCGCTCGCCGCCGGGATGCTCTGGATGAGGGTGCTCAGGGCCGGAGCCTGTTGGGGCTGACGGCCGATGAGCGCGGCGATCTCGGAGACCACCCGGTCCCGGTCGGCGGGCTCGGCGGGGGGCCAGGCGGTGTCCGGGGCGGGCGGGGCGCCGGTGAGGGCGGCGGCGAGGGCGAGGTGGGCGGCGGCGGTGAAGTCCTCCTGGTAGGCGAAGCGCTCCAGGAGCGCAAGGGCGTGGAGGAGTCCGGGGTCGGCCTCGGGGGAGGCCAGAACCTCCCGGAGCCGGGTGTGCAGGGCGGAACGGTTGTCGACGTACCGGTAGGCGGCGGGGATGCCGTCCGCGCGGGCGAGGGCGATCAGGGCGAAGTGCAGGGCGGGCTCGGCTGTGTCGACGTCGGACCTCAGGAGATCGAGGGCCTGGTCGTGGAGGAGCGTCGCCTGGTGCTCGGTGAGGTAGGCCTGGGATTCCTCCCAGCTGGAGAGACCGATCCAGGTGCTGATCGCCTCGCCTGTCAGGTACGGGCGGAACGCCTCGTCGGGGCCGGTGGTCGTGGCCGCGCGGGCGATGTCGAGGTGGAGCGCGCCGACCGGGTCCATCAAGGAGAGCTCCTCCAGGGCCAAGGCGGTCTCGGCCGACCCGAGGGCGGCGGCGTGTTCGTCCCAGAACGCGCGGGAGGCGTCCCAGGTACGGCAATTGATCCACTCGATGACCAGGTCGAGTGCGGCCTCGGGGAGCGTCAGCCAGGGCGGGGGCTCGCTGCCGGTGGCCTCCCGCCACAGCCTGCCGACGCGCGGCGCGCCAGCAACGTCGCCGTCGGCGTACGTGCGGAGCAGGATCTTGGCGTGGAAGGCAGCGGGGTCGGGCGTTCCGGACGGCTGTGGTGACCGCACGATGGAAAACAGGGCGCGGATACCGAGCTCCGGGCTCAGCGTGAGCTGGAACGCGGCCTGCTGGACAGCGAGGATCCGGGCGGCCTGCGGATGAGCGGAGAGCACTTGCTGAGCCTCGCGGTAGGCGTCGAGGGTCTCACTGCCTGACGCCACCTCGGCCAGGCTCTTAAGAGAGCGGGAGAGGTCGGGTAGGTAGGCGGCGGGGTTGGCGGTCGCGAGTGCGCGGCGGATGGTGACGGCTTCGGTGATGGTGGTGAGCGCCTCCATCTGGTCGCCGGTTTCGGCCTGGATGTTGCCGAGGTTGTTGAGGGATGTGGCGAGGTCGGGGAGGTGGGCGGCGGGGTTGGTCTGGATGAGTGCGCGGCGGATGGTGACGGCTTCGGTGATGGTGGTGAGCGCCTCCATCTGGTCGCCGGTTTCGGCCTGGATGTTGGCGAGGTTGTTGAGGGCCGTGGCGAGGCCGGGGAGGTGGGCGCCGGGGTTGGCGGTCGCGAGTGCGCGGCGGATGGCGATGGCTTCGGTGATGGTGGTGAGCGCCTCCATCTGGTCGCCGGTTTCGGCCTGGATGCTGGCGAGGTTGTTGAGGGAGATGGCGAGGTGGGGGAGGTAGGCGGCGAGGTTGCTGTTCGCGAGTTCTCGGTAGAGGTCGGTGGCTTCGGTGACTGTGGTGAGTGCAGCCTCCCGGTCGCCGGTCTCGGATTGCCGGTTGGCGAGGTTGTTGAGGGAGATGGCGAGGTCGGGTAGGTAGGCGCCGGGGTTGGCGGTCGCGAGTGCGCGGCGGATGGCGATGGCTTCGGTGATGGTGGTGAGCGCCTCCATCTGGTCGCCGGTTTCGGCCTGGATGCTGGCGAGGTTGTTGAGGGAGATGGCGAGCCCGGGGAGGTGGGCCGCGGGGTTGGTCTGGGTGAGGGTGCGGCGGATGGCGACGGCTTCGGTGATGGTCGTGAGCGCCCCCAGCCGGTCGCCGGTCTCGGATTGCCGGTTGGCGAGGTTGTTGAGGGAGATGGCGAGGTCGGGGCGGTAGGCGGCGGGGTTGTCGGCCGCGAGTTCTCGGTAGAGGTCGGTGGCTTCGGTGATGGTGGTGAGTGCGCCCTGTCGGTCGCCGGTCTCGGATTGGATGTTCGCGAGGTTGTTGAGGGAGATGGCGAGGTCGGGGCGGTAGGCGGCGGGGTTGTCGGCCGCGAGTTCTCGGTCGAGGTCGGTGGCTTCGGTGATGGTGGTGAGCGCGCCCCGCTGGTCGCCGGTCTCGGACTGGAAGGCGGCGAGGTTGTTGAGGGCGCCGGCGAGGCCGGGGCGGTGAGTGGGGTTGCTGTTCGCGAGTTCTCGGTAGAGGTCGGTGGCTTCGGTGATGGTGGTGAGTGCGCCCTGTCGGTCGCCGGTCTCGGATTGCCGGTTGGCGAGGTTGTTCAGTGTCATGGCGAGATCAGGGCGATAGGTGGTGGGGTTGCTGTTCGCGAGTTCTCGGTAGAGGTCGGTGGCTTCGGTGATGGTGGTGAGTGCGCCCTGTCGGTCGCCGGTCTCGGCCTGGATGTTGGCGAGGTTGTTGAGGGCGCCGGCCAGGCGGGGGAGGTAGGCGGCGGGGTTGCTGTTCGCGAGTTCCCGGTTGAGGTCGGTGGCTTCGGTGATGGTGGTGAGTGCGCCCTGTCGGTCGCCGGTCTCGGACTGGAAGGCGGCGAGGTTGTTGAGGGCGCCGGCCAGGTCGGGGAGGTAGGCGGCGGGGTTGCTGTTCGCGAGTTCCCGGTAGAGGCCGGTGGCTTCGGTGACTGTGGTGAGAGCGCCCTGCCGGTCGCCGGTTGCGGATTGGATGCTGGCGAGGTTGCTGAGGGCGCGGGCCAGGTGGGGGAGGTAGGCGGTGGGGATGCCGGCCGCGAGTTCCCGGTAAATGTCGGTGGCCTCCTGCGCCGGGGCGAGAGCCCTCGCCCGTCGGCCGGTGTCGGACCGGGACACCGCCATGCCGTCGAGTGCATGAGCGAGGGCGGGGCGAAACAGCTCTCCGTGAGTGTCGACCAGCTCCCGGACCAGCGCGATCCCACGTTCTTCCGCCAAGGCCGCGTGCACCGGCAGAGCCCCGAGCAGGTACGGGTTCCCCTTCTCGATCACCGCCCCTTCGGCAGTCTGCCCGCGCAGCAAATCCACCAGCGCCCGGGCCACGCGGTACGCCGGATCGGACGGCTGCGCCGCCTGCCGAAGGTGGGCGATGAACTCCCGGTGGTACAGCCGGTAGACCGCCTGGGTGCCGTCGCTGTCCTCCACCACGTAGCGGCCGTACTCGTTGAGCAGCCAGTCCACGTCCTCCGGGCCGTACTCGACCCCGTCCCCGCTGAGGGCCGAGGCAGCCGCCTCCCAGACGCCCCGGGCCGGCATGCCGTTGCCGGCGCTCCAGGCGAGGGCCGTCAGCAGGTCCTCGGCCGCGTGCGGCAGGACGGCGCCGTCGCGTTCCCGTACCGGACCGCTCTCCAGGTCCTCGGTGAAGGCGGCGCTGATCGAGGACGGGATGGCCTCCGCCCAGTCCCAGCCCTCCGCACCGGCGGCGGCGAACCGCCTGAGCAGGGAGTCGGTCGCCATCCTGGCGAAGAGGAACCCGCCGCTACGGGTCGATGCCCGCCCCGCGACGAGCCCGGTGGCGGTGGCGGCGTCCGCGTCCGGCAAGCCCCGGGCCAGCAGGCGCCGACGGCAGTACTCCCGGATATCGCTCTCGGTGTCGCTCTCGGCGTCGAGGTCGGACGCCCTGGCCCGGACGTCCAGGAGGCGGCTCACCGCCTGGTCCAGGGACTCTCCCGGCTCCTGCTGGGGGCGGAAGGGCCGGTCCCGGGAGCCGAGCAGGACGCAGGACAGGCGGCTCAGCGGGGCGAGGAGCTGTTCCACGACCGGGTGTGCCTGGTCGGGGGCCGCCTCGTCGAGGCCGTCCAGGACCAGGACGAGGCGTCGGCGGGAGTCGGGCCATCCCTTCTCCACCTCCGCGATCAAGGCCGCGGGGGTCTGGGGACGGGGGAGGGACAGTCGGCGGGCGATGGCCTCCGCCAGCTGCTGCACCGTGAAGCCCCGCAGGTGCAGGGCGACGTCCACCGAGCCCTCGCCCGGGTCCGGGTCCTCGGGGATGAGGGGGTTGTGGGCCAGAATGTCCGCCCGGTGCTCCGGGTCGGACAGCGTCGCGATCCGCCCGAGCACCGCGGACTTGCCGCTCCCCGCGCTGCCCGTCACCAGGAACAGGCCCGGCCGGCGTGCCTCCAGCCACTCGGTGATCTCCCCGAGCACCCGGCGGCGCCCGCTGAAGAACCAGCCCTCGTCGTCCGGGGCGGCGCCGCGGGCCGCCTGCACCAGGTGCTCCACCAGCTCCGGCTCCGTCGCGGCCGCCCTGAGCGGATTGGCGAACATCAGCCGGTCCCGGCCGGTCATGGCGTCGAGCGGGCGGTGGCCCACCTCCGCCGGCCACTCGGCCAGCACCGCCTGGATGACCGTGCTCCCGCTGACCTGCCCGTTGCGCCGGCTCCACTCGTGGCGGTACTCGTCCGTCCGGGGCCCTTCGCGCAGCACCCGGGCGAAGGCGTCCAGCAGGACGCCCCCGGCCTCGGCCTTCTCCTGGGGACGGCAGCTCGCGATCACCCCGAACCACGCCCACCGGCCCGGCGGGAGGTTCCGCTGGGAGAGCCTGCCCAGCGCCTTCTCCAGGGACGGCACCACGCCCGCGCCCGCGTGACAGGTGTCGATGAGCAGCAGCACCTGGTCCGCACCGCTGAGCGACGCCGTCGACGCGAGCAAGTTGGCCGAATGTACCTCCCCGTCGAACTCCGGATCGACGGTGTCGCGCACGATCAGCCGCAGCTCCCGGTCGTCCAGCACGCCGTGCCCGGACCACAGGACGACGGCGGGGCCGTGGCCGCCCGTCGCCCTCCATTTCCTCGCCCAGTCGCCCAGGGGCTTGTTGACGTCGTTCCATTCGGGGTCCTCGACCACCGTCGTGCCGTAGCCGCGTTCCTCCAGCAGCTCGCACAGCTCCCGCATCTGCGCGGTCGCCCCGGTCAGCTGCCGGAATCCGTCGCTCTGGTAGTGCTCGACGACCACACCGAGCGCCGTGCCCCGGATCTCCTCGGGCGTCTCGGTGTCACTCACCGGCCCCTCCCACCACGGTCAGCGCCGTCACGGTCGTCTCCGCCCGCGCGGTCACCCGTACGGCCAGCCGGTACGCGCCCGGCTCCGGCTCCGGGAACGTCGCCGTGTAGCGGCCCTCGCCCCGCGGGATGACCGTGTGGGAGAGCGCCGGCGAGCCGTCGGCCGGGCGGAGCTCCGCCGTGAGGTGGAGGGCGTCGTGGTCGCGGACCTCCGGCGGGACCGTCACCTTGACCTCGTACGGGTCGCCCGGGGCCGGCAGGGACGGCGCCAGGACGCTCAGCGGGACGTCGCCGTGCTCCTCGCCCCGGTGGAACGGCCGCTCGTGGCCCAGCAGACCGCTCAGGGCGTCCCGTACGCCCTTGTTGTTCTGGAGCGAGCCGTGCTGCTCGCAGGGGGTGTGGGCCTCGGGCACCGCGTAGCCCGTCGCGTCGGTGTTCGCCGGGCGGGCGGCGAGGCGGGGGACCGTGCCGTCGCCGCGTTCGTCCGAGTCGCCGATGAGCCACAGCGGGGTCAGCCCGTCGCCGGTGATCTCCGCGGTGGTGAGGGTCGGCTGGCGGATGCCGGTGACGGCGTGCAGCTGGGCCGCCGGGGCTGCGGCGCGCAGGGCCTCGTGGAACTTCGCCGCGTCCGCCAGCAGGGCCTGGTCGACGCCCGGGAGGCCCGGCAGGTCACGGGCGTACGCGAGGCCGCCCGGGCCCTTCACGCACGCGTAGTCGGGGGCCAGCTGGTGCAGGGAGGGCAGGCTGCGGGCGAAGGCGCTGAGGTCCACGCCGAGCCGGCCCCAGCCCTTGTGGAGGCCGTTGACCAGATGGACGAGGCCGTCCAGGGAGCCGCGGTGCGGGGTGCCCAGGGTGATCACCCGGCGGGCGGTCTCGTGCCCGCCGAGGCGCTCGACGTAGTGGCGGGCGATCAGGCCGCCCATGGAGTGGCAGACGAAGACGACCCGGGCGTCCCGGCGGTCCGGGGCGGAGGCCCGCCAGCGCTCCAGTTCGCGGGTGACGGCTCCTTTCAGCCGCTCCGCGTTGTAGCGGCAGGACAGCCGCCAGTCGTACGGGAAGGGGAGGAGGTTCTCGCCGCGGGTCAGGGTGAAGGACCGCTCCAGCCAGCCCAGCAGCTCCGTGTAGCCGTCGACCGGCCGCCAGATCCCGGGGATGGCGTGCACGTCGCGCATGAGGCCGACGGGCTCCACGCCGTCGCCGGGATGGCCGTCGCCGATGTCCTTCGGCAGGCGCAGCCGGTTCACCGAGCCGCCGAAGGTGCGCAGGCCCCGCCACAGGGCGCCGCCCGACAGGTCCCAGACCGGCTTGCCGTCGGCGTCCGCCAGTCTGCTCCCCATGATCCCCGGCAGTACCACCACAAGATCGTTCACATGCGCACGTGCCATGTCCGCCCCGTCCGTTCGGTCCTTGACCGGCCAGATTATGACGACGGCGCCCTCGCCCGGAGTGGTTCCGGACAAGGGCGCCGCTGACGAGGTGGCTACCGCGTGGGCGTGAGCCTTACAGGCCGAGCTCGACCTCGAACTCGCCGGCCTCAAGGATCGCCTTGACGGCGGTGAGGTACCGGGCCGCGTCCGCGCCGTCCACCAGGCGGTGGTCGTAGGACAGGGTCAGGTACGTCATGTCGCGGATGCCGATGTTCGTGCCCTCGGCGGTCTCGATGACCACCGGGCGCTTCACCGTGGCACCGATGCCCAGGATGGCGACCTGGTTCGGGGGCACGATGACGGTGTCGAACAGCGCACCGCGCGAGCCGGTGTTGCTGATGGTGAAGGTCGCGCCCGACAGCTCGTCCGGCGTGATCTTGTTGCCGCGGACCTTGGCGGCCAGATCGGCGGTCGCCTTGGAGATGCCCGCCAGGTTGAGGTCGCCCGCACCCTTGATGACCGGGGTCATCAGGCCCTTCTCGGAGTCCACGGCGATGCCGATGTTCTCCGAGTCGAAGTAGGTGATGGTGCCCTCGTCCTCGTTGATCCGGGCGTTGACGACCGCGTGGGCCTTCAGCGCCTGGGCAGCGGCCTTGACGAAGAACGGCATCGGCGAGAGCTTGACGCCCTCGCGGGCCACGAAGGAGGCCTTGGCCTTCTCGCGCAGCTTCATGATCTTGGTGATGTCCACCTCGACCACGGAGCTGAGCTGAGCCTGCGAGTGCAGGGCCTTCATCATGTTGTCGCCGATGACCTTGCGCATGCGGGTCATCTTGACCGTCTGACCGCGCAGCTCCGAGACCGCGGCGGCGGCCGGGGCCTTGGCGGCCGGGGCTGCGGCCGGAGCCGGAGCGGCGGCGGCGGCCTTGGCGGCCTCGGCGGCGGCCAGGACGTCCTGCTTGCGGATACGGCCACCGACGCCGGAGCCCGAGACCTCGGACAGGTTGACGCCGGACTCCGAGGCGAGCTTGCGCACCAGCGGGGTCACGTACGCGCCCTCGTCACCGGCCGGGGCCGGGGCCGGGGCGGCGGGAGCGGCGGGAGCGACCGGGGCGGCAGGCGCGGCCGGAGCCGGAGCGGCGACCGGAGCCGGCGCGGCCACGGGGGCCGGAGCCGGAGCGGCCGGAGCCGCAGCGGCGGGGGCCGCCGGAGCCGGAGCCGGGGCGGCGGGGGCGGCCGGGGCCGCCGGAGCAGCCGCGGCCGGAGCCGGGGCAGCGGCGGGGGCGGCGCCGGCGACACCGATGACGGCCAGACGGGCGCCGACCTCGGCCGCCTCGTCCTCGCCGACCAGGATCTCCAGCAGCGTGCCGGAGACCGGCGCCGGGATCTCGGTGTCGACCTTGTCCGTGGAGACCTCGAGCAGCGGCTCGTCGGCCTCGACGGACTCGCCGACCTGCTTCAGCCAGCGGGTGACGGTGCCCTCGGTGACGCTCTCGCCCAGGGCGGGGAGAACGACGTCCGTGCCGGAGGCGGCGGACGCCTCGGCAGCGGGAGCCTCGGCGGCCGGGGCCGGAGCCGCGGGGGCCTCGGCGGCCGGAGCCTCAGCGGCGGGAGCCTCGGCCGCGGGGGCCTCGGCGGCGGCCGGAGCCTCAGCGGCGGCCGGAGCCTCGGCAGCGGCCGGCGCGCCCGAGCCGTCGTCGATGACGGCCAGCTCGGCGCCGACCTCGACGGTCTCGTCCTCGGCGACCTTGATGGCGGCCAGGATGCCCGACACGGGAGACGGGATCTCGGTGTCGACCTTGTCGGTCGAGACTTCGAGCAGCGGCTCGTCGGCCTCGACGCGCTCGCCCTCGGCCTTCAGCCAGCGGGTGACAGTGCCCTCGGTAACGCTCTCTCCGAGCGCCGGAAGGGTTACGGAAACCGACATGGTTTCAGTTGCTCCTAACGAATGTGCGGAAGTGGTCGTCGCGCCCGTGACGAATTAGTCGTGGGAGTGAAGCGGCTTGCCGGCGAGGGCCAGGTGGGCCTCACCCATCGCTTCGTTCTGGGTCGGGTGCGCGTGGATGAGCTGCGCGACCTCGGCCGGCAGGGCTTCCCAGTTGTAGATCAGCTGGGCCTCGCCGACCTGCTCGCCCATCCGGTCACCGACCATGTGGACGCCGACCACGGCACCATCCTTGACCTGGACGAGCTTGATCTCGCCCGCGGTCTTCAGGATCTTGCTCTTGCCGTTGCCAGCCAGGTTGTACTTCAGGGCCACGACCTTGTCCGCACCGTAGATCTCCTTGGCCTTGGCCTCGGTGATGCCGACGGAAGCGACCTCGGGGTGGCAGTACGTGACGCGCGGAACGCCGTCGTAGTCGATCGGCACGGCCTTCAGGCCGGCCAGCCGCTCCGCGACGAGGATGCCCTCGGCGAAGCCGACGTGCGCCAGCTGCAGGGTCGGGACGAGGTCACCGACGGCCGAGATGGTCGGCACGTTGGTCTGCATGTACTCGTCGACCAGGACGTAGCCGCGGTCCATCGCGACGCCCTGCTCCTCGTAGCCCAGACCCTGCGAGACCGGGCCGCGGCCGACGGCGACCAGGAGCACCTCGGCCTCGAAGGTCTTGCCGTCGGCCAGCGTGACGCGCACGCCGGTCTCGGTGTACTCGGCCTTGTCGAAGAAGGTGCCGAGGCTGAACTTGATGCCGCGCTTGCGGAACGCGCGCTCCAGCAGCTTGGAGCTGTTCTCGTCCTCGACCGGGACGAGGTGCTTGAGGCCCTCGATCACGGTGATGTCGGAGCCGAAGGACTTCCACGCCGAGGCGAACTCGACGCCGATGACGCCGCCGCCCAGGACGATGGCCGACTCGGGGACGCGGTCCAGGACCAGCGCGTGGTCCGAGGAGATGATGCGGTCGCCGTCGATGTTCAGGCCCGGCAGCGACTTCGGCACGGAGCCGGTCGCCAGCAGGACGTGGCGGCCCTGGACACGCTGGCCGTTCACATCGACGGAGGTCGGCGAGGAAAGGCGGCCCTCACCCTCGATGTAGGTCACCTTGCGGGAGGCGACCAGGCCCTGCAGGCCCTTGTACAGGCCCGAGATGACCTCGTCCTTGTACTTGTGGACACCCGCGATGTCGATGCCCTCGAAGGAGGTCTTGACACCGAACTGGGCGGCTTCGCGGGCCTGGTCCGCGATCTCGCCCGCGTGCAGCAGAGCCTTCGTGGGGATGCAGCCGTTGTGCAGGCAGGTGCCGCCGAGCTTGTTCTTCTCGATCAGGGCAACGTCCAGACCCAGCTGGGATGCGCGCAGAGCCGCGGCGTAACCGCCACTGCCACCGCCGAGGATCACTAGGTCGAAAACGGTGCTGGCGTCGTTCGCCACGTCACGTCCTCCATGCATGTGCGCCGGGCACCGGTCCTCTGTGACCGGGCGGCGGCTGGTAATCGGCCGCTAGTTTCTTCGGCCCTGTGGTGGGGGCCCTGTCCTGCCGAGAACCCATCTTCGCATTTGTCGGGGGAACGCGGGACGCCGGGCCCGGACTCTGGCAGGTCGTTCTGCCCGAAGTAAGGGTTACCAGTGCGTAGAAACGTACGGATTTCGTTGTAGGTGAACGCACCCCGGGAACTCGGCCGAGTTCCCGGGGTGCGCCACGTCACATTCGAGGTACGTCAGCCCAGGTCGCCCGTGGCCGTACGCTCGGCCAGCCGCACCAGGGTGCGCACGGCCGAGCCGGTGCCGCCCTTGGGGGTGTAGCCGTACGGAGCGCCCTCGTGGAAGGCCGGGCCGGCGATGTCGAGGTGGGCCCAGGTGATGCCCTCGCCGACGAACTCCTGGAGGAAGAGGCCGGCCACCAGGCCGCCGCCCATCCGGACACCCATGTTGGCGATGTCGGCGGTGGGGGAGTCCATCGACTTGCGCAGGTCCTGCGGGAGCGGCATCGGCCAGGAGGCCTCGCCGACCTCCTCCGCGATCTCGTGGATGGAGGTGCGGAACGCGTCGTCGTTGGCCATGACGCCGAAGGTGCGGTCACCCAGGGCCATCACCATCGCGCCGGTCAGGGTGGCGACGTCGACGATCGCGTCCGGGTTGTCCTCGGAGGCCTTGGTCAGCGCGTCACCGAGGACCAGCCGGCCCTCGGCGTCCGTGTTGAGGACCTCGACGGTCTTGCCGCTGTACATGCGCAGCACGTCACCGGGCTTGGTGGCGGAGCCGGACGGCATGTTCTCGGCGAGCGCGAGCCAGCCGGTCACGTTGACCTGGAGGCCCAGCTTGGCGGCCGCGACGACGGAGGCGAAGACGGCGGCGGCGCCGGCCATGTCGCACTTCATCGTCTCGTTGTGACCGGCCGGCTTCAGGGAGATGCCGCCCGAGTCGTACGTGATGCCCTTGCCGACGAAGGCGAGGGTCTTCACGGCCTTGGGGTGGGTGTAGGTGAGCTTCACCAGGCGCGGCGGGTTCTCGGAGCCCTTGCCGACGCCCATGATGCCGCCGTAGCCGCCCTTGACCAGGGCCTTCTCGTCCAGGACCTGGACCTTGACGCCGTTCTCCTTCGCGGCCGCGGACGCGACGGCGGCGAAGGCCTCGGGGGTGAGGTCGTTCGGCGGGGTGTTGACGAGGTCGCGGGCGATGTTGACCTCGGTCGCGACGACCGTGGCGCGCTCGGCCGCGGCCTTGTGCTCCTTGTCGCGCGGCTTGGCGCCGAGCAGGGCCACCTCGGCGAGCGGCTGCTTCGGGCCGCCGTTCTTGTCGGCGTTCTTGGCGGTCTTGGTCTCGCCGCCCTGGTAGGCGGTGAAGGCGTACGCGCCGAGCAGCGCGCCCTCGGCGACGGCGGTGACGGCGGAGGCGTCGTCCAGGGGGAGCGCGAAGGCGGCCTTCTTGGTGCCGTGCAGCGCGCGGGCGGCAGCGCCGGCGGCGCGGCGCAGCGTCTCCTCGTCGTAGGACTCGTCCTTCTCCGGTACGGAGCCCAGCCCGACCGCCAGCACGACCGGGACCTTGAGGCCGGCCGGCGCGGGCAGCTTGGTGATCTCGCCTTCGGCACCCGAGGCACCGAGCGCTTCGAGCACGGAGGCGAGCTTTCCGTCGAAGGCCTTGTCCACGGCCTCGGCGCCGGCGGCGGCGACGGGGCCCTTGGGGCCCTTCGCCACGCCGACCACGAGGGCGTCGGCGCGCAGCGTCGCGGCGCCGGCAGTGCTGAGAGTCAGAGCAGTCACGGTGGTGAGGTCTCGCTTCCGTTTGTGTATGTGGGCGCTTCGGTCGCGTCGGGGTCGCCGGCCGCTCCGGAGCGATCGTATGAGAGCCCGACGGCCGCCGGAAATGAGCCTACGCGCAGGCGCTCGTCCGTACGCCACTCGAAGGTTTGGCAAGTTGTTCGATCATCGGGTCATCAGGTTCACCCATCTGTGGCCTCTGTTCCAGGTTTGCCTCTCAGACCTGACGCAGTCCTAGAGACTCGACCCACTCTCGCAAGGGGACGCGGGGTCCCTTTGCATGAATTCCACAGAGCCTCTCCTGCCCGGCCGCACCGCCAGTGGCCCGCCGGGAGAAGCCTGCGGGGGGAAAGGCCGAAATGGTCAACAAGAACCGGATGAACAGGGTCGCCGCCGCCATGGCCGCGGCAGCTTTGATGTCCGTCGCAGTACCCGCCGCGGCCGCCGAGGCGGTCGTGACACCACGCGTCGACCTGAAGGTGCTGGTCGTCGATGACGGCGGCAGCTCGGTCGAGGCGATCACCGCGGAGCTCCGGGACACCGGAGTCCCGTTCACCCGCGTCGTCCTGGGCAGCGGCAGCCGCCCGGTGATCAACGCCGGATTCCTCAGCGACACGGTCGACGGCCGGCCGCGCGCGAAGTACCAGGGCGTGGTCCTGCCGAACGAGAACCCGTTCGGCGACGGCTCGGCCGAGATGGCCGCGCTGACCGCGTACGAGACGACGTACGGGATCCGCCAGGTCGACGCCTACACCTGGGCCCACCCGGGCGTGGGTCTGGAGTACACGGACAACGGGGGGTACAGCGGCCAGCTCGACGGCACCCAGGCGGCCGTCACCGCGGCCGGCAAGGCGGGGCCCTTCGGGTACCTCGGCGGTCAGGTCACCTTCGAGGACAACTCCGCTCTCGTCCCCGAGAGCTACGGGTTCATGGGCAAGCCGCGCCCCGGCTACACCAGTTACCTCGACGCCCCGGCCGGCGGGGGCCGGGCCTCGCTGGTCGGCGAGTACGCCCACGACGGGCGCAGCGAACTGGTCGTCACCTTCGGCTACAACCAGTACCAGCAGCAGTTCCGGCTGCTGGCCCGCGGCATCGTCGACTGGCTCACCCAGGGGGTGCACCTCGGCCAGAGCCGCAACTACTTCGCGGTCCACGTCGACGACGTCTTCGCGCCGGACGCCCGTTGGAGCAAGTCGCTCAACTGCACGCCGGGCGACTACGCCTGCGCGGGCGGCGAGGGCCAGGAGAGCTCCATCCGGATGACCGCCGCGGACGCCCAGTACGCGGTGCAGTGGCAGCAGAGCAAGGGCTTCAAGCTCGACATGCTCTTCAACGCCGGTGCCGGGGAGGAGTGGAAGGCCGAGAACGGCGGCACCGACGCCCTCACCGCGCAGCTGATCGCGGACCGGGCCAAGTTCCGCTGGATGAACCACACGTACACGCACCTCTTCCTGGGCTGCACCCAGGACACCTCCGCCACGCCGTGGACCTGCACCAAGAACGCCAGCGGCGCCGTCAACTACATGAGCCGGGCCGAGATCTCCGCCCAGATCCGCGACAACAACAACTGGGCGGCGTCCAAGGGCATCGCCACCGACCGGACCGAGCTCGTCACCGGCGAGCACTCGGGTCTCAAGACCCTCCCGCAGCAGCCCCAGGACAACCCCAACCTGGCCGGCGCGCTCGCCGACAACGGCGTCAAGTGGGCGGGCAGCGACAACTCCCGCGAGCCCGCGCAGCGGGCGGTCGGCGCCGCCCTGACCGTTCCCCGCTACCCGATGAACGTGTACTACAACACGGGCACCAACGCGGAGATGGCCGACGAGTACAACTGGATCTACACCAGCCGTGCCGACGGCGGCAGCGGCCTGTGCGAGGACAACCCGGCGACCTCCACCTGCCTGCCGGCCCCGCTCGACGTCAACACCGGCTACCTGAACACCATCGTCCCCGCCGAGGCCCGCACCGCCCTGCGCCACGTGCTCGCCAACGACCCGAAGCCGCACTACGTCCACCAGGCCAACCTCGCCGAGGACCGCACCCTCTACCCGGTGCTCAACCAGGTCCTCGACACCTACGGCACCCTCTTCGCCCCCAGCGCGCCGATCGTGAACCAGAGCATGAAGGACACCGGCGTCGAGCTCAGCCGCCGCGCCGCCTGGGACAAGGCCGTCGCCGCCAACAAGGTCACCGCCTACCGCATCGGCACCACCGTCACCGTCAAGGCCCCCTTCGGCGTGGTGGCCCCGGTCACCGCGCCGGTCGGCACCAAGAAGCAGCTCCTGCTCGGCACCGCGGACTTCGGCACCGCGTACGCCGGCAACCGCTCCGCCTGGACCTCGCCCGATCTGCTCCAGTCCGCGGTCACGCTGAGGCTGCCCAGCTGATCCCCGCTCCACCAGCCAGCCGAGCCACCACCACGTAGCACCCAGAGCCGGCGCTCCACGCAACCCATGGGCGCCGGCCCCTTTTCCGTCCTGGGGGGACTCACCGCATGAGCCATGGGCGCCATGTCACCATGCTCACCGAAGGCACCTATCCACACGTCCACGGCGGCGTCAGCACCTGGTGCGACCAGCTGGTACGCGGTATGCCGGAGGTCGACTTCAACGTCATAGCCCTGACCGGCTCCGGACGCGAGCCGGTCACCTGGGACCTGCCGCGCAACGTGTACCGGCACACCGCCGTACCGCTCTGGGGCCCGCCGCCGGGCCGCAGCCGCCGCCGGGCGCTGCGCGGCAGGGCGCACCGCCGCTTCACCAGGACGTACGAGAACTTCCTGCTCTCCCTGCTCGACCCGCCCCCGGCCGCCGCCGGGGGTGCCCCCGCCCACGGCGGGTTCTCCGCCGCCCTGCGCGAGCTGGCCGTACTGGCCCGGGCGGGCACCCTCGCCCAGGCGCTGCGCTCCGAATCGGTCCTGCGCCTGCTGATGGCCGTATGGACCCGACCCGGCCTGTCCAGCGCCGGCGCCGCGCCCACCATCCACGACGCGCTCACCGCCACCGACCTGCTGGAACACGCCCTGCGCCCGCTGTCGGTGCGGATCCCGCCCGACTGCGTCGCCCACGCCGTCAGCAGCGGCCTCGCCACCCTGCCGGCCCTCGCCGCGAAGTACCTAGACGGGGTGCCGTTCCTCCTCACCGAGCACGGCATCTACCTGCGCGAGCGCTACCTCGGCTACCGCACCGCCGAACAGCGCTGGCCCGTCAAGGCGCTGATGCTCGGCTTCTACCGCGAGCTCAACTCCGAGGGCTACCGGCAGGCCGACCTGATCACCCCCTGCAACCAGTACAACCGCCGCTGGGAGGAGCGCGGAGGCGCCGACTCCGAGCGGATCCGCACCGTCTACAACGGCGTCGACCCGCACGTCTTCCCCGAGGCCGGACCCGAGCCCGAGGTCCCCACCCTCAGCTGGTGCGGCCGCATCGACCCCATCAAGGACCTCGAAACCCTCATCCGGGCCTACGCGTTCATGCGCGAGGAGCTGCCCGCCCTGCGGCTGCGCCTCTTCGGGCCCGTCCCGGCGGGCTGCGAGGACTACCGGGTCGGCCTGGAGAAGCTCGCCGCCGGACTCGGCGTCGCCGACGGCATCACGTACGAGGGCCGCATCGACAAGGTCGCCGACGCCTACGCGGCGGGCAGCGTCGTGATGCTCTCCTCCATCAGCGAGGGCTTTCCCTTCAGCATCATCGAGGCGATGTCCTGCGGCCGCACCACCGTCTCCACCGACGTCGGCGGGGTCCGCGAGGCCGTCGGGGACACCGGCCTCGTCGTCCCGCCCCGCGAGCCCGAGACCATGGCCCGCGCCACCCTCGCCCTCCTGCGCGACGACGAACGCCGCGCCGAACTGGGCCGGCGCTCGCGCGAACGGGTCGTGGAGAAGTTCACCCTCCACCGGTCCGTCGACGGCTTCCGGCACATCTACCGGGAACTCGCCGGCCAGCCCGTCCTGCCCGTCCACGCCGGCGACGCGTGGACCCAGCGCCTCGCCGCCCCCTGGTACCGCGAGCTCGCGGCCGACGGGAGCCCGTGGTGAGCGGATCCCTCTGGCTGAAGGTGCCGGGCGGCAACACGCTGCCCGCCGTCCCGCGCCCCCGGCGCACCGGCGCCACGGCCCCGGACGGTGCCACCGCCGCCGCCCCCGACCCGATGGACGAACTCGCCGATCGCCTCGACGACCTCGTCGCCGCCGCCGTTCACCCGGACGAGATCGCCGCCATCCTCGAATCCGACGGCATGACCGACGAGTACATCCGGCTCACCTACGGCCGCCACGACTCCTTCGGGCTCGCCGAGGAACTCTTCGCCCGCGTGCCCCGCTCCTTCCCGGAGCCCGAACGCGCCCCCGACCCCTGGAAGGTGTCCCTCACCGCCTGCCTGCTGCGCGGGCTCGTCTTCGCGCTGCCGGGCCTGGCCTACCTGCTCGGCGCGCCCCTGCTGGAAGGCCCGCCGGACCGGCTCGGACTGCCCGCCGGGACACTGACCCTGCTGGCCGGGGCCCTCATCGGGTGGGTCTGGGACCAGACCCTGTCCCACCGCGCCTACTCCTGGCTCGGCCTCGGCGACCGGGCCGCCGCCGGGCGGACCCTGCTCGTCGGGGCCCCCGCCGGGGCCCTGCTGGGCACCGCCGCCGCGCTGCTGGTGCCCGGCGGCCCGCCGTTCTCGTACGCCTTCGCCGCCGGACAGGCCTTCTACGTCGGCGCCGCGACCGTCCTGCTGGTCCTCGGGCGGGAGCGGATGCTGTTCGCCGCCCTCGCTCCGATGGCCGCGGGCGCGGTGCTCACGCCGTTCGTGGACCTGCCCGTGCCGCTGCGGGTGGCCCTGCTGGCGCTCTCCCTGCTGGCCGCTTGCTCCCTGGCGGTACGGGAACTGCCGCTGGCCGACGGGGTACGGGCCGCCCTGCGCCGGGTCCGCGGCTGGTCGGGGCGCCGGCCCGGCGAGGGCCCGGTGCGCTGGCGGATGCTGCGCGGCGCCGAGGAGGAGTACGGGCCACGCGGGCCCCGGCTCGGGGACTCCGTCCCGTACGGGGTGTTCGGCCTCGGCACCGGCCTGCTCGTGCTGTACGCCGCCCTCGGGGAAGTGCTCGCCGGCGGTCCCGCCGAAGCGGTCGCCGCCCCCTCGGCGGTGGCACTCACCCTCAGCATGGGTCCCGCCGAATGGCTGCTGCACCGCTTCCGCAGCGGCAGCCTCGCCGGGCTCCGGGCGGCCCGCTCGCCCCGGGCGTTCCGGCGCCGGATGCTCGCCGCGCTGACCCGCTGCGTCGCCGTGTACCTGGTGGTGCTGCTGGCCCTGGGCGTCGCCGGCACCCTGCTCTGGCCGGGCGCGCCCGGCCTGACCGCCGTCCGGGCCGCCACGCTGCTGCTGCTCGGCGCGGTCATGTGGACGGGGCTGCTCCTGCAGTCCTTCGGGGCGGTCCGGCCGGCCGCCGCCGTCTGCGCCTCGGCGGCCCTCGCCCAGAGCCTCGCGCTGCTGACCGGGCTGGGGCAGCCGCGGGTGGTCCAGCTGGCCGTCGCGGGCACGGCCGCCGCGGCGCTGGCCACGCTGGTCTGCCTGCTGCTCGGCCGCGCGACGGCGCACCGCTGACGCGTTCCCGTACCTCATGGAGAAGAAGGACCTCATGCTGCTGGTGCCCCTCTACGAGCACCCCGCCGACCGGCCCGAGGCCTGGGAGCTGCTGATCCGCTCGGCGGGCCGGCTGCACTCGGTCGTGCTCAACCCCGCCAGCGGTCCCGGGGACGCCCCCGACGAGCGGTTCGCCGCCGTCGCCGGGCGGCTCCGGGAGGCCGGGGTGTCCGTCCTGGGGTACGTGGACACCGACTACGGGCGCCGCCCGCACGCGGCCGTCGTCCAGGACCTGCTGCGCCACCGGGACTGGTACGGGACCGACGGCACCTTCCTCGACCAGGCCGCCGCCACCGCGGAACTGCTGCCGCACTACGGCCGGCTCGCCGTCGCGGCCCGGGCGGCGGGCGCCGGCACCCTCGTCCTCAACCACGGGATGCACCCGCACCCCGGGTACGCCGCGCTCGCGGACCTGCTCGTCACCTTCGAGGGCCCCTGGGACGCGTACCGGGACGCGGCCGCCGCACCCCCGTGGACCGCCGAGCACCCCGCCCGGCGGTTCTGCCACCTCGTGTACGCCGTCCCGCGGGGGGCGCCCGCCGCCGAGCTGGCCGAGCGGCTGGCGACGGAACGGGGGGCCGGGGTGCACTGCGCGGTCCCCGGCTCCGGCGCACACCCGTGGGGGACCCTTCCGTACGTCCTGGAGGCCACCGGATGAAGCGTGTGCGCACCCTGCTCGCCGGGGCGCTGCTCGTGGGCCTCGGCGCGCTGGCCGGGTGCACCGTCGCCGAGCCCGAGGAGGAGGCGCCGGCGCCCGACCCGGCGCCGGGGGAGCGCTGGCAGCCCCGGCCCGGGACCGGCTGGCAGTGGCAGCTCACCGGCCGGCTCGACACCTCGGTGAAGGTGCCCGTGTACGACGTCGACGGGTTCAACACCACCAAGGAGCAGGTCGCCCGGCTGCGCAAGGACGGCCGCAAGACGATCTGCTACGTCTCCACCGGTGCCTGGGAGGACTTCCGGCCGGACGCCGACGCGTTCCCGAAGCAGCTGCTCGGTGCGGGCAACGGCTGGAAGGGCGAGCGCTGGCTGGACATCCGGCGCATCGACTCGCTGGAGCCGCTGATGGGCAAGCGCTTCGACATGTGCCGGGACAAGGGCTTCGACGCGGTGGAACCGGACAACATGGACGGCTACCTGAACACGTCGGGCTTCCCGCTGACCGCCGCCGACCAGCTGAAGTACAACCGGCTGATCGCGAAACTGGCACACGACCGGGGCCTGTCGGTCGGGCTGAAGAACGACCTGGAGCAGATCCCGGAGCTGGTCGGCGACTTCGACTTCGCGGTCAACGAGCAGTGCGCCCAGTACGAGGAGTGCGAGCGGCTGACCCCGTTCGTCAAGGCCGGGAAGGCCGTCTTCCACGTCGAGTACGAGCTGCCGACGAGCCGGTTCTGCGCCGCGACGGGCGCGCTGAAGCTCAGCTCGATGCGGAAGAAGTACGAACTGGGCCCCTGGCGCGAGGCCTGCCCCCGCCCCTAGGTCCTGTCGTCAAAGTGGCGCCGGTCAGGCCCGCGGCGTCCGGCGCCGTGCGTCCCGACAACGCGGCGAGGTGCGGTGCCGGGCGTCGCGGGCCAGGCGCCACTTTGACGACAGGGCCTGGCCGCTCCTAGGCGACCGGCAGGATCGCGTGGACCCGGTAGCCGCCCCCGTAGCGGGGGCCGGCGAAGCAGGAGCCGCCCAGGGCGGTGGCCCGCTCGCGCATGCCGAGCAGGCCGTGCCCGCCGCCCTCCTCACCGTCGCGGCCCCCGTCTCCGCCGCCGCCGGGCCCCGCTCCGGCCGGCGTGCCCCCCGCCGGCAGCGGGTCCGGGCCCGCGCCCCCGTCGTCCAGTACGGTCACCTCCACCGAGGCCCCGACCCGCACCACGCTGACCTCGGCCTTCGCCCCCGGGCCCGCGTGCTTGCGGACGTTGGTCAGGGCCTCCTGGATCACCCGGTACGCGGCCAGGTCCACCGCCGACGGCAGCGGGTCCCGGCTCCGGTCCAGCTGCACCATCACCCGCACCGGCAGCCCGGCGTGCCGGAACGTGGCCGTCAGGTCGTCCAGCACGGCCAGCCCGGGCGCGGGCTCGGTCGGCGCCTCCGGGTCTCCGCTCTGCCGCAGCAGCCCGACCGTCGCCCGCAGCTCGTTCAGGGCCGAGCGGCTGGCGTCCCGTACGTGGGCGAGGGCCTCCTTGGCCTGGTCGGGCCGCTTGTCCATGACGTGCGCGGCCACCCCCGCCTGCACGTTGACCAGGGCGATGTGATGGGCCACCACATCGTGCAGGTCCCGGGCGATCCGCAGCCGCTCCTCGGCGACCCGCCGCCGCGCCTCCTCCTCACGGGTCCGCTCGGCCCGCTCGGCGCGCTCCCGGATCGCGTCGACGAACGCCCGGCGGCTGCGCACCGCGTCGCCGGCGGCCGCGGCCATGCCGGTCCAGGCGAAGATGCCGATGTTCTCCTGCGCGTACCACGGCAGCGGGCCGACCAGCATGGCCACGCCGGTCAGCGCGGCCATGGTGAGCACCCCGATCCGCCAGGTGGTGGGCCGGTCGGTGTGCGCGGCCACCGTGAACAGGGCGATCACCGCGCTCATCGCGACGGGTGCCCGGGGCTCCCCGGTGGTCAGCTCCAGCAGCGACAGACCGGCGGTCACGGCGAGCACCACCCGGGGCCAGCGGCGCCGGAACACCAGGGCGGCCGCGCCCAGCACCATCAGCAGCAGCGAGAACGGCTCCGGGGTCCGGGTGCCGAAGGTGGGGCCGTGCGGCCCGTGGGGATCGGCGAAGGAGCCGACGACCATGCAGAGCAGCGCCCCGAGCGCGAGTACGGCGTCGGTGGCGAGCGGATGGGCCCGCATCCACTGCCGGGTGGGGGCGAAGGGCTGCCCGAGGTGTGTCGTCACCCGGATACGGTACGGCCTGCCCCGCGGCGGGAGCCGCCCCGAGCCGGGCCCGGGAGGGCGGGCCGTCAGGTGCCCGGCGGCACACCGGCCCCGGGCGGCGGCCGGTGCCCCGGCGGGACCCGGTCCGGCCGCGGACCCCACTTCGCCCGCGCCACGCACATCACCATCACGGCGGCGATGGCCGCCAGGTGCTCCTTGCCCGCCAGGTTGTCCTTGACCAGCACCTCGCCGGTCATCGCCAGCACCACCAGCGCCCCGGTGAGGTACGCCCGGTAGCGCCAGCAGACGTAGATCGCGAGCCCCACCACCGCCGCCGAGGGCCCGGTGTCGTTGACGATCCGGTCGGACACCGGCAGGCCCAGCGGATGGTCGGCGCCCAGCGCGAGCCCGATCCGCGCGTACGTGGTCCCGGCGAGGGTGGCGACGTAGCCGACGAGCAGGGTGCGCCACCAGCCGACGCAGATCTCCGAGATCCCGAAGACCAGCAGGATCTGTGCCAGCGCGCCCCACACCGGCAGGTCGAGCGCGGGCACGAACAGCGACAGCGGGGTCCGCAGCAGGGCCAGCCACAGCGGGTCGACGGCCTTGACGGAGCCGAGGTTCTGGACCGGCTGGAAGCCCCAGGAGGTGTTCTGGACGATCTGGAAGACCGAGGTCAGGCAGACGGCCCCGATGGTCATCGGGATCGCCCGCCAGCCGTCACGGGCGAGCGCGCCGCGGACCGTCCGGAACAGGGGCCCCCACTCGCGGCGGGCGAACCGCCGCGGTGGGGAGTCGGTCCAGGCTGTCAACGACGGGTCTCCAGATGTCTGCGGTGCAGCCACTTCGGCAGGCCGGGGGCCTCCAGGAAGCCTTCGGCCCGGCCCGCCGCGATACCGATCCGCAGCAGGTCCGCACTCTTCTCGAAGAGCATGAACCGCGGTTCCCAGATCGGCCGGTATTTGGCGTTGGCCCGGTAGAGGGACTCGATCTGCCACCAGCGCGAGAAGAAGCTCAGCAGGGAGCGCCACATCCGCAGCACCGGACCCGCACCGAGCTTCGACCCGCGTTCGAAGACGGAACGGAACATCGCGAAGTTCAGTGAGACCTGTGTGACGCCGATCTCCTTTGAGCGCTCCAGGAGTTCGATGACCATGAACTCCATCAGGCCGTTCTCGGAGTCACGGTCACGGCGCATCAGGTCCAGGGACAGGCCCTTGGGGCCCCACGGCACGAAGGACAGCACGGCGCGCAGTTCGCCGTTGCCGTCGGTGCACTCCAGCATCACGCACTGGCCGTCGGCGGGGTCGCCCAGTCGGCCCAGCGCCATCGAGAAGCCGCGCTCGGTCGCGCCGTCGCGCCAGTCGTCGGCGCGGCGCACCAGCTCGTCCATCTCCTCGGCGGGGATGTCCGCGTGGCGGCGGATGCGGACGGTGTAGCCGGCCCGCTTGACCCGGTTGAACGCCTGGCGGACGGTCCGCATGGCGCGGCCCTCCAGGGTGAACTCGGCGGTCTCGACGATCGCCTCGTCGCCCAGCTCCAGCGCGTCCAGGCCGTGCCGGGCGTAGATCTGCCCGGCTTCCTCGCTCGCCCCCATCACGGCCGGCACCCAGCCGTGCTCGCGGGCTTCCGCAAGCCAGGGCTCGATGGCGCCGGGCCAGGCCTCGGGGTCGCCGATGGGGTCGCCGGAGGCCAGCGAGACCCCGCCGACGACGCGGTAGGTGACGGCGGCCTTGCCGGTGGGGGACCAGATGACGGACTTCTCGCGGCGCAGCGCGAAGTAGCCGAGCGAGTCGCGGTCGCCCTGCTTGGCGAGCAGGGCGCGCAGGCGCTCCTCGTCCTCCTCGGTGAGCGGGTCGACGGCGCGGCGCGAGCGGAAGGCCGCGAACAGCACGGCGAGGAGCAGCACCATCGACATGACGTTGACGGTGACATCGACCCAGCCGGGCGTGGTGATCGCCTTGAAGTCCACGTCGTTCGGGGCCAGCGTGACCAGCCGCAGCACGCCGTACTTCCAGCGGGCCATGAACGAGGCCTTGGAGGCGTCCGGGTCGATGTTGGCGGCGCCGACGAGCAGCGCGGCGACCAGCGAGGTGATCAGCAGGCCCACGGCGGCGACGACCACGGCCAGCTTGGGGTTGGAGCGGTCGCCCTTGGCGTAGAACTCGTGGCGGCCCAGTACCAGCGCGCCGACGAAGGCCGCGGTCAGGACCAGCGAGACCCAGTTCTGGGCGTGCTCCCGGAACTCCGGGTAGTAGCCGGTGAACGCCGAGACGGCGAAGGCGAGCAGCAGCAGCCCGCCCACCACCAGGTTCAGGATCCACGCGGCCCGTTTGCGGCGGCCCATGGTGACCGCCAGCAGCAGCGAGAACAGGGCCGAGGCGAAACCGGCCGTCAGCAGGTAAGGGGTGTAGAAATCGGCGCTGTTGTGCCGGCGCAGGTCCTGCCCGAACGAAACCCACACCGCACTGAGCAAGTTGATGAAGGTGACGGCGCGCAGGTACCAGACCGCGAACCCGGCGGCGCGGCGTGAGCGCGCGCTCCCTCTGCCGGTCTCCCGGCCGCCCCCCTGCTTGCCGGCGGTGTCCCCGCCGGTCTCGATCCTGTTCCTACCGGACGCCGGTACGGCTCCCCGGTCGGTGTCTGCGCTGGTCAAGCGGACCTCTCCCATGAGACGCGATGATATGGGGCGTCACCGTCCACGGGCGGTCCAGGCGCCGCGGACCGGTCGGGTCCGGGGTGCCGGTTCGCCTATTGCGTCGGCTGCTCCACGGCCCGCTCCGGGAGTTCCGCCGCGAGTGCGGCGGCCGCCTGGACCAAGGGGAGCGCCAGCAAGGCCCCGGTTCCTTCTCCCACAGTGACGCCGTGGTCGAGCACAGGGTTGAGCGCCATCCGGTCCAGGGCCTTCGCCTGCCCCGGCTCGCCGCTGGCCTGGCCCGCGAGCCACCAGTCCGGCGCCCGGAACGCGGCGCGCTGGGCCACCAGTCCACAGGCCGCGGAGACGACCCCGTCGAGGATGACGGGCGTACGGCGCACCGCGCACTGGAGCAGGAACCCGGTCATCGCGGCGACGTCCGTACCGCCGACGGCCGCCAGCAGCGCGACCTGGTCGCCGAGGACGGGCCGGGCCCGGCGCAGCGCGTCGCGGATCGCGGCGCACTTGCGCATCCAGGCGAGGTCGTCGATGGGCGTCCCGCCGCGGCCCGTGACGACGGAGGCGTCGGTTCCGCAGAGCGCGGCGACCAGCGTCGCCGCGATGGTGGTGCCGCCGACGCTCAGATCGCCGAGGACCACCAGGTCGGTGCCGGAGTCGGCCTCCTCGTCGGCGATCCGCATCCCGAGCCGCAGCGCCGCCTCGGCCTCCTCGACCGTCAGCGCGTCCTCGACGTCGATCCGCCCGCTGCCGCGCCGTACCCGGTGGCGGACGATGTCCTCGGGGAGCAGCTCCGGTTCGCAGTCCAGGCCCGTGTCGACGATCCGTACGGAGGCGCCGAGCCGTCCGGCCAGGATCGAGACGGGGCTCCGCCCGTCCAGGACGGAGCGCACCAGCTCGTGGGCGGTGCCGGCGGCCCGCCCGGACACGCCCTCGGCGGCGATGCCGTGGTCGGCGGCGAACAGCACGACGCGGGGCCGCTCGATCGGCCTGACGGGAACCTGCCCCTGCGCGGCGGCGAGCCAGTCGGCGAGCTCGTCCAGCCGGCCCAACGCCCCGGGCGGCACGGCCAGCCGCTCACGCCGGTCCTCGGCGTCACGCCGAACGCCCCCGTCGGGGCGCTCGATCAGATCGGAGAAGTCGTCGAGATTCAGCGTGGTCATCTGCCAGAGCGTACAGCCGGTGAGGCCCTCCCCAAGCCCCGCCGGCGGCGCGCGTCCGCGCCTGCGCGGTCAGTCCTTCAGGACCAGCGACTGCCCGGCCAGCACCAGCAGTACGTGCTCGCACTCGGCGGCCACCGCGTTGTTCAGGCGGCCCAGTTCGTCGCGGAACCGGCGCCCCGAGGCCGTCGCGGGGACGACCCCGGAGCCCACCTCGTTGCTCACCGCCACCACCGTCCGCCGCGTCGACCGGACCGCGGCCACCAGCTCCGCCACCCGCTCGGCCAGCTCCTTGCGACCCGTCGCCGCCCAGACGGCGTCGTCCCAGGCCCCGGCCCGGTCCATCGCGTCGGTCAGCCACAGCGCCAGACAGTCGACCAGCAGCGGCGGCCCGCCCTCCACCAGCAGCGGGACCAGTTCGCAGGTCTCCACCGTCCGCCAGGACGACGGCCGCCGCTCCCGGTGCAGTCCCACCCGCGCCGCCCACTCCGCGTCCCCCTCGCGGGAGCCGCCCGTGGCCACGTACACGACCTCCGGGAACCCGGCGAGCCGGCGTTCCGCCTCGTACGACTTCCCGGAGCGCGCCCCGCCCAGCACCAGCGTGCGGCGCGGCAGGTCCGGTACCGCGTGGTACTCGCCGACCAGCACCGTGGTCCCGTCCGGCACGGCCCTGGCCCCGGCGGCCGCGCACCGGCGCTCCAGCTCCCGGCCCGGCGGGGTGTCGTGGTCCAGGTGTACGGCGATCACGTCCGTGGTCGGGCCCACCGCGCCGCTCGCCCGCAGCCGGGCCAGCGCCTCCGGCCGCCCCAGTACGTCGGCGAGCACCATGTCGTAGGGCCGCGGCGCGAGCATGCCGGCCGTCCCCGCGGGCGCGCCGCCCGGCGGCAGGTACAGCAGCCGGCTGCCGTCCGGCCCGGTCACCTCGTACCCGGTGCCCGGCGCGTCCATCGGTACCGCCCGGACCCGGTGCCCGCTGATCACCGCGAGCTCCTGGCCGTCGGGCACCCGCCCCGCCGCCGGCAGCCCGGGCGGCAGTTCCACGGCCGGTCCGTCGTGCGGGTGCGTCAGCAGGACCTGCCGGACACCGGCCAGCGAATGCCCGGCGCGGGCGCCCGCCAGCACCGCGCCGGGGGTCAGGTCGAGCAGCAGCGCCCCGTCGACCAGGACGGCGGTCGCGGCCCGGGCCCGGGGGCCCACGGAGACCGCGCAGGCCGCGCAGGGACAGCCGGGGCGGGGCAGTCCTTCGGGTGTTCCGGTGCCGAGCAGAGTGAGTTCCACGGGATGATCCTCCCGCGTCGCCGCGAGTGATGCTCGCCCGGCTACTCTGCGGGGCAGACTCAAGGCGAGCAACAGCACGGCAACAGCACAGCGACGGACGAGCAGCGGACGAGCAACGGAGGCGGACATGGCGTGGACGTGGCGGTTCGAGAAGGCCGACGGCGACGAGACGACCCCGTCGGTGGTTCCCGAGGAGTTCACCACGCAGGGGGACGCGGAGTCCTGGATCGGTGAGTACTGGAAGGACCTGCTGGAGGGCGGCACCGAGCGGGTGAAGCTGTCGAACGACTCCGGCGAGGAGCTCTACACGATGAGCCTGCGCGAGGCGCTGGACGCCTGAGGTGCCCGACGCCTGAGGCGCCCGGCGCCCGGACACGAAGCGACCCGGACCCCTCGTGGGGCCCGGGTCGCTTCGTACGGCGGTGGTGACGGGCGCGCGGCCGGTTCAGCCCCGGACGCCGCACAGGTGCAGCAGCGCGGCCACGCCGCGGTACGGATCGCTGCGCCCGGCGCGCTCCTCGGCGGCCAGCAGCCGCTCCAGCTCGTCCTCCGGCGGGAGCTGCTCCCCGGCCTCGGTGCCGTCGGTGAAGACCCGGACGCCGTACCAGGACTGGAGCGGCGCCCCGATCCCGGACAGCGTGGCGGTCAGCCCGGCCAGCCGGTCGGCGCGCACGTCCAGGCCGAGCCGGTTCGTGTAGTCGGTGGTGTCGAACGCGGCCAGCGCGCCCGACCAGTCGCCGTCCAGCCCGGGCCGCATGGCGAGCGCGTCGCCGTTGCGCACCAGCAGGGACAGCAGACCGCCCGGCGCCAGCATCCGGGCCAGCCCGGCGAGCATCGCGTCCGGCTCGGGTACGTACATCAGCACGCCGTGGCAGAGCACGATGTCGAAACTGCCCGGCAGGAAGTGCGCGCCGGTCTCGCGGCCGTCGCCCTCGATCAGCTCGACGCGGTCCTGGATCCCGGCGGGCTCGCCGGCCAGCGCCGCGCGGGCGACGTCCAGCATGCCCGGATCCTTCTCCAGGCCCGTGACCTTGTGCCCGGCGCGCGCGAGGCGCAGTGCCTGGGTGCCCTGGCCCATGCCGACGTCGAGGACGCGCAGCCGCTGCCCCACCGGGAAGCGCTGCGCGATCTGCTCGTCGACCTGCCGGCCCACCAGTTCCTGGCGGACGGCGTTGCGCAGTCCGCCCAGGCCCTCCAGCCACAGCCTGGCGCCCCCCGAGGCCCAGCCTTTGGAAACATTCCCCCCCGACGCCCCCGGCGTCCCTCCGCTCAGGGCCGTTCCCCGCGCTTGACCTGCGGCTTCGGCAGGCGGAGCCGGCGCATCTGGAGGGTGCGCATCAGGCCGTACGCCACCGCGCCGCGGCGCGGCTCGTCCGGGAAGCGCTGGCTGAGGGCCTTGCGGAGGCGGAACAGCAGGCCGACGGAGTCGACGATGATCAGCGCGATCACGGCGAGCCACAGGATCAGCGCGATGTTCTGGATCGAGGGCACCCGCACCATGCTGAGCACCAGGATGATCACCGCGAGCGGCAGGAACATCTCGGCGACCGAGAAGCGGGAGTCGACGAAGTCGCGGACGAAGCGGCGCACCGGGCCCTTGTCACGGGTGGGCAGGTAGCGCTCGTCGCCGCTGGCCAGCGCCTCACGCTGCTTGGCCATCTCCACACGACGGCGCTCACGGGCTCGCTTGGCATCCTCCTTGCGGTTTCCGGTCGAGGCCACCACGCTCTTGCGCTGCGACTGGGCCACAGCACGCTTCGGCGTAGGGCGGCCCTTGGGGGCCTGCGGGTCACGGGGCTGCGAGAGGTCGGCGCTCACCTTGTCGGTGGCGGCGGCCTTCTCTTCCTTGGAGGAGCGGCTACCAAACACAAAACCCAAGCCTACGTGGTTGCGGGCGCGGGCCCCCACCCCGGCCGGGAACGATCCGGCAACGGCGGGCGTCTTCCCCCTGTGAGGACCGTGAGGTCTTCACGGCGCGGCCGCCCTCCCCGGTGCGCACCCGGACCGGGTCGGGGGGCCACCTACTCCTTACGCCTGACACCGCGCAGGATCAGTCGTCCTGGAGGAGGAGCGCATCCGTACCCGAACAGTGCGGTAATGGAAGCAGGGCCCGTACTGTGGGTCCTGTCGGTGACCTGGAGCACAGTCCGTCTAGAAGGGGGCGCGCGAAGCCCATGAGCGGTGTCATGAAGCGTATGGGGATGATCTTCCGCGCGAAGGCGAACAAGGCCCTGGACCGGGCCGAGGACCCGCGCGAGACCCTCGACTACTCGTACCAGAAGCAGCTGGAGCTGCTTCAGAAGGTGCGCCGCGGCGTCGCCGACGTGGCGACCTCCCGCAAGCGCCTGGAGCTGCAGCTGAACCAGCTCCAGGGACAGTCCGCCAAGCTGGAGGACCAGGGCCGCAAGGCCCTCGCCCTCGGCCGCGAGGACCTGGCCCGCGAGGCCCTGTCCCGCCGCGCCTCGCTCCAGCAGCAGGTCAGCGACCTGGAGGTGCAGCACCAGACCCTCCAGGGCGAGGAGGAGAAGCTGACGCTGGCCGCCCAGCGGCTCCAGGCCAAGGTGGACGCCTTCCGCACCAAGAAGGAGACCATCAAGGCCACGTACACGGCCGCCCAGGCGCAGACGCGGATCGCGGAGTCCTTCTCCGGCATCTCCGAGGAGATGAGCGACGTCGGCCTGGCCATCCAGCGGGCCGAGGACAAGACCGCCCAGCTCCAGGCCCGCGCCGGCGCGATCGACGAGCTGCTGGCCTCCGGCGCGCTCGACGACCAGAGCGGGCTGGGCTCCAAGGACGACATCCAGGCCGAGCTGGACCGCCTCTCCGGCGGTACGGACGTGGAGCTGGAGCTCCAGCGCATGAAGGCCGAGCTGGCGGGCGGCCCGTCCGCCCAGCAGCAGGCCATCGAGGGCGGCGCCCCCGGCACCGGCCAGCCGTCTCAGACCCAGCACCGGTTCGACAAGCAGTAGGACGGGGCCCGTCATGATTGTCCGCATCATGGGGGAAGGGCAGCTGGACGTGGCCGACGGCCACTTCGCCGAACTGAACGCGCTGGACGACGAACTCCTCGCGGAGCTGGAGTCCGGTGACGAGGAGGGCTTCCGGCGGACGCTGGCCTCACTGCTCGACGCCGTGCGCAGGCTCGGCGCGCCGCTCCCGGACGAGGTCCTGGAGCCGTCCGAGCTGATCCTCCCCGGGCAGGACGCGAGCCTCGACGAGGTCAAGGAGATGCTCAGCGACGACGGCCTGATCCCGGGCTGAACCGGCGTAGGGCCACCGACACGGCGGGCGGGCCCGCCCCTTCCCGGGGCGGGCCCGTCGCGCGTGCTCACGGCTTGTCGGCGGGGGGTTTCTCCAGGGCCACGGCCGGATCCGGGGTCCCGCCGATGAAGTTCTCGAACCTGCGGCGCGGAATCGCCCAGCGCCGGTCGTGGTGGAAGGCGCGCAGCCCGGCCTTGGCCCGGGCCCGGGGGCGGTTGGAGTAGAAGCGCTTGGCGTACGGGGAACCGGGCCGGGCCAGCCGGACCGCGCCGACCAGCGCGACGAACGGGATGACCGTCCCGAAGAAGGCGGTGCGGACCTTGCCCTTCCACAGGGCGATCAGGGCCAGGAAGAAGTTCGTGGCCATGTTCATCGCCACCAGCCCGCGGCTCTGGCGTTCCGCGTTGGTGAGGTCGTTGACCCCGAAGGGCAGGAACCCGCCGAGCACCAGCGCCACCAGCGCGGCGGTCAGGACCACGATCTCCACGCTCTTGCGGCCCTGCTCGCTCCAGTAGACGTCGTCGAGGTGCAGGATCAGCGCGAACTCGTCCAGCACCAGGCCCGCGCCCAGCCCGAAGATCACCGCGGAGGCCAGTCCGCCGAAGCTGTGCCGGCCGCTGCCGATCGCGCCGAAGCCGCCGATGATCACGAGGATCACGCCCGGCACCACGTGGTGGACGTGCATCCCGCCCGGGGTGATGTTCTTGAAGGGCCCCCGCCCGGCCCGGATCAGCCGGGTGATCACACGGGTGACCAGGAACGACGTCACGAACGAGAGCAGCGCGAGCAGGAGCGGCAGCTTCTCCGGTTCGACGATGTTCCGATACCACCAGTGACCCATGCGCCGGCTCCCCTGTCGTGGCGACTCCCCTTTGGTCCGTAATGGGTAATTTACCGTCCGGAACCAGCGGGTACCGTTCTCGCCGATGACAGATTCGTTCGATGATCCGCCGCCGGTCCCGCCCTCGGAGCGCGCCTCGCTCGCCGACGGGCTCCGCTTCGCGTTCGGCACGCTCACCGTGCTCCCGGCCCGCGTCACCCGCTGGGACCGCCCGGCCGCCCGTACCGGCATGGCCTGCGCCCCGCTCGCCGGGCTGGCCGTCGGGCTGCTCGCGGCCGCGGCGGGGGCGCTGCTGCTGGTGGCCGGAGGCGGTCCGCTGCTCGCGGCGGCGGTGACCGTGGCCGTACCGGCCGCGCTGACCCGCGGCCTGCACCTGGACGGGCTGGCCGACACCGCCGACGGGCTGGGCAGCGCGAAGCCCGCCGAGGACGCGCTGCGGATCATGAAGCAGTCCGACATCGGGCCGTTCGGGGTGGTGACGCTGCTGCTCGTCCTGCTGATCCAGGCCGCGGCCCTGGCGGACGTGTACGCCGACAGCTGGATCCGCGGGGCGCTCGCCGCCGTCCTGGCCGCCGTCACCGCCCGCCTCGCCATGACCCTGGCCTGCCGCGACGGCGTTCCGGCGGCCCGCCCCGAGGGCCTGGGCGCGGCGGTCGCGGGCGTGGTCCCGCGCCGCCGCGCCGCCGTCGTCACCGCGCTCACCCTGGCGGCCGCCACGGCCGCCGCCCTCCCGCTGGGCCTGCCCGCCGCCGCGCGGACCGCGCTCGCGCTCTGCGCCGCGCTGTCGGCCGCGGAGCTCCTGCTGCGCCGCTGCGTGCGGCGCTTCGGCGGGGTCACGGGCGATGTGTTCGGCGCCCTCGCGGAGGTCGCGGCGACCACCACCCTGGTCGTCCTCGCCCTCGGCTGAGCGCGTCACCGGCGGGTCCGGGGCGACGGGTAGGGTCAGCCCCGTGGAAGAGACGCCGACGACCATCAGGGTGCTGCTCGCCGACGACCAGGCCCTGCTGCGCAGCGCCTTCAAGGTGCTCGTCGACTCCGAACCCGACATGGAGGTCGTCGGGGAGGCCTCCGACGGGGCGCAGGCCTACGCCCTCGCCCGCGAACGCGGCGCCGACGTCGTGCTCATGGACATCCGGATGCCCGGCACCGACGGGCTCGCCGCCACCCGCATGATCAGCGCCGACCCCGAACTCGCCGGCGTCCGCGTCGTGATGCTCACGACCTTCGAGGTCGACGAGTACGTGGTCCAGTCGCTGCGCGCCGGCGCCTCCGGCTTCCTCGGCAAGGGCGCCGAGCCCGAGGAACTGCTCAACGCCATCCGAGTCGCCGCGGCCGGCGAGGCCCTGCTCTCCCCGGCCGCCACCAAGGGCCTGATCGCCACCTTCCTCGCGCAGGGCGGCCGCGACGACGGGGCCGCCGCCACCGGCGCGCACGCGCAGCGGCTCGCCGCGCTGACCGTCCGGGAACGCGAGGTCCTCGTCCACGTGGCCGCCGGTCTCTCCAACGACGGGATCGCCGGCCGGCTGGAGGTCAGCCCGCTCACCGTCAAGACGCACGTGAACCGGGCGATGGCCAAGCTCGGCGCCCGCGACCGCGCCCAATTGGTGGTCATCGCCTACGAATCGGGACTGGTCCGGCCCCGGGCGGAGTAGATCCGCGTACTGCGGACGCGGTATGCGCCAGATAAGGACAGGACCTGGGGGCGACGCCGTGGCGTCCCGGCGTGGGCCAGGCTGAAGGCCCGCGCCTTCGTCACTGCAGAGAGATCCACGACCATGTCCTGGCTGTCCCGCTTCAGCCTTTCCCAGCGGGCGTTGATCGGCCTCGTGTCGATCGTCGCGCTCGTCTTCGGCGCCATCGCCGTCCCGCAGCTCAAACAGCAGCTGCTGCCCTCCATCGAACTGCCGATGGTGTCCGTGCTCGCTCCGTACGAGGGCGCCTCGCCCGACGTGGTCGAGAAGCAGGTCATCGAGCCGATCGAAGCCACCCTCAAGGGCGTCGACGGCATCACCGGCATCACCTCGACCGCCAGCGAGGGCAACGCCCTCATCATGGCCACCTTCGACTACGGCGACAGCGGCACCAAGCAGCTCGTCGCCGACGTGCAGCAGGCCGTCAACCGGGCCCGCGTCCGGATGCCCGCCGACGTCGACCCCCAGGTGGTCGCCGGCTCCACGGACGACATCCCGACCGTGATCCTCGCCGTCACCGCCGACAAGGACCAGCAGGCGCTCGCCGACCAGCTGGAGAGCTCCGTCGTCCCCGTCCTGGAGGACATCGACGGCGTCGCGCAGGTCAGCGTCGACGGCGTCCGGGACCTCCAGGTCTCCGTCACCCCGGACAACGCCAAGCTCGCGGCCGCCGGCCTCGACGGCGCCTCCCTCGCCAAGGGCATCCAGGCGGGCGGCGCGACCGTCCCCGCCGGCTCCTTCGACGAGGCCGGCAAGAACCGGACCGTCCGCGTCGGCGGCGGCTTCACCTCGCTTGCCCAGGTGGAGGACCTCCGTCTGAGCCCCGGCTCCGGCAAGCCGGCCGTCCGCCTCGGCGACGTCGCCACGGTGAAGCAGGAGCCCGCCAAGGCCGTCTCCCTCACCCGTACCAACGGCAAGCCCAGCCTCGCCCTCGTCATCACGATGGACAAGGACGGCAGCGCCGTCGCCATCTCCGACGCCGTCAAGGACAAGCTCCCCGAGCTGCGCTCCACCCTCGGAGCCGGCGCCGACCTGGCCGTCGTCAGCGACCAGGGCCCGGCCGTCGCCAAGTCCATCTCCAGCCTCACCACCGAAGGCATGCTCGGCCTGCTCTTCGCCGTGATCGTGATCCTGGTGTTCCTGGCCTCGCTGCGCTCGACGCTGGTCACGGCGGTCTCCATCCCGCTGTCCGTCGTCCTCGCGCTGATCGTGCTGTGGACCCGCGACCTGTCGCTCAATATGCTGACCCTGGGCGCGCTCACCATCGCCATCGGCCGGGTCGTCGACGACTCGATCGTGGTCCTGGAGAACATCAAGCGCCACCTCGGCTACGGCGAGGAGCGCGAGGCCGCGATCATCACCGCGGTCAAGGAGGTCGCCGGCGCGGTCACCTCCTCCACGCTGACCACCGTCGCCGTCTTCCTGCCGATCGGCCTCACCGGCGGCATGATCGGCGAGCTGTTCGGCTCCTTCTCGCTCACGGTCACCGCGGCCCTGCTGGCCTCGCTGCTCGTGTCGCTCACCGTCGTACCGGTGCTCTCGTACTGGTTCCTGCGGGCCCCCAAGGGCGTGACGGCGGGCGACGCCGAGAGCGCCGCCAAGGCGCGCCGCGAGGCCGAGGAGAAGGAGGCGCGCAGCCGCCTCCAGCGCTTCTACGTACGGGTGCTGGGCTTCGCGACCCGGCGCAGGCTGACCAGCGTGGCCATCGCGGTCGTCGTCCTGTTCGGCACCTTCGGGATGACCCCGCTGCTGAAGACCAACTTCTTCGACCAGGGGGAGCAGGACGTCCTGACGGTCAAGCAGGAGCTGGCCCCCGGCACCTCCCTCGCCGCCAGCGACGAGGCGAGCCGCAAGGTCGAGAAGGTGCTGGCCGAGGTCAAGGGCGTCAAGGACTACCAGGTCACCGTCGGCTCCTCCGGCTTCCTCGCGGCCTTCGGCGGCGGTACGGGCTCCAACCAGGCCTCGTACCAGGTCACCCTGGAGGACTCCGGCAAGGGGGACGCGGTCAAGAAGGAGATCGAGGGCAAGCTGGCCGGGCTCGACGGCATCGGCGACACCCGCATCGTCGCCGGCAACGGCTTCGGCAACCAGAACCTCAGCGTGGTCGTCAAGGCCGGTGACGGCGAGGTCCTCGCCAAGGCCGCCGAAGAGGTCCGCGCGGAGGTGGCCAAGCTCAAGGACGTCACCGACGTACAGAGCGACCTCTCCCAGTCCGTGCCCCGGATCTCGGTGACCGCCACGCCCAAGGCCGCCGAGGCCGGCCTCGACCAGGCCGCGCTCGGCGCGATCGTCGCGCAGGCCGTCCGGGGCACCCCGGCGGGCAAGGCCGTACTCGACGACAGCGAGCGGGACATCGTCATCCGCTCCGCGCAGCCGGCCACCACCCTGGCCGAGCTCCAGGCGCTCCCCGTCGGGCCGGCCAGGCTCGGCGACATCGCCGAGGTCAAGGAGGTCGCCGGCCCGGTCGCGACGACCCGGATCGACGGCGCCCGCGCCGCCACCATCACCGCCCGCCCGACCGGTGACAACACCGGCGCGGTCAGCGCCACGCTCCAGACGAAGCTCAAGGCGCTGAAGCTGCCGGACGGGGCCACGGCCACCATCGGCGGTGTCTCCGAGGACCAGGACGAGGCCTTCGGCTCGCTGTTCCTGGCCATGTTCGCGGCCATCGCGATCGTGTTCATGCTGCTGGTCGCGACGTTCCGCTCGCTGGTCCAGCCGCTGATCCTGCTGGTCTCGATCCCCTTCGCGGCCACCGGCGCGCTCGGCCTGCTCATCGTCACCGGCACCCCGATGGGCGTCCCGGCGATGATCGGCATGCTGATGCTCATCGGCATCGTGGTGACCAACGCGATCGTTCTGATCGACCTGGTCAACCAGTACCGCCGACAGGGCCTCGGCGTCGTCGAGGCGGTCATCGAGGGCGGCCGCCACCGGCTCCGCCCGATCCTGATGACGGCCCTGGCGACGATCTTCGCCCTGCTCCCGATGGCGCTGGGCGTCACCGGCGAGGGCGGGTTCATCTCGCAGCCGCTCGCGGTCGTGGTCATCGGCGGCCTGATCAGCTCGACGCTGCTGACGCTGCTGCTGGTGCCGACGCTCTACACGATGGTCGAGCTCCGGGGGGAGCGCCGCCGCGCGAAGCGGGCGGCCCGCCGCGCGGCCGTCCCGCCCCAGGCGACCGAAGAAGCCGAAGCCCCGGCCAAGGCCTGATCCCCTCCCGTAGGCCCTGGGCCCCGGCGCGCATCCCCACGGATGGGCGCCGGGGCTCCGGTGCGCCGGGGGCCGCCTCAGTACAGGAAGTGACAACCCTCCGCGCCGACGCCGGGCACGTCGTTGCGGAACCGGTAGTAGGACGTGTTGTCGGTGGTGGCGGCCTGGGACATGGCCACGAGGTCGGAGGCACGGAACGTCACACAGAAACGGCGGGACAGGGGCTTCTGTTCGCTGCCCCGGTGGAGCGTCAGCGTCAGGTCGTAGCGACCCGGCGCGAAACGCCAGTTCCGGGCGTAGAAGTACATGGTCTTCTGCTGTGGTTCATCCTGTTTGATCACCAAGGGGCCGGGATCGGAATTCCACCAGTGGTCGAAGCTCCCTTCCTCACTGAACTTCCAGAAGACGTTCTCGACCCAGTAGAAACTCGGCCGCGCCCTGTACTCCCGTCCGGTGCCCGGCGGGCCGGCGTAGGCCGCCTCCAAGCGCGCGGAGGTGACGACCTCGACCTCGTCGGCCTCCTTCGGACTGGTCAGGGTCGGCTGGATGAAGACCATGGCGCCCCGTTCCTGGCCGATCCGCAGCACGGAGGGCAGGTCAACCCTGAGCTCGGGAGACTCTCTCGACTCTTGCCAGTTGAGCCAGCCGAACCACAGGGCGCCCGCGGCCGCGGCGGTCGCGATCCAGGGGTGGACGGCCTTGAAGCGCCTGTTGAACCGTCGGCGACGGGACTCGGTCACAGGCTCAGCATCCCCGTCCCGCCCGGACCCGGCCCGGTGGGTGATCCGGACGGGGGCCCGCATGCCGAAGGGGCACCCCCTCGGGGGTGCCCCTTCGGTCGTGGCCCCGCTACGGAAGGGCGAGCATGCGCTCCAGCGCGAGCTTCGCGAAGCTCTCCGTCTCCTTGTCGACCCGGATCTCGTTGACGAGGTTGCCCTCGGCGAGGGACTCCAGGGTCCACACCAGGTGCGGCAGGTCGATGCGGTTCATCGTCGAGCAGAAGCAGACCGTCTTGTCGAGGAAGACGACCTCCTTGTCCTGCGCGGCGAATCGGTTCGCCAGCCGGCGGACCAGGTTCAGCTCGGTGCCTATGGCCCACTTGGAGCCGGCCGGGGCCGCCTCCAGCGCCTTGATGATGTACTCCGTCGAGCCGACGTAGTCCGCGGCTGCCACGACCTCGTGCTTGCACTCGGGGTGGACGAGGACGTTCACGCCGGGGATCCGGGCGCGCACGTCGTTGACCGAGTCCACCGAGAAGCGGCCGTGGACCGAGCAGTGGCCGCGCCACAGGATCATCTTGGCGTTCCGCAGCTGCTCGACGGTCAGGCCGCCGTTCGGCTTGTGCGGGTTGTAGAGCACGCAGTCGTCCAGCGACATCCCCATGTCGCGGACCGCGGTGTTGCGGCCGAGGTGCTGGTCCGGCAGGAAGAGGATCTTCTCGCCCTGCCGGAACGCCCACTCCAGGGCCCGCTCGGCGTTGGACGACGTACAGATCGTGCCGCCGTGCTTGCCGGTGAACGCCTTGATGTCGGCGGAGGAGTTCATGTACGAGACGGGCACCGTGACGTCGGCGATGCCGGCCTCGGTCAGCACGTCCCAGCACTCCGCGACCTGCTCGGCGGTGGCCATGTCGGCCATCGAGCAGCCGGCGGCCAGGTCGGGCAGGACCACCTTCTGGTCGTCCGAGGTCAGGATGTCCGCGGACTCGGCCATGAAGTGCACGCCGCAGAAGACGATGTACTCGGCCTCCGGCTTGGCGGCCGCGTCCTTGGCCAGCTTGAAGGAGTCGCCGGTGACGTCGGCGAATTCGATGACCTCGTCACGCTGGTAGTGGTGGCCGAGGATGAAGACCTTGTCGCCGAGCTTCTCCTTGGCGGCACGGGCGCGCGCCACCAGGTCCGGGTCCGACGGCGAGGGCAGGTCGCCGGGGCATTCCACCCCGCGCTCGCTCTTCGGGTCGGCTTCGCGGCCGAGCAGCAGCAGGGCGAGGGGCGTCGGCTGGACGTCCAAGGGCTGGGCGGTGGTCACGACACGCACCCTTTCTGTTCTGCGACTAGGGACTTCTCTGAAGACATCGCTTCGACGCTTCGACTTCTCGTCTATTTGACGCTATCTATCATAACCGCTTCACGTCACTTTGACGATGGCGATAGTGTCGATGTGACGAATTCGCACCCGGAACCGGCCGCTCGTCCGGCGGGTCCACTCCTCCGCGCCGGTGTGCGAGCATGAATATCTGAAACAAGCGTCGGGTCAGGAATGAAACCCCGGCCCCGCTGGTTGCCATCCACGGCAAGAGTCCGACGTTTCCCCGCTCCCGGCGGGGAGCCGCCCACTTCGGGAGTGAATGCAGATGTCCGTACAGGACGACAAGACCACCGTGAGCGACGGCATCCTCCTGTCCGACGCCGCCGCCGAGAAGGTCAGGACCCTGCTGGAGCAGGAGGGCCGTGAGGACCTGGCGCTGCGCGTCGCCGTCCAGCCCGGCGGCTGCTCCGGCCTGCGGTACCAGCTCTTCTTCGACGAGCGCTCCCTCGACGGCGACGTCGTGAAGGACTTCGACGGCGTCAAGGTCGTCACGGACCGGATGAGCTCCCCGTACCTGCACGGTGCCTCGATCGACTTCGTCGACACCATCGAGAAGCAGGGCTTCACGATCGACAACCCGAACGCCACGGGCTCCTGCGCCTGCGGCGACTCCTTCAGCTAAGCCCGAAGACACGGAAGGGCCCGGCCACCGCAAGACGGTGGCCGGGCCCTTCCGCGTTCGTGTCTCCCGCCGGCCTACTGGCGGGGGAGCGGCTTGCCCGAGGTCGCGTCGAGGACCTTCCGGTCGCCCAGCGGCTGCTGGAGCGTGGCCGTGACGGTCATCTCCTGCGCGAGCATGATGCAGGACTGCCCCGGCTTGTTCGGGGTGTCGACGATCTTGACCATGACCGAACCAGACTCCTCCCGCGCCTCCAGGGAGTAGGTGCTGCACACGCTGCCCCAGAAGTTCACCGTCAGCTTCCGGTCGGCCTGCGCGTACGAGAATCCGGGCACGCTCCGTCCGTTCCCGGGCGCCGGGGCGTCGTCCTCGGCCGCCGCCGGCTGGACCACCGTGTGGCCCGGGGCGCCGTCCTTGCCGGCCACCTCGAACAGCCAGGCCGGCACCAGACCCCGCGCGCCGTCCACCGTCCCGGGCGCCAGCCCGAGCACGGCCCCCCGTACGGTCTCGGTCCGCGGCGGCTTCATCGGCCGGGGCTCCGGGTTGCACGGCGGGGTCTGCCCGGACCCGGCCGGGGTGCCCGGCTCCAGCGGGACCGAGGTCGCGCAGCCGCTCGGGCCGGGGCCGCTGTCGTCCGGGCCCTTGCCCTTCGCGTTCAGCCGGGTCAGCGCCTCGGCCGCGCCGATCAGCTTCTGCTCGCCCGCGCGGACCGGGGCCTTCAGCTCGCCGGACGCCGCCAGCACCTCGGAGCCGGGGCCGACGGTGATCTTCGTGGACCAGCCCCGCGTGGGCAGCCCGCCGATCACCGGGTCCGCCGTGACGACCCGGGCCGAGCCCTCGGTGGCGCGGGCGTCCAGCGCGGCACCGTCCTGGCCGGCGGCCGCGAGCACCGGGCCCGCGGCGGTCTTGGCGGCCTCCTCGGTCACCGGCCCGCCCTTCGCCGCCTTGCCGGGGCCCGCCTCCAGGGGGAGCGTGCCCGGACCGCAGGTGTCCTTGCCGCGCGCGCAGTCGTCCCCGGCGCCGTTGCCCGGCTGGTAGCGGCTGAAGTTCCAGGTGCCCGGGGCCTTGAGGTTCACCGTCAGCCGGGGGCCGGAGCCGTCGCCGCCCTCCCCGGCCTGCCACATCTCGCCGGACAGCCGCGGGGCGCCCTCGATGCCGAGGGCCGCCGCGAGCCGGGCCACCTCCGCCGAGGCGGTCTCGCCCGAGGAGGCGTAGGCCGGCGCGCTCGCCGGGGCCTTGGGGAGTTCGCCCTCCGCCCGGTACGTCACCCCGGCTCCGCTCGGGTCCGGCTCGCCGGGGGCGATGCCCGGGCCCGAGGGGCTCGGCGCGACACGGGGCGCGGAGGCCGCGCTGTCACCCGTACGACCGCCGCTCCCGCCGTCGCCGTGGGCCGTGGTCGCCCAGTACGCCGTGCCGCCGCCCGCGAGCAGGACGGCGGCCGCGATCGAGCCGATGGCCCAGGCCGGCCGCCGTCGTGCGCCGCGCGTTGTGTCGGGTTGGGGTTCTTCGCTGGTCACCGCATCGCTCCTTCGCCTGTCCCGCTGGTCGCTTCGGGCTTGATGCGGGTGTGACGGAACCGGAGCGCTTCTGGTTCCCCTGCCGCGGATCTACTGGTCGCCGTACGCGGCCGTGGCGGCGATCAGGCGGGCCGAGGCGGGCGGCACGCTGATCCCGTGGATCTGCGAGGGCGCCACCCGGTCCGGCCGGGGCCCGGCCGGGACCGCCCAGTGCGGGACCATCCGGGCGCAGTCGCCCAGCAGCCGCGCGAACCCGGGGCGCCCCTCGGAGGCGTACTCGGTGTACCCGAACTCATCCGTGTAGGTCATGGAGGCACCGTAGGCACCACGCCGGTGACGAAGAAAGAGCTACTACGGGGTAGTTTCATACGTTCGGTATCCACGCTGGTACCGGGTAGTTTTGACTGTCAGCTTGCCTTCCTTCGCAGGAGCGTCCACGCCGTGCGTATCGCAGTCACCGGCTCCATCGCCACCGACCACCTCATGACCTTCCCCGGCCGTTTCGCCGACCAGCTGGTCGCGGACCAGCTGCACACGGTCTCCCTCTCCTTCCTTGTCGACAACCTCGACGTCCGCAGAGGCGGTGTGGGCCCCAACATCTGCTTCGGCATGGGGCAGCTCGGCACCCGCCCGGTCCTGGTCGGCGCGGCGGGCTCCGACTTCGACGAGTACCGCGCCTGGCTGGACCGGCACGGCGTCGACACCGAGTCAGTGCGGATCTCCGAGGTGCTGCACACCGCGCGCTTCGTGTGCACCACGGACTCCGACCACAACCAGATCGGCTCCTTCTACACGGGCGCGATGAGCGAGGCCCGGCTGATCGAGCTGAAGTCGGTCGCCGACCGGGTCGGCGGACTCGACCTCGTCCTCATCGGCGCGGACGACCCCGAGGCGATGCTCCGCCACACGGAGGAGTGCCGGACCCGGGGGATCCCCTTCGCGGCCGACTTCTCGCAGCAGATCGCCCGCATGGACGGCGAGAACATCCGCACCCTCATGGAGGGCGCGACGTACCTCTTCTCGAACGAGTACGAGAAGGGGCTCATCGAGTCGAAGTCCGGCTGGACGGACGACGAGATCCTCGCGAAGGTCGGCACCCGGGTGACGACGCTGGGCTCCAACGGCGTCCGCATCGAGCGGGCCGGCCACGACCCGATCGTGGTCGGCTGCCCGGAGGAGACCGCCAAGATCGACCCCACCGGCGTCGGCGACGCCTTCCGCGCCGGTTTCCTCACCGGCCTGGGCTGGGGCGTCGGCCTGGAGCGGGCGGCGCAGGTCGGCTGCATGCTCGCCACGCTGGTCATCGAGACCCTGGGCACCCAGGAGTACACGCTGGCCCGCGCCCACTTCATGGAGCGCTTCACCAAGGCCTACGGCGAGAGCGCGGCCACCGAGGTCCGCGCCCACCTGGCGTAGCCCCCTCGGGGCGGGGCGGGGTGCCGGCCGGCACCCCGCCCCGGCCCCACCCCGCCCCGAAGCCGGCGTCAGCGCAGCCGGCGCACCGCGTACGCCACGCCCTTCCCGCGGGGGGACTCGCCCAGGTAGGCGTGGCCCCGCAGCGCGCACCACGCAGGGATGTCCAGCCGCGCGACCTCGTCGTCCGAAAGGACGGTCACGGTCCCGCCGACCGGCACCGAGGTGATCACCCGGGCCAGCTCGATCACCGGCTGCGGGCACCGCAGCCCCAGCGCGTCGACCTCCAGGGACTCCGCCACCGGCTCGGCCGCCGCCACCGGCTCCGCCACGCCCAGCTTCTCCCGGACCCCCGCCACCACCCCCGGCAGCAGCTCCAGGAAGCCGTTGACCTCCTGCGCCGTCGTCCCGGACGGCAGCGAGACCCGTACGTTGCCCTCCGACAGGACCCCCATCGCCCGCAGCACATGACTCGGGGTCAGGGTCGAGCTGGTGCAGGAGGACCCCGAGGACACCGAGTACCCCGCGCGGTCCAGCTCGTGCAACAGGGTCTCCCCGTCCACGTACAGGCAGGAGAAGGTGACCAGGTGCGGCAGCCGCCGCTCCGCGTCGCCCACCACCTCCACGTCCGGCACCAGCCGCGCCACCCGCCGCCGGATCCGGTCCACCAGCACCCGCAGCCGGGCCGCCTCCGCCTCCGCCTCGGCCCGTACGGCCCGCAGCGACGCCGCCGCAGCGACGATCGCCGGGAGGTTCCCGAAGCCGGGGGAGCGCCCCGACTCCCGCTCGTCCGCCGGGCCTTGGGGCGAGAAGCGGACCCCCTTGCGCACCGCCAGCAGACCGACCCCGGGCGGGCCGCCCCACTTGTGCGCACTGGCCGTCAGGATCGACCAGGCCCCCTCCACCGGCCCCCAGCCCAGCGACTGCGCCGCGTCGACGAGCAACGGCACCCCGGCCGCCCGGCAGACCTCCGCCACCTCCGCCACCGGCTGGACCGTGCCCACCTCGTGGTTGGCGGACTGGAGGCAGGCCAGCGCCGTCCCGGAGGCCAGCGCCGCCGCGTACCCGTCCGGCGAGACCGCCCCCGTACGGCCGACCGGGACCTCCGTCACCGAGCCGCCGGCCGCCGCGTGGAGCTCCGCCGCGTGCAGTACGGAACTGTGTTCGACCGCCGATACGATCAGATGCCCGCCGACCCGCCGGCGCCCGGCGAGCGCCCCCGCGACGCCCGAGTGAACCGCGTGCGTCCCCGAAGGAGTGAACACGAGCTCGTCGGGGCGAGCGCCCACCGCATCGGCGGCCGCCTCCCGCGCGGCGTCCAGCAGCAGCCTGGCGCGCCGTCCCTCCCGGTAGAGCCGGGCCGGATCGGCCCACCCCTCGTCCAGGGCGGCCTGCAGCGCCTGACGGGCCACGGGGTGTAGCGGGGCGGCGGACGCGGTGTCGAAGTACGGCATCCTGCCACGCTAGCCGCCGACGGGTGACCTTCGAGGTCAGGGGCCGTCAGAAGGCCACCGGAGCCCACCATTCAGGGCTGGATGGACCGTCCCCCACACGGCGGATCCATCCCTTCGGGGGCAGTAGCGGCGCGTTGGGCACCCTCCCCGCGCGACCCCAAATAGCGTCCAGTAGGGTTTGGTCCGCATAAACATCCAAACCCCTGCCTGCGTCAGGGCCGGCGACCGACCCGAATACGGCCGCGCCCGGCCGCGCGGGCCGAGACTCTCGGGAAGGCGCTACGTGAGTCCCTACGGCTCCGACCGCTCGCCGCGGCGCCCGATGCGGCGGAAGCTGCTCCAGGCGCTGACTGCGGGCGCGGTCCTGGCGACCGCCACTGGTTGCTCGTACAACTGGCAAGACTTCCCCCGCCTCGGAATGCCCTATCCGGTCACGGAGGAGGCGCCTCGCATCCTGTCCCTGTGGCAGGGGTCGTGGGCAGCTGCTCTCATCACGGGCATCCTGGTCTGGGGCCTGATCATCTGGAGCGTCATCTTCCACCGGCGCAGCCGGACGAAGGTGGAGGTCCCCCCGCAGACCCGGTACAACATGCCGATCGAGGCGCTGTACACCGTGGTCCCGCTCATCATCGTCTCGGTGCTCTTCTACTTCACCGCTCGTGACGAGTCGAAGCTGCTCGCGCTCACCCCGAAGCCGGCCCACACGATCAACGTGGTCGGCTACCAGTGGAGCTGGGGCTTCAACTACATCGAGAACGTCGACGGTGACGCCGTGACCCCGAAGGCGGGCGAGGTCCCCAAGGAGCTCGCCTCCATCCCGGACCGCTTCACCAAGGACTTCCCGGCGGGCGCCGAGGGCGTCTACACCAAGGGTGTCCCCGGTGAGCGCAACCCGGACACGAACAACCCGGGTCCGACCCTCTACCTGCCCAAGGGTGAGAAGGTCCGCTTCATCCTGTCGTCGAACGACGTCATCCACTCCTTCTGGGTGGTCCCCTTCCTGTTCAAGCAGGACGTCATCCCGGGCCACACCAACGTCTTCGAGGTCACGCCCAGCCAGGAAGGCACCTTCGTCGGCAAGTGCGCCGAACTCTGCGGTGTCGACCACTCCCGGATGCTCTTCAACGTGAAGGTCGTCTCGCCGGAGGAGTACCGGGCGCACCTGAAGGAACTGGCGGAGAAGGGCCAGACCGGCTTCCTCCCCGCCGGCATCAAGCAGACCGACCCGGCCCGGAATGCGGAAGTGAACAAACTGTGAGCATCCTCAACGAATCCCAGGGTGCCGCCGCCGACTCGTATGAGAACGAGCTGCCGGTGCGGCGCAAGCAGCCGGGCAATGTGGTCGTGAAGTGGATGACCACGACCGACCACAAGACCATCGGCACGATGTACCTGGTCACGTCGTTCGTGTTCTTCCTCATCGGCGGTCTCCTCGCGCTCTTCATGCGCGCCGAGCTGGCCCGTCCGGGCACGCAGATCATGTCGAACGAACAGTTCAACCAGGCCTTCACCATGCATGGCACGATCATGCTGCTGATGTTCGCCACCCCGCTGTTCGCCGGCTTCGCGAACTGGATCATGCCGCTGCAGATCGGCGCGCCCGACGTGGCGTTCCCGCGGCTGAACATGTTCGCGTACTGGCTGTACCTCTTCGGCTCGTCCATCGCGGTGGCCGGCTTCGTGACGCCGAACGGCGCCGCCGACTTCGGCTGGTTCGCCTACTCCCCGCTGTCGGACGCCGTCCGCTCGCCGGGCATCGGCGCCGACATGTGGATCATGGGTCTGGCCTTCTCCGGCTTCGGCACGATCCTCGGCTCGGTCAACTTCATCACCACGATCATCTGCATGCGCGCGCCCGGCATGACGATGTTCCGCATGCCGATCTTCACCTGGAACGTGCTGCTGACCGGTGTCCTGGTCCTGCTCGCCTTCCCGGTGCTCGCCGCCGCGCTCTTCGCGCTGGAGGCCGACCGCAAGTTCGGGGCGCACGTATTCGACGCCTCAAACGGCGGTGCGTTGCTCTGGCAACACCTCTTCTGGTTCTTCGGGCATCCAGAGGTGTACATCATCGCGCTGCCGTTCTTCGGAATCGTCTCGGAGATCATCCCGGTCTTCTCCCGCAAGCCGATGTTCGGTTACATCGGTCTGATCGGTGCGACGATCGCGATCGCCGGCCTGTCCGTGACCGTGTGGGCCCACCACATGTACGTCACCGGCGGTGTGCTGCTGCCGTTCTTCTCCTTCATGACCTTCCTGATCGCGGTACCGACCGGTGTGAAGTTCTTCAACTGGATCGGCACCATGTGGAAGGGCTCGCTGTCCTTCGAGACCCCGATGCTCTGGACGATCGGCTTCCTGGTCACCTTCACCTTCGGTGGTCTGACCGGCGTCATCCTGGCCTCGCCCCCGATGGACTTCCACGTCTCCGACTCGTACTTCGTCGTCGCGCACTTCCACTACGTCGTCTTCGGCACCGTGGTCTTCGCGATGTTCGCCGGCTTCCACTTCTGGTGGCCGAAGTTCACGGGCAAGATGCTGGACGAGCGCCTCGGCAAGATCACCTTCTGGACGCTGTTCGTCGGCTTCCACGGCACGTTCCTGGTGCAGCACTGGCTGGGCGCCGAGGGCATGCCGCGTCGTTACGCGGACTACCTCGCGGCCGACGGCTTCACCACGCTGAACACGATCTCGACGATCAGCTCGTTCCTGCTGGGCCTGTCGATGCTGCCGTTCATGTACAACGTCTGGAAGACGGCCAAGTACGGCAAGAAGATCGAGGTCGACGACCCGTGGGGCTACGGCCGCTCGCTGGAGTGGGCGACGTCCTGCCCGCCGCCGCGGCACAACTTCCTCACCCTGCCGCGGATCCGCTCCGAATCCCCGGCGTTCGACCTGCACCACCCGGAGATCGCGGCCCTCGACCACCTTGAGGACCACAGCGTGGCCACCACGGCAGTCACCGGTGGCAAGGAGGCCGGCAAGTGAAGATCCAGGGCAAGATGTTCCTCTGGCTCTCCTTCTTCATCCTGATCATGGCCGTCGTGTACGGCGTGTGGTCGAAGGAGCCCGTAGGCACCACCGCGCTCTTCCTGGCCTTCGGCCTGAGCGTCATGATCGGCTACTACCTGGCCTTCACGGCCAAGCGCGTGGACGAGATGGCCCAGGACAACCTGGAGGCCGAGGTCGCCGACGAGGCGGGCGAGCTGGGGTTCTTCTCCCCGCACAGCTGGCAGCCGCTCTCGCTGGCCATCGGCGGCGCGCTCGCGTTCAGCGGCGTCATCTTCGGATGGTGGCTCATGTACTTCTCGGCCCCGGTCATCCTGGTCGGTCTGTGGGGCTGGGTGTACGAGTACTACCGCGGTGAGAACCAGAACCAGTAGCACCGGCAGCGCACAGCCGCCACGTGGGCCCGGGTACCTCGAACAGAGGTACCCGGGCCCCTCGTTTGCAGTCATCCCGCGCGCCGGATTTCTCATACCTTCATAGCGTTGGCTCCATGAAGCACTCACCGCGTCTTTGGACGGTACTCAGCTGCTCCCTGCTGGTCGCGTCCCTCGGGGCCGGCGCCACCGCATGCGGGTCGTCCGCCGACAACCCGCTGTCCGCCCGCCCGTACGACGCGGGCGATCACGTCGCTTTCAATCAGGTGGCCGGCAGCCGCCCCGTGGACCACACCCGGCCCCTGGAGATCACCGCCAAGAGCGGTGGCGGCCGGATCACCGACGTCACCGCCGTGGACACCCACGGCCGGCGCCTCGCGGGCGAACTGTCCGCCACCGGGGACCGCTGGCACAGCACCGTCCCGATGGCCGCGGGCGTCCGCTACAACGTCATCGTGGGCACGGAGGACGAACGCGGGGCCCCGGGGCAGCGCACGATGACGTTCGACACCACCCCGGCCAAGGGGGTCCTCAAGGTCGAATTCGGCCCGGAGGAGGGCAAATACGGCGTCGGACAGCCCCTCACCGCCGAGCTCAGCGAACCCGTCAAGGACAAGGCCGCCCGCGCCATCGTCGAACGGGGCCTGGTCGTCGACATGCCGTCCGGCGTCGTCGGCAACTGGTACTGGGTGGACGACAAGACGCTGCACTTCCGCCCGAAGGATTACTGGCCCGCCCACAGCACCGTCTCCGTACGGAGCAATCTGGAGGGCATCAAGGTCACCGACGAGCTCTACGGCGTCGCGTCCAAGCCGCTGACGCTGGAGATCGGCGACCGCGTCGAGGTCACCACGGACGCCTCCTCGCACTACCTGGAGTTCAAGCGCAACGGAGAAGTGATCAACACCATTCCGGTGACCACCGGAAAGCCCGGCTTCTCCACCCGCAACGGCATCAAGGTGGTGCTCGGCAAGCAGTACTTCGTCCAGATGCGCGGCGACACCGTCGGCATCGGGGGCAGCGAGTACTACAACCTGCCGGTGTACTACGCCACACGGGTGACATGGAGCGGTGAATACGTGCACGCCGCGCCGTGGTCCGTCGGCTCCCAGGGCTACGAGAACGTCAGCCACGGCTGCACCGGCATGAGCACCGGCAACGCCGCCTGGTTCTACGAGAACATCACCGAGGGCGACATCGTCAAGGTGATCAACAGCATCGGCGACGACATGGACAACTTCGGCAACGGCTACGGGGACTGGAACCTCGACTGGAAGGACTGGCGCGAGGGCAGCGTGCTCCTCAAGGGCACCGAGGAAGGCCGCACCCCGACGGACCAGGCGCGCCTGCGCCCGCAGGTCTGAGCCCCGCCCCAGGGCCCCCAGGACGGCCGCGGGGCCGCCCCGGGGGCCCCGGGGCGGGCGCGGCGGACACCGGTGCACGGGCGCCCCACGGCCTCACGGGCCCCGTGCACCGCGCCGTCCCCGGCCGTCCGCCTCAGGCGGCGGACGAGGACAGCCGCGCCCGCAGCAGCCCCGCCAGGGCCCGCGCGAAGTCCACCGGGTCCACCGGAAGGGTCACCGCGGCGTCCGCACGGCTCCAGGTGGCCAGCCAGGCGTCCTGCGGGCGCCCCATCAGCAGCAGCACCGGCGGGCAGCGGAAGATCTCGTCCTTGATCTGACGGCACACGCCCATGCCCCCGGCCGGGGCCGCCTCGCCGTCCAACACGCAGACGTCGACACCGCCCGCGTCCAGTTCGCTCAGGACCGCCGGAAGCGTCGCGCACTCCACGAACTCCACCGGCGGCAGGTCCGCCGCCGGCCTGCGCCCGGTCGCCAGCCGCACCTGCTCCCGGGTACCCGCGTCGTCGCTGTAGACCAGAACCCGCGCAGTCGCCCGCATTTCGTCCTCCACGTGTCACGTGAATCACGTTGATGTTGCGCGGGATGCTACTCCGTCCGACCCGGTGTCAACATCGCTTCGGACAGCCTCGCGACCGACGATCTGATGGGCCGTTCGGGCCTTGCACACGCCCTGGACACTCCGAACGGCACCCCCCGGGGTGAGGGCGGGATAAGCGACCGACATAATGTCGGTCGTGGCGACAGCAACGACAGTAGATACCGGGCACGCGCACCCGACGGTCAACCGGCCGAACCTCGTCAGCGTCGGAACCATCATCTGGTTGAGTTCCGAGCTGATGTTCTTCGCGGCCCTCTTCGCGATGTACTTCACCCTGCGATCCGTGACGGGTGCCGAGTACTGGACAGAACAGGCTTCGGCCTTGAATCTGCCCTTCTCGGCGACGAACACAACGATCCTGGTGCTCTCCTCGCTCACCTGCCAGCTCGGCGTTTTCGCCGCCGAGCGCGGTGACGTGAAGAAGCTCCGGACGTGGTTCATCATCACGTTCGTCATGGGTGCGATCTTCATTGGCGGCCAGGTGTTCGAGTACACCGAGCTGGTCAAGCACGAGGGCATGAGCCTCTCGTCCGGTCCGTACGGCTCTGTGTTCTACCTGACCACCGGGTTCCACGGGCTGCACGTGACGGGCGGTCTCATCGCCTTCCTGCTGGTCCTCGGCCGGACGTACGCGGCCAAGAGGTTCACCCACGAACAGGCCACGTCGGCCATCGTCGTGTCCTACTACTGGCACTTCGTCGATGTCGTCTGGATCGGCCTCTTCGCCACGATCTACCTGATCAAGTAGCGAATACGTCACCGGGCCCGGCCCGGCACTCCATCCAGAAACACCGACGCAGAAGATCCTGACACCGGGGTAATCCGTGAAAAAGCTCTCCGCACGACGACGCCATCCGCTGGCGGCGGTCGTCGTTCTACTCTTCGCGCTGGCGGTCACTGGGGGGCTGTACGCCGCCTTCGCGCCCGCGGGCAATGCGCAGGCCGACGAAACCGCCCAGTCCCTCGCCATCGAGGAGGGCAAGAAGCTCTACGCCGTGGGTTGCGCAAGCTGCCACGGAACCGGCGGTCAGGGTTCCTCTGACGGCCCGAGCCTGGTCGGCGTCGGCGCTGCGGCGGTCGACTTCCAGGTGAGCACGGGCCGCATGCCCGCCCAGCAGCCCGGCGCCCAGGTGCCGAAGAAGCCCGTCATCTACACCCAGGCCGAGACGGACCAGCTGGCCGCGTACATCGCCTCCCTCGGCGCCGGCCCGAGCACGCCGACCGAGAAGCAGTACGACCCGGCGGGTGCCGACATCGCCAAGGGTGGTGAGCTGTTCCGCAACAACTGCGCGCAGTGCCACAACTTCACCGGCGAGGGCGGCGCGCTGACGAACGGCAAGTACGCCCCCAACCTCGAGGACGTCTCGCCGAAGCACATCTACGAGGCCATGCTCACCGGCCCGCAGAACATGCCCTCCTTCCCGGACAGCACCATGCCGGAGAAGCAGAAGAAGGACATCATCGCGTACCTCCAGAACGTCAACGGCGAGAAGGCGACCAGCCCCGGCGGCCTCAAGCTCGGTGGCCTCGGCCCCGTCTCCGAGGGTCTGTTCGGCTGGATCTTCGGTCTGGGTACGCTGATCGCTGTCGCCGTCTGGGTCGCGGCCCACACCGCTAAGGCCAAGAAGTCATGAGTAGCCAAGACATTCCCGAAGAGAAGCACCTGCCGAGCGAGCAGGGCGACGCGCACCACGGCGGTGTCGCGGTGGCGGACGACCCGTTCGCCGACCCGGGGCTGCCGGTCCACAAGCCGCGCATCCAGGACATCGACGAGCGGGCCGCGAAGCGCTCCGAGCGCACCGTGGCGATGCTTTTCACCCTGTCGATGCTCGCCACGATCGGCTTCATCGCCTCCTACGTGACCTTCCCGGTCGACAAGATCGTTTTCATCTTCCCCATCGGGAAGGTGAGCGCGCTCAACTTCGCCCTGGGCATGACCCTGGGCACGGCCCTCTTCTGCATCGGCGCGGGCGCGGTCCACTGGGCCCGCACCCTGATGTCCGACGTGGAGGTCGCCGACGAGCGCCACGCGATCGCGGCGCCCGCGGAGGTCAAGGCGAAGGTCCTCCAGGACTTCGCCGACGGTGCGAACGAGTCCGGCATCGGCCGTCGCCCGCTGATCCGCAACACGATGCTCGGCGCGCTGGCCCTGCTGCCGCTCTCCGCCGTCGTGATCCTGCGCGACCTGGGCCCGCTGCCCGAGGTCAAGCTCCGCAAGACGGTCTGGGCCAAGGGCAAGATGCTCATCAACCAGAACACGATGGAGCCGCTGCGTCCCGAGGACGTGCAGGTCGGGTCGCTGACCTTCGCCATGCCGGAAGGCCTGGAGGAGGACCAGCACGACTTCCAGGTCCAGATCGCCAAGGCCGCCCTGATGATCGTCCGTATCCAGCCGGAGAACATCAAGGACAAGAAGGAGCTGGAGTGGTCCCACGACGGGATCGTGGCCTACTCCAAGATCTGCACCCACGTCGGCTGCCCCATCAGCCTGTACGAGCAGCAGACGCACCACGTGCTCTGCCCGTGCCACCAGTCCACCTTCGACCTCTCCGACGGCGCCCGAGTCATCTTCGGCCCGGCTGGTCACGCGCTTCCGCAGCTGCGGATCGGCGTCAATGACGAAGGTTTCCTCGAGGCGCTCGGCGACTTCGAAGAGCCCGTCGGTCCTGCATTCTGGGAGCGCGGATGAGCACTGCCACTGACACCAAGGCACGCAAAGCGCCGGCCGGCGAACGCGTAGCTGACTGGGCGGACGGCCGCCTGGGCATCTACTCGCTCGCGAAGTCGAACATGCGCAAGATCTTCCCGGACCACTGGTCCTTCATGCTCGGTGAGATCTGCCTCTACAGCTTCATCATCATCATCCTCACGGGTGTGTACCTGACGCTGTTCTTCCACCCGAGCATGAACGAGGTCGTGTACCACGGCTCGTACGTGCCGATGCAGGGCGTCACGATGTCCGAGGCCTTCGCCTCGACCCTGGACATCAGCTTCGACGTCCGCGGCGGTCTGCTCATCCGGCAGATCCACCACTGGGCCGCGCTGATCTTCGTCGCGGCCATGCTCGTGCACATGATGCGCGTGTTCTTCACCGGCGCGTTCCGCAAGCCGCGTGAGGTCAACTGGGTCTTCGGCTTCCTGCTGCTGGTCCTCGGCATGTTCACCGGTTTCACCGGTTACTCGCTGCCGGACGACCTGCTCTCGGGCACCGGTGTCCGCTTCATGGAGGGCGCGATCCTGTCCGTGCCGATCGTCGGCACGTACCTGTCGTTCTTCCTCTTCGGCGGAGAGTTCCCCGGCGGCGACTTCGTCGCGCGGTTCTACTCGATCCACATCCTGCTGCTGCCCGGCATCATGATGGGCCTGCTGGTGGCCCACCTGATCCTGGTCTTCTACCACAAGCACACCCAGTTCGCGGGTCCCGGCAAGACGAACAACAACGTCGTCGGCATGCCGCTGCTGCCGGTCTACATGGCCAAGGCCGGAGGCTTCTTCTTCCTGGTCTTCGGTGTCATCGCGGCCGTCGCGGCGATCGCCTCGATCAACCCGATCTGGGCGCTGGGCCCGTACCGTCCGGACCACGTGTCCACCGGTGCGCAGCCCGACTGGTACATGGGCTTCTCCGAGGGCCTCATCCGTGCCATGCCCGGCTGGGAGATCAACCTCTGGGGCCACACGCTCGTCCTGGGCGTGTTCGTCCCGCTGGTGATCTTCCCGCTGATCCTGGCCGCGATCGCGGTGTACCCGTTCATCGAGTCCTGGGTCACCGGGGACAAGCGCGAGCACCACATCCTGGACCGCCCGCGCAACGTCCCGACCCGTACGGGCTTCGGTGTGGCATGGCTGACGTGGTACGTCATCCTGCTGATCGCCGGTGGAAACGACATGTTCGCGCAGTACTTCCACCTGTCGATCAACGCGATCACCTGGTTCGCCCGCATCGCGTTCTTCGTCGGTCCGGTCGTCGCCTTCGTCATCACCAAGCGGATCTGCCTCGGCCTCCAGCGCCGGGACCGGGACAAGGTGCTGCACGGTCGCGAGACCGGCATCATCAAGCGCCTGCCGCACGGTGAGTTCGTCGAGATCCACGAGCCGCTGTCGCAGGGCAAGCTGCACTCCCTCACCGCGCACGAGCAGTACGCGCCGGTCGAGATCGGCCCGACGGTCGACGAGAACGGTGTCGAGCGCAAGGTGAAGCTGACCGAGAAGCTGCGCGCCAAGCTCAGCAAGGGCTACTACGGGGAAGACAACTTCATCCCGAAGGCCACGGTCGAGGAGTACAAGGAGATCCAGAGCGGCCACGGCCACCACTGATCCCCCGCACCATCGCATGAGGGACTGATTCCGGTCGGTCCTGGTGTCGCCACGGCGAGAGCCCCGTCCAGTGTCCGGACGGGGCTCTCTGCCGTCCCGGGGGCTGGATAGGCTTGCCCCCTTCCCCTTTCCACGTGGACCCTCAGGAGCGGACCATGAACGTTGTGACCCCGGCAGGCGGCGACAGCGTGGCGGCCCGCGGCTGGCCGGGCCTCCTCGACGCCCTGCTGACCGGCCACGACCTCGGCGCGGAAGACACGGCGTGGGCCATGGACCGGATCATGCGCGGGGAGGCCACCGACGCCCAGATCGCGGGCTTCGTGGTCGCGCTCCGCGCCAAGGGCGAGACCGTCGAGGAGATCAGCGGCCTCGTCGGGAGCATGTACGAACACGCCAACCTGATCGAGGTGCCGGGCCGGACGGTGGACATCGTCGGCACCGGCGGCGACGGGGCCAAGACGGTGAACATCTCCACGATGTCGGCGATCGTCGTGGCCGGTACGGGCGCCAAGGTGGTCAAGCACGGCAACCGGGCCGCGTCCTCCGCGAGCGGGTCCTCGGACGTCCTGGAGAAGCTCGGCGTCAACCTGGACCTGACCCCCGCCCGGGTGGTGGAGGTCGCGGCGGAGGCGGGCATCACCTTCTGCTTCGCCGTGAAGTTCCACCCGGCGCTGCGGCACGTGGCCGCCGCCCGCAAGGAGCTGGGCATCCGGACCCTGTTCAACTTCCTCGGCCCGCTCACCAACCCGGCGCGGGTACGGGCCCAGGCGACCGGGGTGGCCGACCCGCGGGTCGCGCCCATCGTGGCGGGCGTGCTCGCCGAGCGGGGCTCCTCCGCGCTGGTCTTCCGCGGCGACGACGGCCTCGACGAGCTGACGACCACCGCCACCTCCCGGGTGTGGTGGGTGCGCGACGGAGCGGTGCGGGAGTGCCCGTTCGACCCGCGCGACGTGGGCATCGACCTGGTCGACGTCGCGGCGCTGCGGGGCGCGGACGCCTCGTACAACGCGGACGTCGCGCGCCGGCTGCTGGCCGGGGAGACGGGCGCCGTGCGCGACGCGGTGCTGCTGAACTCGGCGGCGGCGCTGGTGGCGCTGGACCCGGGAACGGCCTCGCTGGAGGAGCAGATCGCCGCCGGGATCGCCCGTGCGGCCGAGTCCATCGACTCGGGTGCGGCGCGGGCCGCGCTGGAGCGCTGGGTGGCGGCGAGCAACGCGTAGCGGCGCCCGGCGGGAGCCCGTGAGGCCGCCTGCGGCCGAGCGGTGCGAGAACGGCGTGAAAGAGCAGACCCCGGTCCACGATGCGGACCGGGGTCTTGCGCGCGGGAGATCTTGTGGCAGGATGCTGAACAGGTCACGAGTGACAGCGTTTAGGCCCCGGCTTGCTGTCCGGCAACCCTCCTTCCGTGGCGGGGTGCCCCGGGTGATGACCAGGTCGTAGGCAGCAAGGCCTACGGCAAGCGCGGATCCCTCGACACCAGGGGTCCTGGTCTTTCGAGGAGCTTTTTCCGTGAGCAAGCGAATGCGATAGGGCGACTCCGCCCCTTCTTCACCCCTCGGAACAGGGTCACTTCCGTGTACCCCCGTTCATTCCGAGGCACTTCCCGTACCCGGACGGCCGCTGGGCCGTACCCGCGTGCGGGCACCGAAGCCATTCACCTCTGCCCCGCCGGGAGATTCCGCCATGTCCGCATCCCTGAACACCGCCTGCGCCCCCACCGCGACCACCGCCGCCGCCACGGCTGCCGCCACCGCCCCGCCGCTCGCCGTCCTCGGCCGTGACGTCACCGTCCCGCTCGTCACCGGCGGCGAGGTCAGCTACGCCGCCCTCGACTACGCGGCCAGCGCCCCGGCGCTCCAGCGGGTCTGGGACGACGTGGCCGCGTACGCCCCGTACTACGGCAGCGTGCACCGGGGCGCGGGCTACCTCTCCCAGCTGTCCACGGACCTCTTCGAGCAGAGCCGGGTCACCGTCGCCGAGTTCCTCGACTGCCGCCCCTCCGATCAGGTGGTGTTCACCCGCTCCACCACCGACTCGCTGAACCTGCTCGCCGCCGTCCTGCCGGCCGACTGCCAGGTCTTCGTCTTCGAGACCGAGCACCACGCCTCGCTGCTGCCGTGGACGAACGCCCGGGTCACCTACCTCAACGCGCCGCGCACCCTGGCCGAGGCCGTCGCGACGCTGGAGCGGGCGCTCGCCGGCCGCGATCCCCACGGTCCGGCGCTGGTCTGTGTGACCGGCGCGTCCAACGTCACCGGTGAGCTGTGGCCGGTCAAGGAGCTCGCCGCCGCCGCGCACGCCCACGGCGCCCGGATCGTGCTCGACGCCGCCCAGCTGGCCCCGCACCACCCCGTCTCGGTGCGGGAGCTGGACGTGGACTGGGTCGCCTTCTCGGGGCACAAGCTGTACGCGCCGTTCGGCTCGGGCGTGCTGGCCGGCCGGGCGGACTGGCTCCAGGAGGCCGAGCCCTACCTCGCGGGCGGCGGCGCCTCGCGCAAGGTGGCCCGGCGCGAGGACGGCGGCGTGGAGGTCGAGTGGCACACCACGGCCGCCCGCCACGAGGCCGGCTCCCCGAACGTCATCGGCGTCTACTCCATCGCCTCCGCCTGCCGCGCGCTGACCGAGGCCGGGTTCGAGGACCTCGTCGAGCGGGAGCGCCACCTGATCGCGAAGGTCCGCGAGGGCCTGGCGGAGGTCCCGGCGGTCCGCGTGCTGTCCCTCTTCGGGGACGACGCGCCGCGCGTCGGAGTCATCTCGTTCGTGGTGGACGGCTGGAACAGCTCCCACTTCGCCGCCGCGCTGTCCGCGGAGTACGGGATCGGCGTCCGGGACGGCCTGTTCTGCGCCCACCCGCTGGTGCGCACCCTGCTCGGCAGCGAGCCGCAGGCCCAGGGCGAGTGCGGGGCCCCCGAGGCGGCCCCGGGCGAGCGCTCCCTGAACGCCATCCGGGTCAGCTTCGGCGCCGGCACCCCCGACGAGCACGTCGAGCGCTTCGTCCGCGCGGTGGGGGAGCTCGTCGCGGACGGCGCCAAGTGGCAGTACCGCACGGAAGAGGGCCGCTGCGTACCGGCCGTCTGACACCGCCGTCCGACACCGCCGTCCGACACCCGGCCCGGCGGAGGGCTACGCGTCGAGGCCGATGGCGAAGGCCGCTTCCAGGTCGTGCTGGGAGTACGTACGGAACGCCACGTGGGTGTCCGTGGCCTCGACGCCCGGGATCTTGCTGATGCGGCCGGGGATGATGTCCGCCAGGTTCTCGTGGCGGGCCACGCGGACCAGGGCGATCAGGTCGTACGTGCCGGTGACGGAGTAGACCTCGCTGACGCTGTCCAGCGCGGCGATGGCCTCGGCGATCTCGGGGATGCGGTCCACGCTGGTCTTGATGAGCACGATCGCGGTGATCACGGTTGGCTGTCTCCCTCGCTGGCCGTCGCTGGACGCCTCACTCTAGTCGTACGCCGGTATCGCACCCACGCGTAGAGGAAGCCCAGCGAGAAGCCCACCAGGTGGGCGAGGTAGGCCACCCCGGGGCCGCTCTCCGCGCGGTGCGCCGCCAGCCACTGGAGGGCGAACCAGAACAGCAGTACGAGCCACGCCGGGAACCGGAGGGGGAGGAAGAGCAGGAAGGGGAACAGGCTCGTCACCCGCGCCCGCGGGAACAGGCACAGGAACGCCCCCAGCACCGCCGAGATCGCCCCGGACGCCCCGACGAGGGTCTGGTCCGAGGAGGCGTTGGCCGCCGCGTACGCCGCGAGGGCGAGGTAGCCCGTACAGATGGTGAAGCAGAGGAACTCCGGTCGGCCCATCCGCTCCTCCGTCATCGCGCCGAAGACGTAGAGGAACAGCATGTTCCCGAGCAGGTGCAGCCAGCTGCCGTGGACGAGCAGCGCGGTCAGCGGGGTCAGCAGGGCTCGCGGCGATCCCCCGAAGAGCTCCTGCGGGACCACGCCCCAGTGCCGGAAGTAGGCCGTGCCCGTCGCCAGCAGCCGGTCACCCGTCCCGTACGAGGGGTTCAGGCCCGAGGCCGGGCCGATCAGGAACACCACGCAGCAGCCCGCGATGAGGGCGTGGGTGATCACCGGGCCCCGCGCGGCCTCGCGGACGGCCCGCCACCTTACGATCATGCGACCGAGCATGACGCAACCGGACCCACCCGGAGCGGTGGCAGGCCGTAGGGTTACGAGCTGCGTGCGCGGACACCTGCGCGGACGGGCCGGGCGACGGCTTTAATTGAATGAGCTACGAAGGAGAGAGCGGCCTGATGACGGTTCCCCTGCCGACCGACACCACCCGGTGGCGCTGCACCCTGTGCGGCAACCTCACGCGGTTCGATGTCACCCGTTCGTCGAAGGTCGTCGAGTACGTTCACCTCGACCTGGCCGGGGAGCCCAAGGTCGAGGAGCGCGAGGTGGTCAATGAGACCATCGAGTCGGTGCGCTGCCGCTGGTGCAACGCGGTGGACCAGATCGAGCTCGTCGACAGGCCGGGCGCGGACTCCTGAAGGAGCCGGGCCCACAGTAGATCACGCTAGGGGTGACGGATCGTGGAGCCAGAAAGCGGCGCTGAGCCGGCCGACGCGGCCGGCGACCGCGCCGACGCGCTCGACCGCCCGCTGCCCGAAGGCGTGCGGCGCCGGGTCGTCGCGCTCGTCTCGGACGCCTTCGGCGCGCTGACGGTCGGGGACCTCCCGGCGCAGCTGCGCCAGTACGCCCGCTTCACCCCGACCCGGCGCGCCAAGTTCGCCGGCAACGCGATGGCGGCGGCCGTGGAGAGCGACGCCGTCTTCCGGGGCCGCGTCGCCGAGAAGCTCCGCGAGGCGCAGGCCGAGCTGGCCGCCGCGCTGGAGTCCGGCGCTCCGCCCGCCGCCGCCGATCCGCTGGACGTGGCGGCCGCGGCGTACGTGCTGCGGCCGGCCGGCTGGGTCAAGCTGGTGGCCGCCGCGGGCGAGGAGGCCCAGCGGGCCGACGCCGAGCGGGCCGACGAGGAGAGCCGGCGCGAACTGGACCGGCTCCGCGAGGAGCTGGCCCACGTACGGGAACTGCAGCGCACCGGCGGTGAGCAGGTGCGCGGCGAGCTGGATGCTGCCCGCAAGGAAGCGGAATCGCTTCAGCGCAAATTGCGCAGCGCCCTCAGTGACGTCAAGCGGGGCGAGGCCGCGCTCCGCAAGGTCACGGCCGAGATCGACGGCTTCCGCGCGGAGGCCGCCGCGCAGGTGGCGTCGGCCGAGAGCGAGAGCCGGCGGCTCAAGTCCCGGCTGGCGGAGGTGGAGACGGCGCTGGAGACCTCCCGCCGGGCCACCCGCGAGGGGCGCAGCATCGAGGACATGCGGCTGCGGCTGCTGCTGGACACGGTGCTCGACGCGGCCGCCGGGCTGCGCCGCGAGCTGGCGCTGCCGCCGGTGTCGACGCGGCCCGCGGACACGGTGGACGCGGTGGAGCCGGGCCGGATGACCCCGAAGGACATCGCGGCGCGTGCCCTGTCGGAGACCGATCCGGCGCTGCTGGACCAGCTGTTGGCGCTGCCCCAGGCGCATCTGGTGGTCGACGGCTACAACGTGACGAAGACGGGCTATCCGACGATGCCGCTGGAGAAGCAGCGGCTGCGGCTGCTGGGCGGGCTGTCGATGCTGGCCGCGCAGACGGGCGCGGAGATGACCTGTGTCTTCGACGGGGCGGAACTGGCGGCCCCGGTGCTGCTCGCGCCGCCGCGCGGGGTGCGGGTGCTGTTCTCCAAGGCCGGGGTGACGGCGGACGAGCTGATCCGCCAGTTGGTGCGCGCCGAGCCGGCGGGCCGGCCGGTGGTGGTGGTCTCCACGGACCGCGAGGTCGCCGACGGGGTGGCGAAGGCGGGGGCCCGGCCCGTGACGTCCGCTTTGTTGCTGAAGCGGCTTTCGCGAGTTTCGTAACTGCTGGGCTCAATGCCGGAATTGGCCCCACCTGTGGGGGACGTACCGTCAAGTGCCTTGCACAGAGCGTGCTCTGTAGGTAAAGAAGCTGGTCGGGGACCGAGTTTTTGCTCACCAGGATTTGAACTGATCACAGCCTGGTCACTAGGGTCTGGTCAAACCTTCGTACGGTAGGTCACTCATTCGGAGTGTCGGCGGAGGTGCTGCCGAGCGCGCCCGGTTCCGCGCGCCGCTCGGCGGTCAGAGGAAGAAGGAGCTCGCCTTCGTGGCGTCCCACCGTCGACCCAAGCAGCCGAACCGCGCCCGCGTGACCGTCCTCACCGCCACGGCGGCAGCGGCGGTCGTCCTCTCCGCCCAGGGCGCCAGCGCCGCCCCGGCGAAGCCGAGCAAGGACGAGGTCAAGGCCCAGGTCGACGCGCTCTACGAAGAGGCGGAGCAGGCCACCGAGAAGTTCAACGGGGCCAAGGAGCGCCAGGAGAAGCTCGAAAAGGAGATCGGGCAGCTCCAGGACCAGGTCGCCCGCGGCCAGGACGAGCTCAACGAGCTGCGCAACACGCTCGGTTCGATGGCGAGCGCCCAGTACCGCAGCGGCGGCGTCGACCAGTCCATCGCCCTCTTCCTCTCCGCGGACCCGGACGACTACCTCGACAAGGCCTCCACGCTCGACCAGTTGAGCGACAAGCAGGTCGAATCGGTCACGAAGATCCAGGCCAAGCAGCGCAGCCTCGCGCAGCAGCGCCAGGAGGCCTCCGGCAAGCTCGCCGACCTCGACGCCACCCGCAAGGAGCTCGGCGAGAAGAAGAAGGCCTCGGCGGACAAGCTCGCGGAGGCCCAGGCCCTCCTCAACACCCTGACGGCGCAGGAGCGCGCGCAGCTCAAGGACGACGAGGCCAAGTCCAGCCGCGCCAGCCGCAGCGAGGGCGAACGCACCCCCGACCTCGGCGACGTGAAGCCCTCCGGCCGCGCGGGCGCCGCGCTCGCCGCCGCCAAGACCAAGCTGGGCAGCGCGTACATCTCCGGCTACGAGGGCCCCACCGCCTTCGACTGCTCCGGGCTCACCCAGTGGGCGTACAAGCAGGCCGGCGTCAACATCAGCCGCACCACCTTCACCCAGGTGAACGACGGCACGCGCATCGGCCGCAGCCAGCTCCAGCCGGGCGACCTGGTGTTCTTCTACGGAGACCTGCACCACGTCGGCCTGTACGCGGGCAACAATATGACGCTGCACGCCTCGAACCCGCGCGGCGGCGTCAAGTACGAGTCGATCGACAACATGCCGTTCCAGTTCGGCGTCCGCATCGGCTGACCGTCCGCACCGGCTGACCGTCCGCACGGACCGAGTGCCGGGGGCCCGCCGTACACCGCCCATCCGGGCGAATTGCGAGGCCCCGCCCTGACCACACGCCCCGCCGGTGACCTGCGTCTCCGGCGGGGCGTCGTCGTGCGTGCCCCGCGGCGGTCGTTGGCCGGTGCGTGACCGCGCCGCTACTGTCTGCCAGCGCGGAGACCCGGCACACGGCCGTCCACGGAGGGCGGACCCGGGCCGCGCACAGCGGAAGGGAGCGGTTTCACGTGGCGTCCCATCGCCGGCCCGGCCACAGCGGCCTCACCGGCCTCGACCGGAACACGAAGCTCACCGCCTTCACCGCAGCGGCGGCCACCGCCGCGGCCTGCGCCGCCGTCGCCATGGCCGGCACGTCCGCCAGCGCGGCCCCCGGTCTCCCGCACGACCCCCCGGCGGGCGCCCACGCCCAGGTCGACCGGCTCTTCGAAGAGGCCGAGCAGGCCACCGAACGCTTCAACCGGGCGGGGGAGCGGGCCGACAGGCTCCGCGCCGAGATCAGCCGGGCCCAGGACGCGGTGGCCCGCGGCCAGGACCGCATCAACACCATGCGGGGCCTCCTCGGCCACTTCGCGGGGGCCCAGTACCGCTCCGGCGGCATCGACCCCGCCGTCGAGCTGATGCTGTCGGAGAACCCCGACGACTACCTGGAAGGGGCCGCCGCCCTGGAGCGGCTGACGGGCAGCCAGGCCCGCCGGCTCGACGCCCTGCGCGAGGAGCAGCGCCGGCTCGGCCGGCAGCGCCACGAGGCCTCCCGCAAACTCGCCGAACTGGAGGCCCTGCGCACCGAGGCGGCCCGCGACAAGCGCGCCATCACGGCGAAGCTCGCCGCCGCCCGCCGGCTCCTGAGCGCCATGCCCGCACCGGAACGCGCCGACTTCGAGCGCTCCTCGCGCTCCGACGGCCGCTCCGAGGCGCTGCCCGACCTGCCCTCCTTCGGCCCCTCCTCCGGGCGCGCCGCGGCCGCCGTGATGGCCGCCCGGTCCGCGGTGGGCCGCCCGTACGTATGGGGTGCCACCGGCCCGTCCGGGTTCGACTGCTCCGGGCTGATGGTGTGGTCCTACCGGCACGCCGGCGTCGCCCTGCCGCGCACCTCGCAGGCCCAGCGGCACGCCGGACGGCGGGTCCCGCTCTCGCAGGCGCGCCCGGGCGACCTGGTCACGTACCGCTCGGACGCCAGCCACGTCGCCATGTACGTGGGCAACGGCCAGGTCGTGCACGCCCCGTACCCCGGGGCCCGGGTGCGGTACGACCCGGTCGGCATGATGCCGGTCTCCGCGGTGACGCGGCCCTAGGCTCCGGGGCCGCGGGCCGGCGATCGCGGGCCTGCGTACGATCGGCGGATGCCCCTCGCCCGCCGTGCCGTGCTCCGCGCCCTGCCGCTGCCGCTGCTGCTGTGGGCGCCGCTCGCCGCGTGCGGGGCGCCCGCCGGTACGGGCGACGCGGCGGAGGACGAGATCCGCCGGGCGGTGGCCCGGTGGTCCGCGGCGCCGCCCGCCGGGCCGGCCGGGATCCCGCTGGAGGACTGGGCGTACGAGGTCACCTCGGTCCGGCGGGAGGGCGTACGGGCCTTCGCGCGGGCGGAGCTGCGCTACCGGCTCGCCGGATACGACACGGCCCCCGCGGGGTCGGCGCGCGAGGTGGAGCTGGTCCGGGACGGCGCGGCCTGGCGGGTCACCGGTGACCGGCCCGCGCCGGGCGCGCTCCCGCAGCCGTGGGACCAGGGGCCGGTGGCCGTGGCCCGCGGGGCGCACTCCCTGGTGCTCGGGGCCGGCGGGCAGGAGCGGAACCTGGCCGGGATCGCGGCCGAGGCCGACCGCGCGGTGGCGGCCGTCACCGCCGCCTGGCCGCAGCGGTGGGCCGGGCGGGTGGTCGTACTGGTCCCGGGCACGCTGGACGCCATGGCGGCGCTGCTCGGCCGCCCGGCCTCCGACTACCGGGGTCTGGGCGCCGTCACCACGGGCCGGGTGGGCGCCGGACCCGCCCCGGCCGACCGGGTGGTCGTCAACCCCGAGGGGTACGCGGAGCTCTCCGAGGAGGGCCGGCGGATCGTCCTGACCCACGAGACCACGCACGTCGCCACCCGCGCCGCGACCTCTGAGCGGACCCCGCTGTGGCTCTCCGAGGGCTTCGCGGACTGGGCGGCGTACCGGGGGACGGGACGGACGGCGGCCGAGGCCGCGCCCGAGCTGGCCCGGGCGGTCCGGCGCGGCGAGCTGCCGGGCGCGCTGCCCGCCGACGAGGCGTTCGGCTTCGGCGGGGATCCGGAGGCGCTGGCGCGCGCGTACGGGGGCGCGTGGCTGGCCTGCCGCCTGATCGCGGACCGATGGGGCGAGGCGGCCCTGGTCCGCCTGTACGGAAGGGCCGGCCGCGAGCCCCTGGCCACGGCCCTGCCCGGAACCCTGGCCCTCGACCCCGCCGGCCTCACCCGCGCCTGGCAGACGTACCTGACGGAGGAACTGAGGCCTTGAGGCCCTGTCGGCGGGGGGTCGGGTACTTTGGCTGGCGATGCACAAGACGCTGATCGTGACCAACGACTTTCCGCCGCGGCCCGGCGGCATCCAGGCCTTCCTCCACAACATGGCGCTGAGGCTGGATCCCGACCGGATCGTCGTCTACGCCTCCACCTGGAAGCACGGTGAGGAGGGCCGCGCGGCGACCGCCGCCTTCGATGCCGAGCAGCCGTTCCAGGTCGTCCGCGACCGTACGACGATGCTGCTGCCGACCCCGCGGGTGACCCGGCGGGCCGTCGGCCTGCTGCGCGAACACGGCTGCGAGTCGGTGTGGTTCGGGGCGGCCGCCCCGCTCGGGCTGATGGGCCCGGCGCTGCGCCGCGCGGGCGCGCGCCGGCTGGTCGCGACCACGCACGGGCACGAGGCGGGCTGGGCCCAGCTCCCGGCCGCGCGGCAGCTGCTGCGGCGGATCGGCGAGGGCACGGACACGCTGACGTACCTGGGCGAGTACACCCGCTCGCGGATCGCCTCGGCGGTGACCGACCGGGCGGCGGCGCGGATGACGCAGCTTCCGCCGGGGGTGGACGAGAAGACCTTCCACCCGGGCTCCGGCGGCGACGAGGTCCGGGCCCGGCTGGGCCTGGCCGACCGCCCGGTCGTGGTGTGCGTCTCGCGCCTGGTGCCCCGCAAGGGCCAGGACACCCTGATCGAGGCCATGCCCCGGATCCTCGCCAAGGTCCCGGACGCGGCGTTGCTCATCGTCGGCGGCGGCCCCTACGAGGCGGACCTGCGGGCCCTGGCCGAGTCCACCGGCGTCGCCCGGTCCGTGGTGTTCACGGGGGCGGTCCCGTGGGCGGAGCTCCCCGCCCACTACGGCGCGGGGGACGTCTTCGCGATGCCGTGCCGGACCCGGCGCGGCGGCCTGGACGTCGAGGGGCTCGGCATCGTCTACCTGGAGGCCTCGGCGACGGGCCTGCCGGTGGTCGCGGGCGACTCCGGCGGGGCGCCCGACGCGGTGCTCGACGGCGAGACGGGCTGGGTGGTGCGGGGCGGCTCCGCCGAGGACTCGGCCGACCGGATCGTCGCCCTCCTCCAGGACCCGGAGCTGCGCCGCCGGATGGGCGAGCGGGGCCGGGAGTGGGTCGAGGAGAAGTGGCGCTGGGACCTCCTGGCCGAGCGGCTGCGCGAGCTGCTCTGACCCGGGCGGCCCCCGGGGCCGCCACGCCTGACTGTCCCTCAGATGTCTGTCACTACCGCGTATGGGCGGACGGCGCGAATCCGCTCATGATGCGGCCATGACACCCAACCTGACGCGCCGTCAAATGCTGGGGCTCGGCGCGCTCTCGACCGCCGCGGCCCTCGGCTTCACCCGGATCGGCGCGGCCTCCGCCGCGGCCGTCGAACCCCCCGCCGCCTCGTACGCGCCCGCCATCGTCGTCGGCTCCGGGTACGGCTCCGCCGTCGCCGCCCTGCGCCTGGGGCAGGCGGGCGTCCGTACCGTCGTCCTCGAAATGGGCCGGCTCTGGGACACCCCCGGAGCCGACGGGAAGGTGTTCCCCTCCACCTCCGCGCCCGACCAGCGCTCCATGTGGTTCCGCAACCGCACCGAGGCCCCGCTCGCCCAGTTCCTCTGGCTCGACGTCGTCAACCGCGACATCAGCCCCTACCCGGGCGTCCTGGACCGGGTGAACTACGGCGACATGTCCGTCTACGTCGGCCGCGGGGTCGGCGGCGGCTCCCTCGTCAACGGCGGCATGTCGCCGACGCCCCGCCGCTCGTACTTCTCCGAGGTGCTGCCCCGGGTCGACGCCGACGAGATGTACGGCACCTACTACCCGCGCGCCCGCGCCATGCTCGGCGTGGGCGACATCGACCCGGCCTGGTTCGAGTCCACGGAGTGGTACCGCTTCGCCCGGATCTCCCGCAAGCACGCCCAGAACACCGGCCTGAAGACCGTATTCGTCCCCAACGTCTACGACTTCGCGTACATGAAGCGCGAGGCGGCCGGCACCGCCACCCGCTCCGCACTCGCCGGCGAGGTCATCTACGGCAACAACCACGGCAAGAAGAGCGTCGACAAGACCTACCTCGCGGCCGCGATCGGCACCGGCAACGTCACCATCGAGACCATGCAGCGGGTGGTCGGAGTCCGGCAGGACCCCGCCGGGGGGTACGTACTGACCGTGCGGACCAGCGATGTCACCGGACGGGTCACCCAGGTCCGCGAACTCGGCTGCCGACAGCTCTTCCTGGGCGCCGGCAGTCTCGGCACCACCGAGATCCTGCTCCGCGCCCGGGAGACCGGCACGCTGCCCGCCCTCAGCGAGAAGGTCGGGCTCGGCTGGGGCCCCAACGGCAACGTCATGACCGCCCGCGCCAACCACCTGTGGGACACCGTCGGCTCCAACCAGGCCACCATGCCCGCGCTGGGCATCGACGACTGGGACAATGCCGCGAGCCCGGTGTTCGCCGAGATCGCCCCGCTGCCCATGGGGTTCGAGCACTGGATCTCGATGTACCTGGCCATCACGAAGAACCCGGAGCGCGGCCACTTCACGTACGACGCCGCGAGCGACTCGGCGCGGCTCCAGTGGCGCCGCGACCAGAACACCCCGGCCGTCCGGGCCGCCAAGAGCCTCTTCGACCGCATCAACCGGGCCAACTTCACGATCTACCGGTACGACCTGTTCGGCGGCAACAAGAACTTCGCCGACGACTTCACGTACCACCCGCTCGGCGGCTGCGTCCTCGGCGAGGCCACCGACGACTTCGGCCGCGCCAAGGGCTACCAGGGGCTGTACGTGGTCGACGGCTCCCTGGTGCCCGGCTCGCTCGGCGTGAACCCGTTCGTCACGATCACGGCCCTCGCCGAGCGGAACATGGCGCGGATCCTGGCCCAGGACCCGCACTGACCGAGGCCCTGATCAGCCGCGGTAGAGCGCCTCGATCTCGTCCGCGAAGTCCTTCGCCACCACATTCCGCTTGAGCTTCAGCGACGGCGTGATGTGGCCCGACTCCTCCGTGAACTGGGAGGGCAGAATGCGGAATTTCCGCACCGATTCCGCCTTGGAAACCGCCGCGTTGCCGTCGTCCACGGCCTTCTGGACGGCGGCGATGAGGTCCGCGTCCTCCCGCAGTTCCGCCGCCGTGACACCGGCCGGCTTGCCGTTCTCCGCGGCCCAGCGGCCGAGGAACTCCTCGTCGATCGTGACCAGCGCGGCCACGAACGGCCTCGCGTCGCCGACCACCATGCACTCCGCGACCAGCGCGTGCGCCCGGATCCGGTCCTCGATCACCGCGGGGGCCACGTTCTTGCCGCCCGCCGTGACGATGAGCTCCTTCTTGCGCCCGGTGATCGTGAGGTAGCCGTCCTCGTCGAGGGTGCCGACGTCGCCGGTGTGGAACCAGCCGTCGGCCAGCGCCTCCGCGGTCGCCGTCTCGTTCTTCCAGTACCCCGGGAAGATCTGCTCGCCGTGCAGCAGCACCTCGCCGTCGTCCGCGATGCGCACCACGGAACCCGGCATGGGCTGGCCGACCGTACCGATCTTCTGCTTGTCCCACGGGTTGAAGGTGGTCGCGGCGCAGGTCTCCGTCAGGCCGTAGCCCTCCAGCACCGTGAAGCCGATGCCGCGGAAGAAGTGCCCCAGGCGCTCGCCCAGCGGGGCGCCGCCGGAGATCGCGTACTCGCCGCGGCCGCCGAGGACCGCGTGCAGCTTGCTGTAGACCAGCTTGGTGAAGATCTTGTGCTTCAGCTTCAGGCCGAAGGACGGGCCGCGCGGGGTGTCCAGCGCGCGGCTGTAGGCGATGGCCGTGTCGGCCGCCGCGTCGAAGATCTTCCCCTTGCCGTCGGCCTGCGCCTTGGCGCGCGCCGAGTTGTAGACCTTCTCGAAGACCCGGGGGACGCCGAGGATCAGCGTGGGCCGGAAGGACTGCAGCTCATCGGTGAGGTTCTTGATGTCCGGAACGCAGCCCAGCCGGATCGGCGCCAGCACGGCGGCCACCTCGACGAGCCGTCCGAAGACGTGCGCGGCCGGCAGGAACAGCAGCACCGAGCACTCGCCGGTCTTGAACAGCGGGCTCAGGCGCTCCACCGCGTTGCCGCACTCCGCGAAGAAGTTGCGGTGGGTCAGCACACAGCCCTTGGGGCGGCCGGTGGTGCCCGAGGTGTAGACGATGGTGGCCGGGTCGTCGGCGTTGGCCAGGTCGCTGCGCTCGTCGACCTCGGCGTCGGTGACGACCGCGCCGGCGGCGTTCAGCGTCTCCAGCCCGCCCCGGTCGATCTCCCAGACCTCGCGCAGATCCGGGAGCCGGTCGCGCAGGGAGGCCACGGCCTCGTGGTGCGCGGGGCTCTCGACGATCACGGCGACCGCGCCGGAGTCGCCGAGGATCCACTGGATCTGCTCGGGGGAACTGGTCTCGTACACCGGGACGGTGACGGCGCCGGCGCTCCAGATCGCGAAGTCGAGGAGCACCCACTCGTAGCGGGTGCGGGAAATCAGCGCGACCCGGTCACCGGGCCGGATGCCGGCCGCGATCAGGCCCTTGGCAGCCGCGCGGACCTCGGCGAGGAACTCTCTCGCGGTCACGTCCTGCCACTTGCCGTCGGCCTTGCGGCTCATCACGGCGGTGTCTGGATGCTGAGCGGCGTTGCGGCGGATGAGATCCGTCAGGTTCCCGTCCGACGGGACCTCGTACAGGGCCGGAAGGCTGAACTCGCGCAAGACTGCTGCTCCTCTGGGCGCCATCGCCACGTGTGGACCGACCGGACGTTACCCACCGGTAGTGGGTTCCGGATAGAGGGAACCGGCCATTGTTCCGTGCGTCACACCGACGCGGCCGTGCCGTACCGACCCTAGTCGACCCCGTTTGAGACTTGGAAGTAACCGCAGGTCCGGCTGGCTGCCCGACCCGCACTACCCCGACTCCCCAGGCGCCCCTAGGGTGGCGGGCATGGGTGGCAGCAAAACCGGCCGGGCCGGTACGCGGGTTCACGTCGTGAGCGACGTCCACGGCAACACGGAGGCGCTCGCGCGGGCCGGAGAAGGCGCCGACGCGCTGATCTGCCTCGGTGACCTCGTCCTCTTCCTCGACTACGCCGACCACTCGCGCGGCATCTTCCCCGACCTGTTCGGCGTCGAGAACGCCGACCGGATCGTGGCGCTGCGGACGGCGCGCAGGTTCGCGGAGGCCAGGGATTTCGGGCGGGCCCTGTGGGCCGGGCTCGACCGGGAGCGGCTCATCGAGGGCGCGGTACGGCGGCAGTACGCGCAGATGTTCGCCGCCCTGCCCAGCCCGACGTACGCCACCTACGGCAACGTAGACATCCCCGGGCTGTGGCAGGAGTACGCCGGACCCGGCACCACCGTCCTCGACGGGCAGCGGGTGGAGATCGGCGGCCGCGTCTTCGGCTTCGTCGGCGGCGGGCTGCCCTCGCCGATGCGGACGCCGTACGAGGTGTCCGAGGAGGAGTACGCGGCCAAGGTGGAGGCGCTGGGGGAGGTCGACGTGCTGTGCTCGCACATCCCGCCCGAGGTTCCGGAGCTCTGCTACGACACGGTGGCGCGCCGGTTCGAGCGGGGCAGCGAGGCGCTGCTGGCGGCGATCCGGCGGACCCGGCCGCGCTACGCGCTGTTCGGGCACGTGCACCAGCCGCTGGCGCGACGGATGCGGATCGGGGGGACGGAGTGCGTGAACGTCGGCCACTTCGCGGCGACGGGGCGGCCGTGGGCGCTGGAGTGGTGACCGGTTCCGGCCGTGACCGGCGGTATCCGGCGCGGTCGTGGGGTCCGCTGGAGTGGCGGGGTCCGCACGCGCGGTAGCCTTCACGCGGCGGCCGGGGGCCGCCCGCACACTTCCTCGAACTCTCCACGGAGGAGCGCCCGCGATGGCGGAACACACCAAATCGAGCATCACGATCGACGCGGCGCCGGCCGACGTCATGGCCGTGATCGCCGACTTCGCCCGCTACCCCGAGTGGACCGGCGAGGTGAAGGAGGCCGAGGTGCTGGGCACCGACGCCGAAGGCCGGGCGTCGAAGGTCCGCCTGCTGCTCGACGCGGGCGCGATCAAGGACGACCACACCCTGGCCTACAGCTGGGCGGGTACGGACGAGGTCAGCTGGACCCTGGACAAGTCCCAGATGCTGCGGCAGCTGGACGGCTCGTACAAGCTGGCCCCGCTGGAGGGCGGCAAGCGCACCGAGGTCACCTACCAGCTGACGGTGGACGTCAAGATCCCGATGCTGGGGATGATCAAGCGCAAGGCGGAAAAGGTCATCATCGACCGCGCCCTGGCGGGCCTGAAGAAGCGCGTGGAAGCCACCGCCTGACCGGACCCCGCCCCGCCCGGCCTCCGATGACCGGCCCCGCCGCAGCCGGCCCTCCGGCCCGTGCGGCCGAGGGAGGTCCGCGTCCGCGCCGCCAGCCCTCCGGCCCGGCCCGGTTCGAGGACCGGGTCCGGCGGAGCCAGCCCTTTAGCCTGTCCGGCGTGGGAGGAGTGGCCCGGCGGAGCAGGCCTTCCGGCCGTGCGGCGTTCGAGGTCCGCGTCCACGCGGAGCCGGTCCTCCGGCCCGGTCGGGTTCGGGGACCGGGTTCGGACGGAGCCGGCCCTCCGGCCCGTCCGTCGTTGGAGGTCCGCGTTCGCGCGGAGCCAGCTCTCCGGCCCGGTCGGGTTCGGGGTCCGGTGGAGCCCGCGCCCTCCAGCCTGTCCGGCGTTTGAGGGCCGGGTCCGGACGGGGTCCGGGTAGGGGCCCGGTCGGCGCCGGGCCGGGTCAGGTACACATCGCCCGGGCGGAGCCCAGAGGCGGTCCCCCGCGTTCAAGGAGCACCGCACCATGCACACCCTGCTCGTCACCGGCCCCGGCGGCGCCGGGCGGACGACCGCCGCCGCCGTGACCGCCCTCGCCGCGGCCCGTGCCGGACGGCGCGTGCTGCTGCTGTCCGGTGACCCGGGAGACCCGATGGCCGCGCTGGTCGGGCCGGCCGCCGGCCCGCCCGAGGACGTCGCGCCCGGCCTGCGGGCCGTGCCCGCCGCCGGCGGGGTGCTGGTCGCCCGCATCGACTCCGGCGAGGAGTTCCGGGCCGAGCTCGTCGCCCTCCAGGACCGCGGCGCCGCGCTCCTCAGCATGCTCGGCGGGCGCGCCCTCGGAGCCGAGGAACTCACCGAGCTCCCCGGCGCCGAGCAGTTCGCGCTGCTGCGGGCCCTGCGCCGGGCCGTCACCGCCCCCGGCGTCGACCTCGTCGTCGTGGACATGCCCCCGCTGCACCAGGCCGTGGCCACCCTCGCCCTCCCCGCCCAGCTGCGCCGCTACCTCGCCCGCCTGCTCCCCGCGGAGCGCCAGGCGGCCCGCGCGCTGCGCCCCGTACTCGCGCAGCTGGCCGGCGTACCCATGCCCGCGCAGTGGCTGTACGAGGCCGCCGCGCGCTGGGACGAGGAGCTGGCCGCGGTGCAGGCGGTCATCGAGGCCGACTCCACCGGGGTGCGGCTCGTCGCCGAGCCGGGCCCGGCCGCCGACGCCGCCCTGCGGACCGGCCGCCTCGGGCTCGCCCTCCAGCGGCTGCGCGTCGCCGACGTCGTCGCCAACCGGACCCTGCCCCCCGGCTCCGCCGACCCGTGGCTGGCCGGCCTCGCCGCCCAGCAGGAGAAGTACGCCGCCCAGTGGGCCGCCGGGGACCTGCCCGTCCTCCCGTTCCCGCACCTCGGCCGCGACCCCCAGGGTCCCGACGACCTCGCCGCGCTCGCGGACGGCGCCGCCCCGGCTCCGGCCGCCCCCGGGCGCCGCCCCGACTGGCCCGTCGAGGACCGGATCGCCGAGGACGGGGTGCTCGTCTGGGTGGTTCCGCTGCCCCGCGCCGAGAAGCGCGAGCTCGACCTGATCCGGCGCGGCGACGAGCTCCTGCTCACGGTCGGCCCGTACCGCAGGATCGTTCCCCTGCCCTCCGCGCTGCGCCGCTGCACCGTCTCCGGCGCCGCCCTCGCCGAAGGCGAGCTCCGCATCCGCTTCACCCCCGACCCGGGGCTCTGGCCCCGCGCGCACTGAAGCCCGTACCCCCATTCGGGTACCGTCGAAGGTAGTCCGTACCGCACGCCCCGCAGCTGCCGCAGGAGAGTCCGCCATGAGCGAGGCCACCGACCGCCCCACCGACGAAGACGCCTGGGCCAAGGCCTGTGCCGAGGACCTCGCCGCCGAGAAGGCCCGCCGCCGGGCGGAACAGGGCGCGGGCGGCGGCGGGGCCACCGGGACCGCCGCCGAGGAGCTGTTCAAGCTCTTCGAGGCCGTCGCCGACAAGGTCTCCGCGCTGAACAACCCGCTGCTGGGCGTTGCCGCCCAAGGCGCGGTGCGGCAGTTCGTCGACCAGGCCAAGACCGCCGCCAAGCCCGTCATCGAGCGCAATCCCGAGGTCTTCGACCACCTCGCGGCCGCCGGCTCGGAGCTCCTCGCCGCCTACCGCTCCGCCGTGGAGGGCCACGAGCGCCGCTGGACCCGGGACGAGCCGCCCGCCCCGCGCCGCGCCCCGGCCGAGGAGAACGACCCCCGCGACCCCCGGGACGAGGGCGACGGCCCCGAGGACGAAGGCCCCACCGGGCGGATCGATCTCGACTGAGGCGCCGCCGCCCTCGGGTACCGTTGCCCGTGGCGGGGTTTGACCGGAAACCGAGGGACTAATGGGACTCACCATCGGCGTCGACATCGGCGGCACGAAGATCGCGGCCGGCGTGGTCGACGAAGAGGGCACCATCCTTGAGACGTACAAGGTGCCCACCCCGCCGACCGCGGACGGAGTGACGGAGGCGATCTGCTCCGCCGTGTCCGAGGTCAGCAGCAACCACGCCATCGAGGCCGTCGGCATCGGCGCCGCCGGCTACGTGGACGACAAGCGGGCGACCGTACTCTTCGCGCCCAACATCAACTGGCGGCACGAGCCGCTCAAGGACAAGGTCGAGCAGCGCATCGGCCTGCCGGTCGTCGTCGAGAACGACGCGAACTGCGCGGCCTGGGGCGAGTACCGCTTCGGCGCCGGCCAGGGCCACGAGGACGTCATCTGCATCACCCTCGGCACCGGCCTCGGCGGCGGCATCATCATCGGCAACAAGCTGCGGCGCGGGCGCTTCGGCGTCGCCGCCGAGTTCGGGCACATCCGGGTCGTCCCCGACGGCCTGCTGTGCGGCTGCGGCAGCCAGGGCTGCTGGGAGCAGTACGCCTCCGGGCGCGCGCTCGTCCGGTACGCGAAGCAGCGCGCCAACGCCACCCCCGAGAACGCGGTGGCCCTGCTCGCCCTCGGCGACGGCACCCCCGACGGCATCGAGGGCAAGCACATCAGCGAGGCCGCGCGGGCCGGTGACCTGGTGGCCATCGACGCCTTCCGCGAGCTGGCCCGCTGGGCGGGCGCGGGTCTCGCGGACCTGGCCTCCCTCTTCGACCCGTCGGCGTTCATCGTCGGCGGCGGGGTCTCCGACGAGGGCGACCTCGTCCTCGACCCGATCCGCAAGTCCTTCAAGCGCTGGCTGGTCGGCGGCGCGTGGCGCCCCCACGCGCAGGTGCTGGCCGCACAGCTCGGCGGCAAGGCCGGGCTGGTCGGCGCGGCGGACCTGGCCCGCCAGGGCTGACACCGGCCGTTCGGCGTTTCCGCGTGCCGCGTGCTGCCCGCCGCGCCCCCTGGGGGAGCGGCGGGCAGCTGCGTATCTTGCGGACATGGACCTGCCTGTGCTGCCTTCGCTGCCGAAGTCCCAAACGGAGCCCGACGGTTCTGCCGTGATCCGGGTGCTCAGCTACAACATCCGCTCGTTGCGCGACGACGAGGACGCGCTGGCGAGGGTGATCCGCGCGTGCGCCCCCGACCTGGTCTTCGTCCAGGAGGCCCCGCGGTTCTTCCGCTGGCGCAAGCACGCGGCGCGGCTGGCGTCGAAGAGCGAGCTGGTGGTGCTGAGCGGGGGCGCGACGGCCGCCGGGCCGCTGCTGCTGTGTTCCCTGCGGGCCTTCGTGGAACGCACCGAGGACGTGCTGCTGCCGATGACGCCCGGCCTGCACCGGCGGGGCTTCGCGACGGCCGTCGTACGGTTCGGAGCGGTGCGGGTGGGGGTGCTGAGCGCGCACCTCTCGCTGGACCCCGGTGAGCGGCTGGCCCAGGCGGGGCTGCTGCTGGAGCGGATGGAGGCGATGGACACCCCGTACAAGATCGCGGCGGGCGACTTCAACGAGCCCCCGGAGGGCCCGGCCTTCGCCCGGGTCGCCGCCCGCCTCCAGGACTGCCGGACGGTCGCCCCCTGGGGTGGGGAGCACACCTTCACCGGCGGGCCCGCGGCCCGCCGCATCGACGCCGTGTTCGCTTCGCCGGGGGTGGAGGTCCTCGCCTGCGGCGTCCCCGAAGGGCTCCCGGGAGTGACCCCGACGGACCTCCGCGCGGCCACGGACCACCTCCCCGTCCTGGCCACCCTCCGCCTCCCGGCCCCGTAGCCCGTACCGGCGGGGGCCGGATTGCCCGGAGGGCCGTTCCAGCCTCGCCGGCGTGTGGGACGGGGGTACCCCCGGACGGAGTCCGGGGGAGGGTCTGGGGCGGAGCCCCGGGCCGTTCGCGCGGCGGCGCCGCACGGGCCCGCCCCACGACCCGGCCGCATCGGCCCCGGCCGAGGCGCGCGAGCGGCGCGTCAGGCAAGGGGGTCAGACCACCGCGCCGCGGCCCGGGTCGTCATCCTCGTCGTCGTCCTGCGACATCCGGCCCACCAGGGTGGCGAAGCCGCCCAGGAAGCCGCCGATGCCCAGCGTCGTGAGCCACCAGGTCATGTCCCACTGGAGCAGCACCGCCAGCAGGAGCAGGACCGGTCCGCCCACCACCGCCAGCCACGCGAACTTCGTCGTCGCGTCGGCCTGCGGCAGCTCCGGTTCCGGCGGGACGAAATGGCCCTCGTCCGCCCCGTCCTTCGGCTCCTCCAAGGAGTGGTCCCGAGGCCCCGGAGCCGGGGCGCCCGCGCCCACGCCGGCACCCACGCCCGGGGCGAAGACCACCGAGCTGCCCAGCGCCGGCGGCGCGGCCGGCCCGCGGCCGGGGTCCGCGTCGGGGTCCGCGTCGGAATCCGGCTCGGCGGCCGGATCGGCCGAAGGCTCCGGCAGGACGTCCTTCTCCGGCAGCATCAGGTTCTCGATCGGTCTGAACGGCCGCGCCCCCGGCGGGTCCGGCGGTTCCTGCCCGTACCCGGCGACGATCGCCGCCCACGCCGCCTCCTCGTCCAGCGGGGGCACCCCCCCTGGTGATTCCTCGTGCTCAGCCACCGCTGGCCGCCCCCTCCCTGCTGACGCTCCCCGTGAGCCGCCCCACGAACGCGAAGCTGTCCGCGAAGATCCGCTCCGCGTCATGGTCCAACGTCGCGACGTGGTAGCTCTGTTCCAGCAGGGTCTCGGTGACATCCGTGGACGACACCCGCGCCAGCACCCGCGCCGAGTCCACCGGCGGTACGACGTGGTCCTGCGGGCTGTGCAGCAGCAGCACGGGCTGCGTCACCTGCGGCAGCTCCGAGTCCACCAGCCGCAGGAAGTTCCGCAGGGAGTGCGCGGCCCGCGTCGGCACCCGGTCGTAGCCGACCTCCTCGGACCCCGGCTTCGCGATGTCGCTGGCGATGCCCGGCGTCGACCGGATGAAGTGCCGGGCCACCGGCAGCGCGAAGGCCAGCGGGTCGTGCACCTTGTTGGCGGGGTTGACGAGCACGATCCCGCTGATCGCGTCCCCGTGCTTCGCCGCCAGCCGCAGCGTCAGCGCCCCGCCCATCGACAGGCCGAAGACGAACACGCGCTCGCACCGGTCCAGCAGCTCCCGCAGCGCGCGGTCCACCTCCGCGTACCAGTCCTGCCAGCCGGTGAGCTGCATGTCCTGCCAGCGCGTCCCGTGCCCGGGCAGCAGCGGCAGCGACACCGACAGCCCCCGCTCGGCCAGGTACTCGGCCCAGGGGCGCAGCGACTGCGGGGAACCGGTGAAGCCGTGGCAGAGCAGTACGCCGACCTCTCCGCCCTCGTGGCGGAACGGCTCTGCTCCAGGGAGGACGGGCACCAGGGTCTCCTTAGGAAGGGGTGGGGGGTACGTAGCGCTGTGTGACTTCACCGTACGCGACGGGGGTGACACCGACCAGGGTCGTCGGGCCGCTGTGGCCGGCCCAGGGGATAAGGTCTGTTCGACAGACACAGGAAGGCATTCGAGTTGATCTACGGCGCAATGAAGTTCTCCATCGGCGGTTCCCTGAAGCTCGCCTTCAGGCCGTGGGTGGAGGGCCTCGAAAACATTCCCGCGGAGGGGCCGGCGATCCTCGCGAGCAACCACTTGTCGTTCTCCGACTCCTTCTTCCTCCCGGCCGTGCTCGACCGGAAGGTCACCTTCATCGCCAAGGCGGAGTACTTCACCTCCCCGGGCGTCAAGGGCAAGCTGACGGCGGCCTTCTTCAAGGGCGTCGGCCAGCTCCCCGTGGACCGCTCCGGCGCCCGGGGTGCCGGCGAGGCCGCCATCAAGAGCGGCATCGACGTCATCGAGCGCGGGGAACTGTTCGGTATCTACCCCGAGGGGACGCGTTCACCCGACGGCCGCCTCTACCGCGGCAAGCCCGGCGGTCTGGCCCGCGTGGCCCTCGCCACCGGCGCCCCGGTGATCCCCGTCGCGATGATCGACACGGAGAAGATCCAGCCGCCCGGCAAGGTCGTCCCGAAGCTGATGCGACCCGGCATCCGGATCGGCAAGCCGCTCGACTTCAGCCGCTACCAGGGCATGGACGGCGACCGCTTCATCCTGCGCTCGGTGACCGACGAGGTCATGTACGAGATCATGAAGCTTTCCGGCCAGGAGTACGTGGACATCTACGCCACGGCCGCCAAGCGCCAGATCGCCGACGCCGAGAAGGCCTCCAAGGCCGCCGAGAAGGCTGAGAAGGCCGACCAGAGCACGGAGTAGGACGGGCGGCGGCGGTACCGCCCGGAGGGGTGGGGGAGATGGCGAAACGCGAGCGCGTCGTACGCATGTCGGTGGAGCAGCCGCTGTGGCGGGCCCTGACGGCCTACCGGCTGCTCACCATGGTCTACGCGGTGGCGCTGTTCGGCTTCGCGTACCAGCGGTTCGACCGTCCCAAGGTCGCGGCCGGCTACCTGGCGTTCCTCGCCGTCTGGACCCTCGTCACCCACCGCAGGGTCGCGAACGCCGCCAGCTGCACCAAGGGGTTCCTCGGCGCCGACCTCACCGTCGCGATCGTCGGCGTCCTGCTCACGCCGATCGCGGACACCCACGAGCGGATCGCGGCCGGCGGACCCACCCTGCCCAGCATCTGGACGGCCGGCTCGGTCCTCGCCTTCGCCATCAAGGGCGGCTGGCGCTGGGCCGGCTTCGCCTCCACCTTCGTGGCCGCGGCCAACGTCCTCATCCACGGCGGCAATCCCACCCGGGACACCCTGCACAACGTCCTGCTGGTCTGGGTCGCCTCCATCGCCATCGGGTACGTCGTCGAGGTCGCCCGGGCCAGCGAGGCCACCCTCGCCCGCGCCCTGGAGATCGAGGCCGCCACCCGCGAGCGCGAGCGCCTCGCCCGCGACATCCACGACGGTGTCCTCCAGGTCCTCGCCATGGTCCAGCGGCGCGGCACCGAGCTGGGCGGCGAGGCCGCCGAACTCGGCCGGATGGCGGGAGAGCAGGAGGTCGCGCTGCGCACCCTGGTCTCCAGCGGGCTCGTGCACACCTGCCGGATCTCCCGGGACGAGTCGCTCGGCGCGCTGGTCACCGCGTACGAGGTGGACGAGCCCGGCGCCGACGAGGGCGAGCTGGACCTGCGGACGCTGCTCGCCCCGCACGCCGGGTCCCGGGTGAGCTTCGCCGAGCCGGGCACCCCGGTGCCGCTGCCGGTGCCCGCCGCGAAGGAGCTGGCCGCGGCGGTCGGCGCCGCCCTCGACAACGTGCGCAGGCACGCCGGGGAGGGCGCCAGGGCCTGGATCCTGGTCGAGGACTGGGGCGACGAGGTGATCGTGACCGTCCGGGACGACGGCCCGGGCATCCCCGCCGGACGGCTCGACCAGGCGGAGGGCGAGGGACGGATGGGCGTGGCCCTGTCCATCCGGGGCCGGCTGCGCGACCTCGGCGGCACCGCCGAGCTGGTGTCCGTCCCCGGACAGGGCACCGAAGTGGAACTGAAAGTACCGAGGGGGAGGACCCAGTGAGCGTGCCGAACGAGCTGAGCGACATCAAGGTGATGGTCGTCGACGACCACCCGATGTGGCGGGACGCGGTCGCCCGCGACCTGGCCGCGGCCGGATTCGACGTCGTCGCCACCGCCGGGGACGGCCCCGAGGCGGTCCGCCGGGCCGGCGCCGCCGCCCCGCACGTGCTGGTCCTCGACCTCAACCTGCCCGGCATGCCCGGAGTCCAGGTCTGCAAGGAACTGGTCGCCGCCAACCCGGCGCTGCGCGTCCTCGTCCTGTCCGCGAGCGGCGAGCACGCCGACGTCCTGGAGGCGGTCAAGTCCGGCGCGACCGGGTACCTGCTGAAGTCCGCCGGGGCGCAGGAGCTGATCGACGCGGTCCGCCGCACCGCCGCCGGCGACCCGGTGTTCACCCCGGGCCTGGCCGGCCTGGTCCTCGGCGAGTACCGGCGCCTGGCCACCGACCCGGCGCCCGCCGCGCCCGACGAGCCGAAGGCGCCGCAGCTGACCGACCGCGAGACCGAGGTGCTGCGCCTGGTGGCCAAGGGGCTCTCGTACAAGCAGATCGCGGAGCGGCTCGTCATCTCCCACCGCACCGTGCAGAACCACGTCCAGAACACCCTGGGCAAGCTCCAGCTGCACAACCGGGTGGAGCTCGTCCGGTACGCCATAGAGCGCGGCCTCGACGACGCGTAGGGCACGCAAACGGTGTCGTACGTCGTACTTACGTCCTCGTACGAGTGAACGGGAGTACGCAACTCCTTGAGATTCCACCGGAATTGGCCAAACCCAACGCGCTGGTGTGACCTGGGTCACCACTAGCGTGGCCGTCACGCGGGCTCAGCGGGCCCTGTGGCGAAGGGAGATTCCATGAAGGTCGGAGTGCTCACGGGCGGCGGCGACTGCCCCGGGCTCAACGCGGTGATCAGGGCCGTCGTACGCAAGGGCGTACAGGAGTACGGTTACGAGTTCGTCGGCTTCAAGGACGGCTGGCGCGGCGCGATCGAGGGCGACACGGTCCCGCTCGGCATCCCCGCCGTCCGCGGGATCCTGCCGCGCGGCGGCACCATCCTCGGCTCCTCGCGCACGAACCCCTTCAACCAGGAGAACGGGGTCCGGCGGATCAAGGAGAACCTCGCCAAGTACGAGGTCGAGGCGCTCGTCGCGATCGGCGGCGAGGACACCCTGGGCGTCGCGGCCAGGCTGTACGAGGAGTACGGCATCCCCTGCGTCGGCGTCCCGAAGACCATCGACAACGACCTGTCGGGCACGGACTACACCTTCGGCTTCGACACCGCCGTCGGCATCGCCACCGAGGCCATCGACCGGCTGCACACCACGGCCGAGTCGCACATGCGGGTGCTGGTCGTCGAGGTCATGGGCCGGCACGCCGGCTGGATCGCCCTGCACTCGGGGCTCGCGGGCGGCGCCAACGTCATCCTCATCCCGGAGCAGCGCTTCGACCTGGACAAGGTGTGCGCCTGGGTGACCTCCCGGTTCAAGGCGAGCTACGCGCCGATCGTGGTGGTCGCGGAGGGCGCGATGCCGACGGACGGGGAACTGGTGCTGAAGGACGCCACCACGGACTCCTTCGGGCACGTCCGGCTCTCGGGCGTCGGCGAGTGGCTGGCCAAGGAGATCGAGTCGCGCACCGGCAAGGAGGCCCGCACCACGGTGCTCGGGCACATCCAGCGGGGCGGGACGCCGAGCGCGTTCGACCGGTGGCTCGCCACCCGGTTCGGGCTGCACGCGATCGACGCGGTGCGGGAGGGCGACTTCGGGAAGATGGTCGCGCTGAAGGGGACGGACATCGTCCGGGTGCCGATCCTGGAGGCCACGTCGAAGCTGAAGACGGTGGACCCGGCGCTGTACGAGGAGGTCGGGGTGTTCTTCGGCTGACCCGCGCCGGCGGGGCCCGGCAGGGGTTAGATTCAGCCGCGTGGACATACCTTCCGTGGGCCGCTGGATCATGCTGGCCCTTGCCGCGGTACAGCTCGTGCAGGCCGTCCGGGCGCTGCGGCCCGCGCTCCGGGCGCGGCCGGGGGAGCGGGTGGACGCCTGGCTGGCGTTCGCCGATCCCCTGGCCGGCGTCCCGGTGTCGCTGGCGCTGGCCGCCGGGGAGATCGGCCTCGTCCTGTGCGGCATGGCGGTGCTCGGGCCGGTCATGGCCTGGCAGCTGGCCCGGAGCCTCCTGGCCCGCCGCCCCGGTCCGACCCCGGCCTGACGGCCCCCCGGCCCGGCTCCGACTCGGCACGGCGGCCTTGGCCCGGCCCGGCTGGTCCGGCCCCAGGCCCCGCCCCGGCCTAGGCGCGGGTCGGGGCGTGGATCGTCGTCAGGAGGTCGTGCAGGAGGTCCGCGCCGCGCAGGGTGAGGACCGACTCCGGGTGGAACTGGACCCCCGCGAACCGCCCGGCGGCGGACCGCAGCGCGTGCACCTCCCCCGTCCCGGGGTCACGGGACACCTCCACCCCCCGCCCCGCCAGCCGCCCCGCCGCCTCCTCGTCGCAGCGCGCGGCGTACGCGTTGTAGAACCCGACCACCTCCTCGCCCCCGAACAGCGGGATCCGCGTCTGCGCCCCCTGGGCCGGCTCCGCCTTGCGCACCAGCGGCAGCCCCAGCTCGGCGGCCAGCAACTGGTGCCCCAGGCACACCGCCAGCAGCCCGCCCCGGTGCGAGCCGAGCAGTTCGGCGGCCAGCCCGCGCAGCAGCCGGATCTTCGGATCCGCCGCGTCCGCCGGGTTCCCCGGACCGGGGCCCAGCACGACCGGGCCGTCCCAGGCCAGGGCCGCCGCCCGCAGCCCCGGATCGTCGTAGCGGCGTACGGACACCTCCAGCCCGCTCATCCGCACCACGTGCGCCAGCATCGCGGTGAAGGTGTCCTCCCCGTCGATGACCAGCGCGTGCCCCGCGAGCGCCGCCGGCCGCTCCTGCATCCGGAGCCAGAACGGCGCCAGGTCCGCCCGCCGCGCGGCGAGGGCCGCCTGGACCCGGGGGTCGGCGGCCAGGCCGCCGCCGCCCGTCACCGCCGGCCGGGGCGCGGCGGGCCGGACCCCCAGCGCCGCCAGCACCCCCGCGGCCTTCGCGTGCGTCTCCGCCACCTCGCCCGCCGGGTCGGAGTGGCGCACCAGCGTGGCGCCGACCGGAACCCGCAGGGTGCCGTCCGCCGCGATGTCGGCGGTCCGGATCAGGATGGGGGAGTCCAGGGTCTGCGCCCCGGCCGCGTCCAGCCCCAGCAGCGCCAGCGCGCCCGCGTAGTAGCCCCGGCCGCCGGCCTCGTACCGCTCGATGACCCGGCAGGCGTTCTGCACCGGCGAGCCCGTCACGGTCGCCGCGAACATCGTCTCCCGCAGCACCTCCCGCGCGTCCAGCGAGGACCGGCCGCGCAGCTCGTACTCGGTGTGCGCGAGGTGCGCCATCTCCTTCAGCCGCGGCCCGACGACGACCCCGCCCATGTCGCCGACGGTGCACATCATCTTGAGCTCCTCGTCCACCACCATGGACAGCTCCTCGGTCTCCTTGCGGTCGCCGAGGAACGCGAGCAGCGACTCGGCCGTCGGACCGGACGCGGGATAGCGGTACGTCCCGCTGATCGGGTTCATCACGACCGTCCCGCCGGACATCCGGACGTGTACTTCGGGGCTCGCCCCGACCAGCACCCGGTCCCCGGTGTGGACCACGTACGTCCAGTACGCGCCCCGCTCGCCCAGCAGCAGCCGCCGGAACAGCGCGAGCGCGTCGGCCCGGCCGAAGCCCTCGATCCGGCCCTCGTAGGTGCGCCGGATGACGAAGTTCGCGCCCTCCCCGCGCCCGATCTCGTCCCGGACGACCCGCTCCACGGTGGCCGCGTACTCCTCGTCGGGTACGTCGAAGCCGCCGCCCTCGACGCGCACCCCGTGCGCCGGGAGCCCCGCCAGGGCCTCGGCGAGCGGGAGCTCGTACGCCTCCTCGGCGACCAGCACGCTCAGCGGCGTCCCGTCGTCGCGCACGTCGAACCCGCGCTCCCGGATCTGCCGGAACGGCACGAGGGCGAGGGTGGGGAGCGGCCCGACCGGCAGGTCTGCGAGGCGCTCGGCCTCGTGGACCGCGCCGATCAGCACCTCGACGGTGTCGTGGTCGCGGCCGGGGGTGCGCCGGCGCAGCAGGGCGAACGGCGGGCAGGAGTCTTCGAGCAGTCGGCTGAGTTCCATGGGGCGGGGCGTCCTTCCGGGGAGCGTGAGAGCGGAGGAAGGAGGGACGGCAGGGCCCGGAAAACAGCGAAGGCCGCCCCTCGGGGCGGCCTGTGCGTCGTCTCGCGTCTGGCTGGTGTCGTCAGGTACGCGAAAGCAGTGGGCCGCCGGGAGCGGGCCACCACCAGTTCATGTCGAAGTGCGCGTACATGCCGGTGACGATATCAGGGACATCCGTCTCACGTAGTGGGCGGCGGGCTGGACGCGGCGTGTGACGACGTAATGTGTATGAGGTGACCGTGAACGCTGAAATCCAAGCCCCCGCCACCAAGGCGACCTGGCGAGACCTTCCCGCGGCGCAGCAGCCTTCGTACCCCGATGCCGAGGCTCTGCGCGCTGTCGTCGCGGACCTTGAGTCCTATCCTCCCCTCGTTTTCGCGGGTGAGTGCGATCAGCTGCGCGCCCGTCTGGGAGCCGTCGCCAAGGGCGAGGCGTTCCTCCTCCAGGGCGGCGACTGCGCCGAGGCCTTCGACGCCGTGTCCGCCGACCACATCCGCGCCAAGCTGAAGACGCTGCTCCAGATGAGCGCCGTCCTGACGTACGCGGCCTCCGTGCCCGTCGTGAAGGTCGGCCGCATCGCGGGCCAGTACTCCAAGCCGCGCTCCAAGGACACCGAGACCCGCGACGGCGTCACCCTGCCGACCTACCGCGGCGACTCCGTCAACGGCTTCGCCTTCACCGAAGAGGCCCGGATCCCGGACCCCGAGCGGCTGAAGCGCATGTACCACGCGTCGGCCTCGACGCTGAACCTGGTGCGCGCCTTCACCACCGGTGGCTACGCCGACCTGCGCCAGGTGCACGCCTGGAACCAGGACTTCGTGAAGAACTCCCCGTCCGGGCAGCGCTACGAGCAGCTCGCGCGGGAGATCGACAACGCGCTGAACTTCATGAAGGCGTGCGGCACCGACCCGGCCGAGTTCAAGGCCGTGGAGTTCTACTCCTCGCACGAGGCGCTGCTGCTCGACTACGAGGGCGCCCTGACCCGTACGGACTCCCGCACCGGGAAGCTGTACGACACCTCGGGCCACATGGTCTGGGTCGGTGAGCGCACCCGCCAGCTGGACCACGCGCACATCGAGTTCTGCGCGCAGATCGCCAACCCGCTCGGCATCAAGCTCGGCCCCACGACCACCGTGGACGAGGCGCTGACGTACATCGACCGCCTGGACCCCGAGCGCGAGCCGGGCCGGCTGACCTTCGTCGTCCGCATGGGCGCCGACAAGGTCCGCGACAAGCTCCCCGAGCTGGTCGAGAAGGTCACCGCGTCCGGTGCGACCGTCGCCTGGGTCACCGACCCGATGCACGGCAACACCTTCGAGGCGGCCTCCGGCCACAAGACGCGCCGTTTCGACGACGTGCTCGACGAGGTCAAGGGCTTCTTCGAGGTCCACAAGGCCCTGGGCACCCACCCGGGCGGCATCCACGTCGAGCTCACCGGTGACGACGTCACCGAGTGCGTGGGCGGCGGCGACGAGATCTTCGTCGACGATCTGCACCAGCGCTACGAGACGGCCTGCGACCCGCGGCTCAACCGCAGCCAGTCGCTGGACCTGGCGTTCCTGGTCGCCGAGATGTACCGCGACCAGTAGGCGATCTCCACGATGTAGCTTCCTCTGACAGTGGGGCGCGGATCCATGTGATCCGCGCCCCACTGTCGTACCCGGGGCTTTTAGGTCACCCTAAGTTTGGGTACGGTTAGGTAAGCCTCACCGAATCGGGGATGGCTCGCCGAACCGTTCCGGGTCAGGAGGTGAACCGCGTGTACGTCTGCTCTTGCTTCGGGATCACCGACAAGCAGGTCAAGGAACACGCGGCCGCCGGGGCCTGCACCCCCCGCCAGATCGCCTCGGCCACCAAGGCCGGAACCGACTGCGGCTCCTGCGTCCGCACCATCCAGGGCATCCTCGGCCGCGGGGCCTGCCCCCGCCGGGAACTGCTGGACCAGGGCGAGACGGGCGCCGTGCTCGCGGCCGCCCCGCGGCTCGCCGAAGCGGCCTAGCCCGTCCGGCGCGGGACCTGCTCCCCTTGGCGGGCGGTGGGTCAGCTCGGCTGTTCGATCTGCTGGGCGAGGTAGTTCGCCTCGCCCAGGGTCTCGATGAGTTCCAGCTGGGTGTCCAGGTAGTCGATGTGGTGCTCCTCGTCTTCGAGGATCTCCTCGAAGAGCCGCGCGGAGGTGACGTCCCCCTTGCCGCGCATGACCTCGATCCCGCGCCTCAGGCGGTCGATCGCCTCGACCTCCACCTGGCGGTCCGCCTGGAACATCTCCGTGACCGTCTGCCCGACGCGCACGTGGAAGAGGCGCTGGTAGTTCGGCAGGCCGTCGAGCATCAGGATGCGCTCGGTGATCTTGTCCGCGTGCTTCATCTCGTCGATGGACTCTTCACGCGTGTACTTGGCGAGCTTGGTCCAGCCCTTGTTGTCCTGGATGCGGTAGTGCAGCCAGTACTGGTTGATGGCCGTCAGCTCGCCGGTCAGCTGCTCGTTCAGAAACTCAAGGACCTCGGGGTCGCCCTGCATCGCAGAGGCTCCTTCCAGGCAATGTCAGCTATGTGACGGGGCAGTTGCGCGCATCCTTGCACCGTGGTCCTAGGCCGTCCAGTAAGTGCCTCCTTAGTGGGAGTTGCGGTGACTTGCCGGAATCGGTTCCGTGGCTGGTCATGACCACCCTGCCCAATCTGTCACCATGGACTCATGGGTCAGCCGGAAAGCCGGGAATCTCCGGGAGCAGAGCAGCTTGAGCTCCCCCCGGGCCAGCGGTTGCAGCGGGGCTGGCCGGTCACCCACTACGGGCCCGTACCCAAGTTCAAGCCGGACCGCTGGGAGTTCCGCGTCTTCGGCGCGACGGCCGACGGCCAGAAGCACTGCTGGAACCACGAGGACTTCGCGGCCCTGCCGTTCGACTCGGTCGTGGGCGATCTGCACTGCGTGACCAAGTTCAGCATGCTCGGGGCCGAATGGGGCGGGGTGCTCGCGCGCACCGTCCTCGAACTGGCCCCGCCGGCGCCGCAGGTCACGCATGTGATGGTGTGGGCCGAGTACGGCTTCAGCTCCAACATGAGGCTGGCCGATTTCGCCTCCGAGCGGACCGTGTTCGCCACCCACGAGGGCGGCGAACTCCTCACCGCCGAACACGGGTTTCCGCTGCGGCTGGTCGTCCCGCACCTGTACGCCTGGAAGGGCCCCAAGTGGGTGCGCGGCGTCGAGTACATGACCGCCGACCGGCGCGGCTTCTGGGAGGAGCGCGGCTACCACAACGTCGGCGACCCCTGGCGCGAGCAGCGCTACTCGTACCAGGAGCAGCCGGGCGAGGGTCCCGAGCTCTAGGCCCCGCGGTCAGTGGTACCGGTGGACGACCGCGTGGCCCTTGCCGCGGCCGATCATCCACTTGTTGACCGGGGTCGTCACGACGAAGGCGATCGCGAGCGAGGCCGCCAGCGCGATCCAGAACAGCGGCTCCGAGAGGTGGGCGTCCATGGCGCCCGGCCAGAGCAGGATCACGCCGTTGTCGATCAGCTCCATGACGGCGATCGAAAGGGTGTCCGCCGCCAGCGCCACCCGGACGGCGGTGCGCGGATCCACGCCCGCCGAGAGGATCCCGCGCAGGGTGAGCGCGTAGCCGAAGAGGAACGCGAGGGCGATCGCCAGGACCGTCGTCGGGAGGTTGCCCCAGCCGAGGGCGGTACCGATGACCATGCCGAGCACCTCGCCGATGGCGCATCCGGTGAGGCAGTGGAGCGTGGCCCCGGCGGCCATGGCCCAGCTGGCCTTGCCGTGATCGTGGTTCATGGGAACCCCCTGGGGACGCCTGGCTACGGTCAGTGGAGCTCCCGGAGCTCCTTCAGCAGCGCCACGTCCGCCGCGTGCCCCTCCGTGCCGCCCGGGGTCTCGATGATCAGCGGGACGCCCTCCGTCGCCGGGTGCGAGAACAGCTCCGCGAAGGCCTCCCGGCCGATGTGGCCCTGCCCGATGTTGGCATGCCGGTCCTTGTGGGCGCCGACGCCCTCCTTGGAGTCGTTCGCGTGGATCAGCTTCAGCCGGCCCTCGCCCACCGTGTCCACCAGCAGGTCCAGCGTCTGCTTGGTGCCGCCCGGCTCGGCGAGGTCGTGCCCCGCCGCGAAGATGTGGCAGGTGTCCAGGCAGATGCCGAGCTTGGGGTGGTGGTCGAGCGCCTCGAAGTACGGACCGAAGTCCCAGGTGCGCGAGCACAGCGAGGAGCCCTGCCCGGCCGTGGACTCCAGCAGCAGGAACGGGTCGTCGTCATGCGTCAGCTCGTCCAGCAGCGGCAGCATGTGCTCCCTGACCTGCGCGTACGCCGCCTCGCGCGGGCGGCCGCCGGTCGCCGAGCCGGTGTGGACTACCACGCCCAGCGCGCCGATCGCCCGGGCCCGGCGCAGCGAGTGCCGCAGCGACTCCACCGACTTCTCGACCGTCGCGACGGTGTGCGAGCCGAAGTTGATCAGGTACGGGGCGTGCACGTACGCCGGGACCGCCTCCCGCGCGCACTGCTCGCGGAACAGCTCGTCCTGCGCCGGGTTGCCGGCCGGGGTGGCCCAGCCGCGCGGATTCGCGACGAAGACCTGAACGGCCTCGGCGCCCATCTCCCGCGCGTACGTCAGCCCGACCGAGGCCAGCCCGCCCGCGACGGGGACGTGCCCGCCGACCGGATTGCGCCCGGCGGGACCGGCTTGCTCACGGAGTTCCACGTACGACTACAGCCCCTTGATCCGGATGACGATCGTGCTGCCCTCGGGGGCGTTCTGGCCGCCGGGCACCGACTGCGCGTCGATGGTGTTGCCGAAGGAGAAGAACGGCTTCTGCACCTTCACCGTGAAGCCCAGGTCCTCCAGCGCCTTGCGCGCGGCGTCCGCGTTCTGCCCGGTCACGTTCGGCACCGGGACCAGCCGGGGGCCCTTGGAGACCGTCAGCGTCACGGTGTCCCCCGCCGCTGCCTGCGCGCCCGCGGCGAGCGACTGGGCGGCGACCGAACCGGCCGCGAAGGGCGAGTTGACCTGCTCATCGGCCGTCTCCACCTTCAGGCCGAGGCCCTGGAGCGCGGCGCGGGCCTGGTCGAGCGAAGCCCCGGTCACCGAGGGCACCTGCACCGGGCGGCCCTTGCTGACGAGGATCGAGACCGCCGTGTCGGGGGCCCGCTTCTCGCCGCCCGCCGGGTCGGTGCTGATCACCGAGCCCTGCGGGACGTCCTGGCTGAACGCCTGCGAGACGACCCCGGCCTCCAGTCCCGTCTTCGCGAGCTCGGCCTTGGCCTCGTCCAGGGTGCGGTCCTTGAGGTTGGGTACGGCGACGATCTCCGGGCCGCGCGAGACGGTCAGCGTCACCGCGCCGTTGCCGCGGATCCGCTTCCCGCCGCCCGGGTCGGTGTCCATCACGGTCCCGCGGTCGAAGGTCTCGCTGAACTTCCGGTCGACCCGCTTCACGCCGAGACCGGCCGACGACAGGTCCGACTTCGCCTGCGCCTCGGTCTTGCCGAGCAGGTTCGGGACCTTGGTGAACTGGCCGGAGTTGATGTACCAGACGCCGCCGCCGATACCGAGCGCGAGCAGGACCGCGGCGACCAGGAGGAACACGCCGCGGCGCCGGGGCCGGGGAGCCGGGGCCGTGCCCCGCCGTCGCGCCTCTTCCTGTTCCTGCTCCTGGGACTGCGTCGGCGACGTCGGCGGGAGCAGCATCCGCGAGGTCTGGTTCATCGGCTCCGGCGGCTCCGCCGCCCGGGGGATCACACTCGTACGGTCCTCGGTCGCGTTGTGCGTCTCGGCGCGCGCCTGCGGAGGTACGGCGTCCAGCTCGGCGTTGCCGAGCCGGGCGCGGGCGTCGAGGGTCAGGCCCAGCAGGGACGCGGCGTCGTACGGGCGCAGCTCCGGGTTGCGGGCGGTGGCCAGCGCGACGAGCCCGTCGAGGACGACGGGGAGCCCGGGGACGGTCGCCGACGGGGGCGGGACGTCCTCGTGGAGGTGCTGGTAGATCACCTGGGCGGGGTTGCCGCCGGTGTGGGGCTTGGAGCCGGTGAGCATCTCGTAGAGCACGACACCACAGGCGTAGACGTCCGCGCGGGTGTCGCTGACGCCGCTCTCGATCTGCTCGGGGGCGAGGTAGGAGACGGTGCCGAGGACCGACCCGCTGGTGCTGGTGACGGAGTCGACCGAGCGGACCAGCCCGAAGTCCGCGACCTTGACCCGGCCGTCGTCGCCGATCAGGACGTTCTCGGGCTTCATGTCGCGGTGCACGAACCCGGCGCGGTGCGCGGCGCCGAGGGCCGCGAGGACCGGCTCCAGGATGTCGAGCGCGGCCCGGGGCTGGAGCGCGCCGCGCTCGCGGAGCACGTCGCGCAGGGTGCAGCCGGAGACGTACTCCATGGCCAGGTACGTGTACGGGCCGTCGGTGCCCTGGTCGAAGACGCCGACGACGTTCGGGTGCGCGAGGCGGGCCACGGACTTGGCCTCACGGATGAAGCGGTCGACGAAGCCGGCGTCGGCGGCGAGCGCCGGGTGCATCACCTTCAGGGCCAGGACGCGGTCGAGGCGGGTGTCGAGGGCGCGGTAGACCGTGGCCATGCCACCGGCCGCGATGCGGGCGTCGACGCGGTAGCGGCCGTCGAGCACGCGCCCGGCGAGGGGGTCATCCAGGGTCGTATCCACCCGGCGATTCTACGAGCGCACGCAACCCTCCCGACCAGCATCCCGTCCCTTGCGGCGCAGCTGTGACGCACCCCTCGTCCCCGGCGGGGTCAGAAAGCCGGGCGTTCCGGGTCCAGAACGGCGCGTCCCTCGGCCGGGGAGGAGGCCTCCGCGAAGCGGCGCTGCGGGATGCGGCCCGCGCGGTACGCCAGGCGTCCCGCCGACACGGCGTCCCGCATCGCCGCGGCCATGAGCACGGGGGACTGGGCCCGTGTCACCGCCGAGGCCAGCATCACGCCCGCGCACCCCAGCTCCATGGCGAGGGCCGCGTCCGACGCCGTGCCGGCCCCCGCGTCCAGGATCACCGGGACCCCGGCCCGCTCGCGGATCAGCTCGAAGTTGTGGGGGTTGCGGATCCCCATCCCGGACCCGATCGGAGACCCCAGCGGCATGATCGCCGCGCAGCCCACGTCCTCCAGCTTCCGCGCGAGCACCGGATCGTCGTTCGTGTAGGGCAGCACCGTGAAGCCTTCGTCCACCAGCGTCTCCGCCGCGTCCAGCAGCTCCACTCCGTCCGGCAGCAGCGTCCGCTCGTCGGCGACGACCTCCAGCTTGATCCAGTCCGTCCCCAGCGCCTCCCGCGCCAGCCGCGCAGTCAGCACCGCCTCGCCGGCCGTGAAGCAGCCGGCCGTGTTCGGCAGGACCGCGATCCCCAGCCGGTTCAGCACCGACAGGACCGAGCCCTGCACCGTCGGGTCCAGCCGGCGCATCGCCACCGTCGTCAGCTCGGTCCCGGACGCCACCAGCGCGCGCTCCAGGACGTCGAGGCTCGGCGCCCCGCCGGTCCCCATGATCAGGCGGGAGGAGAAGCTCCGGCCGCCCAGTTCGAAGGCGTCGTCCGCCATCGCGCTCAGCCCCCCTGCACGGCGGTGAGGATCTCGACCCGGTCGCCCTCGCCGACCGGTGTGGCCGGCCACTGGCCGCGCGGGACCACGGTCTCGTTCAGTGCCGCGGCGACGCCGGCCGGCGCCGCGGTCAGGGTGGCGACCACCGCGTCGAGGGTGGTGCCGGCCGCGATCTCGCGCGGCTCGCCGTTGACGGAGATGGTCATGCGTACGACTCCTGACGTGCCGGGGTGAAACGACCCGGGGTGAAGGGGCGGGCGATCTCCGGTACCGCGCCGGTGGTCAGCAGCTCCGCCATCACATCGCCGGTGAGCGGGGTCAGCAGCACCCCGTTGCGGTAGTGCCCGGTGGCCAGGTGCAGCCCCGGCAGGGCGGTCGGCCCGAGCAGCGGGGCGTTGTCGGGGGAGCCGGGCCGCAGCCCCGCCCGGGTCTCGGACAGCGGGAGTTCGGTGATGCCGGGCACCAGTTCGTGGGCGTCGCGCAGCAGCTCGTACACCCCGCCGGCGGTGACGGTGGTGTCCCAGCCGAGTTCCTCGCTGGTGGCGCCGACGACGAGTTCGCCGTTCTCGCGCGGGACCAGGTACACGTGGCTGCCGCGCACGACGGCCCGTACGGTGCGGGACAGGAACGGCCCGTACCCGGCCGGCACGGTCAGCCGCAGCACCTGCCCCTTCACCGGCCGCACCGGCGCCGCCACCTCCGGCGGTACGCCGGCCAGCCGGCCGCTGAGCGACCCCGCGGCCAGCACCACCTGGTCGGCGCGGAGCACCTCGGCGTCGTCGAGCCGTACGCCGACCGCCCGGTCGGCGGCGGTGAGCAGCCGCTCCGCGCTCGCCCGGCGGATCTCGACCCCGGCGCGCTCGCAGGCCGCCAGCAGCGCGGCCGCCAGCCGGCGCGGGTCGACCTGGTGGTCGCCGTCCACGCGCAGCCCGCCGCGCACGCCCGGGGCCAGCATCGGCTCCAGGCGGCGGCACTCGCGCCCGGTGAGCCACTCGGACTCCAGGCCGCAGCGCCGCTGGAGCGCGTGCAGCTCGCGCAGGTGGAGCCGGTCGTCGGCGTCGAGGGCCACGGCGAGGGTGCCGCAGGCGCGGTAGCCGATGTCCATCCCGCCGCTGGCGTCGGCGAGTTCGGCGGCGAACTCGGGGTAGCGGGCGGCGGAGGCGAGGTTCAGCCCGAGCAGGGTCTCCTCGCCGTAGTGCAGTTCGGTGACGGCGGCGAGCATGCCGGCCGCGACCTGCGCGGCGCCGCCCCCGGGCGCCGGATCGGCGAGCACGGTGCGCAGCCCGCGCCGGGCGGCCCGCCAGGCGGTGACCAGCCCGATGATCCCGCCCCCGATGACGAGGACGTCGGATCCCCCGTCGGATCCCTTCCGAGATGAGTGCATGGGCGTCCAGCCCCTCCCTTCGCCGGCATGACCCGGATCAGGTTCGTACGGTCGGAGGCCGCCCAGCCTCCCTCTCAGCCCGGTGCGCCCGGACTCCCGCGATAGGTTCGGTGGCCAGACTAACCCCGGCGCCGGTGCCGGGTAAGGCTGCCTCCCCGGCCACTGTTCCTGACGAAGCGTCAGTTGATTAGGCTGGGCCGGGTGAGCGAGCAGACGGAACAGACTCAGGGCGGCGTCGTCATCGTCGGCGCCGGAATGGCCGGGGTGCAGACCGCGGTCGCGTTGCGGGAGCAGGGGTGGACCGGCCGCGTGACGCTGCTGGGCGCCGAGCCGCACCAGCCGTACGACCGGCCGCCGCTGTCGAAGGCGGTGCTGCTCGGGAAGGCCGAGGACTCCGCGTTCGACGTGGACTTCGAGGGCCTCGGCATCGAGCTGCGGCTCGGCGTCGAGGTCACCGGCCTGCGCGGCGCCGAGCGCGAGCTGGACACGGAGGCGGGACCCGTCCCGTACGAGGTGCTCGTGCTGGCGACGGGCGCCGAACCGCTGACCCTGCCGGGCGCGGAGGGCGTCCCCGGCGTGCACCTGCTGCGCACCCTGGACGACGCGGCGCGGCTGCGCCCGGTGCTGGCGGCGGCGCCGGCGATGGTGGTCGTCGGGGCGGGCTGGATCGGCGCCGAGTTCGCCACGGCCGCGCGCGAGGCGGGCTGCGAGGTGACGGTCGTCGAGGCGGCGGACCGGGTGCTGGCGGGCGCGCTGCCGGCGGAGGTCGCCGCCCCCATGGCGCGGTGGTACGAGGAGGCGGGCGCCACGCTGCTGACCGGGGCGCGGGTGGCCGCGGTGGAGGCGGGCCGGGTCCTCCTCACCGACGGCCGCGCGCTGCCGGCGGGCGCGGTGGTCGTCGGCATCGGGGCCCGGCCCGCGACGCGCTGGCTAGCGGGCTCGGAGGTCGAGCTCGGCCCCGACGGCTCGGTCACGGCGGACGCGTACCTGCGGACCACCGCGGCGGGGGTGTACGCGGTCGGCGACTGCGCCTCCTTCCCGTCGGGGCGGTACGGGGCGCGGCTGCTGGTGCACCACTGGGACAACGCGCTGCAGGGGCCGCGGGTGGTCGCGGCGAACGTCCTGGGCGGCGGGGCCGAGCGCGTTTACGACCCGGTGCCGTACTTCTGGTCGGAGCAGTTCGGACGGTTCGTGCAGTACGCGGGCCACCACGGCGACGCCGACGGGCTGGTGTGGCGCGGCGACCCGGCCGGCGAGGCCTGGTCGGTGTGCTGGCTGCGGGACGGGGCACTGGCCGCGCTCCTCGCCGTGGGCCGCCCCCGCGACCTGGCCCAGGGCCGCCGGCTCATCGAGGCGGCCACCCCCGTCGACCCGGCGCGGCTCGCCGATCCGGCCGTCCCCCTGAAGTCCGCCACCCTCCGCTGAGCTCCCCCGGGAAGGCCCTGAACAGGGGCCCGGGACCCGGACGGGGTGGTCCAGGTACCGGCGGGGAGTCCGAGATGGCAGGCTTGTGCCCGTGACCGAGATTGACGCAAAGATCGATGCCCTTGTCCCCGACTGGCTGTACCTCCCCGACATCGCGGAGATGCTCGACATCGAAGTGACCCGGGTCCGCCAGCTGGTCAAGGAAGGTCAGCTGCTCGCCGTACGCCGGGGCGAGAACCGTTCGCTCCAGGTGCCCGCCCCCTTCATCGACGGAGACAAGATCGTCAAGGGCCTGGTCGGCCTGCTGACCGTGCTCCGCGACGACGGCTTCTCCGACGCGGAGATCCTGGAGTGGATGTTCACCCCGGACCCGACCCTGCCCGGCACCCCCGCGCAGGCGCTGAGCGAGAATCGCGGCACGGAGGTGAAGCGCCGCGCTCAGGCGCTTGCCCTCTGACCTGATCCGCATCCGCTCCACCGCGGTGTACGGGCCGAGCGCGCGGGCCCGTACGCCGCCACCACCCCGGGGGGTACCCATGCAGCAGCTGTCCGACGCCCGGCTCTACCTGTGCACGGACGCCCGCAAGCGGCAGGGCGACCTCCCCGAGTTCCTCGACGCCGTCCTCGCCGGCGGAGTGGACGTCGTCCAGCTCCGCGACAAGGGCATGGAGGCCGGCGAGGAACTCGAACACCTGCGGGTCTTCGCCGACGCGGCCCGCCGGCACGGCAAGCTGCTCGCCGTCAACGACCGCGCCGACGTCGCGCACGCCATCGGCTCCGACGTCCTGCACCTCGGCCAGGGCGACATCCCGGTGCCCGCCGCCCGCGCCATCCTCGGCGAGGACCTCCTCATCGGGCGCTCCTGCCACGCCGAGTCCGAGGTCGACGCCGCCGTCGCCGAGCCCGGCGTGGACTACTTCTGCACCGGCCCCTGCTGGCCCACCCCCACCAAGCCCGGCCGCCACGCGCCCGGCCTCGGCCTCGTCCGGTACGCCGCCTCGCTCGCCCAGGACCGGCCCTGGTTCGCGATCGGCGGCATCGACGGAACGAATCTGGACGAGGTGCTCGACGCGGGCGCCACCCGCGTCGTCGTCGTCCGGGCCCTCACCGAGGCCTCCGACCCCGGCGCCGCCGCCGCCGACCTGGCCAAGCGCGTCCGCGCCCGCCTCCCGTAGGCCCGCCCGCCCGCTCCCCGTAGGTGTCCAAAAACGTGTCCAATGGGTGGACGTCGCTTCGGCGTGCGCCGGGCCGCGTCTAACCTGCCGGTATGGCCCTTGGTACCGCTTCCACCTGGTCGGATCGTGCGCACACGGTCCGCGATCTCCTCGCGTCCGGGAGCTCGTACTCGTTCGAGTTCTGGGCCCCCAAGACCGAGAAGGGCGAGCGCAACCTCTGGGAAGCCCTCCGCCGGGTCGAGGCGGTGGCCCCGAGCTTCGTCTCCGTCACCTACGGAGCCGGCGGCTCCACCCGCGGCGGCACCGTCCGCGCCACCGAGCAGATCGCCGCGGACACCACGCTGACCCCCGTCGCCCACCTCACCGCCGTCGACCACTCCGTCGCCGAGCTGCGCCACGTCATCGGCCAGTTCGCCGACGCCGGCATCCGCAACATGCTCGCGCTGCGCGGGGACCCGCCGGGCGATCCCATGGCGCCCTGGGTGAAGCACCCCGAGGGCGTGGACTACGCCGCCGACCTGGTCCGTCTCCTGAAGGAGTCCGGCGACTTCTGCGTCGGGGTCGCCGCGTTCCCCGAGATGCACCCGCGCTCGGAGGACTGGGACACGGACATCCGGCACTTCGTGGACAAGTGCCGCGCGGGCGCCGACTACGCGATCACCCAGATGTTCTTCCACCCGGAGAATTATCTGAGGCTGCGCGACAGCGTCGAGAAGGCGGGCTGCGAGACCCCGATCATCCCCGAGGTCATGCCTGTTGTGGGGATCAAGCAGCTCGACCGGCTGCCCCAACTGAGCACCGCCGTCTTCCCCGACGCCGTGAAAGAGCGGATGCTCGCGGTCAAGGACGATCCGGCCGCTGTACGCTCCATTGGCATCGAGTTCGCCACGGAGTTCTGCGCGCGGCTGCTGTCCGAGGGTGTCCCGGGACTGCACTTCATCACGCTGAACAATTCCACGGCGACTCTGGAGATCTACGAGAACCTGGGCCTGCACCAGCGGGCCTGATCGGCCGTACGTACCCGTGGGCGGCCGTATCGAGAGGGGCGGGGCCACGCATGGGAATGACGGTCCTCTACATCGCGTTCGGCTTCGTCGCGCTGTGGCTGCTTGCCGAGGTCCTGATGCAGTACAAGGCCCGGCTGCGCTGGCGCCTGCTCGCCTTCGCCGGCTTCGTCGGTGTGGTCGCCGGGGTGGTGCTGCCGTCCGTGCTGGTCATCGCGGCCGGCGCGGCCGCGTTCGCCGTCGGCCAGACCCTGGTGACGCTGTCCTTCCGCAAGGGCTTCGTGGCCGGCTGGGCGCTGCGCCGCGGCGGTGAGCCCGTACGGCAGACCCGGCGCCGCCGCGCCGGCGGACCGCGCCCCGGACCCGCGCTGAAGGTCACCGCACTGGAGTACGGCCCCGGCGACGACCCCGCGGACTCCGGCGCCGCGGCCGACCCGGCCGACCAGGCCGACCCCGATGCGGAGAGCGTGTTCGGCGTGAAGTCCCCGGACGCCGAAGCGGTCTACAGCCCGCAGCCGCTGCCCGAGGAGACCGGCTCGTACGGGATACAGAGCTTCGCCCCGACCGCCGACGCGAGCCAGACGGCGCCGTTCGCCTCGCCGTTCACCACGGCCGAGCAGGACGCCCACCAGTACGCCCACTACGACCCGCAGACCCAGGGCCAGGGTCAGGGCGGCTACGACTACGGCTACGGCTACCCGGCCGGCGAGCAGCAGGTCTACGCCGCCTACTCGGACCCGTACATCGGCACCGGCGGCGGCGTCGCCCCCCAGCAGCCCTATTACGACGGCGGGTACGCCGCCCCGTACGCGGGCCAGGCCCCGGACCCGTACGCGCAGCAGCAGTACTCCACGGACACCCCGCCCGGCGGCGTGTGGGTGCCGCAGCAGCGGGACGCCGCGCAGCCCTACCCGGGCGAGGAGCAGACCCCGGTCGCGTACCCGCAGGACCAGCAGGACCAGCAGCACCAGCAGCAGGGCTACCCGTACCAGGGCGGCACCGGGGAGTACGGGCAGTACCGCTACTGAGCGGTGCTCACTGGGAGCCGCGGAAGCCGGCGCCCTCCACGATCAGCCCGGCCACCAGGGCCCCGGTCATCCCGGCGTGCGCGAGCCCGCCACCGGGGTGCGCCCAGCCGCCCGCCAGGAACAGCCCCGGCAGGGCGGTGGCGTTCGCCGGGTGGAGCAGCCGGCCCCCGGCTCCCGCGACCGACGGCGGGGGCACCGCGCCGCCCACCGCGCCCGTGGCCCGCGCGACATCGGCGGGGGTGCGCGGCTCCTGCCACAGCAGCCGCTCGCGCAGCCCCGGCACGGCCCGCCCGGCGGCGGCGAGGAGCGCCTGCGCGTAGCGGGCCGTCAGCGCCGGGTCCGACCAGTCCAGCACCCCCTCGGGGGCGCACACGGCGCTCACCGTGACGGCCTCGTGGTCCGCGTCGGGCCGGGTCGCCGGGTCGTCGGGCCGCAGCACCGTCACCGTGGGCGGTGCGGTGTGCTCCCCGGCGAAGGCGGTCCGGGCCTCGGCGGCGAGGCCGGGGGAGTGGACGACCGTGCGGTGCGCGGCGTCGGCGGGCCGGGCGCCGCGCAGGGCGAGGAAGAGGGTGATCCGGCTGGGCACCCCGGGCCCCCGGGCGGGGACGGCGCCGGCCGGCCGGGGCACGGAGGCGGGCGGCAGCTGCCGCGGGTCGATCCCGCAGACGACGAAATCGGCGGGGGCCTCGGCGCCGTCGGCCAGCAGCAGCCCGGCCGCCCTGCCGTCGCGGACCAGCACCTCCCGGACCGCGGCGCCGAACTCGAAGGTGACCTTCCGCTCCAGGCAGCGCTCGTACACGGCGGTGGCCAGGGCGCGGATGCCGCCGCGTACGTACCAGCTGCCGAAGGTCTGCTCCATGTACGGGAGGACCGTCGCGGCCGCCGGGGTGGCGGCGGGGGCCAGGCCGTGCGCGAGCACCGGGCTCTCCAGCAGGCCCGTGAGCCTTCCGCCCAGCTCCCGCTCGGCCACCTCGGCGAGGGTCGGCGGCCGACGGCGCAGCAGCCCGCTCCCGCGCAGCGCCGGGTACGGCTCGCGGCCCAGCACCCGCCAGTCGGTGCGCAGCGGCTCCTCCAGCAACGGGCGGCGGGTGGCGTCCCAGGCGTCGCGGGCACGGCCCAGGACGGCGCTCCAGCGCCCGCCCGCGCCCGCGCCGAAGGCCTGGTCGAGGACGGCCTCGGCGCCGCCGCGCGAGACGTTGGGGAGGGTGACCTCGCTGCCGTCGGGCAGCAGGTGCCGTACGGCCGGGTCCACCTGGACCAGCTCGACGCACTCCTCCAGCGGCCGCTTGCCGGTCTTCACGAAGAGGTCGCGGTAGACGGCGGGCAGGTGCAGCAGCCCGGGGCCCGTGTCGAAGGCGAAGCCCTCGCGCTCGTACCGGCCGACCGAGCCGCCGTAGGTGCTCCCGCGCTCGTACACCGTCACCTGGTGGCCCGCCACGGCCAGCCGGGCCGCCGTCGCCATCGCGCCCATGCCGGCGCCGATCACCGCAATTCGTGCCATGCGGCTGAGCCTATCGACCGGGACGGGCCGGGATCGACCCAGGTCAGCGGGGTGGCGCCGGGCCGCTCCCGCTGGTCCCGGCCGTCCCGGCGGACTCGCGGGCTTCGGCGGCGAGGTGCCGCTCCTCGCGGCGCTGGGCGCGGCGGCGCAGGAAGCGTCGGATCCGGGCCCACAGGAACACCAGCGTGGCCAGGCCCAGGGCCAGCAGCACGGCCGCGATGATCGCGGCGACCTGCGGGTTGAACATCGCGAAGGTGACGATTCCGGCCACGCCGAGGTCCTCGGCGAGGCTCATCCCCACGTTGGTGAACGGCTCCGGGGAGGTGTTGATCGCCATCCGGGTGCCGGCCTTGACGAAATGGCTGGCCAGGGCCGTGGAGCCGCCGACCGCCCCGGCCGCGATGTCGGAGAGCGAGCCGCTCTGCCCGGCCAGCAGCGCGCCGATCACGGCACCGGCCAGCGGCCGGATCACCGTGTGGAGGGCGTCCCATATCGAGTCCACGTACGGGACCTTGTCGGCCACCGCCTCGCAGAGGAACAGGACGGCCGCGACGATCAGCACGTCGGTGCGTTGCAGCGACGCGGGGACGTCGTCGGTCAGTCCGGTCCGGCCGAAGATGCCGAGCAGGAGGACCACGGCGTAGGCGTTGATCCCGCTGGCCCAGCCACTGGTGAAGACCAGGGGGAGCACACTCACCTGATCATCATGCCGCAGAAGGGGGCCTGAGGACACGCGTGAGGGGACGGCCGCCGCAGGGCAGCCGTCCCCTCATCGAAATCCGTAGGCCCTACTGGCCGTGTTCATCGCGGCGGCGCTGCCACCGCTCCTCGATCCGGGTCATCATCGACCGACGCTGCCGGTTCTGGCCGTGGCCCGAACCGCTTGCACTACCGGAGACGGGCTGCTCGCCGGGCTTGGGTGCCTTGCGCCAACCGGTGACCACGAGAACCGTGCATCCCAGCATGACGAGGAATCCCACCACGCTGATCCAGAGCACGCTCTGCCAGATCACGCCGGTCATGAGGAGCGCGATACCCACCACAATGCCTGCGACTGCCATGTAAACCCGTCGCCGGGTGTACGTGCGCAGTCCGCTTCCCTCAAGCGCTGTCGCGAACTTGGGATCTTCGGCGTACAGCGCTCGCTCCATCTGCTCGAGCATTCGCTGCTCGTGCTCCGAGAGCGGCACGGGAGTCCTCCTCATCCGTCGGTCGCGGGGGGGAGCGACCAGGGGTCCCCTTCAGGATAGGCGGGGAATCGCCCCCGTGATACCCGCCCTCGACGCCACGCTCTGAAAAAGCACCGCGGCGATCCGTACCGCCGAAAAGGCGCGGTCACTGAGGCGTTTATTCCCCAATGGCCCGGCCGCCATGCCGGTCGGTGTCCTCGATCATACGGGTCCGACCGGCTCGGCGGAGGGTGTACGGCCGACTCGGTGCGCTACAGCGCCGCAGATCAGGCGGGCTTCTCGCCAAGGACGTGCAGTTGCGTGGCGACCGCGTGGAAGGCGGGGAGCTCGGCCGCGGCCTCCTCCAGGCGCAGCAGGGCCTCGACCGCGCCGGGCTCGGTGTCGACCAGGACCCCGGGCACCAGGTCGGCGAAGATCCGCACGCCGTGCACCGTGCCGACCTCCAGGCCGGCGCCCCCGACCAGCTCGGTGAGCTGCTCGGCGGTGAAGCGGCGCGGCACCGGGTCGCCGGTGCCCCAGCGGCCCGCCGGGTCGGTCAGCGCGGTGCGCGCCTCGGTGAAGTGGCCGGCCAGCGCGCGGGCCAGCACGGCCCCGCCGAGACCGGCGGCGAGCAGGCTGAGGACGCCGCCGGGCCGCAGCGCCGCGAAGGCGTTGGCGACGCCCTCGGCCGGGTCGTCGACGTACTCCAGCACGCCGTGGCAGAGCACCACGTCGTACGCGTCGCGCTCGACGACATCCAGCAGGCCCTGGGCGTCGCCCTGGACGCCGCGCACCAGGTCGGCGACGCCGGCCTCGGAGACCCGGCGCTCCAGCCCGAACAGCGCGTTCGGGCTGGGGTCGACCACGGTGACGCGGTGACCCAGCCGGGCCACCGGGACGGCGAACTTGCCGGTGCCGCCGCCGGTGTCCAGCACGTCGAGCACATCCCGCCCGGTCGCCTTCACCCGGCGGTCGAGGGCCTCCTTGAGGACCTCCCACACCACAGCGGTGCGAAGGGAGGCACGGGGGCGGGAAGTGTCCGACACGGCTGATGGCTCCTCGGCGCGGTAAGGGTGAGCGGTACGGGCCCCACCCTATTGCCTCGGGCTGCCGGGGATCTCATCCCGCGTCCGGACGCTCCGGACGGGGCGTCGGCAGGGCCGGGGCGGCCACCGGCCGGAGCGCGAGCATGCGTTCCACCAGGCGCAGGAACATCGCGACTTCGCGCACCAGGTCGTCCGCCTCCCGCGCGGTCGCCGCACCCGGTATGCCCGCCTCGGCCCGGGCCCGGCGGGCGGCGCCGGACGCGAACAGCGCGCTCCACTCCGTCAGCTCCGGTGCCGTTTCCGGCAGTACCTCCCAGGCGGGCCGGATCCGGGGCCGCCGACGCGGGTTCACCGGCTCGGGCCGGCCGCGCGCGGCCAGTACGGCCGCGGCCGCGCGCAGCGCCGCGAGGTGCGCCGTGGCGTACCGCTCGTTGGGGCTGGGCAGTTCCGCCGCCTCGGCCAGACCGCAGCGGGCCTTGGCGAGCAGATCGAGGGCAGCCGGTGGGGCCGCCGACTTCCGCGGGACGGGGTGGACAGGGGACGGGGACGGTGTGGCCATGACGAACCTCCTGTCGATGCGTGGTGCTGTCGCTTGTGCCGTGTAGTGCCTCTTGCTCGTCGTGTGGTGCCTTGTGCCGTGTTGCGTGGATCCATCGTGACGTGCCCCACTGACAATCGCTCTGACCTGTGGGTTTGTCGTGTCTGTCCGAGTAACTACCCCCCACCGCGCGCCGGATGCGCCGGAAGGTGCTAGTTTTTGAACTGACCAGTCAGTTCAAAAGGGAGGGGACGGCGTGGACAGCCCGCACGGTGCGGCCGTCAAAGCCGAGGACTTCGGACTCAAGGGCCCGCGCGGCTGGGTGTTCCGGAACATCGGGATCGATGCGGCACCCGGCTCGATCACCGCGGTCGAAGGCCCCTCGGGCAGCGGCCGGACCTGTCTGCTCCTTGCCCTCACCGGCCGGATGAAACCCACCGCGGGCCATGCCGAGGTGGGAGGCCACCGGCTGCCGAAGAAGATGGCCGCGGTCCGCCGGATCGCCGCCCTCGGCCCGGTCTCCGGCGTCAACGACCTCGACCAGGCCCTCACCGTCGCCGAGCAGCTGCGCGAAGGCGCCCTGCTCCAGCGCCGCTACGAGGGCCCGCTCCGCGCCCTGCTCCGCGCCCTGCTCCGGCCGCGCGGCGAGCGCCGCGCCTCCACGGCCGCCCGGATCGAGGAGGCCCTGGCCGTCGCCGGCCTGGACCTCGCGACCCTGCCCAAGGGGCCCCGTACCTCCGTGCGCGACCTGGAACGCCTGGAGTCCGTACGCCTGTCCGTGGCCATCGCGCTGCTCGGCGCCCCGCGGCTGCTGGCCCTCGACGACCTGGACCTCAAGCTCTCGGACGCCGAACGCGCGGAGGCCTGGGCCCTGCTCCGCGCCATCGCCGCGCGCGGGACCACCGTCTTCGCGGTGTGCAGCGAGGCGCCGCAGGACATACCGGTGGTCCGCACCGGAACCCCGGCCAAGACCGCCGAACCGGCGCCATCCGATCCGCAGCCGGCCACGAAGCCGGATCCGCAGCCGGCCACGAAGCCGGATGCGCAGCCGGCCACGAACCGGGACATGACACCGGGCACGAAGCCGGATGCGGAGCCGGATGCGGCGCCGGACGCGGCGCCGGACACGAAGCCGGAAACGAACACGAAGCCGAACACGAAGGGGACGGACGATGCGCTCGCCGAAGCTCGCCGCGCTTGAGCTGAAGCGGTTCGGGCGGGGAAAGCTCCCCCGGGCCGCCCTCGTCGCGCTGCTCCTGCTGCCGCTGCTCTACGGCGCGCTGTACCTCTGGTCCTTCTGGGACCCGTACGGCCGCCTCGACAAGGTGCCCGTCGCCCTCGTCAACTCCGACCAGGGCGCCACCGTCGACGGCAAGCACCTCGACGCCGGCGGCGAGATCACCAAGAAGCTGCGCGACAGCCGGACCTTCGACTGGCGCGAGGTCAGCGCCGACGAGGCGGCGAAGGGTCTGGAGGACGGGAAGTTCTACCTGTCCCTGACCATGCCCGCCGACTTCAGCGAGAAGATCGCCTCCAGTTCCGGGGACGACCCCACCACCGGCGCGCTCCAGGTCCGCACGAACGACGCGAACAACTACGTCGTCGGCTCGATCTCCCGCACCGTCTTCTCCGAGGTCCGTTCGGCGGCGTCCACCAACGCCTCCCGCGGCTTCCTCGACAAGATCTTCGTGTCCTTCTCCGACCTGCACGACAAGACGGCCGAGGCCGCCGACGGCGCCGACCAGATCAAGGACGGGGCCGGCAAGGCCCAGCAGGGCGCCAAGGACCTCGCCGAGGGCCTCGACACGGCCGAGGAGAAGTCCGGCGAGCTCACCAGCGGGCTCAAGCAGCTGGGCTCGGGCGCCGCACAGCTGAAGACCGGAACGCGGGGCATCGCCGACGGCACCCAGAAGCTCGCCGACAAGATGGACGGCGTCGCCGGCAAGGCCCGGCCCTTCCTCCAGGACCCCAAGCAGCTCGCGGACACCGCCGTGCTGGTCGCCGACACCGCCAAGGTCACCCGGAACCACCTCGACAAGTTCGTCGAGAAGGCACCGGCCGCCGCCCGCATCTCCCAGTTCCTCGCGACCCGGACCGCCGCCGACTACAACGAGTGGTGCGGCCCCGGGACCAAGACCTCCCCCGCCCTCTGCGAGCGGTTGAAGAAGACCAAGGAGGTCGCCGCCGAGGGGGCCCAGCTCAGCGGCGACGTCAACACCCTGGTCAAGGGCTCGGGCGGGGACATCGACAAGCTCCGCAAGCAGCTGACCGAGCTGGAGAACGACGCCCGCGCGATCGCCGTGAAGGCCCCCGCGCTGGGCTCTGACCTCAAGACCGCCGTCAGCCAGGTCAACGCCCTCAACGACGCCGCCCACAAGGTCGCCTCCGGCATGGCCACGCTCCACACCGGTCTGGGCACCGCCACCAGCGGCTCCGGCAAGCTCGGCGAGGGCGTCGGCAAGCTCGGCGACGGCGCGCACACCCTGCAAGGCGGCATGTTCAAGCTCGTGGACGGCAGCGGCACCCTCGCCGACGGCCTGCACGACGGTGCCGGCAAGATCCCGGACTACGACGAGAAGCAGCGCGACGCCCGCACCGAGGTCATGGCCGACCCGGTCAAGCTCGCCAACCAATCCCTGCACAAGGCGCCCAACTACGGCACCGGCTTCGCCCCGTACTTCATCCCGCTCTCCCTCTGGGTCGGCGCGATGGTCGCGTACATGCTGATCGCGCCGATGAACAAGCGGGCCCTGGCCGCCGGTGCCTCGCCCTGGCGGATCGCCCTCGCGGGCTGGCTGCCCGTGGCCGGCCTCGGCGCGGCGCAGGTGGCCATGCTGATGTCCGTACTGCACTGGGGGCTCGGCCTGGACATGGCCCGGCCGGCCCTGACCATCGCCTTCCTGATGCTGGTCACCGCCTGCTTCGCGGCGATCGTGCAGTGGCTCAACGCCAAGTTCGGCGCGGCCGGGCGGATCCTGGTGCTGGCCGTCCTGATGCTCCAGCTGACCTCGGCGGGCGGTACGTACCCCGTTCAGACCAGCCCGGGCTTCTTCAACGCGATCCACCCGTACCTGCCGATGTCGTACGTCGTCGAGAGCCTGCGCAAGCTCATCACGGGCGGCGATCTCGGCCCCGTGTGGCAGGGCTGCGCGGTCCTGACGGCCTTCACGTTCGGCGCGCTCGCCCTCACCGCCCTCGCCGCCCGCGGCAAGCAGGTGTGGACGATGGACCGGCTCCACCCGGAACTGAGCCTGTAAGGAGGCGTTGACCTGTGAGAATCAGCGCCATGGAAAGCAGCAGCACCGGTACGGGTACCGGCAGCGGCCGTCGTCAGGCCACCCGGCAGAAGCTCTATGAAGCGGCTGTCACCCTCATCGCGGAACAGGGCTTCTCGGCCACGACGGTCGACGAGATCGCCGAGCGGGCGGGGGTAGCCAAAGGCACGGTGTACTACAACTTCGCCAGCAAGACCGACCTCTTCGAGGAACTGCTGAGGCACGGGGTCGGTCTCCTGACCGAGTCCCTGCGGACGGCGGCGCAGGAGACGGAGGCCCGGGGCGGGACCCGCGTGGAGGCGCTGGACGCGATGATCCGGGCGGGCCTCGTGTTCATCGACCGGTATCCGGCCTTCACACAGCTGTACGTCGCCGAGCTGTGGCGCACCAACCGGGCGTGGCAGTCCACGCTGATGGTGGTCCGGCGGGAGGCGGTGGCGGTGGTGGAGACCGTGCTGCGGGAGGGGGTCGAGCGGGGCGAACTCAGCCCCGAGATCGACGTGCCGCTGACCGCTGCCGCGATGGTGGGGATGGTGCTGGTCGCGGCGCTGGACTGGCAGTCGTTCCAGAGCGAACGCTCCCTGGACGACGTGCACTCGGCGCTGTCGCTGCTGTTGCGGGGCCGGGTGAGCGGAAGCCGGTGAGGTACCCCCGGTCGGCGGTGCCGCGGGGGTGGTGGGGGCGCGTAGAACTGAGTACCCGTACCTAGGCGCGGAAATGAGTACGCGTACGGATGGGCTCCCACCTGCGGAAACAGCAGACTGGGGGACGACGGACAGGGGCCCTCGGGCCGCACCGCGGACACGGGGCCGCGGAGCGGCCCAGGGCCTCGTCCCTCGCCGGGAAGGTACGGGGGCCCGGCTACGCGAAGACGCCGGGCGGTGAGGCTCCAGGGGGAACGAGCCTCACCGCCCGGCGTTTTTCCACACCCCCCGCCACCGCCGCCCCGCGCCGGACGATCCAGCCCGTCGGCGTGGCCCCGCGCCGGACGATTCAGCCCCGTCGACGTGGCCCCGCGCCGGACGATTCAGCCCCGTCGACGTGGCCCCGGGCCCGACGATTCAGCCCCGCCACCGCGGCCCCGCGCCGGACGATTCAGCCTCGCCGGCGTTTGAGGCGCGGGTCTGGGCGGAGCCCAGGGAACGGTGGAAGGGCGGGTAGGGGACAGCCCCGCAGGGCGGTCGCCGGGGGCCAGCCCCCGGACCCCCGGTCCTCAAACGCCGGACGGGCTGGAATGGCCGGCGAGGCCGGGTTTGCCGACGGGGCCGGGGGGTGCCGGCCAGGCCCGGGGTGCCGGCGGGGCCGGGGGTTGCCGGCCCCGGCCAGGCCCGGGGTGCGGGCGAGGCCGGGGGTTGCCGGCGGGGCCGGGCGGCCGGCGGGCCCGGTCAGCCTCGGGGGCGGGAGGGGAGGCGTAGGCGGGCGGCGGAGAGGCGGGTCGCGGCCGACGCGGAGGCGGCGGACCAGCGGGCCGATGCCGCCCAGACCACCCGCGCCGCCGACCGCGGCGCCAGCCGCGCCCGCAGCCGCGCCGCCCGCGACACCCCGGCCAGCAGCCCCGCGCGGGCCAGCAGGACGTCCTGCGCCAGCCCCGGGTACGCGGCGTCCGCCCCCGCCGGGGCGTACAGCGCCCGCTCCACGGCCCCGGCGACCCGCCGCACCGCGTCGGTCGCGTCCGGCTCCAGCCGCCCCAGCTCCACGACCCGCGCCGCGGCTCCCCGGGGCGACAGCGACTCGTCGGGGGCGATGCCCACGTCCCACGCCGCGTCTCCCAGCTCCCGCCAGGCCGACAGCACCGCCCCCGCCCCCGACCCGGCCGCCAGCCGCCGCCCGCGCACCCGGGCCCGCCACAGCATCGGCAGCAGCGGCAGCCCGAGCAGCGCCACCGCGCCCGCGACCCAGCCCAGTACGGCGAGCACGGACGGCCCGCCCGCACCCGGACCGGCCTTCTGCGCCGCCGCCGGACCCCCGCACTCGCCCAGCTTCTTCAGCTCCGGCGGGCAGTCGTCCGCCTTCGACGGGGCCGCGTTCGGCTCCGTCGCGCTCGCCGACGGCAGCGCCGACGGCGCGGACGGTCGGCTCGACGGGGTCTGCGCCTGGCTGTAGTCGGGGATCGAGATCCCGGAGCGCGGCGTCGGCTCGAACCGGGTCCAGCCGACGCCCTCGAAGTACAGCTCCGGCCACGCGTGCGCGTCCCGCATCGAGACGTTCCACGTGCCGTCCGACTGCCGCTCGCCGGGGGTGAACCCGACCGCCACCCGCGCCGGGATCCCGAGCGACCGGGACATCGCCGCCATCGAGAACGCGAAGTGGATGCAGAAGCCCTCCTTGTCCTCAAGGAAGCGGGCGACGGCCTGCGGCCCCGTACCCGAGGCGGTCCGCGTGTTGTACCGGAACCCACCGCTCACGGCGAAGAAGTCCTGAAGCTTCACCGCCCGCGTGTAGTCGTCCTTCGAGCCCTGCGTCACCTTGCGGGCCGTGTCCGCGACGACCGGCGGGAGGTTGTCCGGCAGCTTCGTGTAGTCGGCGCGGATCGCGTCGCCCGGCGCGGGCGCGCTCTGGAGCTGGCGCACCGTCGGCCGCAGCAGCATGCTCCGCACCGTGTACTGGGCGCCCTGCACGTTCTGGAACTTGTCCTTGCCGAGCTGGTCGCCGACCAAGGTCCGGCCGGCCGGCTCGAACCGCCACTTCCCGCCGATGTCCACCCCGGTCGCCGGGTACGGCATCGGCAGGTAGCGCTGTACGTAGGTGTCGGCCGCCGAGAAGGTGGTGCGCACCTCGCTCGCGCCGGCCCGGACCTGGTCGCCCAGCCCCGGCGGGTTCGGCATCCGCGCCGGGACGTCGCTCAGCGGCCGCCCGGAGGCCTCCCACTTGACGCCGTTGAACTCGTCCAGCGCCAGGATCCGCACGTACTGGTCGGCGACCTGGGTGCTGTCCGTGCGGTACTTGAGCACCACCCGGTTGTCCTGCGCGTTCAGGCTGCTCTGCAGCGAGACCAGCGGGTTGACCGCCGAGATGGTGCCGCCGCCCGCGCCGCTGCCGTCGGCGTCGCCGGTGCCCCGGCCGCCGAGCAGCCCGTCACCGAGCGCCGGCAGCGCCATCGGCACGGCCAGTGCCAGGCCCAGCGCCACCACGCCGATCCGCCGCCCGGTGCGTACGGGCGCCACCGCCTGGCCGCCGGCCGCGCCGCCCCCGTACCCGGAGGCGGCCGAGACCCGGCCGCGCGGGGCGGCGCCGAAGACCCGGCCCCACTGGGCGAGCCGGTCGCGGCCCTCGGCGAGCAGGAGCAGCAGGTAGCCGGTCCCGGCCAGCAGGAACGAGAACCAGGTTCCGGAGTCGTCGGTGGCCAGCCCGGCGGCCACCGAGTACAGCGCGAGCAGCGGCAGCCCGGCCGCGGCGGCCGTGCGCAGCGTCACCGCCAGCATGTCCACGAGCAGCCCGACCAGCAGCACCCCGGCGAGCAGCAGCAGCTGGATGCCGTCCGTCAGCGGTGCCGGTATCGCGAACTCGCCGACGTCCCGGACGCCCTGTCCGAACAGCGCGCCGAAGTCGGTCACCAGGTAGGCCAGCGGCCCGTCCCCGGTGGATTCGCCCCGGCCCGCGAACATGAACACGAGGATCAGCAGCGACACCAGCAGCTGCGCGGCCACGGTCAGCGACCGTGCCAGCGGCACCCGCCGGGCTCCCGCGCCCACCGCCGCCTGTACGGCGAGCAGCGCCGCGGCCTGCGCGATCCAGCCGCTCGACTCGACCAGCCCGGCCAGTGACCAGGAGGTCAGCAGCGTCGCCAGCGCCGCGAAAACCGTCAGTCTCGCGCGCCCGCTCATCCCCAACCTCCGGAAGTTCCCGTGCCGAGCGGAGCGTTCCCGGCCTGCCGCCACAGCTCGCCGAAGGCCACCCCGGGCGGGGCGGCCAGTGCCGTCCAGCCCGCGTCGCGCAGCCTGCGCAGCCGTTCCTGGAGCGGCGGCAGCGCGGTCTCCCGCGCGGGCCGTCCCGCCCAGGTCTCGGAGTCCAGTACGAACGCCACGGCGCCGGCGGCCCGCTGGCGCATCTTCGCCACCAGCTCCGTCTGTACGTCGTCCAGATCGCCGAAGAAGCCGACGAGGAGCCCGTCGGAGCCGGCTCCGCCGAGCGCCCCGCCCGCGCCGCGTATCGCGTCGTGGGCCCGCGACAGCCCGGCCCCGTCGGAGTGGCCGACCACCGCGAGGGTGTCCATCATCAGCCCCGCGGCCACGGCGGACTCCTGCCCGCCGGAGGAGCCCCCGTTGAAACCGCCGCCGCCCTCGCCGCCGGGCACCGAATCGCCGGTGTCGGTGAGGAGCCGCACCGAGAAGCCCTGCTCCAGCAGGTGCGTCAGCGTCGAGGCGGCCCCCGAGACGGCCCATTCGAACGCGGAATCCGGTCCGGCGCCCTCGAAGGCGAGCTGGCGGGTGTCGAGCAGGACGGTGGCCCGGCTGCGCTGCGGCTGCTCCTCGCGGCGCACCATCAGCTCGCCGTAGCGGGCCGTGGAGCGCCAGTGCACCCGGCGCAGGTCGTCGCCGCGCCGGTAGCCGCGGGGGATCACGTCGTCGTCGCCGGACAGGGCCAGCGAGCGGCGGCTGCCGTCGCCGTAGCCGGAGGATTCGCCGGTGAGGCGGACCGCGGGCAGGGCCTCGGTGCGCGGGATGACGGTGAGGGTGTCGTACGCGCTGAAGGAGCGGGTCAGCTCGACCAGGCCGAAGGGGTCGGACAGGCGCAGCTGGAGCGGGCCCAGCGGGTAGCGGCCGCGCAGGTCGGAGCGGACCCGGTAGGAGACCTCGCGGCGCCCGCCCGGCTCGACCCGGTCCAGGACGAAGCGGGGCCGGGGACCGAGGACGTAGGGCACCCGGTCCTGGAGCATCAGCAGGCCGGTCGGCACCCGCGAGGTGTTGTCCATCCGCAGCTGCACCCGGGCCTCGCCGCCCGCGGACACCCGGGTCGGGGTGAGCCGGCGGCTGCCGGTGACCCGGTGGCGGGTGCGGTGCAGGGCGAGGACGCAGATCAGCGGCAGCGCCGCGAGCAGCAGCCCGACCCGCAGGAGTTCCTCCTGGCCGAGGACGTAGGCGCACACGGCGGCGGCGATCCCGGCGGCCACGAAGGAGCGGCCGCGGGTGGTGAGCCCGGACAGGGACGAACGCAGCCCGCCGGCGGGCCGGCCCTCGCCGCCGGCGCCGCTCGGGGCACCGGCGCTCATCAGAAGCCCCGGGTGCCCGCGCCGGGCGGCATCTCGCCGCGGGCGTGCGCGGCCGGGACGGGGGTGCGCTGGAGGATGTCGTGGACGACCTGCTCGGCGGTGCGCCGGTTCAGCTGGGCCTGAGCGGTGGGCAGCAGCCGGTGCGCGAGGACGGGGGCGGCCAGTGCCTGGACGTCGTCGGGCAGCACGTACTCGCGGCCGGCGAGGGCGGCGGAGGCCTTCACGGCGCGCAGCAGGTGCAGGGTGGCGCGCGGCGAGGCACCGAGGCGCAGGTCCGGGTGGGTGCGGGTGGCGGAGACCAGGTCGACGACGTAGCGCCGGACGGGCTCGGCGACGTACACCTCGCGGACGGCCTCGATGAGCTTGACGATGTCGTGCGCGTGCGCCACGGCGGTGAGGTCGTCGAGCGGGGACAGCCCGCCGTGCACGTCGAGCATCTGGAGCTCGGCCTCGGGGCTCGGGTAGCCGACGGAGACGCGGGCCATGAAGCGGTCGCGCTGGGCTTCGGGGAGGGGGTAGGTGCCCTCCATCTCCACCGGGTTCTGGGTGGCGACGACCATGAACGGGCTGGGCAGCGTGTAGGTGGTGCCGTCTATGGTGACCTGCCGCTCCTCCATCGACTCCAGCAGCGCGGACTGGGTCTTGGGGGAGGCGCGGTTGATCTCGTCGCCGATGACGATCTGCGCGAAGATCGCGCCCGGCTTGAACTCGAACTCGCGGCGCTGCTGGTCGTAGATGCTGACGCCGGTGATGTCCGAGGGCAGCAGGTCCGGGGTGAACTGGATGCGCTGCACCGAGCAGTCGATGGACTTGGCGAGCGTCTTGGCCAGCATGGTCTTGCCGACGCCGGGGACGTCTTCGATGAGCAGGTGGCCCTCGGCGAGGAGCACGGTCAGCGCCAGGCGGACGACCTCGGGCTTGCCCTCGATCACGCTCTCGACCGAGTGGCGGACCCGCTCCGCCGTGCTGGTCAGATCCGCGAGGCTCGCTCTGTCGTCGTACGTCGTCACCTGGTTCTCCTCGGCCCTTCCTCAGGGCCGACGCCCTCGGCGCATGCACGGCCCACCCCAACGCACCCAACGGATACGACGTCGCCCCGGAGGCTCTCCGGGTGACGTCATCCCCGCATTCTTGACGGCGTCACGGGCCCGTGTCACTCAAGAGGCCGGATCGATCTCCCGCAGGAGCCCGGTGTGCACGTCGAAGACGAAGCCTCGCACATCGTCCGTGTGGGGGAGGAAGGGGTTGGTCCGCACGCGCTGCATGGACTGGCGAACGTCCTGGTCAACGTCGCGGAAGGCCTCCACGGCCCAGGCGGGGCGCTGGCCGACCTCGTCCTCCAGCTCGTGCCGGAAGTCCTCGGTCAGGCTTTCGAGACCACAGCCGGTGTGGTGGATGAGTATCACCGCGCGAGTGCCGAGGGCGCGCTGGCTGATGGTGAGCGAGCGGATGGTGTCGTCGGTGACGACCCCGCCGGCGTTGCGGATGGTGTGGCAGTCGCCGAGTTCCAGGCCGAGGGCCTTGTGCAGGTCGAGGCGGGCGTCCATGCAGGCCACGACGGCGACGTGGAGGACCGGCCGGGCGTCCATGCCCGGATCGGCGAACCGCGCGGCGTACTGCCGGTTGGCCTCTACCAGCCGGTCCGTGACGGAACGGCCGCCGGATGCCGGGGGAGCGGGGTCGGCGGGCAGGGATGCGGAGGTCGTCATGGGTACGACGTTAGTGGTCACAGCTCGTCCGGGCATGGAGCGAAGGTCGACAAAGAAGGTCAACCGGCCTTGTTGTGAGCTACCCCACAGGAGTGAGGCGGGTGCACCCGATGGGGTGATTCGCGGCATTCGCCGGTTCACTGGGAGGGCGCCGCACGGCGCGCGGGTGCGGTTCGTTGACCGCGGCGACCGTTGCACTAAAGTGGCGCGAACCGGCCGGAGCCCGGCCCCACGGGCCTTCCGGCCCTTGGTAATCCTGGTAAAACTCCGCGTGCGCGGCGCGGCGTACGCCTGCCGCGCCGTTATCTGAGAGGGCGCTTTGACTAGCGAGTCCCGACATGTCCCGGTGATGCTCCAGCGGTGCCTGGACCTGTTGGCCCCGGCGCTGCAGAAGCCGGGGGCCGTCGTCGTCGACTGCACCCTCGGCCTCGGCGGCCACAGCGAGGCCCTGCTCACCCGGTTCCCCGAGGCGCACCTGATCGGCCTCGACCGCGACAAGGAGGCCCTGCGGCTCTCCGGCGAGCGGCTCGCGCCCTTCGGCGACCGGGTCACCCTGGTCCACGCGATCTACGCCGACCTCGCGGAGGTGCTCGACGGCCTGCGCATCCCCGCCGTCCAGGGCATCCTCTTCGACCTCGGCGTCTCCTCCATGCAGCTGGACGAGGCCGACCGCGGGTTCGCGTACGCGCAGGACGCGCCGCTGGACATGCGGATGGACCAGACGACCGGCATCAGCGCCGCCGAGGTCCTCAACACGTACGCGCCCGGCGAGCTGGTGCGGATCCTGCGCCAGTACGGCGAGGAGAAGCAGGCCAAGCGGATCGTGTCGGCGGTCGTGCGCGAGCGGGAGAAGGAGCCTTTCTCCAACAGTGCCCGGCTGGTCGAGCTGATCCGCGACGCGCTGCCGCAGGCGGCGAAGCGGACGGGCGGCAACCCGGCGAAGCGGACCTTCCAGGCGCTGCGGATCGAGGTCAACGGCGAGCTGTCGGGCCTGGAGCGGGCGATCCCGGCGGCCGTGGACCGGATCGCGGTGGGCGGGCGGATCGCGGTGCTGTCGTACCACTCGCTGGAGGACCGGCTCGTCAAGCAGGTCTTCGCGGCGGGCGCGACCTCGACGGCGCCGCCCGGGCTGCCGGTGGTCCCCGAGAAGTACCAGCCGAAGCTGAAGCTGCTGACGCGGGGCGCGGAACTGCCGACGGAGGAGGAGATCGCCGAGAACCGGCGGGCCGCCCCGGCCCGCTTCCGCGGCGTCGAACGCATCCGGGAGGCGCGGCTGTGACCAAGCGCGGGGGTCGGCCGGGGAAGGCGGCGGCCGGGCAGGCCGCCCGGATGCCGTTCGTCCTGCTGGTGGTGGCGCTGCTGGGCGGCGGGCTGATCAGCCTGCTGCTGCTGAACTCCGCGCTGAACGAGGGCTCCTTCCAGCTGACGAAGCTGAAGAGGGAGACCACCGCGCTGACGGACGAGGAGCAGGCGCTGCAACGGGACGTGGACGGGTACTCCGCCCCGGACGCGTTGCAGCGCCGGGCCCACGAGCTGGGCCTGGTCCCCGGCGGCAGCCCGGTCTTCATCGGGCCGGACGGCAAGGTCGCCGGGTCCGCCGCGGCCGCGTCGGAACCCCCGCCGCCGTCCGCCCCGCCGTCCCCCGCACCCTCCGCCGCGTCGTCCGCGGCGGCTTCCACCGCGCCCTCCGCCGCGGCGGGCGCGCAGGCCCCGGCGCAGGCCTCGCCGTCCGCGCCCGCGCCCGCCCCGAGCTCCGCCCCCAGCCAGACCCCTGGAAGGTGACGCCGTGACCCACCCCCGCGACGTGATCGCCGGACGCCCCCGGCGGTGCAGAGGGTCCGGGGGCGGCGCCCCCGGCAGCCGCGCCGCACGGCCGGCGGTGGCGGCGTGAGCGGCGGCGGGCCGGGGCGCAAGGTGCCCGGCCCGGCCGGGCGCCGGCCGCAGAAGCCGGCGGCTCCCCGCAGGCCCGCCCCCGCGCGGGTGCCGCACACGATCCGGCTCGGCAGCCCGAGGCCCCGGCTGCGGCTCGTCAGCGTCGGCCTGACCCTCGTCATGCTCGCCTTCGTGGTGCGCCTCCTCCAGGTCCAGGCCGTGGACGCGTCCGCGTACTCCGCCAAGGCCACGGAGAACCGCTTCGCCAGCCACACCCTGGCCGCCGAACGCGGGGAGATCACCGACCGCAAGGGCGTCGCCCTCGCCACCAGCGTCGACGCGTACGACATCACGGCCGACCCCAAGATGTTCACCCCGCAGGAGAGCAAGGCCCCCGACGCCCCCGAGCAGGCCGCGGCCCTCCTCGCGCCGATCCTCGGCAAGGACGCCAAGACGATCGCGGGGCTCCTCAAGACGAAGAACACCCGCTACGTCGTCCTCGCCCGCCGCCAGACCCCCCAGGTCTGGAACCAGATCAAGGACCTCCAGCGGGTCTTCGCCCAGAAGGCCACCGCGGACCGCAAGAACAACGGCCCCGGCGCCAACGTCCTCGCCGGCGTGTTCAAGGACGACAGCAGCAAGCGCGTGTACCCGGGCGGCGACCTGGCCGCCGGGATACTGGGTTACGTCAACGCCGACGGCAAGGGCGGCGGCGGCCTGGAGTCCGCCCTCGACAAGAAGCTGGCCGGCAAGGACGGCGAGCTCACCTACGCCCAGTCCGGCGGCCGCCGGGTCCCGACGGCCGGCTCCAGCGAGAAGCCCGCCGTGCCCGGCGAGGACATCGAGCTGACCATCGACCGCGACATCCAGTGGGCGGCGCAGAGCGCCATCACCGAGCAGGTCGAGAAGTCCGGGGCCGACCGCGGCTACGTCATCGTCCAGGACACCCGCACCGGCGAGGTCCTCGCCATGGCCAACGCCCCCGGCTTCGACCCGGGCGACCTCTCCCGGGCCAGCTCCGCCGCCATGGGCAACGCCGCCCTCCAGGACGTGTACGAGCCCGGCTCCACCGCCAAGGTGATGTCGATGGCCGCCGTACTGGAGGAGAAGAAGGCCACCCCCGAGACCCACGTCGAGGTCCCCAACCGGCTGCACCGCGGCGACCGGCTGTTCAAGGACGACATCGACCACCCGACCTGGTACCTGACCCTCAACGGGGTCCTCGCCAAGTCCTCCAACATCGGCACCATCCTGGCCACCGGCCAGCTCGGCGCCACCCAGCCCGAGGCCAACCGGGTCCTGTACTCGTACCTGACCAAGTTCGGCATCGGGCAGCCCACCGGCCTCGGCTACCCCGGCGAGTCCCGCGGGATCCTGGCCAGGCCCGAGGCCTGGTCCACCTCCCAGCAGTACACGATCCCCTTCGGCCAGGGCCTGTCCCTCAACGCCATGCAGGCCGCCTCCGTGTACTCCACCATCGCCAACGCCGGGGTCCGGATCGAGCCGACCCTGGTCCGCGGCACCAAGGGCCCCGACGGCCGGTTCACCCCGGCCCCCGCGCCCGACAAGAACCGCGTGATCAGCGAGGCGACCGCCAAGACCCTCGCCGGGATGCTCGAATCCGTGGTCGACGACCAGGAGGGCACCGGCACCAAGGCGCGCATCCCCGGCTACCGGGTCGGCGGCAAGACCGGCACCTCCAACCGGGTGGATCCGGTCACCGGCCGCTACAAGGGGTACACCGCCTCCTTCGCCGGGTTCGCGCCCGCCGACAACCCCCGCGTCACCGTCTACTGCGCCATCCAGAACCCCACCAAGGGCAGCTACTTCGGCGGCCAGATCTGCGGCCCCATCTACAAGAAGGTCATGGAGTTCGCCCTCAAGACGCTTCAGGTCGCCCCCACCGGAACCGCCCCCGCCGGACTGCCCGTCACCTACGAACAGGGCTCGTAGCCCGCCCAGCTACCCGACCGCCCGGCAGCCCGCCGGAAAACCGTGAGGCACCATCAGTGACAACGATCACCCCGAAACCCGGGAACCGGACGGCCCAGGACGCCCCGGCCGGGCCCTCGCTTCGCAACGCGCCCGCCGCGCCCGGTACGCTCACCGCCGTGTCCCACGCTGATCAGCCCAGAACCACCCAGAAAGACGCCCCGGCGACGCCGCCGGGAGCGCCGCGTCCCGCGTCCGTACGGCCGGTCCCGCTGTCCGAGCTCGCGGCCCTGGCCGGCCTCGACGCCGCGGCCGGCCCGACCGGACCGCCGGTCACCGGCATCACGCACGACTCCCGTGCCGTACGCCCCGGCGACCTGTACGCGGCCCTTCCCGGTGCCAAGCTGCACGGTGCGGACTTCGCCGCCCAGGCGGCCGCCCTCGGCGCCGCCGCCGTGCTGACCGACCCGGCCGGCGCCGACCGCGCCGCCGCCACCGGGCTCCCGGTGCTGGCCGTCGCCGACCCGCGCGGCCGGATGGGCGAACTCGCCGCCGAGATCTACGGCCGGCCCGGCGAGGGCCTGCTCCAGCTCGGCATCACCGGCACCTCCGGCAAGACCACCACGGCCTACCTCGTCGAGGGCGGTCTGCGCGGCGCCGGCCGCAGCACCGGACTGGTCGGCACCGTCGAGATGCGCATCGGCGACGAGCGCATCAAGTCGGAGCGCACCACCCCCGAGGCCACCGACCTCCAGGCCCTCTTCGCGGTCATGCGCGAACGCGGCGTCGAGGCCGTGGCCATGGAGGTGTCCAGCCACGCCCTCGTGCTCGGCCGGGTCGACGGCTGCGTCTTCGACGTCGCCGTCTTCAACAACCTGAGCCCGGAACACATGGAGTTCCACTCCGACATGGAGGACTACTTCCAGGCCAAGGCGCGGCTCTTCACCGAGCGCCGCGCCCGCCTCGGCGTGGTCAACTTCGACGACGAGTACGGCCGCCGGCTGGCCAAGGAGGCGTCGATCCCGGTCGTCACGTTCTCCGCCGCCGGCGACCCGGCCGCCGACTGGCGCGCCGAGGACGTGGTCTTCGGCCACATGGACTCCACCCTGACCCTGGTGGGCCCGGAAGGCCAGCGCGTCCGGGCCACCGCCCCGCTGCCCGGCCCGTTCAACGTCGCCAACACCGTCGCCGCGATCGTCACGCTCGCCGCCGCCGGCCTCGACCCGCAGACCGCCGCCGACGGCGTCGCCGCGGTCCCCGGGGTGCCCGGCCGGCTGGAGCGGGTGGACGCGGGGCAGCCCTACCTGGCCGTCGTCGACTACGCGCACAAGACGGACGCCGTCGAGTCGGTCCTGCGGGCCCTGCGCGAGGTCACCACCGGCAAGCTGCACATCGTCCTCGGCTGCGGCGGCGACCGCGACACCACCAAGCGCGCCCCGATGGGCGCCGCCGCGGCCCGCTTCGCCGACACCGCCGTCCTGACCTCCGACAACCCGCGCTCCGAGGACCCCCTCACGATCCTCGCCGCGATGTTCGAAGGCGCCGTGTCCGTACCGCCCGCCGAGCGGGGCACCGTCCTCGTCGACGCCGACCGGGCGGCGGCCATCGCCGCGGCCGTCGCGCGCGCCGAGGCCGGGGACACCGTGCTGGTGGCCGGCAAGGGGCACGAGCAGGGCCAGGACACGGCAGGCGTCGTACGTCCCTTCGACGACCGCGCGGTGCTCCGCGCGGCCATCGAGAACCGGCAGCACCATGCCCGACAGGCCGAGGTGAACCAGTGATCGCCCTTTCCCTCGCCGAGATCGCCGACATCACCGGCGGGCGGCCCCACGACATACCGGATCCGTCGGTGCGGATCAGCGGGCCCGTGGTCATCGACTCCCGCAAGGTGGAGGCGGGCAGCCTGTTCGCCGCCTTCGCCGGTGAGCACGTCGACGGCCACGCGTACGCGGAGCGGGCGGTGGCGGCCGGAGCCGCGGCCGTTCTCGCGGCCCGGCCCGTCGGCGTACCCGCGATCGTCGTCCCGGACGTGGAGAAGGCGCTCGGCGCCCTCGCCCGGGCCGTCGTCGAACGCCTCGGCACCGACGTGGTGGCGCTGACCGGCTCGGCCGGGAAGACGTCCACCAAGGACCTCATCGCGCAGGTGCTGCAGAGCCACGCGCCCACCGTGTGGACCCCCGGCTCCCTCAACAACGAGATCGGCCTGCCGCTCACCGCCCTCCAGGCCACCGCGGAAACCCGCCACCTGGTCCTGGAGATGGGCGCCCGCGGCATCGGCCACATCGCCTACCTCACCGGCCTGACCCCGCCCCGCATCGGGCTCGTCCTCAACGTCGGCACCGCCCACATCGGCGAGTTCGGCGGCCGCGAGCAGATCGCCCAGGCCAAGGGGGAGCTGGTCGAGGCCCTCCCCGCCGAGGCCGACGGCGGAGTCGCCGTACTCAACGCCGACGACCTCCTCGTGCGTGCCATGTCCGCCCGTACGAAGGCCCGTACGGTGCTGTTCGGCGAGGCCGAGGACGCCGACGTTCGCGCCACCGAGGTGCGGATGACACCGGGGGGGCAGCCCGCCTTCACACTCCACACACCGACCGGGTGCAGTGATGTGACCTTGCGGCTGTACGGTGAGCACCACGTGTCGAACGCGCTCGCCGCGGCCGCCGTCGCCCATGTCCTGGGCATGTCCGCCATGGAGATCGCCACCGCGCTCTCCGGGGCGGGAACGCTCTCCCGGTGGCGGATGGAGGTCACCGAGCGCGCGGACGGCGTGACGATCGTCAACGACGCCTACAACGCGAATCCCGAGTCCATGCGGGCCGCCCTGCGCGCTCTCGTCGCGATGGGCGGCGCCGCCAGGGCCACCGGGGGACGTACGTGGGCGGTGCTGGGCCCCATGGCCGAGCTCGGTGACGCGTCGCTGGCGGAGCACGACGCGGTGGGACGGCTTGCCGTCCGGCTCAACGTGAGCAAGCTCGTCGCAGTCGGGGGCAGGGAAGCGTCCTGGCTGCAACTGGGCGCATATAACGAGGGTTCGTGGGGTGAGGAGTCGGTGCTCGTGTCCGACGCGCAGGCGGCGGTCGACCTGTTGCGCAGTGAACTGCGCCCGGGGGACGTCGTGCTGGTGAAGGCTTCCAGGTCGATCGGCCTGGAGCGGGTCGCGCTGGCGCTCCTTGAGCGCGAGGGCGAGGTCGCCGACCGATGAGGCAGATTCTGGTCGCCGGTGTCATCGGCATGTTCCTGACGGTCATCGGCACGCCGCTGCTGATCAAGCTGCTGGCCCGCAAGGGCTACGGCCAGTTCATCCGCGACGACGGCCCCCGCGGCCACGCGGGCAAGAAGGGCACGCCCACCATGGGCGGCATCTCCTTCATCCTGGCGACGCTCATCGCGTACGCCCTGACGAAGGTGATCACGTCCAGCGAGCCGACCTTCTCGGGTCTGCTGGTGCTGTTCCTGATGGCGGGCATGGGCCTGGTCGGCTTCCTCGACGACTACATCAAGATCGTCAAGCAGCGTTCGCTGGGTCTGCGGGCGAAGGCCAAGATGGCCGGCCAGCTGATCGTCGGCATCGCCTTCGCGGTCCTCGCGCTCCAGTTCTCGGACTCGCGCGAACTGACCCCGGCCTCCACCCGGCTGTCGTTCGTCACGGACTTCGGCTGGTCGATCGGACCGGTGCTGTTCGTCGTCTGGGCGCTGTTCATGATCCTCGCGATGTCCAACGGCGTGAACCTGACCGACGGCCTCGACGGTCTCGCGACCGGCGCCGCGGTGATGGTGTTCGGCGCCTACACGTTCATCGGCGTCTGGCAGCACCAGGAGTCCTGTGCCAACGCGATCACGCTGACGAACCCCAACGCCTGCTTCGAGGTGCGCGACCCGCTGGACCTCGCGGTCGTCGCGTCCGCCCTGATGGGTGCCTGCTTCGGCTTCCTGTGGTGGAACACCTCGCCGGCCAAGATCTTCATGGGTGACACCGGTTCGCTCGCGCTCGGCGGCGCGCTCGCCGGCCTCGCGATCTGCTCCCGCACGGAGTTCCTGATCGCCCTCCTCGGCGGCCTCTTCGTCCTCATCACCATGTCGGTGGTCATCCAGGTCGGCTCCTTCAAGCTGACCGGGAAGCGCGTCTTCCGGATGGCCCCGCTGCAACACCACTTCGAACTCAAGGGGTGGTCCGAAGTCCTTGTGGTGGTCCGCTTCTGGATCATCCAGGGCATGTGCGTGATCGTGGGTCTCGGTCTCTTCTACGCGGGATGGGCAGCCGACAAGTGACCTCCTGGCACGGCAAGAACATCACCGTCGCCGGCCTCGGCGTGAGCGGCATCAGTGCCGCCCGCGTCCTGGCCGGCCTCGGCGCCGTCGTGACCGTCGTCGACAACGGCGACGGCGACGCGCACCGCGCGCGGGCCGCCGAGCTGGCCGAGCAGGGCATCGAGGTCCGCCTCGGCTGGCTGGCCGACGGCGCTCACGCGGGTGAGGTCCTGCCCGAGGGCACCGAACTGGTCGTCACCTCGCCGGGCTGGAAGCCCGACAGCCCGCTGTTCGCGGCCGCCGCCGAGGCGGGCGTGGACGTCGTGGGCGACGTGGAGATCGCCTGGCAGCTGCGCGAGTCCACGCCGGGCAGGAAGGCGGCCCCCTGGCTCGCGATCACCGGTACGAACGGCAAGACCACCACCACCCAGATGCTCGCCTCGATCCTCAAGGCCGCCGGCCTGCGGACCGCGGCCGTCGGGAACATCGGCACCCCGATCGTCGACGTGGTGACCGGCGAGGAGGAGTACGACGTCCTCGCCGTCGAACTCTCCAGCTACCAGTTGCACTGGGCGCCCTCGCTGCGCGCCCACTCGGCGGCCGTGCTGAACCTGGCCCCGGACCACCTCGACTGGCACGGCTCGATGGAGGCGTACGCCGCCGACAAGGGCCGGATCTACGAGGGCAACACCGTGGCCTGCGTCTACAACGTCGCGGACCGGGCCACCGAGGACCTGGTGGCCGAGGCGGACGTCGAGGAGGGCTGCCGGGCGATCGGCTTCACCCTCGGCGCGCCCGGACCCTCCATGCTCGGCGTGGTCGACGGCATCCTCGTGGACCGCGCCTTCGTCGAGAACCGGCAGAAGAACGCCCAGGAGCTCGCCGAGGTCAAGGACGTCAACCCGCCGGCCCCGCACAACATCGCCAACGCCCTCGCGGCGGCGGCGCTGGCCCGCGCCTTCGGCGTGGAGCCCCGCGCGGTCCGTGACGGGCTGCGGAACTTCCGCCCGGACGCGCACCGCGTGGCGCACGTGGACGAGGTCGGCGGGGTCGTCTACGTCGACGACTCCAAGGCCACCAACACGCACGCCGCGGAGGCCTCCCTGGCGGCCTTCGAGACGGTCGTGTGGATCGCCGGGGGCCTCGCCAAGGGCGCGACCTTCGACGAGCTCGTGCGGAAGTCCGCGAAGGGCCTGCGCGGCGTGGTGCTGATCGGCGCCGACCGGGCGCTGATCGGCGAGGCGCTGGCGCGACACGCCCCCGAGGTCCCTGTGGTCGACCTCGAACGGACCGACACTGGGGCGATGCTCGCGGCGGTCCGGGAAGCGGCCCGGCTCGCCGAGCCCGGCGACACGGTCCTGCTGGCACCCGCCTGCGCCTCGATGGACATGTTCGCGAACTACAACAAGCGTGGGGACGCGTTCGCCGACGCGGTGCGCGAACTGGCCGCCGGGAAGGCCTAGGTCCAGGCCGGGCTCCCTCCGGCCGGACGGCCGGCCGCTCGCCTCGCACGAGTGGAGGGGATGATCACAGATGCCGGCCAGACAAGTGCTGCCGGGGCGGCGCCCGCCTGCCGTGAAGGCACAGGGCCGTGGGCGCCCCGCGGCGACTGCGAAGCGGCCCGCCCGGCGCGGGCCGCTGACCCGGCTCCGGCGTACCCAACTGCGGTTGCGCAAGGCCTGGGACCGGCCCCTGACCGCGTATTACCTGATTTTCGGCAGCTCGTTGCTCATCACCGTGCTCGGTCTGGTGATGGTCTACTCGGCCTCCATGATCAAGGCGCTCCAGCTCGGTCTGGGCGACGCGTACTTCTTCAAGAAGCAGTTCCTGGCCGCCCTGATCGGCGGCGGGCTGCTCTTCGCGGCCTCCCGGATGCCCGTGAAGCTGCACCGGGCGCTGTCCTACCCGGTGCTCGCCGGCACCCTGTTCCTGATGGTCCTGGTCCAGGTCCCCGGGATAGGGGTCGCGATCAATGGCAACCAGAACTGGATCTCCCTCGGCGGCCCGTTCATGCTGCAGCCCAGCGAGTTCGGCAAACTGGCCCTGATCCTGTGGGGCGCCGACCTGCTGGCCCGCAAGGGCGACAAGGGCCTGCTGAGCCAGTGGAAGCACCTCCTGGTGCCGCTGGTCCCGGTGGCGTTCCTGCTGCTGGGGCTGATCATGCTCGGCGGGGACATGGGCACCGCGATGATCCTGGGCGCCATCCTGTTCGGCCTGCTGTGGCTGGCCGGCGCCCCGACGCGGATGTTCGTGGCAGTGTTGGCGTTCGCGGGTGTGATCGTCGCACTTCTCATCAAGACGAGCCCGCACCGCATGGACCGGCTGGCCTGCCTGGGGGCCACCGAGCCGGGCAAGAACGACCTCTGCTGGCAGGCCGTGCACGGAATCTATGCCCTCGCATCCGGCGGATGGTTTGGTTCCGGCCTGGGTGCGAGTGTGGAAAAATGGGGCCAACTGCCAGAAGCCCACACCGACTTCATCTTCGCCATCACCGGGGAGGAACTGGGCCTGGCGGGGACGCTGTCGGTGCTCGCCCTGTTCGCGGCTCTAGGCTATGCGGGTATCCGCGTGGCCGGACGCACGGAGGACTCCTTCGTACGGTATGCCGCGGGAGGCGTGACCACCTGGATCACGGCGCAAGCCGTGATCAACATTGGTGCGGTGCTCGGTCTGCTGCCGATCGCCGGGGTCCCGCTCCCGCTGTTCTCCTACGGAGGGTCGGCCCTGCTGCCGACCATGTTCGCCGTCGGACTGCTCATCGCCTTCGCGCGTGAGGAGCCGGCGGCGCGAGCGGCGCTCGCGATGCGACAGCCGAAAGCCGGCTGGAAGCGGACCGGGCCGATATGGAAGTCGATGAGACGGCGCGTCAAGAAGCGTCCGTCCGGAGAGCGGTGAATTTCGGTGCATGTCGTACTCGCCGGTGGGGGGACCGCCGGCCACATCGAGCCGGCGCTCGCCCTCGCGGACGCCCTGCGCAGGCAGGACCCTTCCGTGGGCATCACCGCCCTCGGCACGGAACGCGGGCTCGAAACCCGTCTGGTACCGGAGCGCGGCTACGAGCTGGGACTGATCCCCGCCGTACCGCTGCCCCGCAAGCCAACCCCCGAGCTGATCACCGTCCCAGGACGGCTGCGCGGCACGATCAAGGCGGCCGAGGAGATCCTCACGCGCACCAAGGCCGACTGCGTCGTCGGCTTCGGCGGCTACGTGGCGCTGCCCGGCTACCTGGCCGCCAAGCGGCTCGGGGTGCCGATCATCGTCCACGAGGCCAACGCGCGGCCCGGGCTGGCCAACAAGATCGGCTCCCGGTACGCGCACGCCGTCGCGGTCTCCACCCCCGACAGCAAGCTGCGCGGCGCCCGCTACGTGGGCATCCCGCTGCGGCGGTCGATCTCCACCCTCGACCGGGCCGCCGTCCGCCCCGAGGCGCGCGCCGCCTTCGGTCTGGACCCCAACCTGCCGACGCTGCTGGTCTCCGGCGGCTCGCAGGGCGCCCGGCGCCTCAACGAGGTCATCCAGCAGGTCGCTCCGACCCTCCAGCGCTCCGGGATCCAGATCCTGCACGCCGTCGGGCCGAAGAACGAACTGCCGCGTGTCGACAACATGCCCGGGATGCCACCGTATGTGCCGGTACCGTACGTGGACCGGATGGACCTCGCGTACGCCGCCGCGGACATGATGCTGTGCCGCGCGGGCGCGATGACCGTCGCCGAACTCTCCGCCGTCGGGCTGCCCGCCGCCTACGTACCGTTGCCGATCGGCAACGGCGAACAGCGGCTCAACGCCCAGCCGGTGGTCAAGGCCGGCGGCGGCCTGCTCGTGGACGACGCGGAACTGACGCCCGACTGGGTGCTCGGCCAGGTCCTCCCGGTGCTCGCCGACCCGCACCGCCTGTACGAGATGTCCCGTGCCGCCGCCGAGTTCGGCCGCCGGGACGCCGACGACCTGCTCGTCGGCCTGGTGTACGAGGCGATCGCGGCCAACAGAGCCCGCTGAGTCGGGACAGCACAGCCCAGGAGGCACAGCAGTGGCCGGAGCGACGACAGCGCAGCGCGGCGGACCCGGGGCGGCCCGCAAGGGCTCCGGCTCCGCCAAGCCCCCGAAGTCGTCGAAGGGCTCCGGCCCGCGGGGCCCCGGCGTACGCCTGCGCCGGGGCCCCGCGCTGGCCCTGCTCGCCGTCGCCGTGCTGCTGCTCGGCGCCGGCGTCACCTGGGTGCTCTACGGGTCCTCCTGGCTCCGCGTGGAGAAGGTCAGCGCCGACGGAACCGAGGTGCTCACCTCCGAGCAGGTGCTGGCCGCCGCGGCCGTACCGCTCGGGGCCCCGCTGGTGAGCGTCGACACCGACGAGATCGCCGCCCGGCTGCGCGGCAGGCTGCCCCGCATCGATTCGGTCGATGTGGTGCGGGCCTGGCCGCACGGGATCGGGCTGAAGGTGACGGAGCGCAAACCCGTCCTTCTGGTCAAGAAGGGCGCCGAGTTCGTCGAAGTGGACGCGACCGGTGTGCGATTCGACACGGTCGCGAAAGCACCCGGGGGCGTTCCGGTCCTCGAACTGGACGCCGAGCGGTCGCCCAGCGGCCGCCGCTTCGACGAGGACCGGCTGCTGCACGAGGCGGTGCGCATCGCCGGCGGCCTCCCGGCGCCGGTCGCGAAGGAAACCGTGCAGGTCAAGGTGCGGTCGTACGATTCGGTGGTACTGGAGCTCACCAAGGGCCGGACGGTGGTGTGGGGCAGCGGCGAACTGGGCGAGGCAAAAGGCCGAGCGCTGACCGCCCTGCTGAAAGCCGCGCCCAAGGCTGACCACTTTGACGTGAGCGTCCCCACCGCCCCGTCGGTGTCCGGGAGTTGACGCCGGATCCAACACCGAAGCACCCTGGTTGGCCAGCGATACGGGTGATCACATAGGGTGAAAAGAAAAACGGGAGGTTCGGCGTGTTCGTTGAACACGCGCTACTTGTCGACTTAGTGTCCTGTTCGGAGAGTCCAAGGAACAGACACATACTTAACCCTAAACTTCAGGGTTAGGGTTCGGGTCGGCGCGTTCGGACCGTCCCTATTTCGGCATCAGTCGTCGCAACGCAGGCCCGCGAGGCGGCGACACGTAACTCGAGGCGAGAGGCCTTCGACGTGGCAGCACCGCAGAACTACCTCGCAGTCATCAAGGTCATCGGTGTCGGCGGCGGTGGTGTCAATGCCATCAACCGAATGATCGAGGTCGGTCTCAAGGGCGTCGAGTTCATCGCCATCAACACGGACGCCCAGGCGCTGTTGATGAGCGACGCCGACGTCAAGCTCGACGTCGGCCGCGAACTCACCCGGGGCCTCGGCGCCGGAGCCAACCCGGCCGTCGGTCGCAAGGCGGCAGAGGACCACCGCGAGGAGATCGAGGAGGTCCTCAAGGGGGCCGACATGGTCTTCGTCACCGCCGGTGAGGGCGGCGGCACCGGCACGGGCGGCGCACCTGTCGTCGCCAACATCGCGCGCTCGCTGGGCGCCCTGACGATCGGTGTGGTCACCCGGCCGTTCACCTTCGAGGGCCGGCGTCGCGCGAACCAGGCGGAGGACGGCATCGCCGAGCTCCGCGAAGAGGTCGACACCCTCATCGTCATCCCCAACGACCGACTGCTGTCCATCTCGGACCGCCAGGTCAGCGTGCTCGACGCCTTCAAGTCGGCCGACCAGGTCCTGCTCTCGGGCGTCCAGGGGATCACCGACCTGATCACCACCCCGGGTCTGATCAACCTCGACTTCGCCGACGTCAAGTCCGTGATGTCCGAGGCCGGCTCGGCCCTGATGGGCATCGGCTCGGCCCGCGGCGACGACCGCGCGGTGGCCGCCGCCGAGATGGCGATCTCCTCGCCGCTGCTGGAGGCGTCCATCGACGGCGCCCGCGGCGTGCTGCTCTCCATCTCCGGTGGCTCGGACCTCGGTCTCTTCGAGATCAACGAGGCCGCGCAGCTGGTGAGCGAGGCCGCGCACCCCGAGGCGAACATCATCTTCGGCGCCGTCATCGACGACGCGCTCGGCGACGAGGTGCGGGTCACCGTCATCGCGGCCGGGTTCGACGGCGGACAGCCCCCGGCCCGCCGGGACAACGTCATCGGCGCCGCGTCCACCAAGCGCGAGGAGCCGGCCCCGGCGCCGGCCCGCGCGCCCGAGCCGGTCCGCCCGGCCTTCGGCGGACTCGGTTCGGTCACCCCGCGCGAGGACATCCAGATCCCGGTCGAGCAGGCCCCGGCCGAGGCCGCGATCCCGGCGCCCCCGCAGGTTCCGACGGCCCGTCCGTACCAGGACAGCCCGGCCGAAGAGCTGGATGTACCGGACTTCTTGAAGTGACACTGGGGCAGCACAGCGAGAACGGCGCCCACTTCGCCTTCACCGACCGGTGGGGCGGGGTGAGCGCCGTTCCGTACGAGGAGCTCAATCTCGGCGGCGCGGTCGGAGACGACCCGGCCGCCGTTCTCGCGAACCGGGCGGCCGCCGCCGCCGGCCTGGGCATCGACGCGGACCGGGTGGTCTGGATGAACCAGGTGCACGGGCGGGACGTCGCGGTGGTCGACGGCCCCTGGGGCGCCGGCCGACAGGTCCCCTCCGTGGACGCGGTGGTGACCACCCGTCGCGGACTCGCCCTCGCGGTGCTCACCGCGGACTGCACCCCGGTCCTGCTGGCCGACCCCGTCGCCGGGGTCGCGGGCGCGGCCCACGCGGGGCGGCCCGGGCTGGTCGCCGGGGTGGTTCCCGCGGTGGTCGAGGCGATGGCGGGCCTCGGGGCGGAGCCCGGGCGGATCGTCGCCCGCACCGGACCGGCCGTCTGCGGCCGCTGCTACGAGGTGCCCGCCGGGATGCGGGACGAGGTGGCGGGGGTGGTTCCGGCCGCGTACTCCGAAACCAGCTGGGGGACGCCGGCCGTCGACGTGGTCGCCGGGGTGCACGCCCAGCTCGCGGAGGCGGGGGTGACGAACGCGCACCGCTCCCCTGTCTGCACACTGGAGTCGCGGGACCACTTCTCGTACCGCCGTGACCGGGTGACCGGGCGGCTTGCCGGATATGTCTGGTTGGACTAGGGAATGACGGATCGTAAGTCGGAACTCGCGGAGAACCTGGCGCGGGTGGAGGAACGCATCTCGTCGGCCTGCGCGGCCGCGGGGCGCGCGCGGGACGAGGTGACCCTGATCGTGGTCACCAAGACCTACCCCGCGAGTGACGTACGACTACTGGCGGAGCTGGGTGTCCGTCATGTTGCGGAAAATCGTGACCAGGACGCCGCCCCCAAGGCCGCGGCCTGCGCGGATCTGCCGCTCGGCTGGCACTTCGTGGGCCAGTTGCAGACGAACAAAGTCCGTTCCGTGGCGGGATACGCGCATGTGGTGCAGTCGGTCGACCGGCCGAAGCTGGTCACCTCGCTCTCGGCGGCGGCGACGGGCGCCGGGCGCGAACTCGGCTGCCTCGTCCAGATCGCTCTGGACGCCGAGTCCGGCGGGCGCGGAACCCGCGGCGGGGCGGCGCCGGAGCAGCTCGCGGAGTTGGCGGACCTCGTGGCCGCGGCTCCCGGACTGCGGATCGACGGCGTGATGACCGTCGCCCCGCTGGCCGGTCCGTACGCGGGCCGCGAACAGGCCGCTTTCGAGCGGCTGGTGGAATTGTCATCCCGCCTGCGCGCGGACCATCCGGCTGCCACGATGGTGTCGGCCGGGATGAGCGCAGACCTGGAACAGGCCGTTGCGGCCGGTGCGACACATGTACGCGTCGGCACTGCGGTACTCGGCGCGAGACCCCGGCTCGGGTAACGTCGCGAAGAAAGTCGGACCACAGCAGAAAATATGGTCATTCCCGTCGATGAGCGGGCAGACCACGTGGATCGCGGGCAGTTGGTGACTTTGGTGACACGGCGACACACCTGCGGCAGGGCGATCCACCACAGAGCGGAGGACTCGGAGAATGGCCGGCGCGATGCGCAAGATGGCGGTCTACCTCGGCCTCGTGGAGGACGACCGGTACGACAACCCGGGGTACGACCCCGACGACGAGTTCGAGCCCGAGCCGGAGCCGGAGCGGGATCGCCGGCGACAGCAGCCCGTGCATCAATCGCCCGTACCGGACGAACCGGTACGAGTCCCCCAGCCCCCAGCGCAACGGGAACCCACCCCGATGCCGGTGGAAAACGGACGTCCGGCGCGAATCGCCCCCGTGGCATCCATCACACCTGACCGCACAAACCTGGAGAAGAACGCCCCCGTGATCATGCCCAAGGTCGTCTCCGAGCGGGAGCCGTACCGCATCACGACGCTGCACCCGCGGACCTACAACGAGGCCCGTACCATCGGGGAACACTTCCGTGAGGGCACTCCGGTGATCATGAACCTCACGGAGATGGACGACACGGATGCGAAGCGTCTCGTCGACTTCGCAGCCGGGCTCGTGTTCGGTCTGCACGGCAGCATTGAACGGGTGACACAGAAGGTGTTCCTGCTGTCGCCTGCTAACGTCGATGTCACGGCGGAGGACAAGGCCCGCATCGCGGAGGGCGGGTTCTTCAACCAAAGCTAGACCGATCCGTCAGATACGGGGCCGGGACAGAACGAGGGTCAGGGGAGAGGGAAGCGCGGGATGGGTGTCGCACTACAGGTCGTCTACATCGCGCTGATGTGCTTCCTTATCGTGCTGATCTTCCGACTGGTCATGGACTACGTGTTCCAGTTCGCACGTTCATGGACACCCGGCAAGGCGATGGTGGTCGTTCTGGAGGCCACCTACACTCTTACCGATCCACCGCTCAAGCTTCTCCGGCGGTTCATCCCGCCGTTGCGTCTCGGGGGCGTGGCACTCGACCTGTCCTTCTTCGTTCTGATGATCATCGTTTACATCCTCATCAGTTTCGTGAGCACCGCTGCGAGAAGCGTGTGAACGATGTGCTTCCCCGCGGGCGCGGGGACAGTCCCGATACGGTCTTGCCGACTGCCGACGACTACGTAGAGGTGAAGAAGACATGCCGCTGACTCCCGAGGACGTGCGGAACAAGCAGTTCACGACCGTCCGCCTTCGAGAAGGCTATGACGAGGACGAGGTCGATGCCTTCCTCGACGAGGTCGAGTCCGAACTGACGCGCCTGCTGCGCGAGAACGAGGACTTGCGCGCCAAGCTGGCAGCCGCCACGCGCGCGGCCGCGCAGAACCAGCAGCAGCAGCAGCAGCAGGGCATGCGCAAGCCCGAGCCCCAGGACCAGCGTGGGCCCGGCGCCCCGGTGCCCGCCGCCATATCCGGCCCGCCGCAGCAGCAGCAGCCGCAGATGGGCCCGCCCCAGCTGCCCGGCGGCCAGCCGCAGCTCCCCCCCGGCCCCGGCGGACTCGGACCGCAGGGTCAGGGCCCGATGGGTGGCCCCATGCAGCAGCACACCATGGGCGGCCAGCCCGGTATGCAGCAGGGGATGCAGCAGCAGCAGGGCATGCAGCAGCAGTCCATGGGTGGCCAGAACCAGCTCGGCCAGCCGATGGGCCAGCAGATGCAGCCGATGGGGCAGCAGATGCAGCCCATGGGCCAGCAGATGCAGCAGCAGCAGATGCAGCAGCCGCAGCTCCCGCAGCAGGGCCCCGGTGGCGACAGCGCCGCCCGTGTCCTCTCGCTCGCGCAGCAGACCGCCGACCAGGCGATCGCGGAGGCCCGTTCCGAGGCCAACAAGATCGTCGGCGAGGCGCGCAGCCGTGCCGAGGGTCTGGAGCGGGACGCCCGCGCCAAGGCCGACGCCCTGGAGCGGGACGCGCAGGAGAAGCACCGCGTCGCGATGGGCTCCCTGGAGTCCGCCCGCGCCACGCTGGAGCGCAAGGTCGAGGACCTGCGGGGCTTCGAGCGCGAGTACCGTACGCGTCTGAAGTCCTACCTGGAGTCGCAGCTGCGCCAGCTGGAGACCCAGGCCGACGACTCCCTGGCTCCGCCGCGGAACCCGGCCGGCCCGGCGCTGCCGCCGTCGCCGACCCCGTCGATGGCTCCGGCCGGTGCGATGGGGCACTCCATGGGCGCTCCGTCGCCGATGGGTGGTCCGTCCCCGATGGGTGGCCCGTCGCCGATGGGCGCCGGTCCCTCCTACGGTGGCCAGCAGCAGATGTCCCCGGCGATGACCCAGCCGATGGCTCCGGTCCGGCCGGCCGCGCCGCAGCCGATGCAGGCGCCGTCGCCGATGCGGGGCTTCCTGATCGACGAGGACGACAACTAAGCGCCGTACGCCTGTCGGCGGCAGCAGCAGTTCGGGCCGGGCCCGGTTCCCCTTCGGGGGTGCCGGGCCCGGCCCGTTCCCGTACCCGGGCCCCGGTCGCGGGGCTGTAAGGCCAGCCCCGCCGGCGTTTGAGGCGCGGGGTCTGGGGCCGGAGCCCCGGTTTCGGGAAGGGGCGGGGGGGAGCGGAAACAGCTGTGGCCCGGCACCCTCCGGTGGGGAGGGGCCGGGCCACGGGGCCGGGGCTTACGCCTTGCGGAGGCGGAAGGTGAGGCCCAGGGGCTCGTCCGTGAACGGGTCGCCGTAGGCGGCGTCGGCGTCGCCGGCGGCGAAGTCGGTCGCCAGGACCTCGTCCGCGATCAGGGTCGCGTGGTCGGTCAGGGCCGTCACCAGCTCCGGGTCCGACGCGGACCACCGCAGCGCGATCCGGTCCGCGACGTCCAGGCCGGAGTTCTTCCGGGCCTCCTGGATCAGACGGATCGCGTCACGGGCCAGGCCCGCCAGCCGCAGCTCCGGGGTGATCTCCAGGTCCAGCGCGACCGTCGCGCCCGAGTCGGACGCCACCGACCAGCCCTCGCGCGGGGTCTCGGTGATGATGACCTCGTCCGGGGTCAGGGTCACGACCTCGCCGTTCACCTGGACCTCGGCGGAGCCGCCGCGCAGGGACAGGGACAGCGCCGCCGCGTCGGCCGCGGCCACCGCCTTCGCCACGTCCTGCACGCCCTTGCCGAACCGCTTGCCCAGCGCCCGGAAGTTCGCCTTCGCGGTCGTGTCCACCAGGGACCCGCCGACCTCGGAGAGCGAGGCCAGGGAGGAGACGTTGAGCTCCTCCGTGATCTGGGACCGGAGCTCCGGCGACAGCGCGTCGAAGCCCACCGCGCCGACCAGCGCGCGCGACAGCGGCTGGCGGGTCTTGACGCCCGACTCCGCACGCGTCGCGCGGCCCAGCTCGACCAGGCGGCGCACCAGCAGCATGTCCCGGGACAGCTCGCGGTCCACCTGCGCGGCGTCCGGCTCCGGCCAGGACGACAGGTGCACCGACTCCGGGGCGTCCGGGGCCACCGGGACGACCATGTCCTGCCACACCCGCTCCGTGATGAAGGGGGTGAGGGGGGCCATGAGGCGGGTCACCGTCTCGACCACGTCGTGCAGGGTGCGCAGCGCCGAGGCGTCGCCCTGCCAGAAGCGGCGGCGCGAGCGGCGGACGTACCAGTTGGACAGGTCGTCCACGAAGGAGGACAGCAGCTTGCCGGCGCGCTGGGTGTCGTACGACTCCATGGCCTCGGTGACCTCGGCCACCAGGGTGTGGAGCTCGGACAGCAGCCAGCGGTCCAGGACCGTGCGGTCCGCCGGGGCCGGGTCGGCCGCGGACGGCGCCCAGTTCGACGTACGGGCGTACAGCGCCTGGAAGGCGACCGTGTTCCAGTACGTGAGGAGGGTCTTGCGGACCACTTCCTGGATCGTGCCGTGGCCGACGCGGCGCGCCGCCCACGGGGAGCCGCCGGCCGCCATGAACCAGCGCACCGCGTCCGCGCCGTGCTGGTCCATGAGCGGGATCGGCTGGAGGATGTTGCCCAGGTGCTTGGACATCTTGCGGCCGTCCTCGGCCAGGATGTGGCCCAGGCAGACGACGTTCTCGTACGAGGACTTGTCGAAGACCAGCGTGCCGACCGCCATCATGGTGTAGAACCAGCCGCGGGTCTGGTCGATCGCCTCCGAGATGAACTGCGCCGGGTAGCGCTTCTCGAAGATCTCCTTGTTCTTGTACGGGTAACCCCACTGCGCGAACGGCATCGAGCCCGAGTCGTACCAGGCGTCGATGACCTCCGGCACGCGGACGGCCGTCAGGGAGCACCCCTCGTGCGTGCAGGGGAAGGTGACGTCGTCGATGTACGGGCGGTGCGGGTCCAGGGCGGACTGGTCCGTGCCGGACAGCTCGCTCAGCTCCGCGCGCGAGCCGACACAGGTGAGGTGGTCCTCCTCGCAGCGCCAGATCGGCAGCGGGGTGCCCCAGTAGCGGTTGCGGGAGAGCGCCCAGTCGATGTTGTTGTTCAGCCAGTCGCCGAAGCGGCCCTGCTTGACCGAGTCCGGGAACCAGTTCGTCTTCTCGTTCTCCCGCAGCATCGCGTCCTTGACGGCGGTGGTGCGGATGTACCAGGACGGCTGCGCGTAGTACAGCAGCGCGGTGTGGCAGCGCCAGCAGTGCGGGTAGCTGTGCTCGTAGGCGATGTGCTTGAAGAGCAGGCCGCGCGCGTCCAGGTCGGCGGTGAGCTTCTCGTCGGCCTTCTTGAAGAAGACGCCGCCGACCAGCGGGACGTCCTCCTCGAAGGTGCCGTCGGGGCGGACGGGGTTCACGACCGGCAGGCCGTACGCGCGGCAGACCGCGAGGTCGTCGGCGCCGAAGGCGGGGGACTGGTGGACCAGACCGGTGCCGTCCTCGGTCGTGACGTACTCGGCGTTCACGACGTAGTGGGCGGGCTCGGGGAACTCGACGAGGGAGAACGGACGCTCGTACGTCCAGCGCTCCATCTCCTGGCCCGTGAAGGTCTGGCCGGTGGCCTCCCAGCCCTCGCCCAGGGACTTCTCCAGCAGCGGCTCGGCGACGACCAGCTTCTCCGAGTCCGCTACGCCGGTACGGCGCGCGACGACGTACGTGACGCCCGGGTGCGCGGCCACGGCCGTGTTGGAGACCAGGGTCCAGGGGGTCGTCGTCCAGACCAGCAGGGCGGCCTCGCCCGCGAGGGGGCCGGAGGTCAGCGGGAAGCGGACGTAGACGGAGGGGTCCACGACCGTCTCGTAGCCCTGCGCCAGCTCGTGGTCCGAGAGGCCGGTGCCGCAGCGGGGGCACCAGGGGGCGACGCGGTGGTCCTGGGTCAGCAGGCCCTTGTTGAAGATCTCCTTGAGCGACCACCACACGGACTCGACGTACTCGGGGTCCATGGTGCGGTAGGCGTCGTCCAGGTCGACCCAGTAGCCCATCCGGGTCGTGAGATCGGTGAACGCGTCGGTGTGGCGGGTCACGGACTCGCGGCACTTGGCGTTGAACTCGGCGATGCCGTACGCCTCGATGTCCTGCTTGCCGTTGAAGCCCAGTTCCTTCTCGACGGCGAGCTCGACGGGCAGGCCGTGGCAGTCCCAGCCGGCCTTGCGGGCCACGTGGTAGCCGCGCATGGTGCGGAACCGGGGGAAGACGTCCTTGAAGACGCGGGCCTCGATGTGGTGCGCGCCGGGCATGCCGTTCGCGGTCGGCGGGCCCTCGTAGAAGACCCACTCGGGGCGGCCCTCGGACTGCTCCAGGGTCTTGGCGAAGGTCTTGCTCTCCCGCCAGAAGTCGAGGACGGCGTGCTCAAGGGCAGGCAGGTCGACCTGGGCGGGTACCGGGCGGTACTGCGGCGGTGTGGTCATGAGGCTGAACTCTTCCTCCGGCGGGATGTCACTTCCGTCCGGAGGGACGAGAGCCGCCCCCGATCAGGGACGTGCTGCTCCCGCGGTACCACCCTCCTTGGCCTCCGGACGGGTCCGGGGGCCCCCTCATTGGGGCGCGAAGCCGGTTCTACTCGCCCGACGGGACTCCGTACGGGCTTTCTTCCGGCGGCTCCGGGGTGATCCTTCACATCGCGCTCGCCCCCGGGCTCTCACCGTCCCCGGGTCGCTCCTGGCCGCGTACGAGGCTACTCGTCCCCATCCATGCCTTTCGCTGGGGCCAGTGTACGGGCCGGGGCGCCGCTCGGCAGACCGGTTTCCCGGCGCCGCGGGCGTGGCGCGGGCCGGGCCGCGCCGTGACCCGAATGGGCCGACGGGCCGGTACGGGATCCGGTGGGGCCGGTGGGGCGGGTTACCGGGCTTCCCGCTGGGCACAACGGATGCAGGTTGATGGTGAGGGACGCGTGCCCCGTTGCCGCCGGGCCGGAGGCGATTTATCGTTCCGGCACGATTCGCGAGCAATATCACAGTATGTGAAGGGGCCGCGGCCATGGTGGCGAAGAAGACCGCCGGGAGTACTGCCGGGAGGACTGCCAGGAAGGCCGTCGGGAAGGCTGACGGGGAGCCCACCGGGGTTCCGGCCGCGGTGAAGGAGACCGTGGTGAAGGAGATCGTGGCGCAGGAGACCGCGGCGAAGCGGGCCGCGCCGAAGAAGGCGGCGAAGAAGGCCCCGGCCGCCAAGGCCGCGGCCGGGAAGGCGGCGCCCGCCAAGACGGCCGCCGCCGCGAAGAAGGCCCCGGCGAAGAAGGCGCCGGCCGCGAAGAAGAAGGCGACCGCCGTCGGCAGGACGACCGCGGGGAAGGTCACGGCCAAGGCGGCCTGGGCCGAGGGGGCGGCCCAGGCCGCGCAAGAGACGGGAGCCGGGAAAGTGGTTGCCAAGAAGAGCACGGGCACGGCCAGGAAGACGGCGGCGGTCGCCACCAGCGGGCTGCCCAAGACGGCGGGCAAGGCCGCGGGCAAGACCGCGGGCAAGGCGGCGACGGCGGGCCTCGCGCCCGGCGAGCTCGCCGTACGGCCCGGGGAGGACCCCTGGACCCCGGCGGAGGTCACGGAGGCCCGTACCGAGCTGTACAGCGAGGTGCTGCGGCTGCGCGCCGAACTGGACGCCTCGGAGCAGGCCATCGCCGGCCTGATGCGGGACTCGGGCGACGGCGCGGGCGACGACCAGGCCGATACGGGCACCAAGAACATCACCCGGGAGTCGGAGCTGGCCCTCGCCGCGAACGCCACGCTGATGCTGGAGCAGACCGAGCGGGCCCTGGAGCGGCTGGACGCGGGCACGTACGGGCTCTGCGAGAACTGCGGGCAGCCCATCGGCAAGGCCAGGATGCAGGCCTTCCCGCGGGCCACGCTGTGCGTGGACTGCAAGCAGAAGCAGGAGCGGCGCCATTAGGGCCTGCCCCTCGGATCGGATCGGGCCGGATCAGGGAGCGGGGTCTGGTGCGTGCGATCGCAAGGCGGAGGAGGGAGTCGACGCGGAGCGTTGGCGACCGACGACAACGCGGCGAGCGTGCGTGCCGGGACCCGCGAGCCCGGCATGATCCGAAAGACAGGCCCCAGCGCGGGCGGGGCGGCGGGGTACTGGGCAGGCGCCGGCCGGGCGGCCTGACGTACTCTCGTGTCTCGTCAGGGTCCAGGAACCTGGCACGGCTGACTTCGGCAACCTGGTTCGAGCTAGTTCGAGGGACTCACGTGGCAGAGGCGGAGCGCATCATCGGTACGCCCGAGGTCGGGGACGACACCCAGCCGGAGCCGGAGCCCGCGCTGCCCAAGGGGCGGCGGCGGATCGTGGCGCTGCTGGTGGTCGCGGTCCTCGCGTACCTGCTGGACCTCGGCAGCAAGATGCTGGTCGTCGCGAAGCTGGAGCACCAGGCGCCGATCGAGATCATCGGCGACCTGCTGAAGTTCGAGGCGGTCCGCAACCCGGGCGCCGCGTTCGGCTTCGGCGAGGCCTTCACGATCATCTTCACCTGCATCGCGGCCGGCGTGATCGTGGTGATCGTCCGGCTGGCCCGCAAGCTGTACAGCCTGCCGTGGGCGATCGCGCTCGGTCTGCTGCTCGGCGGTGCGCTGGGCAACCTGACCGACCGGATCTTCCGTTCGCCGGGCGTGTTCCGGGGCGCGGTCGTGGACTTCATCGCCCCGGCCCACTTCGCCGTCTTCAACCTCGCGGACTCGGCGATCGTGTGCGGCGGGATCCTGATCGTCCTGCTCTCCTTCAAGGGCCTGGACCCGGACGGCACCGTCCACAAGGACTGATCGCGGGCCTTGAGCGGGCCTTGAGCGGGACGGCTCCTCCGTCGAGTCCTGCATACTCGACAGGTGAGTACGATTCCCGAGATCCGCACCCTGCCCGTTCCCGATGGCCTTGAGGGCGAGCGCGTCGACGCCGCCATCGCCCGTATGTTCGGATTTTCCCGGACGAAGGCGGCCGAACTCGCGGCCGCGGGGAAGGTGTCGGTCGACGGCAGTGTCGTCGGGAAGTCCGAGCGGGTGCACGGCGGCGCCTGGCTCGAAGTCGAGATGCCCGCGCCGCCGCGGCCGGTCGAGCTCGTCGCCGAGCCCGTCCCCGGCATGGAGATCGTCCATGACGACGACGACATCGTCGTCGTCATGAAGCCGGTGGGCGTCGCCGCCCACCCGAGCCCCGGCTGGACCGGCACCACCGTCATCGGTGGCCTGGCCGCCGCCGGCTACCGGATCTCCACCTCCGGCGCGTCCGAGCGCCAGGGCGTCGTGCACCGCCTCGACGTCGGCACGTCCGGTCTGATGGCGGTCGCCAAGTCGGAGCGCGCGTACACCTCGCTGAAGAACCAGTTCCGCGAGCGGGTCGTGGACAAGCGCTACCACGCGCTGGTGCAGGGGCACCCGGACCCGATGAGCGGCACCATCGACGCGCCGATCGGGCGGCACCCGAACGCGGACTACAAGTGGGCCGTGACCCAGGACGGCAAGGCGTCGGTCACCCACTACGACCTGATCGAGGCCTTCCGCGCGGCCTCGCTGCTGGACATCAAGCTGGAGACCGGGCGCACGCACCAGATCCGCGTGCACATGTCCGCGCACCGGCACCCGTGCGTCGGTGACCTCACCTACGGCGCCGACCCGACCGTCGCGAAGCGGCTGGGGCTGACCCGGCAGTGGCTGCACGCGGTGCGGCTGGGCTTCGAGCACCCCGCGGACGGCAGCTGGGTGGAGTTCGAGAGCACCTACCCCGCCGACCTTCAGCACGCGCTGGATGTGATCCGGGCGGAGAGCGAGTGACCGCCTTCACCGTCAGGGTCGCGGTCTGCGAGGCCGACCGGGCGGCGTGCTTCGCGGTGCGGACCGAGGTGTTCGTGATCGAGCAGTCGGTGCCGGAGTCGATCGAGTACGACGCGTACGACGCGGTGGCGGTGCACGTGCTGGCCGAGGGGCCGGACGGGACGCCGCTGGGCACCGGCCGGCTGCTGTACGGGCCGGGGGCCCTGGCCAAGACGGGGTCCCCCGAGGTCGGATCGCTGGGCCGGCTGGCCGTGACCAAGGCCGCGCGCGGGCTGGGCGTCGGAGTGGCGCTGGTGCGGGCGATCGAGGCGGAGGCCGGGCGGCTGGGGCTGGCCGCGGTCGACCTCGGCGCGCAGACGCATGCGCTGGGCTTCTACGAGCGCCTCGGGTACGAGGCCTACGGGCCGGAGTTCCAGGACGCGGGCATCCCGCACCGCGCGATGCGGCGGCGCCTGCCGTAGCCCTCGCCGGCTGATCGACGGGCCCGCCGGCGCTGCCGGCGCGGGGTCCGGGGCGCGGGGCGGAGCCCCTGGAAGCGGCGGGGCGTTGGTGCCCGCGGCCGGTGGTACGGCAGGGTGGTGGAGTGGATCAGCTCGCTCTGCTTTTCGTACTGCTGCTCGGTGCGGTCGTCACCGTCCCGCTCGGGGACCGGCTCCGGCTGCCCGCGCCGGTGCTCATGACCATCGGCGGGGTGGTGCTCGCGCTCCTCCCCGCGGTGCCGAACGTCGACATCCCGCCCGAGTACATCCTGCCGCTCGTACTGCCGCCGCTGCTGTACGCCTCGGTGCAGCGCACCTCCTGGCGCCAGTTCGCGGCGAACGTCCGGCCGATCCTGCTCCTCGCCGTCGCGCTGGTCTTCGTGACCACCGCCGCCGTCGCCTTCGCCGCGAACGCCGTCGTGCCCGGGCTGCCCGTCGCCGCCGCCGTCGCGCTCGGGGCGCTCGTCGCGCCGCCCGACCCCGTCGCCGCCACGGCCGTCGCCGGATCGCTCGGGCTGCCGCGGCGGATGGTGTCGATCCTGGAGGGCGAGGGCCTCTTCAACGACGTCACGGCCATCGTGCTCTACCACGTGGCCATCGCCGCCGCCGTCAGCGGGAGTTTCTCCTGGCCCGGCGCCCTCGTGGAGTTCGTGCTGTCGGCCGTGGTCGCCGTCGCCGTCGGCCTCGCCCTCGGCTGGGCCACGAACCGGCTCATGGGGCGGCTCGGCGAAGCCACCCTGCAGATCGGGCTGACGCTGCTCGTGCCGTTCGTGGCCTACGTGGTGGCGGAGGAGCTCCAGGGGTCGGGGGTGCTGGCCGTGCTGACGACGGCCCTGTTCCTCGCCGAGTACGCCAACGACGCGGACGACGTCCTCGGGCGCCTCGCCGGGCACACCTTCTGGGAGATCGTCGACATGCTGGTCACCGGGGTCGCGTTCGGCCTGATCGGGCTGGAGCTGCACCACGTCTTCGGGGTCGCGCGCGGCCGGGAGTGGGAGATGGCCGGGTGGGCCGCGATCGTGGTCGCGGTGGTGGTCGGCGTCCGGCTGGTGTGGCTGCTGCCCGCCGGCTGGCTGGCGAAGAAGCTGCACGACCGGCGCGACTACGACGAGGAGATCCCGCTGAGCTGGCGGGAGTCGGTGGTCATGTGGTGGGCCGGGATGCGCGGCGTGGCCTCGGTGGCGCTGGCGCTGGCCATCCCGCTGCGCACCGACGCCGGGGACCCCTTCCCCGGCCGTGACCAGATGGTGTTCATCGCCTTCGCGGTGATCATGGTGACCCTGGTGTGCCAGGGGCTGACCCTGCCCTGGCTGGTGGGGCGGCTCGGCGTCGAGGCCGACGTGGACGCGGACCGGGAGACCGAGCGGCAGCTGGCGATCCGCGCCGCCAAGGCCGCGAAGCGGCGGCTGAAGGAGATCGAGGGGGTGGAGGACCTTCCGGAGGACCTGGTCGAGACCCTGTACCGGCGCGCGTACGACGTGGGGGCCAGGATCAGCCCCGAGATGGTGGACGAGGAGCGCCGCGAGGCGTACGCGAAGCGGGTGGAGCGGATCCGGGACATCCAGCGCATCCAGCGGGAGATGATGTCGGCCGCCCGCCACGAGGTCCTCTCGGCGCGCAGCGAACCCGGCGCGGACCCGGAGATCGTGGACCGGGTGCTGCGCCACCTGGACGTGCGCAGCCTGCGCAGCTGACCCCGGTCGCGGGTGATTCTCGTCACACGCGGGGCGGGCGGGTGGCTTCCGAGGTGGCGACGCGGGGGAGGGCGTACGGGTGGTGTTCCACCAGCCAGGCGATCATGCGCTCGCGGACCAGGCAGCGCAGGGTCCAGAGGTCGTCGGCGTCCTTCGCGGTGACCATCGCCCGGATCTGCATGGTGTTCGGGGTGGTGTCCGTGACGACCAGGCCGGCGGCGCGGCCGTCCCACTCCGGGGTCTCCTTCAGGAGGTCCGCCAGCCACTCCCGCAGCAGCGCGACCGGCGCCGAGTGGTCCAGGTGCACGAACACCGTGCCCGTCAGCTCGGCGCCGCCGCGCGACCAGTTCTCGTACGGCTTGCTCGTGAAGTACGACACGGGCATCGTGATGCGGCGCTCGTCCCAGGTGCGCACCACCAGGAAGGTCAGGGTGATCTCCTCGACGGTGCCCCACTCCTTGTCCACGACCACCGTGTCGCCGATCCGGACGGTGTCGCCGAAGGCGATCTGGAGCCCGGCGAACAGGTTGCTCAGCGAGGACTGGGCGGCGATGCCCGCCACGATGCCGAGGACGCCGGCGGAAGCCAGCATCGAGGCGCCGACCGCCCGCATCGCGGGGAACGTCAGCAGCATCGCGGCCACCGCCACCACGGCCACGGCGGCCGTCACCGCCCGCTGGATCAGCGCGACCTGGGTGCGGACCCGGCGGACGCGGGCGGGATCGAGGGCGCCGGCGGCGTAGCGCGCGTACGCGGAGTCGACGACGGCCGCCGCGATCCGCACCAGCAGCCAGGCCGTTCCGGCGATCAGGACGAGGGTGAGGGCGCGGGCGACGCCGACCGGATGGTCCGGCAGCACCCGCGCCTGGCGGTACGAGCCTCTCAGCAGGAACGTGCACAGGGTGACCTGGAAGGGCAGGCGGCACCGGCGCAGCAGCCCCCACAGCGGGGTTTCGCTGTGCCGGGCGTCGGCGCGGCGCAACAGCAGGTCGAGCAGCCATGCCGCGAGCAGCGTGACGACGACCGAGCCGCCGATGACGGTCAGCGGGCGCAGGACGGACTCCATCTCCATGGGTATGAACGTAACCGGAAGGGGAGTCCGGAAACTGGCACGATGGGGTCCATGAACATCATGCTTTTCCACTCGACGTACGGGCTGCGGCCCGCGGTGCACGCGGCGGCCGACCGGCTGCGCGCGGCCGGACACCAGGTCCAGGTACCGGACCTCTTCGAGGGGCGCACTTTCGAGACCGTCGAGGAGGGCATGGCCCACCGGGACGAGATCGGCCGCGACGAGCTGCTCAGGCGCGCGGTGCTGGCCGCGGCCCCCTACTCGGACCGGGGCCTGGTGTACGCGGGCTTCTCCTTCGGCGCGTCCGTCGCGCAGCACCTGGCCCTGCACGACGAGAAGGCGCGCGGGCTGCTGCTCCTGCACGGCACGTCGGACCTGGAGGAGAACGCCTCGGCGGACGAGCTCCCGGTGCAGCTGCACATCGCGGACCCCGACCAGTTCGAGCCGCACGACTGGCTGACGGCCTGGTACCTGCGGATGCGGCGGGCCGGGGCGGACGTGGAGGTCCACAGCTACCCGGGCGCCGGGCACCTGTTCACCGACCCGGACCTCGACGACTACGACGCGGAGGCCGCCGAGCAGACCTGGAAGGTCGCGCTCGGCTTCCTGGACAGCCTGTAGCCGGAGCGGGAAACGGGGCGCGGCCCGGCGGATTCGCCGGGCCGCGCCCTCGTGCGTTGATGCGTTCGTGCGTTCGTGCGTGCGCGTCAGGCGCGGTAGGAGCTCCACATGGTCTTCATGCGGGACACCTGGCCGGCCGTGAACTGGTACATGCAGGAGTCGTACGTGTAGTCCATGAAGTTGTGGATCGGGTCGACCCCGGACTGGGCGGTGCAGGAGTCGCGGCCGGTCGGGCACTCGAACGCGGCGGTCTTCTCGGCCGGGGTGTCGGCGACGGAGTCACCGCTGCCCGTGCAGCCGCCCTGGAAGGTGTGGTACAGGCCGAGCCAGTGGCCGACCTCGTGGGTGGCGGTGTCGCCCTGGTTGTAGTTGGCGGCGGAGCCGCCCGGCAGCGAGGTGTTGAGCACGACCACGCCGTCCATCTTGGGCTGCGAGGCGTAGGAGCTGGGGAAGGTGGCCCAGCCGAGCAGCCCGCCGCCGAGGTTGGCGGTGTAGAGGTTCAGCGCGTTCTTGCCGCCCTTGCGCAGGGCGGTCTTCATGTCCTTCTCGGCCTTGGTGCCGTCCGAGAGGTTGTACCAGGCGGCGTTGTCCGTGTAGTCCGTGCCGGCCAGGGTGAACTGGAAGCCGGAGTTAACGTTGCCGCTGCCCTGGCCGCCGTACGCGGCGTTCAGGACGGTCAGCTGCTTGCTGATGTCGGTGGCCGTCAGCTTGCCGGTGCTGCCGGAGTGGATGACGTGGACGTACACCGGGATGCTCGTCGCGGCGGCGCTCTCGCCGGCGCGCATGAGTCTCTGCGGGCCGATCTGGCCGAGCTTCTTGCTCAGGTCGGCGTCCATGGCCTTGACCTGGGCGTCCGTCACCTCGTTGGGGTCGGCGGCGGTGGTGCCCTGGGGGCGGGCGACGCGCGCGGCGGCGGAGGTGGAGGCCGTGGCGGCCTGTTCGTTGCAGACCTCGGCGGGGGTCTTGGCCGCGGCCACGGTCGTGGGGGCCGCGATCGGGGCGAACGCCAGGGTTCCGGCCAGGACGGCCGTACCCATGAGGCGGCGGCGGAGCAGGGGGGATATGCGGGCGGAAGCGCGCACGTTGACTCCTCGCGAAGCGTGGTGTGGGGGGTGAGGTTCTCCTCACGCTGGCGCGAAGCTTACGTGTCCATGTCAGCCGATTGGCAAGATCTCGTAGGTAAAAGATTTGTTGCCGAAGTGACTGAAGGGGCGTCTGGTGTGAACCAAACGCCCCTTCTCGCAGCGAAATTGACGGTATGTCAGCGCACCGGCTGAGTCACCCGCTCCACCTTCTGCGTGCCGCTGAGCGTGCGGTACGAGCGCGCCCACGCGGCCGTCGCGTCCTGGCGGCGCTTGTCCGAGACCACGTAGTAGTCCATCTGCGAACGCTCGGCCGTGACGTCCAGGACGCCGTACCCGTGGGCATCCATGTCCAGCCACTTCACGTGCCAGTTCGCGGCCTTGATGGCCGTTTCGGCCACCAGTGAGGCGGTGTCCGCCGGGACGTGCAGCATCTCGTCGAGGTTGTCGGAGGTCACCGAGGTGACGACGAACTCGGTCGCCGCCGTGCCCGAGCCCGGGTAGGTCGCCATGTTCACCGGGACGTCGTTGGCCCACGCCATGTGGATGTCACCCGTCAGGAACACCGTGTTCTTGATGTTCCGGTCCTTCAGGTGGCCCAGCAGCTCCTTGCGGTCGTCCGTGTACCCGTCCCACTGGTCCACGTTGATCGCGATGCCGCCCTCCGGCAGCCCGAGCAGCTTGGCGAGCGGCTTCAGCAGGTGCGCGGGCAGCGAGCCGAACGCCACCGGCGAGATCATCACCGAGGTGCCGACCAGCTTCCAGGCCGCGTTCGAGCTCGCCAGGCCCGACTTGAGCCAGTCCAGCTGGGCGCGCCCGGTGATGGTGCGCTCCGGGTCGTCCACCGAGCCGCTGCCCACCTTGGCCTGCTGCGAGCGGAAGCTGCGCAGGTCCAGCAGGTGCAGGTCGGCGAGGGTGCCGAACTGCAGCCGCCGGTAGACGGTGCCGGCGACGGAGGGCCGCACCGGCATCCACTCGAAGTACGCCTGCTTCGCGGCGGCCGCGCGGGCCGCCCACTCGCCCTCGGCGCCGGGGGTGTGGTTCTCCGCCCCGCCCGCCCAGGCGTCGTTGGCGAACTCGTGGTCGTCCCAGATGGCGATGATCGCGTGGGCCGCGTGCAGCGCCTGGAGGTCGGCGTCCGTCTTGTACTTGCCGTGCCGGACGCGGTAGTCCGCCAGCGAGACGATCTCGTGCTTCGGCTCGTGCTGGCGTACGACGTACTTCGCCTCCGGGTAACCCCCGCTCTGGTACTCGTAGATGTAGTCGCCCAGGTGCAGGACGGCGGTCAGGTCGCTGCGGGCGGCCAGGTGGCGGTACGCCGAGAAGTAGCCGGACTCCCAGTTGGCGCAGGAGACCACGCCGAACCGGACCCCGGCGGTGCTCACGTCGTGGGCCGGGGCGGTCAGGGTGCGCCCGGCAGGGGAGACGGTGTCCCCCGCGGTGAAGCGGTACCAGTACGGGGTCTGCGGGCGCAGGCCGCGCACGTCCGCCTTGACCGTGTGGTCGGCGGCGGCGGTCGCGGTCACCGAGCCGCGCGCGACGACCCGGGAGAAGGCCTTGTCCTCGGAGACCTCCCAGGCCACCTCGGTGGCCGGGCCGAGGCCGGAGCCCGGCGCCGCCTCGGGAACCGGGGTGACGCGGGTCCACAGCAGGATCCCGTCGGGCAGCGGGTCGCCGGAGGCGACACCGTGCAGGAAGGCGGGGGCGGGGGCGGCGGCCGCCGCGTGGGCGGCCGAGGCGCCGAGTCCGGCGAGCGGGGCCAGCGCGGCCGTGGCCGCGGCGGCCAGGACGACCGTACGGCGGCGCGGAGCCGCCGGGTTGGCCGGAACGGGGGAGAGATGACTGGTCACGGGCGATGATATTACTGCCGGGTATAACCGCCGGTACATCCCTGGGAAGGCAACGGGCGGACGAACTCTGGGAGTTCGCCCGCCCGTGAAGCGGTGGCCGGAAGACGGTCCCTGGCGGGCCGTCAGCGTCCGGCGCCGGTCAGCCCTTCAGGGCCGCGTCGATCGCCGTCGTGAAGGCGTCGGGGGTGGAGGGGGTGTCGATCTTCTTGCCGTCCATCTTCAGCGTCGGAGTACCCGTCACCCCGGACTTGTCGAAGGACTTCGACATCTCCATCGCCCACCGGTCGTACGTGCCGTCCTCGACGGCCTTCTTGAACTCGGCGTTCCCCTTCAGCGCCGGGACGGTGTCCGCGACCTTGATGAGGTAGTCGTCCTTGGCGAAGGTGTCGACGGTCTCCTCGGGGTGCAGCTCCTTGGAGTACAGGGCCGCCTTGTAGTCGAGGAAGGCCTCCGGGCTGACGTTCAGCGCCGCGCCGAGCGCGCTCAGCGCGTTCTTCGAGCCCTCGCCCTTGGCGGCGTTGTCGATGAAGGTCGCGCCTATGTACCGGAGCTTGTACTTGCCCGCGTCGACGTCCTTCTTGACCTGCTCGCCCACCGCCTGCTCGAACGCCGCGCACGCCGGGCAGCGCGAGTCCTCGTACAGCTCCAGGGTCTTCTTCGCGTCGGCCTTGCCGAGCACGACGGTGGTGCCGTCGTCGCCCGTGGTGTTCTTCGGCTTGACCAGCTCGGCCTTGGCGGCCTTCTCCCAGTACGTGGGCTCGTTGGCCTGCTTGACCAGGTAGGCGACGCCGCCGACCACGGCCAGGAGCAGGACACCCGCGCCGGCCACGATGACCTGGCGGCGCACCCGGTCCTTCTTGGCCTGCCGCTCGCGCTCCGCGCGCAGCTTGTCGCGGGCCGCCGCCTTGTTCGCCTGGCTGTTGCGTGAACTCATGGTGATCTCCGTGACGTGTGAAAGAGGGGGACTGCCGTACGTACGCGTCTCAGGCGCTCGCGAGCGCCGCGCGTACGGGAGGTCCCCGCCGTCCCACGGAGTGTGCGGGGAATCGGGTACGGGCCCCCGCGCCCGGGCGGACCGGCGACGGCATCCGCCGCGCCGGGCCCGCGGCCGCCGTCACCGAGGCCGCCACCAGCAGCAGCGGCCGGAACGCGAAGGCGGCCACCGCGCGCACCAGCCGGCCCAGGGCCCGCTCCCCGTGCCGCAGCCACAGCGCCGCGAGCAGCCCGACCGAGACGTGCGCCCCCAGCAGCAGCCAGGGGGTCCACGGCCCGGGCGCGACCGCCAGCGCGGCCGCCGGACCGCCCGCCGGGGCCGTCAGCGGGCCGCCCACCGGGGTACCGCCGCACAGCTCCGCCAGGCCCAGGGCGCGCAGCGGGCCGGAGACCGGGCCGCCCGCGGGGCCGTAGCAGACGTGCTGCCCGGCGGTGAAGACGGTGTCGGCCGCCAGCTCCAGCGGCACCAGCAGCCCGGCGATCGGGCCGAAGCCCCGCTCCCGGCCGGCCAGCGCGTAGGCGATCAGGAACACCCCGGCGAAGGCCCCGCCCACCATGGCGGGCGGCAGCGGTGCCTGGGACATCAGCACGTGGGAGCCGGCCGAGAGCAGCACGACGAGCGCGCCGAACAGCGCGGCCCGCAGCCCCCGAAGCCCTACAGCTGATATGTCCATCGCCGCGAGTGTGCCATGACTCCCTGTGAAACCCGGCCCTGGGCCCCGGAGGGCCACGGAATCACGCCAGGGCGCGCTCGTTCATGATCCGGCCGTTGCGGAACAGGTCCACGAAGATCTGGTGGTCGGCGCGCGCCCGGGCCCCGTAGGCGTGGGCGAAGTCCACCAGCAGCTCCGCGAAGCCCGCCTCGTCGGCCGCGATCGCCGCGTCGATGGCCCGCTCGGTGGAGAACGGGACCAGCGTCTGCCCGCTCTCCGCCGCGTCGGCCGCGCCGTGCATGGTCGCCGTCGCCCGGCCCAGGTCCGCGACCACGGTCGCTATCTCCTCCGGGTCGTCCAGGTCCGACCAGTCCAGGTCCACCGCGTACGGGGAGACCTCGGCCACCAGCTGCCCGGAGCCGTCCAGCTCCGTCCAGCCCAGCCACGGGTCCGCGTGCGCCTGCAGGGCCCGCTGGGAGATCACCGTGCGGTGTCCCTCGTGCTGGAAGTACTCCCGGACCGCCCGGTCGGTGATGTGCCGGGACACCGCCGGGGTCTGCGCCTGCTTGAGGTAGATCACGACGTCGTTCTCCAGGGCGTCGCTGTGCCCCTCCAGCAGGATGTTGTACGAGGGCAGGCCGGCCGAGCCGATCCCGATGCCCCGGCGGCCCACCACGTCCTTGACCCGGTACGAGTCGGGGCGGACCAGCGACTCCTCCGGCAGGGTCTCCAGGTACCCGTCGAAGGCGGCCAGCACCTTGTACCGGGTCGCCGCGTCCAGCTCGATGGCGCCGCCGCCCGAGGCGAAGCGGCGCTCGTAGTCCCGTATCTCCGTCATCGAGTCGAGCAGGGCGAAGCGGGTGCGGGAGCGGGCCGAGCGCAGCGCCCCCAGCAGCGGGCCCTCGGCGGTGTCCAGGGTGAAGGAGGGCACCGCGTCCTCGTAGCGGTCCCCCGCGCCGGTGGCCAGGGCGTGGATCCGCTCCCGGTAGGCGGCCGCGTAGATCCGCACGAGCTCGCTGATCTGCTCGTCGCTGAGGGCCTTGGTGTAGCCGATCAGGGCGACGGAGGCGGCGAAGCGCTTCAGGTCCCAGGTGAACGGGCCGACGTAGGCCTCGTCGAAGTCGTTGACGTTGAAGATCAGCCGGCCGTTGGAGTCCATGTACGTGCCGAAGTTCTCGGCGTGCAGATCGCCGTGGATCCAGACCCGGCCGGTCCGCTCGTCCAGGTACGGGCCGCCGTGCCGGTCGTGCTCCAGGTCGGCGTAGAACAGACAGGCCGTACCGCGGTAGAACGCGAACGCGGAGGCCGCCATCTTGCGGAATTTGACCTGGAAGGCAGCGGGGTCGGCGGCGAACAGCTCACCGAAAGCGGTGTTGAACACATCGAGTATCTGCTCGGCGCGCTGTTCGTTCGACGTCTCGGGAACCGCCATGGCGGGTGCCTCCTGGTGGCGCTTGTCTGGATCTTCTGCTGACCGGATTCCGGACAGGTGTCCTTGGGTCTGCAACGGATGACCGTACCCGTCGGTGCCCGGTTCCTGTCACTCGCCCGACGTAGACTTCGGGGCTGCCCCCCCTCTCTCCCCGCCGGAGGACTCCCACCGTGACCAAGACGCCGTTCACGCACCTGCACGTCCACACCCAGTACTCGCTGCTGGACGGTGCCGCGCGGCTGAAGGACATGTTCAACGCGTGCAACGAGATGGGCATGACGCACATCGCCATGTCCGACCACGGCAACCTGCACGGCGCGTACGACTTCTTCCACACCGCGCAGAAGTCGGGCGTCACGCCGATCATCGGCATCGAGGCGTACGTCGCCCCCGAGTCCCGGCGCAACAAGCGGCGCATCCAGTGGGGCCAGCCCCACCAGAAGCGGGACGACGTCTCCGGTTCCGGCGGTTACACCCACAAGACGATCTGGGCGGCGAACTCCACCGGCCTGCACAACCTCTTCCGGCTGTCCTCCGACGCGTACGCCGAGGGCTGGCTCACGAAGTGGCCCCGCATGGACAAGGAGACCATCAGCCAGTGGTCCGAGGGGCTCATCGCCTCCACCGGCTGCCCCTCCGGCGAGCTCCAGACCAGGCTGCGCCTCGGCCAGTTCGACGAGGCCCTGAAATCGGCCTCCGAGTACCAGGACATCTTCGGCAAGGACCGGTACTTCCTGGAGCTGATGGACCACGGCATCGAGATCGAGCGCCGGGTCCGCGACGGGCTGCTGGAGATCGGCAAGAAGCTCGGCATCCCGCCGCTGGTCACGAACGACTCGCACTACACGTACGCGAGCGAGGCCACCGCCCACGACGCCCTGCTCTGCATCCAGACCGGCAAGAACCTCTCGGACCCGGACCGCTTCCGCTTCGACGGCACCGGCTACTACCTGAAGTCCACGGACGAGATGTACGCCATCGACTCCTCGGACGCCTGGCAGGAGGGCTGCGCCAACACGAAGCTGGTCGCGGACCAGATCGACACCGAGGGCATGTTCAAGTTCCGGAACCTGATGCCGAAGTTCGACATCCCGGAGGGCCACACCGAGGTCAGCTGGTTCCGCGAGGAGACCATGCGCGGCATGCACCGCCGCTACCCCGGAGGCATCCCGGACGACCGGCTGAAGCAGGCCGAGTACGAGATGGACACGATCATCTCGATGGGCTTCCCGGGCTACTTCCTCGTGGTCGCCGACTTCATCATGTGGGCCAAGAACCAGGGCATCGCGGTGGGCCCGGGCCGAGGCTCCGCGGCCGGTTCGATCGTCGCGTACGCCATGGGCATCACCGACCTCGACCCGCTCACCCACGGTCTGATCTTCGAGCGCTTCCTGAACCCCGAGCGCGTCTCCATGCCCGACGTCGACATCGACTTCGACGAGCGCAGGCGCGTCGAGGTGATCCGGTACGTGACCGAGAAGTACGGCCAGGACAAGGTCGCCATGATCGGGACCTACGGCACGATCAAGGCCAAGAACGCGATCAAGGACTCCGCGCGCGTCCTGGGCTACCCGTACGCCATGGGCGACCGGCTCACCAAGGCCATGCCCGCCGACGTCCTCGGCAAGGGCATCCCCCTCTCCGGCATCCTCGACCCGCAGCACCCCCGCTACGGCGAGGCCGGCGAGATCCGCGGGATGTACGAGAACGAGCCGGACGTCAAGAAGGTCATCGACACCGCGCGCGGCGTCGAGGGTCTGGTCCGCCAGATGGGCGTGCACGCCGCCGGCGTGATCATGTCCAGCGAGACGATCACCGACCACGTGCCCGTCTGGGTACGGCACACGGACCAGGTGACCATCACCCAGTGGGACTACCCGAGCTGCGAGTCGCTCGGCCTGCTGAAGATGGACTTCCTCGGCCTGCGCAACCTCACGATCATGGACGACGCCGTCAAGATGGTGAAGGCGAACAAGGGGATCGACATCGATCTCCTCGGCCTCCCGCTCGACGACCCCAAGACCTTCGAACTGCTCGGCCGCGGCGACACCCTCGGCGTCTTCCAGTTCGACGGCGGGCCCATGCGCTCCCTGCTGCGCCTGATGAAGCCCGACAACTTCGAGGACATCTCCGCCGTCTCGGCCCTGTACCGGCCGGGCCCGATGGGCATGAACTCGCACACGAACTACGCCCTGCGCAAGAACAAGCAGCAGGAGATCACCCCGATCCACCCGGATCTGGAGAAGCCCCTCGAAGAGGTGCTCGCGGTCACCTACGGCCTGATCGTGTACCAGGAGCAGGTGCAGAAGGCCGCCCAGATCATCGCCGGGTACTCGCTCGGCGAGGCCGACATCCTGCGCCGCGTGATGGGCAAGAAGAAGCCCGAGGAGCTGGCGAAGAACTTCACCATCTTCCAGGAGGGCGCCCGGAAGAACGGCTATAACGACAAGGCCATCCAGGCCCTGTGGGACGTCCTGGTGCCCTTCGCCGGCTACGCCTTCAACAAGGCCCACTCGGCGGCGTACGGCCTGGTCTCCTACTGGACCGCCTACCTCAAGGCGAACTTCCCGGCCGAGTACATGGCGGGGCTCCTGACCTCGGTCAAGGACGACAAGGACAAGTCCGCGATCTACCTGAACGAGTGCCGCCGCATGGGCATCAAGGTGCTCCCGCCGAACGTGAACGAGTCCGAGCCGAACTTCGCCGCCCAGGGCGACGACGTGATCCTCTTCGGCCTCACCGCCGTCCGCAACGTCGGCAACAACGTCGTCGACTCGATCATCAAGACGAGGAAGGCCAAGGGGAAGTACTCGTCCTTCCCCGACTTCCTCGACAAGGTCGAGGCCGTGGTCTGCAACAAGCGGACCGTCGAGTCGCTGATCAAGGCCGGCGCCTTCGACGAGATGGGCCACACCCGCAAGGGCCTGGTCGCCCACCACGAACCGATGATCGACAACGTGGTCGCGGTCAAGCGCAAGGAGGCCGAGGGACAGTTCGACCTCTTCGGCGCGATGGGCGACGAGGCCGGCGGCGACGAGCCGGGCTTCGGGCTCGACGTCGAGTTCTCCGACGTGGAGTGGGAGAAGTCCTACCTGCTCGCCCAGGAGCGCGAGATGCTCGGCCTGTACGTCTCGGACCACCCGCTGTTCGGCCTGGAGCACGTACTGTCCGACAAGACGGACGCCGGTATCTCCCAGCTCACCGGCGGCGAGCACTCCGACGGCGCGGTCGTCACCATCGGCGGCATCATCTCCGGCCTCCAGCGCAAGATGACCAAGCAGGGCAACGCCTGGGCCATCGCCACCGTCGAGGACCTGGCCGGCTCCATCGAGTGCATGTTCTTCCCGGCGACCTACCAGCTCGTCTCCACCCAGCTCGTCGAGGACACCGTCGTGTTCGTCAAGGGCCGCCTCGACAAGCGCGAGGACGTGCCCCGCCTGGTCGCCATGGAGATGATGGTCCCCGACCTCTCGTCGGCCGGAACGAACGCCCCCGTGGTGCTCACCATCCCGACCGTCAAGGTCACTCCGCCGATGGTGACCCGACTGGGGGAGATCCTGCGCCACCACAAGGGCAACACCGAGGTGCGGATCAAGCTCCAGGGGCCCCGGACCACGACCGTGCTGCGGCTCGACCGGCACCGGGTGCAGCCCGACCCGGCGCTGTTCGGTGACCTCAAGGTGCTCCTCGGACCGTCCTGCCTGGCCGGATAGCGGCCACGACGGCAGCCGTCGCACGGCCTTCGCACATGTCGTCGCACCCACGGAAGGGCGCACCCGGCAGCCGGGTGCGCCCTTCCGTGCTCGTGCGGGGGAAGGTCAGTTGTGGCCGAACTTCTTTTCCTTGCGCTTGTGGGCCATGTCCATGGGACTCGGCGACGTCGACGAGGACATCGACTCGGTTTCCGTCGAACCCTTGGCCGGCTCCTGCGCGGAGCGCGGCTGCTGCTTCGCGGGCTGCTGGCGGTTCTTGTTCTTGGCCATGGTGGAGCCTCCGTGAGGGTCTAGGTGCCAGGACCGCCTTCACACTCACACAGCACCACAAAACGCGCATTTTGGATCATTACTGCGCGTAGCCGAGGGACTCTTCCCGGCCCCGTCGTGAGATCCGCCACGCCGATGATCGAGTTCCGGCCGTCAACACCCTTGCGGTCGGGCAGACTCGGGGAAAACCAGAGGACCCCCACGGAAGAGGGTGGAACGCGTGGACCGCTGCGTCGTCCTGGTGGACGCCGGCTATCTGCTGGGCGCCGCCGCAAGCCTTCTCGCGGGGGAGCCCTCACGCTCCCGCATCACAGTCGACCATGCCGCCCTCATCCAGGGCCTGCGCGAGCGGGCCGAGGCCGACACCGAGCAGCCGCTGCTGCGGATCTACTGGTTCGACGGCGCCCCCGACCGGGTACCGCAGCCCGAACACCGGCGGCTGCGCGTCATGCCCCGCGTCACCGTCCGGCTCGGCGCCCTGACCCGCAGCGACGGCCGCTGGGCGCAGAAGGGCGTGGACGCCGCGATGCACGCCGAGCTCACCGAACTGGCCCGCAACCGCGCCTGCTCCGACGTCGTGCTCGTCACCGGCGACGGGGACCTGCTCCCCGGGCTGATGTCCGCCAAGGAACACGGGGTCGCCGTCCACCTCTGGGCCGTCCAGGCCGCCGACGGGGACTACAACCAGTCCGAGGACCTCGTCGCCGAAGCCGACGAACGCCGGGTCCTGGACCGTGCCTGGATCACCCGGGCCGTCCGCGCCAAGGACCTCGCCGGGCTCTGCCCGCCGCCGCCAGCGCCCCGTCCCGAGATCGCCGCCATCCTCTCCGCCCCGCTCCCCGAGGCCGCGCTGGCCGAGGCCGCCCGCAACGGCTCCTCCGCCCAGGCCGCGCCGGACACCACCGAGCACGGGACCCCCGTACCGGCGCCCGCGAACGAGGGGGCCAAGCCCGTACCCACCCCCAAGGACCTCGCCACCCTGCGCGCGCCCGGGCAGCCGCTCACCCCCGCGCAGCCCTCCCACGCCCCGGCCGGCAGCAGCGCCCTGCGGTGGTCCTCCGACAAGGGCTGGATCGACCGGGCCGGGCCGCTGGGAGAGCCCGCCGAGACCGCCTCCCTGCCCACCCTCGCCCAGCTCACCAGCGCCGAGCAGCGCTGGGCCGACCGCGAGGAGGACATCACCACCGTCGGCGGTGACCCGTTCGAGGTCGGGCAGGTGTTCGCCAGGCGCTGGATGGAACGCCTCCCGGAGACCGTCCACCTGCAGAAACTGGCCACGATGTACCCGCGGATCCCGCACCGCATCGACGGGGAGCTGCTGCGCTACGCCGCCCGCTTCGGGCTGCTCGCGCACAAGGACGACCAGATCGACGAACACGACCGCTACGCCATCCGCGCCGGGTTCTGGCGGGAGATCGACGTCCGTGCCGCGGCCGAGCACGTGGGTGGTGCACCGGCCCCCGTACCCGGAGTGCCGGGAGACCCCGGCGGCCGGGTGAGGGTGGAAGACGCGTAGGCTGCTCCCTCGTGAGTACGGGCACAGCACCAGCGGATCAGCACACGGCAGCGGCCGCGGAAGCGGCCTCGGACGTGGTCTGCGCGGTACGTGACCTGGTCAAGACCTACCCCGCCGTACGGGGCCGGCGGGGGGCTCCGGCCATGCCCGAGACCCGCGCCACCGACGGGATCTCCCTGGACGTCCGGCGCGGCGAGATCTTCGGCCTGCTCGGCCCGAACGGCGCCGGCAAGTCCACCCTGGTCCGCCAGCTCACCGGGCTGCTGCGGCCCGACACCGGCTCCGTGACCCTGCTCGGCCACGACCTCGTACGCCACCCCGAGCGGGCGTCCCGGCTGCTCGCGTACCTGGGGCAGGAGTCCACAGCCCTGGACGAGCTCACGGTGGCGCTGGCCGCCGAGACCACGGGACGGCTGCGCGGGCTCGGCGCCCGGCAGGCGCGGGCCGCGCGGGACGCCGTACTGGAGGAACTCGGACTGACCGAGATCGCCGGGCGGCCCCTGAAGAAACTCTCCGGCGGGCAGCGGCGGCTGGCCTGCTTCGCCGCCGCGCTGGTGGGCGAACGGCCCGTCCTCGTCCTCGACGAACCCACCACCGGCATGGACCCCGTGGCACGGCGCGCCGTCTGGTCGGCGGTGGACCGGCGGCGCGAGCGGCACGGGGCCACGGTCCTGCTGGTCACCCACAACGTCATCGAGGCCGAGACCGTCCTCGACCGGGTCGCCGTCGTCGACCAGGGCAAGGTCATCGCCTGCGACACCCCGGCCGGGCTCAAGGCCAAGGTCTCCGGCGAGGTCCGGCTGGAACTGGTGTGGCGGACCGGCGCGCCCCGGGAGGTGCCCGAGGTCGCGGCGCTGGCCCCGCTGGCCGTCGCGTCGGGGCGCCGGTGGGTGCTGCGGCTGCCGCCGGACGAGGCGAGGGCGGCCGTGGCGGCCGTCACGGGGGGCCCGGCGTTCGCCGCGCTCGACGATTTCACGTTGGCCACGCCCAGCCTGGAGGACGTGTACCTCGCACTGGGCGGCCGGATGAAGGGGCTGGTCAAGGCGTGAGCGCCGGTGCCGTTGCCGTTGCCGAGCTCGCCCCGCGGGCGCGCTTCTTCCCCGCGCTGGCGGCCGTGTACCGGGCACAGCTGTCCCGGGCGCGGGTCGCGCGGATCCCGCTGCTGTTCGTGGCGACCTTCCAGTCCGTCGGGATCATGATCCTGATGCGGGGCGTCGTGGACGGGGGCTCGGAGGCGCGGGCCGTCGTCGCCGGATCGTCGGTCCTGGTCGTCGCGTTCGTCGCGCTGAACCTGCTCGCCCAGTACTTCGGGCAGCTGCGGGCGAGCGGCGGGCTCGACCACTACGCGACCCTGCCGGTGCCGCCCGCGTCGGTGGTGCTGGGCGCGGCCGCCGCGTACGCCTCCTTCACCCTGCCGGGGACGCTGGTGACGGCCGTCTTCGGGTGCCTGCTGTTCGGGCTGCCGATGGGCGGCCTGTGGATCCTGGCCGCGGTGGTGCCGCTGGCGGGGGCCGCGCTGGCCGGGCTGGGCGCGGCGCTGGGCCTGCTGGCGCCGCGGCAGGAGCTGGCCACGCTGGCCGGGCAGTTGGGCATGTCGGCGGCGCTGCTGCTGGGCGTGCTGCCGCCGGAGCGGATGCCGGGCGTGATCGTATGGGCGCGGGACCTGCTGCCGTCCACGTACGGGGTGGAGGCGTTCGCGCGGACCTTCGCGCCGCATCCGGACTGGGCGACGGTCGCCTTCGACCTCGGGGTCTGCGGGGCCGTGGGCGTACTGTCCCTGGCCGTCGCCACGTGGGCCTACCGGCGGGCGGCGGTCGGCTGACGCGGATGCCGGCAGACCCGCCGCCCCGAACACCTGGCACGATGTGGGAGTGACCGAAGCCGTGACCCCGCCGTCTCCTTCTCCGTCCGACCCGCCGTCGGAGGCGTTGCCGCCCGAGAAGCCGGGCGGCTCCGCCGCCGACTCCGGCTCTGACTCCGCCGCTGGCTCCGCCTCCGCCGAGAACGCGATCACTCCCGCGGACATCCGCGACGGGGCCGCCGTGGCCCTGCTGGTGGGTGTCGCCGGGGTGCTCCTCGGGGCGCTGTGGGTGTGGCTCGCGCCGCGGGTGCAGTACGTCTCCAACGGGGAGGCCGTTTTCCTGCGGAACACCGAGAGCGAGGGGCGGATCGGGTCCGACGGGACGTTCCTGATGCTCTCGGCCGGACTGGGCGCGCTGAGCGCGGTGGCCGTGTTCCTGTGGCGGCGCCGCGGGGGCGTGCCGCTGGTGATCGGGCTCGGGGTGGGCTCCGTGTTCGCCGCGCTGGTGGGGTGGCGGGTGGGGCTGTGGCTCGGCCCGACGTCCGACCTGGTGGTGGCGGCCGGGAAGGCGGGCAAGGGGGTGCCCTTCGACGCGCCGATGCAGTTGCTGGCGTACGGGGTGCTGCTGGGGTGGCCGATGGTGGCGATCCTGGTGCACCTGGGGCTCACGGCCGTCTGGGGTCCGAAGGACCCGCCGGCCGCCGATGCCGAGCCCTGGGCCGGGGCCTACACCACCCCGGACGGCCTCCTGCCGCGGCCTCCGCAGGACTGACCCCGCGAGGGTGCCGTCGGGGTGCTCCCGCCCGGGACCCGCCGCTGCGCGGGGCTGTCCCCTCCCCGCCCTTCCACCGTTCGCCGGGCCCTGCCCGGACCCGCGCCTCAAACGCCGGCGAGGCTGAATCATCCGGGGCTGCGCCTCGGACGCTTGGGAGCCGGCCAGGCTAGGGGCGGGCTATGGGGGACGTCGTGGCCGAGGTGAGGGCCGCCAGGGTGGCCGGGGGGAGTTCGACCTCCAGGCCCCGGCGGCCGGCCGAGACGCAGATGGTCGGGTGGGCGGCCGCCGACGCGTCCAGGACCGTACGCAGCCGCTTGCGCTGCCCCAGCGGGGAGATCCCGCCACGGACGTAACCCGTGGTGCGCTCCGCCAGCGCCGGATCGGCCATCGCCGCCCGCTTCCCGGAGACCGCGGCCGCCAGCGCCTTCAGGTCGAGGCTGCCCGACACCGGGACCACCGCCACCACCAGCGCCCCGTCCACCTCCGCGATCAGGGTCTTGAACACCCGGTCGGGGGAGACGCCCATCGCCTGCGCCGCCTCCTCGCCGTACGAGGGGTGCGCCGGGTCGTGCTCGTACGCGTGGACCGTGAACTCCGCCGCGGCTGCGGTCAGCGCCACGATCGCCGGGGTGCCCGCCGGCTGCTTCTTCTTCGCCATCAGTTCGGGCTCGTCGGTGTGCGCGTCAGGTCAACCGCCGGCAGGGACGGCAGGTGGCGGATCACCGCCGTCTCCGCGCGCAGCAGCTTCAGCTCCTCCGCCAGCCGGGTCGCCGTGTCCGGGGCCTGGAGCAGCCGCTGCTTCGCCGGGATGTCCAGCACGGCCGCCGCCGCCACCAGGTACGACACGACCGAAGGCTCGTCGGGGAGCTCGGTGCCCGCCAGGGACCGCTCACGGGCCCCCGCCAGCCGCTTCTGGTAGGTGCGGAACGCCCGCAGCACCCCCTCGGCGAGCGCGCCCGCGCCCTCGCCCGCGTCCTCGGGCAGCTCCTCCAGCTCGGCCACCAGGAACGGGCCCGACGCGTCGACGGAGAGCAGGCGGACCCGCGTCGTCCCCGTCGACATCACCTCGAAGCTGCCGTCCTCGCGCTCGCGGATCGCCGCCGCGTCCGCGACGCAGCCCACCCGGTGGAAGGCCTGGATCGGGTCCGCGCCGAAGCCCGCCGCCGGCCCGCGTTCGGGCAGCGCCGTCGGGTCGGGCAGGCCGGGCGCGGTCGGCGCGACCTCCCGGCCGTCGCGGATGGCGACGACCGCGAAACGCCGCGGCTCGTCCTCGCCCGCCTTCAGCAGCTCGCGCATCATGGCGCGATAACGCTCCTCGAAGATGTTCAGCGGTAGCACGAGGCCCGGGAACAGCACCTGGTTCAGCGGGAAGAGGGGCAGGCGAACGGTGGTCACGAGGCACAGGGTAATGGCCAGGACCCGGACCCCGTCACCCCCGCCTCAGCAGCCGTGAGGCTCCCGCCGCCACCGTCGTGGCCAGGATCCACCCCAGCAGGACGAGGGCCGCCGCGCCCCACTGCCAGCCGCCCTCCAGCCGCCACTGGCCCTCCTGCCCCAGATCGATCACCGGCAGCAGCAGGTCCAGCGCGAACAGCGCCGCGCTCCACCGCGGGTGCTCGTCCGCCTTGATCGGCGGCGGGTCGTACTGGGAGAACAGCAGGGACCCCGCCGCCCACAGCACCGCCATCCACAGCGCGGCCCGCCCCGGGCGGTAGCCGTAGACCACCGTCCAGTCCTGGAGGTGGCCCCACGCCCTCGCCGCCGGGGGCAGCGTCGCCCGCCGACGGCGCTGCTTGGCGAGCAGCACCTCGCGGGCGTCCGCGTCCTCGCCACTGGCCCGCAGCACCGCCGCGAGCCGCTCGTACGGCTCCGGGGAGTACTCGGGCGTGGCCGCCTCCACCCACGCCACCCGGCGCGCCAGCGGGAAGTGTCCCCGGGGCGCGAGGTTCTCGTAGGCGAATCCCTCGATCGAGACCCCGCCCGGGCCCGGCCAGCTCGTGGAGGTGTCCACGAGCTTGACGACCTTCGCCCCGGACAGCACCACCCGGCCCCGCTCGGGCCGCTCGCCCACGAACCGCAGCTCCGGTGTCTGGATCCGGCGCAGCGACACCTCCTGCTCCTGCGCCAGGGTGAACCGGGCCCCGTAGAAGTCGACGGCGTCGCCGAACCGGCCGTCGTCCAGGCGCAGCCCGCCCCGGCACTCGAAGCGCTGGGTCCGCTGCCCGGGCACCGGGGTCTGGGTGATCCCGTACGGAGGAGTGGAGGAGCCCGAGCCACCGGGTACGTAGTCCATCGCGATGGAGGTCAGGTAGAGGGTCCGCCCGACGGTCAGCTGCGGGGCGTTCAGCGCGCGCCGCCCGCCCGGGTTGCGCAGCCGGGCCCCGCGCAGGTTCATCGACACGCCGACGCTCGCCCCGCGCAGGCTGATCTCCCCGTACGTCTCCAGCAGCTCGCCCTGGAAGTCCTGCGCGACCGACAGGCCGTCGGCGGCGATCGCCCGGCCCTTGCCGTCCTGCCGCACCTGGGCCTGGCTGACCAGCAGGTCCGTGCCGATCTGCGCGTCGGTGAGGCGGATCCCGCGCGCCACCCGGCAGCGCGGCAGGTGCAGGTCGCCCTCGGTGTGCAGCCGGGCCGCGTCCAGCCGGGGTATCGCGCAGTTCACCATCCGCAGGGTGGCGAACCGGGTCTCGGACAGCTGGATCTCGCTGTCGAAGCGGCAGGACTGGAACTCCACGTACGGCAGGACCGTGCCGCCGGACAGGTCGAGCCTCCCGCTGATCCGCACACCTCGCAGCTTCAGCGAGGCCACCCGGCCGGGCACCGGCGGCGGGCCGTGGAGCAGCAGCAGCGCGACCACGCGGGCGCGCACGGCGCGCTCGGGCCCCCAGACCCGCGGCCCATGCGGATCGTCGGCCTCCGGGCTCCGGTCGCGGTCCGCCGCGCCGCCGCGCTCCCGTTCCCGGGCGGTGAGGTCGCAGACGTCACCGGTCCGGTACGAGCGCCACATCAGCCGCTCGGCGTCCGTGAGGTCCGCCGGTTCCTCGCCCGCGCGCGCCTCGGTCATCGCGGCCCCCCTCCGCTCCACCTGCGTGTACGGGAACGCTAACGGGCGGCAGTGACACCCGGGGCGTGTATCAGCCAGTGATACGGGCGGACGGTGGCGCGAGGCGGTCTGAGAGAATTGGGAGGTGATCTCTCGTATCGACCTGCGCGGTGACGCCCTCCCCGAGGGCGGCGCCCTGCGCGATCTGCTGCCCCGTGCCGAGTTCGACGTAGAAGCTGCCCTGGAGAAGGTGCGGCCCATCTGCGAGGACGTCCATCATCGTGGCACCGCGGCGCTGATCGAGTACGCGCGGAAGTTCGACGGGGTGGAGCTGGAGCAGGTCAGGGTGCCCGCCGAGGCGCTGAAGACCGCCCTCGAAGAGCTGGACCCGGCCGTCCGCGCCGCCCTGGAGGAGTCCATCCGCAGGGCCCGGATCGTGCACCGCGAGCAGCGCCGCACCGAGCACACCACCCAGGTGGTCCCCGGCGGCACCGTGACCGAGAAGTGGGTTCCGGTCGAGCGCGTGGGGCTGTACGCCCCGGGCGGCCGTTCCGTGTACCCGTCGTCGGTCGTCATGAACGTCGTCCCGGCGCAGGAGGCGGGCGTCGAGTCGATCGCGCTCGCGTCCCCGCCGCAGAAGCCCGCTTTCGAAGGAGACCCGGCCGGCGGCCTGCCGCACCCGACGATCCTCGCCGCGTGCGCGCTGCTCGGGGTCGACGAGGTGTACGCGGCGGGTGGGGCCCAGGCCGTGGCGATGTTCGCGTACGGGACCGAAGAGTGCCCGCCCGCCAACATGGTGACCGGCCCCGGCAACATCTGGGTCGCCGCCGCCAAGCGCTACTTCACCGGGAAGATCGGCATCGACACCGAGGCCGGCCCCACCGAGATCGCGGTCCTCGCGGACGCCACGGCCGATCCGGTGCACGTCGCCGCCGACCTGATCAGCCAGGCCGAGCACGACCCGCTGGCCGCCGCCGTCCTCGTCACGGACTCCGCGGAGCTCGCGGACGCCGTCGAGCGCGAGCTGGAGCCGCAGGTCGCGGCCACCAAGCACGTCGAGGACCGGATCAAGCCGGCGCTCGCGGGCAAGCAGTCCGCGATCGTGCTGGTCGACAGCCTGGAGGCCGGGCTCAAGGTCGTCGACGCGTACGGCGCCGAGCACCTGGAGATCCAGACGGCCGACGCCGCCGCCTGGGCCGCCCGGGTGCGCAACGCCGGCGCGATCTTCGTCGGCCCGTGGGCCCCCGTCTCGCTCGGCGACTACTGCGCCGGGTCGAACCACGTGCTGCCCACCGGCGGCTGCGCCTGCCACTCCTCCGGCCTGTCCGTCCAGTCGTTCCTGCGCGGCATCCACATCGTCGACTACACGCGCGACGCCCTCGCCGAGGTCACCCACCACGTGGTCACCCTGGCCGAGGCCGAGGACCTGCCCGCGCACGGCGCCGCCCTGAAGGCGCGCTTCGGATGGAAGGTCCCGCGGTCATGACCGGCATCGACGACCTCCCCATCCGCGAGGAACTCCGGGGCAAGACCCCGTACGGCGCCCCGCAGCTCGACGTGCCCGTCCAGCTGAACACCAACGAGAACCCGTACGAGCTCCCCGAGGAGCTGGTGCGCCGCATCGCCGAGCGCGTCGCCGACGCCGCCCGCACCCTCAACCGCTACCCCGACCGGGACGCGGTCGAGCTGCGGACCGAGCTGGCCGCCTACCTCACCCGGACCGGCAAGCACCCGGTGGCGACGGAGAACGTCTGGGCCGCCAACGGCTCCAACGAGATCATCCAGCAGCTGCTCCAGACCTTCGGCGGGCCCGGCCGGACCGCGATCGGCTTCGAGCCCTCGTACTCCATGCACGCGCTGATCTCGCGCGGCACCGGCACGGACTGGATCTCCGGCCCGCGCCGGGAGGACTTCCGCGTGGACGTGGAGGCGGCGGAGCAGGCGATCGCCGCGCACGCGCCCGACGTCGTCTTCATCACCTCGCCCAACAACCCCACGGGCACCGCGGTCGAGGCGGAGACGGTCCTCGCCCTCTACGAGGCCGCGCAGGCGGCCAAACCCTCCCTGGTCATCATCGACGAGGCGTACGTCGAATTCAGCCACCGGGACTCCCTCCTCCCGCTGATCGAGGGCCGCCCGAACCTGGTGGTCTCCCGGACCATGTCCAAGGCCTTCGGCGCCGCCGGACTGCGCCTGGGCTACCTGGCCGCGCACCCCGCCGTGGTCGACGCCGTCCAGCTGGTGCGCCTGCCGTACCACCTGTCGGCCGTCACCCAGGCGACCGCGCTGGCCGCCCTGGAGCACACCGACACCCTGCTCGGCTACGTGGAGCAGCTCAAGGCCGAGCGGGACCGCCTCGTCGCCGAGCTGCGGGCCATCGGCTACGAGGTCACCGAGTCCGACGCGAACTTCATCCAGTTCGGGAAGTTCGAGGACGCGCACACCGCCTGGCAGAAGATCCTCGACCAGGGCGTCCTGGTCCGTGACAACGGCGTACCCGGCTGGCTGCGGGTCACCGCGGGCACCCCGGCAGAGAACGACGCGTTCCTGGAAGCGGTTCGCGCACTGAAGAAGGAGCAGCAGGCATGAGCCGCATCGGACGGGTCGAGCGCACCACGAAGGAGACCTCGGTCGTCGTCGAGATAAACCTCGACGGCACCGGCAAGGTCGACGTCTCGACGGGCGTCGGCTTCTACGACCACATGCTCGACCAGCTCGGCCGCCACGGCCTCTTCGACCTCACGGTCAAGACCGACGGCGACCTGCACATCGACACCCACCACACCATCGAGGACACCGCCCTCGCGCTCGGCGCCGCCTTCCGGCAGGCCCTCGGCGACAAGGTGGGCATCTACCGCTTCGGCAACTGCACCGTCCCGCTGGACGAGTCCCTCGCCCAGGTGACCGTCGACCTCTCCGGCCGCCCGTACCTCGTGCACACCGAGCCCGAGAACATGGCGCCGATGATCGGCTCGTACGACACGACGATGACGCGGCACATCTTCGAGTCCTTCGTGGCGCAGGCCCAGATCGCCCTGCACATCCACGTCCCGTACGGCCGCAACGCCCACCACATCGTGGAGTGCCAGTTCAAGGCCCTCGCCCGGGCCCTGCGCTACGCCGCCGAGTTCGACCCGCGCGCGGCCGGGATCCTGCCCTCCACGAAGGGCGCCCTCTAGTCGTGAACGGCCTCAACACCATCCTGATCGTCGTCGGCCTGTTCCTGGCCGGCGGCGTCTACTCCTTCCAGAAGCAGCAGATGCCGAAATCGGTCGTCATCCTGCTCGCCATCGGCTCCGCGATGTGTCTCGCCGCCGGAGTCCTGCGAATCCAAGGAATCTGGGAATGAGCGCAGCCCGCCCCACCAAGACGGTCGTCGTCTTCGACTACGGCTTCGGCAACGTCCGCTCCGCCGAGCGCGCCCTCGCGCGCGTCGGCGCGGACGTCGAGATCACCCGCGACTACGACAAGGCCATGGACGCGGACGGCCTCCTCGTCCCCGGCGTAGGAGCCTTCGACGCCTGCATGCGGGGCCTCAAGGACGTCCGCGGCGACTGGATCATCGGCCGCCGGCTCTCCGGCGGCCGCCCCGTCATGGGCATCTGCGTGGGCATGCAGATCCTCTTCGAGCGCGGCATCGAGCACGGCGTCGAGACCGAGGGCCTCGACGAGTGGCCCGGCACGGTCGAGCCGCTGCGCGCCCCGGTCGTCCCCCACATGGGCTGGAACACCGTGGACGCCCCGGCCGACAGCCAGGCCTTCAAGGGCCTGGACGCCGACTCCCGCTTCTACTTCGTGCACTCGTACGCGGTCCGCAGCTGGGAGCTGGAGGTCACCAACCCGGCGATCCGCGCCCCCAAGGTCACCTGGGCCACGCACGGCGAGCCCTTCGTCGCGGCGGTGGAGAACCGGGCCCTGTGGGCCACCCAGTTCCACCCCGAGAAGTCCGGCGACGCCGGCGCCCAGCTCCTCACCAACTGGATCGAGACCCTCTGATGCCCGTCAACAAGCTGGAACTCCTCCCCGCGGTCGACGTCCGCGACGGGCAGGCCGTCCGCCTCGTGCACGGCGTGTCCGGGAGCGAGACCTCCTACGGCTCCCCGCTGGAGGCCGCCCTCGCCTGGCAGGCCTCCGGCGCCGAGTGGCTGCACCTGGTCGACCTCGACGCCGCCTTCGGCACCGGTGACAACCGGGCCCTGGTCGCCGAGATCACCGGCGCCATGGACATCAAGGTCGAGCTGTCCGGCGGCATCCGCGACGACGCCTCGCTCGCCGCGGCCCTCGCCACCGGCTGCACCCGGGTCAACCTCGGCACCGCCGCGCTGGAGACCCCCGAATGGGCCGCCAAGGCCATCGCCGAGCACGGCGACCGGATCGCCGTCGGTCTCGACGTACGCGGCACCACCCTCAAGGGCCGCGGCTGGACCAGCGAGGGCGGGGACCTGTACGAGACCCTGGCCCGCCTGGACTCCGAGGGCTGCGCCCGCTACGTCGTCACCGACATCGGCAAGGACGGCACGCTGACCGGCCCCAACCTGGAGCTGCTGAAGAACGTCTGCGCCGCCACCGACCGGCCCGTCGTCGCCTCCGGCGGCATCTCCTCGCTGGAGGACCTGCGGGCGCTGGCCGCGCTGGTGCCGCAGGGCGTCGAGGGCGCGATCGTCGGCAAGGCCCTGTACGCCAAGGCCTTCACCCTGGAAGAAGCCCTGAAGGTGGTCTCCGCATGAGTTCCGTACGTCGTATCTCCTCCGGCGGCCCCTACGAGGACGTCATCGGCTACTCCCGCGCCGTGCGGCTCCCGAACGGGCTCGTCCTCGTCTCCGGCTGCACCGCGGGCGACGCGGGCGGCCCGTACGACCAGACCGTCGCGGCCTTCGACGTCGCCTTCAAGGCCCTCGCCCAGGCCGGCCTCGGCCCCGAGGACGTGGTGCGCACCCGCATGTACCTCACCCACGCCCGCGACGTGGACGAGGTGGGCCGCGCCCACAAGCAGCTCTTCGACTCCGTCCGCCCCGCCGCGACGATGCTCATCGTCTCCGGCTTCGTCGACCCCGGCATGGTCGTCGAGGTGGAGGTCGAGGCGTACGGGGAGGCGTCCGCATGAGCCTCTCCGTACGGGTGATCCCCTGCCTGGACGTGGACAACGGCCGGGTCGTCAAGGGCGTCAACTTCCAGAACCTGCGCGACGCCGGCGACCCGGTGGAGATGGCCAAGCTGTACGACGCCGAAGGCGCCGACGAGCTGACCTTCCTCGACATCACCGCGTCCTCCGGGAACCGCGAGACCACCTACGACGTGGTGCGGCGCACCGCCGAGCAGGTCTTCATCCCGCTGACCGTGGGCGGCGGCGTCCGCACCGCGGACGACGTGGACAAGCTGCTGCGGGCCGGCGCGGACAAGGTCGGCGTCAACACCGCCGCCATCGCCCGCCCCGACCTCATCCGCGAGATCGCCGAGCGCTTCGGCCGGCAGGTGCTGGTGCTGTCGGTGGACGCGCGGCGCACCGCCTCGGGTTCCTTCGAGGTCACCACGCACGGCGGCCGGCAGAGCGCCGGCATCGACGCGGTCGAGTGGGCGCACCGGGCGGCCGAGCTGGGCGCCGGGGAGATCCTGCTGAACTCGATGGACGCCGACGGCACCAAGGACGGCTACGACACCGAGATGATCGCGGCCGTCCGCAAGCACGTCACCGTCCCGGTGATCGCCTCCGGCGGCGCGGGCAGGCTGGAACACTTCGCGCCGGCCATCGACGCGGGCGCCGACGCGGTGCTCGCGGCGTCCGTGTTCCACTTCGGCGACCTGCGCATCGGGCAGGTCAAGGACACGCTGCGGGAGGCGGGCCACCCGGTCCGCTGACCCCGCACCACCGGTCGGGCCGGGGCCTGCTTCCCCACCCCGGCCGGGCCGGGCGCGGGCGGGGCGGCCCGTGGTGCGGGCCGCCGGGCCGGGGCCGGGTCAGATGCCGAGTTCGGCCACCGTCAGTTTCGCGATCGCCTCCGGCGGGCCGTCCAGCTCGACCGCCGCCGCGTCCTGGCGGCCGAAGCAGAACAGGGTCAGCTCACCCGGATCGCCCGTGACCGTCACCACCGGGGTGCCCTTGTGCGCCACCGAGGTCTGGCCGTTCGGGCGGCGCAGCACCAGGCCCACCGGGGAGCGGCGGCCCGTCAGGCGGGCCAGCTTCTCCAGGCGGGACCACAGCGCGTCCGAGAACACCGGGTCCAGCTCCCGCGGCGACCAGTCCGGCTGGGCGCGCCGGACGTCCTCGGCGTGGACGTAGAACTCCACCGCGTTCGCCGCCTCGTCGATCTGCTTCAGCGAGTACAGCGACATCTTCGGCGGGCCGGTCCTGATCAGCCGGACCAGTTCCTCGTACGGCTTGGCCGTGTACTCCTCCATCGCCTTGTCCAGGCGCGCCTTCAGCACGTTCAGCAGCAGACCGCCCGCCGCGTCCGGGCGACGCTCCCGGACGACCACGTGCGCCGCCAGTTCCCGCGCCCGCCAGCCGTCGCACAGCGTCGGCGCCTGCGGCCCCACCGCCTCCAACAGGTCCGCCAGCAGGAGGCGTTCGCGCTTCGCATGGGTAGACATGCGGGCCAGCCTACGGCCGGCACCGCCGGGGCGGCGCCCATCAGGCGGACGGAGATCCATATCCCGGCCCGCGGCGCGGCACAATGTCCCCCATGAGTACGTCCTCCCTCGACCCCGCCATCGCCGCCCGCCTCAAGCGGTCCGCGGACGGTCTGGTCCCGGCCATCGCCCAGCAGTACGACACCGGTGAGGTGCTGATGCTCGGCTGGATGGACGACGAGGCCCTGCACCGCACACTGACCACCGGCCGCTGCACGTACTGGTCGCGCAGCCGCCAGGAGTACTGGGTCAAGGGGGACACCTCCGGCCACTTCCAGCACGTGAAGTCCGTCGCCCTCGACTGCGACGCCGACACCGTGCTCGTCAAGGTCGACCAGGTCGGAGCCGCCTGCCACACCGGCACCCGCACCTGCTTCGACGCCGATGTCCTCCTCAGCGACGCCGACTAGCCAGGGACCCGCACCATGGATCTTGAGACGTTCCGCAAGCTCGCGGTCGACCGCCGCGTCATCCCCGTCAGCCGCAAACTGCTGGCCGACGGGGACACCCCCGTGGGGCTCTACCGGAAGCTGGCCGCCGAACGCCCCGGCACCTTCCTGCTGGAGTCCGCCGAGAACGGCCGCTCCTGGTCGCGCTACTCCTTCGTCGGCGTGCGCTCCGACGCGACCCTGACCGTCCGCGACGGGCAGGCGCACTGGATCGGGGCCGCGCCCGTCGGCGTACCCACCGACGGCGACCCGCTCGACGCCCTGCGCGCCACCGTCGAGGCCCTGCACACCCCCCGCGACCTCGCCGCGGTCCTCGGCGGGACACTGCCCCCCTTCACCGGCGGCATGGTCGGCTACCTCGGCTACGACATCGTCCGCCGCCTGGAGCGCATCGGCGAGCACACCGAGGACGACCTCAAGCTGCCCGAGCTGACCATGCTCCTCACCTCCGACCTGGCCGTCCTGGACCACTGGGACGGCACCGTCCAGCTCATCGCCAACGCGATCAACCACAACGACCTCGACACCGGCGTGGACGAGGCGTACGCGGACGCGGTCGCCCGCCTCGACGCCATGGAGGCCGACCTCGCGCGGCCCGCGCCCTACGCGCCCACCCCGCTGCCCGCCTCCGAGCTCCCCGAGTTCTCGGCGCTGTGGGGCGGCGCGGAGTACCAGGCCGCCGTGGAGGACGTGAAGGAGCGCATCCGCGCCGGCGAGGCCTTCCAGGTGGTGCCCTCGCAGCGGTTCGAGACCCCCTGCCACGCCTCCGCCCTGGACGTCTACCGGGTGCTGCGGGCCACCAACCCGTCCCCGTACATGTACCTCTTCCGCTTCGAGAACGGCTTCGACGTGGTCGGGTCCAGCCCCGAGGCGCTCGTCAAGGTCGAGGACGGGCGGGCCATGGTCCACCCGATCGCCGGCACCCGGCATCGCGGCGCCACCCCGCAGCAGGACCACGAGCTCGCCGAGGAGCTGATGGCCGACCCCAAGGAGCGCGCCGAGCACCTCATGCTCGTCGACCTGGGCCGCAACGACCTCGGCCGGGTCTGCGAACCGGGCTCGGTGGAGGTCGTCGACTTCATGTCGATCGAGCGCTACTCCCACGTCATGCACATCGTCTCCACCGTCACCGGGCGGGTCGCCGAGGGCAAGACCGCCTTCGACGTCCTCACCGCCTGCTTCCCGGCCGGCACCCTCTCCGGCGCGCCCAAGCCGCGCGCCATGCAGATCATCGAGGAGCTGGAGCCCTCCCGCCGCGGCCTGTACGGGGGCTGCGTCGGGTACCTCGACTTCGCCGGGGACTCGGACACGGCCATCGCGATCCGCACCGCGCTGCTGCGCGACGGCACGGCGTACGTACAGGCCGGCGCCGGGGTCGTCGCCGATTCGGTGCCCGAGCTGGAGGACGCGGAGTGCCGCAACAAGGCGGCCGCCGTGCTCCGCGCCGTCGGAGCGGCGAACCGCCTCCACGGAGCCTGAGGGCGTAGGGGATAGTGGGGTACGTGAGTGCCGTACCCCCGCCCCGAAACGATGCCGCGCCCGAGCCGGACCCCGTGTCCGGGTCCGAGGCCGAGGCCACCGAAAGCCCGGCCGGCCGCGCCGGCCGCCGCAGCGTGGCCGTCGCCCTGCTGTGCGGCGCGCTGGGCGCCACCGTCGTCCTGCTCGCCTCCGGCCGGGTCTGGGCCCGGGGCAGCGCCGCCGTCGGCGACGGCTCCCTCCCGCTGGCGGCGGACGGGCGCGCCGTCACCGGGCTCCCGGCGGCGCTGGCCATCGTCGGCCTCGCCGCCCTCGTCGCGGTGTTCGCCGTCCGGGGCAAGGGCCGGCTGCTGGTCTCCGCGCTGCTCGCGCTGAGCGGCCTGGGCGCCGCCCTGGCGGCGGTGGCCGGGGCCGACGACCGGAAGGCGCTGGACGCCGAGGCCGCCCGCACCACCGCGGACACCGCCGCGCAGGTGATGGGACTGAGCCATACGGCGTGGCCGTACGTCACGGCTTCCGGAGCCGTCCTGATCCTGCTCGCGGGGCTGCTGGCCCTGCGGTTCGGCCGTGCCTGGCCCGCGATGGGCGGCCGCTACGAGCGTGACGGCAGCCCCCGGACGCGCAAACCGGTCGCGGTGGACCCGGACCGGCCGGAGGACTTGTGGAAGGCTCTGGACCGGGGCGAGGACCCCACTCGCCGCCCGGACGGTGCCTGACACCGTCCGTGACCCCCGTGGACGGCGACCCCGCCCCGTGCGGGACAATGACACCGAGCGTTCGACACAGCACGTGCGACAGATCAGACAGATCAACGAGGAGCAACTCATGGCGGGCACTAGCCACGGACACACCCCGGCCGCCTGGACCGGTGTCATCATCGCCTTCATCGGTTTCTGCGTCTCCGGCGCCTTCATGGTGCTCGCGAACCCGGTCGGCTTCTGGGCCGGCCTGGTCGTCGTCGCACTCGGCGGTGTCGTGGGCCTGGCCATGAAGGCCGCGGGCATGGGTGCGCCGAAGGCCGCCCACGACGACCTCGCCGTCGTCATCGCCGCCAACAAGGCCACCGCGAAGGTCTGAGTCCGCATTCGAAAGGCGCGGCCCGTCGGGCTGCGCCTTTTGTCATGACCGGAGAGAATCAGCTGGTGGACGCCTCCCCCCGCACCCCCGACGGCGCGCCGGTGCCGCCCGCGCCGGTGCCGCCCGCGCCGGTGAACTCCGCGCCCGCGATGCCCGCGCCCGCGCCGTCCGCAGCGCCCGGGCAGGTCTCCAGGGCCCGGCGGCTCGCGCTCCCGGCGTTCACGCTGGCCTCGGTCGTGGGGGCCTTCGCGTACGTGGGCACCGTCGACCCCAACGAGCCCGGCCACTACCCGGTCTGCCCGCTGTTCCGGCTGACCGGCGTGCTGTGCCCCGGCTGCGGCGGGCTGCGCAGCGCCCACGCGTTCGCCCACGGCGATCTCGTCACCGCCCTCGGGGCGAACGCCATGGCCGTCGTCGGCTACTTCGGCTTCGCCGTCTTCATGGCCCTGTGGCTCGTACGGGCCTACCGCGGCGCTCCCGCTCCCCGGTTCGCCCCGCAGCCGCGGTACTGGTGGGTCATCGGAGCGGTGGCGCTGGTTTTTTCCGTCATCCGGAATCTTCCCTTCGGATCCGCCCTGGCGCCCTGACGCCCGGGCGGGGCCCGGGCAGGGCCCGGACGGAGAGCGGATCGCGGATGTCCAGTCACTGGGACACCGACACGTCCGTGCGGAGGCCACGGCGACCTGCGGATACCATTTGAGTGCTGACCTTGCGGTGATACGTGTCTGCAAGGCGGCCGACCGTCATCGACCCGGAAGGGGGCCGCTCGCGTGAGTGTGCTCGACGAGATCATCGAAGGGGTCCGCGAAGACCTTGCCGAACGGCAGGCTCGCGTCAGCCTCGACGAGCTCAAGGAGCGTGCCGCCAAGGCGCCCCAGGCCAAGGACGGTGTCGCGGCCCTGCGCGGCGACAGCGTCAAGGTGATCTGCGAGGTCAAGCGCTCCAGCCCCTCCAAGGGCGCGCTGGCCGCCATCGCGGACCCGGCCGGGCTCGCCGCCGACTACGAGGCGGGCGGGGCGGCGGTCATCTCCGTCCTGACCGAGCAGCGCCGCTTCGGCGGCTCGCTGGCCGACCTGGAGGCCGTCCGCGCCCGCGTGGACATCCCGATCCTGCGCAAGGACTTCATCGTCACGGCGTACCAGCTGTGGGAGGCCCGCGCCTACGGCGCCGACCTCGCGCTGCTGATCGTCGCGGCGCTGGAGCAGGAGGCCCTCGTCTCCCTCATCGAGCGGGCCGAGTCCATCGGCCTCACCCCGCTCGTCGAGGTCCACGACGAGGAGGAGGTCGAGCGCGCGGTCGCCGCCGGCGCCAAGATCATCGGCGTCAACGCCCGCAACCTCAAGGACCTCAAGGTCGACCGCGCCACCTTCGAGCGCGTCGCCCCCGAGATCCCGGACCACATCGTCAAGATCGCCGAGTCCGGCATCCGTGGCCCGCACGACCTCATCGCCTACGCGAACGAGGGCGCCGACGCCGTCCTCGTCGGGGAGTCCCTGGTCACCGGACGCGACCCGAAGGCGGCCGTGGCCGACCTCGTCGCCGCCGGCGCCCACCCCGCCCTGCGGCACGGGCGGAGCTGACCCGTCCCCATGGCCCCCCACCGTCCCTCCGTCCGCACCCGATCGGGCCACGGCCCGGCCGGCGTGCCGACGGCGCACGCGCCCCTGGCGCGCGGCTGCCGCCCCCGCGGCTGCCGCGCCCCGGCCCGGCGCGTCCACGGGCGGCGGGTGCGGTACGTGATCGGCTCCGAGCCCGGTCAGGTCAACGGCATGCGATGGCGCACCAGGCGAAGCGCTGTGACGAGGGCTGTCCCGGCCCGGTACGCCGACTGACGTACCGCGCCGCGCGGCACCCCCGTACGGTCCGCCGTCCCGAGCCGCCGGCTCCGGGCGCGGGCCGCCGTCCGACCACGCCCGCACCCGCTCCCGCAGCGGGGTGCGCGTACCGCGGACCGGCGGCGCAATACGGTGCATCCATCCCATCGCACCCGTAGGAGTACTGGCCATGTCCAGCACCTCGTTCTTCATTCCGGACCCGGAGGGTCACACCCCCAACGCCGAGGGTTACTTCGGCGACTTCGGCGGCAAGTTCATCCCCGAGGCGCTCGTCGCCGCCGTGGACGAGGTCGCCGTCGAGTACGACAAGGCCAAGGACGACCCGGCCTTCGCGGCCGAGCTCAACGACCTGATGGTCAACTACACGGGCCGGCCCAGCGCCCTCACCGAGGTGCCCCGGTTCGCCGAGCACGCCGGCGGCGCCCGGATCTTCCTCAAGCGCGAGGACCTCAACCACACCGGCTCGCACAAGATCAACAACGTGCTGGGCCAGGCGCTGCTCACCAAGCGCATGGGCAAGACCCGCGTCATCGCCGAGACCGGCGCCGGCCAGCACGGCGTGGCCACCGCCACCGCGTGCGCCCTCTTCGGCCTCGACTGCACCATCTACATGGGCGAGATCGACACCCAGCGCCAGGCCCTGAACGTGGCCCGGATGCGGATGCTGGGCGCCGAGGTCATCGCCGTGACCTCGGGCTCGCGCACCCTCAAGGACGCCATCAACGAGGCGTTCCGCGACTGGGTCGCCAACGTGGACCAGACCCACTACCTCTTCGGCACCGTCGCCGGCCCGCACCCCTTCCCTGCCATGGTCCGCGACTTCCACCGGGTCATCGGGGTCGAGGCCCGCCGCCAGATCCTGGAGCGCGCCGGCCGGCTGCCCGACGCCGCCCTGGCCTGCGTCGGCGGCGGCTCCAACGCCATCGGCCTCTTCCACGCCTTCATCCCGGACGCCGACGTCCGCCTGATCGGCTTCGAGCCCGCCGGGCACGGCGTCGAGACCGGCGAGCACGCGGCCACCCTGACCGCGGGCGAGCCGGGCATCCTGCACGGCTCCCGCAGCTACGTCCTCCAGGACGAGGAGGGCCAGATCACCGAGCCGTACTCCATCTCGGCCGGACTGGACTACCCCGGCATCGGCCCGGAGCACTCCTACCTCAAGGACTCCGGCCGCGGCGAGTACCGCGCGGTCACCGACGACGCGGCGATGCAGGCCCTGCGCCTGCTCTCCCGCACCGAGGGCATCATCCCGGCCATCGAGTCGGCACACGCCCTCGCGGGCGCCCTCGACGTGGGCAAGGAGCTCGGCAAGGACGGCCTGCTGGTCGTCAACCTGTCCGGTCGCGGCGACAAGGACATGGACACGGCGGCCCGCTACTTCGGGCTGTACGACGGCGAGGGGGAGTCGAAGTGAGCGGCAACATCCAACTGCTGAGCGACACCCTCGCCAAGGCGAAGTCCGAGGACCGCGCGGCCCTCGTCGCCTACCTCCCGGCGGGCTTCCCCACCGTGGACGGGGCCATCGAGGCGGTCAAGGCCGTCCTCGCGGGCGGCGCGGACGTCGTCGAGATCGGCCTCCCGCACAGCGACCCGGTCCTGGACGGCGCGATCATCCAGACCGCCGACGACATCGCCCTGCGCGGCGGCGTCAAGATCGCAGACGTGCTGCGCACCGTGCGCGAGGCGCACGAGGCCACCGGGGCCCCGATCCTGGTGATGACGTACTGGAACCCCATCGACCGCTACGGCGTCGAGCGGTTCGCCGCCGAGCTGGCGGCGGCGGGCGGCGCGGGCTGCATCCTCCCCGACCTGCCGGTCCAGGAGTCCGCGCTGTGGCGCGAGCACGCGGCCGAGCACGGTCTCGCGACCGTCTTCGTCGTGGCCCCCAGCAGCAAGGACGAACGCCTGGCCACCATCACGGCCGCAGGTTCCGGTTTCGTCTACGCCGCCTCGCTGATGGGCGTCACCGGAACCCGCGAGTCGGTCGGCAACCAGGCCGAGGACCTGGTGCGCCGCACCCGCGCCACCAGCGACCTGCCGGTCTGCGTCGGCCTGGGCGTCTCCAACGCCGTCCAGGCGAAGGAGGTCGCCGGATTCGCGGACGGTGTGATCGTCGGCTCGGCCTTCGTGAAGCTGCTGCTGGAGGCGCCGGACCTGCCGGCCGGGCTGGAGGCCGTACGGGCGCTGGCGGGCGAGCTCGCGGACGGTGTGCGCAGGAGCTGACCTCCGCGTTCGATTGACGACGGGCACCCCTGAGCGGGTTCTGTAGCCCGATCGGGTGGAAGTGGGGGCGGGGAGGCACGCGAGTGCCTCCCCGCTTCGTTTGGCCGAACGTGAGCGAGAAGAACGACGGTGCGAACCGCGATGCGACCAAACGATCGGCCCGGGAGCGACTCCAGGAGGAGCGCGAGCGGGAGAAGTCCCGGGAGAAGCGCCGGCGGACCCTCCTCGTGGCGGCGGCGGTGGTCGGCGTGCTCGGCCTCGCGGCCGTCGTCGGCCTGATCGCGGCCAACGCGGGCAAGGACGACACGGACAAGGCCGGGCCCGTGGTCGCCCCCTCCGGGGCCACCGGCAAGGACGCGCTCGCGATCCGCACCGGCAAGGACGGGGCGAAGTCCACCCTGACCGTGTGGGAGGACTTCCGCTGCCCGGCCTGCAAGGCCTTCGAGGACAACTACCGGGCCACCGTCCACGAGCTGGAGGCCAAGGGCCTGCTCAACGTGGACTACCACCTGGTCACCCTGATCGACGGGAACATGGGCGGCAGCGGCTCCCTCAAGGGCGCCAACGCGGCCGCCTGCGCGCAGGACGCCGGCAAATTCGCCGAGTACCACGACGTGCTGTTCCAGAACCAGCCGCAGGAGGCCGACGACGCCTACGGCAAGAACGCCAAGCTGCTGGAGCTGGCGGGCAAGGTGCCGGGGCTGGACACCCCCGAGTTCCGCGCCTGCGTGGAGGAGGGGAAGCACAACAGCTGGGTGGCCAAGTCCTTCGCGGCCTTCTCAGCCGGGAAGTTCAAGGGCACCCCGACGGTGCAGCTGAACGGCAAGGACATCTTCGCGGACCAGGCCAACCCGCTGACCCCGCAGAAGCTGAAGGAGCAGGTCGAGGCCGCGGCGAAGGGCTCCGGCGCCGCCGCCCCGAAGAGTAGCGGAAAGCCCTCGCCCTCCGGTTCCGCTTCCGCCTCGGCGGCGTCGTCGGCGCCGGGTACCAGGGGGGCCGCGGGCCGCTGAGGCCATGTGTCGATTTGACGGCAGGTTGCCGGGCGGGTTGCGGTCCGCACCGCCCGGCAGGGTAGCGTCGGGTCTGCCATGGACCTTGCTTACATTCCCAGTCCGTCGACCGGCGTGATCCATCTCGGACCGATCCCGCTGCGCGGCTACGCGTTCTGCATCATCATCGGCGTCTTCGTCGCCGTCTGGCTCGGCAACAGGCGATGGATCGCGCGCGGCGGAAAGCCGGGCACGGTCGCGGACATCGCCGTGTGGGCGGTGCCCTTCGGCCTCGTCGGCGGTCGCCTCTACCACGTGATCACCGACTACCAGCTCTACTTCGGCGAGGGCCGCAACTGGGTCGACGCCTTCAAGATCTGGGAGGGCGGCCTCGGCATCTGGGGCGCGATCGCGCTGGGCGCGGTCGGCGCCTGGATCGGCTGCCGGCTGCGCGGCATCCCGCTGCCGGCCTGGGCGGACGCGCTGGCCCCGGGGATCGCGCTGGCCCAGGCCTGCGGGCGCTGGGGCAACTGGTTCAACCAGGAGCTGTACGGCCGTGCCACGGACCTGCCGTGGGCCCTCAAGATCAGCGAGGGCCCGAACCGGGTCGCCGGTACCTACCACCCGACCTTCCTGTACGAGTCGCTGTGGTGCGTCGGTGTCGCCCTCCTGGTGATCTGGGCCGACCGCCGCTTCAAGCTCGGGCACGGACGGGCGTTCGCGCTGTACGTCGCCGCGTACTGCGTGGGCCGCGGCTGGATCGAGTACATGCGGGTCGACGAGGCGCACCACATCCTGGGCGTCCGGCTCAACGTGTGGACCTCGATCGTGGTCTTCCTGCTGGCGGTGACCTACCTGGTCCTGTCGGCGAAGCTGCGGCCGGGCCGCGAGGCGATCGTGGAACCGGACCGCGAGCTTTCCGGCGGTTCCGAGCCCGCCGCCGGGGCCGGTTCCGAGTCCGCCACCGTCAAGGCCGACGCCGCTTCCGGGGCGGAGGCCGGTTCCGCCACCAAGGCCGACGCCGGGGCCGTCCCCAAGGCCGGAGCCGCCGCCGAGGCCACCCCCGAGGCGGGGGCCACGGCCGAGGACAAGACCACGGGCGGGGACGAGGCCGCCGGGGCGAAGGCCCCCGAGGCCAAGAAGCTCTGACTCCGGCAGCAGACACCGCCGTGAGGGGCGCCGCGCATCCGCGCGGCGCCCCTCACGCGTTCCCGGCGGCCGGGTCTGCGGGGTCGGGGACCGCCGCTGACGGCCCGCGGCGTACCGCGACCGCTGTCGGCGCGGACGTACTGGGCCGGCCGGGTCCGCCGTCGGGATTGATGCCGGGGCGGGCCGGGAGGGCGCGGGGGCGGGGTGGGGTCAGGAGGGGACCGGGGCTTCGCGGCGGGCCAGGGAGACTACGCGTTCGGCGCCGGCCAGGACCGCCGGGTCCACGAAGCGGCCGTCGGGGAGGGCGACCGCGCCCGGGGTGCGGCGCGCGGCGGCCACGATCTCCTCGGCCGCCGCGACCTCCTCCGGGCCCGGGAGGTAGGCCCGCTCGATCACCGGGAGCTGGCGCGGATGGATCGCCGACCGGCCCAGGAAGCCCAGCGCCCGCCCCCGCGCGCAGGACACGGCCAGCGCCTCCAGGTCCCGGATGTCGGGGAACACGGACTGCGCCGGCGGCGCCAGGCCGGCGGCGCGGGCCGCGACCACCACCCGCGAGCGCGGCCAGTCCAGCCCCGCCTCGATGGTGACGCCCAGGTCGGCCCGCAGATCCGCCTCGCCGAGCGACAGCCCGCGCAGGGCCGGGTGCGCGCGGGCGATGTCGTAGGCGCGCTCCACGCCCAGCGCGGACTCCAGCAGGGCGTACAGCGCGACCCCGCCGGTCCGGTCGGCGACGGCGGCGATCTGCTCGGGCGCGCTGACCTTGGGCAGCCGCAGCCCGGCGAGGCCCGGCAGCTTGGCGAGGGCGGTCAGGTCGGCGCCGGCCCAGGGGGAGGCCAGGGCGTTGACGCGGACGTGGACCGGGACCGGCGGCGGCTCGGTGAGCAGCTCGGCGGTGGCGGCGCGGGCGTACTCCTTCCGGGAGGCCGACACGGCGTCCTCCAGGTCGACGATCACGGCGTCGGCGCCGGAGCGCAGCGCCTTGGCGACCACCTCGGGGCGGTCTCCGGGTACGTACAGCCAGGTGAGGATCACAGGGCCCCCTCGGTACGGAGCGCGTCGATCTCGGCCCGGGTCAGGCCGAGTTCGGTCAGGACGGCGTCGGTGTCGGCGCCGTGCGGCCGTCCGGCCCAGCGGATCGCGCCGGGGGTCTCGGACAGCCTGAACAGGACGTTCTGCATGCGGATCGGGCCGAGCTCCGGGTCTTCGACCTCGGTGACCGTGTCCAGCGCGGCGAACTGCGGATCGGCCATGACGTCCCGTACGTCGTAGACCAGGGCGACCGCCGCCTCGGCTTCCTCGAACAGGGCGACCACCTCCTCGGCCTTGTGGCGGGCGATCCAGTCGCCGACCGCCTCGTCGAGCAGGTGCGCGTGGGCCGCCCGGCCCGAGCCGTTCGCGAACCAGGGTTCGGCGATCAGCTCGGGCCGGCCGACCAGGCGCATCACGCGCTCGGCGATGGACTGCGCGGAGGTGGAGACGGCCAGCCAGCGCCCGTCCGCGCTGCGGTAGGTGTTGCGGGGGGCGTTGTTGGTGGAGCGGTTGCCGGTGCGGGGCTGGACGTAGCCGAGCTGGTCGTACCAGAGCGGGTGCGGGCCGAGCACGGTGAGGATCGGCTCGATGATGGCCAGGTCCACGACCTGCCCGTGCCCGGTGCGCTCAAGCCCGGCGAGCGCGGTCATCACGGCGTACGCGCAGGTCAGCGCGGCGATCGAGTCCGCGAGTCCGAAAGGCGGCAGGGTCGGCGGCCCGGCCGGCTCCCCGGTGATCGCGGCGAACCCGCTCATCGCCTCGGCGAGGGTGCCGAAGCCGGGGCGCCCGGCGTACGGGCCCTGCTGGCCGAACGCCGTGACGCGGGCCAGCACCAGCCGCGGATTGGCGGCGGACAGCTCGGGCCAGCCCAGACCCCACTTCTCCAGGGTGCCGGGCCGGAAGTTCTCGATGACCACGTCGGCGGTCCCGGCCAGCCGCAGCAGGGTGTCCCGGCCGCCCGGGGTGGACAGGTCGAGGGTCATCGTCCGCTTGTTCCGGCCGAGCAGCTTCCACCACAGGCCGATGCCGTCCTTGGCGGGGCCGTGCCCGCGGGAGGGGTCGGGGCGGCCGGGGTGCTCGACCTTGACCACCTCGGCGCCGAAATCGCCGAGCAGGGTCGCGGCGAGGGGACCGGCGAAGAGGGTGGCGAGGTCCAGGACGCGGAGCCCCCGCAGGGGGCCGGGCGCGGTGGCGGGGGCCGGGGCGGCGGTGCTCAAGGGGTTCCTCCGGAGCGCCCGTCACCCCGCGCGGCCGCCGACCCGTGCGCGGGGCCGGTCAGGGCGAAGGCGTCGGCCTCGGCGCGGGTCGGCATCGAGTCCTGGGCGCCCCGGCGCCGCACCGACAGCGCGGCCGCCGCCGACGCCCAGCGCAGCGCCTCCGGCATCGGGCGGCCCTCCCCGAGGGCCACGGCCAGCGCGCCGGCGAAGGTGTCCCCGGCGGCGGTGGTGTCCACGGCCCGGACCACCGGCGCGGCCACCGTCAGCGGCTCCCGGCCGCGGACGGCGTGCAGCACCCCGGCCGCGCCGAGGGTGATCACCACCTCGGGCACGTCCTGGAGGAGGGCCTCGGCGGCCCGGCGGGGGTCGGTGCGGCCGGTGAGGGCGGCCGCCTCGTGCTCGTTCGGGAGCAGCAGGTCGGTGGCGGCGAGGAGTTCGGCGGGCAGCGGCCGCGCGGGGGCCGGGGTGAGGATCGTACGGACGCCGCGGGCACGGGCGGCGAGCGCGCCGGCGAGGACGGCCGACAGCGGGAGTTCGAGCTGGAGGAGGAGCGAGCCGGCGGCGCCGATGCGGGCGTCGTCCCCCGCCTCCAGGCCGGTGACGGAGGCATTGGCGCCGGGGATGACGATGATGCTGTTGGCGCCCTCGTCGTCGACGGTGATGTGGGCGGTGCCGCTGGCGCCCTCCACGGTGCGCAGGGCGGCGGTCTCCACGCCGGCCGAGGTGAGCGCGGCGCGCAGCCGTACGCCGAACTCGTCGGCCCCGACCGCGCCGATCATCACCACCTCCGCGCCGAGGCGGGCGGCGGCGACGGCCTGGTTGGCCCCCTTGCCGCCGGGGACGGTGCGGAACGCGCGGCCGGTGACGGTCTCCCCGAGGCGGGGGGCCTTGGGGACGTAGGCGACGAGGTCCATGTTGGTACTGCCGAGCACGGCGATGGCCGTCATGGGCGGGCTGCCTCCTGTGCGGTGAGGTGGGCGAGGGTGTCGAAGCCGATGCCGTCGAAGCCGGGGACGGTGGTGGCGAGGCGGTTCTTCAGGGGTGCGGTCCAGCGGTGCGGGATGTCTTCGGTGACGAGGGCGGCCAGGGCGCCGGCGGTGGCGCCGTTGGAGTCGGTGTCCCAGCCGCCGGACACGGCGCGGCACACGGAGTGCGTGAAGTCCCCGTCGGCGTGGGTGAGGGCGGCCGCGATCAGGGCGGTGTTCGGGATCGCGTGTACCCAGTGATAGTGGCCGTACCGCGCGTGGAGCCGGTCGACGACGAGGTCGAAGTCCGCGTCCCGGGCGGCGCGGGCGCTGCGGATCCCGAAGCCGACGGCCTCCGCGAGCCGCGAGCGGGGCGGTACGACGGCCAGCCCGGCCCGCAGTGCGGTGTGGATGTCGGCCCCGGCGCGGCCGCCGGCCGCCTCGGCGGTCGCGGCGGCGACGAACAGCGCGGCGTAGACGCCGTTGCCGGTGTGGGTGAGGGTGGCGTCCCGGTACGCCTGGGCCGCGGCGGCGGCCGGGTCGCCGGGGTTGGTCCAGCCGTGCACGTCGGCGCGGATGAGGGCGCCGATCCACTCGCGGAACGGGTTGTGGTGGGTGGCGGTGGCGGGGGGCTCCAGGCCCTGGAGCAGGTTGCGGTACGCGACGCGCTCGGCGGTGAAGGTCCGGCCGGCGGGGAGCTCGTCGAGCCAGAGCCGGCCGACGTCGGCGGGGGTGAAGCGGCGGCCGTACCGCTGGAGGAGCAGCAGGTTCAGGAGCGGGTAGTTGAGGTCGTCGTCCTCGGGGGCGCCGTCGATGTTCTCGGCGAGGGAGGTGGCGGCGGAACGGCGGTTCCAGGGGTACGCGGCCAGGAGCTCCGCCGGGACGCGGCGCTCGGTGAACCAGTCGTCCAGCGGCCAGTTGCCCGCGGCGCGGGCGAGGGCCCTGATCCCGTCGAGCGGCAGCTTCTCGACGGGCTTGCCGAGCACGCACCCCACGGCGCGGCCCGTCCAGGCCCGCTCCAGCCGCCCCCGAAGCCCGGCCGGGCCCGCGCGCCGCGCCGCGCCGGGGCGGGGGCGGGGGCCGGGGCGGGTGCTGCGGGGCCAGGTGGCGGTGACGGCCGGCCAGGACTGCGGTTCCGCCGCCGCCGACGGGGACGGCAGCGCGGCGAGGCCGGTGAGGAGACGGCCGGCCAGGGCCCGTAGCTCCGGCGCGGCCGGCGCGGGGGAGGCCCCGGCCCGGGCGGGGGCCTCGTGGCCGCCCGCCGCCAGCCAGACACGGCGCGCCGGCTCCGGATCGCGGCCGTCCTCCCCCGCCTGGCGCAGCTCATGGCCGATCAGGTCCTCCGGCTGCACCCATGTCAGGCGCACGGCCCCCGCCCGGGCGCCGCGGACGGCCTCGCCGCCGCGGCCGGCCGCAGGGCCGGGGGCGGTCGGGGAGCCGGGCGGGGGTGTGGTCGGGGGGACGGTGTCGCCGCCGCGGGCGGTCGCACGGGCGGGCGGGGGAGCGGACGCGGGGGCGGTGTCGCCGGGCGGGGATGCGGCGGCGGGGGCGGTGTCGCCGCGGCGGGCGGTCGCAGGGTTGGGGGTGGGCGGGGGTGCGGCGGCGGGGGCGGTGTCGCTGCCGCGGTCGGTCGCACGGGCGGGCGGGGAGCCGGGCGGGGGAGGGGACGCGGGGGCGGTGTCGCCGGGCGGGGGCGGGTGGGAGTTCACCGGGGGGACGCGATCGCGGTGAACGCGGACTCGTGGGTGCGGCGGCGGGACCGGTCGCGGGCGAAGACCTCCCGGGCCACCGTCGTCAGCGCCGCCGCCGGGGCGTGCAGGTCGAGGCGGCTGGCCTCGGCGACCTGCTTGGCCCAGGCGGCGGGGACCGCGCCCTCGCCGCCCAGCGCGCCCGCGATCGCGCCCGCCATGGTGGCGATGGAGTCGCAGTCGCGGCCGTAGTTGACGGCGCCGAGCACCGAGGCCTCGTACGCCCCGTCCGCGACGAGCAGCATGCCGAGCGCGACCGGCAGCTCCTCGATCGAGTGAAGGCGGGACGGGCGCCGTGCGCCCAGCGACGGCTTGCGGTAGTCCGCGCCGACCGAGTCGTACGGGGCGACGGCCGCCCGCAGCGGGGCCAGCGCGGACTCGAAGTCGCGCTGCCCGAGCGCGACCTCGCGCACCGCCGCGATCGCCTCGCGGGTGCCGTCCTTGGCGAGGGCGAGCGCAGTCTCGACGACCGACCCGGCCGTCGCCCCCGGTGCGCAGGCCGCCGCCACCGCCGCCGCGAAGACGCCCGCCGCCTCCCGGCCGTACGAGGACTGGTGCGCTCCGGCGATGTCCAGCGCCTCCGCGTACGCCCCGTCCGGGTTGCCCGCGTTGACGATGCCGACCGGCGCCATGTACATCGCCGCACCGCAGTTGACGATGTTGCCCGCGCCGGCCTCGCGCGGGTCGGCGTGCGCGTAGTGCAGCCGGGTGACGATCCACTTCTCCGCGAGGAAGATCCGCTGGAGAGGGAGGGCCTCGGCCTCCAGCTCCGGGATCCAGCGCGGGTTCGTCATGAGGTCCGGGACGAGGTGGTCGGCGACGGCGTACGCGTCCAGGTGGTCCCGTACGGCCTCGTAGACCCGTACCAGCGCGTGCGTCATGAGGGTGTCGTCGGTGACGTGCCCGTCGCCCTTGTGGTACGGGGCGATGGGGCGGGCGGTGCGCCAGTCCTCGTACCAGGGGCCGACGACGCCGTGGACGCGGCCGCCGTGCCGCTCCACGATCTGGTCCGGGGTCCAGCCCTCCACCGGGCCGCCGAGCGCGTCGCCGACGGCGGCCCCGATCAGGCAGCCGGCCGCCCGGTCGTCGAGGGTGAGGGGGGTGAGGGTCATGTCCGAATCATCCCTTGGGTCTTGGGCGAGGTGAGCTCCGTACGGGAGAGCAGCGCGGCGAGTTCCACGAGGTCGGTGCCGGCGAGGCGGGGCAGGGCGCAGCCGGAGAGGGTGCGGCAGGCCTCGCGCCAGGTGGCGGGGATCGAGTCGCCGCCGCCGAGGGCGCCGGTGAGGGCCCCGGCCAGGGCGGGCGCGGAGTCCGCGACGCGGGAGAGGCAGGCGGCGGCGGGGACGGCCTCGGCGACGCGGCCGCGGGCGGCGGTGGCGAGGGCGAGGGCGACGGGGACGGTTTCGGCGGCGGCGATCCCGTAGCTGTAGACGTGGTCGACGATTTGGTGTTCGAGGAGGGGGACGAGGGCGAAGGCGCCGCCGGTCTCCTCCGTTCGGGCGAGTTTCACGGCGTGGCGGGCGTTGCGGCCGATCTCGGTTGCGGCGGGGAGCTGGGCGAGGGCGGCCTCGACGGCGGCGTCGGTGTCCGGGTCGGTGAGGGCGGTGGCGATGGCGGCGGCCATGGCGCGGGCGCCGTGGACCCCGTCGCCGTCCTGGGTGTAGCGGGCGTCGAACTCGGCGAGGTCGGCGGCGGCGGCCGGGTCGCCGGGGTGGACGACGGCGAGGACGCAGGCGCGGACGCAGGCGGCGTCGTCGAAGTAGTGGGGGTTGTCGTGGCCGGTGGCGGGCGGGCGCAGCCCGGCGGCGAGGTTGCCGAGGCCGGCGCGGACGGAGATCCGGGCGCGCAGGGGCAGGACGGCCGACTCCACCTCCGGCGCGCGTTCCGCTGCCGCGGCGACTTCGGAGGCGAGGGCGTTCCAGGCGAGGTCGATGGCGGCGCGCATCCGGCGGGACCGGGAGAGGTCGCTGAGCAGCACACCGGCGGCGGTCAGGACGGACTCGGCGGCGAAGGCGGCCCACTCGGCGTCGTCGGAGGGCCCGAGGCGGAGGGGTTCGGGGGGCTGGTTGAGGGCGATGGGGACGGGGAGGGTGGTGGTGGCGTTCTGCTCGGCGAAGGTGTCGAGCTCGCGGGTGAGGCGGCGGGTCCACTCGGGCATCCGGATCGCCCGGTGGCGGGCCGCCGGCCACCCGGCGGCGTCGCCTGCGGCGAGCCCGAGCAGGATCCCCTCGATCCGCCGCGCCCGCCCCTGCGCCGCCGCCTCGGCCCCCGTCTCGGCCCCCGTCTCGGCCCGGGCCCCCGCCACCCGACGGGCCCCGGCCACCACGATCCCCGGAACGGCACGCGCCCCGACGGGCTCGGTGGCCGGGGCGGTGGCGGTGGCGGTGGCGGGGCCGGGGCTGGGGGCTGCGGGGCTCGCGGGGTCGGTGGTCGTCATCGGGGGGCCTCGTATTCCGGGGTGAGGAGGTCCGCGATGTCCAGGACGTGGTAGCCCCGCATCGAGGGGAGGCAGCTGCCGCGGACCGGGCCGATGGCCGAGGACCAGGCGGCGGGGATCGCCGCGGCGCCGGCGAGGGCGCCGGAGAGGGCGCCGGCCACCGCGGCGGTGGTGTCCGCGTCGCGCCCCATGTTGACGGCCGTCAGGACCGAGGACGGGAAGTCGCCCCCGCACGCGGCGAACGCCCCGAACGCGAGGCCCACCGCCTCCGGGGCCAGGTCCGTCCACGGGTAGCCGCCGATGACGACCGCCGAGCGGACCGCCCGTTCGCCGCGCGGCGCCGCGGTGACCGCCCGGCGCAGGGAGCGGGCCGTCCAGGAGTCGGAGGGGATGACGGACAGGGCCGCCGAGACGACCGAGGCCGGGGAGCCCCCGGCCATCGCCGCCGCGACGCCCGCCGCGACGGCCTGGCCGCCGTAGATGCCCTCGCCGTCGTGGCTGACCGAGCCGTCGATGGCGACGAGCCGCGCCGCTTCCGCGGGGCGGCCCGCCGCGAAGACCCCGAAGGGGGCCGCCCGCATGGCGAGTCCGTCCGACCACGCGTGCCGGTGCTGCGCCGAGATGGGGGCGGCGAGGCCGCGGCGCAGGTTCTCCAGGGTGCCGCGTTCGCTGAAGCCCGCGCCGCGGAACGGGCCTTCGTCCAGGTCCGCGATCCAGTGGTGCCACGCCCGCTCCACGTGCGCGACCGTCAGCGCCGACCCGTGCCGGGCCAGCAGCAGGCCGGAGAAGATCGCGTACTCCGTGTCGTCGGTGCCCGCCGGGTCGTCGGACACGAAGCCCTCGATGCGGCCCCACTTCGCCCGGATCTGCGAGGGCTTCATGTTCTCCGCGGGGGCACCCAGCGCGTCACCCACCGCCAGTCCCAGAAGAGCGCCCCGGGCCCGTTCGAGGAGGACCTGCGGATTGCATGCAATCAGCTCCATGGCGCGCCTCTCCACTTGATGGGACTCACATTGAGCCCTTGGGGGATTTGTGCCATGACAAGAGGTTTGTCGCTCGTCGCGAAACACCCCGCCCGCACCCCCGTCACCCGGTCGCCGACCCCCAAAACCCCAGGTAAGTACGGCCTACCTTGCTGGCGGGCGGCAGAAATCGTGCGTAGTTTCGAGGTGTTCAGGGGGAGCGGACGCCTCACCGTGCCCGTTCATGCAAAAGGGGAGAAACTTCGCATGTCCATCATCGACACCGCAGCGTCGCTGCACACCGCCCACCGTGACAATCACAGCCACCGTGATGTCAACGGCGGCTGGCTGCGCCCGGCCGTGTTCGGCGCCATGGACGGCCTCGTCTCCAACATCGCCCTGATGACCGGCGTGGCCGGCGGCGCCGCCGCCCCGCAGACCATCGTCATCACCGGGCTCGCCGGCCTCGCCGCCGGCGCCTTCTCGATGGCGGCGGGCGAGTACACCTCCGTCGCCTCGCAGCGCGAACTGGTCCTCGCGGAACTCGACGTGGAACGCCAGCAGTTGCGCAAGCACCCCGTCGACGAGATGGAGGAGCTGGCCGAGCTGTACGTATCGCGCGGTGTCGAGCCGGCCCTCGCCCGCGAGGTCGCGATGCAGCTCTCGCGCGATCCCGAGCAGGCGCTGGAGATCCACGCCCGCGAGGAGCTGGGGATCGACCCCGAGGACCTGCCGTCGCCGCTCGTCGCCGCGGTGTCGTCCTTCGCCTCGTTCGCGCTGGGCGCGCTGCTCCCCGTACTGCCGTACCTGCTGGGTGCGACCGCCCTGTGGCCGGCGGTGCTGCTGGCGCTGGTCGGCCTCTTCGGCTGCGGGGCGGTCGTCGCCCGGGTCACCGCGCGGTCGTGGTGGTTCAGCGGACTGCGCCAGCTCGTCCTGGGTGGCGCGGCCGCCGGTGTGACGTACATCCTGGGAACCTGGATCGGTGGCGCCGTAGGCTAAGCGGCGCGGGAGTGCGACACTATGCACCGCGCAACATAAGTAGTCCGTTACTCGGCGGTTTCAATCGTGTGACCGCCGGGCATCACACCAGGACCATCCCGACTCTCTCGCCGGGAAGGTACCTCCTGCGGGCAATGAGGCCCGTCAAGCACCCGTTCGGGTCCCTTCGCCCCCATTTTTCGATCGCTGACGACCGTCAAAACGGCAGCGAAGGTCCCGGCTTTCGTTTCGTGCGGTGTCCGCATGTTGGAATGACATATCCGCTTCTCGGGATTGCCGTCATCATGTAACCTGCACGAAATTTCGCAGAGGGCCAACGTCGTCCCTCGGCAACGCACATATGCCGCTACGACGACGGGAGAGCCGATGCGTTCCGCATCCACGCACTCCGCGACCGGCTCCAGCACCACCGCCTGGTCGCCCATGGACGGTCGCCCCGCCCCCCAGGGCATGTACGACCCGCGCAACGAGCGCGACGCCTGCGGCGTCGGCTTTGTGGCCAACCTCAGCGGCGAGGCCGGCCACACGCTGGTCGAGCAGGCGCTGACCGTATTGCGGAACCTCGAACACCGTGGTGCCACCGGCTCCGAGCCCGACTCGGGCGACGGCGCCGGAATCCTGTCCCAGGTGCCGGACGCGTTCCTGCGCGAGGTCGCCGGATTCGAGCTCCCCGAGGCCGGTGCGTACGCCGTCGGCATCGCCTTCCTCCCCGCCGACGGCACCGCACAGGCCGTCGCCGTGGAGCGGATCGAGGCCATCGCCGCCGAGGAGAACCTCACGGTCCTCGGCTGGCGCGAGGTCCCGGTCACCCCGGACCTGCTCGGCAACGGCGCCCGCGCCACCATGCCCGCCTTCTCGCAGCTCTTCGTCAGCAACGGCAGCACCGGCATCGAGCTGGACCGCAAGGCCTTCGTGCTGCGCAAGCGCGCCGAGCGCGAGGCCGGCGTGTACTTCCCGTCGCTCTCCGCGCGCACCATCGTCTACAAGGGCATGCTGACCACCGGCCAGCTGGAGCCCTTCTTCCCGGACCTCTCCGACCGCCGCTTCGCCTCGACGCTCGCGCTGGTCCACTCCCGGTTCTCGACGAACACCTTCCCGTCCTGGCCGCTCGCCCACCCGTACCGCTTCGTCGCGCACAACGGCGAGATCAACACGGTCAAGGGCAACCGGAACTGGATGAAGGCCCGCGAGTCCCAGCTGGCCTCCGACGCCTTCGGCGACGGCGTCCTGGACCGGATCTTCCCGATCTGCACCCCCGACGCCTCCGACTCGGCCTCCTTCGACGAGGTCCTGGAGCTGCTCCACCTCGGCGGCCGGTCGCTCCCGCACAGCGTGCTGATGATGATCCCGGAGGCATGGGAGAACCACGCCTCCATGGACCCGGCCCGCCGCGCCTTCTACCAGTACCACTCCACGATGATGGAGCCCTGGGACGGCCCGGCCTGCGTCACCTTCACCGACGGCACCCAGGTCGGCGCGGTCCTCGACCGCAACGGTCTGCGCCCCGGCCGCTACTGGGTCACCGACGACGGCCTCGTCGTCCTCGGCTCCGAGGTCGGCGTGCTCGACATCGACCCGGCCAAGGTCGTCCGCAAGGGCCGCCTGCAGCCCGGCAAGATGTTCCTCGTCGACACCGCCCAGAAGCGGATCATCGAGGACGACGAGATCAAGGCCGAGCTGGCCGGCGCCGCCCCGTACGCCGAATGGCTGGAGACCGGCGAGATCGAGCTGACGGACCTGCCCGAGCGCGAGCACATCGTCCACACCCACGCCTCGGTCACCCGCCGCCAGCAGACCTTCGGCTACACCGAGGAAGAGCTGCGCGTCATCCTCGCGCCGATGGCCCGCACCGGCGGCGAGCCGCTCGGCTCCATGGGCACGGACTCCCCGATCGCGGCCCTGTCCGCCCGCCCCCGGCTCCTCTTCGACTACTTCACGCAGCTGTTCGCGCAGGTCACCAACCCGCCGCTGGACGCCATCCGCGAGGAGCTCGTCACCTCGCTGCTGTCCTCGCTGGGCCCGCAGGGCAACCTGCTGGAGCCGACCTCCGCGTCCTGCCGCAGCGTCACCCTGCCCTTCCCGGTGATCGACAACGACGAGCTCGCCAAGCTGATACACGTCAACGCCGACGGCGACATGCCCGGCATGAAGGCCGCCACCCTCGCGGGCCTCTACCGGGTCTCCGGCGGCGGCGAGTCGCTGGCCGCCCGCCTGGAGGAGATCCGCGGCGAGGTCGACGCGGCCATCGCCGGCGGCGCCCACCTGATCGTCCTCTCGGACCGCCACTCCGACGCCGAGCACGCGCCGATCCCGTCGCTGCTGCTCACCTCCGCCGTGCACCACCACCTCATCGCGACCAAGCAGCGCACCCAGGTGGGCCTGCTGGTCGAGGCCGGTGACGTCCGCGAGGTCCACCACGTCGCGCTGCTCATCGGCTACGGCGCCGCCGCCGTCAACCCGTACCTCGCCATGGAGTCCGTCGAGGACCTGCTGCGCGCCGGTACCTTCCTGTCCGGCCTGGAGCCGGAGCAGGCCATCAAGAACCTGATCTACGCCCTCGGCAAGGGCGTCCTGAAGGTCATGTCCAAGATGGGCATCTCCACCGTCGCCTCCTACCGCGGCGCCCAGGTCTTCGAGGCCGTCGGCCTGAACGACGAGTTCGTCGCCTCGTACTTCGAGGGCACCGCCACCAAGATCGGCGGCGCCGGCCTGGACGTCATCGCCAAGGAAGTGGCCGCCCGCCACGCCAAGGCGTACCCGGCCTCCGGCATCGCGGCCACGCACCGCGCGCTGGAGATCGGCGGCGAGTACCAGTGGCGCCGCGAGGGCGAGCCGCACCTCTTCGACCCGGAGACGGTCTTCCGCCTCCAGCACGCCACCCGCAACCGCCGGTACGACATCTTCAAGAAGTACACCGAGCGGGTGAACGAGCAGTCCGAGCGCCTCATGACGCTCCGCGGGCTCTTCGGGTTCAAGGCCGCCGAGGACGGGGGCCGCCCGTCGATCCCGCTCGACGAGGTCGAGTCGGTCGCCGACATCGTCAAGCGTTTCTCCACCGGCGCCATGTCCTACGGCTCCATCTCGCGCGAGGCCCACGAGACCCTCGCCATCGCCATGAACCAGCTGGGCGGCAAGTCCAACACCGGTGAGGGCGGCGAGGACCCGGACCGCCTGTACGACCCGGCGCGCCGCTCCTCCATCAAGCAGGTCGCCTCCGGCCGCTTCGGCGTGACGAGCGAGTACCTGGTCAACGCGGACGACATCCAGATCAAGATGGCGCAGGGCGCCAAGCCCGGCGAGGGCGGCCAGCTGCCCGGCCACAAGGTCTACCCGTGGGTCGCCAAGACCCGGCACTCCACCCCGGGCGTCGGCCTGATCTCCCCGCCGCCGCACCACGACATCTACTCCATCGAGGACCTGGCCCAGCTGATCCACGACCTCAAGAACGCCAACCCGGTCGCCCGCATCCACGTGAAGCTGGTCTCCGAGGTCGGCGTGGGCACGGTCGCCGCCGGTGTCTCCAAGGCCCACGCGGACGTCGTCCTCATCTCCGGCCACGACGGGGGAACGGGCGCCTCCCCGCTGACCTCCCTCAAGCACGCGGGCGGCCCCTGGGAGCTCGGCCTCGCCGAAACCCAGCAGACCCTGCTGCTCAACGGCCTGCGCGACCGCATCGTGGTCCAGACGGACGGCCAGCTCAAGACCGGCCGCGACGTCGTCATCGCCGCGCTGCTCGGCGCCGAGGAGTTCGGTTTCGCGACCGCGCCGCTCGTCGTCTCCGGCTGCGTCATGATGCGCGTCTGCCACCTGGACACCTGTCCGGTCGGCATCGCCACCCAGAACCCGGTGCTGCGCGACCGGTTCTCCGGCAAGGCCGAGTTCGTCGTGAACTTCTTCGAGTTCATCGCGGAGGAGGTGCGCGAGATCCTCGCCGAGCTGGGCTTCCGCACGATCGAGGAGGCCGTCGGCCACGCCGAGCTCCTCGACACCGGCAAGGCCGTCACGCACTGGAAGGCGCAGGGCCTCGACCTGGAGCCCCTCTTCCACGTGCCGCAGCTGCCCGAGGGCGCGGTCCGCCACGCCCTGATCGAGCAGGACCACGGCCTGGAGAAGGCCCTCGACAACGAGCTGATCGAGCTCGCCTCCGAGGCCCTGAACGCCGACACCGCGGAAACGGCCCAGCCGGTCCGCGCCCAGGTCGCGATCCGCAACATCAACCGGACCGTCGGCACCATGCTCGGCCACCACGTCACCAAGAAGTTCGGCGGCGCGGGCCTGCCCGACAACACCATCGACCTGACCTTCACCGGCAGCGCCGGCCAGTCCTTCGGCGCCTTCCTGCCGCGCGGCGTCACGCTGCGCCTGGAGGGCGACGCCAACGACTACGTCGGCAAGGGCCTCTCCGGCGGCCGCGTCGTGGTCCGCCCGGACCGCGCCGCCGACCACCTCGCCGAGTACTCGACCATCGCCGGCAACACCATCGGCTACGGCGCGACCGGCGGCGAGATGTTCCTGCGCGGCCGCACCGGCGAGCGCTTCTGCGTCCGCAACTCGGGCGCGCTGGTCGTCTCGGAGGGCGTGGGCGACCACGGCTGCGAGTACATGACCGGCGGCCAGGCCGTGGTCCTGGGCGAGACGGGCCGCAACTTCGCGGCCGGCATGTCGGGCGGCGTCGCGTACGTCATCGACCTCGACCCGCACCACGTCAACGTCGGCAACACGGACGCGGTCGAGACCGACCTGTCCGACACCGACAAGCAGTGGCTGCACGACGTCGTGCGCCGCCACGAGGAGGAGACCGGCTCGACCGTGGCCGCGAAGCTCCTGGCTGACTGGTCCGTCGCGGCGGACCGCTTCAGCAAGATCATCCCGACCACGTACAAGGCAGTGCTCGCCGCCAAGGATGCCGCTGAGCTGGCCGGACTCTCGGAGTCCGAGACCACGGAGAAGATGATGGAGGCGGCGACCCATGGCTGACCCGAAGGGCTTCCTCACCACCGGCCGCGAGACCGCCTGTTCCCGTCCGGTCGCCGAACGGCTGGGGGACTGGAACGAGGTCTACGTTCCGGGCTCGCTGCTCCCGATCATCAGCAAGCAGGCCGGCCGCTGCATGGACTGCGGCATCCCGTTCTGCCACAACGGGTGCCCGCTCGGGAACCTGATCCCGGAGTGGAACGACTTCGCGTACCGCGAGGACTGGTCCGCCGCGGCCGAGCGCCTGCACGCGACGAACAACTTCCCGGAGTTCACCGGGCGGCTGTGCCCGGCCCCCTGCGAGTCGGCGTGCGTGCTCGGCATCAACCAGCCCGCCGTCACGATCAAGAACGTCGAAGTCTCGATCATCGACAAGGCGTGGGACAACGGCGGCGTCACCCCGCAGCCGCCCGAGCGGCTGTCCGGCAAGACGGCGGCCGTCATCGGCTCGGGCCCCGCCGGCCTGGCCGCGGCCCAGCAGCTGACCCGGGCCGGCCACACCGTGGTGGTGTACGAGCGCGCGGACCGCATCGGCGGCCTGCTCCGCTACGGCATCCCCGAGTTCAAGATGGAGAAGGTGCACATCAACCGCCGCATCGAGCAGATGCGCGCGGAGGGCACCAAGTTCCGCACCGGCATCGAGATCGGCCGCGACCTGTCCGCGACCGACCTGCGCAAGCGGTTCGACGCGGTCGTCGTCGCGGCCGGCGCCACGGTCTCCCGCGACCTGCCGGTCCCGGGCCGTGAACTGGGAGGCATCCACTTCGCGATGGAGTACCTGCCCCTGGCGAACAAGGTCCAGGAAGGCGACTTCATGGCCCCGCCGATCACAGCCGAGGGCAAGCACGTGGTCGTCATCGGCGGCGGCGACACCGGCGCGGACTGCGTGGGCACCGCCCACCGCCAGGGCGCGGCCTCGGTCACCCAGCTGGAGATCATGCCCCGCCCGTCGGAGGACCGGCCCACCGGCCAGCCGTGGCCGACGTTCCCGATGCTGTACAAGGTCACCTCGGCCCACGAGGAGGGCGGCGAGCGGATCTACTCCGTCTCCACCACCCACTTCGAGGGCGACGAGGACGGCAACGTCCAGGCCCTGCACCTGGTCGAGGTCGCCTTCGAGGACGGCAAGCTGGTCCAGAAGGCGGGCACCGAGCGCGTCCTCCCGGCGCAGCTGGTCACCCTGGCGATGGGCTTCACCGGCACCGACCAGGCCAACGGCCTGGTGGAGCAGTTCGGCCTGGAGCTGGACGCGCGCGGCAACGTCGAGCGCGACGCCTCCTACGCGACCAACGTGGACGGCGTCTTCGTCGCCGGCGACGCGGGCCGCGGCCAGTCGCTCATCGTCTGGGCCATCGCGGAAGGCCGCTCGGCCGCCCGCGGCGTGGACCGCTTCCTGACCGGCGCCAGCGCCCTCCCGTACCCGGTCAAGCCGACGGACCGCTCCCTGATGGTGTAGCCCGTCGCGCCTCCCCCTCGGGGGAGGGCCCCTCATACGGTCCGTACAACGGTGTACGGCACTCCGACACAGCGCCCGTCATGTCCCCGACCAGGGATGACGGGCGCTGTGGCGTGTGCGGGGTCAGGGCTCGGGCGTGAACTCGTACCGGAGCTCGTAGAGGTGCCCGGCCTTCACCATCACGGTGACTTCGAGGGGGCGGTCGCCGTCGCCGTACACCGTGCGGAGGGTGCGCAGGACCGGCAGGTCGCGAGGGAGACGCAGGGCGCCGCACTGCTCCTGCGTCGGGACGCGGGCGGAGACGCGGTCGACGCTCAGCCGGGGCGGGAAGCCCAGCCCGGTGAGCAGGGTCGGCGTGCCGCCCTTGATCCTGCGGGGCTCGGCCAGGGCCGTACCGAGGGCGATCTCCAGCGGGTAGTAGGAGCAGACGAGTTCGGCGGGTTCGTCGTCGATGTGGAGGAGCTGCCGGCGCAGCAGTGCGGCTTGCGCGTCCTGGAGCCCGAGCGCCGCGGCCACATCGGCGGGAGGCGTCACCTCGCCGACTTCCAGCAGGGTGCTGCGCGCCGTGCCGCCGTGTGCAGCCGCGCTCGCCAGCCAGGGGTACGCCGCACCGGTCGGCGCCGTCGTGAGGGACGCCGTCGGGTCGATGGTGCGCTGCCGGTTCTCCCGTACGGTCACGGCCGCACCCGCGCGGCCGATGACGAGTCGCTCGTCCTTGAGGAGCTGCAGCGCCTTCTGCACGGTCGCGCTCGACGCGTCGAACCGGGCCTTCAGATGGACGGTGGAGGGGAGCTTCGCGCCCGGCGCGAGGTCGCCGCTCATGATCTCGTCCCGCAGGTCGGCGGCGATGCGGGCGTGCAGTGACCTGCCGTCGGGCACGTTGTCGTCCGTGGTCGGCACAGTCATCCGATCCTGATCTCGTACCGCAGCTGCTGGCGTGCGGCCGGCATGACCATCACGTCCGCCTGGACCGGACGATCTCCCGCGTCCAGGGTGACGCGGGAGATCTGCAGGACGGGCTCGCCCGGCCCCATGCCCAGCTGATCGCGTTCGTCCGCCGACGGCATGCGAGCCGCCACCTTCTCGACCGCCCTCACGCCGACGTGTCCCAGCTCGGCAAGGAGAGTCACGGCGCCACCGCGGATCTTGCCGGTCGCCGCGAGGCGGGTGCCGGAGGCGATCGAAGAGGGGTAGTAGGTGTCCGTCAACTCCACCGGAATTTCGTCGAGTTCGATGACGCGTCGGCGTACGACGACGCTCTCGCCGACCGCTGTCCGCAGCATTTGCGAGACCTCGGCCGAGGCGGCTCGCTCGCCGGCGTACAGAATCCGCTGTCCGCCGCTGCGGCCGCGGGCTTTGGTCTCGCTGGTCCACGCGTCGGGCTCCCCGGTGGCGCGGGGCGTCAGGTAGGGCATCGACGTACTGGTCCACTCGCCGCTGCCCATGTCGTCCTCCCGTGCCGCTGGTTGGTGTCGGACTCAACGGTATGCGACGGGGCGCCTGGCCCCTAGTGCTCAACCTTGCTGCTTTTTCCGAATAGCGATACGGTCTGTGCGGCATTGGAAGCTCAGCGTTAAGGCGGTGGGGCGGCATGTCCCTGTCTCGGCAACAGCAGTTTCCCCGGGTGCGCGTCTCCGTACGTGCGGCCCGTCAGTTCGTCGGCGACACGCTCGGAGAGTGGGGGTTCGGCGACCGCCGCGACGACATGCGCCTGTGTGCCTCGGAGCTCGCGGCGAACGCCGTGCTGCACGGGGCGCCGCTGGGCCGGGAGTTCTCGGTCCGGCTCGTTCGGGCAGCGGATGCGGTGAGCATCGAAGTACGGGACACAGGTCCCGGCATGCCGAAGGAGCGCCGTCCCGCGCCTGAAGAGTTCTGCGGCCGGGGCCTGTGGCTGGTCAAGGAACTGGCAGACGAGTTCGGGGTCCGCGACGAAGTGGTGGGCAAGACGGTGTGGGCGCGGTTCAAGGTGGCGAGGGCCTGAGCGGAAGCCCTCGCGCGGCGCCCGTCATGCCCCCGACCAGGCATGACGGGCGCTGTGGTGTATGGGGTCGGGCGTCCGAGGCGAACGCGTGCGTCCGTCGACGGCATGCGAGGCGCCACCTTCTCGACCGCCCTCGCGTCGACGTTCCCCAGCTCGGCCAGGAGGGTCACGGCGCCAGCGCGGATCTTGCCGATCGCCGTGAGACGGTGCCGGAGGCGATCGAGGAGGGGTAGTAGGTGTCCGTCAACTCCACCGGAATGTAATCGAGTTCGATGACCCGTCGGTGGACGGCGACGGTTTTCGAGAGAGTGCTGTGGCAAGCGTCTTCACTGTGACTGACCTGCTCGTACCCGCCTACCCCGCCTACCCGGCCCCTCATCGCCACTGGCGGTCCACTCTGCGACTGCTCGTGACGGCTCTGCGATGCTGGGGCCGATCGAGAGGGGCCGCGGCGATGCAGTGGAAGATCCACGGGGAACGTCCGATCTACGAGAACAAGTGGGTGAACCTGTGGCTCACCGATGTGGAGACGCCGGACGGGCACCGCTGGGAACACCACGTCGTCAAGCTCCGTCAACTGGCCGTGGCCGCCGTGCTCAACGACCGCCAAGAGGTCCTGATGATGTGGCGCCACCGCTTCATCACGGACGCGTGGGCCTGGGAGCTACCCATGGGCCTGGTGGAGGCGGACGAGACCCCCGGTGAGGCTGCCGCTCGTGAAGTCCTCGAAGAGACCGGCTGGCGTCCGGGCCCGATGAAGCCGCTGATCTACGCCGAACCGGCGAACGGCATCACGGACTCCCAGCACCACCTGTTTCGCGCGGACGGCGCCACGTACGACGGGCCGCCGACCGAGAAAAACGAGTCGGACCGGATCGAGTGGATCCCCCTGGCGAACATCCGCGGCATGATCGACCGCCGCGAGATCGTCAGCAGCGGCTCCCTCGTCGGCCTCCTCTACGTCCTGATGGACGAAGGGGTGCGCTGACCCTGCAGGGAAAGCATCGCTCGCGGACGTGCCTCGAAGGAACCGCGGCCGACACCTCGCGATAGCGCCCTCCCCCCTGCCAGCACGGCCCACGCCCGTGCGGCCGTGCGTTCCGTCCGCCGGGCTGCACGGGCCGTTCCCGCCCGCATCGCCTGTCTGGAGGAGTCCACCGCCGCTTCGCTGCTCCTCGCCGACCAACGACGATCAGGCGCCCGTCGGGCTCACCACGTTGCAGATCGACTCGGCAGTCCGGACTGCCGAGTTCGTCATCTTGATCGCCCCGGAAGCCCGGGGGAAGGGTCTGGCGACCGAAGCCACCTCCCTGACCCTCCGCTGGGCCTTCGAGTACGCCGCACTGCGCATGGTGTGGCTGAAGGTCCTGGAGGCCAACACGGCAGGAATGACGGCCTACCAGAAGGCCGGATTCCAGGACGCCGGCCGCCTGCGCCAGTCTGGGTACTGGCTGGGCCGCCCTTGCGACGAGATCCTCATGGACGTCATCGCCGACGACTTCCTGACCACCACCAAGCCTGCCTGACCTCAGCCCCTGCGTCCGGCCGACCGCCCCGGCCGGGGCGGTCGGCGTCGTCCTGGAGAGGCATGAGCAACGCGAGGCGTCCGTGCGGGGGTGTCGGGCGTTGTCGCGGGCGGCTTTCTCACGGCAGGTGGCGGGCCGTGAGGGCGGCCAGGGCGGAGCGGGTGGTGACGCCCGTTTTGCGGAAGATGTGGGACAGGTGGGTGTCCACCGTACGCGGGCTCAGGTAGAGGCGGGCCGCGATGGCCGGGGTGGTGAGGCCCTCGGCTACCAGGGTGGCGATCTCGTGCTCGCGCGGGGTGAGGCCCGGCACGCGGGGCGGGGGAGCGGGCGGGAGGAGGAGGTCCGCGAGGCCCGTCAGGAGCAGGGCCCCGCCCGATTCGGCCAGGCGGCGGCCGCGCCGCCACATGGCCGACGCCGTCGCCGGGTCGCCCGCCTCCGCCGTCAGGGACGCGCCGATCAGCAGGGACTGGGCCTCCCACAGCACCGCGCCCGAGCGGCCCGCCTCCTCGGCGGCCCGCGCGAACCGCTCCGCCGCCGCGGCCGGACGGCCCGAGCCCGCCAGCACCTGCCCCGCGCAGCGCAGCGCCGCCGCACGCTGGACGGGCAGGCCGAGCCGCTCCGCGTCCCGCCCGGCCAGCGCGGCCCACTCCTGCGCCCCGGCCAGGTCCCCCGTCGTGACGGCCGCGGTGACCAGGGCCTCCAGGAACAGCGGCCGCATCGACGGCTGCAGCCCCGCCAGATCCGGCCCGCCCGCCCGCAGCATCGCCGACCTGGCCCGCACCGGATCGCCGCCGTGCAGCGCGGCGTAGCTCATGACGCACCACACCAGGGAGGTCCACCAACTGCTCCGCGCACCGGCCGCCGCGACCGCCTCCTCCGCCGCCGCGAGCGCGCTCACGTCCCCCGGCGGCCGGGCCGCGATCAGCACCTGAGCCTTGTTCGCGAGGACCAGCCCGAGCAGCTCGTCGCTCCCGATGCCCCGGGCGATGCTCTCCGCCTCGTCTATCAGGTCCAGCGCCGACGGCAGCCGGCACGCGTGCGTGTGGACGATCGCCTTGCACATCAGCAGGTGCGGCAGCAGGTGCAGCGGCCCGCCGCGGCGGGCGATGGCCAGCCCCCGGTCCGCGTGCCGCTCGGCGTCCTCGTAGCGCTCCAGGTAGAACTCCGCCCACCCCAGCCGGGCCAGCGGCTCGCACTGGTCCGCCAAGTCCCGGTCCGTCAGCGCGTCCACGCACGCGGCGGCCCGGTCCGTCAGCTCCCGCGCGGCGGCCGTGTTCCCCTCGTACGCCTCCCCGAGCGCCGACACCGCCAGCGCCCCCGCCGCGGCCGGCTCGTTTCCCAGGGCCCGGGCCAGCTCCAAGGTGCGCAGCACCTCCGCGCGCACCGCCGGAAAGGGCAGGGCGTGCGGCGCGGACGAGCCCAGCTCCAGGCCCAGGGCCACCGCGTCGGCCGGAGCGGGAGCGGGCCGCCGCGACAGCGCCCGGCGCAGCAGCGCGACCGAGGCACGGTACTGACCGAGGTGGCGCTCCATCGACGCGCACAGCGTGACGGCGCCCGCGCGCACCCCGCTGCCGTCGTCGGCGGGGAGCCCCGCGATCACCTCGTGCAGCAGGTCCCGGCTCGCCCGCAACTCGCCGCACACGCTCAGCGCCCGCGCCCGCTTCAGCATCAGGTCCCGGCGGCGCGCCGCATGGCCGGGGGTGTCCGGGAGCACCCGCAGCACCACCTCCAGCCAGTGCGCGCAGCTCGCCGGCGCGGTCGTCTCGGACTGCTCGGCCGCCTCCAGCAGGACGGCCGCGGCCTCCGGCTCCCAGCCGGTCAGCGCCCGCTCCACGTGATGGGCCCGTACGGTCGCGGGCGCGCCCGCCGCCGCCAGCGCGGCGGCCGCCCGCCGGTGCAGCGCGGCGCGCCGGCCGGGCCCGGTGTCCTCGTACACCGCGGCCCGCAGCACCGGATGGCGCAGCGACCAGACCCCGCCCGGGTGCGGCCGTATCAGGTCGCGCCCGGCCAGGACGCCGAGGTCGGCGTCGAGCCGCTCGGGACCCGACGCGGGCTCGGTGAGCGCGAGCAGCAGTGGCGGCGTGGCCTGGTCGCCGAGGACCGCCACCGCCTCGGCGGTACGGCGCTGCGCGGCGCTCAGCGGCGTCAGCTCGTCGAGCAGCAGGGCGCCGAGCCCGCCCGGCGGGAGGGCCGGACCGCTCCGGCCCTGTCCCTGGCCCTGGAGCAGCGTCAGGAAGTACAGCGGGTTGCCCTCGCTGGCCGCGTACAGCCGGGCGGCCCGGCCCGGCGGCAGCCCGGGCGCGAGCTGCTCGACGCAGGCCCGTTCGGTCAGCGGCCCGAGGTCCAGGCGCAGCACGGCGCCCGTGTCGACGCCCCGGGTGAGCGCGGCGGCGAGCGACGGCGCGGTCTGCCGGTCCCGCCGGGCCACGACGATGACCACCGGGGCGCGCAGGGGGTGGCGTACGAGGTGGTCGAGGAGCTCCAGCGAGGCCGGGTCGGCCCAGTGCAGATCGTCGAGGGCGATCAGCAGCCCGGCTCCCGTCCGCCCGCCGAGCGCCGTGAGCAGCCGCGCGGTCGCCCGGTGCGCGGCGAACCGGTCCACGGCCGACACCCCGGCCCCGGCCCCGGCCCCGGCGGGGTCCGCGGCGGGGTTCGCCGAGATCCCGTCCGCCGCCGCCCCGGCGGACGCCGCCCAGGTCGCGCCCGGCGCGCCCAGGCCGCGCAGGAGTTCCGGGTCCAGGTCCGTGAACGCGTCGCCGAACACCCGGAACGGAATGTGGCGTTCGTACTCGGTGGCCCGGCCGCGCAGCACCGTCAGCCCGCGCTCCTCGGCCCGCCCGCACACCTCGGTCAGCAGCCGGCTCTTGCCGATGCCCGCCGCGCCGGTCAGGTCGACGACACCCGGCGGGCCCCCCGGCCCGTCGAGTACCGCGTCCAGCCGGTCCAGTTCGGCCTCCCGGCCGACCAGTGGAGTCCTGTCCGTCATGGTCCCTCCCCAGCTGACCGGTACCCGCAACCGGCGCCGGGGATACGTAGGCGGTTCTACGGATACCGCCGCCGGACGCGGGCTGCCAGCATCGAAGCAGTCCCGGCTCCGCCCGAAGAGGAGGCCGTATGCGCCGATTACCTGGGCTGATCGTCCCGCTCCTGACCGTTCCCCTGCTCGCCCTCGCCGGGTGCGGGGGCGGTGGCCAGACACGGACCGCACCTACGTCCGTGCCCGCATCGCCGAGCCCGCTCTCACCGTCCGCGGACCCGGCGCCCTCGCCCTCTCCCTCTCCCAGCAGCACCCGCAACCGGCTGTGCGTGCCCACGACGGACATGACCACGGCCGAACGGCTCGCCTACTTCAAGGACCTCAGCGACAGCAGCCACGGAGCCTCCCCCGCGTTCTTCATGACCGACTCCGGGGTGTACCTCCTCGCCAAGGAGACGCAGCGGCCCTGCGAGGCGGTCCGGTTCCAGCTCAGCTGGTTCCGGGTCGAGATGACCCGCGCCGGGTCCGGATCGAGCGCCCGCTACTCCTTCACCTACGCGCCGATCGAGTCCACCACCCTCTCCGTCGGCCCGCGCGACGGCCGCGTCGTGGGCAGCGTGCCCCCGCCGCCGAAGGGCTGCGCCGGAACGCTGTCCGTCGTCTACGTCGGCGAGGAGATCACCGAGGGTGACCTGCCGGACGGACTGAACATGCCGGGCGGCTCGCTGGACTGGAGCCTGGTCACGCTCGACGCCGACCGCGCCCTGAGCGCCGTCTTCAAGCCGCCGGCGGGGGCCTCCTCCTGCTGACGGGGCAGGGACCGGCGGTCGGTGCCCCGTGGGGGAGCGCACCGGCCGCCGTGACAGGGCCGGGGCGGCCTCACTCGTACGGGTGCGGGCCCCACGGCCCGGGGGCGGGCGCGGCATGGGCCGTACGGCCCATCTGGGGCGTCCCGCAGCGAAGTTGAGGGCCGCCGCGCTCTGGTAACTGTGGGTCACATGCCCTCCCGAACGTCGCCCTTCCGAACGTCGCCCTCCCGAACGTCGCCCTCCCGAACGTCGCCCTTCCGAACGTCGTCCTCCCGTGCCCCGCGCGCCCGTGTGCTGTCGGCCCGGCTGCTGTCGGCCGGACTGCTGGGCACCGCCCTGCTGGCGCCCGCCGCGCCCGCCGCCGCCGGCCCGGCCGCCGCCGGTCCGACCGTCGACTACCGCGGGCTGCGGCTCACCGTCCCCGCCGGCTGGCGCGTCGTGGACCTCGACCGGAACCCCGACGCCTGCCTGCGCCTCGACCTGCCCTCCCTCTACCTCGGGCACGCCGGCACCCAGGCCGAGTGCAGCGGCCGCGCCGTCCGCACCCGCGCCGACACCCTGCACCTGGAGCCCCTCGACGACGCCCCGCCGCGCGCCGACATCCCGACCGTCGCCGCCGACGACCTGCGGGCGCTGCCCGCCACCCGGGCCGACAGCAACGAGGTGCGCTACGCCCTGCGCCGCTCCGGGGTGATGGCCACGCTCTCGTACGGGGCCGGTCCCGGCGTCGTACGAGGCCTGCTCGCGCAGCTCCGCACCGCCCCCGGCCCCGGTCCCGTCACTCCGGCCGCTCCCGCCGCGACTGCCGCACGCACCGCGGCCACCGCGGCCGCCGCCGCGGTCCTCGCCGGCCCCCGCGGCGCCCAGGAGGCCTTCACCGGCGAGGGCTTCGACACCTGCACCGCCCCCACCCAGCGCGCCATGGACGCCTGGCACGGCGCCTCCCCCTTCGGAGCCGTCGGAATCTACATCGGCGGCCGCGCCCGGGCCTGCGCCCAGCCCCGGCTCACGGCGAACTGGGTCCGGCGCCAGGTCGGCGCCGGCTGGCACCTGATGCCGATCTGGGTGGGCCCGCAGCCCTGGCACAATGCCGACACCGGCCTGTCCACCGACCCCTCCGAGGCCAACGAGCAGGGCAAGGAGGCCGCCGAAGGCGCCGCGCAGGCCGCCCGCTCCCTGGGCCTGGCCGGCGGCACGCTGCTCTACAACGACCTGGAGAACTACACCGACCGGGCCACCTGGGACGCCCCGGTCGTCGCCTACCTGACCGCCTGGACCGTACGGCTGCACGAGCTCGGCTACCGCTCCGCCGCCTACGTCGCCGCGAGCTCGGGCGTCAAGGCCCTGAGCGCCCATCACCACCAGGCTCCCGAAGCCATGCCGGACGTGATCTGGGTGGCCGTCTGGAACGGCCGGGCCTCGGTCGCCGACGCGGACATGGGGCTGCCCGCGGGGAAGAGGCTGTGGGCCGGGCGGCGCCGGGCCCACCAGTTCCGCGGGGACCACGAGGCCACGTACGGCGATGTCACCCTCAAGATCGACCGCAGCTGGCTGGACGTGGAGCCCGCCGCCCTCGCCCGCCCGGGCGGCCCCGGCCCCGGGCCCGGCCCCGGCCCCCTCAGCTAGTCGTCGGCTCCTCGTGCGGCGGCTCGTCGTCGTCGCCCCGGCGGACGGTGTGCACGCCGCCCGCCGGGGTCCAGGACCGCAGCACCAGGTCGTCGCCGTCGATCCCGATGTGGACGACCTCGGTCAGGTCGGCGTAGAAGAGGTGGAACGGGTGCGGGGAGTCCCGCTCCTCCGCGTACCGGTGCAGCTCGGGCGGGTCCACGAGTTCCACCGCGCGCCCCGAGATCCGTACGTCCCCGTCCGGCATCGTCTCGCCCTCGCCCGGGTTGGTGTGCAGCGCGAAGCGCGGGTCGCGCTCCAGGTCCCGCGCCTTCATCGAGCCCTGCATCATGCCGAGCCACAGCTCCCCGCCGCGGATGTCGACGTTGAGGCCGGCGACCCGGGGCGAGCCGTCCTTGCGGAGCGTGGCGAGGACATGGTGCGGGTACTGAGCGAAACGGGCCTCGACGGCCGCCGCGAACTCCGGTTCCGCCTTCTCGAAGACGGCCCAGCTGGTGTGCGTCATACGTCCATGAAAGCGCCTGGCGGCGGCGCCGGGCGGTCAGGCGCGCACGATGCCCGCCCCGCGCGCGGCCGCCAGCCACGCCGGGAACTCGGCGACCAGCCGGTCGTACAGCTCCCCGTCCGGGACGGTGCGCGGGTCCGGACCGGCGTGGAAATAGCCCGCGTTGTCCACCACCCGCCGGCCGGGCACGGGCAGCTCGTCCAGGCGGCGCAGGAAGTCGAACTGGGAGCTGCGGGTGTTGCCGAAGCCGACGAACTGCCAGAACAGCGGCAGCCGGGCCGCCTTGCAGAGGTACCGCTCCGCCGCGAGCTTGCTGACCGGGCCGCCGTCGGTCTGGAAGACGACCAGGGCCGGGTCCGTCGCCCCCGAGTCGAGGTAGTGGTCGATCACCGCGTCCATCGCCAGGTGGTAGGCCGTCTTGCCCATGTGGCCCAGCCCGGCGGCGATCTCGGTCACCCGCCCCGCGTGCCCGGCGAGGGAGATCTCCGCGACGGCGTCGACGTCGGTGGAGAAGAACACCACCGGCACCCGCCCGTCGTCGTCGAGGTGCGCGGACAGGCCCAGCACCTGGTCCGCGAGGGCCTGCACACTGCCGTCCTCGTAGTACGGGCGCATCGACCCGGAGTAGTCCAGCACCAGGTAGACCGCCGCCCGGCCACCCTCCAGGCCGTACTTGCGGAGGGAGACCCCGGCGCTCTTGTAGAGGCTCACCAGCGCCGGAGCGGTCTCTTCCACCTTGCGGAGGTCTATCGCGCTGCCCGTCATGGCCCGAGGGTACGTCAGCCCCGGTCCGCGCCGGGGCCGTTCTCCAGGGCGGCGAGGTCGTCGAGCATGGCCGCGGCGAGGTCGCGCTCGCGGGCGTAGTACCGCTCGGCCCACCTGAGGGTGAGCGCCGGGTACGCCCAGGCGGGCTCCTCCTTCGCCCCCTCCGCGTCGGCCACCGACCGCAGGCGCATGTCCTCCGCGAACTCCTGCTGGCGGATCAGTACTTCGCGCATCTGCTCCGGCTCCAGCAGGTGCCCCAGCCACAGCCGCAGCATCGGCCCGTGCTTGAGGACGGGCGGGTCGACCGGGGCCTCGCGGGCCCATCGCCGTGCGGCGGCCATGCCGTCGTCGGTGATCCGGTAGACGCGCTTGTCGCGGGTACCACTGCCTTGGGCGACCGTCCGGGAGGAGGCGTATCCGGCCCGCTCCAGGCGCCCCAGCTCGCTGTAGATCTGGCTGAAGGAGGGGCTCCAGTAGAAGAAGCGCAGCGACCGGTCCGACCACTTCTTCAGGTCGTAGCCGGAGAGCTCCTCGCCGAAGGACAGCAGTCCGAGCACCGCCCAGCTGGTCGGGGGGAGGGCGCGCTCGCTCGTCTCGTCTGCCACGCGGCGCAGTCTACGACCGGCCCCCGCGGCCGTTCCCCTCCCCGTCACATGACTGCTAGAAATATTCCGAATCAAAACAACCCGGAGGTCTGAGCCGTGATCTCGCTGGACGGAAAAGTCGTCGTCATCACCGGAGCCGGGCGCGGCCAGGGAGCGGCCGAGGCCCGGCTCTGCGCGGAGGCCGGCGCGCGGGTCGTCGTCACGGACGTACGGGAGGACGAGGGCCGGGCGGTCGCGGCGGAACTCGGCCCCCGGGGCATGTACGTACGGCACGACGTGGCCGACGCCGGGAGCTGGGCCGGGGTGGTGCGGGAGGCGGTGTCGGCCTTCGGCACGATCTCGGCCCTGGTCAACAACGCGGCGCTGTGGCGGACGGCGCACGTGGAGAAGCAGACGGCCGAGGACTTCGAGGCGCTGCTACGGGTCAACCTGCTCGGGCCGTTCCTCGGCATCCAGGCGGTGGCGCCGGTGCTGCGGGCGGCCGGCGGCGGCTCGATCGTCAACATCTCCTCCACGGCCGGGCTGGTCGGCATCCCGGGCCACGCGGCGTACGGCTCCACCAAGTTCGCCCTGCGCGGCCTGACCCGCTCGGCGGCGCTGGACCTGGCGGGGGACGGGATCAGGGTGAACTCGGTGCACCCGGGCGCGATCGACACCCCGATGGTCGCGGCGGCGGTCGCGGGCCGGGACTGGTCGCACGTCCCGCTGGGGCGGATGGGCCGGCCGGAAGAGGTGGGGGAGCTGGTGCTGTTCCTGTGCGCCGACGCCTCCGCGTACGTGACGGGGGCGGAGTTCGCGGTCGACGGCGGAATGACGGCGCGCTAGCGGCGCGGCCGGGCTCAGGGGGGCGGGGCGGCCGGATTCGAACCGGCGTCCTCCTCCATGCTGTGTAGGCGCACTGCCTCTGTGCTACGACCCCACCCTTGTGATCAAGCCTACGGCACGCCCGGCATGATGTGCTCATGTCCACGTTGCTCCGCAACCTCCTTGTCCTGGCGGTGGAGTTCGGCGCCGCGTACCTCCTGCGGAGCCCGGACCCGGCGCCCTGGATCCCGGTCCTGCTGGCCGTCTTCGTCGTCGGCTCCGGCGTACTGCACGGCACGGACGCCGAGTTCGTGCCGCGCTTCCTTCTCGCGTTCGTGGCGGTGGGCGTGGCCTGGCTGGGCGGCGCGGCCGGGGAGGCGACGGACTCCGTCCCGGCGGCCGGCGCCGTGACCCTGCTGGTGATCCAGACGGCCCTCCTGATCCGCTTCTCCCGCCGCGGCGGCTAGGGCCTGCCTTTCGGACCATGCCGGGCTCGCGGGGCCGGCCCGTGATCGGAAAGGATGGGCCGATGACCACGAACCCCCGTGCGCGAGCGCGGTCCTTCGATGCCGCCGCCGCGCTGTACGCCGCCAGCCGGCCCGGGTATCCCGGCGGGCTGTTCGACGCCGTCGAGGAGCTCACCGGCCGGCCGCTCGACGGGGCGCGGGTCGCGGACGTGGGGGCCGGGACCGGGATCGCCACCGGGCCGCTGCACGCCCGCGGGGCCCGCGTCGTCGCCGTCGAGCCCGGTGACGGCATGTCCGCCGAACTGCGCCGGGCGCACCCGGGGATCCCCCTCGTCCGCGGTGACGGCGACCGGCTCCCGCTCGCCACCGGCGCCTTCGACCTCCTCACGTACGCCCAGGCCTGGCACTGGACCGATCCCGCCCGCTCCGTCCCCGAGGCCCGCCGCGTGCTGCGCCCGGGCGGCGCGCTCGCCATCTGGTGGAACGACATCGACGCGTCCGTCGGCTGGGTCGCGGAGCAAGGCGCCCGGATCCGGGCCCTCTTCGACGCCACGGACGACGGAGTCGGCTTCCGCACCCTGCCCCAGGGCCTCGACTCCGGCTTCCGTACGCGCACCGTCGCCTGGTCCCGCCGCGTTCCCCTCGACGACCACCTCGCCAACCTCGCCAGCCACTCCGCCTTCCTCCTCCTCGGCGAGCCCGGCACCAGCGCCTTCCTCCGCGAAGAACGGGCCCGCCTCGCCCCGCTCTTCCCCGACGGGACGGTCGAGGAGCCCTACGTCGTCTCCCTCCACGTAGCCGTGGTCTAGGGCGGCGGCGTCAGCGCCGGCCGGCCAGGACCGCCTCGCGGCACGCCGCCGGCGTGCCCCACGCGTCCCGCAGCGGCCGTGCCTTGCGCAGCCACAGGGAGAGGTCCAGCTCCTCCGTGTAGCCGATCGCACCGTGCAGCTGGAGCGCGGTCAGCGCCGCCGCGTACGCCGCCTCGCCCGCCGCGAGCTTCGCCGCCGCCACCTCCCCCGGGTCCAGGGACAGCGCCGCCGCGAACAGCAGCGGGCGGGCGAACTCCAGCGCCAGCAGGGTGTCCGCCAGCCGGTGCTTCACCGCCTGGAACGACCCGATCGGCGCCCCGAACTGGGTGCGCTGCCTCGCGTACGCCACCGTCCGCGCCAGCAGCGCCTCCCCGACGCCGAGGCACTGCGCCGCCGTCAGGAGCCGGGCCCAGTCGAGCGCCGCCCGCGCCGCCGCCGACACCGCCGCTCCCGCCGCCAGCGCGGGGCCCGCCGCCACCGGAACCGACAGCCGGCGCGCCGGGTCCAGGGAGGCGACCGGCGGGCCCGCCCCCGCCGACCGCAGCTCCCCGGCCCGCGACACCGTCAGGCAGTACGCCGCCGCGTCCGCGTCGAGCGCGTACGGGCTTCCGCCCGGCAGCGTCAGCGTGGCCACCGCCCCGCCGTCCGCCAGCCCGGGGACGAGGCGCTTCGCCAGTTCCTCGTCCCCCAGCCGCCCCAGCAGCACGGCCGCCGCCACCGTCTCCACCACCGGCCCCGGCATCCCCGCCCGCCCCAGCTCCACGAAGGCGACCGCCAGCTCCACCGGGAGCGGACCCGCCTCGTCGGCCGCGAGCGCGAACACGCCCGTGCGCGCCAGCCGCCCCCACACCGCCCGCCCCGGCCCGTGGTCCCCGGCCGACCAGGCCCGTACCACCGCCGGAACCTCCGCCGCCGCCAGCAGCCCCCGCAGGCTCCGCGCGAAGTCGCGCTGCTCCTGCGTCAGCAGGAATCGCATCAGCGGCGCCCCTTCGGCAGGCCGAGCAGCCGCTCGGCGATGATGTCGCGCTGGATCTCGTTCGTGCCCGCGTAGATCGGCCCGGCCAGCGAGAAGACCCACGGCTCGGCCCACTCGCCCCGCGCCAGCTCCGCGTCCGCGCCCAGCAGGTCCAGCGCCGTCTCGTGCAGCGCGATGTCGTACCGCGACCAGAACACCTTGTTCAGGCTGGACTCCGCGCCGATGGCCTCGCCCGCCGCGAACCGGGAGGCGTTCGCCCAGGTGAACAGCTGGTACGCGCGCGCCCCCACCACCGCGTCCGCGACCCGGTCGCGCAGCGCCGTGTCCGCCGGGTCCCCCGCCTCCCGCCACAGGGAGACCAGCCGGTCCGCCGCCGCCAGGAACCGCCCGGGGGAGCGCAGCGTCAGCCCCCGCTCGTTGCCCGTCGTCGACATCGCGATCCGCCAGCCCTGCCCCGGCTCCCCGATGACGTCCTCGTCCGGTACGAAGACCCCGTCCAGGAACAGTTCCGCGAAGGCCGGTTTCCCGTCGAGGCGCCCGATGGGCCGCACCGTCACCCCCGGCGCCCGCAGGTCGAACATCAGGTACGTCAGGCCGTGGTGCGCCTTCGCGGCCGCCGGGTCGGTGCGGAAGATCCCGAAGGCCCGGTCCGCGAAGGCCGCCCGCGAGGACCAGGTCTTGTGCCCGGACAGCAGCCAGCCGCCCTCCGCCCGCACCGCCCGCGACCTCAGCGAGGCCAGGTCCGACCCCGCCTCCGGCTCCGACCAGGCCTGCGCCCAGATCACCTCGCCGCTCGCCATCGGCGGCAGCACCCGCGCCCGCTGCTCGGGCGTCGCGTGGTCGAACAGGGTCGGGGCCAGCAGGCTGATGCCGTTCTGCGAGACCCGGCCGGGCGCGCCCGCCGCCCAGTACTCCTCCTCGAAGACCAGCCACCGCTCGATGTCCGCGCCCCGGCCCCCGTACTCCTCGGGCCAGGACACCGCCGACCAGCGGTCCGCGTGCAGCAGCGCCTCCCACTCCCGGTGCGCCGCGAACCCGGCCTCCGTCTCCAGGGAGGGCAGGGGCGCGGCCGGGACGTGGGAGCGGAGCCAGGCCCGGGCCTCGGCCCGGAAGGCCGCCACCTCCGCCGACTGGGTCAGATCCATCGGGTGCCCGCCTCCCTGAGCGTGAACGTCAACGTGAGCGTGAGCGTGAGCCTGAGCGGCTTCCCTAACAAGTGTTTGGTAGGTTAACGTACGGCCATGAGCAGCGTCGAGGAGTGCGCATGAACGAGCCCCGGTACGTGGCCGGCCACCGCCTGCTGGAAGGCCGCTCCGCCGTCGTCACCGCCGCCGCCGGAGCCGGCATCGGCGGCGCCACCGCCCGCCGCTTCCTGGAGGAGGGCGCCCGCGTCCTGATCGGCGACGCCCACGCCCGCCGGCTGAAGGAGACCGAGGAGGCCCTCGCCGCCGAGTTCGGCGCGGACCGCATCTCCTCCCTGCCCTGCGACGTCACCGACGAGGACCAGGTCCGGGCCCTGTTCGCGCACGCCGAGCGGACCCACGGCCACCTGGACGTCGTCGTCAACAATGCCGGACTCGGCGGCACCGCGGCCCTCGTCGACATGACCGACGACCAATGGGGCCGGGTCCTCGACGTCACCCTGAACGGCACCTTCCGCTGCACCCGCGCCGCCCTGCGCTCGCTCAAGGCCTCCGGCACCGGCGGGGTCATCGTCAACAACGCCTCCGTCGTCGGCTGGCGCGCCCAGACCGGCCAGGCCCACTACGCCGCCGCCAAGGCCGGGGTGATGGCCCTGACCCGCTGCGCCGCGCTGGAGGCCGCCGGCTTCGGCGTACGGGTCAACGCGGTCGCCCCGAGCCTGGCCATGCACCCGCACCTGGTGAAGGTCACCAGCGAGGAGCTGCTGGCCGAGCTGACGGCCCGCGAGGCCTTCGGCCGGTACGCCGAGCCGTGGGAGGTCGCCAACGTCATCGTGTTCCTGGCCAGCGGGTACGCGTCGTACATGACGGGCGAGACCGTTTCGGTCAGCAGCCAGCGCGCGTAGGCACAGAATGGGCGCGTGCCAACGAACAAGAAGAAAACCCAGGTGACGGCCTCACCGGAGCGACGCCGCGAACTCCTCGGCACCGCCGCCGAGGTCTTCGCCGCCCAGGGCTACAACGCCACCACCGTCCGCAAGATCGCCGACGCCGCCGGGATGCTCGCCGGCAGCCTCTACTACCACTTCGATTCCAAGGAATCGATGCTCGACGAGATCCTCTCGGCCTTCCTGACCGAGCTGTGGGAGGGGTACGACACCGTCCTCGCCGCCGGCCTCGGCCCCCGGGAGACCATCGAGGCCCTCGTCACCGAGTCGTTCCGGGAGATCGACCGGCACCGCGCCGCCGTCGCGATCTACCAGAAGGAATCCCGGCACCTGTCCGCGCAGCCCCGCTTCCGCTACCTCTCCGACTCGCAGCAGAAGTTCGAGAAGGCCTGGCTGGGGACGCTGGAGCGGGGGGTCGCCGCCCGGGTCTTCCGGGCCGACCTGGACATCCGCCTCACCTACCGCTTCGTCCGCGACACGGTGTGGGTCGCGGCGTCCTGGTACCGGCCCGGCGGACAGCACAGCCCCGAGGAGATCGCCCGGCAGTACCTGTCGATGGTGCTGGACGGGATCGCCGTACGCGGCTGACCACCACCAACAGAAGGAGTCCCGATGCCCGAGGCCTACATAGTCGACGCGGTACGCACCCCCGTGGGGCGCCGGGGCGGCGGCCTGTCGGCCGTCCACCCCGCCGACCTCGGCGCACACGTCCTGAAGGCCCTGGTCGCCCGCTCCGGAGTGGACCCGGCCGCGGTGGAGGACGTCGTCTTCGGCTGCCTGGACACCGTCGGCCCCCAGGCCGGGGACATCGCGCGGACGGCCTGGCTGGCCGCCGGGCTGCCCGAGGAGGTGCCGGGCGTGACCATCGACCGGCAGTGCGGCTCCTCCCAGCAGGCCGTCCACTTCGCCGCCCAGGGCGTCCTCTCCGGCACCCAGGACCTCGTCGTCGCGGGCGGTACGCAGAACATGTCGATGGTCCCGATCGCCTTCGCCTCACGGCAGGCGGCGGAGCCGCTCGGCCTCACCGAGGGCCCCTACGCCGGCTCCGAGGGCTGGCGCGCCCGGTACGGGGAAGCGCCCGTGAACCAGTTCCACGGCGCGCAGCTCATCGCCGCGAAGTGGGGCATCGGCCGGCGCGACATGGAGGAGTTCGCGCTCCGCTCGCACCGGCGGGCGGTCCGGGCGATCGACGAGGGCCGTTTCGAGCGGGAGACCGTCGCGTACGGGGACGTGCGGACCGACGAGGGCCCCCGCCGGGACACCACCCTGGAGAAGATGGCGGGCCTGCGGCCCGTCGTGGAGGGCGGCACCATCACCGCGGCCGTCTCCTCGCAGGTCTCCGACGGGGCGGCGGCGATGCTCATCGCCTCCGAGCGGGCGGTGCGGGAACACGGCCTGACCCCCAGGGCCCGGATCCACCACCTGTCGGTACGGGGCGAGGACCCGATCCGGATGCTGTCCGCCCCGATCCCGGCGACGGCGTACGCCCTGAAGAAGACCGGCATGTCCCTGGCCGCCATCGACCTCGTCGAGATCAACGAGGCCTTCGCCCCGGTCGTACTGGCCTGGCTGAAGGAGACCGGCGCCGACCCGGAGCGGGTCAACGTCAACGGCGGCGCCATCGCCCTCGGCCACCCCCTGGGCGCGACCGGCGTCAAGCTGATGACCACCCTCCTCCACGAGCTGGAGCGCACGGGCGGGCGCTACGGCCTCCAGACCATGTGCGAGGGCGGCGGCCAGGCCAACGTGACCATCATCGAACGGCTCTAGGCCCGTCGTCGAAGTGGCGCCGGGCAGGCCGCGCCCGCCCCGGGCGACGCAGGTCACAGGGGTGGGGCGACGCGCCGCGGTGGTCTGTGATAGCTTTGGGGAGTTGCAGTTGTGGTACCCATGAACTTTATGTGCGCCTGACGGGATTGCTCCGACAGGCGCTTTAATTGTTTTACCGGAGTCTCCGGATGGGGCCCTTGCCGCCTATTCAGGAGATTCAAAATGGCACTTGGCACCGTGAAGTGGTTCAACTCGGAAAAGGGCTTCGGCTTCATCGAGCAGGACGGTGGCGGTCCGGACGTGTTCGCCCACTACTCGAACATCGCCACCCAGGGCTTCCGTGAGCTCACCGAGGGTCAGCGCGTCTCCTTCGACGTGACCCAGGGCCAGAAGGGCCCCCAGGCGGAGAACATCCTCCCCGCCTAATTTCTTCAGCATGCCGGGGTCCGCACCGCGAGGTGCGGGCCCCGGCTTGTCTGCTGTTCCGACACGCACCGCTCGTTTTACCTGCCGGTTTCAGGAGGGCTTTCTCGCATGACCAGCTCCAGCTCCGCACGACCCAGCCGCCGCCCCACCCGGGGTCGAGGTGCGGCCCAGGGGCGTCCGAAGTCTGGCGCGGGACGGCAGAAGTCCGCCCCCGTAGCCAGGCCCCAAGAGTTCACCATGCCCGAGCCGCAGACCCCGGCGCTCCCGCCGGTCGCCGCGTTCGGGGACATGGACATGCCCGAGGCGCTGCTGAAGACCCTCGCCGCCCAGGGCGTCACCGAGCCGTTCCCGATCCAGGCCGCCACGCTGCCGAACTCGCTGGCCGGCCGTGACCTGCTCGGCCGCGGCCGCACCGGCTCCGGCAAGACCCTCGCCTTCGGCCTGGCCCTGCTGGCCCGCACCGCCGGGCACCGCGCCCAGCCCAAGCAGCCGCTCGCGCTGGTCCTCGTACCGACCCGCGAGCTCGCGCAGCAGGTCACCGACGCCCTGGCCCCGTACGCCACGTCCGTCAACCTGCGCATCGCGACCGTCGTCGGCGGCATGTCGATCAACCGGCAGTCCGGCGCCCTGCGCCGCGGCGCCGAGGTGCTCGTCGCCACCCCCGGCCGCCTCAAGGACCTCATCGACCGCGGTGACGCCGACCTCTCGCAGGTCGCCATCACGGTCCTCGACGAGGCCGACCAGATGACCGACATGGGCTTCATGCCGCAGGTCACCGCGCTGCTCAAGCAGGTCCGGCCCGAGGGCCAGACCATGCTGTTCTCGGCGACCCTCGACAAGAACATCGACAAGCTCGTCAAGATGTTCCTGCACGACCCGGTCGGCCACTCCGTCGACCCGTCGGCCGGCGCGGTCACCACCATGGAGCACCACGTCCTGTACGTCATGGACGAGACCGACAAGAAGGCCGTGGCGACGCGCATAGCCGCTCGCGACGGCCGGGTGATCATGTTCGTCGACACCAAGCGCGGGGTCGACCGCATGGTCAAGAAGCTCCTGGCGGACGGCGTCCGCGCCTCCGGCCTGCACGGCGGCCGCTCGCAGCCGCAGCGCAACCGGACCCTGGACTGGTTCAAGACGGGCGAGGTCACCGCACTGGTCGCCACCAACGTGGCCGCGCGCGGCATCCACATCGACGACCTCGACCTCGTCGTGAACGTGGACCCGCCCACCGACCACAAGGACTACCTGCACCGCGGCGGCCGTACCGCCCGCGCCGGCGAGTCCGGCAGCGTGGTCACCCTGGTCCTGCCCGACCAGCGCCGCGAGATGACCCGCCTGATGTCGGACGCCGGCATCTCCCCGCGCACCGCGCAGATCAAGTCCTCCGACGAGGAGCTGTCCCGCCTCACCGGCGCCAAGGAGCCCTCGGGCATCCCCGTGGTGCTGGAGGTCCCGCAGCCGCCGCAGCCCAAGGCGCGCTCCGGCTCCGGCCGTTCCGGCTCCGGTTCCGGCGGCGCCCGCCGCCGCTCCGGTGGCGGTCAGGGCGGCGCCCAGGGTGCCTCCGCCCCGGCGGCCGGTTCGGGCGAGGGCCGGCCGCGCCGGGCCCGCTCCGCCGGTGGTCAGGGCGGCGGCGGCCAGGCCGGCTCGCGCGGCCAGGGCGGTCAGTCCGCCGGGCGCGGTCAGGGCGGCGCCCGCGGCCAGGCGGGCGGCGGCCAGGGCGGTGCCCGCACCGGCGGCGCTCCGGCGGCGTCGCGCCGCCGCTCCGGTGGCGGTCGTCCCGCCGCGGGGCGCACCAGCTCCTGACCCCTCTCTCCACACGCCGGAACGCCGGGCAGCGCACGCGCGCTGCCCGGCGCTCCGCTGTCCGGGCCCGTTGGCCCGTTACCCGACCAGCTTGGCCTGGAGCTTCGCCAGGGTCCTGAGGTCCAGGCCCAGACCGTCCGTCAGGTAGCCGTAGAAGCCGCCGAAATCGGCCTCCATCTGGGCCGTCGCGGAGTCCAGGTAGTCCGTGCGGACCTCCTGGAGCGGGATCAGCAGGTCCGGGTTCAGCATCCGCCCGGACTGCTTCAGGCCCGCCCGCACCTGGGCGTCGTACGCGCCCCGGAAGGTGTTGGAGGCCAGGTAGTCGCGCTCCGCGGAGTCCTCGGGCACGGCCAGGGCGCGCAGCAGTACGTAACTCAGCCAGCCCGTCCGGTCCTTGCCCGAGGTGCAGTGGTAGAGCAGCGGTCCCCGGCCGCCGTCCGCGATCTCCCGCAGGGTCGCCGCGAACCCCGCCCGGTTCTCGGGGCTCGTCACGAACGTGCGGTAGATGTCGCGCATGTACGCCTCGGCGCGGCCGCCGCCGAGCATCCGCTCCTGCTGGACGGGATCGCCGCTGGCGATCGCGCCGACCAGGGTCGCGTACAGACCGAGGTCGCTGACGGGGCGTGAGGTGGCGGTGAGCCCGGCGGGCAGCCGGTCGGCGCCGTCGTACTGGAGCTCCGCCGGGATGCGGAAATCGACGACCTCGGTGAGGCCCAGACCGGCGACGGTGGTGACGTCGGCAGGGGTCAGCCTGCTCAGCGCGTCGGAACGGTAGACCAGGCCCCGGCGCACCTTGCCGCCCGTCCAGGTGCGGTAACCGCCCAGGTCACGGACGTTGACCGCACCTTGGAGCGGAATCTGGCGAATCGTTTCCGCCTGCGGGTGCGCCGGGTACCGGTGCTGGGCGTCGGCGTCGGCGTCGGCGGCTGCGGGCGCCGCCTCCGCGAACGCGGAGGCGGGCAGGCCCGCCATGGCGAGGGCGGCGGCGAGCACCGCGGTCGATAGGCGGATTCGGGCACGGCTCATCTGGGCGACTCCTGGGGAGGAGAAGGGGGATCACCTTGGTGGTGGCAGGGTGCCGAGCGGGTGCGGGGGGGTGAGCCCGTGCAGTCGTTCCAGCACGGTGTGCGCCTCGGCCATGACCCGGGTGACGAGCTCCGCACACGACGGGAGATCCTCGATCACACCGGCCACCTGGCCCGATGCCATGACGCCGAGGTCCGTACGGCCCTCGACCATGGACGCCTTCAGGAGCATCGGGGTGTTCGCGGCGAGCAAGACCTGGCTCCAGGACAGCTCCTTGCCGTGTTTCATCGCGAGGCCGTCGCGCACCATCCGCGACCACGACAGCCCCGACAGCTTCCGGAACCCGGCCGCGTGCCGCACCGCCCGGGCCAGCGCCCGGGCCCGGCCCGCCCGCTCCAGGGAGGCGACCAGCTCGCTGCGGAGCATCCGGTGCGGCAGCCCGTCGACCGCCGTCGTCACGGTGACGTCCCGGACGCCCGCCTTCAGGTACTCGGCCTTCACCGCGTCCGGGACGGTGGAATCGGAGGTCAGCAGGAACCGGGTGCCCATCGCGACGCCCGCCGCCCCGAACGACAGCGCCGCGACCAGGCCCCGGCCGTCGTGGAAGCCGCCCGCCGCGATCACGGGGATGTCCACGGCGTCGACCACCTGCGGCAGCAGCACCGTCGTCGCCACGTCCCCGGTGTGCCCGCCGCCCTCGCCGCCCTGCACGATCACCGCGTCCGCGCCCCACGCCGCGACCTTCTCGGCGTGCCGGCGCGCCCCGACCGACGGGATGACGACCACGCCCGCGTCCTTGAGCCGCGCGATCAGCTCCTTCGACGGGGCCAGCGCGAACGAGGCCACCCGTACGCCCTCGTCGGCGATCAGGGCGGCCCGCTCGGCCGCGTCCCCCGCGTCCGCGCGCAGGTTCACCCCGAACGGGGCGTCGGTCCGGGACGCGACCTCCCGTACCGCGGAGCGCAGCTGCTCCAGGGTCATCGTCGCCGAGGCCAGGATCCCCAGGGCGCCCGCGTTCGCGGCCGCCGACACCAGGCGGGGTCCGGCGACCCAGCCCATGCCCGTCTGTACGATCGGGTGCTCGACCCCGACCAGCTTCGTGAACGCCGTCTTCATCGCGTCAGCCCCGCACTTCCCGCTCGCGCAGCCCCCCGGGATCGATCACCTCGCGGATCAGCGCCAGCTCGCGCGCCGTCGGCTCCCGCGTGTACGGGACCTCGCCCCGGGCCGCCAGCTCGAATCCGGTCGCCGCCCGCACCTGCTCGACGGTGACCCCCGGGTGGCGGGAAACCAGCCGCATGCTGTGCCCGGGACCGGTGAAATCGAAGACGCCGAGATCGCTCACCACCCGCGGCAGCCGGTGGAAGCGGGTCACCCCCGCCGCCTCGGCACGGTCGTAACCGACGCCGCTGACCATGTCGACCCGCTCGACGAAGACCCGGGGGGAATGCCGGGGCACCCAGTAACTCACCGGATTGTTCAGCGTGTTGACGGGCGCCCCGCGCACCCCGAGCAACTGGCGCGAAGGCCGCTCCCAGTCCCCGACGCAGGAGATGTTCTGGTTGCCGAACCGGTCGATCTGGCTCGCGCCCATCATCACGTGCCGCCTGCCGCCCGTGACCATCGTGAGATGACGGCGGTACGGGAGCCAGCCCTCGGCCGTCCCGTCGAGCCCGACCAGCATCGCCTCCCCGTCGGTCAGCAGCAGATCGGGGGAGAAGGTCCGCTTCGCCAGCCGGGCCCCGAACGAGGGGATCAGCCCCATCGGACTGGCCAGCACCTCGCCGTTGTCCCGCCAGGCCTCGGCGCAGGCGACCACACAGTATTCGGCGCGGCTGACCGCGGTCGCCGCGCTCTCGCTCCTCCCGCTGCTCAACTCTGCTCCTCGTGCCAGGCCCGGACGGCGCGCTGGTAGTCCTGCTCGCTCGCGCCGGAGAGGAAGCGGGCGGCGAACTCCGCCCAGGGGGTGGACGCGTACAGCTTCTGGAACGCCTCGTCACGGCCGTAGTCGGGGACGCAGGAGGTGAAGTGCGCCCCGTTCGGGCACTCCACCACCCCGGTGACGCAATGCCGGCTGACCAGCAGCGACTGCGGCGGCCCCGCCTTGGACAGCTCGGCGCTCTCCACGAGCTGCTCGCAGGAGACGTAGGCGGCGTCGGCCGCCTCGCAGAACAGGTCGTCGAAGTACGGGTCCGGGCCCAGGTACTGGGCGTTGCCGAGCCGGTCGGCGCGGTTGAGGTGGACGAGCGCCGCGTCCATCCGCAGCGCGGGCACGGCCACGAGCTCCTCGCCGTCGGCGTAGGGGGAGGTGACGGTGCGCAGCTCCGGGTTGACCCGCATCACGTCGGAGCCGAGGCCCGCGCGGACGGGGAGGAAGGGCAGCCGGTTCGCGGCGGCGTGCAGCCCCCACATGAACATGGCCTCGTCGAGCTCGGTCAGCGCGAACGCGCCGGCCTCGCGGGCGGCCCGGAAGTGCGGCTCCAGCGGGATCGAGTCGAGGGTGGCGAAGGGGGCGACGAGCCTTCGGATCCGGCCGGCGGCCGCCAGCAGGCCGACGTCGGGGCCGCCGTACGAGACCACGGTGAGATCGGTGATCTCGGACCGGAGCAGCGCTCGCACCAGGGCCATCGGCTTGCGCCGGGAACCCCAGCCGCCGATGCCGAGGGTCATCCCGCTGCGCAGCCGCCCGACCACGTCTTCGGGGGTCATGGACTTGTCGGTCATGAGCGCTCCTCCTCTCCGAAGGCGTCGCGGACCCGGGCCGCGACCCCGCTGAGGTTGGCCTCGAAGGTGAACCCCTGCTCGAAGCGGTAGCTGCGGCGCACGTCCACGGGGTCGATGCCGTTGATGGCCGCCTTGGCGAGCCGGATCAGGTACCCGTCCTTCAAGGCGATCTCGGCGGCGAGCGCGAGGGCGGCGGACCGCAGCTCCGCGCGCGGCACCACCCGCCAGACCGAGCCGTGCGCGTGCAGTTCGGCGGCGGTGGCGGTGCGCGAGGTGTAGTACAGGGCGCGCATCAGGTGCTGGGGGACGAGCCGGGCCAGATGGGTGGCGGCGCCGAGGGCGCCCCGGTCGAGCTCGGGCAGCCCGAAGGTGGCGTCGTCGGAGGCGACGATCGCGTCGGCGTTGCCGACGAGCCCGATGCCGCCGCCCAGGCAGAACCCGTGCACGGCGGCGACGACCGGGACCTCGCACTCGTACACGGCCGCGAAGGCCTCGTAGCAACCGCGGTTGGCGCCGATGAGGGCGGCGTGGCCGGAGTCTCGCCGCATCTCCTTGATGTCGACGCCGGCGTTGAAGCCCCGGCCCTCGGCGGCGAGGACGACGCAGCGGGTCTCGGGGTCGCGGCCGGCGGAACGCAGGGCGTCGGCGAGCTCGTACCAGCCCTGTACGGGGAGCGCGTTGACGGGTGGGAAGTCGACTGTGACGAGTGCGATGCCCTTGCCCGGGCTTGAGGTGGAGACACCCATGAGCGGATCAGCTACCTTTCCACCAAACATTTGTTAGGTGAGGAAGGTAGCAGCCGATGGAGCTGGGCGGGAGGGTCGTCGTCGTCACCGGCGGAACCCGGGGCGTTGGCGCCGGGATCGCGCGTTCGTTCCTCGCGGCGGGCGCGGAGGTGGTCGTCTGCGCCCGCAGGCCGCCGCGGGAACCGGTCGCAGCGGCGGGCCGCGCGGCCTCCTTCACCGCGCTGGACCTGCGCGACCCGGCCGCCGTACGGGACTTCTTCGGCGCGGTCGCGGCCCGCCACGGGCGGCTCGACTGCCTGGTCAACAACGCGGGCGGCACCCCGTACCGGCTGCTGGGGGAGGGCGAGGCCGAGCGCCACGCACGGGTCGTCGAGCTCAACCTGCTGGCCCCGCTGACCGCCTCGCTGGCCGCGTACCCGTGGCTGCGCGAGAGCCGGGGCTCGGTCGTCATGATCGGCAGCGTCAGCGGCACCCGGCCCTCGCCCGGCACGGCGGCGTACGGGGCGGCGAAGGCGGGGCTGGAGAACCTGGCCCGCTCGATGGCGGTGGAGTGGGCGCCGCGGGTACGGGTCAACTCGCTGGTGCTGGGAATGGTGAGGACCGAGCTCGCGCACCTGCACTACGGGGACGAGGCGGGGATCGCGGCCGTGGGAGCGACCGTACCGCTGGGGCGGCTGGCGGAACCCTCGGACGTGGGGGAGGCGGCGGTGTTCCTGGCCTCCGACCGGGCCGGGTACGTCAGCGGGGCGAGCCTGCTCCTGCACGGCGGCGGGGAACGCCCGGCGTTTTTGGATGCGGCGACTGTGAACCAGGACGAGGAGAGCTGAGATGACGGGAATCGCCGAGGGCCGCGTGGTCATCGTGACGGGCGCGGGGCGGGGACTGGGGCGCGCCCACGCGCTGGCGTTCGCGGCGGAGGGGGCCAGGGTCGTGGTCAACGACCTCGGGGTGGGGCTGGACGGACAGCCGGGCGAGGACAGCCCGGCCGGGCAGGTGGTCGCGGAGATCCGGGCGCTGGGCGGCGAGGCCGTCGCCCACGGCAAGGACATCGCGTCGCCGGAGGGCGCGGCCTCGCTGGTCGGGGCGGCCCTGACGGCGTTCGGCCGGCTGGACACCCTCGTCAACAACGCGGGGTTCCTGCGGGACCGGATGCTGGTCAACCTGGAGGAGGCGGACTGGGACGCGGTGATGCGGGTGCACCTCAAGGGGCACTTCCTGCCGCTGAAGTACGCGGCGGCGCACTGGCGGGAGCAGGCCAAGGCGGGGCGCGCGGTGGCGGGCCGGGTGGTCAACACCTCCTCGGGCGCCGGGCTGCTGGGATCGGTCGGGCAGGGCAACTACAGCGCGGCCAAGGCGGGCATCCTCGGGATGACGCTGGTCGCGGCGGCGGAGATGGCGCGGTACGGGGTGCAGGTGAACGCGATCGCGCCGGCGGCGCGGACCCGGATGACGGAGCAGACGTTCGCGGACACCATGGCGGCCCCGGGGGCGGGCTCCTTCGACGCGATGGCTCCGGAGAACGTGTCGCCGCTCGTGGTGTGGCTGGGCTCGGACGCGTCGGCGGGGGTGACGGGCCGGGTCTTCGAGGCGGAGGGCGGCCGGATCACCGTGATGGAGGGCTGGCGGCCGGGCCCCACGGCCGACCGCGGTGCCCGCTGGACCCCGTCGGAGGCGGGCGAGGCGGCGGCCAAACTCCTCTCCCGCGCCGAGCCCCCGCACCCGGTGTACGGGGCCGAGTAGCGGGGCCGTCGGCGGGGTGGGGCGGGTGGCGGAGCGAGTGCCGGGGTGGGTGCCGGGGCGGGTGGCGACGGCCCCGGAAAAGGGTCCGGGCCCGGCCCCCTGGCGAGGGGTCGGGCCCGCATCCCGCACTTGTGCGTGGGATATCTGTACCCACCCCCGACCCGCCCTGAACCGCCTCGGCCCCATCATGTTCCGGGCAATCCCGCGGACCGGTCAGGTGTCGCATTCGAGCACCGTGTGACACAGCGCGCAGCGGGCCGTGAGCGGCCCCCGCACCGGCAGCCGCAGCCGCTGCGCGCACACCGGGCAGGGGAACTCCACCCGCAGCCCGCCGCCGTCTCGGCGCTCGAAGCGGTACGAGGATCCGGGCGCGGCGCTCCCGGCCCGGCGGCCGGCCGCGTAGCGGCGGCGCTCCGCCCGGCCCGCGGCCGCCAGGGGGGCCCGGCGGTGGTCCCGGGCGGCCCGTTCGCGGCCGCGCACGTAGGCCTCGTAGGCCTGGGGGCTGGTGAACCAGGCGGAGAGGTCCTCGCCGAGCAGGTCGGCGCGCTTGGCGAGGACGTAGCCGAACTCCTCCGGGGTGAGGTAGCCGAGCTTCTGGTGGGTCAGCGCGTCCTCGCGGTAGGCGTCGAGGAGCAGCCAGCCGGGCCCGAGGCAGGCGGCGGCGGTGTCGGTGAGGATCTCGTTCTCCGCCGTGGTCGGGAAGCGCAGGTCCAGGCGGTGCAGCAGGACGTGGGTGACCTCGTGGGCGAGGGCCGCCGCCAGATCGCGGCGGTGCGTGCGGAAGCGGTCGTTGACCTCGATGAAGTACTCGGGGCCCGCGGTCAGTTCCACGGTCGCGGCGTGCTCCATCGCCCGGAAGCCGATCACCATCCGCGCGTCGGGCAGCCGCAGCGCCCGCACCATCGCGGAGGCCACCCGCTGGGCACCGAGGTAGAGGTCGTCGTCGGGACCGAAGGCCGCGTCGGCGGGGGCGAACGGGGTGTCGTAGGCGCGGACCCCGTCGCCGGAGAGCCGCCGGAACAGGGCGGTGAGTGCCCGGCGGACCGTGTCCAGATGGGGAAAACCGTGCTCGATCGGGCTGCCCGGCCCACCGTTCTCCGTCATGACGTCCCCCTGGCCGCAAGGCCTGCCGGAAATTGGCCAAAAACGCGTTCTTGATGTCGGCCGCCCGTTCGATGTGTCATGGACGTGTCATTCACCCGATGACGCGCACAGCCCAACCCCCCACGAAAGGCAGTGTGTTGACTGTGTCCACCCTTGCCCAGGCCCTCAAGCGCACCCTCGCAGTCGGCGCGGTAGCCCTCGCCGCCGTCAGCCTCCAGCCCGCCAACGCGGGCGCCGCACCCGCCCCCGTCGTCGGCGGCACCCGCGCCGCCCAAGGCGAATTCCCCTTCATGGTCCGCCTCTCCATGGGCTGCGGCGGCGCCCTCTACACCCAGCAGATCGTCCTCACCGCCGCCCACTGCGTGGACGGCTCCGGCAACAACACCTCCATCACCGCCACCGCCGGAGTCGTCGACCTCAACAGCTCCAGCGCCGTCAAGGTCAAGTCCACCAAGGTCCTCCAGGCCCCCGGCTACAACGGCAAGGGCAAGGACTGGGCCCTCATCAAACTCGCCAAGCCCATCAACCTGCCCACCCTCAAGATCGCCGACACCAAGGCCTACGACAACGGCACCTTCACCATCGCCGGCTGGGGCGCCACCCGCGAGGGCGGCGGCCAGCAGCGGTACCAGATGAAGGCCACCGTCCCCTTCGTCTCCGACGCCGGCTGTCAGAGCGCCTACGGCAGCGACCTCGTCCCCGGCGAGGAGATCTGCGCCGGCCTGCCCCAAGGCGGCGTCGACACCTGCCAGGGCGACTCCGGCGGCCCCATGTTCCGCCGCGACAACAACAACGCCTGGATCCAGGTCGGCATAGTCAGCTGGGGCGAGGGCTGCGCCCGGCCCAACTACCCCGGCGTCTACACCGAGGTCTCCACCTTCGCCACCGCCATCAAGAACGCGGCCGCCACCCTCTGACCCCGGCCCCGAAGACCCCTCGCCCCTCCGGCCGAGCGCGAACCGGCCGGAGGGCCGAGGCCCCACCCCCGCCACCCCCGCCCGGCGGGCACCTGCCGCGCCCCGCGCCGGCATCCCGCCTCCTGAGGCACCCTCGCCGCCCCGGCCCCCGGCCGCTCCCGCCCGGCGGGCGCCTGTTGCGCCGCGCGCCGGCATCCCGCCTGCTGAGGTACCCCGGCGGCTCCGGCTCCCGGCTGCTGCTCGGTGGCCGCCTGTCGCGCCCCGCGCCAGCGTCCCGCTTGCGGCAGGACCCCGGCGGGCCCGGCCCCCGGCCGCTCCCGCCCGGCGGGCGCCCGCCGCCGAGCCGCCGCGCGGGCGCGGGCCGGGACACGCCCCGGACCCCGGGGAAGGCGATACGCCGCGCACCGTCATCGTCACCACCTCCGACCCCGCCGAACGCGTCCACGCGGCGCCCCACGGCGGAGCCACCGGCTTCCCCCGGAAAGACGCGAGCCCGGCCCCGCAGGTTGAGGCGGCCCGCCACCCGCCCCGCGTCTCACAGGCCGACTGCCCGAGGAACCGAACACCGCGGCCACGTATTCTCGGGAACCATGAACAGCAGCGACACCGACCACACCGACGAGAACGTCACCGCCGAGCTGGCCCGCCTGCGCGACAGCATCGACAACATCGACGCGGCGGTGGTCCACATGCTCGCCGAGCGCTTCAAGTGCACCCAGCAGGTCGGCCACCTCAAGGCCAAGCACCAGCTGCCGCCGGCCGACCCCACCCGCGAAGCCAGCCAGATCGCCCGCCTGCGCCAGCTCGCCGAGAACGCCAAACTCGACCCGGCCTTCGCGGAGAAACTCCTCAACTTCATCATCGCCGAAGTCATCCGCCACCACGAGACGATCGCCGCCGGCGAGGAGTAACACCCCCTGGGGCCCGGCAGCGCTTTGCGGCAGCATGGGCCCCATGTCCGCACTGACACGCACCGAAGCGCAGCTCCGAGCCCAGGCACTCGACGTCCACCACTACGCCGTCGCCCTCGACCTCACCGTCGGCGACGACACCTTCGACTCCACCGTCGTCATCCGCTTCGGCGTCCGCGCCGACGCCACCGACACCTTCGTGGAGCTCAAACCGGACGAACTGCGCTCCGCCGAACTCGACGGCCGCCCCCTCGACCCCGCCGGCCTCGACGGCAACCGCCTCCCCCTCACCGGCCTGACCGAAGGCCCCCACGAGCTGCGCGTCGACACCCGGATGCGCTACTCCCGCACCGGCGAAGGCCTGCACCGCTTCACCGACCCCGCGGACGGGGAGACGTACGTCTACTCCCAGATGTTCATGGAAGACATCCAGCGCGTCTTCGCGGCCTTCGACCAGCCCGACCTCAAGGCCGTCTTCGAGTTCACCGTCACCGCCCCCGCCCACTGGACCGTCCTCGCCAACGGCATCACCGAACTCACCGGCCGCCGCGAGGACGACGGCGCCGGAATCTGGAAGTCCGCCCCGACGCCCGTCATCTCCACCTACCTCGCCGCCGTCGCCGCCGGCCCCTGGCACAGCATCCACACCCAGCACGCCGGACTGCCCTTCGGCATCCACTGCCGCCGCTCCCTCGCCCCCCACCTCGACGCCGACGCCGACGAAATCCTCTCCCTCACCACCGCCTGCTACGACCGCTACCACGAGAAGTTCTCCGAGCCCTACCCCTTCGACTCCTACGACCAGGCCTTCGTCCCCGAATTCAACGCGGGCGCCATGGAAAACCCCGGCCTCGTCACCTTCCGCGACGAATACGTCTTCCGCTCCGCCGTCACCGACACCGAACGCCAGCGCCGCGCCATGGTCATCGCCCACGAAATGGCCCACATGTGGTTCGGCGACCTCGTCACCCTGCGCTGGTGGGACGACATCTGGCTCAACGAGTCCTTCGCCGAGTACATGGGCTACCAGACCCTCACCGAAGCCACCCGCTTCACCGGCACCTGGACCGAATTCGGCATGGAACGCAAGCCCTGGGGCTACGACGCCGACCAACGGCCCTCCACCCACCCCGTCGCCCCCGACGCCGACGCCGTCCCCGACACCGCCTCCGCCCTCCTCAACTTCGACGGCATCTCCTACGCCAAGGGCGCCTCCGCCCTGCGCCAACTCGTCGCCTGGCTCGGCGAGAAGGACTTCCTCGCCGGCATCAACACCCACTTCACCCGCCACAAGTTCGCCAACGCCTCCCTCGCCGACTTCGTCGACTCCCTCGCCGCCCACACCGACCGCGACGTCCACGCCTGGGCCGACATCTGGCTGCGCACCACCGGCGCCGACACCCTCACCCCGCGCATCCAGGACAGCACCGACGGCCCCGCCGGCTGGACCCTCACCGTCGACCACGCCGGCACCCGCCCCCACCACATCGCCGTCGGCGCCTACGACCGCCACCCCGACGACACCCTCGAAGCCCGCGAGCCCCTCACCCTCGACCTCCCCACCGACGAGGTCGTCTCCGTCAGCGGCCCCCGCCCCGCACTCCTCCTCCTCAACGACGGCGACCTCACCTACGCCAAGGTCCGCCTCGACGACACCTCCGTGGCCACCGCCCTGAGCTCCCTGTCCCGCATCCCCGACCCGCTCACCCGCGCCGTCGTGTGGAACTCCCTGCGCGACATGGTCCGCGACGGCGAACTCGCCCCCGCCACCTACCTCAACGCCGTCGAAGCCCACCTCCCCGGCGAAAGCGACCTCGCCGTCGTCCAAGGCGTCCTCGCCTTCGCCCGCGAACACATCGCCCTGCGCTACGTCACCCCCGAGCAGCGCACCGCCGCCCTCGCCACCCTCACCGGCACCACCCGAGCCCTGCTACGGCGCACCGAGGACGGCTCCGACCCCGGCATGCGGCTCACCGCAGTACGCGTCTTCGTCGACAGCGCCACCCAGCCCGACACCCTCCTCGGCTGGCTCGCCGACGGCACCGTCGCCGGCGGCCCCGAACTCGACCCCGAACTGCGCTGGCGCATCCTCGCCCGGCTCTGCGTACTCGGCGCCGCCGGCGAACCCGAGATCGACGCCGCCCTCGCCGCCGACCCCAGCGCCACCGGCGAGGAAGGCGCCGCCCGCTGCCGCGCCGCCCTGCCCACCGCCGAGGCCAAGGCCGCCGCCTGGCAGCGCATGTTCCACGACGACACCCTGTCCAACTACCTCTTCAAGGCCGTCGCCCAAGGCTTCTGGCAGCCCGAACAGGCCGAACTCGTACGGGACTACGTGCCCCGCTACTACCCGGACGCCGTCGCCCTCGCCGCCCGCCGCGGCCCCGCCATCGGCCAGGCCGCCGGCCACTGGGCCTTCCCCGGCTACGCCATCGAAGAGGACACCCTCACAGCCGGCCGCGCCTGCCTGGAACACCCCGACATCCAGCCGTCCCTGCGCCGCAAACTCGTCGACCAGCTGGACGACCTCTCCCGCGCCCTCCACATCCGCACCCCCTGACCACCCCGCCCCCGCCACCCCGAGCCCGGGCGCACCCTCCGCCCCCGGGCCCGGGCCGCAGCGGCCTCGGGCTCGGTCCCGGCGGGGCCGGGCGAGGGCCGGCGCGGGCGGCGGGTGGGCTTGGGCGCGCGCCCGGCGGGGAGCGTGGACGAACCCCGGCGGTTACCCCATTCGGGTCTGATCGTTGTACCCCTCGGGAGCCCGGCCCCGGCGCCGCCGTACGGAACCGCACCGGCCGCCGGACACCCGCACGGCACCGCCGCCACGCACCCGCGAGGACCCCGCATGAACGCGCCCCCCGGTACCCCCGCCACCCCCGCCCCGCTGCCCCCGCTCGCCGGTGGCCCCGGCGGCGCCGACGCGCTGCGGCCCCTCCTCGACACCGTCCTCGACGCGCTCCGCACCGGCACCGCCGCCCGCCGCGGCCCCCTTCCCGCCGGCGGCCCCGACGCCGTCGCCGCCCGCGTCACCGCCGCGCTGGGCGACGTACTGCCCGAACACGGAACCGGCGATCACGAGGCGCTCCGGACCCTCGTGCACACCCTCGCCGCCGGCGCCGCGGACCCCGCCGACCCCCTCTGCGCCGCCCACCTGCACTGCCCGCCCCTCGCCGTCGCGGCCGCCGCCGACCTCGCCGTCAGCGCCCTCAACCCCTCCCTCGACTCCTGGGACCAGGCCCCCGCCGCCTCCGCCATCGAGGCCCTCCTCACCCGCACCCTCGCCACCGAGCTCTACGGCACCCCCCACGCCGACGCCCTCGTCACCACCGGCGGCACCGAAGCCAACCAGCTCGCCGTGCTCCTCGCCCGCGAACGCCACGGCCCCCGCCTCACCGTCCTGCACGGAGCCAACGCCCACCACTCCGTCCCCCGCGCCGCCTGGCTCCTCGGCCTGCCCCCCGCCCAATCCCTCCCCACCCCCACCGGCACCCTCGACCCCGCCCGCCTCGACGAGGCCCTCGCCCGCACCCCCCGCCCCGTCCTCGTCACCGCCACCGCCGGAACCACCGACGCCGGACTCATCGACCCCCTCGACGCCATCGCCGACCTCTGCGACCACCACCGCGCCGAACTCCACATCGACGCCGCCTACGGCGGCCTCCTCAGCCTCAGCCCCCGCCACCGCCACAAGCTCCAGGGCCTGCACCGCGCCCACTCCATCACCCTCGACCTGCACAAACTCGGCTGGCAACCCGTCGCAGCAGGCCTGATCGCCGTTCCCGACACCGCCCTGCTCGCCCCCCTCGCCCACCAGGCCGACTACCTCAACGCCACCGACGACACGGAAGCCGGCCTCCCCGACCTCCTCGGCCGCTCCCTGCGCACCACCCGCCGCCCCGACGCCCTCAAAATCGCCGCCACGCTCCGCTCCCTCGGCCGCGACGGCCTCACCCGCCTCATCGACCACACCTGCGCCGCCGCCCAGCACCTCGCCGAACTCCTCGACGCCCACCCCCGCTTCGAACTCCACTCGGCCCCCACCCTCACCATCGTCCTCTTCCGCCCCACCCCCACGGACGACGACCAGCTCGCCACCCTGCGCCGCACCCTCCTCCTCGACGGCAGCGCCGTACTCGGCCGCGCCACCGCCGACGGCCGCCTCTGGCTCAAAGCCACCCTCCTCAACCCCCACACCACGGCCGGCGACCTGGACACCCTCGTCACCCTCCTGGAAGGCAGAACCCAGCCATGACCGCCCAACTCGACGCCCCCCAAGACCTCGTCGGAATCGGCATCGGCCCCTTCAACCTCTCCCTCGCCGCCCTCGCCCAGGGCCTGCCCCAACAAGGAGCCGGCGAACTCGCCACCGTCTTCTACGACCAGCGCCGCGACTTCCGCTGGCACCCCGGACTCCTCATCGAAGGCGCCACCCTCCAAGTCCCCTTCCTCGCCGACCTCGTCACCCTCGCCGACCCCGCCAGCCCCTGGAGCTTCCTCAACTACCTCAAGCACAAGGAACGGCTCTTCCCCTTCTACTTCGCCGAGCAGTTCCACATCCAGCGCGCCGAATACGACGCCTACTGCCGCTGGGTCGCCGGCCGCCTCCCCGGACTCCACTTCGGCCACCAGGTCGACGCCGTCCGCTGGAACCCCGAACGCGACCTCTTCGAAGTCGACTACACCCAGCTCGACACCGACGGCGAAGCCGAAGCCCTCGGCCGCACCTACACCCGCAACCTCGCCCTCGGCATCGGCACCGCCCCCCACATCCCCGAACCCCTGCGCCCCCTCGCCGAAGCCCCCACCGTTCCCGTCATCCACTCCGCCGAATACCTCGACAACCGCGCACGCGTCCTCGGCGCCGAACACGTCACCATCATCGGATCCGGCCAGTCGGGCGCCGAGATCTTCCTCGACCTGCTCCGCACCCGCCCCCTCGGCCGCGAACGCCTCACCTGGCTCGCCCGCACCCCCTCCTTCGCCCCCATGGAGTACTCCAAGCTCGGCCTCGAACACTTCACCCCCGACTACAGCCGGTACTTCCACTCCCTGCCCGAACACGTCCGCAACCGGCTCGTCCCCGCCCAATGGCAACTCCACAAGGGCATCGACGCCGGCACCATCGCCGCCATCCACGAAGAGCTCTACCGCCGCACCCTCGAAGGCGGCTGGCCCGACACCGTCCTCACCCCCGGAGTCACCGTCCGCACCGCCGGCCGCGTCGCCACCACCAAAGTCGAACTCCACCTCGAACACACCGAACAGGGCACCCGCACCCGCCTCACCACCGACGCCGTCATCCTCGCCACCGGCTACCGCGAACGCCCCCTCGGCCGCCTCCTCGCCGGACTCGACCCCTACCTGCGCAAGGACTCCGAGGGCCGCCCCCGCATCGACGACCGCTACCGCATGATCCTCGACCCCGCCGTCACCGGCAGCGTCTTCGTCCAGAACGGCGAACGCCACAGCCACGGCGTCGGCGCCCCCGACCTCGGCCTCGCCGCCTGGCGCAGCGCCGCCATCCTCAACACCCTCACCGGCAAAGACCCCTACCCCCAGCCCGCCCGCACCGCCTTCACCACCTTCGGCCTCGACCAGCGCGAACACACCCGCCCCCACCCGGCAGGCGAACTCCGCCCCCTCGCCGACCACCCCTGAGAGGCCGCCGCATCACCCGCGAGGAAAACGACACCCCACCCCTGAGCGCGTCGAAGCCGCCACAGGGGCGGGGCCGCACCCGGTACAACCATCCCCGCAGGCCGAACGTCTCTTCTGACGAAGAAACGTTTCCAGGGGGTTTTGTCTGTGAAGTTTTCCCGGATCGCCGCAGCGGTGACCACCGCTGCCCTTGCTCCGGCCGTCCTCATCGCGTCACCGGCGTTCGCCGCCGGCCCCGACGCCCCGGCCCCAGGCAACCAGCCGGCACCGACCACGCCGGACCGGACCGCGCCCGGCCAGGCCGAAGAGGACCGCACCACCATCCTCGCGATCATCAACCACCCGATGGCCAGCGAGGACATGAAGGAAGCCGGCCGCAAGGCCATCGCCGACGGCCCGCAGGCCATGCGCAAGTTCATCGAGACCGACCAGCACAGGATCCGCGTCGACGACTACCGCATCGTGCTCCTCCGGCTCCTCCCCGACGCGGGCCCCGGCCTCAAGAGGGGCATCAACGAGATCCTCGACAGTGCGACCAAAGCCGAACAGCTGCGCCACTTCTACGAGGTGACCCAGCACGAGCTGCGCGACGACGACAACAAGGTCGCCATCTCCCGCCTCATCGGCACCGGCAGCCCGGCCGTCAAGGAAGCCGCCAAGAAGGCACTCGAAAGCAGCCCCGCCGGCCGCGCCGAGTTCCTGAAGACCGGCCGCTACCGCGCCCAGGCCTCCGACGACCTCGTCGAACTGGCCCGCATCGACGAAGGCGGGGCCGGCCCCGGCCTCAGCGAGGCGATCGGCAAACTCATGAGGGGATCGCCCACCCCGGCCGAACTGCGCCACTTCCTGGAAGTGACCCAGTACCAACTGCGCGACCAGGACAACCGCGTCACCATCGCCCAGATCATCGGCGGTGGCGGTCCCGAACTCCTCAAGGCGGGCCGCGCCGCCCTCGCCGGCACCCCCGCCGACCGCACCCAGTTCCTCAAGACGGGCCAGCACGAGGCCCGCGCCAAGGACCAGGCGGCCAAGGACAAGGAGAAGCCCGCCCCCGGCAAGGACGGCCAGGAGCAGGGCAACGGCACCGGAACGGGCACCGGAACCGGCGGCAAGACCACGGGCACCGGCAGCGGTACCGGCACCGGAACGGGCACTGGCACCGGCACGACCACCGGCACCGGCAACACCGCCGTCGCCGCCCAGGGCCACAACGGCACCCCCCTCGCCACCACGGGCGCGGGCGACAACACCACCCTGATCGCCGGCGGCGCGGGCACCGCGCTCATCGCCGGCGCCGGAGCGCTGCTCGCCGCCCGGATGCGCCGCGCCGGCGCACGAAGCTGACCGAACCCGCACCAACAAGGGTGGCCGGCCGCCACACGCCACGGCCGGCCACCCCCACCGCCTAGAACACCGCAACCCCAGCCCGCGTCAGACGCCAGTCCACCGAAGCGAACTGCGCCGGATCCACCGTCCCCTTCGCCTTCACCCAACCGATGATCGTGTTCCGGATCTCCTCCGAGTTCGACCACAACTGCTTCGCCTGCGCCACGTGCGGGAAGTTGCCCCCACCCGACGCCCGGTAATTGTTCACCGCGAACACGAACCGCGCCGCCGGATCCACCGCCTTCCCCTGGAACGACAACCCCGTGATCCGCGACCCCACCGGCTGCGCGACATCAATGTCGTACACCAGCCCGTACACCGCGTCATAGTTGTAATCCGGAATGCTCTCCGCGTTCGTCAGCTTCGCCGGATCCACCACATCACCCGGCGCCGTCCGCACGAAATACCGCGCCGAGAACTCCAGATAATCCTTCAGCTGCGCACCCGTCAGCAGCCGCGCCTCCAGCGTGTTCTCGAACGGATACAGCCCCGCCGCATCCTTGATCGTGACCTGCCCCGCCGGAATCGACGCCGTCCGCGAGAAACACGAAGCCTGCGACAGCACCGGCAGCGCCGCCCACTCCGTACCCGCCAGCGCCCCCTTCACCGTCTCCGCCTGCACATGGTTGATCAGATCGATGATCGCCACGTCCTTGACCGGACCCTCAGCCGACGACATCGCCTGCGTAGACGTCCCGATCACCTGGTTCACGTACGCCACGACCTTGCGGTGCTCATCGGACAACAGCCGCGTGATCTTCGGATCCTCCGCCACCGCGTTCGAATTCAGCACCTTCGCCGACACCTTCGCCACCGACCAGCAGCCCTTCGACCACGTCAGCTCGAAGTCGAACAGCGTAAGACGCTGACCCCACTTGAGCGGCTCCGACAGCACCACGTCCTTGCCGGTCGCCTTGTTCTTCACCCGGTACTCCGGGATCTCCGTATGCGCGTGCCCCACCAGAATCGCGTCGATCCCCGGCACCTGCTCCGCCACCAGCCCCGCCGCGTTCTCGACGTACGGCAACTGGTCCCCGTAGCTCGACGTACCGCTCGATCCCGAATGCGCCGACACGATCACCACGTCCGCACCCAGCGCCCGCAGCCGCGGCACGTACTTCGCCGCCTGCTCCTCCAGACCCGGGAACGTCATCTTCCCCTGCACGTTCGCCTTGTCCCAGATCGCGATCCCCGGGTTCGTCAGCCCCAGCACCGCCACCTTCACATCCCGCCCGAACGGCGTCCGCAAGCAGTGCATGCTGTACGGAGGGAACGCCGGCCGCAGCGTCTTCGCATCCAGCGCGTTCGCCCCCAGCAGCGGGAAATCACACTGCTCCTCGAACTTCCGCAACACCGGAATGCCGTAGTTGAACTCGTGGTTCCCCAGCGCCGCCGCGTCATACCCGATCGCGTTCATCGCCTGCGCCATCGGGTGCACCGGACCCCGCCGCGCGGTGATCGGATCCACCTTCGCGTAGTAGTACGACAACTGCGTGCCCTGGATCGTGTCACCGGCATCGATCAGCAGCGTATTGCGCCGCCCCTTCTCCGCCCGCACCTGGTTCACCAGCGTCGAGATCTTCGCCAGACCGACGTCATTGTGCGCCTTGTCGTCGAACTCCTTGTCCGTGAAATAGTCCCAGTTAAAGACATTCCCATGCAGATCGGTCGTACCCATCACCGTGAACGAGTACGTCCGCGGCCGCGACTCCGAGTGCGCGGCGGCCGGGGAGCTCGTGGCCCCCGCCAACGCCACGGCCGCACCCGTCGCAGCCGTGGTCCCCAGAAAAGCCCTGCGGTCGAACGCCATGCCATCTCCCCTGTTTGAGGCCTGAACAACGCGCGTAGATTCTGACCCACGAGTAACAAGCAGCAACACCCCCAACAGGTTTCGATCCGATGACCCCGACCCCCACAGACGGCAGTGCGACAGTGAAGACATGACTCAGGACGCAGCGCACCAGCCCTACGGAACCCCCGAAGTACCCCGCGTCGCAGTCCGCGGCGAAGCCCGGATCGAAGTCGACCCCGAGATCGCCCGCATCGGGATCAGCGTCAGCGCCCGCGGCACCGACCGCCGCACCGCCCTCGAAGACCTCACCCGCCGCAACAACTCCGTACTCGAACTCATCAAGAGCTACGGCGAACCCGTCGAAAAACTCGAAACCGGCTCCTTCTCCATCACCCCCGAACTCACCCGCCACGGCCGCGGCGAACGCATCCGCGCCTACCACGGACGAGTGCACATCACCGCCGAACTCAACGACTTCACCGCTCTGGGTGAACTCACCACCCGCCTCGCCGACCTCGAACTCACCCAGGTCGACGGCCCCTGGTGGGCCCTGCGCCCCACCTCACCCGCCCACGGCCAAGCCCGCCGCCAAGCCGTACTCGAAGCCGTCCAGCGCGCCCGCGAATACGCCGAAGCCCTCGGCGCCCGCCTCGCCGCCCTCGTCGAACTCGCCGACCTCGGAGCCGAGAACGCCGCCCCCTTCACCCAAGCCGCCCCCGGCTCCATGCGCACCATGGCCTTCAGTACCTCCGAAGACGCCGGCGCCCCGCCCCTCGACCTCGAACCCCAACGCCAGACCGTCTACGCACAAGTCAACGCACGGTTCACCATGACCCCTCCCGAGCTCTGAAACCCCCACGAATTCACACTCCGGGGGTGCTCATCAGAGCACCCCCATGCACATTCAACAATTGTCAACAACCTTTCGCCCAAAGGTCGTTGAGCGGACACCCGGAACCAATTTCCTACTGCCTGGTAGGGGCATACCCTCGCCCCATGCGCCGAGCGAAAATCGTATGTACCCTGGGCCCCGCCACCGACTCATACGACCAGATCAAAGCCCTGGTCGAAGCCGGAATGGACATCGCCCGCCTCAACCTCAGCCACGGCACCTACGCCGAACACGAGGAGCGCTACCAACGCGTGCGCAAGGCATCCGACGAAACCGGCCGCAGCGTCGGCATCCTCGCCGACCTTCAAGGCCCGAAGATCCGACTCGGCCGCTTCCACGAAGGCCCCGTACTCCTTGAACGCGGCGACGAGTTCACCATCACCACCGAACACCACGAAGGCGACCGCCACACCTGCGGCACCACCTACCCGGGCCTCGCCACCGACGTCACCCCCGGCGAACGCATCCTCGTCGACGACGGCCGCGTCACCCTCCAAGTCACCGCCGTCGAAGGCCCCCACGTCCGCACCACCGTCATCGAAGGCGGCATGGTCTCCGACCACAAGGGACTCAACCTCCCCGGAGTCGCCGTCTCCGTCCCCGCCCTCTCCGACAAGGACATCGAAGACCTCCGCTGGGCCCTGCGCACCGGCGCCGACGTCATCGCCCTCTCCTTCGTCCGCAGCGGCCGCGACATCGAAGACGTCCACCGCGTCATGGACGAAGAAGGCCGCCGCCTCCCCGTCATCGCCAAGATCGAAAAGCCTCAAGCCGTCGAGAACATCGACGAAATCGTCGCCGCCTTCGACGGCATCATGGTCGCCCGCGGCGACCTCGGCGTCGAAATGCCCCTCGAACAAGTCCCCATCGTCCAAAAGCGAGCCGTCAAACTCGCCAAGCGCAACGCCAAACCCGTCATCGTCGCCACCCAGATGCTCGACTCGATGATCGAAAACTCCCGCCCCACCCGAGCCGAAGCATCCGACGTCGCCAACGCCATCATCGACGGCACCGACGCCGTCATGCTCTCCGGCGAAACCAGCGTCGGCAAATACCCCGTCGAAACCGTCAAAACCATGTCCCGCATCGTCGAAGCCGCCGAAGAAGACATCCTCGCCCAGGGCCTCCCACCCCTCACCGACCGCAACAAACCCCGCACCCAAGGCGGAGCCGTCGCCCGCGCCGCCGCCGAAATGGGCGACTTCCTCGAAGCCAAATTCCTCGTCGCCTTCACCCAGAGCGGAGACACCGTCCGCCGACTCTCCCGCTACCGCTCACCCATCCCCCTCCTCGCCTTCACCCCCGACCCCGCCACCCGCTCCCAGCTCAACCTCACCTGGGGCGTCGAAACCTTCCTCGGCCCCCACGTCGACTCCACCGACGCCATGGTCGCCCAAGTCGAAGAAGAACTCCTGCGCATCGGCCGCTGCGGACCCGGCGACATCGTCGTCATCACCGCCGGCTCACCCCCCGGCGTCACCGGCAAGACCAACCTCGTCCGCATCCACCACATCGGCGACCCCGTCCACTGACCCCCGGCACCCACCGCGTCGGGCCCCACCCCGCCCGACGCGGCCACCCCCGGGACCTCAGTACTTCGGCCCGATGTGCGCGTCCATCAGCGCGACCGACGCCTTACGGGCGATGGACACGTTGAAGGGGTCCACGCCGCGCGCGAGGACGGTCCACTCGACGCCGACCTTGGTCAGCGTGTCCGTACAGAGGCGACGGATGTCATCGGACTTGTTGGTGAAGAAGTACCGCGGGTACTCGTAGCGCTTGCCGTTGCGGACGGTCCAGTTGGTGATCCGACACCCGTCGGAATGGATCAGCCCCCGCAGGAACGCCCAGGGGTGCGCGTCCACGATCTCCTGCTGCCAGCCTTCGAGGACGATCCGCCGTTCGTGCTTCCTGCCGGGCCCGTGCTGCGGAAACAGGCAGGTCCAGTGCCGCCCGTAGCTGGTGACGGCCACGCAGCCCTGCTTCTGCAGCAGGTACACCTTGTCGTGAGGCCGTACAGCGGTGATCGCGGCGCGGCACTGCTCGATGAGGCCGGGCCAGGCGTCCGCGCAAGCGATCCGGAGGTGATGTCCACCCCGGGGGTGCGGGCTGATGCAGCCGTCGCCGAGGTAGAGGCCCAGGAGGTACGCGTACGAGGCTCTATCGGTGGGCGCCGCGCACGGTGCGGCCTGGTTGAGCAACCGGGGGAGGGGTTCCACCCGGGATCGCCATGCCCGGATGGCGGAGCGGGATATCCCGGTCTCCTTGCTGACGGAGTTCATGCTGCGCCCCTCGGCGAGCAAGTTCAGGGCGTGGGCGCGGGTGGCCAAGTCGTACATGCGCTCGACGCTGCCGTGTGGAATTCGCTCACGCGGTGCATTTCGGCGGGCTTCGCTGGAAAGAGTGATGGTCACGCGATGAGCGCGTGACCATGGAATCGAAGCAAAGTGCCCCAGGTGGGATTCGAACCCACACTGTCCGCTGTTTGAGAGCGGCCTCTCTGACCAGTTGGAGTACTGGGGCCTAAGAAACAAAGGCTCAGGGGAGCCCTGCGGGACACCACCTTACAGGAGCTGGGTAGGCTCAGGGGAGCTGTAATGCCCCGCAACGAGGAGCCATCCGTGACCGCCGAGCACGAGTCGACGCCCACGCCCGACGCCGACCAGTCGCACGTTCCGCCGCTGACGACGCGGGTCGTCATCGCCGAGGACGAGGCGCTCATCCGTCTCGACCTCAAGGAGATGCTCGAAGAGGAGGGGTACTCCGTCGTCGGTGAGGCCGGAGACGGGCAGACGGCCGTCGAGCTGGCCCGGGAGCACCGCCCGGACCTGGTGATCCTGGACGTGAAGATGCCCGTCCTGGACGGGATCTCCGCCGCCGAGAAGATCGCGGAGGAGTCCATCGCCCCGGTCCTGATGCTGACCGCGTTCTCGCAGCGCGACCTGGTCGAGCGGGCGCGGGACGCCGGGGCCATGGCGTACCTGGTGAAGCCGTTCAGCAAGAGCGACGTGGTGCCGGCCATCGAGATGGCGGTGTCGCGGTTCGCGGAGCTGCGGGCGCTGGAGAAGGAGGTCGCGGACCTTTCCCTCCGGCTGGAGACGCGCAAGCTGGTGGACCGTGCGAAGAGCATTCTGCAGACGCAGTACGGGCTGACGGAGCCGGCGGCGTTCCGGTGGATCCAGAAGACGTCGATGGACCGGCGCATGTCGATGCAGCAGGTCGCGGAGGCGGTCATCGAGGACGCCGAGGAGAAGAAGAACGCCGCGAAGGGCTGAGTGGCCCGGTAACGCGTGAGGCCCGCCACCGGGTTCCGGTGGCGGGCCTCACGCGTGATGTGGGATCAGTCTTCGCCGAGGTAGGCCTTGCGGACGTCCTCGTTGTGGAGGAGGTCCTGGCCGGTGCCGGAGAGGACGATCTTGCCGATCTCCATGACGTGGGCCTGGTCGGCGAGGGAGAGCGCCGCCTGGGCGTTCTGCTCGACGAGCAGGATGGTGGTGCCCGTGGCCTTGAGTTCGGCGATGGTCGCCATGATCTTCTGCATCATGAGGGGGGAGAGGCCCATGGAGGGCTCGTCCAGCATGAGCAGCTTGGGGCGGGACATGAGCGCGCGGCCCATGGCGAGCATCTGCTGTTCGCCGCCCGAGAGGGTGCCGGCGGCCTGCTTGCGGCGTTCGCCCAGGATGGGGAACATCTCGTAGGCGCGCTGGACGTCTTTTTCGATTCCCTCTTTGTCGGTGCGGAGGAAGGCGCCGAGCTGGAGGTTTTCGGTGATCGTCAGCCGGGGGAAGATGTGGCGTCCCTCGGGGGAGTGGGCGAGGCCCAGGGAGACGATCTTGTGGGCGGGGACCTGTGCGAGCGGCTTGCCGTCGAAGGTGATGGTTCCGCCGGCGGGCTTGAGGAGCCCGGAGAGGGTGCGCAGGGTGGTGGTCTTGCCGGCGCCGTTGGTGCCGACGAGGCAGACGATTTCGCCTTCGTTGACTTCGAAGGAGATTCCCTTGACGGCTTCGATCTTGCCGTAGGCGACCTTGAGGTCTTCGACCTTGAGCAGTGCGGTCATTTGGCCTCTCCTTCCGTGCTGGTGGTGCTGGTGGTGCCGGTGCCGGGGGTGGTGTCGTCCGGCTCCGTGGTGGCTTCCTCGGTGGAGGGTTCCGTGGCCGTGTCGGCTTCGGTGGTCTCCGGCTCCGCCTCGGCTGCGGCGGTGGTCTCCGTCTCCGGCTCGGCCTCGACGGCGGCGGCTTCGGCCTCCGGCTCGGCCTCGACGGCGGCGGCTTCGGCCTCCGGCTCGGCCTCGACGGCGGCGGCTTCGGCCTCCGGCTCGGCCTCGACGGCGGCGGCTGCGGCCTCCGGCTCGGCCTCGGCCTCGGCGGCTGCGGCCTCCGGCTCGGCTTCGGCTTCGGCCTCGGCGGCTGCGGCCTCCGGCTCGGCCTCGGCGGCCTCCGGCTCCGGCTCGGCTTCGGCGGCGGCGGGCGCCGGCTCGGCTTCGGCGGCTGCGGCGGCGTTCTGCTCGGCCGCTTCGACGGCGGCGGCTTCCGCGGCGCCCGGGTCGCCTTCGAAGGGTTCGCCGAGGTAGGCGGCGATGACGCGCTCGTCGCCCTGGACTTCGGCGGCGGTGCCTTCGATGAGCTTCTCGCCCTGGACCAGGCAGGCGACGCGGTCGCAGAGGTTGAAGATGAACCGCATGTCGTGCTCGATGACGAGTACGGCGATGCCCATGTCGCGGATGGCGAAGATGAGCTCTTCGGCGGCGCGGGTTTCCTGCGGGTTCATGCCGGCGGTCGGCTCGTCCAGGAGGATGAGGCCGGGGTCGCTGGCGAGGGCGCGGGCGATTTCGAGCTTGCGCTGTTCGCCGTAGGGGAGGTTCTTGGCGAGGTGCTGCGCCTTCTTCTCCAGCCCGATGAACTGCAGGAGTTCCATGGCGCGCGCTTCGCTGGCGGCTTCGGCCTTCTTGAAGCCGGGGCCGCGCAGGAGGGCGGACCAGAGGCCTTCCTTGGTGCGGGTGTGGCGTCCGACGAGGACGTTCTCCAGCACGGTCATGTTGTGGAAGAGCCGGATGTTCTGGAAGGTGCGGGCGACGCCTGCCGCGGTGACCTTGTGGGGTGTGGGCGGCAGGACGGTGCCCTTGTAGCTGACGGTGCCCTCGGTGGGGACGTACAGCCCGGTGAGGCAGTTGAAGAAGGTGGTCTTGCCGGCGCCGTTGGGGCCGATGAGGCCGACGATCTCGCCGGCGTTGACCTTGAGGTCGACGCCCTTGACGGCGGTGAGGCCGCCGAAGCGCATGGTGACGCCGCTGGCTTCGAGGACGGTGGTCTTCGTCGTGGTGGTGGTGTCCGTGGTGGTCATGGTGTTCACGCCCCCGCCTTGGCGGTGGCCAGGTCCGTGGGGGCCTGGTCAGCGGTGTCGTCGTGGAACTCAAGCTGCGCGCGCTTGTTGGCGATGAGGCCTTCGGGGCGGAAGCGCATGAGGAGGATGAGGGCGATGCCGAACGCGAGGAGCTGGTAGTCCTGGAGGAAGGCCAGCTTCGCGGGGATCAGGAAGAGCAGTGCGGCGCCGAGGATGGGGCCGCGGATGGTGCCCATGCCGCCGAGGATGACGGCGGCGAGGAGGAACGCGGAGTTCGGCGGGACGGGCCCGGCGAAGACGTAGTTCTCGGGGACGACCGTGCTGTTGACGTGTGCCTGGACGGTGCCGGCGAGGCCGGCGAGGGTGGCGCCGAGGGCGAAGGCGATGAGCTTGACCTTGAAGCCGTTGATGCCCATGGCTTCGGCGGCGGTCTCGTCTTCGCGGATGGCGACCCAGGCGCGGCCGATGCGGCTGTTGCCGGCGCGGGCGAAGACCAGGATGACCAGCGCCATGACGAGCAGCATCAGGAAGTAGTAGTTGGCGTAGGCGCCGAGGACGATGCCGCCGACGTTGTGCGACTCCCCGAAGTTCCACCCGAAGAGTTCGAGGTGGGGGATGTTGGGGATGCCGTTGGGGCCGTTGGTGATGTCGGGGCCCGAGGTGCCGTCGAGGTTGCCCATGGCGATGCGGAAGATTTCTCCGAAGCCGAGGGTGACGATGGCGAGGTAGTCGCCGCGCAGGCGGAGGGTGGGTGCTCCGATGACCACGCCGAAGATGAGCGAGGCGAGGGCGCCGACGATGACCGCTGCCCAGAAGGGGAGCTGGAAGCCGAAGGCGGAGGCGGTGCTTCCGGAGACCAGGGCGGCGGCGTAGGCGCCGACGCCGAGGAAGGCGACGTAACCGAGGTCGAGGAGTCCCGCGAGGCCGACGACGACGTTGAGGCCGAGGGCGACGGTCGCGAAGATCAGGATGTTGACCGCGATGAGCGTGTAGGTGTCGCCGCTCTGCTGGATGAACGGGAAGGCGATCGCGGCGGCCGCGGTGCCGATGAGGGTGACCTGGCGGTTGTTCGCGGTGAGGAGGCCGAGCCGGTCGAAGAGGCCGGACTTGAGCAGGGCGGTGGCCGCGAAGCCGATGATGATCAGGTAGGTGACGAAGAGCTGAGGCTCTTTGTCGTCGGTGTCGATGCCGAAGGTGATCACGAAGAGGCCGACGGCGAAGGCGGCCGCGATGATGACGATCTCGGCCCAGGAGGGCAGCTTCTTGGCGGGGGCCGCCTTGTGGCTGTCGTCGGGGAGCTTGTACGCGGCGAGGGCCGGGATGAGCGAGCCGACGAGGGCGACGTAGGCGCCGGGCTCCAGGTGGACGACGCCGCCGAGGACCCACACGATGGCGAGGACGGTGAACCAGGTGCCGGCGAGGGTGCCGAGGGAGAGGATCCACACGGGCTTGCGGGCGCCGGTGGGGGTGAGCCAGCGCAGGCCCTTGACGCCGAGCGCGGAGAGCGCGTGGGCGGCGGTGAGGAGGGCGGCGACGAGGCTCAGGAACTGGATGGGCGCCGGGCTGCCGTAGTAGGTGAGGTCGCCGGGGAACTCATCGGTCCAGGTCCAGGCGAGGAAGGCGCTGACGATGGTGAGGAGGCTGCCGCCGATGACCGCGTAGAGCAGTGCGGTGGGGCGGGGTGCCTGCTTGACCGCGTCGGTCTGGGGAGTGGTGTTGGTGGTCATGGTTCTCACGCCCGATCCGCGACGCGCTCACCGAGCAGGCCTTGTGGCCGCACGAGGAGGACGACGATGAGGAGTACGAACGCCCAGACGTTGGACCAGGCTCCACCGCCGAGCTGCGACATGCCGGGGATGTCTTCGATGTATGCGATCGACAGGGCTTCGGCGAGGCCGAGGACGACGCCGCCGACCATGGCTCCGTAGATGTTGCCGATGCCGCCGAGGACGGCCGCGGTGAACGCCTTGAGGCCGAGGATGAAGCCCATTTCGAAGTTGATCTGGCCCTTGTCGAGGCCGTAGGCGACGGCGGCGACGGCGGCGAACGCGGCACCGATGGCGAAGGCCATGACGATGATGCGGTCGGTGTTGATGCCCATCAGCTTCGCGGTGTCGGGGTCCTGCGCGGTGGCCTGCATGGCGCGGCCGCTGCGGCTCTTCTGGACGAAGACGCCGAGGGCGAGCATGCAGAGCGGGGCGAGGATGAGGACGAAGGCGTCCGCGCGCTGGATGGCGAGGCTGTCGGTGATCTTGAAGGCTGCGCCCTTGAATTCGGGGAAGCTGACGGCCTTCTTGGCATCCGGGTAGAACTGCCAGACGAGCTGCTGGAGCGCGATCGAGAGGCCGATTGCGGTGATGAGCGGGGCGAGCCGGGGTGCGCTGCGCAGGGGGCGGTACGCGAAGCGTTCGGCTGCGGTGGCTACGGCGACGGAGGCGAGTGCGCCTCCGACGATCATGATGGGTATCGCGATCAGCAGGGAGGTGCCGGTCGGGAGGGCGGCGTAGGCGGTGAGCGCGCCGAAGCCGCCGATCATGAAGATCTCGCCGTGGGCGAAGTTGATGAGCTGGACGATGCCGTAGACCATGGTGTACCCGATGGCGATGAGGCCATAAAGGGCACCGAGGGCAAGGCCGTTGGCCAGCTGTTGCGGCAGTTCGTGCACCGCAGGGCCTCCGATGAGCGTGTCGGATAAGACTCCGCGCGAGGGCGCTGTTGCGCCCTCGCGCGGTGGTGTGGTTCAGGTGGTGCTGGTGGTGCGTGGTGGTGCTAGGGGATTACTGGTTGAAGGTGTCGCTCTTGACGTCGACCCACTTGCCGCCCTCGACCTTGTAGACCGTGAGCTGCTTGTTGGTGGTGTCGCCGTACTCGTCGAAGGCGACCTTGCCGGTCACGCCTTCGAAGGAGACCTTGGAGAGGGCCTCGACGACCTTGGCGCGGGCGTCGTCGGGGAGCTTGCCGCTGTTGGCGGCGACGACGGCCTTGACGGCCTGGACGACGGACCAGCCGGCGTCGTAGGAGTAGCCGCCGTAGGCCGCGTACGGGTCCTTGTAGCCGCCGGCCTGGTAGTCGGCGATGAAGGTCTTGGCGGTGGGGAGCTTCTCGACCGGGTAGCCGATGGAGGTGGCGAGGTCGCCCTCGTTGGCCTCACCGGAGGCGGAGATGAAGGCGGGGTCCTGGATGCCGTCGCCGCCCATGAGCGGGATGTTGGCGCCGGTCTTCTTGATCTGGTCGGCGAGCAGGCCGCCCTCGGGGTACTGGCCGCCGAAGTAGACGGAGTCGGCGCCGGAGGACTTGACCTTGTCGGCGGTGGAGGAGAAGTCGGTCTCCTTCACGGTGACGTGGTCGGTGCCGACGACCTCGCCGCCGAGCTTCTTGAACTCGTCGGAGAAGATCGCGGCGAGGCCGGCGCCGTAGGTCTGCTTGTCGTCGACGACGAAGACCTTCTTCTTGCCGGCGTCCTTGAAGAGGTACTGGGCGGCGAACTTGCCCTGGACCACGTCGGTGGCGGCGGTGCGGAAGTAGGTCTTGAAGGGGCGCTTGTACTCGCCCTTGCCCCAGCTGTCGCCCTGGCTGAGCGCCGGGTTGGTGTTGGCGGGGGAGACCTGCGCCAGGTTGGCGGAGGCGAAGACGCCCTGCATCTGCTGGGCGACGCCCGAGTTCAGGGGGCCGACGACGCCGACGACGTCCTTGTTGCCGACGAGCTTGGTGGCGTTGGCCTGGCCGGAGGCGGGAACGGCCTGGTCGTCGAGGGCTTCGACCTTGAACTCGATGCCCGGGACCTCGTTGTTCTTGTTGGCCGTCTTGGCCGCGAGGTCGACCGAGTTCTTGATGCCCTGGCCGAGCGCGGAGAGCGAGCCGGTGAGCGGGGCGTCCACGCCGATGACGACGACGGTCTTCTTGCCGTCGGACTTGTCCCCGGTCTTCGCCTCATCGCGCGATCCGCAGGCGGTGAGGGTCAGTGCTCCCGTGGTGATCACGGTGGTGAGGACGAGCAAAGAACGGTGTCGCACGATTCTTCCTTTCCCTGGCGCGGCCGCCTCATGTGTAGAGGTGCCGATGGGTCGCCGGGCCGCACTGGGATGTCCACGGCCGTGCTGAGTCGCGCCTTTGCGGCGCGGTGACTGGCCGTGACTCTAGGCCCGAGGTGGTGAATGCGGGGAGCGGAGAAAGGAGGATGTGACGCTCTTGTTATGCCAAGGCCAAGAATGTGTGGCGGGAGTGAGGACAGAACGGACTTTTAGTGACGTCGGCGGGTGACCACATGCTGAGAATTCCCCGTTTCTCTAAGGGGCTTGAGGCCTCCATGGTCCTGTCATTGATCAATTTCGCTCAAATGTCGCTGGCTGTGTCCGAAAGCCTCCACCGGGTGGTATTCCGCAGGGGAAAAAGGGCGATTACGTAGGGCGTGGGCATTACGGAGCGTAATGAAAGGCCTTGATCCACTTCCCTGTGATGGATCTTGGAGCGCCATTGGAAGGGCGTGCGACCTGCGGTTCGGCCCCTCGCGGGCGGGTGCCCGGAAGCCGGACAGCGCGTACGGGAATCCGGTCACCGCCGTTACGTCGGGGGTCGCCAGTTCTCCGAGCTCCAGGTGGCGCCGTCCGCGGCGGCGCAGCGCCGTGCCACGAGCTGGTCGATCAGCTCAAGTGCCTTGTCCCGTCCGGCAGTTCGCTCCTCGGCGCGGCCGGCGGCGACCGCTTCCTCGTGGATCTCGTACTGCTGGTTGGACAGGCCCTTCTGTTCCCAGTCGAGACCGGACCAGTAGGTGCCCTTGAGGGTCTCCTTGGCCCAGTAGGACACGAGGCTCGTGCAGACCTGTGCCGGGGAGGACGGGCTGGGCGCGGGGGTTGGCGTCCGGTGGGGCGTGGCGGGGGCGGAAGCGGAGCATCCGGACAGGGCGAGCGCCACGAGGAGGGCGGCGAGCGAGGGTCGGACCGAGGCGGGTGGCGGGGTCCCCATGCAGGGACGGTAGGACGTCACCATCGGTGACACAACAGCCGTCCACGGAATCTTCCCGGACTGGCGGATTCCGGGCGCTTTCCGGACCGGACCGGGTCGGGCCGGGCCGGGCCGGGCTGGGCCTGGAGGCCGTGGGGGAGGAGCCCGTGGTGGCGCTACGGGGCGCGGGGCGCGGGGCCGGGAAACGCCGCGGGCCCGGACCGCGCGGGGGCGGTCCGGGCCCGCGGGGGGCCGTGCGGGGGCGTACGCGGGTCGTACGGGCCGTGTCGTGGTCGTGCGGTTCCTGCTGCGCGGGTCGTACGGGCCCCGCGCCCTGGTCGTACGGTTCCTGCTCGCCGGCGGGCGGGCGCCGCCGTGGCCGGGCTGGTGGGTCAGGAGGTGGCGGGGACGCCGCCCGTGCCTTCGGCGTCGCGCAGCAGGCAGGTCAGGCGGGCGGTGCAGACGCGGCGGTCCTGCTCGTCGCTGATGACGATCTCGTAGCTGGCGGTGGAGCGGCCCAGGTGGAGCGGGGTGGCGACGCCGGTGACGAGGCCGGAGCGGGCGCCCCGGTGGTGGGTGCAGTTCAGGTCGACGCCGACGGCGATCTTGTTGATGCCGCCGTGGAGCATCGCGCCGACGGAGCCGAGGGTCTCGGCGAGCACCGCGGAGGCGCCGCCGTGCAGCAGTCCGTAGGGCTGGGTGTTGCCCTCGACGGGCATGGTGGCCACGAGGCGCTGCGGTGAGGCCTCCAGGATGCGGATGTCCATGCGCTCGCCGAGGTGGCCGGCGGAGAACAGCTTGGGCAGGTCGATGCCCAGGGCCGCGTACTCGTCGAGGATCTCCTGCGGGAACTTCACAGCGTGCTGCTCGCCCATGGGGCCGGCTCCGTTCGTCAACGTTCGTTAACCGTCTTGTCCTGAGGTCGTTTTATCAGGCCGGTTCGAAGCGCACGACGACGGACTTGCTCGCGGGGGTGTTGCTGGTGTCCGCCGTGGAGTCGAGGGGGACCAGCACGTTGGTCTCCGGGTAGTAGGCGGCCGCGCAGCCGCGCGCGGTCGGGTAGTGCACGACGCGGAAGCCGGGCGCGCGGCGCTCGACGCCGTCGCGCCATTCGCTGACGAGGTCGGTGTACGAGCCGTCGGCGAGCCCGAGCTCGGCGGCGTCCTCGGGGTTGACCATGACGACGCGGCGGCCGCCGGTGATCCCCCGGTAGCGGTCGTCGAGGCCGTAGATGGTGGTGTTGTACTGGTCGTGGCTGCGCAGGGTCTGCAGGAGCAGCCGGCCTTCCGGGACGCGCGGGTACTCCACGGGCGCGCCGGTGAAGTTGGCCTTGCCGGTCTTGGTGGGGAAGCGGCGTTCGTCGCGCGGGGCGTGCGGGAGCCGGAAGCCCTCGGGGCGGGCGGCGCGGGCGTTGAAGTCCTCGAAGCCGGGGACGACGCGGGAGATCCGGTCGCGGATGGTGGCGTAGTCCCGCTCGAACTCCTCCCACGGGGTGGCGGAGCCGGCGCCGAGGACGGCGCGGGCCATGCGGGCCACGATCGCGGGTTCGGAGAGCAGGTGCGGGGAGGCGGGGGTGAGGTTGCCGCGGGAGGCGTGGACCATGCCCATGGAGTCCTCGACGGTGACGAACTGCTTGCCAGCGGCCTGGACGTCCTTGTCGGTGCGGCCGAGGGTGGGCAGGATCAGGGCGCGCCGGCCGGTGACCGCGTGGGAGCGGTTGAGCTTGGTGGAGACGTGCACGGTCAGGGAGGCGCGGCGGATCGCGGCCTCGGTGACGGTGGTGTCGGGGGTGGCTCCGACGAAGTTGCCGCCCATGGCGAAGAGGACCTTGGCCTTGCCGTCGCGCAGGGCCTCGATGGAGCGGACGACGTCGTAGCCGTGGCCGCGCGGCGAGGTGATGCCGAATTCCTCGTCGAGGGCGTCGAGGAAGGCGGGCGCGGGGCGTTCGAAGATCCCCATGGTGCGGTCGCCCTGGACGTTGGAGTGGCCGCGGACGGGGCAGACGCCGGCGCCGGGGCGGCCGATGTTGCCCCGCAGCAGGAGGAGGTTGACGACCTCGCGGATGGTGGCGACGGAGTGCTTGTGCTGGGTGAGGCCCATGGCCCAGCAGACGATGGTGCGCTCGGAGGCCAGGATCATGGCCAGTGCGCGTTCGATGTCGGGGCGGGTGAGGCCGGTGGCGGTGAGGGTCTCGTCCCAGTCGGTGTCCTTGGCGGCGGTGACGAGGTCCTCGTACCCGTGGGTGTGCTCGCGTATGAAGGCCTGGTCGGTGGCGCCCTCGGTGTTGATGACGAGCTTGTTGAGGAGGCGGAAGAGGGCCTGGTCGCCGCCGATGCGGATCTGGAGGAAGAGGTCGTTGAGAGCGGTGCCCTTGAGCATGCCGACGGGGGTCTGGGGGTTCTTGAACCGCTCCATGCCGGCCTCGGGCAGCGGATTCACCGAGATGATCTTCGCGCCGGAGGCCTTGGCCTTCTCCAGGGCGGAGAGCATGCGCGGGTGGTTGGTGCCCGGGTTCTGTCCGGCGACGATGATCAGGTCGGCCTGGTGGAGGTCTTCGAGGGAGACGCTGCCCTTGCCGATGCCGATGGTCTCGTTCAGCGCGGAGCCCGAGGACTCGTGGCACATGTTGGAGCAGTCCGGCAGGTTGTTGGTGCCGAATTCGCGGGCGAAGAGCTGGAAGAGGAACGCGGCCTCGTTGCTGGTGCGGCCCGAGGTGTAGAAGAGGGCCTCGTCGGGGGAGGCGAGGGCGGTCAGCTCCTCGGCGATGATCTCGAAGGCCCGCTCCCAGGGGACGGCCTCGTACCGGTCGGCGCCCTCGGGCAGGTACATGGGCTCGGTGATGCGGCCCTGCTGGCCCAGCCAGTACCCGGAGCGTCCGGCGAGGTCGGCGAGCGGGTGCTCCGCGAAGAAGTCCGGGGTGACCCGGCGCAGCGTGGCTTCCTCGGCGACGGCCTTGGCGCCGTTCTCGCAGAATTCGGCGGTGTGTCGTTTGTCGCCTTCGGGCCAGGCGCAGCCCGGGCAGTCGAAGCCGTCCTTCTGGTTGACCTTGAGCAGGGTGCGCGCGGTGCGGGCGAGGCCCATCTGCTGCTGGGCGATGCGCAGGGTGTGGCCGATCGCGGGCAGGCCGGCGGCGGCGTGCTTGGGGGGCGCGACCTGCGGCGCGTCCTGTACGGGATCACCTGCGGGCGGCTTGGTGGCCATGTCGCTCCCCTTCGAGCAGTCGAGCAGTAGAGCAGCGCGGCGTCGGCCGCCGCGCGTAAGTGGGTGTAGTCGCCAGATCCTGTCACGCCCTGCGGGACCTCACCGACGCCGGAATTGTCACTGGGGCCGCCTAGGATCGGGGGCGTGGCAGATTCAGCATCGAAGAAGACCGACCAGACGACCGCAGCGGACCGCCCCCGCCTGATGCTCATGGACGGGCACTCCCTGGCGTACCGGGCGTTCTTCGCGCTGCCCGCGGAGAACTTCACGACCGCGGGCGGCCAGCCGACCAACGCCATCTACGGCTTCGCGTCGATGCTGGCGAACACGCTGCGCGACGAGGCGCCCACGCACTTCGCGGTGGCGTTCGACGTGTCCCGCAAGACGTGGCGTTCGACGGAGTTCCCCGAGTACAAGGCGAACCGTTCCAAGACCCCCGACGAGTTCAAGGGGCAGGTGGAGCTGATCGGCGAGCTCCTCGACGCGATGAGCGTGCCGCGGTTCGCGGTCGACGGCTTCGAGGCCGATGACGTGATCGCGACGCTGGCCACGCAGGCGGAGGCGCTCGGGTTCGACGTGCTGATCGTCACGGGTGACCGGGACTCCTTCCAGCTGGTGTCGGAGCACACCACCGTGCTGTACCCGACGAAGGGCGTCTCCGAACTGACCCGGTTCACCCCGGAGAAGGTCGAGGAGAAGTACGGGCTCACCCCGCGGCAGTATCCGGACTTCGCGGCGCTGCGCGGCGACCCGTCCGACAACCTGCCGGGCATCCCGGGCGTCGGGGAGAAGACGGCCGCCAAGTGGATCACCCAGTTCGGGTCGTTCGCGGAGCTGGTGGAGCGCGCCGAGGAGGTCAAGGGCAAGGCCGGGCAGAACTTCCGGGACCACCTGGAGGCCGTGAAGCTGAACCGGGTCCTGACCGAGATGGTCAAGGACGTGGAGCTGCCGAAGACGCCGGCCGACCTGGAGCGCGCCCCCTACGACCGCACGGCCGTGACCGGTGTGCTGGACGTGCTGGAGATCCGCAACGCCTCGCTGCGCGAGCGGCTGCTGGCGGTGGACCCGGGCGCGGCCGAGGAGGAGGCGCCCGCTCCGGTGGCGGGCGTGGAGCTGGACGCGTCCGTGCTGGGCGCGGGCGAGCTCGCGCCGTGGCTGGAGGCCCACGCGGGAGCGCCGCTCGGCATCTCCACCGTGGACAGCTGGGCGCTGGGCCAGGGCAACGTCAGCGAGATCGCGCTGGCCGCGGCCGGCGGGGCCGCCGCCTGGTTCGAGCCGTCCGTGCTGGACGAGGCCGACGAGCGGGCCTTCGCGGCCTGGGCGGCCGACGCGTCGAAGCCGAAGGTGGTGCACAACGCCAAGGGCCTGATGCGGGTCTTCCCCGAGCACGGCTGGTCGCTGGCCGGCGTCGCCATGGACACGGCGCTCGCCGCGTACCTGGTCAAGCCGGGCCGCCGCTCCTTCGCGCTGGACGTGCTGTCGATGGAGTACCTGCACCGCGAGCTGCAGCCCGCCGCGCAGGACGGTCAGCTGGCCTTCGGCTCCGATGACACGGCCGAGGCGGAGGCGCTGATGGCGCAGGCCCGCGCGGTCCTCGACCTGGGTGACGCCTTCACCGGCCGGCTCGCCGAGGTCGGCGCGGCCGAGCTGCTCCACGAGATGGAGCTGCCGACGTCCGAGCTGCTCGCCCGGATGGAGCGGGCCGGCATCGCCGCCGAACGCGACCACCTGGAGGCCATGGAGCAGCAGTTCGCCGGGGCCGTGCAGCAGGCGGTGAAGGAGGCGCACGCGGCGGTCGGGCACGAGTTCAACCTCGGCTCGCCCAAGCAGCTCCAGGAGGTGTTCTTCGGGGAGCTGGACCTGCCGAAGACGAAGAAGACCAAGACCGGCTACACCACCGACGCGGACGCGCTGGCCTGGCTGGCCACGCAGACCGACCACGAACTGCCCGTGATCATGCTGCGGCACCGGGAGCAGGCCAAGCTGCGCGTGACGGTCGAGGGCCTGGTCAAGACGATCGGCGCCGACGGCCGGGTGCACACCAGCTTCAGCCAGATCGTCGCCGCGACCGGCCGGCTGTCCTCCACCGACCCCAACCTGCAGAACGTGCCGGTGCGGACCGACGAGGGCCGGGCGATCCGCCGGGGCTTCGTCGTCGGCGAGGGCTTCGAGTCCCTGATGACCGCCGACTACAGCCAGATCGAGCTGCGCGTCATGGCCCACCTCTCCGAGGACGAGGGCCTGATCGAGGCGTTCCTGTCCGGTGAGGACCTGCACACCACCGTCGCCTCCCAGGTGTTCGGCGTGGAGCGCAGCGAGGTCGATCCGGAGATGCGCCGCAAGATCAAGGCGATGTCGTACGGGCTGGCGTACGGGCTGTCCGCGTTCGGTCTCTCCCAGCAGCTGAACATCGAGCCGGGCGAGGCGCGCGGCCTGATGGAGACGTTCTTCGAGCGGTTCGGCGGGGTGCGGGACTACCTCCAGCGCGTCGTGGAGGAGGCCCGCGCCACCGGGTACACGCAGACCGTGCTCGGTCGCCGCCGCTACCTGCCCGACCTCAACAGCGACAACCGGATGCGCCGCGAGGCCGCCGAGCGGATGGCGCTGAACGCCCCGATCCAGGGCACCGCCGCCGACATCGTCAAGGTCGCGATGCTGCGCGTGGACAAGGCGATCACCGAGGCCGGGCTGAAGTCGCGGATGCTGCTCCAGGTCCACGACGAAATCGTGCTGGAGATCGCCCCGGGCGAGCGGAAGAAGGTGGAGGAGCTGGTGCGCCGCGAGATGGGCGCCGCCGTCGAGCTCCGCGCCCCGCTGGACGTGTCCGTCGGCGTCGGGCCCGACTGGGAGTCCGCCGCGCACTGATCCGCGTACCGCCCCGGCAGGGGCAGCGCCCGTCCTTTCCGTTATGCGGTGGGGACGGGCGTTCGCGTTTCGGCGTCGGCGTCGGTGTCGGAGGCGGTGTGGGCGTCGCGGTCTCGGCGCCGGCGCAGGCGGACGAGCGCCCCGTACAGCAGCAGTGCCACGGCGAGGCCGCCGCCCGCGCCGAAGCAGACGGTCGGGATGATGTCGAACGGGGTGCGGATCCGGTCGAAGAACGTGAAGAAGCGCACCACGCGCATCGTGATGCCCACCGCCACGCACACCACCAGCAGGGCGAGCGCCGCGCAGATCTCCGCGCGGCCCAGCACCGGCACCGCCGCGGGCGCCGGGGAGCGCGGCAGCCGGCGCAGCGCCGTCCCCGTGAACCAGACCAGGACGCAGGCGGCGAGCGCCGAACTGCCGTACTGGAGGAACGAGTACAGGGGCAGCCCGAGGGCGAACGGCCGGCCGAGGGCGGGTACGGCGTTGGTACCCCAGCGGTCCAGGTGCGTGAAGCTGTCCCAGGCGATGTGGGTCAGCGACCCGATGACCGCCGAGGCGTAGAACCAGAGCGCCAGCGCGGGAAGCCGGCGGGTACGCCAGTCCTCGCCGCGCACCAGCCCGTACACCCTGCCCCGCCAGGCGGGCGGCAGCAGCGCGACCAGCGGCTCGCGCAGCAGCAGCCAGCAGGCGGCGAGGACGGCGGTGAGCGCGGCGTCGGCCGTCACCACGCCGGTGGGGGAGTGGGTGAACTCGCCGTACCCCATGACGCCTTCGACGACCGCGTCCAGGAAGTAGAACGTGTCGGGTGCGAAGGAGCCGAGGACGAGCGCCGAGGCCACCAGTGGTCCCCGCGCGCGGCCGGTCCGGCGGATCGCGGGCAGCACGGCGGCCGCATGGCTGAGGGTGAACGGCATGGCGCCTCTCCTTGATGTCCGGGGTGATGGGCGGGGTGATGTCCGGTCGCTGTCCGAGGCCCTCTTCAGGGTTTCCTTACTTCGGCCCAATGCGTCTCGAACGGGTCCGGACAGTATGCGTGAGCTGCGCGAGACGTGGGGAAGTCGTGAAATCCGGGTACGAATGCGTGCTGTGCACAGGGAGTTGACGTAGGGTCACGCGGACGTCGAGGGGGAGGGGGCCCGGCCCATGCCGGCTCGAATATCGGCTCGATACGTCCGCAGGCTGCGCAGGGGCGGGTCCGCCGCCGTGATCTCCGCTCTGGTGGTCGCCGCCGTGACCGCCTCCCAGGGCCCGGCCGCCGTACGCGAGGAGCTGGTCGCCGCGGCCGGCGATGCGCAGGCGGCGCCGCCCGGTGGGGCGGTCGCTTCCGGCGGGGACGGCAGCTACCTCGCCGAACTCCCGCCGCAGGTGAGCCCCGAGCCGCCGGTCGCCCCGTCGGCGGCGCCGTCGCCCGCGCCCGCGCGGCCCGCGACGGCGGTGGAGCGGGAACGCCCGGCCGGCGAGCTGGTGGTCACGGGCTCCGGGGAGGGCGCGCAGGGGATACCGGCCACCGTGCTGGCCGCGTACCGGCGCGCGGAGCAGGTGGTGGGCAGGACCGACCCCGGGTGCGGGCTGCGCTGGCAGCTGCTCGCGGCGATCGGGAAGGTCGAGTCCGGGCAGGCGCGCGGCGGTCAGGTCGACGCCGCCGGAACCACGCTCCGGCCGATCCTGGGGCCCGTGCTCGACGGCAACGGCTTCGCGAACATCCGGGACACCGACCGAGGGGCGTACGACGGGGACCCGGTGTACGACCGGGCCGTCGGGCCGATGCAGTTCATCCCGTCCACGTGGGCGGCGTGGGGCCAGGACGCGGACGGCGACGGCCGGCGCGACCCGAACAACGTCCACGACGCGGCCCTCGCCGCCGGGCGCTACCTGTGCGCGGGCAGCCGTGACCTGCGGGTGGGGGCGGACCTGGACCGGGCGGTGCTGTCGTACAACCAGTCCGGGGAGTACCTGAGGACGGTGCGGTCCTGGTTCACGTACTACCTGAAGGGGACGCACGAAGTACCCGACCGCGCCGGCCCGGCCGCGGGCACCCCCGCGAAGCCGACGCCGGTCCCGACGCCGACGCCGACGCCGGTCCCGACTCCTACGCCGACTCCGAAGCCGACGCCTACGCCGAAGCCGACTCCTACGCCGACGCCTACGCCTACGCCTACGCCTACGCCTACGCCTACGCCTACGCCGACGCCTACGCCGACGCCTACGCCGACGCCCACGCCGACTCCTACGCCGACGCCGACTCCGAAGCCCACGCCGACGCCGGATCCGAAGCCGACGGCGAGCCCGTCACCCACGGCGAAGCCCACGTCCAAGCCCGCGCCGTCCCCGTCCACCACACCGCCGGCGCCCCGGCCGACCCCGGGGGAGACCCCGTAGCCGAGGCGACGACCGTGGGCGCTGATCGGTGCCGGCGTCAGTTCGTGCAGCCGGGAACCGCCCCGACGGGCCGGCAGTTGTTGGGCGTGTTGTCGACGATCCGGCTGTTGACGAGGCCCAGGGCGCTGGCGTCGGCCCCTTGCCAGACGCCGCCGCCGTTCAGCGCGACGTTGCGCCGCACCTGTGAGTTCGTCAGTGTGGTGGTGCCGTCATTGGCGATGCCGCCGCCCAGTTCGCCCGCGCGGTTGTTGGCGATGGTCGTCGAGGAGATGTTCATCGGAGCGCGGTCGTTGTAGATTCCGCCGCCCTGCTGGAAGGCGCGGTTGCCACCGATGTGCGAGTTCTTGATGGTCAGTGAGGTCCCGGCGGTGAAGATGCCGCCCCCCAGCTCCGTGGCCTGGTTCCCCAGCACTCTGGTCTTCTGCAGCAGGGTGGTGCTGCCGGGCCCGTTGGAGATGGCGCCTCCTCGCTGGGCCGCGCTGTCCCGCAGGACGCTGTCGTAGATCTCCAGGGTGCTGCCCTGGTTGACGTAGATGGCGCCGCCCTGGTTCGCCGTGCTGTTGGTCACGGTGCTGCGCCGGAGGATGAGCGTCCCTCCGTCCGTGGGCAGGTAGGTGCCGGCGTAGTCGAGATAGCCGCCACCGGTCGCGGTGACGCCCTCGACGGTCAGGCGACCGTTGGGGCCGTCGATCTGCGCGATGCGGAAGGAGTCGGCCGCGTCGGGGTCCCGTCGGATGGTGGTCTGGTTGCCCAGCAGGGTGACGGTGCCCGTGATCTTGGGCAGGGCGTTGGCGCCGAGACCCCCGGTGGACGCCGGGGTCAGGACGTTGTAGACGCATTTGCGCGCGAGCCGGATGGTCTGCGGTCCGGTGTTGTTGTTCGCGGCGATGATCGCGTTGTTGAGTGCGGTGACGTCGCACGGGATGGCCGCCAGGGGGGCCGCGTCCACAGGCCCGGCGAGACCGAGCACCGCTACAACCGGCACGGCCCACGCCACGGCTTTGAGTCGAGGTCTGCGCATTTCTCTCCGATCGCCATGAGTAATCGATTGATTACTGTGTGTTTTGATGATCAGTGTTCCACGGACCGGCCGTCCGCCGTGCGCGACACGTGGGCGGGCGGGCCAAGCGTGGGGTTCGGTCGCAGGTCAGTGGGATTCCCGTGATCCGCGGCTCGAACGGTTCTCATCTCGCCTCCGCGTTGTTACGGTGCCTCCGCCCTGACGCCCGATCAGATTCCGGAGGCCCCGGCATGCGCGCACTCATCGCCGCCGCCATCGGTCTTGCCGCCGCGCTGGCCCTCGTGTTCGCCGTCACGGCGCTCGGGGCGCCCGACGGCAAGACCTCGCCCAAGCCCCTGCTCACCACCGCGCCCAGCGCGCCCGGACAGTAGAGGAGGCCCGGCCTTGAGACGTACCGCCAGCCTCGTCCTGCTCGCCCTCGCCGTGTTCCTCGCCGCTCTCGCGCCGCTGCTGCGCTGGTACGCGTACCCCCGGCTCGCCAAGATCCCGCCGAGCCAGTACCAGGAGATGGTCCTGGAGGCGAAGGACGCGACGCTGCTCGACTACACCGCCGGCATGCAGCCCAAGAAGGTCGACAAGGTCACCATCGTCCAGACCCTCAAGGGCAATGTGGAGGCGTCGAAGGAGATCGAGGCGAGCGCCGGCAAGGACGTCGTCGTCTGGGACACCCTCTCGTACATCATCGGGCCCGACGGGAAGATGGTCTCCCAGATCCCCGAGCGCTACATCTTCGACGCGCACACCCAGGACCCGGTGCACGCCACGGGCGAGACGGTCGACGGGGACCCGGTCACACGCGTGGGCATCGAGTTCAAGTGGCCGTTCTTCACCGAGCCGCGCGACTACCTCTACTTCGACGCGCAGACCCGTACCTCCTCGCCGATCCACTACGCGGGCCCGCGCACGTACAAGGGGATGAAGGTCTACTACTACGAGCAGACCGTCCCCTGGACGAAGGTCCCCCTGCCGAAGAAGATGCCGATCGAGGGCATCGACCCGGCGACCTTCGAGCAGAGCACCGGCACCAGCCTCTGGTACCAGGCCAAGGCGATGTTCTGGGTCGACCCGGTCACCGGCGCGCCCGTCAACGCCGAGCAGGTCATCGAACAGGAGATGCGCGGCGGCATCGCGGCCGGCGCGCCCGACGGCAGGCTCACCGTCTTCGCCGGGCACGTGAAGATCCGCCCGGACTACGCCGCGTACACCCTCGACCTGGTCAGGTCCAACCGTACGAAGGTCCTCGCGCTGCACACGTACGCGCCGATCGGCCTCGCGGCCGGCGGGCTCGTGGTCCTCGGGCTGGCGCTGTGGCTGGAGGCGCGGGGCCGCGGCCGGGGCCGGCGGGACGGGGCCGGTACCGGGAAGCGGGTCACCGCCTGAGGCGGGCGTTGGTGTGCCGGGTGGGCTCGGCGGTCGCCGGGTCCTGCGGCCACGGGTGCTTGGGGTAGCGGCCGCGCAGCTCGGCGCGGACCGCGAGGTAGCCGCCCCGCCAGAAGGAGGCCAGGTCGGCGGTGACGGCGGCGGGCCGCCCGGCCGGGGACAGCAGGTGCACGAGGACCGGCACCCCGGCCACCCTCGGGGTCTCGGCCAGCCCGAACAGCTCCTGGAGCTTCACGGCGAGGACGGGCTGCCCGTGCTCGGCGGAGTAGTCCACCCGGATCCGGGAACCGCTGGGCACCTCGATCCGTTCCGGGGCCAGCTCGTCGAGCCGGGCGGCCTCACCGGTGGCCCAGGGCAGCAGCCGGTTCAGGGCCTGCCCGGCGTCGATCCGGGCCAGGTCGGCGCGGCGGCGGGCCCGCGACAGCTCCGGCTCCAGCCAGTCGTCGGCCCGCGCCAGCAGCACCCCGTCGTCCGCCACGTCGGGCCAGGCGCCGCCGAGCGTCCGGTGCAGGAACCCGAGCCGGGCCCGGAGGGCTCGCGCGTCCGGGGTCCAGCGCAGCAGGCCGAGCCCGTCGGAGCGGAGCCCCTCCAGGAGCGCGGCCCGGACCAGGACCGGGTCGGGGTTCCTCAGCGGGCGGACGGCGAGCGCGATCGCCCCGAGCCGGTGCGTCGCGCGGGCGACGAGGTCCCCGTCCTCCCAGCGGACCTCATCGCCGGAGGTGAGCAGGTGCGCGGCGGCCGCGCGGGCGGTGTCCTCGTCGAGGACGGCGCCGAGCCGGACGCGGGCGGACGCGGAGTGCGGGCCCCGGTCCGCGACGGCGACGGCCAGCCAGGGGGCGCTGCGCAGCCGCGATCCGTCGCCGAGTTCGGCCGCGGTGCCGGAGGCCATCAGGAAGGCCCCCTCTCCCTTGGCCTTCGCCACCCGCTCCGGGAACGCCAGCGCGGCGACGAGCCCGGCGGCGGCGTCGTCACCGGACACCGCGCCGACGGGCCCGGCGGTCGCCGGCGCGGCCGAACCGTCGGCCCCACCGGCGGAGCGGCGCAGGCGGGTGGCTTCCGTGCGCCAGCGGGTGGCGTACGCGTCGCCGCCCGCCCGGGCCCGCCGCCACGCGGCGGCCAGGTCGTCCCCGTACTCCCGCGGCGGCTCCTCGCTCAGCAGCGCCACCAGCTCCGCCGCCCGCCGGGGGCCGACGGCGGCGGCCCCGTCCAGCAGCGCCCGGGCCAGCCGCGGGTGCAGGCCGAGGCGGGACATGCCGACGCCCCGCGGGGTGACCCGGCCGTCCGGCGCGACCGCGCCCACCGCGACCAGCACCTCCCGCGCCGCGGCCATCGCCCCGGCCGGCGGCGGGTCCGGCAGCGCCAGCCCGGCCGCGTCCGGGTCGCCCCAGCAGGCCGCCTGGAGCGCGAACTGCGCCAGGTCCGCGATCCGGATCTCGGGGGACGGGAACGTCGGCAGGCGGCCGTCCTCCGCTTGTGACCAGCAGCGGTACACCGTGCCCGGGGCCTCGCGTCCCGCGCGGCCCGCCCGCTGGCGCCCGGCCGCGCGGGACGCCCGTACGGTCGCCAGCGCGCCCAGGCCCCGCGCGTGGTCCACCCGGGGTTCGCGCGCCAGCCCCGAGTCCACCACCACCCGTACGCCCGGCACGGTCAGGCTGGACTCCGCGACCGCGGTCGCCAGGATCACCCTGCGGTGCGCCGAGGGGGCCAGCGCCGCGTCCTGGACGGCCGCCGGAGCCCGGCCGTGGATCTGGAGCACCTCCGCGTCGACCCCGCCCAGCTGCCCGGCCACCCGGGCGAGCTCGCCCACGCCGGGCAGGAAGCACAGGACATCGCCGGAACGTTCCTCCAGCGCCCGCCGGACCACCGACGCCACGTGCGCCAGCTGCGCCGGGTCCACCCGCATGCCGTGCGGCGGCCGCACCGGCCGGGCCGGCGGCGCCCACACCGTCTCCACCGGGTACGAGACCCCCGCGGCCGCCACCACCGGCGCGCCGCCGGGACGGCCGTGACCGAGCACCCGCGCCCAGCCGGCCGCGTCGGTCGTCGCCGAAGCCGCCACCAGCCGCAGCTCCGGGCGCAGGGTCTCCCGTACGTCCAGCAGGAACGCGGCGACGGTGTCGGCGTCGAGGTGCCGCTCGTGGCACTCGTCCAGGATCACCACGTCGACGCCGGACAGCTCCTGGTCGCGCTGCAACCGCTGGAGCAGCACCCCGGTGGTGACGACCTCGACCACCGTCCCCGGCCCCGCCACCCGCTCCCCGCGCACCGTGAAGCCCACCGAGCCGCCGACCTGCTCGCCCAGCAGCCAGGCCATCCGCCGCGCCGCCGCCCGGGCGGCGATCCGCCGGGGCTCGGCGACCACGACCCGGCGCCGGGGACCGCCGCCGACCAGGCCGGCCAGGACCAGCGGGACCAGGGTGGTCTTGCCGGTGCCGGGCGGCGCGCACAGCACGGCGGTGCCGTGCCCGTCGAGGGCGGAGACCAGCGCGGGCAGGGCCTCCCGTACCGGAAGGGCGTCGAGATCGGCCTGGCGGATCGCGGTCACGGGGGTATCAGTCCCTCTCGCAGACGAAGACCGCGGTGCCGGGGATCAGGTTGCCGCGCAGCGGGGACCAGCCACCCCACTCCTGGGTGTTCCAGGCGGGCCACTCCGGCTCGACCAGGTCCACCAGGCGGAACCCGCCCGCGACCACGTCGCGGACCCGGTCGCCGAGGGTGCGGTGGTGCTCCACGTAGACGGCGCGGCCCTGCTCGTCCTGCTCCACGTACGGGGTCCGGTCGAAATAGGACGCGGCGACGGACAGCCCCTCGGGGCCGGGCTCGTCGGGGAACGCCCAGCGGATGGGGTGGGTCACGGAGAAGACCCAGCGGCCGCCGGGGCGCAGGACGCGGCGCACCTCGCGCATCACGTTGACGGGGTCGGCGACGAAGGGGACGGCGCCGTACGCGGAGCAGGCCAGGTCGAAGGAGCCGTCGCGGAAGGGCAGCCGGCCGGCGTCGGCCTCCACCAGGGGCACGTCCTCGCCGATGCGCAGGGCGTGCTGGAGCTGGCGGTGCGAGAGGTCCAGGGCCACCGGGCGGGCGCCCTGGGCGGCCAGCCAGCGCGAGCACTGGGCGGCGCCGGCGCCGATCTCCAGGACGTCCTTGTTCTTCAGGGAGGCCGCGGGGCCCAGCAGCCCGGCCTCCGCCTCGTCCAGGCCTTCCGGCCCCCATACGAAGCGGTCGTCGCCGAGGAAGGCGCCGTGCTCGCTCTGGTACTCGTCGGCGTTGCGGTCCCACCAGCCGCGGCTCGCCCGGCTGCTCTCCGTGTCGTCCGCCTCACGCCGGGTGGCCTCGGCGTCGTCGCCGGCGCCGCCGTCGGCTTCGTACGCTTCTTCGGGGGCGTAGTCCTCTTGGTTCATGGGGCCCGTCGTCGTAGTCTGCGGAAAGAGGTCGGAAAGAGGTCCGAAAGTGACCGGGAAGGGCCATCGGAGCCCGCCCGCCCACGAATTGTGCCGGATATGCGGCGATCCGCCCGGGGTGTGCGCCTTCGCGCATTGACCCTGTCCGGCTGCCCCCGTATGCTACAAGTTGCGCTGCGAGCCTGTGCTCCTCAGACCTAGCAGGCTGCGCTTGCATCTGTTGATGTCCCCTCGGTTTTCGAGGCCCCGCCGCTCTTCTCGCGGATCGGGGGCCTCCTTGGCTGTCCGGTCTTCGGTGGATGCCGATAAGGGCTCCCGGCGTAGCAGTACCTACGACTTTCTGTCCGTAACCGGAGCCCTTTCCCACATGACGAGCAGCACCGAGACCACCGCCACCACTCCGCAGGTTGCGGTCAACGACATCGGCGACGCGGACGCGTTCCTCGCGGCGATCGACGAGACGATCAAGTACTTCAACGATGGCGACATCGTCGACGGCGTCATCGTCAAGGTTGACCGGGACGAGGTTCTCCTCGACATCGGTTACAAGACCGAAGGCGTCATCCCCAGCCGCGAGCTCTCGATCAAGCACGACGTCGACCCGAACGAGGTCGTCAAGGTCGGCGACGAGATCGAGGCCCTGGTTCTCCAGAAGGAGGACAAGGAAGGCCGCCTGATCCTCTCGAAGAAGCGCGCTCAGTACGAGCGTGCCTGGGGCACCATCGAGAAGATCAAGGAAGAAGACGGCATCGTCACCGGTACCGTCATCGAGGTCGTCAAGGGTGGTCTCATCCTCGACATCGGCCTCCGCGGCTTCCTGCCGGCCTCTCTCGTCGAGATGCGTCGCGTCCGGGACCTCCAGCCCTACGTGGGCAAGGAGCTCGAGGCGAAGATCATCGAGCTGGACAAGAACCGCAACAACGTGGTCCTGTCCCGCCGCGCCTGGCTCGAGCAGACCCAGTCCGAGGTTCGCCAGACGTTCCTCACCACCCTGCAGAAGGGTCAGGTCCGCTCCGGCGTCGTGTCCTCGATCGTCAACTTCGGTGCCTTCGTGGACCTGGGTGGCGTCGACGGTCTCGTGCACGTCTCCGAGCTGTCCTGGAAGCACATCGACCACCCGTCCGAGGTTGTCGAGGTCGGCCAGGAAGTCACCGTCGAGGTCCTCGACGTCGACATGGACCGCGAGCGCGTCTCCCTGTCGCTGAAGGCGACGCAGGAAGACCCGTGGCAGCAGTTCGCCCGGACCCACCAGATCGGTCAGGTCGTCCCGGGTAAGGTCACCAAGCTGGTTCCGTTCGGTGCGTTCGTCCGCGTGGACGAGGGCATCGAGGGTCTGGTCCACATCTCCGAGCTGGCCGAGCGCCACGTGGAGATCCCGGAGCAGGTCGTCCAGGTCAACGACGAGATCTTCGTCAAGGTCATCGACATCGACCTTGAGCGTCGCCGGATCTCGCTGTCGCTGAAGCAGGCCAACGAGTCCTTCGGTGCCGACCCGGCGTCGGTCGAGTTCGACCCGACCCTGTACGGCATGGCCGCGTCTTACGACGACCAGGGCAACTACATCTACCCCGAGGGCTTCGACCCCGAGACCAACGACTGGCTCGAGGGCTTCGACTCCCAGCGCGAGACGTGGGAGCGCCAGTACGCCGAGGCGCAGACGCGCTTCGAGCAGCACCAGGCGCAGGTCATCAAGAGCCGCGAGGCCGACGAGGCCGCCGCTGCCGAGGGCGCTGCCGCCCCGGCCGCCGGTGGCAACGCCGGTGGCGGCGCGGGCATCTCGGGCGGTTCGTACTCCTCGGAGTCGGACGAGACCTCGGGCGCCCTCGCCTCGGACGAGGCCCTGGCCGCGCTCCGCGAGAAGCTGGCCGGCGGCCAGAGCTGATCGCAGCGCGCACCACGCTCCGCGCCTCGGCGCGGGTGTGAGCTGAGCTGAAAGGAAAGGCCCGTCCCCTCAGGGGGGCGGGCCTTTCCGCGTGCCCGGCCGACGCGCCCGGGTCCCCCGTTGAGGGGCGCGGGCCGGGGACTTTCGCCCGCGTTCCTGTGAAAGCCGTCAACTGGGGAATGGCGGCGCCGCCTTGGACGTTCTTGGCAGAGAACGAGGCGAGGAGGAGTGGTGACGGTGCTTGATCCACAGGGTTTGTACGAATGGGACGCCAAGGGCCTGGCGGTGGCCGACCTGGCGCTTGCCCAGGACTCGGCCGGGCTGGTCATGCTCTACCACTTCGAGGGGTACATCGACGCGGGTGAGGCCGGCGAGCAGATCGTCGAGCGCCTCCTCGACACCCTTCCCCACCAGCTGGTGGCCAGCTTCGACGCGGACCGCCTGGTGGACTACCGGGCCCGCCGCCCGCTGCTGACGTTCCAGCGCGACCACTGGTCCGAGTTCGAGGAGCCCCGCCTGGAGGTGCGCCTCGTACAGGACGCCACGGGCGCGCCGTTCCTGCTGCTCTCCGGCCCCGAGCCGGACGTGGAGTGGGAGCGCTTCGCCGTCGCGGTGCGCCAGATCGTCGAACGCCTCGGCGTCCGGCTCTCGGTCAACTTCCACGGCATCCCCATGGGCGTCCCGCACACGCGGCCCGTCGGCATCACCCCGCACGGCAACCGCACCGACCTGATGCCGGGTCACCGCAGCCCGTTCGACGAGGCGCAGGTGCCGGGCAGCGCGGAGTCGCTCGTCGAGTTCCGCCTCGGGCAGGCCGGGCACGACGTACTGGGCGTCGCGGCGCACGTCCCGCACTACGTCGCCCGCTCCCCGTACCCGGACGCGGCGCTGACGGCGCTGGAGGCGATCACGGCGGCGACCGGGCTGGTCCTGCCCGCCGTGGCGCACGCCCTGCGCACCGAGGCGCACCGCACGCAGACGGAGATCGACCGCCAGATCCGGGAGGGCGACGAGGAACTCGTCAGCCTGGTCCAGGGGCTGGAGCACCAGTACGACGCGGCGGCCGGGGCCGAGACGCGGGGGAACATGCTCGCCGAGCCCGCCGATATCCCGTCGGCCGATGAGATCGGGCGCGAGTTCGAGCGGTTCCTCGCGGAGCGCGAGGGCGAGGGCTGAGCCGTCCGTCCGTTCGTCGGGTCCGCGAGGGGCGGGGCGTAGCCGGGGCAGGGGGCTGTACGTGGGCCGGGGCGCGGGGGCTAGGGTGCCGGGCATGCTGAAGATTGGTCTGACGGGCGGAATCGGAGCCGGCAAGAGCGAGGTCTCGCGGCTGCTGGCGGGGTACGGGGCGGTCGTCGTGGACGCCGACCGCATCGCGCGGGAGGTCGTGGAGCCCGGTACGCCGGGGCTCGCGGCCGTCGTCGCGGCGTTCGGGGAGTCCGTGCTGACCCCGGAAGGGCGGCTGGACCGCCCGAAGCTGGGCTCGCTCGTGTTCGCAGACCCGGCGAAGCTCCAGACCCTGAACTCGATCGTGCACCCGCTGGTCGGGGCGCGGTCCGCCGAGCTGGAGGCGGCCGTGGGCGCCGACGCGATCGTGGTGCACGACGTACCGCTGCTCGCCGAGAACGGGCTGGCGCCGCTGTACGACCTGGTGGTCGTGGTGGACGCCGCGCCCGGGACGCAGCTGGCCCGGCTGACCGCGCTGCGCGGGATGACCGAGGAGGAGGCGCGGGCCCGGATGGCCGCGCAGGCGACGCGGGAGCAGCGGCTGGCGGTGGCCACGCTCGTGATCGACAACGACGGGCCGCTGGAGGCGCTGGAGCCGCAGGTGCGCAAGGTGTGGGAGGAACTCGCGGCGCGGGCCGCGGCATCGGCCGCAGGAGCCTGAGGCCGGTGTGGAGCGGGGCGTGGAACGCTCCGCGGAGGGAAGGATCCGATCGTGTCCGAGACCAATCCGCCGTCGCGTCCGCCGCGTCCCTCGCAGCCGTCCTCCTCGGGGGCCGGCAGCCCGGAGACGCATGTCATCGACTACCGGGCCGCCGAGCAGCTGCTCGCCGCCCGTGATCCGCGCGGCGCCGTCAAGCTCCTCGATTCGGTCATAGCCGCGCACCCGGAGAACACGGCGGCCCGGCTGCTGCGCGCCCGGGCCTTCTTCGCCGCCGCCCAACTCCGTCCGGCGACGCTGGAGTTCGAGCTGGTGCTGGAGCGGGAGCCGGACAACGCGTTCGCGCACTTCGCGCTGGCCCGGACCCATGAGCGCTCCGGACGGCCCGAGCAGGCGCGCAAGCACTTCCGGCTCGCCGCCGCCCTGGATCCGCAGCCCGACTATCTGGCGGCGGCGCGCTTCGAGGAGTGAGCCGCGGGGCGCCGGGGCGGGCCGCCGGGCGTCGGCCGCCGGGATGAGTTGCCGGGCGTCGGGGCGGGCGGCCGGGGCTGCGGGGATGAGTTGCCGGCCGCCGGGACTGGCCGCCGGGGCGGGTCGCCGGGGCCGCGGCGGCGCGGCCGGTTCAGCGGCGGCTCGGCGGTTCGTACGGGGGGATGTCCGGGCCCGGCTGGTAGTGCGGGCCCTGGTGGATGTGGTGGATCACAACGGCCAGGTCGACCGCCGCCAGCACCACGACGACCGCGCAGGCGGCCGCCCACCCCGGACGGCCGGCCAGCGAGAACAGGACGGTTCCGGCGGCGGCCCAGATCAGCCCCCACAGGCTCAGCCAGAACCGCAGCCGCAGCGGACTGCGGGCGGTCACCGGCTCGTTTCCGGAACGCATGGCCATCGCCTCGCTCTCCCCGTCCATGGTCCCACCGGCGGCGCGCCGAGGGCCCGCGGAGCCAGGGCCTGTCTTTCGGATCAGGCCGGGCTCGCGAGCTCGTTCACGATCGGCGCCGGGGGCGCCGGGGGCGCCGGCCCGCAGGGCCCGGCGGAGCGCGGCGGCCATGGGTAGGGCGACGTAGGGGCAGGTCAGAGGGGTTGTCAGTGGCTCCGCCTAGACTCGTCGCAGGAGTGGAAGACCGACCCGGAGGGAGCCCGCGTGACCCCGCAGACCGCACTGCTGCGGCATGCCGCCGTGTTCCTCCCCGCCCCCGTTCCCCGCGAGGGCCGGATGGTTTTCTGGGCGCCCGACGGGGACCCCCTCCCCGGTGAGACGACCCCGCTCACGCTCGTCCGGCCGCAGGGCCCCACCGCCGCGCCCCGTACCCGTACCGTCCCCGGCCTCGTCCTGTCCGTCGCCGCCGCCCTGCCGCTCCTGGCGCGGGCCCCGCGCAGCGCCGGCGCGCATCCGGCCACCCGCGCCTGGGGCACCGCCGCCGTCCAGGCGCTCACCCTGGTCGCGCGCGGCCGGCTGCTCCCCGGGGTCACCCCCGAGGGCATCGACGCCTGGCGCGCCGGCCCGCTCGACGCGGCGGATGTCGGGCACCTGCGGGCGATCGCCGCCGCCCTGCCCCACGAGGCGTACGCCACCCCGCTGGCCGGGGCCCGGCCGCTCCGGCTGCCGGAACCGGAAGCCCTGGTGCGGGCCTTCCTCGACGCCGTCGCGGACAGCCTGCCCCGGACTCCGGCCGCGCCCGCCGCCGTCGGGCGGCCGTTCGCCGCGCGGGAGCCGCAGCGGGTGCCGGGGATACAGGACTGGGCGGCGCAGGTCGCGGCCGGCGCCGACACCGGGGTCGGGATCTCGCTCCGGCTGGACCTGTCCTCCTTCCGCCTCTTCGACGAGGCGGAGCCCGAGGACACCCGCCGTGCGGGCGCCGCCGTCGTCCAGGTCCACAGCCTCGCCGACCCCACCCTCGTCACCGACGCCGGGGTGCTGTGGGCGGGGGCGGCGGCCGCCGGGTTCGGCCCCCGCGCCCGGATCGATGCGGTGCTCGCGCTGCGCCGGGCCGCCCGGATCTGGCCGCCGCTGCTGCGGCTGCTGGACCAGCCGGTCCCCGATGCGCTGGCCCTGTCCGACCCCGAGCTCGAAGACCTGCTGGGCGCCGTCGCGCCCCGGCTGGCCGCCGCCGGGGTCGTGGTCCACTGGCCGCGCGAGCTGGCCCGTACGCTGTCGGCGAGCGCCGTCGTACGGTCGATGGCGCCCGGCTCCGCCACCGATGGCACCGCGTTCTTCGATGCCCAGCACCTCTTCGCGTTCTCCTGGGAGCTCGCGCTCGGCGGCGACCGGCTCACCCCGGGCGAGATGGACGCGCTCGCGCAGGCGCACCGGCCCGTGGTGCGGCTGCGCGACCAGTGGGTGCGGGTCGATCCGGAGCTGGTGCGCAAGGCCCGCAAGCGGGAGCTGGGCCTGCTGGACCCGGTGGACGCGCTGGCCACCGTACTGACGGGCACGGCCGAGGTGGACGGGGAGCCGGTCGCGGCGGTTGCGGTGGGCGCGCTGGCGGCCCTGCGGGAGCGGCTGACCGGGGAGCTGGCCCCGCTGCCGCAGCCGGCCGCGCTGAAGGCGACCCTGCGCGACTACCAGGCGCGCGGTCTGGCCTGGCTGGACCTGATGACCTCGCTCGGCCTCGGCGGCTGCCTCGCCGATGACATGGGCCTGGGCAAGACGGTCACGCTGATCGCGCTGCACCTGCACCGGGACAGACCCGAGCCGACGCTGGTGGTGTGCCCGGCGTCGCTGCTGGGCAACTGGCAGCGGGAGATCGAGAGGTTCGCGCCGGGCACTGCGGTGCGCCGTTTCCACGGGGCCGGCCGCAGTCTCGACGGGCTGGCAGGCGGGTTCGTGCTCACCACGTACGGGACGATGCGCGCGGGCGCCGCCCGGCTGGCCGAGCAGGGCTGGGGCATGGTCGTCGCCGATGAGGCGCAGCACGTCAAGAACCCGCTGTCGGCGACGGCGAAGGCGCTGCGGACGATCCCGGCCCCCGCGCGGGTGGCGCTGACCGGCACCCCGGTGGAGAACAACCTCTCCGAGCTGTGGGCGCTGCTCGACTGGACGACGCCCGGCCTGCTGGGCCCGCTCACCGCGTTCCGGGCGCGGCACGCCCGTCCGGTGGAGCACCAGCAGGAGGAGGACGGCGGCAACGAGGCGGCCGTCGCCCGGCTCGCCGCGCTGGTACGGCCGTTCCTGCTGCGCCGCAAGAAGTCCGATCCCGGGATCGCGCCCGAGCTCCCGCCGAAGACGGAGACGGACCATCCGGTGTCGCTGACGCGCGAGCAGGCCTCGCTGTACCAGGCCGCCGTGGATGAGGCGATGGCCGTGATCGAGGCGAGCGAGGGCATGGAGCGGCGCGGCATGATCATGAAGCTGCTGGCATCGCTGAAGCAGATCTGCAATCACCCGGCGCAGTACCTGAAGGAGGAGCAGCCCCGGATCGCGCACCGCTCGGGCAAGCTGGCGCTGCTGGACGAACTCCTCGACACGATCCTCGCGGAGGGCGGTTCGGTGCTGGTCTTCACCCAGTACGTGACGATGGCCCGGCTCATCGAGCGGCACCTCGCCGCGCGCGGGATCGCCAACCAGCTGCTGCACGGCGGGACGCCGGTGCCGCGCCGCGAGGAGCTGGTGGACCGGTTCCAGGCGGGCGAGGTGCCGGTGTTCCTGCTGTCGCTGAAGGCGGCCGGGACCGGGCTGAACCTGACCCGGGCGGGGCATGTCATCCACTTCGACCGCTGGTGGAACCCGGCCGTGGAGGAGCAGGCCACCGACCGCGCGTACCGGATCGGGCAGACCCAGCCGGTACAGGTCCACCGGATCATCGCGGAGGGCACGGTCGAGGACCGGATCGCGGAGATGCTGGAGGCGAAGCGCGCCCTGGCGGATGCCGTCCTCGGCTCCGGCGAGTCGGCGCTGACCGAGCTGACCGACCGCGAGCTGGCCGACCTGGTCTCGCTGCGGAGGCCGGCGTGATCACCGCGCGGGACGACCGCCGCCGCACCTTCGAGACCGTGCCCCCCGGTGTGGAGGCCACGACCTGGTGGGGCCGGGCCTGGGTGGCGGCCCTGGAGGAGCGCGCCCGGGACGCGGCCCGGCTGGTGCGCGGTCGCGCGTACGCGGCGGAGGGCCATGTCGAGGCGGTCACGATCACCCCGGGCCGGATCGTCGCCTACGTCCGGGGCGGCAGGCCGCGCCCGTACCGTACCGAGCTGGCGCTGACCGCCTTCGCGGACGCCGAGTGGTCTGAGCTCCTGGAGGCGGTGGCGGCCGATCCGGCGGCGCTCGCCGCGCTGCTGGAGAGGGAGGTTCCGCAGGCGCTGGCGGGGTCGGTCCTGCCCGGCGCGGGCGAGCTCGTCCCGCGCTGCTCCTGTCCGGATGTCGGGCGCCCGCCGTGCAAGCATGCGGCGGCCCTCTGTTACCGGGCGGCCCGGCTGCTCGACGAGGACCCGTTCGTGCTGCTGCTCCTGCGCGGCCGGGGCGAGCGGGAGCTGCTCGAAGAGCTGACCCGCCGCAACGCCGCCCACGCCGCGCGCGAACAGCCCGACGCCGAACCGGACTTCCCCGGGGTTCCGGCGCGCCAGGCGCTGGCGCGCACCGTGCTGCCGCCGCTGCCGGCCCCGCTCGCGGCGCCCGCCGCCGTGGGGCTGCCGCCCGCCTACCCGGCTGATCCGGCCGCCCCGGACCCCCTGTCCCTGGACCAGCTCGCCACGGACGCCGCCGCCCGGGCCCTCGCCCTGCTCACCACCGGCGAGGACCCCATCGCGGGCCTCACGCTCTGGCAGGACGCCGTCCGGCTGGCGTCCGCGCATCCCACGGCCGGGCTCACCGGCTCGGCCCGCGCCCTGTACCGGGACCTGGCCCGCGCCACCGGCCGTACGACCACGGACCTGGCCCGGGGCGCCGCGGCCTGGCGCCAGGGCGGGCTGCCCGCGCTCGTCGCCCTCGACGAGCCCTGGGACCCCCCGGCGGGCCCCTTCGACCGCGCCCGCCCGGCGCTGCTCGCCGCCGGACAGGGCTCGTTCCGCCCCGACCGCAACCGTCTCACCGCCCTGAACCGCCAACTCCGCCTGAGCCGCGAGGGCCTCTGGTACGCCTATGAGGACCGCCTCGGCGACAACGACTGGTGGCCCACCGGCACCGCCTCCCCGGACCCGGTCACGGCCCTCGTGCGGCGCTGACCCGAGGCCCGGGCCGACCCCCGTTAAGCCGAAGGCTCCCCGACACGATGGAGTGAAATGCCTATCGGCCGTATAACCCGAACGGGTTCAACGGCGTTGTGTCCGGTGCGGGCGTTGTGCTCGTGAACTCTCCGGAAGGCAGGAAGCTGATGCGTCACAGTCGTCGGAATGGCTTGATCGCGGCGGTGGTCGCGGGTGGCGGACTGGCCGTCGCCGGGGTGGGTGGCTTCGCCTACGCCGATGCGGACGCGAACGGGGCGGCCGAGCGTTCGCCGGGCGTGGCGTCGGGGAACCTGGTGCAGTTGCCGGTGCACCTGCCGGTGAACGTGTGCGGGAACACGGTGAGCGTCGTCGGGCTGCTCAACCCGGCGGCCGGGAACCGGTGCGCCAACGCGGGGTCGCAGGGGCGCGGGACCTCCGCGTCGGGGTCCGGGTCCTCCGGGACCGGGTCCGGAGCCTCGCACGCGTCCGAACAAGCGTCCGGGACTAGTGGCGGGGCGAGCGCCCATGGGAGCGGAAAGGATTCTCCGGGTGTGCTGTCGGGCAACGGGATCCAGCTTCCCGTCGACCTGCCGCTGAACGTCAGCGGCAACGGGGTCAGCGTCGTCGGGATCGGCAACCCCACGTTCGGCAACACCTCCGTCAACGGGGAGCAGCCCAGCGGGGGCAAGCCCGTCCAGCCGCCCACCGTCACGAAGCCCGTCACCCCGGCGAAGCCCGTGGTGGTCACTCCCGTCACTCCCGTCACTCCCGTCACTCCGGCCCAGCCGGTCACGCCCGAGCCGCCCCGGCACACCTCGGCCCTCGCCCACACCGGGGCCGACGCCGTCGGCTACGCCCTGCCCGCGGGTGGTGCGCTGCTGCTCGGCGGAGTGCTGCTCTACCGCCGGTTCCGGGTCAGCTAGGCCCGCCCCGGGCCGTCTCGGGCTCGGCCGCGACGGTGCCCGTACGCCATCCGCCGAGGATCGCGTCGATGCGCGGCGCCAGCCGGGCCCGGGCCGCGAAGCGGGGGATGCCCGCCATCAGCAGGGCGTCGTACTCCGTGTCGAGGTGGCGTACCGCGGCCCGGACCGCCATCGATACCGCCTGCTCGTCGAGGGCCCGGCCGGCCGCGGTACGCCCCACCCGGCCGCTCCCGCGCAGCGAGGCGTGCGCCGCGATCGCCTGGGCGCGGCCGGCCGGGCAGCCGGGGAACAACCGCCGTATCTCGGCGGCGAACGCGGCCGTGAACCGGGTGTCCTCGGCGGCGCGGCGCAGCCGGTCGCGTTCCCGGCGGCGGGCCCGCGCCTCGGCGTCCGCGAGGCAGGCGCGCTCGGCGCGGGCCAGGGCGGCGTCCTCGACGAGCAGGCCCCGGCGTTCGTAACGGCGGCGGCGCTTGTGGAGGCGGACCACGACCGCCGAGAGCGAACTGGCCTCCCGCGCCCGGCGGGTGAGCGCCGCGTCGCCGCGCGGCAGGTAGACCAGGTGGCCCAGGTCGGCGCAGTCCAGGCAGCGGGGCACGCCGGCCTCGCGGACCACGTGCCGGATCGGGCCCCGCCGGCACTCCGCGCAGTGGACGTGTTTCACCGACTCGAACACGACGAGACTCATGCCGGAGTGATACCGCCTCCCGGCCCCCATATCACCTTGCGGAAGTGGGATGTTGGGGTTTCATCGATCCTCACTGGATTAGAGGATGTCCTCCTACGGTGTCCGAGGGACTGCGGCCGGAGGTCGCGGAGGGGGAGCAGATGAGTGGACGGCAGGCAACGGCGCGGCGCCCCGGAGCGGCGGGCCATGCCGGTCTCGAAGGCCGCGAGATCGTCATAGCCCCCGGGGGCTGCACCGGCTGGCACTACCACCGGGTACAGCTGATCGCGGTGGTCAGGTCCGGGACGCTGACCCGGATCCTTTACGACGACTCGGTCGAGGTACACCGGGCGGGGACCAGCTTCATAGAGCCCCCGGGCGCCCGGCACGTCCACCTCGGACGCAACCTCGGCAGCGAACCCGTCGTGCTGTACGTGACCTGCGAGGCGCTTCCCGAGGGCGCCGCCTTCTCCATACCCGCCCAGGGCCCGCCCGGGGCCACGACCTGCGCCTGCTCCGGACCCGCCCTGTGAAGCGGGCGCCCGCGACCGCGCCCGCGACCGGTCCCGCGACCGGCGGACCGCCGCGTCACACCAGCCGGCGTATCTCCCCGCGCACCCGGTAGAAGCCTCCCGAGGACGCGTGCAGCCCCTCGACCACGTACCGGGCCCCGGCCTCCCGTATCCCGCGCGGGAACTGCACGTTCCACGAGGGCTCGAACCCCGTGGACACCACCTGGACGCGCATCCGGCCGCCCTGCTGGACGCACTCCACGACCACGGCGCCCGCCGGAGCCGCCGCCACCGACACCGTCGCCACCGCGGCGGCCGAAGCGGCCGGGGTGAACACCGGAAGGGCCGCCGCCGACTTCACGTCCACCGCCACCGGCACCGAACCCCGCTGGGCCGCGGTGATCGCCGCCTCGCTCGCGTCCACGCACACCAGCGAGCCGTCCGTGGTGACCAGGTACAGCCGCTCGTCGAGGTACTGCATCGACAGCGCGGAGCCGCCGCCGGTGCCCAGCTTCCACAGCCGCCGCCCGTCGGCGTCGAAGCAGTACACCGAGGACGACGAGTCGCCGGCGAAGACGTACCGCCCGTCGGGCGAGGTCGCGCACGAGTACACCGCCGCGTCACACCCGTACGTGGCCTCGACGGCCCCCGTCGCCTTCGCCAGCCGCTGTACGACCTTGCGGCCCGTGCCCGCGTACACCGCGTGCTCCTCCTGCCAGCCGAACAGCACCGAGCCGCCCGTCGCGGTGTGCCACAGCTCCCCGCTGCCGTCCGAGGCATACGCCGTGACACCCGAGCTGTGCCCGTGGTAGACCGCGCCCGCGTCGGCGCGGACCATCCAGGCACCGCTGCCCGCGGACTTGCGGGACCACTGGAACTCGTCCTCGTGGTCGATGACCGTGAGGCCGCCGGCCGCATCCGACACGTTCAGCACGCCCTCGTGGATGTCGAGCCAGTAGATGTCCACATCCGCCGCGATGTCGTACGCGCCGAACGGCACCTTCGACGACAGGTCGTACACCGTGCCGTCATCACAGCCCGCGTAGATCCAGAAATCGTCCGCCACCAGGCACTTCACCCCGTCCGGCAGGGAGTAGCGGGCCAGCACCTCGCCGCCGTGGCTCAGCGTGTAGACATCGCCCGCCTGGTTGCCGACCCAGCAGCGGTCCTCGTCCACATGGATCCCGAAGGCGGAGGAGCCCGTACGGAACCGCCAGAGCACCGGGGCCACCGAACGCGCCGTCGACGGCGCCGAGGTCACCTGGCGGCGGGTCACCGCCCGCGCGGCGCGCTGCCCGGGCACCGCCGGGGCGTACCCCTTGCGGACCTTCTCGCCGATCTTCTTCGCGGCGGCGGCGCGGGCCTTCTCGGCCGTGGGGAAGGAGGAGTTCTGCAGCTGGCCGTCCGCGCCGATGCGCCCGTAGCGCACCGAGACGGCCGTGCCGTCCACGGTCACCTCGTAGAACTTGTGCGCTCCGCCGCCGTCCTGCGACAGCTCCAGATACGTCGTTTCCCGAGCCATGACAGACCCCTCCCCAAGGCCGGGTCACCAGCTCCTGTCGCGCCGGTGATCCCTCGTGAAAAAAGCTAAGGGGCAGCACTGACAATGGGGTCGTGCAGCTGGAAGCGATCACATGGCAGCGGATGGCCGAGCGGCTCGCCGGTCACCTCGACGACCGCGAGACTCCCTCCGAACAGGCCGTCTGGCAACGGGTGGGGATCGACGGCGCGCCCGCCGCCGACACCGGGGTGCTCGCCGGGCACCTCGCGGACGCGCTGCGCGGACGCGGCCGCGCGGCGCTGGCGGTCCCGGCCGCGGGCTTCCTGCGGCCGGCCTCGCTGCGCTTCGAGTTCGGCCGCGAGGACGTGGACGCGTACCTCGACGGCTGGTACGACACGGCCGCGCTCTGGCGGGAGGTCTTCGGCCCGACCGACCCCGGCGGCACCGGGCGGGTGCTGCCCGACCTGTGGGACCCGGTGACCGACCGGGCGACCCGCAGCCCGTACGCCGAACTCCCGCCGGACGGCGTGCTGATCGTGCACGGCCCGCTGCTGCTGGGCCACTGGTTCCCCTTCGACCTCGCCGTGCACGTCCGGCTCTCCCCGGGCGCGCTGGCCCGCCGCACCGAGCCCGCCGACCGGTGGACCCTGCCCGCGTTCGCGCGCTACGAGGCCGAGACCGCCCCGGCGGACCGGGCGGACGTCCTCGTCAGGGCGGACGACCCCCGCCACCCGGCCTGGACGGGCCTGCCCGGCTGAACCCCGCGCCGGGCCGGGGCATTCGCGGAGGTCTTGGCCGCTACGGTCGCCCGCCCAGCCGGGTGACCGCCACGGCGGCCGTCCGGCAGCCCGCCCGGGCGGCCTCCGCCGGGTCCGCCCCCGCGAGGCGGGCCGCGAGGAACCCGCCGGTGAACGCGTCCCCCGCGCCCGTGGAGTCCACCGCCTCCACCGCCTCCGCGGCGGCCTCGGCGACGATCCGCCCCGCCTCGGCCACCAGGGCCCCGGCCGCGCCCCGGGTGACCACCACCAGCGGCACCCGCCGGCTCAGCTCCACCGCCGCCCGGGCGGCTCCGGACCGCTCGGGCAGCCCGGCCAGCAGCCGGGCCTCGTCCTCGTTGGGCAGCAGGACGCAGGCCCCCGCCACGGCGTCGAGGAACCGCCGCGGCCCGAGCGTGAGCAGGAATCCGGCCGAGGCCGGGTCCACGCTCACCGGCACCCCCCGGGCCGTCGCCGCCCGCAGCGCCAGCAGGGCCAGCTCCCGGCTGCTGTCGGCGAAGAACAGGTAACCGGACAGGTGCAGATGGGCCGCCCCGTCCAGCAGGGCCGGGGCCCAGTCGTCGGGGGTGAGCCGCAGCGCCGCGCCGCTGTCGGTCAGGAAGGTCCGCTCCGTGTCCTTGCCGACCAGCGCCACCACCGTCCCCGTGGGCTCGGCCGGGTCGATCACCAGCCGCGGCCGCACCCCCGCGTCCACCAGCGCCCGTTCGTGCCACCGGGCCGATTCCTTCCCCACCCGCGCGAGGAGACGTACCTCAGGCACGCCCGCGCGGGCCGCCCAGCAGGCCGCGTTGGCCCCCGCGCCGCCGGGCAGGGTGCGGATCCGGGCCGCCGTGTCGGTGGCCGGGGCCAGCGGCTCCGGATGCACCGCCACCACGTCGGTCACCACGTCCCCGACGACCAGCAGCGCCCCCGCCCCCGGCCCGCGCGCCGGTGCGGCCCCCGGCCCGGTCACCGCCGGGCCGCCCAGGCCCCCGCGATCCGGGCCCCGAGCCGCACGTTGCCCCGTACCGCCGCCAGATTGGCCTCCAGCGAGGCCCCGCCGGTCGCCCGTACCAGGTGGCCCAGCAGGAACGGGGTCACCGCCTGGCCCGTGATCCCGCGCTCGTGGCACTCGGCGAGGGCCTCGGCGAGCACCCGGTCGTGCAGCTGCGGATCCAACTGCTCAGCCTCCGGTACGGGATTGGCCACCAGGAGCGCCGATTCCGCTCCGCCCAGGGCGTCCTGGGCCGCCATCACGGCCGCCACCTCCTCCGGGCGGTGCACGGTCCAGTCCACCGGCTCACCGGAACTGGCCAGGTAGAACCCGGGGAAACGTTCCGTCCCGAACCCCAGCACCCCCACCCCCAGCGTCTCCAGGCGTTGCAGCGTGGCCGGCACGTCCAGGATCGACTTCACCCCCGCGCACACCACCGTGATCCGCGTCCGCGCCAGCAGCGCCAGATCCGCCGACTCGTCCTGCGTCCGCGCGTACTCGCGGTGTACGCCGCCCAGCCCGCCCGTCGCGAACACCCGCAGCCCCGCCCGCGCGGCGAGGAACGCCGTCGCGGACACCGTCGTCGCCCCGGTGGCGCCCGTCGCGAGCGCGGGCGCCAGATCCCGGTGGCCGAGCTTGCGCACGCCCTCACCGCTCGCGATCCGCTCCAACTGCTCCTTGTCGAGCCCCGCGTACGCCACCCCGTCCACGACCGCGATCGTCGCCGGAACAGCACCCTCCGCCCGGACCAGCGCCTCCAGTTCCGTGCCCACCGCCAGATTGCGCGGACGCGGCAGGCCGTGCGCGATGATCGTCGACTCCAGGGCCACGACGGGCCGCTTCCGGGCGAGCGCCTCGCGTACCTCTTCGGAGAGGACGGGGACTTCGGGCAGGGGCGCGGATGCTGTGTGCTGTGGCATGTCCCCATCCATGGCACGGAATTCGCGGCCCCAAACGCACTCCAGCCTCACCCGTCACAACGTGTCCGAGTAGCGCCCGGCGCCGGATCAGGGGCACCGACCTCGGCCCCGCCGCCGCGGCCCGCGCCGGCAACGCCCGCCCGGACCTCCGGATCGCCGGGGACCCGTGCACCGCGCTGGCCGAAACCCGCCGGGTGCCGTGACCCGGCGGCCCTGCCGGCGCAAGACGGTGCGGTAGGCCCGGCAGAGCGGGTTCGCCGCGACGCTGGACAGGGTGACTCGTACGCCGGGCCGACGCTGGACGCTCTGGTCACCGCGCCGCGCGGCCCGCCCGGATTAGGCTGGCGCGCCATGAGCACCAGTGATCACTCCGCCCCCGCCCCCGCCTCCTTCGCCGTCTCCGTACCGGACGTCCCGGACGCGGAGCTGGAGACCGAGGAACTCGACCCCGCGCAGATCGTCTCCGGCACGCCCGTGGTGACCGGCAAGGTGTTCTGGGAGGCCGAGGACGGCTCGCAGGTGCGCGGGATCTGGCAGATCACCCCGGGCGTGGTCACCGACACCGAGGCCAACGAGCTGTTCGTGGTGGTCAGCGGGCGCGCCACCATCGAGGTGGAGGGCGGCGGCACCCTGGAGGTCGGACCCGGTTCCGCCTGTGTGCTCCGCGAGGGCGACAAGACCACCTGGACCGTGCACGAGACGCTCCGCAAGGCCTACCACATCAGCTACTGACACCCTCCTCCGTCTTCGCGGGCGCGGGGTGGCGGCGCGCCGTGAACAGGGCGAGCGCGGCCATCGGCAGCAGCAGGGCGGCCCCGATGGCGTTCAGCCAGCCGTAGCCGGCCTGGGACATGATCAGGCCGGCGGCCGCGCCGCCCACGCCCGCGGAGGTGTTCATCGTGAGGTCGCTCAGCCCCTGTACGGCGGCCCGCGCGGGCTGCGGCACCGAGTCGGTCAGCAGGGCCGATCCGGAGACCATCCCGGCGGACCAGCCCAGTCCGAGCAGGAACAGGCCGAGCGCGCTCTGGCCGTGGCTCGGTCCCGCGGTGCCCGCGAGCAGGGCGGCGACCGACAGCAGCCCGGCGGCCAGGCCGATCACCGACAGCCGGCCGAGCCGGTCCGCGAGCCAGCCCATGACGGGGGAGAAGGCGAACATGCCGGCGATGTGACCGCTGATCACCAGGCCGACGAGTTCCAGCCCGGCGCCGTGGTGACCGAGGTCGACCGGGGTCATCACCATGATCGAGACCATGGTGGTGTGCGACACCGCGACGGTGACCAGGGCGAGCCGGGCGCGCGGCGAGGCCTTGACGGCGGCGAGCCCGGCGCGCAGCGAGCGGCCCGCCCGGGTCTGTTCCCCGGGCGCGGCCAGCGCCCGGGCCGTCAGGAGCGGGTCCGGCCGCAGGAGTACGCCGAGCAGCGTGCCGGTGAGGACGAAGACGGCGCCGGCCCATACGAAGGGGCCCGCCGTCTCGGGTATGGAGGTGCCGGCGAAGCTGCGGCTGGCGGGGGCGGAGAGGTTCGGGCCGAGCACGGCGCCGATGGTGGAGGCCCAGACGACGATCGAGATGGCCCGGGCCCGCCGGTCCGGCGCGGCGAGGTCGGCTGCCGCGAACCGGGCCTGGAGGTTGGCGGAGGAGGCGGCTCCGAAGCACGCCATGCCGAGCATCAGCAGCGGGAAGCTCTTGACCGAGGCGGCGAAGACGACCAGGGCGGCGCCCGCCGCGCCGATCGCGTAGGCCACGACGAGGCCGGGCCGGCGCCCCCGCGCGGTCATCAGCGCGGCGAGCGGCAGCGAGACCAGCGCGGTGCCGATCACGGCGGCGGTGGAGGCGAAGCCGGACAGTGCCTCGGTGCCGCTGACCTGCGTCGCCAGTACCGGGGCGAGGGCGATGCTGATGGGCACGCCGAGGCCGCCCAGCATCTGGCTGGCGATCAGCACCGCGGAGGTGCGCCGCTGGAGCGCGGGCAGCGCCGCCAGGTCGACCGGCGCGACCGTCCGCTCGGTGCCCTGGGCGGCGCTCACGCCGATTCCCTTCGCGGGACGGAAACCGGGACCGAGGCCGGTACCAAGGCCGGGGTCGGGACCGCGGTCGGGACCGGGATCAGGGCCGGGACCGGGGCAGAGGCGGAGACCAAGGCCGGGCCCGAGGCGGAGACCGGGGCCAGAACCGGGACCGGGACCGAGGCCGAGACCGGGGTCAGGGCCGGGAGGGGGCCCCGGGGCGGGTGCGGGAGGCGGCGTAGGGGCGCGGTGGGGCCGGGGGCGGCGGGAGTGCTCACCGGCGCAGTGTCGCACCCCGCACGGCGCGGCGGAACCGGGTATGCGCCCCGGACCGAGGCGGATGCGAAACGCCCCGCCCGGCCGGTCACCGCGCGGGAACGCGCAGGTCAGAACAGGGGCTGCGGGAGGACGCCCTCCAGCGCCAGCAACTGCCGCTTGGTCTCGACCCCGCCGCCGAAGCCCCCGATCCCGCCGTCGTTCTCGACGACCCGGTGGCAGGCGACCACCAGCGGCAGCGGGTTCGACCCCATGGCGTTGCCCACCGCCTGGGCCGCGCCCGGCTGCCCGACGCGGGCGGCCAGCTCCCCGTACCCGACGACGGCGCCGTACGGCACGGAGCGGTCCAGCTCCAGCAGCACCTGGCGGTTGAAGCCGGAGCTGAGCCGCCAGTCGAGGGGGAGGTCGAAGCGCTTCAGCGAACCGGCGAAGTACGAGGTCAGCTGGCGTATCGGCGCGGCCAGCAGCACTTCCTCGCCCGGCGGCGGCCGCCAGGCGTCGGCCCCGAGCCGGGAGACCAGAGAGCCGATCATCCTGTCGACCCGGTCCGGGGCGGCATGGAACTCGACCCGGACCAGGCCCTCCGGGGTCGCGGCCAGGAGCAGGGGACCGATGTCGCTGGCGACCACGGTCCATTCGAGGCGCGGCCCGCGGGGCCGCTCGGTGCTGTCCACGCCTCCACGGTACGGCGCCCCACTGACAGCGCCGGCGCCTGCGCCCGAGCTCAGTACCCGCCGATCGCCCGCCTCACGACGTCGGGGGCGTTGGTGATGATCCCGTCCACGCCCATGTCCCGCACCTTCTGCGCGGTCGCCGGGTCGTCGACGATCCAGGTGTCGACCTCCATGGCCTTGCCGTGGGCGCCGAGCAGGTTGTGCACCGCCGCGACGTAGCCGGCCGAGATGGTGGTGTGCCAGGGATTGATCCGGTCCGTGAAGCGGGCGTATTTCGGGAGGTCCGCCACCGCCGGCGTGCCGAGGAAGGCGGTCACGAGGTCCGGGCGCAGGTCGTGGACGGTCCGTACGGAGTCGGCGCTGAAGCTCTGCACGACCAGGCGCCCCGACACATGGCGCTCGTCGAGCCAGCCGGCCTCGTCGAGCAGCTTCAGGGTCTCCCGCTCGATCCCGGGGTAGAGCTCCGGCTTCTTGATCTCCAGCAGCAGCCGCTGCTGGTTGCGCTGCACCCGGGCGAGGTACTGGCGCAGGGTCGGGACGCGGGCGCCCGCGTAGCCCTCGGAGAACCAGCTGCCCGCGTCCAGCCCGGCGATCTCCGCCGCGGTGAAGTCCTTGACCTTCCAGGGCCCCCGGTCCGGGTAGCGCTGCTCGACGTCGGTCGTGCGGGCCAGGGTGTCGTCGTGCACGACCACCAGCACGCCGTCCCTGGTGCGCTGGACGTCGTTCTCGACCCAGGCGAAACCGAGCCGCATCGCGAGGTCGATCGCCGCCAGGGTGTTCTCCGGGGCGTACGCCGAAGCCCCCCGGTGGGCGTACACGGTGGGGTCGGAGAACCCCGCGGGACCGGGGCGGGGGTCGGCGCGGGGGGCGGGAACAGGGCCGGACGCGGCGCACGAGGCCGTCCCGCCCAGCACGGTGAGGGTGAAACCCAGGAACGCGGCGGCGGCCGCGGCGGCGGGTCGGACGTACATGTGCGTTCTCCTCGGGTCGTGAGCCCTGTTCCCGCCCCAAGCGGGCGCGGAACGGCAGACGTTGCGGCGATGCACTTCAGGGGGGCGTGGTTCCTGCGGGTATCCCATGGCGATCATGGGGTTGAAGATCACCGAGCCGCCACCGAACTACGACAAACGGACCATGCCGCCACGAACCCGACCGTGGGCGCGGCGTTCCGCCGGGACCGCGCGGCCCTGCGGGAAGCGTCATGGGCTGCGGAGGCGCGTGAGTGTCAGTGGGGGGTCGTACGGTTGAGTCATGCGGCCCGTATCGAAGATCGAACGCACGGTGGCGCCTTTCGAGGTCGTCAGCCCCTACCAGCCCAGCGGCGACCAGCCGGCGGCCATCGCCGAGCTGGAGAAGCGCATCCGTGCAGGTGAGAAGGATGTCGTCCTGCTGGGTGCGACCGGCACCGGCAAGTCGGCGACCACGGCGTGGATGATCGAGAAGCTCCAGCGGCCCACGCTGGTGATGGCTCCGAACAAGACCCTCGCCGCCCAGCTGGCGAACGAGTTCCGCGAGCTCCTGCCGAACAACGCCGTCGAGTACTTCGTCTCGTACTACGACTACTACCAGCCCGAGGCCTACGTACCGCAGTCGGACACGTACATCGAGAAGGACTCCTCGATCAACGAGGAGGTGGAGCGGCTGCGCCACTCCGCCACGAACTCGCTGCTCACCCGGCGGGACGTCATCGTCGTCGCCTCCGTGTCCTGCATCTACGGCCTCGGCACCCCGCAGGAGTACGTCGACCGGATGGTCTCCCTCAAGGTGGGTGAGGAGATCGACCGCGACCAGCTGCTGCGCCGCTTCGTCGACATCCAGTACACCCGCAACGACGTGGCCTTCACCCGGGGCACCTTCCGCGTCCGCGGCGACACCATCGAGATCTTCCCGGTCTACGAGGAACTGGCCGTCCGCATCGAGATGTTCGGCGACGAGATCGAGGCCCTCTCCACGCTGCACCCGCTGACCGGCGAGGTCATCAGCGAGGACCGCGAGCTGTACGTCTTCCCCGCCAGCCACTACGTCGCCGGCCCCGAGCGCATGGAGAAGGCGGTCGCCGGCATCGAGGCCGAGCTGACGGAGCGCCTGGCCGAGCTGGAGAAGCAGGGCAAGATGCTGGAGGCGCAGCGGCTGCGCATGCGCACCACGTATGACCTGGAGATGATGCGTCAGATCGGCTCCTGCTCCGGTATCGAGAACTACTCGCTGCACATGGACGACCGTGAGCGGGGCTCCGCGCCCAACACCCTCATCGACTATTTCCCGGAGGACTTCCTCCTAGTCATCGACGAGTCGCACGTCACCGTTCCGCAGATCGGCGCGATGTACGAGGGTGACGCCTCGCGCAAGCGGACCCTGGTCGACCACGGCTTCCGGCTGCCGTCGGCGCTCGACAACCGGCCGCTGAAGTGGGAGGAGTTCCAGGGGCGGATCGGCCAGACGGTCTACCTGTCGGCCACCCCCGGCAAGTACGAGCTCTCGCGCGGCGACGGGTTCGTCGAACAGATCATCCGCCCCACCGGGCTCATCGACCCCGAGGTCGTGGTCAAGCCTACCGAGGGTCAGATCGACGACCTGGTGCACGAGATCCGCGCGCGCGTCGAGAAGGACGAGCGGGTCCTGGTCACCACCCTCACCAAGAAGATGGCCGAGGACCTCACGGACTACTTCCTGGAGCTCGGCATCCAGGTCCGCTACCTGCACAGCGACGTGGACACCCTGCGCCGCATCGAGCTGCTGCGCGAGCTGCGGGCCGGCGAGTACGACGTACTGGTCGGCATCAACCTGCTGCGCGAGGGCCTCGACCTGCCCGAGGTGTCGCTGGTGGCCATCCTCGACGCGGACAAGGAGGGCTTCCTGCGCTCCGGGACCTCGCTCATCCAGACCATCGGCCGCGCGGCGCGCAACGTCTCCGGCCAGGTCCACATGTACGCGGACAAGATGACCCCCGCGATGGAGAAGGCCATCGAGGAGACGAACCGGCGCCGCGAGAAGCAGGTCGCCTACAACACGGCCAACGGGATCGACCCGCAGCCGCTGCGCAAGAAGATCAACGACATCGTGGCCACCATCGCCCGCGAGGAGGTCGACACCGAGGAGCTGCTCGGCACCGGCTACCGGCAGGGCAAGGAGGCCAAGGCCCCGGTGCCCGCGCTCGGCGGCAGGGCCGCCCAGGCCAAGGGCGGCAAGGGAGCCAAGGGAGCCAAGGGGGCCAAGGCCGCAGAGGCGCTCACCGACCGGCCGGCGCAGGAACTGGCCTCGCTCATCGAGCAGATGACCGAGCGGATGCGGGGTGCCGCGGCCGAGCTCCAGTTCGAGGTGGCCGCCCGGATCCGGGACGAGGTGGGCGAGCTGAAGAAGGAGCTGCGGCAGATGAAGGAAGCGGGCCTCGCCTGACCTGTGGCTGGTCAGTAGGGTTGGCATTCGGCCGCAGGTACACGCTGCGGGCCCACAAGGGCGGGCTAAGGAGAGGGGACAGCGCGTGACGGTCAACATGACCAAGGGTCAGGCCATCAGTCTGCAGAAGGCGGACGGGGGCACGCTGACCGCGGTCCGGATGGGCCTCGGCTGGCAGGCGGCGAAGCGGCGCGGGCTGTTCGGTTCGCGGACCCGGGAGATCGACCTGGACGCCTCGGCGGTGCTCTTCGCCGACAAGCAGCCCGTGGACGTCGTCTTCTTCCGGCACCTGCAGAGCGACGACGGCTCCGTGCGGCACACGGGTGACAACCTCGTCGGCGGCGTGGGCCAGGGCGGGGACGACGAGTCGATCCTCGTCGACCTCCAGCGGGTGCCGGTGCACATCGACCAGATCGTCTTCACGGTGAACTCGTTCACCGGCCAGACCTTCCAGGAAGTGCAGAACGCGTTCTGCCGCATCGTCGACGAGACCAACGGCCAGGAGCTGGCCCGCTACACCCTCGACGGCGGCGGCCAGTACACCGCGCAGATCATGGCGAAGGTGTCCCGCGTCGGGAGCGGCTGGCAGATGACGGCCCTCGGCAACCCGGCCAACGGCCGGACCTTCCAGGACCTGATGCCGGCGATCCTGCCGCACCTGTAAGGAACCAAGGCGACAAGGCGACAAGGCACGAGGCGCGAGGCACGGGGGAGGGCTGCACGATGACGGCCGAACTGGTCCGGGGGCAGAACCACCCCCTGTCCCGGAGCCGGGTGGAGATCAGGGTCTCGGCGGGTACGCCGGTGCTGGCCCTGGCCTCCGCCGGCGACGACGCGGGCCGGCTTCCCGGCCCCGAGGCGGTGGCCCACCCCGGTGCCCGGGCCCTGGCCGGGCTGGAAGTCCCCGACGCGGTGTCCGGCCGGCACCGGTTCACCGTCGACCTGGACGCCGTCGGGCCCGCCGTGCACCGGGTCGGGCTGGTGCTCGTCCTGCCGCCCGGCGGCCCGGTGCGCTTCGGCGCGGTCCCCGCGCCGTACGTGGCGGTGGCGGAACCGGACGGCGCCGAGATCACCGGGTACACCCTGGACGGGCTGGACTCCGAGACCGCCGTCGTGGCCCTGGAGCTGTACCGGCGCCAGGGTGCCTGGAAGGTCCGGGCCGTGGGCCAGGGGTACGCCGGCGGGCTCGGCGCGCTGCTGGCCGACGCGGGACTGCCCGGGCCCGCCGCCGTAGCGCTGGCCGCGCAGGTGATGGCAGCCGCGGCGCCCGAGGCCACCACCCCCGCACCCGCGGAGGCCGCACCCGCGCCCACGGCGCCCGCTCCGGCCGTGCCCGCAGAGGCCGTCACGCCCGCGCCCGCCGCGCCCGCGCCCGCCGCGCCCGCGTCGGCCGTGCCCGCCACGGCTGCCGTGGTCGCGCCCGCAGACGCGGTCGCGTCCGAGGCCGCCGTGCCCGCGCCCGCAGGGGCCGCGCCGACGGTGCCGCAGGGGGTGAGGGTGTCGCGGGACGCGCCGCCCGCGGGGCAGGCGCCGGATCCGTACGTCGGGGCGCCGGGGTCCGCGTCCGGTGACGCGCCGCCCACCATCAGCTACGCCCACCCGCGCCGCCGCCCGACGAGTGCCGAGCCGCCCGAGCCTGGGCCGCAGCGGGCACAGGCCCCCGGGCCCGGCGAGCCGCCCCGCCCCGTCGCCGGGGACGCCGCCGGCTGGTCCATGGAGGAGCGGCTCTACAACCAGGTCTGGGGCATGTTCGAGGACCTGGCCCGTACGGTCTCCGCCTACCGCAGCGCGGTGGAGTTCGCGGACGCCCGGATGGACCGGGAGCTCGGCGAGGCCCTGTCCGATCCCCGGCAACGCCTCGGCGGCTCCGGGAACGCCGTCCGTGACGCCGCGCGCGAGCGCCGCGACGAGCTGGTCGACCGGGCGCGGGCGGTCCTCGACCGGGACCTCGCCCAGCTGGTCGCGGAGACCGAGGTGGTCGAGCCCGCGCTGCCGGCCCCGTACGCCCGCTGGGACAACCCCGTCTGGCACGACGGCCGCGCCGCCGCCCTGCCCGAGGAGAGCCCGCTGGCCCTGCGGCTCGGCGACCTGCACCTGCCCGAGCGGCCCGACCTGCGCATCCCGATGCTGATGCGGCTCCCGCTGGAGCGCGGCATCTGGATCGACAACGGCCGCACGGGTTCCGAGGCCGCCATGGCCATGGACACCGACCGGCTGCGCCTGGCCGCCATGGACATGGCCGTCGCGCACGCCGTGCGGCTGCTGGCGGTCCATCCCGGCGGCCGGTTCTCCGTCCACGTCATCGACGCGGCGGGGGCCGGTGCCGCCTCGCTCGCCCCGCTGGTGCGCTCCGGGGTGCTGGCCGGTCCGCCCGCCGCAGGGCCCGTCGGCGTCACGCGGACGCTGGCCGCGCTGACCCGACGGGTGGACCTCGTACAGATGGCGCTGCGGGCCGGGGCCCCGGAGGACCTGCCGCCGGACGTGGACACGGCCGGGCAGCTGCTGATCGTCCACGACTTCCCGCACGGGTTCGACGACCGGGCGGTCACCCAGCTGCGCTACCTGGCGGACGAGGGCCCGGCGGTCGGCGTGCACCTGCTGATGGTCGCCGACCGCGACGAGGCCTCGGCGTACGGGCCGTTGCTGGACCCGCTGTGGCGTTCGCTGACGCGGCTGTCTCCGGTCCCGGACAGTCATCTGGCCGATCCCTGGGTCGGGCACCACTGGACCTTCGAGCCGGATCTGCCGCCGCGGGGCAGCCAGGTCCTGGACCGGACGCTCGACCGGATCGCGGCGGCCCGCAGGGGGCCCCGGCCCTGACCGGAGGCGGCGGGGCCGCGCCGGCCCATGACCACCGGGTGACCCTTCACTGACCCGTCACTGACCAGTCTTTGGGATTCCCTTTACCTTTCCGCTCCTCTGCCGGTACCCTGGAGACCGCGGAGGGGAGTATTCCTGCTTTCCTGCTACGGCGTACCCGTCAATACGGACCACTGCGGTCGTGTCTGAAACGCAGTCGTCCCGGGGCGTCGGCCCACGGCCTCCAGGCCGCCCGGGTGGAAGAGACCTCCGGCAGCGATGACGCTGACGAAGTGCTGAGCCATCTGCCGGAGGCGTAAGAACAGTGGACGTTTCGTTGTACACCTGGGTGCTGACCATTCTCGGTCTGAGCATCCTCATCGGCGCCGATTTCTTCATCGGCCGCAAACCCCATGACGTGTCGGTGAAGGAAGCCGGCATCTGGACGGTCGTCTGGATCGTCCTCGCCGTGCTCTTCGGCCTCGGCCTGATGTTCTTCGGTCAGGGCCAGGCCTCCCAGGAGTTCTTCGCCGGCTTCATCACCGAGAAGTCCCTGAGCGTGGACAACCTGTTCGTCTTCGTCCTGATCATGGCGAAGTTCGCGGTGCCCTCCCAGCTCCAGCAGCGCGTGCTGCTCATCGGCGTGCTGATCGCCCTGGTGCTCCGCGCGATCTTCATCGCGGCCGGCGCCGCGATCATCACCAACTTCTCGTGGGTCTTCTACATCTTCGGCGCGTTCCTGATCTACACCGCCTGGAAGCTCATCCAGGAGGCCCGCCAGGACCAGGACGAGGAAGAGTTCGAGGAGAACCGCCTCCTCAAGTCGATCGAGAAGAAGTTCGGCGTCGCCGACCAGTACCACGGCACCAAGCTCTTCATCCGGAACAACGGCAAGCGGATCCTGACCCCGCTGATGATCGTGATGCTGGCCATCGGCACCACCGACGTGCTGTTCGCCCTGGACTCGATCCCCGCGATCTTCGGCCTCACCCAGGACCCGTACATCGTCTTCACCGCCAACGCCTTCGCTCTGATGGGTCTGCGCCAGCTGTACTTCCTCATCGGCGGCCTGCTCAAGAAGCTGGTCCACCTCAGCTACGGCCTGTCCGTCATCCTGGGCTTCATCGGCATCAAGCTGGTGCTGCACGCCCTGCACGAGTCCGGGGTGCACGTCCCGCAGATCTCCATCCCGGTCTCGCTGGGCGTCATCTGCGGTGTCCTCGTGATCACCACGATCACCAGCCTGATCGCCTCGAAGAAGCAGGCGGCCGCCGAGTCCGCCGCCCGCCCGGAGAGCATCGACGCCTGACGCGGACCCGGGAGACTACGCGGGGGCGGCCGCTTCGGCCGCCCCCGCCGTCGTGCCCGCGCCCGCCGCCTCCTTCGCCCGTACCAGCGCCGGGTTCGTCTCCGGCAGCAGCGCGAAGCAGACCAGGCTGACCAGGGCCACGCAGGTCAGGTACACCGCGACGCCCCACGGCGGACCCGCGCCGTCCGCCAGCGCCGTCGCCACGATCGGGGTCAGTGCCCCGCCCAGCACCCCGCCGAGGTTGTAGCCGACGGCCGCGCCCGTACAGCGGATCCGCGGCGCGTACAGCTCCGGGAGGTACGCCCCGATCACCGCGAACATCGCCACCATCCCCAGCAGCGCCACGAAGCAGCCCGCGGTCATCAGCAGCGGGTCCGCAGTCCGCAGCAGCGCCACGAAGGGGAACATCCACAGGGCGCAGGCCGTACAGCCCGCCAGGCACAGCGGCCGCCGCCCGTAGCGGTCGCCGAGCAGCGCCATCACCGGGGTCACCAGCCCCTTGAGGGCGACGGCCGCCATGACGCAGGCGAGCATCACGGTGCGCTCCACCCGCAGGTGCTCGGTCGCGTAGGCGAGGGACCAGGTGGTGACCGAGTAGAAGACGGCGTACCCGACCGCGAGGGCCCCGCCGGTCAGCAGGGAGCAGCCGCCAGTGGCCCCGTACCACCTCGGTCAGCGGTGCCTCGGCGCGCCTGCCGGTCTCCGCGAGCGCCCGGAACTGCGGGGTCTCCTCTACCGATCGCCGCAGCCACAGCCCGGCGAGCGCCAGCAGCCCGGCCGCCCAGAACGGCACCCGCCAGCCCCAGGCGGTGAACTGCCCGTCGGTCAGGGTCGCGGACAGTCCCAGCATCAGGCCGTTGGCCAGCAGGAAGCCCACCGCCGGGCCGGTCTGCGGGAAGCTCGACCACAGCCCGCGCCGGCCCTCGGGGGCGTGCTCGGCGGTCAGCAGCACCGCGCCGCCCCACTCGCCGCCGAGGCCGAGCCCCTGGAGGAAGCGCAGCAGGAGCAGCAGGACCGGCGCGGCCACCCCGATCGAGGCGTACGAGGGCACGCAGCCCACCGCCACCGTGGCCAGGCCGGTGAGCAGCAGGGAGCCGAGCAGCACCGGGCGCCGTCCGTAGCGGTCGCCGATGTGTCCGAAGACGGCCGAGCCCAGGGGGCGGGCGAGGAAGCCGACGCCGAAGGTGGCGAAGGCGGCGAGGGTCCCGGCGAGCGGGGAGAAGGACGGGAAGAAGAGCGGGCCGAGCACCAGGGCGGCGGCCGTGCCGTAGACGAAGAAGTCGTAGAACTCGATGGCCGTGCCGGCGAGGGAGGCCGAGGCGAGCCGCAGCATCGAGGGGGAGCGGGGCGGGGAGGACGGGGAGGAGGGGGAGGGGTGATCTTGTTGCATGGTGCAGCAATTACCCCGCCCCACACCTCCAGGACGTTCGTCCGCTCATCATCGACCGGAAGGAGTGCAACCCTTCCCGGCGTTGACCGGGACGGTCGGGAACTACCAGCCGCGTTCGCGCCACTCGGCGAGATGCGGCCGCTCGGCGCCGAGCGTGGTGTCGTCGCCGTGGCCCGGGTAGACCCAGGTCTCGTCGGGGAGCCGCTCGAAGAGCTTCTGCTCGACGTCGTCGATCAGCCGCTCGAAGGCCTTCGGGTCGCCGTGGGTGTTGCCGACGCCGCCCGGGAAGAGGCAGTCGCCGGTGAACACGTGCGGGTGCCCGTGCGGGTCGTCGTAGACCAGCGCGATCGAGCCGGGGGTGTGCCCGACCAGGTGGCGGGCGGTCAGGGTGACCCGCCCGACCGTCACCGTGTCCCCGTCGGCCACCAGGACGTCGGTGGCCACCGGGATGCCCTCGGCGTCGTGGGCGCCCGCGTAGGTGCGCGCGCCGGTCGCCTCGACCACGTCCGCGAGCGCGCCCCAGTGGTCGCCGTGCCGGTGGGTGGTGACGACGGACGTGATGCCGTCGTCGCCGATGAGCCGCAGCAGGCTCTCCGGCTCCGCCGCCGCGTCGATCAGCAGCTGCTCGTCGGTGGCCCGGCAGCGCAGCAGGTACGCGTTGTTGTTCATGGGGCCCACCGCGACCTTGGAAATCATCAGGTCCGGGAGTTCGTGCACGTCGGCCGGACCGCCGACCTTGACCGCTCCGCTGTACGTCATGAACCGATCCTAGAGGGGGGGAAGGGCGGGCAGGGGTCCGCCCGCGGTGGTCAGGGAGGCGCCCTTGTCGCCGCGGCCGGCCAGCCAGGCCAGCAGACCCGCGGCGGTGCCGGACACGGTGACGGCCGGGTCACCGGCGGACCCGGTGCGCCAGGTGCGCCCGTCCGCCGCGACCAGGGCGGTCGGCGGGACCTCCGGGCGCCCGGACCAGCGGTCGGCGAGGAAGTCGATCTCCCGGCCGGTGAACTCGTCCGGGAGGTCTTCGAGCGCGTAGCCGACGTTCAGGTCGACGTGGTGCAGCTCGATCTCGACGAGCCGGCGGAACGGCACGTTCGAGGCGAGGTCGGTGACCCCGTTGCGCAGCTCGACGGTGCGCGACCAGTCCTGCTCGGCCGCCTCCTGGGCCAGGAAGCGCTCGCCCGCCTCCCGTACGTCGGCGAGCTGGACCTCCAGCGGGCGCGGGGCGTCGCGCTCGATGTCGCTGTCGCGGGCCTCGGCGCTCTCGTACATCGGGAGGCCCTCCAGGACGTTGACGAGGGCGTCCGCGTTCCGGGCGACATGGGCCAGGATGTGGCCCCTGGTCCAGCCGGGGAGGTGTGACTCTCCGGCCAGGGCGGCGTTGTCCAGTTTCGCGACGTCGATCAGCAGCCGGTCGCTGGCCTCGCGGACGGATCGCAGGTCGTGCACATGATCAGTCATGGATCCGAGCCTAGTGCTCCGGGGGCTTCCGCCACACGATCGGGTGAAGCGGTCTGCGCAGTGCCGTAAATCGAATGTGCGTGCTATACGCTCGGAAGTCCACTCACCACACTCCATCGCAGAGGCGCCCCCCATACCCTGGGACGGGGGCCCCGTGCCCCCGCTCTCTCAAGAAAGGTGCGGACTGGCGTGACCGACCGTCTCATCGTTCGTGGCGCTCGCGAGCACAACCTCAAGAACGTCTCGCTCGACCTGCCCCGCGACTCGCTCATCGTCTTCACCGGACTCTCCGGGTCGGGCAAGTCCTCCCTGGCCTTCGACACGATCTTCGCCGAGGGTCAGCGCCGCTACGTCGAGTCGCTCTCGTCGTACGCCCGTCAGTTCCTCGGGCAGATGGACAAGCCCGATGTCGACTTCATCGAGGGCCTCTCGCCGGCCGTCTCGATCGACCAGAAGTCGACCTCGCGCAACCCGCGCTCCACCGTGGGCACCATCACCGAGGTCTACGACTACCTCCGCCTGCTCTTCGCCCGCATCGGCAAGCCGCACTGCCCCGAGTGCCGCCGCCCGATCTCGCGGCAGTCGCCGCAGGCGATCGTCGACAAGGTGCTCGCGCTGCCCGAGGGCAGCCGCTTCCAGGTGCTCTCGCCGCTGGTGCGCGAGCGCAAGGGCGAGTTCGTCGACCTCTTCGCCGACCTCCAGACCAAGGGTTACAGCCGGGCGCGGGTGGACGGGGAGACCATCCAGCTCTCCGAGCCGCCCACGCTGAAGAAGCAGGAGAAGCACACCATCGAGGTGGTCATCGACCGCCTCACCGTCAAGGACAGCGCCAAGCGCCGCCTCACCGACTCGGTGGAGACCGCGCTCGGGCTCTCCGGCGGCATGGTGATCCTGGACTTCGTCGACCTCGCCGAGGACGACCCCGAGCGTGAGCGGATGTTCTCCGAGCACCTCTACTGCCCGTACGACGACCTGTCCTTCGAGGAGCTGGAGCCGCGCTCCTTCTCCTTCAACTCGCCCTTCGGCGCCTGCCCCGAGTGCACCGGCATCGGCACGCGCATGGAGGTGGACCCGGAACTGATCATTCCGGATGAGGACAAGTCCCTGGACGAGGGGGCGGTCTCGCCGTGGTCCCTCGGCCACACCAAGGACTACTTCCAGCGGCTGATCGGCGCGCTCGCCGGAGAGCTGGGCTTCCGTACGGACATCCCCTGGGCGGGGCTGCCGCTGCGCGCGCGCAAGGCCCTGCTGTACGGGCACAAGACGCAGATCGAGGTCCGCTACCGCAACCGGTACGGGCGGGAGCGGGCGTACACGACGGCCTTCGAGGGCGCCGTGCCGTTCGTCAAGCGGCGGCACTCGGAGTCGGAGAGCGACGCCAGCCGCGAGCGCTTCGAGGGCTACATGCGCGAGGTGCCGTGCCCGACCTGTGAGGGCACCCGGCTCAAGCCGATCGTGCTCGCGGTCACGGTGATGGAGCGGTCCATCGCCGAGGTCGCCGCCATGTCGATCAGCGAGTGCGCGGACTTCCTGGGGCGGCTCAAGCTCGACGCCCGCGACAAGAAGATCGCCGAGCGGGTCCTGAAGGAGGTCAACGAGCGGCTCCGCTTCCTCGTGGACGTCGGTCTGGACTACCTCTCGCTGAACCGCGCCGCCGGTACCCTGTCGGGCGGCGAGGCGCAGCGCATCCGGCTGGCCACGCAGATCGGCTCCGGCCTGGTCGGTGTGCTGTACGTACTGGACGAGCCCTCCATCGGCCTGCACCAGCGCGACAACCACCGGCTGATCGAGACGCTGGTGCGGCTGCGGGACATGGGCAACACCCTGATCGTCGTCGAGCACGACGAGGACACCATCAAGGTGGCCGACTGGGTCGTGGACATCGGCCCCGGTGCCGGTGAGCACGGCGGCAAGGTGGTGCACAGCGGTTCGCTGAAGGAGCTGCTGAAGAACCCCGAGTCGATGACGGGCCAGTACCTGTCGGGCAAGCGATCGATCGCGATCCCGGATGTCCGGCGGCCGGTGAACGGGGAGCGGAAGCTGACCGTCCATGGCGCCCGGGAGAACAACCTCCAGGACATCGACGTGTCGTTCCCGCTGGGCGTGCTCACGGCGGTCACGGGTGTCTCGGGGTCCGGCAAGTCGACCCTGGTCAACGACATCCTGTACACCCACCTGGCGCGCGAGCTGAACGGCGCCCGGTCGGTGCCGGGGCGGCACACGCGGGTGGACGGCGACGACCTGGTCGACAAGGTCGTGCATGTCGACCAGTCGCCCATCGGGCGGACGCCGCGGTCCAACCCGGCCACGTACACGGGCGTCTTCGACCACGTGCGCAGGCTGTTCGCCGAGACGATGGAGGCGAAGGTGCGCGGCTACCTGCCGGGCCGCTTCTCCTTCAACGTGAAGGGCGGCCGGTGCGAGAACTGCTCCGGCGACGGCACGATCAAGATCGAGATGAACTTCCTGCCGGACGTGTACGTCCCGTGCGAGGTGTGCCACGGCGACCGGTACAACCGGGAGACGCTGGAGGTCCACTACAAGGGCAAGTCCATCGCGGAAGTCCTGAACATGCCGATCGAGGAGGCGCTGGACTTCTTCGAGGCGGTGCCGACGATCGCGCGGCACCTGCGGACGCTGAACGAGGTCGGGCTGGGGTACGTGCGGCTCGGGCAGTCGGCGCCGACGCTGTCGGGTGGTGAGGCGCAGCGCGTGAAGCTGGCGTCGGAGCTGCAGAAGCGGTCGACGGGGCGGACGGTGTACGTGCTGGACGAGCCGACGACGGGTCTGCACTTCGAGGACATCTCGAAGCTGATCAAGGTGCTGTCGGGGCTGGTGGACAAGGGGAACTCGGTGATCGTCATCGAGCACAACCTGGATGTCATCAAGACCGCGGACTGGGTCATCGACATGGGCCCGGAGGGTGGTTACGGGGGCGGCCTCGTCGTCGCCGAGGGCACGCCGGAGCAGGTCGCGTCGGTGGGCACGAGCCACACCGGCAAGTTCCTGCGGGACATCCTGGGGGCGGACCGGGTGCTGGAGGCGGCGCCGGTGCCGGTGCCGGTGCCTGCGGCGCGGAAGAAGGCCGCCGCGAAGAAGACCGCGGCGCCGGCGAAGAAGGCGGCCGCGGCGAAGAAGACGGCGACGGTGAAGAAGACGGCGACGGCGCGGGCCCGCAAGGCCTGACCGCTGCCGCGGGTCGTGTGGGGGCACGCGGGCCCCGGGCCGCCCGGGGTCCGCACCCCCCGGGGGGTCGCCCCCGGGGGCCCGGACCCCGGGGGTCGCCGCCCGGGGGTGCCGCCGGGGGCTTCCTGGGGGCCGTGCCCGGGGCTGGCCCTGCGGGCGGAGCCTGCCCCACCCCGCGCTTGCATCGTTCCTCGGGGCTCTGCCCCGGCCCCCGCCGGGCGTCGGGGCGCCGCCTCGGATCCCGGGCGCCGTGGAGGCTGCCCCCCCCATTACCGTTTTGGTTGCCCCGCAATGGGGCGCCCGGCCTCCGGAGTTGGCATGACTTTCTCCCCCTGTCGATCGCATGGCTTGGGGGGTGGTGTCACCGGCTCCGGAGGCATCGACAGACCGCTGATTAGGGGCATGACCACCGGCCTTTCCGCAGGTCGGGAGGCTCTTCGTAATGTGGATGTGGCGATCGGTGCCGTGGGACGGCCGGGCGACGGGGACGACCGGAGGATGCACGTGATCGAAATCAGCGGCATCGGCGCCTTCCTAGGCCTGGACGTCGGCAAGGGCGAACACCACGCCACCGCCGTCACCCCGGCCGGGAAGAAGGCCTTCGACAAACGGATGCCCAACAGCGAACCCAAGCTCCGCGAGGTATTCGGGAAACTGCAGGCCAAGCACGGAACCGTGCTGGTGGTCGTGGACCAGCCGGCCTCGATCGGAGCTCTGCCACTGGCAGTGGCCCGGGACATGGGCTGCCCGGTGGCCTATCTGCCGGGGCTGACGATGAGGCGGATCGCCGATCTCTATCCGGGCGAGGCCAAGACCGATGCCCGCGACGCGTTCGTCATCGCGGACGCAGCCCGCGTCATGCCCCACACTCTCCGCTCGGTCGACCGCGAAGAAGAGACCATCGCCGAGCTCGAGATGATCGTCGGCTTCGACGACGACCTGGCCGGCGAAGCGACGAGGATCAGCAACCGCCTGCGGGGCCTTCTCACGCAGATCCACCCGTCCCTGGAACGGGTCCTGGGCCCACGAGTCCAGCACCCGGCCGTGCTCAAGCTCCTCAACCAGTTCGGATCCCCGGCCCAGATCCGCAAGGCCGGACGCCGTCGGCTCGTGACGCTGATACGTCCGAAGGCCCCGCGGATGGCGGAGCGTCTCGTCGACGACATCTTCACGGCTCTGGACGAGCAGACCGTCATCGTCCCGGGCACGGACGCGGCCACATTGATTGTTCCCAGCCTCGCCAACTCTCTCCAGGCAGTGCTTGACCAGCGAAAACTCCTCGCCGCTCGGATCGAGGAACTGCTGGAGAACCACCCTCTTTCCAAGGTCCTGACGTCCATGCCGGGGATCGGCGTCAGGACCGGAGCCCGCATCCTCATCGACGTCGGCGACGGATCCAGCTTCCCTTCCGCCGCCCACCTCGCCGCCTACGCCGGCCTCGCCCCAACGACCCGCAGCTCCGGCTCCTCCATCCGCGGCGAACAACCCTCCCGGAGAGGAAACAAGCAGCTCAAACGGGCCTTCTTCCTCTCCGCTTTCGCCGCCCTCGCCGACCCACGATCCCGGGCCTACTACGACAAGAAGATCAGCCAGGGCAAGCACCACACCCAAGCCCTCCTCTGCCTCGCCCGACGACGAGCCGACGTCCTGTTCGCCATGCTCCGAGACGGCACCTTCTACGAACCACAACCCGCCCCATCACCTTGACCAAACCCATAGGGGCACCCCCCCCGCGCTTGCACCGTTCCCCGGGGAGCGGTGGAGGCTGCCTCACCCCGCGCTTCCGGGGGCGGCGCCGACGTGGTCCGCCCGGTCGAGGAGTCGCGCCCGCCGTCGCCCGCTGAGGCGTCAGAGCTCGGCCGCGTAGGGCGGCTCGGCGCCCGCCCGGGTGCAGGTCAGCGCCGCCGTGTGGGCGGCGTACGCCAGCACCCCGGGCCAGTCCACGGGCCCGGCCCGGTGCCCCGCCAGGCGGTGCAGGAGCGCCGCGCCCACCGTGTCGCCCGCGCCGATGGTGTCCGCCACCGTGACCCGGCGGGCCGGCACCGAGTGCTCCGCGCCCTCCCGGGTCCACACCGTCAGCCCCTCGGAGCCGCGGGTGAGCACCACCGCCGACGGGCCCGCCGCCAGCCAGTCGCGGACCCGCCCGCCGAGCCAGGCCGCGTCGTCCTCCGACAGCTTGAGCACCGAGACGTACGGCAGCCAGCCCTCGAACCGCGCCCGGTACCCCGCCGGATCCGCGATCAGCGCCGGCCGGACGTTCGGGTCGAGCAGGGTCAGCAGCCCGCGCCGCGACTCCCGGCGCAGCAGGGCCTCGTAGGCACTGGCCCCCGGCTCCAGCACGAGCGAGCAGGTGCCGAGCCCGAGCGCCCGTACGCCGGCCGGCAGCGCGGGCGGCAGCGTGAACAGCCGGTCCGCCGTGCCCTCCACGTAGAAGCCGTACGCGGCCGAGCCGTCCGGGGCCAGGGAGGGCACGGCCAGCGTGGTCGGCTCCGGCCCGCGCTGGACCAGCGACAGGTCCACCCCGGCCGCCCGCAGCCCGGCCAGCAGGCTCTCGCCGAAGCCGTCCGTCGAGACGCGGGAGCAGAACGCCACCCGCGCGCCGAGCCGGCCCAGCGCGAGCGCGGTGTTGTACGGGCCGCCGCCCGGCCGGGGCAGCAGCGCGCCGGGCGGCGCCGCCGCGGGCACCAGGTCGATCAGGGCTTCTCCACCGACGACGATCACGCGGGGGAAGCTACCCCATCGGGCGCCGGTATCGTCGGGTGGGCCGAACCGAACCGTCCCGCCAGGAGATCCGCATGTCCGCGTCGCAGTCCGCAGCCCGCCGTACCGTGCTCAAGGGCGCCGCCGCCCTTGCCGGGGCCGCCGGAGCCGGGCTGAGCCTCGCGGCGTGCTCCACCGAGGGCAACAGCGGCGCGGGCTCCCCGGCGGTCCCGGCCGAGCCGGTGGAGCTCGGGGCCGCGACCGAGGTCCCGGTCGGCGGCGCCAAGCTGTACCGCGAGCGGAAGCTGATCGTCAGCTGCCCGGCGGAGGGCCAGTACAAGGCGTTCAGCGCGCAGTGCACGCACGCCGGATGCGTCCTCGACAAGATCGTCGAGGGGGAGGGCACCTGCCCCTGCCACGGCAGCCGCTTCGACGCGGCCACCGGCAAGGTGCTGCGCGGCCCGGCCACCGACCCGCTGCCCGCCGTCCCGGTCAGGGCCGAGGGCGGCAAGCTCATCGCGGGCTGAGCCCCTCCCGCCGGGGGTGCCGGCGGGGTGCGCCCGCCCGCCCGCTTCACTCCCAGTCCCAGGCGATCCCCAGCAGTCCGCGCCGCACCCCCGGCTCCACCAGGTGCACCGCCCGGTGCCGCCCGCTCGGGGTGAGGTCGGCGAGCCCGCCGCGCGGCGCCCCGGGGCCGCTCCGGCTGAAGCGCCGGCAGCGCACCGGCAGCGCCGCCTCGTCGAAGCGGACCTGGAGCACGTACTGCCCGCCGCTGTAGCTGAAGCCGCGCACGTACTCCGTACAGCGGCCGCCGGTGCCGTCCTCGAAGCCGTAGCCGAAGACGTACGTGTCCCCCGCGCGCAGCCTGGCGTCGAAGAGCAGCTCGGCGACCAGCACCTCGGCCTCCCGGTGCCACCGCACGCGCCCGGTCCGGCAGTTCTCCAGCGCCCGCACCCGCACCCGGGCCGGATCGCAGCCCGGGTCGCCGTGGTGGACGGCGAGGTACCGGTCGACGCCGTCGCGGTGGGCCCGTACGACGTGCTGAGAGGCGCGCCCCAGCAGCTCGCCGCCCGCCCCGATCCGGACCCGCTCGTGATGGCCGACGGTGTGCAGGCCGCCGTCGGCGGGCAGTTCCAGACCGGCCAGCAGCTCCTCGACCGAGGCGCCCACGCTGACCAGCGCCCGGTAAGAGCGGGCCGGCGGGCGCGGCGTACCGGGCGCGGGATCCTCCGGGGCGGCCAGCAGCCGCAGCAGGGTTCCCCCGGGGAGTTCGAGGATCTGCTCCAGCGCCCGTACGGCCCTCAGGGACTCGGGGCGGCGCGGCCGCCGGGCGCCCTGCTGCCAGTAACTGAGGCTGGTCACGCCGACCTTGATGCCGAGGGCCGCGAGCCGTTGCTGTACGCGGTGCAAGGGCAGCCCGCGGGCGGCGAGCGCGGCGCGCAGGGCGGCGTGGAAGGGCCCGGCGCGCAGGAGCTGGGGGAGCTGCCGTGCCGTGTCCCCGGTCGACCGCATGGCGGCACCTCCTGTGAACATTCACGCACGGTGGGGCGGAAGGCTGCGCCGGTGACGCCCGGGGTCCAGGTGACAGGACGGCTGCCGTTCACATCACGGCCCCACCGTTCACACCGCAAGGTCACCGCGTATTGAAGCCTGTTGACCTGCCCGCGACAACTGCCTGATGCTCCTCAGCAGCGTCCGGACGCGCTCCTCCACCCCCACTCTCCCCACCTCGGGAGGAACGCGATGCGCAATCCCCACCGGCGGCTTTCCCTGGCCGCGTTACTCACCACCCTGCTCCTCGCGCCGACCACCGGCACGGCGACCGCCGCCGACGCCGGCACGGACACCGCACTGTCCTCCAAGCGCCTGAACATCACGATGCAGGCGCAGCAGAAGACCAACTGGTGCTGGGCGGCCGGCGGCAACACCATCGCCACCTGGTTCGGCCGGAACTACACGCAGAACCAGTTCTGCAACGCCGCCTTCAACCGCCCGCAGGGCCCCGACTGCCCCAACAACCAGGCCACCCTCGGCAACGTCCAGACCGCCCTGAACTGGGCCGGCGTCAACTCCGGCTCGTACGTCACCGGCTGGCTGCGCTACCCGACCGTCCAGGGCGAGATCAACGCCGACCGGCCGGTCGAGACGCGGATCCAGTGGTCGGGCGGCGGCGGCCACATGCACGTCCTCTACGGGTACGACACCGCCGACAGCTGGGTGTACTGGGGCGACCCCTGGCCCTCCAGCGACCGCTACAACTGGGCCTCGCACGCCTGGTACGTGGACAACGGCACCTTCTCCTGGACCCACTCGCTCCACCGGATCGGGGCGTGACCGCCATGAACGAGCGCGCCTGCTCCGCCGCCGTCCTGGCCGCGACGGCCGTCCTGGTACTGGCCCCGCGGGCGGCGGCCGCCGCCGAGGCACCCGCGGCTGCCGTGCCGCAGCCCCCGGTGGCCACCGCGGAGATCAGGGCCGAGGCCGCGCGGGCCGCCGCCGCCCCCGGGACCCTGGCCACGCTGTCCCGGTTCTTCGCCCGCGAGGGCAAGGTCGCGGCCGCCGCCGCGCGGCCGCGGGTGGAGGGGGAGGCGATACCGGTGCACTACCTCTCCCCGGACTTCGTGGCGGGGAAGCCGGGCGCGCCCGTCGCCCGGCTGGAGTTCCTCGCCAGCAAGGCGGTGGCCTCGGACGGACAGCGGGCCGCGCTGTGGACGGCGAAGACCGGGGCCGGCTGGCAGGTCGTGAACATCGCGACCGGAGACGACGAGTTCCGCTACGCGTCGCTCGGCGCGGAGAAACTCCCCGGGGGGGGTGGTGTTCCGCGAGCCGCAGATCGACGCGTGGTACGTCGCCGGGGGCGGGCGGGTGCTGCCGCTGGACGAGGACGCGGGGCGGGCGGTGGGGGGCGGGGTCAGCCTCGCCGCGTACCGCGAGCGGGTGGTTCGGGCGTACGGGGACAAGTTGCCGGGGTCGGCGTACGCGAAGTCCGGCAAGGCCGGGGGGTACTCGGCCGAGGCGGGCTCCGCCGGGGCCGGCGGCGCCGTCCCGTTGAGCGCCGGGCCCGGACCCGCCGTTCCGCTGGCCGCGGGGGCGGGGGTGCTGGCCGGGGTGCTGGTGGTCGGCGCCGGCGCCGTGGCGCGGGCGCGGCGGTCCGGCTGAGTCCGGGGTGGGCCCCGCGGGCCCGCCGGCCGTCCGCCAGGCGGCCGGACCCCGTGGGGCCCACCCCACCCCGCCCTTCCACCGTTCCCCGGGCGCTGCCCGGACCCGCGCCTCAAACGCCGGCGGGGCTGGAGGGGGGTGCCCGACCCGCGCCTGAAACGCCGGCGGGGCTGGCGGGGGGTGCCCGACCCGCGCCTCAAACGCCGGCACGGCTGGAAGGGGTGCCGGACCCGCGCCTCAAGCGCGGGCGGGGCCGGCGGGGCCGGCGGGGCTGGAGGGGCGGGGGAGTCGGGGGCTGTGGTGCGGCCCCGTTGTCGGAGGCCGCAAGTAGGGTGGATGGCATGGCCGACCCTTCCAGCTACCGCCCCAAGCCGGGCCAGATCCCCGACTCGCCGGGGGTCTACCGGTTCCGCGACGAGCACCGCCGGGTGATCTACGTCGGGAAGGCCAAGAGCCTGCGCCAGCGCCTGGCCAACTACTTCCAGGACGTGGCGAGCCTGCACCCCCGCACCGCCACCATGGTGACGACGGCCGCCTCCGTCGAGTGGACCGTCGTCTCCACCGAGGTCGAGGCGCTCCAGCTCGAATACTCCTGGATCAAGGAGTACGACCCCCGGTTCAACGTCAAGTACCGGGACGACAAGAGCTACCCCTCCCTCGCCGTCACGATGAACGAGGAGTACCCCCGGGTCCAGGTCATGCGCGGCCCCAAGAAGAAGGGCGTGCGCTACTTCGGCCCCTACGGGCACGCCTGGGCGATCCGCGAGACCGTCGACCTGATGCTGCGGGTCTTCCCGGTACGGACCTGCTCCGCCGGGGTGTTCAAGCGGTCCGCCCAGATCGGCCGGCCCTGCCTGCTCGGCTACATCGGAAAGTGCTCCGCGCCCTGCGTCGGCCGGGTCACCCCCGAGGAGCACCGCGAACTCGCCGAGGACTTCTGCGACTTCATGGCCGGCCGCACCGGCACCTACCTCTCCCGCCTCGAACAGCGGATGCACGAGGCCGCCGAGGAGATGGAGTACGAGAAGGCCGCCCGGCTGCGCGACGACATAGGGGCGCTGCGCCGGGCCATGGAGAAGAACGCCGTCGTGCTCGCCGACGCCACCGACGCCGACCTGATCGCGGTCGCGGAGGACGAGCTCGAAGCGGCCGTGCAGATCTTCCACGTGCGCGGCGGCCGGGTCCGCGGCCAGCGCGGCTGGGTCACCGACAAGGTCGAGGCGGTCGACACGGCCGGCCTCGTCGAGCACGCGCTCCAGCAGCTGTACGGGGAGGAGAAGGGCGAGGCCGTCCCCAAGGAGGTGCTGGTCCCGGCGCTCCCCGAGGACACGCCCGCGCTGAGCCAGTGGCTCGCAGAGCGCCGCGGCGCCCAGGTCAGCCTGCGCATTCCACAGCGCGGCGACAAGAAGTCCCTCATGGAGACCGTCCACCGCAACGCCCAGCAGTCCCTGGCCCTGCACAAGACGAAGCGCGCGAGCGACCTCACCACCCGCTCCCGGGCCCTGGAGGAGATCGCCGAGGCCCTGGAGCTGGACAGCGCCCCGCTGCGCATCGAGTGCTTCGACATCTCGCACCTCCAGGGCGACGACGTCGTGGCGTCCATGGTCGTCTTCGAGGACGGGCTGGCCCGCAAGAGCGAGTACCGGCGCTTCCAGATCAAGTCCTTCGAGGGGCAGGACGACGTCCGCTCCATGCACGAGGTGGTCTCCCGGCGCTTCCGCCGCTACCTCCAGGAGAAGCTCAAGACGGGCGAGTGGTCCCCCGAGGAGGGGGAGGACCCCCTCACCGAGGACGACGGCCGCCCGAAGCGCTTCGCGTACCCGCCGCAGCTCGTCGTCGTCGACGGCGGACAGCCCCAGGTCGCGGCCGCCAAGCGGGCCCTGGAGGAGCTCGGCGTCGATGACGTCGCCGTGTGCGGCCTGGCCAAGCGGCTGGAGGAGGTCTGGCTGCCCGGCGAGGACGACCCGGTCGTGCTGCCCCGCACCAGCGAGGGCCTCTACCTGCTCCAGCGGGTCCGTGACGAAGCCCACCGCTTCGCCATCCAGTACCAGCGCAGCAAGCGGGGCAAGCGGCTGAGGTCCGGGCCGCTCGACGAGGTGCCCGGCCTCGGCGAGAGCCGCAAGCAGGCCCTGCTGAAGCACTTCGGTTCGGTGAAGAAGCTGAGACAGGCGACAATCGACCAGATCTGCGAGGTGCCGGGCATAGGCCGCAAGACGGCCGAGACCCTGGCCGCGGCCCTCGCCGGGGCGGTCCCCGCCGGCCCTGCCGTCAATACGGCGACAGGCGAGATCATTGAGGATGAGACGCCCGCGCACGCGGGAACATCGTTCGAACGGGGGACCGGGCAATGAACGAGCACGAGACAGCGCACGACCCAGACGCAGCGCACGACCGAGACGGAGCACAGGTGAGTACGGGCACGACAGTGGAGCCCGGCGGGGCCGCCGAGGCGGCCATCCCCGAGCTGGTGATCATCTCCGGCATGTCCGGAGCCGGCCGCAGTACGGCGGCCAAGTGCCTGGAGGACCTGGGCTGGTTCGTCGTCGACAACCTGCCGCCGGCCCTCATCCCCACCATGGTGGAGCTGGGCGCCCGTTCCCAGGGCAACGTGGCGCGCATCGCCGTCGTCGTCGACGTCCGCGGCCGCCAGTTCTTCGACGCCCTGCGCGAGTCCCTCTCCGACCTGGAGTCGCGCGGGGTCACCCGGCGCATCGTCTTCCTGGAGTCCTCGGACGACGCGCTGGTCCGCCGCTTCGAGTCGGTCCGCCGCCCGCACCCGCTCCAGGGCGACGGCCGCATCGTCGACGGCATCGCCGCCGAGCGCGACCTGCTGCGCGAGCTGCGCGGTGACGCCGACCTGGTGATCGACACCTCCAGCCTCAACGTGCACGAGCTGCGCGCCAAGATGGACGCCCAGTTCGCGGGCGACGAGGAGCCCGAGCTGCGGGCCACCGTCATGTCCTTCGGCTACAAGTACGGCCTCCCCGTCGACGCCGACCTCGTCGTCGACTGCCGCTTCATCCCCAACCCCCACTGGGTCCCCGAGCTGCGCCCCTTCACCGGGCTCAACCCGGAGGTGTCGGGGTACGTCTTCAGCCAGCCCGGCGCCAAGGAGTTCCTCGATCGCTACACCGAGCTGCTCCAGCTCATCGCCACCGGCTACCGCCGCGAGGGCAAGCGGTACGTGACCATCGCGGTCGGCTGCACCGGCGGGAAGCACCGCAGTGTCGCCATGTCCGAGAAGCTCGCCGCCCGCCTTGCCTCCGAGGGAGTCGAGACCGTCGTCGTACACCGGGACATGGGGCGCGAGTGACCGGACGCACCCTGCGGCTGCGCCGTCTGCGCCGGCTCACTTCGGGCCGGGGCGAGGACGGCGGCGCCCGCACCGGCCGTCGCCGCGGCGCGACGCCCAAGGTGGTGGCGCTCGGCGGTGGACAGGGCCTCTCGGCCTCCCTCACCGCCCTGCGCCGGATCACCGGTGACCTCACGGCCGTGGTCACCGTCGCCGACGACGGCGGCTCCAGCGGCCGGCTCCGGGAAGAGCTCGGCGTGCTGCCGCCCGGCGACCTGCGCAAGGCGCTGGCCGCGCTGTGCGGGGACGACGACTGGGGCCAGACCTGGGCCCGCGTCATCCAGCACCGCTTCCAGTCCGCCGGCGACCTGCACGAGCACGCGGTCGGCAACCTGCTGATCGTCGCCCTGTGGGAACAGCTGGGGGACCCCGTCCAGGCCCTCGACCTGGTCGGCAAGCTGCTCGGCGCGCAGGGCCGGGTGCTGCCCATGTCCGCCGTGCCGCTGGAGCTCCAGGCCCTGGTCAAGGGCCATGATCCGGCGCGCCCGGAGGACGTGGACACCGTACGGGGGCAGGCGACCGTGGCGCTGACCCCCGGAGAGGTGCTCTCCGTACAGGTGGTGCCCAGCGACCCGCCGGCCGTGCCGGAGGCGGTCGCGGCCGTCCTCGACGCGGACTGGGTGGTGCTCGGACCGGGGTCCTGGTTCTCCTCCGTGATCCCGCACCTGCTGGTGCCGGAACTGCTCGACGCGCTGATGGTGACGAAGGCCCGGCGGGTCCTCTCGTTGAACCTCGCGCCGCAGCCCGGCGAAACAGAAGGCTTCTCTCCGCAGCGTCATTTGGAGGTTTTGGCCCGACACGCCCCTAAACTCGCCCTGGACGTGGTGCTGGCCGACGAGGCCGCCGTGCCCGACCGCGAGTCCCTCGCCGATGCCGCGAAACGGTTCGGTGCCGCGGTCGAGCTGGCGCCCGTGGCCAGGCAGGACGGCTCTCCGAAGCACGATCCGGAGCTGCTGGCCGCCGCGTACGACCGTATTTTTCGGATGCATGGAAGGATCGGCCCATGGCGATGACGCCCGCGGTGAAGGATGAGATTTCCCGCCTCCCCGTCACCCGGACCTGCTGCAGGAAGGCTGAGGTCTCGGCGATTCTTCGGTTCGCGGGCGGCCTCCACCTGGTGAGCGGCCGCATCGTCATCGAGGCGGAGCTGGACACCGGGATCGCGGCCCGGCGCCTGCGCAAGGACATCCTGGAGATCTTCGGCCACTCCTCGGACCTGGTGGTGATGGCGCCCGGCGGACTGCGCCGCGGCAGCCGGTACGTGGTCCGGGTCGTGGCGGGCGGTGACCAGCTGGCGCGCCAGACGGGGCTCGTGGACGGCCGTGGCCGCCCGATCCGGGGCCTTCCCCCGCAGGTGGTCTCCGGGGCCACCTGCGATGCCGAGGCGGCCTGGCGCGGCGCCTTCCTGGCCCACGGCTCGCTCACCGAGCCGGGCCGGTCTTCCTCGCTGGAGGTGACCTGCCCCGGTCCGGAGGCCGCCCTGGCCCTGGTGGGCGCCGCCCGCAGGCTCTCCATCGCCGCCAAGGCGCGCGAGGTGCGCGGCGTGGACCGGGTCGTGGTCCGCGACGGAGACGCGATCGGCGCCCTGCTGACCCGGCTCGGCGCGCACGAGTCGGTGCTGGCCTGGGAGGAGCGGCGGATGCGGCGCGAGGTCCGCGCCACCGCCAACCGCCTGGCCAACTTCGACGACGCCAACCTGCGCCGCTCGGCGCGGGCCGCGGTGGCCGCCGGAGCCCGCGTCCAGCGCGCGCTGGAGATCCTCGGCGAGGAGGTCCCCGAGCACCTCGCCGCGGCGGGCCGGCTGCGCATGGAGCACAAGCAGGCCTCCCTGGAGGAGCTGGGCGCGCTCGCGGACCCGCCGCTGACCAAGGACGCGGTCGCGGGCCGGATCCGCCGGCTGCTGGCCATGGCCGACAAGCGGGCGCAGGACCTCGGCATCCCCGGCACCGAGTCGAACCTCGACCTCAGCGAGGAGCTGGCCGACAACATGGCCGGCTGAGCCCGCTCACCGGCCGGCCGTCGTACGCCGGACAGGGGCCCGCGCGATCACTCGTGCGGGCCCCTTTCGGCATGCCCCATTGACATGAGCATGGGCTGATCGTGAGCCTGTCGGCGAACGCTTTGGTGGCAGACGACGCCCAGGGGGGCACATGAGGCACCGCGCGAGATCGATCCTCGCCGCAAGCGCACTCGTCTTCGGAACCACACTGGCCGCTCTTCCCGTCACGGCCCAGGCCCAGGCCCAGGCCCAGCCCCCGACCACGGCGGCGCCCGACGCCGACGAGGTGCGGGTCTACGACGCCGACATCACCGGCGAACAGGTCCCGCTCGTCCTCGCCGCCGGCCAGGACGCCCACGAGCTCTCCGAGCGGGCCCCGCGGACCGGGACCGCCAAGGTGGAGCTCTTCCTCACCGCGGGCCAGGCCAAGGACCTCGCCGCCCAGGGCGTCAAGCTCGCCGAGCGCAGGGTTCCCGCCAAAGCCGCGGCCCGTACCGAGGCCGCCGGAGACGGGGTCTTCCGCCCGTACAGCGGCAAGGGCGGCCTCCAGGAGGAGATCCTGCGGACCGCCCAGGAGAACCCCGGCCTCACCAAGGTCGTCTCCATCGGCAAGACCGTCCAGGGCAAGGACATCCTCGCCCTCAAGGTCACCAAGAACGCGAAGAAGACCCGCGACGGCGAGAAGCCGTCCGTGCTGTACATGTCCAACCAGCACGCCCGTGAGTGGATCACCCCCGAGATGACCCGGCGGCTGATGCACCACACCCTGGACAACTACGGCAAGGACCAGCGGATCACCCAGCTGGTGGACTCCACCGAGCTGTGGTTCCTGATCTCCGCCAACCCCGACGGGTACGACTACACCCACGCCCCCGACGGCGAGCGGCTCTGGCGCAAGAACCTGCGCGACAACAACGGCGACGGCAAGATCACCTCCGGCGACGGCGTCGACCTCAACCGCAACTTCGCCTACAAGTGGGGCTACGACAACGAGGGTTCCTCCCCGACCCCGGCGAGCGAGACCTACCGGGGCACCAAGGCGTCCTCCGAGCCCGAGACCACCGCCCTCGACGCGTTCGAGAAGCGCATCGGCTTCACGTACGCCATCAACTACCACTCCGCCTCCGAGCTGCTGCTCTACGGCGTGGGCTGGCAGGTGGCCACCCCCACCCCCGACGACGCGGCCTACAAGGCGCTCGCCGGAACCCCGGAGAACTCCGCGATCCCGGGCTACTACCCGCAGATCTCCTCCGAGCTCTACACCACCAACGGCGAGGCCGACGGCCACGCCGCCAACGTCAACGGCGTCATGATGTTCACGCCGGAGATGACCACCTGCCAGACGGCCTCCGCCGCCGACCCGGACGACCGGTGGAAGCCCGAGGACTGCGCCTCCGGGTTCAACTTCCCGGACGACGAGAAGCTCATCCAGGCGGAGTTCGCCAAGAACGTCGCCTTCGCGCTGTCCGTCGGCGAGAGCGCCGCGCGCCCGGACCAGCCGAAGTCCTCGGTCGGCCTGAGCGCCGCCGAATTCACGCTCGACCCGTTCACCACCTCCTACGTGGCCAAGGGCGAGGACCAGACGGTCTCGGTCACCGCCCGAAAGGCGCTGCGCGACAAGCAGCTCAAGTTCCGGATCAACGGCGGCCGTACGCACGACGACGGACTGAGGGCCTGGAAGGGCGGCGACGTCTACGGCGGCGAGGACAACAACTGGTTCGACGAGTACCGGGCCAAGGTGGACGGCGCCAAGCCGGGTGACTCGGTCGAGGTGTGGTTCACCGGCCTCGACCGCTCCGACAAGCAGGTCTCCAGCGAGCACTTCACGTACAAGGTGGCCGAGCGGCCGCGCGCGGACGTCCTGGTGATCGCCGAGGAGGGCGCCAAGGCCGTGCACGCCAAGGAGTACGTCGACGCCCTGCGCGCCAACGGCACGTCCGCGGCCGTCTGGGACGTGGCCGTCCAGGGCGTCCCGCACCACCTCGGGGTGCTCTCGCACTTCGGCACAGCCGTCCACTACACCGGCGCCAAGGCCCCCGGCGGCGAAACCCAGCTCGCCGTACGGGACTTCCTCAACGAGGGCGGAAAGCTGATCGAGGCCGGTGAGCTGGCGGGCGGCAACGCCCAGGTCGGCCGGGCCGTCACCAACGACTTCAGCCAGTACTACCTCGGCGCCTACGGCCGCGCGAGCGCCAAGGGGGCCACCGGCTTCACCGGCGCGGGCGCCCTGAACGGCGCCAAGGGCGGTCTCGGGGACGCGGCGGACAACCCGCTGAACGCCCCCGGCTCCTACACGGCCACCTCCGACACCCTCGCCGCCGCGCAGTTCCCGCAGTTCAAGAGCGCGCAGGCGGGCCAGTACGCCGGGGTCGTGAATCCGTACGCCCCCTTCGCCGGCGCCGGGATGGCCGCGGCCGTCCACACGGACAGCGACTGGAAGCGACTGGTCCGGACGATCGACCTGACCGGGGTCAGCGCCGCCGACAAGCCGCAGCTGAAGATGGCCCTGAACTGGAACACCGAGGAGGGCTACGACCACGCCGTCCTGGAGGCCCACACCACGGGGGCCGGGGACTGGACCACGCTGCCCGACGCGGGCGGCCTGAGCAGCTCCGCCGTCCCGGAGGACTGCGCGGCCGGGTACTTCATCAACGGCCACCCGTTCCTGCGCAGCTACCTCACGCTGGGCGCCGGCGGCTGCACCGCGCAGGGCACCAGCGGTACGTGGAACAGCTTCACCGGATCCTCCGGCGGCTGGAAGCAGGTCGCCTTCGACCTGAGCGCGTACGCGGGCAAGAAGGTGGAGGTGTCCCTGTCCTCCATCACCGACCCGGGCTCCGGCGGCCGCGGGGTCTTCGCGGACGAGGCGCGGCTGTCCGTCGGCGGCACCGACCAGACCGCCGAGGGCTTCGAGACCTCCCTCGGGACCTGGACCGCGCAGGGCGCACCGGCCGGAAGTCCTGAGATTCCCGGGGATTGGTCCCGCTCCGCGGAGCTGTTCAAGTCCTACGCGGCCATCACAACGCGTCACACGGTTCTGCTCGGCTTCGGCCTGGAACACGTGCCGGCAGCGGCGGATCGAGCCGTACTCGTCGGTAAGGCCCTTCGTTCGCTGAACCGCTGAGCACGAGCCCCGTCACCCCTCACGGTGCGTGACGGGGCCCGAATTCCGGGCGCCCGGTGCCGGAGCGATTGGTACAGGGCGTCGCGGAGTCCCCCCAGGCAGTCGGGGGAGTGTCAGGCCTCGACCGATGTCACTCCGAAGCTCACGGAGAGGTAGGGTCGTAAGCGGTCGGGGACATCCCATACAGCTCGCCGGCGGACTTACCGGCGCACATACGAGGAGATCGGTTCGTGACGATCCGCGTAGGCATCAACGGTTTTGGCCGAATTGGCCGCAACTATTTCCGGGCGCTCCTGGAGCAGGGAGCGGACATCGAGATCGTCGGTGTCAACGACCTGACTGACAACGCCACCCTGGTTCACCTGCTCAAGTACGACACCATCCTGGGTCGCCTCAAGGCCGAGGTCTCCCACACCGACGACACCATCACCGTCGACGGCAAGACGTTCAAGACGTTCGCCGAGCGCGACCCCGCGAACCTCCCCTGGGGCGAGCTGGGCGCGGACATCGTCATCGAGTCGACCGGCATCTTCACCAAGAAGGCCGACGCCGCGAAGCACATCGCCGCGGGCGCGAAGAAGGTCCTCATCTCGGCTCCGGCCAAGGACGAGGACATCACGATCGTGATGGGCGTCAACCAGGACAAGTACGACGCGGCCAACCACCACGTCATCTCCAACGCTTCGTGCACCACCAACTGCGTGGCGCCGATGGCCAAGGTCCTCGACGAGAACTTCGGCATCGTCAAGGGCATGATGACCACGGTCCACGCGTACACGAACGACCAGCGGATCCTGGACTTCCCGCACTCGGACCTGCGTCGTGCCCGCGCCGCCGCCGAGAACATCATCCCGACCTCCACGGGTGCCGCCAAGGCCACCGCGCTGGTCCTCCCGCAGCTCAAGGGCAAGCTGGACGGCATCGCGATGCGCGTCCCGGTCCCGACCGGCTCGGTCACCGACCTCGTCCTGGAGCTCTCCCGCGAGACCACCAAGGAAGAGATCAACGCCGCCTTCCAGAAGGCCGCTGAGGGCCAGCTCAAGGGCATCCTCGACTACACCGAGGACGCGATCGTCTCCTCCGACATCGTGAACTGGCCGGCCTCCTGCACCTTCGACTCCTCCCTGACCATGGTTCAGGACGGTACGCAGGTGAAGGTCGTCGGCTGGTACGACAACGAGTGGGGCTACTCCAACCGTCTGGTCGACCTCACCGTCTTCGTCGGCGGTCAGCTCTAATAGTCCCAGGGCAAGGCACCACGATGTGAGCACAGGGTCCGGCAGCGCGATGGAGCGCGGCGCGGGCCCTGTCGCTTGTTCGTTCCTCACGCCCGGGATGGGCAACAGCCTGGACCGGTATAAGGAGTAGCAAAAGCAATGAAGACGATCGACGAACTTCTCGCCGAGGGCGTCCGCGGCAAGCGGGTCTTCGTCCGCGCCGACCTCAACGTGCCGCTCGCGGGCGGCACCATCACCGACGACGGCCGCATCCGCGCCGTGTTGCCGACCATCGCCAAGCTCGCCGAGGCCGGCGCCCGCGTGGTCGTCGCCTCGCACCTGGGCCGCCCCAAGGGCGAGCCGGACCCGGCCTTCTCGCTGGCGCCCGCCGCCGAGCGCCTCGGTGAACTGCTCGGCCAGGACGTCGCCTTCGCGACCGACACCGTCGGCGCCTCCGCCAAGGAGACCGTCGCCGCCCTCGCCGACGGCCGGGTCGCCGTCATCGAGAACCTGCGCTTCAACGCCGGCGAGACCTCGAAGGACGACGCCGAGCGCGGCGCCTTCGCGGACCGCCTCGCCGAGCTGGCCGACGTCTACGTCGGCGACGGCTTCGGCGCCGTGCACCGCAAGCACGCCTCGGTCTTCGACCTCCCGGCGCGCCTCCCGCACGCGGCCGGCTACCTGATCGCCACCGAGGTCGGTGTCCTCAAGAAGCTCACCGCCGACGTCAAGCGCCCGTACGTGGTCGTCCTCGGCGGCGCCAAGGTCTCCGACAAGCTGGCCGTCATCGACCAGCTGCTCGGCAAGGCCGACCGCATCCTCATCGGCGGCGGCATGGCCTACACCTTCCTGAAGGCCCAGGGCCACGAGATCGGCATCTCCCTCCTGCAGGAGGACCAGATCCCCGTCGTCCTGGAGTACCTGGCGCGCGCCGAGAAGCTGGGCGTCGAGCTGGTCCTCCCGGTGGACATCCTGGCCTCCTCGGACTTCCCCGACCTCAAGGGCAAGACCCCGGCCGAGTTCATCACCGTCGACGCGGACAAGATCCCCGCCGACAAGGAGGGTCTGGACATCGGTCCCAAGACCCGCGAGCTGTACGCGTCGAAGATCGCCGACGCCGAGACCGTCTTCTGGAACGGCCCGGTCGGCGTCTTCGAGCACCCCGACTACGCGAACGGCACCAAGGCCATCGCGCAGGCGCTCACCGAGAGCGGCGCCTTCACCGTCGTGGGCGGCGGCGACTCGGCCGCGGCCGTGCGCACGCTCGGTTTCGACGAGAACGCTTTCGGACACATCTCGACCGGCGGCGGCGCCTCCCTCGAATACCTTGAGGGCAAGACGCTCCCCGGCCTCGCCGCACTGGAGGTCTGACCCTTAATGAGCACCCGTACCCCGCTGATGGCGGGCAACTGGAAGATGAACCTCAACCACCTTGAGGCCATCGCGCACGTCCAGAAGCTCTCCTTCGCCCTGGCCGACAAGGACTACGACGCCGTCGAGGTCGCGGTCCTGCCGCCCTTCGTCGACCTGCGCTCGGTCCAGACCCTGGTCGACGGCGACAAGCTGAAGATCAAGTACGGCGCCCAGGACCTCTCGGCGCAGGACTCCGGTGCCTACACCGGCGAGATCTCCGGCGCCATGCTGGCCAAGCTGGGCTGCTCGTACGTGGCCGTCGGCCACAGCGAGCGCCGCCAGTACCACGGCGAGAGCGACGAGCTCTGCAACGCCAAGGTGAAGGCCGCCTACAAGCACGGGATCACCCCGATCCTGTGCGTCGGCGAGGGCCTGGACGTCCGCAAGGCCGGCGAGCAGGTCCCGTACACGCTGGCGCAGGTCGACGGCGGCCTCAAGGACGTCCCGGCCGACCAGGTCGAGTCCATCGTGATCGCGTACGAGCCCGTCTGGGCCATCGGGACCGGTGAGGTCGCCACCCCCGAGGACGCGCAGGAGGTCTGCGGGGCGATCCGCGGCCGCCTCGCCGAGCTCTACTCGCAGGAGCTGGCCGACAAGGTCCGCATCCAGTACGGCGGCTCGGTCAAGTCCGGCAACATCGCCGCGATCATGGCCAAGCCCGACGTGGACGGCGCCCTGATCGGCGGCGCCGCGCTGGACGTGGACGAGTTCGTCAAGATCGTCCGCTTCCGCGACCAGTGAGTATGCGGTAGGGCGGATCCGTCGTACCCTTGCGGGGGCCAGGGGCTGAACCACCAGCCGCTGGCCCCCGCGCACATCTCAGTAGAGCCGGAAAGCCAGAAAGTAGGAATCAGCCGTGATTATGGGGTTCTCGATCGCCCTGATCGTGTTCAGCGCCCTGCTGATGCTGCTCGTGCTGATGCACAAGGGCAAGGGCGGCGGCCTCTCCGACATGTTCGGCGGCGGTATGCAGTCGTCCGTCGGAGGCTCCTCGGTCGCGGAGCGCAACCTGGACCGGATCACCGTCGTCATCGGTCTGCTCTGGTTCGCCTGCATCGTCGCGCTCGGCCTGCTGATGAAGTCGGGCAGCTGACGGTTCTGGCCGTTTCGGCCGTCCGCCGGGTCCCCCCTGCCTATCATGGGAACCGGCGTCCGCACCCGGAGCGAGTAACTCCGGTCGCTGGACGCGCGTTGGGCCTTACGTAGACTGGGGCGCCCGCAGCGGATATTCCACTCACGCTCCGCGGCACCATCACGCAGGGAGTTACGACCGTGGCAAGTGGCAACGCGATCCGTGGTAGCCGGGTCGGAGCGGGGCCGATGGGTGAGGCCGAGCGCGGCGAGTCCGCGCCCCGCCTGCGCATCTCCTTCTGGTGCTCGAACGGGCACGAGACGCAGCCGAGCTTCGCCAGCGACGCTCAGGTGCCCGACACCTGGGACTGCCCGCGCTGCGGGTTCCCGGCCGGCCAGGACCGGGACAACCCGCCCGCGCCGCCGCGCACCGAGCCGTACAAGACGCACCTGGCGTACGTGCGGGAGCGGCGCACCGACGCCGACGGCGAGGCGATCCTCGCCGAGGCGCTCGCCAAACTCCGCGGTGAGATCTGAACATCCGAACGAACGTGAGAGCGAGGCCCGGCCCGCAGGAATCCTTCCTGCGGGCCGGGCCTCTTTGTGTCCGTTGCCCGCCTGCTGATCCCTTAGGTTGGTGACCGGCGGGGCACGACAGGATGGAAGAGGGCTGATGTCCGAGATGAACGCAGAAAGCCGCGCGAGGCTCAACCGGACCCCCGAGTGGCAGGCACTCGGAAAGCACCGGGACGAGCTGGGGCAGACGCATCTGCGGGACCTGTTCGAGACGAATCCGGGCCGGGGCACCGGCTACACCCTGCGGGTCGGCGACCTGCACATCGACTACTCGAAGCACCTCGTGACCGACGAGACGCTCGCACTGCTGCGCGAACTGGCCGCGGCGACGGGCGTGGCGGAGCTGCGCGAGGCGATGTTCCGCGGGGACAAGATCAACACGACCGAGGACCGGGCGGTCCTGCACACCGCCCTGCGCGCGCCGCGCGACGCGGTCGTCGAGGTGGACGGCGAGAACGTCGTCCCCGAGGTCCACGCGGTCCTCGACAAGATGGCGGCGTTCTCCGGCCAGGTCAGGTCGGGGGAGTGGACCGGCTTCACCGGAAAGCGCATCAGGAACGTCGTCAACATCGGCATCGGCGGTTCCGACCTGGGCCCGGCGATGGCGTACGAGGCGCTGCGCGCCTTCACCGACCGGGATCTGACGCTGCGTTTCGTGTCCAACGTGGACGGCGCGGACCTGCACGAGGCCGTGCGGGGGATGGACCCGGCCGAGACGCTGTTCATCATCGCGTCGAAGACCTTCACGACCATCGAGACCATCACCAACGCCACCTCCGCCCGGGAGTGGCTGCTGGCGGGTCTCGGCGGCGACCGGGCCGCCGTGGCGCGGCACTTCGTGGCGCTGTCCACCAACGCCGAGAAGGTCACCGACTTCGGCATCGACCCGGCCAACATGTTCGGGTTCTGGGACTGGGTCGGCGGCCGCTACTCCTTCGACTCCGCGATCGGGCTCTCGCTGATGATCGCGATCGGCCCGGACGCCTTCCGGGAGATGCTGGACGGCTTCGAGCAGATGGACCGGCACTTCCGCACGGCCCCGCCGGAGGAGAACGCGCCGCTGCTGATGGGCCTGTTGGGGATCTGGTACGGGGCGTTCTTCGACGCGCAGTCGCACGCCGTCCTGCCGTACAGCCACTACCTCTCCCGCTTCACGGCCTACCTCCAGCAGCTGGACATGGAGTCCAACGGCAAGTCCGTGGACCGGCAGGGCAACCGGGTGGACTGGCAGACCGGGCCGGTGGTCTGGGGTACGCCGGGCACCAACGGGCAGCACGCGTACTACCAGTTGATCCACCAGGGCACGAAGGTGATCCCGGCGGACTTCATCGGCTTCGCCCGGCCCGTCGGGGAGCTGCCGCCGGCCCTGGAGGCCCAGCACGACCTGCTGATGGCGAACTTCTTCGCGCAGACGCAGGCGCTGGCCTTCGGCAAGACGGCCGACGAGGTACGGGCGGAGGGCGTCGCGGAGGCCCTGGTCCCGCACAAGACCTTCCAGGGCAACCACCCGACGACCACGATCCTGGCCGCCGAGCTCACGCCCTCGGTGCTGGGCCAGCTGATCGCCCTCTACGAGCACAAGGTGTTCGTGCAGGGCGCGGTGTGGAACATCGACTCGTTCGACCAGTGGGGTGTGGAGCTGGGCAAGGTCCTCGCCAAGAGGGTCGAGCCGGCGCTGACGGACGGTGCGCCCGTGGCGGGCATGGACGCCTCCACGCGCGCGCTGGTCGCCACCTACCGGTCGCTGCGCGGCCGGGACTGACCCGAACGCCCGCGGGGTCCGGAAGCGCTGCCTCCGGACCCCGCGGGGGTGTTCGTCAGGACGCGGCCGCCCAGGTGCCCGTCAGGACGCGGCCGTCGGACGTGCCCGTCAGGACCCGCCCGTCAGGACGCGGCCGGGGGGTACAGGCCCGCCGGCAGCTTCGCGGCGGCCGCGCGGTCCAGGAGCCACAGGGTCCGGGAGCGGCCGTAGGCCTGTGCCGCCGGGGCCTGGACGCTGCCCGCGCCGCCCAGCGCGATCGCCACCGCGCCGGCCTTGTCCTCGCCGGCCGCCAGCAGCCAGACCTCGCGGGCCGCCCGGATCGCCGGGAGGGTCAGCGAGACCCGGGTCGGCGGCGGCTTCGGCGCGCCGTGCACGCCGACCACCGTGCGCTCCGTCTCGCGCGCCGCCGGGTGCTCCGGGAACAGGGACGCCACGTGCGTGTCCGGTCCGACGCCCAGCATCAGCACGTCGAAGCGGGGGACCGGTCCGTGGTCCTCGGGGCGCGCGGCCCGGGCGAGCTCCGCCGCGTACGCCGCCGCCGCCGCGTCCACGTCCGCCCCGTACGGACCGTCGGAGGCGGGCATCACGTGCACGCGCGCCGGATCCACCGGGACGGAGTCCAGCAGCGCCTCGCGGGCCTGCGTGTGGTTGCGCTCGGGGTCGTCGGCGGGGACGTAGCGCTCGTCGCCCCACCAGAGGTCCAGCCGCGCCCAGTCGATCGCGTCCCGGGCGGGCGCCGCGGCGAGGGCCGCGAGCAGCCCGTTGCCGTTGCGGCCGCCGGTCAGGACCACCGACGCGGAGCCGCGGGCCGCCTGCGCGTCCACGACCTTCGTGATCAGCCGGGCCGCCGCGGCCTGCGCCATCAGCTCCTTGTCCCGGTGGACGACGACCTGGGGAGTCGTCATACCCATGTGCTGCCGCCTTGTCGTTGATACGGGTGGGTGCCGCCGCGCGGTGCTTGCTCCCCGCCCCGCCCCTTCCCCGTTTCCCGGGGCCTGTGCCCCGGACCCCGGTCCCCGAACGCCGGACGGGCTGAAGATCCAGCCTCGCCGGCGTTCGAGGGGCGGGTCCCGCGCAGCGGGTACGGGTTACTTGGCCGAGGCCTTCTTCGCCGGCTTCGGGGCCGGCTTGGCCGCCGGCTTCGCGGCCGCGGCGTCGGCCTTGGGGCCGGTCACCGTCTCCGGGGAGTCGGTCGCCTTCGCCGGAGCCGCCTCCGCGGAGGCCTCCAGCCGGGCCACGCCGAACTTCAGCGAGGCCTCGTACGTGTTGTCCGGGTCCAGCCGGCGCAGTTCCTCCGCCAGCAGCTCGGCCGTGTCGCGGCGCTTGAGCGCCACCCCGCGGTCAGGCTGACCCGGCATGCACAGCGTGGCCAGGGCCCCGTCCGCACGGTCCAGGACGATCTCGCCGTCCTTGGTGCGCAGCCGCACCGAGGTCAGACCGGGGCCGCCCGAGACCGTCCGCTTGACCGGGACCTGGAGGCGGTCCGCCAGCCACATGGCCAGCAGCTCGCAGCTCGGGTTCTCGTCCTCGCCCTCGACGACCGCCGAGGTGACGACCGAGACGGTCTGCTGGTCCAGTGCGGCGGCCAGCATCGAGCGCCAGGGCGTGATCCGGGTCCACGCCAGGTCCGTGTCACCGGGCGCGTACGCACCCGAACGGGCCGACAGGTACCCGATGGGGTCCTCACAGGCGTACGTGTCCGTGATCCGGCGCTGCCCCAGCGCGCCCAGCGGGTCGCCCGCCAGGTCCGGCGGAGCACCGTCCGGCCACCAGACGACCACGGGGGCGTCCGGCAGGAGGAGCGGGAGGACCACGGACTGGGCGTGGTCGACCAGTTCACCGTGGAGCCGGAGCACCACCGTCTCGCCACTGCCGGCGTCCGCCCCGACGCGGACTTCCGCGTCGAGACGGGCGTCGCGGCGGCTGCGCACGGAACGGCCCGCCCGCTTGACGACGACGACGATCCGTGAGGGGTGCTCGTGGGACGCGTCGTTCGCCGACTTGAGCGCGTCGTACGCGTTCTCCTCGTCGGTCACGATCACCAGCGTGAGGACCATGCCGATGGCCGGCGTGCCGATGTCCCGGCGCGCCTGCACCAGCGCGGCGTTGATCTTGCTGGAGGTGGTCTCCGTGAGGTCGATCTTCATGGCCGGCGCCAGCTCCGTCCGTCTCGTGCGAGCATCTCGTCCGCCTCGACCGGTCCCCAGGTGCCCGCCGGGTACTGCGCGGGCTTGCCGTGCTTGTCCCAGTACTCCTCGATCGGGTCGAGGATGTTCCAGGACAGCTCGACTTCCTGGTGACGCGGGAAGAGGTTCGCGTCGCCGAGGAGGACATCGAGGATGAGCCGCTCGTAGGCCTCGGGGCTGGACTCCGTGAAGGACTCGCCGTACGCGAAGTCCATCGTGACGTCCCGCACCTCCATGGAGGTGCCCGGCACCTTCGAGCCGAACCGCACCGTCACGCCCTCGTCCGGCTGGACCCGGATGACCAGGGCGTTCTGCCCCAGCTCCTCGGTCGCGTCCGACTCGAACGGCAGGTACGGGGCCCGCTTGAAGACCACCGCGATCTCGGTCACCCGGCGGCCCAGGCGCTTGCCCGTCCGCAGGTAGAACGGGACGCCCGCCCAGCGGCGGTTGTTGATCTCCAGCCGGATGGCCGCGTAGGTGTCGGTCTTCGACTTGGGGTCGATGCCGTCCTCTTCGAGGTACCCGACGACCTTCTCGCCGCCCTGCCAGGCCGCCGAGTACTGGCCGCGCACGGTGTGCCTGCCCAGGTCCTCGGGCAGCTCCACGGCGGTCAGCACCTTCAGCTTCTCCGCCACCAGCGCCTTCGGGTGGAAGGAGCCGGGCTCCTCCATCGCGGTCAGCGCGAGCAGCTGGAGCAGGTGGTTCTGGATGACGTCACGGGCCGCGCCGATGCCGTCGTAGTAGCCGGCCCGGCCGCCGATGCCGATGTCCTCGGCCATGGTGATCTGCACGTGGTCGACGTACGACCGGTTCCAGATCGGCTCGAACATCGTGTTGGCGAAGCGGAGCGCCAGGATGTTCTGGACGGTCTCCTTGCCGAGGTAGTGGTCGATCCGGAAGACCTCGTCCCGGGGGAAGACCTCGTGGACGACCTTGTTGAGTTCCTCGGCGCTCTTCAGGTCGTGGCCGAAGGGCTTCTCGATGACGGCGCGCCGCCAGGAGCCTTCCTTCTGCGCCAGACCGTGGTCCTTGAGCTGCTGGACCACCTTCGGGAAGAACTTCGGCGGGACGGACAGGTAGAAGGCGAAGTTGCCGCCCGTTCCCTGCGCCTTGTCGAGTTCCTCGATCGTCGCCTTCAGGGTCTCGAAGGCCTCGTCGTCGTCGAAGTCGCCCTGGACGAAGCGGCAGCCCTGCACCAGCTGCTGCCAGACCTCCTCACGGAAGGGCGTGCGCGAGTGCTCCTTGACCGCGTCGTGGACCACCTTGGCGAAGTCCTCGTCCTGCCACTCGCGCCGGGCGAACCCGATCAGCGAGAAACCCGGCGGGAGGAGGCCGCGGTTGGCCAGGTCGTAGACGGCAGGCATCAGCTTCTTGCGCGACAGGTCACCCGTAACGCCGAAAATGACCAGGCCGGACGGCCCCGCGATACGCGGGAGCCGCCGGTCCTGTGCGTCACGAAGCGGGTTCGCTCCGTTTACAGACAAAGTGTTCAGGCCTCCGTGGGGGCGAGGCGCGCGAGCTCCGCCTCGGTCGACTTCAGCAGGTCGTTCCAGGACGCCTCGAACTTCTCGACGCCCTCGTCTTCGAGCAGCTGGACCACATCGTCGTACGAGACGCCCAGCTTGGCGATCGCGTCGAGCTCGGCGCGCGCCTGCGCGTAGGTGCCGCGGACGGTGTCACCGGTGACCTGGCCGTGGTCGGCGGTGGCCTCCAGCGTGGCCTCCGGCATGGTGTTCACCGTGTTCGGGGCGACCAGGTCCACCACGTACAGGGTGTCCTTGTACGCCGGGTCCTTGACGCCGGTCGAGGCCCACAGCGGGCGCTGCTTGTTGGCGCCGAGCCGCTCCAGGGCGTTCCACCGGTCGGAGGAGAAGACCTCTTCGTAGGCCTCGTAGGCCAGACGGGCGTTGGCGAGGGCCGCCTTGCCCTTCAGGGCCTTCGCCTCGTCGGTGCCGACGGCGTCCAGGCGCTTGTCGATCTCCGAGTCCACGCGGGACACGAAGAAGGAGGCGACCGAATGGATCAGGGAGAGGTCCAGGCCGGCGGCCTTGGCCTTCTTCAGACCCGACAGGTACGCGTCCATGACCGCGCGGTAGCGCTCCAGCGAGAAGATCAGCGTGACGTTGACGCTGATGCCCTTGCCGATGACCTCGGTGATCGCCGGCAGGCCGGCCTTGGTCGCCGGGATCTTGATCAGCGTGTTGGGGCGGTCCACCAGCCAGGCGAGCTGCTTGGCCTCGGCGATGGTCGCCGTGGTCTCGTGGGCCAGCCGGGGGTCGACCTCGATCGACACGCGGCCGTCCTGGCCGTCCGTGCGGTCGAAGACCGGGCGCAGGATGTCGGCGGCGTCGCGGACGTCCGCCGTCGTGATCATGCGGATGGCCTCGTCGACGGTGACCTTGCGGGCGGCGAGGTCGGCGAGCTGCTGCTCGTAGCCGTCGCCGCTGCTGATCGCCTTCTGGAAGATCGACGGGTTGGTGGTGACACCGACCACGTGCGACTGGTCGATGAGCTCGGCCAGGTTGCCGGACGTGATGCGCTTGCGGGACAGGTCGTCCAGCCAGATCGCCACGCCCTCGTCGGAGAGGCGCTTGAGTGCGTCTGTCATGGGATTACATCTCCTACGTTGGTTCTGTACCGGCGTCAGCGCGCGGCGGCGGCGAGGGAGGCCTTGGCGGCGGCGGTCACGGCCTCGGGGGTGAAACCGAACTCGCGGAACAGCACCTTGGCGTCGGCGGAGGCGCCGAAGTGCTCCAGCGAGACGATCCGGCCCGCGTCGCCCACGTAGCGGTGCCAGGTCAGGCCGATGCCGGCCTCGACCGCGACGCGCGCCTTGACGGACGGGGGCAGGACGCTGTCCTTGTAGTCCTGGTCCTGCTCCTCGAACCACTCCACGCACGGCATCGAGACGACGCGCGCCGGGATGCCCTCGGCCTGCAGGGCCTCGCGCGCGGCGACGGCCAGCTGGACCTCGGAGCCGGTGCCGATGAGGACGACCTGGGCGTCGGCGGCCTCGCCCTCGGGGCCCGTGGCCTCGAAGAGCACGTAGCCGCCCTTGGCCGCGTCCTCGTTGCGGTCGTAGGTCGGCACGCCCTGGCGGGTCAGCGCCAGACCGTGCGGGGCACCCTTGCCGAACACCTTGGTGTGGCGGCGCAGGACCTCGCGCCAGGCGATGACGGTCTCGTTCGCGTCGGCCGGGCGGACCACGTTCAGGCCCGGGATGGCGCGCAGCGAGGCGAGGTGCTCGATCGGCTGGTGGGTCGGGCCGTCCTCGCCGAGGCCGATGGAGTCGTGCGTCCACACGTAGGTGACCGGCACGTGCATCAGCGCGGACAGGCGGACGGCGTTGCGCATGTAGTCGGAGAACACCAGGAAGGTGCCGCCGTAGATGCGGGTGTGGCCGTGCAGCGCGATGCCGTTCATGGACGCGGCCATGGAGTGCTCGCGGATGCCGAAGTGGACGGTACGGCCGTACGGGTCGGCCTCCGGCAGCGGGTTGTCCTTCGGCAGGAACGAGGAGTTCTTGTCGATGGTGGTGTTGTTGGAGCCGGCCAGGTCGGCCGAGCCGCCCCACAGCTCCGGGATGACCGGGCCGAGCGCTTCGAGCACCTTGCCGGAGGCCGCGCGGGTGGCGACGCCCTTGCCGGTCTCGAAGGCGGGGAGCTTGTCCTCCCAGCCCGCGGGCAGCTCGTTGGCGTTGATGCGGTCGAACTCGGCGGCGCGCTCCGGGTTGGCGGTGCGCCAGGCGGAGAACTCCTTGTCCCAGGCGGCCTTGGCCTCGCGGCCGCGGTCCAGCACCTCGCGGGTGTGCGCGATGACCTCGTCGGAGACCTCGAAGGTCTTCTCCGGGTCGAAGCCGAGCACGCGCTTGGTGGCGGCGACCTCGTCGTCACCCAGTGCCGAGCCGTGCGCGGCCTCGGTGTTCTGGGCGTGCGGGGCCGGCCAGGCGATGATCGAGCGCATCGCGATGAAGGAGGGGCGCTCCGTCTCGGCCTTCGCGGCCTGGAGGGCGGCGAACAGCGCCTTCGGGTCGAGGTCGCCGTTCGGCTGCTGCTCGACGCGCTGGACGTGCCAGCCGTACGCCTCGTAGCGCTTCATGGTGTCCTCGGAGACGGCCGTCTCCGTGTCACCCTCGATGGAGATGTGGTTGTCGTCCCACAGCAGCACCAGGTTGCCGAGCTTCTGGTGGCCGGCCAGCGAGGACGCCTCGGAGGAGATGCCCTCCTGGAGGCAGCCGTCGCCCGCGATCGCGTAGATCATGTGGTCGAACGGGGAGGCGCCCGGGGCGGCCTCCGGGTCGAAGAGACCGCGCTCGTAGCGGGCGGCCATGGCCATGCCCACCGCGTTGGCGACACCCTGGCCCAGCGGGCCGGTGGTGGTCTCGACGCCGGTCGTGTGGCCGTACTCCGGGTGGCCGGGGGTCTTGGAACCCCAGGTGCGGAAGGCCTTCAGGTCGTCGAGCTCCAGGCCGAAGCCGGCCAGGTAGAGCTGCGTGTACAGCGTGAGGGACGAGTGCCCCGCGGAGAGCACGAAGCGGTCACGGCCGACCCATTCGGGGTCGGCCGGGTCGTGCCGCATGACCTTCTGGAACAGGGTGTACGCGGCGGGGGCCAGGCTCATCGCCGTGCCCGGGTGGCCGTTTCCGACCTTCTGGACCGCGTCCGCGGCAAGGACGCGGGCCGTGTCGACGGCACGCTGGTCCAGTTCGGTCCACTTGAGCTCTGTGGTCGTCGGCTTGGTGCTCACCGTGAGTCAGGGCTCCTCTCCACATGTCGTTTCCCGGTGACGAACGGTGCACCGGCGCGATTCCGAGCCTACCCCCGCAAAGGTGTGCGGCTATTCGAGATTGAGCCCTGCTTCATCAGGTCGGCGGCCAGTGCTCATACGGGGCTTACCCCTCTCACCTGACGCCCCCCACGTGCGGTATCCGATCGGCCCAACACGAGGCGACCCCCGCGCGGGGCGACGTAAGCGCAACGTCTAGAGTGGCGTGGTACGCGCAAGCCTTTACCGGGCCTTCATTTTGGAGGGGGTCCGTGTCGGAGCTTGCTGGATTCTCTCTCAGGGGTGTGCGTGACGGCCGTCGAATCCCGTCCAGCGGGGGTACTCGGGACGAGCCCCGGTCACCGGCCGTTCGGGGCCCGGTTCATGGCTTTCGTGGCTTTGACCAAGCCGCGGATCATTGAACTTCTGCTGATCACCACAGTGCCGGTGATGTTCCTCGCCGAGCAGGGGGTGCCGTCGCTGTGGCTGGTACTCGTGACCTGCTTCGGCGGCTATCTGTCCGCGGGCGGCGCCAACGCGCTGAACATGTACATCGACCGCGACATCGACGCGCTGATGGACCGGACCGCGCAGCGGCCGCTGGTGACCGGCATGGTGAGCCCCCGGGAGTGCCTGGTCTTCGGCATCGCCCTCGGTGTGGTCTCCACGCTGTTCTTCGGCCTGCTCGTCAACTGGCTGTCGGCCGCCCTGTCGCTCGGCGCGCTCCTCTTCTACGTCGTGGTCTACACGATGCTCCTGAAGCGGCGCACCGCCCAGAACATCGTCTGGGGCGGCATCGCGGGCTGCATGCCGGTGCTCATCGGCTGGTCGTCGGTGAAGAACGAGGTCTCCTGGGCCGCCGTCATCCTCTTCCTCGTCATCTTCTTCTGGACGCCGCCGCACTACTGGCCGCTCTCGATGAAGGTCAAGGACGACTACGCGCGCGTCGGCGTGCCGATGCTGCCCGTGGTGGCCGGCAACCGGGCCGTGGCGCGTCAGATCGTCATCTACAGCTGGGTGATGGTGGCGGTCTCGCTGCTGCTGACCCCGCTGGGGTACACCGGCTGGTTCTACACGGCGGTCGCGCTGGTGTCGGGCGGCTGGTGGCTGTGGGAGGCGCACGCGCTGAACGCGCGGGCCAAGTCCGGGGTGACGGGCGCGAAGCTCAAGGAGATGCGGCTGTTCCACTGGTCGATCACCTATGTGTCGCTCCTCTTCGTCGCCGTCGCCGTGGATCCCTTCCTCCGCTGATTACTCGCCGGTAGCATGCCGTACATGGCAGACACCACGGCAGACACCGCAGGCACCGAGGGCACCGCAGGCGCCGCGGCGAAGAAGCAGGACCGCAAGGCCGCGAGGCTGGCCAAGCAGATCGGCGCGTTCGCCAAGGAGCACGGCGGCGCCGAGGGCCACCTCGCGCACATCGGCCAGGCCGGCACCCGCATCGTGCTCGTCGGGACGGACGGCGCCTGGGGCGACCTGGTCGCCCCGGCGTACGAGACCGCCCGGCTGGCCGCGGAGAAGGCCGGGCTGACCCTCCACGAGGAGTTCGACGGCGAGTTCGCCGCGAAGGTGGAGACCGGCCCGTACGAGTGGACCCGGATGGCGGGCATCCAGCTGGGCGGGCCCGCGAACCGGGCCGCCTGATCCTCGGTCAACAGCACGAGCAACACCTCACACCCCGCTTTCTCGTTAGGACGTGTGGAAGCCCCTTCCTCACGTCCGCAACGGGATGCCCGGATGATCGAAACGCCGTCCCTGGTGGACCAGTACTGCCACGGAGTGCTCCGTACGGAGCTGGGACTCGGCACCTTCGAGGCCCAGCTGATCCCCTCGGCCGGCCCGCCCGCCGCCGGGACCACCTTCTTCGACACCCAGACCGGCTTCGCCGTGCGCCGCTGGTGCCCGCCGCTGCTGGGGCTGGAGCCCCACTGCGAGCCCGCCCGCTATCTGGCCCGGCGGCGCGAGCTCGGCGTGATCGAATCCGGGCGGCTGCTGCTGCGCGGCTCCGGGATCGGCACCTTCCTGGTCGACACCGGGGAACCGGGGGACCTCACGGAGCCCGAGGAACTGGCCCGCGCCGGGAACGCCGAGGCGCATGAACTCGTACGGCTGGAGTTGCTGGCCGAGCAGATCGCGGACACCTCCGGGACGGTCGGCGCGTTCCTGGCCAACCTCTCCGGGGCCGTCCACCACGCCGCGGCGGGGGCCGTCGCCTTCACCTGTGGCGCCGACGCGGGGTACTCCGCCGCCCTCGCGCCCGAACCGCCCGGTCCCGGCGAGGTGCGCGGGGCCGCCGGGCGGTGGCTGGCCGGGCGGGTCAAGGGCGGGGCGGTACGGGACCCCGTACTCCTGAGGCACCTGCTGTGGAGCGCGGTGGCTTCGGGGCTGCCGCTCCAGTTGCACACCGGCGCGGGGCGGCCGGGGCCGGGGGCGCGGCCGGAGCCGGGCGGTCCGGTGCGGCTGACGGAGTTCGTACGGGCCACCGCGGGCCTGGGCACGCGGCTGGTACTGCTCGGCGGCCACCCGTACCACCGCCAGAGCGCGCGGCTCGCGGCCGGCTTCCCGCACGTGTACGCCGATCTCGGCGTGGCCCTCGCGCACACCGGGGCGCGGGCGGCGGGGGTACTGGCCGAGCTGCTGGAGCTCGCGCCCTTCGGGAAGCTGCTGTTCTCCAGCGGCGGGCGGCGGCTGCCGGAACTGCACGCGGTCGGCGCCCTGGTGTTCCGGGAGGCGCTGAGCCGGGTGCTGGGCGGCTGGGTCGGCGACGGGGCCTGGTCCTGGCGGGACGCCGACCGGGTGGCGGCGATGCTCGCGGCAGGCAACGCCCGCCGGGTCTACCGGCTGGACGAGCGCGACTGAGCGGGCCGGCCCCTCGCGGGCCCGCCCGCGTCCGCGCCGTCCGCTCCCTGCGCGCCGGTCAGACCGTGGAGAGCTTCGCGTCGTCGAGCGCCGGGGCGGGGGCCGCCAGCGGGTCCGCGGTCCGCTCGCGCAGGCTCAGCGCGACCCGGAGGACGGCGATCCACACCAGGCAGGAGCCGAGCATGTGGGCCGCGACCAGCGCCTCGGGCACCTGGGTGAAGTACTGGACGTAGCCGATGGCGCCCTGGGCGAGCAGGACGACCAGCAGGTCACGGGCGCGCGCCCGGGTGTCGACCGGGGCGTCCACCACGCGCAGCACCAGCCACATCGCCACGGCGAGCGCGCACACCAGCCAGGCGGAGACGGCGTGCACATGGGCGGTGGCCGACCAGTCGAAGGGCATCCGCTTGATCTCGCTGCGGTCGCCGGCGTGCGGACCGGAACCGGTGACCACCGTGCCCGCCGCGATCAGGACCACGGTGGTGACGATCAGCGCCCAGGAAAGCTTGCGTACCGGACCGGGCACGCGCGGCCGGGGGGCGTCGTCGCCCTCGCGGGTGCGCTGCCAGGTGATGGTGGTGACGGCGATCAGCGAGGTGGCGAGCAGGAAGTGCCCGGCCACGCTGTACGGGTTGAGCCCCGTCAGGACGGTGATGCCCCCGAGGACGGCGTTGCCCATCACGAGGAAGAACTGGGTCCAGCCGAGCCGGGTCAGCGAACGGCGCCAGGGCTTGGCCGAGCGGGCCGCGACGATGCCCCAGCCGACGGCCGCGCACAGTACGTACGTCAGCATCCGGTTGGTGAACTCGACGGCCCCGTGGAAGCCCTGCTCCTGGGTCACGATCAGGCTGTCGTCAGTGCACTTGGGCCAGGTGTCGCAGCCGAGACCGGATCCGGTCAGCCGCACCGCACCGCCGGTGACGACGATGGCCACGCTCATCAGGAGCGCGGCGAACGCGGCCCGCTGGACGATCCGGGGTGACGGGGTCCAGCGGCTGGCGATGTATGCGAGGGGGTTCAACACGGCGCCCATCGTAATCGGCGCCTTGTGCAAAGTTTCACGAGGGGGTCGGCGCGGGAGCGTCGCGGCCGGTGCCGGGGTCGCTTCCGGGGTCGGCGTCGGGGCCGATGACCCGCCGGAACACGGCGCCCGCCGGGTCGCCCTCCTGCTGCCACCAGATGCCGAGCCGCCAGTGGCCGCCCTCGCCGGGGTGGTCCGGGGAGGCCGCGAACCCCTTCAGCAGTTCGCCCGCCACCTCCCGCGCCGAGCCGCCCCGCACCTCCGCCGCGCTGTGCCAGGGATGCTCCAGCGTGTTCCACAGCCCGTCGGGACCCCGTACGTCGACCCGCCACACCGCGAGCCAGGAGGTGACCTCCAGCATCGTGGCCACCTGGTCGGCGCCCAGGCGCAGCCGCCCGGCGATCTCCGGCTCGGGCACCCCGCGGATCCGGGCACCCACCACGGCCTGCGGCAGCAGCCGTTCGGGCAGCAGCCCCTCGGAGCGCAGTCTGACCAGCGCGTCGAAGTCGAGGTAGCGCAGCCGCAGCTCCAGCTGCCGCCCGATGTGGTCGAGGGCGTCCTCCGCCTCCGGGGACTCCTCGGAGCCGGGGTGCGTGAGCAGCAGCGAGCGGAAATCGGCCTCCGCGTCCACCGCCCAGGCCACCGCGTCGGTCGCGAGGCCCAGCTCCGCCAGCCGGTCGCCGAGGAAGACCTTGGCCTGCGCGAGGCCCCGCCGGTTGACCGGGTCGTGCTGGTCCAGGGACTGCCAGAGGGCCACGGCCGCGCGGGTCACGTCCCGGGCGCGCTCGCCGGCCGCCCGCTCCATGGCGCTCGGCCCCTCCTCGGAGGCCCGGCCCAGCGGGTGCCGGGGCAGCCGGTCCGCGTCGCTGAGGGGCCAGGCCAGCCAGACGCCCTGGTTGATCAGACCCCGCGCGTACCAGCGGGCGAACTCCGGGGAGTACGGGGCCGCGCGCTCGGAGCTGCGCAGCGCCTCCTCGATCGTGGCGAGGGCGCCGCCGCGGTCCCCGGCGGCGAAGCGCAGCGCGGCCTGGTCGGCGAGCCGCAGCCCCAGCCGCGCCACGCACTCGGGGTCCTCGGGCAGCGACCGCAGGGCGGTGATCAGCTCTCCGAGCAGCCGGTCGCGCTCACCGGGTTCGGTGTGCGCCGCGCCCGAGCGGATGTGTGCCCACTGTCCGTCCAGCCGTAGAACGGCTTCCCGCTGCGCCATACCCGCCCCCCGGCTTCGTGGTCGTCCACCTCAGAGGTGGAGGCGTCCATAGTCGCGGGAAGGCGGACCCCAGCGGAAGGGATTCACTCCCAGCGGAAGAACCGCGCCGCGGCGCCCAGGCCGAGTACGGCCCAGCCGGCCAGCACGGCCACGTCGCCCCACGGCAGCGAAGCCCCCTGCTGGAGCACCTCGCGCAGCCCGTCGGACAGCGCCGAGATGGGCAGCAGCCCCAGTACGGACTGCACCGCCGCGGGGAACTTGTCCAGCGGCACGATCACCCCGCCGCCCACCAGCAGCAGCAGGAAGACCAGGTTGGCGGCGGCCAGGGTGGCCTCGGCCTTGAGGGTGCCCGCCATCAGCAGCCCGAGCCCGGAGAAGGCGGCGGTCCCGAGCAGGATCAGCATGGCGACCGACAGCGGGTTCCCCTGCGGGGACCAGCCCAGCGCGAGGGCGATCACCGTCAGCAGCGCGATCTGCAGCACCTCGGTGACCAGCACCGACAGGGTCTTGGCGGACATCAGTGCCCAGCGCGGCAGCGGGGAGGCGCCGAGCCGCTTGAGCACCCCGTAGCGCCGGTCGAAGCCGGTGGCGATGGCCTGGCCGGTGAAGGCGGTGGACATCACGGCGAGGGCGAGGACGCCGGGGGCGAGGAAGTCCACGGGCTCCTGCGCGGCGCTCCCCTCGCGCACGGGCACGGTGATGATGTCGACGGTGGAGAACAGCACCAGCAGCAGCGCCGGGATGATCACGGTGAGCAGCAGCTGCTCCCCGTTGCGCAGCAGCATCCGGGTTTCCAGAGCCGTCTGCGCGAGGATCATGCGGGACACGGGCGCGGCCCCCGCGGCGGGGGTGAACGTACCGGCGCTCATGCGCGCAGCTCCTTACCGGTGAGTTCGAGGAAGACGTCTTCGAGGGTGTGCCGTTCCACCGCGAGGCTGTCCGGCATCACCCCGTGCTGGGCGCACCAGGAGGCGACGGTGGCCAGCAGCTGCGGGTGCACGTCGCCGGTGACCCGGTAGACGCCGGCGGTGAGCTCGGCCGCCTCGGTGCCGTCGGGCAGGGCCTTCAGCAGCGAGGCGAGGTCGAGCGAGGGGCGGCCGGTGAAGCGCAGGGTGTTCTCGGCGCCGCCCCGGCAGAGCTGCTCGGGGGTGCCGTGGGCGATGACCCGGCCGGTGTCGATGATCGCGACCTCGTCGGCGAGCTGCTCGGCCTCGTCCATGTGGTGGGTGGTGAGGACGACGGACACCCCGTCGGCGCGCAGCTCCCGTACGAGCTCCCAGGTGCCGCGGCGGGCCTGCGGGTCGAGGCCGGCGGTCGGCTCGTCCAGGAAGACCAGCTCGGGGCGGCCGACGACGGCCATGGCGAGGGCCAGGCGCTGCTGCTGCCCGCCGGAGAGCCTGCGGTAGACGGTGCGGCCGCAGCTGCCGAGTCCGAGGCGTTCCACCAGGGTGTCCACGTCGAGCGGGTTGGCGTACAGCTTGGCCATGTGGCGGAGCATCTCGACGGCGCGGGCGCCGGAGTAGACCCCGCCGGACTGGAGCATCACGCCGATCCGCGGGCGCAGGTCCTCGGCCTGGGCGACGGGGTCGAGGCCGAGGACGCGGACGGTGCCGGCGTCGGGGCGGTGGTAGCCCTCGCACGTTTCGACGGTGGTGGTCTTGCCCGCGCCGTTGGGGCCGAGGACCGCGGTGACCGATGCGGTGCGGACGGTGAGGTCCAGGCCGTCCACCGCGGTTTTGGGGCCGTACCGCTTCACCAGTCCGCGGATCTCCACGGCGGGGTCGTTGCTCATGCGGGTGAGTCTACGGAGAGCCGGAAGAGGGCCTGGATCCCGGGTGCCGAGCCTCTTTTCCGTCGGATGGCCCTGGTGGAGCCGGTCGGTTTCCGTGACATTTTCCGAAGGTGATGTTCATGCCGGTCAGGCCCCCGGCGGCCGGGGGATTGCTGGTGGGAGGCATTTCGCGGAGTATTCGAGGGCCGGAGCAAGCGCGGAATGCTGGCCGCCGTTTAACTCTGCGTGGATAAATTAGGTAACCCTTAGTGATGGATGCCACCAGGAGTGGCGTCGGTCACGGCTTGTCGGCACTCGACTAATTACGCAACAATGGCGTTGTGAAATACGGCGAACGGATGATCGAGACCCCCCAGGGGGAACTCGCTACCGGGGAGCGGTCCACCCGCAACCGGGTGGCGCGCTCCATCCTGGACCACGGGCCGTCCACCGTCGCCGACCTCGCCGCGCGTCTCGGCCTCACCCAGGCCGCCGTCCGCCGCCACCTCGACACGCTCGTCGCCGACGACGTGGTCGAAGCCCGTGAGCAGCGCGTCTACGGCGCGCGTACCCGGGGTCGGCCCGCCAAGGTCTTCGCGCTGACCGACTGCGGCCGCGACGCGTTCGACCAGTCCTACGACTCGCTCGCGGCGGACGCCATGCGCTGGATCGCGCAGAGCGCCGGCGGCGGGGAGCGGGGCGAGGCCGCAGTGGCCGCCTTCGCCAGGGCGCGGATGGACGCGCAGGCCGAGACCTACCGGGAGAGCCTCGAAGCGGCGCCCCCCGCGGAGCGCGCCGAGGCCCTTGCCAAGGCGTTGACCGCGGACGGGTACGCTGCTACGGCGAAGAGCGCTCCCGGTCCGCACAGCGGAGAACAGCTCTGCCAGCACCACTGCCCGGTCGCACACGTCGCCGAGCAGTTCCCGCAGCTCTGCGAGGCGGAGACCGAGGTCTTCTCCCGCCTGCTCGGGACGCATGTGCAGCGCCTCGCCACCATCGCCCACGGCGACGGAGTGTGCACGACGTTCATTCCGCGAGGCGCTGGCGCCACACAGACCGACACATCAGCATCTGCAAGTACGGCCGGGAGGAACCCCGCATGACCACGGAGACTGCTCACCCTGAGCTCGATGGCCTGGGCACCTACGAATACGGCTGGGCCGACTCCGACGCGGCCGGCGCCGCTGCGAAGCGTGGCCTGTCGGAGGACGTAGTCCGGGACATTTCGGCGAAGAAGAACGAGCCCGAGTGGATGCTGAAGCTCCGCCTCAAGGGCCTGAAGCTCTTCGCCAAGAAGCCCATGCCGACCTGGGGCTCCGACCTCTCCGGCATCGACTTCGACAACATCAAGTACTTCGTGCGCTCCACCGAGAAGCAGGCCGCTTCCTGGGAGGACCTGCCCGAGGACATCAAGAACACGTACGACAAGCTCGGCATCCCCGAGGCGGAGAAGCAGCGCCTCGTCGCCGGTGTCGCGGCCCAGTACGAGTCCGAGGTCGTCTACCACCAGATCCGCGAGGACCTGGAGGAGCAGGGCGTCATCTTCCTCGACACGGACACCGCGCTGAAGGAGCACCCGGAGCTCTTCCAGGAGTACTTCGGCACGGTCATCCCGGTCGGCGACAACAAGTTCGCGTCGCTGAACACCGCCGTGTGGTCGGGCGGCTCGTTCATCTACGTCCCCAAGGGCGTCAAGGTCGACATCCCGCTCCAGGCCTACTTCCGCATCAACACGGAGAACATGGGCCAGTTCGAGCGGACGCTGATCATCGTCGACGAGGACGCGTACGTCCACTACGTCGAGGGCTGCACCGCCCCGATCTACTCCTCGGACTCGCTGCACAGCGCCGTGGTCGAGATCATCGTGAAGAAGGGCGGCCGCTGCCGCTACACGACGATCCAGAACTGGTCGAACAACGTCTACAACCTGGTCACCAAGCGCGCCGTGGCGTACGAGGGCGCGACCATGGAGTGGGTCGACGGCAACATCGGTTCCAAGGTCACCATGAAGTACCCGGCCGTCTACCTGATGGGCGAGCACGCCAAGGGCGAGACCCTGTCCATCGCCTTCGCGGGCGAGGGCCAGCACCAGGACGCCGGCTCCAAGATGGTCCACATGGCGCCGAACACCTCCTCGAACATCGTCTCCAAGTCGGTGGCGCGAGGCGGCGGCCGCACCTCGTACCGAGGCCTGGTCGAGATCGGCGAGGGCGCGCACGGCTCCAAGTCCAACGTGCTGTGTGACGCGCTCCTGGTCGACACCATCTCCCGCTCGGACACGTACCCCTACGTGGACGTCCGCGAGGACGACGTGTCCATGGGCCACGAGGCGACCGTCTCCAAGGTCTCGGACGACCAGCTCTTCTACCTGATGAGCCGCGGCATGACCGAGTTCGAGGCCATGGCCATGATCGTGCGCGGGTTCGTCGAGCCCATCGCGCGCGAGCTGCCCATGGAGTACGCCCTGGAGCTGAACCGGCTGATCGAGCTGCAGATGGAGGGCTCGGTCGGTTAGTCCCGACCGGCCGTCCGGACTTCGCAACATTCTTTGACGCAGGCAGTTCTTTTTAAGAGAGCGAGCAACACGACAGCCATGGCTGAGGCTCAGAACATTCCGGTGGGTTCGACCACCGCCGGCTCGATCGCGGTGGCCGCAGAGTCCACCGTCGCCACCCGGATGAGCGCGCCGCCGTCCTTCGACGTGGCGGACTTCCCCGTGCCGCACGGCCGCGAGGAGGAGTGGCGGTTCACCCCGCTCGCCCGCCTGCGTGGTCTGCACGACGGCACCGCGGTCGCCGACGGCAGCATGAAGGCCCAGATCGACGCGCCGGAGGGCGTCACGATCGAGTCCGTCGAGCGCGACGACGCCCGCATCGGCAAGGCCGGCACCCCGGTGGACCGGGTCGCCGCCCAGGCGTTCACGTCCTTCGCCAAGGCCACGGTCGTCACCGTGCCCAAGGAGGCCGTCCTGACCGAGCCGGTGCGCGTCTCGCTGCACGGCGAGGGAGGCACGACCTTCGGCCACACCGTCTTCGACGTGCAGGCCTTCGCCGAGGCCGTCATCGTCATCGACCACACCGGTGACGGCGTCCGCGCCGCCAACGTGGAGTTCCTGGTCGGCGACGGCGCCAAGCTCACCGTCGTGTCCGTGCAGGACTGGGACGACACCGCCGTCCACTGCTCCCAGCACAACACGCTGATCGGCCGGGACGCCTCGTTCAAGTCGGTCGTCGTCACCTTCGGCGGCGACGTCGTCCGCCTGCACCCGCGGATCAGCTACGCGGGCCCCGGCGGCCAGGCCGAGCTCTTCGGCCTGTACTTCACGGACGCCGGCCAGCACCAGGAGCACCGCCTCCTCGTCACGCACGACGCCCCGCACTGCACGTCGAACGTGGTCTACAAGGGCGCGCTCCAGGGCGAGGGCGCCCACGCGGTCTGGATCGGTGACGTGCTCATCGAGAAGAGCGCCGAGGGCACCGACACCTACGAGATGAACCGCAACCTCGTCCTCACGGACGGCGCGCGGGTCGACTCGGTGCCGAACCTGGAGATCGAGACCGGCGAGATCGTCGGCGCCGGCCACGCCTCCGCCACCGGCCGCTTCGACGACGAGCAGCTCTTCTACCTCCAGGCCCGCGGCATCCCGGCCGAAGAGGCGCGCCGCCTCGTCGTGCGCGGCTTCTTCGCGGAGCTCGTGCAGCAGATCGGTGTCGCGGACATCGAGGAGCGGCTGCTCGCGAAGATCGAGACCGAGCTGCAGGCGTCCGTCTGATGACCTACGTCAAGGCCTGTGCGCTGAGCGAGCTGGAGGAGGGCACACCCAAGCGGGTGGAGCTCGACGGCACGCCGGTGTCCATCGTCTCCACCGAGGGGGAGGTGTTCGCGATCAACGACATCTGCTCGCACGCGAACGTCTCGCTCTCGGAGGGCGAGGTCGAGGACTGCATGATCGAGTGCTGGCTGCACGGGTCGGCCTTCGACCTGCGCACCGGCAAGCCCTCGGGCCTGCCCGCGACGCGCCCCGTACCCGTATACCCCGTAAAGATCGAAGGGGACGACGTGCTCGTCTCCCTCACCCAGGAGTCCTGAGGTATCCATGGCAACGCTTGAAATCCACGACCTGCACGTCTCCGTCGAGACCGGCGACTCGGCGACCGGCGCCCGCGAGATCCTCAAGGGCGTCGACCTCACCGTCAAGCAGGGTGAGACGCACGCCATCATGGGTCCGAACGGCTCCGGCAAGTCCACCCTGGCCTACTCCCTCGCCGGTCACCCGAAGTACACCATCACCGGTGGCACCGTGACCCTCGACGGCGAGAACGTCCTGGAGATGTCCGTCGACGAGCGCGCCCGCGCCGGCGTCTTCCTCGCCATGCAGTACCCGGTCGAGGTCCCCGGCGTCTCGGTCTCCAACTTCCTGCGCACGTCGGCCACCGCCATCCGCGGCGAGGCGCCGAAGCTGCGCACCTGGGTGAAGGAGGTCAAGTCCGCGATGGAGCAGCTCCACATGGACCCGGCCTTCGCCGAGCGCAACGTCAACGAGGGCTTCTCCGGCGGCGAGAAGAAGCGCCACGAGATCCTCCAGCTGGAGCTCCTCAAGCCGAAGATCGCGATCCTCGACGAGACGGACTCCGGTCTGGACGTCGACGCCCTGCGCATCGTCTCCGAGGGCGTCAACCGCGTCCGCGAGACCGGTGAGGTCGGCACCCTGCTGATCACCCACTACACGCGCATCCTGCGCTACATCAAGCCCGACTTCGTGCACGTGTTCGCGAACGGCCGCATCGCCGAGTCCGGTGGCGCCGAGCTCGCCGACCAGCTGGAGGCCGAGGGTTACGACAAGTACGTGAAGGGTGGCGCGACCGCGTGACACAGCTGCCTGGCCTCCTCGACATCGAGGCGATCCGCAAGGACTTCCCCCTTCTGGATCGTGTGGTCCACGACGGGAAGAAGATCGTTTACCTGGACAACGCGGCGACCTCGCAGAAGCCGCGCCAGGTGCTCGACGCGCTGAACGAGTACTACGAGCGGCACAACGCCAACGTGCACCGTGGCGTCCACGTGCTCGCGGAGGAGGCCACGGCGCTGTACGAGGGCGCCCGCGACAAGGTCGCCGCCTTCATCAACGCGCCGAGCCGCGACGAGGTGATCTTCACCAAGAACGCCTCGGAGTCGCTCAACCTGGTCGCGAACATGCTCGGCTGGGCGGACGAGCCCTACCGGGTCGACCACGAGACCGAGATCGCCATCACGGAGATGGAGCACCACTCCAACATCGTGCCGTGGCAGCTGCTCTCGCAGCGCACCGGCGCGAAGCTGAAGTGGTTCGGCCTCACCGACGACGGCCGGCTCGACCTGTCCAACATCGAAGAGGTCATCACGGAGAAGACGAAGATCGTCTCCTTCACGCTGGTCTCCAACATCATGGGCACGGTCAACCCCGTGGACGCGATCGTCCGGCGGGCGCAGGAGGTCGGCGCGCTGGTGCTGATCGACGCCTCGCAGGCCGCCCCGCACATGCCGCTGGACGTCCAGGCGCTCGGCGCCGACTTCGTGGCCTTCACCGGTCACAAGATGTGCGGCCCGACCGGCATCGGCGTCCTGTGGGGCCGCCAGGAGCTGCTTGAGGACCTGCCGCCCTTCCTGGGCGGCGGCGAGATGATCGAAACCGTCTCGATGCACTCCTCGACCTACGCCCCGGCGCCGCACAAGTTCGAGGCCGGTACGCCCCCGATCGCCCAGGCCGTCGGCCTCGGCGCGGCCGTGGACTACCTCACCTCGATCGGCATGGACAAGATCGCCGCGCACGAGCACGCGATCACCGAGTACGCGGTGGGGCGCCTCCTGGAGGTGCCGGACCTGCGGATCATCGGCCCGACCACGGCCGAGGACCGCGGCGCCGCGATCTCGTTCACGCTCGGTGACATCCACCCGCACGATGTCGGTCAGGTCCTGGACGAGCAGGGCATCGCGGTCCGCGTGGGACACCACTGCGCGCGCCCGGTCTGCCTGCGGTACGGAATTCCCGCGACCACGCGGGCGTCTTTCTACCTGTACTCCTCTCCGGCCGAGGTCGACGCACTGATCGACGGGCTGGAGCACGTACGGAACTTCTTCGGCTGACGAGGGCGACGAGGACTACGAGGACGCTGTGAAGCTGGATTCGATGTACCAGGAACTGATCCTGGACCACTACAAGCACCCCCACGGGCGTGGCCTGCGCGACGGCGACGCCGAGGTGCACCACGTCAACCCGACCTGCGGCGATGAGATCACGCTGCGCGTGAAGTACGACGGCGAGACGCTCACCGACGTCTCGTACGAGGGCCAGGGCTGCTCCATCAGCCAGGCCAGCGCGTCCGTGCTGAACGAGCTGCTCGTCGGCAAGGAGCTGGCCGAGGCGCAGAAGATCCAGGCCGTGTTCCTGGAGCTGATGCAGTCCAAGGGCAAGGTCGAGCCGGACGAGGAGATGGAGGAGGTGCTGGAGGACGCGATCGCGTTCGCCGGCGTCTCCAAGTATCCGGCGCGCGTGAAGTGTGCTCTGCTGAGTTGGATGGCGTGGAAGGACGCGACCGCCCAGGTGCTGGGCGGCGCGGAGAGGAAGACGGTATGACCGACAACGCGACGCCCGAGGCGTCCATCAAGCCGGCCACCGAGGAGGAGGTCCGCGAGGCCCTCTACGACGTGGTCGACCCCGAGCTGGGCATCGACGTCGTCAACCTGGGCCTGATCTACGGCATCCACGTCGACGACGCGAACATCGCCACCCTCGACATGACGCTGACCTCGGCGGCCTGCCCGCTGACCGACGTCATCGAGGACCAGGCGAAGTCGGCGACGGACGGCATCGTCAACGAACTTCGCATCAACTGGGTCTGGATGCCCCCGTGGGGCCCGGACAAGATCACGGACGACGGCCGTGAGCAGCTGCGCGCGCTCGGCTTCAACGTCTGAGTCACCCCGCTCCAGGAAGGGCCCCCGGCACTGTGCCGGGGGCCCTTCCTGCTGTTCGCCCGGCGGACGGGCGGCGTGCACCGGGAGTTGGCCACGGTGGCCGAATCTTCTCGACGGCCGCTCGGGCCGGGTCGATTCGTGGAGGACATCGTGAAGAAGCAGCTGGGGATCGCCGCGATCGCGGGACTCGTGCTCGCCGGGTTGAACCTGCCGGCGCACGCGGCGAGTTACGGGACGCCGACCATCGCGCTGTCGGCCGGGTACCTCTCCGGCGCCGTGGGCGCGGTCGGGGACCCCACGGTGGACGTGACCGTGGCCCAGAGCGGGGCCGACGTCTCGGCGCTGACCGTCAGCGCGTCCGCGTCGAGCAAGGCCTCGGTCGCCGGGACCGGGGACGTGAGCGTCACCGGGACCGGGGCGGTGCGCCGCCTGGCCGTCACGGCGCGCGGGCGCGGCTACACGAACCTCACCGTCAAGGTGACCGGGCTCGGTGGCAAGACCGCCACCAAGACGCTGTCGTACGCGGCGTCCGGCGCCGTCCAGAACCCGGCCGACGCGCGCTACCTCACCGGGTCCGCGGACGCGTCGGCCGCCGTGGACGTGGGCGGCGGGTACGCGGTCGTCGCGGACGACGAGTCCAACGTGCTGCGGCTGTACGACCGGTCCGGCTCGGGCGCGCCGGTGAAGACCTGGGACTTCAGTTCGCAGCTCGGGGTCGCCAAGGAGGTCGACATCGAGGGCGGAACCCGGATCGGCGACACCGTCTACTGGACGGGCTCGCTCGGCAACAACAAGGACGGCGAGTACAAGGCGCCCCGGAACACGGTGTTCACCACCACGGTGAGCGGATCGGGGCCGGCGACGCAGCTCGGGTACGGGCGTTCGTACAAGAAGCTCCGCGACGACCTGGTCGCCTGGGACAGGGCGAACGGCGACCGCTACGGCTTCGCGGCGGGAACGGCGGACGGCGAGGCGCCGAAGCAGATCGACGGGTTCAACGTGGAGGGGCTGGAGTTCGCGCCCGGCTCGACGACCACGGCCTACCTGGGCTTCCGGGCCCCGCTCGCGCCGGCGGTGGCGGGCGGCAAGGCGCTGATCGTGCCGGTGACCAACTTCGACAAGGTGCTCTCCAGCGGGACCAAGGCCGCCTTCGGGGCGGGCATCGAGCTGGACCTCGGCGGGCTCGCCATCCGCGACCTGCGCAAGAACGCGGCCGGGCAGTACCTGATCCTCGCCGGATCCTGGGCCGCGGACGACAACAGCGACCCGTACGCGCTGTACGCGTGGGACGGGGTCGCCGGGCACGCCCCGGTCAAGCGGGCGGACCTGCCGACGACCGACCCGGGCGGCTGGGAGGCCATCGTGGACGTGCCGGACCTGACGGCCGCGGGCGCGCGGGTGCAGCTGATCACGGACAGCGGCTCGGCGGACCTGTACGGGGACGGGACCGAGGCGAAGGACCTCACGCACGCGGAGTGGAAGAAGGCCCGCTCGGCCTGGTTCACGATCGGCTGACGCCGGTGGCTGTGTACGCCCGTACACAGCGATGTGTACTCTTGTACGCATGCCTCCTTACGTACTTCTCGCCGCGGCCATCGCCGCCGAGGTCGCCGGTACCACCGCCATGAAGTACAGCGACGGCTTCTCGAAGCTGTGGCCGTCGCTGGTGACGGTGGCCGGTTACCTCATCGCCTTCACGCTGCTCGCGCAGACGCTGAAGACCATGTCGGTCGGTACCGCGTACGCCATATGGGCGGGGGTCGGGACCGCCGCCATCGCCGCGATCGGCATGCTCTTCATGGGGGAGGCGGCCACGGCGGCCAAGATCGCGGGGCTGGTGCTGGTCGTCGCCGGGGTGGTCCTGCTGAACCTCGGGGGCGCGCACTGATGGCGGGCGCGGGCGCCGGGCCGGCCGCCGGTGGGCGCCGGTACGACCCGGAGCGGCGGCAGCGGATCATCGACGCGGCGATCCGGGTGGTCGGCGCGAAGGGCATCGCGGGGCTGAGCCACCGGAGCGTGGCGGCGGAGGCGGATGTCCCGCTGGGCTCGACGACGTACCACTTCAAGACCCTGGACGAGCTGCTGGTGGCCGCGCTGCGACAGGCGAACCAGGCGTTCACGGTGACGCTGCCCGCCGCCCCCACCCCCGCCGGGGACCTGGCGGGCTCCCTGGCGCGGCTGCTGGGCGGCCTGCTGGCCGCGGACCGGGGGCGGGTGGAGCTGGAGTACGAGCTCTACCTCGCCGCGCTGCGGCGGCCGGCGCTGCGGCCGGTTGCGGCGGAGTGGTACGAGGCGGTGGCGACCGCCCTCGCGCCGTGGACGGACCCCGTGACGGCGCGGGCCCTGGTGGCGGTCATGGACGGCATCTGCCTCCAGGTCCTCCTGACGGACACCCCGTACGACGAGCCGTACGCCCGCGAGGTCCTCGCCCGGGTCCTGCGGGAGGGCTGACCCCGTCGCCGGCGCCGACGGCGGCCATGCCCGCGCGGCGCCCTCGCCGGGGGAGCTCGCCCCGCGCCCCCGGGCCCTGTCGGCACTGCGGCGATGCCCGCGCGGCGCCCTCGCCGGGGAGCTCGCCCCCGCGCCCCCGGGCCTTGTCGGCACTGTGGCGCGCCCGGCCCGCATCGCCCGGCGCCGCGGGCCCGACCGGCGACACTGTGACGACGGAGGCTAGGCCGGCCGGGCGGTGCGGACGGCTGTGAGGGCCGTGGTGACGCTGGCTTCGATGTCCCGGATCGGGTAGATCACCTCGCGCACGACCCGGTCCCGGTCCAGCACCAGCGTCAGCCGCTTGAGGCGGCTCACCCCCGCCGCCCGGAACGTCGGCAGCCGCAGGGCCGTCGTCAGGGCCAACTCCGCGTCCGACAGCAGCGGGAAGCGGAGCCTCTCCGCCTCCGCGAACGCCCGCTGCTCGTCGGGCCGCTGCGTGGAGACCCCGTGCACCGTCGCCCCCGCCGCCGTGAACTCCGCCAGCTGGTCCCGGTACGTGCACGACTCCAGCGTGCACCCCTTCGCGCCCGGGATCCCCGCCCACCCGGGCGGATACGCGTCCGCCCGCGCGTACGCGCCGGGGAAGCAGTACAGCACCGTGAACTCCGTGTCCGCGACCGGGTCGCGCGGCTCCCCGAACCGGTCCGGCAGCAGCAGCTCCGGCACCCGGGTACCCCGCAGCGCGTGCACCCGTACCGCCTCGCGTGAGGCCTCGTCCGTCGTCGCGGTCATCTCTCCCTCTCCCAGCACCCAGCCGTCCCCCCAGTCCTGGAGGGCCACCAGTACCGGCAGCAGCCCCCGCCCGCGCGGGGTCAGCCGGTACTCGTGCCGTACCGGGCGGTCCTGGTACGGCTCCCGCGTCAGCACCCCCGCCTCGACCAGCAGCCGCAGCCGCTCGGCCAGCACCTTCCGCGACATGCCCAGCTCGCGCTGGAACTCCTCGAAGCGGCGCAGCCCCCGCGCGGCGTCGCGCACGATCAGGAGCGTCCACCAGTCGCCCACCACGTCGAGGGCCTGGGCGATGGCGCAGTCCGCGTCGCCGAGCTGCGTCCGCTGGGCCATGAGTGCTCCGCTCATTGGTCGTTGACCTTCGACCGCCATGCTGACAGAGTTCGTTCCCAAAAGGAACTGACTGGCGGATGGCGCGGGGGGACCGGGCGTGTTGCAAGGGTTCAAGGACGTACCGAGAGCGGTCTGGCTGCTGTCGGCCGGCGTGTTCGTCAACGCCGTCGCCAGCTTCACCTTCGTCTTCGTCTTCGTGTACCTGACCGGCCCCCGCGGCCTCGGCGTCACCGAGGCGGGCCTGGTCACCGGCATCGGCGGCATCGGCGTGGTCGCCGGGAACTTCACCGGCGGCTGGTACGGCGACCGCTACGGCCACCGCCGCGTGCTGCTCGCCGCCTCCGTCCTCGGCGGCGCCGCCCTCACCCTGCTCCCACTGCTGCCCACCACCGCGCTCTACCTCGCCCTGCCGCTCGCCCAGTACACCCTCGGAGTCGTCCGCTCCGCCAACTCCGCCCTGGTGGCGGTGATCGTCCCGGAGGGCGCCCGGCGGCAGGCCTTCGCCGTCGTCCGCTGCGTCGCCAACGGCGGCTTCACCCTCGGCCCGCCGCTCGGCGGCCTGATCGCCACCGGCCTCTCCTACGACTGGCTCTTCGTCGGCGACGGCCTCGGCACCCTCCTGTTCGCCCTGTGGACCGCCCGCGTCGTCCCGGCCCGCGGCGCGGCCCGGCGCGCCGCCGCCCCGGGCGAGGGCCACGACCGCGGCGGCGTCTGGCGCGAACTGCGGGCCCGCCCCGCCGTCCTCGTCCTCCTCGGCGCGGTCCTCGTCGTCGACGTCGTCTACCGGCAGCAGTACTCGACCTTCCCCGTCTTCCTCGACGACCACGGTCTCGACACCCGCGCCTACGGCCTGATCCTCGCCCTCAACGGCGCCGTCATCCTGGTCCTGGAACTGCCCGCCGCCGGCGCCCTGCGCAACCGCCCGCCGCTGCGCGTCGTCGGCGTCGGACTGCTGTTCGTCGGGGCCGGGTACGCGGCGCTGCTCGCCGGGATCGGCGTCGCCGCCGCCGTCGCCATGATGGTGCTGCTCAGCCTCGGCGAGATCCTCTACAAGACCACCGCGACCGCGTACGTCGCCGACCAGGCCCCCGAGCACGCCATCGGGCGGTTCCAGAGCCTGTACGCCGGTGTCTCGGTCAGCGGCGTGGTGCTCGGCGCGCCGCTCGGCGGAGCGCTGTACTCCGCGGCGCCCGGGCTGCTGTGGCCGCTGTGCGCGGTGCTGGCGGCGGGGGCAGGCGCGGCGGTGCTGTGGGTGTCGCTGCGGCAGGGCCGACACGCGGCACGACCGGCACATGAGACCGGTTCGCGACCGCAGCCCGTCGCCGGTTAGGTTTCAGGCATGACTGCTACGCGTACCACCGGCGCCGTCGCCGCCGGACTTGCCACCATCACCCCCGACGGCACCGTCCTCGACACCTGGTTCCCCGCCCCCGAGCTGGTCTCCGAGCCCGGCCCGGCCGGCTCCGAGCGCCTCACCGCCGAGCAGGCCGTGGAACTGCTGGGCGCCGCCGCGGCGAAGGCGCTCCGCCAGGACGCGGTCCGCGGCGTCGAGGTCGTGGCCGTCCGTACGGTGATCTCCTCCCTGGAGGACAAGCCGCTGGACGCGCACGACGCGTACCTGCGCCTGCACCTGCTCAGCCACCGCCTGGTCAAGCCGCACGGCCAGAACCTGGACGGCGTCTTCGGCCTGCTGGCCAACGTCGCCTGGACCTCCCTGGGCCCGGTCGCGGTCGACCAGGTCGAGACCGTCCGCCTGAACGCCCGCGCCGAGGGCCTGCACCTCCAGGTCACCTCGATCGACAAGTTCCCGCGGATGACGGACTACGTCGCCCCCAAGGGCGTCCGCATCGCCGACGCGGACCGCGTCCGCCTCGGCGCGCACCTCGCCGAGGGCACCACCGTCATGCACGAGGGCTTCGTCAACTTCAACGCCGGCACCCTCGGCACCTCCATGGTCGAGGGCCGCATCTCCGCCGGCGTCGTCGTGGGCGACGGCTCCGACATCGGCGGCGGCGCGTCCACCATGGGCACCCTGTCGGGCGGCGGCAAGCAGATCATCTCGATCGGCGAGCGCACCCTGGTCGGCGCCGAGGCGGGCGTCGGCATCGCCCTGGGCGACGAGTGCATCGTCGAGGCCGGCCTCTACGTGACCGCGGGCACCCGCGTCACCCTGCCGGACGGCCAGATCGTCAAGGCCCTGGAGCTCTCCGGCGCCAGCAACATCCTCTTCCGCCGCAACTCGGTCACCGGCGCCGTCGAGGCCCGCCCGAACAACGCGGTCTGGGGCGGCCTGAACGAGGTCCTCCACAGCCACAACTGACCCGTACGGGCCCGCTGACGCGGCGACGCCCTCCTGCCCCGGCCGGGGTGGGAGGGCGCCTTGCGTTCCAGGGGCGGGGCGCCGGGAGCGCGGGTGCACCGGTCTGCGGGTCTGCGGGGTTCAGTTCCGGGGGAGGGAGCGGATGAGGCCCGCGAAGGCCTGCTCCTCCGCCTCCGTGAGCTGCACCGATTCCATCGGGTGCGCCGCCGTGCCGCGCTGCGCCGGGATCGCCGAGAGGCCATCGAAGGGAGCGGCGGGCTCCGCGCGGTGGAAGCGGCCGTCCCGCGGCACGTGACCGCGACCGAGAACCCAGACGAGGGCAGCCACGAGCAGGACGGCCAGGCCGATTTCCTGGGCGGGGGAGATGGAGGGGAACACCTTGTCCTCCGTGGAGTGCGGCGGTACATGATCGGGCGTGGCAGATACTCAACACCAGAACCGCCCGTTTTGGGGTAGATGTGTCGAGCGTCACGCCAGGGCCGAAAGTCCCGACATCGCGCAGGGGGCCGGGCGGGACGGCGTCCGGCCCCCTGCCGTTCAGATCCGCACCGGTTACGGGCGGAAGCGCAGCACCTGCGGGTCGTGGTCGCTGTTCTGGGCCGAGAACTCGGCGTTGATGTGCACGCTGTCGTACGTGAACGTCTTGATCGCCGGGCTGGTCAGGATCTGGTCCAGCACCTGCGCGTTGCCCTGGTAGACGTACGAGTACCGCTCCGCCTTCGGCAGCGACTTGATCGCCGGGTACAGCGCCCCGCCGTCGGCCAGCGCGTTCGCCGTCGCCGAGAACTCGAAGTCGTTGATGTCGCCGAGGGCGATGACGTTCGCGTTCTTGTCGGCCGCCAGGAGCTCCTTGACGAAGCCGTTCACGGCCTGAGCCTGGAGCAGCCGCTTGGTCTCGGAGGAGCGCACCGGCGGCTGGTGGACCGAGGTCAGGCCCTCGTCGCCGCCCTTGGAGCCGAAGTGGTTGGCGATGACGAAGACGGTCTTGCCGCGGAAGACGAACTCGCCGGCGAGCGGCTTGCGGCTGTCCGCCCACGCCGGGTTCGCCGGGTCGATCCGGCCGGGGGAGTGGGTCAGGGCGGCCTTGCCCTGCTCCTTGACGACAGCGGTCGCCGTCGCCGCGTCGCCCGGGGCGCGCTCGGTGAAGGAGACCCGCGCCGGGTTGAACAGGAACACCTGGCGGATGTTGCCGCCGGGCTCGCCGCCGTCCTTGTTGTTCTCCGGGTTGACGGTCCGCCACTGGTAGGCGGGGCCGCCCGCGGCCGTGATCGCCGCCGTGAACTTCGTCAGGGTCTGCTCGGCCGAGACGGTGCCGTCGTTCTTGGCGCCGTTGTCGTCCTGGATCTCCTCCAGGGCGACGACGTCGGGGGAGGCGAGGTTCTCGACGACGGCCTTGGCCAGGTTGTCGAACTTCTCCTGCGGGTCGGTCGGGTCGAGGTTCTCCACGTTGTACGTGGCCACCGCGAGCTCGTTGGCCGCCTGCGCCTTGGTCTTCTCGGGGGCGAGGGTGCCCGCCTTGACCGTGCCGAGGGTGCGGGCCACCAGGGTGTAGCCGCCGAACTGGTTGAAGTCCAGCGGGCCCTCGGTGGTGCCGGTCAGCTTGTCGCCGACGTTGGCCACCGGGAACGGCTGCTGCGCGAGCGGCGCGAGCTGCTGGATCTGGAGGCGGCCGGTGTTCTGGGACTCGTACGAGCCGTAGATCGTGCCGCCGCGCTTGGCGGTGTTCTCCCAGCCCTTCACGGTGACCCACAGCTCCGCGTACGGGTCGGTGGCGCCGACGACGCGGGAGGTGCCGATGCGGACGTTCATGCCCTCAAGGGCCTCGTAGTAGTCCAGCGCGTAGCGCGAGGGCTCCAGGGCCAGGCCGTTGATGCTGCCCGCGGCGGCCGGGTCGCCCGCCGGGGCGTACGCGGCGGGAACCGTGTACTCGTTGATCGCGGTGGCCTCGGGCAGCGCGTTGCCGGAGGAGGCGACGGTCACGACCGGCTTCGAGATCTGGGTGACCGACTGGTTGCCGGAGGCCGCGCCACCGGGGACGTACTCGCCGACGAGGCCGGAGACCTTGACCGCGTCGCCGACGGCGACGGTCGGGACCGAGTTGGTGAAGACGAACACACCTTCGCTGGTGGCGTCGTTGTCGTCGGCGTCGGGGTCCTGCATCCAGAAGCCGCGCGAACCGTACGCACGAACGCCCGTCACGATGCCCTCCACGTCGGCGACCTGCTTGCCGACGAGCGGGGATATCCGGGTGGTGCCCTGGATGTCGTGGATGCGTATCGGATCGGCGGACACGGCGCCTTCGGCCGCGTCGGCGGAGCCCGCGAGCAGGCCGGTGGCCAGCGCGGAGGCGACGAGGGCCGCGACGGCGGCGGAACGGGGATGCGAGGAGCGCATGGTCAGGAACTCCGGTGTGTGGGGTGGGAGAAGAGGAAACCCGGCGTTGCTCGGGTTCCCGTTAGATCTACGCGCGTCAATTTCCTGTGTGGCCAGCAAAGTTGTCAAGGGGTACAGGGAAGACGGCCGGTGACTGTGGGATGAACCAAAGATGTTGGCCCGCCAGGGGCGCCCGAAATGCGTCTACTCTGGGTCGCCGTACGGTGCCGCTTCAGGCCCGTATGACCCTGCTCGACCCCGTACCAACCCGCTGAACGACCCGCTGAACGACCTACTGAGCAAACCGCTGAACGACCCGTCTGTGCACCCCCGTCGCACCGCGCCCGCGAGGAGAACCGCCCCATGTCCGCAGAGCCGCACCACACGCTGCCGCCGGTACGGCTGCACTCCGATGCGGAACTGGCCCGCGAGGCCCTCGGTGCCCCGTTGTTCGCCCGCGCCGTACGCCTCGCCCGCTGGGCCGGCCCCGGTACCCGCGTCGAGGTCGGCGGCGAACTCGCCGCCGCCCAGCTGCCCGAGGCCGCGGCGGCGCTCGGGCTCGAACCCGCCGACGAGGACGCGGCGGTGTACGCGAGCCAGGCCTGGCGGGTCGCCGTGGACACCGGGCTGGTCGACGTCACGGAGCCCGATGAGGACGCCGAGCACGCCGCGGAAGATGCGGGGGTGGCGGAGGCGGGCGCGGAGGGTTCGGCCTACGGCAGCGCCGCGCCCGGCGAGGACCTCGCCCTGGTGACCGGCGGCGCGCCCGGCGAGGTGCTCGGACTGTGGCTGGCGGCGCTGGAGACCGTACTCGCGGACGCCGCGGTTCCGGATCTGGACGAGCTCGTCGATGCCCTCGACACCGGCGGGGAGGTCGACTTCGGCCGGCTCGACTGGAACCCCAAGCGCGAGGCGGACTTCCTCGACGGGGTGCTCGCCAACCTCTACCTGCTCACCGTCGCCGAGGGCGGCGCCGGGGAGAGCGCGGTGCCACTGCCCGTGCTCGCCGCGTCGATGGTCGTACCGGACGGCATGGGCGAGCCGACCGACGAGGTGCTCGAACAGGTGTCGGACGCGATGATGCGCCTGGACGACCAGTTCCGGCAGCTGGAGCCGATCGGCCTCGTCGAGTTCCGGCCCGTCGACGAGGACCTGATGGCGGAGGCTTCCGACGAGGACCTCACCGCGGGCCCCTCCGGCGCGCCGGCCGGGGACGACGAGGACGTGTCCCGCTACGGCATGGTCCGCCTGACCCCGCTCGGCCTGTACGGGATCCGCGCCCGGATGCTGGAGGCGGGCGTCGAGGCCCCCGCCATCGGAGAACTGTCCGGCAAGGGCGCCGACGCCCTGCTCGACGCGGTCTCCCGGTTCCCGGAGAGCGCCGCCCAGGCCGAGATCGAGCAGTGGCTGGCCGGCCGGGAACTGCCCGCCGCCGTCGCCGAGCTGCTGGCCGCCGCCCGCGGCGACGACGAGGGCGCCCCGCTGCGCCGGCTGCGCTGCCAGCAGGCCCTCGCGACCGCCGGCCCGGAGGCCGAACCTGCCGTCCGCGCCGTGCTCGACGACGCCGAGCTGGGCGGCCTCGCCCGGGTCTGGCTGGCGGAGCGCGGGGTGGGCGACGTACCGGCGCCGGACGCGGAGATGGTGTTCTGGCTGACGGTCGACACCATCGCGGCGCAGCTCGCGGCGGACGGGGAGACCGAGGAACTGCCGCTGCTGATCGCGTCCCTGACGGCGCACCACTCCGGCTTCTTCGAGCAGGCGTGGCGGGTGGAACACCCGGCGACGGCGTACGTGCTGGAGGCGATGGGCCGGCTGCACCCCGACCGGAAGGCCGCGAAGGAGGCCCGCAAGGCGGCCTTCAAGGCGCGCTCCCGGCAGGGCTGAGCGCACGACAACACGCCGTTCTCGCGCCGGAGTTGGCCATTCCGCGCTCCGGCAAGGGGTCCGCTCGCGTTCCTGGGTAGTTCAGCCGCCGTTCACGTGCGGGCGGGAGCGTGTGCGCCGACGACCGCATCACCGGCGCACCACCTCCCCACCCCTGGAGACCCGATGCCGCTCAGCCGTAGAGACTTCACCGCCCGCACCGTCATCGCAGGTGCGGGAGTCGCGCTCACCGGGACGGTCGCCGCGCTCGCCACCGCCCCGGGGGCGCTGGCGGCCGACGACAGCACCCTGCGCGATGAGCACGGCCGGCCCTGCGAGCCGGGCTACGGCCCGCTGCGGCCCGACCCGGCCGGCATCCTGGCCCTGCCGGCCGGCTTCCGGTACCGAGTGATCACGCACAGCGGCGTCACGAAGCTGGACTCCGGCGAGACCACCCCGTCCAACCACGACGGGACGGCCGCCTTCGAGGGCCACCGCGGGGTCACCCTCCTCGTCAACAACCACGAGCTGAAGGGCCCCCGGGCGGGCTGGGCGCGCCCCGTGCCGCTCACCGAGGGCCTCGTCTACGACCCGGCCGCGGCCGGCGGCTGCACGGTCGTCGAGGTCCGGCGCGGCGGTGAGGTCGCCGAATGGGTGGGCGTCGCCGGTACGTCGACCAACTGCGCGGGCGGGTCCACCCCCTGGGGCACCTGGCTGACCTGCGAGGAGACCGAGGACCTCGCCGGCAAGAACGGCATGACGAAGGACCACGGCTACGTCTTCGAGGTCGACCCGCACGACCGCCGCGCCAACCGTGAGCCGAAGCCGGTCAAGGCCTTCGGGCGGTACGCGCACGAGGCCGTCGTCATCGACCCGCGACAGGGTCACGCGTACCTCACCGAGGACGCCTCGGGCCCGAACGGGCTGCTCTACCGCTGGACTCCGCCGCAGGGGTTCCGGCACGGGCGCGGCAAGCTGCGCACCCTCGCCGCCGACGCGGGTGTGCTCGCCGCGGCCAAGTGCTTCGACAGTGCGGGCCGGTTCGTGGACGACCTCTCGCGGGCCACGAAGATCGGGACCGTCTACGGGGTCGACTGGGTGGAGGTGGCGGACCGCGACGCGCGGACGGTCCCGGTGCGCAAGCAGTTCGCGGCGGGCGCCGTGACGCGGGCGCGCAAGCTGGAGGGCATGTGGTGGGCCGACGGGGGCACGTACTTCGTCTCCTCGTACGCCCGCGAGGAGAGCCCGGGCGCCGCGCACGACGGCCAGGTGTGGTTCTACGACCCCAAGCGCCGTACGGTCCGGCTGACCGTCCTGATCGGGGTGAACGCCGACCCGTCGGTGGACGGCGGTTTTGACGGCCCCGACAACATCACCGTGTCGCCGTACGGCGGCCTGGTCATCGCCGAGGACGGCTCCGGGATCCAGCACCTGTTCGGCGCCACGGAGTCGGGGCGGACGTACCCGCTGGCGCGCAACGAGCTCAACATCGGAACCGCCGAGGAGCCCGAGTACTCGGAGTTCACCGGGGTCTGCTTCTCCCCGGACGGGCGCACCCTGTTCGCGAACATTCAGGAGCCGGGCATCATGCTGGCCATCACCGGCCCCTGGCGACGCGCGCACTGACGGCGCGGACAGCGGCATGCACCTGCGCGGATGTCGGCGCCGCCCGAACGGGCGGCGCACCGACGGCGCGGGACTACGAGGCCCCGGAAACCTCCGCGCGGGAGGCCACGGCCCATTCCTCCAGCAGGAATTCGTAGGCCGCGGAAGGCCACTCGTCGTCCACACGGGTCTCGACGAGGTGCCGTATCGCCTCGTTCGCCTCTGAGGCGGACGGCCGAGACGGTCCCGTGGGTTGGAGTGTCGTGTGCATGAGTTCAAGGCTAAGGGCGGGCACTGACAGCGACCCCCGCTTTCAAGGTGGAATGCCTCACCCGAAAGCAGTCATTGGTAGCTCCATGTGCCCGCCCACCTGCTCAGAGTGCCTGGGCGGCAGGCTTCACCATGCCGCGCACTGTGCGGGATTTCACAAACTCACCGATGGCCGTCATCTCCCATTCGCCGGAGAACTGCTTGATCAGCTTGGCCATCATGACGCCGGTCTGCGGCTCGGCGCCGGTGAGGTCGAAGCGCACGAGTTCCTCGCCGCTCGCCGCGTCGATCAGACGGCAGTAGGCCTTCGCGACCTCGCTGAACTTCTGTCCGGAGAACGAGTTCACCGTGAAGACGAGGCCGGTGGCCTCCGCGGGGAGCCGGCCGAGGTCCACGACGATCACCTCGTCGTCCCCGGCGCCCTCGCCCGTCAGGTTGTCACCCGAGTGCTTGACGGCGCCGCCGAGGATGGACAGCTTGCCGAAGTAGCAGCTGTCGATGTGGTTGCGCTGCGGGCCGTACGCGATGACGGACGCGTCGAGGTCGATGTCGCGGCCGCCGAACGCGGGCTCCCAGCCCAGGCCCATCTTGACCTGGGAGAGCAGCGGGCGGCCGCCCTTGACCAGGGACACGGTCTGGTTCTTCTGGAGGTTGACCCGGCCCTTGTCGAGGTTGATCTTCCCGGCGCCCATCGGCGCGGGAGCCGCCGCGGGCGGCGGGGGCGCGGCCTGCGCGGGCGTCGACTCGCCGAGCCAGGGGGAAGCCGGGTACGGCGACGGCGGCGCGGCGGGGGTGGCCGGGGCCGAGGGGGTCTGGCCCCAGGTGGGTGCGGGCGCGGCGGGCGGCTGCGGGGCGGCGACGGGCGGCGGGGTGGGCGCCGCCTCCTCCTCCACGGAGACCCCGAAGTCGGTGGCGATGCCGGCCAGGCCGTTGGCGTACCCCTGGCCGACGGCGCGCACCTTCCACACGCCGCCGCGCTGGTACACCTCGACGACGACGAGCGCGGTCTCGGTGCCCAGCTTCGGCGGGGTGAAGGTGGCGATCACCGCGCCGCCGTCCGCGTCACGCACGGTGGTGGTGGGCTCGACGCCCTGGAAGGACTGCCCGGCGGCATCGGGGCTGGCCGTGACCACGACGCGCTCGATGCCCGGCGGCAGCGCGCCCGTGTCCACCGTGATCGAATCCGGCGCCGAACCGCCGCCGGACCGGTAGCTGACACCGGGCCCGGACGGCTGGTTGTAGAAGATGAAGTCGGCGTCCGAACGCACCTTGCCGTCCGCCGCGAGGAGAAGCCCCGACACGTCGAGCCGCACCGGAGCAGCCACATCCACCGTCACACGGACGGTATTGAGCGGCAGGTTGGAACCAGGGGTCATAGCGGTCATGCCGGGAGAACGACCGGAGGGGCTTTGCCGTTCCCTTACCCTCGCGGGAGATTTCAGCGCCGGTTGCGGGGGTGGTTCTTCGCCATCCGCTCGTTGCCGAACTTGTAGGCGCCGGTCCAGCGGGCCATGACGAGCTGGGCGTCGCCCGACTCCACCTCGGCCAGGAACTTCTCGGCGCGCCCGCCCCGCAGGGTGCTCGCGGCGCGCCCCTGATGCGTGATGACCACGCTGTGGTCGCTGCGCTGTTCGTACGTGAATCCGTGCGGTCTCGGCATGACCGGCAGCCTGCCCCGCGCGGGAGGGGCGGGCAACGCAATTACCCGCGGGGCGCTCCCCGGGCCCGGCCGGGGCCGGGCAGCCGGGGCCGGGGTCAGCCGGGACCGGGGTCAGCCGCCCGTGACGCGGCGCGGCAGTCCCAGCGGGTTGGCCTCGCGCAGCTCGGCCGGAAGCAGCGCGTCCGGCACCGACTGGTAGGCGACCGGGCGCAGCCACCGCTCGATCGCGGTCCCGCCGACCGAGGTCGAGTGCGAGGTGGCCGCCGGGTAGGGGCCGCCGTGGTGCTGGGCCGGGGCCACGGCGACACCGGTCGGCCAGCCGTTGACCACGACACGGCCGGCCAGCGCGGTGACCCGCTTCACCAGCTCCGCCGCCCCGGCCGCGCCGCCCCCGGCCGCGCCGCCCTCGGTCTCGGCGGTGGAGAGGTGCAGCGTGGCGGTCAGGTTCCCGGGGAGCCGGTCCAGCAGGGCCGTCGCCTCGCCCTGGCCCTCGTACCGTACGAGCACGGTCACCGGGCCGAAGCACTCTTCGAGCAGCAGCTCATGGGGCCCCGGCCCGGCGAGGCGGGCGGCCGGCACGGTCAGGAACCCCGCGGTGACGGTGTGCTCCCCGCCCGGGCCCGGGGTGACGGGCGCGTCGACGCCGGGCAGCGCGGCCCGCTCCCGTACCCCGGCGATGAAGGCGTCCCGCATCCGGTGGTCGAGCAGCACCCCCGGGCCGGTCTCGCCGAGGGCCTTGGCCAGCGCCTCGGCCAGCCGGTCCCCGTCCGGGCCCGCCGGGACGAGGACCAGGCCGGGCTTGACGCAGAACTGGCCGACGCCGAGGGTGACCGAGCCCGCGAGCCCGCCGCCGATCTCCTCGGCGCGCTCGGCGGCGGCCGCCGGGGTGACCACGACGGGGTTGAGGGAGCCGAGCTCCCCGTGGAAGGGGATGGGCACGGGCCGGGCGGCGGCCGCGTCGAACAGGGCGCGCCCGCCCCGGATGGAGCCGGTGAATCCGGCGGCGGAGACGAGCGGGTGGCGGACCAGCTCCAGCCCGGCGTCGAACCCGTGGACCACCGCGACCACATCGGCCGGGAGCCCGGCGGCGACGGCGGCCCGGCGCAGCAGCGCTCCGCACAGCGCGGAGGTCGCCGGGTGGTCGGGGTGCGCCTTGACGACCACCGGGCAGCCGGCGGCGAGCGCGCTCGCGGTGTCGCCGCCGGGAACGGAGAAGGCGAGCGGGAAGTTGGAGGCGGCGTAGACGGCGACCACGCCCAGCGGCACCTTGTAACGGCGCAGTTCCGGGCGCGGCGGGGTGAGGGAGGCGTCGGCGTGGTCGATGCGGATGTCGAGGTACGCGCCCTCGTCGACGGCGTCGGCGAAGGCCCGCAGCTGGCCGGTGGTGCGGCCGAGCTCGCCGGTGAGGCGGGGTGCGCCGAGCGCGGTCTCGGCGTCGGCGGCTCCGATCACCTCGGCGGCGGCCCCGTCGAGCAGGTCGGCGGCCGCGCGCAGGAAGGCGGCGCGGACGGTCCGGTCGGCGAGTGCGCCGCGGGTCGCGTGGGCGGCGCGCACGGCCTCGTCCACCTCGCGGGCGGTGGCCTCGTGGCCGACCTGTTCGCGCTGCTTCCCGGTGCGGGGGTCCACACTCCAGACTGGGGTTGCTGCCATGGCGCACTGCCTCCTGGTCGTGGATCTACGCTGACCCGCGCGGTGTCGTTCAGTATTCTGAACGCCGTTCCGGTGGATGAATGATCACATCCATCGTGGACTCTATTTCCGCGTCTTCAGGGTTGACAAGAGACAAGAAGCGACAAAGCGACAATCAAGAGGGGCGCGAAGACCAATGACGACAGCTGAGTCCGCGCAGTCGGTGGAGTCGATGGGGGCGGGGCCCGAGGGGCCCGGCGCGGGCGCGCCGGCGGCCGTCAAGTCGGCGGTACGCACGGTCCTGTTGCTGGAGCACTTCGCGGCGCGGCCCGGGCTGCACAGCCTGGCCGACATCCAGCACGACCTCTCGCTGCCCAAGTCCAGCCTGTACATGCTGCTGCGCACGCTGGTGAACCTGGGCTGGGTGGAGACGGACGCGTCGGGGACGCGGTACGGCATCGGCGTACGGGCCCTGCTGGTCGGCAGCTCGTACATCGACGGGGACGAGGTGGTCGCGGCGGCCCGGCCCAGCCTGGACCGGCTCTCCGACGACACGACCGAGACCATCCACCTGGCCCGGATGGACGGCACCAGCGTGGTCTACCTCGCCACCCGCCAGTCCCAGCACTACCTGCGGCCCTTCACCCGGGTCGGGCGGCGGCTGCCGGTGCACTCGACCGCGCTCGGCAAGGCACTGCTGGCCACGCACACCGACGAGGAGGTGCGGGGACTGCTGCCGCGACGGCTGGAGGCGGTCACCGAGCACACCGTCACGGACCGGGAACAGCTCATCGAGGAGCTGGAGCTGGTGCGGGAGCAGGGCTACGCGGTGGACCGCGAGGAGAACACCCTGGGGCTGCGCTGCTTCGGGGTGGCGGTGCCGTACCGGACGCCGGCGCGGGACGCGGTGAGCTGCTCGGTGCCGGTGGCCCGGCTGACGCCGGGTCACGAGCAGACCATCAAGGCGGCGCTGTTCGAGGCCCGGGACCGGCTGTCGGTGGCCACGCGCCGCATGTGACGCGGTGGACGGGGCGGTTCCTCCCCCGGGTGGGGGAGACGGTTCCCCTTCACGGGGGAGGCGGCGGGGAGCCGCGCGGGCGACCGTTGAGACATGACCTCCACACGAGCCGTCCACGTGCCGAACAAGACGAACAAGACGAGCAGGGCCAGTAGGAGCGAGGGGAACGGGACGCGGCCCTCGGGCCCGGCGCCGGGAGCCGGGCGCAGGGTCCTGCGGGTGGTGGCCCTGGCTGCGACGGTGCCCTATCTGGCCCTCAAGTCCGCCTGGCTGTCGGGGAGCCGGGCCGGGATACCCGAAGGCAGCCCACTGCTGGAACCGGGGATGTTCCTCACCCTGGCCAACGCCGTCACCCTGGCCATGGACGCGTGCGTGATCCTGCTCGTCCTGGCCCTCACCAGACCCTGGGGGATGCGGCTGCCTCCCTGGCTGCTCACCGTCCCCGCCTTCGCCGCCACCGGGCTGCTCACCCCGATCCTCACCGCGTTCCCGGCCCAACTGCTCATACGGGCGGTGGATCCGGCCGCCCGGGCACCCGCCGAGGGGGCGGTGCGGCCCTTCCTCGACTCCTGGGTGTTCACGGTCGTCTACACCGGTTTCACCGTCCAAGGTCTCGCCCTGGCCGGGCTGTTCGTCCCCTATGCGCGGGAGCGCTGGGGCCGGCGCTGGCAGGGCGTGCGGGGCCGCGGGCTCCCGTCACCCACGGGGGTGGTGGCGGGAGCCGCGGCGGTGTGCGCTGTGCTCGTCGCGGGGGTCCATGTGTACTGGGCCCTCGGCGGGACGGGCGGGATGGGCGCCGAGCAGGCGGCCGCCCGCTCGGCGACGACGGGCGTGGTGTCCGGGGTGCACGCGATATGCGCGCTGGCCGCCGCCGCGGGGGCACTGCTGCTGGCGCGGGGCGGGGGCCGGCGGGTGTGGCGGCCGCTGGCCCTCACCTGGACCGGCTCGGCGGCGGCCCTGTGCTGGGGGCTGTGGCCGCTGATCGCCTCGCTGGGCACGCAGCTCGACGGCGGCGAACACCCCTCCGGGACAGTCCGGTTGATCTACGCTGGCCAGATGATCACCGGAGTGCTCGCCGCCGCCGTGCTCGCGAGGTTCCTCACCTCCCGCCGCGCGGCGTGATGCGGAGGGCGGTGGCCCGGGGGCTCGGGGCGCGGGCCCGGCTGCGCTGGGTGCACCTGGTGCTCGGCGGGGCCCTGCTGATGCCCTATTTCCTGCTCGCTCAGGTGGTGGTCGGCGCTCTCGCCGAGTCCAACGCCCTGGACTCCTTCCCGCTGACCCTCGCCGCCTACGCCCTCTCGCTGCCGCTGGCCGCCGCCACCGCGGTGTTCGGGCTGGTCCGGCCGATGTCGGTGGCCGCCGTACGAGCCATGTGCGGGGTGCCGGGGGAGCGGCTGGCCGAGGGGCCGGCCCGGTCCTGGGCGGCGCGGGGGCGGGCCTGCGCCTGGTGGACCCTGCACCTGGGGATCGGCGCGCTGGTCAGCGGGATGAGCCTGGCGGTCCCGCCGATGGCGGTGGCGCTGATCGCCCTGCCGTTCGTGGGGGCCTTGCAGGACACCCCGCTGGGGCGGCAGTGGTTCGGGCCGGGCACCCTGCCCTACGCGGGGTCCCTCGTCGGGACGGTGCTGCTCGCCGGGGTCGTCCTGTGCGCCGCCGGGGCGGGGGAGCTGCTGGCCCGGCTGGCGCCCGTACTGCTCGGGCCGACCGGGGCGGACCGGCTGGCGGCGGCCGAGGAGCGGGCCGCCGACCTGGCGGTGCGCAACCGGCTGGCCCGGGAGCTGCACGACGCGGTGGGGCACGCGCTGAGCGCCGTCACCCTCCAGGCGAGCGCCGCCCGGCGGGTGCTGGACAGCGACCCGGAGTTCGTCCGGGAGGCGCTGGCCGCGATCGAGGACACCACGCGGCGGACGGTGGGGGAGCTGGACGCCGTCCTGGGCCTGCTGCGCGACGGGGACCCGGCCCGGGCCGATGCCGCGCCCGCGCCGACGCTCGCCGCCGACCTCGACGGACTGCTCGCCCGCACCCGGGCCGGGGGTACCGCCGTCGCCGCCCACCAGGACCCCGGGCCCGGCGGGGACTGGGCGCGGCTCCCCGCGATCGCCTCCCGCGAGGCGTACCGGATCGTGCAGGAGGGCCTGAGCAACGCCCTGCGCCACGGCGGGGGCCCGGTCCGGCTGGGGATCGTCGTACGGCAGGGACAGGAAGGCGAAGGACACCGTGAACTGGAGATCAGCATGACCAACCCATCCGCGGACCCCGAGCGCCGGGAGTCCCGCACCACCGGCGGCCGCGGGCTGCGCGGCGCCGCGGAACGCGCCGCGCTGCTCGGAGGCCGCGTCGAGGCCGGCCCGTACGAGGGCCAGTGGCGGCTGCTGGCCGTCCTCCCGCTCGGCGGGGGACCGCGATGAGCCCGGCGTCGCCCCCGTCCCCGGCGGGGCGGCCGCCGCTGCGGATCGTGCTCGCCGACGACGAACGGATGGTCCGTACCGCGCTGCGGGTCATCCTGGAGGCCGAACCCGACCTGGAGGTGGTCGGGGAGGCGGCCTCCGGTGCCGAGGCCGTCCCGCTGGTCCGCTCGCTCGCCCCCGACGTGGTGCTGATGGACGTCCGGATGCCCGAGATCGACGGCATCCGGGCCACCGAGCAGATCCTCGCCACCATGGCGGAGCCGCCCCGGATCGTGGTCGTCACCACCTTCGAGAACGACGCGTACGTGTACGACGCGCTGCGCGCGGGCGCCGCCGGGTTCCTCCTCAAGCGGGCCGATCCCGACGAGCTGATCGGAGCGGTCCGTCTCGTCGCCCGCGGGGACTCGCTGCTCTTCCCGGCCGCCGTCCGCGCGCTGGCCGTCGCGCGCACGGCCGGCGGCCCGGCCCCGGCCGCCCCTGCCTGGGCGGCCCGGCTCACCGACCGGGAGGCCGACGTACTGCGCCTGATGGCCACCGGGCTGTCCAACCACGAGCTGAGCGAGCGGCTCGGGGTCGGGCCGCAGACGGTCAAGACGCATGTCGCCGCGGTCCTCGCCAAGACCGGCTCCCGCGACCGCACCCAGGCGGTCATCGCGGCCTACGAGGGAGGCTTCCTCATGAAGAAGAGCTGAGAACCCCGCCACAATCGGGGCAGAGCGGAACGTCTGGGGGCGCTCGGACGTCCTTTTGGGGGATGAACAAAACGATCAGGCGTGCGTCGGTCTTCTGTCTGCTTCTGGTGCTGGCCCTTTTGGTGCGGGTCACCTGGGTGCAGGCATATCAAGGCCAGGCCCTCGCAGACGACGAACACAACCGGCGCAACCTCATCGGGCAGTACGAGAACCCGCTGGGCAACATCATCGTGGGCGGGGAGGCGATCACGGGCTCGACGAAGACGGGCGGCAAGGACTTCGGGTACAAGCGGACGTACACCGACGGCCCGCTCTACGCGCCCATCACCGGGTACAGCTCGCAGGCCTACGGCACGACGATGCTGGAGGGGGTCTACAAGAACATCCTCAACGGCTCGGACAACCGTCTCAAGACGGTCATGGACACGCTCACCAACAAGCGGGCCGCCCCGGGTGACGTGCTGACCACGATCGACCGGGACGTGCAGAAGGCCACCTGGGACGCGCTCCAGGACAAGCAGGGCTCCGCCGTGGCCATCGACCCGGCGACGGGCGAGATCCTCGCGGTCGTGAACAACTCCTCGTACGACCCCGGCCGGATCACGGGCGCCAACGACGAGAAGGCCTGGCAGGAGCTCTCCGCCGACCAGGGCAAGGCCATGGAGAACGTGGCGCTGCGCAAGCCCCAGGCGCCCGGCTCCACCTTCAAGCTGGTCACCCTGGCGGCGGCCATCGAGAACGGGCTGGTCACGAACATCGACACGCCCACGGGCACCCCCGACCCGTACACCATCCCGGGCACCCGCACCCAGCTGCCCAGCGAGGCGGGCTCGGCGGCCTGCAACAACGTCTCCCCGCGCACCGCGCTGCGGCTGTCCTGCAACAACGTCTTCGCCGAGCTCGCCTCCAAGCTCGGCCAGGACAAGATGCGCGCGACGGCGGAGAAGCTCGGCTTCAACACGCAGATCGACACCCCGGTCCGCACCAACCCGCCGAGCAAGTACCCGTCGGAGAAGATGTCCGTCGACCAGGTCGCGCAGACCGGTATCGGCCAGTTCGACGTGCAGGCCACCCCGCTCCAGATGGCGATGGTGACGGCCGCGATCGAGAACGGCGGAAAGCTCGTCGCCCCGCACATGGTCTCCGAGGTCACCGACGCCAACGGCAACGTCCTGGAGAGCTTCAAGGACCCGAAGTCCGATCAGGTCATGAAGGAGCGGACCGCCTCGATGCTCCAGGACGCGATGCGCACGGTCGCCACCGAGGGCGGCGGCAAGCCCGCCCAGGTGAAGGGCGCCGAGGTGGGCGGCAAGACCGGTACCGCCCAGCGCGGCGTGAACAACAGCAAGTCTCCGCTCGCCTGGTTCACCTCGTACGGGAAGGCGGACGGCAAGCAGATCGCCGTCGCCGTGGTGATCGAGAACTCGGACACCGACCGCTCCGAGATCGGCGGCGGCAAGCTGGCCGCGCCCATCGCCCAGAAGATGATGGCGGCGTGGCTGAAGAAGTAGCCATTCGAACAGACGGCTGACGCGCCGGGAACCGAACGGGGTTCCCGGCGCGTTTTCCTTTCCATGATCAGGACCGCGCGACCCGCAGACCTCGATGCCATCGCCGCCCTCCACACCCGCGCCCGGGCCACCTACTACCAGGGCCGGCTGCCCGCGGAGGCCTACAGCGGTGAGGCCGAGCTCGCGCGGACCCGCGAGGGCTGGTCCCGGGCCGTCGCCCGGGCGGCCTCCGACGGCGGTGTGCTCTGCGCCGAGCGCGACGGCGAGCTCACCGGGGTCGCCGCCTTCCGCACCGCCGACGGCGAGACCACCCTCACCCAGCTGCACGTGGATCCGGGACACTGGCGCCGCGGCACCGGGGCCGCCCTGCACGCCGCCTGTCTCGACGCCTGGCGCCTCGCAGGGGTGGGACGGGTGCGGCTGGAGGTCTACGAGCACAACCTGCGAGCCCAGGCCTTCTACGCCGCCCACGGCTGGCTCGCGGACCCCTCCGGGGCGAAGTCGGGCTCGCACCTCACTCTCTGGCTGAGCCTGCGCCCCGCGTCCGGGGAATGAGACGCCCCACCGGATGGTTGAACCCGAAACCGTCTTGAAGCGATCCCCTGGAACCGGAGAGAAGAAGCAACATGCGCGTCGAAATTTGGGCCGACATCGCCTGCCCCTGGTGCTATGTCGGAAAGGCCCGCTTCACTCAGGGCCTGGCGGAGTTCGCGCACCGCGACCAGGTGGAGATCGTCTTCCGGTCGTTCGAGCTCGACCCGAACAGCCCCAAGGGCGTCTCCGCGCCCGTCGTGGAGATGCTCGCCAAGAAGTACGGCCGCACCCTCGACGAGGCGCGCGGCATGGAGGAGCACGTCGCCGCCAGCGCCCGCGCCGCGGGGCTGACGTACCGCACCGAGGGCCGCGACCACGGCAACACCTTCGACATCCACCGTCTGCTGCACCTGGCCGCCGCCCGCGGCCGCCAGGAGGAGCTCCTCGACCTCGCCTACCGGGCGAACTTCGGAGAGGAGCGCTCCGTCTTCGACCCCGAGGTGCTGGTCGCGCTCGCCGTCGAGGCCGGGCTGGACGAGGCGGAGGCCCGCGCGGTCCTCGGCGACGACTCCGCCTACGCCGCCGAGGTGCGGGCCGACGAGCGCGAGGCCGCCGAGCTGGGCGCCAACGCCGTGCCGTTCTTCGTCCTGGACCGCCGCTACGGCATCTCCGGCGGCCAGCCCGCCGAGGTGTTCACCCGGGCGCTGGAGCAGGCGTGGGCCGGCCGCGAGGTCGAGGAGCCGGCCGCCGGCGCCGAGGCGTGCGAGCCCGACGGCGCCTGCGCGGTCCCGGGAGCCTGATCCCGAAGACCCCCGGCGGCACCGGACGGCCCCGAGGCCCCGTGGACTCGGGGCCGTTCCGGACGCAGAGTTGAGGGCATGGTCCTTCCACTCGCCGAAGCCGCCCGCGCCGAGTTCGCGCACTCCACCACCTACCTCAACACCGCCACCTGCGGAGTCCTCCCCCGTTCCGCCGTCGCGGAGGTGCGGGAGCTGGCCGAGGCCGCCGGCGCCGGAACCGCCGCCGGGTTCGGCGACTTCGACCGCGTCGGCCAGGTCCGCGACTCCTTCGCCCGGCTGGTCGGCGTCGCCTCCGACCGGGTGGCCATCGGCTCGTCCGTCGCCACCCACGTCGGCCTCGTCGCGGCCGCGCTCCCGGCCGGCGCCGAAGTGCTGTGCCCCGAGGGGGAGTTCGCCTCGGTGATCAACCCCTTCGTGGTGCGCGGCGACCTCAAGGTGCGCTTCGTCCCGCTGGAGGCGCTCGCCGGATCCGTCGGCCCGGACACGGCGCTGGTCGCGCTCAGCGCCGTCCAGTCCGCCGACGGCCGCACCGCCGACCTGTCCGCCCTCCGTGAGGCCGCCGCCGGGTGCGGGGCCCGGATGCTGGTGGACGCCACGCAGGCGGTGGGCTGGCTGCCGTTCGACGCCTCGCCCTACGCCTATACGGTCACCGCCGGGTACAAGTGGCTGCTCGGGGCGCGCGGCGCCTCGTACCTCACCGTCTCGGAGGAGGCCCAGCACACCCTGACCCCGCTGCACGCCGGCTGGGTGGCGGCGGAGTCCGGCTGGGAGGCCACCTACGGTCCGATGCCGCAACTGGCCGCCGGGGCGCGCCGGTTCGACGAGTCCCCGGCCTTCCTCGCCTACCACGCGGCCGCGCCCTCGCTGGCCCTGCTGGAGCGGATCGGCATCGACGCCGTGCACGCCCACGACACCGCGCTGGCCGCCCGCTACCGGGCCGGTCTCGCCCGCCTGGGCCACGAGCCGGTGCCGGGCGACTCACCGATCGTCGCCGTCCCGGGCCTGGCCGGGCGCCAGCCGGAGCTGCTCGCGGCCGGCATCGCCACCGCGGCCCGCGCGGGCGCCCTGCGGGCCTCGTTCCACCTCTACAACACCGAGGCGGACGTGGACCGCCTGCTCAACGCGCTGTCCGGCTGAGGTCCCGCCCCCGTCAGGCCCGCGGCGCCGTCCATGCCGACTCCGCCGCCGCCAGGGCCGGAGCGGCGTCGGTGGACAGGGCCGTGGCCAGTGCCGTCAGCGAGGACCGTACGGAGTCCGGGGACGCCGCCGGGCCGTAGTGGTTGACCCGGATCATCTCCCGGGCCAGCGCGCCACCGCCCGCCGCGAGCGGCGCCGCCGGATCCGCCGACAGGGCCTTCGCCACGACTTCCGAGGCGTCCACCGCGTCCGCCACCCGCAGCGTCGTGGCCACCGGGGCCGCTTCCGCTTCGAGCGGCACGTACGCGGACAGGCCCAGCGCCACCGCGCCCGCGCGGGTCGCCGCCGCGGCCGCCGCGTGCCGCGCCATCACGGCCGGCAGGCCCTCGGCCGCGATCCGGTCCAGGCAGGCCTCCAGCGCCAGCATCTCCAGCTGGGCCGGGGCGTGCAGCAGCGCCTTGCGTCCGCCGTCGATCCAGCGCTCCTTCCAGTCCAGGAGGGAGAGGTACGAGCGCCTGGGCGCGGCCGGGTTCGCCGCGAAACGGGCCCACGCCCGTTCCGAGACCGACACCGCCGAGACCCCCGCCGGGCCGCCCATCGCCTTCTGGGCGCCGATCACGCACAGGTCCACGCCCCACGCGTCCGGCAGCAGCGGCTCCGCGCCCACCGAGGCGACCGCGTCCAGCATGAACAGCGCCCCGTGGGCCCGTACCGCCTCGCCGATCTCCGCGACCGGGTTCGTGTTCCCGGTCGCCGCCTCCGCGTGCACCAGCGAGACGAAGTCGATCTCCGGGTGCGCGGCGAGCGCCCGCGCGACCTGCTCGCCCGTCACCGCCGTGTCGAAGGGCACCGCGAGGTCCACCACCCTGGCCCCGCAGTCGCGCAGCCAGTTGCCGAAGGTGGTCCCGTACGGGCCGGTGACGATGTTCAGCGCCGTCGAACCGGGCCGCGCGCCCGAGCGGATGCAGGCCTCCAGCGGCAGCAGCGCCTCGCCCTGGGTGATCACCACGTCGTGCCCGGTACCGAGCAGTCCGGCGACCCCCCGCTCGATCGACGCGAAGCGCTCGGCGGTCAGCGGCGGGAGGTCCAGGAGGGGGTGCGTCACGGTGCTGCTCTCTTCGTCCGGGGTTACCGGCAGAGCCTACCGAGCACGCACGTACAGTGCCGACATGAGCGATGTGAGCGATGTGCTGCACGTGAAGGGGCGGGTGCTCGTCGGGCCCGACGAGGTCCGCGACGAGCTCTGGGTGGTGGGCGGCCGGGTCTCGTACGAGCGTCCGCGCTCCGCCGCCCACGAGATCACCACCGTCACCGGCTGGGTCCTGCCCGGACTGGTCGACGCGCACTGTCACGTGGGACTGGATGCCCACGGCCCGGTCGACGCGGAGACCGCCGAGATTCAGGCCCTCACCGACCGCGACGCCGGCACCCTGCTGATCCGCGACGCCGGATCCCCCTCCGACACCCGCTGGATCGACGACCGCGAGGACCTGCCGAAGATCATCCGGGCCGGCCGGCACATCGCCCGCACCCGCCGCTACATCCGCAACTACGCCCACGAGATCGAGCCCGCCGAGCTCGTCGAGTACGTGGGCCGCGAGGCCCGGCGGGGCGACGGCTGGGTGAAGCTGGTCGGCGACTGGATCGACCGCGACGCCGGCGACCTGACGGCCTGCTGGCCGCGCGCCGAGGTGGAGGCGGCCATCGCCGAGGCCCACCGGCTGGGCGCCCGCGTCACCGCGCACTGCTTCGCGGAGGACTCGCTGCGCGACCTCGTCGAGGCGGGCATCGACTGCGTCGAGCACGCCACCGGGCTCACCGAGGACACCATCCCGCTGTTCGCGGAGCGCGGGGTGGCGATCGTCCCGACCCTCGTGAACATCGCGACGTTCCCGAAACTGGCGGCGGGCGGCGACGCCAAGTTCCCCGTGTGGTCGGCCCACATGCGAAGGCTCCACGCCCGCCGGTACGACACCGTGCGGGCCGCCTACGACGCGGGCGTCCCGGTGTACGTCGGCACGGACGCGGGCGGCTCCCTGCCGCACGGGCTGGTCGCCGCCGAGGTCGCCGAGCTGGTGCGGGCCGGCATCCCGCCGCTGGACGCCCTCTCGGCGACGGCCTGGGCGGCGCGCGAGTGGCTCGGCCGGCCCGGTCTCACCGAGGGCGCCCCCGCCGACCTGGTGGTCTACGGCGACGACCCGCGCGCCGACGTCCGCACCCTGGCGCGGCCGCTGCGGGTGGTCGTGGACGGCAAGGTCCGCGCCTGAGGGCGTCCGGGAGGATCGTGCTCCCGGCGTTTCCGGGGTGGGAGGGAACTCCCGTTCTCCGTGGGGCACATGAATCGAATTCATGCACGGAAACCACCCTTTGGAGTGAAGTCGCGTCAGGTGTGCGCCCGTTCACTCGCAGTACGTAAAGATTCCCGGAGCCGAAGCCGTCGGCGCGCGCGATGTCCCCCATCGGCGGCGCGACGGCGCCCATCTCCCCGGGGGTTCCACCACCTTGAACAGCAACGCCTTCCGCATGCCCGCGGCCGCACTGCTCGCCACGGGAGCGGTCGCCCTGCTCACCGCGCCGCCCGCCTTGGCCACCGGAGGCGGCCCCGGCGGAGGCGGCCCCACCGGACGCGAGGGCGGGGCCGGGGCAGTCGTCCTGCGCGCCGACCTCGACGTCGCCCTCCTCAACAAGACCGTGCACGTCCCGCTGAAGACCGAACTCAACGAGGTCAGCGCCCCGGAGACGGCCGGGAAGACCGCGCTCACCGTGACCCTGGACGGGGTCGAGGACGGAAACGCGGTCAGCGTGCTGCGCGCGGACGTGGCCACCTCCAAGGCCACGGCGGACGACCGCCGCGCCGAGGCGGAGGCGAACCTCGTCAACGCCAAGGTGCACGTGCCGGGGCTGCCGCTGCTCTCGCTGATCCAGGTGGAGAAGGTCAGCTCCAAGGCGGTGTGCGAGGCGGGCCGCAACCCGGAGGCGAGCGCGAACGCGCTCGGGGCCGTGACCGTGCTCGGCAAGAAGGTCACCCTCTCGGTCGGCGGCCCCACCAAGGTCGAGGTGCCGAAGGCGGGCACGGTCACCCTGGAGCTGTCCGGTACCCGGACCACCTCGGCCACGGCGGCCGCGGCCGCGCTGCGGCTCAAGGTGTCGGTGAACCCGCTCGACCTGAACGTCGCCCAGGTCGACGGCGAGATCGTGCTGGCCGAGGCGCACTGCGAGTCCCCCAAGGCGCCGGGGCCGGACCCGTCCGCGAAGTCCGACGTCAAACCGCAGGCGGTGGCCCCCGCGGCCGCCGGTACCGCCGCGCCCGGAGTGCCCCGGGCCAACCTGGCCGAGACCGGCGGCGGTTCCCTCACCCCGTACGCGGTGGGCGCCGGGGTGCTGCTGCTCGGCGCCGGCGCGGGCGCGCTGGCGGTGGCCCGGCGCGGCCGCGCCTCGTAGGGCGCCCGTCAGCGGGTGGCGTGCTCCAGGCCCTGATCACCGGCGCCGCGTGACATCACGGCCGTGGTGACCTGCTTGTCGACGGCCGCGTACTCCTTCTGCTTGGCCGCGCCGATGCCGCTGTCGCCGGGGGCGCAGGAGGCGCAGACGACACGGAACGGCGGGCCCATGTCCGAGTACTGGGTCAGGTACTCGGCCTTCGTGACCTCCCAGCGGCCGGGGTGCGAGGCCGCCGGAGAGAAGGTGAAGCGGGGGATCGAGGACTGGTTGCCGCGCAGCTTGTCGGCCGGGACGAAGCTGGCGACCTGATCGCCCATGCCGAAGACCACCCAGGTCCCGTTGATCTTCTCGTAGGGCTGCGGCACGTGGTTGTGCGTGCCGATGATCAGATCGATGTCGGGGAGGCCGTCCGCCCCCTTGGAGGCGGTCAGCGCCTGTGCCAGCTCGCGCTGCTGCTGGTCCGGCGCCGTCTGCCACTCGGTGCCCCAGTGCACGCTGAGCACGACCACCTGCGCACCGGCCGCGCGGGCGGCGCGGGCGTCCTCGACGATCCGCTTCTGGTCGATCAGATTGACGGACCAGGGCTTGTCCTGGGGGAGCGGAATGCCGTTGGTGCCGTAGGTGTACGACAGCTGGGCGATCTTCGCACCGCCGGCGGCGAGCAGGGCGGGCGCCTTCGCCTCCTCGGCGCTGCGGGCGGATCCCACGTGCGCCAGACCGACCCGGTCGAGGTGGTCGAGCGTACGGGCGAGACCGGCGTAACCGGCGTCGAGCGTGTGGTTCGAGGCCGTCGAACAGCTCTCGTACCCCGCGTCCTTGAGGGCGTCGGCCAGCTCGTGCGGGGCCTTGAAGGTGGGGTAGCCGGTGTAGGGGCCGCCGGGCTCCGCGTACGGGATCTCGTGGTGGCATATCGCCACGTCGGCAGCGGAGACGATGGGCTTCACGCCCGCGAGTATCTTGCGGAAGTCGTGGCCCTTGCCGCCGGCGTCGGTGGCCGAGCGCTCGATGATCGACGGGTACGGGATGATGTCGCCCGTCGCCACGAGGGTGAACGGCTTCCCCTCGGACGCGGGGGCGGCGGACTTGCCCCCCGGCTTCCCCTGGAGCCGCTGCTCGCCGGCGCCCGCGCCACCCTTGTCGAGCAGCGTCGGGACGGCGTAGATCCCGCCGCCCACGACCGCCAGCCCCGCCACGGCCGCGGCTATCTTGGCCGATGCCTTCATTTCTTGTCCCCCCGGAATTGACCTGTGTGTCAGTCAGATCATCGTGCAACACGACTGTCGCATTGCCTCGGGGGTTCAGCGCGCGGCGAGCGCGAGGGCGTGGTCGAGGGCCTGGAGCAGACGGCCCGTCGTCGCGCGGTCGCGGACCGCGAGACGGAGCCAGGACGAGTCCAGGCCCGGGAAGGTGTCGCCCCGGCGGACGGCGAAGCCCAGGGCGCGCAGCCGGGTGCGGACCGCCGCGGCGCCCGCCACCCGGATCAGGACGAACGGGCCCTCCGCGACCCCGGACACCGTGATCTCCTCGAACTCCGCGAGCCCCGCCAGCAGGTGCGCCCGGTCCACCGCGACCTGCCGGGCCACCGCCTCCGCCTCCGCCAGCGCCGCCGGGGCCACGCAGGCCTCGGCCGCCACCAGCGCCGGCGTCGACACCGGCCACAGCGGCTGCGCCGCCGCCAGCTTCGCGATCACCTCCGGCTCGGCCAGTACGTAGCCGATCCGCAGCCCCGCCAGCCCCCAGGTCTTGGTCAGGCTCCGCAGGACGACCAGCCCGGGGACGTCCATCCGCCCGGCCAGGGCCTCCCGCTCGCCCGGGACCGCGTCCATGAAGGCCTCGTCCACCACCAGGATCCGGCCCGGCCGGGCCAGCGCGGCCAGCGTGTCCGCCGGGTGCAGCACCGACGTCGGGTTGGTCGGGTTCCCGACCACCACCAGGTCGGCGTCCTCCGGTACCGCCGCCGGGTCCAGCCGGAACCCGTCCGCCGCCTTCAGGACCACCCGCCGCACCCGGAGCCCGGCGTCCCGCAGGGCCGCCTCCGGCTCCGTGAACTGCGGGTGCACCACGACCGGCCGTACGGCGCCCAGGGCGCGCGCGACCAGGACGAACGCCTCCGCCGCCCCGGCCGTCAGCAGCACCCGCTCGACCGGCAGCCCGTGCCGTCCCGCGACCGCCGCGCGGGCCGCCCGGCCGTCCGGGTACGCGGCCAGGTCCCCGAGGGAGGCGGCGATCCTCCGCTTGAGCCACTCCGGAGGCGTGTCCGACCGTACGTTCACCGCCAGGTCCACCAGCGCGCCGCCGGTGTCCAGCACCTCCGCGTCCCCGTGGTGGCGCAGGTCGTGCGCCTGCGCCGTGGCCACCGCGCAGGTCGCCGCCGCCGACCGCCGTTTGGGTACGAGGAGTTCCCCGCCCCCCGCGAGCGCCGCGGCCTCCGCCACCGAGGGGGTTCCGGTGGCTTCCCGTACGGCCTCGGAGGGCTGCGGCACCTCGACCGCGGCCAGCTCCTCGGCGGGGTAGCCGATCAGGGGTACGCCGAAACGTTCCGCCGCTCCCGCGATCCCCGCCTCCCCGGTCTTCGCATCCAGGGTGGCCAGCGCCGTCACCGCCTCCGTAGGCAGCCCGGCCCCGCGCAGCGTCTCCTCGACCAGCGCGCACACCTCGGCCACCGAGACCCCCGCGCGGCCACCGACCCCGACCACCAGCCGTGTCGCGTACTCGCCCACCGGGATCACCCTTCCCTCGTCAACAGTTCATGTCCCGCCACCCGCGCGGGGACGTGCGCGCGCGGCCGGCAGTCGGTATTCAGGGGCACATGGCCGTGATCGTGGCGTTGGGCGCGTTCCTGATGACCCTGGCGGGCGGATGGACGGCGCAACGCGTCACCGACCGCCGCCACCTCGTGCTGGGCCTCGCCGGCGGGCTGATGCTCGGCGTCGTCGGCCTCGACCTGCTCCCGGAGTCGCTGCACGCGGCGGGCCGCGAGGTGTTCGGGGTCCCGCTGGCCCTGCTGCTCTTCGTGGCCGGGTTCCTGGTCGCGCACGTCGTGGAACGCCTGCTGGCGGTACGTCAGGCCGCGCACGGCGCCGAGAACGGCGCCCGGGTGCCCCAGGTGGGGCTGACGGCGGCCGCCGCGATGGTCGGCCACAGCCTCGCCGACGGGGTCGCCCTCGGCGCGGCCTTCCAGGTCGGCGGAGGCATGGGCGTCGCCGTGGCGCTGGCCGTCATCACCCACGACTTCGCCGACGGGTTCAACACGTACACCCTCACCCGGCTCTACGGGAACGAGCGCCGCAAGGCCCTGATGATGCTCTTCGCGGACGCCGTCGCCCCGGTGGTGGGCGCTGCGTCCACCTTGCTGTTCACCCTTCCGGAGGAACCGCTCGGGGCGTACCTCGGGTTCTTCGGGGGTGTCCTGCTGTACCTGGCCGCCGCCGAGATCCTGCCCGAGGCGCACCACGAGCACCCCGCCCTGTCCACGCTGATGTGCACGGTGGGCGGGGTGGCCGGGATCTGGCTCGTGGTGGGCCTCGCGGACTGAACTCACGGGTGGCCGGCCACCACTGCCGCCTCCGCCACCGCTGCCGCCTCCGTCGCCGCCCCGGTGAAGCGGAGGGCCACGGACGGCTCCGCCGCCCAGTGCGTGTGCAGGTAACTGGCGTGCACACCCTGCTGTACGAAGCCCTCCACGCGGCGCTCGGGACGCGTGAACCCCCACGCCGGCGCGGCTCCCGAACCGGGCTCGATCACCGTCCGGTGGAACTCGTGCCCGCGCAGCCGGGTGCCGGTGGCGGCGAGCGCGCTGTCGGAGACCGCCACCGCCTCCCGGTAGCCGAGCGTGAGCCGCTCCGACATCCGCGCGTCGGCGTCGAGGACCCCGCACATCGGCTTGCCGTCCAGCGAACGGGCCAGGTACAGCAGCCCGGCGCACTCCGCGGCGACCGGGCCGCCGGCCGCGGCGAAGTCGGCGACGGCCCTGCGCAGCGGCTCGTTCGCCGACAGCTCCGGCGCGTACACCTCGGGGAACCCGCCGCCGATCACCAGACCGGAGGTGCCGGCGGGGAGCGCCTCGTCGCGCAGCGGGTCGAAGGTCACGACCTCCGCCCCGGCGGCGGTGAGCAGCTCCGCGTGCTCGGCGTAGGAGAACGTGAAGGCGGCCCCTCCGGCAACGGCGACCACCGGCCGGCCACCGGGGCTCCGCCCCGGGCCCCGCGCCTCGAACGCCGGCGAGGCCGAGATCGCCGGCTCCGGCGACCAGGCCTCGCAGGCCAGCGGCGGCGCCGTCCGCGCCAGGGCGAGCAGGGCCTCCAGGTCGCAGCCCGCGCGGACCTGGTCGGCCAGGGCGGTGACCGAGGACACCGCGTCCGCACGCCGCTCCGCGACCGGGACCAGCCCCAGGTGCCGTGACGGCGCCGCCACCTGCGGCGCCCGCCGCAGGACGCCGAGCACCGGCATCCCGGCCTCCTCCAGCGCCTCCCGCAGCATCGCCTCGTGCCGGTCGGAGCCCACCTTGTTCAGGATCACGCCCCCGAGCCGCACCTGGGGGTCGAAGGAGGCGAAGCCGTGCACCAGCGCCGCCACCGACCGCGACTGCGACGAGGCGTCGACGACCAGCACCACCGGCGCCCGCAGCAGCTTCGCCACCTGCGCCGTCGATGCCAGCTCGCCCCGCCCCGCCGCCCCGTCGTAGAGCCCCATGACGCCCTCGACCACCGCCAGGTCGCACCCCGCCGCCCCGTGCGCGAACAGCGGAGCGACCAGCTCCGGCCCGCACATGAAGGCGTCCAGGTTCCGCCCCGGCCGCCCCGTGGCCAGCGCGTGGTAGCCCGGGTCGATGTAGTCGGGCCCGGCCTTGTGCGGGGACACGGCGAGGCCGCGCTCCGAGAAGGCCGCCATCAGGCCCGTCGCGACGGTGGTCTTGCCGCTGCCGGACGACGGCGCGGCGATGACCAGGCGCGGGATGTTCACGGAACTCACCACTCGATGCCCTTCTGGCCCTTCTGGCCGGCGTCCATGGGGTGCTTGACCTTGGTCATCTCGGTGACCAGGTCCGCGAACTCCACCAGCTTCTCCGGCGCGTTGCGGCCCGTGATCACCACGTGCTGCGTACCCGGGCGGTCGCGCAGCACCTCGATGACCTCGTCCACGTCGATCCAGCCCCAGTGCATGGGGTAGGCGAACTCGTCCAGCACGTACAGCTTGTGGGTCTCGGCGGCCAGATCGCGCTTGACCTGCTCCCAGCCCTCCTTCGCCGCCTGCTCGTTGTCGAGCTGCGCGTCGCGCTGGACCCAGGACCAGCCCTCGCCCATCTTGTGCCAGACGACGGAGCCGCCCTCGCCGGAGGCGCCCAGCACCTTGAGCGCGTTCTCCTCGCCGACCTTCCACTTCGCCGACTTGACGAACTGGAACACCCCGATCGGCCAGCCCTGGTTCCACGCGCGCAGCGCCAGCCCGAAGGCCGCCGTCGACTTGCCCTTGCCCGGGCCGGTGTGGACGAAGACGAGCGGGCGGTTGCGCCGCTGGCGCGTCGTGAGCCCGTCGTCCGGAACACTGGTCGGCTGTCCCTGCGGCATTACGCGGCCCTCCTGTTGGTGTGGGATGACTGAGAGGTCACTGCGGTACGTACGTTCTTCACGAGCCCGGCCAGCGAGTCGGCCCGCAGCCCGTCGAGGGAGACGGCGGGCCCGCCCAGGTCGGCGGCCAGCACCCCGGCCAGCCCCAGCCGGACCGGCCCCGACTCGCAGTCGACGACCACCGAGGCGACCCCCTCGGCCGCGAGTATCCGGGCGCTGCGCCGCGACAGCTCACGGGGGTCCCCGCCGAGCGCCCCGGCCGAGGTGGCCCGGCCGTCGGTGACGACGACCAGCAGCGGCCGCCGGCTCGGATCCCGCAGCCGCTCGATCCGCAGCGTCTCGTGCGCCGTGAGCAGCCCGGCGGCCAGCGGCGTGCGGCCGCCCGTCGGCAGCTGCTCCAGCCGGGCCGCGGCGGCGTCGACGGAGGAGGTGGGCGGCAGCGCCAGCTGGGCGCCGGCGCCGCGGAAGGTGATCAGGCCGACCTTGTCGCGGCGCTGGTAGGCGTCCAGCAGCAGCGACAGCACCGCGCCCTTGACGGCGCTCATGCGCTGCCGGGCGGCCATCGAGCCGGAGGCGTCGACGACGAACAGCACGAGGTTGCCCTCGCGGCCCTCCCGGGTGGCCTGGCGCAGGTCGTCCTTGCGGACCACCAGCCCGCGCCCGCTGCGCCCGCGCGCCTTCTGGTGCGGGGCGGCGGCCTGGATGGTGGCGGCCAGGTGCAGCTTCGTCAGGTGGCCGCGCGGGCGCTGGGCCCCGGTGGTGCGGCCGTGGGCGGTGCGGGCGCGGGAGCGGCGGCCGGACGCGCCCTCGCCGAGGCCGGGCACGCTGAGCATCTTGGTCCGGAACGGCTCCGCGGCCCGTACGGGGGCCTGTTCGGGACCGGCGCCACCGTTCTCCTGGGCGGAGGGCTGGGGTTCGGAGCCCTGCGGGGTCTGCGGGGCCTCGGCATCGCTCGCGGGGGCGTCGGGGCCGGACTCCTGCGGGGGAGTGCCGCCGGGGCCGCCGTCAGGACCGCCGTCCCCGGGACCGCTGTCGTCGGGACCGTTGCCGTCGGGGCCCTCGGGTCCGGGCTCCGGGTCCGGGTCGGGGTTGGGGTCCGGGTCGGGCTCCTCGTCGGGGAACTCGTCCAGGATCCGGTCGAGCAGGTCCTCGTCGAGCCCGGGCGCGTCGAAGGGGTTGCGGCGGCGCCGGTGGGGGAGCGCCAGCAGGGCGGCCTGCCGGACATCCTCCTTGCGCACCTCGGTCCGCCCGGCCCAGGCGGCCAGCGCGGTCGCGGTCCGGGCCATCACGATGTCGGCGCGCATCCCGTCGACCTCGAAACCGGCGCAGGTCGCCGCGATCTGCAGGAGGGCGGTGTCGCCGAGCGAGACCTTCGGGAGCAGCGCCCGCGCGGCCACGACCCGGGCGCGGACCTCGTGCTCGTCCCCGGCCCAGCGGGTCGCGAAGGCCGCCGGATCGTCCTCGTAGGCGAGCCGGCGGCGTACGACCTCGACGCGCTGCGCGGGCTCGCGGGACGCGGCCACCTCGACGGTGAGCCCGAACCGGTCCAGGAGCTGCGGGCGGAGCTCGCCCTCCTCGGGGTTCATGGTGCCGACGAGCAGGAACCGGGCGGCGTGGCGGACGGAGACGCCCTCGCGCTCGACGTAGGAGGCGCCCATCGCCGCCGCGTCGAGGAGCAGGTCGATCAGGTGGTCGTGGAGCAGGTTGACCTCGTCGACGTAGAGGATCCCGCGGTGCGCGTCGGCGAGCAGGCCGGGCTCGAAGGCCTTGACGCCCTCGGCGAGGGCCCGCTCGATGTCGAGGGCGCCGACGAGGCGGTCCTCGGAGGCGCCGACGGGCAGCTCCACCATGCGGGCGGGACGGACGGCGCCGGGGCCGGGCTCGTGCGGGCCGTCGGGGCAGGCCGGGTCGGGCGCGCCGGGCGCGCAGCTGAACCGGCAGCCGGGCACGACGTCCACCTGCGGCAGCAGCGCCGACAGCGCGCGGACGGCGGTGGACTTGGCGGTCCCCTTCTCACCGCGCACGAGCACCCCGCCGACCGCCGGGCTCACGGCGTTGAGCAGGAGCGCCAGCCGCAGGTCGGTCTGGCCGACCACTGCGGTGAACGGATAGGGCGTGCTCATGCGTTGCTCACTCCTTCTGGGCGGATACGGATGTGCGGGACGCCTGCCCCCCGCGGGGCGTCGTGGCGGGTCACGGCGCGCCCGGGGGGAGGAACGGCAGGCCGGACGGGGCTCCGGTCTCGATCAGCTCCAGCAGCGCACGCGTATCGGCGTGTTCCTCGATCAAGTCGCCCAGCAGGTCCAGCTGTTCCTCGCGCAGCGCCCCGAAGGACGTGTCGGGCGCCGGCACGAAGCGGCGCCCGGCGGCCGCGGCCACCTCCCGGAGGAACGCCCGCCGGAAGCCGTCCGACTCCAGCGAGCCGTGCCAGTGCGTGCCCCACACCGACCCCACCCGGCACCCGTCCAGGAACGGCTCCCCGCCCAGCACCTCGGCGACCCCGTGGTGGATCTCGTACCCCGTCACCGGCTCGCCCAGCGCGGAGCCGACCGGGCGCGCCAGGGTCTTCTCCCGTTCGAAGCGGACCCGTACCGGCAGCAGCCCGAGCCCCTCCACGGATCCCGCCCGCGATTCGACCTCGTCCTCGATGTGCTCGCCCAGCGCCTGGAAGCCGCCGCAGACGCCCAGGACCGGCCGCCCCTCGGCGGCCCGCCGCAGCAGCGCGTCGGCGAGGCCGCGCTCGCGCAGCCACTCCAGTGCGCGCACCGTGCCCCGGGTGCCCGGCACCACCACCAGGTCGGCGTCGGCCAGTTCCTCGGCCCGGTCCACGAACCGCACCACGACCCCCGGCTCGGCCGCCAGCGCGTCCACGTCCGTGAAGTTCGACATCAGCGGCACCGCGCACACCGCGACCCGCAGTACGTCCTCGCCGACCGGCGGGGCCACCACCGACTCGCGGACGGCGCCCCGCAGGGAGACGCGCAGCCCGTCCTCCTCGTCGATGCCCAGCCCGTGCCGGAACGGCAGCACGCCGTACGTGGCCCGCCCCGTCAGCCCGCGCAGCATCTCCATGCCGGGCTCCAGCAGCGAGACGTCGCCGCGGAACTTGTTCACCAGGTACCCGGCGATCAGCGACTGGTCCTGCGGCGACAGCAGCGCCGTCGTCCCGAAGAACGACGCGAAGACGCCGCCCCGGTCGATGTCGCCGACCACGACCACCGGGAAGCGCGCGGCCCGCGCGATCCCCATGTTCACGATGTCCGTCCGCCGCAGGTTGATCTCGGCCGGACTGCCCGCCCCCTCGCAGATCACGGCGTCATACGTGCCCCGCAGCTGCTCCAGGCAGTCCGTGACGACACCGAGGAGCTGTTCCTGGCGGCCCCCGTGGTAGCCGCGCGCGCTCATCTCGCCCACCGGCTTGCCCAGCAGCACCACCTGGCTGCTTCGGTCACTGCCGGGCTTGAGCAGCACCGGATTCATCAGCGCCGTCGGCTCCACGCGCGCGGCCTGCGCCTGCATCGCCTGCGCCCGCCCGATCTCGGCGCCCTCGCGCGTCACGAACGAGTTCAGCGACATGTTCTGCGCCTTGAACGGCGCCACCTTGACGCCCTGGCGGACCAGCCAGCGGCAGATGCCGGCCGTGACCACGCTCTTGCCCGCGTCCGATGTCGTGCCGGCGACGAGGAGTCCGCCGCCGCGCTTCGCGCCGCTCATGCGCGCCCCTTCCCCGACCAGCGCGACACCGCGCACCGCAGTGCCACGCACGTACCCAGTGCCAGCCACGTCACCTGTCGCGACAGCCGTACCGCCCGCTCGATGTCCGCGACCTCCACCGGCCGCCCGGCTTCGCCGTTCAGCACGGCCCGGTGCTCGACCCGGCCGCCGTACGCCAGGGTCCCGCCCAGCCGTACGCCGAGCGCCCCCGCGAACGAGGCCTCCACCGGCCCCGCGTTCGGGCTGGGGTGCCGGGCGGCGTCCGAGCGCCAGGCCCGTACGGCCCCCCGCCGGTCGGGGCCGGCCAGTACGGCGGCCAGCGCCGTCAGCCGGGCGCCGGGCCAGCCCGCGAGGTCGTCGAGCCGGGCCGAGGCCCAGCCGTAGCGCAGGTAGCGGGGGGACTTGTGGCCGACCATCGCGTCCAGGGTGTTCACGGCGCGGAAGGCCAGCAGCCCGGGCACGCCGGCGAGGGCGCCCCAGACCAGGGCGCCGACCACCGCGTCGGAGGTGTTCTCGGCGACGGACTCCACCACGGCGCGGGCCATCTGCCGCTCGTCCAGCGCCTGCGGATCGCGCCCGCACAGGTGCGGCAGCCGCTCGCGGGCCACCTCGGCGTCCCCGGCGGCGAGGGCCCCGCCGATGGCCCGGGCCTCGCGGCCCAGGGAGGTGCCGCCCACGACGGCCCAGGTGGCGGCGGCGGTGAGGGCGATACGGGCCGCCGCGGGCCGGGAGCGCACGGCGCGGGCGCCCAGCGCACCGACGACGGCGGCGCCACCGGCGCACACCAGGGTGTGCACGGCGCCCCGGGCGCGGTCGTCGCGCCACAGGGCGCGCTCGACGGCGGCGGCGGTTCGTCCGAAGGCGGCCACGGGGTGCCCTCGGCGCGGATCTCCGAGGATCCGGTCGCCGATCAGGCCCGCCGCGGCGCCGTACGCGTAGACGCGATCGGCACGCATGGTGGCAGGTATGTCCTCACTCAGGGTCCGCGCCCTGGTTCGACGTGTCCGGCGGCGAGAGTTCCTGGCTCCCGGGGCACCCGTGCGGCGGGTGCTCCCCGGTGACAGTGGCGGGACCGCGCCGGATTCGCACCGGACTTCCTCTCCATGCCGCCGTATTGGCTCGGGCAGTCCACCACGCAGTGCGAATGCCCGTCAACTCGCAGTTGACCTGCGGCGAGACATGTCACACGGCGGCGCCTACGGCATGCGAAAGCTCCCCCCGGAAGATCCGGAGGGAGCGCTCGCGTACGAGGTGGGTCAGGCGACGATCAGGTAGAACCCGTACGTCACGGCCGCCGCGCAGAGGGCGAAGCAGGCGTACGCCCCGCTGCGGGCCAGGGTGGCGGCCCCGCCCTGCTCGGTGGCGGCCTCGTGCTTGGACAGGCCCACCAGGCCCAGGGTGAACAGGGCCACGAGGGCGACGGTGGCGGAGAGGCTGACCCCGAAGACGGAGCCGAGTGCTTCCCAGTCGATCTTCATACCGCTGAATCCTCTGTCGTTCTCGGGGTCAGACCGCCGCGGCCGGAGCCGCGGGGGTCGGGGTGGCCGCCGGGATGGTGGCCTTCAGGTCCTCGTCCGTCACGGCGGCGGTGGTACCCGCGGCGGCGACGGTCGGCGGGACGGTGACGGCTGCCATCGCCGTGGTGACGACACCCGGCTCCTCGACGGCGGCCGGCGGGGCCTCGTTCACGTTGTGGTGGTCGACGACCTGGCGGCGCGAGATGACCCAGATGGCGAAGCAGGAGCCGACCAGGAAGACCGCGACGGCGGCGACGCCGACGTCACCGGTGCGCATGACCAGCTCGGCGCCGGAGGCGACCAGCGCGGCGGCCGGAAGCGTCAGGCCCCAGGCGATGAACATGCGGGTCGCGGTGGACCAGCGGACCACACCGCCCTTGCGGCCGAGGCCCGCGCCCATGACGGCGCCCGAGCAGGCGTGGGTGGTGGAGAGCGAGAAGCCCAGGCTGGAGGAGGCCAGGATGACGCTGGCGGCCGAGGTCTGGGCGGCGAAGCCCTGCTGCGGCTGCAGGTCGGTCAGGCCGCTGCCCATGGTGCGGATGATGCGCCAGCCGCCCAGGGACGTACCCAGCGCGATGGCCAGACCGGCGGAGACGATGACCCACACCGGCGGGTTCGCACCCGACTCCAGGGCGCCGCCCGCGACGAGCGCGAGGGTGATGATGCCCATCGTCTTCTGCGCGTCGTTGGTGCCGTGCGCGAGGGAGACGAGACCGGCCGAGGCGATCTGGCCGGCGCGGTAGCCCTTGGTGGAGGTCCGCTCACCGACCTTGCCGCCGAGCTTGTACGTGAGCCGGGCGGCCAGCATCGCGGCCACACCGGCCACGATCGGGGCGGCGACGGCGGGGATCAGCACCTTGGTGACGACGACGCTGCCGTTGACCGCGCCGATGCCGGCGGAGGCGACCGCGGCACCGATCAGACCGCCCATCAGAGCGTGGGAAGAGCTGGAGGGGAGACCGACCAGCCAGGTGACCAGATTCCAGAGGATCGCGCCGACCAGGGCCGCGAAGATCACTTCAGGCTGGATGCCCTCCTCGTTGATCAGGCCCTTGGAGATCGTCTTGGCGACCTCCACGGACATGAACGCGCCGACGAGGTTGAGCACGGCCGACATGGCGACCGCGGTCTTGGGCTTGAGGGCGCCGGTCGAGATGGTGGTGGCCATCGCGTTGGCTGTGTCGTGGAAACCGTTCGTGAAGTCGAACACGAGAGCGGTGATGATCACGATCCCGAGGAGAAGCGTTATGTGCTCCATTTACCCAGGCTTCTGTTTGGCGTCATTGGCAGGGCGACCGTAGGCAACCTGGATGAACGGAAGGTGAACTGGAATGGGCGGCGCAGTGGAGCGACCCGTCCCGCCATCGTGACCTTCGTCCGGATTCCACCGTAGATATATCGATTAATGCACGTCAGGGGCGGGTCTGCGCACTCCTCCGGGTGGCGTCCCTGGCGCGTTCGGTGATCACCCGGGGCCCCTGAAGAGACCTAGATCACTCCTCGGGGCCGGTGACTGCGGCCCCGCCCCTCCGCTCCTTCCGCTTATCGGTGGAAAGGGCGCCGGAACACGCGGCGGAAGGACCAGTTCCGGTGGCCGCCCCGGCCCTGCCCGCCGACACTGGAGCCGTGCGTACAGCAATGGTGACGGCCGCGGCCGTCACGACGACGCTCCTGGGAGCCGGGGCGGCCGCGGTCGCCGCCGGCCGGTACGCGGCGGACGCGGCCCTGCGGCCCCACCCCGGCCGCCCGCTGCCCGGCGGGCGCAGACTCACCGTCCACGGCGCCGCCGCCGGCCGGGTCACGCTGACCCGCTCGCTCGCCTCCCTCCGGCCCGGCAGGTACGGACTGACCGCGCCCGGGGTGCACGCGGTGGTCGGCCCCGTCGTCACCGGCGTCCCGCACGGTCCCGACGCCGTCGTCCGCGAGCTCCTCGCCGTCACCCACGGCAGCCTCGCCCCCGGCGCCCGCGTCACCCTCACGCCCCAGGTCCACCTCGGCGATCCGCGCACCGCCCTCGGGCTCGACCACGCCGACGTGGACGTCCCCGGGGAGCTCGGCGCGCTGCCCGCCTGGTTCGTGCCCGGCGCCCGCGACACCTGGGTGATCACCGCGCACGGGCTCGGCGCCGGCCGAGAGCACCCGATGGTGGTCATGCCCTTCCTCCACGGCCTCCGGCTGCCGGTCCTCGACCTGGCCTACCGGGGCGACCTCGGCGCCCCCGCCTCCCCGGACGGGCTCGGCCACCTCGGTGAGTCCGAGTGGCGGGACCTGGACGCCGCGATCCGCTACGCCCTGCGCTACGGCGCCCGCCGCGTGGTCCTGCACGGCTGGTCCACCGGAGCCGCCATGGCCCTGCACGCCGCCGAGCGCTCGGCGCTGGCGGGGCGGATCGCGGGGCTGGTGCTGGACTCGCCGGTGCTCGACTGGCACGTCACCCTGCGCGCGCTCGTGGCCGCCCGCCACACTCCGGCCGTGCTGCTGCCGTTCGCGGTCCGGGCCGCCGAGGGGCGCGCGGGGCTGCGGGCGGCCGACCGGCAGGGCCCCGGCGCGGATCCCGGCGCGCTGAAGATGCCCGTCCTGATCTTCCACGGCCCCGGCGACACCCTCGCCCCCTGGGAGCCCTCCCGCCGGCTCGCGGAGGCGCGGCCGGACCTCGTCACCCTGCAGACCGTCCCGGACGCCCCGCACGGGGCGATGTGGAACGCCGATCCGGCGCGCTACGAGGAGGCGCTGCGCCGGTTCCTGACCCCCCTCATGTGACCCCTCTTATGTGACACCGCCCTCACCGGGGCATGTGACGCCGCGGTGAAGCTGCTGTCACATGCGGGGCGGGGAGGCCGGGTTGTCCTGATCTGCACCCCTGTCGACCAGTGGTAACACCCCATTCCGTTTGGGCTTTCGGCCAGTGACGGGCGAGACTGCTTCCGTGACGTCCCGAAAGCCTGATGAGCAGTTGGCTCGCGACTCCAGACTCCGACTCGTCTCCCCGCGCTCCGTCGCCGCGGCCCGCAAGGCGGTGACGGACCGGCGTGCCCGCTCCGCCTCCCGGCCTCCGGCGGGCACACCCGCCACCGCCGAGCTGGCGAGCAGGGCCCGCGCCTCGCTCGCCGACGCGGTACGGCTGACCCGCTGGGCCGAGCTGCACCTCGGCGCGGGCGACGGGGGACGACCCGCACCGGCGGGCGCGCTGCCCACCGCCGACGTCGAACGCGCCGCCGGTGAACTGGGCCTGACGCACGGCCAGATCCGGGTCGGCTGGGACCGCGCCCGGCTCGCCGGCCTGGTCGAGGTGCACGGCGGCCACGCCCGGCCCGGCTGGCGGCTGCGCGCCTGGGACCGCGACGACACCGCCGTGCTGCGCGGCTGGGTCGCGCTCTTCGACGCCTGGTCGCTGGTCCACCCGGCCCCCGCCGACATCGCCCCGGCGGACGTCGCCGAGGTGGTCGAGGCGATGCCCCAACTGCTTTCCCTGCTCCAGCTGTCCGCCGGTCCCGTGACCGTGCCCGACCTGCTGGACCTGCTGGGCCAGCGGGTCGCCGAGCTGCGCGACGAACGCTGCGAAGTCCCCTACGACGCCCCGGCGCAGGAGACCCCCGACTCCAACGGCACGTCCGGATCCGCCGACTCCGCTGCTGCCGCCGCCTCCGCCGTGCCGCTCGCCCGCCTGCTGCGCTGGGCGCTCGGCGGGCTCGCCGCCGTGGACGCCGTCACCCTCGGCCCCGCCCGGGCCGCCCTCACACCGCTCGGCAGCTGGGCCGTCTGGGTCAAGCTGGAGCAGATCTGCGTGGCCGCGCAGAGCCCGGCCGGGAACATCGAGCAGTCCGCCGCCGCCATGCTGCACGGCTGCGCCCGGCTCACCCCCGGACCGGCCCGCGCCGAGTACCAGGCCTGGCTCGCCGCCCGGCCCGTCGGACACGCCGTCACCGAGCTGCTCCAGGCGGCCCGCGGCGAGGACGCCCTGCTGCGCGGGCTCGCCTTCGAGGCGCTCCGCGTGGTCGGCGCCCCGGCCGAGCCCGAGGTGCGCGCCGCCGTGCGCGAACCCGCCCTGCGGCCCTACGCCCTGCTCTGGCTCGCCGAGCACGACGGAGTGGACCCCGACGACGCCCAGGACGTCCTCACCGCCGAGGAGTCGACCTGGCTCTGGGTCGACACCGCCGCGGCCATCGCCGACCACGGCGAGGCCGAGCTGCTGGCCCGGCACCTCGACTCCGCGGTCCGCACCACCGTCCCCCGGCTGCTGGACGAGGTCCGCGCGGTCGGCCACCCCCGCACCGTGCAGGTCCTGGTCGCCCTGGCGGCCGCGCACCCCGACCCGGCCCTGGCCAAAGCGGTGCGCCGGGCCGCCTTCCAGGTCCACACCGGCGGCGTCTAGGGAACGCGGAAGCGCGGAAGGGCGTACGGACGGACCTACGGACGGACTTACGGACGCACGACGGACGCGCCGCGGCGGAGTCAGACCTGCGGCGCGTACGTCCCGAAGCTCCAGATGTTGCCCTCCCCGTCCCGCGCCATGTAGTCGCGGGAGCCGTACTCCTGGTCGGTGGGCTCCATCAGGATCTCCACGCCGTGCTCCGCGGCCCGCCGGTGATGGGCGTCGACGTCCTCCACCACCACGTAGACGCCGGACGGTCCCGCGTCCGTCATGGCCTTGTCGAAGGCCCCGCCCCGGCCCTTGCTGCCCAGCATCACCATGCCGTTGCCGTACGCGAGCTCCGCGTGGACCACGGAGCCGTCGTCGCCCTCGTACACCGCGACCTGGGTGAATCCGAACGCCTCGGTCAGCAGCTTGATCGCCGCCTTCGCATCGGCGAAGACCAGTGTGGGATAGACGGCCGGAACGCCCGCCATGACGATCACTCCCCTCTCGTGAGTACGTGACTGTGACCCACGGCACAGCATGGCAGGTGCCGCTGACAGTCAGCGGAAGGTGTTGCACTGGGCCATGTCACCGGTCCGGTACCCCTGGTAGAACCACTGCTGGCGCTGCTCCGCCGAGCCGTGCGTCCAGGACTCCGGGGTGACCCGCCCCTGGAACTTCTCCTGGATCCGGTCGTCGCCGACCGCCGCCGCCGCGTCCAGGCCGTCCCTGATGTCCTCGTCGGTCAGCCGGGTGATCAGCGGCTTGCCCGTGGACTCGTCCGGGGTCCGCGTCGCGTTGTGCGCCCACACCCCGGCGTAGCAGTCGGCCTGGAGCTCGACCTTGACCGCGTTGCTGTTCGCGCCCTGCCGCCCGTCCTGGGCCTTCTGGAGGGTGCCGGTCAGGTTCTGGATGTGGTGCCCGTACTCGTGGGCGACGACGTACGCCTGGGCGAAGGGCCCGCCGTTCGCCCCGAACTGCGAGCGGAGCTCGTTGAAGAAGCCCAGGTCCAGGTAGACCTGCCGGTCGGCGGGGCAGTAGAAGGGGCCGACCGCCGAGGTGGCCGTCCCGCAGGCGGTGTTCACGCGGCCGGTGAAGAAGACCGTCGACGCCGGGCTGTAGCGGCCGCCGCGCCTTTGGAACTCCTGCTTCCAGAAGTCCTGGGTGCTGTTGACCACAGCCACCAGCCGGCAGTCGTCGCGCGTGTTCGCGTCCCGGCCCGTCCGGCAGGTCTGCTGCACCTGCGCCGCCGAGGACGAGGTCGCCGCGGGATCGGGGCTCCCCTCCGACAGTCCCAGCTGGTCCGGGCCCACCCCGAAGAGCAGTCCCAGGATCAGCGCGACCAGGCCCACCAGACCGCCGCCGATCGTGGCGCGGCCGCCCGGGATCCGACTGCCGCGCGCGTCCTTGACCTCGGACGTGTCCAGATTGGCGTCGTCGTCGAACTGCATCCCGCACCGCCTCGCATCCGCGTGTCCGCTGCCCTGCGGCGAGTATCAACCCGTTCGTCCTGATACGCGCCCCAGGGCGCCGGATGGCGCCGCTGAGCCGAACGGGGGACGCCGGGCGGCGGCCGCAGGCCGTCCGGCGGCCCGGAAACTGGTTGCGCACGCCCGGTAGAATGAATCCCATGGCAAATCTCCTCGCGGATTAGCGGCGTCGAAGCCTCGCGTCCTGCCTTCCGCCGTCCCCACCCCGCCCTGGAGTATTTCCGTGATCACCGCCACCGGCATCGAGCTGCGCGCCGGCGCCCGCGTCCTCATCGAGTCCGCCTCCTTCCGCGTCGCCAAGGGCGACCGCATCGGCCTGGTCGGCCGCAACGGAGCGGGCAAGACGACCCTCACCAAGTGCCTCGCGGGCGAGGGCCTGCCCGCCGGCGGCTCCATCGCCCGCTCCGGAGAGGTCGGCTACCTCCCGCAGGACCCGCGCACCGGCGACCTCGACGTGCTCGCCCGCGACCGGATCCTCTCCGCGCGCGGGCTCGACGTACTGATCAAGAAGATGCGCGCCAACGAGGAGCGCATCGCCACCGGCGCCGGCGCCACCCGCGAGAAGGCGCTGCGGCAGTACGAGCGCCAGGAGACCGAGTTCCTCACCAAGGGCGGGTACGCCGCCGAGTCCGAGGCCGCGACCATCTCGGCCGCCCTGAGCCTCCCCGACCGGGTCCTCGGCCAGCCGCTGCACACCCTCTCCGGTGGTCAGCGCCGCCGCGTCGAGCTCGCCCGGATCCTCTTCTCGGACGCCGACACCCTGCTCCTCGACGAGCCGACCAACCACCTCGACGCCGACTCCATCGTGTGGCTGCGCGACTACCTCAAGAACTACCGCGGCGGCTTCATCGTGATCTCCCACGACGTCGACCTCGTCGAGACCGTCGTGAACAAGGTCTTCTACCTGGACGCCAACCGCGCCCAGATCGACGTCTACAACATGGGCTGGAAGCTCTACCAGCAGCAGCGCGAGGCCGACGAGAAGCGCCGCAAGCGCGAGCGCCAGAACGCCGAGAAGAAGGCCGCGGCCCTGAACTCGCAGGCCGACAAGATGCGCGCCAAGGCCACCAAGACGGTCGCCGCGCAGAACATGGCCAAGCGCGCCGACCGGCTGCTCGCGGGCCTGGACGCCGTCCGCGTCTCCGACAAGGTCGCCAAGCTGCGCTTCCCGGACCCGGCGCCCTGCGGCAAGACTCCGCTGACCGCCGAGGGCCTGTCGAAGTCGTACGGCTCGCTGGAGATCTTCACCGATGTCGACCTGGCCATCGACAAGGGCTCCCGCGTCGTCATCCTCGGCCTCAACGGCGCCGGCAAGACCACGCTGCTCCGGCTGCTGTCGGGCACCGAGAAGCCGGACACCGGCGTCGTGACCGCCGGGCACGGGCTCAAGCTCGGCTACTACGCCCAGGAGCACGAGACCCTGGACCCGGAGCGCACGGTCCTGGAGAACATGCGGTCCTCCGCACCCGACCTGGACCTGGTCGCCGTGCGCAAGACGCTGGGCTCCTTCCTGTTCTCCGGCGACGACGTGGACAAGCCGGCGGGCGTGCTGTCCGGCGGTGAGAAGACCCGGCTGGCCCTGGCCACGCTGGTGGTCTCCTCCGCGAACGTGCTGCTGCTCGACGAGCCCACCAACAACCTCGACCCGGCCAGCCGCGAGGAGATCCTGGGCGCGCTGCGCACGTACAAGGGCGCGGTCATCCTCGTCACGCACGACGAGGGCGCGGTGGAGGCGCTGGAACCGGAGCGGATCATCCTGCTCCCGGACGGCGTGGAGGACCTGTGGGGCCCGGACTACCGGGACCTCGTGACCCTCGCCTGATCCCGTCCGGCGGGGTGATCCAGTTCCTTATGGATCATTCGGCCCACGTGTGATCCATCATCTGAGTGAGGCGGTCTCATACCGTCGCACCCTGTACGACGGCCCCGGCCGTACCCCTGCGGGTACGCGACCGGGGCCGCTGTTTTTCCGGCGTCCGCCCCCTGACCTGGTGATTCCCCGCGAGGTCGCGGAAGTGTGACGGAAGTCATGCAGCGGAAGGGGAGATTCCGTTCTGCGCGTGTGTCCACTCCTCGGGAAATGCGGCCGTACCGACCTTGCTGAATGGGTGGCCAGGAAGCCGGGGAGGGGTGATCATGAGAAGTCCAGAGCGCACTTCCCATGAGGAGGCACGGGTGGCCGAGACTCTGAAGAAGGGCAGCCGGGTAACCGGCGCCGCGCGCGACAAGCTCGCGGCAGACCTGAAGAAGAAGTACGACTCCGGTGCGAGTATCCGGGCGCTGGCCGAAGAGACCGGCCGGTCCTACGGATTCGTCCACCGGATGCTCAGCGAGTCCGGAGTCGTGTTGCGCGGTCGCGGTGGCGCGACGCGCGGCAAGAAGGCGGCTTCGCTCTGACCCAGGCCCTGGCCGTCAGGCCAGGGGTCGGGGTCGGGGTCGCAGTCCGCTACGCCGACTCAAGACCCAGCCCCAGTTCCATCTCCAGCTCTACGCTCGTGATCCGGGCTTCAACGCGATTCCTTCGGTGACCCCCGGTCGGCTCCGTGGCCGACCGGGTGGTTACTGTGCAGTCACTTAGGCCGTGCTCGCGGCCGACTGCACACCGGAGGCGTAGCGATGGCTCTGCTCGACAAGGACGGCGTACGGCTCGCCGTCGATGACACGGTCGCCACGGTGACACTGACCAATCCGGCCAAGCGAAACGCTCAGTCCCCCGCGCTCTGGCGGGCTTTGGCGGAGGCCGGACGGTCGTTGCCGGGCACTGTCCGCGTCGTCGTGCTGCGCGCCGAAGGCATGTCCTTCTCCGCGGGCCTCGACCGGCAGGCGTTCACGCCCGAGGGTTTCGAGGGCGAGCCGTCCTTCATCGAGCTCGCGCGCGGTTCCGACGAGCTGCTCGACTCCACCATCGCCGAGTACCAGGAGGCTTTCACCTGGTGGCGGCGCAATGACCTCATCACCGTCGCCGCCGTGCAGGGGCATGCGATCGGCGCCGGCTTCCAGCTCGCGCTCGCGTGCGACCTGCGCGTCGTCGCCGAGGACGTGCAGTTCGCCATGCGCGAGACCAGCCTGGGCCTGGTCCCCGACCTGGCCGGCACCCAGCCGCTGGCCTCGTTGGTGGGCTATGCCCGCGCGCTGGAGATCTGCGTGACGGGCCGCTCCGTGCACGCCGAGGAGGCGGAGCGGATCGGCCTCGCCAACCTGGTCGTCCCGGCGGCGGAGCTCGATGCCGCGGTGTCCGACCTCACCACGGCACTCGTGGCTCCGCCGCGCGCCGCGGTGATCGAGACCAAGGCGCTGCTCCGCGACGCCCTGTCGCGCCCCTACGACGCGCAGCGCGACGCCGAGCGCGCGGCCCAGGCCCGCCGCCTGCGCGACCTGGCGGGCCTCTCCGACTGACGCCCCTCCCTGCCCGGGCCCCGTACGGCGCACCGCCGGGCGGGGCCCGGGCGCGTGCCGGGCCGGGCGGTCGCGGCGGGCCCGGTCACGGGATCAGCAGGGCCTTGCCCGGGATCTCGCGGGCCTCGATCGCGCGGTGGGCCGCGGCGGCGTCCGTGAGGGCGAAGGTGCGGGCGATCACCGGCCGCAGCCGGCCCGCCGCCGCCTCGGCGAACGCCGCCCCCGCCAGCCGGACGATCTCCTCCGGCGGGAACTGCACGTCCGCGATGCCCCGCACCGCGATGTCCCGCCGCTCGGCCTCCGCGAGGTCCAGCTCCGTGAACCCGCCGCTCGGCGCCCCGTGCGCCGAGACCCGGCCCCCGTCGCGGACCAGCCCGAAGGCCGCCAGGCCCAGCTCGCCCCCGACCCCGTCCAGAAGCACGTCCACCGGGCCGCCGACCCGTTCGGTCCAGCCGGGCTCCGTGTAGTCCACCGGCTCCGCGCCCAGCTCCCGGACCAGCGTCAGCTTCCGCTCGCCCCGCGCCGCGCCCACCACCACCGCGCCCGCCGCCACCGCGAGCTGCACCAGCAGGGTGCCCATGCCGCCCGCCGCGCCCAGGATCAGCACCCGCTCGCCCGGCTTGATCCCGGCGGCCTCGGCGATCCCCGTCCCCGTCACCCCGTCGTGCGCCAGCGCCGCCGCCTCCCACAGGCCGAGCCCGTCGGGAACCGCGACCAGCAGCTCCACCGGTACCCGTACGAGTTCCGCGTACGTCCCCTTCGTGCCCGGCCCGGCCACCGCCCGGCGGCCCAGCCAGCCCGGGGCGACGCCCTCGCCCACCGCGACCACGGTGCCCGCCGCCGCTCCGCCCGGCACGTACGGCGGCGCGATCCCGAAGGCCTCGCCCCAGCCGCCGCGGATCTGGGTCTCCACGTAGATGGTGTCCACGGCCTCCGCCCGGAGCACCACCTCGCCCGGCGCCGGCACCGGGTCCGCCAGCTCGACCTCGGCCAGGACCTCCGGACCGCCGTACCCGTCCACCCGTATCGCCCGCATGGCTTTCCCCCGTCTCGTAACGGCGCCAAGGCCCGCGGCCCCGATCGCGTACCCACTCTCCGACCTCGACCATGGTTGAGGTCAAGTGCCTCCCGTGGCGCGACGCGACGTGATGCGACGCCGCGCGGCGCCGGACGGGAGGACCGGGCCGACCGGAGTAGTCCCCGGCGCGGCGGCGGCTCCGCGCGCTTACGGTGGTGAGTGAGCCCATCCACGCGAAGGGACACGCGATGAGTGAATCCGTATCCGGGGGCGCAGCCAAGCCCGCCAAGGACCTCAAGTACCCCGCCGACCGGGGGCGCACCTCCATCTCCGACGGCGTCGTCGAGAAGATCGCCGGACTCGCCGCCCGCGAGGTGGCCGGCGTGCACGCCATGGGCAGCGGCAGCGCCCTCTCCCGTACGTTCGGCGCCGTGCGCGACCGGGTGCCCGGCGGGGCGAAATCCTCCGCCTCCCGTGGCGTCAAGGCCGAGGTCGGCGAGGTCCAGACGGCCCTCGACCTGGAGATCATCGTCGACTACGGCGTGTCGATCCGCGACGTGGCCCGGGCGGTCCGTGAGAACGTCATCTCGTCCGTCGAGCGGATGGCGGGCCTGGAGGTCGTCGAGGTCAACATCGCGGTGAGCGACGTCAAGCTGCCCGACGAGGAAGACGAAGAGCCGGAATCCCGGCTCCAGTAGCCACGAGGAGCCAGAGGAGTCCGCATGAACATGGCGGTCGCCGGCATGTTGGCCGGCTTGGCGCTGGGATTCGCCGGGTACTTCGGCGGCTTCGGGGCCTTCTTGTTGGTGGCGGCGCTCGGCGCCGTCGGCTTCATCGGCGGCCGGTTCCTCGACGGGGACCTGCACGCCGGCGATGTGTTCCGCCCCCGCGACCGCGGGGAACGCGGTGACCGGGACGACCGCGGCGACCGGCGCCGGTGAGTACGCCACGGGCCACGCCGCCCCGCGTGCCGCCCGGCGAGCTGGGAGCCACGCGGATCGCCGACCGGGTCGTCGCCAAGATCGCCGCGCAGGCGGCCCGGGAGGCGCTCGCCGGCTCCCCGCCGACGGACGGCGCCCCGCCGCACGCCACCGTGACGGTGCACCATGACATCGCGCGGGTACGGGTGAGCCTGGAGCTCGCCTACCCGTCCGACGTCGCCGCCCAGTGCGCGGACGTACGGCGCCAGGTCGTCCACCGCGTCGAGCAGTGCGCGGGCATGTCCGTACCCGAGGTGGACATCGACATCGAGCAGCTGCACTCCAGGCACACCCGGCCGGGCGCCGGCCGGGACCGGGGGCTGCTGTGACGGCCCCGGCGGGGTCGCCTGCTCGGCATCCGCATTCGCCTCCGCATCGGTTCTGGTCGGTCCGGCGGGTGCCCGCCGCGCTGACCGCGCTCGTGATCCTCGCGGTCGCCTGCCTGTTCCTGTACGACCTGGCGGCGGTACGGGCGCACCGGCCCGGCATGCGCTGGCGCCGGGAGCTCGCCCGCCAACTGGACCGGCACACCCCGGCGGACACGACCGTGCTGATCGCGGGCGGGGTGCTGGCACTGGCCGGGGTGGTGCTGCTGGTACTGGCGATCGCGCCGGGGCTGCGCGGGATCCTCGTGATGCGGGCGCCGGAGGGCGCGGGACCGGGGGTACGGGCCGGGCTCGGGCGGAAGGCCGCCGCGCTGGTGCTGCGGGACCGGGCGATGGAGGTCTCCGGGGTGCGGTCGGCCCGGGTCAAGGCCGGCCGCCGCCGCGTCAGGGTCCGGGCCACCTCGCACTTCCGCGAGCTGGACGACGTACGGACCGACCTGGACGGGGTGGTCGCCGTCGCCGTCGAGGAACTGGGCCTCGCGCGTCCGCTGCCGGCGCGGGTGCGGGTCCGCCGGGGAAAGGAGTGACGGGATGCGGATGCGGACGCTCGGGGTGGTGAACCGGATCCTGCTCGGGATCTTCGGACTGTTGCTGCTCGCGGCGGGAGCCGTGCTGCTGACCGGGTTCCGGCCGCTGGGCGGGCGGCACGCGCCGCTGCTGGCGGCCCGGACCCGGCGGCTGCACTGGCATGCCGAGGGCTGGTGGTGGTGGGCCGTCGTGGCGGGGCTGGCGGTGTGCGTGGTGCTGGCGCTGTGGTGGCTGCTGGCCCAACTGCGGCGCTCGCGGCTGGCGGCGGTGGAAGTGGACACGGGCGACGGGGCGTACGCGGTGCTGCGGGGGCGGGCGCTGGAAGCGGCGGTGGCCGCGGAGACGGGGGCGGTCGACGGGGTCGCCTCCTGCCGGGTCGCGCTGCGGGGGCGGCGGGGATCCCCGACCCTGCGGGTCGCGCTGGAGCTGGAGCCGCACGCGGTCCCGGCCGATGCGCTGGCCGCGCTGGCCGGGCCGGTCCTGACCCACGCCCGCACTTCGGCGGGTCTCCCCGCCCTCCCCGCGGAAGCCCGCCTCCAGGTCTCCTCCCACCGCGCGGCCCGCGTCACCTGACCCCGCCAGGGCTGCCCATCCGCGGCGCCGTCGCCGGGGGCCGGCCCCCGGACCCCCGCGCGCCTCAAACGCCGGCGGGGCTGGGGGTAGATCCAGCCTCGCCGGCGTTTGAGGCGCGGGGTCTGGGGCGGAGCCCCAGGGGTCTTGAGGCGCGCAGGCGCCGCGCGCCCCGGCCGAGGAGCGGACGCGCGGCCCGGGCGGGGTGGGTAAGACCCGCCGGCGAGGCGAGCGGTCAGAAGCCGTGGCGGGAGCCGCCGTCGACGGGGAGCATCAGGCCCGTGAGGTAAGACGCCGCCGGGGACAGGACGAACGCCGCCGTGCGCCCGAACTCCTCCGGGGTTCCGTAGCGCCGCAGCGGGATGCGGGACTCGTTCGCCGCCCGCGCGGCCCCCGCGTCGCCCGACAGCGCGTCGAGCTCCCGCACCCGGTCGGTGTCGATGCGCGCCGGGAGCAGGCCCACGACCCGGATCCCGCGCGGGCCGAGGTCCACCGAGAGGGACTTCGCGAAGCCCGCCAGGCCCGGCCGCAGGCCGTTGGAGATGGTCAGGCCGGGGATCGGCTCGTGGACGGAGCCCGACAGGACGAAGCCGATGACCCCGCCCTCGCCCAGCTCATCCGCGGCCGCCCGCGCCAGGCGGACCGCGCCCAGGAAGACGGACTCGAACGCCGCCGCCCACTGTTCGTCGGTGTTGTCCGCCGCGGCCCCCGGCGCCGGGCCGCCGACGCTGATCAGGATGCCGTCGAAGCGGCCGAAGCGTTCCTTCGCCGTCGCGATCAGCGTGGCCGCCGCCGTCGGGTCGGCGTTGTCCGCCGCGACACCCACCGCGTTCGGGCCGAGCGTGGCCGCCGCCTCGGCCGCCCGCGCCGCGTCCCGCCCGGTCACGACGACCTTCGCCCCGTCGGCCGTCAGTTCGCGCGCGGAGGCGTAACCCAGCCCCCGGGTGGCGCCGGTGACGACGTACACACGGTCCTTCAGTCCAAGATCCATGCCGACACGCTACGCGCTCGGCGCAGGCTCCCGCTCGGCGGCCGCGGCCTCGTCCGCGCCGGCGGCCTTCGCCGCCTCAAGGTCGCGCCGCTCCCGCCGTACGAGGATCACCCAGCCCACCGGCACCGCCGCCGCGAACAGCCACCACTGCACGGCGTACGCCATGTGCGGGCCGATCGAGTCGTGGTCGGGCTCGGCGATCACCTCGGGGCTGCCGTCCGCCGGGACCGGGGCGGTGAGTTCCAGGTAGCCGCCGAGCACGGACTTGCCCAGGTACTCCGCCTGCTGCCCGCTGTTGATCAGCATCACCTGGCGGTCCGGCAGGCCCTTGCGGTCCTTGATCCCGCTGCCGCCGCTCGTCTCGTCGGCCTTCAGCCGCCCGGTCACCGTCACCTCGCCCGAGGGCGCCGCCGGTACCGGGGGATACGCGCGCGGGTCGTCGCCGCCCGCCACCCAGCCGCGGTTGACCAGCACCACCCGGCCGTCGGCCAGCACCAGCGGGGTCAGGACGTGGAAGCCGACCTTGTCGTCGTTGTCGGTGCGCATCCGGACGACGACCTCGTGCGCGGAGTCGTACGTACCGGTGGCGGTGACCGCCCGCCAGTAGTCGGCGCGCGGGACGACGTGCCCGGGGGAGGTGATGTCCGTCATCGCCACCGGCTTCGCGCTCAGGTTCGTCGCGATCAGCTCGTTCTGCGCGACCCGGTGCTCATGGCGGTGGAACTGCCAGAACCCCAGCTTGATCATCGCGGGGATGAGCGCGAGGGTCACGAGGGTGAGGCACACCCACTGCCGGGTCAGTACAAAGCGGTACACGCCCACGACGGTACCCCCCCGCCGTGAGGACCCCGGAGGCCGGGTGGCCGTCCGGGGCCGAAAGCCGTACCGGCGGGAGACGCGGCGGGGTGGACGCGCAGCGGTGGAGCGTCAGACGTGGTCGATGATGCCCGCCTTCCCCTCGGCGCGGGCGCAGTGCCCTCCGCAGAACCACTGGCCCTCGACCTCGACGCCCTGTCCGATGATCTGGACCCGGCAGTGCTCGCAGATGGGCGCCATGCGGTGAATGGCGCAGGAGAAGCAGTCGAAGACGTGCACGGCGCCCTGCGCGTGCACCTCGAAGGACATGCCGTAATCGTTTCCGCAGACCTCACAACGTGCCATGCGCCACAGGGTGGGACCCGACGGGCGGACCGGGAAAGCGGTCGCCGGGCGAGTCGCCCGACGCTCACCCGTCTGCCGCAGCCACGTCCCGCAGCAGCTGTGTGAAGGCCGCCTCGTCGACGACGGGCGTTCCGAAGGACTTGGCCTTGACCGTCTTCGACGTCGCCGAGTCGGGGTCGTTCGTCACCAGCAGGCTGGTGAGCCGCGACACGCTCGTCGCGATGTGCAGCCCCGCCTCGACCGCGCGGTCCTCCAGCAGTTCCCGCTCCACCGAGGTGTCACCCGAGAACGCGATCCGCATGCCCTGCTTCAGCGGCTTGCCGTCCTCGAAGCGCCCCGGGTTCGGGTGCGGGCACGCCGGCCGCTTGCGCGAGGGCCGCCAGCCGCCGCCCCGGTACGAGCTCTGGTACCCGACGCGCGGGGTGACCGCGGAGTCCGACCACTCCGTCAGCGGGCGGCACTCCAGCAGGGGCAGCCGTACGCCGTCCCGCGCGGCGGCGTGCAGCGACGGACGGAACGCCTCCGCCAGTACCCGGGCGTCGTCGAGCGCGTGGTGGGCGCGCTGCTGGACCACGCCGAAGTGGGCGGCGAGCGACTCCAGCTTGTGGTTGGGCAGCGGGAGGTTCAGCTCCTTCGACAGGGCGATGGTGCACAGCCGCTGACGGACCGGCGCGGTCTCCTCGGCCCGGGCGTACTCCCGGGCGATCATCTGCCAGTCGAAGATGGCGTTGTGCGCGACGAGCACCCGGTCGGCGAGCCGGCCCGCGAACTCCTCGGCGATGTCCTTGAAGAGCGGCGCGTCCTGGAGCATGTCGCTGGTGAGCCCGTGGATCCACACCGGGCCGGGATCGCGCTGCGGGTTGACCAGCGTGTACCAGTGGTCCTCCACGTTGCCCTGAGCGTCGAGCCGGTAGACGGCGGCGGAGACTATCCGGTCCTCGCGCGCGAGCCCGGTGGTCTCCACGTCGACGACCGCGTACCCCTCGGGGTACGCGGTCGGCCAGGTCGTCTCTGCGGTCGTACGGTCGTCGAGCATGGTCACAGAGGATATCGGCACGGACTGACACGCGGGGCCCGACGGGTCTCCCCGGCCGTCACCCCGACGCCGCGAAGGGTCCCGCCGGATGGCGTCCGGCCGCGGTCCGGGTCACCCGGAAGCCGGCGGGGCGGCCGCGTCCGGGGTCAGCAGGGCCTGCGCGAGGGCCCGTACGGACAACAGGAACAGCCGCTCCGGATCCGCCGGGCGGCCCAGGGCGCGGGCCAGTCCGGGGTCGTCGGGGGCGGCGCGCGGGTCCCAGAGTTCACCCTCGGCGGGGGACTGGGCGGGGGAGCGCTCGCGGTTGCGCTCCACGAGCAGGAAGCCGACGATCTGGAACTGGATCGCGCGCACCGCGTCGGCGGCCCGGGCCCCGCGCAGCCCGGCCGCGTGCACCTCGTGGACCAGGGCCCGCTGGGCGGGCAGGAACATCCGCTCGGTGAGCCCGCGTTCGTGGACCATCGCGATCAGGTGCGGGCGCTCGCGCAGTTCGCGGCGCAGGATCCGGGCCACGGACACGATCCGCCCGGTGGGGGTCCGGCCGGTGGGCCGGATCACCCCCATGTCCTGGACGGTCCGCTCCACGAGGGCGTCGAGCAGCGATTCGCGGTTGCCGACGTGCCAGTAGATGGAGGTGACGGCGGTACCCAGCTCGGCGGCGAGCCCCCGCATGGTGAGGGCGGCCGGGCCGTGCCGCTTGACCAGGGCGGCGGCCGCCGCCAGCACCTCGTCTCGGGTGAGCGCACTTCTGGTCATGGCCGTCAACCGATCTGTCGGAACGTCAGTTCTGGTGCGTGCAGGGGGCTTTACCCTTCATCGGCAGCGGTGTAACTGTGTTACAGAACCCCCGGACGAACTCGATCGAAGGGTGGTACACCCATGGCACGCATCCGGTACGGAGCGCGCACCGAGGCGGAGATCACGGCCTCGCGCGAGAAGAGCGCCAAGCTCCCCGACATCTGGTCCACCGGTGTGGTGGCCGTCTGGGAGAGCGATCCGGACGTGATCGCGGCGGTCCTGCCACCGCCCCTGAAGCCCGCCGAACGGCCCCTCGTACGGGCCAACATCAGCAAGGTCGACCTGCCCGGCTACCCGCTCGGCGCCGGTTCGGTGGCGGTCGCCGCCCGGCACGGCGGGGTCGAGGGCTGGTACCCGCTGGTGATGCCGATGACCCACGAGCGCGCCCTGACCGGCGGCCGCGAGGTGTTCGGCGAGCCGAAGAAGCTGGGCGAGGTCACCGTGGAGCGCGAGGGGCTCGTCGTACGGGCCTCGCTCGCCCGGCACGGGATCGCCTTCGTCGAGGTGCGCGGCGCGGTGGACCGGACGCTGCCGCTGCCCGAGCCCGCCCCGAAGACGGACTTCTACTTCAAGTTCCTGCCCGCGGTGGACGGTTCGGGATTCGACGCCGACCCGGTCCTCGTACACGTCACCCGCAACGAGAAGGTCCGCAAGCTGGAGCACATCACCGGTGACGTGGTCCTGCGCGAGTCGATGTTCGACCCCGTCGCCGACCTCCCCGTCCGCCGGATCGTGGAGATCACCGTCGGCGAGAAGACCACCGACCAGAAGGGGAAGGTCGCCGAACGCGTCAGCGCCCGGGCCCTGCTCCCGTACATCCACCAGCGCTACGACGACCCGCTCCAGATCCTGGACGGCCCGCCCGAGGGGAGCGTCTGAGATGCGGCTCGAACCCGGACAGACGGCCGTCGTCACCGGGGCCGCGAGCGGCATCGGCCTCGCCATGGCCCGCCGGTTCGCCGCCGAGGGACTGCGGGTGGTCCTCGCCGACGTGGAGGAGGCCGCCCTGCGCAAGGCGGCCGACGAACTGACCGCCGACGGCGCCCGGGTCCTCGCCCGGCGCGTCGACGTCAGCGACCGCGCCGAGGTCACCGCCCTCGCGGACGCCGCGTACGAGGCCTTCGGCGCCGTCCACGTGCTCTGCAACAACGCGGGCGTCGGCTCCGGCGCCGAGGGCCGGATGTGGGAGCACGAGCCCAACGACTGGAAATGGGCCTTCTCCGTCAACGTCTGGGGCGTCTTCCACGGCATCCAGGCCTTCGTCCCCCGCATGATCGCCGGCGGTGGCCCCGGCCACGTCGTCAACACCTCCTCCGGCGACGGCGGCATCGCCCCGCTGCCCACCGCCTCCGTCTACGCCGTCACCAAGGCGGCGGTGGTCACCATGACCGAGTCCCTGTACGCGCACCTGAAGGCGGAGAGCGCCCCCGTCGGCGCCTCCGTCCTCTTCCCCGGACCGCACATGCTGCGCACCGGGCTGTGGGAGTCGCACCGCAACCGGCCCGAGCGGTACGCGAAGGAGCGCCCGCGCAAGACCCCGTACCGCAGCCTCGACCAGTACGAGGCCGCGATGCGCGAGGCCGGCCACGCGGTGGACTTCACCCCGGTCGAGGAGGTCGCCGAGCACGTCGTCGACGGCATCCGCGCCGACCGCTTCTGGATGCTGCCGGCGAGCGAGCACAGCGACCGTCAGATCCGCGCCCGGTCGCGGTCGATGCTCGACCGCGCCAACCCCGCCTACCTGGAGAGCTTCATCCTCGACTGAGGAGCGTCCGCCGTGAGCGACACCCCGTACGAAGACCCGTACCTGATCATCTCCTCCGACTGCCACGCCGGGCTGCCCACCGAGCGGTACCGCCCCTACCTCGACTCCCGCTTCCACGACCGGTTCGACGAGTTCCTCGGCCAGCGCGACGCGCGCCGCGAGGAGGCCACCCGCCTCGGGATCCGCAACGAGGCCTTCGCCCAGAAGTGGTTCCACGACCACGAAGAGGGCCTGCGGGGCGGCTGGGAGACCGGGCAGCGGCTGAAGGAACTCGACGGCGACGGCGTGGCCGCCGAGGTCGTCTTCCCCGACGCGGACGCCGTCGACAGCCAGACCGCCGCCCCCTTCGGGGTGGGCCTCGGGCTCTCCGGCGACCAGGACCCCGAGCTCGGCATGGCGGGCGCGCGGGCGCACAACCGCTGGCTGGCCGAGTTCGTCGGCGCGAACCCCGAACGCCACTGCGGGGTCGCGCTGCTGCCCGTCACCGGCGAGCCCGCGAAGGTGGTCGCGGAGATACACCGGGCCAAGGAGTCCGGGCTCGGCGCGCTGATGATCCCCTCCATGTGGGTGGACCGGGCGCCCTACCACGACCGCCGCTACGACCCGGTGTGGGCGGCGGCCGCCGAGACGGCGATGCCCGTCGTCACGCACTCGGGCGCCGCGCCGCGCCACGAGTACGGGGACCACCTCGGCATCTACGTCTCCGAGGTCACCTGGTGGCCCGCCCGCCCGCTCTGGTTCCTGCTCTGGTCCGGAGTATTCGAGCGCCACCCCGGCCTGAAGTTCGGCGTCGCCGAGGCGGGCTGCTGGTGGCTGCCGAACCAGCTGTGGTTCATGGACCGGCTCTACCTGGGCGCGCACGGGGGCAAGAAGCTGTCCCCGTTCGCCGAGCTGAAGCGCCCCCCGAGCGAGTACCTGGACCGCCAGGTGTTCGTGTGCGCCACCAACACCAAACGCCGCGAGCTGGCGCAGCGCTACGAGATCGGCGTCGACAACATCCTGTGGGGCTCGGACTTCCCGCACCCCGAGGGCACCTGGCCCGACACCCGCAACTGGCTGCGCAACACCTTCCACGACATCCCGGTCGGCGAGACCCGGCGGATGCTGGGCCTGGCCGCGGCGGAGGCCTTCGGCTTCGACACCGAGAAGCTGGCACCGATCGCCCGCCGGATCGGCCCGACCCCGGCCGAACTCGGCCAGTCCGCCGACCAGGCGGCGGTGGAGGCCTCCTGGGCGCGCTCGCGCGAGGTCGGCCGGCACTGGCTCACGGACAACGAGTTCCCGGTGCTGGGGGTGAACCCGTGACGTCCGAGGACCGCTACACGGTGATTTCGGCGGACTGCCACGCGGGCGCCGACCTGCTGGACTACAAGCCGTACCTGGAGAGGCGGTACCACGACGAGTTCGACGCCTGGGCGGCCTCGTACGTGAATCCGTACGAGGACCTCCTCGCGGACACCGCGGACCGCAACTGGAACTCCGCGCGCCGGCTGGCGGAACTGGAGGCGGACGGCATCGTCGCCGAAGTCCTCTTCCCCAACACCATCCCGCCGTTCTTCCCGAAGAGCTCCCTGATGGCCCAGCCCCCGGCCGCCGAGGACTACGCGCTGCGGTGGGCCGGGCTCCAGGCCCACAACCGCTGGCTGGCCGACTTCTGCGCGGACGCGCCGGGCCGCCGGGCGGGCGTGGCGCAGATCCTCCTCAACGACGTGGACGCGGCGGTGCGGGAGATCCGCCGCGCGAGGGAGGCCGGCCTGACCGGCGGCATCCTGCTGCCCGGCGTACCGCCCGGCTCGACGGTCCCCGAGCTGCACTCGGCGGCGTACGACCCCATCTGGGCGGTGTGCGACGAACTGGACGTCCCGGTCAACCACCACGGCGGCTCGGCGTCCCCGCCGCTCGGCGACGAACCCGCGGCCCGGGCCGTGTTCATGGTGGAGACCACCTGGTTCTCGCACCGGGCCCTGTGGCACCTGATCTTCGGCGGGGCCTTCCGCCGCCACCCCGGCCTGAAGCTGGTCCTGACCGAGCAGGGCTCCGGCTGGATCCCGGGCGTGCTCGACATGCTGGACTACTACCACGGCCGGCTGGTCGCGGCTTCGGCCACCGCCGAGGCCAAGTTCGGCGCGGGGCTGGCGGAGTCCATGGGCAAGGGGCCGAGTGAGGTCTGGCGGGACAACTGCTTCGTGGGGGCCAGCTTCATGCGCCCGCACGAGGTCCCGCTGCGGGGGCGGATCGGCCTCGAAAAGATCATGTGGGGCAGCGACTACCCCCACGACGAGGGCACGACCCCGTTCTCCCGCGAGGGGCTGCGCATCGCGTACGCGGGCCTGCCGCGCGCGGAGGTCGCCGCCATGGTGGGCGGCAACGCGGCCCGCGTCTACGGCTTCGACCTGCCCCTGCTGGACGCGGTGGCCGCGAAGCACGGCCCCCTGGTCTCGGAGATCGCCGTCCCGCTGACGGAGGTCCCGCCCCGGGCCACCAGCCCGGCCTTCGCCCGCGGCGGCTCGGTCCGCGTCTGGTGACCGGCCGGGCGGGTGATCGGGTGATCGGGTGGGCGGGTGATCGGGTGGGCCGGTGACCCCCGCCGGGGCGGTCCGGGTACCCGCCGGACCCGCGCCGCCCCGGTCGGAGGCGCCTGGATCGAACCGTCGGTAACATCGACGGATACCGATCGGTAACAACCCCTAGCGGCACCCCGGACGGCGCCTCTATGGTGCCGTCATGCCGAACCTGCCCGATGTCGTGCTGTGGTCCATACCTGCCTTCGTGCTGCTCACCGTCATCGAGATGGTGAGCTACCGGCTCCATCCCGACGATGACGCCGCCGGCTACGACGCCAAGGACGCGGCCACGAGCATCGGCATGGGGCTCGGCAGCATCGGCTTCGACCTGCTCTGGAAGCTGCCGGTCGTCGCGGTCTTCACCGCCGTATACGAGCTGACCCCGCTGCGCGTGCCGTTCCTGTGGTGGACCGTCCCGCTGATGCTGCTCGCCCAGGACTTCCTCTACTACTGGCAGCACCGCGGCCACCACGTCGTCCGCATCCTGTGGGCCTGCCACGTGGTCCACCACAGCAGCAAGCGGTTCAACCTCACCACCGCCCTGCGCCAGCCCTGGACCAGCGCCACCACCTGGTGGTTCTACCTGCCGATGGTGGCACTCGGCGTGCACCCGGCGGTGATCCCCTTCTGCTACGGGATCAACCTCCTCTACCAGTTCTGGGTCCACACCGAGCGCATCGGGAAGCTGCCGCGCGCCTACGAGTACGTCTTCAACACCCCCTCCCACCACCGCGTCCACCACGCCTCCCAGGGCGGGTACCTGGACCGCAACTACGGCGGGATCCTGATCGTCTGGGACCGGATGTTCGGCTCCTGGGTGGGGGAGACGGAGCGGCCCGTGTACGGGCTCACCAAGAACATCGCCACCCACAACCCGCTGCGGGTGGCCACCCACGAGTACGCCGCCATCGCCCGCGACGTCCGGGCCGCCCGCACCTGGAGCGAGCGCGCCGGGCGCGTCTTCCGCGGCCCCGGCTGGCAGCCCGCCGCGGCCGCGGCCACCGCCGCGCCCGCCGCCCCGGCCACCGCCGCGGCCTCTCCTCAGCCCGGGCCCCCCGCCCCGGACCCGGCCGCCGACCGGGCCACCCCGTCCGAGGCGGCCGCGACCGGCGCCGCCGAACCCGCGAAGGCCCCGGAGCACGCCGCGTGAGCACCACCGAATCCCGTACGCCCTCCTGGGCCCGTCCCGTCGTGTCCGTCGCCGACGGCCTCGGAGCCCGGGTACTGCTCGGCGCCTTCGCCGCCGCCACCGCCCTCGACCTCGGCGCGCTGCTGGCCGGCTGGGACCTCGGGCACGCCATCGCCAAGCCGCTGCTGATGCCGCTGCTCGTCGCCTACATGGTCACCCGCCGGGCGCCCCGGCTGCTGATCGCCGCCCTGCTGTTCGGCTGGGGCGGCGACCTGGCCCTGCTCTTCGACGCCGACCCCGCCTTCCTCATCGGCATGGGCTCCTTCGCCGCCGGGCACGTCTGCTACCTCGTCCTCTTCGGCCGGGGCCGGACGAACCCGCTGCTCGGCGCCGCGTACGCCGTCGCCCTGCTCGCCACCATCGGCCTGCTCTGGGGAGACCTGCCGCCCGACCTGCGCATCCCCGTCGCCGGCTACAGCCTGCTGCTCACCGCCATGGCCTACCGCTCCAGCGCCCTCGGCGTGCGCGCCGGGGTGGGCGGCGCGCTGTTCCTGCTCTCCGACACGCTCATCGCGACCGGCGTCGCCGAGTGGCCTCAGCTGCCCCGCCCGGATCTGTGGATCATGGCCACGTACCTCGCGGCCCAGTACCTGCTGGCCACCGGAACACCCGACCGTCGGACAGGCGTACGGTAGGCGGGTCCCAAAAAGACCTCGTCACCCCCGAGCCGGAGGACTGCACCACCATGCGCGCCACCGTCATCCACGCCCCCAACGACATCCGCGTGGAGGAGGTGCCCGACGCCGCGATCCGGCGTCCCGAGGACGCCGTCGTCCGCGTGCTGCGCGCCTGCATCTGCGGCAGCGACCTGTGGGCCTACCGCGGTGAGGCCGCGCGCGAGCCCGGCCAGCGGATCGGGCACGAGTTCCTCGGCATAGTCGAGGAGACCGGTTCCGCGGTCTCGGGCCTGCGCGCCGGCGACCTCGTCGTCGCCCCGTTCATGTGGTCCGACGGCACCTGCGACTACTGCTCCGAGGGCCTGTACACCTCCTGCGTGCACGGCGGCTTCTGGGGCTCGGTCGGCCACGACGGCGGCCAGGGCGAGGCCGTCCGCGTCCCGCACGCCGACGGCACCCTCGTGAAGCTCCCCGCCGACGCGGCCTCCGACGAGCACCTGCTGACCGGGCTGCTCGCGCTCTCCGACGTCATGGGCACCGGCCACCACGCGGCCCTGGGCGCGGGGGTCCGCAAGGGCTCCACGGTCGCGGTCGTCGGCGACGGCGCGGTCGGCCTGTGCGGCGTCCTCGCCGCCAAGCGGCTCGGCGCCGAGCGGATCATCGCCCTGGGCCGGCACACCGTCCGTACCGACATCGCGAAGCTCTTCGGGGCCACCGACGTCGTCGCCGAGCGCGGCGAGGCCGCCGAGGCGGCGGTCCGTGAACTCACCGGCGGACAGGGCGCCCACGCGGTCATCGAGGCCGTCGGCACCGAGCAGTCCATGCGGACCGCCGTGAACATCACCCGCGACGGCGGGGCCATCGGCTACGTCGGCGTCCCGCACGGCAGCGGCACCGGCCTCGACCTCGGTGTGATGTTCGACCGCAACATCACCCTGCGCGGCGGCGTCGCACCCGTGCGCGCCTACATCCCGGAGCTGCTGGAGGACGTCCTGAGCGGGGCGATCGACCCCGCGCCGGTGTTCGACCGCGCCGTGTCCCTGGACGAGGTCCCGGCGGGCTACCGGGCGATGGACGACCGCAGCGCGCTGAAGGTGCTCATCAAGCTCTGACCTGAGCGGGGCGAACGGCCGAGGGGCCGCGGGGAACGTCCCCCGCGGCCCCTCGGCGCGTCGCGTCCGTCCGTCCGGTCTACTTCACGGCCTTCAGCGCGTCGACCACGCCGTAGCCGTAGTAGCCGGTCTGGCCCCACTTGCTGTTGCAGGTGGTGGCGTCGATCAGCGCGCCCGTCCCGTCGTAGATCTTGTCGGGGCAGGCCGCCTTGGTGGCCTGGGCCTTCAGCATCGCCTGGAGCTGCGACGGCGTGGCGTGCGGGTGCGCGCTCTTGAGCAGCGCCGCGACACCGGCGACGTGCGGGCCGGCCATCGAGGTGCCCTGCTTGTAGCCGTAGCCGCCGCCCGGGACGGTGGACAGCACCCGGCCGTTCGCGTCCGGGGTGCCCGGGACCTGGTACTTGTCGCCGCCGGGGGCCGCGACGTCGACGACGCCCAGGCCGTAGCTGGAGTAGTACGACTTGAAGCCCTGGTCACCGGTCGCGCTGACCGTGACCACGCCCGGCAGCTGGGTCGGCAGGTCCAGGCAGACCTTGGGGTCGATGGTGCGCGTCACCGGGGTGGTGTCGTTCGGGCTGGTGGTGTCCTCGATCGCGTTCGACGCCAGGTCGTGGTCCGAGTTGCCGGCCGAGGCCACGCTGAGGACGCCCTTGCGCTCGGCGTACTTCGTGGCCCGGGCGAGGGCCTCCACCAGCGCCTTCTGGTCGTCGTCGTTCTTGCACGTGTAGTTCCACGGGTCGACGAAGTAGCTGTTGTTGGTCACCTCGATCCCCTTCTCGGCGGCGAACATGAAGCCGCAGACGACCGCCTCGGTGTAGAAGAGGCTGGTCGCGGGCTCGCTCACCTTGATCGCGGCGACCTTCACGCCCGGCGCGACACCGCTGATGCCGATGCCGTTGCGCGCGGCCGCGATGGTGCCGGCCACGTGCGTGCCGTGGTCGCTGCCGTCGGCGTACGGGCGCCAGGCGCCCTCGGTGGTGTCGGCGACACCACCGACGCAGTTGGCGGACTGGCTCGCGGAGAAGTTCGGCGCGAGATCGGGGTGGGTGTCGTCCACGCCCGTGTCGATGACGCCGACCGTGACGTCGGGGCTGCCGTCGTTGATCTTGTGGGCCTGGTCGGCCTTGATCGCCCGCAGGTCCCACTGGTTGGGTTCCAGCGGCTCCTCGCCCGCGGTGGCCTGCGCGGCGGCCTTGGCGGCGTCGGCCGCGCTCAGCTTCTGCGTGGTGCCCTCCTCGGTGGTCTGCACCGGCGAGAGCGGGGCCGTCCGGGTGGCACCGACCGACACGAACAGACTGCGCTGGGCCCGCAGCTGCTTGGCGAACTCCGGGTTCTGGGAATGTGCGACGACGACCCCGATCTGCTCGTAGGACGTCACCACCGTTCCGCCGGCCCGCTCGATGGCCTTCTGCGCCTGCTTCACCGTCCCGTACGCGGTCAGGTTCGCGACGTACGAGAGCTTCGGGCCCGAGGTGTCGGGCTTGGAGACCTTCGCCGTCTCCGCCGTGTTGCCCAGCGGGGCGGCGGAGGCCGCGACCGCGGGCAGGAGGGCGAGCGAGGCGGTGAGCGCCAGGCCGACCGGTACGGCGAGGCGCCGGCGGCCGGATCCCAGATGAGCCATGGGTTCTCCACATCATCCGTCGTGAAAAAGCCGTCCAGCGCGATCCGCGATGAACGGGTTCATGACAGGTGAACCTAGTGCGCGTGTTCGTGATCGCGCCATCAGTTCGAGAAATCAGTTTCCAAAGAAACGACGGGTGTTGAACCGTCCCGACACGCCGTCCGTGCCGTTGACAGGGGGGATCAGCGTCACCGTCCCCCCACACGGAGGTTGTTTTGTCCGTCGTCCCCACCGCACCCGCGTCACAAGGAGAGCCCCCCGTGACCACCGAAGCAGCGCCGCCCCCGGGCAGCGCGGGACCATCCGTGGCGAGCAGCACGGCCGAAGAGTTCGTGAGCGTCCAGCAGAGTCCCGAATTCGCCGAACTGCGACGCGCCCACCGCTCGTTCGCCTTCCCGCTCACCGTGGCCTTCATCGCCTGGTACCTGCTCTACGTCCTGCTGTCCAGCTACGCGGGCGGCTTCATGGGGACCAAGCTCTTCGGGAACATCAACGTCGCCCTCGCGCTCGGCCTCGCCCAGTTCGCGACGACCTTCCTGATCGCGTGGCTGTACGCGCGTCACGCCGCCGCCCAGCTCGACCCCAAGGCGGAGGCCATCAAGAAGCGCATGGAGGCCGGAGCATGAGCGCCCCCCTCACCCCGCTCCAGTTCACGACGGCCGCCGGGGCCACCGAGCACCGGCCGCTGATCATCACCCTGTTCGGGCTCTTCGTCGTCGCCACCCTGATCATCACGGTCTGGGCCGGCCGCCAGACCAAGGGCGCCGCCGACTTCTACGCCGGCGGCCGCCAGTTCACCGGGTTCCAGAACGGCCTCGCCATCTCCGGCGACTACATGTCCGCCGCGTCCTTCCTCGGCATCGCCGGCGCCATCGCCCTCTTCGGGTACGACGGCTTCCTCTACTCCATCGGCTTCCTCGTGGCCTGGCTGGTCGCCCTGCTGCTCGTCGCCGAACCGCTGCGCAACTCCGGCCGCTACACGATGGGCGACGTCCTCGCGTACCGGATGCGCCAGCGGCCCGTCCGCACCGCCGCGGGCACCTCCACCATCGTGGTCTCGATCTTCTACCTGCTCGCCCAGATGGCCGGCGCCGGCGTGCTCGTCTCGCTGCTCCTCGGCATCACCAGCGACGGCGGCAAGATCGCCATCGTCGCCCTGGTCGGCCTCCTGATGATCCTCTACGTGACCATCGGCGGCATGAAGGGCACCACCTGGGTCCAGATGGTCAAGGCCGTCCTGCTCATCGCGGGCGCCCTGCTGATCACCTTCCTGGTGCTGGTGAAGTTCAACTTCAACATCTCCGACCTGCTGGGCAAGGCCGCCGAGAACAGCGGCCAGGGCGCCAAGTTCCTGGAGCCGGGTCTCAAGTACGGCAAGGACCCGACGACCAAGCTCGACTTCATCTCGCTCGGCCTCGCCCTGGTCCTCGGCACCGCCGGCCTGCCGCACATCCTGATCCGCTTCTACACGGTGCCCACCGCGCAGGCCGCCCGTAAGTCCGTCCTGTGGGCCATCGGCATCATCGGCGGGTTCTACCTGATGACCATCGCCCTCGGCTTCGGCGCCGCGGCGCTGCTCAACCGGGACGAGATCATCAAGTCGAACAAGGCGGGCAACACCGCCGCCCCGCTGCTCGCCCAGGCCGTCGGCGGCGGCGCCGACTCCACCGGCGGCGCCATCCTGCTCGCCGTGATCTCCGCCGTCGCCTTCGCCACCATCCTCGCGGTCGTCGCCGGCCTGACGCTGGCCTCGTCCTCGTCCTTCGCGCACGACATCTACGTGAACGTGATCCGCAGGGGACAGGCCACCGAGAAGGAGGAGGTCAGGGCCGCCCGCTGGTCCACCGTGGTCATCGGCGCCGTCGCCATCGGCCTCGGCGCCCTCGCCCGCGACCTCAACGTGGCCGGTCTCGTCGCCCTCGCCTTCGCGGTCGCCGCCTCCGCCAACCTGCCGACGATCCTCTACAGCCTGTTCTGGAAGCGCTTCACCACCCAGGGCGCGCTGTGGTCCATCTACGGCGGCCTCGTCTCCTCGGTCGTCCTGGTGCTGTTCTCCCCGGTCGTCTCCGGGAAGCCCACCTCGATGTTCAAGGACGCCGACTTCTACTGGTTCCCGCTGGAGAACCCCGGGATCATCTCCATCCCGCTCGGCTTCCTCCTCGGCTGGCTCGGCACCGTCCTCACCAAGGAGGAGGCCGACCCCCAGAAGTTCGCGGAGCTGGAGGTCCGCTCGCTGACGGGCACCGGCGCCCACTGAGCCACCCCGCAGGGGCCCGCGCCTCAGAGAGATCCACCGAACACCCGGCGTGGCCACGTCGTACTTCCCTACGACGTGGCCCTGTCGCGTCTCGTTCATTCGGGCACCCCTACATGTCACGGCCGTCGCGTAGGCTCGAAACCAGCGCCAGCCTCCATCCGAAGCGGCGCTGGCTCTGAAGGAACCGGACAGGGGAGGGGGCCCACAGTGCTTCTCGACACATACGGCCGCGTGGCCACTGACCTGCGCGTCTCACTCACCGACCGATGCAATCTGCGCTGTACCTACTGCATGCCCGAGGAGGGTCTGCAGTGGCTCGGCAAGTCGGATCTGCTCACCGACGAGGAGATCGTCCGGCTGATCCGCATCGCCGTCACCCGGCTCGGGATCACCGAGGTCCGCTTCACCGGCGGCGAGCCGCTGCTGCGGCCCGGCCTCGTCGGGATAGTCGAGCGGTGCGCGGCCCTGGAGCCCCGCCCGAGGATGTCGCTCACCACCAACGGCATCGGCCTCAAGCGCACCGCACAGGCGCTGAAGGCCGCCGGCCTGGACCGGGTAAACGTTTCCCTCGACACCCTGCGGCCCGAGGTCTTCAAGACCCTCACCCGCCGCGACCGCCACCGCGACGTCATCGACGGCATGGCCGCGGCCCGCGAGGCCGGCCTCACCCCGGTCAAGGTCAACGCGGTCCTGATGCCGGGGCTCAACGCGGACGAGGCCCCCGACCTGCTCGCCTGGGCCGTGGAGAACGAGTACGAGCTCCGCTTCATCGAGCAGATGCCCCTCGACGCCCAGCACGGCTGGAAGCGCGACGGCATGATCACCGCCGGGGACATCCTGCTGTCCCTGCGCACCCGCTTCACCCTCACCGAGGAAGGCGCCGACGAGCGCGGATCCGCCCCCGCCGAGCGCTGGGTCGTCGACGGCGGCCCGGCCACCGTCGGGGTCATCGCCTCGGTCACCCGCCCGTTCTGCGGTGCCTGCGACCGCACCCGGCTCACGGCCGACGGCCAGGTCCGTACGTGCCTGTTCGCCACCGAGGAGTCGGACCTGCGGGCGGCACTGCGCTCGGGCGCGCCGGACGAGGAGATCGCCCGGCTGTGGAAGGTGGCCATGTGGGGCAAGAAGGCCGGCTCCGGCCTGGACGACCCCTCCTTCCTGCAGCCCGACCGGCCGATGTCGGCGATCGGCGGCTAGGGTCCCGCCGGCCGCCGGCCGCCGGCCCGCGCCCCGCGGTTACTGCCGCTCCGAGCCCTCCGGCTGGACCCACTCGTCGAGCTTCACGACGTCCTTCAGGAAGCCCCGTACGCCCAGGAACTGGGAGAGGTGCTCACGGTGCTCCTCGCACGCCAGCCAGGTCTTGCGCCGCTCCGGCGTGTGCAGCGTCGGGTTGTTCCACGCGAGGACCCAGACCGCCGCGTCACGGCAGCCCTTGGCGGAGCAGGTGGGGGCGGGTGCGGCGGTGTTGGTGTCCGTATCAGGGGAGTTCACGGCCTCAACCCTACAAACGGAAGGGCGACGCCGAGCAGCCACGGGGGGAGCTGCCCGGCGTCGGTCCGTCGCTCCGACGGGGGATGCGGAGCGCGTAGGCAGTATGTCACGCAGGACCCGGTGCGGTGCACCGGAACTTCATGATTGATCTGAGCTTTTCTTGAGGTTTCCCGCGCCCAGTGCGGGACGCACAGGCGCGGGGATGAAATGCGAGGGCAGCGAGGGCGCCGACTCGCGCCCCGCGTTCGCGATGACCACGGCCACGTAGGGCAGCAGGGCACCCGCCACGAGCGTCACGATCGCCACATGACGCTCCACGTTCCACAGGAGCACGGTCGCGATGACCGACAGCGTCCTGATCACCATCGAGATCACGTACCGGCGCTGCCGTCCGCGCACGTCCTCCGCGAGACCCATCCGCGCCCCGGTGATCCGGAAGACCTCGGCCCCGTTCCGCTTCGTCCGCTGCACGCTCCACCACCCGATTCGTCCGCCGGACACGCCCCGGCCCGGTGACATCCACGGTACGCCGCCCCTCCGGCGGTGAGGAGGGTGGGTGTAGCCCGAACGGAGCCGCCGACATGCGTGCCGGGCCGGACGGACCGAAGCTGGGCGCACATGCGCACCACGCGCCACGAGGAGGCTCGACATGGAATGGTTGTGGGCGATCATCGTCGGATTCGTACTGGGCCTCATAGCCCGGGCGATCCTGCCGGGCAAGCAGCACCAGCCCCTCTGGCTGACCACGCTGTTCGGCATCGTCGGCGCCCTCCTCGGCAACGCGGTCTCGCGGTGGATCGGCGTGGAGGACACCAAGGGCATCGACTGGATCCGGCACCTGCTGCAGCTTGCCGGAGCCGTCCTGATCGTCGGGCTGGGCGACATGGCGTACATGGCCGTCAGGGGCAACAAGCGGACGGCCTAGCACCGGGCACCGGCGCCCGGCCGCGACCGCGACCGCGGCACAGCGAAGGGGCCGGCCGGACGAAACGTCCGAACCGGCCCCCGCGCCGTACTGCCGGCGTCAGCCGGTGACCTCGACCGCCGCCAGGTTCTTCTTGCCGCGGCGCAGCACCAGCCAGCGCCCGTGCAGCAGGTCCTCCTTGGCGGGGACCGCGTCCTCGGCGGCGACCTTCACGTTGTTCACGTAGGCGCCGCCCTCCTTCACGGTCCGGCGCGCGGCCGACTTGCTGGCGACCAGCCCCGTCTCCGCGAGCAGGTCCACGACCAGACCCGCCTCGGCGACCTGGGCGTGCGGCAGCTCGGACAGGGCCGCGGCGAGCGTGGCCTCGTCCAGCTCGGCCAGGTCGCCCTGGCCGAACAGCGCCTTCGAGGCGGCGATCACGGCGGCGCACTGGTCCGCGCCGTGCACCAGCGTGGTCAGCTCCTCCGCGAGCGCCCGCTGGGCGGCGCGCGCCTGCGGCCGCTCGGCGGTCTGCGCCTCCAGCTCCTCCAGCTCCTCACGGGTCTTGAAGGAAAGGATCCGCATGTAGGTGGAAATGTCCCGGTCGTCCACGTTCAGCCAGAACTGGTAGAACGCGTACGGCGTGGTCATCTCCGGGTCCAGCCAGACGGCCCCGCTCTCGGACTTGCCGAACTTGGTGCCGTCCGCCTTGACCATCAGCGGCGTCGCCATGGCGTGCACGTTCGCGTGCGGCTCCAGGCGGTGGATCAGGTCGAGACCCGCCGTCAGGTTGCCCCACTGGTCGGACCCGCCCTGCTGGAGGGTGCAGCCGTGGCGGCGGTACAGCTCCAGGAAGTCCATGCCCTGGAGCAGCTGGTAGCTGAACTCCGTGTAGCTGATGCCCTGGTCGGACTCCAGCCGGCGGGCGACCGAGTCCTTCGTCAGCATCTTGTTGACGCGGAAGTGCTTGCCGATGTCCCGCAGGAACTCGATGGCGGACAGGCCCGCCGTCCAGTCCAGGTTGTTCACCATGACCGCCGCGTTCTCGCCCTCGAAGGACAGGAACGGCTCGATCTGCGAACGCAGCCGGTTCACCCAGTTCGCGACGGTCTCCGGGTCGTTCAGGGTGCGCTCGGCGGTGGGCCGGGGGTCACCGATCTGACCCGTGGCCCCGCCGACCAGCGCCAGCGGCCGGTGCCCGGCCTGCTGGAGCCGGCGCACGGTGAGCACCTGCACCAGGTGACCGACGTGCAGCGAGGCGGCGGTCGGGTCGAATCCGCAATAGAAGGTGACAGGACCGTCCGCGAAGGCCTTGCGCAGCGCTTCTTCGTCGGTGGACAGGGCGAAGAGCCCGCGCCACTTCAGTTCGTCGACGATGTCCGTCACGGTTCTGGGTCTCCTTCTGAGGGATCCGGGAAACAGCTGTCCCGGCCAGTCTAGGTGGGGCGGGGGTGGACTCAGACGCCGCGGCTGACCGAGCTCATGTTGAAGTCCGGGACCCGCAGCGCGGGCATCGCGGTCCGGGTGAACCAGTCGCTCCACTCGCGCGGCAGGGTCTTCTCGGTCCGGCCGGCCTCCGAGGCCCGCGAGAGCAGGTCCACCGGGGACTCGTTGAACCGGAAGTTGTTGACCTCGCCGACGACCTGCCCGTTCTCCACCAGGTAGACGCCGTCCCGGGTCAGGCCCGTGAGCAGCAGCGTCGCCGGGTCCACCTCGCGGATGTACCAGAGGCAGGTCAGCAGCAGACCCCGCTCGGTGTTCGCGACCATCTCCTCCAGCGACTTCTCGCCGCCCGCGTCCAGGATCAGGTTCCCGAAGCCGGGGGAGAGCGGCATCCCGGTCAGGGCGGCGCTGTGCCGGGTCGTGGTCAGCCGGTTCAGCTCCCCGTCCAGGATCCACTCGGTCGCCGGGACCGGGAGGCCGTTGTCGAACACCGAGGCGTCGTCGCCGGAGCTGTGCGCGATCACGAACGGCGCCGACTCCAGGCCCGGGGCGTGCGGGTCGCTGCGCAGGGTCAGCGGCAGCTCGGACAGCCTCTCGCCGAGCCGGGTGCCGCCGCCGGGCTTGGAGAAGACCGTCCGGCCCTCCGTCGCGTCCCGGGCCGCCGCCGACCACATCTGGTAGATCAGGAGGTCGGCCACGGCCGTCGGCGGCAGCAGCGTCTCGTACCGCCCGGCGGGCAGCTCGATCTTCCGCTCCGCCCAGCCCAGGCGTACGGCCAGCTCCGCGTCCAGCGCGGCCGGGTCCACGTCCTTGAAGTCCCGGGTGGAGCGGCCGGCCCAGGCCGAGCGCTGCCGGTCGGGCGACTTGGCGTTGAGCTCCAGGGTGCCGCTCGGCTGGTCGTGGCGCAGCCGCAGCCCCGTCGAGGTGCCGACGTACGTGGAGACCAGCTCGTGGTTGGCGAAGCCGTACAGCTCCCGCCCGCCCGCGCGGGCCCGGGCGAAGGCCTCGCCGAGCGCCGGGGCGAAGTCCGCGAACACCGCCGAGGAGGTCTCGGCGGGGGCGTCGGCGAAGTCCGGGGAGGCAGGGGTCCCGGTGACCAGCGGCCGGGCGTCCTCCGCCGGGCCGGCCCCGCGCGCGGCCGCCTCGGCGGCCCGTACCAGCGGCTCCAGGTCGGCGGCGGTGACGGCGGCGCGCGACACGACCCCCGAGGCCGTGCCCTCCTTGCCGTCGACCGTGGCGATGACGGTCAGGGTCCGGCCGCGCGTGACGCCGTTCGTCGTCAGCGCGTTGCCCGCCCAGCGCAGGTTCGCCGACGACTCCTCGTCGGCGATGACGACACAGCCGTCGGCGGTGGACAGCTCCAGGGCCCGCTCGACGATCTCGTGCGGCTTGGTGCGTCCGTTCGAAAGCGTGCTCATCGGCCGGCCTCCTGCGTCGTGTTGAGGATGTTCACGTCGCGGAACAGCGCGGAGGGGCAGCCGTGCGAGACCGCCGCGACCTGGCCCGGCTGCGCCTTGCCGCAGTTGAAGGCGCCGCCCAGCACATACGTCTGGGGGCCGCCGAGCTTCTCCATCGAGCCCCAGAAGTCGGTGGTGGTCGCCTGGTACGCGACGTCGCGCAGCTGACCGGCCAGCCTGCCGTTCTCGATCCGGTACGCCCGCTGCTGCGTGAACTGGAAGTTGTAGCGCTGCATGTCGATCGACCAGGAGCGGTCGCCGACCACGTAGATCCCGCGCTCCACCCCGCCGATCAGGTCCTCGGTGGAGAGCCCGCCCGGGTCCGGCCGCAGGGAGACGTTCGCCATCCGCTGCACCGGGACGTGCCCGGGGGAGTCGGCGTAGGCGCAGCCGTTGGAGCGGCCGAGGCCGGTCAGCTTCGCGATCCGGCGGTCCGTCTGGTAGCCGGTCAGGATGCCGTCCTTGACCAGGTCCCAGCTCTGCGCCGCGACGCCCTCGTCGTCGTACCCGACGGTGGCCAGGCCGTGCTCGGCGGTGCGGTCGCCCGTCACGTTCATGATCGAGGAGCCGTACTTGAGCGTGCCGAGCTGGTCGAAGGTGGCGAAGGAGGTGCCCGCGTACGCCGCCTCGTAGCCCAGGGCCCGGTCGAGCTCGGTGGCGTGGCCGATGGACTCGTGGATGGTGAGCCACAGGTTGGACGGGTCCACGACCAGGTCGTAGCGCCCGGCCTCGACGCTCGGCGCCCGCATCTTCTCGGCGAGCAGGCCGGGGATCTGCTCCAGCTCGGCGTTCCAGTCCCAGCCGGTGCCCGTCAGGTACTCCCAGCCGCGGCCGGCCGGCGGGGCGATGGTGCGCATCGAGTCGAACCCGCCGGTGGTGGCGTCCACGGCGACGGCCGTGAGCTGCGGGTGGATCCGGACCCGCTGCTGGGTGGTCACGGTGCCCGCCGTGTCGGCGTAGAACTTGTTCTCGTGGACGGCGAGCAGCGAGGCGTCCACGTGCGCCACCCCGTCGGCGGCCAGCAGCCGGGAGCTCCAGTCGGCGAGCAGCGCCGCCTTCTCCGCGTCGGGAACCTCGAACGGGTTCACGTCGTAGGCGGAGATCCACGTCTTGTCGGCGTGCACCGGCTCGCCGGCGAGCTCCACGCGCTCGTCCGAACCGGCGGCCTTGATCACCTGGGCGGAGAGCTTCGCCATGGCCACGGCCTGCGAGGCCACCTTGGCGGCGCCGTCCATGGTGAGGTCCACGCCGGAGGCGAACCCCCAGCTGCCGCCGTGCACCACCCGGACCGCGTAACCGAGGTCGGTGGTGTCGGACCCGCCTGAGGGCTTGGCGTCACGCAGCCGCCAGGAGGCGCTGCGGATCCGCTCCAGCCGGAAATCGGCATGGTCGGCGCCGAGCGCGCGGGCCCGCGCGAGCGCCGCGTCGGCGAGCGCCCGCAGGGGCAGCGCGGCGAAGGCCGCGTCGATGGAATGGGGCACGGAATTCCTCCCGGGGTCGGGGCCGGTCGCCCCGATCATGTCGCGCTCGGGGCTCATGTGCCTACATCTTTCTGTAGGGACTCGACAGAGCCCGTCGCAAGGCCCTGTCGGAGCCGGATTCTTTGTATGGCCTATTAGGCCTATAGATTTTCGGTACTCATACCGCCAAGCGAAAGGGTGATCTGTTGAGCCGCTCGGTTCTCGTCACCGGAGGAAACCGGGGCATCGGCCTCGCCATCGCCCGAGCCTTCGCGGAGGCCGGAGACAAGGTCGCCATCACGTACCGGTCCGGCGAGCCCCCGCAGGAGCTCACGGCCCTCGGTGTCCTGGCCGTCCGCTGCGACATCACCGACTCCGAGCAGGTGGAGCAGGCCTACAAGGAGGTCGAGGACAAGCACGGCGCGGTCGAGGTGCTGGTGGCCAACGCCGGCATCACCAAGGACACGCTGCTGATGCGCATGTCCGAGGAGGACTTCGCGTCGGTCGTCGACACCAACCTCACCGGCACCTTCCGGGTGGTCAAGCGCGCGAACCGCGGCATGCTCCGTGCCAAGAAGGGCCGCGTCGTCCTGATCTCCTCGGTCGTGGGTCTGCTGGGCGCGGGTGGCCAGTCCAACTACGCCGCCTCCAAGGCGGCCCTGGTCGGCTTCGCCCGTTCGCTGGCGCGTGAGCTGGGCTCCCGCAACATCACGTTCAACGTGGTCGCTCCCGGCTTCGTGGACACCGACATGACGAAGGTGCTCACCGACGAGCAGCGCGCGGCCATCGTGGCCCAGGTGCCGCTCGCCCGCTACGCGCAGCCCGAGGAAATCGCGGCAGCCGTGAGCTTCCTGGCGTCCGACGACGCCGCGTACATCACCGGAGCCGTCATTCCCGTTGACGGCGGATTGGGCATGGGTCACTGATCACCATGAGCGGAATTCTCGACGGCAAGCGCATCCTCATCACCGGGGTGCTGATGGAGTCCTCCATCGCGTTCCACGCCGCAAAGCTGGCCCAGGAGCAGGGCGCCGAGGTCATCCTCACGGCGTGGCCGCGCCCGAGCCTGACCGAGCGCATCGCCAAGAAGCTGCCCAAGCCGGTCAAGGTGATCGAGCTCGACGTCACCAACGACGAGCACCTCGCCCGCCTGGAGGGCCTCGTCCGCGACGAGCTCGGCGGCCTCGACGGTGTCCTGCACTCGATCGGCTTCGCGCCGCAGGACGCCCTCGGCGGCAACTTCCTGAACACCCCGTTCGAGTCGGTGGCCACCGCCATGCACGTCTCGGCGTTCTCGCTGAAGTCGCTGACCATGGCCTGCAAGCCGCTGTTCCCGGCGGAGGGCGCGGCCGTCGTCGGCCTCACCTTCGACGCGCAGTTCGCCTGGCCGCAGTACGACTGGATGGGCCCGGCCAAGGCGGCCCTGGAGGCCACCAGCCGCTACCTCGCCCGTGACCTGGGCAAGGAGAACATCCGCTGCAACCTGGTCTCGGCCGGTCCGCTCGGCTCGATGGCCGCGAAGTCCATCCCGGGCTTCTCGGACCTCGCGGACGTGTGGAACTCCCGCTCGATGCTGGAGTGGGACATGAGCGACCCGGAGCCGACCGGCAAGGCCATCGTCGCCCTGCTGTCGGACTGGTTCCCGAAGACCACCGGCGAGATCGTCCACGTGGACGGCGGCCTGCACGCGATGGGTGCCTGAGCGAGGTACCGGTACGTCCGTACGGCGGCGGCCGCGGCTCCCTTCCGGGGGCCGCGGCCGCCGCCGTGTTTCCCGGAGCGGACACGGCCGTTCGATCGGATGTGCGCCGTCCGGCGAGATCTGCCCGAGTCGAAAAGACGGACATTTGCCTGCAAACTAACCTCGTCGGGATCTGCCCGGCTCCTGCGGGGAGGAGGTACGGGAGTGCGCGCGAGGCAGAACCGAGCGGTATCGCTGCTGGTCACCTCGGTGGTTCTCACCGGATTCCTGATCCCCGGAGCCTTCGCGCAGCCCGACGGCGCGGATGCCGTGCGGGGCGCCGTGCCGGACGTCGCGTCAGGTGCCGTGCCGCGTGCCGTGCCGGCTGCCGCGTCCGACGCCGGGGCGGCGGCCCCGGGGCTCGCGGACCGGCTAGCGGGGGACCGGGCTGTCGTGAACCTGGCCGACATCCCCGCCGAGCCGCCGGCGCGGCCCGCGCCGCCCGCCGCCCGGGAGCTCTTCGGCGCCGACTGCGACACCGAGATCGAGGGCTCGCGGGTGACGGTGTACTGCCACAACGGCTACCCCGAGACCGACCTGATCCGGCTGCACGTGGAGTGCGACCGCTGGTGGGACCTGGACGGGGACGGGGCCGCCGTCGCCGTGGGCCCCGCCGGCCGGGTCGAACTCGCCGGCCGCTGCTGGAAAGAGGTCCGCTCGGCCTGGGTGACCCACGAGCGGCCCTGACGGCCCCTTCGTCTTCCCCGCTTCGTCTTTCCCACTGGCCGCTCAGTCCCTGCCGCTCAGTTCCTGCCGAGGCAGACGAACGGGTAGCCGGCCGCCTCCGAGGCCGCCGCGTCCGGGTCCCCGCGCCGGACCGCCTCGACCAGCCGGGCGTGGTCCACATGCGACGCGGGATCCAGCACCGTGCCGACGTCCGCCCGCAGCCAGTCCGCCACCAGATCGCCGAGGTCCGCGTACAGCTCGATCAGCACCTCGTTGTGCGAGGCGGCCACCACCGCCATGTGCAGCGCCACGTCCGCCGCGACGAACCGCTCCGCGTCCCCGCTCGCCCACGCCTCCTCGCGCCGGGCCAGCAGCGCGTCCAGCTGTACGAGGTCCCGCGCGGTCCGCCGCTCCGCCGCGAGCCGCGCGGCCGAGGACTCCAGCGTCGAGCGCAGCTCCGCGATGTCCCGCGGGTCGGCCCCGGCGAACCGGCGGTGCATCACACCGGCCAGCTCGCTGGTGGCCAGTACGTAGGTGCCCGACCCCTGCCGGATGTCGAGCAGCCCGTTGTGGGCGAGGGCCCGGACGGCCTCCCGCACGGTGTTGCGGGCGACGCCCAGCAGCTCCACCAGCTCCGGCTCGGTGGGGATGCGGGAACCGACCGGCCACTCACCGGAGGTGATCTGGTTCCGGAGCTGGGCGATCACCTGGTCGACGAGCGCGGATCGCCGGGGCGAGGTCAACGGCATGGGGGCGGGGTCCTCTCGGAGCCGTCAGGCAATTGGACAACCAATCATCCCATGATTCTATGATGGCCTCATGCCCGACGATGAAATCCAGACACTGAACCGGCCGAAGGCCGCCCCTCACCAGGCGCTCCCGCGACCCGCCGCCACCCCGGCCGCCGCCCCGCAACCGCAATGGCTCGGCCCGGTCCTCATCGTCGGCATCGTCCTCGCCGCCCTCAACCTGCGGCCCGCCATCACCAGCCTCGGCGCCCTCTTCGAGGAGACCCGCACCGGCCTCGGCATGAGCGGCACCGTCGCCGGACTGATCACCTCCGTCCCCGCCCTCTGCTTCGCCGCGGTCGGCGTCACCGCGCCCCGGCTCTCCCGCCGCTTCGGGCCCGCCGCCGTCGTCTGCGCCGGCATGGCCGCCATCGCCGCCGGCCTGCTGATCCGGCCCTTCGCGAGCAACGCCGCCGGGTTCCTCGCCGCCAGCGTCCTGTCCCTCGCCGGCATAGCCCTGACCAACGTGCTGCTCCCGGTGATCGTCAAGCGCTGGTTCCCCGACCGCGTTGGCACGATGACCGGCCTCTACTCCATGGCCCTGGCCGCCGGCACCTCGCTCGCCGCCGCCGCGACCGTCCCGCTGACCTCCGCCCTCGGCGGCAACTGGCGCACCGGCCTGCTCGTCTGGGCCGTGCTCGCGCTGGCCGCCGTACTGCCCTGGCTGCCCATCGCCGCAGCGGCCCGCCGCACGCGGGCCGCCGAGGCCGCCGCGGGCACCGCCCCCGGCGCACCGGCCGACACCGGGCCGCGCGTCGTCCGCAGCCGTACCGCCTGGGCCCTGGCCTGCTACTTCGGCCTCCAGGCCACCGGCGCGTACGTCACCATGGGCTGGCTCCCGCAGATCTTCCGCGACGCCGGGGTCTCCGCCGCCACCGCAGGAGTCCTGCTCGCCGTCACCATGGTCATGGGCGTCCCCCTCGCCTTCGTCATCCCGCGCCTCGCCGGCCGGATGCGCAACCAGGGCCCCATCGCCGTCACCCTCGGCCTCTTCGGCCTCGCCGGCTACCTCGGGCTCTACCTCGCCCCGGCCGCCGGAGCCTGGGCCTGGGCGCTCCTCCTCGGCATCTCCAACTGCGCCTTCCCCCTGGTCATCACCATGATCGGACTGCGCGCCAGGTCCTCGGCCGGCGTCGTCAGGCTCTCCGCCTTCGCCCAGAGCACCGGCTACCTCATCTCCATCCCCGGACCGCTGCTCATCGGCGCCCTCTACCAGCACAGCGGCGGCTGGGACCTGCCGCTCGCCCTGATGGCCGGGCTGCTCGTCCCGCAGGTCGCGCTCGGCGTGCTGGCCGGCCGGGACCGCACGATCGAGGACGAATGCGGCATGCGAAACTGAGGCACATGTCGCCCGTACTCGAACCGAACCCCCAGGACAGCCACAAGAAGCTCGGCCTCGTCCTCGGCGCGATGCTCGTCGTGACCGTCATCATCTCCGTCATCGCGTCGCTCGCCTCCCCCTGAGCCACGGCGCCCCGCGGGCTTGGTAGGGCTACCCCCACCAACCCCTAGGGGGTAAGGCTCAGGGTCAGATGGGGTGTCCCCCGGATGGGATCCGCTGCCCCGAATCCATAGATTCGAAGTCAGCGAGCCAGTCCCGCCCGAACACCCACGGAGGCGGCCATGTCGGCCCCCACGCACACCCGCTACCTCCCGACCGCCGCCGCCGCCGCCGCCTCCTCCCGCCGCCCGGCCGCCGCCGGCGCGAACGCCCGCCTGCACTGGTGGGCGCTGGCCCTGCCCGCCCTGGCCTTCGGGCTCCTGCTGCTCCTCCTCGCCGGATCGGCCGAGGCCCACGCCGCCGCCGGCGAGGCCTCCGCGCTGCTCCAGGTGACCGAGCAACTGCTGCGCGTCGTCGGCTGAACCGGGTGGCGGGGGAGCACGCCAACACCCCGGGCCCCGTGGCTCATTTCATGCGAAGCTGGGGGTCATGAGCGCCGACACATCCCGCAGGATCGTCCTCCTCCGGCACGCCAAGGCCGACTGGCCCGAGGTGTCCGACCACGAACGCCCGCTGGCCGAGCGAGGCCGCAAGGACGCACCGGCCGTCGGTCTGAAGCTGGCCGAAACCGGCATCTCCTTCGACCTGGCCCTCTGCTCCACCGCCGCCCGCACCCGCGAAACCTGGAAGCTCGCCGTCCACGAACTGCCGCACCGGCCGAAGACCCACTACGAGGAGCGGCTGTACGACGCCTCCCTCGGTGAGCTCATCGCCCTGCTGAACGAGACCTCGGACGACGTGTCCGACCTCGTCGTCATCGGCCACAACCCCGGCATGCACGCCCTCGCCGACGCCCTGGCCGGGCGCGCGGAGGGAGACACCGCGACGAGGATGAACCGCACGGGCTTCCCGACCGCGGCGCTCGCGATCGTCTCCTTCACCGGCTCGTGGAAGTCGTTGGAGCACGGAGTCGGCACGCTGCAGGACTACTGGACGCCCAAGGAACACTGAGCCGGAGCGGAGCCGGCAGCACGGCCCCCACCACGAGGACGGGCCCCGGCGCGGAAGATCCGCCAGGGCCCGCCCTCGTACGCGCGCGGGGGCTCAGGAGAGACCGGCGGCCTCGACCTCTTCCCGGGTGATCCCCAGCAGGTACAGCACCGCGTCCAGGAACGGCACGTTCACGGCGGTGTGCGCGGCCTCGCGGACCACCGGCTTGGCGTTGAAGGCCACGCCCAGCCCGGCCGCGTTCAGCATGTCCAGGTCATTGGCGCCGTCACCGATCGCCACCGTCTGGTCCAGCGGCACCCCGGCCTCCGCCGCGAACCGGCGCAGCAGCCGGGCCTTGCCCGCCCGGTCGACGATCTCGCCGGTGACCCGGCCGGTCAGCTTGCCGTCCACGATCTCCAGCGTGTTGGCGGAGGCGAAGTCCAGCCCCAGCCGCTCCTGGAGGTCGTCCGTCACCTGGGTGAACCCGCCCGACACCACACCGACCTGGTAGCCGAGCGACTTGAGGGTACGGATCAGGGTCCGGGCGCCGGGGGTCAGGCGCACCTCGGCGCGCACCTTGTCCACCACCGACGCGTCGAGCCCGGCCAGCAGCGAGACCCGGGCGTGCAGCGACTGCTCGAAGTCCAGCTCGCCGCGCATGGCCCGCTCGGTCACCTCGGCGACCTCGGCCTCGCAGCCGGCGTGCGCCGCGAACAGCTCGATGACCTCGTCCTGGATCAGGGTCGAGTCCACGTCCATGACGACCAGCCGCTGGGCCCGGCGGTGCAGCCCCGCCGACACCACGGCCACGTCCACGCCGATCTGCGCGGCCTCGGTGGCCAGCGCGGTGCGCAGCGGCCCGGTCTCGACGCCGGACACGGCGAACTCGACCGCCGTCACCGGGTACTTCGCGAGGCGGAAGATACGGTCGATGTTGCCGCCGGTCGAGGTGATCCGGGCGGCGATGGCCGCCGTGGACTCGGCGGTCAGCGGGTGGCCGAGCACGGTGACGTGGGAACGGCCGCTGCCGCGCGGCCGGTTGTCACCGGTACCGGAAAGGATCTCGGCCTGCAGCCGCAGCGACTCGGCCCAGCTGTGGACGGTGGCCCGCAGCTCGCCCTCGGCGGCGCCGGTGGGCTGGGTGACGAGGGCGCACAGGACGATGCGGCCACGGGTGACGACCTGCTCGATGTCGACGACGTCGACCGAGTAGGCGGCGAGGGTGTCGAACAGCCCGGCGGTGATCCCGGGACGGTCCTTGCCGAAGATCTTGACGAGGAGGGTGGGGACGTCGGAGGTCTGCGAAGCGCTCATGGTGCCCTCACCGTATCTTCCCCGGCCACAAGGCAGGACCCCCGTCCCACCCACCGAACGCCGCGCCGCCCGCCCGGTGCGCCAGCCTGCCCTACCGCTACGCGCGCGCCGCCCCAACGAGCGCCGGGCCGCCACGCCGCTGCGCTGCCCGAACGCGGGCGGGATCCGTGCCGGCTGCGGGTGCGCTGCCCGAGCGAGCGCTCGGGCGCCACGCCGCTGCCCCGAACGTGGGCGGGGTCCGTGCAAGGGCGGCCGTCGCACGGGCCCGGCCGCCTGTGACGGCCGCCCTGTGATCGTCACGTCCCACGATCCGTCCGTCTCAGGGCCCGGAGTCTCCCACTGCGACGGCCCTCCGACCGCGTCCGCGGAGTGCTCCTTGCCTTGCCCCCGTCCGCGCCCACTCCGGCGGACCCGGCAGGCTGCTCCGGTCCTGGCCGTGCCGGCGGACCGGCCTGACCGGGGCCCCGGCCGGGTCGGGCGGGTGTCCTGGCTGCGGCCGGCGGTCGGATTGTCGGTCGGGACGGGTGCGGCGGAATCGTCGGGGGTGGCGGGTGAGAAGTCCCCTATCGCACTCTCCGGGTGGCTTTCGACCCCGTCAACGGGCAGGCGTACGCGCCCTTCAGCGGCCCCGATTCCACATGTGGCCGCAGGCCTGAAATAGTTCCCCCGGATGTTCGCCATCCCTAGACTCCCTGGCATCAGGGGGATTCTCGGGGGACTTAAGTGGGGCTGGAGTGCCGGAACTCGTACTGGAATTGAATGGCAGGACCTGGACGCTCGATCCGTCCAGGTCGTACTCCCTGGGGCGTGATCCCCAGGGAGATGTGGTGATCGATGACGCCCGGGTGTCGTGGCGACACGCCACCATCAGCTGGAACGGCCGGGGTTGGGGCATCGAGGACCACGGCAGCACCAACGGCACGTACGTGCACGGGGCGCGGGTCCAGCAGACCGAGCTCGCGCCCGGTACGCCGGTGCACCTGGGCAACGCCACCGACGGCCCGCGGCTGAATCTGAGCGCCGCCGCCGCGCCGCAGCCCGTGGCACACCAGGCGCAGGCACCCGCGTACCAGGCCCAGCAGCAGGCCCAGCCGCAGCAGCAGGCCTGGCAGCAGCAGGCCCCGCCGCAGCAGTACCAGCAGCCGCAGCAGTCGCAGCCGCAGCCGCACGTCCCGCACCAGCAGGGCGGCGGCCAGGGCGCGACCCCCGGCTACGACGACCGCAGCCCCACGACGTTCCACGAGTTCTCGCTGGGCCACGTCATGCGGATCGGCCGTGCGCTGGAGAACGAGCTGGTGGTCTCCGACCTCCAGGTCTCCCGCCTCCACGCCGAGTTCCGCTCGATGCCCGGCGGCCGCTTCGAGATCCACGACCTCGGCAGCCACAACGGCACGTACGTCAACGGCCAGCCCCTGGCGAAGTCCGGCAGCGCGGTGCTCGGCCCGAACGACATCGTCGGCGTCGGCCACTCGACGTTCCGGATCGTCGGCGACCGCCTTGAGGAGTTCGTCGACACCGGTGACGTCTCCTTCTCGGCCCGCCACCTCACCGTCACGGTCGACGGCGGCAAGCAGATCCTCAAGGACGTCACCTTCGGCGTCCCGGAGAAGTCGCTCATCGGCGTCATCGGCCCCTCCGGCTCCGGAAAGTCGACCCTGCTCAAGGCGCTGACCGGCTACCGGCCCGCCAACGAGGGCGACGTCCTCTACGACAACCGCAACCTGTACAAGCAGTTCGCGGAGCTCCGCCAGCGCATCGGCCTGGTCCCGCAGGACGACATCCTGCACAAGGAGCTGAAGGTCAGCACGGCCCTCAAGTACGCGGCCAAGCTCCGCTTCCCCGGCGACACCGCCGAGTCCGAGCGCGCCGCCCGCGTCGACGAGGTGCTGCGCGAGCTCAAGCTCGACATCCACAAGGACAAGAAGATCACCTCGCTCTCGGGCGGTCAGCGCAAGCGCGTGTCCGTGGCCCTGGAGCTGCTGACCAAGCCCTCGCTGATCTTCCTTGACGAGCCGACCTCCGGCCTCGACCCGGGCATGGACCGCGACGTCATGCAGCTGCTGCGCGGCCTCGCCGACGACGGCCGCACGGTCCTCGTCGTGACCCACTCGGTCGCCGAGCTGGGCATCTGCGACAAGCTGCTGGTCATGGCCCCGGGCGGTTCGGTCGCCTACTTCGGCCCGCCGGACGAGGCGCTGAACTTCTTCGGCTACACCACCTGGGCGGACGTCTTCTCGGCGTTCGAGAACTACCGCGACTACGACTGGGCCGGCCGCTGGAAGGGCTCGCAGCACTACCAGCTGTACGCCGCCGACATCGACGCGGTCGCCCCGCAGTCCGTCGCGATGCCCTCGCCGCAGCAGATGATGCCGCCCAAGCCGCAGGGCTGGGGCTCGCAGCTCTGGACCCTGATCCGCCGCTACGTCTCGGTGATCGCGTCCGACAAGGGCTTCATCGGGCTGATGCTGATCCTGCCCGCCGTCCTGGGCGTGGTCTCCACGGTCATCCCCGCGAAGTTCGGCCTGGCGCCCCCCGTGGCCCCGTCCCGCTTCAACGGCGACGCCGGCACGATCATGCTGATCCTCGCGGTCGGCATGTGCTTCTCGGGCGCCGCGAACTCGGTCCGTGAGCTGATCAAGGAACGCGTCATCTACGAGCGTGAGCGCGCCACCGGCCTGTCCCGGTCGGCGTACCTCATGTCCAAGGTGATCGTCCTCGGCGTCATCACGGCCGTCCAGGGCGTGGTCATCTGCGGGATCGGCTTCTATCCGCGCGAGCTGCCCGCCGAGGGCCTGATCATGCCGCCGGCCGTCGAGATCTGCCTGTCGGTCATCGCGCTCGGCTTCACCTCGATGATGTTCGGCCTGGTGATCTCCTCGCTGGTGAAGACCGCCGAGAAGACCATGCCGCTGCTCGTGATGTTCGCGATCGTCCAGGTCGTGTTCACGGGCATCCTCTTCCAGGTGTACGACTCCCCGGGCCTGGAGCAGTTCGCCTGGCTGATGCCCTCCCGCTGGGCCATCGCGGCCGCCGGCAGCACCCTGCACCTCGGCGTGCTCATGCCGCCGTGGGACGCCGACAACCCGACCAACACCGACCCGCTCTGGGACGCCACGGTCGGCCAGTGGAGCCTGAACATCACCGTCCTGCTGCTCCTCGGCGTCGCCTGCGGCTTCGCGGTGCAGCGCCTGCTGCGCCGCCACGAGCCGGAGGTCATGCGCGCCGGCAAGTAACGGCTCGCACGGCCCGCACGGCTCCTTTGCGCGAACGCCTCAGGGCGGCACCCGGATACCGGGGGCCGCCCTGAGGCGCGTGGGGGGTCCGTCTTCGCGTGGCGAGGTCCGTCAGCGCGCTCAGTAGGCGCTGTTGACGTTGTCCATCGAGCCGTAGCGGTCGGCCGCGTAGTTGCAGGCGGCGACGATGTTGGCGACCGGGTCGTACAGGTCGAACTTGGTGCCCTTGACGTGGTACGCGGCGAAGGTCGGCTGAATGACCTGGAGCAGGCCCTTCGACGGAATGCCGTTCTGGGCGTTGATGTCCCAGTTGTTGATCGCGCGGGGGTTACCGCTCGACTCGCGCATGACGTTCTTGTGGATGCCGGCGTACGTGCCCGGGATGCCCTCCTTCTTCATGATGGAGAGGGCTTCCTTGATCCAGCCGTCCAGGTTGTTCGCGAAGACGGGCGTACGGACGGCGGACCGGCTGGCGGCGGTCTTCGTCTCGCGGGCCTTCTTCGCGGCGGCCGCGGCCTTCGCCTTGGCGTCCGCGTCGGCCTTCGCGACCTTGGTCGCCACGGCCTGCTGGGTGCCGAGGTGCGTCTGGACGGTCTTCGTCTGGGCGCCGTTGACCGCCTGGGTCCAGGCGACGGGGGCGGCGGAGATGGTGGTCCCGGTCTCTTCGCCGGCCTGGGCCGGGACGAGGGAGAAGGCGAGCGCAGCAGCGCCAAGAGTGGCGACGCCGGCGATCGACAGCTTGTTCGCCTTCGTCAGACGACGACTGTGGCCGGGAGTGGTGGTCTCGGTCATGAGTGGCAACCTCTTCGAATAGCGGGAGCCGCAGGTACTGCTCCGCGCCGATCCGGGATCTGGTCTGCGGTGCTGTGCGACGACGGCCATTCTTAGCGGTGGCAAAAACGCCTGGCAAAGGTGTGACGTACGATCCGACTTAGTGGATCAGGGGCGCCCGGCGATGCCCGAATTCGGGTCCGGGCGCTAGGCGCAGCAGACCTGACAGAGCCTTTATCCATCCACTAGGGAACTTCGTAAGTGACCTGGGTCCTATGCCCGGGCTCACATCGCGCACATAACGGTCTCACCGTGCGTTGCGTACGCAATGCAATCAGTAACGCTTCTCATCCTTGAGTAGCAGATGAACGTCCCCGAACTCATGCCAGAGGCAGAGTCCGGCCCTCGCCGCGGCATACCCGCGCCGTACGGCCTCGGCCCCCGCGACCGCCTCCAGCATCAGCAGGTGCGAGGCCCCGGGCTCGTGCAGCCCCGTCAGCAGCCCGTCCACCGCCCGCACCCCGCGCTCGGGCGTCACCACCAGGTCGGTCCAGCCCCCGGCCGCCCGGACCACCCCGTCCGGCCCGGTGGCCGACTCCAGCGCCCGTACCGCCGTGGTCCCCACCGCGATCACCCGGCCCCCGGCCGCCCGCGCCGCGTTCACCAGCCACGCCGTCGTCCCCGGTACCCCGTACCGCTCCGGGTACGGCGGCTCGTGCGCTTCCTGCGAAGCCACCCCCGTGTGCAGCGTCAGCGGCGCGAACTGCACCCCCCTGCTCACCAGGGCCGCCACCAGCTCCGCCGTGAAGGGTCGCGCCGCGCTCGGCATCTCCGCCGACCCCGAACCGTCGGCGGCCGGCACCGCGAACACCGTCTGGTACGCCGACAGCGGCTGGTCCCGCTCCGTGTACGCGTACCGGATCGGCCGCCCGTACGCCCGCAGCAGCGCCGGTACGTCGTCCCACGAGGGCCGCGCCCACCACAGCCGGTCCGCGCCCGCCGCGAGCGGCTCCTCCAGTACGAGGGCCCGCCCGCCCGGCAGCTCCACCACCGCCCCGGCGGGGCCTCCGGCGCGGGGCCGGGTCGTCCCCCGTACGGCCCGGTCCCGCAGCTCCACCGCCCAGCGGCGGTCCTCGCCCCGCGTCGAGAAGTGCACCACCACGTCCTCGCCGCCCAGCCGGGTGTCCAGCGCGGCCGGCAGCGTGGCCGAGGTGTTCACCACCAGGACGTCCCCGGCCCGCAGCAGCCCCGGCAGCTCCCGGAAGGCGTGCAGCGACACCGCGCCGGCGCCCGGTGAGACCAGCAGCCGCACCGAGTCCCGGCCGAGCCCGGGCCCCCGCTGCTCGGCCGGAACCCGCGCCACGAGCTCCGGCGGAATGTCCCTTATATACACACTCGGCTTTTCGGAACCCCGCGCCCCGCTCACCGCCGACCCCCCGCACCCGGCTCCGCGGCCGGTTCCGCGCCCGGTTCCCCCTCGCCCGCACCCGCCGCCGTGACCCCCAGCTCCTGCGCCGTGTACCGCCCGCCCGGCAGCCCCTCCGTCACCAGCCGCAGCAGCACCGGTGCCACCTCCTCCGGCGCCGGCAGCCCCGCCAGGTCCTCCCCGGGCTCCGCCGCCGCCATCATCCGCGTCCGCATCGAGCCCGGGTCCGCCCACCACACCCGCAGCGCCGGCTCCTCCACCGCCAGCACGGCCGACAGCAGGTCCCCCGCCGCCTTCGTCGCCCCGTACGCCCCCCACGTCCCGTACGCCACCACCGCCGCGTCCGAGCTGATGTTCAGCACGGCCCCGGCCCGGGCCCCGGCCTCGCCCTGCGCACCGGCCCCCGCCGCCCGCAGCAGCGGCAGCGCCTCCTGGACCAGCCCCAGCGGCCCCACCACATTCACCTCGAACGCCTCGCGCAGCCCGTCCAGCGGCTGCGCCGCGAGCGCCACCAGCGGCTCCGTCCCCAGCACCCCCGCGTTGTTCACCAGCAGGTCCAGCCCGCCCAGCGCCCGCGCCGCCGCCACCAGCGCCCTCCGGTGCTCCGCCGAGGACACGTCCCCGGCCACCGCCGTCACCCGCACCCCCGGCGCCCGCACCAGCTCCGATGCCGTCTCCGCCAGCGCCCGCGCACCCCGCGCCGTCACCACCAGGTCCCAGCCGCGCGCCGCCAGCTCTCCGGCCAGTGCCCGGCCCAGCCCCCGCGAAGCCCCCGTCACCATCGCCACCGACATGACCGCACCCCCGCCTTCCGTCCTCATGAGCAGATGCCCCCAACCTAGGAACGCGGCCCGCCCCGCCGCCTCGGCCGCCCGCCCCACTCCCACCGGGCCCTTCGGCCTACGTCCGCGGCCCGATCCGCGTGATCAAGGCCGCCGGTACGGTGAATCCATGCACAACGGACCCCGCACCGGCCTGGCCGCCGTGAGTACGGCGCTGCTCGCCATGAGCCGCCGCCTGGAGGTCCGCGACGTCCTGCGCACGATCGTCGTCTCGGCCCGCGAGCTGCTGGACGCCGAGTACGCGGCCCTCGGCGTCCCGGACGACCACGGCGGCTTCGCGCAGTTCGTCGTCGACGGCATCACCGAGGAGCAGTGGCGCCGCATCGGCCCGCTGCCCCGCCAGCACGGCATCCTCGCCGCGATGCTCCACCAGGACGGCCCCGAACGACTGGCCGACGTACGCAGGGACCCGCGCTTCGAGGGCTGGCCCCCCGGGCACCCCGAGATGTCCGACTTCCTCGGCGCTCCCGTCCGCGACGGCGAGGAAACCCTCGGCGCCCTCTTCCTCGCCAACAAGAAGGGCGCCCGCGGCTTCACCGACGAGGACGAGGACCTCCTCAGCCTCCTCGCCCAGCACGCGGCGATCGCCCTCACCAACGCCCGGCTCTACGAGCGCAGCCGTGAGCTCACCATCGCCGAGGAGCGCTCCCGCCTCGCTCACGAGCTGCACGACGCCGTCAGCCAGAAGCTGTTCTCGCTCCGCCTCACCGCCCAGGCCGCCGCCGCCCTCGTGGACCGCGACCCGGCCCGCGCCAAGGACGAGCTCCAGCAGGTCGCGGCCCTCGCCGCCGAGGCCGCCGACGAACTGCGCGCCGCCGTGACCGAACTGCGCCCCGCCGCCCTGGACGAGGACGGGCTGGTGGCGACCCTGCGCAACCACGTACGCGTACTCGACCGCGCGCACGCCGCGCGCGTCACCTTCACCTGTGACGGGGTACGGGCCCTGCCCGCGACCCAGGAGGAGGCGCTGCTCCGGGTCGCCCAGGAAGCCCTCCACAACGCCCTGCGGCACTCGGGCGCCGACCTCGTCGAGGTCACCCTCGCCCGCCGCGGCGCCGGCGCGGCCCTCCGCGTGACGGACAACGGGCAGGGCTTCGTCCCCTCGGCGGTCCGCCGCGCGGGGCGGCACCTCGGACTGGTCTCCATGCGGGACCGGGCGAGCGGCGTCGGCGGCCGCCTCGCCGTGCACTCGGAGCCCGGAACGGGCACCACGATCGAGATGGAGGTGCCCGGTGGCTGACACACCCGGCAGGGTCCGCGTACTGCTCGTCGACGACCACCAGGTGGTCCGGCGCGGGCTGCGCACCTTCCTGGAGGTGCAGGACGACATCGAGGTGGTCGGCGAGGCCTCGGACGGCGAGGAGGGCATCGCCCGCGCCGAGGAACTGCGGCCCGACGTGATCCTGATGGACATCAAGATGCCGGGCACCGACGGCATCGAGGCGCTGCGGCGGCTGCGGGAGCTGGCGAACCCGGCGCGCGTGCTGATCGTCACCAGCTTCACCGAGCAGCGGACGGTGGTCCCCGCGCTGCGGGCCGGCGCCGCCGGCTACGTCTACAAGGACATCGACCCCGACGCCCTGGCCGGGGCCATCCGCTCGGTGCACGCGGGCCACGTCCTCCTCCAGCCGGAGGTGGCGGTGGCCCTGCTCACGCAGGACGACCAGAATCCGTCGTCGAGCCGGGGCGGCGCGCTGACGGACCGCGAACGCGAGGTGCTGTCGCACATAGCGGACGGGCGTTCGAACCGGGAGATCGCCCGGGCGCTGGTGCTGTCGGAGAAGACGGTGAAGACGCACGTCTCGAACATCCTGATGAAGCTGGACGTGGCGGACCGCACCCAGGCGGCGCTGTGGGCCGTCCGGCACGGCATCGGGGACTGATTCCGGGCCCGAGCGGACCGTTCAGTTCCGATATGAGATTCATACGGTCGGGTGTATGTAGCCCACATGGCGTATCCCGATCGCCGCGCGACCGTTCTCCAGTACGTGCCGCGGCGGTTTGTCGCGGCAGACGTACTGGAGGACGAAGAACGTGAAGAACTTCAAGAAGGCCACTGCCGTCACGATGATCGCGGGCGGTCTCCTTGCCGCGGCCGCCGGCGTCTCCTCGGCGGCGTCGGCCGGGGGCACGGCCGTGGGTTCGCCCGGCGTGGGCTCCGGAAACCTGATCCAGGCCCCCGTCGACGTCCCCGTGAACGTGGTCGGCAACACGGTCACCGTGATCGGCCTGCTCAACGGCGCCTTCGGCAACACCGGCGTCAACGCCTGACCCCGCCCCGCGAGACACCCCGGCCCCGCTTCCCCCCTTCTCCCCGGGAAGCGGGGCCGAGGCACGCCCTAACCCCGCTCCCGCTCCTCGACGGCCGAGTTGTAGGCCGCCACCAGCGCCCGCCGGGCGACCCGCTCCACCGGCCGCAACGCCTCCGCCCGCGCCGCCATCTCCGAGGCGGCCACCGCACCCCCGTGCCCGTTCTCGTACGCCAGCGACACCATCAGGTCCACCCGCTGCGCCAGCGCCAGCACCCGTACCGCCCGCGCCGGATACCCCGGCGCCAACGCCTCCCGCCCGGCCTCCGCCCGCGCCCGGTACGCCGACAGCGCCGCCTCCGCGACCGGCCCCGACGCCGCCACGTCCAGCCGCGTCAGCACCACCGTCGCCTCGCGCAGCGCCTCCGCCAGCTCCCGCTCCGCCTCGCCGAGCGACGGCACGTCCGCCGGCGGAGCCTCCCGTACCGGCAGTACGTGCCAGGTCACCGAGACGTGCACGTCACCCGCCGGTCCGGCCTCGGCCACCTCCGGCACCAGACCCAGCGCCGTCCCCACCGCGACCACCGCCTCCTGCGCCTCCAGCGCCCGCGCGTTGAACTCCGGCGGCCCGCTCAGCCCCAGCGGATGCCCCGGCGCCGGCAGCGCGACCCGCAGTCCGCTGACCCCCAGCGCCCGCATCCGGCCCAGCGCGAGCGTGAGCCCCACCGGACCCGATTCCCCCGGCAGTCCCGCCACGCGGTGCACGGCGTCCTCGCCCACGATCGACGACACGGCCTCGTCGGGCGAGACCAGACCTGCCAGCAGCGCGTTCCCCCAGGCGGCCAGCCGCCCTGAACGTGGTTCGAAAAGCATCCCCCCACTTTACGGATCTACCCCCGGAGCCCCCGGCACCCGGCCTGGCGCCCGGACCGCTCCGCGAGTGGCGTAGGTTTTCCCTTGGGGCTGCGCCTACAGGTGCACACAGCGAACCGAGACTGCAAGGGGAGACAACACGCTCATGAGCGATGTTCTGGAGCTGGTGGACGTATCCGTGGTCCGCGAGGGCCGGGCTCTGGTGGACCAGGCCTCCTGGTCGGTCAAGGAGGGGGAGCGCTGGGTGATCCTCGGCCCCAACGGCGCCGGGAAGACCACCCTGCTCAACGTCGCCTCCAGCTACCTCTTCCCCACCAAGGGCACCGCCACCATCCTCGGCAGCACCCTCGGCAAGGTGGACGTCTTCGAGCTGCGCCCGCGCATCGGCGTCGCCGGCATCGCGATGGCCGACAAGCTCCCGAAGCGCCAGACCGTCCTCCAGACCGTCCTCACCGCCGCCTACGGCATGACGGCGACCTGGCAGGAGGAGTACGAGGAGATCGACGAGCTGCGCGCCCGCGCCTTCCTCGACCGCCTCGGCATGACCGAGTACCTCGACAGGAAGTTCGGCACCCTCTCCGAGGGCGAGCGCAAGCGCACCCTGATCGCCCGCGCCCTGATGACCGACCCCGAGCTGCTGCTCCTCGACGAGCCCGCCGCCGGTCTGGACCTCGGCGGCCGCGAGGACCTCGTACGCCGCCTCGGCCGCCTCGCCCGCGACCCGCTCGCGCCGTCGATGGTCATGGTCACGCACCACGTCGAGGAGATCGCCCCCGGCTTCACCCACGTGCTGATGATCCGGCAGGGCAAGGTCGTCACCGCCGGCCCCATCGACCTCGAACTGACCTCGCGCAACCTCTCGCTCTGCTTCGGCCTCCCGCTCGTCGTCGAGCGCACCGAGCACGACCGCTGGAGCGCCCGGGGCCTCCCGCTGCGCTAGTACGGCCCCGGTACGAGCGGTACGCCTGCCCCCGCACCCTGTCCGGACCGCGCCCGCCCGACCTACCATGACCATGTGAACATCGACGCATGGGTGTGGTGGCTCATCGGCGCGGTCGGACTGGGCATCCCCCTCGTCCTGACGGCAATGCCCGAGTTCGGAATGTTCGCCGTGGGCGCCGTCGCCGCCGCGATCACGGCCGCGCTCGGCGGGGGAGTGGTGGCGCAGGTCCTGGTCTTCGTCGTCGTGTCGGTCGCGCTCATCGCCGTCGTCCGGCCGATCGCGAACCGGCACCGCGACCAGCGGCCCCAACACCGCAGCGGAATCGACGCGTTGAAGGGCAGAAGCGCCGTCGTGCTCGAACGCGTCGACGGCAGCGGCGGCCGCATCAAGCTCGCGGGCGAGATCTGGTCCGCCCGCAGCCTCGACGCCGACGCCAGCTTCGAACCGGGCCGGCAGGTGGACGTCGTGGAGATCGACGGAGCCACCGCGGTCGTGATGTGAGCTGACAAGAGCTTGTGCGCTAAGCAGCCGACTCGCGGCCCCGGGGTCTGCGAGACTCCGATCAACGGGGCAGCACAGACAGCCGGAAGGGCACGGGGAACCGCATGCAACCGATCATCATCGTCCTGATCATTCTGGTGGTTCTGGTCTTCATCGCACTGGTCAAGACGATCCAGGTGATCCCGCAGGCCAGCGCCGCCATCGTCGAGCGGTTCGGCCGCTACACCCGCACCCTCAACGCGGGCCTCAACATCGTCGTCCCGTTCATCGACTCGATCCGCAACCGGATCGACCTGCGCGAACAGGTCGTCCCCTTCCCGCCGCAGCCGGTCATCACCCAGGACAACCTGGTCGTCAACATCGACACCGTCATCTACTACCAGGTGACCGACGCCCGCGCCGCGACGTACGAAGTGGCCAGCTACATCCAGGCCATCGAGCAGCTCACCGTCACCACGCTGCGCAACATCATCGGCGGCATGGACCTGGAGCGGACCCTGACCTCCCGCGAGGAGATCAACGCCGCGCTGCGCGGGGTCCTCGACGAGGCCACCGGCAAGTGGGGCATCCGCGTCAACCGCGTCGAGCTCAAGGCCATCGAGCCGCCGACCTCCATCCAGGACTCGATGGAGAAGCAGATGCGCGCCGACCGCGACAAGCGCGCCGCGATCCTCCAGGCCGAAGGTGTCCGCCAGTCCGAGATCCTGCGCGCCGAGGGTGAGAAGCAGTCCTCCATCCTGCGCGCCGAAGGTGACGCCAAAGCCGCCGCCCTGCGCGCCGAGGGCGAGGCCCAGGCGATCCGTACGGTCTTCGAGTCCATCCACGCCGGAGACGCCGACCAGAAGCTCCTCGCCTACCAGTACCTCCAGATGCTCCCGAAGATCGCCGAAGGCGACGCCAACAAGCTCTGGATCGTGCCCAGCGAGATCGGCGACGCCCTCAAGGGCCTCTCCGGCGCCATGGGCAACTTCGGCCCCATGGGTGGCGGTTCGGGCTTCAACCCGCAGAACCAGGGCAAGAGCGCGGGCGACACGGGCGCGGCGGACCGCCGCGAACAGCCCCCGATCGACTGACGGCCCCTCCCCTCCTGCATGATCAGTGAGGCCCCTCGACCTTCATGGCGGGGAGGCGACTCACTCATGCAAAGGGGATGGCCCAGTCCATGTCCATGTCCATCTGGGAATCACTCGCGGTCTTCGCCGCCGGCATCGGCGCCGGAACCATCAACACCATCGTCGGCTCCGGCACCCTGATCACCTTCCCGGTGCTCCTCGCCACCGGCCTGCCCCCGGTCACCGCCAACGTCTCCAACACCCTCGGCCTGGTGCCCGGCTCCATCAGCGGAGCCATCGGCTACCGCAAGGAACTGGCGGGCCAGCGCCGCCGCGTCATCCGGCTCGGCGCCGTCTCCCTCGTCGGCGGACTCGCGGGCGCCATCCTGCTGCTCACCCTGCCGTCCGACTCCTTCGACACGATCGTGCCGATCCTCATCGGACTGGCCCTCGTGCTCGTCATCCTCCAGCCCCGGCTGGCCGCCGCCCTGCGCAAGCGCCAGGAAGCCGCCGGAGGAGACACCGGACACCCCGACGGCGGACCGGCCCTGCTGACCGGAATGCTGCTCTCCAGCGCGTACGGGGGCTACTTCGGCGCCGCTCAGGGCGTGCTCTACCTCGGCCTCATGGGCCTGCTGCTCCGCGACGACCTGCAACGGATCAACGCCGTCAAGAACGTGGTCGCGGCCCTCGTCAACGGGATCGCGGCCGTCTTCTTCCTCTTCGTCGCCGACTTCGACTGGACGGCCGTCGTCCTGATCGCCGTCGGCTCCACCATCGGCGGCCAGATCGGCGCCAAGGTCGGCCGCCGCCTCTCGCCGACCGTGCTCCGCGCGGTCATCGTGGTAGTCGGAACCCTCGCGATCGTCCAGCTGCTGCTCCGCTGAACGACGTAGAGAACGTACGTCGCCCAGCGGACCGGCCAGACCGTCAAAAGGACCGTCCTACGCGGAACGCTCCAGCCACTCCGGCAGGACCTCCCGCGCTCCCGCCCCCAGAGCCAGCAGCATCGCGTCCGCCGGCGACGGCACGAACGGCTTCCGGAGGAGCGGCATCCCCGCCTCCTCCGGAGTCCGGGCCGCCTTGCGGTGGTTGTCCTCCGCGCAGGACGCCACCGTGTTCAACCAGGTGTCCCCGCCCCCCTGGGCCCGCGGCAGTACGTGGTCCACGGTCGTCGCGCGCTTCCCGCAGTACGCGCACCGGTGCTGGTCCCGGGCCAGCACCCCCCTCCGTGACCAGGGCGCATGTCTTCGGAAGGGCACCCGTACGTACCTGCACAGCCTGATCACCCGGGGCATCGGAAGCTCCATGGTGGCCGCGCGGACACGCAGTTCGGGGTGCGACTGTTCGACGACCGCCTTGTCCTGGAGCACCAGGACCACAGCCCGGTTCAGCGTCACCGTCGACAGCGGCTCGAAGCTCGCATTCAGCACCAGCGTGTCCCGCATCTCGCCCACCTCCCGTGTGCAGGCCCGCGACCACCCTGGCGGCAAGGCCCGCAACCACTCTGGTCGCGCGCGCCACGCGGGACAACGCAATAAAAATGCCCGGTCCTGGTCGTCTTTAGACCAGGACCGGGCAAACGCTCGGCGAAGATCAGCCCGCGGGAGCCTCGTACTCGGCGATCAGCTGAGCACGCCCCAGCGTGTGGAACCGCAGATTGAACCCGACCACGGCCGGCGAGACGTCGTCACCGGGACCGAGCTTCTCCTGATCCACCGCGTACACGGTGAACACGTAACGGTGCCGCTCACCGGCCGGCGGGGCCGCCCCGCCGAAGTCCTTCGTGCCGTAGTCGTTGCGCACCCGCACCGCCCCGGCCGGCAGCCCCTCGAACTTCCCGCTGCCCGCCCCGGCCGGCAGCTCGGTGACCGACGCCGGCAGGTCGAAGAGCACCCAGTGCCAGAACCCGCTGCCCGTGGGCGCGTCCGGGTCGAAGCACGTCACGGCAAAACTCTTCGTCCCCTCGGGGAAGCCCTCCCACCGCAGCTGCGGCGAGACGTTCCCGCCCCGCAGGACCTGGGCGTCACCCAGATCCGCCCCGTGCGTCATGTCCGAACTCACGACGGAGAAGGCGTGCACCTCGGGGTGGAAGTCGTGGGGGAGGGGCGCCCTGCTCTGCTCGGTCACTGATGAACCTCCTGATCGCGGACCGGTACGACTACGGCTGCGAGCCTAGGACCGATCAGAACCAGTTGCGCTGCGAACCGACCGAGGCGATCCACTGGTTCAGGTAGGCGGCCCAGTCGGTGCTCTGGTACGTCTGCAGACCCACCTGGAAGCAGCGGTACGTGTCGCTGCCCTCGCTGAACAGACCCGGCTTCTTGTCCATCTCCAGGACGACGTCCATCTCGTGGCCGTCCGAGACGAAGGTCAGCTCCACCTGGTTCAGCCCGCGGTACTGCGACGGCGGCAGGAACTCGATCTCCTGGTAGAACGGCAGCGTCTGACGCGTCCCGCGGATGTGCCCGCGCTCCATGTCCGCGCTGCGGAAGCTGAAGCCGAGCTGCCGGAAGGCATCCAGGATCGCCTGCTGCGCCGGCACCGGGTGCACGTTGATCGCGTCGAGGTCACCGGCGTCCACCGCGCGAGCGATCTCCAGCTCGGTGCTGACCCCGATGTTCATCCCGTGCAGGTGCTGACCGCCGAAGTGGGTGATCGGCGTCTCCGCCGGGATCTCCAGCCCGAACGGCACGACGTGCAGCGCGCCCGCCTGCACCTGGAAGGCCCCGCCGAGGCGCTGCTTGTTGAAGACGATGTCCTGCTTGTACTCGCCGTCGTTGGCCTCGACCTCGACCCGGGCCTGCAGGCCGACGGACAGCCCCTCGATCTGCTGCTCCACGGATCCGCCCTGGATCCGGACCTCGCCCTGCACGATCCCGCCCGGAACCACGTTCGGCTCGGTGATGATCGTGTCCACCGAAGCACCACCGGCACCCAGGCTCGCGAACAGCTTCCTGAACCCCATGCTCTGACTCCCCTAAACGGACTGCTGAAGGACTGTTGTGCGACTACCTCATACCCACGCGGAACCTTAGGCCCCGGTTGCACCACCCGGGGATTCGAGCCGGTTCCACTACGCTCGACCGGATGAGCGCGCGTCCCGACCGTACGCCCCTGCCCCGGTCCTTCTACGACAGGCCGGTCCTCACCGTGGCCCCCGACCTCCTCGGCCGCACCCTGGTCCGCCGCACCCCGCAGGGCCCCCTCGAACTCCGCATCACGGAGGTCGAGGCCTACGAGGGGGAGGCCGACCCCGGCTCCCACGCCTACCGGGGCCGCACCGCCCGCAACGCGTCGATGTTCGGTCCGCCCGGACACGCGTACGTCTACTTCATCTACGGCATGTGGTTCAGCCTCAACCTGGTGTGCGGCCCGCCGGACCACGCGAGCGGTGTCCTGCTGCGCGCGGGGGAGATCACCACGGGCGCGGACCTCGCCCGCAAACGCCGCATTTCCGCCAGATCGGACCGAGAACTGGCCAAGGGCCCGGCCTGCCTGGCCACCGCCCTGGACGTGGACCGCTCCCTGGACGGAACGGACCTCTGCGGCGGCGGCGATTCCCCCCTGTCCCTGCTGGCGGGCACGCCCACCCCGCCCGACCTGGTGAGCTCGGGCCCCCGCACCGGAGTCGGCGGCGCCGGCGCGGCCCACCCGTACCGCTACTGGATCACCCACGACCCGACGGTGAGCCCGTACCGCGCCCACGCGCCACGGCGCCGCTCAACTTGACTCGGGTCTGGCGGACGCCTAACGTAGCCCGAGCCGCTTGAACGGGGCACTGCCATCAGCAGACCCCCAGAGCGGCCAAACCACCCACTACGACTTGCCCCTGGCGGGGTCCTATTCGGCATGCCCGAATTCGATTCCAAGCGGCCGATTATGAGCCGCAAGGGACAAGCGCTAATGTGGTGGAGCGCCGAAAGGCAAAGGCCCTCCAACGGCCACCGAATTCAAATCCAAGTCGGAAACGACACGGAAATGATCTGGTAAGGTTGGAACCGCCGGAAAGGGAAAACGCGAAAGCGAATCACCTGGAAAGCGAGCGGGACTGACTCTGATAGAGTCGGAAACGCAAGAACGAAGAACGAAAGCCCGGAGGAAAGCCTGCGAGGGTGAGTACAAAGGAAGCGTCCGTTCCTTGAGAACTCAACAGCGTGCCAAAAATCAACGCCAGAAGTTGATACCCCGTCCACTTCGGTGGATGAGGTTCCTTTGAAAAAGACCTGTGAGGCCGCCTTCGGGTGATGCTTGCAGGCAATTACACAGCGAGGACGCAGTGGTCAGTCGGTCTTATTCCGACATGACTGACCCGCTCTAAGTGCGTGTGCACCCGATTACGGGTAAACATTCATGGAGAGTTTGATCCTGGCTCAGGACGAACGCTGGCGGCGTGCTTAACACATGCAAGTCGAACGATGAAGCCCTTCGGGGTGGATTAGTGGCGAACGGGTGAGTAACACGTGGGCAATCTGCCCTTCACTCTGGGACAAGCCCTGGAAACGGGGTCTAATACCGGATACCACTCCCGCCCGCATGGGTGGGGGTTGAAAGCTCCGGCGGTGAAGGATGAGCCCGCGGCCTATCAGCTTGTTGGTGGGGTAATGGCCCACCAAGGCGACGACGGGTAGCCGGCCTGAGAGGGCGACCGGCCACACTGGGACTGAGACACGGCCCAGACTCCTACGGGAGGCAGCAGTGGGGAATATTGCACAATGGGCGAAAGCCTGATGCAGCGACGCCGCGTGAGGGATGACGGCCTTCGGGTTGTAAACCTCTTTCAGCAGGGAAGAAGCGAAAGTGACGGTACCTGCAGAAGAAGCGCCGGCTAACTACGTGCCAGCAGCCGCGGTAATACGTAGGGCGCAAGCGTTGTCCGGAATTATTGGGCGTAAAGAGCTCGTAGGCGGCTTGTCACGTCGGATGTGAAAGCCCGAGGCTTAACCTCGGGTCTGCATTCGATACGGGCTAGCTAGAGTGTGGTAGGGGAGATCGGAATTCCTGGTGTAGCGGTGAAATGCGCAGATATCAGGAGGAACACCGGTGGCGAAGGCGGATCTCTGGGCCATTACTGACGCTGAGGAGCGAAAGCGTGGGGAGCGAACAGGATTAGATACCCTGGTAGTCCACGCCGTAAACGTTGGGAACTAGGTGTTGGCGACATTCCACGTCGTCGGTGCCGCAGCTAACGCATTAAGTTCCCCGCCTGGGGAGTACGGCCGCAAGGCTAAAACTCAAAGGAATTGACGGGGGCCCGCACAAGCAGCGGAGCATGTGGCTTAATTCGACGCAACGCGAAGAACCTTACCAAGGCTTGACATATACCGGAAAGCATTAGAGATAGTGCCCCCCTTGTGGTCGGTATACAGGTGGTGCATGGCTGTCGTCAGCTCGTGTCGTGAGATGTTGGGTTAAGTCCCGCAACGAGCGCAACCCTTGTCCTGTGTTGCCAGCATGCCCTTCGGGGTGATGGGGACTCACAGGAGACCGCCGGGGTCAACTCGGAGGAAGGTGGGGACGACGTCAAGTCATCATGCCCCTTATGTCTTGGGCTGCACACGTGCTACAATGGCCGGTACAATGAGCTGCGATACCGTGAGGTGGAGCGAATCTCAAAAAGCCGGTCTCAGTTCGGATTGGGGTCTGCAACTCGACCCCATGAAGTCGGAGTTGCTAGTAATCGCAGATCAGCATTGCTGCGGTGAATACGTTCCCGGGCCTTGTACACACCGCCCGTCACGTCACGAAAGTCGGTAACACCCGAAGCCGGTGGCCCAACCCGTAAGGGAGGGAGCTGTCGAAGGTGGGACTGGCGATTGGGACGAAGTCGTAACAAGGTAGCCGTACCGGAAGGTGCGGCTGGATCACCTCCTTTCTAAGGAGCATATAGCCGACTGCGAGCGAATGACTCGCACGGTTGCTCATGGGTGGAACGTTGATTATTTGGCACGGTCTTCCGAGACATCCTGTAAGTACTGCTTCGGCGTGGAAAACAGTGATAGTTGAGGGGGATCGTGCCTGGCACGTTGTTGGGTATCTGAAGGTACGGCCGTAAGGTCTTATCTTCGCGATGCCGGCCCCAGTGAACCTGGTCCTTAGGGATGAGGGTGATGGGTGGCTGGTCGTTGCTTGAGAACTACACAGTGGACGCGAGCATCTGTGGCCAAGTTTTTAAGGGCGCACGGTGGATGCCTTGGCACCAGGAACCGATGAAGGACGTGAGAGGCCGCGATAGGCCCCGGGGAGCTGCCAACTGAGCTTTGATCCGGGGGTGTCCGAATGGGGAAACCCGGCAGTCGTCATGGGCTGTCACCCACTGCTGAACACATAGGCAGTGTGGAGGGAACGAGGAAGTGAAACATCTCAGTACCCTCAGGAAGAGAAAACAACCGTGATTCCGGGAGTAGTGGCGAGCGAAACCGGATGAGGCCAAACCGTATGCGTGTGATACCCGGCAGGGGTTGCGCATGCGGGGTTGTGGGAATTCTTTTGATCGGTCTGCCGGCCGGTCGGCGAGTCAGAAACCGTTGATGTAGTCGAAGGACATGCGAAAGGTCCGGCGTAGAGGGTAAGACCCCCGTAGACGAAACATCAGCGGCTTGCTTAAGAATCTCCCAAGTAGCACGGGGCCCGAGAAATCCCGTGTGAATCTGGCGGGACCACCCGCTAAGCCTAAATATTCCCTGGTGACCGATAGCGGATAGTACCGTGAGGGAATGGTGAAAAGTACCGCGGGAGCGGAGTGAAATAGTACCTGAAACCGTGTGCCTACAAGCCGTGGGAGCGTCGCCGTTGTTCTTCGGAACAACGGTCGTGACTGCGTGCCTTTTGAAGAATGAGCCTGCGAGTTAGCGGTGTGTAGCGAGGTTAACCCGTGTGGGGAAGCCGTAGCGAAAGCGAGTCCGAATAGGGCGATTGAGTTGCACGCTCTAGACCCGAAGCGGAGTGATCTAGCCATGGGCAGGTTGAAGCGGAGGTAAGACTTCGTGGAGGACCGAACCCACCAGGGTTGAAAACCTGGGGGATGACCTGTGGTTAGGGGTGAAAGGCCAATCAAACTCCGTGATAGCTGGTTCTCCCCGAAATGCATTTAGGTGCAGCGTCACGTGTTTCTTGCCGGAGGTAGAGCACTGGATAGGCGATGGGCCCTACCGGGTTACTGACCTTAGCCAAACTCCGAATGCCGGTAAGTGAGAGCGTGGCAGTGAGACTGTGGGGGATAAGCTCCATGGTCGAGAGGGAAACAGCCCAGAGCATCGACTAAGGCCCCTAAGCGTACGCTAAGTGGGAAAGGATGTGGAGTCGCAGAGACAACCAGGAGGTTGGCTTAGAAGCAGCCACCCTTGAAAGAGTGCGTAATAGCTCACTGGTCAAGTGATTCCGCGCCGACAATGTAGCGGGGCTCAAGCGTACCGCCGAAGTCGTGTCATTGCAGCGTATAGCCCCAACGGGTGTTGTGATGGGTAGGGGAGCGTCGTGTGCCGGGTGAAGCAGCAGCGGAAGCTAGTTGTGGACGGTTCACGAGTGAGAATGCAGGCATGAGTAGCGATACACACGTGAGAAACGTGTGCGCCGATTGACTAAGGGTTCCTGGGTCAAGCTGATCTGCCCAGGGTAAGTCGGGACCTAAGGCGAGGCCGACAGGCGTAGTCGATGGACAACCGGTTGATATTCCGGTACCCGCTTTGAAACGCCCAATATCGAATCAGGCGATGCTAAGTCCGTGAAGCCGTTCCGGACCCTTCGGGGAAAGGAAAGTGGTGGAGCCGACGAACCAGACTTGTAGTAGGTAAGCGATGGGGTGACGCAGGAAGGTAGTCCAGCCCGGGCGGTGGTAGTCCCGGGGTAAGGGTGTAGGCCGAGGGGTAGGCAAATCCGTCCCTCATTAAGGCTGAGACCTGATGCCGAGCCGATTGTGGTGAAGTGGATGATCCTATGCTGTCGAGAAAAGCCTCTAGCGAGTTTCATGGCGGCCCGTACCCTAAACCGACTCAGGTGGTCAGGTAGAGAATACCGAGGCGTTCGGGTGAACTATGGTTAAGGAACTCGGCAAAATGCCCCCGTAACTTCGGGAGAAGGGGGGCCATCACTGGTGATCGGATTTACTCCGTGAGCTGGGGGTGGCCGCAGAGACCAGCGAGAAGCGACTGTTTACTAAAAACACAGGTCCGTGCGAAGCCGTAAGGCGATGTATACGGACTGACGCCTGCCCGGTGCTGGAACGTTAAGGGGACCGGTTAGTGCGCTTTCGGGCGTGCGAAGCTGAGAACTTAAGCGCCAGTAAACGGCGGTGGTAACTATAACCATCCTAAGGTAGCGAAATTCCTTGTCGGGTAAGTTCCGACCTGCACGAATGGCGTAACGACTTCTCGACTGTCTCAACCATAGGCCCGGTGAAATTGCACTACGAGTAAAGATGCTCGTTTCGCGCAGCAGGACGGAAAGACCCCGGGACCTTTACTACAGTTTGATATTGGTGTTCGGTTCGGCTTGTGTAGGATAGGTGGGAGACTTTGAAGCGGCCACGCCAGTGGTTGTGGAGTCGTCGTTGAAATACCACTCTGGTCGTGCTGGATGTCTAACCTCGGTCCGTGATCCGGATCAGGGACAGTGTCTGATGGGTAGTTTAACTGGGGCGGTTGCCTCCCAAAGGGTAACGGAGGCGCCCAAAGGTTCCCTCAGCCTGGTTGGCAATCAGGTGTTGAGTGTAAGTGCACAAGGGAGCTTGACTGTGAGACCGACGGGTCGAGCAGGGACGAAAGTCGGGACTAGTGATCCGGCGGTGGCTTGTGGAAGCGCCGTCGCTCAACGGATAAAAGGTACCCCGGGGATAACAGGCTGATCTTCCCCAAGAGTCCATATCGACGGGATGGTTTGGCACCTCGATGTCGGCTCGTCGCATCCTGGGGCTGGAGTCGGTCCCAAGGGTTGGGCTGTTCGCCCATTAAAGCGGTACGCGAGCTGGGTTTAGAACGTCGTGAGACAGTTCGGTCCCTATCCGCTGTGCGCGTAGGAATATTGAGAAGGGCTGTCCCTAGTACGAGAGGACCGGGACGGACGAACCTCTGGTGTGCCAGTTGTCCTGCCAAGGGCATGGCTGGTTGGCTACGTTCGGGAGGGATAACCGCTGAAAGCATCTAAGCGGGAAGCCTGCTTCAAGATGAGTATTCCCACCTCCTTGAGAGGGTAAGGCTCCCAGTAGACGACTGGGTTGATAGGCCAGATGTGGAAGCCCGGTAACGGGTGGAGCTGACTGGTACTAATAGGCCGAGGGCTTGTCCTCAGTTGCTCGCGTCCACTGTGTTAGTTCTGAAGCAACGAACGGTTGCTGGTTTCTAGAGCTAGAACATAACTACAAAGTGTGCTTGTTCGCTCGAAACCGATAGGGTTTCGGTGGTCATAGCGTTAGGGAAACGCCCGGTTACATTCCGAACCCGGAAGCTAAGCCTTTCAGCGCCGATGGTACTGCAGGGGGGACCCTGTGGGAGAGTAGGACGCCGCCGAACAATCTTTCAAAGGACCCTTGGTCCAGCGTTCAACGCTGGACCAAGGGTCTTTTTGTTTTTCACCTTTTTTACGCCGAAGCGCGGCCATGGGTTGGTTGCGCGAGAATGACTAGCGGTACCCCGAAGACAGGAGTCACACCCATGTCCAACTCTCCCGACGATCGTCCGGAGCGCGAGCCTCGGCGCAACGACGGCGGTGACAGGGGCGGCTTCCGTCGTGACGACCGTGGCGGTGACCGTGGCGGCTTCCGTCGCGACGACCGCGGTGGCCGTCCGACCGGTGGTGGCGGCGGTTTCCGCCGTGACGACCGTGGCGGGCGTCCCGCCGGCGGCGACCGTCCTTCCGGCGGCGACCGTCCTTCCGGCGGCGGCTTCCGTGGCCGTGACGACCGCGGTGGCGACCGTCCCTCGTACCCCCGTCGTGATGACGACCGTGGCGGCCGTCCCTCCGGTGGTGGCGGCGGCGGTTTCCGCGGCCGTGATGACCGTGGTGGCGACCGTCCCTCGTACCCGCGCCGTGATGACGACCGTGGCGGCCGTCCCTCCGGTGGTGGCGGCGGTTTCCGTCGTGACGACCGTGGTGGGGACCGTCCGAGCTTCCCGCGTCGTGATGACGACCGTGGTGGGTTCCGCGGTGGCCGTGACGAGCGTGGTGGCGACCGTCCGTCGTACCCGCGTCGCGATGACCGTGGTGGCGAGCGTCCGAGCTACCCCCGTCGCGATGATGACCGTGGTGGTCGTCCCTCCGGTGGTGGCGGTGGTTTCCGTGGCCGTGACGAGCGTGGTGGCGACCGTCCGTCCTACCCGCGTCGTGACGACCGTGGTGGCGAGCGTCCGAGCTTCCCGCGTCGTGATGACGACCGTGGTGGGTTCCGTGGCGGTCGTGACGAGCGTGGTGGCGACCGTCCGTCGTACCCGCGTCGCGATGACCGTGGTGGCGAGCGTCCGAGCTACCCCCGTCGCGATGATGACCGTGGTGGTCGTCCCTCCGGTGGTGGCGGTGGTTTCCGCGGTCGTGACGAGCGTGGTGGCGACCGTCCGTCCTACCCGCGTCGCGATGACCGTGGTGGCGAGCGTCCGAGCTTCCCGCGTCGTGATGACGACCGTGGTGGGTTCCGTGGCGGTCGTGATGACCGTGGTGGCGACCGTCCGTCGTACCCGCGTCGCGATGACCGTGGTGGCGAGCGTCCGAGCTACCCCCGTCGCGATGATGACCGTGGTGGTCGTCCCTCCGGTGGTGGCGGTGGTTTCCGCGGTCGTGACGAGCGTGGTGGCGACCGTCCGTCCTACCCGCGTCGCGATGACCGTGGTGGGGACCGTCCGAGCTTCCCGCGTCGTGATGACGACCGTGGTGGGTTCCGTGGCGGTCGTGATGACCGTGGTGGCGACCGTCCGTCGTACCCGCGCCGTGACGACCGTGGTGGGGACCGTCCGAGCTACCCCCGTCGCGATGACGACCGTGGTGGTTTCCGCGGTGGCCGTGATGACCGTGGTGGCGACCGTCCGTCCTACCCGCGCCGCGATGACCGTGGTGGCGACCGTGGTGGGTTCCGTGGGCGCGATGACCGTGGTGGGTACCGCGGTGGGCGTGACGACCGTGGTGGCGACCGTGACTTCCGCGCGGACCGCGACCGGGACCCGGTCAAGCGGCTTCCGATCGACGAGGACGTCACCGGTTTCGAGATCGACGCCGATGTGCGTCAGGAGCTCCTGAGCCTGCCCAAGGGTCTGGCCGAGGAGGTCTCGAAGAACCTGGTCATGGTGGCCCGGCTGATCGACGAGGAGCCCGAGCAGGCGTACGCGTACTCGCGCATCGCCCTGCGGCTGGCCTCCCGTGTCGCCGCCGTTCGCGAGGCCGCCGGCTTCGCCGCGTACGCGACGCAGAAGTACAGCGAGGCGCTCGCCGAGTTCCGCGCCGCCAAGCGCATGACCGGTTCCGTCGAGCTGTGGCCCGTCATGGCCGACTGCGAGCGCGGCCTCGGCCGTCCGGAGCGGGCGCTGACCATGGCCGGCGAGCCCGAGGTGGCGAAGCTGGACAAGGCCGGCCAGGTCGAGATGCGTCTCGTCGCCGCCGGTGCCCGGCGCGACCTGGGTCAGCTCGACGCCGCGATCGTGACCCTGCAGAGCCCGGAGCTGGCCTCCAGCTCCGTCCAGCCGTGGACCGCGCGCCTGCGCTACGCCTACGCCGACGCCCTGCTGGCGGCCGGTCGTGAGGACGAGGCGCGCGAGTGGTTCGGCAAGACCCTCGAAGGGGACAAGGACGGCGCGACCGACGCCTCCGACCGGCTCGCCGAGCTGGACGGTGTCGAGTTCGTCGACGCGATGCACGAGGACGAGGCCGACGAGGTCGACGAGGACGACGACGAGGCGGACGACGCCGAGGTCGCCGCCGCCGAGCGCGCCTCGGACCAGGCCGAGTACTACGACGAGGACGACGAGGAGTACGAGCCCCTCGACGAGGGCTCCGAGGCCGACATCGACGTGACCGACGAGGTCGTCGCCGACCTCGACGACGACCGGGCCGACGACAAGGCCTAGTCCGCGCCTGCCTGAACGAAAGGGCGGCACCCCCTCCGGGGGGTGCCGCCCTTTCGTGTTTTCCGGGTCTCAGTCGATGCTGCGCAGGACCAGCCCGGTGGCTGGTTTTGGTCCGAAGGAGGTCGACTTCCGGGGCATGGTGACGCCTTGGCGGGCCAGGTCGCGGACCACGGCCTCCCGTACGGGGTGGAGCAGCACCGCCGTACCGCCGTGGCGTTCGGCCATGGCGACGGTGGCTTCCGCGTCGTGGATGTAGGCGATGTGCTCGGGGGCGTCCGGGACGTGCCACAGCGTGTCGAGCAGCGTCGCGTGGAGCACGGTGGCGTCCAGCCGGCGCCAGGCCTCGGGGCGGTCGCGGCGGACGGTGCGCTCGATCAGGGCCGGGTCGGGGTCGGTGACCAGGTGGAAGGTGCCGTCGCCGGTCAGCAGGAAGGCGTTGCCGCGCTCGACGGCGTCCGAGAGGGCCTCCAGGGCGAGCGGGAGCGGGCCGTCGACGGGGCGGACCTGGAAGGAGCCGTCGAGCGCGGCGAGGGCCTCGGCGAGCGGCAGGCGGCGCAGCATCCGGTGGATGGCGCGGACCTGGAGCGGGTAGCGGGCGGTGTCGACGAGCAGGACCAGGCCGAAGTCCCAGCCGGTGGGGGACTGGTGCTCCTCCTGGAGGCGCAGGTACGTCGCCCAGCGGTGGTGGCCGTCGGCGATGAGGGCCTGACGGTGGCCGAGGTCCGAGGTGACGGCGGCCAGGTCGGCGGGGTCGGTGATGGCCCAGAGACGGTGGCGGAAGCCGTCCTCGGTGGTGGTGGAGAACAGCGGCGGGCGCTGGGCGGTGCGCTCGACGACCGCGGCGGTGCCCTGGTCGGGTCCGTCGCCGAGGTAGGTGAGCAGCAGGGGTTCGAGGTTGGCGGAGGTGGCCCGCATCAGGCCGGCGCGGTCGGTGACCACGTCGGGCATGACGTCCTCGTGGGGCAGGACGATGCCGGCGGCGGCGTCGGACAGGGCCAGGGCGCCGACCACGCCGCGCTGGAGGATGCCGGCCCTGCGCTGCTCGTACACGTAGAGGGCGGGCTCGGCGTCGGCGCTGAGGACGCCCTCGGCGAGCCAGTCGCGGAGGGTGCGGGCGGCTTGGTCGTTGCGCGCCGCGGGGGTGTCGGCCTGGGGGAGGATCAGGCGGACGATGTTGTGCGGGTCCGCGGATTCGAGGTAGTCGACTCCGTCGGGGCGCACGACCACGTCGTACGGCGGGGAGGTGACGGCCGCGAGGCTGCCCACACGCTCCGGTACATAGCGCAGTCCGGGGAAGGGGATCAGCCGCAGCCCGTGCTCCGCAGGGTCAGAAGTGGTCATTGGTGCATCGTAAGACGCGTCTCGGCATGCGGGATGATCGGGGGAGTACGGAAATGAGACAAGATCGACTGTATGAGGAGAGGGCTCGATGACCTCGCAGAGCAGGACCCGTCCCGGGGGTAGTGAGCGCAGTCTGCACCGGGCGTACGACACGGCTCTCCTAGACCTCGACGGGGTCGTGTACGCGGGCGGGGAGGCCATCGCGCACGCCGTGGACTCGCTGGTGGCGGCCCGGGCGGACGGGATGCACCTGGCGTACGTCACGAACAACGCGCTGCGGACACCGGACGCGGTGGCCGCGCACCTGACGGAGCTGGGCGTCCCGAGCGAGGCCGGTGAGGTGATCACCTCGGCGCAGGCGGTGTCGCGGATGATCGCGGAGCAGGTGCCGGCGGGCTCGAAGGTGCTGCTGATCGGCGGCGAGGGGCTGCGGGTCGCGCTGCGCGAGCGCGGGCTCGTGCCGGTGGAGTCGGCCGACGAGGAGGGCCTCGCGGCGGTGGTCCAGGGGTACGGGGGGCCCGAACTGGAGTGGGCGCGGCTCGCGGAGGCCTCGTACGCGGTCAACCACGGGGTGCCCTGGTTCGCCTCGAACACGGACCTGACGATTCCGTCGGCACGCGGGATCGCGCCGGGGAACGGGGCGGCGGTGGAGGTCGTACGGATCGCCACGGGCGCGGAGCCGCGGGTGGCGGGGAAGCCGCAGCCGCCGATGCACCGGGAGACGGTGCTGCGGACCGGGGCGGAGCGGCCGCTGGTGGTGGGGGACCGGCTGGACACCGACATCGAGGGCGCCTTCAACGGGGAGGTGGACTCGCTGCTGGTGCTGACCGGGGTGACGGACGCGGAGCAGCTGCTGCGCGCCGAGCCGAGGCACCGGCCGACGTACGTGGACCGGGATCTGCGCGGGCTGCTCACGGGTCAGCCGGAGGTCGTCGGAGCGACTGACGGGGGCTTTCGCTGCGGGGCCTGGACGGCGGTCGCGGTGGACGGGGCACTGGAGCTGCGCGGGGAGGACGGGGATCCGCTGGACGGGCTCCGGGCGCTGTGCGCGGCGGCCTGGACGGAGGCCGGGGACGGCTCGTGCGGTCTGGACGCCGGCGAGGCGCTGGGCCGGCTGGCACTGTAGGCCGGGTGGCCGGGTGGTGACTACCCATCCGGGGGATCTTGTGGATAGCAGGGTAGGCTAACCTAACCTCCGTGTTGGTCGAGAGTCCCCCAGAACAGAGCGCGGCGTCCGAAGCCGCTGCCACCCGGTCACGCCACGGCGCGCGCGCCGTCGGCCTGCTGGCCGCCCTCGCGGTGCTGGCCCTGATCGCGGTGGCGAGCGTCGCCGTGGGCGCCAAGCAGATGCCGCTCGACGAGGTCTGGCACGGCCTCTTCCACTACTCGGGAACCACCTCCGACGTGGTGGTGCGGGACCTGCGGGTGCCGCGCACCATCCTCGGGCTGCTGGTCGGGCTCGGCCTCGGCCTGTCCGGCGCGGTGATGCAGGCGCTGACCCGCAACCCGCTGGCCGAGCCCGGCATCCTCGGCGTCAACGCGGGCGCCGCGGCCGCCGTCGTATCGGCGATCAGCTTCCTCGGGGCGAACTCCCTGAGCGAGTTCGTCTGGTGGGCGTTCCTCGGCGCCGGGGTCGTCTCCGTCGTCGTGTACGTCCTCGGCGGCAGCCGCAGCGCCACCCCGGTCCGGCTGGCCCTCGCGGGTACGGCAGCCAGTGCCGCCCTGGTCGGCTACATCAACGCCGTCCAGCTGATGGACAGCAAGGCGCTGGACAAGCTCCGCTTCTGGACGGTCGGTTCGCTGGCCTCGGCCACCATGGACACCGTCACGCAGGTGGCCCCGTTCCTGCTGGTCGGCGCGGTCCTCGCGCTGGCGCTCGGCCGGCCGCTCAACGCGATGGCCATGGGCGACGACACCGCCCGCGCGCTCGGGGCCAACCTGACGCGGACCCGGATCGGCGCCATGGTCGCCATCACCCTGCTGTGCGGGGCGGCCACCGCCGCGTGCGGGCCGATCGTGTTCATCGGCCTGATGATCCCGCACCTCGTACGGTTCTTCACCGGCCCGGACATGCGCTGGGTGCTCGCCTACTCGGCGGCCCTGTCGCCCGCGCTGCTGCTCGGCGCCGATGTCGTCGGACGGATCGTCACCCGGCCCGCCGAACTTCAGGTCGGCATCGTCACCGCCCTCATCGGCGGCCCCGTCTTCATCTACCTGGTTCGGCGCAAGAGGATGGCCCAGCTGTGACCGTGCCCACGAAACTCCGGGCGGGCCGGCCCGCCGGGCCCCGGCCGCTGCGGATCCCCGGCGGCGTATCCCTGCGTCTGGAACGGCGCGCGCTCGCCGTCGGGCTGCTGCTCGCCGTGGCGGCGCTCGCGCTGGCCGTGGTACTCATCGGGACCGGCGACTTCCAGATAGCCCCGGCGGACGTCGTGCAGACCCTGCTGGGCAACGGCACCCCCGCCAACGACTTCATCGTCAACGACCTGCGACTGCCGCGCGTCCTGGTCGCACTGCTGGTCGGCGCCTCCCTCGGGATGTCCGGCGCCGTCTTCCAGTCCGTCTCGCGCAACCCGCTCGGCTCCCCGGACCTGCTCGGCTTCGGGTACGGGTCGGCGGTCGGCGCGCTCGTCGTCATCATCGTGTTCAAGGGCGGCGCCACCGAGGTGGCGCTCGGCGCCCTGGTCGGCGGCCTGATCGCCGGCCTCGCCGTGTACGTGCTCGCGTACAAGCGGGGCATCAACGGCTACCGGCTGGTGCTCGTCGGCATCGGAGCCTCCGCGATGCTCGTCGCGGTGATCCAGTACCTCCTGACGAAAGCCCAGCTCGTCGAGGCCACCCGGGCGATGGTCTGGCTGACCGGCTCGCTGGCCGGCCGGGACTGGGGGCAGGTGTGGCCGCTGCTGGCGGCCTGCGCCGTACTCTTCCCGCTGGTCCTCGGCCAGGGCCGGGCCCTGCGGATGATGGAGATGGGCGACGACGCCGCGCACGCCCTGGGCGTGCGGGTGGAGCGGACCCGGCTGCTGCTGATGGTGGCGGGGATCCTGCTGACCACGGCGGCGAGCGCCGCGGCCGGGCCCATCAGCTTCGTCGCGCTGGCCGCGCCGCAGCTGGCCCGGCGGCTGACCCGTTCGCCCGGGGCGGGGCTGCTGACCGCGGCCCTGATGGGCGCCGTCCTGCTGATGCTGTCCGACTGGGCCTCGCAGCGGGCCTTCGGCGCCGACCAGCTTCCGGTGGGCGTGGTGACGGGGCTCGTCGGCGGTGTGTACCTGCTGTGGCTGCTCGTCACCGAGCGCAAGGCGGGACGGATATGAGCGCGACCGTGAGCGGGGCGGAATCGGCCGCCGGGCTCGTAAACCCTAGGAGTACCCAAGTGCAGCGGCTGACCGCGGAGAACGTGACCCTCGGCTACGACCAGCGGGTCATCGCCGAGAACCTCTCGGTGGAGATACCCGACAACTCCTTCACGGTGATCGTCGGTCCCAACGCGTGCGGCAAGTCCACGCTGCTGCGCGCCCTGTCGCGGATGCTGAAGCCGTCCGCCGGCCGGGTGCTGCTGGACGGGCAGGCCATCGGGTCGCTGCCCGCGAAGAAGGTCGCCAAGACCCTCGGGCTGCTCCCGCAGTCCTCGATCGCCCCGGACGGCATCACCGTCTCCGACCTGGTCTCGCGCGGTCGCTACCCGCACCAGGGGCTGCTGCGCCAGTGGTCGCAGGAGGACGAGCGGATCGTCCACGAGTCGATGGCCTCCACCGGGGTCGCCGAACTCGCCGACCGGGCCGTGGACGAGCTGTCGGGCGGGCAGCGCCAGCGCGTGTGGATCGCGATGGCGCTCGCCCAGCAGACGCCGCTGCTGCTGCTCGACGAGCCCACGACCTACCTGGACATCCAGCACCAGCTGGACGTGCTGGACCTGTGCGCCGAGCTGCACGAGAACCAGGGCCGGACCCTGGTCGCCGTGCTGCACGACCTCAACCACGCCGCCCGCTACGCCACGCACCTGATCGCGCTGCGGGGCGGCGAGGTCATCGCCGAGGGGCCGCCGGCCGAGGTGGTCACCGCGGAGCTGGTGGAGAAGGTGTTCGGGCTGCGCTGCCAGGTCATCGACGACCCCGAGACGGGGACCCCGCTGGTGATCCCGGCAGCCCGGCAGGCTCGGGCGAGGACCTCCGTCTGAGAGGTCTGAGGGCCTGAGGGGTCAGAGGGGCCTGAGGGGCCTGAGGGGTCAGAGCAGGCTCTTGAGCCGCAGCAGGTCGCGGAAGCCGGCCTCCAGCCTGACCCGGCCGGAGGCCCAGGCCTTGGCGAACTTCAGCTCGCCCGCCACCATCGCCACCAGGTCGTCGCCCGTCATCGCCAGCCGGATCTCGGCCTTGGCGGCGGGCGGGCCGGGCGCGACCGCGTCGACCCGGATCCGGCCGCCTTCGAGGCGGCCGGTGAAGGTCTGGTCCAGGTCGGTGATGTGGCAGCTCAGGGAGCGGTCGAGCGCGGCCGCGCCGCGCACGTCGCCGTCGGCCCGCGCCAGGTTGCCGGAGAGTTGGTCGAGTGCTTCGCGGCACTCCTCGATCGTAGCCATCGTGATCACGACCGTACCGCAGAGCCGTGTGTGGTCGCGGCGCGCTACGGGGTAGCGTCGGGGCATGACCGACGAAGTGCCCGCATCCGCTCCGGACGTCCCCGAGGAGCCCGAGGACCTCGCGGCGCCCGCGGCGCCCGTGCCGTTGGGCCTCGTACGCACCCCCACCGGCCACGCCGGGGTGGACGCGCGCCTGGAGCGGCTGGCCGACGCCGACCACCTCACGGCGGACGGGCACGTCGAGGTGTACGAGGATGTGCACAGGGGACTGCGCGACGCGCTGACCGCGCTGGACGCACCGCCCGTCCCCGGACCGTACGAAAACAGGAGCTGAACCGAACGTGGCAGGAGTGGCACGACGCCGCCTGGACGCCGAACTGGTACGCCGCAGCATGGCCCGCTCGCGCGAGCACGCGGCCCAGCTGATCGCCGCGGGCCGGGTGACCGTCGGCGGCGCCACCGCGACCAAGCCGGCCACCCAGGTCGAGACCAGCGCGGCCCTCGTGGTCCTCAAGGACGACAGCGACCCCGACTACGTCTCGCGCGGCGGCCACAAGCTGGCGGGCGCCCTCGCGGCCTTCCGGCCGCAGGGGCTCGTCGTCGAGGGCCGCCGGGCGCTGGACGCCGGGGCCTCGACGGGCGGCTTCACCGACGTGCTGCTGCGCGCGGGCGTGGCCCACGTCGTCGCCGTCGACGTCGGCTACGGACAGCTCGCCTGGTCGCTGCAGAGCGACGAGCGGGTCACCGTCAAGGACCGGACGAACGTCCGCGAACTCACCGTGGAGCTGATCGACGGGGTACCGGCCGACCTGGTCGTCGGAGACCTGTCCTTCATCTCCATCGGGCTCGTCCTGCCCGCACTGGTGCGCTGCTGCGCCCCGGACGCCGATCTGGTGCTGATGGTCAAGCCGCAGTTCGAGGTCGGCAAGGAGCGTCTGGGCAGCGGCGGAGTGGTCCGCAGCCCCGAGCTGCGGGCCGAGGCGGTACGGGACGTCGCGGCGCAGGCGTGGAAGTCGGGACTGGGCGTGGCCGGGGTGACGGCGAGTCCGCTGCCGGGGCCCTCGGGCAACGTCGAGTACTTTCTGTGGCTTAGGGCGGGGGCACCGGCGCTCGACCCGGCGGAAGTTGACCGTGCAGTGGCGGAGGGGCCTCAGTGACAGATTCTGTGGGGGAACGGACTTCAGAGGAACGGGCTTCGGAGACGGGGGCCGCGGAGGGCCGCACAGTCTTCCTGCTCGCGCACACCGGGCGGCCGGCGGCCATCCGGAGCGCCGAGCTGGTCGTACGGGGCCTGCTGCGCAGCGGACTGGGGGTGCGGGTCCTGCGGTACGAGGCCGCGGACCTGCCGCTGCCGCCCGAGGTGGAGCTCGTCGACGAGTGCACGCCCGAGGTGTTCGACGGCTGTGAGCTGTTGATCGTGCTGGGCGGGGACGGCACCCTGCTGCGCGGCGCGGAGTTCGCGCGCGGCTCGGGGGTGCCGATGCTCGGCGTCAACCTGGGCCGGGTGGGGTTCCTCGCCGAGGCGGAGCGGGACGACCTGGACAAGGTCGTCGACCGGGTGGTGACGCGCGAGTACGAGGTCGAGGAGCGGATGACCCTCGACGTGATCGTGCGGACCAACGGGGACGTCGTCCACCAGGACTGGGCGCTGAACGAGGCGGCCGTCCAGAAGGTGTCCCCGGAGCGGATGCTGGAGGTGGTCCTGGAGGTCGACGGGCGCCCGGTGTCCGGCTTCGGCTGCGACGGGATCGTCTGCGCCACGCCGACGGGCTCGACGGCGTACGCCTTCTCGGCGGGCGGGCCGGTGGTCTGGCCGGAGGTGGAGGCGCTGCTGATGGTTCCGATCAGCGCGCACGCGCTGTTCGCGAAGCCGCTGGTGACCTCGCCGGACTCGGTGCTGGCGGTGGAGGTGCAGACCGGCACCCCGCACGGGGTGCTGTGGTGCGACGGGCGGCGGACGCTGGAGCTGCCGTCGGGCGCGCGGGTGGAGGTCCGCCGGGGCGCGGTGCCGGTACGGCTCGCCCGGCTGCACCACGCCTCGTTCACGGACCGGCTCGTCGCGAAGTTCGCGCTGCCCGTGTCGGGGTGGCGCGGGGCACCGCATTAGCACATCCGTTCGGGGAACTCTCCAAGGGTGACGTCACATGGCACCGGTCAACCTCGGTATCGTCGTCCCGTGCTTGAGGAGATGCGGATACGGTCGCTCGGTGTCATCGACGACGCGGTGGTCGAGCTGTCGCCCGGTTTCACCGCGGTGACCGGCGAGACCGGCGCGGGCAAGACCATGGTCGTCACCAGCCTCGGGCTGCTGCTCGGCGGCCGCGCCGACCCGGCCCTGGTACGGATCGGCGCGAAGGCGGCCGTCGTGGAGGGCCGCCTCGTCATGCGTCCCGACGCGGCCGCCGCCGTACGCGCCGAGGAAGCCGGGGCCGAGCTCGACGACGGCGCCCTGCTGATCAGCCGGACGGTGTCCGCCGAGGGGCGCTCGCGCGCCCACGTCGGCGGCCGCTCCGTGCCCGTCGGGCTGCTCGCCGAACTCGCCGACGACCTGGTCGCCGTCCACGGGCAGACCGACCAGCAGGGGCTGCTGCGGCCCGCCCGGCAGCGCCAGGCCCTCGACCGGTACGCCGGGAACGCCGTCGCCGTCCCCCTGGAGAAGTACGCGGGCGCCTACCGGCGGCTGCGCGCGGTCGCCGCCGAACTGGAGGAGATCACCACCCGGGCCCGGGAGCGGGCCCAGGAGGCGGACCTGCTGCGCTTCGGGCTGGAGGAGATCGCCGCCGTGGAGCCGCTGGCCGGCGAGGACACCGAACTCGCGGCCGAGGCCGAACGGCTCGGGCACGCGGAGGGGCTGGCCTCGGCGGCGCAGCTCGCGCACGCGGCCCTGGCCGGCAATCCGGAGGACCCCGAGGGCATCGACGCGAACACCCTGGTCGCGGGCGCCCACCGGGCACTGGAATCCGTACGGTCGCACGACCCGGCCCTCGGCGCGCTCGCCGAGCGGATCGGGGAGCTGGGCATCCTGCTCGGCGACGTGGCCGGGGAACTGGCCGGGTACGCCGACGACCTGGACGCCGATCCGCTGCGGCTCGCCGCAGTGGAGGAGCGCCGGGCGGCGCTGACGCAGCTGACCCGCAAGTACGGCGATTCGATCGACTCCGTACTGGAGTGGGCCCAGCGGGGTTCGGCGCGGCTGCTGGAACTCGACGGCGACGACGGGCGGATCACCGAACTCACCGCCGAGCGCGACGGGCTGCGCGAGGAACTCTCGCAGCTGGCGCAGGCGTTGACCGACGCCCGGGTGGAGGCGGCCGCACGGTTCGCGTCCGCCGTGACGCAGGAGCTGGCCTCGCTGGCGATGCCGCACGCGCGGGTCACCTTCGACATCCGCCAGACCGAGTCCGCCGAGGGTACCGACGGCGTCGAGGTCGGCGGCCGCGACGTGGCGTACGGCCCCTCGGGCGCCGACGAGGTCGAACTGCTGCTGGCCCCGCACCCGGGTGCCCAGCCGCGGCCGATCGCCAAGGGCGCCTCGGGCGGTGAGCTGTCCCGGGTGATGCTGGCGGTGGAGGTCGTGTTCGCGGGCTCCGACCCCGTGCCGACGTACCTCTTCGACGAGGTCGACGCGGGCGTCGGCGGCAAGGCGGCGGTCGAGGTCGGCCGGCGGCTCGCGAAGCTGGCCAAGTCGGCGCAGGTCGTGGTCGTCACGCACCTTCCGCAGGTGGCCGCGTTCGCCGACCGGCAGCTCCTCGTGGAGAAGACCGTCGACGGGGCCGTGACCCGAAGCGGCGTCACCGTCCTGGAGGGCGAGGACCGCATCCGCGAACTGTCCCGGATGCTGGCCGGCCAGGAGGACTCGGAGACCGCCCGGGCCCATGCCGAAGAACTCCTCGCGGCGGCCCGCGCGGACGCATAACCGCCGACACCCGGCCCCCGGCCCGCGTCAGCCGGGGGCACGTGGAACTCCTCCATGAGCCGGGGCCGGCCCATCCGCCCGTATCCGCCCTCGTGGTAGTCGCCGGACCGCGTCCGTTGACGGCAAGGATCCCAGGGGCCTCTGACAGGGCGTCGGGGTGGGCGGGGGTAGTCCTTGTGGGTGAGGCTGGGGGGCGTCTCGCGGTATCTCGTACGGGATACGCACCCGTATGGTCCCGGAACGCGCGTGCGGACTGGCATTCTGGGCGTCGTCTCTGCCTCCCTCCCTCACCCAGGAGCTTCGGCCCGTGAGCAGCTCCCCGGTCCCGGTACCCGCCCAGGCCCCGCCGTACGGGCGGACGCCGCTGCGCACCGTGCAAGTGCTCGACGGCGTCGGCGCGGGCAGTGGTACGCACGTGCGGTCGCTCGCGACCGGGCTCGCCGCGCGCGGGGTGCGGGTCACCGTGTGCGCCCCCGCCGAGGCGGAGAGGGAGTACGACTTCACCGGCGCCGGGGCCTCGTTCGCGCCGGACGCGGTGAGCGCGCTGCGGGCGGCGTGCGCCGGGGCGGACGTGGTGCACGCGCACGGCGTACGGGCCGGGCTGCGGGCCTCGCTGGCGCTGCGCGGGCACCGGGCGCCGCTGGTGGTGTCCTGGCACGGCGCCCCGGAGGCCGGGGGCGCGCTGGGGCGGCTGAGCCGGCTGCTGGAGCGGCGGGTGGCGCGGGCGGCGGCGGTGGTCCTGGGGTCCTCGTCGGACCAGGTGGACCTGGCACGGCTGCGCGGTGCGCGGGACGCGCGGCTCGCGGCGGTGGCCGCCCCGGGGCCGGTGGCGGCCACCGCCGCGGATCCGGGGAAGGCACGGGCGGAACTCGGGGCGGTGGAGAGGCCGCTGGTGATCGCGGTCGGCAGTCTGGTGCCGCGGCGGGGCTACTCCGTACTGCTGGACGCGGCGCGGGAGTGGCGGGGACTGGACCCGGTACCGCTGCTGGTGATCGCGGGGGAGGGGCCGCAACGGGACGAACTGGCCCGGCGGATCGAGCTGGAGGCGCTGCCGGTGCGGCTGCTGGGCCGGCGCCGGGACGCGGCGGAGCTGCTGGCGGCGGCGGACGTCGCGGTGCTGACGAGCCGTTGGGAGGGCCGCTCGCTGCTCGCGCAGGAGGCGCTGCGGGCCGGGGTGGCGTTGGTGGCCACGGCGGTGGGGGGCGTACCCGAGCTGGTCAGGGACGCGGCGGTGCTGGTGCCGTACGGGGACCGGGGCGCGCTGTCCGCGGCGGTCGCCGGGCTGCTCGGTGACCCGGCCCGGCGCGCCGAACTCGCCGCGGCGGGCCGGGCGCAGGCGGCGACGTGGCCGTCGGAGGACGACACGGTGGCGCAGGTCCTGGCGGTCTACGACGAGCTGATGGAACGCCGGCCCCGCTGACGCTCCCGGGGGGCCACCTCCTGGCGTCCCCGGGAAGGCCCTTGCGTAGGGTTGCCCCCGGGAATCCTGTGACGGGTACATGCAAGGGGGAACCGGGTGGGTTCGTTCGAGGAGGAATGGGCGCGTCTGAGGGGCGGCGCTTCGGGTGAGCCCGGCATGCGGCTCGCCAGCGTCCCCGCCGCGGACGGCGGCGGAGGCGGGGACGCTGACGTGCAGTCCACCAGGCCCGCGTGGACGGCGGCGGGCACCGCGGTCGGCGGCCTGGCCGGCGACGTGAAGAAGGCGCTGACCGGTCTCGAAACCGGCCAGACGGGCCTCGCCGCCAAGGGCGTGGAGAGCGCGGGCGCGCAGTCCGAGGTGTACACGAGCTGGAAGACGTACCTGGAGGCGCTGTCCGGCCGGTGCACCGCCTTGCAGGGCAAGCTGGAGCGGGCGGGCAACGATCTGTTCCTGACCGACGACAACCTCAAGGGCCTCTTCACCGAGCTGGCGAAGCACTACCAGGACACCCCGGCCACCGGCGGTCAGGAAAGGTGACCTGAGCCATGGACATCGAGGCACTGAAGACCTTCAAGCCGCACGAGTTCGAGGAGGCGGCGACCGGGTACCGCTCGGCCAGTGACATGGCGAGCCAGGCCAAGGACGCGCTGGAGCAGCGGATCACGGCCCAGATGCAGAAGGCCCTCAAGGGCAAGGCGGTCGACGCCGCGGTCACCCAGCTGCGTGAGGTGGCGCAGGACTTCCACTACGTCCAGGTCGAGTGCGGCCTGGTGGGCACCGCCCTGAACGCCTTCGCGGCCGACGTGCGCCCCGCGCAGAAGAAGCTGGAGCAGGCGCTGTCGGAGGCAGCCGAGCGGAAGTTCACGGTGGGCGCCGACGGTTCGGTGTCCTATCCGGCGGCGGGCGAGAACCCCGGCGGCTCGCCGCCCGGGCCCGGCTCGGCGAACGGCACCCTGTCCGAGCAGGCCCGTGCGCTCCAGCGGCAGGCCGGCAACTTCGACCCGAACCCGAACTACGCGCTCGCCCAGGACATCGCCAACCGCATCGCGGAGGCGGTGCGGGAGGCCACCGAGGCGGACCAGAAGTGGGCGCCTCAGCTGCGGGGGCTCAAGGCGGACGACGACCTGGTCGTCTCCGACGGGGACTGGGCGGACGTCGGGAAGGACGCGGAGGGCGTCAGCGGGGCGGGCCGGCACTACCTGGACTCGCTGCCGCAGCCCCCCAAGGACGGCAGCCCGCAGGCCAACGCGGACTGGTGGAAGGGGCTCGACGCGGGCCAGCAGGCAGCGTGGATCTCGCTCCGCCCGGACGCCGTCGGCGGGCTCGACGGCCTGCCCGCGACGACCCGCGACGAGGCCAACCGCACGGTCTTCGACGAGAAGCGGGGCACGTACCAGACGACGCTGAACGGCATCCCCAAGCCGCCCGCCAACGAGTGGACGTGGATCACCGCCGGGATGTACCCCTCCAAGGTGCACACCGACGAATGGATGGAGTGGGACAAGAAGTACGGCGACGAGTACCGGCACCTGAAGACCTCCCTCCACGGGATGGAGAGCATCCAGAAGCGGTTCGACGCGACGGGGCTGAACGACCTGCCCGAGGCGTACCTGCTCGGCTTCAGCCCGGAAGGCAACGGCCGCGCGATCGTCGCCAACGGGAACCCGGACACGGCCGTCCACCAGGCCGTCTACGTACCGGGCACGACCTCGAACCTGGGGAGCATCGGCGGGGACATCGGGCGCATGGAGAACGTCTGGCGCACGGCCACCGACGCGGCGGACGGCAAGCCGGTCTCCACGATCACCTGGCTCGGCTACGACGCCCCGCAGGACATCGTCAAGGACTCGCCGTTCAGCCACTACGCCAACGACGGGGCCCCGGCCTTCAACCGGTTCATGGACGGCCTCGACGCCTCGCACACCGGCGACTCGGACCCGCACCGCACCGCGATCGGCCACTCGTACGGGACGACCCTCATCGGATCGGCGGCCCGGCAGGGAGACCTGAACGCGGACGACATCATCACCGCGGGCAGCCCGGGCGTCCAGGTGCCCAAGGCGGAGCAGCTGGACGTGCCCAAGGGGCACGTCTGGAACCAGGAGGCCGACGGCGACCCGGTACCGGACATCGGCCGCTTCGGGCACGGCGGCACCGACTGGGACGGTCCGTGGCGGATCCCCAGCGACGAGGTGTTCGGGGCGAACCAGATGACCACCGGCAGCAACGTCTCCGGCCACAGCGAATACTGGAAGGAGGGGTCCGAGAGCCTGCGCAACCAGGGTCAGGTCGTGGCGGGCCACGGTGAGAACGTGACCCTGAAGCCGCCTCCGAACCACTGGGAGCACGTGAAGTAAGGCATTCCCGCTCCCCGGTCCGACCGACGATTGAGACTCCCGATTTGAAGATCAAACCGGGCGCCCCGGCGCTCCTCGTGTCCCTGGCCCTCATCACCCTCACTGGATGCGGCATGAACGACTCCTCCGGCTCCTCCGCCCCCTCCGGCTCCGCCGACTCGGCCGAAGCCCCCCTCGTGGGCACCAGCACCTCGCGCGACGCGGCCGCCGCCGTGGAGAAGGCGTCGAGCGAGCTCTACGACCTGATCGGGGTCAAGGGGAAGGGCTCCGAGAGCCGTTCCGGCGTCATGGAGTGCGAGGGCAAGGACCCGGCCACGTACTTCAAGGTCTTCCACCCGTGGAGCTTCTACCCGGCCTCGGCCGACCAGCTCGACGAGGCGATGGAGCGGCTCAAGGCCGAACTGCCCAAGCACGGCTGGAAGGTCGTCCGGTACGAGCCGGACACGAGCCAGAACAAGAACCTCAACCTCACCGCGGACAACACCGAGAAGAAGTACAGCGTCAGCGTCGTCCAGATGAAGAAGAACGACCCGCCGAAGCTGAGCCTGACCGTCGTCTCCGGCTGCTACCAGGTCCCCGAGGGCAAGGAAGTCGACAGGTTCTGACCCGGGCGGGGCGCCCCGGGGTTCCGCCCGGGCGGCGCCCCGGGCGGCGTCAGGAGGTCGTGTGGCGGCGGGCGCGCAGCGCGAGGCTCAGGGAGAGGACCGTCTCCGGGTCGTCGAGGTCCGTGCCCAGCAGCTCCGCGATGCGGGCCAGCCGGTTGTACAGCGTCTGGCGGTTCAGGTGGAGCTCGCGCGCCGTCTCCGCCTTGCGGCCCGCGTGGGCCAGGTACGTCTCCAGGGTCGGGAGCAGCGGCGGCCGCGAGGTGGTGTCGTGCACCCGGAGCGGGCCGATCGCGCGGTCCACGAACGCCGCGAGGTCGGGATGCTCCCGCAGCCGCCACAGCAGCAGGTCGATGTCCAGGCGCCGCGCGTCGTACCAGGGCCGGGCCGGCAGGCCGTGGGCGGCCGTCGCCGTCTCGGCGGCGTGGCGCAGCCCCGCGGAAGCCGCCGCCCAGCCGCCCGCGACGCCGACCACCACCGCCGGCGGGGCGGCGGCCCGGTCCAGGCCGGCCCGCTCCACGCCCGCCCGCAGCGCCGCCGCGACCCGGTCCGCGACCGTCGTGCGCTCCGATTCCGCGCGGAGCGAGATCAGCAGCGGCACCCGGCCCTCCACCGGGCGGACCCCGAGGAGGACGGGGACCCCGACCGAGGAGAGCTCCTCCAGGACCGCCCGGGCCAGGACGGCCCAGTTGCCCGAAGGCCCGAGGTCCGAGGACAGCCGCATGACCACCGGCAGGAGCGGTCCGGAGCCCGGTTTGAAGCCCAGGACGCGTGCCTGCGCCGGTGCGTCCTCGGCCGAGATGCGGCCCTCCGCCAGGTCCGTGAGGAAGTCCCCGCGCCCGCGCGCCGCCAGCTCGTCCTCCTGCCGCGCCTGCATCAGTACGACGGCCAGCACCCCCGCCGTCCGCTCCGCCGCCATCCGGTGCACCGGCTGCAGCGGCGCCGAGACCCCGACCAGGACGACCCGCGCGCGGACCGATCCCGTGCCGTGCCCGCCGCCGGGGACGTCGATGACCACCGTGTTGGCCGACGGCTCCGCCTCGCGCTGCCCCCGCAGGCCCTCCCACACCTGGAGCGGGTCCGCGGCGGCCTCCCCGGAGACCGGGCCGGCCCCGTACAGCAGTTGCCCGTCGGGGGTCTCCAGGAACACCGGGTTCGCGGTGAAGTCCGCCAGGATCCGCAGCACCTGCGGGATGCCGCCGCCGCCCAGCAGGGCCTCCGTACAGCGCCGGTGGACCTCCTCGGCCCGCTGGAGCAGCGCGTAGTGGTGGTTGACGATCTCGGTGTGGACCTCCTCCGTCACCGCCACGAAGGGGACTTCCCGGTGCAGCTGGACCAGCGGCAGCCCCGCCGCCCGCGCCGTCTCGACGAGGGTCGCCGGGAGCCGGGTGAAGCGCGGGCCCAGCTCCACGACCAGCGCGGCGATCCCCCGGTCGGCGAGGCGGCGTACGAAGGCGCGCTGTTCGGCCGGCCGGGTGCCGAGGCCGAGGCCGGTGGTCAGCAGCAGCTCGCCGCCCTTGAGGAGGGAGGCGATGTTGGGGACCTCGCCCGCGTGCACCCAGCGCACGGTCCGGCCGAGGCGGTCGGCGCAGGCCACCACCTCGGGCAGGCCACCGCGCAGTCCCGGCAGTTCCAGCGCCCGCTGAACGGTGATGCCGCCCTGGTTGTCCATGTCGCGGGACGCTACCAGGGGGTCAGGCCGGGGTGATGTTGTGGTTGTAGCGGAACACGTTGTCCGGGTCGTACTCCCGCTTCACCGCGGCCAGCCGGGCCAGGTTGTCCGAGCCGAGCCCGGCGACCACCCGCTCGGGGCCCTCGTCGCCGGTGAAGTTGAGGTACACCGCGCCGGTGCTCCAGGGCTGGACGTCGGTCCGGGTGTCGCGGACCCACTGGATGGCGCGGGCGTCGTCCGCCGGGTCCTCCCAGATCCCGAACGGGTGCACGGCCCAGGGCGCCCCGCGGTACGGGACCGGCCACTCGGAGGGGCCCGCCGCGATCGCGCCGCCCTGCGGGAACAGGACGTGCTGGCAGCCCGACGGCACCGGCATGGAGTCCGCCCGGGCGCAGAACACGTCGAGCAGTTCGTCCGGGGCCTCGTTCAGGTACTCGGCGGACCAGTAGTTGCGCAGGTCGGGCGGGTCGTCGAACTGGCACTGGAAGTCCGCGTACGGCAGGGCGGTGACCATCTCCACCTCGTGCGGGACCGCCAGCAGCGGCGCGGCGAGCGCGCGCACCTCCTCCTCGGGCCCGGTGTACGTGAGGAGGGCGCCGGCGAGCAGGGTGCCGACCAGGTGCGGCGGGATGAACTCCGCCGGCGGCCCGGTCAGGTAGAGGACCCCGCCACCGGCCTCGTCCGGACCGGAGGCGATGATGTCGCGGTACGCGCGGGTCAGCGCCGGCCCGTGCTCGGGCAGGGCCATCACCATGGCCACCGAGAACACCGGCAGGTCGTGCAGCCGCAGCGTCAGCGAGGTGGCGACGCCGAAGTTCCCGCCGCCGCCGTGCAGGGCCCAGAACAGCTCGGGGTTCTCCTCCGCCGTCGCCTCGATGACCTGCCCGTCGGCGGTCACCAGCTCGACGCCCAGCAGGTTGTCCACGGCCAGCCCGAACTTGCGGTCCACCCAGCCGGAGCCGCCGCCGAGCACGTAGCCGCCCAGGCCCGTGGTGGAGGCCCGGCCGCCGGTCGTCGCCAGGCCGTACGGCTGGCAGGCCCGGTCCAGGTGGCTCATCGTGGCCCCGCCCTGGGCCCGTACCGCCTTCGCCGCCGGATGGACCGTCACCTCGTGCATCCGGCGCAGGTCCACGACCACCCCGCCGTCGTTGAGGGACATCCCGGCGACGCTGTGCCCGCCGCCGCGCACCGCGACGCGCAGGTCCAGCTCCTGGGCGAAGCGGACGGTGGTGGCCACGTCGGAGACGCTCTCGCACTGGGCGATGACGGCGGGTCTGCGGTCGATCATCGCGTTGAAGAGCGCGCGGGCCTCGTCGTAGCCGGGATCGTCCGCGGTGAACACGGCACCGGACAGATCCTCGCGGAGCGCGGCGAGCGCCGTGCCCGCCTTGGAGAGGGGAGCCATGGTGTGCCCCTCCTTCCGGAGTTCCGGAGGACGGCAGGACCATTCCAGCGTAGGCGGCGCCGCTGGCGGCGGCGCGGCGGGTGAGCCCGGACGACCGGGACGGTCAGACAACTGACCCGACTGATCCGGCTGACCCATCGGACACGGCCCGGCCCGTCGCCTCACGAGAGTGGCGAACGGGACTGCGCATCAGCCCCCGTACGCTCCGCTGGCCGTCAGGCGCAGGGCGGTGTCGATCAGGGGGACGTGGCTGAACGCCTGCGGGAAGTTGCCGACCTGGCGCTGGAGGCGCGGGTCCCATTCCTCGGCCAGCAGCCCGAGGTCGTTGCGCAGGGCCAGCAGGCGTTCGAACAGCCGGCGGGCCTCGTCGACCCGGCCGATCATCGCGAGGTCGTCGGCCATCCAGAACGAGCACGCCAGGAAGGCCCCCTCGTCGCCCGCGAGGCCGTCGACGCCGGCCTCCTCGCCGGACGTCGGGTAGCGCAGGATGAAGCCGTCGGGCGTGGACAGCTCCCGCTGGATCGCCTCGATGGTGCCGATGACCCGCTTGTCGTCCGGCGGCAGGAAGCCCATCTGGGGGATCAGCAGCAGCGAGGCGTCGAGCTCCTTCGACCCGTACGACTGGGTGAAGGTGTTGCGCTCCTTGTCGTAGCCCTTCTCGCAGACGTCCTCGTGGATCTCGTCGCGCAGTTCGCGCCACCGCTCCAGCGGGCCGTCCGCGTCGCCGCTCTCGATCAGCTTGATCGTGCGGTCCACGGCCACCCAGGCCATCACCTTCGAGTGCACGAAGTGCCGGCGCGGGCCGCGTACCTCCCAGATGCCCTCGTCGGGCTGGTCCCAGTGGGTCTCCAGGTAGCGGATCAGCTTGAGCTGGAGCAGCGAGGCGTAGTCGTTGCGGGCCAGGCCCGTCATGTGCCCCAGGTGCAGGGCCTCGGTGACCTCGCCGTACACGTCGAGCTGGAGCTGGCCGGCGGCGCCGTTGCCGACGCGGACCGGCCGGGAGTTCTCGTACCCCGGCAGCCAGTCGAGTTCGGTCTCGCCGAGTTCGCGCTCGCCGGCGATCCCGTACATGATCTGCAGGTTCTCCGGGTCGCCGGCCACCGCGCGCAGCAGCCACTCGCGCCAGGCGCGGGCCTCCTCGCGGTAGCCGGTGCGCAGCAGTGAGGACAGGGTGATCGCCGCGTCCCGCAGCCAGGTGTAGCGGTAGTCCCAGTTGCGGACGCCGCCGATCTCCTCCGGGAGGGAGGTGGTCGGCGCGGCGACGATCCCGCCCGTCGGGGCGTACGTGAGCGCCTTGAGGGTGATCAGGGAGCGGATCACCGCCTCCCGGTAGGGCCCGTGGTACGTGCACTGCTCGACCCACTCGCGCCAGAACTCGGCGGTGGCCTCCAGCGCCGCCTCGGCGTCGGGGGACTCCGGGGCGTTGCGGTGCGAGGGCTGCCAGCTGATGCAGAACGCGCGCCGGTCGCCCGGGCCGACGGTGAAGTCGGAGTACGTCGTCAGGTCCTCGCCGTAGGTCTGCGCGTCGGTGTCCAGCCAGACCGAGTCGGGGCCGGCGACGGCGACCGTGCGCCCGTCGGCCTTGTGCACCCAGGGCACGACCCGGCCGTAGCTGAAGCGCATGCGCAGCGCCGAGCGCATCCGCACGCGCCCGCTGACGCCCTCCACGATGCGGATGAGCTGCGGGGCGTGGTCCTCGCGGGGCGGCATGAAATCGATCACCCGGACCGTGCCGCGGGGGGTGTCCCACTCCGATTCCAGCACCAGCGAGTCACCGCGGTAGCTGCGCCGGCTCGCCGCCGGCGCCTCACCACCGGAGGGGAACGACGGGCCGATCCGCCAGAACCCGTGGTCCTCGGTGCCGAGAATGCCCGCGAAGACGGCATGGGAATCGAAACGTGGCAGACACAACCAGTCCACCGATCCGTCCCGGCAGACCAGCGCGGCTGTCTGCATGTCCCCGATCAGTGCGTAATCCTCGATGCGCCCGGACACGTGCATCTCCAGTCGAACGGCCACGTCCGCCCCGAAGGGCGCTTGCAATGCGCGGTTGCGCGGTCTCCCGTGTGGAGAAACCCCCGCATCGAGCCATGATTCCTTAAGCCGGCGGGGTCGCGCCGTCTGCCGGACTGCTCGGGGGGCGATGTGCAGCGATTATCCGAGCAGGATATGACGGCACCCTAAGTGATCTCCGTAAGCCCGCGAACAATGTGGCTGGGCCGAACGGGTGACCCTGCGGATGACCAGGCAGGACGCTCCCACCGGGCCTGTCGCGAGGCAGCCCGGCAGCGTGGCCGGAGGCGGACCCGTCCGGGCGCTGATAGGCTGGTACCCCGTGGACCGGTGGTCTGCCTGTGCGAATCAGGAGCCCCGAAACCGCAGCTTCGGCGCCCCCTGAGACCTGGGAACACCCCTCCGGATCGACGGTGGCCGGCGCCGGACGCACCTCACTTCGCGACCACGGGAGCCCCCTCTTGGCGATGCCGCCCAAATCTCTGACGACCAAGCACATCTTCGTCACCGGGGGTGTCGCTTCCTCCCTCGGCAAGGGCCTGACGGCCTCCAGCCTGGGTGCGCTGCTGAAGGCGCGCGGCCTGCGGGTCACGATGCAGAAGCTCGACCCGTACCTGAACGTCGACCCGGGCACGATGAACCCGTTCCAGCACGGTGAGGTGTTCGTCACCAACGACGGCGCCGAGACCGACCTGGACATCGGCCACTACGAGCGCTTCCTCGACGTCGACCTCGACGGCTCGGCCAACGTCACCACCGGCCAGGTCTACTCGCAGGTCATCGCCAAGGAGCGGCGCGGCGAGTACCTCGGTGACACCGTGCAGGTCATCCCGCACATCACCAACGAGATCAAGCACCGCATCCGGCGCATGGCGACCGACGACGTCGACGTCGTCATCACCGAGGTCGGCGGCACCGTCGGCGACATCGAGTCGCTGCCGTTCCTGGAGACCGTCCGCCAGGTCCGCCACGAGGTCGGCCGCGACAACGTCTTCGTCGTGCACATCTCGCTGCTGCCCTACATCGGCCCCTCCGGCGAGCTGAAGACCAAGCCGACCCAGCACTCGGTCGCGGCACTGCGCAACATCGGCATCCAGCCCGACGCCATCGTGCTGCGCGCCGACCGCGAGGTCCCGACCTCCATCAAGCGCAAGATCTCGCTGATGTGCGATGTCGACGAGGCGGCCGTCGTCGCCGCCATCGACGCCAAGTCGATCTACGACATCCCCAAGGTGCTGCACACCGAGGGCCTGGACGCGTACGTCGTGCGCAAGCTCGACCTGCCGTTCCGCGACGTGGACTGGAGGGTCTGGGAGGACCTGCTGGACCGGGTCCACAACCCCGACCACGAGGTCAAGGTCGCGCTCGTCGGCAAGTACATCGACCTGCCCGACGCCTATCTGTCGGTGACCGAGGCGCTGCGCGCCGGCGGCTTCGCCAACAAGGCCCGCGTCCAGATCAAGTGGGTCACCTCCGACGACTGCAAGACCCCGGCCGGCGCCGCCGCGGTGCTCGGCGACGTGGACGCGATCTGCGTGCCCGGCGGCTTCGGCGACCGCGGTGTCAACGGCAAGGTCGGCGCGATCACCTACGCCCGCGAGAACAAGATCCCGCTGCTCGGCCTGTGCCTGGGCCTGCAGTGCGTGGTCATCGAGGCCGCGCGCAACCTGGCGGGCATCGAGGACGCGAACTCCACCGAGTTCGACGCCTCCACCCCCCACCCGGTGATCTCGACGATGGAGGAGCAGCTGGCCTTCGTCGAGGGCGCGGGCGACCTGGGCGGCACCATGCGGCTCGGCATGTACCCGGCGAAGCTCGCCGAGGGCTCGATCGTCCGCGAGGTCTACGGCGACCAGGCGTACGTGGACGAGCGCCACCGCCACCGCTACGAGGTCAACAACGCCTACCGCGGCGAGCTGGAGAAGAAGGCGGGCATCGTCTTCTCCGGCACCTCCCCGGACAACAAGCTCGTCGAGTACGTCGAGTACCCGCGCGAGGTGCACCCCTACCTGGTGGCCACCCAGGCCCACCCGGAGCTGCGCTCGCGCCCGACCCGCCCGCACCCGCTGTTCGCGGGTCTGGTGAAGGCGGCCGTGGAGCGTCAGCAGGCGGCGAAGTAGCAGGCCGGGCCTGAACGCATAACGTAGGCAGCCGGGGTACGGAGTTCCGTACCCCGGCTGTCGCGCGTTGTGGAGGACTACGGGGCATGAACATCAAGGACACGCCGGAATCCTGGGAGACCGTGTCGACGCGGCGCCCGTTCGAGGGCGCGAAGACGTCGGTGAACTCCGACATGGTCCGGATGCCGGACGGGTCCACCGTCCGCCGCGACTACCAGGTGCACCCCGGCTCGGTGTGCGTGCTGGCGCTCGACGCGGCCGGGCGGGTGCTGGTGCTCAGCCAGTACCGGCACCCGGTGGGACGCCGGCTGTGGGAGCTGCCGGCCGGGCTGCTGGACGTACCGGGGGAGAACCCGCTGCACGGCGCGCAGCGGGAGCTGTTCGAGGAGGCGTACGTCAAGGCCGACGACTGGCGGGTGCTCACCGACTACTACGCCTCGCCCGGCGGCTCGGACGAGGCCGTCCGGGTCTTCCTCGCCCGGAGCGTCTCGGAGGCGGAGGGAGAGCGGTACGCGGAGTCCGGCTCGGAGGAGGCGGACATGCAGGTGGACTGGGTGCCGCTGGAGGAGCTCGTACGGGGCGTCCTCGCCGGCGAGCTGGGCAACTCCGGGCTGGTGGTGGGCGTACTGTCGCTCGCCGCCGCGCTGGCGGCCGAGGGCGGCGCCGACGCGCTGCGCCCGGCCACGGCCCCCTGGCCGGCCCGCCCGTACGAGGCCTGAGCCGTACGGGGCACCCCGGACGGCGTGGTGTGACCATCGGCTGATCCGATCGGGCGATGTGTCCGCCGCGCTCCACACGGGTCGTCGCTCTGCGTGAACTACGCTCGCAACCCGAAGGCAGGGAGAGGAGCGGATCCGTGACGGATTTCGTCGGGCGGCGGCGTGAGCTCAAGGAGCTTCGCGAGGACATCGCCCGGACCGGGCTCGACACCCTCTCCGGCCGGAAGGCGAAGGCGCCCCGCGCGCGGGTCCTGCTCGTCGCCGGACGCCCCGGTTCCGGCCGGACCGCGCTCGCCGAGGCGTTCGTCCGCGAGGTCGGCCCCGACTACCCCGACGGAGTCCTGCGCACCCGCCTCACCGCCCCCGGCGGGGAGACCGTCGCCACCGAGCGGGCCCTGCGCGGCCTGCTCGAAACGCTCGGACGGCCCACCCCGCCCGGCGCCTCCGAGGACGAGCTCAGCTCCGCCCTGCGCGCCGCCCTCGCCGACCGCAAGGCGATCCTGCTCGTCGACGACGCCGCCGACCCCTTCCAGGTCGACGCCCTGCTCCCCGACACCCCCGAGTGCCTGGTCGTCGTCACCGCCGAAGGACCCCTCACCGGGATTCCGGATGTCCGCCCCTGCACCCTCGGCGGGCTCGACACCACCTCCGCCGTGGCGATGCTCGCGCGCCGGATGGGGGACACCCGCGTCACCGTCGACCCGCGCGCCGCCGAGGGCCTCGCCGAGGAGTGCGGGGGCCAGCCCGCCGCGCTGGCCCTGGTCGGGGGCTGGCTCGCCGCTCACCCCAAGGCCTCCGTCGCCGATGTGGCCAAGCAGCTCCACGAGATGCCGCCGGGCATCAACGGCCCGCTCGGCCGGGCGTTCCGGCTCGTCTACGAATCCCTGCCGCAGCCCGCGCAGCGCACCCTGCGGCTGCTTCCGCTCGCGCCCGCCGGCGTCCTCGACTCGCACACCGCCTCCGCCCTCGCCGGCTGCTCCGTGAACGCCGCCCAGTCCACCCTGGAGGACTTCGCCGGGCTGGGACTCGTCCGGCACGGCGAGGGCGGCCTGTTCCAGCTGCCCGGCTGCCTCACCCCGTTCCTGCGGGCCCTGCTGGAGGACAAGGAGCGCCCCGCCGAGGTCCAGCTGGCCCGGGCGCGGATGCTGGAGCGCACCGTCCGGCTGCTGCACTCCTGCCGGGCCATGGCCACCGAGGAGGAGGACCCGGGCATCGGCGGTCCCGAGAAGCTGGGCGGGCTGCCCCGCGCCCTGCGCTTCCCCGACCGGCGGGCCGCCGCGACCTGGCTGGACACCCGGCTGCCCGCGCTGTCGGCGGCCGCCTCCCTCGCGGTCGCGGACGGTGAGCTGGACACCCTGGCCCGCCGGCTGGTCGCGGCCCTCGTACGGGCCCTCGCCGAGCACCGCGGCACCGCCGCCGCCGCGCCCGAGCTGTACGGGCTGCACCGGCTGGTCCTGGACGTGGCCGAGCGCCGGAACCTGCACCGGGAGCAGGCCGCCGCGCTGCTGAACCTGGCCGACCTGGACGCCGAGACCGGCCGGACCCAGGAGGCGCTGGAGCGCTACCGGGCAGCGCTGGACGCGGGGCGGGCGGCGAACGATCCGTACGCCGCCGGCCGCGCGATGGAATCCGTAGGCGGCGCCTACCAGGAGCTGGGGGACTGGCACCGGGCCTCCGACTGGTTCGGCCGGGCCCTGTCCCACGCCCTCGCGCGGGGGGAGCGCGCGGACGAGGCCAGGCTGTACGGGCGGCTCGGCAACGTGCACACGTACGCGGGCCGCTACGGGGACGCGCTGCGCAGCTGGCGCACGGCCGCCGCGGGCTACCGGAAGCTGACCGATGTGCCCGGCCAGGCCAAGGCGTTGAGCGAGATGGCGCGGGTGCAGGAGTACGCCGGGCGTCCCGAGGAATCGCTGCACACCTGCCGCGAGGCGGTGGACCTCGCGCGTCGGGCCGGGGACCTGCGACTTCAGGCCGCGCTGGAGGTCCGGCTGGCCGACACGCTGGACCGGCTCGGCGATCCCGCGGCGGCCAGGCTGCACCGGTCCACGGCTGACAGATTGCTGGGAGACGATCCCGCAGCCTGCGAAATCCGTAGTGATTCCGACTGAAGTTATTTGTTTGCAAGGCTAGACAGCGAGTCGTCCTTCATTAGACTGGCTTCACCACGACAACCCGTGGTGCATCCCGTTGCGCGTTCTTGTGGGCGGGTATGTATGTAAGTGCCCTGAAAAATCCCCTGAGCCAAGGACCGTGATCGACGATGAAGGTCGGCATCCCCCGCGAGGTCAAGAACAACGAGTTCCGGGTCGCCATCACGCCCGCCGGCGTGCATGAGCTGGTCCGGGGCGGCCACCAGGTCTTCGTCGAGCAGAACGCCGGCGTGGGTTCCTCGATCACGGACGCCGAGTACGTCTCGGCCGGCGCCGAGATCCTCGGTACCGCCGACGAGGTCTGGGCCACCGCGGACCTGCTCCTCAAGGTCAAGGAGCCCATCGCGGAGGAGTACCACCGCCTCCGCAAGGACCAGACGCTCTTCACGTACCTGCACCTGGCGGCCTCCCGCGAGTGCACGGACGCCCTCCTGGCGTCCGGCACCACCGCCATCGCCTACGAGACGGTCGAGCTCGCCAACCGCGCGCTCCCGCTGCTCGCCCCGATGTCCGAGGTCGCGGGCCGCCTGGCCCCGCAGGTCGGCGCCTACCACCTGATGCGCTCGGCCGGCGGCCGCGGCGTCCTCCCCGGCGGCGTGCCCGGCACCCACGCCGGCGAGTGCGTGGTCATCGGCGGCGGCGTCTCCGGCTGGAACGCCGCGCAGATCGCCATCGGCATGGGCTTCCACGTGACCCTGCTGGACCGCGACATCAACAAGCTCCGCGAGGCCGACAAGGTCTTCGGCACGAAGATCAAGACGATCGTCTCCAACGCCTTCGAGCTGGAGAAGGCCGTCATCGAGGCCGACCTCGTCATCGGCGCGGTGCTGATCCCGGGTGCGAAGGCCCCGAAGCTGGTCACCAACGAGCTCGTCGCCAAGATGAAGCCCGGAAGTGTCCTTGTCGACATTGCGATCGACCAGGGCGGCTGCTTCGAGGACTCCCGTCCGACCACCCACGCCGAGCCGACCTTCCAGGTCCACAACTCGGTCTTCTACTGCGTCGCCAACATGCCGGGCGCGGTGCCGAACACCTCCACCTACGCCCTGACGAACGCGACCCTGCCGTACATCGTGCAGCTCGCGAACCTCGGCTGGGCCGAGGCGCTGCGCCGCGACCCGGCGCTCGCCCTGGGTCTCAACACCCATGACGGCCAGGTCGTTTACGGCCCGGTCGCCGAGGCCCACGGCATGCCGACCCTTGAGCTGGGCACGCTGCTCGGCTGATCAGCCGGACCTCGTCAACGACTGACGTCAATCTCACGTATCCGGCCGGACCTTGCCCGCAAGGTCCGGCCGGACGCGTTTGCGGAGGACCCGTCCGTACCGCTCAACTCGCCTCGAACGTAACCCTTTAACCCTTTCGCGCACCCGCGAAACTTCGCGGTGACGGCCCGCACGCCCTTGACAGAGTGGTGTTCGGTTGCCGACACAACGCGTCGGGTCCGGTGGATTGTGTTGCCGCTGGGCGGTGACACGCCATAGAGTCGCCAACCGTCGGCATGGTGCCACGCTGACCTATCGATAAGTGTCCTGGTCACGTCCGAGGAGGTAAGACGACTTGTGAATGAGTCGACATTCACTCCTGGAGGTGGTCGAGCAGGGACGCCTGAGCGGGGCCAGAGCCCAGCCGGGCTCGAAGCTGTCGGCTCCGTCGCAGTACGCACCTTCGCAAACCACCAGCACATGACGACGCCCCAAAAGAGCATGGACGGCCTAGACGTGAACTCCAGGGCCGGCGACCTGAGCGGCGAAAAGCCCGTGGGTTTCGCCGACTACGAAAACGTGCCCGAAGGGCACTTCTACGACCCGGACGCGGAGTACGAGCCCGACCCCGAGTACGCGGCCACCCTCGCCCCCGACGCTGCCCGCCAGCGCCGTGAGCGGATCGGCCCGACCGGACGGCCGCTGCCGTACTTCCCGATCCCGGGTCCGCTGACCGACCACGGTCCGGCGAAGATCATCGCGATGTGCAACCAGAAGGGCGGCGTGGGAAAGACCACGTCGACCATCAACCTGGGCGCCGCACTCGCCGAGTACGGGCGGCGCGTGCTGCTCGTCGACTTCGACCCACAGGGCGCGCTGTCCGTGGGCCTCGGGGTCAACCCGATGGAACTCGACCTGACGGTCTACAACCTGCTCATGGAGCGGGGCATGTCGGCCGACGAAGTGCTGCTCAAGACGGCCGTTCCGAACATGGACCTGCTGCCGAGCAACATCGACCTGTCCGCCGCCGAAGTGCAGCTGGTCAGCGAGGTCGCGCGCGAGTCGACGCTCCAGCGGGCCCTGAAGCCCCTGATGGCCGACTACGACTACATCGTGATCGACTGTCAGCCCTCGCTCGGCCTGCTGACCGTGAACGCCCTGACGGCGGCTCACAAGGTCATCGTCCCGCTGGAGTGCGAGTTCTTCGCGCTGCGCGGAGTGGCGCTGCTCACCGAGACGATCGAGAAGGTGCAGGAGCGGCTCAACCCCGAGCTGGAACTCGACGGCATCCTCGCCACGATGTACGACTCCCGTACGGTGCACAGCCGTGAGGTGCTGGCGCGCGTCGTCGAGGCCTTCGACGACCACGTCTACCACACGGTCATCGGCCGTACGGTGCGCTTCCCGGAGACCACGGTCGCCGGTGAGCCGATCACCACGTACGCGTCCAACTCCGTCGGTGCCGCCGCCTATCGCCAACTTGCCAGGGAGGTGCTCGCGCGGTGTCCCGCCGAGTGAGTCTGCCCGGGGCCGACGAACTGTTCCGTACGACCGGGGGGATGGCACTCCAGTCGTCCTCGCCGAGGCGGGACGAACCGGCGGCCGGCGAGCAGGGGCCGGGGCAGGCGGCGGGGCAGGCGGAGCCGGTGGTGGGTTCACCGCGACGCCCGCAGGAAGGTTCTGTCAGCCCGGAGCCCCGGCGGGGCAACGGCGGCGGGCAGGGCCGGGGCGCGAACCGGCGGCCGAGCGGGCGTGAACGGCACGACGAGAAGATCACGGTCTACGTCTCCGCCGAGGAGCTCATGGACCTGGAACACGCGCGGCTGGTGCTGCGCGGGGAGCACGGGCTGGCGGTCGACCGGGGCCGCATCGTGCGCGAGGCGGTGGCGGTCGTCCTGGCCGACCTGGAGTCCCGCGGCGACGCGAGCATCCTGGTCCGCCGCCTCCGCGGCCGCTAGCCGCCCGTCCGTTCCCCCGGCGCCCCTACTGGCGCCACCCGGCCCGGTCCCGACCCAGGCCCCCGCCCCGTGCCCGGTTCCGACCCAGGCCCCCGGCCCGCGTCCGGTTCCGGCTCAGTGCCCCGGCCCGCGTCCGGTTCCGGCTCAGGACGCCGGTTCGCGCCTGGTCTCGGCTCTGGACCCCCGGCCCGCGCCGGGTTCCGGCTCAGGACCCCGGTTCGCGCCCGGTTTCGGCTCTGGACCCCCGGCCCGCGCCGGGTTCCGGCTCAGGACCCCGGTTCGCGCCTGGTCTCGGCTCAGGGCCCCGGCCTGCGCCCGGTTCTGGCTTCAGGATCCCGGCCAGCGTCCGAGTCCGCGTCCGGTTCCGGCGGGACCCCCGGCCCGGTCCCGGCTCAGGATCCCGGCCCGCGTCCGGTTCCGGCAGGACCCCCGGTCCGCGCCCGGTCTCGGCTCAGGGCCCCGGCCCGCGTCCGGTTTCGGCTCTGGAACCCCGGTTCGCGCCCGGTTCCGCTCAGGATCCCGGCCCGCGTCCGGCTCCTGCTCAGGCCCCCGGCCCGCGTCCGGGTCCGGCTTCAGGGGCCCTGGCCTCCGCCGTGTGCAGCCGTCAAGGGGCTGCGCCCGCCCCGTGGCGGCCTTGAGCGCGCGTCCCTCGCCCCACGGTCGCCCCGACTGCCGCAGGCCCGCCTGTACGGGCTCAGCCCCTTCTGCGCCCACCCCCGGGGCGGGCACCCTGCGGGGCGTGCTCGCTCGGGGCTCGGCCCGCCCGCTCTACCGATCCCTTCCGGCGGCTGTGCCGTCGGCTCTGGGGTCACACGCCCCTGGGGTTGCTGCCCCGCCGCCTTGTCCGGCGCCGGCCGTGCGGGTCTCGTGCCGGGTTCGGGTGCCGGCAGGGCTCTCGGCGTCAGAACGGGGCCGGGGCGGGTTTCCGCCGGGCGATGCGGGTGTGCGGGCGGGCCGGGCTTTAGGGTGCTCGTGGCGGCGGGGACTGCCCCGGGCCGCCCCGTCCGGGCGCGACTCGTGGTCGGCCGACCGGACGCCCCTTCCGCACCACCCTGGATCGCGATGCCCACTTCCGCCGAACCCGGCCGCCCGAACCGCCGCCCGCTGGGCCGAGGCCCGGGTGCGGCCGCCCCCCAAGGCGCGGCCGAGCAGGAGGCTCTCCCCGATCCCGCCCCTTCCCGAAACCGGGGGGAGACCCCCGGCCCCCCTCCCGCCGCCGACGCGGCTGCCGCCGCACCCGCACCGGCGCCCCCAGGCGCTGCCTCGCCGGAGCGCGCCATCGTTCCCGGCCCGGTGCGGGCACCCGGGCCGGGGAGTACCCCCGCGCCGGCCGCCGCGGCGGGGCTCGTGGACGGGGGCCCGGACGAAGCCTCGCGGGCGCCGGGGCGGACATCCGGACCGGGGGATATCGCTGCGGGGCCTTTGGACCGGGGCTCGGACGCGGCTTCGGGGGCGCCGGGGCGGGCACCCGGGCCGGGGGGTACCCCCGCGCCGGCCGCCGCAGCGGGGCCCGTGGACGGGGGCTCGGACGAAGCCCCGGGGGCGCCGGGGCAGACATCCGGACCGGGGGACGTCGCTGCGGGGCCTTTGGACCGGGGCTCGGACGCGGCTTCGGGGGCGCCGGGGCGGGCACCCGGGCCGGGGGGTACCCCCGCGCCGGCCGCCGCAGCGGGGCCCGTGGACGGGGGCTCGGACGAAGCCCCGGGGGCGCCGGGGCAGACATCCGGACCGGGGGACGTCGCTGCGGGGCCTTCGGACCGGGGCTCGGACGCGGCTTCGGGGGCGCCGGGGCGGGCACCTGAGCCGGGGCCCGTGGACGGGGGCTCGGAGGCGGCCTCGCGGGCGCGGGGCGGGTTCACGCTGCGGCTGGACAACTTCGAGGGGCCGTTCGATCTGCTGCTGCAGTTGATCTCGCGGCACAAGCTCGACGTCACCGAGGTCGCGCTGTCGAAGGTGACCGACGAGTTCATGGCGTACATCCGGGCCATGGGGCCCGACTGGGATCTCGACCAGACCACCGAGTTCCTCGTGGTCGCCGCCACACTGCTCGATCTGAAGGCCGCGCGGCTGCTGCCCGTCGCCGAGGTCGAGGACGAGGCCGACCTCGCGCTGCTGGAGGCCCGGGACCTGCTCTTCGCGCGGCTGCTCCAGTACAAGGCGTACAAGCGGGTCGCCGAGATCTTCCAGGGCCGCGCCGAGGACGAGGCCCGCCGCTACCCCCGCACCGTCGGGCTGGAGCCGCACCTCGCCGGGCTGCTGCCCGACGTCGTCATCAGCATCGGCGCCGAGGGGTTCGCCCGGCTCGCCGTCCTGGCGATGCAGCCCAAGGCGAAACCGCAGGTCTACGTGGACCACATCCACGCCCCCCTCGTCAGCGTGCGCGAACAGGCCGGGTTCGTCGTCGCCCTGCTCAGGGTCCGCGGGGAGGCGACCTTCCAGGAACTCACCGAGGACGCCCCCGACACCCTGACCGTCGTCGCGCGCTTCCTGGCCCTTCTGGAGCTCTACCGGGAGAAGGTCGTCGTCCTGGACCAGGAGGAGGCCCTGAGGACGCTCACGGTGCGCTGGAGCGGCGGCGACGGTGACGCCGACGGGGGAGGGTCGCCGGGCGTGAGCGACGAGTTCGATCGGATCGTGGAGGTCAAGGAATGAGCGACGTGTCCGAGCTGGCGCTGAAGCCGGCCCTGGAGGCCGTCCTCATGGTCGTGGACGAGCCCGCGACCGAGGAACACCTGGCCAAGGTGCTGGAGCGGCCCCCGCGGGAGGTCGCGGACGCGCTGCGCGAGCTCGCCGACGACTACGCCGTCCAAGGCCGCGGGTTCGAGCTGCGGCTGGTCGCCGGGGGTTGGCGGTTCTACAGCCGCGCCGCCTACGCGCCGGCCGTCGAGGCCTTCGTGCTGGACGGGCAGCAGGCCCGTCTGACGCAGGCCGCGCTGGAGACCCTGGCGGTCGTCGCGTACCGCCAGCCGGTCAGCCGGTCGAGGGTCTCGGCGGTGCGCGGAGTCAACTGCGACGGGGTCATGCGGACCCTCCTGCAGCGGGGTCTGGTGGCCGAGGCGGGGACGGAACCTGAAACAGGTGCGATCCTGTACAGGACGACGAACTACTTTCTGGAGCGGATGGGCCTGCGCGGCCTGGACGAGCTCCCGGAGCTCGCGCCCTTCCTCCCCGAGGCGGACGCGATCGAAGCCGAGACGCAAGAGGGTGTTCCGTCGTTCGATCCGGACTCTCCGGATACCGATGAAGACGACAAGACGACGGAACTTTGATGCGAAGCAGCGGCAACGGCAACGGTGGCAACAGGAACAGCGGCGGCGGTGGCGGCGGCGGGCGTGGTAACGCCCGCAGCGGCAGCTCCAGCGGCGGCGGGGGCGGCTACCGCGGTGGCGGCTCCGGCGGCGGCAGCGGCTCGGGAGGCGGCCCCCGCGGCGGCAGCTCCTCTCGCGGCGGCAGCTCCGGCGGCTACCAGGGCGGCGGCTCCTCTCGCGGCGGCAGCTCCGGCGGCTACCAGGGCGGCAGCTCCTCCCGCGGTGGCAGCTCCGGCGGCTACCAGGGCGGCAGCTCCTCCCGTGGCGGCAGCTCGGGCGGCTACCAGGGCGGCAGCTCCTCCCGTGGCGGCAGCTCCGGTGGCTACCAGGGCGGCAGCGGTGGCGGGTACCAGGGCGGCGGCTACCAGGGTGGCGGCTCCGACCGCGACCGTGAGCCCGCTCCCCGCATCCGCAACCCCCGCCCCGAGGAGCGTCGCTACGACGTGGGCCCCGAGGGCGAGCGCAACGGCCGCGGCGGTGCCAAGGCGGGCGGCGGCGGTGCCCGCGGCGCGGCCGACGGCAACCGCGGCGGTGCCCGCGGTGACGCGGCGCGCGGCGGTGCCAAGGGCGGCCCCAAGACCTCCAAGACCCCCGGCATCGGCGGGGCCGGCGGCCCGCGCCGCGGTCCCGGCAGCCGCAGCGGCCAGTCCCGGCCGCGCGAGCTGGACGCGCGGATCGAGGAGCGCGTGCGCGACCGGTACGCCGACAAGCCCGTGATCAAGACCCCGAAGACCTTCCCGGGCGCCGAGGAGGAGGGGGAGCGCCTGCAGAAGGTGCTCGCCCGTGCCGGCATGGGCTCGCGCCGCGCGTGCGAGGAGCTCATCGAGCAGGCCCGTGTCGAGGTCAACGGCGAGATCGTGCTGGAGCAGGGCAAGCGCGTCCAGCCGAAGGACGAGATCAAGGTGGACGGCCTGACCGTCGCCACCCAGTCGTACCTGTTCTTCGCGCTGAACAAGCCGGCCGGTGTCGTCTCCACGATGGAGGACCCGGACGGCCGCCAGTGCCTCGGCGACTACGTCACCAACCGTGAGACGCGTCTCTTCCACGTCGGCCGGCTCGACACCGAGACCGAGGGCATCATCCTGCTCACCAACCACGGTGAGCTGGCCCACCGCCTCACGCACCCCAAGTACGGCGTGAAGAAGACGTACGTCGCGGCCATCACCGGCCCGCTGCCCCGCGAGATCGGCAAGCGCCTCAAGGACGGCATCGAGCTGGAGGACGGGTACGCCCGCGCCGACCACTTCCGCGTCGTCGACCAGGTCGGCAAGAACTACCTGGTCGAGGTGACCCTCCACGAGGGCCGCAAGCACATCGTCCGCCGCATGATGGCGGAGGCCGGCTTCCCGGTCGAGAAGCTCGTCCGGACCTCCTTCGGTCCGATCGAGCTGGGCGACCAGAAGTCGGGCTGGCTGCGCCGCCTGACCAACACCGAGGTCGGCATGCTCATGCGCGAGGTCGGCCTGTAGTCGTCCGGCCGCCGGCGCGAGAGCGTCCGGCCGCCACGAGGAACCCGCGGTGCCTTCGGGCGCCGCGGGTTTTTTCGCTTGTCCGAACCCCGATCACTGTTTATAGTCAAGGTGACTATTAAAGGGATGAGGGAGGGGCCCGGCATGAGCTGGACCATGAGCTGGACCGAGGTGCTCGGCTTCGCCACCGGCGCCCTGTGCGTATGGCTGGTCGCCCGGCAGCACATCGCCAACTGGCCGATCGGCATCGCCAACAACGTCTTCTTCATCGTGCTCTTCGCCCAGTCCGGCCTGTACGCCGACGCCGGACTCCAGATCGTCTTCATCGCCCTCGCCGCGTACGGCTGGTGGTCCTGGACCCACGGGGGTGGACCGGGAAGCACCGAGGCCCTGCCGGTGCGCCGCACCACGCGCACCGAATGGGCCGCGCTCGCCGCGGCGGGGGCGGTGGGGGTGCTCGGCCTGACCCTCCTGCTGGACGCGGCCACCGATTCCACCGTCCCGTTCTGGGACGCCCTGACCACCGGGCTCTCGCTGGCCGCCACCTACGGCCAGTGCCGCAAGCTCGTCGAGTCCTGGTGGCTGTGGATCGCCGCCGACCTCGTCTACGTCCCGCTCTACGCCTACAAGGGGCTCTACCTGACCTCCGCCCTGTACGTCGGCTTCCTCGCGCTCTGCGTCGTCGGACTGCTCGGCTGGCGGCGCGCGCTGCCCGCGCCGGGTGCCCGTACCGGGGCGCAGACGGTGGAGGCGAGGGCATGAGGCGCTTCGGGCACGGACTGGTGCTGGGCAAGTTCTACCCGCCGCACGCCGGGCACCACCACCTCGTACGGACCGCCCAGGACCAGTGCGAGCGGCTCACCGTACTGGTGTGCGCGGCCTCGGTGGAGTCGGTGCCGCTCGCCGACCGGGTCGCCTGGATGCGCGAGGCGCACCCGGGGGCGGAGGTCGTCGGCGCGGTGGACGACATCCCCGTCGACCTGTACGACCCGGCGGTCTGGGAGGCCCACATGGCGGTCTTCCGGGGCGCGGTCCCCGGCCGCGTCGACGCCGTGTTCACCTCGGAGGAGTACGGCGGCGAACTCGCCCGCCGGTTCGGGGCCGAGGAGGTCCTCGTGGACCGGAAGCGCACCCTGTTCCCCGTCTCCGGTACGGCGGTACGCGCCGACCCCGTCGCGGCCTGGGAGTTCCTCGGGCCCTCGGTACGGGCGGCCCTGACCCGGCGGATCGTCGTACTCGGCGCCGAGTCCACCGGCACCACGACGCTGTCGCGGGCGCTGGCCGGGCACTACCGCTCCCGCGGCGGGGTCTGGGCGAAGACGGGCTGGGTCGCCGAGTACGGGCGCCGGTACAGCGAGGAGAAGCTGGCGGCGGCCCGCGCGGCGGACCCGGCGGCGTCCTGGCCGGACGTCTCCTTCACCTCGGAGGAGTTCCCCGTCATCGCGCGCCGCCAGGACGCGGACGAGGAGCGGGCGGCCCGCCTCGGCTCGCCGGTGCTGTTCTGCGACACCGACTCCTTCGCCACCGGGATCTGGCACGAGCGGTACATGGACGGCCGCAACGCGGAGGTCGAGCGGATCGCCGCCGGCAGGCGGCGGGACCTGTACCTGCTGACCGACCACGCCGACGTGCCGTTCGAGGACGACGGGCTGCGCGACGGGCCCCACCTGCGGCCCTGGATGACCGGCCGGTTCCGGGAGGAACTGGAGCGGACCGGGCGGCGTTTCCTGGTCGTGGCCGGGGACCGGGAGGCGCGGCTGGCCCGGGCCGTCGCCGCGGTCGACGAACTGCTCGGAGAGGGCTGGCACTTCGCGGACCCGCTGCCCGAGAACGTCCGGGCGGAGGTCTCGTGACCGCCGGATACGATCCGCACGCCTTCGAGCCGTTCGCGGTGACCGTCGACCTCGCCGTCTTCACCGTCCGCGCCGGCGCCCTGCACGTGCTGCTGATCCGGCGCGGGCAGGAGCCGTACGCGGGCACCTGGGCACTGCCCGGCGGTTTCGTGCTGCCCCGGGAGTCCGCCGAGACGGCCGCCCGGCGGGAGCTCGCGGAGGAGACCGGGCTGGCGCCGGGCGTGGTCGCCGCCCTGCACCTGGAGCAACTGCGGACCTACAGCGATCCGGACCGCGACCCCCGGATGCGGGTGGTCTCGGTGGCCTTCACCGCGCTGGTCCCGGACATGCCCGAGCCGGCCGCCGGGGGCGGCGGAGACGCCGACCGGGCCCGCTGGGTACCGGTGGGCGAGGCGGCCGGCCCGGGCGCGGGCGCGGGCTCGGACCTGGGCGCGGGCGCGGGCGCGGGCGCGGGCGCGGACCTGGGCGCGGGCGCGGACACGGACCCGGGCTCGGACCCGGGCGCGGAACTCGGCGCGGACCCCGGCGCCGGATCCGGGCTGGCCTTCGACCACGCCGTGATCCTCGCCGACGCGCGCGAACGGGTGGGCTCGAAGCTCGAATACACCTGCCTGGCCAGCGCCTTCTGCCCGCCCGAGTTCACCCTCGGCGAGCTCCAGGCCGTCTACGAGACCGTCTGGGACACCGCCCTGGACCGCCCCAACTTCCGCCGCAAGGTCCTGGCCACGCCCGGCTTCGTCGAGGCCGTGCCGGGAGCCGCCCGGCTGACCGGCGGGCGCGGCAAACCGGCCGCGCTGTACCGGCCGGGACCGGCGACCACCCTGCACCCGCCCCTGCTCCGACCCTCGGAAGGATCCACGCGATGACGACGAACCCGGCCAAGCGAGCCGCGACGGGCGCGCTGATCGGCCTGGCCCTGGGCGACGCCCTGGGCTTCCCCACCGAGTTCAACGACGTGCCGACGATCCTGGCCAAGACCGGCCCCTGGCGGGAGATGGGCCTGCCCTGCCCGGCGATCGTCACCGACGACACCCAGATGACGCTGGCCCTGGCGCGCGGCATACGGACGGCCGCCGACCGCGGCCGGGTGGGCCCGCTGCGCCTGGCCCGGCCGGTCCGGGAGGAGTTCGTCGACTGGTACCACTCCCCGGAGAACAACCGGGCCCCGGGCAACACCTGCCTGAAGGCCTGCCGCCTGCTCGACCAGCCGGAGCGCGACTGGCGGGACGCCAGCCAGATCGGCTCCAAGGGCTGCGGCGCGAACATGCGGGTGGCGCCGGTGGGCCTGGTCCCCGGCTGGACGGAGGAGGAACGGGCCGGCGCCGCCCAGCTCCAGTCGGCCCTCACCCACGGCCACCCGACGGCGCTCGCCGCCTCGGACCTCACGGCCCGCGCGGTGTACTTGCTGGCCCGGGGCACGGAGGTGACCGGTCTGGTGGGTCTGCTGCGCTCGTACGCGCTGGAGAACCGCACCCGCTACCACGAGCGGTGGCTCGGCGACCTCTGGATGCGCACCGCCTCCGACGCCTCGGCGGAGTCCTTCATCTCGCGGGGCTGGGACGAGTGCCTGGCCGTCCTGGACCGTCTCGCGGCGGCCCTGCGCGACCCCTCGCCGGAGACCGACCCCTGCCTGACCACCGGCGACGGCTGGATCGCCGAGGAGGCCTTCGCCACGGCCCTGCAGTGCTTCCTGCTCTTCCCGCAGGAGCCGCTGCTCGCCCTGCGCCGGGCCGCCTGCACGCGCGGCGACTCGGACTCCCTCGCCTGCCTCGCCGGCGCCTTCGCGGGCGCCCACCTCGGCGCGGACGTCTGGCCCCGCGACTGGGAGGGCCGGATCGAATACCGCCCCGAACTCCTCGCCTTCGGCGCCCTCTGGGACAAGTGACGGCCTAGGCGGCAGCCGAGGCGCTGCGGGTGCGGTGGAGGAAGTCCGCCACGCGGGCGTGGTCCGGGGACTCCGGGAGCGGGGTGCTGGAGAGGGCCGCCTCGGTCTCCTCCGCGAGGCGGGTCATCCAGGCGTCGACCTCGGCCCAGGACAGCTCGCCGCGCCTGACCGCGAGGAGGCGGTCGCGGTGCGGGCCGGCGCCGATGGTCAGCCGGCCCGTGCGCAGCAGGTCGCGGCAGGACAGCAGCAGCCGCAACAGGTGCATGGCGTGCTTCCAGCGCGGGGCGCCGTGGATGCGGACGTCCGCGACGAGTTTGGTGTGCTGCGAGGCCGCGTACCGGCTGAAGCTGGTGTGGGCCCGGCGGGAGAGGAACGCCCCGCGCAGGGAGAGGAGTTCCTCGCCCACCGGGGTCACCCGCTCCACGAGCGGGGAGTGCAGGCACTCCAGGACGTTCGGGTTGGCGCGCAGGGCGAGCTCGCAGAAGCGTTCCAGCTCCCAGGAGAACTGCTCCTCCCGCGGGCCCTCCACATGCGTCGGCGGCTTCTCGAACCGCCAGAACAGCGGCGTGGGGGCGAGGTAGACACCGCGCCGGTCGGTGTCGCTCGCCTCCGTCGCCAGGCCGAACGCCCGCGAGCCCATCACGCACGCGTACACCGTGTGGTCGCGCACCAGTTCCAGGGATTCGGACGTCGGTTCGTTCATCGGGGGAGCGTAGCCAGACCGCAGCCCGCCCCGCGAGGGGATTCAGGCGAGCTGGATCTCGCCGGCCGGGGTCACGTTGATCTTCTTCTCCGCGAGCGGGCGGGTCGACGGCCCCTTGACCACCGCGCCGTCGGTGACCTTGAACTCGCTGCCGTGGCAGGGGCAGTCGATGGTGCCGTTCTCGACCTTGTTCACGAGGCAGCCCTGGTGCGGGCAGACCGCCGTGAAGCAGCGGTAGGACCCGGCCGTCGGCTGGGTCACCACCAGCTTCTGCTCCTTGAGGACGGTTCCGCCGCCGACCGGGACGTCCGCCGTCTTCAGCAGCGCCTTCCCGGCGGCCGGGGCGGAGCCCTGCGCGCTTCCGGGCGGCTGCGGGGCCGGGCTGCCCGACCCGGTCGCGGCCTTGTCCTCGCTGCCGCACGCGGTGAGGGCGCCGCCCGCCAGCGCGGCCGCTCCTGCCGCCAGAACCGTACGCCGGGCCGTGCGGTTGGGGTCGCTCATGACATCTCCTCGCTCATTGCCGGGATGGCGAGAGGCATCCTGGCAAGTGGCGGGCCCCATCAGAAGCCCGCCACACCGATTCAGGGCCCCGGCTGCCACGGCGCCAGTTCCGCCGGGCCGCCAGGGGTACGTACCACCTGCCACACGCGGCTCACCGCGTCCCGGTTCAACGGGCCGTGGACATGTGGGTAACGGTCTCCGGAATCACCCTCCCGGCGGACCTCCGACGTCAGGGCCGACTCGTCGAGTTCCACCGCCAGCAGGGTTCCCGGCGTCTCGCGGTAGTGGGTCCCGGCGATCGCGAGGACGGTCTCGGGATCCGCCGAACAGTGGACGAAACCCTGCGATTCCAGCGAGGACGGCGCGTACGGGAGGCCGGGCTCGGCGGTCCAGTCGGAGAGCGGGACGATGTGGAAGATCATGCCGAACGTTCTACCGCAGCGCCGGGCCGGCCGGCCCGCGCCAGGTGGCGGGGCTGTCCGGTCCGGGCGACATTGTCCGTGTCTCGAAGCCGGGGTGTACAGGGTTGTGCGGCCCGGCCCCTCTTCGAAAGGCGTGACCATGGCGGGAAATGACCTCGGCTCTCTGCTGGGCGGTCTCCTCGGTGGCAGCGGCAGCGGCAGCGGCAGCGGTGGCGGAAGCGGCCAGGGCGGCGGCGGCAACATCCTCGGCGCGCTCCTCGGCGCCCTCATGGGCGGCGCCGGTGCGGGCGGCGGCGCCCAGGCGGCCGGAGGCGGCGGGAGCAACCCGCTCGGCGGGCTGATGGACATGCTGACCAAGTCGGGCCTGACCGACCAGGCGCAGTCGTGGATCGGCAAGGGCGACAACCAGCCCGTCTCCGGCGCGCAGATCGCCGAGGCGCTGCCGGACGCGACCCTCCAGAAGGTGGCCGAGCAGACCGGCGTCAGCCCCCAGGAGGCCGCCGACCAGATCGCTCGGTCGCTGCCGACGGCCGTCGACAAGCTGAGCCCGGAAGGGCAGCTGCCGTCGGGATCGCTGGAGGACATCATCCGGCAGCAGAACCTCTAGCCGGTCCCCGGCCGGCACCCGGCCGGAGTGCGGGGGCCCGGCGGCCGTCCAAGGGGCGGTCGCCGGGCCCCCGTCCCGTACGGGCTGGCTACCCTGAGTCAGGACTGCCCGTACGCGATCAACCCTGGAGCGCCCCGTGAGAACCGCCGTCGTCATCGGAACCGGACTGATCGGCACCTCCGCGGCGCTCGCCCTGACCGCCCGCGGGATCGCCGTCCACCTCGCCGACCACGACCCCGCCCAGGCCCGGACGGCCGCCTCCCTCGGCGCCGGTACGGACGACACCCCGGAGGGCAAGGTCGACCTCGCGATCGTCGCCGTCCCTCCGGCGCACGTCGCGGCGGCGCTGGCCGACGCGATCGGGCGGGACCTGGCCCGGGCGTACGTGGACGTGGCGAGCGTCAAGGGCGGGCCGCGGCGGGAGCTGGAGGCGCTCGGCGTGGACGTCACCGCGTACATCGGAACGCACCCGATGGCCGGCAAGGAGCGCTCGGGTCCGCTGGCGGCGACGGCGGACCTCTTCGAGGGGCGGCCGTGGGTGCTGACGCCGACCCGGGACACCGACCACGAGGTGCTCAACCTGGCGCTGGAACTGGTGGCGCTGTGCAAGGCCGTACCGGTGGTGATGGACGCGGACGCCCACGACCGGGCGGTGGCGCTGGTCTCGCACACCCCGCAGCTGGTGTCGAGCATGGTCGCGGCCCGGCTGGAGGAGGCCGACGAGACGGCGGTCCGGCTGTGCGGGCAGGGGATCCGGGACGTGACGCGGATCGCGGCGTCCGATCCGCGGATGTGGGTGGAGATCCTGTCGGCGAATCCGGGACCGGTGGCGGACGTCCTGTCCGGGATCGCGGCCGACCTGTCGGAGACGGTGGAGGCGCTGCGGGGGCTCCAGTCGGCGGACGAGGCCAAGCGGCGGGGCGGCGCGGCGGGGATCGAGGACGTCCTGCGGCGCGGCAACGCGGGGCGGGTACGGGTGCCGGGCAAGCACGGGGCGGCGCCGATGGCGTACGAGACGGTCGGGGTGTTCATCAGCGACCAGCCGGGGGAGCTGGCGCGGATCTTCGCGGACGCGGGACGGGCCGGTGTGAACATCGAGGACGTGCGGATCGAGCACGCGACGGGGCAGCAGGCCGGGCTGGTGCAGCTGATGGTGGACCCGCGGGCCGTTCCCGGCCTCACGGCCGAACTCCGCGACCGCGGCTGGGCCCTGCGCCAGCAGTAGCCCCCGGGGCCCCGCCCCCGGACCCCGGCCCCCCGCCTCACACCCCTGCCGGTCCGGCGGGGCGGGGCTGGGCTGGGCGGCGGGCCGGACGGGGCGGCGAGGGGGCGGGAACGGGGGCGGGGCCGGGAGGTGCGCGGGGCCGGTAACCTTGGAGAGGGGCGCTTTGGCGCGCCCGGACACGTACGCGCAACCAGGAAGGTGCCCGCACCGTGGAAACCGCAGCTCCGTCCGCCGTGATCGTCGCCATCGACGGTCCCTCCGGCACGGGCAAGTCCAGCACCTCCAAGGCCGTGGCCGCCAAGCTCGGGCTGCGCTACCTGGACACCGGTGCCCAGTACCGGGCCATCACCTGGTGGATGATCACCAACGGCGTCGACACCGAGGACCCGCACGCCATCGCGGTCGCCGCCGGCAAGCCCGCCATCGTCTCCGGCACCGACCCCTGCGCGCCCACCATCACCGTCGACGGCCTGGACGCCTCCGGGCCGATCCGGACCAAGGAGGTCACCTCCAAGGTCAGCGCCGTCAGCGCCGTCCCCGAGGTCCGCACCCGGATCACCGAGCTGCAGCGCGCCATCGCCGCCGACGCGGACGGCGGGATCGTCGTCGAGGGCCGGGACATCGGCACCACCGTCCTGCCCGACGCCGACCTCAAGGTCTTCCTCACCGCCTCCGCCGAGGCCCGCGCGGCCCGGCGCAGCGGCGAGCTGAAGGGCAAGGAGGCCACCGACCTGGCGGCCACCAAGGAAGCCCTGATCAAGCGGGACGCGGCCGACTCCGGCCGCAAGACCTCCCCGCTGGCCAAGGCCGGCGACGCCGTCGAGGTCGACACCACCGAGCTCACCCTCGACCAGGTCATCGAGTGCGTCGTGACCCTCGTCGAGGAGAAGCGGGCGGGGCGCAAGTGAGCGAAACGCCCTCCCTCAAGGGTGCGGCGGTCGGCCGGCGGATCGGGATCGGCCTCATGTACGGGTTGTGGAGACCGCGCGTGCTGGGGGCCTGGAAGGTGCCGGCCTCCGGCCCCGTCATCCTGGCCGTGAACCACGCGCACAACATCGACGGCCCCATGCTCATGGGCACGGCCCCCCGGCCGCTGCACTTCCTGATCAAGAAAGAGGCCTTCATAGGCCCGCTCGGTCCCTTCCTGGAGGGGATCGGGCAGGTGAAGGTCGACCGGTCCGGCACCGACCGCACCGCGATCACCCGGGCGCTCGGCGTACTGGAACAGGGCGGGGCCCTGGGGATCTTCCCCGAGGGCACCCGGGGCGAGGGAGACTTCGCCTCGCTCCGCGCCGGGCTCGCGTACTTCGCGGTCCGCGGGGCGGCGCCCATCGTGCCGGTCGCCGTGCTCGGCAGCACCGACCGCCGGGGCCGGCTCGTCAAGGGCCTGCCGCCGCTGGGGAGCCGGGTCGACGTCGTCTTCGGCGACGCCTTCGACGCGGGGGACGGCAGTGGCCGCCGGACCCGTACCGCGCTGGACGAGGCCACCGTACGCATCCAGGACCGGCTGACCGCCCACCTGGCCGACGCCAAGCGCCTCACCGGGCGCTGAGCGAGACTTGAACCAGTAGTGGAACCGCGCTGCGCGGGTGCCACCGATCACCACGAACGACGAGGAACGGACTTCATGAACGACCAGCACGACCACGGAGCGCTTGGCGATGCCGAGTACGCGGAGTTCATGGAGCTCGCCGCGGAGGAAGGCTTTGACGTCGAGGACGTCGAAGGCGCGATCTCGGAGGCCGGCCACGGGCCGCTCCCCGTACTCGCCGTCGTCGGCCGCCCGAACGTCGGCAAGTCGACCCTGGTGAACCGGATCATCGGCCGCCGCGAGGCGGTCGTCGAGGACAAGCCGGGCGTCACCCGCGACCGCGTCACCTACGAGGCCGAATGGGCCGGCCGCCGCTTCAAGGTCGTCGACACCGGCGGCTGGGAGCAGGACGTCCTCGGCATCGACGCGTCCGTCGCCGCCCAGGCCGAGTACGCCATCGAGGCCTCCGACGCGGTCGTCTTCGTCGTGGACGCCAAGGTCGGCGCCACCGACACCGACGAGGCCGTCGTCAGGCTGCTGCGCCGGGCCGGCAAGCCCGTCGTGCTGTGCGCCAACAAGGTCGACGGCCAGAGCGGCGAGGCCGACGCGGCCTCCCTGTGGTCGCTGGGCCTCGGCCAGCCGCACCCGGTCTCCTCGCTGCACGGCCGCGGTACGGGCGACATGCTCGACGCCGTGCTCGAAGCGCTGCCGGAGGCCCCCGAGCAGACCTTCGGCGGCGCCGCCCTCGGCGGCCCGCGCCGCATCGCCCTCATCGGGCGCCCGAACGTCGGCAAGTCCTCGCTCCTGAACAAGGTCGCGAAGGAGGACCGCGTCGTCGTCAACGAGCTGGCCGGCACCACCCGCGACCCGGTCGACGAGCTCATCGAGCTCGGTGGCGTGACCTGGAAGTTCGTGGACACCGCGGGCATCCGCAAGAAGGTCCACCTCCAGCAGGGCGCCGACTACTACGCCTCCCTGCGCACCGCCGCCGCCGTCGAGAAGGCGGAGGTCGCGGTCATCCTGATCGACACCACCGAGACGATCAGCGTCCAGGACCAGCGCATCATCACCATGGCCGTCGAGGCCGGCCGCGCGATCGTGATCGCCTACAACAAGTGGGACGAGCTCGACGAGGAGCGCCGCTACTACCTCGAACGCGAGATCGAGACCGAGATGCAGCAGGTCGCCTGGGCGCCCCGGGTGAACGTCTCGGCGCTCACCGGCCGCCACATGGAGAAGCTGGTCCCGGCGATCGAGACGGCGCTGGCGGGCTGGGAGACGCGCGTCCCCACCGGCCGGCTGAACGCCTTCCTCGGCGAGGTCGTCGCCGCGCACCCGCACCCGATCCGCGGCGGCAAGCAGCCCCGCATCCTGTTCGGTACCCAGGCGGGCAGCAAGCCGCCGCGGTTCGTCCTGTTCGCCTCCGGCTTCCTGGAGCACGGCTACCGGCGCTTCATCGAGCGCCGCCTGCGCGAGGAGTTCGGCTTCGAGGGCACCCCGATCCACATCTCGGTGCGGGTGCGCGAGAAGCGCGGTGCCCAGCACAAGAAGAAGTAGGGCGTACGCGGTGACGCAGGGCCGGGGTCAGTAGCCCCGGCGCGGAGCGGGCGGCAGGGCCGCCGGGACGTGGTGCGTCCCGGTCTGGTGCTGCCGCCCGTTGCCGTATCCGGCGGGGGGCGCCGGGGCGGCGTGCTGCGCGGTGACGCCCTGGCCCGCGTACGAGTAGGCGGGCTGCGGGACGTACGAGGGCTGCCAGGCCTCCGTCTGCTGCCACGCGGGGCTCCAGCCGGAGCCGCTCAGGCTGCCGCCGCCGTACGGGGATTCGCCGTGGGAGGCGTAGTGGGCGCCCCCGTAAGAGAAGGCCGTGAAGCCGAGGTCCTCCTCGCCCGTACGGTCACCCGGCAGGGTCCGGAAGGCGCGCAGGTACTCCGAGTACAGGGTGTCGAAGATCGGGGTGTGCGAGGCGGCCGGAGCGCTCTGCCGGTCCCGTGCGGGGCGCAGCGGGGTGACGGTGCTCGGGTGGTACGGGGCGCGGGGTGGGTCGTATGGATGCACGTATCAGCCAACGAAACCGGCGCCCTGCGGATGCGGGCGCTGGGGGAGAAAACGCAGATCGCCGGGGGTGCGCGGGACGGACCGCGCAACCCCCGGCGCACGCCGTCCGGCCCCCTCGGCAAGGGGCGGACGGCAGTTCGGGGCGGAGGGGGATCAGGCGCCCGGCGTACCGGCCAGGGGCATCGAGGCGGCGACGAGCTTGCCGTCGGCGGCGGCCTTGTCGAGGGCGTCGCGCAGCAGGTCCTCGCGGGGCTGCTGGCCGATGGAGCCGACCGGGGCGGCGTAGATGAGCACGCGCTGGGTCTTGTTGACGGCGGCGCGCCAGCCGTCGGTGACCGACAGGGCCTGGTGCGCCTGCCACCACGCGACCTGACCGCCGCCGTCGGCGCCGGGCTGGAGCACGGCGTGCAGCTGGCCGGCGGCGAGCAGCACGGACCAGCCGCCCAGCGGCGAGGGGAGCTGGGCGGTGTCGGTGACCGGGATGAAGCCCTGCTCGATCAGGAGCGGCAGGAAGTCGTCGCCGGGGCCCGTGGTGCCGGGGCGGGCGATCGGCGCGGTCGGCTCGACCACGAGGGCGGGGTGCAGCTCGCCGCCGATCAGGACCAGGCCGCTGGTGATGCCGAGGACGGCCTGGCCGCCGGGGACGTTCTGCGGCGAGTCGGAGGGGGCTGCGGGGCCGGCGGGGGCCGGGCCGTCGCCGGTGATGCTGCGGACCGCGCCCTGGAGCTGCTCCTCGGAGACGGAGACGACCTGCGAGGGGATGCAGGTGGCGTGGGCGAACGCGAGGACGGCGGTCTCCTCCCCGACGAACAGCACCGTGCTGGTGGGGTCGTTCTCGGGGTCCCCGGGGGTACGGCAGGAGGTGCAGTCGTAACTGCCCGGCGCGTCGGGGCCGACGAGCAGCCTGTCGGCTTCTTCGTCACCGATCTCGGCACGTACCTCATCACTGACGTCGAGCATGCGCGGCACGGGGTGGCTCCTCGGACTAGGCGTGCGGGGGCCGGGCGGTCCCCGGCTCGCCGGGCTCAACGGGGGATCGGCGGGTGGGGTCACGCCGATTGAGGGAACGGAATCGAACCTGGCACCCGGAGGAGTGAACGGTCGGACCGCACCTTCGTTTCCGTGTCAAGTGTTGGTTGGTTGTGCGCAGTTGGTGGCCGGTGCTGGCCGTTTCGGGCGGGGTGGCGGGTCGGCCGTCCGGGTGGGCCGCGGGGACGCGCCGCGTGGCGGGCCGGGCGGCCGGCGGGGGCCGCGTAGCGTGGCGCGATGCCCGATCTGCGCTTCCGGCTCCGTCCGCGCCCCCACCGGGTCCGGCGGGCCGTGTCGGCGGCCGCGCTGGCCCTCGTACTCCCCTGGACCGTGGCGGAGGCCTCCGCCGCTTCGGCTCCGCCGCCACCGGCGCCCGGGCCCACGGCGGCGCACCCCGGTTCGCCGGGGGTGATCGGGACCGGCCCCGGGGACTGCGGGCCGGGCGGGGAGTGGCCCTGGGACTGCGTGGCCGACTGCGAGAGCAGCGGGCGGTGGTCGGTCAACACCGGGAACGGGTTCTACGGGGGGCTGCAGTTCTGGCAGCGGACGTGGGAGGAACACGAGGGACTGGCCTTCGCGGCCCGGGCCGACCTGGCGACCCGGGCGCAGCAGATCGCGGTGGCGGAGGAGCTGCTGGGCACGCAGGGGTGGGACGCGTGGCCGGCGTGTTCGAAGCGGTACGGGCTGGCGGGGCGGATGCACGTGGTGCGGGCCGGGGACTCGCTGGACTCGATCGCCCGGCGGCGCCGGGTACGGGGCGGCTGGCGGGCGCTGTACGAGATGAACCGCCCCGCGATCGGCCCCCGCCCGCAGGCCCTCACGGCCGGCACCCTGCTGACCCTGCCCCCCGCCGACGACCCGGCCCGGCCGACCCCGACCCCGGCCCCGGCTCCGGCTCCGACCCCGGCTCCGATCCCGGCTCCGGCCGAGACCCCGGCCCCGGCTCCGATCCCTGCCTCGGACGAGACTCCGATCCCGGCCCCGATCCCTGCCTCGGCCGAGACTCCGATCCCGGCCCCGATCCCGAACCCGATCCAGGCCCTCCCGGCACGGCTCCCGGCGGTGGCCCCCGTCCCGTCGGCCGCGCGGCCCACGGCTTCGGCCCCGGCCCCGTAGGGGCCCGGGCGCGCCGCGCCGGGGCGGGGAATCCGGCGTCCGAAGGTGAAGGAGATGTAAGGAATCTGAGGGGGATTCGCCTGGTCTGAACCAGCACGTCCGGCAATACCCCACGGTAATTAAATGGCACCGGGCGGGAATTCGAAACCACCGGTACGGCGGGCGTGTCGCACCGCCCGAAACAAATGCCGGGGCACCTTTGCAGACGGAGTGGGGCGAACGCGCCTCTGTCAAAGAACTGTCGACATTCCGTGACCCAAGCGTGACCCGGGACGGGCGAACGTCCCGGCGTCACGCTGACGACTTGGCCAAATGGACGACCGCGCCCCAAATGCCCGCGGCGGGCCGGTCGGTGACCGGCCCGCCGCGAGGGTGGGCTGTGCGCGCCGCGGGGGAGTCGTGCGTACCGCCCCCGCGGGCCGGGCGGCTCAGCCGCCGGCGACCGGGCGGGCCGAGGTCCCCCGGGCGGCGGCTCCGGCCCGCTCGGTGTGCGCCGGGCGGCGGCTGCCGGCCGGGGTGACCGGAGTCCGCTCGGAGCGGATGACGTGCGGCCGGGGCAGGTGCGCGGCGGGCCGGACGGTGACCGGCGAGTGCCCCGCCGCGGCGGTGGCGGCCGGCGCGGGCTGGGCCGCCGGGGCGACGGGCCCGACGGGGCGGCGGCGCTGCCACTTCCCGCCCGCGGAGAGCAGCGGGGTGAGCGCGGCCGCGACCGGCTCGGGCACCAGCCCGGCCTCCACGCGGCCGCGCATCCGCTCGCGGACCTCGAACACGTAGGCCTCGATCCGGGCGATGAGCGGCTCGAACCAGGGCAGCGCCAGCAGGATCAGCAGGCCGGCGGACCAGCCGAGCAGCACATCGCTGACCCAGTGGGTGCCCAGGTACACGGTGGTGGCGCCGACGCTGAGCGAGACGACCGCGGAGACCACGGACAGCACCCGCCGGGTGACCGTGGTGGAGGCCAGATAGGCCAGGATCCCCCAGGTCACGACGGCGTTGGCGGTGTGGCCGGAGGGGAATATATCGCCGCCCGCGAAGAGCTCGGCCGAGCCGATCTCCCGGGCGTAGTGCGGGCCGAGCCGGCCGAGGCCGAGCTTGACGGCGCCGACGGTGATGTTGAGGAGCAGCAGTGACACGCCGAGGGTGATCAGCGGGCGCAGGGTGTGCTGTCGCCAGGAGCGCCAGCCGAGCCAGGCCGCGACCATGACGGCGGTGGGTCCGCGCTGGCCGAGCACGACGAGGTAGTCGAGGAAGGCGTGCAGCTGGGGCCACTGCTCGTAGGGCCGGAAGAACATGATCTGCCAGTCCAGCCGGACCAGCCAGGAGGTGGTCAGGACGGCCACCACGATGGCGAGGTAGAAGGCCAGGGTCGATCCCAGGAGCACGACGCGGTGCCGGCTCATCCGCGGCGTTTGCAGATGAGCCGGTCGCTCTGGTTCCCGGTCGAGCCGGGCGAACGCCCGGTCCAGACGGGTCAGGAAATGTTCGGTACGCACTGAATCGACGTTACCGCGCGGCGATGCTCGGCCCGTGCGAATCACGCGCTTTGTGATGACCATGTGATGTGGAGTTGGTCTCACGCGGGAGTTAATTCCCTTTATCGCGGCATTCGTTGGAGCCGCCTTGATCCATCGTCCGTACATTGTTTCTCATGCTTACCTGAACTTTATTTCAGCAGGCGGGATTTCCTTACGGGGGTCCCGACCCGTTCAGCCAGAACGCCCCGTACACCGCCGAGGCCGCGGCCACCGCCCCCAGCACCGCGGCCGCCCGCCCGGTCCGCCACCGCGCCAGCGCCACCGCGACCGGGAACATCAGCGGGAACGCCGGCAGCAGCAGCCGGGGCTTGGAACCGAAGTACCCCGAGGCGCACAGCGCGAGCGCGACCACGATCCCGCAGTACACGAGGAGCGCGGCCGGCTGCCGCTGCCGTACGCACAGCGCGTACAGCCACAGCACCAGCGCGACCCCCGCGATCAGCCCGACGCCGGCGAGGAAGGCGGAGGAGGCGAGGCGCGCCCCGATGAAGCGGGCGAAGGCCCAGCCCCCGTCGAAGCCGTTGCCCCAGCCTCCCTGTACGTCGAGGTACCCGAGCAGCCCGCCACCGGTGCGGGCCCCGACCCACAGCACGTACGCCGCCGCGCCCAGCGGGGCCAGCAGCACTCCGGCCGGCATCCGCCAGGACCGCTCCCCGCCCCGCCGCGCGAGGACGGCGGCCACCCACACCGCCGCCACCACCGCCGCCCCGACCGGGCGGGTCAGCCCGGCCGCGGCCGCGAGGAGCCCCGCCGTCAGCCAGTGCCCGCGCAGGGCCCCGTACAGCGCCCAGGCGGCCAGCGCGGTGAACAGCGATTCGCTGTACGCCATCGACTGCACGACGCCGACGGGCAGCGCGGCCCAGGCCGCCACCGCGAGCACCCCGGCCCGGCGGCCGTAGGAGAGGTCGGCGACCGCGAAGATCCCCCAGGCCGCCGCGAGCCCCGCGACCGCCGAGACCACCAGGCCCGCCGAGCCGTACGACAGTCCGGTCGGCGCCGCGATCAGCCGCTCCAGCCAGGGCAGCAGCGGGAAGAACGCCAGGTTCGAGTGGACGGCCCCGCTCGGCAGGACCACCTCGTACCCGTACCCCTCGGCCGCGATCCGCGCGTACCAGAGGGAGTCCCAGCGCGCCGAGAGCAGCGTGTGCGGGCTGCTGCCGGCCACCGCCCCCCACACCCCGAGGACGGCGAGCCCGAGCAGCCGGACCGCCGCGAAGACGGCCAGTGCGGGTGCGGCCCGGCGAAATCCAAGATCTTTCACAGGGACGATTATCGGTGGCCCGTCCGGGGCGGGACGGACGCAACCACGGGCCGTGAGCGCTCGTGTACACGGGGGGAGGGGAGGGCTCGGGGCGAGTGGCGCACGCCACACGGCGACCGCCGTCGGGATGAGAGCTTGACCACGTGGGGTGCTGACGAACTCGCGTACGCTGACCGTTCACTCGCACGTCGACGCCGGACCCCGTAGGACGCCGCACCGCGCACCACCCACAGCGGCTCCGCAAGACGCTGGTCCACCGAGTACGAGGGCTCACCCTGGGAGGTACATGCATGTCGGAGACGAACGCGGCCGACCGCAGGTCCGTCGGCAGTGCCGACGGCCACCCGGCCCCTTCTCTCCGGCAGCGGATGCGCGCGGCCTCCGGCGGCGCCAACCGCTGGTTCGTCCTCGCCGTCCTCTGCGTCAGCCTCGTCCTCGTCGCGCTCGACGCGACGATCCTGCACGTGGCCGTCCCCTCCGTCACCGAGGACCTGCGCCCCGGCCCGATGGAACTCCTCTGGATCGTCGACGCCTACCCGCTGGTCTGCGCCGCGCTGCTGATCCTGTTCGGCACCCTCGGCGACCGGGTGGGCCGCCGCCGGATCCTGCTCCTCGGCTACGGGCTCTTCGGCGTCGCCTCCGCGATCGCCGCCCTCGCCGACAGCGCGCAGGTGCTGATCGCGGCCCGCGCCCTGCTCGGCGTCGGCGGCGCGATGATCATGCCCGCCACGCTGTCGATACTGCGCCAGGTCTTCCCCGACCGGCGCGAGCGGGCCCTCGCCATCGGCATCTGGACGGCCGTCGCCGCCGTCGGGGCCGCCAGCGGACCGGTACTCGGCGGCTTCCTCGTCGAGCACTTCTGGTGGGGCTCCGTCTTCCTCATCAACATCCCGCTGATGGCGCTGATCCTGCCGCTCGGCCGCTGGCTGCTGCCCGAGTCGAAGGGCTCCTGCGACGGCCCGTGGGACGTGCTCGGCGCGCTCATGGCCGCCGTCGGCGTGCTCGGCGCGGTCCTCGGGATCAAGCGGATCGGCGCGGAGCGGCACCTCGCCGACGCCGAGGCGCTGGTCCCGCTGCTGCTCGGGGCGACGCTGCTGGTGCTGTTCGTCCGGCGGCAGCGGCGGCGCACGCACCCGCTGATCGACATGCGGCTGTTCTCGCGGGCCGCCTTCTCGACGTCCGTCGGCTGCATCGTGCTCGCCATGCTGGCCCTGGTCGGACTGGAGCTCATAGCCGTCCAGTACCTCCAGCTGGTGCTGCGCCTGAGCCCGCTGGAGACGGGGCTGCGGCTGCTGCCGCTCACCTTCGCCGCCATGGCCGCCGGCGCCACCGGCTCGTACACGCTCGCCCGGATCGGGCCGCGCACGATGGTGTCCGGCGGCTTCGTACTGACGGCCCTAGCGGTGCTGCTGCTGACGCTGATGGGCCAGCAGGACCGGCCGGCGCTGCTCACCGTGGGGTTCATCCTGCTCGGCTTCGGCCTCCAGACCACGCTGTTCGCGGCCTACGAGTCGATGCTGAGCGAGGCCCCGGCGGCCACGGCGGGCGGCGCGGCCTCGATCGGCGAGACCTCATACCAGCTGGGCGCGGGCATGGGCATCGCGCTGCTCGGCAGCGTCATGAACGCGGCGTACGCGCCGGGGCTCGTGGGGGTGCCGGGGGTTTCGGAACGGGACGCGGCGGGTGCGGCCCACTCGCTCGGCGAGGCCTACCAGATAGCGGCGCAGCTCGGCGGCCCCGCCGGGGCGGCCCTGCACGCGGCGGCGCGGCACGCGTTCGTCCACGGGCTGCACGTGACGCTGCTGGTCAGCGCAGGTCTGTTGCTGGTGGGGGCGGTGATGGCGCTGAAGCTGCCGAAGGTCATGGAGTGCGGGGGCGCCGAGGCCGTCGGCGTTGACGACGGCGACGCTGAGGCGTGGGTGCCGGCGCAGACCGCCGGTGAGCCGTGCCCGGCTTCCTCGGGGCGGGTGGGCTGAGCGCCGCCGCCGGGGCTCCGCCCCGGACCCCGCGCCTCAAACGCCGGCGGGGCTGGATTCGGGCGGCCTGAGCGCCGCCGGGGCTCCGCCCCGGACTCCGCGCGTCAAACGCCGGCGGGGCTGGATTCGGGCGGCCTGAGCGCGGGTGGGGCTCCGCCCCGGACTCCGCGCGTCAAACGCCGGCGGGGCTGGATTCGGGCGGCCGCCGGTGGGGCCGGGGCGGTGGGGGTTGATCGGGGGAGGGGTGGCGTCTAGCGTCGGGCGGGCGGTGCCAGACTTGCGCTGCTAGGTAACGACTCAGGCCGCCGGGAGGCCCCGTGTCACCGTTCCTGCCCACCGATCCGCTCGGCCTCGACGAGCTCCTCACCGCCGAGGACCGCGCCGTGCGCGACACCGTCCGCGGCTGGGCCGCCGACCGGGTGCTGCCGCACATCGCCGAGTGGTACGAGAACGGCGAACTCCCCGGCATCCGGGACCTCGCCCGCGAACTCGGCTCGATCGGCGCGCTCGGGATGTCCCTCACGGGCTACGGCTGCGCCGGCGCCAGCGCGGTGCAGTACGGCCTGGCCTGCCTGGAGCTGGAGGCCGCCGACTCCGGGATCCGCTCGCTGGTCTCCGTCCAGGGCTCCCTCGCGATGTACGCGATCTGGAAGTACGGCTCCGAGGAGCAGAAGCAGCGCTGGCTCCCCGGCATGGCGGCCGGCGAGCTGATCGGCTGCTTCGGGCTGACCGAGCCCGACGTCGGCTCCGACCCGGCGGCGATGCGCACGTACGCGAAGCGCGACGGCGCCGACTGGGTGCTGACCGGCCGCAAGATGTGGATCACCAACGGAAGCGTCGCGGCGGTCGCCGTCGTCTGGGCGCAGACCGACGAGGGCATCCGCGGGTTCGCCGTGCCGACCGACAGCGCCGGCTTCTCCGCGCCGGAGATCAAGCACAAGTGGTCGCTGCGTGCCTCGGTGACCAGCGAGCTGGTGATGGACGACGTACGGCTGCCCGCCGACGCGGTGCTCCCCGGTGTCACCGGGCTGAAGGGACCGCTCGGCTGTCTCAGCCACGCGCGGTACGGGATCATCTGGGGATCCATGGGCGCGGCGCGCGCCAGTTTCGAGTCCGCGCTCGACTACGCGAGGACGCGGGAGCAGTTCGGGAAGCCGATCGGCGGCTTCCAGCTCACCCAGGCCAAGCTGGCGGACATGGCGCTGGAGCTCCACAAGGGGATCCTGCTCGCCCACCACCTGGGACGGCGGATGGACGCGGGCACGCTGCGGCCCGAACAGATCAGCTTCGGCAAGCTCAACAACGTCCGCGAGGCCATCGAGATCTGCCGTACCGCGCGGACCGTCCTGGGAGCCAACGGGATCTCGCTCGAATACCCCGTCATGAGGCACGCCACCAACCTCGAATCGGTCCTCACCTACGAGGGCACCGTCGAGATGCACCAATTGGTGCTGGGCAAGGCGCTCACCGGGCTCGACGCCTTCCGGTGAGGGCCCTGCTCAGCTCTGGTTGAAGAAGTCGCGCGAGCGGCCGGCGGGCTCGCCGCTCACGATCTGGGTGTCGGCCGGGGTCAGCAGGAAGACCCTGGTCGCCACCCGCTCGATCGAGCCGCGCAGGCCGAAAGTCAGACCGGCGGCGAAGTCGACCACGCGCTTCGCGTCACCCGGGTCCATGGACGACAGGTTGACGATCACCGGTACGCCCTCGCGGAACAGCTCGCCGATGCCGCGCGCGTCACGGAAACCGTCCGGGGTCACGGTCGCGATCCGCCGGCCCTGCTCGACCGCCGAATCGGAGGCCACCTTGACCCGGGGGTCGGTGACCCACTGGTCGCCGGGGCCGGAGACCGACCCGCCGTGCTGCCGCTCCACCGCCTCCGCGTAGTCGTCGTCGTAGTACCGATCGTCGTCGCTGTCCTCCACGAGACCCAACCAGGCACTCGCCTTGCGCACCGAACCCATGGACGCCTCCCTTCACCGCGGTCAGTTGTCTTCTCTCAGCTGCCCCTATGGTCGTCCATGATGCTGACAACGCGCCAAGTGGATAGCCGCCGCGCAGGGGTTTCGTGACGGTACTGGTGCAGAACATCCGTTGCACGGCCGAGGTTCCCGGCGGCTACCGCTGCTGACTGAGTGAAAATACGACCGCCGCCGCCGTGCGGGTGAGCGGTGGGGGCGTACGGGTGAACGAACCGGCTGGATACGATGCCCCGCACGTACGCGTATGACACACGGGGGAACGCATTGTTCGGCATCGTCAGGCCCTGCACGCACCGCCTGGGCGAGCGTTTCAAGACAGAGTGGATGGCCCATCTCTGCGGTCTCTGCCTGGCACTTCGCGGTGACCACGGGCAATTCGCCCGGATCGTCACCAACTATGACGGGCTGCTGGTCTCCGTTCTGACGGAGGCTCAGTCCGGTCCCGCTCCCGGCGCCCGGCGCACCGCCGGGCCCTGCCCGCTGCGCGGGATGCGCACCGCCCCCGTGGCCAACGGCGAGGGGGCCCGGCTCGCGGCCGCCGTCTCGCTGGTGCTGGCCTCCGCGAAGGTACGGGACCACGTGGCCGACCGGGACGGGCTGTTGGCCCGGGCCCCGATCGCCGCCGCCGCGCGCAAGGTGGCCCGGGGCTGGGACCGGGCCGGCGCCCGTACCGGGGCCTCGCTCGGCTTCGACACGGCGGTGCTGGTGGACGCCGTCGACCGGCAGGGCGGCATCGAGACCCTGGCCGGGCCCGGCACCCCCGTGCTCGTGGTGACCGAGCCGACGGAGACCGCGACGGCCGCCGCCTTCGCGCATACCGCGGTCCTCGCGGGACGGCCAGGCAACGCCGCCCCGCTCGCCGAGGCGGGGCGCTACTTCGGGCGGCTCGCGCACCTGCTCGACGCCGTCGAGGACCGGGCCGCCGACGCCGCGGCGGGCGCCTGGAACCCGCTCACGGCCACCGGGACCCCCCTCGCCGAGGCGCGCCGGCTGTGCGACGACGCCCTGCGGGGCATCCGGCTGGCACTGCGCGAGGTGGAGTTCGCGGACGCGGGGCTGGCGCACCGGCTGCTCGTCCACGAGCTGCGGACCTCGGTGGACCGGGCCTTCGGGACCAGCGCCTGCGGGCACACCGTCACGAACTCGGCAGGGGGTTACGGCGCGCCGCCGCAGGGCTACGGCCCCCCGGGCGCGGGCGCCGGTCCGTACGGCGGCGCCCAGGGGCCCTACGGCCACCAGCCCCACGGCCCCGCCGCCCCGGTCGCCCCCGGCGGCCCGGGGCTGCCGCCGCCCATGGGCCCGGGTGGTCCGGGCGGTCCCGGTGGCTCCGGCGGGCACGGCGGTGGCGGGCTGCCGCCGCAGAAGCCGCGCCGCGGGCTGCTCGCCGGCTGCGCCGTCGCCCTCGGGCTCTTCTGCACCTGCCAGCTCTGCTGCACCGACCACGACGGCCCGTGGTCCCGCAAGAAGCGGGACCCGTGGTGCGACGCGTGCAGCGACTGCGGCGATCCCGGTTGCGGCGGCTGTGACGGCTGCTGCAACTGTGACGGCTGCTGCTGCGACGGGTGCGACTGCGACTGCGGCTGTAGCTGAGGCCCTCTCAGATTCCGCGCGCCCGGACGGCGTACGGGGTGGTTCCCGTCCGGGCGGGCGTGGAAGGCTTGAGCGGCATGAACGATGACGCGCACGACCCGCACGCCGCCTGGCGGACCTGGCACGAGCACCGGGTGGCCACCGTGTCCGCCCCCCACGGCCCCCTCGCGCTGACCGGAACCCTCTGGCTCGCCGACTGTCCGGACGGTCGAATTCCAGCCGCTCCGGGGAACTGGCGCGCCGTCGGTGACGCGACGGAGCTCTCGGCGGCCCCCTCGGACGGCATCGCCCTCGACGGGAAGCCCTTCGCCGGAGAGGCCATACTCGCCGCCGACGAGGTCCGCCCGCGCGGACCGGACCTCGGCGGCGAGCCGGGCTTCGTCCACGCGGGCGAGCGACGGCTGAAAGACGCCCTTGCGACCGGTAACTGACGCCAGGACACTCCCGACAGTGTTTGTCGAGGGCTGGCCAGGAAATTGTCAGGGGCGCGTCAGGAGCACGACCCGAGCCCATGCGCCCGCCGTGCCCCCGACTGCGCCTCACGGGCTCCGGCACCCCCACGTTCGCCGGGCCCCCGATCCCTCCCGGGAGGACGAGAAGTGAGGATCAAGAGCATCACCCGTACCAGGCTGCTCGCGGTGGCCACCGGCCTGGCCGCCGCCGCGGCCCTCGCCGCGCCCACCGCGGCGAGCGCGGACGGCCCCCGCGACGGCCAGGACGCCGGATTCAGCGCCGCCCGGCTCGCCTCGGCCGGCGCCTCCGTCCTGCGCGCCGACGTCGGCGGCACCGCCTGGCACACCGACCCCGCCACCGGAACCCTCGTGGTCTCCGCCGACTCCACCGTCACCGAGGCGTCCCTCGCGAAGATCAGACGCGAGGCCGGGGCCGACGCCGCCGCCCTGCGCATCGAGCGCATCCCCGGCAAGCTGACCAAGCTCGTCTCGGGCGGCGACGCCATCTACGCGACCAGCTGGCGCTGCTCCCTCGGCTTCAACGTACGCAGCGGCAGCACCTACTACGCACTGACCGCCGGGCACTGCACCGACGGCGCGGGCACCTGGTGGAGCGACTCCGCCCGCACCGCCGTCGTCGGCAGCACCGTCGGATCCAGCTTCCCGACCAATGACTACGGCCTCATCAAGTACGCGAGCAACACACCGGTGCCGCCCGGCACCGTCGGCAGCCAGGACATCACCAGCGCCGTCGACCCCACCCTCAACATGTCCGTCACCCGCCGCGGCTCCACCACCGGGATCCACAGCGGCACCGTCACCGGCCTCAATGCCACCGTCAACTACGGCGGCGGCGACATCGTCTACGGCATGATCCGCACCAACGTCTGCGCCGAACCCGGCGACAGCGGCGGCCCGCTCTACTCCGGCGCCCGCGCGGTCGGCCTGACCTCCGGCGGCAGCGGCAACTGCTCCTCGGGCGGGACCACCTTCTTCCAGCCCGTCGTGGAAGCCCTGAGCGCCTACGGAGTCAGCGTCTACTGACCGGGCACCGCGCGGGCGGCCGCTCCGCGCGCCCCCGTCGCACCCCTGGACGTCCTCCCGCCTTCTGGGAGGATGTCCAGGGGGTCCGTGTCCAGGGGGGCAGGTTCCGTATGAAACGCATCGGCGTGACCGGACACCGGTCGATTCCCGACGAGGCGCTCGGCCATGTGCGGGACGGCCTGCGGGCCGTACTGCGGGAGCACGAGGGACCGCTGGAAGCCCTCTCCAGCCTGGCCGAGGGAGCGGACCAGCTCTTCGCCGCGATCGCACTCGAATGCGGCGCCGACCTCACCGTGGTCATCCCCAGCGGGGACTACGAGGACCGCTTCGAGGACCCCGGGGCCCTGGCCGGCTACCGGCGGCTCAAGGCGCGCGCCTCCCAGGAGATCCGGCTGGCCTTCGCCCGCTCCACGGACGAGGCCTACTACGCCGCCGGCACCTACATCGCCGACTCCTGCGACCGGCTCGTCGCCGTCTGGGACGGCCTGCCCGCCCGCGGCCACGGCGGCACCGCCGAGATCGTCGCCTACGCGCGCGCCCTCGGCAAACCGGTCACCGTCGTCTGGCGCGAGGGCGCGGCCCGCGACTGAGCCACGCCCCTCCGCCGCCGCCCCGACAGCCGTCGGGAGGCCGTGCCGTCAGCTGCTGTGCCGGGCCAGCCAGTCCGTGTGCTGCGGCGAGACGTAGCGCTCCGTCTCGTACACCGCGGTCGGCCACGAGACCTCGGTGATCGTCGTCTGCATCACGACCATCATCGCCGCCAGGTCCTGCTCGATCAGGGTGTGCGCCTCGATCAGCGGATGGTGGCGCCGCACCTCGTTCCAGGCGATCGCGGCCGCCGCCGCCGAACTCAGCAGCCCCGGCACCCCCGCGCCCACCCACACCCCCGACACGGCGAGCAGCAGGCCCAGGCAGGTCAGCAGCACGATCGTCCACGACCACAGCGACGTGGCCCGCCGCGACACCTCCGTCTTGCGCCGGTACCAGTCGCGCTGCTCGATCAGCCGGTCCCGTACGTACGTCTCGCGCCGCGCCTGGTAGCCCATCCCGCGCAGCCGCTCCATCGCACCGGTGACCTCCCCGCCCTCCGGGACCAGGCCCGCCGCCCGCGGATCCTCCCAGCCCATCTTGCGGAGCTCGTCCAGCCCCTTCTCCAGCCGCGTCCGGTACGTGGCCCGCGGGTCCGCGACCTCGCTGCCGAACGGCGCCCCGTGCACGGCGTACCGCCAGGCCAGGGACTTGATGAACTCGGCCGCGCTGCGGTTGAGCTGCCACTGCGGGCGGGCCCGCCGCCTGGTCGCCCGTACGCCCACGACCAGCACCCCCGCGTACGCGAGCGCGCTCAACGCCGCGAACACGCGCGGCGGGCCCACCGCGGACGCCGAGGTCAGGCTGGCCGCCCCGGCGGCCGCCACGAGCAGCAGCAGCTGGGCGCGCGTGGCCTGGGTGGACTCCCGCTGCCGGGAGATCGCCGCCCGGTCGGTGTGGTGGAAGAGGGCCGGCAGGTCCTCGTGTCGAAAGGTCATGCTGTCGGTCACAGCGAACCCCCCAGTCTGCTGTCGGGTGGATGCGGGTGGCGGGGACTCCTCGTCGCCCCGCCACCCGCGGTCGGATCACACCGCCAGCGGCTCCAGGTCGCGGTGGACCCGTCGCTCGTCGCGGGCGTATCGGGTCAGGCCGTGGTCCTCGCCGAGCAGCCGCGTCAGTTCCGCGACGGCGTCCGCGCGGACCCGGGCCGCCTCCTCCTTGCGGCCCATCGCGTCCAGGCTGACCGCCATGTTGGAGGCGCTCGCCAGGGTCTCCGGGTGATGCGCCCCGAGCGCCTCGCGCAGCCGCGTCACCGCCGCCCGCTCCAGCTCCAGGGAGCCCTCGGGATCACCCAGGTCGGCGAGGGCGTTGGCCAGGTTCAGGTGGGCGAAGATGGTGTGCGGGTGGTGGTCGCCCAGTACCTCCCGCATGTAACCGATGGTCTGCCGCAGCATCGTCTCGGCCGTCTCCGCCGCCCCCGTGCCCCAGTGGAAGACCGCCAGGTTGTTCACCGCGGCCAGGGTGTACGGGTGCCGCTCGCCCGGCACCGTCATGTACTCGTCCACCACCTCCTGCGCCAGGTCCCGCGCCCCGCCCGGGTCCCCGGTCGCGAACAGGTCCGCCGCCAGGTTCAGCTCGCAGGCCAGCAGGTCCGGATTGACCGAGGTGTACTTGGCCCGGTAGCGGTTGCGGGTCGCCGTGGTCAGTCGCAGCGCGTCCTCCAGGTCGCCCGCCCGCCGCAGCGAGACCGCCAGGTTCTTCGCCGCCGACAGCGTCCCCGGGAAGGCCCGGCCCAGCTGCCGCTTGTAGATCTCGTACGTCCGGCTCAGCAACTGCACCGAATCGTCGTACCGGCCGACCTCGCGCAGGTCCCGCGCCAGGTTCTGCGCCGAGGACAGGGTGTACGGATGGTCCGGGCCCAGCACCTCGGTCCGCCGGTCGAAGACCTCCTGGTCGATCTCCCGGGCCCGCGCGTACTGCCCGACCATCCGCAGGTTCAGCGCCAGGTTGTTCGCGGCGGCCAGGGTGCGCGGGTGCGCCTCGTGGAAGATCTGGCCGAAGCCCTCGTGCGCCGCCTTCGCCAGGTCCATCGCCTCCCCGTACCGGCCGAGCGCGCCCAGGTCCATCGCCAGACCGCTGGTGGTCATGTACGTGTGCGGGTGCGAGGGGCCGAGCGCGGCGCGCTGCCGCTCCAGCGTGACCTCGTCCAGCTCCTTCGCCTCCACGAACCGGCCCTGCGAGCGCAGGATGTTGGAGAGGTGGAAGCGCAGGTACAGGTACTGGAGGTCGTCGTTGCCGAGGGTCTCCTTCCAGGTCTCGCGCAGCTCCTCGCCCAGCGCGTACGCGGCCTTGAAGTCACCGCGCTTCCACAGGTAGCGGACCCGGTCGATCATCAGCCGGCGGGTCTCCGGCTCCCGGCAGAACCGGGCCTCGGACGGCGACAGGTGCGGCCAGATCGTGTTGAACCGCGGCCAGGTCTCCGGATTGTCTATCGGCTCGTCGTCGTCCGGCCGGGCTCCCGCCAGGATCCGGTGCACCGCGTGCCGGGCCTCGCGCTGCTCCGCCTCGGACAGCTGCGCCCGGATCACCGCCTGCACCAGCCGGTGCACCTGGATGCTGTTGCCGACCTGGTCCACCTTGGCCATGGCGAACCGGCCGATCTCCCGGATCACCCGGCCCAGCACCAGCTTCTCCTGGAGCGAGGAGTCGTACGGCTTGAGCGCGTCGATCATCTCCTTGCTGTAGAGGAGGTTCGCCGAGATCGGCTCCGGCGCGAAGAAGGCGCACAGCTGGAGCAGCCGGACGGCGGCGGGGGAGCGGGACTGGAGCCGCTCGATCGACACGTTCCAGGTCGCCGCCACCGGCTCCGGGTACCCGGGCGGCTGGTTCAGCCCCAGGACGCGGGCGGCCTGCTGGGCCAGCTGCTCCAGGTACGCGGACACCGGCGTCGCCGTCTCCGCGATCCAGGCGCCCGCCTGCTCGACCGCGAGCGGCAGGTCGCCCACGGCGACGGCCACCTGCTCGGCGTCGTCCTTGGTCAGCCCGGGGGCCCGGCGCTGGAGGTGCTCGATGGACTCCTCGCGCAGGAACACGTCCACCGGGAGCGCGTCCCCGTACTGGGACCAGGACTGGTTGCGGGAGGTCACCAGCACGTGGCCCGGGCCGCCCGGCGGGAAGAACCGCTTGAGCGCCTCGGGATCGTCGGCGTTGTCGAAGACCAGCAGCCACCGCGAGGTGGGAACCCCGCGCCGCAGCAGGTCGATCGCCTCCTGCGAGGCCGCCGACATGTCCTCGCCGGTCTGCGCGCCCAGCCGTACGGCCAGCTCCGCGAGGGCCGCGACCACGTCGTCGGTCTGCTCCGAGGAGATCCACCACACCAGGTCGTAGTCCGCCATGAACCGGTGGACGTACTCCAGCGCCACCTGGGTCTTGCCGACGCCGCCGAGCCCGTACAGGGTCTGCGGCTGCGGCAGCACCACGGCCATGCCGCCGCCGAGCTGGTCGCGCATCCGCTCCAGCACGATGCTGCGGCCGGTGAACCCGGGGTTGCGGGGCGGCGCGTTCCAGATCTTCGGCACCGTCCCCGGGAACCGGGGACCGGGGTGCGAGGCGCCGGCGACGCTGTCCGGCAGCGCCATGGGCCGCTCGACCGCGCGCAGCAGGGCGGTGGTGGCGTGCACCTCGTCGAGCCGGAAGAGGTCCACCGGATTCCGGTCGATGTACGGCGTGGACAGGCGTACGTCGCCCACCCGCAGCGGCACCAGCTGCCGCCGGCCCCCGGTCGGGTCCTCGGCGGCCGCCCGCTCCCAGACGTTCACCGCCCGCGCCGACTTGAGGTAGGCGCTGGAGAGCAGCACCACGGTCCGGGCGGCGGTGTCGATGCTGAGGCCCGCGCCCAGGGTGTCGCCGGGGGCGGTGCCGGGGGGACGCTCGGCGGAGACGTCCTTGGGAACGACGCGGAACCCGGCCCGGGTGAGCACCGACTCGATCCAGTCGGCCCACATCCGGTTCTCGGCGACGTAGGAGAGGAACAGGTCGGCGGGCAGTGCCGGGCGCCGCCGGGTGAACGCGTCGCGGATCCGCAGCCGGACCTCCTCGCGGATGGCCGGCATGGAGGTGGTCCCGCCCTCGGTGACCACGGCGGTGAGCCGCTCGAAGGCGGACAGCAGCGAGTTGGTCAGCCCGGCCTCGTCGCCGAAGGTGGCCAGGGTCTCCTCGTAGGCGTAGTACGGCCGGTACGGGATCTCCACCGCGCCCCAGTACGAGGTCAGCTCGTCCCCCACCAGGCCGCTCGGGAAGCGGTCGAACTTGATCCGGGCCAGGGCGCGGCCCGCGTCGGCCTTCTCCTTCTCGCCCTCGTCGATGCGCATCGGGACCGGGTAGATCTTGATGCCGCGGTCGCCGAACCGCTCGTCGATCTGGCGGGCGACGGCGGCGGCGCCGTCGATGGACTGGTCGGAGAGGGTGAAGCAGTCCACGAGGACGTCCGGGAGGTGCACGGTGCAGATGTCGGCGATGTCGGAGAGGCCCGTGCGGCTGTCGATCAGGACGTAGTCGTAGTTCCGCTTCATGTCCGCGCGCAAGGCGTCGAAGAAGAGGCCGCCGCCGAGCCGGTCGTAGAAGTTGTCCCAGTCGAAGGTGGAGACGGTCGCCGAGTACTCGCGGTTCTGCCGGCCCGCCGAGACGAAGTCGAGGGTGCCGCCGTCGGGGAACTCCCAGCCCAGCGTCTCGGGGGTGAGGGACACCGCGTGCGGCTGGATCCGCGCGTAGTCCTTGTGCCAGTCGTCGGCGCGCCGCGCCGGGCTGGTCGCGGCCCAGGCGTACTCGCTGATCAGGTCGATGACCCCGGTGGTGGCCCCGAGCGTGGAGGGGTCCAGGAAGGGGTGGAAGAACCGGTGCAGGCCGGGGGCCTCCAGGTCCCAGTCCACGGCGAGCACCCGCTTGCCGTTGGCGGCGAGGATCCAGGCGGTGTTGGCCAGGGCCATGGTGCGGCCCGTACCGCCCTTGTACGAGTAGAAGGTGACGATGCGTCCGTCACGGCCGCTGCTGTCACGACTCGCTGTCATCCGTGTCCCCCCGGTCGGTGTCGTAGTCGGCTGTGGCATCGCGTTCGCGGTGGCCGGGGCCGGTGGCGCCGCCCCCGGCCGCGTCGGGCGGGAAGGGGGCCCGGGGCGGCGGCGCGGGCGGCCCGTTCATCCCCATCGGGCCGAGCAGCCGCGGGCGTTCGGTGGGGGTGCCGCCGGCCGGCGGGTACACCTGGGCGTGTCTGAGGAACTGCTGGGCAGCCGCCTCCACGACCTGCGGCAGGATCTGCCCGAGGGTCTCCATGTTGGCGACCCCGTTGGCGGCGGCCCGGCAGGCGGCGCGGCCCTGGCTCATCTTGACGGGCATGGTGTCCTCCAGCCGGTGCGCCAGCTCGTTCTCCCTGGCGCGGCTCTGGTGGTCGTAGCGGTTCCACGGCACCACCACGTTGATCCAGGGCCGGGACTCCTGGTCGAAGGCGGCCAGCCGCTGGCGGCGCTGCTCGTCGTCCACCGCCCACCGGTCGATGAGCAGGATCTCGGGCCGGGTCGGCGGCTGTTTGCCGTCGAAGTGGCCCGCCTCGTCGTCGAAGGAGCTCATGGTGGTGCGGTAGTTGAGATTGCGCACCAGGTCCTCGGCGACGTAGGCGATGGGCCGCTGCGAGGTCGGGTGGTACGGGTTCCAGTCCAGCGCGCTCTCCCCGTAGTACTCGGGGCTGCGGCCCTCCGGCAGGTCGTGGCGGGAGGCGGCCGCCACGGTGACGTGCAGGGTGCGGGCCGGGCCGCTCGGCGTCCCGAAGGCGCTCGGCACCACCCGGTAGTCCACCGGGCGCACCGATTCCAGGCGGACGCTCTCGGCGACCCGGACGATGCGCTTGGCCAGTTCGTACACGGCCCGCTCGTACTGCTCGGCGTAGCCGCGCAGTTTGATCAGCCCGTACAGGCCGTCGGTGACGTAGCGCTCGCCGAAGGTGTTGTGGTTGAACTGCAAACGCTCGGCGGGTCCCGGCAGTTGGGACGGCGGCACCGGTACCCACAGGGCGGGCACGATGGCCTCGGCCGGCTGGTTGCTGATCGCGCCGTGCTGGATGGCGCGCTGCGCGAAGGCGAACCACTCCTTCCCGCACATCTCGCTGGCGAAGTACCGGGGCGAGAACAGGGGTACGAAGACCCGGCAGGTGGCGAGCGCCTGCGCGAGCCGTTCCGACCATCCCTCGCCGCTGCGTATCTCCCGGTCCATGAAACCCGCGTCGGATCCGGCGGGCAGGTCGGTCAGGGCCATGACGTGACTGCAGAGATCGCGATAGAGGCGCTCGACCCACATGTCGGGGTCGGGCCCCCCGGCACCGAATCTCGGCGTATGCGCATAACTGAGAAAAAAATAAGGCTGCACTGATGCGGGCACACGACCCCCGTCCCGAAGATGCCGAGCGAAGAAACATCATTCCGGAGCTGCTCCGCCACATCCCCTCATGGTTCAGTCAATCAGCATCTGTTTTCGGTCATCCAGTCCAACGCGTGATCGACGGCATCCGGGAGGGAGAAGAGCATGGCCGATACCCCTCCCACCCGCCCCCTGCGCACCCGGGATTCCGGGAACGACCCGCCGATCTCCGCGAAATCGCCGTCATCCAGCGCGACATCCTCGTACGCGGTCCATCCTTCCCCCCGCTGAACTCCCGGAACGTTCACCTTCACCACACACTCGTACATGCGCAAGGGGGGCTTCGGAATTCGATACTCCGCGAGATGGAAAGCGGTGCAGACCGCAAATCCCACATTGATCATGAGTACCTGGCCGCCCTCCCAGCACAGCTTTCCCAGGGGCGACTCCTCTCCCAGATGACTTTCGAGGCGGTGCCCCGCGCACAGCCGTTCCGCGTCTTTCCCGAGCGCCGCGAAAGAGGTCTGCGGATGCCCGCTGCGCGCCGCGCCGGGGGTCGTACGGACGGCCTCCGCGAAGGCGCCCATCCCCTGGCTCGGGGTGCGCGCCGGGTCGAAGGCGGGCATCCGCTCGCGGAAGGCCCGTACCTCGTCCTCGGTCAGACCGGCGATCCTGGCCAGGTGGGCGCCGGAGGTGGTGGAGTTCTCCGGGGTGAACGCCGGCACCAGCAGGGTGCCGTGCGGCCCGAGGACCCCGGTGAGCGCGTCGCGCAGGGCGGCGGCCCTCAGGCCGGTGCCGCCGAGGGAGGCGTGCACGAGGAGCCGCGCCCGGGGGCGTACGCCCAGCAGGCGCAACTGGACGGCGAGCGCGAGGACCCCGGCCGGGGTCGCGGGGGGCGGCGGGGCCGCGGGCGGCGGTGGGGGAGTCATGCGCCGACCCCCTTGAGCTCCCAGCGGAGTTCCTCCACCAGCCGCTTGCCGGTACTGGTCAGCTCGGCCGCCCCGGACAGCCGGTCCAGGGCCCGGTGGATCCGGTCCGCCCCGCCCGGCTCCGGCGCCGCGGTGGCCCGCCGGTACGCCTCCACCGCCACCCGCTCGTGTACGTCGGCCAGCAGCCGGGACACCGGGACCGGCCGCTCCCGCCACGGCGAGGGGTGCTGCCAGGCCCCGTCGAGCGCGTACAGGTCCGTCACCTCGGTCAGCGCCCGCAGCCGGGCCCGCCGCCGCCCCGTCAGCAGCGCGAGCGCGGTCTCCCGCACGCCCGCCGCGTACGGCACCCCGAGCGCCCCCGGCCCGTGCCGCCCGGCCTCGCCCCAGACCGCCGAGCGCGGGCCGCCCGCGAGCGGGGTCAGCGTCGTCAGCCCCGTTCGCGCGGCCCGGGCGAACTCCGGGACCGTCTCGTGCAGCAGCGCCCAGGCCCGGTCCAGCCGGGTCCGCCACTCCTCGGCCTCGCCGGCCCCGAGCCGCAGCCGGGGCGGCCGGGCGAAGCAGTTGCGGTACGGGTCGAGGTCCTCCAGCGCCACCGGCGTCGCAGGCGTACCCGGCGCCGCGTCCGGCCGCCCGGGCGGCCAGGTCCGTACGGGCAGCCAGCGGGCGTCCCCGGCGCCGGGTCCGAAGCGGTGCTCGGCGCGGCCGTCCCGTACGGCGTACCCGTCGCCGGTGGCGCGCAGCGCGGCCCGGCCGTCGGTGCCGGGCGCCCCGAGCCGCAGCAGCCCCAGCGTCGGCAGGTACACCTCGCCGTCCCGGTACGCCACCTCGGCCGGCAGCTCCAGCCCGCTGCGCAGCACGGCCGAGGCGGTCAGCGCGGCCAGCCTGCGCGCGGCCTCCCGGGCCGGGTCCTCGCGCTCCGCGCCGCCGCTGCGGCGTTCCCGGACGGCGTCCAGGGCCGCCAGCACCCAGGTCCGGGTGAACGGGTGGTCCACCACCGTGTCCACCGCGGCCGCGGCGTCCTCCCGGCCGGCCCCGGCGCGCTCCTCCACCTCGGCCAGCAGCTCCCAGGCCCGCTCCCAGTCGGCGTGGCCCGCCAGGTCCTCGTGCAGCCGGGCCAGCAGCACCCGGGTCAGTTCCTCCTGGGACCGGGCGAGTGCGGCGGGGTCGGCGAGCTGTGGCGCGCTCTCGCGCGGCGCGGTGCGGGCCTGCACCCCGTCGACCAGCTCGCGCAGGTCGGCGCAGTACACGGAGGGGTTGTCGAAGCCGTTGTCCGCCCGGTAGCGGTGCGTGTAGAGGCCGCCGCCGCACGAGCGTACGACGGGGCAGCGGCGGCACGAGTCGCTGACTCCGGCCAGGCCCAGCTGCCGGGCCCGTACCCCCGGGTGGGCCGCGACCTGGTCGAACGCGTGGTCGAAGACGTTGAACCCGGTGGCCGCGGCCCCGTCGAAGGCGCTCTTCAGGGAATCCACCTGCTCCAGCGTCCCGTCCGTCTCGACCACGACGAGGTCGGTCGGGGCGAGGCCCAGGGACTCGGTCAGGCTGGGCCCGCCGCGCAGGGTGGAGAGCAGGGACTCGAAGAGCCGTACGGGCACCGGTCGCTCGCGCCGCTCCCAGTGGTCGAAGACCCGCAGCAGCCAGCGCGCGTACGCGTCGGGGGCGCCGTCGGGCCGGGCCGGCGGGGTCTCCCAGGTGGCGTGCGGGAGCAGGAAGTCCACCCGGGGCGGCTCCAGCTCGACGAGGGCGTCCAGGACGGCGACGGGGTCGTTGGCCACGTCCACCGTGCAGAGCAGGCCCTGGTAGAGGTGGCGGTAGGGCTCCGAACGGAGCAGCGCGACGGCGGCGAGGACCAGGGGGTGGCTGGTGCGGCCGTCCGCGAAGCGGCGGTGCCGGTCGTTGGCGGCGCGGTCGCCGTCGAGGGAGACGCCGACCCGGACGCCGAATTCGGCGAAGAGGTCGAGATGCCGGGGGCCGAGCTGAAGTCCGTTGGTGTGGACGCGCAGATCGAGTTCCGCGATTCCGGCGAGCGCCCGGGTGAATTCCTCGCAGACGAACCGGAGCCGGGCGGTCCCGGCCAACAGGGGTTCCCCTCCGTGGAGAATCACCGTGACGGAGGGGAGCGCATGGTCACGGGCATGCTCGGCGAGTCGTGACGCGGTGTGGGTGACGACCTCGGGGGAGATCACTTTGGGCCGGCCTCGCCAGCTCTGATCTGCGTGTTCGTAGACGTAGCAATGATCACAAGCAAGATCGCATCTGCTGTGAACTTTCAGGACGATCTCGCGAAAAGCGATCAGGCCGGTCATTCCACCAGTCTAGAGCCGTACTTCCGGGTCAGAGCGCGGAGTTGAAGATGGGCGCCTGGACCGAACGACCGGATTCCGTCGGCAGCACGCGACCGAGCGTCGCGGTGGCGGAGGCGCTGCGGACGTCGATCCGGGCGAGCGGGACCCGACGGGCCTTGACCGTGCTGGTCGGGTGGGTTGCGGAAGTGTTCACGACACCGTCCTCGGGGAAGCCATGTGGAATGGGCATGTGAATGGCACCAGCGGCATGCTGGTGTCAAGCGTGGACTTTACTCGTCCGCACCCCATTGGCAACCGGGACATGACGCCTGGTCAAGCGTTCTAAGGGAGGCCCCGGGCATTTCCGCCGTCCCGTATTCGGCCGTTCGCCTGATGACAAGATCCATTTCCCTTTCCGCTTCCCGGACCCGGCCCTGACCGGCCCCGCAGCCGTGTCGACGCGGCGTCAGACGGCCCCGGGCTGCCGCGCGCGGGCAGTGTCGCCGAACTGAAGGAGCTCGTGGCCCCGGTAGTGGACTGTTCGCGGTTCTCCACCGATCCCGGGACGGTCGCGATCGAGTCGATCGACTACACGCCCGTCGTGGACGGCGACCCTCTCCTGGGGCGTCACGGCCCGGGGCCTGTGCGGCGCGCCGGCTGCGTCCTGACCGACTGCGAGCCCGGGCACCCGGCGCGGTAACGCCCCTCAGGCGGGCTGCTGTTCGCCGAGGGGCGGGGCGGGCAGCGCCCGCAGCAGCCAGGTCAATACGTCGGGCAGCGCGCGCAGCGCCGCGAAGTGCGCGGCGTGGGGGTCGATGGTGGTGGTCGCCCCCGGGATCCGGCGGCCCAGCCAGCGGGAGTGGCCGACGGGGGAGAACACGTCCAGTTCCCCGTGCCAGATCAGGACGGGGGTGCGGATGTCGGCGGGATCGAAGCCCCAGGGGCCGCTGAACGCGAGGACGTCGTCGATCCACCCCCACGCCGAGGTGCGCAGCCCCTCCCGGTAGTTCCGCAGCAGCATCGACCGCAGCCCCGAGTCCGAGACGATCATGCGGTCGTTCGCGGTCAGCTCCCGGCGCAGCTCGTCCAGCAGCCGACCGGGGTCCTTGCGGATGCCGTCGGCGCGCGGGATCAGCCGGGCCGCGAGCTCCTCGGGGTCGGTGGAGGCGGTGGTGTACTCCCGTACGTTCGAGGCGGCCATTCCGGCGAACCAGTCCAGGTCCTCCGCGTCGCGGGGGGCGAGCGGGACCAGGGCGGCGGTCCGGGTGACCCGGTCCGGGAGCAGGGCGGCGCAGGCCAGGGCGCCGGGGGCGCCGCCGGAGCGGCCCGCCACGGCGAAGGTGTCCAGGCCGAGGGCGTCGGCGATCGAGGCCACGTCCTGGGCCACGTCGGCGACGGTGCGGCCCGGGTGGCGCTCGGAGCCGCCGTAACCGGGCCGGTCGTAGGCGATGAGCTGGGTCCGGCGCTGGTAGAGGACCATGCCCCGGGGGGCGGGTCCGAGCCGGCTGCCGGGCATGCCGTGGAGCAGGAAGACCGGCTTGCCCTCCGGGTCGCCCCAGCGCTCCACCGTCAGAGCGCGTCCGTCCGCGGCGCGCACCTGATCGCGCACGCGCTCCCTCCCTCACGGTCGACGCGGGTCGTCACGGTGATTGTGCGCGCTGGGGGGAGGAGCGCGATAGGGCGCGTTCACCGCGGAGTTCCGGCGTGAGCCGGTACTCAGGGGGCAGGTGAGTACCTGTGCTCTTCCCCGGGTCGGGGGTGGGCGGGAGGGTTGTGCCATGCGCCGGAAACCAATGAAGTCCGCTCTCTTCCTGCTGCCGCTGGTTCTCGCGCCGGTCGCGGCCTGGGCCGCCTGGCTGGGCTGGGACCAGCACCGCGACGTACACCCCGACGGCTCGGTCACCGGGCCGTACGAGGCCTGGCAGGTGATCGGGCTGGTGCTGACCGTGGCGGTACCGGTGTGGTGGGCCGCGTCCCGGCGCCTGGTCGCGGGCGCCGTGCTCGCCACCACGGCCGGCCTGACCTTCGCCGCCGGCTACGACTGGTCGGACGACTCCAGCGGCCTGTTCGTGATCGGCGTGGGCCTGGTCGCGCTGGGGAGCCTCATCGGCACCTCCGCCCTCTGCGCCGTGGCCACCTCCGTGACCCGGGACCGCCGACCGGCAGACCCGGGGCGGCCCGGAGCCTGACCCCGGCCTTGGCCCCGGCCCGGCCCGGCCCGGCCGCGACGGTGTCCGGCCTCGGCTCCGGGTGGCCGTGCCGCCCGCGTGTCCGGGCGGGACAGGCCGAGTTCGCGGTGGGCGGTGACCGATCATGCCCCCGGGTGTTCCCCGGCGGGTGCCGCGCCGCGTTCGGGGCGTGGCGCGTCCGCGCGGTCCCGGCGCCAGAGCGCGCAGGCGACGGTGGCGACCGTGCCCAGGACCGCCCAGCCGGCCAGGACGAGGAAGGAGCCGAGCGCGTCGTTGCCCCGGAAGTACGCGATCGAGCGCGCGGCGTACGTACCCGCGCCCGGCGGCAGCGCGGGCCCGATGGCCTTCCAGAACGGCGGCAGCAGCGGGTACGGGTAGGCGCCGCCCGCGCTCGGGTTGCCGAAGACGACCACCACCAGGATCGCCAGGCCGATGCCGACCACCCCCGCCAGGCCCTGGAAGGCCAGGGTGATCGCGCCGACCGAGAAGACGACCAGGGTGCCGAGGCCCCACAGGGCCGTGATGCTGCCGGGCAGCGCGCCCAGGACCGGCCCCGCGATCACCGTGCCGAGGAGTCCGGCGACGACCGCGTACGCGAGCAGCACGCCGAGCCGGATGAGGGCGCGGTGGGGGTTGGCGGGCCGGGCCCCGGCGCTGATCGCGAGGATCGCGGCGCACAGGTAGCCGCCCACGCACCAGCCGACCACCAGGTAGAACGCGCTCAGGGCGCGCGCGTCGCCCGGGGCCGCCGGAACCACGTCGGTGATGCGCAGGTCGCGGCCCTGGGACTGCTCGACCCGGCTGACGACCGCGGCGAGGGCCTGGGAGAGCGAGGCCCCGCCGCCGCTGGCGACGAGCAGCCGGTCGGTGGTGCCGGCGGGGTCGATGATCAGCGCGCCGTCCACCTCGCGGTTCCCGATCTGCGCGCGCGCCGCCGCCTCGTTCTGGACGGTGTGGGCGTCGAGCGGCTTGCCGGGGAGGGCGTCGAGCTGTTCCACGGACCGCGCGGCGGCCGCCGCGGCCGGGGCGGTCACGGCGAGGGGGATCTCGCTCGGTTCGGGGTCGTGGAAGGCGCCCACGTAGGAGGTGATGAAGGCGAGCTGGAGCGCCAGCACACCGAGGACCAGCAGGGCGGCCCGGGTGGTGACGGCGTCCTTGAGTTCGGCGAGGAATCCGGCGGGCGGGGCGTCGGTGGGCTGGGTCATGTCTCACACGCTCGGCGTACGGCGCCGGAGCCGCAGCAGGGGCGGTCCGAACGGCTGATCGCCCCCGCTACGGCTCGAACAGGTGTTTCGCACGGGTATTCGAATTGCTCTATGGTGGAGACGGGACGAAAGAGTGTTGGGGGGTATCGAGCGAAGCAGGAGGCGGCGGGTGCCTGGTTTTACGCATCTGCACACCGTTTCGGGGTTCTCCATGCGCTACGGAGGCTCCCACCCGGAACGACTGGCGGAGCGCGCCGCCGAGCGCGGCATGGACGCCCTCGCCCTGACCGACCGGGACACCCTCGCGGGTGCGGTGCGGTTCGCGAAGGCGTGCGGCCCGGCCGGCATCCGGCCCCTGTTCGGCGTGGACCTGGCCGTACCGCCCGCGGTGTCCCCCCGTACGAGCGCGGGCACGGGCCTGGGCACAGGCGCCGGCCCGGAGGTCTCCCACCGTCGCCGCACCCCCGTCAAAGGCGGGGCCTTCGTCGACGAGTCCGCCCCCCGCGCCGTGTTCCTGGCCCGCGACGGAGCGGCCGGCTGGGCCGAGCTGTGCCGGATGGTCACCGCCGCCCACGCCGGCCCCGGCCCGCAGCCCGCGCTCCCCTGGGAGGCCCTGCGCGGCGAAGGCGTGCTCGTGCTGCTCGGCCCCGGATCCGAGGTGGGGCGGGCGCTCGCCGCCGGCCGCCCCGACCGGGCGGCCCGGCTGCTCGCGCCCTGGCGGGAGATCTACGGCGACGCCCTGCGCCTGGAGGCCGTCCACCACGGCCGCACCGGCACCGGCCCCGGCTCGCTGCGCCTGGCCGCCCGTACCGTCGGCTTCGCCGCCGAGCAGGGCGTCCCGGCCGTGCTGACCAACGCCGTCCGGTACGCCGACCCCGGCCAAGGCCCGGTCGCCGACATCCTCGACGCCGCCCGCCGGCTGGTCCCCGTAGACCCCCGCAAGCCCCTGGACAGCGGTGAACGCTGGCTCAAGGACCCGGCGGCCATGGCCGCGGCCGCCGACCGGATCGCCCAGGCGGCCGGCCTGCGCCCCGCCGACGCGCGCCGGCTGCTCGCGGAGACCCGCCGCAGCGCCGAAGCCTGCGCGGTGGACCCCGAGGACGACCTCGGCATCGGCTCCGTCCACTTCCCCGAGGCCCACCTCGTCGGCGCCGGGCACCGCACCGCCCAGCGGGTGCTGGCCTCCCGCGCCTGTGCCGGCATGGTGCTGCGCGGCTACGCCGGCGAGCGCGCGTACTGGGAGCGGATGCACCAGGAGCTCGATGTCATCGCCTACCACGGCTTCGCCTCGTACTTCCTGACGGTCGCTCAAGTCGTGGACGACGTAAGGGCGATGGGGATCCGGGTGGCCGCCCGCGGCTCCGGCGCCGGCTCGCTCGTCAACCACCTGCTCGGCATCGCGCACGCCGACCCCGTCGCGCAGGGCCTGCTGATGGAGCGCTTCCTGTCCAAGCGCCGCCACGTCCTGCCCGACATCGACATCGACGTGGAGTCCGCCCGTCGGCTGGAGGTCTACCGGCGCGTCATCGACCGCTTCGGCACCGAGCGCGTCGCCACCGTCGCCATGCCCGAGACCTACCGCGTCCGGCACGCCATCCGCGACGTGGGCGCCGCCCTGTCCATGGACCCGGCCGAGACCGACCGGCTCGCCAAGGCGTTCCCGCACATCCGGGCCCGCGACGCCCGCGCCGCGCTCGCCGAGCTCCCCGAGCTGCGCGACGTGCGCGGACAGGAGCGCGGGCGGCTGTGGGAGCTCGTCGAGGCGCTGGACGCGCTGCCGCGCGGGATCGCCATGCACCCGTGCGGGGTGCTGCTCTCCGACGCCTCGCTGCTCGCCCGTACCCCCGTGGTGCCCACCAGCGGCGAGGGGTTCCCCATGTCCCAGTTCGACAAGGACGACGTGGAGGACCTCGGGCTGCTCAAGCTCGACGTGCTGGGCGTACGGATGCAGTCCGCTATGGCCCACGCGGTCGCCGAACTCCGGCGCGCCACGGGGGAGGAGCTCGACCTCGACGACCCGGCGCAGGTGCCCCCGGGTGACGGGGCGACGTACGAACTCATCCGCTCCGCCGAGACGCTGGGCTGCTTCCAGATCGAATCGCCCGGCCAGCGCGACCTGGTGGGGCGGCTCCAGCCGTCGACCTTCCACGACCTGGTCGTCGACATCTCGCTGTTCCGGCCGGGGCCGGTGGCCGCCGACATGGTGCGGCCGTTCATCGAGGCGCGGCACGGGAGGGCCCCCGTCCGCTTCCCGCACGAGGACCTGGCGGACGCGCTGCGCGAGACGTACGGGGTGGTGGTCTTCCACGAGCAGATCATCGAGATCGTGCACGTCATGACCGGCTGCGGCCGGGACGAGGCCGACCGGGTGCGGCGCGGGCTGTCCGACCCGGAGTCGCAGGGCCGGATCAAGGTCTGGTTCGCGGCGACGGCCGCCGGGCGCGGCTACTCGCCCGAGGTGATCGGCCGTACCTGGGAGATCGTGGAGGCCTTCGGCTCGTACGGGTTCTGCAAGGCGCACGCGGTGGCCTTCGCCGTGCCCACGTACCAGTCGGCCTGGCTGAAGGCCCACCACCCGGCGGCCTTCTACGCCGGGCTGCTCACCCACGACCCGGGCATGTACCCCAAGCGGCTGCTGCTGGCGGACGCGCGGCGGCGGGGCGTGCCGGTGCTGCCGCTGGACGTGAACCGGTCGGCGGTCGCCCACCGCATCGAACTGGTGTCCGATGTGCCCCCGCTGTGGGGGCTGCGGCTCGCCCTGGCCGACGTCCACGGGATCAGCGAGGCGGAGGCGGGCCGGATCGAGTCCGGGCAGCCGTACGCCTCCCTGCGCGACTTCTGGGACCGGGCGCACCCGGGACGGCCGGTCGCCGAACGGCTCGCACAGGTGGGCGCGTTGGACGCCTTCGGCGCCAACCGGCGCGACCTGCTGCTCCACTTGACCGAACTGCACGGCGCGCAGCGCGCGGCGGGCGCCCGGGGAGCCGGTCAACTCCCTTTGGTCGGCGGGAAGTCCACGGCGGCCGTCGGACTGCCGGACCTGACCGACACCGAGCGGCTCAGCGCCGAGCTGGGCGTCCTCGGCATGGACGCCTCGCGGCACCTGATGGGCGACCACCACGCCTTCCTGGCCGAACTGGGCGTGGTCCCGGCGCGCCGGCTTCGGGAGACCGGGCACGGGCAGACGGTCCTGGTCGCGGGCGCCAAGGCGGCCACCCAGACGCCGCCGATCCGGTCCGGGAGGAGGGTCATCTTCACGACCCTGGACGACGGGACCGGCCTGGTCGACCTGGCCTTCTTCGACGACAGTCACGAGGCGTGCGCGCACACCGTCTTCCACTCCTTCCTGCTGCTGGTACGGGGCGTGGTGCAGCGGCGCGGCCCGCAGAGCCTGAGCGTGGTCGGCACGGCCGCCTGGAACCTGGCCGAGCTGGTGGAACTGCGGGCGTCGGGCGGCGTGGACGCGGTAGCGGCCCGCCTGTCGGAGCCGATGCCCGGCCCCGGCCCCGGGCCCGCTGACGCCGGCCGTCGGATCCACCTGCCGACGGGATACGAGATGAACCCGTGGTCCGACCTCCAACCCCCGGGCACCCCCGCCGCGACGGGCCGCAAACTATGGCACTCCAGCCCGGGGAGCGCGGGATGACACGACCGGCTGCGACGGGGGCTCCCGCCGGGGTGACGACGGGCACCCCGGCCGGGGTGCCCACCGGGGCAACGACTGTGGTGATGGCCGGAGTTGCGAACTGGACGACGGCTGAGGGCGAAGCCGGGGCGGCCGCCGGAGTGACGGCCGGGGCTGTCGGCAGGGCGTCTGCCGGGGTTGCGGCCGGGGCGTCTGCCCGGGTTGCTGCCGGGGTGCCCGGCGGGGCGGTCGGCGGCTTTCTGCATCTGCGGTGCGCTCCGGCGCTGTCCGGGGAGGGGTACCGGGCGGTGCTGGAGCTGCTGCGGGAGTTTTCCCCGCTGGTCCAGGCGCTGCCGCCGCGGGCCGCCCTCGTCCAGGTCCGGGGTGCCCAGCGGTACTTCGGGGTGGACGCCGAACGCATCGCGGAGGTGATCCGGCTGCGCGCGGTGGCCCGGCTCGGCACGGACGTCCGGATCGGCGTCGCCGGCACCTGGGCGGTCGCCGCGATGGCCTCCGCGCGGATCCCCGGCCCCGGCGGGGTCCTGGCCGTGCCCGGGGAGCGGGTGGCGGAGTTCCTCGGGCCGCTGCCGGTGGAGGAGCTGTACGGCCTCGGCTCCCGCCAGGCCGAGGCGCTGCGCGGGTACGGGCTGCACACCGTCGGGGCGCTGACCGAGGTCCCGCCCGGGGTCGTCGAGCGGATCCTGGGCCGCCGGGCCGGCCGGGTGGTCGTCGAGCGCGCCCGGGGCATCGACCCGCGCCCGGTCACTCCGAGGGACCTGCCCTCCTCGGCGGCCGTCCGGAGCCGGTTCGCCCGGGAGGAGCTGGACGGCCCGCACGCCCGGGCCGAGCTGCTCGGCCTGGTGGTCCGGCTGGGCGCGACCCTGCGCGGCCGCCGCCAGGCCGCCCGGGCCCTGACCCTGACCCTGCGGTTCGCGGGCGGCACCCGCTGGGAGAAGACCCGGCGGCTGCCCGAGCCGTCCGCGCACGACGAGGACCTGCGGACCCTGGCGTACCGCCTGATGGACGCGGCCGGGCTGCAGCGGGCCCGGCTGACCGGAATGGTGCTCCGCGCGGAGGACCTGACCGGTGCCGAACGGGCGGCCCGGCAGCTCACGCTGGATCCGGTCCGGGAGGCCCGCCTGACGGTGGAGTCGGCCATCGACCGCGCCAACGCCCGCTTCGGCCCGGGCACGGTCCGCCCGGCCGCCACGTTCCGCCGGGCACCGGCGGCCGCGTGAGCGGACCGGAGCCATCGAGCTCGTATCTCGGCGGTACATCAGCGATGTCGGGTAGTTCGGCAGTCCGGAACCCCGACTCTCCGGAAGATCAGTCCAGCGGGGGCCAGGGACCGGCGAGCAGGCGTTCGGCCTCCGCGACGATCGCTCCGGCCAGCTGCTCGCGTGTGCCGTGCCGGATCACCCCCCAGTCGTTGTACGCATCGACCTTGTCGACCAGCGGCCGGAGCGACTGGGGCCGGGCCAGTGCGCCCCAGCCCTCGTACGTGATCACGTCACCGCCGGCCCCGGGGGCCAGACTCCCGTTCACGATCAGCCGGAGCCACCAGCGCACGAGTTCCCAGCGTGCCGTCTCCCAGGGAGTGTCGGTGTCATCGGAGGGAAGGCCCCCGGTCAGAGCCAGCTCAGCCAGTACCTGCTCGAAGAGCGCATCGGCGTTCTCATGCTCAGTGCGCGACAGGCCGGCGAGCAGCGGGAGCGACTCCGTCTCGACGTCGAGGACCAGTGCCGTGAGCCCTGCCTCGATCAGCTGGTGCGGGTAGTGCTGTCGGCCGATCAGGCGCTCCAGTGCCAGCATCCGCAGGTGCTCGGCAGCCTCCTGCGCGCTCATGGCGTAGGGGGTGTACGGGGTGGGCGCGGCGACGTCGGTGCCGGGACCGCCGTGGACGACGTACGACCAGAAGCCGACGGTCGCGCGGGCGGGGAGGCTGCTGGCCCGGCCGGTGAACTCGTTTCGTATGTAGTCGGCGAGGTCGTTCCCGTAGATGATGATGTCGGTCTGGTGGACGGACAGTACGGGGTGGCCGCATTCGCCTGCTGTGCCAGGTAGGTAGCGGTGGCTGTAGACGGGGACCAGCTGAGGAACGGCCGCCAACTCGGACCGTGCGATCTGCAGGGCGTTGGATGTCCCTGCGGGCCTCGGACTCCAGGCGGGGTGCCAGAAGCCGTTGTGCTCCACGTCGAAGAGCACACCCTCGACCGGTTGGGAGAGCCGCTCGGCCAGGTCCTCGGGGTCGCCGTTGCGCCAGTCGGGCCAGCTTCGCGACCCGTGCGGGAGCCCGGCGGCAAGGAAGACCCTGTGGTCCGCCGAGAAGGTGAAGCCGAATCGTGCCTCGACCGCGTCGAGTTCCCGCTCGCTGAGGCCAGGGGCGATCTCGGCTCGGAGCGTGTTCTGGAGGTCCCGTGCGAGGTCAAGGGTCAGTGGTTCGGGCGCCTGTTCGGTCATTCCAGCAGCGTAGTGACCGCTACGGGCCTGGACCCCTGCTCCGCCGGGTTGGCTCGACTACCGCAACGTCCCAGGTCGGAGTGCTCAGGCAATTCGGATCCCCCAGCCGAGCCGCCCGGGGGTGTGTCGTCGTGCGGGGCCGGGCGCGAGGTCGGCAACTCCGCTGCCCCGCACGCCACTTCGGCGGGTAGTCGAGGGCCCCGTACCGCCGCGTCCGGTGCCGAGGGGGGATTGTCCCGGGGCGGCGCGGGGCCGGGCGTCCTCGACACGCATTTTTTACTGACGCGTAACTTCCAAGTTTTACTACCCGCCCGTAATTTAGCCACAGCAGCACCCCTTGTGATCCGGATCACGGGATGAACCCCCACGTATGTCCCTGACCGCAAGGAGAACAATCGATGCTGCCCTGGCGACGCCTGCTCCGCCCGCTGGCCGTCCTCTCCCTCGCCGCCGCGCTCGTCGTCCCCACCGGCGCCGCGCATGCCGCCTCCGCCCCGAGCAGTGGCTGGAACAACTGGTCCTGCAAGCCGTCGGCCGCCCACCCCCGCCCCGTCGTCCTCGTGCACGGCACCTTGGGGAACTCGGTCGACAACTGGCTCGGCTTCGCGCCCTACCTCGTCCACCGGGGGTACTGCGTCTACTCCCTCGACTACGGCCAACTGCCGGGCGTGCCGCTCTTCCACGGGCTCGGGCCCATCGACAAGTCGGCCGGCCAGCTGGGCGTCTTCGTCGACAAGGTGCTCGCCTCCACCGGAGCCGCGAAGACCGACATCGTCGGGCACTCCCAGGGCGGCATGATGCCGAACTACTACCTGAAGTTCCTCGGCGGAGGACCCAAGGTCAACGCCCTGATCGGGTTCGCCCCCGACAACCACGGCACCACCCTGAGCGGACTCACCCAGCTGCTCCCGTACTTCCCCGGCGCCGAGGACCTGATCAGCGCGTCGACCCCGGGGCTGGCCGACCAGATCGCCGGATCCGCCTTCGTCACCAAGCTGAACGCGGGCGGCGACACCGTGCCCGGCGTGAAGTACACGGTGATCGCGACCAGGTACGACGAGGTGGTCACCCCGTACCGGAGCGCCTTCCTCAGCGGGTCGAACGTACACAATGTCGTCCTCCAGGACCTGTGCGCCCTGGACCTCTCCGAGCACGTGACCATCGCCCTGACCGACCGGATCGCCTGGCACGAGGCCCTCAACGCCCTCGACCCCGCCCACGCCGAACGGACCACCTGCGCCTCGGTCTTCAGCTGAAGCCGGCGAGGCGCAGGCGGCCGCCGATGCGACCCCTCGGTTAGCGGCCGCCCCGGCCCGTCGTCGTCGCACGGCGACGGGCCAGCGCGAACAGCACGGTGGCACCGACACCCAGCGTCCCGGCCCCGGCGATCGCGATCATCGGGGTGACGCCGCTGCCACCCGTCTCGGCGAGGTTGCCGGACCGCGCCGGGGCCTGCGCCGGGGCTTCGGACGGCGCTTCGCCGAGCGGGGACGGCGCCGACTCCCCGTTCGTCTTGGGGTCGTTGTCGCCGTGCCCGCCGTGCTCCACGGAGGACTTGCTCGTCCCGGCGGCGATCTGCTGCTCGGTCGGCGCCTCGGCGGTGGGCGCCTCGGCGGTCGGCGCGGCAGACGTCGCGGCGGACGGCGCGGCGCTCGCCTTCGCGCTCGGCGCGACGACCCCCCCGCTACCGGTGCCCCCGCTGTCCTTCCCGAACACCACGTCGGAACAGGTGTAGAAGGCCTCGGGGCTGTCCGACCGCTGCCAGATGCTGTAGATCAGGTGCCGGCCGGACTTCTTCGGGACGGTCCCCTTGAACACGTAGTCCCCGTTCTGCATGCCCGGGTCGGTGACCTTGGCGAACGGCGCGGGCTCCAGGTCCGACCACTTCAGCGGCTTGGACGGGTCATAGCCGTCCTTCGTCACGTACAGCTCGAACGAGCCCTTGTGCGGGGCGGTGCCCTTGTAGCGGAAGGTGTGTTCCCCGGCCTTCATCGGGCTCGACGGCCAGTCGCCGCGGGCGAGGTCGAGCCCCCGGTACTTGTCGTTCCCGGCGGAACACAGCTTCCCGTCCGGGATCAACGCCTTGTGCTTCCCGGCCGCGTTGGCGATGTTGACCGCGTTCCAGTCGTAGAACGCCTGGGCGCCGCTCGCCTTGACGGCCTCCTTGCAGGCGGCCGACTTCGGCGACTCCGGACCCTCCGCGTAGCACGCCGCGACCCGGCTGACCGGGTCCGTCATCGACCCGTGCGCGACCGCCGGCGCGGCGGCGTACGCGGCCACCGCGAGCGGGGCGAGGCCAACGGCGGCGATTCGGGTCACGGTACGGCGTGCGGGCATGGGTGGATCTCCTCACAGACGGAATCGGACTGCGCGGCGCCGCCCTCACGGGTCCCGACGCCACCTCCAGCCCTCCCTGGCCCGGCCAAACTAACCGCCGCCCGCCCCCTCCCAGCCGCGTTCCCGCCCCCCGCCCCGATCCTTAGGCTCCCCTTAAGCCAGGGACAAGCGCCACCTCAGAAACAGAGTCCACACGACTGCGGAGGGGGTCGCTCGGGGGGTCAGAGCATGATGAGCAGGCGGGTCTTCGGCTTGAGCTTCCTGTTGACCGAGCGGCTCTGTACGTAGACCTCCAGAGCGGGGTTGTGGCCCGCCTTCACGGAGACGGTGCCCTGGATGCCCGCGCCGAACAGGAGGCTGCGCGCCGCGTCGCCCGTGTAGGCGCGGTCGGTGTCCTTCTCGACCACTATGACTTCCTTGTCGGGCTGGACCTGGACCCTGGTGCCCAACTGGTAGTAGCACGCGCCGCGCGCGTAGGTGACATCCGGCTGCGAGTCGACGAAGGGCCGGATCGCGACCTCCGCGTCGACCTCCAGCAGGCGGTACTTGTCGGCCGGGACCGGTTCGAGGTTCGCGCGGACGTCGTCGACGGACAGGTCCTGGCCGACCGCGAACAGGCTCTTCGTGCCGCGCACGCCCTTCTCGCGGCCGCGCAGGAAGCTGGTGGCGGCGGCGCGCACGGTGCCGATGGCCTCCTCGACGCCCTCCTTGGAATCCGCGTCCCAGATGGCGATGTTCCCGGCCGGGAAGCCGTAGTTCTGGGCGGTGCGCTTCGCCAGGGAGTTCGGGACGAGGATCGCGGAGGTCCAGTGGCCCGGGAGCGCGCCCATCTTCGCCGCGATCTTGTCGAGCCAGGGGCCCAGGACGGTCATGTCGCCGTCGTGCCGCCTGTCGCCGCCGGAGGCGTTCTCCTCGCCGTCCGTCACCACGATCTGGAGGAAGCTGTGCTCGCCGTACTCCTCCCAGATGTGGCCCAGGTCCTCCAGCGACTTCAGGGATGCCTCGATGAGGGCGGTGGCGCCGTTGTTGACCTTGTACAGGCCCCGCATGGACGGGAGGTGCTTCACGTCCATGTCCCAGACCAGGTTCTCCACCCTGTGGTCGAAGGAGTAGAGGCTGATCCGGGTCTCATGGCCGAGGCTGTCCGACTCGGCCTTCAGGCCCGCCACGAACTCGTCCACGACACGGATGAGTTGGCTCTGGTGCTGATACATGGAACCCGAGCTGTCCACGACCAGCGCGACGTGGTTCACCTTGTGCTGGATCTTGTTGGTGGACATGGTTGTGCTCCTTCTCCGCAGCTCCCCGAGTGATGTCTCCACACTAGGAGGAGCCACTGACAACGCCGTTGGCCCCGCCGTCGTCATGACGGCGGGGCCAACGGGGTTGTCAGTGGAGCGGAGCCGCTCAGGAACCTTCCCGGCTCCGGGAGCCGGCTTCGGCCATGGCTTCGGCCTCGGATTCGGCCATGGCGATCGCGACGCCGAACGCCTGGGCGATGTGGCCCGCGGCGGACATGACGCGGGCGGTGCCCACGACCGGAGCGATCGCGACCAGCACGTCCTGCAGTTTCTCCACCGTCATGTCGGCCTTGATCGCGGGATCCATGTGGGCCAGGTACGAGATCGCCGGTGCGTCCATCGCGACGAGCGCGGCGATGCGGGTGATGATCAGCGTCTCCCGGTCCATGGTGCAGTGCTCGATGGAGTCCAGGGTCATCGCGGCGAGCGTCTCAAGGACAGGTGCGTCAGAGGCAGTGGCCATGCGCGGACCGCCTTACGGTGCGGATACGGAGCCGGCGCGCACAACGCACCGGCACATTGCCCCTTCACCGTAAGGGCGCCCCGGGCCCCGCGCATGTCCTGGCTCCGGGCGCCGCCGGTCAGGCGAGGAGCGCGGGGAGGCCGGCGGGGGTGCGGGCCTGTTCGTCGAGGGCGATGAGGGCGGCCAGGGCCGCTGCCGCGGCCGCCGGGTCGGTTTCCGGGAGGCCGCTCGCCGCGAACTCGTCCTCGTCGAGACGGATCACGGTCGCGCCGCCCGCCGAGACCCAGAGGTCGAGGTCCAGGTCCTCCACGAGGATCCCGCCCTCGGCCACCACCGTCGGGCGGGTGATGTCGCAGTACCAGCCCTTGAGGACGCCCCCGGCGGTGCGGACCTCCTTGATCGCGTACCAGCGGCTCCGCCAGAAGTGCTCGGTGAACACGTCGCCCGGCTCGAAGCGCACGAAGCCGAAGTCCCGTACGCCCTCGGCCGCCCAGGGCGCGCGGACCGTGACCCGGTCGCCGGTGTCGGTGAGCAGCTCGGCCGGGTAGCGGATCTTGGTGCGGCCGGCCTTCGTAAGGGTGACGGCGATGGTGTGGGATGCGGTCATGCGACCGACCGTAGGCCGGGCGGCGCCCGAGCGCCGCCGAATTTCGCGGCGGCCGTGGCCGATGGGGGAGAATCGGGGGCGTGACCTCGACGAACCTGAACATCCGGATGGACGGCTCGGCGGGCGCCGCCGCCCCGTACGAGCAGCTGCGCACACAGATCGCGGAGGCGGCGCGGGCGGGGCGGCTGCCGGTGGGGTACAAGCTCCCGACGGTACGCGGGCTCGCGGAGGAACTGGGCCTTGCGGCGAACACGGTCGCCAAGGCGTACCGGGCCCTGGAGGGCGACGGGGTGATCGAGACGCGCGGGCGCAACGGCACCTTCGTCGCTGCGGCGGGCGACTCCGCCGCCCGGGAGGCGGCCGCCGCCGCGCAGGCCTACGCGGAGCGGGCGCGGCGGCTGGGGCTCAGCTTCGAGGAGGCCACGGCGGCCGCCCTCGACGGCCTGCGGGCGCGGTACGGGAAGTAGAAAGCGGGAGGCGGGAGGCGGGAGGCGGGAAGTAGGAAGCAGGAAGCGGGAAGCAGCCCCCCGCCCCCGGGTCAGTCCCCGTGCCGGCGCAGTTCCGCCCTGAGGTGGTGGGTCATGGGCAGTCCCATCGCCGCCATGTCCTGGGTGATCGTCAGCTCCCCGTCGCGGACGGTGTACCGGCGCCGCATGCCGGTGACCTCCTTGGCGCGGGGCGTGCGCGCCACGTTGTCCGTCGCGATCTCGATCTCCGTACCGGACACCCGGCCGACGTACGTCTCCACGATGCCGGTGGGGTGGGCGAGGGTGACCTCCACGGAGGCGTCGGGCATGATCCGCCACCACCCGGACTCCCGGCCCGACGGGCGCAGGACGGTGCCCGACTCGTCGATCAGCCACGCGCGCGACTCGTAGCGCAGGAACGGCCTGCCGTCGTGGCTGAAGGTGATCTCCTGCTCGTACCGGAAGCCCTGCTCCAGGGTCGGGTACTCGCCGCGCCCGCGGCCGTGCCAGCGCCCCAGCAGGGGCAGCACCGGCCGGAGCTGCGGGTGCGGTTCGGGGCCTTCGCCGAGGACGTGGCTGTCGGGGTACGGGTTCTGCTGCGCCGGTTCGGGCACGGTGGACTCTCCAGGTTCGGCGGTGCGGGGCGGTACGCGGTGGCGCGCGGGGCCGGACGGGGCCTTCGGCCGTGGCCCATTGTCGTCGGCGTGCCCGGCGTGCCCGGCGGGACCCGCGGGACGGCACCCCCCGCCGTTCCCCGCGCCCCCTACAAGTACAGCCCCGCCTCGCTCGGCTGACCCTGCGGCGGCAGCAGGGCCGCGGGCCCCGTACCGCGCCGCAGCGCGAACAGTTCGGCCAGGGTGGCGCCCTCGCGGGAGACGCCCTCGTCGGTGCCGAGCCAGTCCACCGCCTCGTCGTGCGTCAGCCGGCCCACCTCGATCCGGGCCAGGCAGCGGCCGGGCCGGACCACCGCCGGGTGGAGCCGCTCCAGGTCCTCGTTGGTCGTGACCCCGACCAGGACGTTGCGGCCCTGCCCCAGGAGTCCGTCCGTCAGGTTGAGCAGCCGGGACAGCGCCTGCCCGGCGGTGTGCCGGGCCTCGCCGCGGATCAGCTCGTCGCAGTCCTCCAGCAGCAGCAGCCGCCAGCGCCCCTTGGCGGTGCCCTCGTCCTCGCCGATCGCGATGTCCATCAGGTAGCCGACGTCGTTGAAGAGCCGTTCCGGGTCCAGTACGCAGTCCACCTGGCACCAGTCCCGCCACGACCGGGCCAGCGTGCGCAGGGCGGAGGTCTTCCCCGTCCCCGGCGGCCCGTGCAGCAACAGCAGCCGGCCCGCGATGTCGTCCGGGGTGACCTTCATCAGCCGGTCCATCGCCCCGGCCACCGGCGCGGTGTAGTTGGGCCGCACCTCCGCCCAGGTCCCGGCCGCGATCTGGCGGGTCGTCCGGTACGGGCCGCGGCGCGGGGAGACGTACCAGAAGCCCATCGTGACGTTCTCCGGCTGCGGTTCGGGCTCGTCCTGCACCCCGTCCGTGGCCTGGCCGAGCACTCCGGAGGCGAGTTCGTCGCTGACCGCCGTCACCGTGACGTCCGCGCCGCGGCTCCAGCGCGAGACCAGCATGGTCCAGCCCTCGCCCTCGGCGAGCGTGGCGCTGCGGTCGCTGTCGCGCGCCGAGCGCAGCACGGTGGCGTCGGGCGGCAGCAGGGTCGCTTCCGGTTTCACCCGCTCGATCGTCACGCTGCGCGAGTACGGCTGCTCGCCGGACGCGAACCGGCCGAGGAACAGCGCGTCGACGACATCCGAGGGCGAATCGCTGTCATCGACGTTGAGCCGGATCGGCAGCGCGTGGTGCGGGTCGTCCGCGGTGGCTGACATGGCGCCCATGATCCGGCACGAACTGTCCTCATGCACCCGTGTTTCGCTGGATCGGGTGCCCAAGTTCCCTCTTGAAACACCGTCGGAGTGAAGATTCCGGCCACAACTCCACCCCGAATATTCTTGGCATGAACACTTCCGGCCAAGCGCGGCTGCTTGTACCACGGACTCAGGAGTAACCCCCACAAGGAGCCGCACACATGAGCTTGAACATGCCGCGCCTCGCTGCCCTGACCTCCTCCCTGTTACTCGCCGCCTCCGCCGCCCTGTTCGGTGCCGGCCAGGCCTCCGCCGCCCAGGCCGACTTCGGCTACGTCGCCCTCGGTGACTCCTACTCCTCCGGCGTCGGCGCCGGCAACTACGACAGCGGGAGCGGCGACTGCAAGCGCACCAGCCGCGCCTACCCGGCCCTGTGGGCCGCCGCGCACTCCCCGCAGAGCTTCTCCTTCACCGCCTGCTCGGGCGCCCGTACGGGTGACGTCCTCTCCGGGCAGCTCGGCCCGCTGAACTCCGGCACCGACCTGGTCAGCATCACCATCGGCGGCAACGACGCCGGATTCTCCGACGTCATGACGACGTGCGTGCTCCAGTCCGAATCCACCTGCGTGGGCCGCGTCAACCAGGCCAAGGGCTACGTGGACTCCACCCTCCCCGGCAAGCTCGACCAGGTCTACGACGCCATCCACGGCCGCGCGCCCGGCGCCCGGGTCGTCGTCATCGGCTATCCCCGCTTCTACAAGCTGAACGGCACCTGCGTCACCGGCCTGACCGAGGGCGAACGCTCCGCCATCAACGGAGCCGCCGACTACCTCAACGCCGCCATCGCCAAACGCGCCGCCGACCACGGCTTCACCTTCGCCTCGGTCGCCGGCGCCTTCACCGGTCACGAGATCTGCTCCGGCAGCGCGTGGCTGCACAGCGTCAACTGGCTCAACATCGGGGAGTCCTACCACCCGACCGCGGCCGGGCAGTCCGGCGGCTACCTGCCGGTGTTCACCAGCGCGGCCTGACGCGCGCCGAGGGGGGCCGGTCCGGGGCACCGGACGCTGTTGGTTAATTCGGCCCTTCGCGTGACGTCGGCCTTCAAGACCCGGTTGTGGTCTTGAAGGCCGACGTTGTTATTTGGGGTGGGTGCGGGTGTCGATGCAGCCGAAGGATTCGGGGAAGATTCCGGCGGAGACGGTGCGGGTGGCGGGGGCTGCGTTCCCGAAGGGGAGTCTTGCGATCCGGGTCAGGGACGAGCTGGGGCCGCTGTTCACGGACGAGGGATTCGCGGACCTGTTCGCGGCCCGGGGCAGGCCCGCCTGGTCGCCTGGGCGACTCGCGCTGGTTTTGGTGCTGCAGTTCGTCGAGGGGCTGACCGACCGGCAGGCCGCAGAGGCGGTGCGGGCGCGGATCGACTTCAAGTACGCCCTCGGCCTGGAGCTGGACGATCCGGGGTTTGACTTCTCGGTGCTGTCGGAGTTCCGGGACCGGCTGGTGGAGGTGGATGCCGGGCGGCGGGTGCTGGACGGCGTCCTGAGTGCGGCCCGGGAGAAGGGCCTGCTCAAGACGGCGGGCCGGGCCCGCACCGATGCCACGCATGTGCTCTCGTCGGCGCGCGAGCTGTCCTGGCTGGAGATGGTGGCCGAGACCCTGCGCTCGGCGCTGAACGCGCTCGCCCGGGCCGCTGGTGACTGGCTGGCGGGCATCGCGGAGCCGGACTGGTTCAAGCATTACGCCACGAGGGCCGAGGACTCCCGGTTCCCCAAGGCCCACGCCAAACGCGACGCGGTGGGCTCACGGATCGGCCGGGACGGGACGCGCCTGCTGGCAGCGGTCTTCGCCACCGATGCCCCGCCGGCCCTGCGCGCGCTCGCGGAGGTGGAGACGCTGCGTCAGGTCTGGGTCCAGCACTTCCACCAGGTGGACGGCGAGGTGATGCGCCGGGGCCCAAAAGACCGGGCGTCGGCCTCGATGCGCCTGCTCACTCCCTATGACCCCGACGCCCGCACCGGGATCAAACGGGACACCCTGTGGGACGGATACAAGGTCCACCTCACCGAGTCCTGCGGCGAGGACGCCCCGAACCTGGTCACCAACGTGGCAACCACCGTGGCCACGGTCGCGGACAGCGCGATGAACGAGGAGATCCACACGTCCCTCGCCGCACGGGGCTGCCTGCCCGCCGAGCACTGGGTGGATGCCGGGTATCCCACCGCCGCCCACATCCTTGCCGCCCGCACCGGGCACGGCATCGCACTGCACGGGCCGCTGGCCGGCAACACTTCGTCCCAGGCCAAGGGCGCCTTCGGGCTGGACGCGTTCACCATCGACTGGGAACGTCGGCATGTGTCCTGCCCCAGCGGGGTCACCGCCACGGACTGGTATCCCCGCACCGATTCCAAGGGTCTGCCGGTCATCCGTGTGCGGTTCCCCGCCAGCCGCTGCGGAAACTGCCCCGACCTGCGCTCATGTGTCAGCTCGGCCACCGGCCGCCGCAGGGAACTCATGCTGCGACAGCAGCAGGCCGAACACGACACCATCCGCACCGTGCGAGCCGAGCAACAGACCGACGCCTGGAAAGAGCGTTACAAGATCCGCGCCGGCGTCGAAGGAACCATCTCCCAAGCCGTAGGACGCTGCGGCCTGCGCAGATCACGCTACCGGGGCCTGACCAAGACCAGCCTCCAGCACCAACTCACCGCGGCTGCGATCAACCTCGCCCGCATCGACGCCCACCTCACCGACACACCACGAGCCCCCACCCGCACCAGCCACTTCGCAGCACTGTGCCCCGCCGAGCTGACGCTCGACGGGGCACAGCAAGGACCGAATTGACCAACAGCGTCCGGCACGGGCCGGGCCCTCAGCGCATCAGCTCACGCGCCGGTCCGGGCGGGTCGGACTACGGGTCGGCCTACGCGCTGGGCTACGGGCTGGTCTCCGGGTCCGGGCTCGACGCCCCGCCGCCGGACGGGCTCGGCTCCGGTGAACCGCTCGCGCCGGGGGAGGAGGCCCCGCCCGTCGGGGTCTCCTCCTCGCACGTCACGGAGAACTCCAGCCAGTCCGACACCGCCCGCTCGGGCGCCCGTACCTCCAGCCGGACCGCGTCCTCGAAGGTGCCGCCGGTGTGGTGGGCCGGCTCGGTGTGCTCCAGCTGCCGGCTCCTGGGCCCGCCCTCCTCGAAGGTGACGGACTGCCAGCCCGGCCCGGAGGCGCCCCCGGAGCGCGCCGCCCAGCGGTACTCCAGCACGACCGGGAGCCGGGTGACCTCGATGGTGGCCGCGAAGGCCGGCGCCTGCGCGGCGGGCGGCGGGCAGCCGCCGCGGTAGCCGTCGCGCACGGTGTGGACGTACAGCGCGACCTGCTGCGCGGACCCGCTCTCGGACGCGGAGGCCGACGCCGACGCGGACGCCGACTCCGACGGCGCGTCGGACGCGGTGTCCGACGGGGACTGCGAGGGGCTCTCCGGGGCGGACCGCGGGCTGCCGGCCCCGTCCGTCGAGCCGGCGCCCCCGCCGTCGCGGCCGCTGAACAGCAGCCACCCCAGCAGCGCCAGTACCAGCAGCAGCACCACGATCCCGACGGTCAGCAGCACCCCGGCCCGCCCCTGGCCCCGCGGCCCGGCGGCGGGCGGCGGGGGGAACGGGGGCGCGGGCACCGGTTCCGTGGGCCCGCCGTGAACCGCGCCGCGCGGCGTCCCGTACGGGTCCCGGCCCTGCGGGTGGCGGGCGACGGCGGTCGGCGAGTCCGGACCGGACGCCGCCCCGCCCAGGGTCCGTACGTCCCCGCCCGCGCCGATGATCCGCAGCATCCGGGACGCCTCCGCCGCGGACAACCGCTCGGCCGGGTCCTTGCGCAGCAGCCCCTCCAGTACGGGCTCCAGCGGCCCGGCGCGGCGCGGCGGCGGCAATTCCTCGTCCACCACCGCGCGCAGCGTGGACAGCGGGGTGTCCTGCCGGAAGGGGGACACCCCCTCCACGGCCTGGTACAGCATCACCCCGAGCGACCACAGGTCCGACTCGGGACCCGGATCGCGTCCCAACGCCCGCTCCGGCGCCGTGAATTCGGGGGAGCCGATCACCTCGCCGGTCATCGTGATCGCCGAGGAGCCCTCCAGGCTCGCGATCCCGAAATCGCTGAGCACCACCCGTCCGTCATTGGCCACCAGGACGTTGGCGGGCTTGACGTCCCGGTGCAGCACCCCCGCCTCGTGCGCCGAGCGCAGCGCCGCCAGCACCTGCTCCCCGAAGTGCGCGGCGCGCTGTGGGGTGAGCGGCCCCTCGGCCTCCAGCACGTCGGCCAGCGAGAGCCCGCGCACCAGCTCCATCACGATCCAGGGCCGGCCGTCCTCGGTCGCCACGTCGTAGACCGTGACCACACCGCGGTGCGAGACCCGGGCGGCCGCCCAGGCCTCGCGTTCCAGGCGCCGGTACATCCGGGCCACCTCGGCCTGATCCAGTCCGGCGGGCGCCCGGACCTCCTTGACGGCGACCTCCCGGCCCAGGACCTCGTCCCGGGCCCGCCACACGATGCCCATGCCGCCGCGGCCCAGCGGGCCCAGCAACCGGTACCGGCCGGCGATGACACGCCCGCCGCCAGCCATGTCTTCCGTCACGCGAGACCCCCATGTGTGCCACCGGGCGATCACTCCAAGTTAGCGCAGAGCGGGCTTTTCGGCCCCCAGGACGGCGCGGTTCGCCGCACCCGTCCCCAGAGGGCCCGATTTGTGCGGAGAGTAACGAATGACTCCACTGAGTAATCGTCAACTCCCCGTATAAGCAGGGGTAATTCACACCACCGGGATACCCGGGCGCGACGCGGGGGCGATAGGGTTAACCTGCCCGGGCCGGGTGCCCTCGTACGGGTGGGGAGAGACATGGAACAGATAGCAATGCGCAGTAGGCCGCCTCGCGTGCCTGCCATCACCTGCGGCAGCAGCGCGACCAGCTCGCGCCTCGACCGCCATCTCGCCGTGCTGGGCGGCCCCGCCGTCCCGCACCACGAGGCGGCCGAGGCGACCCTGCTGATGCGCGAGCTCACATCCCGCGACCACACGCACGTGCTGCGGAGCCGGAGCGCGCGGGTCGCGCTCTTCGCGCCGCTGCGCCGGCTGCGGCGCACGCTCTTCGGCAGCCGCCGCTCGTAACTGCCCCCGCAGGGCTGCCGGTTCGCCGGCTACGCCCGCACCCGGCCCCTCGTTCGCGCACCCTGGGGTATCCCCGGCCTCAGGCGACCACACCGTCCCGGCGCAGTGCTGTGATCTGCGCGCCCGTCATCCCCAGGGCGCGCAGCAGGGCCTCCGTGTGCTCGCCGAGCGCGGGCACGGCGCCCATGACCGGCTCCGCGCCGCCCGGCAGCCCGATCGGCGGCAGCAGCGCGCGCAGCGGTCCGGCCGGTGAACCCACCTCCCGCCAGCGGTCCCGGGCCGTCAGCTGCGGATGCTCCGCCAGCCGGGCCACCGAGTTCAGCCGCGCGCAGGCGATCCCCGCCGCCTCCAGCCGCGCCACCGCCTCGTCCGCGTCCAGCCGGCCCAGCGCCCCGGCCACCACCGCGTCGGTCTCCTTCCGGCCCCGGGTGCGCGCCGCGTTCGTCGCGTACGCCGGATCCAGCGCCAACTCCGGCCGCTCCAGCACCTGTTCGGCGAGGCGCCGCCACTCCCGGTCGTTCTGCACCGACAGCAGCACCCGGTCCCCGTCCGCCGTCGGGTAGGCGTCGTACGGGGCGATGACGGCGTGCGCGAGGCCCGTGCGCACGGGCTGCTCCCCGCCGTGCATCGTGTGGTGCAGCGGGTGCCCCATCCACTCGGCGAGCGCGTCCAGCATCGACACCTCCACGCGGCCGCCGCGCCCGGTGACCCCGCGCCGCAGCAGGGCGGCGAGCACCCCCGAAAAGGCGTACATGGCCGCCGCGATGTCGGCGGCCGGGATCCCCGCCTTGACGGGCTGCTCCGGGGTGCCGGTCACCGAGACCAGCCCCGCCTCGCACTGCACGAGCATGTCGTAGGCGCGCTTGTGGGCGTACGGGCCCTCGGCGCCGTACCCGGAGATGTCGACGGCGACCAGCCTCGGGTAACGGGCGCACAGCACCGCCGAGTCCAGCCCGAGGCGGGCGGCGGCGCCCTGCGCGAGGTTCTGCACGAACACGTCCGCGCCGTCGAGCAGCCCGTGCAGGACCGCGAGGCCGCGCGGGTCCTTCAGGTCGAGGGCGATCGACTCCTTGCCGCGGTTGCACCACACGAAGTGCGAGGCGAGGCCGTGCGCGGCGGTGTCGTAGCCGCGGGCGAAGTCGCCGCCGTCGGGGCGCTCGACCTTGACGACCCGGGCCCCGAGGTCGGCGAGCTGGCGGGTGGCGAAGGGGGCCGAGACGGCCTGTTCGACGGCGATGACGGTGACTCCGTCGAGGGGCAGCGGCTCTGCGGGGTGCGTGTCAGGGATCATGACAGCCTCCCTACCTGCTCGGACCCCGCCCTGTCACCAGGCGGGGCCCCGAAACCCGCCACCGCGCCCGAGGCGCCTCGCGCGGCGAGCCCGGCATGATCCGAAAGGCAGGCCCTAGCCCCGGCCGCGCGCGAAGCGGCGCGTGGCCAGCGGGACGAACACCAGCAGCAGGGCCAGCGACCAGGCGACCGACCCGGCCACCGGATGCGCCGCCGGCCAGGCCGCGCCCGCCGCCGCCTCGGCGCCCGCGTTCCCGCAGAGCTCCCGTACCGCCGTCGCGACGGCGCTGATGGGGTTCCACTCGGCGACCGCCCGCAGCCACGACGGCATCCCCGCGGTCGGGAGGTACGCGCTGGACAGCAGCGGCAGTACGAACGTCGCGCTGCCGAGCTGCCCGGCCGCCTCCTCGCTCGCGCTGATCAGGCCCAGGTACGTCCCGACCCAGGCCATCGCGAACCGGAAGAGCAGCAGCACGCCGAAGGCGCCGAGCGCGCCCGCCCACCCGTTCTCGACGCGCCAGCCCATCGCCAGGCCCACCAGCATCAGCGGGACGGTGCCGGCCGCCGTGGTCAGCAGATCGGCCGCGGTCTGCCCGAGCGGCACCGCGGCCCGGCTCATCGGCAGCGTCCGGAACCGGTCCGTCACCCCGCGGTGCGCGTCCTGCGCGGCGGTGAACATGCCGGTCATCAGCCCGCCCGCGGCGGTCGCGGCGAGCAGCCCGGGCACCAGGAACTCGCGGTACTCCGCGCCCGGCATGGCGAGCGCGGAGCCGAACACGTACCCGAAGAACAGCAGCATGGTGATCGGCATCGTCTGGGTGAGGACCAGCAGCGCCGGGGCGTGCCGGGCCTTCTGCAGCTGGCGGGTGAGGACGGCGCCGCCGTCCGACAGCAGGGTGCTCATGCGGCGTGCTCCTTGCGCGTGGCCGGCGTGGCCGGCGTGGCCGGTGTGGCGGGTGCGGTCGGCGTGGCGGGTGCGGCCTGGGTCGCGGCCGGGGCCGTTCCGGTGAGGCGCAGGAACACCTCGTCGAGGGTGGGCTGCCGCAGGCTCGCGTCGGTCACCGGGACCCCGGCGGCGTCGAGCGCGCGGACGATGCCGGGCAGGGTGAGTCCGGCGTCGGAGACGGTGACGCCGACCGTGCGCCGCTCCTCGTCCAGCGCGGGCCGGCCGCCCGTCAGCCGGTCGAGCACGGCGGCCGCGCGCGGGAGGGCCTCGGCGGCGTCGACCGTGACCTCGGCGCGGGAGCCGATCCGGGCCTTGAGGCCGGCCGGGGTCCCGGTGGCGATCGCCCGGCCCCCGTCGATGACCACGATGTCGTCGGCGAGCCGGTCGGCCTCCTCCAGGTACTGGGTCGTGAGCAGTACGGTGGCGCCCTCGTCGGCCAGCGTCCGTACCGCCGCCCAGATCTGCTCGCGCGCCGCCGGATCGAGGCCGGTGGTCGGCTCGTCGAGGAACAGCACCCGGGGGCGGGTGAGGAGCCCGGCGGCCAGGTCCAGGCGCCGCCGGGTCCCGCCCGACCAGGTGGAGGTCACCCGCCCCGCGACCTCGGTCAGCCCGAAGCGCTCCAGGAGCTCCTCGGCGCGGGCCCGCCCGGCGCGCCCGCGCAGTCCGGCGAGCCGGGCGAAGAGCCGCAGGTTCTCCCGGCCGGTCAGGTCGCCGTCCACGGAGGCGTACTGGCCGGTGACCCCGATGGCCCGGCGTACGGCGGCGGGCTCGCGGGTGACGTCGTGGCCGGCCACGCGGGCGCGGCCGGCGGTGGGCCCGGTGAGGGTGGTGAGGATCCGTACGGCGGTGGTCTTGCCCGCGCCGTTCGGGCCGAGGAGACCGCAGACCGTGCCCTCCGGCACCGCGAGATCCAGCCCGCGCAGGGCGTGGACCTCCCCGTAGTTCTTCTCCAGACCCTCGCTAAGTACAGCGTACGTAGTTGTCATGTGCGGAACCCTACCTGACTCCGTACGGTGTACGTAACTAGGATGGTGGCGATGGACGAGGTGATGAGCGATGACACCCAGCGGCCGCTCCGCTGAACCCGAAGTGATCTGGGCCCGCCCGCAGCGCGCGGGCCGCGGCCCCCGCCCCGCGCACAGCCGCGACTCGATCGCGGCCGAGGCGGTGCGGATCGCCGACGCCGAGGGGATCGAGGCCGTCTCCATGCGTCGCGTGGCGACCGGGATCGGGGCCGGGACGATGTCCCTGTACAACTACGTGCCGCGCAAGGAGGACCTGTACGAGCTGATGGTCGACGCGGTCAGCGGGGAGTACGAGTTCACCCCGCCCAGCGGCGACTGGCGGGCCGATCTGCTGGCCCTCGCCCACCGCACGCGCGAGCTGATGCACCGGCACCCCTGGCTGCCCCGGCTGCTCAGTCCGGTGTACGGGTTCGGCCCCAACGCCCTGCGCTACCTGGAGCACTGCCTGGCCTGCCTGGCGCCCCTCGGCGTCCCGGGCGGCGAGAAGCTGGAGCTCGTCGCCGCCGTCAACGGCTCGGTCGCGACCTTCGTCGCCGCCGAACTGGCCCTGGCCGAGCGGACCCGGTCCCTGCCCTGGAGCGAGGCCGCCGAACAGGGCGTACGGACGGCCTGGCTGGGCTCTCGGCTGGCGACGGGGGAGTACCCGCTGCTGACGGCCGCGCTCACCGGCGGACACCCGGTGGCGGAGGCGGAGGCGGACATGGACGCCGTGTTCGACCGCTCGGTCTCCCGGCTGCTCGGGGCGTGGGAGCAGCCGGCGCACACGCCCTAGCCGGGGGTCACAGCAGTACGAACTGGCCGCCCGGGCCCTCCTCCTGATGGTCCAGGACCGACGCCGGCCGCCGGGCCCAGCGCGGCGCCGGCAGCACCCCGGCGGCCCCCAGCGCCTCGGCGGTCAGCGTCGGACCGGCCTCGAACGCCGCCCGCTCCGGCGCCAGATCGGCCAGCAGGGCCAGGGTCGTGACCAGCGCCAGCAGCTCCGAGGTCCAGGCCTGCGGCCACTCGGCGGGCCCCAGCGCCTCCAGCCCGTCGGCATCGGGCGCGCGGTGCGCCTGCCGGGCGGCGAACCAGGCCTCCAGCACCCGGGCCCCGTTCGCCTCGTACTCCCAGGCGCCGACCGGGACGGGGGAGACGGCCCCGCTCCCCAGGCTCAGCGTCTGCGTCTGCGGGTCGTACGCGAGCTCGCGCGGCCAGGCCGGCAGCGCGGAGCGGACGTAGGGCCTGCGGCCGCCGGGCAGCCGGGGCGGCTCGCCGCCGCGCGCCCCGCGCAACTGGACGGTGAGCAGGCGGTGCCCCAGCTCCAGGCCCGCCCGCCAGCGCTCGGGATCGGCCGCGAGCGGCACCTCGTACCCGCGCGGCCCGGGGCGGCCCGCGGCGAGGATCCAGCACAGCACGTCCTCCGGGGTGGCCCAGCCCCCGTACCGCTCGCCGAGCAGCGGCAGCAGGCCGGGCGCGAGATTGGGCTCGGCGCCGCCGGGGCGCCGGTGCAGGGGGCGGATCCGGCCGGGCCGGCCCGCCGGGAGATGCGCGGTGACCAGCAGCTCCGGGGTCTCGACGGCGAACAACTGGTGCTCGTCCCGGACCCGCCACAGCTCGGGGCGGGCCAGGTCGATGAGCCGCTGGTCGGGGAGCAGCCACTGCTCGTCGAAGGGCTCGCGCAGCACCCGTACGGGTTCGGGGAACGCGCCGGGGGAGTCGGCGAACCGGGCCGTGGAGCCGGCCCGCCGGCCGGGCAGCGCGGCGGCGCCGGCGGTCGGCGTACGGGTCCTCGTGGGGCGGAACAGCCGGTCCCGGTCGGGGCCCGCCGCGCCGGTCAGGGCCGACCAGCGGGCCCGCAGCATCGCCGGATCGGGCGCCGCCACCCAGTCCCGGCCCAGGCGCAGCGCGCCCACGGACCACGGCATCAGGTCGTCCAGCGGCAGGTTCGGCGGAGTGGGGTCAGCGCTCACCCGGCCGATGGTAGCGACGGGTCCCGGCGGCCGGGCCCTGTCCAGGCCGAAGCGTTACGCTCCATAGAGAGGGGTATGCCCCGGTACGCGTGAGGAGACGGCCATGAGTCAGTACGACGAATACACCACTCCGTCCCAGGCCGAGGGCGAGCGGCTCGACGAGGACATGGACGAGAGCCAGAAGACGCAACGGCACCCGGCGACGATGCGGACGACGCCCTCGCAGGCGGAGGGCGAGCGCCGCACGGACGAGGACGAGAAGGCCTGACCTCCGGCCGTCCGACTGCCCGGCCGGCCGTCGCGCCGTCCGGTCGTCGGGCCGTCCGGTCGTGCGGTCAGTGCGCGTCGACCGTCGGGTCAGTGCGCGTCGACCGTCACCGTGAAGGAGAACCGGTCGCCGCGGTACCGGATCCGCGCCACGTCCACCACCCGGCCGCCCTCGTCGTACGTCACGCCCGTGTAGTGCAGGATCGGGCTGAGCAGCGGCACCTGGAGCAGCTCGGCCGTCACCGGGTCGGCGAGCCGCGCCTCGACGGTGTCGGTGATCCGGCTGATCTTCACGCCCACGATGTCCCGAATCACCTTGGTCATCGGCCAGCGCGCCAGATCGGCCAGATCGATGGCCCCCGCCAGCTCCGGGCGCACCGCGTTCTCCGCCCAGTTGGTCGGCTCGCCGCTCTCGCTGTCGTGGCGCAGCCGCCGGTACGTGACCACCTCGGGCGTGTCCGGGAAGTGCTCCAGCAGCTCCCCGGACACCGCCGTCGTCTCCTGGCCGAGGACCGTCGTCCGGTCGCCCGACTGCTGGGCGACGATCGCGTCGACCGAACCCAGCAGCCGGACGGGAGCGCCGCGCATCGCTCCCGGTTCGATGAACGTGCCGCGCCGCCGGTGGCGGCTGATCAGCCCCTCGCCCTCCAGCTCCTTGAGCGCCTGCCGCATGGTCAGCACGCTCACCCCGTAGTGCTCGGCCAGCTGCTCCTCGGTGGGCAGGCGCAGCGAGGCGTCCGGGGTGCGCCCCAGTATCGAGGCGCGCAGTGACTGTGACACCTGGTACCAGAGCGGCAGCTTCCGGTTCAGTACCAGGGAGTCGGGGGCGAAGGCGGTCACGGGTCGTTCTCCGTACGGATGGACGTCGGCGGGGCGGGCGGAGCGGCCGGGGTGGGGCCGGGGCGGCCGGGGTGGGGTCGGCGGCACGCTCAGCGCATGTTAGGCCCGGAAGTGGCGCTCCAGACCCTGCCAGACGTCGTCGTACGCGCGCTGCAGGTGGTCCGCGCCGGCCGCCTGGGCGGTGGCGGAGATCGGCCAGCGGGTCTCGAACATGAAGGCCAGGCCGTCGTCGATCTTCTGCGGCTTCAGCTCGGCGGCGCTCGCCTTGTCGAAGGTCTCCCGGTCGGGGCCGTGCGCCGACATCATGTTGTGCAGCGAGCCGCCGCCCGGAACAAACCCCTCCGCCTTGGCGTCGTAGGCGCCCTCGATCAGGCCCATGTACTCGCTCATGACGTTCCGGTGGAAGTACGGCGGGCGGAAGGTGTCCTCGCCGACGAGCCAGCGCGGGGCGAAGACCACGAAGTCCACGCCCGCCAGACCCGCCGTGTCGGAGGGCGAGGTCAGCACGGTGAAGATCGACGGGTCCGGGTGGTCGTAGCTGATCGAGCCGATGACGTTGAACTTGCGCAGGTCGTACACGTACGGCGCGTGGGTGCCGTGCCAGGCGACGACGTCGAGCGGGGAGTGGTCGTAGGTCGCGGACCAGAGGTTGCCGCAGAACTTGTTGACCACCTCGGTCGGGCGCTCGCTGTCCTCGTACGCGGCCACCGGGGCCCGGAAGTCCCGCGCGGCGGCGAGGCCGTTGGCGCCGATCGGGCCCAGGTCGGGCAGCTCGAAGGGGCGGCCGTAGTTCTCGCAGACGTACCCGCGGGCGTCTTCGTCGAGGAGCTCCACGCGGAAGCGGACGCCGCGCGGGATCAGGGCGACCTCGCCGGGGCGCGCGGCGAGCAGGCCGAGCTCGGTGCGCAGCAGCAGTGCGCCGCGCTCGGGGACGATCAGCAGCTCGCCGTCCGAGTCGCTGAACACCCGGTCGGTCATGGAGGCGTTGGCGGAGTAGAGGTGGATCGCCATGCCGGCGCGCTGGGCGGCGTCGCCGTTGCCGCCGAGGGTCCAGAGACCGGCGAGGAAGTCCGTGCCGGGGGCCGGGTCGGGCAGCGGGTTCCAGCGGAGCCGGTTCGGGTCCGCCGGGGCCTCGGTGAACGGCGCGGAGCGCAGCGCGCCGTTGTCGACGCGGGTGAACGGCGGGTGCGCGGCCGACGGGCGGATCCGGTAGAGCCAGGAGCGGCGGTTGTGGCGCCGAGGCTCGGTGAAGGCGCTGCCGCTGAGCTGCTCGGCGTAGAGGCCGAGGGGGGAGCGCTGGGGGGAGTTCCGGCCGACCGGGAGCGCGCCGGGGACGGCCTCCGAGCTGTGCTCGTTGCCGAAGCCGGTGAGGTACTCCAGCGCCTCCGCCGTCTTCCTGGCCTGCTCGCTCATCGCTGCTCCCGCTCTGTCGAAGGAATCCTATGGGTGACAGTAGGATTCCCAGCCCCGCCCGTCAACGGGGCCCTCCGGCCGCCCAGCCTCCCCGCCCCCTCGGCCACCCCCGTCGGTCGCTCCGCCCGGTCGTCCCGCTCGGTCGCGCCGCCCGGCCGTCCGGCTTGGCCGTCCCGCTCGGTCGCGCCGCCCGGCCGTCCCGCCGGCCGTCCCGCCCGGCCGTCCCGCTCGGCTGCTCCGCTTGGTCGCTCCGCTCGGTCGACCCGGTCGGTCGTCCTCGTCGGGCGTCCCGCTCGACCGCCCCCCTCGGTCGTCCTCGTCGGGCGGCCGTTCCGCTCGGCCGCCCCCCTCGGTCGCCCCGGGCGGCCGTTCCGCTCGGCTGCCCGCTCGGGCGCCCCGGTCAGCCGCTCCGCTTGGCCGCTCCGGTCGGTCGTCTCGGTCAGCCGACCGGCTCGGTCGCCCGCTCGGCTGCCCTGGTTGGTCGCTCCGCTCGGTCGTCTTCGTCGGGCGTCCGTTCCGCTCGGCTGCCCCACTCGGGCGCCCCGGCCAGCCGCTCCGGCCAGCCGCTCCGGCCAGCCGCTCCGGCCAGCCGCTCCGGTCGGTCGCTCCGGTCGGTCGTCTCGGTCAGCCGACCCACTCGGCTGCTCTGGTCGGTCGCCCTGGTCGGTCGCTCCGGCTGGGGCTTCTGCCTGGGGTCCCTGACCGCCCGCCCGGCGCGGGCTCCGGCCTCCGCCGTATTTCGTGCTGCGAGAGGGGATCCGAAAAGATGAACATTGCTCTACTCTCACGCGCATGTCGTGGACCCGCAGGTTCCCTGCCGTGCCGGCGGCGCTCCTCGCCGCCCTCACCGCCCTCCTCGCTTTCCTGTCCCTGCTCGTCGCCGCGCCCCCCGCCAGCGCCCACGAGGAGCGGCCCGTCGCCCTCCCGGACGGCACCGGATCGGTCCCGCGCCACCGCGACGCCGAGCCCGACCTGGTCGTCTGCAAGACCGACCGGCCCGCCTTCGAGCGCCGTATCGCCGGATTCCCCGAGGAGCTGAAGCAGCGCAACCTCGCCCTCTTCGAACACTGCGAGAAGAACGGCTACCGGCACCTCCAGGAGGCCGTCGACGCCGTGGACCGGCCGGCGATGAACATCGCCATCCTCCCCGGCCTGTACGAGGAGGAGCCCTCGCTCCCCAAGCCGACCGGGGAGTGCGCCGAGCTGAAGGCGCCCAACTCCGCGCTCGGCTACCAGATCCTCAGCTACGAGCAGCAGCTCGCCTGCCGCCACAACCAGAACCTCGTGGCCATCCTCGGTAAGACCGACCTCCAGATCGAGGGCACCGGAGCCTCCCGGCTGGACGTGGTCATCGACGCCAAGTACCAGAAGCTGAACGCCATCCGCGCCGACAAGTCCAACGGCATCTACTTCCGCAACTTCACCGCGCAGCGCACCACCTTCAACTCGCTGTACGTGCTCGCCGGCGACGGCTTCGTCATCGACGACGTGCTGACCCGCTGGAACGACGAGTACGGGTTCCTGACCTTCGCCAGCGACCACGGCCTCTACAAGAACTGCGAGTCCTACGGCAACGGCGACTCCGGCATCTACCCCGGCAGCGCCTCAAACATCAACGACGGCCGCGGCTACGAGGTCCCGCGCTACTCCATCGAGATCACCGGCTGCCGCAGCCACCACAACATGGTCGGCTACTCCGGCACCGCGGGCGACTCGGTGTGGGTGCACGACAACGAGTTCGACCAGAACATGGGCGGCGCCTCGATGGACAGCGCCTTCCCCGGGCACCCCGGACTCCCGCAGAACCACGCCAAGTTCGAGCGGAACCTGATCCACGACAACAACCAGGACTACTACCCCTTCGTCGCCGACGGCACCTGCGCCAAGCCGCCCATCGAGCGCGGCTACGAGCAGGGCGTGGTCTGCCCGCAGATCTCGATGCCGCCGGGCACCGGCATCATCACCGCGGGCGGCAACTGGAACCTGTACGAGAACAACTGGGTGTACGGGCACCGGCGCGCCGGGTTCTTCCTCAGCGCCGTCCCCGCCTTCATCCGCGGCGAGGAGGACTGGGGCAAGCAGACCGACACCTCCCACCACAACCGCTACGCCGGGAACGTGCTGGGCAAGGACAAGTCCGGCGCGTCCCGTCCCAACGGCATGGACGTGTGGTGGGACGGCCAGGGGCGCGCGAACTGCTGGCAGGACGGACCCGACGGCTCCACCCCGGGCACCGTCCCGCAGTGCGGTGACCGCCGGGGTGCGGTGTCCGGCGCCTCCGCCCGCCTGGTGGGCGAGCCGGTGAAGCTCGCCCAGCTGCTGGTCTGCGCCGACTACAACGTCCAGGCGCGCAAACTCCCGGCGGGCTGCGACTGGTACGGCGCGCGTGGCGCGGCGCGGGTGGAGACCCAGCTGGCGGCGGCCGTCGCGGCGGTGCTGCTGCTGGTCGGCGGGGTGCTGTGGTGGCGCCGGCTGCGCGGGTCCCGGCTGGGCACGGCCGCGTCCCTGCTGGGCCTGGCGGGGCTGGTCCTGGACGTGGCGGGCTCCACGATGCCGCTGACCGCCACCCCCGTCCCGGCGCTCGCGCTGCTGCTGACGGGTCTGTGGTGGACGGGCGTCGGCCTGACCCTGCGCCCCGACCGCCCGTGGCTCGCCCGCCTGACCCTGCTGCTGGGCGGGCTGACCCTGCTGGACGCCTTCGACAAGGCCGTCCTGATGATCCCGTGGATCCCCGTCGGCCCGGCCTGGATACGGGGCCTGGTCGCCGTGCTCTGGGTGCTGTGGGCCGTGATCGCCTCGGCCCGGCCGGGCACCCCGGCCCGCCCCGCCGGCCCGGGCGGCGACCCCGACGGTGACCGCGCCCCCGCCCCGGACGGCCCCGCCCCGGCGCTGAGCACGGCCGCCACCCCCGAACCCCCAGCCACCGCGGGAGACCCCCGATGACCCCCGACCCCACCCAAGACCTGCCGCACAACCCCGCCAACCCCTCTGGCCCGGCCGACCCAGCCGGTCCCGTCGGCCGTACCAACCCCGCCGACCCCGCCGACCCCGTCGGCCCTGCCGGTCCCGTTGGCCCCGTCGGATCCGTTGGCCCGGCCGCCCCCTCTGGCCTTGCCGGTCCCTCTGGCCCCGCCTACCCCGCTGCCCCCGCCAACCCCGTCGGCCCCGTCGACTCCGCAGGCGGCCGTACCTGGTGCGACGCCTGCGGTACGCCGCCCAGCGCGGCCCACGGGCCCCGCCGGGCCCTGCGCACCGCTGCCCTGGTCGCCGTCCTCCTGCTCCTGGCGGGCGGCGCCGCGACGGGCTGCGGCGGCAGGGCGACCACCCACCACAAACCCGGCACCAGCCACGAGCAGGCCTCCGGCAGCGTGGGCACCCTGCTCGAAACCGAGGACGGCGCAGGCCACCGGCTCCGCGAGGTCCCGGCCGAGGGCGCGCCGGAGGTACGGGTCAGCGCCCGCCCCGACACCGAAGACGGCTGGAACCTGCAACTGACGGTGCGAAACTTCCGCTTCACCCCCGACAGCACCGGCGGCGCCGCCCTCCCGGGCGCGGGCCACGCCCACCTGGAGCTGGACGGACGCAAGCTGGCCCGGCTGTACGGCCCCTGGTTCCACCTGCCCGCCGCGCAGGTGCCCGAGGGCGCGCACACCCTGACCGTCCGCCTCTACGCGGACGACCACACCGCCTGGGCGGTCGCCGGCAAGCCCGTCGAGGCCGCCGTCCCCCTCACCGGAGGCCCCCCGGGCCAGGGCGCGGGCGCCCATACCCACGCACCCGCCCCGCCCGCCTCGTCCCCACCGGGCGGGACCGCGTCCGCCGAGAGCCCGCAGGCCGACCGCACGGTCACGATCGCGATCCGGGGCGGCAAGGTCACCCCCGCCCCGGGCCGCACCGAGCTGCGGCGCGGGGAACGCGTGGCGCTCCGCGTCACCAGCGACCGGGCGGACACCCTGCACGTCCACGGCTACGACAAGGAACTCGCCCTGCCGGCAGGGCAGGAGGCCACCCTGACCCTGACGGCCGACCGCACCGGCCTCTTCGAGGTCGAGACCCATGAGTCCGGCCTCGTCCTGACCCAGCTCCTCGTCCGATGACCCCGGCCGGGCCGGGTCCCGCCCCCGGCGCGGGCGCCGGCGGCATCGGCCAGGGCGTGGTCCTTCACCCGGCCGATCCGCTCACCGCCCTCGCACACGGGATCGGGTCCCAGCACGATCTGCCCATCTCTCCCTTCTACGCCTTCGCGGGTGCCTTCGCCGCGCTGTTCGTCTCCTTCCTCGCCCTGGGCCTGCTCTGGTCCACCTCCCGGTTCCGCGGCGACCGCTCCGGCCTCGCCCTGCCCGCCGGGCTCCAGCGGGTGGCAGACGCGCCTGCCACCCGCACCACCCTGCGCGGGCTGGGCCTCGCGGCCGCGCTCGCCGTCCTGCTCTGCCTCCTCCTCGGTCCCGACGACCCCGCCCGCAACCCCGCTCCCGGCGCCGTCTACGTCCTGCTCTGGGTCGGTCTCGTGCCCGCCTCCCTCCTCCTCGGCCCCGTCTGGCGCCTCCTCAGCCCGCTCCGCGCCCTGCACCGCCTGCTCGCCGGGGTCTGGCGCCCCGCGGCCCGCCCCCTGCCCGCCCGGCTCGGCCAATGGCCCGCCGCGGTCGGGCTGTTCGGCTTCACCTGGCTCGAACTCGTCTCTCCTGATCCCGCATCCACCACCACCCTCCTGATCGCCCTCGGCGCCTACGCCGCCGCCCAACTCCTGCTCGCCGCCCGCTTCGGCGAGCGCTGGTTCGCCGACGGAGACGCCTTCGAGGCCTACTCCGCCCTCCTCGCCCGGCTCTCCCCCCTCGGCCGCCGCGACGACGGCCGCCTGGTCCTCCGTAACCCCTTCCACGGACTCGACGCGACGCCCGAGCGGCCCGGACTCGTCGCCACCGTCTGCGTCCTGCTCGGATCCACCGCGTACGACGGCTTCTCCGACAACCCCGCCTGGATCAACTCGATACAGACCTCCCCCCTCGGCCGCACCCCCGCGGCCACGCTCGGACTCCTCGGCGCCGTCGCCCTCGTCGCCGCCCTGTACTGCCTGTGCGCGGCGGCCACCCGCCTCGTCTGCGGCCCGCACCCCGGCCCGCTGACCGCCTTCGCGCACTCACTCGTGCCGATCGCGCTCGGCTATCTCATCGCCCATTACTTCTCCCTTTTCGTCACCGAAGGACCACGCACGGTAATCATGGCACTCGGCACTGACACCGCCCCAGAACCCTTGTCCCCACTGGGCCCCGGGGCTCTGGCCACCCTCCAGGTCACCGCCGTCGTCACGGGGCACGTACTGGGAGTCATCGCCGCCCACGACCGTTCCGTGCGCCTCTTCCCGCCCGCCAGGGCCGTGGCCGGCCAGCTCCCGCTGCTGGCGCTCATGATCACGTACACCATCGGGGGGATCGGTCTCCTGCTGAATTGAGACCGCCGCCGAACCGCGCGGCCGGGAGCGGCATGATGGACCCCGTGTCCCCAGCCCACCCCCTGCGCCGGACCCCGATCCAGCAGCGCAGCGCCGACCGGCTCGCCCGGATCCTCGACGCCTGCGCCGAACTCCTGGACGAGACCGGGTACGAGAACCTGAGCACCCGGGCGGTCGCGGCGCGCGCCGAAGTGCCCATCGGCTCGGTCTACCGCTTCTTCGGGAACAAGCGGGCCATGGCCCTCGCGCTCGCCCACCGCAACCTCGACCGCTACGCCGACGGCATCGAGAGCCGGCTCGCCGAGCTCCCGGCCACCGAGTGGCGGCCCGTCGTGGACGCCGTACTGGACGAGTACCTGGTCATGAAGCGGGGCGTGCCCGGCTTCGCCCTCATCGACTTCGGGGTGCCCGCGCCCCCGGCCGAGGGCCCCGGCGCGGACCCCAACCACCTGGTCGCCTGCCGGCTCACCGAACTGCTCACCGCGCACCTCGGCCTCGTCGCGGACCCCGCGCTGGCCCGGGCCGTCCTCGTCGCCGTCGAGGCCACCGACGCGCTGACCAAGCTGGCCTTCCGGGTCGATCCGGCCGGGGATCCCGACATCGTCGCCGAGACCCGCGCGATGATGCACGCCTACCTGGCGCGCGTCCTGGACTGACCGAGGTTCCGTCGACCCGTCGACCCGTCGCCCCGCCAGAGTCTCCGCGGACCCGCCGGTGTTCCCGCCGACCCGCCGAAGTTTCCGCAGGCCCGCCGGACTTTCCCGCAGACCCTCCCGTCAGGTCTCCCCGCCGTGCCTACCGGTCGGTATGCTCGGGGCTGCCGCGTGCCCGTGTCGCAGTCCGCCTCCCCGGGAGGGCCCATGCCCCGCACCGCCCTGCGCGTCTGTCCCCTCTGCGAAGCCACCTGCGGCCTCACCCTCGCCATCGAGGGCTCCGCCGTCACCGGAGCCCGGGGCGACCGCGACGACGTCTTCAGTCGCGGCTTCATCTGCCCCAAGGGCGCCGCCTTCGGCGCCGTCGACGGGGACCCCGACTGGCTGCGCACCCCCCTCGTCCGCCGAGCCGGCCGGCTCCGGGAAGCCACCTGGGAGGAGGCGTACGTGGCCGTCGCCGCCGCGGTCCCCGCCCTGGTCCGGGAGTACGGCCCCCAGTCCGTCGGCGTCGTCCTGGGCAACCCGAACACCCACACCATGGCCGGCGCCCTCTACCCGCCGCTCCTCCTCAAGGCCCTCGGCACCCGCAACCTGTTCACCGCGAGCACCCTGGACCAGATGCCCAAGCACGTCTCCAGCGGCCTGCTCTTCGGCGACCCCTTCGCCATCCCGGTGCCCGATCTCGACCGCACCGACTTCCTGCTGCTCCTCGGCGCCAACCCGGTCGAGTCCAACGGCTCCCTGTGCACGGCCCCCGACTTCCCCGGGCGGCTGCGGGCCCTCCGCGCACGCGGCGGCACCCTGGTGGTGGTCGACCCGCGCCGCACCCGCACCGCCCGGCTCGCCGACCGGCACCTCGCGCCACGGCCGGGCAGCGACGCGCTCCTGCTCGCCGCCCTCGCGCACACCCTGCTCGACGAGAAACTCACCGACCCTGACCGGCTGGCGCGGTGGACCGAGGGCATCGGGGAACTCGGCCCCGCCCTCGACCGTTTCACCCCTGAGGCCGTAGCCCCCGCCTGCGACCTCAGCGCCGCCGAGATCCGCGTCCTCGCCCGCGAGCTCGCCGCCGCGCCGACCGCCGCCGTCTACGGGCGGATCGGCAGCTGCACCACCGAGTACGGGACGCTCACCAGCTGGCTGGTCGACGTACTGAACATCCTCACCGGCAACCTCGACCGGCCGGGCGGAGCCCTCTTCCCGCTCTCCGCCACCGACCACGCACCCCGGCCGGCCGGCCCCGGCAAGGGGTTCGCCCTCGGCCGCTGGCACAGCCGGGTCAGCGGCCACCCCGAGGCCAAGAGCGAACTCCCCACCGCCGCCCTGGCCGAGGAGATCGAGACCCCGGGGGAGGGGCGGATCCGCGCCCTGATCGCGATCGCGGCGAACCCCGTACTGTCCGCCCCCGACGGACGGCGGCTCGACGCCGCCCTCGCCGGCCTGGACTTCATGGTCAGCGTGGACCCGTACCTGAACGAGACCGCGCGCCACGCCCACGTCGTCCTGCCCCCGCCGCCGCCCGCGCAGAGCGCCCACTTCGATTTCGCCTTCAACGCCTTCGCCGTCCGCAACCAGGCCCGCTACTCCCCGCCCGCCGTCCCCTTGGAGGAAGGGCGGATGGACGAGTGTGAGATCCACGCGCGCCTGATCCTCGCCGTGTCCGGGCAGCACGGCGCTCCGCCCGAGGCCGTCGACGACCGCGTCATCGCCGACACCCTCGCCCGGGCCGCCGCCGATTCCCACTCACCGCTCTTCGGCGACGACCCGCGGCTGCGGGCCCGCATGCTGTCCGGCCGCACCGGGCCGGAGCGGCGGCTCGACATGATGCTCCGCCTCGGACCGTACGACCTGACCCTCGAAGACCTCGGGCAGCACCCGCACGGCATCGACCTGGGCCCGCTGCGGCCCCGGCTCCCCGGCGTGCTGAAAACGCGCAGCGGCAGGATCGAGCTGCTGCCGGAGCCGATCGCGGCCGAACTCCCCAGGCTGCGCGCGGCGCTCGCCGAACGCCCCGCCGCCCTGGTGCTCGTGGGCCGCCGCCATCTGCGCTCCAACAACAGTTGGTTGCACAACGTCCCGGCCCTCATCGGAGGTTCCAACCGCTGCACCCTCCAGGTCCACCCGGAGGACGCCGGCCGGCTCGGTCTCGCCGACGGCGGCCGGGCCCGGGTCACCGCGGACGGCGGCAGCCTGGAGGTGCCCGTCGAGGTCACCGAGGCGGTCCGCCGCGGCGTCGTGAGCCTCCCGCACGGCTGGGGCCACGACCGTGCCGGCTCCCGGCTCTCGGTGGCCTCCGCGGAGCCCGGCGTCAACGTCAACCAGCTCCTCGACGGCACCCGGCTCGACCCGCTCTCCGGCACGGCGGTGCTCAACGGATTCCCCGTCGAACTGGCGCCCCTGCCCTGAGCTGGGGTTTTGCTCGTATTGCTCACGCCTTGACGTCTTGTTGGCGCCAGGACGCGGCCCCTACGTTCCCTCCATGCTGACCTTCCTCGGCTTCGCCATGATCGCCACTTTCCTGGTCCTGATCATGCTGAAGAAAATGTCGCCCATCGCGGCGCTCGTCCTCATCCCCGCGCTGTTCTGCGTGTTCGCCGGAAAGGGCGCCCACCTCGGCGACTACGTCATCGACGGCGTCGGCAAACTCGCGCCGACCGCCGCCATGCTGATGTTCGCCATCGTCTACTTCGGCGTGATGATCGACGTCGGACTCTTCGACCCGATCGTCAAAGGCATCCTGCGCTTCTGCAAGGCCGACCCCATGCGGGTCGTGGTCGGCACGGCGGTCCTCGCCGCGATCGTCTCCCTCGACGGCGACGGCTCCACCACCTTCATGATCACCGTTTCGGCCATGTACCCGCTCTACAAGCGGCTCGGCCTGAGCCTGGTGGTCATGACGGGCGTCGCCGCCACCGCCAACGGCGTCATGAACACCCTGCCCTGGGGCGGCCCCACGGCCCGGGCCGCCACCGCGCTCAAGCTCGACGCCGCCGACATCTTCGTCCCGATGATCCCGGCGCTCGCCGTCGGACTGCTCAGCGTGTTCGTCCTCGCGTACGTCCTCGGCCTCAAGGAGCGCCGCCGCGTCGGCACGCTCGTCCTCCCGTCCGGGGCCGACGAGGAGCCCGAGCTGGTCACCGTGGGGACCGGGACCGGAGCCGGGGCTGGGGTCACTGCCGCGACCGCAGCCGGGGTTGGGACCACAGCCGGGACGGCGGCCGGGTCCGGCTCCGCCGAGGTGCCGGCCGGTACGGCCGTGCCCGCGGCCGGCTCCGGAGCGCCGGCCTCCGGAGGGGACGCGGGGGAGGAGGGCTTCCAGGGGCTCGACCCGCAGCGCGCCACCCTCCGCCCCCGCCTGTACTGGTTCAACGCGGGCCTGACCGTCGCCCTGCTCACCGCGATGATCATGGAGCTGCTGCCCATCCCGGTGCTCTTCCTGCTCGGCGCGGCCCTCGCCCTCACCGTCAACTTCCCCCACATGCCCGACCAGAAGGCCCGCATCGCCGCCCACGCCGACAACGTCCTGAACGTCGCCGGCATGGTCTTCGCCGCCGCCGTCTTCACCGGGGTCCTCAGCGGCACCGGCATGGTCAAGCACATGGCCGACTGGCTGGTCGGCGCCATCCCCGAGGGCATGGGCCCGCACATGGCCCTGGTCACCGGCCTGCTCAGCCTGCCGCTCACCTACTTCATGTCCAACGACGGCTTCTACTTCGGCGTGCTGCCGGTGCTCGCCGAGGCCGGTGCCGCGCACGGCGTCTCCCCGCTGGAGATCGCCCGCGCCTCCCTGGTCGGCCAGGCCCTGCACATGTCCAGCCCGTTGGTTCCCGCCGTGTACGTCCTCGTCGGCATGGCCAAGGTCGAGTTCGGCGACCACACCCGCTTCACGGTGAAATGGGCGGCCCTCACCTGCCTCGTCGTCCTCGCGGCAGGGATGGTTTTCGGCATCATCTGACCGCCGCCGCCCCTGGCGCACCCAAAACTACCGACGCTAGTTTGTAGGCTGGTGGAGCGGCGGCTACCAGGTCGGTCAATGCGCTCGCGCGTGCTCGGGAGGAATGCGATGAAGGCCCACGACGGGATGTACATCGGCGGGGAGTGGCGCCCCGCCGCCGGACGCGAGCGGATCGCGGTCGTGAACCCGGCCGACGAGCAGGTCATAGGCGGGGTCCCGGCGGGCACCGCCGAGGACGTGGACGAGGCCGTACGCGCCGCCCGGGCGGCCTTCCCCGGCTGGGCGGCGACCCCGCCTGCCGAGCGGGCCGCCTTCATCGGAGCCCTCCGCGACGTGCTGATCGCCCGCAGGAGCGAGATCGCCGAGACCATCACCGCCGAGCTCGGTTCCCCGCTGGGCTTCTCGGAGAAGGTCCACGCCGGGGCGCCGATCGCCGTGGCCGCCTCCTTCGCCGAACTGGCGGCCTCGTACAGCTTCGAGGAGCGGCTCGGGAACTCCACCGTGCTGCTGGAACCGGTCGGCGTGGTCGGGGCCATCACCCCCTGGAACTACCCGCTGCACCAGGTCGTTGCAAAGGTGGCGCCCGCTCTCGCCGCCGGATGCACCCTCGTCCTCAAGCCCGCCGAGGACACCCCGCTGACCGCACAGCTCTTCGCCGAGGCCGTGCACGAGGCGGGCATCCCGGCCGGTGTCTTCAACCTGGTGACCGGTACCGGCCCGGTCGCCGGTCAGGCGCTGGCCGCGCACGAGGGAGTCGACCTCGTCTCCTTCACCGGCTCCACCGCCGTCGGGAGGCAGATCGGCGCCACCGCGGGCGCCGCGGTCAAGCGCGTCGCCCTGGAGCTGGGCGGAAAATCGGCCAATGTCATCCTGCCCGGGGCCGACCTGGCCAAGGCCGTCGCGACTGGCGTGGGCCACGTCATGAACAACACCGGCCAGAGCTGCAACGCGCTCACCCGGATGCTCGTCCACCGGGACCAGTACGAGGAGGCCGTCTCGCTCGCGGCCGCCGCCGTCGCCGCGTACCCCGCCGGCGACCCCCTCGACGCGGCCACCCGCATCGGCCCCGTCATCAACGCCAAGCAGCGCGACCGGGTGCGCGGCTACATCGTCAAGGGCATCGAGGAAGGCGCGCGCCTGGTCGCGGGCGGCCCCGACGCGCCGCGCGAACGCGGGTACTTCATCGCCCCGACCGTGTTCGCCGACGTCACGCCCGAGATGACCATCGCGCAGGAGGAGATCTTCGGCCCGGTGATCTCGATCCTCCGCTACGAGGACGAGGACGACGCCCTGCGCATCGCCAACGGCACGGTGTACGGGCTCGGCGGCGCCGTCTGGGCGGCGGACCAGGAGACCGCCGTCGCGTTCGCCCGCCGTATGGACACCGGCCAGGTCGACATCAACGGCGGCCGCTTCAACCCGCTCGCGCCCTTCGGCGGCTACAAGCAGTCGGGCGTCGGCCGCGAGCTGGGCCCGCACGGTCTGGCGGAGTACCTCCAGACCAAGTCGCTCCAGTTCTGACCCGCCGGCCGCCGCCGGCCACCGGCCGCCGGGCCTGACCGGTCCCGCCCCGGCCCCCGCACCGTACGGCCCGCATCACCCCGCACCACACGACCCCAGCGAACACGGAGACGACGACCATGGTCCGCGCCGCGATACTGCCCGCCGTCGGAGCCCCGCTGGAGGTAAGGGAGATCGTGCTGCCCGAGCCCGGCCCCGGGCAGGTCCGGGTGCGGCTCGCCGCGGCCGGGGTCTGCCACTCCGACCTCTCCCTCACCAACGGCACCATGAGGGTCCCCGTCCCTGCCGTCCTCGGCCATGAGGGCGCGGGCACGGTCCTCTCCGTCGGCGAGGGCGTCACCCATGTCGCTCCCGGCGACGCGGTGGTGCTCAACTGGGCCCCGTCCTGCGGGGAGTGCCACCACTGCCGGATCGGCGAGGTCTGGCTCTGCGCCAAGGCCCTCGCCGGGGTCGGCGCCGTCTACGCCCACGACGCCGAGGGCACGGAGCTGCATCCCGGGCTGAACGTGGCCGCGTTCGCCGAGGAGACGGTCGTCGCGGCCAACTGCGTGCTGCCCGCACCCGCCGGGATCCCGCTGGCCGAGGCCGCCCTCCTCGGCTGCGCCGTCCTGACGGGCTACGGGGCCGTGCACCACAGCGCGCAGGTCCGCCCCGGCGAGTCGGTGGCCGTCTTCGGCGTCGGCGGCGTCGGCCTGGCCGCCATCCAGGCTGCCCGGATCGCCCAGGCGGGCCCGATCGTTGCCGTCGACGTCTCCCCGGCGAAGGAGGAACTGGCGCGGGCGGCCGGAGCCACCGCGTTCGTCCTCGCCTCCGACACCACCGCCAAGGAGATCCGGGCGCTCACCGCCGGCCAGGGCGTGGACGTGGCCGTCGAGTGCGTCGGCCGGGCGGACACCATCCGTACGGCCTGGGAGTCCAGCCGCCGCGGCGGGCGCACCACGGTCGTCGGCATCGGCGGCAAGGAGCAGCAGGTCACCTTCCACGCGCTGGAGATCTTCCACTTCGCCCGCACCCTCACGGGCTGCGTGTACGGCAACAGCGACCCCGCGCGCGACCTCCCGGTGATCGCGGACCACGTCCGCGCGGGCCGCTTCGACCTCAGCGCCATGGTCACCGACCGCATCACCCTCGAAGGCATTCCGGCCGCCTTCGACGCGATGCTCGCCGGCAAGGGCGGCCGGTCGCTGGTCGTCTTCCAGCCCTAGAACGCCGACGCCCCGGGGATCGCCGCAAGGCGCCGCCGCAGGCCGGGTCAGGCCGGGTCACGCCAGGGGTCAGGGCTCCGGCAGCGCCGCGTACTGGAGGGCCAGTCCGTCGAGCAGGGCCGCCAGCCCCGTCTCGAACGCGCCCTCGTCCACCTCGCGCTGGCGCTCCGCCAGCAGGTGGGCCCGGCCCAGGTGCGGATAGTCCGCCGGGTCGTACGCCGCCTCGTCGTCCACGAAGCCCCTGGCGAAGGAGGCCACCGCCGACCCCAGGATGAAGTACCGCATCAGCGCGCCGATCCGGGTCGCCTGGGCGGGCGGCCATCCCGCCGCCGTCATCGCCCCGAACACCGCGTCCGCCACCCGCAGGCCGGCCGGGCGCCGGCCCGGGCCGCGCGCGAGCACCGGCACGATGTTCGGATGGTCGGACAGGGCGCCGCGGTAGGAGTGCGCCCAGTCGTGCAGCGCGGCCCGCCATCCCCGGCCGTCGGCCGCGTCGAACATCGACAAGTCGACCCGGGCGCTCACCGCGTCCGCCACCGCTTCCAGGATCTCGTCCTTGGTGCGGAAGTGGTTGTACAGCGACGGTCCGCTGACCCCCAGCGCGGCCGCCAGCCGCCGCGTCGACACGGCCTCCAGCCCTTCGGCGTCCACCAGCGTGCCCGCCGCTTCGACGATGAGGTCTCTGCTGAGGAGGGGCTTGCGCGGTCTGGCCATGCGCCACATAGTAGGGCCTGCCCGCCATAAACTACCGGCGCTAGTTAACCCCGCTGTTGACCCCGCGCCGGACCCACGGAGGTGCCCGGTGAACCTGGAGCTGAGCGAGGAGCAGGAGGCCGTACGCCGGCTCGCCCGCGCGTTCACCGAGCGCGAGGTCGTCCCGTACGCCGCCGACTGGGACCGCGCGGAGAGCGTGGACCGGGCCATCGTGAAGAAGCTCGGCGCCCTCGGCTTCCTCGGCCTGACCGTCCCCGAGGAGTACGGCGGCTCCGGCGGCGACCACCTCGCGTACGTCCTGGTCACCGAGGAGCTCGGCCGCGGCGACTCCGCCGTGCGCGGCATCGTCTCCGTCTCCCTGGGCCTCGTCGCCAAGACCATCGCCGCCTGGGGCACCGAGGAGCAGAAGCGCGCCTGGCTGCCGCGCCTGTGCTCCGGCGACGCGCTCGGCTGCTTCGGCCTGACCGAACCCGGCACCGGCTCCGACGCGGGCAACCTCGACACCCGCGCCGTGCGCGACGGGGACGCGTACCTCCTCAGCGGCAGCAAGATGTTCATCACCAACGGCACCTGGGCCGATGTGGTCCTCCTCTTTGCCCGTACCAACGACGAGCCCGGCCACCGCGGGGTCTCCGCCTTCCTGGTCCCCACCGACAGCCCCGGCCTGACCCGCCGCGAGATCCACGGCAAGCTCGGCCTGCGCGGCCAGGCCACCGCCGAACTCGTCCTCGACGGCGTCCGCGTGCCCGCCTCCGCGATGCTCGGCCCGGAGGGCAAGGGGTTCTCCGTCGCCATGTCGGCCCTCGCCAAGGGCCGGATGTCGGTCGCCGCCGGCTGCGTCGGCATCGCTCAGGCGGCGCTCGACGCGGCCGTCTCGTACGCCGCCCAGCGCGAGCAGTTCGGCAAGCCCATCGCCCACCACCAGCTGGTCCAGGAGCTGATCGCCGACATCTCGGTCGACGTGGACGCCGCCCGGCTGCTGACCTGGCGCGTCGCCGACCTCATCGACCGGGGCCTGCCCTTCGCCACGGAGTCCTCCACCGCCAAGCTCTTCGCCTCCGAGGCCGCCGTGCGCGCCGCGAGCAACGCCCTCCAGGTGCACGGCGGATACGGCTACATCGACGAGTACCCGGCCGGGAAGCTGCTGCGCGACGCCCGGGTGATGACCCTGTACGAGGGCACCAGTCAGATCCAGAAGCTGCTCATCGGCCGTGCCCGTACCGGGGTCTCCGCCTTCTGAGCCCCGGGTACGGAACGCTGCCCGCGGCCCGCGCGCTTGAGTACGTACCCGAGTACCCGCGCGGATGTGACCGGGGCCACCCCCGCCGGATGCTGGACCCATGAACGAGACACCGGCCAAGCAGCAGAACACGGGGGCGTACTACGGTCAGGCCGTCGCCTCCTTCGGCATCGCCGTCGCGGCGGTCGCCATCGGGATCTACCGGCTGGACGCGGACGGCTGGGTCCGCGCCTTCCTCGGCGTCGGGGTGCTGTACCTGACCACCTCCGCCTTCACCCTCGCCAAGGTGATCCGCGATCGGCAAGAACGCTAAGCGCTTGCTCACCCTCCGGTAGGGTGTTCCTTTCCTACACGGCGAAGAGGGTGAGCGAGCGATGGAGAGCGCGGCGGAGACCGGCGGCTATCAGCCGTGGTCCGAGGTCACCCCCGACGCGGCCCGGCGGCTGCTCGTCGCGGCCGTCGACGCCTTCGCGGAGCGCGGATACCACGCGACCACCACACGTGACATCGCCGGACGGGCGGGCATGAGCCCGGCCGCGCTGTACATCCACTACAAGACCAAGGAAGAGCTGCTCCACCGGATCAGCCGGATCGGTCACGACAAGGCGCTGGAGATCCTGGAGACGGCCGCCTCCGGCTCGGGCGGCGCGGCCGAGCGGATCGACGCGGCCGTGCGCTCCTTCGTGGGGTGGCACGCGGCCCACCACACCACCGCGCGGGTGGTCCAGTACGAGCTCGACGCCCTCGCTCCGGAACACCGCGCCGAGATCGTGGCGCTGCGCCGCCGGAGCGACGCCGCCGTTCGCCGCATCCTGGCCGACGGCGTGGGCACCGGGGAGTTCGACGTCCCCGACCTGCCCGGCACCACCCTCGCCGTGCTCTCGCTCTGCATCGACGTCGCCCGCTGGTTCAGCGTGGACGGACGGCGCACGCCCGACGAGGTCGGAGCGCTCTACGCCGACCTCGTGCTCCGCATGGTGGGCGCCCGCCCCGTCGGCAGCCTGACGGACGCCCCCGCCGGCGGAGCTCAGAAGTAGTAGCGGGACACCGACTCCGCCACGCACACCGGCTTCGCTGCACCCTCGCACTCGACGGTGACGGTGGCCGCGACCTGGACGCCGCCGCCCGCCTCCGTCACCTCCGTGATCACCGCGGTGGCCCGCAGTCGCGACCCGACCGGTACCGGAGCCGGGAAACGCACCTTGTTCACCCCGTAGTTGATGCCCATCTTCATGCCCTCGACCCGCATGATCTGCGGTACCAGGCTGGGCAGCAGCGACAGCGTCAGATAGCCGTGCGCGATGGTGGAGCCGAAGGGTCCGGCGGCCGCCCGCTCCGGGTCCACGTGGATCCACTGGTGGTCGCCGGTGGCGTCCGCGAAGAGGTCGATCCGCTTCTGGTCCACCTCCAGCCACCCGCTGGGGCCGAGCGGTGCGCCGACCCCCGCGCTCAGCTCGTCGGCGGACGTGAAGATCCTCGGCTCGACCATGCGTCGTCTCCCTCTCCCGGACGAATAAGCGCTTGCTCAGCGCCTGCTCAGCATGGTGGGGCCACATGTATCTGTCAACGGATTCCCGGCCCTCCGACTACGCTCGGCCGGGTGCCGCAGATTCCCGAAAAAATCCACGAACTCACCGTCGGCCAGCTCTCCGCGCGCAGCGGCGTGGCCGTCTCCGCGCTCCACTTCTACGAGGCGAAGGGTCTGATCGCCAGCCGCCGCACCTCCGGCAACCAGCGCCGCTACAGCCGCGACGCGCTGCGCCGGGTGGCCTTCGTACGCGCCGCGCAGCGCGTCGGGATCCCGCTCGCCAGCATCCGCGACGCCCTCGCCCAGCTGCCGGAGGAGCGCACGCCCAACCGCGAGGACTGGGCCCGGCTCTCCCAGGCCTGGCGCGCCGAACTCGACCAGCGCATCACGCAACTCGGGCGCCTGAGAGACCATTTGACGGACTGCATCGGCTGCGGCTGCCTCTCGCTGGAGAACTGCGCGCTGTCCAACCCGGACGACGTCTTCGGCGAACGCCTCACCGGCTCCCGGCTGTAGCGGCGCCGGCCGGGGCCGCGGTGGCGGCCAGTTCCGCCACGGCCGCCGCCACCAGCTCCGCGTTGGACCGGGCCGGCCGCGCGTCCGGCAGGTGCCGTACGTCCCCCAGGCCGATCCGCGCGCCCGCGCCGCACCGGGCGGCCAGCCGCAGCACCGGCCAGGCGGCGGCCTCCCGCCCGCACAGCAGCACCGGCACCGGCGGCAGCCAGCGCAACCCCGCCACCAGCGCCGGATCGGCCGCCGCCGGCTCCGCCACCAGCCGCACCCGCGCGTGGTCCGGAGCCGGCCAGGCCAAGAACCGCACCAACGGCTCCACCTCGCCCGTCCCTCTTCCGGCCGTCCCGCCTCCGGCCGCACCGGGGCTGCCGGCGCCGCCGACCCCGCTGCCCAGGGGGACCACCGCGTCCACCGCCACGCCACGGTTCAGGAGGGTCCGCGCCAGTTCCTCCGCTCCGGGCTCCCCGAAGTGCACCGCCGCCCGGTCGGGCAGCACCTCCCAGGAGCGGACCCGCTCCAGCCGCCCGGCCGGATCCGGCTCGGTCCCGACCCCCGCCGGCACCACGACCGGCACGCCGATCCCCGCGCCCCGCAGCGCCTCCAGCAGCGGACCCACCACGCGGGGCGACAGGCTCTCCCGCCCGCACGGGGTCCTCGGGTGGACCAGCACCTCCCCGGCCCCGGCGGCGACCGCCGCCAGCGCGGCCTCTACAAGATCCTCCGGGGACATCGGCACGGCGGCACCCTCGGCCGCGTCCCGCGAGCCGTTCAACGACACCTGGAGCGGAGGCCTCATGCCGCCCCCGCCGAAGGAGTGTGCGTCAGCGCGTCGGCCAGCGCCGGTCTGGGCACCACGATCCCGCAGCCCCCGCACAGCGGCCCGTCCCACGCCCAGGCCCCGGCCGTGGCGGCCCACCGCCCGCGCCCCGCGCCCGGCGCCGGCCAGCGCAGCTCCCGCTCCCCGCAGACCGGGCACGCCGTCCCCGGCTCCGACTCCAAGGCCCGCACCAGCCGCCGCAGCACCTCGCCCAGCGCCCCGTCCGGCCGCACCCCCGGATCGGCGCAGCGCACCACCGCGTCCCCGGTGCCGCCCCACGCCCAATCGGGCCGGCGCAGCCCGTCGTGCTTCTCGCGCCTGCGCCGCGCCGCGAACTGGCGCTCGTACTCCAGCCAGACGGCCCGCGCCTCCTCCAGCTCCTCCAGCGCCGCGACCAGCCGCAGCGGATCGGCGCCCCGGTCCTCGGGGGCGATCCCGTGCCGATCGCACAGATGCCACCACGTCGCCCGGTGCCCGTACGGAGCGAACCGCTCCAGACAACGGCGCAGCGAGTGGCGCCGCAAGGCACGGTCGTTCCGCGCGTCACGCACCTGGTACGCCAGACTCCGGAAACCCGCCATCACACCTTCACCTCCGCCATGCCACGCCTACGCCCGCACCGCGGCGTCGTACTACGTCGAACGACGCCACACGCTCCGACGTGCCCAACATGCCCGGCAAGATGTGGGCGCATGCGGGGGCGGTCGAGGCGTACGGGTGGCACATGGCCGGAACTCACCGCCCCATGCGCCCCGCGGCAACCACGACCCGGGCCAGTTCCTCGTGGCAGACGTCACTGTGCGCCCCCGAGGGGGCACCGCCGCGGCGGACCACGGAGCCCGCGTCCACGCTGACGCACCCGCTCCCGGGCAGCCCCGCCCGCAGCACCTCGGCGAGGTCCAGGCGCGGTGCGCCCGCCACCGCCTGCACCCCGTCGTGCCCGATCGCGCCCCACCGCTCGTCGAAGCCGAACAGACCGGCCGAATCCCGCGCCATCCGCGAGGCCAGCGGATAGAAGAGCTTCAGCGAGGTGTCGTACGGGGAGTGGCAGGCCACCACCGGGCCGTCCACCCGCCGCTGGAGGCCGCGCAGGGCGCCGCCCCGGCCCTTGTCGTGCGGCAGGCGGTCGGCGAAGGCGTAGTGCGAGAAGGCCCCTTGGAGCAGGGTCAGCGATTTCACGTACCGGGCCCCGTCCGGCACCGCGCGCAGGGCGAACGAGACCACCCGGCCGCCGAAACTGTGGCCGATCAGGTGGATCCGCAGGCCGGGGCGGCGGCCCGCGAGCTGCGTCAGCACCGGGCCGAGCCCGCGTTCGCCGACGACACCGGCCCGCTTCTTCATCTCGTAGTACGTCGCCTGCCGCAGCACCTCCTTCGCCCCGCCCCACAGGGCGCGCAGGGGGGCGCCCGCCGCGAATCCCGGGTCCCCGGCGGGGCCGCCGGCCGAGGCCAGCGCCTCGGCGAAGGCGCGGAACACGCTCAGCGCGTCCTCGGCGAACATCGCCGGCACCCCGACGCCGAGACCGCTGCCGCTGCCGCCGGCGACGGCGCCGACGGCATCCACGGCGTCCACCGCGTCCACCCCCGCTAGTTCCCTGACCAGGGCCCCGAATTCGATGAGCGCCGACTCCGACTCGGGCCGCTCCTCCAGCAGTTCGGCGACCCGGTCCAGTTCCGCCTCCCGCCCGGGCCAGAACGCGCCGAGCGCCCGCCGGGTGGCCGGGTCCAACGCCGCCCCGTAGCCGGGCTCGGCGAGCGCTCCCGGGTCGTCGAAGTCCGGGATCGGTTCGTCCGAGAACCGGATCGAGGGCCAGACGACCCCCACGTATCCCAGTCGTACCGCAGGCCCCACCAGCTCCGGGAAGGGGGCGAAGAACCGGTCGAAGAGCCGGGTGGCGGTGGACCGGTCGCTGTTCCAGCCGTGCGCGAAGACCACCAGGTCGGTGGCGTCGATCCGGGCGACCGCGTCCCGGGTGCCCCCGTCCACGTCTCCCTCGGCGTCGAACGTCAGCTCCTCGTAAGGCCCGACCCCGACCCCGACCCCGATGTCCGCCATGACGTCCCCCTCCACGCCGCGCCTCCGGTGCGGTCAGCATCCCGCTGCCGCGCCCGCCCTGCCAGCCCCGTGACGTGACCGGTGCTGTGAACGCGTCACGGGTAGAGGAGGTACCGCTCGCGCACCGCCGCGAAACGTTCCAGCCCCGCCGCCCAGTCGCCCGCGATCTCCTCCACCCCGGCCCCCGCGTCCACGAGGGTGCGCACCCGGTCCGAGCCGGTCAGCCGGTCGATCCAGTGGTCCGCGCGCCAGGCGAAACCGCTCCAGCCGCGCCGCGCGGTGACCAGCAGCCCGATCCCCGCCCGCACCGGATCGAAGGCCGCCCGGTCGTGCACGAGCAGCCGTACCCCGCCGCACGGCTTCCCCGTGAACTTGGAGAAGGTCGGAGTGAAGTACGCCTCCCGGAACCACACCCCCGGCAGCTCCAGCGCGTTCGCCGCCTCCGCCCAGCGCCGGTCCAGGCCCTCCGCGCCCAGCACCTCGAAGGGCGTGGTCGTACCCCGGCCCTCCGACAGGTTCGTGCCCTCGAACAGGCAGGTGCCGGCGTACGCGAGGGCCGTGTCCGGCGTCGGCACGTTCGGGCTCGGCGGCACCCACGGCAGGCCGGTGGCACCGAAGTGGAGGTCCCGCCGCCAGCCGCTCATCCGTACCGTCCGCAGCGCGACCGGGTTCGCGGCCAGGAACTCGCCGTTGAAGAGCAGGGCCAGCTCCGCCGCCGTCATCCCGTGCGTGAGCGCGATCGGCTCCCGGCCCACGAAGCTCGCGTACGGCCGCTCCAGCACCGGCCCGGCCGCGCGTCGGCCGCCCACCGGGTTGGGGCGGTCCAGGACCACCACCGCCTTGCCGGCGAGCGCGGCCGCGCGCATGCAGTCGTAGAGGGTCCAGATGTAGGTGTAGAAGCGCGCCCCGACGTCCTGGATGTCGAAGACGACCGTGTCGATCCCGGCCGCGGTGAACACGTCCGCGAGCTGCTGCCCGCTCTTGCCGTACGTGTCGTGCACCGGCAGGCCGGTCGCCGGATCGCGCGCGGCGCCCTCCGACCCGCCGGCCTGAGCCGTCCCCCGGAACCCGTGTTCCGGGCCGAACACCGCGACCAGGTCCACCCGCTCGTCCGCGTGCAGTACGTCGACCAGGTGCCGGGCGTCGGCCGTGATCCCGGTCGGGTTGGTGACCACCCCGATCCGCTGTCCGGCCAGTACGCCGTACCCGTCGGCGGCGAGCCGCTCGAACCCGGTCCGCACCCGGCCGACATCCGGCGCCGTGGCCTCCGGAGCCGTGGTCACGGGGGTCGCGATCACGGGGGCCGCGGCCCCGGTGCCGGCGGCTGCCGGGCCGGCGGAAGTCGCCCCGATCGCCCCAAGGGCCCCCGAGGTTCCCGCCAGTCCCAGCAATCCCCGTCGCGACAGAGTCATCCCGTCACGCTAGGGCGCAGCCCCCTTCCGCCCCGACATACCGACTGGTTAGTCTGCCCGGGAATCCGGCAGCAGCCCCCGAAAGGTGATCCCGTGAGCGCGTACCAGGACCAGCGAGTCGTCGTCACCGGAGCGGGCGGCGGCATCGGCGCCGCCCTCGCGCGGCGCTTCGCCGCCGAGGGGGCCACCGTCGTGGTCAACGACCTCGACCCCGCCAAGGCCGCCTCCGTCGCCGGTGACATCGGCGCCCGCGCGATCGCCGTGCCCGGTGACGCCTCCGCGATCGTCGGGGAGGCCCGCGAGGCCCTCGACGGCCGGGTGGACGTCTACTGCGCCAACGCCGGACTCGCCTCGGGCGGCGACGCGTTCGCCGACGAGGCCGTGTGGGAGGCGGCCTGGGACGTCAACGTCATGGCCCATGTCCGCGCCGCCCGCGCACTGCTGCCGGACTGGCTGGAGCGGGGGAGCGGCCGCTTCGTGTCCACCGTCTCCGCCGCCGGGCTGCTGACCATGATCGGGGCCGCGCCGTACAGTGTCACCAAGCACGGTGCCCTCGCCTTCGCGGAATGGCTCTCGCTGACCTACCGCCACCGGGGCGTCCAGGTCCACGCGATCTGCCCGCAGGGGGTGCGCACCGACATGCTGACCGCCGCGGGCTCGGCGGGCGACCTCGTCCTGGCGCCGACCGCGATCGAGCCGGAAGCGGTCGCGGACGCGCTGTTCGACGGCATGGAGAAGGGCCGGTTCTTGATCCTCCCGCACCCCGAGGTCGCGGACTTCTACGCCGCCCGCGCGACCGACCCGGACCGCTGGCTCAGCGGAATGAACCGCCTCCAGCGCACCTGGGAGACCCCGTGACCGAGCGTGCCGCCGTGACCGCCGCCGAGGCCGGGGCCGTGACCGCCGCCGCGCCGTCCCGGTACGGGGCGAAGCCCTGGCTCGGGCGGCTCAGTCCCGCCCAGCTGGCCCCCGTCGCACCCCCGCCCAGCGTGCTGGACGCCTTCCGGGCCGCCGCCGCCCGGGCCCCCGAGCGCACCGCGCTGGCCTACTTCGACGGCCGGATCGGCTACGCCGAGGCCGACGCCCTCTCCGACTCCGTCGCCGGACACCTGGCCGGCCGGGGGATCGGCCGGGGCGACCGGGTCGCGGTCATGCTCCAGAACACCCCGCACTTCGCGCTCGCCGTGCTCGGCGCGTGGAAGGCCGGGGCGGTGGTCGTCCCGCTCAACCCGATGTACAAATCCGCCGAAGTGGGGCACATCCTGCGCGACTCCGGGGCCGCCGCGCTGGTCTGCGAGGCCCGCGCCTGGGCCGGTTACCTGCGCGAGGCCGCGTACGGGACCGCCCTGCGGACCACGCTGACCGCCTCCGACCTGGACTTCCAGAGCCGCAACGACATACGGGTCCTCGCGCTCGGCCCGCCGGGCCGGCCCGCCGGCGCCGACTCCGACGCCGACTCCGATGCCGACGACCTCGTCTCGGTGGCCCGGCGCGGCCACCCGGCCCCGCCGGACCCGGGCCTCACCGCCGCCGACACCGCCCTCATCAGCTACACCTCCGGGACCTCCGGCACCCCCAAGGGCGCGATGAACCCGCACGGGGCGCTCACCCACAACGCCCTGCGGCAGGTCACCGGCCACCCGATCCCCGAGGGCGCGCGCTACTTCGCCCTCGCCCCGCTCTTCCACATCACCGGGATGGTCTGCGAGCTCGCCGCCTGCTTCACCAACGCCGGCACCCTCGTCCTGGCCCACCGCTTCGACGCGGGCGTCGTCCTCGACGCCTTCCTCGAACACCGCCCCGACTACGCCGTCGGCCCGGCGACCGCGTTCATGGCCCTCGCCGCCCACCCGGACGTCACCCCGGACCACTTCGCCTCGTTCCGGGTGCTCTCCAGCGGCGGAGCCCCGCTCCCGCCCGCCCTCGTGGAACGGCTGCGCGCCGCCTTCGGCTTCTACCTGCGGGGCGGATACGGCCTCACCGAGTCCACCGCGGCCTGCGCCACCGTGCCCGCGCACCGCGAGGCACCCGTCGACCCGGTCTCCGGCACCCTCTCCGTCGGCGTCCCGGGCGCCGACACCGTCGTGCGCGTCCTCGACGAGCACGGCGCCGAGCTGCCCTTCGGCGAGACCGGCGAGATCGTCGTCCGCGGCCCCCAGGTCGTGCCCGGCTACTGGGGGCTGCCCGCCGAGACCGCGCGGACCTTCCCGGACGGCGAACTGCGCACCGGGGACGTCGGGTTCATGGACGCCGACGGCTGGCTCTACGTCGTCGACCGCAAGAAGGACATGATCAACGCGTCGGGCTTCAAGGTCTGGCCGCGCGAGGTCGAGGACGTCCTCTACACCCACCCCGCCGTCCGCGAGGCGGCCGTCGTCGGGGTCCCCGACCCCTACCGCGGGGAGAGCGTGAAGGCGTACGTCAGCCTGCGCCCCGGGGTCCACGCCGAGCCGGCGGAGCTGTCCGCGTACTGCGCCGAGCGCATCGCCGCGTACAAATACCCGCGACAAGTGGAGATCCTGCCTGTTCTGCCGAAGACGACCAGTGGCAAGATCCTGCGACGGGAACTGCGCGAGCGTGGCTGAAAACAGCCGGACGCCCGCGCGGGTCGCCGTACAGGCGAGGGATCAGACAAGGAAGGTGAGCGCCATGGCCGCCAGGACCACCACGGAGACCGAAGGCACGCACGAGGCCCCGGTACCGCAGCGGCTGCTCGCCGTCGCCACCAGGCTTTTCGCCGAGCGCGGGTACGACCGCACCTCCGTACAGGAGATCGTCGAGGCGGCCGGAGTGACGAAGGGCGCGCTGTACCACTACTTCGGGTCCAAGGACGACCTGCTGCACGAGGTGTACGCGCGGATGCTGCGGCTCCAGCAGCAGCGGCTGGACGCGGTGGCCGATTCCGACGCCCCCGTCGAGGAGCGGCTGCGGGCCGCGGCCGCCGACGTGGTCGTGACCACCATCGAGAACCTCGACGACGCGGCGATCTTCTTCCGCTCGATGCACCAGTTGAGCCCGGAGAAGTTCAAGCAGGTGCGGGCGGAGCGCCGGCGCTACCACGAGCGCTTCCGCGCTCTGGTCGAGGAGGGCCAGAAGGCCGGGGTGTTCTCCACGGCCACCCCGGCGGACCTGGTGGTGGACTACCACTTCGGCTCCGTCCACCACCTGTCCACCTGGTACCGCGCCGACGGCCCCCTCACCCCCCAGCAGGTCGCCGACCACCTCGCCGACCTGCTGCTGCGAGCCCTGCGCCCCTGAGGGGGCCGCCAGGACTCCGGCCGCGACCCGCGACCCGCGACCGAGACGGCCCGCCCCCCGTCCGCCCCTGGTGGGGGCGTGCGGGGGGCGGGCCGAGCGGGCCGATGCGGGGAGGAGCTACGCGGGGGTTACGGGATGACCTTCAGGAGCTTGTTCACCGTGCCCGCCGACGGGTTGGTCACCGCACCCGAGGTCGCCGCCGCCGTGAGGGCGGACGCGGCCTGCGCCGGGGTCGCGGACGGGTGCCCGGCCAGGTAGACGGCCGCGGCGCCCGCCACGTGCGGAGTGGCCATGGAGGTGCCGGAGATGGTCTTCGTGCCGGTGTCACTGTCGTTCCAGTCGGACGTGATGTCCGAGCCCGGCGCGTACAGGTCCACCACCGAACCGAAGTTGGAGAACGAGGACTGCTCGTCGTCGATGGTGCTAGACGCCACCGTGATGGCCTCCGGAACCCGGGACGGGGAGCCCTGGCCGGCGTCCTTCGAGTCGTTGCCCGCCGCGACGGCGAAGGTGACGCCCGAGGCGATCGCCCGCTTCACCGCCTCGTCGAGCGCCTCGTCCACGCCGCCGCCCAGGCTCATGTTGGCCACCGAGGGTCCCGAGTGGTTCTTGGTGACCCAGTCGATCCCGGCGACCACCTGCTCCGTGGAGCCCGAGCCGTTGTTGTCCAGCACCCGCACCGCGACGAGCTTCGCCTTCTTGGCGACGCCGTGCGAGGCCCCCGCGATGGTGCCGGCCACGTGCGTGCCGTGGCCGTTGCCGTCGTCGGCGCTGTCGTCGTTGTCCACCGCGTCGAAGCCGGAGGTCGCGCGGCCCCCGAAGTCCTTGTGGGTCACGCGTATGCCGGTGTCGATGACGTACGCCGTGACACCCTCGCCGGCGCTGTCGGGGTAGTCGTACTTCTTGTCGCCCGCCGTGGCCGTCTGGTCGATCCGGTCCAGGCCCCACGAGGGCGGGTTGTCCTGGGTGGCGTTGATGGTGAACTTCTTGTTCTGCACGACCTTGCCAACGGCCGGATCCGCCGCCAGCCGCTTGGCTTCGGTCTCGCTCAGCCCGGAGGCCGAGAACCCGTTGACCCCGGAGGAATAGCTGCGCTGCAGCTCGCCGCCGTACTTGTCGGCGAGCTTTTCCTTGTTCGCGGATGCGTCGAGGATGACGACGTAGCTACCGCTGATGGCGCCGGGTGCGCCCAGTCCGTACACCGTGCCTTCGGCCGGTGTGGCGGCTCCCGCCAACGGGGTGGCGATGAAGGCCATGGCGGCCGCGGCGGCGACACCCGTGCCGATCGTCGCGTACCGGAAACCGCGGGAGCGCTTGTGAGTTGCCATTGTGGAGAGTTCTCCTCGTGTTGACGTGTGGGGCGTCAAGCTTCTGGAGAACCCTGTTCCGATTGACAGGCGCAAATCAAGAACGTACCGGCGGTTCGGGCTCGTTCAACAAGGTTTCTTAAAAGGCCCCCCGCACCGCCTTCACCGCGCACACCTGTTCACCCGAACTCCCGCACGATTCCCACACGTTCACCGGAGCTCCGCGTACTTCTTCAGTTCCCGGTGGGCCAGCGAGCGCTGGTGCACCTCGTCCGGTCCGTCCGCGAGCCTCAACGTCCGCGCCGCCGCCCACAGTTCGGCCAGCGGGAAGTCCTGGCTCACACCACCCGCGCCGTGCAGCTGCACCGCCTGGTCGAGGATCCCCACCACCGCCCGCGGCGTCGCGATCTTGATCGCCTGGATCTCGGTGTGCGCGCCCCGGTTGCCGACGGTGTCCATCAGCCAGGCCGTCTTCAGCACCAGCAGCCTCAGCTGCTCCACCGTGACCCTGGCGTCCGCGATCCAGTTCTGTACGACGCCCTGTGCGGCCAGCTCCTTGCCGAACGCCGTACGGCCGATCGCGCGCCGGCACATCAGCTCGATCGCCCGCTCCGCCATGCCGATCAGCCGCATGCAGTGGTGGATCCGGCCCGGGCCGAGCCGTGCCTGGGCGATGGCGAAGCCGGCGCCCTCCTCGCCGATCAGGTTCGCCACCGGGACCCGGGCCCCGTCGAAGACCACCTCGGCGTGGCCGCCGTGCTCGTGGTCCTCGAACCCGTACACCGTCATCGCCCGGCGCACCTCGACGCCCGGGGTGTCCCGGGGCACCAGGACCATCGACTGCTGGCGGCGCGGATCGGCGCCCTCCGGGTCGGTCTTGCCCATCACGATGAAGACCTTGCAGTCCGGGTTCATCGCCCCGGAGATGAACCACTTGCGGCCGGTGACCACGTACGCGTCCCCGCTCGCCGAACGCTCCACGCGGGTCTCGATGTTCGTCGCGTCCGAGGAGGCCACGTCCGGCTCGGTCATCGCGAACGCGGAGCGGATCTCCCCCGCCAGCAGCGGCTCCAGCCACTGCTTCTTCTGCTCCTCGCTGCCGAACTGCGCGAGCAGCTCCATGTTCCCGGTGTCCGGGGCCGCGCAGTTCGTCGCCATCGGTGCCAGGTGCGGGCTGCGGCCGGTGATCTCGGCGAGCGGGGCGTACTGGAGGTTGGTCAGCCCCGCGCCGGGCCCCGCGCCCCGTCCCGCTCCGGGCGAGCCGTGCTCGTCCACGAAGAACAGGTTCCACAGGCCCTGACGGCGCGCCTCGGCCTTCAGTTCACCGAAGACGGCCGGGGTGTCCCAGGGCGAGGCCAGCCGCGCGCGCTGCTCGGCGGCCACGGGTTCCGCCGGGTACACGTACTCGTCCATGAACGCGAGCAGCCGCTCGCGGAGTTCCTCGGTCCGGGCGTCGAATGCGAAGTCCATGGGTGTGTCTCAGCCTTCCTGGAGTTCGTTGAGGGTGGTCAGGCCGTGCTCGATGAAGACCGGGACCAGCTCGCCGATCCGGTCGAAGCCCGCGCCCACCGTCTGTCCGAGCGTGTAGCGGTAGTGGATGCCTTCGAGGATCACCGCGAGCTTGAACCAGGCGAAGGCCGTGTACCAGGCGATCGCCCCGGTGTCCCGCCCCGAGCGGGCGGCGTAGCGCTCGATCAGCTCGGCCGGCGCCGGGTGGCCGGGCGCCGCGCTCGTCGTGCTGACCGGGGAATCGGTCAGGCCCAGGTCCGAGCTGTACATCACCAGCAGCCCGAGGTCGGTCAGCGGATCGCCGAGCGTGGACATCTCCCAGTCCAGCACCGCCCGGATCGTGTCGTCCGGGCCGCCGATCAGCACGTTGTCGAGCCGGAAGTCCCCGTGCACCACCGTCGGGGCGGGGGAGCGCGGCAGGGTCCGGCCGAGCGCGCCGTGCAGTTCGTCGATCCCGGCCAGCTCACGGCCGCGCGAGGCCGTGAGCTGCTTGCCCCAGCGCCGCAGCTGCCGGTCGAGGAAGCCCTCGGGCCGGCCGAAGTCGCCGAGGCCCACCGCCTCCGGATCCACCGCGTGCAGCTCGACCAGGGTGTCGACGAGGCCCAGCACCGCCCGCCGGGTCCGCTCCGGGCCGATGGCGGCCAGCTCGTCGGCCGTCCGGTACGGCGTCCCGGACACGTACTCCATGACGTAGAAGGGCGCGCCGAGCACCGACTCGTCCTCGCACAGCAGGAGCGGTCGCGGCACCGGTACCGCGGTGCCGTGCAGGGCCGCGATGACCCGGTGCTCGCGCCGCATGTCGTGCGCGGTGGCCAGGACATGGCCCAGCGGCGGGCGGCGCACCACCCAGCGGGAGGCGCCGTCGGTGACCTCGTACGTGAGGTTCGACCGGCCGCCCTCGATCAGCCGGCCGGTCAGTGCCCCGGTGACGAGCCCCGGCCGGGCGGCGTCGAGGTGCTCGCGCAGCCGCTCCGGGTCGAGGCCGCGGGGGCCGGCCGGGCCGGCTTCTGTCGCTGGGGTCATGGGCGCGCCTCCGTGCGGAGTTGACGATGACGAACGGACGGAAGCCATCATGCCGACCAGTCGGTATGTCGTCCAGAGGGTTCGGCCGGAAGAGTTCCGGACCCCCGCGGCGGGCGCGCCGCGGGAGTCCGGCCCGGACGGGCGGGGATCAGGCGTGATGCTCGGGCGTCTTGCTCGGGCGCGGGGCTCAGGCGTGGCAGAGGATCGGCGTCCCGCCGTTCATCACGGTCATGTCCTTCAGCACCGCCGCGATGTCCAGCGGGGCCCCCTCCGGCTCCCCGGCCAGCTCCGCGTACGCCCGGTGTACGTTCGCCACCAGGCGCTCGCTCTCCCGCCAGGCCGCGAACTCGCCGAGCTCCGCCCGCCGGGCCACCTCCAGCGGGGTCAGGCCCTTCGCCCGGCCCTCCCCGGCCAGCTCGGCCACGTACCGCAGGTAGCGCTCGGTGGACTCGTAGGCCGAGGGGTCGGTCAGCGGTCCGTGCCCCGGTACGACGGTCTCCGCGCCCAGCGAGCGCAGCAGCTCCAGCGCCCGCAGCGACCCGGACAGCGAGCCCATCGCCAGGAACGGAGTGCCCCCGGCGAAGATCAGGTCCCCGGTGAACACGATCCGCCGCTCGGGCAGCCACACCACGGAGTCCCCGGTGGTGTGCGCGACGCCCGGGTGGAGGACCCGTACCTCGGTGTCCCCGAGGTGCAGGGTCGTGCGGTCGCTGTACGTCAGATCGGGCGGGGTGATCTCCACGGCGCCGAAGTCGTTGGCGGGCCAGATCATCTCCAGCTGGTGCCCGGCGGCGAGCTGCTCGGACCGTGCGTTGTCGTGGCCGAGGATCAGTGCCCCGGGGGCGAACACGCCGTTGCCGTAGGTGTGGTCGCCGTGGTGGTGGGTATTGGCCACCGTGCGCGGCAGCGGCACCCCGGCCGCCAGCACCGCGTCACGCAGCGCCAGCGCCCGCCGCTCGGTGGCGGCTGTGTCGATCAGCAGCGTCCGGCCGCCGTCGCTCACGAAGCCGGCGTTGTTGAGGCACCAGCCGCCGTCCGGCTGGACGTAGGCGTACACCCCGGCGGCGGGCTGGACGACGTAGGGTTCATCGGCGGTCATGTGCGCTCTCCCCGGCTCGCTGTGACAGGCAGTCGGCATCCTGCCAGCCCGCGCGACGCCGGGGGGAGTGCGGGGTCGCGAGTCCTCAGTGGTCGTCGTAGTGGCCGTCGTGTTCCGCGTGCCGGTGGCCGTCGTGCACGTAGTCCACGTGGTCGCCGTGCGGGACCGCTTCGTGCCCGCAGCCCGGGCGGTGGGCGTGGTCGTGGTCCTCGTGGGCGGTGTGGCCCGAGGGCTCGCACTCGTCCCAGTGCCCGGAGTGCTCCCGGTGCAGGTGGCCGTCGTGCGCGTAGTCGACGTGGTCGCCGTGGTCGACCTCGGTGTGGCCACAGCCGGGGCCGTGCGCGTGCTCGTGCGTGGGGTGCTCGTGGTGCAAGGTCGTCATGCGGCCGAGGCTAGTGCGGATTGCCCCAGATCGCCCGTTCTGTCCCCCAGTGGCGCGGGCACGCGCGACAAGGCGGACCATCACATCAGCGGTTCAGAGGATCACCGCCACCGCGAACGCCGCCAGCGCCACCGTGCACCCGACCACCGCCAGCGCCGCGCGCGGCGCCAGCCCCGGCGGCCGCTCCGCCGACAGCTCCCGGATCCGCCGGTGCGCCGCCCACAGGAACGCCACCCAGAGCAGCGCGATCACCGCCGCCCCGCCCACCTCCGACGGCGAGCCCGACCCGCGCAGGGCCTGCCGCAGCGCCAGCACCGCCACCACCGAGCACGCCAGCGTCGTACGCCGCCACGCGAGCCGGGTCCGCTCCGGCTGGAGCCCGGCATCCCGCGACGCCGCCCCGGAGGAACTCACCGCCCCGTCGTCCAGCCGAGCAGGACGACCACCATCATCGCCACCGCGACCAGCCCCACCCCCAGGCTCAGCAGCACCGGGAACCGCGACGGCGGCAGGTCCTCGCCCCGCCGCATCGCCCGCTCGCACCGCACCCAGTGGTTCACCGCCCGCAGCGCACAGGCCGCGCCCACCGCGAGCAGCGCGAGCGACATCCCGACCCGCACGCCCCAGCGCAGGTCCGGCAGGAACTGGTCGACGGCGAAACCGCCGCCCACCAGCGCCAGCGCCGTCCTGATCCAGGCCAGGAAGGTGCGCTCGTTGGCGAGCGAGAACCGGTAGTCGGGAGTCTCGCCCTCGTCCCGCAGCAGCCGCGGCGCGAACCAGAGCCGCACGTCCTTGACGAAGTCGATCACCTGATCAATCTACTGGCGGGACTCCCGGTGCGCGCGCAGCCGCCGGTACGCCTCCAGCCCGTCCGGCACCCACGGCCACTCGCCCCCCGCCACCCGCGCCGCCAGCTCCTCCGCGGTGAGCCACGCGTGCCACGCCACCTCCGACACCTGCGGGGACACCGGCAGCTCGCACCGCACCTCGTGCACGTACGACCACCAGGCCCCGCCCGGCCCCTCGTACAGGAACTTCAGCAGCGGCTCCGGCTGCCCCAGCCCCGTCACCCCCAGTTCCTCCTCGGCCTCGCGCAGCGCGGCCTGCGCGTACTCCTCGCCCGCGCCCAGCACCCCGCCCACGAACATGTCGTAGGCCGAGGGGAACACCAGCTTCGACGCCGTCCGCCGGTGTACGAAGATCCGCCCCTCGGCGTTCCTGGCGAGCACGAACACGCACCGGTGGAGCAGCCCGCGGGCGTACACCTCCCCGCGCGGAGCCTGTCCCGTCACCCGGTCGTCCCGGTCCACCACGTCCAGTACTTCATCAGCGGCACTCACGGCGGTCATCCAACCACGCGGCCTTCCCACCGCCGCTGTTGACTGGTTACCGCTCCGTAGCAAAGGATCTGCCCCACCACAGCGACCGGAGGACGGGTTCCCATGACGTACGACGCAGACGTGATCGTGATCGGGGCCGGGCTGGCGGGCCTCGTGGCCACCGCCGAGCTCGTCGACGCGGGGCGCAAGGTCATCCTGCTCGACCAGGAACCCGAACAGTCCCTCGGCGGTCAGGCCCACTGGTCCTTCGGCGGCCTCTTCTTCGTCGGCTCGCCCGAACAGCGCCGGATGCGGATCAAGGACAGCCGCGAACTCGCCCTCCAGGACTGGTACGGGACCGCCGGCTTCGACCGCGAGGAGGACGCCTGGCCCCGCCGCTGGGCCGAGGCCTACGTGGACTTCGCGGCCGGCGAGAAGCGGCCCTGGCTGCACGCCCAGGGCATCCGCTTCTTCCCCGTCGTCGGCTGGGCGGAGCGCGGCGGCTACGACGCGAACGGGCACGGGAACTCCGTCCCCCGCTTCCACATCACCTGGGGCACCGGCCCCGGCCTGGTCGAGCCCTTCGAACGCAGGGTCCGCGCCGGAGTGGCCCGCGGCCTGGTCCAGCTCCGCTTCCGTCACCGGGTCACCGGCCTCGGACGCACCGCCGGCACCCTGGACACCGTGACGGGCGAGGTCCTCGCCCCCTCCGACGCCGTACGGGGTACCGCGAGCGGCCGCGAGAGCACCGGCGAGTTCTCCCTCCGGGCCCAGGCGGTGATCGTCACCAGCGGCGGCATCGGCGGCAACCACGACCTGGTGCGCAAGCAGTGGCCCGCCCGCCTCGGCACCCCGCCGGACCGGCTGCTCTCCGGTGTCCCGGCGCACGTCGACGGCCTGATGCTGGGCATCGCGGAGGAGGCGGGCGCCAGCCACATCAACAAGGACCGGATGTGGCACTACACCGAGGGCATAGGGAACTGGGACCCGATCTGGGCCAAGCACGGCATCCGCATCCTGCCCGGGCCGTCCTCGCTGTGGCTGGACGCGACCGGGAAGCGGCTGCCCGTACCGCTGTTCCCCGGGTTCGACACCCTCGGCACCCTCGACCACATCATGAAGACGGGCCACGACCACACCTGGTTCGTGCTCAACCAGCGCGTCATAGGCAAGGAGTTCGGCCTCTCGGGCTCTGAGCAGAACCCGGACCTCACCGGGAAGTCCGTCCGCGACGTCATCGACCGCGCGCGGCAGGCGGTGCCCGGGCCGGTCAAGGCGTTCATGGACAAGGGCGCGGACTTCGTCGTCGAGCGGAACCTGACGGCGCTGGTGCGCGGCATGAACGCGGTCACCGGCGAGGACCTCCTCGACGAGGCCACCGTCCGCGGCGAGATCGTGGCCCGGGACCGCGCGATCGCCAACCCCTTCACCAAGGACCTCCAGGTGACGGCCATCCACGGCGCCCGCAAGTACCTCGGCGACCGGCTGATCCGCACCGCCGCCCCGCACCGGATCCTGGACCCGAAGGCGGGCCCGCTGATCGCCGTCCGGCTCTCGATCCTGACCCGCAAGTCGCTCGGCGGGCTGGAGACCGACCTCTCCTCCCGGGTCCTCACCGGTTCCGGCGAACCGCTGCCGGGCCTGTACGCGGCGGGCGAGGCGGCCGGCTTCGGCGGCGGCGGGGTCCACGGCTACCGCGCGCTGGAGGGCACCTTCCTCGGCGGTTGCGTCTTCTCCGGCCGCGCGGCCGGCCGGGCCGCCGCCGCAGCGGTCTCCTAGCCGGGCCGGGTGCCGGCCCGGAGGCCCCGCCCGCGGGCCGGGCCCCCGGCCTCGCAGGGGCAGTACGGCTAGGACGCCGGGAGCCGGGTGAGCACCCGGAACCGTTCCATCACCACGAGCGTGTCGTCGTCCACCGTGTACTCCGGGTCGCCCAGCGCCTCGCGCACCGGCGCGCTGTGCCAGAACCGCTCGTGCGAGGTACGCCATTCGGCCACTGACGCGTACCCCTCGCCCTCGTCCAGCGCGTGCCGCAGATCCACCTCCGCGAGCCGCACCACCCGTACGTCCGTCACCTCCACCACCGCCACCGCCCGCTCCGCCGAATCCAGCAGGAGGCCGCGCTCACCCGGCACCGGCAGCGGTTCGCCCTCGGCCTCGTATTCGGGGAACAGCCCCGTCGTCGCGGTCTTCATGCCGCTCAGCACCGCCGCCACCAGCTGGTCGCGCAGCGGTCCGGGGAAGCCGAGCAGGAACGGGGGGAGATCTTCGTAGGTGGTCATCCGTCGACCTTACGACGGACGCCCGCCCGCCCCCGCGCGGACCCCGCGCCCTGCGGCGGTTCCCAACTCACCCCCTCGGAGGACCAGTTGAAACACGCCACCCGGTGGCCTGGACCTTGACTCGGAGCTGTGCGTACCGCTTTGCTGTGCGTGATCATCCGGATGCGCTCGTCCGCCTGATCCTCTTGCCCGCCCGCGCCCGCGTCCTGGAGGGAACCCGCGGTGTCCCCGCCCCCGCCGCCCCTTCCGCGCGCCCGCAAGCGGGACGCGCAGCTCTTCGACTCCGCCCTCTGTGACACCGAACTGGTCGACGTGAGAAGCCAGTTCACCCAGGGCCGGTGGTCCAAGGCCCGCGCCCTCCTCGTCGCCACCGCCGACGACTGGGACCGCCGCGGGCACCGCGTCGTCGCCCTCGCCGAAACCCCCGCCGCCACCGCCTGGTCCCGCGAATGGCTGCTCGCCGAACCCGACAGCGTCGACGCCGCCACCCTGCTCGCCTGCGCCACCGTCTTCGGCGCCCTGCGCGGCAAGGGCGCACCCGAGGCCGCCGAGGACGCCTGCCGCCGCGCCGCCGCCCTGCTCCCCGCGGACCCCACCCCCTGGCTCGGCCTGCTCCTGCTCTCCCGGGCCTTCGGCTCCGAGGAGGAGTTCAGCCGCCACTTCGACCAGGTCCGGGCCCGCCACCGGGAGCACCATCACGCCCACCACCTGATGGTCGCCAAGCTGGCCGAACGCGCCCCCGCCGCCGGACACGACCCGCTCCACGAGGTCTACGACTTCGCCGCCTGGGCCGCCGAGGAGTCCCCGGCCGACTCCCCGCTCGCCGTGCTCCCCGTCATCGCGCACGCCGAGCGCTACCGCGTGCTCGCCGCGACCCACGGCCACACCTTCGAGAGCGCCGGCCAGCACTGGTCCGGCCGCCGCGCCCGCCAGGTGCTGCGCTCCGCCTTCGACTGGTGGCTGGAGTGGGAGCGCGAGGACCACCCCCGCAACCGGGTCGACCTCAACTTCCTCGCCCACGCCAAACTCTGCGAGGGCCGGCCCGCCGAGGCCGCCGCGCTGTTCCACCGCATCGGGCGCCACGCCACCCGCGCCCCCTGGTCCTATCCGGACCTCGACCCGCACAAGGCCTTCCTCGCCGCGCGCAACGCCGCGCTCGGCTCCGCCTAGCCCCGCCCAGACCGCCCCCGGCGCCGCTCCACCACCGCCGGCCGCGTCAGCCCCGCCCGCCCCCGCAACCACCGCCCCGCGAAAGGACGCCGCCATGCCGACGGCCAGATCCACCACGGCCTCGAACCCGGCCGAGATACGCACGTACAAGGGCGAGGACCGGGCCCTGCGCGCGGGCCGCCTCGGCACCGCCGGCCTGCTGCTCTCCGTACTGGCCGCCAGCGCGCCCCTCATGGTCGTCGCCGGGGTCATGCCGACCACATTCGGCGTCATGGGCATCGTCGGCCAGCCCCTGCTGTTCGTCATCCTGGGCGCCGTCCTCGCCCTGTTCAGCATCGGCTACGCCGAGATGAGCCGGCACGTCCACAACGCCGGCGCCTTCTACGCCTACATCGCGCGCGGCCTCGGCCCCACCGCCGGCGCCGCCGCCTCCGTCGTCGCCCTCGTCGCGTACAGCGCCATGCAGGTCGGCGTCTTCGGCATCCTCGGCTTCGAGATCTCCGGCCTCCTCGCCACCTACCTGAACGTGGAGCTCGCCTGGTGGATCCCCGCCCTGCTCGCGGTCGCCGCCACCGGCGCCCTCGGCTGGCTGAAGATCGACCTCAACGCCAAGGTGCTCGGCGTCCTCCTCCTCATCGAGTGCGCCCTCGTCGTCATCTTCGACCTCGCCGCCCTCGCCAAGCCCGGCGCCGAAGGCCTCTCCCTGCACGCCTTCAACCCCGACACCCTCGGCGGCGCCGGCCTCGGCACCGCCCTGTGCTTCTGCATCGCCGCCTTCGTCGGCTTCGAGCAGTCCCCGGTCTACGCCGAGGAGACCAGCAAGCCGCACATCGTCGTCTCCCGCGTGATGTTCCTCGCCGTCGGCTTCGTCGCCCTCTTCTTCGCGCTCAGCGCCTGGGCCCTGACCGTCGCCACCGGCCCCTCCGAGGTGGTCGAGACCGCCGCGGACGCCGGACCCGGCCTGCTGTTCCAGCTCACCGAGAGCCGCCTCGGCACCACCTTCACCGACGTCCTGCACGTGCTCTTCGTCACCGGCATGTTCGCCGCCATGATCAGCTTCCACAACGTCGTCGCCCGCTACGCCTTCGCCATGGGCCGCGAGGGGCTGCTCCCGGCCGCCTTCGGCCGGACCAACCCCGGCACCGGCGCCCCCGGCACCGGCTCGCTCCTGCAGACCGGCATCGCCGCCGTGGTCGTCCTCGCCTTCGCCCTCACCGACGACCTGCCGGCCGGCGACCCCACCGCGCCCGTCCTGCACCTGTTCACCTGGATGGGCAGCGTCGGCGCCCTCGGTGTGACGCTCCTCATGGCCACCGCCTCCTTCGCGGTCATCGCCTTCTTCGTCCGCCGCGGCACCGCCGGCGCCCAGGTCTGGCGGCTCGTCGCGGCCGGCCTCTCCGGGCTCGCCCTCGTCGGCATCGCCGTCTACACCGTCAAGGACTTCGGCGTCCTCGTCGGCGCCGAGCGGGGCTCCGCGCTCAGCTGGGTGCTCCCCGGGATCATCGCCGCGGCGGCCGTCGCCGGCCTCGTGAGCGGTCTCCTGCTGCGCGGCCGCAACCCGGCGGCACACGGCCGCATCGGCCTTGGGAACGAGGCGTTCCGCCTGGACCAGGCCGCCGGATCCGACCCGGCCGAATAGCCCGCACCGCCACGCTTTCCAGCTTCCCTGAGGCCCCCGGCACCCGTTTCCATGGTCGCCGGGGGCTTCCGCATGCGCAGCCCGGGTTTTGGCGAGGGGCGGGCCTCATGGTCTCCTGGGGCATAAAAACCACCGGAACGCGACACAGGGGACAGCACCGAGCTCCCCTGAGCGGCGGTCCGCGACCTGCCTGTCCCACCCACGAAGGCGAAGCCCTACATGAGTGACCGCACCTTGACCGAGGCCGCCGCCCCGGCGTCTTCCCGCCATGTCGACGCCGGCGACGAGGGCTACAGCAAGGACCTCAAGTCCCGCCACATCAACATGATCGCGATCGGCGGAGCGATAGGCACCGGCCTGTTCCTCGGAGCCGGCGGCCGCCTCGCCGGAGCCGGCCCGTCCCTCGCGATCGCCTACGCGGTGTGCGGCGTCTTCGCCTTCTTCGTCGTCCGGGCCCTCGGCGAGCTCGTCCTGTACCGCCCCTCCTCCGGCGCCTTCGTCTCGTACGCGCGCGAGTTCATGGGGGAGAAGGGCGCCTACACGGCCGGCTGGCTGTACTTCCTCAACTGGTCCACGACCACCGTCGCCGACATCACCGCCGCCGCGACGTACGCCCACTTCTGGTCGATGTTCACCGACGTCCCCCAGTGGGTCCTCGCGTTCATCGCCCTCGCCGTCGTCCTCACCGCGAACCTGATCTCGGTGAAGTACTTCGGCGAGATGGAGTTCTGGTTCTCCCTGGTCAAGGTCGCCGCCCTCGCGATCTTCCTGATCGTCGGCATCTACCTGGTGGCCACCAGCCACGACATCGGCGGCAACACCCCGGGCCTGGCCAACATCACCGACAACGGCGGGCTCTTCCCCTCCGGCGTCCTGCCGATGCTCCTGGTGATCCAGGGCGTGGTCTTCGCGTACGCCTCCGTCGAGCTGTGCGGCGTCGCCGCCGGTGAGACCGAGAACCCCGAGAAGATCATGCCGAAGGCGATCAACTCGATCATGTGGCGCGTGGGCATCTTCTACGTCGGCTCCGTCGTCCTGCTGGCCCTGCTGCTCCCGTACACCTCGTACTCCGGGGACCAGAGCCCCTTCGTCACCGTCTTCGACAAGCTCGGCGTCCCCGGCGCCGCCGGCGTCATGAACCTGGTCGTCCTGACCGCCGCGCTCTCCTCGCTGAACTCGGGCCTCTACTCCACGGGCCGCATCCTGCGCTCCATGGCCGTGTCCGGCTCCGCCCCGAAGTTCACCGGCGTCATGAACAAGGGCAAGGTCCCCTACGGCGGCGTCCTGTTCACCGCCGCCTTCGGCATCGCCGGAGTCGGCCTGAACTACTTCATGCCGAAGGACGCCTTCGAAATCGTCCTGAACTTCGCCTCGCTCGGCATCCTCGGCACCTGGGCGATGGTCATGCTCTGCTCGCTCCACTTCTGGCGCCGCGCGCAGCAGGGCACCCTGGAACGCCCGTCCTACCGGCTGCCCTGGGCCCCGTACACGCAGATCGTCACCCTGGTGTTCCTCGTGACGGTCCTGGTCCTGATGTGGTGCGACGGCGGGGTCGGCCGCACCACCGTCCTCTTCGTCCCGGTCATCGGCGCCGCCCTGGTCGGAGGCTGGTTCCTGGTCCGCGGCCGCGTCGCGGAGATCGCCGCCTCGCGCGGCTGACCCCGGCAGCGGGCAGCGAAAGGGCCCCCGGGCCGGGATCCGTCCCGAGCCGGGGGCCCTTTCGCAGCCCCGGCAGCCCGCGCTCCGGGCACAACGAAGAAGGACCCCGCCGCAGCGGGGTCCTTCTCTTCTGTGTCCGAGGGGGGACTTGAACCCCCACGCCCGATAAAGGGCACTAGCACCTCAAGCTAGCGCGTCTGCCATTCCGCCACCCGGACAAGGTGTCTGTCTCGCGGCCCTTGGCCGTTCCGACGTGGAAAACATTACCAAACATTCCGGGGCCCCGATCACACCCCCCATCGGCCGGGGATCGTCCTTGGGGAGAGCGGCCCGGAGCGGGAGGATGGGAGGAGTCCGGTACCGATCAGTGGGAGGAAGCAGCGTGAGCGAGACGAGCGCGGGCAGGACCGTATCCGGCGAGGACGAGGTGGTCGACCTCTGCCGGGACCTCATCCGGATCGACACCAGCAACTACGGCGACCATTCCGGTCCCGGCGAGCGGAAGGCGGCCGAGTGGGTCGCCGAGCAGCTCGCCGAGGTCGGCCTGGAGCCGCAGATCTTCGAATCGCACAAGGGGCGCGCCTCGACCATCGCGCGCATCGAGGGCGAGGACCCCTCGCGGCCCGCGCTGCTCATCCACGGGCACACCGACGTGGTCCCGGCCAACGCGGCGGACTGGACGTACGACCCGTTCGCGGGCGAGATCGCCGACGGGTGCCTGTGGGGCCGCGGCGCGGTCGACATGAAGGACATGGACGCGATGACGCTCGCCGTCGTGCGCGACCGGATGCGCAGCGGCCGCAAGCCCCCGCGGGACATCGTGCTGGCCTTCCTCGCCGACGAGGAGGCGGGCGGCATCCACGGGGCCCGCTACCTCGTGGACAAGCACCCCGGGCTGTTCGAGGGCGTGACCGAGGCGATCGGCGAGGTCGGCGGCTTCTCGTTCACCGTCAACGAGAACCTGCGGCTCTACCTCGTCGAGACCGCGCAGAAGGGCATGCACTGGATGCGGCTCACGGTGGAGGGCACCGCCGGCCACGGGTCGATGACGAACAACGACAACGCGATCACCGAGCTCTGCGAGGCCGTCGGCCGGCTCGGCCGCCACACCTGGCCGGTGCGCGTGACCAAGACCGTACGGTCCTTCCTCGACGAGCTCTCGGACGCCCTCGGGACCCCCCTCGACCCCGACGACATGGACGCCACGCTCGCCAAGCTGGGCGGCATCGCCAAGATGGTCGGCGCCACCCTGCGCAACTCGGCCGCCCCGACGATGCTGGGGGCCGGCTACAAGGTCAACGTCATCCCCGGCCAGGCCACCGCGCACGTGGACGGCCGTTTCCTGCCGGGCTACGAGGAGGAGTTCTTCGCCGACCTCGACCGGATCCTCGGCCCGCGCGTGAAGCGGGAGGACGTCCACGGGGACCGGGCGCTGGAGACGGACTTCGACGGCAGGCTCGTGGACGCCATGCAGGGCGCCCTCAAGGCCGAGGACCCGATCGCGCGCGCGGTCCCGTACATGCTCTCGGGCGGCACGGACGCGAAGTCCTTCGACGACCTCGGGATCCGCTGCTTCGGCTTCGCGCCGCTGCGGCTGCCCCCGGAGCTCGACTTCGCCGGGATGTTCCACGGTGTGGACGAGCGCGTTCCGTTGGACGGGCTGAAGTTCGGCGTGCGCGTGCTCGACCGATTCATTGACAACGCCTGAGATTCGGGTGGGTGTGCGGATTCCACTGAGAAGAGTGAATGCGCTCATACGCTCGTAGCCCTGGTGATCCCTCCTCGTTACAGGTGGTGCGGTCCGCGGCTGGGACCGCACTTGCCTACTAGGAGGAACAATGCTCAAGAAGGTTGTCGCCGCTGCGGCTGCCACCGGTGGTCTGCTGCTCGCTGGTGCGGGCCTGGCTTCCGCCGACGCGGGTGCCCAGGGTGCGGCCATCGGCTCCCCCGGTGTGCTGTCCGGCAACGTCGTTCAGGTCCCGGTCCACATCCCGGTCAACGTCTGCGGCAACACCGTGAACGTCGTCGGTCTGCTGAACCCGGCCTTCGGCAACGCCTGCGTCAACGCCTGACGCGTCTGAAGTTCTGGCCCCGGAGCGCATTCCAGCGTTCCGGGGCCGCCGGGCTTTCAGGCCCGGAATCCGATCTTTTCGGCGTGCGCCGCGGGGGAGCCGGTACGGCCGGTACGCCGACCGAACGACCACATCAGGGGACGAGTACAGATGCGACAGGTCACCAGGAAGACGCTGGTCACGATGGCGGCGGCGGGTGGTGTTCTCGCCCTGGGCGGGGGCTACGCACACGCCGACTCCGGCGCGGCGGCGTCCGGGCGCGCCGCGAATTCGCCGGGCCTACTGTCCGGCAACCATGTGCAGGCGCCCGTCGACGTGCCGGTGAACGCCTGCGGGAACACGGTCACGGTGGTGGGAGGGCTGAACCCGGCCTTCGGCAACCACTGCGCGAACACCGCCCAGCCGACGAGGCCGGACAGGCCGAACCCTCCCGGGAACCCCGGTACCCCCGGGAACCCCGGTACCCCCGGGACCCCGGCCCAGCCCGATGAGCCGGACGAGCCCTGCGACGACGATGAGCCCGGCCACCCTGGGAACCCCGGTACACCGGGCCACCCCAGCCACCCGGGACACCCGGGGAACCCCGGCCACCCGGGGAACCCCGGCACACCTGGCACCCCCGGAAACCCCGGCACGCCCGGTACCCCCGAAACCCCGGGTACCCCCGGAAACCCCGGCACTCCGGGGCAGCCGGGCACGCCGGGCACGCCGGGAACTCCGGCCACTCCGGCCACTCCGAGTACGCCCGTAACCCCCACGGCCCCCGGCCAGTCGCTGGCGGCCACCGGCGCCGGTGACGTCCTCAGCGCGGGCGTACCGCTCGCCGGCGGCCTGCTGCTCGGCGGCACCGTGCTCTACCGGCGGGCGCGCAACGCCGCCTGACCTGCTCGTACGACGCGGGCCCCGCCCGGGGCCCGCGTCACCAGGTGGCGCGTACCTGGCGGATGATCCGGCGGCGCAGCCGCACCCGGCGGCTGCCGTCCCGGTGCAGGCTCAGCCGGTCGAGTTCCCAGTTCCCGTACTCGGCATGATCGGTCAGCAGGCGGGTCGCCTCCTTGCGAGGAACCCCGCGCGGTACGTACACGTCGACGAATTCGTATTCCGGCATCGCATCTATTGTGCAAGCAGAGCCCTGCTACGGATAGCGTCTGCACTATGTCTGATGCCGCTCTGCCCACTGTTGCCGAGGTACGCGCCGCCGCCGAGGCGGTCAAGGCCGCGCTCGACCGTCACCTCGCCGCGGTCGAGAGCAGGACCGGGGAGGAGGACCCGGCCGTCTACGCGGCGTTCAACGAACTCGCCGCCGCCGCCGAGGAGTACGACGAGCTCCTCTACGACCGGTACGACGAGGTCACCCCGTTCGAGATCCCCACGCCCGAGGACCCCGTCCCGTACACCGGGCCCGCCGAGCCCGCCTCCTTCAGCGTGCTCATCCGCCGCGACTACGCCGTCGTGGAACCGCAGCGGCTGATCGCCCAGGCCGAGCGCCTCACCGCGCTCGACCGCGACGCCGACCTCGATGAGGACGCCGGTTCCGCCGGTGCGCTGGGGGTGCTCTTCGGGGAGTACGAGCCCGATGAAATCGCCTCCCGGTACAAGGAGTTCGGTCTGGAGGAGGGCGATTCCACGCTCTGGATCGCGACCTCGGAGGAGGTCGCGGAACCGGGGGAGTGGCTCAACTCCCCCTTCGGGCACACCGATCCGCAGGACGTCCTGCACCGCTTCGACGTGAGCTCCGTCTTCGACGAGGAGTCGGAGGACTACGAGGACGACGAGGCGGCCGAGGAGGAGGACGAGGAGGACGACGAGCCCGTGGAGCCCGGTCTCGCCCCCGCCTAGGCCCCCTTCGAGGCCCGTCGGCCCCGGCCCGGCGGCCGTTGCCGCGAGCGGCCCCCGCCCACCGGGCGGGGGCCGCTCGCGTCACTCCCCGGGCTTTTCCCGCGCCGCCTCGGCCAGGGCGCTCAGCAGGCCCGTGAGCCGGGTCGTGCGCGGCTTCGGCGGCACCTGCGCGACGGCGTGCGCCAGCGCCTGGTCCACGCCGTGCACGACGGACAGGTGCCGCTCGGCCCGCCCGAACGCGGTGTAGACCCAGTCCCGCGACAGCGCCTGCGCCGCGTCCCCCGGCAGGACGACGACCACCGCCGGCCAGCGCGCGCCGACCGCCTGGTGCGCGGTCACGGCCCAGCCGTGCCGGACCTGCGACTCCACCCGCTCCTTCGGTACGACGATCCGCGCGCCGGCGGCGTCCAGGTGCAGCCCCCGCGCGTCGGCCGAGACCACCGTCGCCGGGACCGCCCGCCCGGGCGACGGTACGTGGACCACCCGGTCACCCGGGTCGAAGCCGCCGAACCGGCCCGGGCCGGGGTTCAGCCGCTCCTTGAGGGCGGTGTTCAGGGTGCGGGTCCCGGCGGAACCGCCGTGGCCCGGGGTGATGACCTGGACGCTGTCCGCCGGGACCCCGAAGGCGCGCGGCACCGACTCGGCCACCAGCTGCACGGTGCGGTGCACGGCCTCCCCGGCGTCGCGCACCGGGACGATGACGACCTCCTTGCCGGGCGCGTCGACCTGGTTCAGCTCCCCGATCCCGATGCCGGAGACGAGCTCGCCGACCGGGCCGGGGTCGGGGACGCGGGAGACCACCTGGGGGCAGGCGCGGGCGGCCAGGACATCGGCGAACACCCGCCCCGGCCCCGCGGACCCGAGGACTCCGGGGTCCCCGGAGAGCACCAGGCGGGCCCCGTCGGGGACGGACTCGACCAGCGCGGCCGCCGTCTCCACGTCCAGCTGCGGGGCGTCCAGGACGATGAGCAGGTCCAGCGCGAACTGTCCGTCGGCGTCGCGGCCGGGGCCCTCGGTGCCGGCGAGCAGCCCGGCCGTGGTGACGGCGTCGGGGGCGGGGGCGTGCGCCGCCAGGCAGACGCGCAGGCCGAGCGCCCGGGCGGCCGCCGCCAGGGCCCGCGGCTCGGCGCGGGCGGCCTCGCCGCCGGTGTGGGTGACCAGGCCGTGGCCCGCGGCGGCCCGGATCAGCTCGGAGCCGTCGCCCCAGTCCGCCGGGGTGTCGAAGCCGTTGGCCAGCCGGGCGAGGCCGTCGGCCAGGCTCTCCTCGGCCAGGGCGTACCCCTCCAGGCCCACGAGCACCCGTACGGGCCCGGCGTCTTCCCCGGCCTCCTCGCCCTCTTCCGCCTCTTCGGCTTCCGCTTCCTCGCCCTCGTTGAAGACGAGCACGGCGCCGTCGCCGATGGCCCGTTCCAGGGCCTCGGCCGGTGCCGGTACGCCGTACTGCGCGAGGGCGGACTCCAGGGTGGGCGCCTCCAGGGCGGTGTGTCCCTTGAGCGCGGCCTGCTCCAGCAGCCAGCCGACGAGGGCGGCGGCGCGGCGTTCGTCGGCGGGGCCGGTGTCGGGGCCGAGCAGGGCGCGGGCGAACCCGTCAGCCTGGGTGGGGCGGACCCCGGCGACGGCGAGGAGCCGCCAGGGGTCTTCGGCGAGCAGGTCGGCGGCGTCCTCGCCGAGGGCGGTCGCGGCGGCGCCGGCCAGGGCCGCGGGGGCTCCGCCGCGGGCGAGCACGGCCTCCACGGCGGCGACGGCGTCGGGCGTGGGCCCGGCGGCGGGCTCCGGGTTCCGGGGCGGCGGGGGAGCGGTGGCGGCGACGGCCTTGCGGGGCGCGGCCGGTGCGTCGTCGAAGTACAGGGCGGGCGGCTTCTCGCCGCCCTCCACGGCCCGTACGGCGGCCAGCAGGTCGGCGGCCTTGCCGCTGAGCTTGCCGCCGGCCTCGACGGGCGCCTGCCGCTCCGCCTTGCGGCGGGCGATGCGCTCGCGCTCGACCTTCTGCGCGGCCAGCTCGGCCGCCGCCTCGCTCACGGCGGGCGTCTCACCCCCCGCGGGACTCTTCCCCGCCCCCTCGTCCCCGACTCCGTCGGCTTCACCCACCGCCGACTCGGTGTCGCCGTCCGTCGGCTGGGCGTCGGCCGCCGCCGGCTCGGTGTCACTGTCCACCGGCTGGGCGTCGCCCACCGTCGGCTCGGCGCCGTCGGCTGCCGGCTCGGCGTCGGCCGTCACCGGCTCGGTGTCACCGTCCACCGGCTGGGCGTCGCCCACCGTCGGCTCGGTGCCATCGGCCGTCGGTGCGGCGGCGGGCTCGGCCTCCGGGGCGTCGGGTCCGGCTTCGGCGGAGTCGGCGGGCGTCGTCTCGGGGTCGGGCCGCGTCGCGGCGTCGGGGGTCTGGGGTTCCGGCCCCGGGCCTCCGTCCCCGGCCTCGGCCCCGGCTTCGGCGGAGTCGGTGGGGGTGGGTTCCGCTTCCGGGGATCCGGTGTCGGCTGGGCCGGAGGCGGCGGGGTCCGGGGACGGGGCGGACGGACCCGGGGTGGGGGTGGTCGGGTCGGCCGCGGAAGCGTCCGGGCGGTCCGTGCTCACAGCGTGCTCCAGTCCTGATCGGGGTAGCGGTGCACCGGCGCCGAAACGTCGTCCAGCGCCTGGCAGATCTCCTCCGGAAGACTAAGGGCCTCCACCGACAGCGCCGCCCCGAGCTGCGCCGCGGTCCGCGCGCCGACGACCGGCGCGACCACCCCCGGCCGGTCGCGGATCCACGCGAGCGCGACCTGGAGCGGGGTCACGGCCAGGCCCTGCGCGGCCGTCGCCACCGCGTCCACGATCCGGCCCGCCGCCTCGTCCAGGTACGGGTCCACGAACGCGGACAGGGTCGACGACGCGGCCCGGGAGTCCACCGGGGTGCCGTCGCGGTACTTGCCCGTCAGGACCCCCCGCCCCAGCGGGGAGGAGGGCAGCAGCCCGACGCCGAGGTCCAGCGCCGCCGGCAGCACCTCCCGCTCCACGCCCCGCTGGAGCAGGGAGTATTCCATCTGGGTCGACGCCAGCCGGGTCCGTACCCCGGGCGCCGCGAGCTGCCAGGTCGCCGCCTTCGCCAGCTGCCAGCCGCTGAACCCGGCCACCCCCGCGTACCGCGCCCGCCCGCTGCTCACCGCCAGGTCCACCGCCTGGAGGGTCTCCTCCAGCGGGGTCGCCGGATCGAAGGCGTGGACCTGCCACAGGTCCACGTGGTCCGTGCCGAGGCGGGCCAGCGAGTCGTCCAGCGCGGCCAGCAGGTGACCCCGGGAGCAGTCGACGCGGCGGTCCGGATCCCGTACCGATCCGGACTTCGTCGCGATCACCAGGTCGCGGCGCGGCACCAGGCCGTCCATCAGCTGCCCGAGGACGTACTCGGCCTCCCCGCCCCCGTACACGTCGGCGGTGTCGACGAGCGTGCCGCCCGCCTCCCAGAAGGCCTTCATCTGCTCGGCGGCGCCCGCCTCGTCCGGTCCGCCCGCGGAACGGCCCCAGGTCAGGGTGCCGAGGCCGATCCGGGACACGCGCAGGCCGGTGCGGCCGAGATGCCTCTGCTCCATGAGCGCTGAGACTACTGGGGCGCTGACGGAACGGACCTTGGCGCGCTACAGTCCCCGAAACGAACGTTACTGATCGGTAAACCGGTAAGGGGACGACACATGCGGCTCGGCATCAATCTCGGTTACTGGGGTGCGGGCATGGACGCCGACAACCTCGCCGTCGCCCAGGAGGCCGACCGCCTCGGATACGACGTCTGCTGGGCCGCCGAGGCCTACGGCTCGGACGCCGCCACCGTCCTCGCCTGGGTCGCCGCCCAGACCGAGCGCATCGACGTCGGCTCCGCGATCTTCCAGATCCCGGCCCGCCAGCCGGCGATGACGGCCATGACCGCCGCCACCCTCGACTCCCTCACCAAGGGCCGCTTCCGCCTCGGACTCGGCGTCTCCGGACCGCAGGTCTCCGAGGGCTGGTACGGCGTGAAGTTCGACAAGCCGCTCGCGCGGACCCGGGAGTACGTGGAGATCGTCCGCAAGGCCATGAGCCGCGAGCGGCTCTCGTACGAGGGGCAGCACTGGACCCTGCCGCTGCCCGGCGGCCCCGGCAAGCCGATCAAGCTCACCGTGCACCCGGAGCGCGAGCACATCCCGCTCTACATCGCCGCCATCGGGCCCAAGAACCTGGAGCAGACCGGCGAGATCGCCGACGGCGCCCTGCTGATCTTCCCCTCCGCCGCGCACCTGGAGGACACCGCGCTGCGGCACATCCGCGCGGGCCGGGAGAAGGCCGGGCTGTCCATGGACGGCTTCGACGTCTGCCCGACCGTCCCGCTGGCCGTCGGCGACGACGTCACGGCGCTCGCGGACACGTTCCGCCCGTACACCGCCCTGTACGTCGGCGGCATGGGCAGCCCCAAGCAGAACTTCTACAACCAGCTCGCCCAGCGCATGGGGTACGAGAAGGAGGCCGCCGAGATCCAGAGCAAGTACCTGGGCGGCGACAAGGCGGGTGCGGCCCAGGCCGTCCCGCACTCCCTCATCGACTCGACCACCCTGCTCGGCTCGGTCGAGCGGATCGCCGACGGGATGCGGGCCTACGCCGAGGCGGGGGTCACCACCCTCACGCTGGCCCCGGCCGGCTTCACCCTCGAAGAGCGGCTCACCGCGCTGCGCGCCGGCACGGAGGCCCTGGAGCGGGCCGGCCTGGCATAAGGCCCGCCCGGCGCGAGGCGGTTCGAGGGCCGGTTCAAGGGGGCGGTCCGAGGAGTGGTTCTGCGGCCGTGGTGGGGGCTCGGGGGTCTTCCCCGCCACGGCCGTCACAGCCAACAACGCGCGGGGCGCCCGCCGGGTTACGCCTCCGGCGCCGTCCCTTCGGTTCGTTCATTCGGCCGAGTAGTGCGACGTATCGGTTGCCCGTCCGGTAAAAGAGCATTTGACTCGGTTCATGCTCTCTGCCCGCAGCCTGTTCCAGGAGATCGTCGACCACGACGACGCCTTCCAGCTGTTCTGCTCCATTGCCGCCAGCGGGGAGTCCCAGGGCGGCTGGGAAAACGCCCGGATCGCGGCGCTGGTCCCGGCGGCCATGCGCGAACTCGGGCCCAAGATCGTCCGGCACGGCGCCGACGAGGACAAGCACGGCCGGATCTTCAACGCCCTGCTCCGCAAGCGCGGCCTGGAACCCGTACCGGTGCCGCCCGAGACCGACTACACGATGCTGCTGGAGCGGCGCGGCATCGGCCTCGCGCACGACAAGCTGCGCCGCGAGGAACCCCTCACCGAGCAGGACGTCGTCGTCTACCTCGCGCACAGCCGGGTCACCGAACAGCGCGCCGCCGACCAGATGGAGATGCTGGTCAGGTGCTTCGGGGACCACCCCGAACTCGGCAACGCCATCCGCATGATCAGCGACGACGAGTACAACCACCTCGCGTACTGCCACGAGGAACTGCTCAGGCTCGCCCGCGAGGGACACGGCCGGACGATCCAGCGGGTGCTGCGCGAGAGCGCGCTCACCGAGATCGGCATCTACCGGGACGTCAGCCTCGCCGTCATGGGGCACATGGGGCGGCTGCTGCGCTGGCCCGCGCCGAAGGCCGCCCTGCTCGCCGCCGGCATCCGCGGGATGTACGCCTACGAGCGGTTCAGCGGCTGGCACCGCATGGTCAGCCTGCGGATGCCCGAGCGGCGCGACGCCCTCGGCGGCGTACCGACGGCCGCGCCCGGATTCGCCCAGCCGACCGGCGCTACAGCCAGCCCCGGCTCTTGAACATCCGGTGCAGGCCGAGGCAAGCGCCCGCCATCAGCAGGATGACGCCCGGGTAGCCCCACGCGTGCCGGAGCTCCGGCATGTGGTCGAAGTTCATCCCGTAGATCCCCGCGACCATCGTCGGGACGGCCGCCATGGCCGCCCACGCCGAGATCTTGCGCATGTCGTCGTTCTGCCGGACGCCCATCTGCGCCAGGTGCGCGGCCAGCGCGTCCGACAGCAGCCGGTCCAGGCCCTCGATGTACTCGTTCGCCTTGGTCAGGTGGTCGGCGACGTCCCGGAAGAACGGCCGCGCGTGGTCGTGCACGAACGGCACGTCGCCGAAGGCGAGCCGGTCCATCGGCAGCAGCAGCGGGGTCGTGGCGCGCCGGAACTCCAGCACCTGCCGCTTGAAGGCGTAGATCCGGGCGGCGGTGTTCTTGGTGTCGGCGGCGTTCGGGGCGAAGACCTCCGCCTCCAGCTCCTCCAGGTCCGCCTGGAGCTCGGCGGCGACGTCGATGTAGTGGTCCACCACCGCGTCCGACACCGCGTACAGCACCGCCGTCGGCCCGTGCCGCAGCACGTTCGGCTCGTGCTCCAGGCGCTGCCGTACGGCGCTCAGCGCGGCCCCCTCGCCGTGCCGGACCGTGACCACGAAGGAGTCTCCGATGAACACCATCAGCTCGCCGGCGGTCACCGTGTCCCGGTCCTCGTCGTAGGACACGGGCTTGAGCACGACGAAGAGGGAGTCGTCGTAGACCTCCAGCTTCGGGCGCTGGTGCGCGGTCAGCGCGTCCTCCACCGCCAGCGGGTGCAGTCCGAACTCCTGGCTGACGTGCTCGAATTCCTTCTCCGTCGGCTCGTGCATGCCGATCCAGAGGAAGGCGTCGCCCGTCGCCCGCGCCTCGTCCAGGGCGTCCGAGAAATCCTCGGGAGCGTTCGAGCGACGGCCGTCCCGGTACATCGCGCAGTCCACAATCACCTGGGCATTGTTCCCTGCCCGGGGCCCACCCGCACACCCGTGCCACCGCTTAGGGTGGATCCATGGCCACGCTGATCCTCGTACGACACGGGCGGTCCACCGCCAACACCGCAGGGCTGCTCGCCGGATGGACCCCGGGAGTGGCGCTCGACGAGCGCGGCGCCGAGCAGGCCGCGGCGCTGCCCGCCAGGCTCGCCGGGGTGCCGCTCGCCGCCGCCGTCACCAGCCCCCTCCAGCGCTGCGGGGAGACCCTCGCGCCGCTGCTCGCCGCCCGCCCCGAACTGGCGCTGCACACGGACGAGCGCATCGGCGAATGCCACTACGGCGAGTGGTCGGGCCGCAAACTCTCCGAGCTCTCCGACGAACCGCTGATGAAGATCGTCCAGCAGCACCCGTCGGCCGCCGCCTTCCCCGGTGGCGAGTCCATGCGCGCCATGCAGGCCCGCGCGGTCGACTCCGTACGGGAGTGGAACGCGCGGATCGAGGAGGAGCACGGCGCCGACGCGCTCTTCCTGATGTGCTCGCACGGGGACATCATCAAGTCCCTTGTCGCGGACGCCCTGGGCATGCACCTGGACCTCTTCCAGCGGATCCACGTCGACCCCTGCTCGGTGACCGTGATCCGCTACACGCCCAGCCGCCCGTTCGTGCTCCGCCTCGGCGACACCGGGGACTTCGCCGGCTTCGTACCCCGCGACGAGCCGCCCGCCGCCGGTCCGGCCGCCGACAAAGCCGCCGAAGACGGGGGGATCGCGGTCGTGGGAGGCGGTGCGGGCGCGGTGTGATCGAACGGCGCAGTAGGGTGGACGGGCCCACGCAAGTGCGCAGCCCCGCCCTCGCCGCCGAGACTTGGAGACTGGACGTGCCCCGTCAGGTGTTCCTCTACGACCCGCCGGACCGCTTCGTGGCCGGTACGGTCGGTCTGCCGGGGCGCCGTACGTTCTTCCTACAGGCGTCCTCGGGCCCCCGGGTCACCAGTGTCTCCCTGGAGAAGACCCAGGTGGCGGCGCTGGCCGAGCGGATGGACGAGCTGCTGGACGAGGTCGTGCGGCGGACCGGCGGCAACGCCCCGGTGCCCGCGCTGGCCTCCACCGAGGCCGCCGACACCGCGCCGCTCGACGTGCCCGTCGAGGAGGAGTTCCGCGTCGGAACGATGGCCCTCGCCTGGGACGGCGAGGAACAGCGGATGATCGTCGAGGCACAGGCCCTGGTCGAGGTCGACGCCGACTCGGAGGAGGACCTCGCCGAGGCCGAGGAGCGGCTGCTCCAGGACGAGGAGAACGGCCCGCCGATGCTGCGGGTGCGCCTCTCCGGCGCCCAGGCCCGCGCCTTCGCCAAGCGGGCCCTGGACGTGGTCAACGCCGGCCGGCCGCCGTGCCCGCTGTGCAGCCTCCCGCTGGACCCCGAGGGGCACGTGTGTCCGCGCCAGAACGGGTACCGGCGCCAGGCGTGAGCCCCGTGACCCCGATCGAGGAGTTGCTCACCCGAGGTGAGCTCACCGTACGCGGACGGATCCGCGAGGCGTCCAACGCGGTACTGCTGTGCAGTGTCACGTACGAGGGCGTCAGCGCCGACTGCGTCTACAAGCCGGTCAAGGGCGAGCGGCCGCTCTGGGACTTCCCCGACGGCAACCTCGCCCAGCGCGAGCGCGCCGCCTACCTCGTCTCCGAGGCCACCGGATGGGGCCTGGTCCCCGCCACCGTGCTGCGCGACGGCCCGTACGGCGAGGGCATGGTCCAGCACTGGATCGAGGCGGGCGAGACCCCCGAGGCCGGACTGCTCGCGCTCGTCGAGGGCGAGGAGGCGGACGACGGCTGGAAGCCGGTCGCCTTCGCCGAGGTCGGCGAGGGCCGCACCGCCCTCCTCGTCCACGCCGACGACCCCCGGTTGCGCCGGCTCGCCGTCCTCGACGCGGTGATCAACAACGGCGACCGCAAGGGCGGCCACCTGCTGCCCGCGCCCGACGGACGCCTCTACGGCATCGACCACGGAGTGACCTTCCACACCGAGGACAAGCTGCGCACCCTCCTGTGGGGGTGGGCGGGGGAGCCGCTGACCGACGAGGCCCGCGAGGTGCTGGCCTCGCTGGACGCCCGGCTGGCCGACGGGGAGCCCCTCGCCACCCGGCTGGCCGAACTGATCACCCCCGTCGAGCTGGCCGCCGTACGGGGCCGGGTGGCGCAGCTGCTGCGCACGGGAGTGCACCCGCGGCCCTCCGGTCAGTGGCCCGCCATTCCCTGGCCGCCGGTCTGAACCGGCCGGGCGCCACAGGCACAGAACCGGCAGGACCGCAAGACCTTCCATCACGCCAACAGCGCAGGTCCGGTTCGTTTTAGGAACACCCGTCCGGTTAGGCTCGACACATGCATGCCTGGCCCGCTTCCGAGGTCCCCGCCCTTCCTGGCAAGGGCCGCGACCTCAAGATCCACGACACCGCGACCCAGGGGACGATCACCCTCGCCCCCGGTCCCGTCGCCCGTATCTATGTCTGCGGCATCACCCCGTACGACGCGACCCACATCGGTCACGCGGCGACCTACAACGCGTTCGACCTCGTGCAGCGCGTGTGGCTCGACACCAAGCGGCAGGTCCACTACGTCCAGAACGTCACGGACGTCGACGACCCGCTCCTTGAGCGGGCGCTGCGCGACGGCCAGGACTGGACCGAGCTCGCCGAGCGCGAGACCGCCCTCTTCCGCGAGGACATGACCGCCCTGCGGATGCTGCCGCCGCAGCACTACATCGGCGCCGTCGAGGCCATACCGGGCATCGTGCCGCTGGTGGAGCGGCTGCGCGACGCCGGCGCGGCGTACGAGCTGGACGGCGACATCTACTTCTCCGTCGAATCCGACCCGAACTTCGGCCAGGTCTCCAACCTGGACGCGCAGGCGATGCGGCTGCTCTCCGCGGAGCGGGGCGGCGACCCCGACCGGGCCGGGAAGAAGGACCCCCTCGACCCGATGCTGTGGATGGCCGCCCGCCCGGGCGAGCCGAGCTGGGACGGCGCATCGCTGGGCCGCGGCCGGCCCGGCTGGCACATCGAGTGCGTCGCCATCGCCCTGGACCACCTCGGCATGGGCTTCGACATCCAGGGCGGCGGATCCGACCTGGCGTTCCCGCACCACGAGATGGGCGCCTCGCACGCACAGGTCCTGACGGGCGAGTTCCCGATGGCCAAGGCGTACGTCCACGCGGGCATGGTCGCGCTGCACGGCGAGAAGATGTCGAAGTCCAAGGGCAACCTGGTCTTCGTCTCGACGCTGCGGCGGGCGGGCGTCGACCCGGCCGCGATCCGGCTCGCGCTGCTCTCGCACCACTACCGCGCCGACTGGGAGTGGACCGACGAGGTCCTCGCCGAGGCCGTGGCCCGGCTGGAGCGCTGGCGCGCGGCCGTGTCCCGCCCGGACGGCATCTCCGCCGACGCCATGGTCGAGGAGGTCCGCGAGGCCCTGGCGAACGACCTGGACGCGCCTGCCGCGCTGGCGGCCGTGGACCGCTGGGTCGAGCGGCAGATCGCCACGGACGGCGACGACGAGGCGGCCCCCGGCCTTGTCTCCCGCACGGTCGACGCCCTCCTGGGCGTGGCCCTGTAGCCGCCTGCGGGCCGGGTTCCGGGGGCGCTGCCCCCGGAACCCCGCGCCCCGAACGCCGACGGGGCTGATCTCTCAGCCCCGTCGGCGTTCGAGGCGCCGGGGTGTGGGGCCGAGCCCCACGAGACGCCGAGAGGCTACGCCCCGTCAGGCTCCGGCGGGGTGTCCGGCTCGTCCGGCTCCGGGCTGTCGCCCGACGGGCCCGGTTCGGGGTCCGGCCTGCGCTTCGGGGGCCGGGGGAGGCCCCCCGAGGTGTCGCGCAGGTACGAACCGTCACCCGGCTCCGTCGAGGACGGCCCGGCCGGGTCCCGGCGCCGCAAGTACCGCTCGAACTCCCGGGCGATCGCGTCGCCCGAGGCCTCCGGCAGGTCCGCAGTGTCCCGCGCCTCCTCCAGCGTCTGGACGTACTCCGCCACCTCGCTGTCCTCGGCCGCCAGTTGGTCCACGCCCAGCTGCCAGGCCCGCGCGTCCTCCGGGAGTTCGCCCAGCGGGATCCGGATGTCGATCAGGTCCTCCAGCCGGTTCAGCAGCGCCAGCGTCGCCTTAGGGTTCGGCGGCTGCGACACGTAGTGCGGCACCGCCGCCCACAGTGACACCGCCGGAACACCCGCGTGCGTACAGGCCTCCTGGAGCACCCCCACGATGCCCGTGGGCCCCTCGTAGCGGGTCTCCTCCAGGTCCATCGTCCGCGCCAGATCCGCGTCGGAGGTCACCCCGCTCACCGGAACCGGGCGCGTGTGCGGAGTGTCCCCGAGCAGCGCGCCCAGGATGACCACCATCTCCACGCCCAGCTCGTGCGCGAATCCGAGGAGCTCGTTGCAGAACGACCGCCAGCGCATGGAGGGTTCGATCCCCCGCACCAGCACCAGGTCACGCGGCTTGGCCCCGCCGATGCGCACCACCGACAGCCGGGTCGTCGGCCAGGTGATCTTCCGTACCCCGTTGTCCAGCCACACCGTCGGCCGGTTGACCTGGAAATCGTAGTAGTCCTCGGCGTCCAGAGCCGCGAAGACCTCGCCCTTCCACTCCCGGTCCAGGTGCGCCACCGCACCGGAGGCCGCGTCACCCGCGTCGTTCCAGCCCTCGAACGCGGCCACCATGACCGGGTCGATCAGCTCGGGCACGCCCTCAAGCTCGATCACCCAGGTCTCCTTCCGAAGTTCCCTTGTGTACGTGGGCCAGCCTAAGCCTTGGGACGACACCAGCCACAGCCCACGACAGAGGGGCGGTTCCCCTCGGAACCGCCCCTCTTCCCCACCTGCGTGAGAGCTATGCCTTGTCGCCCAGCATCTTCTCGACCCGGCCGCGCACATCGGCGTCGTCCAGGCCGCGGATCGTCACCGTCGTACGGCGGCGCAGCACGTCGTCGACCGTCTCGGCCCACTCGTTGTCACGGGCGTAGGCGACCTGCGCCCAGATCTCGGGACCGTCCGGGTGGATCCGCTCGGCCAGCGCCGGGTCCTCGTTCGCGAGCCGCGCGATGTCGAAGGCCAGCGAGCCGTAGTGGGAGGCCAGGTGACGGGCGGTCAGCGGGTCCATCCGGGAGCCCGGCTCGCGGTCCACCAGCAGGCGGTGGGCCACGGCGTTCGGGTTGGCGACACCGGGCAGCGCGATCCGGCGCACGAGCGACTTCACCGGCTCCATGTCCTCGGTCAGCGGGCTGCCGGGGAGCTTGGCCAGCTTGTCCATGACCACACGGCCGATGTGGCGGTACGTCGTCCACTTGCCGCCGGCCACCGACAGCATGCCGCCGGCGCCCTCGGAGACGACCGTCTCGCGCTTGGCCTTCTCGACGCCGCCGGGGCCGCCGGGCAGCACCCGCAGGCCGGCGAAGGCGTACGTCATCAGCGAGCGGTCCAGGTCGGCGTCCTTCACCGAGAAGGCGGCCTCGTCGAGGATCTGCTGGATGTCGGCCTCGGTGGCGCGCACGTCCGCCGGGTCGCCCTCGTACACCTCGTCGGTGGTGCCGAGCAGCAGCTGGTCCTCCCACGGGAGGGCGAAGGTGATGCGGTACTTGTCGATCGGGGTGGCCATGGCGGCCTTCCACGGCGACTTGCGCTTCATGACGATGTGCGCGCCCTTGGACAGGCGGATCGACGGCATCGAGTGCTTGTCTTCCATGCGCCGCAGGTGGTCCACCCACGGGCCGGTGGCGTTGAGCACGACGCGCGCGTCGATCCCGAACTCGGTGCCGTCGAGGCGGTCCTTGAGCTCGGCACCGCTGACCCGGCCCCGCGTCGTGCGCAGACCGGTGACCTCGGCGTGGTTGAGGACGACGGCGCCCGACTCGACGGCCGCGCGGACCGTCATGACGGCGACGCGGGAGTCGTTCATCTGGTGGTCGTAGTAGACCGCGACGGCCTTGAGGTTGTCCGTCTTCAGACCCGGGTTGTCGGCGACGGCACGGGCCGGGGATATGACCTTGCCCATGCCGTCGCCGAAGGCCGAGAGGGCGGAGTAGGCGAAGACACCCGCGCCCAGCTTGGCCGCGCCCACCGGACCGCCCTTGTAGACGGGCAGGTAGAAGGTGAGCGGGTTGACCAGGTGCGGGGCCACGTCCTTGGCCAGCACCCGGCGCTCGTGGTGGTTCTCCGCGACCAGCTTGACCGCGCCGGTCTGCAGGTAGCGCAGGCCGCCGTGGACGAGCTTGGAGGAGGCCGAGGAGGTGGCGCCGGCGAAGTCGCCGGCGTCCACCATGGCAACCCGCAGACCCGACTGCGCGGCGTGCCAGGCCACCGAGGTGCCCAGGATCCCACCGCCGATGACCAGCAGGTCGTACGTGGCCTTCGCCAGCTGCTCGCGGGTCTCGGATCGGCTCGCGTTGGCACCGGCGGTCGGGTGCGTACCCAGTGCGGGAACGCTCTGCAGGCTGCTCATATCTCTCTTAGCTCCTCGTCGATTGACTCAGCTGGTGTGGTCAGCTGGCGTCTTCGTCGTCGATCCAGCCCATGGACCGCTCGACGGCCTTGAGCCAGTTCTTGTACTCGCGGTCCCGCTGTTCGGCGGGCATCCGCGGGGTCCACTCCGCCGCGCGGCGCCAGTTGGCGCGCAGGGCGTCGGTGTCGGGCCAGAAGCCGACGGCCAGGCCGGCGGCGTAGGCGGCGCCGAGGCAGGTGGTCTCCGCGACCATGGGACGGACCACGGGGGCGTCCACGAAGTCGGAGAGGGTCTGCATCAGCAGGTTGTTGGAGGTCATGCCGCCGTCGACCTTGAGGGCCGCGAGGTCGACGCCCGAGTCCTTGGTCATGGCGTCGGTGATCTCACGGGTCTGCCAGGCGGTGGCCTCCAGGACGGCACGGGCGATGTGCGCCTTGGTGACGTACCGGGTGAGGCCGGCGATCACACCGCGGGCGTCGGAGCGCCAGTACGGGGCGAACAGGCCGGAGAAGGCCGGCACGAAGTAGGCGCCGCCGTTGTCCTCGACCGAGGACGCGAGGGTCTCGATCTCGGCCGCGGTCTTGATCATGCCCATCTGGTCGCGCATCCACTGGACGAGCGAGCCGGTGACGGCGATGGAGCCCTCCAGCGCGTAGACCGGCTGCTGGTCGCCGATCTTGTAGCCGACCGTGGTCAGCAGGCCGCTGTAGGAGTTGATGACCTTGTCGCCGGTGTTCATGAGCATGAACGTGCCGGTGCCGTAGGTGGACTTGGCCTCGCCCTCGGCGAAACAGGTCTGGCCGAAGAGGGCGGCCTGCTGGTCACCGAGCGCCGAGGCGACCGGGACACCGGCGAGGACGCCGTCCTTGACGTGGCCGTAGACCTCGGCGGAGGACTTGATCTCGGGGAGGATGTCCAGCGGCACCTCCATGGACTCCGCGATCTTGGCGTCCCACTCCAGGGAGTGCAGGTTCATCAGCATGGTGCGCGAGGCGTTGGTGACGTCCGTGACGTGCACACCGCCCTGGGCGCCACCGGTGAGGTTCCAGATGACCCAGGAGTCCATGGTGCCGAAGAGGATGTCGCCGGCGGCGGCGCGCTCGCGCAGGCCCTCGACGTTGTCGAGCAGCCAGCGGGCCTTCGGGCCGGCGAAGTAGCTCGCCAGCGGCAGGCCCGTCTCGCGGCGGAAGCGGTCCTGGCCGACGTTGCGGCCGAGCTCCCTGCACAGGGCGTCGGTGCGGGTGTCCTGCCACACCAGCGCGTTGTGGACCGGCTCGCCGGTGTTCTTGTCCCACAGGACGGTGGTCTCGCGCTGGTTGGTGATGCCGACCGCCTTGACGTCGGCGGCGGTGATCTCGGCCTTGGCGATGGCGCCGGCGACGACCTCCTGGACGTTGGTCCAGATCTCGGTGGCGTCGTGCTCGACCCAGCCCGGCTTCGGGAAGATCTGCTCGTGCTCCTTCTGGTCGACGGCGACGATGCGGCCGTCGCGGTCGAAGACGATGCAGCGGGAGGAGGTGGTGCCCTGGTCGATCGCGGCGATGAAGGGGCCGGTGCTGTGCGTCATGGTGGCTGCTCCTGGCAGGGTCTCTAAGTAGGCGGAATCAGGACTGCGGTGCGGATCTTGCGATACGAGCCGATGCTGATCAGGCGAACGCGATGTTGTACAGACCACCGGCGATGACGGCACCGACGAGCGGGCCGACGACCGGGATCCAGGAGTATCCCCAGTCCGAGCCGCCCTTGTTGGGCAGCGGCAGCAGGGCGTGGACGATGCGCGGACCGAGGTCGCGGACCGGGTTGATGGCGTAGCCGGTCGGACCGCCGAGCGAGAGGCCGATGCCGACGACCACGAAGGAGGTGATCAGGACGCCGATGACGCCGAGGCCCTTGCCGCCGTCCTGGAGGCCCTGGGTGAGGATCGCCAGGACCAGGACGGCGGTGCCTATGATCTCGGTCGCGAGGTTCTGGACGACGTTGCGGATCTCGGGGCCGGTGGAGAAGACGCCGAGCACCGGGCCGGCCTGGTCGTGCGGGTGCGGGTCCTCCGGGCCGAGCTTGGCGTCACGGATGTGCTCCGGGTCCGACAGGTGCGCCAGGAACTGGCCGTAGTAGGTGACCCACATCAGGACGGCGCCGAGCATGGCGCCGAGGAGCTGACCGGCGAAGTACACCGGTACGTCGCTCCAGTCGCTGTTCTTGATGGCGAGGCCGACGGTGACCGCCGGGTTGAGGTGCGCACCGGAGAGCGGCGCGGACACGTAGGCGGCGATCAGTACGGCGAAACCCCAGCCGAAGGTGATCGCGAGCCAGCCCGCGTTCCGGGCCTTGGAGCTCTTCAGCGTGACGGCGGCGCAGACGCCACCACCGAGCAGGGTGAGCAGGGCGGTACCGATGGTCTCGCCGATGAAGATGTCGGAGCTGGACACCCGCGACTCCTTTGTCTTACGTCCAGGGGTGGGCGGACACCGGGTCCCTCCGGTGGTCCACGCACTCGGTGAGTGCTGCACCGGTCCTTGGCCTTGCCACAGCCTAACGCGTATTGCCGGTAGCTGTTCGACAATGCCGACCGATGAACGGCAGTTTTCATCCCGGGTGAAGAACGCGTCAAGGGTTGACCAGGTCAAAAGTCGGATCGTTACCACACGGTACGATCGCCCAAAATCGGCCATCCCATGATCAGAAAATGGCGAAATGCACCCCATTGGCGCATGGATCGGCCAGGGGTGCACTCAAAGCAAGGTCAGAACCGGCCCGCGCCAAGGTCGCGCGAAACCGACCGGGCGCAGTCCCGGACCGAGGCCACCAGGGCCGGCCGGGGCTCGCCGGACTCCCCGCAGACCCGCTCCACGGCCCCCGCGACGGCGACCGCGCCGACGGGCATCCGGCGCCGGTCGTATATGGGCGCCGCCACCGAGGCGATGCCGTCCCAGGTCTCCTCGACGTCCGAGGCCCAGCCGCGGGCCCGGGTCAGGTCCAGCACTTCCTCGAAACCGGCGGGGTCCGTGACCGTACGGGGAGTGAACGCCTCGCGCTCCGCCTCCACGGCCTCCGTGTGGGCCACCGGGTCGAACGCCGACAGCACCTTGCCCAGGGCCGTGGAGTGCAGCGGCTGCATGGCCCCCACCTCCAGCACCTGGCGGCTGTCGTCGGGCCGGAACACGTGGTGCATGATCAGCACCCCGCTCTTGTGCAGCACGCCCACGTACACGCTCTCGCCGCTCGCCCGGGCCAGGTCGTCCGTCCACACCAGGGCGCGGGCCCGCAGCTCGTGGACGTCCAGATAGCTGTTGCCCAGGCGCAGCAGCTCCGCGCCCAGCTGGTAGCGGCCGGAGGCGGGGTCCTGCTCCACGAAGCCCTCGGCCTGCAGGGTGCGCAGGATCCCGTGCGCGGTGCCCTTGGCGAGGCCCAGGGCGCCCGCCACGTCCGAGAGTCCCAGCCGGCGCTCGCCGCCCGCCAGGAGCCGCAGCATCGCAGCGGCTCGTTCGAGCGACTGGATGTTCCGTGCCATCGTGCAGCCTCCTGCTGACGTAGTTCGACAATGCTGAACAGTATCGGTCGATGTCGACCTCGCGCACGAAGTGCCGCTCTTCAGGACAGCCGGTTTCGGCCATGCCGGGAAGACCCCACGCCCAGAATGCAGTCCGCCACGTGGGACACCTCCACCGGGGCCGTTGCCGCGCGGTTACCCTGACCGCGTGCACCCTGGACACAGAAGGGGTGTAAAGCCGACAGCCGTCGCATTCCAGGGAGCTCAGTCATGGCCTCGTTGCCGAACCTGCCCACCGACCCGCAGAACCGGGCCGATGCCCTCCGAGAGGCGCTCGCGACCCGCGTGGTCGTCGCCGACGGAGCCATGGGAACGATGCTCCAGGCGCAGGACCCCACCCTTGAGGACTTCCAGAACCTCGAAGGCTGCAACGAGGTCCTCAACGTCACCCGCCCCGACATCGTGCGCTCCGTCCACGAGGAGTACTTCTCCGTCGGCGTGGACTGCGTGGAGACCAACACCTTCGGCGCCAACTTCGCCGCCCTCGCCGAGTACGACATCCCCGAGCGCAACTTCGAGCTCTCGGAATCCGGCGCCCGCATCGCCCGCGAGGTCGCCGACGAGTTCACCACCGCCACCGGGCAGCAGCGCTGGGTCCTCGGCTCGATGGGCCCCGGCACCAAGCTCCCCACCCTCGGCCACATCGACTACGCGACCATCCGCGACGCCTACCAGACCAACGCCGAGGGCCTGATCTCCGGCGGCGCCGACGCGCTGCTCGTCGAGACCACCCAGGACCTCCTCCAGACCAAGTCCTCCATCATCGGCGCCCGGCGCGCCATGGAGGCCCTCGGCATCAGCGTGCCGCTGATCTGCTCGGTCACCGTCGAGACCACCGGCACCATGCTGCTGGGCTCCGAGATCGGCGCGGCCCTCACCTCGCTGGAGCCGCTGGGCATCGACATGATCGGCCTGAACTGCGCCACCGGCCCCGCGGAGATGAGCGAGCACCTGCGCTACCTCGCCCGCAACTCCCGGATCCCGCTGTCCTGCATGCCGAACGCCGGCCTGCCCGTCCTCGGCAAGAACGGCGCGCACTACCCGCTGTCCGCGAGCGAGCTCGCCGACGCCCAGGAGACCTTCGTCCGCGAGTACGGCCTGTCCCTGGTCGGCGGCTGCTGCGGCACGACCCCGGAGCACCTGCGCCAGGTCGTCGAGCGGGTCCGTGACCTGAGCCCCGTCACCCGGGTGCCGCAACCGGAGCCCGGCGCTTCCTCCCTCTACCAGACGGTGCCGTTCCGGCAGGACACCGCGTACATGGCGATCGGCGAGCGGACGAACGCCAACGGGTCCAAGAAGTTCCGCGAGGCCATGCTGGAAGCCCGCTGGGACGACTGCGTGGAGATGGCTCGCGACCAGATCCGCGAGGGCGCGCACATGCTCGACCTGTGCGTGGACTACGTGGGCCGCGACGGCGTCGCCGACATGCGGGAGCTGGCCGGCCGGTTCGCCACCGCCTCGACGCTGCCGATCGTCCTGGACTCCACCGAGGTTCCCGTCATCCAGGCCGGCCTGGAGAAGCTCGGCGGCCGCGCCGTCATCAACTCCGTCAACTACGAGGACGGCGACGGCCCGGAGTCCCGCTTCGCCAAGGTCACCCGGCTGGCGCAGGAGCACGGCGCCGCGCTGATCGCCCTCACCATCGACGAGGAGGGCCAGGCCCGCAGTGTCGAACACAAGGTCGCCATCGCCGAACGGCTCATCGACGACCTGACGGGGAACTGGGGCATCCACGAGTCGGACATCCTCATCGACACCCTGACCTTCACCATCTGCACCGGCCAGGAGGAGTCCCGCGGGGACGGCATCGCCACGATCGGGGCGATCCGCGAGCTCAAGCGCCGCCACCCGGACGTCCAGACCACCCTCGGCCTGTCGAACATCTCCTTCGGCCTCAACCCGGCCGCGCGCGTGCTGCTGAACTCCGTCTTCCTCGACGAGTGCGTCAAGGCCGGCCTGGACTCCGCGATCGTCCACGCCAGCAAGATCCTCCCCATCGCCCGCTTCGACGAGGAGCAGGTGGGCACCGCCCTCGACCTGATCTACGACCGGCGGGCGGAGGGCTACGACCCGCTCCAGAAGCTGATGGCCCTCTTCGAGGGCGTCAACACCAAGTCCCTCAAGGCCGGCCGCGCCGAGGAGCTCCTCGCGCTGCCCCTGGACGAGCGGCTCCAGCGCCGGATCATCGACGGCGAGAAGAACGGCCTGGAGGCCGACCTCGACGAGGCCCTCCAGACCCGCCCGGCCCTCGACATCGTCAACGACACCCTCCTGGAGGGCATGAAGGTCGTCGGCGAGCTCTTCGGCTCCGGCCAGATGCAGCTCCCCTTCGTCCTCCAGTCGGCGGAGGTCATGAAGACGGCCGTCGCCTACCTCGAACCGCACATGGAGAAGACCGACGACGAGGGCAAGGGCACCATCGTGCTGGCCACCGTCCGGGGCGACGTCCACGACATCGGCAAGAACCTCGTCGACATCATCCTCACCAACAACGGCTACAACGTCGTGAACATCGGCATCAAGCAGCCGGTGTCCGCGATCCTCGAAGCCGCGGAGGAGCACAAGGCCGACGTCATCGGGATGTCCGGACTCCTCGTGAAGTCGACCGTGATCATGAAGGAGAACCTGGAGGAGCTGAACCAGCGCAAGCTGGCCGCCGACTACCCGGTGATCCTCGGCGGCGCCGCCCTCACCCGCGCCTACGTCGAACAGGACCTCCACGAGATCTACGAGGGCGAGGTCCGCTACGCCCGCGACGCCTTCGAGGGCCTGCGCCTGATGGACGCCCTCATCGCCGTCAAGCGCGGAGTCCCCGGCGCCACGCTCCCCGAGCTCAAGCAGCGCCGCGTCGCCAAGCGCGACACTCCCGCCCTCCAAGTGGAGGAACAGCAGGAGCCGGGCGGCCGCTCCGACGTCTCCGTCGACAACCCGGTCCCCACCCCGCCGTTCTGGGGCACCCGCGTCGTCAAGGGCATCCCCCTCAAGGACTACGCCTCCTGGCTCGACGAGGGCGCCCTCTTCAAGGGCCAGTGGGGCCTCAAGCAGGCCCGCGCCGGCGGCGCCACGTACGAGGAGCTCGTCGAGAACGAGGGCCGGCCGCGGCTGCGCGGCCTGCTCGACAAGCTGCACACCGAGAACCTGCTCGAAGCGGCCGTGGTCTACGGCTACTTCCCCTGCGTCTCCAAGGGCGAGGACCTGATCATCCTCGACGACTCCGGGAACGAGCGGACCCGCTTCACCTTCCCGCGCCAGCGCCGCGGCCGCCGCCTGTGCCTCGCGGACTTCTTCCGCCCGGAGGAGTCCGGAGAGACCGACGTGGTCGGCCTCCAGGTGGTGACCGTCGGGTCGAAGATCGGCGAGGCCACCGCCAAGCTCTTCGAGTCCGATTCCTACCGCGACTACCTGGAGCTGCACGGACTGTCCGTCCAGCTCGCCGAGGCCATGGCCGAGTACTGGCACGCCCGCGTCCGCGCCGAACTCGGCTTCGGCGGCGAGGACCCGGCCGCGGTCGAGGACATGTTCGACCTCAAGTACCGCGGCGCCCGCTTCTCCCTCGGCTACGGCGCCTGCCCCGACCTGGAGGACCGCGCCAAGATCGCCGACCTCCTCCAGCCGGAGCGGATCGGCGTCCACCTCTCCGAGGAGTTCCAGCTCCACCCGGAGCAGTCCACCGACGCGATCGTCATCCACCACCCCGAAGCGAAGTATTTCAACGCACGCTGACGCGGACCGACGTACACTTGTCGGTCCCATACAGGCCGGTCGCCTGTTCCCCGGGGGAATGCCCATGGGGAAGAGGTGACCGGCCTTCTCGTCCCCTCAGAGAGGTGTGTGCCGGATGACCAGCACCGTTCCCGCCCCCGTCGCCCGCACGGCCGACGGACATGCCCTCCAGGCGGTGCTGCTGGACATGGACGGCACCCTCGTCGACACCGAGGGTTTCTGGTGGGAGATCGAGGTGGACGTCTTCGGCGAGCTCGGCCACCGCCTCGACGAGGCCTGGCGCGACGTGGTCGTCGGCGGCCCCATGACCCGAAGCGCCGCCTTCCTCATCGAGTCCACCGGCGCCGCCATCACCCTGATGGAGCTGAGCGTCCTGCTCAACGAGCGCTTCGAGGCGCGCATCGCCGACCAGGTCCCGCTCATGCCCGGCGCCGAGCGCCTGCTGGCCGAGCTGGCCCGGCACAACGTGCCCACCGCCCTCGTCTCCGCCTCGCACCGCCGGGTCATCGACCGGGTGCTGCGCGCCCTGGGCCCCGAGCGGTTCGCGCTGAGCGTCGCCGGGGACGAGGTGCCCCGCACCAAGCCGCACCCCGACCCGTACCTGATCGCCGCCCGCACCCTGGGCGCGCACCCCTCGCGGTGCGCCGTCATCGAGGACACCGCCACCGGAGTCGCCGCCGCCGAGGCCGCCGGCTGCCGGGTCGTGGCCGTCCCCTCGGTCGGCGTGATCCCGCCCGCCCCGGGCCGTACGATCGTCCGCTCGCTGGAGGACGTGGACCTGTCCTTCCTGCGCTCCCTCATCACTCCGATGAACTGACCGCACACGCTCCGTACCGAACGGAACCTGCATAAAAACACGCTCGGCGGAAGAATCTTCCGTGCTACGCCCCGGAGGCTGAAATTCCACCTCCGCCGGGCCGATTGTCCCAGGTGACCTTGGTCACGCGCGAAGCCCCCGGCGGTCCTGTCAGGACCCCCCGGGGGCTTCCTTTGTGTCCGGATTGATCAGCTACTGACCCCATCTGCGGACACCCCGGGATGAACAGGCAGTCCCCGCCCATCACCGTGCGATTACGCCCCAACTCGGCGCAGTTCCAGCCATCCCGTTCAGGGCCACTACTGTCAATCCGGGCACCGCGCCGCACCTCAGCAGTCCCGGACACACACCACCGTGCCGGGATCGCGTGGACCGATCGTCACAACACCGGCCCGATCGTTCCGCCCTGAACGGGCGACCGTCGCGAAGTGCCCTTTACGCCGCTTTGAGCAAGTGCCGGTATAGGGAGTACTTCCAGCATGAACCGCAAGACCATGGTGCTGACGGCCGCGGCCGGACTGCTCACCCCCGCGCTGGCCGCCTGCGGCACCGCGACCGGTGGAGGAGCGGGCTCCGGAGCGATCGTCGTCGGGACCACCGACCGGTTCGAGGCCGCCGACTACGCCCCCGCCCCGTTCGACCCGGCCTACGCCTACGACGCCGGCGCCTGGAACGTACTGCGCCAGACCGTCCAGACGCTGATGCACACCCCGCGCGGCGGCGGCCAGCCCGTCCCCGAAGCGGCCTCCGACTGCCGCTTCACCGACACCGGCAACGAGAGCTACCGCTGCGTCCTGCGCCCCGGTATGAAGTTCGCCAGCGGCGAGCCCCTCACCGCCAAGGACGTCAAGTTCTCCATCGACCGCGTCATCGCGATCAAGGACGAGAACGGCCCCTCCTCGCTGCTCTCCACCCTCGACACCGTCGAGGTCAAGGGCGCCGACACCGTCGTCTTCCACCTGAAGACCCCGGACGCGACCTTCCCGTACAAGCTCGCCACCCCCGCCGCGGGCATCGTCAGCGAGAAGGACTACGACGCCAAGAAGCTCCGCGAGGGCTTCGGCATCGACGGCTCCGGCCCGTACACCATGAAGGCCGAAGTCAAGGAAGGCCGCCTCGTCCGCGCCGTCTTCACCAAGAACCCGAACTACAAGGGCGACATCAAGCTGCAGAACGACAAGGTCGAACTGCGCACCTTCGAGGACTCCGCCGCCATGGGCAAGGCCCTCGCCGCCGGATCCATCCACATGGTCTCCCGCACCCTGTCGCCCGCCCAGATCACCGAGCTCTCCGCCAAGCCGCCCAAGGGCGTCAAGCTGACCCCCCTGCCCGGCCTGGAGATCCGCTACATCGGCTTCAACACCGAAGCCCCGGTCGTCAAGGACAAGGCAGTACGCCAGGCCCTCGCCGCCGCCGTCGACCGCAACGCCGTCATCTCCAAGGTCTACGGCAAGTCCGCGCAGCCCCTGTACTCCCTGGTCCCCGCCAGCGTGAACGGCCACGTCAACTCGTTCTTCAACAAGTACGGCGAGGCCAACACCACCAAGGCCGCCGCCCTGCTGAAGGACGCCGGGATCAAGACCCCGGTCAAGCTGACCCTGAGCTACACCTCCGACCACTACGGCGACGGCACCGCCGCCGAGTTCGAGGCCCTCAAGACCCAGCTGAACTCCACCCAGCTCTTCGACATCACCGTCCAGGGCAAGGAATGGTCCGAATTCCGCCCCGCCCAGAAGAAGGGCGACTACGCCGCCTACGGGCTCGGCTGGTTCCCCGACTACCCGGACGCCGACAACTTCCTCGCCCCGTTCCTGGAGCAGGACAACTTCCTGGGCACGCCGTACGCCAACACCACGGTGCGCACCAAGCTCATCCCCGAATCCCGTCGCGCGGCCGACCGCGGTGTCGCCGCCGGCGCGATCTCGGAGATGCAGGACATCGTCGCCGAAGACGTGCCCGTCCTGCCCCTGTGGCAGGGCAAGCAGTACGTCGCCGCACGCGACGGGATCACCGGAGTGGAGTGGTCTGTCAACGCCATCTCCGACCTCCAGCTGTGGGAACTCGGCCGCGGCGTAAGCGGCTGAGACCGGTAACAACCCGGCAGCGGATGTCGCGGGCCGGCGCAACGAAACAGTTCGACTGTGAAGGACGTTCGCGTGATGAGACGTAACCAGTGGTTGGCGGCCCCGCTCGGCGCAGCCACCGCCGCCGCGCTGCTCAGCGGTTGCGGTTCGCAGGATGGCACGGCCGCGGGCGGCGGCAAGGGCGTGGTCATGGGCATATCCGACAAGGTCAAGGCCACCGACCCCGCGTCGGGCTACGACCCCGGTTCGTGGCTGCTCTTCAACAACGTCTTCCAGTCCCTGCTGAGCTTCCCCAAGGGCGGCACGACGCCGGAGCCCGACGCCGCGCAGTCCTGCAACTTCGAGGGCGGCGAGAGCAAGACGTACAAGTGCGTCCTGCGCTCGGACCTGAAGTTCAGCAACGGCAACAGCCTGACCTCGAAGGACGTCAAGTACTCCTTCGAGCGCACGCTGAAGATCAACGACGAGAACGGCCCCGCCGTCATGCTCTCGTCGATCGCCAGCATCGACGCCCCCGACGACAAGACCGTCGTCTTCCACCTCAAGACGTCCGACGCGACCTTCCCCAGCAAGATCGCCTCGGGTGCCGGCTCCATCGTCGACCACACCGAGTACCCGGCCGACAAGCTCCGCTCCGACGGCAAGGCCACCGGCTCCGGCGTCTACAAGCTCGACTCGATCAACGACAAGAGCGCCAACTTCTCGGTCAACGACTCGTACTCCGGCAAGGCCAAGCCGAAGAACAACGGCGTGACCATGAAGTTCTTCACCGACGACCAGGCGGCCCTGAAGAAGGTCCTGGAAAGCGGCGACGTCGACTTCGCCTACCGCGGCCTCGCCGCCAAGGACATCGCCGACCTCTCCAACAAGACCGGCGACCAGAAGATCGAGGTCATCCAGGGCACCGGAGCCGAGGTCCAGCACCTCGTCTTCAACATGAGCGACCCGGTCGCCGGAAAGCTCCCCATCCGCAAGGCCATGGCCTACCTCGTGGACCGCGAAGCCCTCGTCCAGGGCGTCTACCAGGGCACCGCGACCTCCCTGTACTCGATCATCCCGGCCGGCATCGCCTCGCACAACACCGCCTTCTTCGACCGCTACGGCGGCACCCCGCAGCCCGAGAAGGCCAAGGCCGTACTGCGCGCGGCCAACATCAAGGACAAGGTCAAGCTGACCCTGCACTCGACGCCCACCCGCTACGGCCCGGCCATGGACCAGGAGTTCCAGGCCATCGCCAAGATGCTCAACGACAGCGGCCTCTTCGAGGTCGACGTCCAGTCGGTGCCCTTCGACCAGTACGAGAAGGACATCAAGGCCGGCAAGTACGGCGTCTACGCGCTCGGCTGGGTCCCCGACTACCCGGACGCGGACAACTTCACGCAGCCGTTCTTCGGCCCGGACAACGTCCTCGGCAACAACTACGACAACAAGGAGATCAGCGGGACCATCATCCCGTCGACCTCCGCCAAGTCCGACCGCACGGCCGCGACCGTCGACTACGGCCGCCTCCAGGACATCGTCGCGGAGGAGATCCCGATCCTCCCGCTCTGGCAGGGCAAGCAGTACGCCGTCACCCGCCCGAACGTGACCGGCCTCCAGTGGTCCCTGGACGCCTCCACCGTCTTCCGCTTCTGGGAGATCGCGAAGGGCTGACCCGCCCGGCACCCACTGAAAACGGGCCGGCAGCCGCACCACGCGGCTGCCGGCCCGTTCTCGCGCCTACTGACCCGCCCCCGGACGGACCAGACCGCTCTCGTACGCGTACACGGCCGCCTGCACGCGGTCGCGCAGCCCCAGCTTCGTCAGCACGTGCCCCACATGCGTCTTCACCGTGGTCTCACTGACGAAGAGGTCCGCCGCGATCTCCGCGTTCGACAACCCCCGGGCCACCAGCTTCAGCACCTCGACCTCGCGCTCCGTCAGCGTCCCCAGCGTGTTCGGAACACTGTCCTCACCCGACGGCAGGTGCCCCGCGTACTTGTCCAGCAGCCGCCGCGTGATGCTCGGCGCCAGCATCGCCTCGCCCGCGGCCACCACCCGGATCGCCTGCACCAGCTCATTGGCCGGCGCGTCCTTCAGCAGGAACCCGCTCGCCCCCGCCCGCAGCGCCTCCACCACGTACTCGTCCAGATCGAACGTGGTCAGCACCAGCACCTTCGCCGGCCCGTCCCGCCCCGGCCCCGTGATCTGCCGGGTCGCCTCCACCCCGTCCATCCGCGGCATCCGGATGTCCATCAGCACCACATCGGGCTGCAACGCCCGCACCTGGTCCAGCGCCTGCAGACCGTCCCCGGCCTCACCGACCACCGCCAGGTCCGGTTCTGCCTCCAGAATCATCCGGAAACCGGTGCGCAGCAGCGGCTGGTCGTCGACCAGAAGGACGCGGATCGCCACGGGTCATACCTCGTATTCGTCGGACGGCTTCCAAGACCCGCCCATTCTGCCCTGGCCGGACCACCGAGAACCCGCCGGGAGCACCCCCGGCGCCGCCCCCGGCCCCACCCGCTAAGCCGGCTCCACCGGCTCGGGGCGCGGAGAGATCACCAGCGGGTACACCGGCGGAGTCCCCCCGAATTCCGGACACACCGCCCGATGATCACACCAGCCGCACAGCTTCGTCGGCCGCGGCCGCCAGTCACCCGTCTCCGTCGCCTCCCGGATCGCGTCCCACAGCGCCAGCAGCTTGCGCTCCACCCGCTCCAGATCCGCCACCACCGGGTCGTACGTCACCACGTCCCCACTGCCCAGGTACACCAGCTGGAGCCGGCGCGGCACGACCCCCTTCAGCCGCCACACCACCAGCGCGTAGAACTTCATCTGGAACAACGCGCCCTCGGCGTACTCCGGCCGCGGCGCCTTGCCCGTCTTGTAGTCGACGATCCGCACCTCACCCGACGGCGCCACATCCACCCGGTCGATGATCCCGCGCAACCGCAGCCCCGACTCCAGCTCCGTCTCCACGAAGAACTCCCGCTCCACCGGCTCCAGCCGCGTCGGGTCCTCCAACGTGAACCAGCGGTCCACCAGCGCCTCGGCCTCCGTCAGCCACCGCGCCAGCCCCGCCCCCTCGTCACCCTCCGGGAACAGCTCCGTCAGCTCCGGCTTCGCCTCCAGCAGCCGGTCCCACTGCCCCGGGATCAACGCCTTCGCCCGCGGCGCCGTCCGCTCCTCGGCCGGATGATCGAAAAGCCGCTCCAGCACCGCGTGCACCAACGTGCCCCGCGTCGCCGCCGCACTCGGCTTCTCCGGCAGCTTGTCGATCACCCGGAACCGGTACAGCAACGGGCACCGCATGAAATCACCCGCCCGCGAAGGAGACAGCGAAGAGGGCCGGGCAGCACTCACCGCAGCGTCCGCAGCGGCGGCGGCAACGGGACCGGGGGGCGTCGTCATACCCAAAACAGTACGACCCATCACCGACAGCCCGTGCGTACCATCGACGCCGACCCCCCTCGCACTGCATGATCGGAGCATCACACCGCGCCACCACACGACCCCGTTCCGCACCCCGACCGCGCGGGAACCACAATGGGAACCACCGACGGAACCGACCCGCCGGACAGCACCGAACGAAGGACAGCCGTGGCAGACACCGACCAGACCGGCGAGCGCGCCAACCGCCGCTCCGACCCGGGCGGCGGACTCCTCATGGGCCGCCCCTTCGGCGTGCCCGTCTACGTCTCGCCCAGCTGGTTCCTCGTCGCCGCCCTCATCACCTGGGTCTTCGGCGACCAGCTCGACCGGATCCTGCCCGACCTCGGCCCCGTCCGCTACCTCGTCTCCCTCTTCTTCGCCGTCGCCTTCTACGCCTCCGTCCTCGTCCACGAACTCGCGCACACCATCGCCGCCCTCCGCTTCAAACTCCCCGTGCGCCGCATCCAGCTCCAGTTCTTCGGCGGAGTCTCCGAGATCGAGAAGGAATCCGAGACCCCCGGCCGCGAATTCGTCCTCGCCTTCGTCGGCCCCCTCCTCTCCCTCGTCCTCGCCGGACTCTTCTACCTCGGCATGAAGGCCGTCGACCCCGCCACCGTCCCCGGCGTCCTCCTCGCCGGCCTGATGATCTCCAACCTCCTCGTCGCCGCCTTCAACCTCCTCCCCGGCCTCCCCCTCGACGGCGGCCGCATGCTCCGCGCCGTCATCTGGGGCATCACCGGCAAACCCATGACCGGCACCGTCGCCGCCGCCTGGGTCGGCCGAGGCCTCGCCGTCGCCGTCCTCCTCGGCCTGCCCCTGCTCACCCACACCGGCACCCTCGGCAACCGCAGCAGCGAAATCGGCGGCATGAACACCGTCATGGACGCCCTCCTCGCCGCGATCCTCGCCGGCATCATCTGGACCGGCGCCGGCAACAGCCTCCGCATGGCCCGGCTGCGCGAACACCTCCCCGAACTCCGGGCCCGCGCCCTCACCCGGCGCGCCATCCCCGTCGAGAACGCCACCCCGCTCTCCGAAGCCCTCCGCCGCGCCAACGAAGCCGGCGCCCGCGCCCTCGTCGTCGTCGACGGACACGGCGACCCCACCGCCATCGTCCGCGAGAGCGCCATCGCCTCCGTCCCCGAACACCGCCGCCCCTGGGTCGCCGTCAGCACCCTCGCCCAGGACCTCACCGACGGCATGAAGGTTTCAGCGGAACTCACCGGCGAAGAACTCCTCGAACACCTCCGCGCCACCCCCGCCAGCGAATACCTCGTCGTCGAAACCGGCGGCGAGATCTACGGCGTCCTGTCCACCCTCGACGTCGAAAAGGCCTTCGTGAAGGCCATGGCGCGGCCCCAGTCCTGAAGCCAATACACTGGTCACATGTCCGAACCGACCGGTGCCGCCCGCCGACGCGGGCCCTTCGAGGTCGGGGACCAGGTTCAGCTCACCGACCCCAAGGGCCGCCACTACACGTTCACGCTCGAAGCCGGGAAGAATTTCCACACCCACAAGGGTTCCTTCCCGCACGACGAGCTGATCGGTGCTCCCGAGGGCAGTGTTGTCCGTACCACGGGCAACGTCGCGTACCTCGCGCTGCGTCCCCTGCTCCCCGACTATGTCCTGTCCATGCCCCGCGGTGCCGCCGTGGTCTACCCCAAGGACGCGGGCCAGATCCTGGCCTTCGCCGACATCTTCCCCGGCGCCCGCGTCGTGGAAGCAGGTGTGGGCTCCGGCTCCCTGAGCAGCTTCCTGCTGCGCGCCATCGGCGACCAGGGCATGCTCCACAGCTACGAGCGCCGCGCGGACTTCGCCGAGATCGCCACGGCCAACGTCGAGCGCTACTTCGGCGGCCCCCACCCCGCGTGGCAGCTGACCGTCGGCGACCTCCAGGACAACCTGTCCGACACGGACGTCGACCGCGTGATCCTCGACATGCTCGCCCCCTGGGAATGCCTGGAGGCCGTCTCCAAGGCCCTGGTCCCCGGCGGCATCCTGTGCTGCTACGTGGCCACCACCACCCAGCTCGCCCGCACCGTCGAATCCATCCGCGAGTTCGGCTGCTACGCCGAGCCGCAGCCCTGGGAATCGATGATCCGCAACTGGCACGTCGAAGGCCTGGCCGTCCGCCCGGACCACCGGATGATCGGCCACACCGGCTTCCTCGTCACCGCCCGCCGCCTCGCGGACGGCGTCGAGCCCCCGATGCGCCGCCGCCGCCCCGCCAAGGGCGCCTACGGCGAGGACTACGACGGACCGGGCAGCCAGTCCGGCGGCTCCGCCGCCTCCGGCGACCGGGGCTGACCCCACCCGCCGAGCCCACCCGGGCAACCAACACGCAGGCGCTGCGGCGCAGTTCCCCGGACCGACCGGGAACTGCGCCGCAGCGCCTTTTCGTTGCCTCCGGGCCGCCGCGCACCCAGGCCGGACCCAGCCGTTCCACCTCCGTGTGAGGTGTGGCACGATGCTGGCTCCCCGTCACCCTTCGCACAGGAGACACCCCGCGTGCCGCACAGCCCCGCCGCCGAGCTCGCGCCGACGTTGGAAACCCTGGCGCACCACCACACCCGCGCCGTCCACTGGCTCGCCACCGCATCCGCCATGGCCGCCGTCATAGCCGCCGCGGGCCTCCTCCAGCCCTCCGCCGGCGCCGCCACCGGACCCGGAGAAACCGCCCGGACCTCCGCGGGCACCCCCGCCGACACCGCCGACGACCCCCGGGCCGCCGCCCCCGACGCGCGGGCGCTCTCGTACCCCCTCGACTGCAACGGCGCCCCGCAGGTCGTCACCGACACCGCCCAGGGCGACCTCGACGGCGACGGCCGCCCCGAGACCGTCGCCGCCGTCCGCTGCGACGCCGGCTCCGGGACCCCGCCCCACGCGCTCTACGTAGTGACCCGCGACCGGGGCGAGGGCGCCCGGCCCCGCGTCGTCGCCACCCTCCTCGACACCGCCCGGCGACAGACCGTCAGCGACCTCACCGTCCGCGACGGGATCGTCACCGCGAGCCTCCTCGGCTACTCCTCGCCGGACATACCGCGCTTCAGCCCCGACACGAAACACCTCGCCAAGTGGCGCTGGAGCGACGGGAAATTCCGCCAGGAGCTGACGGACTCGGCCCCCACACGGGTTTGAAGCGTCACAAGGCCATTACTCGGCGTCCGGACCGAAGACCTCGACCCTGTCCGAAACGCGCCTTACGTGAATACAGTCACCCGGGCATTCCTTGGCGGAGTCCACCACGTCCTGGAGCAGCGTCAGGGGAACCGGAGTGGTCGCCCCCACCTCCACCAGAAGCTCGTCCTCGGGGCTCTTCACATAGGCCAGACCATCGATGTCCAGCTCGAACACCTCCGGGGCGTACTGCACGCAGATGCCGTCCCCGGTGCAGAGGTCCTGGTCGATCCAGACCTCAAGCGGCTCACCGGTCCCACCGGCGCCGCCCGTGGGAGCCTCCTGCTGCACGGTCATATCTCCTGCCGTTCCCTGCGCTGAGTGACCCGTCCCGGCCGCGACTCAAGGCAAGTCGCACGACCGCTGACGGGTGTTGAACAGTTCGACCTTACAACCGGCTGCTTTCCGATGTTGATGGGTGGGTATTTCCTTGGCGTGAGGGAGTACGCAAGGGTGAAGATCGGACACACCTCTACCGTCTTTGTGATCTAGGGGTTTCAATCACCACCAGCCCAGGTAGGGTCAGGAAGCGTCCAGCTCCCCTTGGAGGAGGTGAGGACCGTGGCAGCCCACGACGACGACATCAACCGCGGCATCCGGCCCGGGCGAGGGTCTGAGGACCCCGCTGGCCAGGTTGCCTATCTCGAGCAGGAAATCGCCGTCCTGCGACGCAAGCTCGCCGACTCTCCGCGACACACGAGGATTCTCGAAGAGCGGATCGTCGAGCTCCAGACGAATCTGGCCGGCGTCTCCGCGCAAAACGAACGACTGGCGAATACCCTCCGTGAGGCCCGCGACCAGATCGTGGCCCTCAAGGAAGAAGTCGACCGGCTCGCACAGCCGCCGGCCGGGTTCGGTGTCTTCCTTCAGGCGAACGAGGACGGCACCGTCGACATCTTCACCGGCGGCCGAAAGCTCCGCGTGAACGTCAGCCCCAGCGTCGAGCCGGAAGACCTCCGGCGCGGCCAGGAGGTCATGCTCAACGAAGCGCTCAACGTGGTCGAGGCCATGGAGTACGAGCGGGCCGGGGACATCGTCACCCTCAAGGAAATCCTTGAAGACGGCGAGCGCGCCCTGGTCGTCGGGCACACCGACGAGGAAAGGGTGGTGAGGCTCGCCGAGCCGCTCCTGGACATCACCATCCGTCCCGGCGACGCCCTGCTGCTCGAACCCCGCTCCGGCTACGTCTACGAAGTGGTCCCCAAGAGCGAGGTCGAGGAACTCGTCCTCGAAGAGGTCCCGGACATCGACTACGACAAGATCGGCGGTCTGGGCGACCAGATCGAGCTGATCCGCGACGCCGTCGAGCTCCCGTACCTCTACCCCGACCTCTTCAAGGAACACGAACTGCGGCCCCCGAAGGGCATCCTGCTCTACGGCCCGCCCGGATGCGGCAAGACGCTCATCGCCAAGGCCGTCGCCAACTCCCTTGCCAAGAAGGTCGCCGAGGTGACCGGCCAGCCCGCCGGGAAGTCCTACTTCCTGAACATCAAGGGCCCCGAACTCCTCAACAAGTACGTCGGCGAGACCGAGCGGCACATCCGCCTCGTCTTCCAGCGTGCCCGGGAGAAGGCCAGCGAGGGCACCCCCGTCATCGTCTTCTTCGACGAGATGGAATCTCTCTTCCGCACCCGCGGATCCGGAGTCAGCTCGGACGTGGAGAACACCATCGTCCCCCAGCTGCTCGCCGAGATCGACGGCGTGGAAGGCCTGGAGAACGTCATCGTCATCGGCGCCTCCAACCGCGAGGACATGATCGACCCGGCCATCCTGCGCCCCGGCCGGCTCGACGTGAAGATCAAGATCGAGCGCCCGGACGCCGAGGCGGCGAAGGACATCTTCGCCAAGTACCTCAAGGCCTCGCTGCCCCTCCACTCGGACGACCTGTCCGAACACCAGGGCTCCACGGCCGGCACCGTCCACAGCATGATCCAGACGGTCGTCGAGCAGATGTACGCCGAAACCGAGGAAAACCGCTTCCTCGAGGTCACGTACGCCAACGGCGACAAGGAAGTCCTCTACTTCAAGGACTTCAACTCGGGCGCGATGATCCAGAACATCGTCGACCGTGCGAAGAAGATGGCCATCAAGGCCTTCCTCGAACACAACCAGAAGGGCCTGCGCGTCTCCCACCTCCTCCAGGCTTGCGTGGACGAGTTCAAGGAGAACGAGGACCTGCCCAACACCACCAACCCCGATGACTGGGCCCGAATCTCCGGAAAGAAGGGCGAGCGGATCGTATTCATCCGAACCCTCGTCACCGGAAAGCAAGGCGCGGACACCGGACGCTCCATCGACACGGTGGCAAACACCGGTCAGTACCTCTGACAAAGCGGGGCGGCTGCGGATGCCCTCACAGGGCACCCGCAGCCGACTGCTTTACCGACCGCATTTCAGCCGGAGACGGGAATAGTCAATGACTGAAATGATCTCCCCACCAGCGCGGAGTGGTTCTAGGCTCTTCCGTACCGCCGGTCGCGCAGTGCGGGGACGGGCACCGCACAGCACGCACCGGAGCACCAGCGGTACTTGAGCGCCGCTCCCGAACGGGAGCGCCGCCGGGCAAGGAGGGCCGCATGACCGTACGGCGAGTAATGGGGATCGAGACGGAGTACGGGATCTCCGTCCCCGGGCACCCGAACGCCAATGCCATGCTCACCTCATCCCAGATCGTCAACGCCTACGCGGCGGCGATGCACCGGGCGCGACGCGCCCGCTGGGACTTCGAGGAGGAGAATCCGCTGCGGGACGCCCGCGGCTTCGACCTCGCCCGCGAGGCCGCCGACAACAGCCAGCTCACCGACGAGGACATCGGCCTCGCCAACGTCATCCTCACCAACGGCGCACGGCTCTACGTCGACCACGCGCACCCCGAGTACAGCTCGCCGGAGATCACCAATCCGCTCGACGCCGTGCTCTGGGACAAGGCCGGCGAACGGATCATGGCCGAGGCGGCCGTCCGCGCAGCCCAGCTGCCCGGCGCCCAGCCGATCCACCTCTACAAGAACAACACCGACAACAAGGGCGCCTCCTACGGCACGCACGAGAACTACCTGATGAAGCGGGAAACCCCCTTCTCGGAGATCGTGCGCCACCTGACCCCCTTCTTCGTCTCGCGCCAGGTCGTCACCGGAGCGGGCCGCATCGGCATCGGACAGGACGGACGCGAGCACGGCTTCCAGATCAGCCAGCGCGCCGACTACTTCGAGGTCGAGGTCGGCCTGGAGACCACCCTCAAGCGCCCCATCATCAACACCCGCGACGAACCCCACTCCGACGCCGAGAAGTACCGCAGGCTGCACGTGATCATCGGCGACGCCAACCTCTCCGAGATCTCGACGTACCTGAAGCTCGGCACGACGGCGCTGGTCCTCTCCATGATCGAAGACCAGTTCATCAACGTGGACCTCGCCGTGGACCAGCCGGTGCGCACCCTGCACCAGGTCTCCCACGACCCCGACCTGCACCACCTGATCACGCTCCGCAGCGGCCGCACGCTGACCGCCGTACAACTCCAGATGGAGTACTTCGAGCTGGCCAGGAAGTACGTGGACGAGCGCTTCGGGGCCGACGCGGACGACCAGACCAAGGACGTACTCGCCCGGTGGGAGGACGTGCTGGGCCGGCTGGAGAGCGACCCGATGAGCCTTTCGGGGGAGCTGGACTGGATCGCGAAGCGGGAGATCCTGGAGGGCTACCGCCGGCGGGACGGGCTGGACTGGGACGCGGCGCGGCTGCACCTGGTCGACCTCCAGTACGCGGACGTACGGCCCGAGAAGGGGCTGTACAACCGTCTGGTGGCCCGCGGCAAGATGAAGCGGCTGGTGGACGAGGCGGCGGTCGAGCGGGCCGTGAGCAAGCCTCCGGAGGACACCCGGGCGTACTTCCGGGGCCGGTGCCTGGAGCAGTACGCGGACGACGTGGCGGCGGCCTCGTGGGACTCGGTGATCTTCGACCTCCCGGGCCGTGACTCGCTCCAGCGGGTGCCGACGCTGGAGCCGCTGCGGGGCACCCGCAACCACGTGAAGGAGCTCCTGGACCGCTGCCGCACGGCGGAGGACCTGGTCCGGGTCCTGTCCGGAAACTGAGCCCATTCCGAATCCCGGGCGGGGGCTGAAAAGCCCCCGGTCCGGGAATCATGAAGGCAGCCGCACATTGCGAAAGTGCGGGTACAAATGTCGGACCCTCCTTGTAGGGTCCGACATAGGGTCTGATCTTGGGAGATCCCGAACCCGGGGTCTCTCGACATGAGCGTGCGAACCGAGCGGGGTGAGGTAGACATGGCGACCAAGGACACCGGCGGCGGACAGCAGAAGGCGACGCGCTCGACCGAGGAGGTCGAGGAGACGACCGCCGAGGCGAGCTCCGACCTCAAGGAACGACAGGAAAAGCTCTCCGACGACGTCGACTCCGTTCTGGACGAGATTGACGATGTCTTGGAGGAGAATGCTGAGGATTTCGTGAGGTCCTTCGTGCAAAAGGGTGGCGAATAAGGGCATTCACCTTCGAATTGAAGGTGGGTGTGGGGGTGGGGGATGGACGTTGTCGACGGGGCGAAGCGCTGCTCGCGTTGCAAGACGCGCAAGCCCCGGGCTGAATTCGCGGCCAATCGGTCGATGAAGGACGGCTTGCAGGCGTACTGCCGAGCGTGTCAGGCGGAGCAGCACCGGGTGCGCCAGGAAGCGAAGGGGCGGACGGTGCGGGCGAGGGTCGTCGTGCCGTCCGGCCACAAGCGGTGCCCCCAGTGCGAGGAGATCAAGCCCTACTCGGAATGGGAGCCGAACAAGACGTCATCCGACGGGTGGGCCAGCTATTGCCGTGTCTGTCGGGCGCAGCGCAACCGTGCCAGCTACTTCAAACGCAAATACGGCATCACCGAAGCCGAGCGCGACGGGATGATCGCCGCGCAAGGCGGGAACTGCTTGCTCTGCCGAACGGCTCCCGCGGAGCACGTGGATCACGATCATCAGACGGGTAAGGTCCGAGGCGTACTGTGCTTCAGCTGCAACGCGGCGCTGGGGCAGTTCAAGGATCGGCCGGACGTCATAAGGCGTGCAGCCGCTTACGTGGAAGGAAACCTGTGGAAGCCAACACTCGTAGCACAGGGCGTCTACCGGCAGCCTTCCTGACGCCGGGGTCCTCGTCCTTCATGGACTTCCTCGGGGCGCACTCGCCCGAGCTGCTGCCGGGGAACCGGAAGCTGCCCGAGGGTGTCATCGAGGCGCCGCACGGGACGACCATCGTCGCCACCACCTTCCCCGGCGGGGTCGTGCTCGCCGGTGACCGGCGGGCGACCATGGGGAACATGATCGCGCAGCGGGACATCGAGAAGGTGTTCCCCGCCGACGAGTACTCCGCGGTGGGGATCGCCGGTACGGCCGGCCTGGCCGTGGAGATGGTGAAGCTGTTCCAGCTGGAGCTGGAGCACTTCGAGAAGGTGGAGGGGGCGACGCTGAGCCTGGAGGGCAAGGCGAACCGGCTGTCCACCATGATCCGGAGCAATCTCGGGATGGCGATGCAGGGGCTGGCGGTCGTGCCGCTGTTCGCCGGCTGGGACGAGGGCAAGGAGAAGGGCCGGATCTTCTCCTACGACGTGACCGGCGGCCGCTCCGAGGAGCACGGCTTCGCCGCCACCGGTTCCGGCTCGATCTTCGCGCGCGGCTCCATGAAGAAGCTGTACCGTCCCGACCTGACGGAGGAGCAGGCCACCACCCTGGTCGTGCAGGCGCTGTACGACGCGGCCGACGACGACTCGGCGACCGGTGGCCCGGACCTCTACCGCCACATCTACCCGATCGTCACCGTCATCACGGACGAGGGATTCCGCAGGCTCAGCGACGAGGAGTCGCAGGAGCTCGCCCGTACGGTCACCAACCGTCGCCTGGAGCAGCCGGACGGCCCGCGCGCCGCCCTGCTCTGACCATCCGTCGCCCTGTAGGCCCCAGAAGAAAGGGACGGACAGCCGGTGTCGACTCCGTTCTACGTCTCACCCCAGCAGGCCATGGCCGACCGGGCGGAATACGCCCGGAAGGGCATCGCCCGCGGTCGCAGCCTTGTCGTGCTGCAGTATGCCGACGGCATCGTGTTCGTCGGCGAGAACCCGTCCCGCGCCCTGCACAAGTTCAGCGAGATCTACGACCGGATCGGCTTCGCGGCCGCCGGCAAGTACAACGAGTACGAGAACCTGCGGATCGGTGGTGTGCGCTACGCGGATCTGCGCGGATACACCTACGACCGTGACGATGTGACGGCCCGTGGGCTCGCGAACGTCTACGCGCAGACGCTGGGCACGATCTTCTCCAGCGCGGGCGAGAAGCCGTACGAGGTGGAGCTGGTGGTGGCGGAGGTCGGTACGACCGCCGCGGGTGACCAGATCTACCGGCTGCCGCACGACGGTTCGATCGTGGACGAGCACGGCTCGGTCGCGGTGGGCGGGAACGCGGAGCAGATCAGTACGTTCCTGGATCAGCGGCATCAGGACGGGATGACCCTGTCCGAGGCGCTGAAGCTGGCGGTGCAGGCGCTGTCGAGCCAGGCGAACGGTGCGGACAAGGCGATTCCGGCGGAGCGGCTGGAGGTCGCGGTGCTGGACCGGACGCGGGCGCAGCAGCGGAAGTTCAAGCGGATCCGGGGCCGGCAGCTGGCGCGGTTGCTGGAGGCGGATGTTCCGGCGGCGGCTCAGGCGGATGCCGTGTCGAACGACGAAGAGCCCGAGGATTCCGAGTAGGTCGTCGTACGGGGGGTGCCCCGGTCCGTCCCTGTGGGGCGGGTCGGGGCCTTTTCGCGTTCAGGGGGTTGTGGGTTTCAGCTGGGTGCGGGGCCCGTGGAGTCGCGGACGACGAGGTGGACGGGGATGTCGGGGGCGGTCCAGGGGGTGCCGTCGAGGACGGAGAGGAGGGCGGTCATGCCCTGTTCTCCGACGCGTTCGGCGGGGAGGTGGACGGTGGTGAGTTCGGGGTCGACGGCGGTGGCGAGGGCGAGGTCGTCGAAGCCGGTGACGGAGAGGTCTTCGGGGATGCGCAGGCCGAGGCGGCGGGCGGCCTTGCAGGCGCCGGCGGCGAGGATGTCGTCGTCGCAGACGATGGCGGTGGGGCGGTCGTGGGGGGCCGTCAGGGCCCTCTCGGTGGCCGTACGGGCGCCGTCCACGGTGAGGGCGGACCGGGTGGTGCGCAGTTCGGCGTGGGGGCCGAGGAGGGCGGCCAGGGCTTCGGCGCGGATGTCGAAGGTCCAGGAGTCGACGGCGGAGGCGAGGTGCAGGACGCGCCGGTGGCCGAGGCCGAGGAGGTGTTCGGCGGTTTGGCGCATGCCTTCGGCCATGGCGAGGTTGACGTGGGCGGCGGCGCGGCCGGCGGTGGGGTCGCTGTCGAGCATGACGAGGGGGAGGTCGGATCCGCCGATGGCGTCGAGGGCGCCGGCGGCCATGGAGGAGGCGATGACTCCGTCGAGGGCGGCGCGGGCGGAGGCGAAGGGGTCGCGGGCGGGTCCGGTGCCGTCGGGGGAGGGGTAGAGGACGACGCCGAAGCCGTGTTCGGCGGCGATGCGGGCGGCGCCGGTGTAGACGCGGGCGAAGAACTCGTTGGTGAGGGCGGGGACGACGAGGAGGGCGGTGCGGGTGCTGCCGAGGCGGAGGTTGCGGGCGGCGAGGTTGGGGCGGTAGCCGAGGTGGGTGGCGGCTTCGCGGACGAGGGCGGCGGTGCGTTCGGAGACGCGGCCGCGCCATTTGTCGCCGAGGACGAGGGAGACGGTGGCCTGGGAGACTCCGGCGGCGGTGGCGACGTCGCGGCTGGTGGGTCTCGTCACAGGGGGCTCCTGAAGTGCGAGGTCGCGGGGTGGGGCGGGGTGCGCGGGGTGGACCCCCGTGCTGCGGACATGGTACGTATGACGAGTCAAGTTATACGTATTACCCCGGTGGGATCCGGGCGGAAGGGGGCGGACATGGCCGCGGGATACGCGGAACTGCTCAGGACCCGGCACGCCGCGAGGCTGCTGGTGGGCACGCTGATCGGCCGGCTGCCGAACGGCACCGCGCCGATCGCGATCGTGCTGTTCACGCGGGCCGAGGGCGGCAGCTACAGCCTCGCGGGGGCGCTGGCCGCCGCGTACGGGGTGGCCAACGCGGTGGGCCAGCCGCTGCTGGGGCGGGCCGTGGACCTGTACGGGCAGCCGCGGGTGCAGCTGCCGGCGGCGCTGGTCTCGGCGCTGGGCATGGTGTGGCTGGCGCTGTCGGGCACCGGGTCGGTCGCGGTGGCGTACGCGGCCGTGGTGATCGCGGGGTTGTTCACGCCGCCGCTGGAGGGCGGGCTGCGGGCCCTGTGGCCGAGCGTGCTGGGCGGCCGTGAGGAGCGGGTGCACCAGGCGTACGCGATGGACGCGGTGGCGCAGGAGGTCATGTTCACGGTGGGCCCGCTGCTGGTGACGCTGTTCGTCGCGGTGTGGTCGCCGGCCGGGGCGCTGCTGGCGCTCAACGCGATCGGGGTGCTGGGCGCGCTGTCGGTGGTGGTTTCGGAGCCTTCGCGGGCGTGGCGGTCGGCGCCGCGCGAGGCGCACTGGCTGGGGGCGCTGCGTTCCCGGGGTCTGCTGGCGCTGCTGGGGGCGTTCTTCTTCGTGGGGACGGCACTGGGTTCGATCACGGTGGCGGGGGTGGCGTACGCCGATGACCACGGGGGTCAGGCGGTGTACGGGTGGCTGATGGCGGCGCTGGGTCTGGGCGCGCTGGCCGGCGGCGTGGCGTACGGCGCCCGGCAGTGGGCGGGGGCGCCGGAGCGGCGGCTGCGGCTGCTGGTGGCGCTGCTGGCGGTGTGTTACCTGCCGCTGATGCTGGTGCCGGGGCCGGTGGCGATGACGGCGCTGGCGGCGCTGGCGGGGGTGTTCCTGGCTCCGGCGATCGCGTGCGCGTTCATCGTGGTGGATCGGCACGCTCCGGCGGGCACGGTGACGGAGGCGTTCTCCTGGCTGGTGACGTTCTTCGGGGTGGGTGCGGCGATCGGTACGGCGGCGGCGGGGCCCGTGGTGGAACTGGGTGGTACGGCGGCGGGCTTCGGGGTGGCGAGCGTCGGCGGGGCGGCGGCGCTGCTGGTCCTGATGGCCACTCAGCGGGTGCTGGCGGTGGTGGCTCCGGGGCGGGCGGTGGCGGGTTCCGGTGCGGCGCCGGCGCCGGCGGATGTCCCCGCGGGTCAGGGCTGAGGCGGGGGAGGGGTTTTCGGCGGGGGGCCGGCCGGGTATGCACAGGTGTCGGACCGTGCGTGTTGCGGCGGCTTTCCGGCGCTCTTCCGGCGGGTTCTCGCCTGCTCGTGGGGAATCTGATCGAACCGCGCCCGCGAACCCGGTTTCAGAAGAGGGCAGAAGGCGTAATGTTCAGTCATGGACCGCCGCATTTTCGGGCTGGAGAACGAGTACGGCGTCACGTGCACGTTCAGGGGACAGCGCCGACTGTCTCCTGACGAAGTGGCGCGCTACCTCTTCCGCCGTGTTGTGTCATGGGGCCGCAGCAGCAATGTCTTCCTGCGGAACGGCGCCCGCCTCTACCTCGACGTGGGTTCGCATCCGGAATACGCGACACCGGAATGCGACAACCTGACCGAACTGGTCACTCACGACAAGGCCGGCGAGCGCATTCTCGAAGGCCTGCTCGTCGACGCCGAACGCCGCCTGCACGAGGAGGGAATCGCGGGCGACGTCTACCTCTTCAAGAACAACACCGACTCGGCGGGCAATTCGTACGGCTGCCACGAGAACTACCTCGTGGCGCGGCACGGAGAATTCTCCCGCCTGGCGGACATCCTCATTCCGTTCCTTGTCACGCGGCAGTTGATCTGCGGCGCGGGCAAGGTGCTGCAGACTCCGCGGGGCGCGGTCTACTGCGTCAGCCAGCGGGCGGAGCACATCTGGGAGGGCGTCAGCTCGGCGACGACCCGGTCCCGGCCGATCATCAACACGCGGGACGAGCCGCACGCGGACGCGGAGCGCTACCGGCGTCTGCACGTGATCGTCGGCGACTCGAACATGTCCGAGACGACCATGCTGCTGAAGGTCGGTGCCACCGACCTGGTGCTGCGCATGATCGAGGCGGGCACGGTGATGCGGGACCTGACCCTGGAGAACCCGATCCGGGCGATCCGCGAGGTCAGTCACGACATCACGGGCCAGCGCAAGGTGCGCCTCGCCAGTGGCCGCGAGGCCTCGGCGCTGGAGATCCAGCGGGAGTACTACGACAAGGCGGTGGACTTCGCCGAGCGCCGGGGCATCCGTACGGGTGTCGTGGACCAGGTGCTGGAGCTGTGGGGCCGTACCCTCGACTCGATCGAGTCGGAGGACCTGGACCGGATCGGCACGGAGATCGACTGGGTCATGAAGTACCAGCTGATCGAGCGGTACCGGGCCAAGCACGACATGACGATGTCGAACCCGCGGGTCGCCCAGATAGACCTCGCCTATCACGACATCCACCGTCGGCGCGGTCTGTACTACCTGCTGGAGCGCAAGGGGCAGGCGGCGCGGATCTGCAACGACCTGAAGATCTTCGAGGGCAAGTCGGTGCCCCCGCAGACGACCCGGGCGCGGTTGCGCGGTGACTTCATCCGCCGGGCGCAGGAGCAGCGCCGGGACTTCACGGTGGACTGGGTGCACCTGAAGCTGAATGACCAGGCGCAGCGCACGGTGCTGTGCAAGGACCCGTTCCGGTCGGTGGACGACCGGGTGGAGAAGCTCATCGCCGGCATGTGATGCCGCGTCGGGCCGTGGTGTGGAAGGGCCCCGTGCACGGTGGTGTACGGGGCTTTTCGCACGCCACGGCCTTGTCGCGGAGGGGGTTGGCCGTAGAGTGGGCCGCTAGGACGGACCATTCCAGCGACCCTGAGGACCACTGTGCGACGCCGACTTGCTGCCGCGCTCATCGTGCCGGCTCTGATGCTCACCGCGGCCTGCGGAGGGGGCGACGACTCCGGGAAGAAGAAGGACGCGTCCCCGTCGGCCAGCCCCTCCCAGCCGGACGTGCCGAAGGCGGTCGCGTCCGCTGACCCGATGCCGGCGGTGAAGGGCGAGGTGGGCCAGAAGGCGGAGATCACCGCGCCGAAGGGCGAGCCGAGCGGCAAGTTCGTGGTGAACACGCTCAAGGAGGGCACGGGCCCCGAGGTCAAGAAGGACGATCTCGTCGTCACGAAGTACACGGGCAAGATCTGGAAGGACGGCAAGGAGCTGGCCGGGTCCTATGACAAGGACGGCTCGCCGCTCGTCGTCCCGGCCGGTTCGCCGACGATCGTCCCGATGTTCAGCGAGGCGGTGCTGGGCAAGAAGATCGGCAGCCGGGTGCTGGTCGTCGCGCCGCCGGCGGCCGCGTTCGGTGCGCAGGGCCAGCCGCAGCTGGGTGTCGGCCCGACCGACAACCTGATCTTCGTCCTGGACCTGGACTCGGTCATGCCGAAGAAGGCCGAGGGCACGCAGGCGCCGATCCCGTCGGAGCTGCCGCAGGTGAAGGCGGACAAGGACGAGGCCGCCACGATCACGGTCCCGAAGAGCGACCCTCCGAAGGAGCTGGTCGACAAGGTCCTGATCGAGGGCAAGGGCCCGGAGGTCAAGAACGGCCAGACCGTGTACATGCAGTACAGCGGTGCGGCGTGGGCGCCGAACCAGGGCAAGGACGCGGCGAAGCTGTTCGACACGTCCTGGAAGACCGGTGCTCCGTTCTCGACGAAGATCGGTGAGGGTCAGGTCATCGAGGGTTGGGACAAGGGCCTGGTGGGCAAGAAGGTCGGCAGCCGCGTGCTGCTGGTGATCCCGCCGGGGCAGGCGTACAAGGACCAGGCCAAGGGTGAGGACCTGCCGGCCAACTCCACCCTGGTGTTCGTCGTCGACATCGTCGGAGCAGTGTAAGACTGTTCCGTTCCACTTGACCGGTTCGTACGTATGAGGAGCAGTTCCGTGAGCGACAAGCTCGAAAAGCCCGAGATCGACTTCCCCGAGGGCCCGGTTCCCGCCGACCTCGTGATCGAGGACATCTGGCTGGGCGACGGCGCCGAGGCCAAGGCCGGTTCCAGGGTCTCCGTCCACTACGTGGGCGTGGCCTTCTCCACCGGCGAGGAGTTCGACGCCTCCTGGAACCGCGGCTCCGCGCTGCAGTTCCAGCTCGGTGTCGGCCAGGTCATCGCCGGCTGGGACAAGGGTGTCCAGGGCATGAAGGTCGGCGGCCGCCGCAAGCTGACGATCCCCGCGCACCTCGCCTACGGCGACCGCGGCGCGGGCAAGGCGATCGCCCCGGGCGAGACGCTGATCTTCGTCTGCGACCTGATGGCGGCCTGACCGTCGGGCTGTGACAGCCGTGGGGCCCCTGCCGTGAGGCAGGGGCCCTCGCTTTTGTCCCCGACCGCCGGGGCGGTACGGTCAACGGTCACGAGTGTGTCCATTCGGGTGTACGTCGAGAAGGGCGGAAGGGCGTCGATGGCGATTGCCAAGGCCGAGCGGCTGATGAATCTGGCGCTGTGTCTGCTGGGGACCCGCCGGCCGCTCAGCAAGCGGGAGCTGCGCGGCTCCATCGAGGCCTACCTGGAAGCCGGCAACGACGAGTCCTTCAACCGCATGTTCGAGCGGGACAAGGACGATCTGCGCGAACTCGGCCTGGTCATCGAGACGGTGGAGAACCTGGACGGCGAGACCGGCTACCTGGCCCGCCGGGACAGCAACCGGCTGCCGCCCGTCTCGCTGGACGCCGAGGAGGCCGCGGCCCTGGGGCTGGCGGCCAAGGTCTGGCAGCAGGCCCGGCTGGCGGGCGCGGCCAGCGGCGCCCTGCAGAAGCTGCGCGCGGGCGGGATGCCGGAGGCGGGGGACCCGTACGAGGGCCAGCACAGTGCCATCGAGCCGCGCATCCCGGTCCACGAGGCGGCGTTCGAGCCGCTGATGCTGGCCTGCCGGGACCGCCGGCCGGTGGTGTTCGACTACCGCAAGTCCACGGCCGCGCGGCCCGAGGCGCGGCAGGTCGAGCCGTGGGCGCTGGAGTGCTGGCGCGGCCACTGGTACCTGGCCGGGTTCGACCGCGACCGAGGGGCGGAGCGGGTGTTCCGGCTCTCCCGGATCACCGGCAAGGTCCGCTCGCGGGCGGCGAAGTACACCGCCGAGGTCCCGGACGTGGTGACCGTACGGGAGACCGTGGCGAGCTGGGCCGGGGAGGGCGCGGACCGCTCCGCGCTGATCCGGCTGCGCCCCGGGGCGGGGTACCCGCTGCGGGCCAAGGCCACCGCCGTGCGCGAGTGCGGGGACGGCTGGGACGAGCTGGAGATCCCGTACGGGCACGGGCTGGACGCCTGGCTGGTGGAGTTCGGGCCGGACGTGGTGGTCCTGGAGCCGGCCGGTCTGCGGGCGGACGTGGTGGACCGGCTGCGCGCCGTCGCCAAGGGCTGACCCGACCGACCGCGCACCGACCGCGCAAGATCCGTGAGTTACGCCCTGAGGGGGAGACGTACCAGCATGGCCGCGAACGCCATTGACCAGACCCGCCGGATGCTGTCCTTGGTGACCTATCTGCGCGAGCGGCCCGGGGCGCACGTCGCCGACGTGGCGCGCGCCTTCGGGATCACCGAGGACGAGCTGATCTCGGACCTCGACGTGCTGCCCATGTGCGGGACCAGCTTCCGCGGCGGTGACCTGCTCGACATCGACACCGACGGGGAGCGCATCTGGTGGCGCAACCCCGACGCCTCGGGGGAGTCCACCGCCGAGCCGCTGCGGCTGGCGGCCGACGAGGCGACCGCGCTGCTGGTGGCCGCCCGCGCGGTGGCGACGCTGCCCGGGCTGCGCGAGAGCGACCGGGACGCGCTGCTGCGGGCGACCGCGAAGCTGGAGGCGGCCGCGGGCGAGGCGGCCGGGGCCAGCTCCCGGCTGTCGGTGACCTTCGAGGCCGAGGGCGGGGTCTTCGCGGACGTGGACCGGGCCATTTCGGAGCGGCGGCGGCTGTGGCTGCGCTACTACTCGCCCGCGCGCGACGAGCTCACCGAGCGCACCGTCGACCCGATCCGGCTGTTCACCGTGGGTCACACGTACCTGGAGGGGTGGTGCCACCTCTCGGAGGCGCGGCGCACCTTCCGCCTCGACCGGGTGGCTGAAATCCGGCTGCTCGACGAGCGGGCCGAGCCGCCCGCGATCGAGCCGCGCGACCTGTCCGAGGGGCTGGTCCAGCCGGCCGCCGAGGACCCGGAGGTCGTGGTCGAGGTGGGTCCCGGCGGCCGCTGGGTCGCGGAGTACTACCCCCACGACAGCGCGGAGGAGCTCGCGGAGGGCGGCCTGCGGATCACGCTGCGCAGCCCGGACCCGGCCTCGCTGCGCCGGCTCGCGCTGCGGCTGGGCCGGGAGGGCCGGATCGTGGCGCCGGTGGAGCTGGCTGACGCCGCCCGGCAGGCGGCGCGCGAGGCGCTCGCCGGGTACGGGGAACAGGTCTGAGCCCTTGCCGCTGGCGGCCGCCGGCCGCCGGGCGGGGCGGGTACGAAGAGCTGGGCTGGTTACGGAGAGCTGGGCCGAGGGGAGCGCCGAGTGATGTCGCCGACGGATGGGACGCCGGGGCTGACGGCCGCCAGGGGGACGGCCGACAGGGGGACCGCGGGCCGGGGCGCGGCCGGCCGGGGCCCGGCCGGTGCGGGGCAGCCGGCGGGGCCCGTCACCTTCAAGGCGGGGTGCCCCGACTGCCGGGGCCGCTTCGAGCTCGCGGCGGGCGCGCTGCGCCTGGTGATCGGCGGCAGCAGGCGCACCACGTTCTACTCCTTCACCTGCCCCGCGTGCGGGGTGCCTGTCCGGAAACCGGCGGGTGAGCGGATCGTGGAACTCCTGACCGGTGGCGGCGTGAGCACCCTGCGCAGCCTCTGAGGCGGCCGGTGGCCTAGGCTCGGTCCCATGCTCTGGCCGATGCTCGCAATTGCCCTCGGGTTCCTGGGGGTCGCCGTCCTCTCCGTCCTCGCCCTGCGGGTCTGGCTGGAGGTGCGGCGGCTGTCCGGACAGGTCGCCGACGCCAGCCGCCGGATCACCGACGCATCGGGTGATCTGGAGCGCGCCGCGGCCGATCTGGCGCGGGCGGGCAACGCCGTACGGCCGTAGAAACCGCGAGGCCGGGGCCGTACGCTCGGACCCCTGCGGTACCCGAGGGGATTGCCGGACGTTAACCCCTGGGGGTTACGATCCTTTGCAAGGCGGTCACAGGATCACCATCCCCGGCCGCCGCCTCCACAACCAGCCGTTTCGGTGAGAAGGAAGACACACATGATCGGCAATATGAAGCCCCTTGAGATCCTTCTGATCATCGCTGTCATCGTGCTGCTGTTCGGCGCCAAGAAGCTCCCCGAGATGGCCCGCTCCCTGGGCAAGTCGGCGCGCATCCTCAAGAGCGAGGCCAAGGCGATGAAGAAGGACGGCGAGGCGGAGGACGCCGCCGCCGCTCCGGTCGCCGACCAGGCCCCGCAGCAGCCCGTCGCCCCGCGCACCATCCAGGCCGCGCCCGGTGACGTGACCAGCTCCCGGCCCGTCAGCGAGCCGAACCGCACCACCCAGGGCTGACCCCGGCCCGGCCACACGGCCGAGGTCACGCCAGTCATCTGCAACGAGACAAGGGACGTGGGTTGCTCAAGTCTGCCCGCAAGCAGGGGAAGCAGGACCAGAAGGTCCAGAAGGTGAAGGACGCCGAAGGGCGGATGCCTCTGGTCGAGCACCTGCGTGAGCTGCGTAACCGCCTGCTGAAGTCGGTCCTGGCGATCGTGGTGATCACCGTCGTCGCGGCCTACTACTACAGGCCGATCATCGACTTCCTGCTGGAGCCGATGCTCTCCTCGGTCGGCTGTACCCCCGGCGCGACCCTCCAGCGCAACGGCGCGCCCTGCGCCGAGATGACGACGAACGGCCTGACCGCGCCCTTCTCCATCGCGCTCAAGGTCGGACTCTCCGCGGGCGTCGTGTTCTCCGCCCCGGTCTGGCTGTACCAGCTGTGGGCCTTCGCCGCCCCCGGCCTGCACAAGAACGAGAAGAAGTACGCGCTGAGCTTCGTCGCGGTCGGCGCTCCGCTGTTCCTCGCCGGCGCGGTGCTCGCGTACAAGATCCTGCCGCAGACCGCGGAGATCCTCCTCGGCTTCACCCCCGACCACGTCAAGAACCTGCTCCCGGTCGACGACTACCTCGACCTGGTCACGCGCATGGTCGTGGTCTTCGGCCTCGCGTTCGAGCTGCCGCTGATGCTGGTCCTGCTGAACTTCACGGGAGTGCTCAGCGCCAAGCGGCTGGGCAGCTGGTGGCGGGCCATGGTCCTCGGCATCACGATCTTCGCGGCCTTCGCCACCCCGACCGGCGACCCGCTCACCATGCTGACGCTGGCCTCCCCGATCGTCGCCCTGTACTTCCTGGCCCTCGGGATCTGCCTGCTGAACGACCGCCGTCGCAGCCGTGCCAACCCCGACGCCGGTCTCGACGACGACGAGGCCTCCGACCTGGACCTCACCCCCGCGCCGATCGGCGGCGTCGAATCCGTACCGGCCCCGAACGCGCTGCCCGGACAGGACGACGGCGGGCGCCAGCGGATCAACGGTTACGACGACGCGACCTGACCGGCAGATTCCGGCGGGTGAGCGCCGAGATCACCCTCTTCGTCAATCCCACCGCGGGACGCGGCCGGGGCGCGCGGGTCGCGCAGCCGGCCGCTTCCGCGCTCCGGGCCGCCGGCTTCTGCGTGCGGACCGTCTCCGGCGCGGACGCCGGGGACGCGCTGGCCCAGCTGCGCACCGCCGTCCGTGAGGGCACCGGCGCGGTGCTCGCCGTCGGCGGCGACGGGATGGTCTCCCTCGCCCTCCAGGCCCTCGCGGGCACGCTGGTGCCGCTCGGCGTGATCGCCGTGGGCACCGGGAACGACTTCGCGCGGGCCATGGGGCTGCCCGTACGGGATCCCGAGCGGGCCGGGCGGCTGGCCGGCGAGGCCCTCAAGGAGGGCCGGATCCGGGAGATCGACCTGGGCCGCGTCGACCGGGCCGGCGGGACCGGCTCCGGGACCTGGTACGGGACGGTGCTGTGTTCCGGCTTCGACTCGCGCGTCAACGACCGGGGCAACCGGATGCGGCTGCCCGCGGGGCGCTTCACGTACGACCTGGCCATGATCGCGGAGCTGGCCGCCTTCCGCCCCTTCCCGTACCGGATCACCCTGGACGACGGCCCCGTCATCGAGACCGAGGCCACGCTGGTGGCGGTGGGCAACGGATCCTCGTACGGCGGCGGCATGCGCATCTGCGCTGACGCGGTGCCCGACGACGGGCTCTTCGACATCACGGTGGTCGGCGACTGCACCCGCGCCACCCTCCTGCGGGTGTTCCCGCGCGTCTACCGGGGCACCCATCTCAGCCACCCGAAGGTGACCGTCCACCGGGCCCGGAAGGTGACGCTGGAGGCGGCCGGGAGCACCGCCTACGCGGACGGCGAGCCGATGGGGCCGCTGCCCGTGACCGCCGAGTGCGTACCCGCCGCCCTGAGGCTTCTGATGCCCTGATTCCGGGTAAAGGCCTCCTGAATAAAGATCGCGACTGTTGTCAGAGGCGGCGGGTAGGCTCGACTACAAGATGACCGAAGAACTCTCACCCGCCGAGCGGTACGCCGCTGCCCGGATCCGCGCCGCGGAAGAGGCCTCTGCCCTGGCCCCCTTCCGCGAGATGTACGAATTCGACCTGGACCCGTACCAGGTCGAGGCCTGCAAGGCACTGGAGGCAGGCAAGGGCGTGCTGGTCGCCGCCCCGACCGGCTCGGGCAAGACCATCGTCGGCGAGTTCGCCGTGCACCTGGCGCTCGCGCAGGGCCGCAAGTGCTTCTACACGACGCCGATCAAGGCCCTGTCGAACCAGAAGTTCGCCGACCTCGTCAAGCGCTACGGCGCCGACAAGGTGGGCCTGCTGACCGGCGACAACAGCGTCAACGGGGACGCGCCCGTGGTCGTCATGACCACCGAGGTGCTCCGCAACATGCTGTACGCGGGCTCCCAGGCGCTGCGCGGCCTCGGCTACGTGGTGATGGACGAGGTGCACTACCTCTCCGACCGCTTCCGCGGCGCCGTCTGGGAGGAAGTGATCATCCACCTCCCCGAGTCGGTGACCCTGGTGTCCCTCTCGGCCACCGTGTCCAACGCGGAGGAGTTCGGCGACTGGCTGGACACCGTCCGCGGCGACACCGACGTGATCGTCTCCGAGGAGCGGCCCGTCCCGCTGTGGCAGCACGTCATGGCCGGCCGGCGGGTGTACGACCTCTTCGAGGAGGAGTCCGACCACGGCGGCCGCGGCTCCGCCCGCCGGGAGGTCAACCCCGATCTGCTGCGCATGGCGCGCGAGGAGAACAGCCGCACGTACAACCCGAAGGACCGGCGGCGCGGCAAGATGGTCCGCGAGGCCGACCGCGAGCGCGAGCGGCGCTCGCGCAGCCGGATCTGGACGCCGAGCCGTCCCGAGGTGATCGCCCGCCTCGACAACGACGACCTGCTGCCCGCCATCAACTTCATCTTCAGCCGCGCCGGTTGCGAGGCCGCCGTCCAGCAGTGCCTGTACGCGGGCCTGCGGCTCAACAACGAGGAAGCGCGCCTGAAGGTGCGCGGCATCGTCGAGGAGCGGACCGCCTCCATCCCCACCGAGGACCTGCACGTCCTCGGGTACTACGAATGGCTCGAAGGCCTGGAGCGGGGCATCGCCGCGCACCACGCCGGCATGCTGCCGACCTTCAAGGAGGTCGTGGAGGAGCTCTTCGTCCGGGGCCTGGTCAAGGCCGTGTTCGCGACCGAGACCCTGGCGCTGGGCATCAACATGCCCGCGCGCACGGTGATCCTGGAGAAGCTGGTCAAGTGGAACGGCGAGCAGCACGCCGACATCACCCCCGGCGAGTACACGCAGCTGACCGGCCGGGCCGGGCGGCGCGGCATCGACGTCGAGGGCCACGCGGTGGTGCTGTGGCAGCGCGGCATGGACCCGGTGGGTCTGGCCGGGCTCGCCGGTACCCGTACGTATCCGCTGCGGTCCAGCTTCAAGCCCTCGTACAACATGGCCGTGAACCTGGTCCAGATGTTCGGGCGGCACCGTTCGCGCGAGCTGCTGGAGACCTCCTTCGCGCAGTTCCAGGCCGACCGCTCGGTCGTCGGGATCTCCAAGCAGGTGCAGCGCAACGAGGAGGGCCTGGAGGGCTACGAGCAGGGCATGACCTGCCACCTCGGGGACTTCGCGGAGTACGCGCGGCTGCGCCGCGACCTCAAGGACCGCGAGACCGATCTGGCGAAGCAGGGCGCGGCGCAGCGCCGGGCGCAGGCGGCCGGTTCGCTGGAGCGGCTCAAGCCGGGAGACATCATCCACGTGCCGACCGGCAAGTTCGCCGGGCTGGCGCTGGTGCTGGATCCGGGCATGCCGGCCGGGCGGGTCAACGGGCACCGAGGCCAGGAGTACACCGAGGGCCCGCGCCCGCTGGTGCTCACCGCGGAGCGGCAGGTCAAGCGGCTCGCCGCGATCGACTTCCCGGTTCCGGTCGAGGCCATCGAGCGGATGCGGATCCCCAAGACCTTCAACCAGCGCTCGCCGCAGTCGCGTCGGGACCTGGCCTCCCAACTGCGCGCCAAGGCCGGGCACATAGCGCCGGACCGGCACAAGCGCGGCCGGGCGGCCGCGGCCGACGACCGTGAGATCGCCAGGCTGCGGGCCGAGCTGCGGGCGCACCCGTGCCACGGGTGCGACGAGCGCGAGGACCACGCCCGCTGGGCGGAGCGCTACCACCGCCTCAAGCGGGACACCCAGCAGCTGGAGCGGCGCATCGAGGGCCGGACGAACACCATCGCCCGCACCTTCGACCGGATCCACGCGCTGCTCACCGAGCTCGACTACCTGCGCGAGGACGAGGTCACCGAGCACGGCAAGCGGCTCGCCCGGCTGTACGGGGAGCTCGATCTGCTGGCGTCGGAGTGCCTGCGCGAGCGGGTCTGGGAGGGCCTGAGCCCGGCCGAACTGGCCTCTTGTGTCTCGGCGTTGGTGTTCGAGGCGCGGCAGTCCGACGACGCGGCCGCGCCGAAGGTGCCGAACGGGGCCGCGAAGGTGGCGCTGGGCGAGATGGTCCGGATCTGGGGCCGCCTCGACGCGCTGGAGGAGGAACACGGCATCAACCAGGCGGAGGGCGTGGGCCAGCGCGAGCCGGACCTCGGCTTCGCGTGGGCGGCGTACCAGTGGGCCTCCGACAAGGGCCTGGACGAGGTGCTGCGCGAGGCGGAGATGCCGGCCGGTGACTTCGTGCGCTGGTGCAAGCAGGTCATCGACGTGCTCGGGCAGATCGCCGCGGCCGCGCCGCCGTCCTCGACCGGCAGCACGGTGGCGAAGAACGCCCGCAAGGCCGTCGACTCGCTGCTGCGCGGTGTGGTGGCCTACAGCTCCGTCGGCTAGGGCCTGTCTTCCGGTTGGAGGCCGGCGTCCCAGGCGGTGGGGTCTTCCCAGGCCTCCAGGGTGCGCCGGCTCTCCAGGCGGTGGGCGATCCCGGTGATCGGGTCGGTGAACTCCAGGACCCGGGCGAGCAGTTGCAGCGGCCGGCGGAAGTCCAGCGGGTCCGGGTCGGTGACCTGCGGGTAGACGGGGTCGCCGAGGATGGGCAGACCCAGGCTGTTCATGTGCACCCGCAGCTGGTGGGTGCGGCCGGTGTGCGGGGTCAGCCGGTAGCGGCCAGTGTCCCCCTTCGACCCGGCGAGTTCGACCAGCGTCTCGGCGTTCGGCTCGCCGCCCGGGATCTCGGCCGCCGCGATGACGCCGCGGGTCTTCTCGATCCGGCTGCGCAGGGTGCGCGGGAGGGTGAGTTCCGGATCCAGCGGCGCGAGGGCCTCGTACTGCTTCTCGACCCGCCGGTTCTGGAAGAGCAGCTGGTACGCGCCGCGGTCCTCGGGGCGGATGCTGAACATGACCAGGCCGGCCGTCAGCCGGTCGAGCCGGTGCGCGGGGCTGAGGGCGGGGAGGTCCAGCTCGTCGCGGAGCCGGGCCAGCGCGGTCTGGGTGACGTGGCTGCCGCGCGGGGTGGTCGCAAGGAAGTGCGGCTTGTCCGCGACGAGGAGGTGCTCGTCGCGGTAGACGACGCCGATGGGGAAGGGCACCGCCGGTTCGGGCGGCATGTCCCGGTGGAACCACAGGTAGCTGCCCGGCTCGTACGGGTCCTGCGGGCGCAGCACGCGGCCTCCCACACCGAGGACCCGGCCGGCGCGGAGCAGGCCGGGCATGGTCTCGGCGCCGCGGGTGCCGGCGTAGCGATGGGTGAGGTAGGCGCCGAGGTCCGGCCAGAGCCCGTCCGGGTCGGAGGGCAGCCGCAGCCGGACCGGGTCGATGCCGGCGACCTGGGGGAGCGGCGCGGGGGGTAGGGGTCTGCGTCTCATCGGGGTCCAGCGTAGGCGCCCCGGCGGGGGCGGCGTCCTACTGCCGGGTGAAGGTGCCCAGGTGGTTCGCGTCCAGGTACTCGACGCGGACCGTGCCGTCGGCGAAGGTGACGCCCGTGCGGCCGACCGAGTTCTCGCCGGCGGTCTCGAAGCTGAAGACGTCGCCGTCGTAGTGGGTGAGGGGGAACTTCAGGGGCTTGGGGCCGAGGGAGAGGGTCAGGCCGCTGCCGTCCGGGTTCGCCGCCACGGTGAGTTTGCCGTAGTACGGGTTGTCGTACGTTCCGGTGTACGCGGAGTCGTTCCCGGCGGGCTTGGCGCCTGCGGGCGGGTGCGCGTAGTCGGTGGGGGAGCGGCCCGTTTCGAGTGCCCGCGCGTACAGCGCCGAGGCCACCGCGAGCCAGTCGGTGGAGGCCCGGCCGTGCTCGGCCACGTCGAAGAAGTCGAGGGCGACGGCGTCGGCGAGGCCGACGGGGGCGCCGTTGGTGAGGACGATGATGCCGAGCTGTTCCAGGGGGAGCATCGTGACGTTGGTGTTGGCGCCGAGTTCGAAGGCCCCGGAGTGGCTCAGGCGGAGCCGGCCGGCGTCGTCGTAGGAGACGTTCCAGCCGAGCCCGTAGAAGCCGGTGTGCTCGCCGGTGGCGGTGGTGGGCGGCTGCGAGAGGATCTGCGGCTGGTGGGTGCGGGCGAGGGTGTCGGCGGGGATGATGCGCTTGCCGTCGAGGACGCCGTTGCCGAGCTGGAGCCGCAGCCAGCGCGACATGTCGCGGGCGGTGGAACTGACGCCGCCGGCGGGCGACTGGGCGTCGGGGTCGCGGACGTAGCGGGGGCTCCAGGTGCCGTCGGGGTTCTTCACGTGGGTGGCGGCGTGGTCGGGGGCGTCGCGGAACGCGGAGAACTCGGTGCTGGTGCGGGTCATGCCGGCGGGCTTGAAGAGGGTGTCCGCGGACAGCTTCTGCCAGCTGGTGCCGCGGGCGGCGGCGATGGCCTCGGCGGCGGCGGTGAAGCCGAAGTTGGTGTACGCGTAGCTGATGCGGAACGGGTCGAGGGGCTCCAGGCGGAGGTGGTCGAGGATGTACGACTGGTCGTAGCCGAGGTCTTCGAGGAGGTCCCCGGCGTGGTCGGGGAGGCCGCTGCGGTGGGAGAAGAGGTCGGCGGTGGCGACGTGGTCGCTGACCCAGGGGTCCTTCAGCGCGAAGCCGGGGAGCGGGACGTGCTTGTCCCACTCGGCGGGGTCGGAGAGGGTGCCGGCGACGACGGTGGAGGAGACGGGCTTGGAGAGCGAGGCGATCTGGAAGACGGTGTCGGGGTCGACCTTGCCGCTCTCGCCGGTCCTTCGGAGGCCGAAGCCCTTGAGGTAGAGGACCTTGTCGTTGTGGACGACGGCCACGGAGGCGCCGGGGACGCCGGTCTTTCGCATCATGGCGGCGACGGTGCCGTCGAGGCGGGCCACGGCCTTTTCGACGGCGGCGTCGGTGATCTGGGGCTTCGGGGGCGGGGGCGGGGCGGGGGTCGCCGCTGCCGTTGCCGTCCCGGCGGCCAGCACGACGAGCACCCCGGTGGCGGTGAGCACGCGCGGCGTACGCATGCCGCCATTGTCCTGCCGGACCCCGTGCCCCGCTCCCCGGGCGGCGCCGTTGCCCTGGGCCGGGCGGCGGGGAACTCCCGAGCCCGAGCGCGCCGGGCGGCGACGGGGCCCTGCCCCGGCCCCCGCGCCTCAATCGCCGGCGGGGCTGGGATTGGCCGCCGCCGTCGCACCCGCTCGGCCCGGTGCGCCTCAATCGCCGGCGGGGCTTGAACTGGCGGCCGTCGCCGCGCCCGCTGGGTGGGGCTGGGCATTGGCTCCCGCCCTCGCACCGCTCGGCGGGGCTGGGGCTGGCTCCCTGTCGCGCCCGCTCGGCGGGGCTGGGGCTGGGCCCCCGTCGCGCACGCTCGGCGGGGCTGGGGTGGGTCAGGCGGCGCGTTCCTGTTCGGCTTCCACCGTGGCGTTCCAGTCGCGCTTGATCGCGCGCCAGCCCTCGTCGGTTTCGCCGAGGCGCCAGTAGCCCGAGATCGACAGGCGTTCGCGGGGGACGCCGCGTTCCATGCGGAGGTGGCGGCGGAGGTCCTTCACGAAGCCCGCCTCGCCGTGGACGAAGGCGTGGACGTCCTTCGAGGGGAACTCCAGTGAGGTGATCGCCTCCACCAGCGCCTCGCCGACCGGGCGCCCGGCGCGGTGGAGCCAGACCGGGACCACCCCGTCCGGCGTGGCGATCTTCTGCTCGTCCTGCGGGCCCTCGACCTCCACGAACGCGCGCACGTCCGCGCCGACCGGCATCCGCTCCATCGCCGCGGCGATCGCCGGCAGGGCGCTCTCGTCGCCGACCAGGAGGTGCCAGCCCGCCGTCGGGTCCGGGGCGTACGCGCCGCCCGGGCCGAGGAAACGTACCGTCTCGCCCGGCTGGACCCGCGCGGCCCAGGGGCCGGCCAGGCCCTCGTCCCCGTGGACCACGAAGTCGAGGGTCAGCTCGTGGTGCACGGCGTCCCACGCCCGCACGGTGTACGCGCGCTGGCGCGGCCACTCGTCGCGCGGGTGGGAGGAACGAATCGTCTCCAGGTCCCAGGGAGAGGCGTACGTGACGCCCTCCGGCGGGAACAGGAGCTTGATGTAGTGGTCGGTGAACTCGCCCGCGTCGAAATCGGCCAGCCCGTCACCGCCCAGCACCACGCGCACCATGTGCGGTGTCAGCCGCTCGGTGCGTACAACGACGGCTGTGCCGACCGTGCGGGCGCGTCCTTCTGCCACGGCGTCTCCCCTGACTCCAGTAGAACTTAGGATTACCTAAGTTAGCACCTCAGGGAAGTAGCGCGCTGCTCAGGCGCGACACCGCTCCGCCCAGACCCCACCGGTGCGCCAGCGCGTCCACGAGATCGGGCTGCGCCGCGACCCTCGGCAGAGCGGGGTCGAAATCCGGAAGCGGAACGTCCGAAGCGACCTTGACGACCTTCGGCGCCACGGCCAGATACGGCCGTGATTCGTCCAGCCGCTTACGCTGCGTAGCGGTCAGCCGGGAGCGCGGATCGTCGATCGCCTCGATGATTCCGGCCAGGTTCCCGTACGCGTCGAGCAGCTTCGCCGCCGTTTTCTCGCCGATCCCGGGAACCCCCGGCAGGCCGTCGCTCGGGTCCCCGCGCAGCAGCGCCAGGTCCGCGTAGCCGGGGCCGTCCACCCCGTACTTCTCGCGCAGCCACGCCTCGTCCGTCACCTGGAGCGTGCCCACGCCCTTGAGCGGGTACAGCACGCGCCGCCCCCGGGCGTCGTCGACCAGCTGGTAGAGGTCCCGGTCGCCGGTGACGATGTCCACCGGGCCGCTCGCGCGGTCCGTCAGCGTGCCGATCACGTCGTCCGCCTCGTATCCGGCGACCCCCACCCGCGCGATCCCGAACGCGTCCAGCGCCGCCTCGATGATCGGTACCTGCGGGGCCAGGGTGTCGGGGGTGTCCTCCAGGTCGGGGCCGGTCTCCGTCTCCACGGCGACCCGGTGGGCCTTGTACGAGGGGATCAGCTCCACCCGCCACTGCGGCCTCCAGTCGGCGTCCATGCACGCCACCAGATCGTCCGGGCGGTGGTCCTGGACCAGTCGCCCGATGAAGTCGAGCAGCCCGCGCACGGCGTTGACGGGGGTGCCGTCCGGGGCCTTCACGGAGTCCGGCACACCGAAGTACGCGCGGTAGTAGAGGGAGGCGGTGTCAAGGAGCATCAGGCGTCGTGTCGTCACGGTGACGATGATGCCGCAGCCGCACCACGAGGCGCTGACTCCGGCCAGCGAGGCCGTGCGCGCGAAACCGGAGGCGGTTGCTGCGTATGGTGCTTACAGCAGACCGATGTGCGACGGACAAGGGGAGGGCAGCCCCGACATGAACGACAGGGACGGCGCGGACGACAAGGAACGGGACAAGGACGCCAAAGAACCGCTCCGGGTGGGTGTGGCCGTGCGCAAGCGGCGGCGCGCCCTCCACCTGACGCTCGCCGCGGTGTCGGCGCGCAGCGGTCTTTCGGTGCCCTTCCTGAGCCAGATAGAGAACGAGCGGGCCCGGCCGAGCATGCGTTCCCTGGAGCGGGTCGCCGACGCGCTGGAGACCACGGCCGTCGAGCTGCTGGCCGCCTCCGACACCGCGCGCACGGTGGACCTCGTACGGGCCGGGGACGACTCCGGGCTCGAACCCGTTCCCGGTGTCCGTCCCCTCGTACGAGGGCACCACCAGCTGCACGCACTGGAGTTCACCGGGGACCAGGACGCCGGCCGCGAGTACCAGCACCGCAACGACGAGCTGATGTACGTGGTCTCGGGCGCCTGCCAGGTGGAGGCCGAGGGGCGCGCGTACCGGCTGGAGCGCGGGGACGCGCTGTTCCTGTCGGGCGGCGTGCGGCACCGCTGGCGGGCCGTCACCGAGGACACCCGGTTCCTGGTCGTGGCGGTCGGTGAGCACATCCACGCGACCTCCGAGCCGCCCTCGCCGGGGCAGTGAGCCGGCCGGTGCGGCCCAACCGGAAGCGGGTCGTCTCGCTGGTCCCGTCCCTGACCGAGGCGGTGGCGGTGAGTGCGCCCGGCCTGCTGGTCGGGGTCACTGACTGGTGCACGCATCCCGCGTCGGAGCTGGCGGGGGTGGCGCGGATCGGGGGCACGAAGAATCCCGACGTACGGGCGATCGCGGCGCTGCGCCCCGACCTGGTGATCGCCAACGAGGAGGAGAACCGGGCCCCGGACCTCGCGCAGCTGCGGGCGGCCGGGGTGGAGGTGCTGGTCACCGAGGTACGGGGACTGCCGCAGGCGCTGCGCGAGCTGGACCGGGTGCTGGTGGGGGCCCTGGGGCTGGCGCGGCCGGGGTGGCTGGCGGACGCGGAGGGCGCGTGGGCCCGGGTGGAACCGGACGCGGAGCGGCGGGCGTTCGTGCCGATCTGGCGGCGCCCCTGGATGGTGCTCGGCCGGGACACCTTCGCCGGGGACCTGCTGGCGCGGCTGGGCGTGCGCAACGTCTACGCCGGGCACGCGGAGCGGTACCCCAGGGTGGCCGTGGCGGAGCTGGCGGCGGCGGGCTGCGATCTGGTGGTGCTGCCGGACGAGCCGTACCGCTTCACGGCCGAGGACGGGCCGGAGGCCTTCCCGGGACTACCGGCGGCGCTGGTCAGCGGCCGGCACCTGACCTGGTACGGCCCCTCGCTCGCGCAGGCCCCGGCGGTGCTGTCGAGGGCCCTGCGGGGGGCGGGCTGAGGCAAGCCCGCGCCCGGCACCCCCGTCGGCGTCCGGGGCGCGCGGGCCGGCGGGGGCACGCTCAGCGCGGGGCGGCGGCGGGGGCGCGCTCAGCGCGGGGCGGCGAGGAGGCGGCCGGAGGCGAGGCCGCGCAGGGTGTGGGTCGCGGCCGGCAGCCAGGCGGTGACCAGGGCCAGGAACAGGGCGGTGGCCAGCCAGGCGAAGGCCGTCAGGCCGGTGTGGCGGGCCAGTGCGGCGGCGCCGGTGACACAGGTGCCGACGGGGAAGGTCAGGGCCCACCAGGTCATCGCGAACCCCATGCCCCGGCGGGCGGCCCGCACCAGCATCGCGGCGGCCAGCGCCAGCCACAGCAGCGCGAAGCCCATCACGGGCACCCCGTAGACGACCGCGAAGGCGCCGAACGCACCGGCGTAGGGGGCCCCGATCGACTGCGGGGCCATGTCGGCGAGCTGGTTCACGGCGGTGGTGGACTGGCCGAGCGGCCCCAGCACCAGGAACAGGGCGGGGGTCAGGGCCAGCGGCAGCGGGCCGCTCACGATCAGCCGGCCGAAGATCAGGGGCAGCATGAGCAGGGTGGCCAGCAGGCTGATGCCGAACATGGCGTAGCAGGCGAGCAGCAGCGCCTCGCGGGGCTGGCCGGCGGGCAGGTGGGGTATCAGCAGCGGGCCCACGGCGGCGGAGACCATCGGGGCGACCACGGGCAGCAGCCAGACCGGGGTGGCCTGGTGCGGCTCGACCTTGTGCCGGACCACCATCAGGTACGGCACGGCGACGGCCATGACCAGCCCGGTCGCGGTGCCGGCGGTGAACAGGACGGTGTCGGCGGCGACGGCAGGGCCGATGCCGATCAGGTCCTTGCCGACGGTGAGGGTGCCGGCGCCGACGGCCAGCAGCGCCATCGAGAGACAGCCGTAGAAGGGCGCGACGGCGGGGTCGAGGAGGTGGGCGCGGGCCTGGTCGCGGTGGTGGATCCAGTGCCCGGCGCGGGCGGTCAGCAGCACGGCGAGGGCGGCGGCGGACAGCGCCCAGAACAGCTGGCAGGCCACGCGCTGGCCGGGCAGCTGGTACGGGAGGCTCGCGCCGGCGTTGGCGATGATCGCCGTGCCCATGACGGCGGCGTACCAGTTGGGGCCGAGGTGCCGGAGCGCGGGGGCCTTGTGGGCCAGGGGCGCGGGGGCGGTGGCGGAGCGCGGTAGCGCGAGGGTGGTGGCCATGGAGCCAGCGTCCCGCCGGAGCGGGCGGGGCGGCAGAGGTCACCTTCATATGAGGGCATAAACTGGATTTATGGGTAATGAGGAGTGGGTGCCGCTCGCGCACCGCGTGCCGGACCTCGGCGCGCTGGAGCTGCTGCTGGCGGTGGCGCGCGTGGGCAGTCTGAGCGCGGCCGCCCGCCGGCTGGGGATCACCCAGCCCGCCGCGAGCAGCCGGATCCGGGCGATGGAGACCCGGCTGGGCGTCGCGCTGGTGGACCGCTCCCCGCGGGGATCGACGCTGACGGCGGACGGCGCACTCGTCACGGACTGGGCCCGGCGGGTGGTGGAGGCGGCCGAGGCGTTCGACGCGGGGGCGCAGGCGCTGCGCGGGCGGCGGGACTCGCGGCTGCGGGTGGCGGCCAGCATGACGATCGCGGAGTACCTGCTGCCGGGGTGGCTGATCGCGCTGCGGGGGCAGCGGCCGGACACGGCGGTGTCCCTGCACGCCGGGAACTCGGCGGTGGTCGCGCAGCGGGTACTGGCCCACGAGGCGGACCTGGGGTTCGTGGAGGGGCTCTCCGTGCCGGAGGGTCTGGACTCGGTGGTGATCGCGCAGGACCGGCTGGTGGTCGCGGTGGCGCCGGGGCACCCGTGGGCGCGGCGCTCGCGGGGCGTGGTGGCGGCGGAGCTGGCGGCGACCCCGCTGATCCTGCGGGAGCGGGGGTCGGGGACGCGGCAGGTGCTGGACGCTGCGCTGGCGGGGAGCGGGGGGCTGGCGGAGCCGCTGCTGGAGCTGGCGTCGACCACGGCGGTGAAGGCGGCGGCGCTGAGCGGGGCCGGGCCGTGTGTCCTGTCGGAGCTGGCGGTGGGGGTCGAGCTGGCGGGGCGGCGGCTGGTGGAGGTCCCGGTGTCGGGGGCGGCCGGGCTCGGCCGGGCCCTGCGGGCGGTGTGGCCCGGTGGGACCCGGCCGGCGGGGCCGGCGCGGGACCTGCTCTCGCTGACCCGGGGCCAGCCCCCGGCCGCCGCCTGACCGGCGCCGTCGCCGAGGCCCGTTCTGGACCCCGCCCCTCACGCGCCGCCCGGCCGGTCTCGGCGTCGCCGGGTGCGGCGCCGTTGCCGGGGGCCAGCCCCCGGACCCCCGCGCCTCAAACGCCGGCGGGGCTGAAGCGGAGGCCGGCCCCCGGTCCCCCGCGCCTCAAACGCCGGCGGGGCTGGAGGGGGTGCCACCCCCTGGACCCCCGCGCCTCAAACGCCGGCGGGGCTGGAGGGGGTGCCAGCCCCTGGACCCCCGCGCCTCAAACGCCGGCGGGCTGAAGGGGGTGGCGGGTGCGAGGGAGTGCCGGCGGGGGGTGAGGGGTGCCGGCGGGGCTGAGGGTGGGGCCGAGGGGTGGCGGTTTGGGTCAGACCGTGGCCGGGGTGAAGGCGCAGGCCTCGATGAGGGAGGCCATCACGCGGGTGTCCTTGTCGCGTTCCGGGTGCCACTGGACGCCCAGGACCCAGCGGTCCGGGTCGGGGAGTTCGACGGCCTCCACCGTGCCGTCCAGGGCGTGGGCCGAGACCACCAGGTCGCGGCCCACCCGGTCCACCGCCTGGTGGTGGTACGTCGGGACCTGCGCCTCCTCCGGGACCAGCCGCGCGTACCGGGTGCCCGGGACGGGGCGGACCGGGTGCCAGGACATCTCGCCCGGGGTGTCGACGTGGCCGTCGATGTGCTGGTGCAGCGTGCCGCCCAGGGCCACGTTGAGGGCCTGCATGCCCCGGCAGACGCCCAGCAGCGGCATCCGCGCTTCGAGCGCGGCGTTGATCAGCGCCAGCTCCCAGTGGTCGCGGACCGTGGCGGGCGCGCCCGTACGGGGGTCGCGCGCGGCTCCGTAGTGGACGGGGTCCACGTCCGGGCCGCCCGCGATGACCAGGCCGTCCACCCGGCTCAGCACCTCCGCCGCCCTGCCGGGCTCGTCCGGCGGGAGCAGCACGGCCGCGCCGCCCGCCGCCTGGACGAGTTCGTGGTACCCGGCGGGAAGGAGTGCGGCGGGGAGGTCCCACACCCCGTAGCGGGTGGATTCCTCCACATAGGTGGAGATGCCGATGAGCGGCCTGGGCACGGTTTCTACCTCCGGGAGCGGATGCGGTCGGACGGGGCAAGGATTTCAGTCGCGGGAGAGTTCCGCCTCGGCTTCCGCGAGGGCCGCGAACTCCTCCTCGGGCGCCGAGGCCACCAGGTGGTGGCGGCTGTAGAGCGCGAAGTAGGCCAGGGCGACGGCGTACACGGCCAGCGCGATGAACGCCGCGTCCTTGTCCACCAGGAAGGTGGCGACCAGGGCCGAAAGGGCCAGTACGAAGGCCACCGAGGAGGTCGCGATGCCGCCCGGGGTGCGGTACGGGCGCTCCAGCCCGGGTTCGCGCTTGCGGAGCACGATGTGCGAGAGGGCCATCAGGGCGTACGAGATGGTCGCGCCGAACACCGCGATGTTCAGCATGCGCGGGCCGTTGCCGGTGGCCGCGGCGAGGGCGAAGCCGATCGCGCCGGGGATCAGCAGACCGAGGTACGGGGCCTTGCGCTTCGAGGTCAGGGACAGGAAGCGCGGCAGGTAGCCGGCCCGGGACAGGGCGAACAGCTGGCGCGATCCGGCGAAGATCAGGGAGAAGAACGAGGCCACCAGCCCGGCGAGACCGGCGTAGTTGACGAAGGTCTTCAGCCAGGACAGGTCCGGGTTGCCCTCCAGCGCGACGACGAGCGGGTTGCCCGCGTCCTTGATGGCGTCGGCGCCGCGGGCGCCGGTCGAGGCCAGGAAGGTGATCAGGGCGAGCAGGACCAGGATGCCCATGGAGATCGACAGGGCCCTCGGCATCGAGCGCACCGGGTCCTTGGCCTCCTCCGCCGCGAGCGGGACGCCCTCGACGCCGAGGAAGAACCACATGCCGAAGGGGAAGGCCGCCCAGATGCCGAGGACGCCCAGCGGCAGCCAGGAACTCGATCCGGCGGCGGTGGTGTCCACGGCGATGTTGTCGAGGTTCGAGGCGTCGAACTCGGTGAAGGCGCCCAGCGCGAAGACGATCAGCGCGATCACGGCGATCGCGGTGACGACGAGGGAGAAGCGCAGGGCCTCGCCGACGCCCCACAGGTGGATGCCGATGAACACCGCGAAGCAGGCGAGGTAGACGGGCCAGCCGGAGGTGAGGCCGAAGAGGTTGAGGGATTCGACGTAGTCGCCGATGAAGATGGCGATCGCGGCGGGGGCCAGGATGTACTCGATGAGGATCGCGGTGCCGGTGAGGAAGCCGCCCCAGGTGCCCAGGGCCCGCCGGGCGAAGCCGTAGCCGCCGCCGGCCGTCGGCAGGATCGCGGACAGCTCCGCGAGGGAGAACACGAGACACGCGTACATCGCGCCCATCAGGGCGGTGGCTATGGCGAGGCCGCCGAAGCCGCCCTGCGCGAGGCCGATGTTCCAGCCGGAAAAGTCGCCGGAGACGACGTACGCGACGCCGAGACCGGTGAGGAGCAGCCAGCCGGCGCTGCCGCGGCGCAGCGTGCGGCGCTCCAGGTACCCGTCATGGCTGTCGCCACCCTGGGGGGAAGTGGTGGGTTCGGGCACGGCTGTCAGCCGTGCCTCGATGTCGTCGGCCATGGTGCGCTCCTACCTGAGGGCAATGGTTGTGAGGCGTACCTTTGCGTCAGTGGAGTGGAACGCGCAAGGCCCTTGCGTTAAAGAGCGGTTACGAATCCCTCCCGGCGCGGGGGAGCGCGAACCCGCCCATCAGGCCAGAAACCCCCTCAACAGGGCCGCCGTGCCGCAGCAGTGCTCGCGCATCGTCTCGCGGGCGGCCCCGGCGTCCCGCTCCAGGACCGCCCCGACCAGCGTGGTGTGCTGCTGCTGGGAGTGCTCCAGGTTGCGCACCAGCAGCGGGATGCAGTCCAGCAGGTCGTTCACACCGGCCCGGACGGCCGCGTACTGGGCGGTCAGGGACGCGGAACCGGCGAGCTCGCACAGCGTGAGGTGGAACAGCGTGTCCTGGCGGCGGTAGTCGGCGAGCGGGGCGTCGTGGGTGGCGGCGAGGGCCGCGAGCAGCCGTTCGGAGCCCTCCCCGGTCAGTCCCTGGGAGGCGCACAGGCCGGCCGCGCCCACCTCCAGGACCTCGCGGAACCGCAGGACGTCCTCGATGTCCACGCCCGCGACCCGCCGCCGCAGCTCCTCCTCGGCCCCGCCGGCCGGGGTGTCCGGGCGCGGCAGTACGAACGTCCCGCCGTAGCGGCCGCGCCGGGATTCCACCAGGCCCTGGTCCTGGAGCACCTTCAGCACCTCGCGCAGGGTGACCCGGCTGATGCCCATCCGCTCGGCCAGTTCGCGCTCCGGCGGCAGCCGTTCCCCGCCGGGCACCAGGCCCAGCCGGACCACCTGGAGGATCTGCTCCAGCGCCTCCTCGAAACCGTTGCCCGCCCGCACCTGTCGCAGCACGGGATTCAGCCGCGCGATCGCGCCGCCTTCGCTCGCCGTGTCGGTCATCTTGGCTCCTCCCCTTCCCAAGCAATGGTTCTATTCAATACCTTAGGCGCACTCGGCTCACCGAAGGAGAGATTCCAGTGGTAGACCGCAAGCCGCCGCTCGCGCCCGAGGAGCTCCGTGCCCTCGTCGCCAGCGGTGAGATCGACACAGTGGTCCTGGCCTTCCCCGACATGCAGGGACGCCTCCAGGGCAAGCGGTTCGCCGCACAGTTCTTCCTCGACGAGGTCCTCGCGCACGGCACCGAGGGCTGCAACTACCTCCTCGCCGTCGACACCGACATGAACACCGTCGACGGATACGAGATGTCCTCCTGGGACCGGGGCTACGGCGACTTCGCCATGCACCCCGACCTCGCCACCCTGCGCCGCGTCCCCTGGAACCCGGGCAGCGCCTTCCTGATGGCCGACCTGGCCTGGAACGACGGCACGCCCGTCGTGGCCGCCCCCCGCCAGATCCTGCGCCGCCAGCTGGACCGGCTCGCCGAGCAGGGCTACACCGCGATGGTCGGCACCGAGCTGGAGTTCATGGTGTTCCAGGACACCTACGAGCAGGCCTGGAACAGCAACTACCGCGGCCTGACCCCGGCCAACCAGTACAACATCGACTACTCCGTCCTCGGCACCGGCCGCGTCGAACCGCTGCTGCGCCGCATCCGCAACGAGATGCAGGCCGCGGGCCTGATCGTCGAGTCCGCGAAGGGCGAGTGCAACCTCGGGCAGCACGAGATCGCCTTCCGCTACGACGAGGCGCTGACCACCTGCGACCAGCACGCCGTCTACAAGACGGGGGCCAAGGAGATCGCCTCCCAGGAAGGCGTCTCGCTCACCTTCATGGCCAAGTTCGACGAGCGCGAGGGCAACTCCTGTCATATCCACCTCTCCCTCGGTGACGCCGACGGGCACAACGCGATGGCCGGTGACGGACCGGGCGGAATGTCCCCGGTGATGCGGCACTTCCTGGCCGGCCAGCTGGCCGCGCTGCGCGACTTCTCCCTTCTCTACGCCCCGAACATCAACTCGTACAAGCGTTTCCGGCCGGGATCCTTCGCGCCGACCGCCGTCGCCTGGGGCGTGGACAACCGGACCTGTGCGCTCCGAGTCGTCGGCCACGGCCGCTCGATGCGCTTCGAGAACCGCCTCCCCGGCGGCGACGTCAACCCGTACCTCGCCGTCGCCGGCCTGGTCGCGGCCGGGCTCTACGGCATCGAGCACCGGCTGGAGCTGCCCGAGGCCTGCGCGGGCAACGCGTACACCGCCGACTTCGCCCACGTCCCGACGACCCTGCGCGAGGCCGCCGAGCTCTGGGAGAACAGCGAGATCGCCAAGGCCGCCTTCGGCCCCGAAGTGGTCGCCCACTACAAGAACATGGCCCGCGTGGAACTCGACGCCTACGACTCCGCGGTGACCGACTGGGAGCTGCGCCGCTCCTTCGAACGCCTGTAACCAGGCCTACGGCGCCCACCGCGCCCACCGCGCCACCGGAAACCCCGAACCGCACACCTGAGAGGCCACCACGTGTCCGATGCGCTGGACGTCTTGAACCCGGCCACCGAGGAAATCGTCGCCGTCGTCCCGGCCGCCACACGGGACGACGTCGACGCCGCCGTCGCCCGAGCCGCCGCTGCCCAGCGCGGCTGGGCGGCGGCCGCCCCCGCCGACCGGGCCAGGCTGCTGCGCCGCTTCGCCGCGGTGGTCGACGGACACATCGAGGAACTGGCCCAGCTGGAGGTCCGGGAGGCCGGACACACCGTCGGCAACGCCCGCTGGGAGGCCGGCAACGTACGTGACCTGCTGGAGTTCGCCGCCGGGGGAGTCGAAAGGCTCTCCGGCCGCCAGATCCCGGTGGCCGGGGGCATCGACGTCACCTTCCTCGAACCCCTCGGCGTCATCGGCGTGATCGCCCCGTGGAACTTCCCCATGCCGATCGCCGCGTGGGGCCTGGCCCCCGCACTCGCCGCGGGCAACGCCGTCATCCTCAAGCCCGCCGAGACCACCCCGCTCACCGCGCTGCGCCTCGCCGAACTCGCCCTCGAAGCCGGGATCCCCGAGCACCTCTTCCAGGTGCTCCCCGGCCGCGGCGACGTCACCGGCGACGCGCTCGTCGAGCACCCGGGCGTCGCGAAGATCGTGTTCACCGGCTCCACCCGGGTCGGCAAGCAGATCATGGCCAAGTGCGCCGACCGGGTGAAGCGGGTCACCCTCGAACTCGGCGGCAAGAGCCCCAACATCGTCTTCGCGGACGCCGACCTGGAGGCCGCCGCGGCGGCGGCCCCCATGGCCTTCCTCGACAACACCGGCCAGGACTGCTGCGCCCGTACCCGGATCCTCGTCCAGCGCTCGGTGTACGACCGGTTCCTGGAGCTGGTCGCGCCCGGGATCGAGGGCGTCGTCGTCGGAGACCCGGCGGACGAGAAGACCCAGATGGGGCCGCTGATCTCACGGTCGCAACTGGACCGGGTGCGGTCGTACGTCACCGACGACCTCACCGCGATCCGCGGCAGCGCCCCCGAGGGCCGCGGCTTCTGGCACCCCCCGACCCTCGTCACCGGCGTCGCCCCCACCGCGCCCGTGGCCACCCAGGAGGTCTTCGGCCCGGTCGCCGTCGTCCTGCCCTTCGAGGACGAGGAGGAGGCCGTACGCCTGGCCAACGCCACCGAGTACGGGCTCTCCGGCTCCCTGTGGACCCGCGACGTCGGCCGCGCGCTGCGCGTCTCGCGCGCCGTCGCCGCGGGCAACCTGTCCGTCAACTCCCACAGCAGCGTCCGCTACTGGACCCCCTTCGGCGGCTACAAGCAGTCCGGGCTCGGCCGCGAGCTCGGACCGGACGCCCTCACCGCTTTCACCGAGACCAAGAACGTCTTCATCAGCACGGAGGCCTGAAACACATGACCACTGCGTCCCACGAAGAGATCGTCTGCCGCCGCCTGGTCGGCCGTACCGCCGTCATCACCGGAGCCGGCAGCGGCATCGGTCTCGCCACCGCCCGCCGGCTCGCCTCCGAAGGCGCCAACGTGGTCTGCGCGGACATCGACGAGAGCGCCGGCAAGGCCGCCGCCGAGGAGGTGGGCGGCCTGTTCGTCAAGGTCGACGTCACCAGCCCCGAGGAGGTCGAGGCCCTGTTCAAGACCGCCTTCGACACCTACGGCTCGGTCGACATCGCCTTCAACAACGCGGGCATCTCGCCCCCGGACGACGACTCGATCCTCACCACCGGCCTGGAGGCCTGGAAGCGCGTCCAGGACGTCAACCTCACCTCCGTCTACCTGTGCTGCAAGGCCGCCCTGCCCTACATGCAGCGTCAGGGCCGCGGCTCGATCATCAACACCGCCTCGTTCGTGGCCATCATGGGCGCCGCGACCTCGCAGATCTCCTACACCGCCTCCAAGGGCGGCGTGCTCGCCATGTCCCGCGAGCTCGGCGTGCAGTTCGCCCGCGAGGGCATCCGCGTCAACGCCCTGTGCCCGGGGCCCGTCAACACCCCGCTGCTGCAGGAGCTGTTCGCCAAGGACCCGGAGCGGGCCGCCCGCCGCCTCGTGCACATCCCGCTGGGCCGGTTCGCCGAGCCCACCGAGATCGCCGCCGCCGTGGCCTTCCTCGCCAGCGACGACTCCTCCTTCATCAACGCCACCGACTTCCTGGTCGACGGCGGCATCTCCGGGGCGTACGTGACCCCGCTGTAGCCGGACCGGCGGGAGGGGCGCCGGGGCTCCCGGGCGTTCACCCGTACTCCATCCACCCGACAGCCGGGCGTCGCGCGACGCCCGGCTGTCGGGTTTACCGTCCGAGATGATCTTCATAGGAAAAGGGAGCGTTCACCTCAGTGACCCCACGTAGCACCGTACGACGGCTCCAGTCCGTCGGCGCCGCCGTCGCGCTCACCGCCGCCGCCCTCGTCACCACCGCGCCCGCCGCCCAGGCCGCCCGCCCCGGCGGCCACTGCGTCACCCCGAAGCTCGCGGCCGGCTGGTACGGGGACAACCAGGCCCGCCTCCAGCAGCTGATCGACCAGTACGGCCGCTGCGCCCCGTACCGGCCGAGCCGTGAGAAGCCCGTCGCCGTCTTCGACTGGGACAACACCGTCGTCAAGAACGACGTCGGCGACGCCACCATGTTCTGGCTGCTGCGGAGCGGGAAGATCCGCCAGCCCGCCGCCGGCGACTGGGCCACCACCAGCCGCTTCCTCACCCCGGCCGCCACCGCGGCGCTCGCCGACGCCTGCGGCGCGCTCGCCCGCCCCGGCGCCCCGCTGCCCACCGGGACCCCCGCGGGCGCCGGCTGCGCCGACGAGATCAACGCCGTCTACGGGACCGCCGCGACGCGCGGCGGAGCCGCCGCCTTCGCGGGCTGGGACCGGCGCACGACCGAACCCGGCTACGCCTGGCTCCCGCAGCTGACGCAGGGCTGGACCGCGCGCGAGATCCGCGGCTTCGCGGCCGCCGCCCGCGCCGAGAACCTGGCGGCGCCGGTCGGCGCCACCCAGCAGGTCGGCAGCGGCAAGGTCACCGGCTGGGTCCGCTACTACGACCAGCAGCGGGACCTCGTCAAGGGCCTGCAGAAGGCCGGCTTCGACGTGTGGATCAGCTCGGCCTCGCCCCAGCCGGTCGTCGAGGTGTGGGCCGAGGGCGTCGGCATCGACGCCGGCCACGTCATCGGCATCCGCAACGTCACCTCCCGCGGCGGGAAGTTCACCCCGCACCTGGAGGGCTGCGGATCGGTGCGGGACGGCGCCGACACGATGATCACGTACGTCGACGGCAAGCGCTGCTGGATCAACAAGGAGATCTTCGGCGTCCGCGGCGCCGCCGCCGAGAAGGTCCAGCCGGCCGCGCGCCGGCAGGTGTTCGCGGCGGGCGACTCCGACACCGACATATCGTTCCTGCGGGACGCGACCGCGCTGCGGCTCGTGGTCAACCGTAACAAGAACGAACTGATGTGCCGCGCCTACGACAACAGCGACGGCAAGTGGATCGTGAACCCGATGTTCATCGAGCCGAAGAAGCAGAAGGCCACGCCCTACCCGTGCGCGACGAGCGGGTACGTGGACCACGACGGCACGCCGGGCCCCGTCCGCCGGGGTGACACCAGCGTCATCCCCGACCAGACGGACACGGTGTACGCGGCCTCCTAGCTCCCGCAGGCCCCTCCTCTCAGAGGAAGGTGCGGCCCTCGCCCCGGTAGGTCGCGGCGGTGGCCGTCACCCGGTCGCCCTCGACCAGGTGCAACGCGTCGAACCGCTCGCACAGTTCCCCCGCCTTCGCGTGCCGGAACCAGACCCGGTCGCCGATCAGCAGATCGTCGGCCGGGCTGCCCAGCAGCGGGGTCTGCACCTCGCCGGCGCCCTCCTGCGGGTCGTAGCGCAGCCCCCGCGGAAGGTACGGGACCGGCAGCCGGTCGGCCCCGGCCGCACCGGAGGCGGGGTAACCGCCACCCAGCACGGTGACCACGCCGACCCCGGGCCGGCGGACCACCGGCAGCGCGAAGAGCGCGGCGGGACGGCCCCGGAACGAGGTGTAGTTGTCGAACAGGCGCGGTACGAAGAGCCCCGAACCGGCGGCGATCTCCGTGACGGCGTCCTCGGCGGCGGTCTGCTGGACGCTGCCGGTACCGCCGCCGTTGACGAACTCCAGGTCCGCAACCACGGAGCGGACGGCCCGGACGGCCTCGGCCCGGCGGCCCGCGAGTTCCTTGCGGGCGGCGGCCTGCATGAGGCGGATGACCCGCGAGCGCAGCGGCCGCCCCGCGAGGGCGTCCCCGACCCCCGCGACATGGCCCTCGTAGCCCATGACCCCGACGACCCGGAAGCCCGGCCGGGCGGAGACGGCGCGCGCCAGGTCCGCGAGCTGGGCGGGCTCGCGCAGCGGCGAACGCCGGGCGCCGACGCGCAGCTTGCCGCCGAGGAGCCGGAGCGCGGTGTCGAGCTCCAGGCAGACCCGGATCTCCTGGGCGCCGCCGGCGCGGGAGCGGTCGATCAGCTCCAGCTGGGCCGGATCGTCGACCATCACGGTGACGGCGGCGGCCAGCTTGGGGTCCCCGGCGAGCTCGGCGAACCCGGCGCGGTCGGCGGAGGGGTAGGCGAGCAGCACGTCCTCGAACCCGGAGCGGGCCAGCCAGAGGCTCTCGGCGAGGGTGTACGACATGATCCCGGCGAACCCCGGCCGGGCCAGGACCCGCTCCAGGAGCGCACGGCACCGGACGGACTTGCTGGCCACGCGGACGGGCTTCCCGCCGGCCCGGCGCACGAGGTCGTCGGCGTTGGCGTCGAAGGCGTCGAGGTCGACGATGGCCAGCGGCGCGTCGAGGTGGGCGGTGGCCCGGTCGTACCGGGCCCGGTCGCCTCCGGCGGGGGGTGTCATGGCGGCAGCTTGCCAGACCCCTCTACCGGTGGGTAGGCCCCGAACCCCGCCGTCTCACCCCTCGGCCCCGTCGTCGGCCGCCCTCCCGGAAGCCGCCGTCCGCACCCCGCCCGCCACCGCCCCCGCGGCGGTGCCGGGACCGCCGCAGCGGACGAACCGAGGGCGGACGTAGAGTACGGGGGCCGCAGCGGACGAACGGGGGGCTGAGCCGCCGCATGACGACGTCGACACCGCAGAGCGAATTCCCCGCGGAAGCCGCGCCCCGCCCCGCCCCCCGACGCCTGACGGCCGCCGTCCTGTGCGCACTGCTCGGAGCCGGACTCCTCGGCGGAGCCGGGATCACCGGCTGGCGGGAACACCGGGCCGCGCACCGCCCGCTCACCGCCGACGCCGCCTACCGCAAGGCCGGTTCGCTCTGGCGGGACACCCCCGTGGACACCCTCTTCCCGCCCGTCCTCGCCGGAGCCGCCGCCGGACCCGGCGGCTCCGACCGCACCTGGACCCGGGTGGCCCTCGCCCCCGACGCCGAGTGCGCGGCCGCGCTGGCCCCCGAGTGGCAGAGCCTGCTCACCGAGACCGGAGCCGGCTGCACCCGCGTGCTCCGCGCCACCTACACCGACGCCACCCGCAGCTCCCTGATCGCCGTCGGCCTGGTCTTCACCCCCGCCCCCGCCACCGCCATGGCCGGCCTGCGCGAGCGCCTCACCGCCCCGCCCGCCTACGGGTTCACCGACCCGCAGCGCGCGGCCTGGACCGCGACGGTCCTCCCCGAGGCCCCCGTCGTCGTCTACGCCGTCTCCGCCTTCGCGGACGGCCGCCCCCTGGACAAGCCGCTCCCCGCCGGGGACGCCCTGAAGAAGGACGCCACCGGAGCCGTCGCCCGCGCCGGCCTCGGCCACGAGGCGCAGGCCGTCGCCGACCGGACGGGACGCGCCGTACAGGCCCTCGCCACCGCGCCGGAGCCCCCGAAATGAACCGACCCCGCCCCGCCGGCAGGACCCGTCACCCGGCCGCCCTCCTGCTCGCCGCCCTCCTGCTCGCCGCGGCCGCCGCGCCGCCCGCCGCCGCCGACACCGTCGACGCCATACGCGACCGCCAGTGGGGCCTGCTCGCCCTGCGCGCCGAGGAGGCCTGGGGCACCACCCGGGGCGACGGGGTCACCGTCGCCGTCCTCGACACCGGGGTCGACCCCACCCACCCCGACCTCGCCGGGCAGGTCCTCGACGGCGCCGACCTCATCGGCATGGGCGCCGGCCGCGGCGACCGGGCCTGGGCCCGCCACGGCACCGCCATGGCCGGGATCATCGCCGGGCACGGCCACGGGGCCAACCGCAGCCAGGGCGTCCTAGGCATCGCCCCCCAGGCGAAGATCCTCCCGGTCCGGGTGATCCTCGAAGAGGGCGACCCCGGCCGCGCCAAGGCCCGCGAGAGCAAGGGCGGCGCCCTCGCCGAGGGCATCCGCTGGGCCGCCGACCACGGCGCCGACGTGATCAACATGTCCCTCGGCGACGACAGCGAGTCCGCGCACCACGAGGCAGCCGAGGACGAGGCAGTCCAGTACGCCCTCGCCAAGGGCGTCGTCGTCGTGGCCTCCGCCGGCAACAGCGGCAAACAGGGCGACCCCGTCTCCTACCCGGCCGCCTACCCCGGGGTCATCGCCGTCGCCGCCGTCGACCGCCGCGGCCGCAAGGCCGCCTTCTCCACCCGCAACTGGTACGCCACCGTCAGCGCCCCCGGCGTCGACGTGGTCATCGCCGACCCCGACCGCTCCTACTACGAGGGCTGGGGCACCAGCGCCGCCGCGGCCTTCGTCTCCGGCTCCGTCGCCCTGGTCAAGGCCGCCCACCCGGGGCTGTCCCCGGCCCAGGTCAAGAAACTGCTGGAGGACACCGCCTCCGACACCCCGCCCGGCGGCCGCGACGACTCCCGGGGCCACGGGATGGCGGATCCCGTCGCCGCGATCCAGGCCGCGGAGGAACTGCGCCCGGAGCGGCCGGTCCCCTCGCCCGTCGCGGCCGGACGGCCCTACTTCGGCCCCGGTCCCGAGCCCGCCCGAGCCCCCGGGCGCGGCGACCGGTTCGCGGCCGTGGCGGCGGCCGCCGCCGGGGTGGCGCTGCTCGCGCTGGCCCTCGTACTGGCCCGGCGGCCGCGGCGGCCCGGGCCGGGATAGGGTCGGGTAACTGTGGCGAACAAAAACATCCCCGACCCCGGCTTCTCCGATGACGACGGCTCCGCCGACCCCCGGCTGAGCGCGGCCCTGGCCGCCTGGGCCGAGGACAGGGCCAACGAGCCCGAGGTACTGGCGGCGCTGGCGGACGCCCGCCTGCTGGTGCCCGTCGTCGCGGTCCTCGGCGAGGTGGAGACCGACCCGGAGACCGGGCTGCGGCGCGAGAAGACCAGTGACATGGCCGTCCCCACCCTCCAGGCCGGGGACCGGCGGGCGCTGCCCGCCTTCACCTCCATCGCCTCGCTCGCGCTCTGGGACCCGGCGGCCCGGCCGGTGGCCGTCCCGCTGCACCAGGCCCTCAAGGCCGCCGCGCACGAGAAGGCCGACACCGTGGTCCTCGACCTGGCCGGCCCGGTCAGCTACGAACTCACCGGCGCCGCCCTGCGCGCCCTCGCCGAGGGCCGTACGGACGCCGGCCCGCTGGCCGACCCCGCGGTGCGGGAGGCCGTACGGGCCGCCGTGGCCGGGGAGCCCGCCGTACTCCGCGCCCACCTGGGCCCCGGCGGCGCCGACGCCGACGGCACCCTCGCCATCGCGCTGGCCGGTGACGCCGGGGCCGCCCAGGCGGCGGCCCGCCGGGTCGCCGAGGCGCTGGCCGGCGACGAGACCCTGCGCGGACGTCTGGTGCGCGGGCTGAACCTGGCGCTGCTGCCGGCGCAGGCACCGAACCCGCCCGGCGAGCCCCTGTACACGCGCCCGTAAGGGCGGCCGGAACGAGAAGGAGGCCGGGGCGCCAGGCCCCGGCCTCCTTCTCGTTCCGCCCCGGCGCGCGTACGGGCCGCGCGCGGGGGCGGGGACGGCTACGCGTACACCGGGCCCGTGAACTTCTCGCCCGGACCCTGGCCCGGCTCGTCCGGGACGACGGAGGCCTCGCGGAAGGCGAGCTGCAGCGACTTCAGGCCGTCGCGCAGGGGGGCCGCGTGGAAGGAGCTGATCTCGGTGGCGCTCGCGGTGATCAGGCCGGCCAGCGCCTGGATCAGCTTGCGGGCCTCGTCGAGGTCCTTGTGCTCGGAGTCCGGCTTGTCGAGCCCCAGGTTGACCGCGGCGGCGCTCATCAGGTGCACGGCCACCGTGGTGATGACCTCGACGGCGGGCACGTCCGCGATGTCGCGGGTCATGGCGTCGAAGTCGGGGGCCGGGGCGGAATCGGTGGAGTCAAGGGGAGGCGTCGCGTCAGTCATGTGTCCCACGATATGCCGTGCGGCGGCCTTGCAACGCGGGTGCTAGTATGTACTTCGACCGGCCGGACACCTGTGTGCCCGGCCCACAAGTGGAGGCTCCGATCTCCCACCTGACTGCCCTCACGGGCGGCGGGTCATCCGGTCAGGCGGTGTCCATCGTTCCGTACGGACGATGGGAAGCTGCCCGAGTTTGCGCCCCGCGGTTCGCATGCGGAGGTGCTCCGGTTGTGTTGGAGCCCCTGCCTGTGCCCGGCGGGGCTTTTTTGTTTTCCCCGCCGCGGTCGGTCTGACGGAAAAACGTCAGCGGCTGTCTGCCAGACAGCCGTGTGGTGCTACCGAGGAGGATCCATCAGCACCGAGCCCCGCATCAACGATCGGATTCGTGTCCCTGAGGTGCGACTCGTCGGTCCCAGCGGCGAGCAGGTGGGCATCGTCCCGCTTGCGAAGGCGCTTGAGCTCGCGCAGGAGTACGACCTGGACCTGGTCGAGGTCGCGGCGTCCGCACGCCCGCCGGTCTGCAAGCTCATGGACTACGGCAAGTTCAAGTACGAGTCGGCCATGAAGGCCCGTGAGGCGCGCAAGAACCAGGCGCACACGGTCATCAAGGAAATGAAGCTCCGGCCGAAGATCGACCCGCACGACTATGACACCAAGAAGGGTCACGTCGTTCGGTTCCTCAAGCAGGGCGACAAGGTCAAGATCACGATCATGTTCCGTGGTCGCGAGCAGTCCCGGCCGGAACTCGGCTACCGACTGCTGCAGCGTCTCGCCTCGGACGTCGAGGACCTCGGGTTCATCGAGTCGAACCCGAAGCAGGACGGCCGAAACATGATCATGGTTCTCGGTCCGCACAAGAAGAAGACCGAGGCGATGGCCGAAGCCCGCGAGGCGCAGGCCGCCCGCAAGGCCGAGCGCCAGGGTGTTTCCGCCACCGACGAGGAGGCTCCTTCCGAGGACGCCACCGTCGAGGCGGAGAGCGCCCCGGACGAGGCTGCCGCCTCTGCCGAGGTTGCCGAGGACGTCGAGGCACCGACCTCTCACGAGGCATCTGCCTAGGCCTGATCCAGGGACAGCCCGTCCCGGGTCACCGACACAACATGACGCTCCCGCGTGCCCGGTCCGCCCAGCGGACCGGACCGGCGGGAGCGCCACCGACGAGGAGATAACGGCGCTATGCCGAAGAACAAGACGCACAGCGGTACCAAGAAGCGCTTCAAGGTGACCGGCTCCGGCAAGATCCTGCGCGAGCGCGCCGGCAAGCGCCACCTGCTCGAGCACAAGTCGTCCAAGCTGACGCGTCGCCTCACCGGCAACGCCGAGATGGCCCCGGGCGACGCCGCGAAGATCAAGAAGCTTCTCGGCATCTGACGTCTCCGCTCCCTCCCGGGAGCGGGACGGCATGACCGGGACCCCATCGAATTTCGGGCCGTGTGAAGACACCCACGGCCCCGCTACAAGGAGTAAAAAGTGGCACGCGTCAAGCGGGCAGTAAACGCCCACAAGAAGCGCCGGGCGATCCTCGAGGCTGCCTCCGGCTACCGCGGTCAGCGTTCGCGCCTGTACCGCAAGGCCAAGGAGCAGGTCACCCACTCGCTGGTCTACAACTTCAACGACCGCAAGAAGCGCAAGGGCGACTTCCGTCAGCTGTGGATCCAGCGCATCAACGCCGCTGCCCGCCAGAACGGCATGACCTACAACCGCCTCATCCAGGGTCTGAAGGCCGCCAACATCGAGGTGGACCGCAAGATCCTCGCGGAGCTGGCCGTCAACGACGCCAACGCGTTCGCCGCGCTCGTCGAGGTCGCGCAGAAGGCGCTTCCGGCCGACGTGAACGCCCCGAAGGCCCCCGCCGCCGCCTAAGCGATCCGCTTCGCGCAGCGAGCCTCACTGGCTTCAGTCCGGACCCGCAGGCCCTGTGCCTGCGGGTCCGTGCGTTGTTGACGACCCGCCGGGTCGATGAACCACCCGTTTTCACCCGCAGTACGTACGGAAGCGAGCCGACCGCCATGGGTACCCCCGCCCCCGCCGAGCTGATCTCCCCCCGGTCCCCCCGGGTGGCCGCCGCCAGGCGACTGGCGCGACGCAACTTCCGCACCAAGGAGCGCCGCTTCATCGCCGAAGGACCGCAGGCGGTCCGCGAGGCCGTGGAGCACCGGGGCGCCGGGGGCGCCTCGACCCTGATCGAGCTGTTCGCGACCGCCGAGGCCGCCGAGCGCTACCACGACATCGTCGAGGCCGCACTGGCCGCCGGGGCGCGCGTCCACTACGCCTGCGACGAGGTGCTCGCCGAGGTCTCCCAGACGGTCACGCCGCAGGGCCTGGTCGGCGTCTGCCACTTCCTCGACTCGCCCTTCGAGGACATCCTGGCCGCCCGGCCGAAGCTGGTCGCCGTCCTGGCGCACGTCCGCGACCCCGGCAACGCCGGCACCGTACTGCGCTGCGCGGACGCCGCCGGCGCGGATGCGGTGGTGCTGACCGACGCCTCCGTGGACCTGTACAACCCGAAGTCGGTACGGGCCTCCGTGGGCTCCCTCTTCCACCTGCCGGTCGCGGTCGGCGTGCCGGTCGAGCAGGCCGTCGAGGGGCTGCGGGCCGCGGGCGTGCGGATCCTCGCGGCCGACGGGGCCGGCGAGGACGACCTGGACGCCGAGCTCGACGCGGGCACCATGGGCACCCCCTCGGCCTGGGTCTTCGGCAACGAGGCGTGGGGCCTGCCGGAGGAGACCCGGGCGCTGGCGGACGCCGTCGTACGGGTCCCGATCCACGGCAAGGCGGAGAGCCTGAACCTCGCCACGGCCGCCGCCGTGTGCCTCTACGCCTCCGCGCGTGCACAGCGGGCTCCCGGAGGGTGCCGCTCCGTGACCCCCAGCTAGTAATGTGGCGATCCGGGGGGCCCACTGCGCTACTCGGAGATGTGGGGTACGGGGACATGACCGTCGGTACGAACAGCTCGCCCGCGGCCGTCGACGCGGCCCCGGCCGGGTTCTCCGGGCTCGGGATGGATCCGGACGACCTGCCCGACGGGCTCGTCATCGCCGACGACACCGGCCGGGTCATCTGCTTCAACTCCGCCGCGGCCCGGATCACCGCCCTGAAGGCGGGGGACGCGCTCGGCGACCTGATCGACCGGGCGCTGCCGCTGGAGGACCTCGAAGGCCGCCGCTGGTGGACCCTGACCGACCCGTACGGGGGACTGGCCACCCGGCGCGGCCAGCCCGAGCGGAACCTGCTGCTCCCCGGCGGCCGCGAGGTGCTCGTCTCCGCCCGCTACGTGCGCACCCACCCGACCGGGCCGCTGCGCCGCCTCGTGGTCACCCTGCGGGGCACCGAGGCCCGGCGCCGCACCGAGCGCAGCCACGCCGAGCTGATCGCGACCGTCGCGCACGAGCTGCGCTCCCCGCTGACCTCCGTCAAGGGCTTCACGGCGACGCTGCTCGCCAAGTGGGAGCGGTTCACCGACGACCAGAAGCGGCTGATGCTGGAGACCGTCGACGCCGACGCCAACCGCGTCACCCGGCTGATCGCCGAGCTCCTCGACATCTCCCGCATCGACTCCGGGCGGCTGGAGGTGCGCCGCCAGCCCGTCGACCTCGCGACCGCCGTCGGCCGGCACGTCCAGGCGCTGACCGCGAACGGCCAGTCACCCGACCGGTTCCTCGTCCGCGTCAGCCGGCCGCTCCCCGATTGCTGGGCCGATCCCGACAAGATCGACCAGATCCTCGGCAACCTCCTCGAAAATGCCGTGCGGCACGGCGACGGAACGGTCACCATCGACGTGTCGCCGCATGAGAAGGGAACCGCCGTCACCGTGACCGACGAAGGCCCCGGGATCCCCGAGGAGTCGATGGGCCGCGTCTTCACCCGCTTCTGGCGGGGGAGCAAGCGCGGCGGCACCGGCCTGGGCCTGTACATCGTCAAGGGCATCGTGGAGGTCCACGGCGGCACCATCACGGTGGGCCGCGGGCACAGCGGCGGCGCCGAGTTCCGATTTATCCTGCCCGTCGCCGCCCCGGCCTATCTCACGCAGTAGCCCTGCGCGGGGTCTCGCCAGGTGGCCCACGGGCTCCCTCCACCCCCAGCGACCTTTAGACTCGTCCTTTGGCACCTTTGTGTCCTTGTCCGATCAGGTCGATCGAGTCGTCGGGGACCACCAGCCAGCCATCGGAAGTACGGGAAGAGATGTCGGCACCGAACAAGTCGTACGACCCTGTCGAGGTCGAGGCACTGAAACCGGAAGAGATCGAGCGCATGCGGGACGAGGCGCTCGCCGCCTTCGCGTCCGCCGGCGACCTCGACGAGCTCCGCGAGGCGAAGACCGCGCACATGGGCGACCGCTCGCCCCTGGCGCTCGCCAACCGGGAGATCGGCGCCCTGCCGCCCCAGGCCAAGGCCGAGGCGGGCAAGCGCGTCGGACAGGCCCGCGGCGCCGTGAACAAGGCCTTCGGGGCCCGCACGGTCGAGCTCGAAGCCGAGCGCGACGAGCGGGTGCTGGTCGAGGAGGCCGTGGACGTCACGCTGCCCCACGACCGCGTCCCGGCGGGCGCCCGGCACCCCCTGACCACGCTGATGGACCGCATCGCGGACATCTTCGTGGGCATGGGCTACGAGGTCGCGGAGGGCCCCGAGGTCGAGGCGGAGTGGTTCAACTTCGACGCCCTCAACTTCACGCCCGACCACCCGGCGCGCCAGATGCAGGACACCTTCTTCGTCCGGGGCCCCGAGGGCACCGAGGGCGACGAGTCCGGCGTCGTGCTGCGCACCCACACCTCCCCGGTGCAGGCGCGCTCGCTGCTGGAGCGCAAGCCCCCCGTCTACATCGTGTGCCCGGGGCGGGTGTACCGCACCGACGAGCTCGACGCGACGCACACCCCGGTCTTCCACCAGGTCGAGCTGCTCGCCGTGGACGAGGGCCTGACCATGGCGGACCTCCGCGGCACCATCGACCACATGGTCAAGGAGCTGTTCGGGGAGGAGACCACCACGCGGCTGCGCCCGCACTTCTTCCCCTTCACCGAGCCGTCCGCCGAGATGGACATGCAGTGCTACGTGTGCCGCGGCGCGTCGGTGGGCAACCCCGACCGCCCCTGCCGCACCTGCTCCAGCGAGGGCTGGATCGAGCTCGGCGGCTGCGGCATGGTCAACCCCAAGGTGCTCATCGCCTGCGGTGTGGACCCGGAGAAGTACAGCGGGTTCGCCTTCGGGTTCGGCATCGAGCGGATGCTGATGTTCCGCCACAACGTCGAAGACATGCGAGACATGGTCGAGGGTGACATCCGTTTCACCCGGCCGTTCGGGATGGAGATCTGATGCGGGTCCCGCTTTCCTGGCTGCGGGAGTACGTCGACCTCCCCGCCGGTGAGACCGGTCGCGATGTCGCGGCCAAGCTCGTCGACGCCGGCCTTGAGGTCGAGACGGTCGAGCAGCTCGGCGGCGGGCTCACCGGCCCGCTCGTCGTCGGTCAGGTCCTGACGATCGAGGAACTGGAAGGCTTCCGCAAGCCGATCCGCTTCTGCACGGTCGACGTCGGCCGGGCCAACGGCACCGGCGAGCCGCAGGAGATCGTCTGCGGCGCCCGGAACTTCTCCGTCGGCGACAAGGTCGTCGTGGTCCTGCCCGGCGCGGTGCTCCCCGGCGACTTCGCGATCGCCTCGCGCAAGACGTACGGCAGGACCTCGCACGGCATGATCTGCTCCGGCGAGGAGCTCGGCATGGGCGACGACGGCACGCACGGCATCATCGTGCTGCCGCCGGAGCACGAGGTGGGCACCGACGCGATCGAGCTGCTCCAGCTCGTCGACGAGGTCCTCGACATCGACATCACCCCGGACCGCGGCTACTGCATGTCCCTGCGCGGTGTCGCCCGCGAGGCGGCGACCGCGTACGGCCTGCCGCTGCGCGACCCGGCGCTGCTCGACGTGCCCGCGCCGAACTCGTACGGCTACCTCGTCAAGGTCGAGGACCCGGCCGGCTGCGACCGCTTCACCGCGCGCACCGTCACCGGCCTGGACCCCGAGGCGCGCTCTCCGATCTGGCTCACGCGCCGCCTGCAGAAGGCGGGCATGCGCCCGATCTCGCTCGCCGTCGACATCACCAACTACGTGATGCTCGAACTCGGCCAGCCGCTGCACGCCTACGACCGCTCGCGGCTCGACGGCGCCATCGGCGTCCGCCGTGCCGAGCAGGGCGAGGAGTTCACCACGCTGGACGGCGTCAAGCGCACCCTCGACGCCGAGGACCTGGTGATCACCGACAGCAGCGGCCCGATCGGGCTCGCCGGTGTCATGGGCGGCGCCAACACCGAGATCGCCGACTCCGTCACCGACCCGGAGACCGGCCGGGTCACCGGGACCACGGACGTCGTCATCGAGGCCGCGCACTTCGACCCCGTGTCGATCTCGCGCACCGCCCGCCGCCTGAAGCTGTCCTCCGAGGCGTCCAAGCGCTTCGAGCGGGGCGTCGACCCGCTGGCCGCCGCCGCGGCCGCGCAGCGGACCGTCGACCTGCTCGTCCTGCTCGCGGGCGGCACCGCCGAGGCCGGCGTCACCGAGCTCATCGCGCCGGGCGCCCCGCGCACCATCGCGATGAGCGCGAACCACCCCGACCGGGTCGCGGGCATGGAGTACGGCCGCGAGACCGTCGTCCGCCGCCTCCAGGAGATCGGCTGCGACGTCTACGGGCAGGACGAGCTCGTCGTCACCGTCCCGTCGTGGCGGCCCGACCTCGCCGAGCCCAACGACCTCGCCGAGGAGGTCATCCGGCTGGAGGGTTACGCGAACCTCCCGTCCACCCTCCCGCAGGTCCCCTCCGGCCGGGGTCTGACCGCGCGGCAGCAGCTGCACCGCCGGGTCGGCCGGGCGCTGGCCGGCGCGGGCTACGTCGAGGCGCTGAGCTACCCGTTCCTGGGCGAGGGCGTCTTCGACCAGCTCCAGCTGTCCGCGCACGACGCCACCCGTCAGGTGGTCAGGCTCGTCAACCCGATCTCCGACGAGGAGCCGGCGCTGCGCACCACGCTGCTGCCGGGTCTGCTCGGCGCGCTGCGCCGCAACGACAGCCGGGGCAGCCACGACCTCGCGCTCTTCGAGACCGGTTCGGTCTTCCGGGCCGGCAAGGAGCCGGGGGTCGCCGTACGGCTGCCCGCCGACCGCCGTCCCACGGACGAGGAGATCGCCACCCTCGACGCCGCCCTGCCGGCGCAGCCGCGGTACGCCGCGGTCGTGCTGGCCGGTGCGCGCGAGCAGGCCGGCTGGTGGGGCAAGGGCCGTCCGGCCGACTGGGCGGACGCCGTCCAGGCGGCGCGCTCGCTGGCCGTCGAGGCCGGCGCCGAGCTCGTGGTGCGCCAGGGCCAGTACGGTCCGTGGCACCCGGGCCGGTGCGCCGAGCTGCTCGTCACCCTGGACGGGGTGGAGACGGTCATCGGCCACGCCGGTGAGCTGCACCCGCGCGTCGTCAAGGCGATGGGCCTGCCGGCCCGCGCCAGCGCCATGGAGCTCGACCTGGACCGCCTCGCGGCGGCCGGCGGCGAGCCCGTGCGGGCGCCCCGGATCTCCACCTTCCCGGTGGCGACCCAGGACGTCGCGCTGATCGTCGACGCGACGGCCCCGGCGTCCGAGGTGGAGGCCGCGCTGCGCGCGGGCGCGGGTGAACTGCTGGAGTCGCTGCGGCTGTTCGACGTGTTCACCGGCGAGCAGGTGGGCGAGGGCAAGAAGTCCCTCGCGTACGCGCTGCGCTTCCGCGCGGCCGACCGCACGCTGACGGCCGAGGAGTCCACGGCCGCGCGCGACGCGGCGGTGGCGCTGGCGGGCGAGCGGACCGGGGCGGTGCTCCGGGGCGCGTAGCCCGTCGCGGTCCGACCGCACGCAAGGCCTGTTGAGGGGCGCATCCGGAACACCGGGTGCGCCCCTCACTCGTGCGGGTGAGTCGCGTCGCACCGGCGGGCGGCTCGCCGACGATGTCGCCCTGCCGGTGCTCCGCGACGACCGGTGGCGCGCGGCCCCGGTCACGCGCACCGGGCCCGGTGGGAGGGCCCGGCGCGCGTCCGGCCGGCCCTGCCGGGGCCCGGCGACCAACCGGGCGCCGGCGGAGCCGGGACGCGCCGCCCGCCTGCCATGGAGTGTCGGGCAGACAGCAGAACGGGCGGCGCGGTGACGGGTCGTCGCACTGTACGAGGGGGAGCCGACGACCCGGGCCGCCTCTTGAGGAGGCCCTTAAGTGAAGCGCCCCGGGGCACCTCCGCGCGAGGGTGCGCATCGCATTTATGCGCGTACTGCATTCACACCCCGTGTGAACCGCGCACCCACTAGCCTGAATTCCACGAGCCCTTGGAGGGGCCCATGCAGCCGAACACCCTGCTCGACGCCCTTCTCGCCGAGGCGGGCATGTCCCACGCCGGACTTGCCGCGCACGTCAACCAGGCGGGCCGTACCCGCGGACTCGCGCTGCGCTACGAACACACCGCGGTCTCCCGCTGGTTGAAGGGGCAGCGCCCGCGCGGGCAGGTCCCCGACCTGATCTGCGAGGTCCTCGGCGGCCGCCTCGGCCGGTCCGTCGGCCTGGACGACGCCGGGCTCGGCGTCCCCGGCCCGCCGTCCCCGCACGCCACACCGCTCAGCGGGTTCGTCGACCGGGCCGCCGCCCTGTGGCGCGCCGACGAGCAGGGCCGGATCCGGCTCCTGACGGCCGAGGCGGTCACCGGCACGCCCGCCGTCATCCCGGTCTGGGAGTGGGAGAACCCGCCCGAGGACATGGACGTGTCCCGGGAGGGCGCGACCCGGGTCGGGCCCGAGCACATCGAGATCCTGCGGGCGGCCCGCGCGCACTACGAGCTGATGTACCGCCGGGCCGGCGGGGTGGCCACCCGGGACCGCATCGTCCGCTTCCTGGGCAGCGAGACGGCCCCCCTGCTGCGCGGCAGCTACCCCGACGCCCTCGGCCGCCGTCTGCACCGCGCCGCCGGTTCCCTGGTGGCGGTGGCGGGCATCTGCGCGTACGACTCGGACGCCCACGGGCTGGCGCAGCGCTACTTCCACCAGGCCCTGCGGCTCGCCAAGGCCAGCGGGGACCGGGGACTGGGGGCGTACGTCATCGCGCTGCTCGTCAACCAGTCGCTGTACCTGCGGGAGCACCGCCAGGGCGTCGCCTTCGCCGAGGCCGCCCTGCGCGCCGCGGGCCGCCACACCACCCCCGCCCTGGCCGCCGACCTGTACGCGATGCAGGCCAAGGCGTACGCCCAACTCGGCGACACCCGGGCGGCGCTGGAGTGCATCCGGCGGGCCGAGGCGGCCGCCGAGCGGATCCGGCCGGGTACGGAGCCCGACGAGACGGGGTACGTCCAGCCCGGGCTGGTCAACGTACAGGTGGCCCAGGCGCTGCTCAGCCTCGGGGACCTGGCCGCGGCCCACGAGCAGGCGACCGCCGCCGTGGACACACCGGCGCACGATCGCGGGCGCGTCCACCGGCTGGCGATGCTGTGCGAGGTCCAGCTGCGCCAGGGCGAGGCCGACCGGGCGGTGGTGGCCGCCGCCGAAATGGCCGAGCGGGCCAAGGGGATGGAATCACTCCGGCTGCGGGAGCGGCTTCGGGAGGTCCGCGAACAGCTGCTGACCAGCGGTTGTTCCGGAGCGGAGGAGACCGCTCAGCTCATCGACGGGGCGCTGCGCGTTCCCCTGTGACGGTCCGAGCTGCTGCCATGTTGCCACCTACTCGAACGGAAGGTGGCACAACCGTGCAGTGGACGAACCTGAGCGAGCAGACCGTGTACAAGAACCGCTGGTTCGATGTGAACCTCGCGGATGTGGAACTCCCCGACGGGCGGCACCTGGACCACTTCGTGATCCGGCTGCGGCCGGTCGCCGTCGCCACGGCCGTCAACGAGGCCAACGAGGTGCTGCTGCTGTGGCGCCACCGGTTCATCACCGACAGCTGGGGCTGGGAGCTCCCGGCGGGGGTCGTCGAGGACGGCGAGTGCGTCGAGGCGGCCGCCGCGCGCGAGATGGAGGAGGAGTCGGGCTGGCGGCCCGGCCCGCTCCACCACCTGATGACCGTGGAGCCCTCCAACGGGCTCACCGATGCCCGCCACCACCTCTACTGGGCGGACGGGGCCACGTACACCGGCCACCCCGAGGACGACTTCGAGTCCTCGCGCCGCGAGTGGGTCCCGCTCAAACTGGTGCCGGACATGATCGCCCGGGGCGAGGTCCCGGCCGCCAACATGGCGGCCGGGCTCCTGCTGCTCCACCATCTGCGGCTGGGGTGACGGCCGCCGCGGGGATCAGTCGTACGGGTAGAAACCCGAGCCGGTCTTGCGGCCGAGGCGGCCCGCGTCGACCATCCGCTGGAGCAGCGGGGGAGCGGCGTACAGCGGCTCCTTGTACTCGGCGTACATCGAGTCGGCGATGGAGGCGATGGTGTCCAGGCCGATCAGGTCGGACAGCTTGAGCGGTCCCATCGGGTGGGCGCAGCCCAGCTCCATGCCGTTGTCGATGTCCTCGCGGCTGGCGATGCCGGACTCGAACATCCGGATCGCGGACAGCAGGTACGGGACGAGGAGCGCGTTGACGACGAACCCGGACCGGTCCTGGGCGCGGACGGCGTGCTTGCCCAGCACGTCCCGCACCAGGGCCTCGGCCCGCTTGACCGTCTCCTCGCTCGTGGTCAGCGCCGGGATCAGCTCGACGAGCTTCTGCACCGGGGCCGGGTTGAAGAAGTGGATGCCGATGACCTGATCCGGCCGCGAGGTCGCGACGGCCAGCTTCACCAGCGGGATCGAGGAGGTGTTGGAGGCGAGGATCGCGTCCGGACGGGTGATGACCTGGTCGAGGACCTGGAAGATCTCCGTCTTGACCTGCTCGTTCTCGACGACGGCCTCGATGACGAGGTCGCGGTCGGCGAACTCGCCGAGGTCGGTGGTGAAAGTGAGGCGGGCCAGGGTGGCGTCCCGCTCCTCCTCGCTGATCTTGCCGCGTTCGGCGGCCTTCATCAGGGAGTTGTGCAGCCGGGTGCGCCCGAGTTCCAGGGCCTCGCCGGTGGTCTCGGCGACCTTCACCTCAAGACCGCTGCGGGCGCACACCTCCGCGATGCCCGCGCCCATCTGGCCACAGCCCACTACGCCGACGCGTGCGATGTCGGTAGGGAGGTCCGTCACATCGTGCCTTTCGCTGCTCATCCATCGCGGGTCCCCCGTGCTCGACAGTGGTCACTGCTTTCCGGCGCCCGCCACGCCCCACGACGTTACCCCCGACCTTGACCGGCGTGGCGGGCCGGGGCGGGCATGCTGGGCGCACGCAGGGCAATGTCACCGAGCGGAGTGGAGTCCTCACATGGAGTACATCGGACGGCGGGGGCTGCTGGCGGGAGCGGCGGGGGCGCTGACCGTCGCGGCGACGGCCGGGGCGGCGGGCGCGGCGGCCCCGGCGGTCGCGGTGGAACGGGCGGCCGAGGCGGGCCGGGCGGGCGCGGTCGACCGGGCGGGGGCGGCGGGCCGGGCGGCCACCGCCGAGTTCCGGGGGATGTGGATCGCCTCCGTCCAGAACGTGGACTGGCCCTCCCGGGCCGGGCTGTCCGCCGCCGAACAGCGCTCCGGGCTGATCTCCCTCCTCGACACCGCCGTCAGGCGCCGGCTGAACGCGGTGATCCTCCAGGTCCGGCCGGCCGCCGACGCGATGTGGCCGGGGGCGCGGGAGCCCTGGTCCCAGTGGCTGACGGGCGTGCAGGGCGGTGATCCCGGCTGGGACCCGCTCGGCGTCGCCGTCGCCGAGGCGCACGCCCGCGGGCTGGAACTGCACGCCTGGTTCAACCCGTACCGGGTGGCCCAGCACACGGACCTCGACCGGCTGGTCGCGAGCCATCCGGCCCGGCGCAACCCCGACTGGGTGGTCCGGTACGGCGGCAAGACCTACTACAACCCGGGCCTGCCCGAGGTGCGGCAGTTCGTCCAGGAGGCCATGCTCGACGCCGTCTCCCGCTACGCGGTGGACGGGGTCCACTGGGACGACTACTTCTACCCGTACCCCGTCGAGGACGAGTACTTCGACGACGACGACGCCTACGAGGAGTACGGCGGCGCCTTCGGCTCCCGGGCGGACTGGCGCCGCGACAACATCGACACCCTGGTCAAGGAGATGTCGGACCGGCTGAAGAAGATCCGGCCGGCCGCGCGGTTCGGCGTCAGCCCCTTCGCGGTCTGGCGCAACGACGACGTGGACCCGCAGGGCTCGCCGACGCGGGCGGGCGTCGCGACCTACGACGACCTGTACGCGGACACCCGCAAGTGGGTCAGGCAGGGCTGGATCGACTACATCGTGCCGCAGGCCTACTGGCAGATCGGCCACCCGACCGCCGACTACGCGGACATCGTGCCCTGGTGGGCGCGCACGGTCGCGGGCACCGGCGTACGGCTCTACATCGGCGAGGCGCTCTACCGCTGCGACGCGGAGAGCGCCACGGAGGCCTGGCGCGACCCCGCGGAGCTGTCGCGGCACGTCACCTTCGCCAAGCGGTACGCCGAGGTCCGCGGCCACGCCTACTTCTCGGCGAAGCAGGTGGCCGCGGACCCCAACGGAGCGATGGCCAGGGTGGTCGCGGACCACTACCCGACGGCGGTGGCGCCGCGCTGAGTCAGTGCGCGGGCTCCGACGGGTGCTTGACGACGCAGTCGGGGCCGGGGGACATGACGGCTTCGTGGCCGTCCTGGAAGCGGACCCGGTAGGGAGGGGTCCCGTTCTCGCCGAGTACCTGGGTGATCTCGCCGACCTTGTCGTGCTGGCCAACGATCCTGCCGTGCTGCACCAGCTGGTCGCCCTCGGTCGCACGCATGGTGACCTCCTCGATGGCGGTCCGATCCGATCCGGTGTTAGCAGTTTAGGGCGGATCGAGGCTATTTGACCCGCTGGGTGACGGCGATGCAGACCAGTACCGCGCAGGCGGCCAGCGGTGCCGCGGGCGACAGCCGCTCGCCCAGCAGCGCCACCGACCACACCAGGGTCAGCAGCGGCTGGGCGAGCTGGAGCTGGCTCGCCCGGGCCGGGCCGATCTCGGCCATCCCGCGGTACCAGACGTACAGACCGAGGAAGGTGGAACCGACCGCCGCCCAGACCAGCCCGGCCAGCCCGTGACCGGTCAGGTGGACCGGCTCGTACGCGAGCCCGAGCGCGGAACCGGCCGCGCTGAGCGGCAGGCACAGCACCAGCGCCCAGCCGATCACCTGCCAGCCGGGCAGGTGGCGGGCCAGGCGCCCGCCCTCGGTGTATCCGGCCGCGCACACCAGCAGGGCCGCGAAGAGGAAGCCGTCGCCGGCGGATACGCCGCCGCCGCTCTGGGCGAGGGTGAAGCCGAGCACGATCACGGCTCCGGCGACGGCCGCCGCCCAGAACCGGCGCGGCGGCCGCACCCCGGTGCGCAGCGCCGCCAGGGCGGCCGTGGTCAGCGGCAGCAGGCCGACCACCACGGCGGCGTGCGAGGTGGTCGAGGTCCGCAGGGCGAGGGTGGTGAGCAGCGGGAAGCCGACGACCACCCCGCCGGCGACGACGGCCAGCCCCGCCCAGTGCTCCCGGCCGGGCAGCGGTACCCGCCCGGCCAGCAGGAACCCGCCCGCGATGAGCGCGGCGAGCACGCTGCGCAGGGAGACCAGGGACCAGGGGCCGAAGCTCTCCAGGCCCCAGGCGGTGGCGGGGAAGGTCAGGGAGAAGGCGACGACGCCGAGCGTGGCGAGGGCGGTTCCGGAGTTCCAGCGACTGCCCGCCCGGCCGTGAACCGCTATCGGGCTGAGACGAGTAGCGCTATTCTGTGCTGTCATGTACGAGCGTAGCAGTGTCGCGGAACTGGCAGAATCCCTGCGGTCGGAACTCAACCGCTACTCGGTAGGTGGAAAGCTGCCGTCCAGCCGGGCTCTCGTGGACCGCTACCGGGTCAGCCCGGTCACCGTCTCCCGGGCCCTGGCCCAGCTCGCCGCGGAGGGGCTGGTGATCACCCGGCCCGGCGCCGGCGTGTACCGGGCCCAGCCCCGTACGGAGACCGGCGCGCCCGGGGACACCTCCTGGCAGGAGGTCGCCCTGAGCGCGGAGGGCGCGGGCGAGGTGGTGCCCCGCTCCGTGGACGCCTCCGGGGTGCTGGTCTGCCTGACCGAACCCCCGGCCGGGGTGATCGGCCTCAACAGCGGCTACCTGCACCCCTCCATCCAGCCGGAGCGGGCGATGGCCGCCGCGCTGGCCCGGGCCGGGCGCCGCCCCGGCGCCTGGGGGCGGCCGCCCATGGAGGGGCTGGCGGAGCTGCGCGACTGGTTCGCCCGGGAGATCGGCGGCGCCGTCGCGGCCGCCGACGTCCTGGTCACCGCGGGCGGGCAGAGCGCGCTGACCACCGCGCTGCGGGCGCTGGCCCCGCCCGGGGCGCCGGTCCTGGTGGAGTCCCCGACCTACCCCGGGCTGCTCGCCATCGCCCGTGCCTCCGGCTGCCGGCCCGTGCCCGTACCGGTCGACGCCGACGGGGTCCGGCCGGAGCTGCTGGCGGCCGCCTTCGAGGCGACCGGCGCGCGGGTGTTCGTATGCCAACCGCTGTTCCAGAACCCGACGGGCGCGGTGCTGTCCGCCGGGCGGCGGGGCGAGGTGCTGCGGATCGCGCGCGCCGCAGGGGCGTTCGTGGTCGAGGACGACTACGCCCGGGCCCTGGCCCACGAGGACGCCGGGCCGCTGCCCGCGACCCTGGCGGCCGAGGACCGCGACGGGGTCGTCGTGCACGTCCGCTCGCTGACCAAGGCCACCTCGCCCAGCCTGCGGGTGGGCGCGCTGGCCGCCCGGGGCCCGGTGCTGGAGCGGCTGCGCGCGATCCAGGTCGTGGACAGCTTCTTCGTACCCCGGCCGCTCCAGGAGGCCGCGCTCGAACTGGTCGGCGCGCCCGCCTGGCCCCGTCATCTGCGGGCCGTCGCCGCCGAGTTGCGCCACCGCCGGGACGTGCTCGCGGATGCGCTGCGGCGGCAGCTGCCCGGGGTGGAGCTGTCGCACCGGCCGACCGGCGGCTACCAGCTGTGGACCCGGCTCGGCGAGGGCGGCGACGACGCGGCCTTCGCGGCGGCGGCCCTGCGCGCCGGGGTCGCGGTCGCGCCCGGGCGGCCGTACTTCTGCGCGGAACCTCCGGGTCCGTACGTACGGCTCAGCTTCTCCGGCGTGTCGGGCGCGGCGGAGCTGGCCGAGGCCGTACAGCGGCTCCGGGGCGCGGCGGAGCCGCTGCCGGGCGGCGGGGCGGGTCCGCACGCTTGACCCCGGGCCGCCGGCGGCCCACCATCACCGCATGCACGTTCGGGTCTCGCTCGTCGCGGCAGCGCGTGGTACCCCGCTGCTCGCCGAGCGCTTCGACGACGACCGCCCGCTGGACGGGGCCGGCTGGCGCGCGGTGGAATCCGCCGCGCGGGGCCTCGTACCGCTGGGCGCCGCCGAGCTCCGCTACTGCTCGCCGACCCCGCGCAGCCGGGCCACCGGGCAGGCCCTCGGATACGCCCCGCTCGCCCAGCCGGCGCTGCGCGACTGCGACATGGGGCGCTGGCGGGGGCTGACCCTGGGTGAGGTGGCCGCCCGCGAACCCGGGGCGGTGGAGCTGTGGCTGAGCGACCCGCTGGCCGCCCCGCACGGCGGGGAGTCCCTGCTGGCCTTCATCTCCCGGATCGGCGGCTGGCTCGACACCCGGCCCGCGGACGACGGCGGGGCCATCGTGGCGGTGGCCGAGCCGGCGGTGGTCCGGGCGGCCCTGGTCTACGCGCTGGGGGCGCCCCCGCTGACGTACTGGAACGTGGACGTCCGCCCCCTGTCCACGATCACCCTGACGGGCTGGTCCGGCCGCTGGCACCTGTCCTTGCAGGCGCCCGCCTGAGGTGCGAAGGGCCTCACCCGGCCCGGGAGTTCCCGGCGTGCTCGCGCACCGCGATCCGGGCCAGCTTCGTCAGCATCATGCCGTTGCGGACGGCGACGACGTAGTCCACGGGCAGCCCGTGCATCCGGGTGCCGGGGCCCCGCAGGGGGTGCCAGTCGAGGGTGAAGAGGGTGCTTCCGCCCCAGGGGTCCAGCCGCATGGCGATGCGCGCCGCGCCGAACGGCTCGGCCTTCGCCTCCAGCTCCAGGCGCCGCTCCGGTTCGCAGACGCGGACCACGCACGTGTCGTCCAGGGTCAGCGGCCCGGCCCCGACCCGGACCTTCAGCCGGGCACCCACGGCCGGCCAGTGCGGGTCGGCGGCGAGGACCTGCCGGGTCCCCGTGACCCACTCCCCGTACCGCCGGCCGTCGGCCAGCAACCGCCACACCTCGGCAGGCGGGCTCAGGATCAGCCGACGGTTCCGTGCCACGCGGATCACACTCCTTCACAGGGCGGGCCGGCCCCCGGCGCCCCGGCGCCGGACCGCCCCAGCCTCCCGCCGCCCACCCGCCCGCGCAGTCCGGCAGGCCCAAACGGACCCCTCGGGAGCGCGTTGCATAAACGTGCGTAGGTACGTATAGTCATGCCATCGACGAGGAGGGTCCGATGGTGGTTCGTGCAGCGGTGGCCGGGGCGAGCGGGTACGCGGGCGGTGAGGTACTGCGCCTGCTGCTCTCGCACCCCGAGGTGGAGATCGGCGCGCTGACCGCGAACTCCAACGCCGGGCAGCCCCTCGGCCCGCTGCAGCCGCACCTCGTCCCGCTCGCCGGCCGCACCCTGGAGGCGACCACCCCCGAGGTGCTCTCGGGACATGATGTCGTGTTCCTCGCCCTGCCGCACGGCCAGTCCGCCGCCGTCGCCGCCCAGCTCGGCGACGAGGTCCTCGTGGTCGACATGGGCGCCGACCACCGCCTCAAGGACTCCGCCGACTGGGACAGGTTCTACGGCGCCCCGCACGCCGGGACCTGGCCCTACGGCCTGCCCGAGCTCCCGGGCGCCCGCGCCGCGCTGGCCGGGTCGAAGCGGATCGCCGTCCCCGGCTGCTATCCCACCGCCGTCTCGCTCGCCCTCTTCCCGGCGTACGGGGCGCGGCTCGCCGAGCCCGAGGCCGTGATCGTCGCCGCCTCCGGCACCTCCGGCGCGGGCAAGGCGCCCAAAGCGAACCTGCTGGGCTCCGAGGTGATGGGCTCCATGACCCCGTACGGCGTCGGCGGCGGCCACCGCCACATCCCGGAGATGATCCAGAACCTGAGCCCGCTGGCGGGACAGCGCGTCAGCGTGTCGTTCACCCCGACCCTCGCGCCGATGCCCCGCGGCATCCTCGCCACCTGCTCCGCCAAGGCCCTCCCGGGCACCACGGCCGAATCGGTGCGCGCCGCGTACGAGAAGGCGTACGCCGACGAGCCCTTCGTCCACCTGCTCCCCGAGGGCCAGTGGCCCGCCACGGCGTCGGTCTACGGTTCCAACGCCGTTCAGATCCAGGTCGCCTACGACGAGGCCGCCCAGCGCATCATCGCCATCAGCGCCATCGACAACCTCACCAAGGGCACCGCCGGCGGCGCCGTCCAGAGCATGAACATCGCCCTGGGGCTCCACGAGGGCCTGGGCCTTTCGACGATCGGAGTCGCTCCATGAGCGACGCAGGCGCAGCCACCGGGCTGCGGACAACGACGACGGCCGCGGGTGCGCGCTGCGCGGGCGGAGAAGCGAACGAGGAGGAGACGCAGTGAGTGTCACGGCAGCACAGGGGTTCACGGCGGCGGGCATCGCCGCCGGGATCAAGGCGAACGGCAACCCGGACCTGGCCCTCGTGGTCAACCACGGGCCGCGTCTGGCCGCCGCGGGCGTCTTCACCTCCAACCGCGTCAAGGCCGCGCCGGTCCACTGGTCCGAGCAGGTCCTGCGCGGCGGCATCGTCAGCGCGGTGGTCCTCAACTCCGGCGGTGCCAACGCCTGCACCGGCCCCAAGGGCTTCCAGGACACCCACGCCACCGCCGAGAAGGTCGCCGAGGCCCTCGGCGGCGAGCACAACGCCGGCGAGGTCGCCGTCGCCTCCACCGGCCTGATCGGTGTCCTGCTCCCCATGGACAAGCTGCTCCCCGGCATCGACACCGCGGTCGCCGCGCTCACCGCCGACGGCGGCGAGGACGCCGCCGTCGCCATCAAGACCACCGACACCGTGCACAAGACGGCCACGGTGTCCGCGGACGGCTGGACCGTCGGCGGCATGGCCAAGGGCGCGGGCATGCTCGCCCCCGGCCTGGCCACCATGCTGGTCGTCCTGACCACCGACGCCGACCTGGACAGCGCCACCCTCGACCGGGCGCTGCGCTCCGCCACCCGCACCACCTTCGACCGGGTCGACTCCGACGGCTGCATGTCCACCAACGACACGGTGCTGCTGCTCGCCTCCGGAGCCTCCGGCGAGGTCCCCGCGTACGAGGCCTTCGCGGAGGCCGTGCGCACGGTCTGCGACGACCTCGCCCGCCAGCTGATCGGCGACGCCGAGGGCGCCAGCAAGGACATCCGCATCGAGGTCATCGGCGCGGCCGACGAGGACGACGCGGTCGAGGTCGGCCGGTCCATCGCCCGGAACAACCTGCTCAAGTGCGCCATCCACGGCGAGGACCCGAACTGGGGCCGGGTGCTCTCCGCCATCGGCACGACCGGGGCCGCCTTCGACCCGGACCGTCTGAACGTCGCCATCAACGGCGTCTGGGTCTGCAAGAACGGTTCGGTGGGCGAGGACCGCGACCTGGTCTCGATGAAGGGCCGCGAGGTCCGCATCACCGCCGACCTGGCCACCGGCGGCGAGTCCGCCGTGATCTGGGCCAACGACCTGACCGCCGAGTACGTCCACGAGAACAGCGCGTACTCCTCATGAACGACCACAGCGACCACGGCGACCACGGCGATCACGGCGACCAGAGCGGCAAGGCCGGGCAGCCCGGCACCACCGCCCGCAAGCACACCGCGCTCCCCAAGGCGCAGATCCTCATCGAAGCCCTGCCCTGGCTCACCCGCCACAACGGCAAGGTCGTCGTCATCAAGTTCGGCGGCAACGCCATGATCGACGAGGACCTCAAGGCGGCCTTCGCCCAGGACGTGGTCTTCCTGCGCCAGGCCGGCCTCAAGCCGGTCGTCGTGCACGGCGGCGGCCCGCAGATCAACGCCCAGCTGGACAAGCAGGGCCTGGTCAGCGAGTTCAAGGCGGGCCTGCGGGTCACCACCCCGGAGGCGATGGACATCGTACGGATGGTCCTGGCGGGCCAGGTCCAGCGCGAGCTGGTCGGGCTGCTCAACCAGCACGGGCCGCTCGCCGTCGGCATGACCGGCGAGGATGCCCACACCATCACCGCCACCAAGCACACCCCGGAGATCGGCGGAGAGCGCGTCGACATCGGCCGGGTCGGCGAGATCACCGCCATCGACACCGGCGCGATCGAGGCGCTGCTGGCGGACGGCCGGATCCCGGTCATCTCCTCCATCGCGCGCAGCGCCGACGACCACCACGTGTACAACGTCAACGCCGACACGGCGGCCGCGGCGCTCGCCGCCGCCCTCGGCGCCGAGACGCTGATGGTCCTCACCGACGTCGAGGGCCTGTACGCGGACTGGCCGAACAGTGACGAGGTCATCAGCCGTCTCACCGTCAGCGAGCTGGAGAAGCTGCTGCCCGAGCTGTCCAGCGGCATGGCGCCCAAGATGGAGGGCTGCCTGCACGCCGTGCGCAACGGCGTGACGACCGCCCGCGTGATCGACGGCCGGGTCCAGCACTCGATCCTGCTGGAGATCTTCACGGACGAGGGAATCGGCACGATGGTCGTGCCCGACGCACTGGGAGGGGAACCCGCATGACCGGCAACCAGGAATTCGCCGCCCGCTGGCGGGGCGCCCTGACCAACAACTACGGCACGCCCGCGCTGGCCCTCGTACGCGGCGAAGGCGCCCAGGTCTGGGACGCCGACGGCCGGCAGTACACCGACTTCGTCGGCGGCATCGCGGTCAACGCCCTCGGCCACGCCCACCCGGCGATCGTCTCCGCCGTGACGCGGCAGATCACCACCCTCGGCCACGTCTCCAACCTGTACGCCTCCGAGCCCGTCCTCGCGCTCGGCGAGCGGCTGCTCCAGCTCTTCGGCCGCCCCGGCCGGGTCTTCTTCTGCAACTCGGGCGCCGAGGCCGTCGAGGCCGCCTTCAAGATCGGCCGGCTGACCGGGCGGAGCCACATGGTCGCCACCGACGGCGGCTTCCACGGCCGGACCATGGGCGCCCTGGCGCTCACCGGCCAGCCCGCGAAGCAGGGGCCGTTCCTGCCGCTGCCCGGCGACGTCACGCACGTCCCGTACGGAGACGTGGAGGCCCTGCGGGCCGCCGTCACCGAGGAGACGGCCCTCGTGGTCATCGAGCCGGTCCAGGGCGAGAACGGCGTCGTCGTACCGCCCGCCGGATACCTGACGGCCGCCCGCGAGATCACCCGGGCCACCGGCACCCTCCTCGTCCTCGACGAGGTGCAGACCGGCATCGGGCGCTGCGGCCAGTGGTTCGAGCACCAGGCCCACGAGGGCGTCGAGCCCGACCTCGTCACCCTCGCCAAGGGGCTCGGCGGCGGGCTGCCGATCGGCGCCGTCGCCGCCTTCGGGCCGGCCGCGGACCTGCTCCGGCCCGGCCAGCACGGCACCACCTTCGGCGGGAACCCGGTCGCCTGCGCCGCCGGCCTCGCCGTGATCGACACCATCGCCGCCGACGGGCTGCTCGACCAGGTCAAGGCGCGGGGCGAGCGGCTGCGCTCCGGAATCGAGGCCTCCGGGAGCGGGCTCGTCTCCCATGTCCGCGGTGCGGGCCTTCTGCTGGGTATCGTGCTGACCGAGCCCCTCGCACCTCAGGTGCAGCAGGCGGCTCAGGACGCCGGCTTCCTGGTCAACGCGCCCGCCCCCGACGTCGTACGGCTGATGCCCCCGTACGTCCTCACCGAGGCCGAGGCGGACGCGTTCGTCCGGGCGCTGCCCGGCATCCTGGAGGCGGCCAGGAGCGCTGCCGAGAACGCGGCCAACGGGGACGGAACAACCGGGGAATGAGACGACGATGAGTCAGGCGCAGGAACACGAGCAGAACGGCCCGTCCGTCCCGCAGACCCGCACCGCCCGCCACCGCCGGATCGTGGACATCCTCAACCGGCAGCCGGTCCGCTCCCAGAGCCAGCTGGCGAAACTGCTCGCCGACGACGGCCTGAGCGTCACCCAGGCGACGCTCAGCCGGGACCTCGACGAGCTGGGCGCGGTGAAGATCCGCAACACCGGCGGCGAGCTGATCTACGCGGTCCCCAGCGAGGGCGGGTTCCGCACGCCGCAGGCCCCGCTCGGCGAGTCGGCGAAGGAGGAGCGCATGCGGCGCCTCTCCGGTGAGCTGCTGATCTCGGCGGAGGCCTCCGCGAACCTCGTGGTCCTGCGCACCCCGCCCGGTGCGGCCCAGTTCCTCGCCTCGGCGATCGACCAGGCCGAACTCCGGGCGATCCTCGGCACCATCGCGGGCGACGACACCCTGATGCTGATCAGCCGCGACCCGGTCGGCGGCCAGGCCCTGGCCGACCACCTGCTGAGGCTGGCCCAGAAGGAGGGCTGAGCCGGCCCGGGCCCGTTTCCGGGCCAGTTTCCGGGTCCGGTCCCGCTCCGGGCGCGCCGATAAGCGGTGTACCCCGCCGGTGCCGCGTCCTACGCTCGGCATGTGCATGCCTACGCCCTCGCCGGTGTCGCCGTGCCCGTCACAGCGGCGTTGTACGGGCTGACCGGCGTGCTGCGGAGGCGCACCACGGCGCGGCAGCGGCGCGCCCTCGCCCGGTGGGCGGCCGTCCTGGCCGACCCGTACCAGGCGGCCATGGGCCGCTGGTGGCCGTACGACACGACTCAGGCGGCCGCCGCGCGCCTGGTCCTCGACGGGCTCGTCACCGTCAACCACCGCGGCAGCCTGAGCCCTTCCCCGGCCGCCTCGGACCCCGCCCGCGTCCCCGGCCATCCCGTGCCGGAGGCCCTGCTGGCCGCCCTGCTGCGCCGGACCGCCCCCGCGACCCTCGGCAGCGTCGAGGCACGGGACGCGGGATTCGCGGCGGCCCTCGCGGAGTTCCGGGCGGCCCGCCCGGCCCTCCTCAAGGTCCGCGAGCCCGGCCGCCCGGTCATGGCCGGGCTGTACCTGGTCATGGCCGAGATGCTCTTCTGCGCCTTCGGCCTGATGGCGCTGCGGCCCGCGGGCGATGCCGAGCGGACGGCCGCCTGGGCCGCCTGGACCGTGCTGATCGCCCAGGTGATCTGGTTCCCCGTCCACCACCGGGCCCGCGGGACCGGCTGGACGGCCGACGCCGACGTCGCGCGGGACGTGAGCCCGACCCACCCGGCGCTCGCCGCGCTGGACGCCGGCGATCCGGAGGCCCTGCGGCGGCTGGGCGTGAGCCGCAGGCGCACCCGGCGCGGCCGCAACCGGGGCCGCCCGCGCCGCCGGGCGTCCGCCGAGAGCGGCGAGAGTGGCGAGGCCCTCAGTAGCGGGTGACCGCCAGCGCCCCGGACTCCGTGCCGATCGCGATGTGCGGGCGGCGGCGCGGGTCGGCCCAGCGCAGGACGGCCCGCATGGCCGGCTCCGGCACGGACACGCACCCGGCCGTCGCCCCCTTGCCGTTGACGTGCAGGAAGATGCCCGCGCCCCGGCCCCGTACCGGGCGCTCGTAGTTGAAGGCGATCAGCAGGGCGTGCGCGTACTGCTTCTCGTACGTCACCAGGTGCTCGGCCTCGCCCGGGGCGCAGTCCGCCGGCAGCGGCTCCACCCAACGGTTGTAGCTGGCCGACGCGTTGTCCTGGCACCACCACGAACGGTCCGTCACCCGCCGGTAGCGGTAGTCCGTCCCGGCCGGCGCGGACCGGATCCCGAACGCGAACGGCAGCGCGTACAGCCCGGCCGGCGTGGTGTTCGTGCCCTGCGTGCGGGTCGCGCCCTCGGTGAGCCCGTTCGCACCGAAGCGGGCCTCGGCGGTGCCCGCCTTGTACCAGTGCCCCGCCCGCCGGTCCCACCAGGTCAGGCGCCCGGTCGTGGATCCGGGGGCGGGGGCGACGGCGGTGATGAGCTGACTTCCGCCGCCGGTGTCGGCGAGGCGCTCCGGCAGCGGGCCGCGGCCGTGGGGGAGCAGGGAGGTGACGATCAGTGAGCCGGTGACGAGAGCGGTACGCAGCACGCGTCAGACGGTACGGGGAGACCGGGCGCCGACGCGGGCAGGGCGCCGGGTTCCGGCCGGGAACGTCACCCGCCCGGTCCCAGCGCGAGCGCGCGCAGGGCCGGATCCGGGTCCCCGGCCAGCGCGCGGGAGGCCCGCAGCGCGGCCGCCCCGCCCCGGGCGCGCAGCAGCCGGAACGCGGCCCGGCGGGTGTGGGCGGGCCGGTCGGCACCGAGCCGGGCCTCCAGCGGGGCGGCGTCCAGCCGCACGGCCGAGGACAACAGGCACAGCGCGGCCTCGCGGGCCACCGACGCCGAGGGGTCGTCCAGCAGTGGGAGCAGCCGCTCGACGTCCACCGGCCCCTCCAGCAGGCGCAGCCCGGCCAGCGCCGCCGCCCGCACCGCCCCGGCGGGGTGGTCCAGGAGCGCGCGCAGCAGCGGCGCGTCCGCGCGCCCGGCGCACTCGGCGAAGCCGGTCACGGCGTACGGGAAGACCCGCTCCGGGTCCCGGACCAGCTCGCGGCAGAGCGCGTACGGATCGCCCCCGGCCTGTTTGACCGCCCAGCGCGCGCAGGCCCGTACGAGGGCCGAGCGGTCGGTGAGGTGCCGCGCGGCCTCCGCGGCCCGGCCGGCCCGGCGCAGGGCGGTGACCCCGCAGGCGCGGACCATCGGGACGTGTCCGCCGAGCAGGGTGTCGATCGCCTCGTCATCGGGCCCGCCGCCCGGCCCGTCGGCGGCCATCGCGGCCATCGCCGCCTCCGCCCACAGCCGGCTCGTCAGCGGATCGGACTCCACGGCGGCCCGCCGGGCGAGCTCCCGTACGCCGAACAGCCCGGAGTCGAGGGTGAGCCGGGCGGCGTACCGCCGGACCGGCAGGTCCCCGCTGCGCCGCAGCCAGGCCATGACGGTGTCGGGCACCTCCCCGGTCAGGGTGCGCGCGGGCCGCTCGGGGCGCCCCCAGCGCGCGGGGCGCGCCGGGCGGGCCCACGGGGCGAGGACTGGCTCCTGCGCGCGCAGCGCGGTGTCGAACAGCTCCAGCGCCCAGCCCCCCTGTTCGCGCCGGCCCAGCCGCAGGACGAGCGGCACGAGGGCGGTCAGGGTCCGCCCGGGGTCGGCGGCGAGCGCCCCGGCGAGGACCTGCCGGGCGAGGTCGCGCACCGCCGGGACCCAGTCGGCGCACCGGATCGCGACGAGCGGCAGCGGTGCCTTCGGATCCCGCAGCGCGGCCTCGCGGACGTGGCCGTCGGGGTCGCAGAGCCGGGTTTCGACCCGGGTGCCGGGCGGGGGCGGGTACGAGCGGGAGTGGACGCGCCGGACCTCCTCGTCGAAGGCCGTCCAGGCCCCCGGCAGGTCGGGCGGGCGGACCCCGCCGAAGCCGGCGCGCGCGCCGCTCAGCAGCGCCCGCGCCGCGGCGCGCCCGCTTTCCGTCTCCGAACGCACCGCGGCGCCCATGTGCCCTCCCCGTGTCCTCAGGTCTGCGGTGGCCGAGCCTAGGCGGCCGCGGGGGAGGCCCGCCTCTCATATTCGGCCTGGTCAAGGCGGTGGCGGGGCGTCGATTGACGAAACATACGGAGTAGTGCATAGTTATGCCTGTCGTTGAATGCACCGTAAGGAGAAACCCGTGACCGAGCGCGTCGTACTCGCCTACTCGGGCGGCCTGGACACCTCCGTCGCCATCGGCTGGATCGCCGAGGAGACGGGCGCCGAGGTCATCGCCGTCGCCGTGGACGTCGGCCAGGGCGGCGAGGACCTGGACGTCATCCGCAAGCGCGCGCTCGCCTGCGGTGCCGTCGAGGCCGAGGTCGCGGACGCCAAGGACGAATTCGCCAACGAGTACTGCCTCCCGGCGATCAAGGCGAACGCCCTCTACATGGACCGCTACCCGCTGGTCTCGGCCCTGTCGCGGCCGACCATCGTCAAGCACCTGGTCGCCGCCGCCAACAAGCACGGCGCCTCGATCGTGGCCCACGGCTGCACCGGCAAGGGCAACGACCAGGTCCGCTTCGAGGCCGGCATCGCCGCCCTCGGCCCCGACCTCAAGTGCATCGCCCCGGTCCGCGACTACGCGATGACCCGCGACAAGGCGATCGCCTTCTGCGAGGCGAAGAACCTCCCGATCGCGACCACCAAGAAGTCCCCGTACTCCATCGACCAGAACGTCTTCGGGCGCGCCGTCGAGACGGGCTTCCTGGAGGACATCTGGAACGCGCCGATCGAGGACATCTACGAGTACACCTCCAACCCCGCCGAGGCGCGCGAGGCCGACGAGGTCGTCATCTCCTTCAAGGAGGGCGTCCCGGTCGCCATCGACGGCAAGCCCGTCACCGTGCTCCAGGCGATCCAGCAGCTCAACGAGCGGGCCGGCGCCCAGGGCATCGGCCGGATCGACATGGTCGAGGACCGCCTCGTCGGCATCAAGTCCCGCGAGGTGTACGAGGCTCCGGGCGCGATCGCGCTGATCACCGCCCACCAGGAGCTGGAGAACGTCACCGTCGAGCGCGAGCTGGCCCGCTACAAGCGGCAGGTCGAGCAGCGCTGGGGCGAGATGGTCTACGACGGCCTGTGGTTCTCCCCGCTCAAGCGCGCCCTGGACGGCTTCATCAACGAGGCCAACCAGCACGTCACCGGTGACATCCGGATGACCCTGCACGGCGGCCGCGCCGTCGTCACCGGCCGGAAGTCGGACGAGTCGCTCTACGACTTCAACCTCGCGACCTACGACTCGGGCGACACCTTCGACCAGTCCAAGGCCCAGGGCTTCATCGAGATCTTCGGCCTCTCCTCGAAGATCGCGGCCCGGCGCGACCTCGCCTGACCCACCAGCAGTACGTGACCGCCTCCCCGTTTCCTCCGCGGCGGGGAGGCTGTTTCACATCCAGAAGCAGCCGTACAGGCCATGCAGTCTTGAGGAGCAGTAGCTGTGAGCAGCAACAACGGTGGTGACGTCCGGCTCTGGGGCGGCCGGTTCGCCGACGGCCCTTCGGAGGCGCTGGCCCTGCTGTCGGCGTCCGTCCACTTCGACTGGCGTCTCGCGCCCTACGACATCGCCGGCTCCCGCGCCCACGCCCGGGTGCTCGCGAAGGCGGGCCTGCTCACGGCCGACGAGCTCGACCGCATGATCGCGGGCCTGGACCGGCTCGAAGCCGACGTCGCCGACGGCTCCTTCACCGGCACCATCGCCGACGAGGACGTGCACACGGCCCTGGAGCGCGGCCTGCTGGAGCGGCTCGGCGCCGACCTCGGCGGCAAGCTGCGCGCCGGCCGGTCCCGCAACGACCAGGTCGCCACCCTCTTCCGGATGTACCTGCGCGACCACGCCCGGATCATCGGCGGCCTGATCGCCGACCTCCAGGACGCGCTGGTCCACCTCGCCGACACCCACGCCGACGTGGCCATGCCGGGCCGGACCCACCTCCAGCACGCGCAGCCGGTGCTCTTCGCCCACCACGTACTGGCCCACGTACAGGCCCTGTCCCGGGACGCGGAGCGGCTGCGGCAGTGGGACACCCGGACCGCGGTCTCCCCGTACGGCTCGGGGGCGCTGGCCGGTTCCTCGCTCGGGCTGGACCCGGAGGCGGTCGCGGCCGACCTGGGCTTCGAGCGCGGCTCGGTCGGCAACTCGATCGACGGCACGGCCTCCCGTGACTTCGTCGCCGAGTTCGCCTTCATCACCGCGATGATCGGGATCAACCTGTCCCGGATCGCGGAGGAGATCATCATCTGGAACACGAAGGAGTTCTCCTTCGTGACGCTGCACGACGCCTTCTCGACCGGGTCGTCGATCATGCCGCAGAAGAAGAACCCGGACATCGCGGAGCTGGCGCGCGGCAAGTCGGGCCGCCTCATCGGCAACCTGACGGGCCTGCTGGCCACGCTGAAGGCGCTGCCGCTGGCCTACAACCGGGACCTCCAGGAGGACAAGGAGCCGGTCTTCGACTCCTGCGACACCCTCGAAGTCCTGCTCCCGGCCTTCACCGGCATGATGGCCACCCTCACGGTCAACCGGGCGCGGATGGAGGAGCTGGCTCCGGCGGGCTTCTCCCTCGCCACCGACATCGCCGAGTGGCTGGTCAAGCAGGGCGTGCCGTTCCGCGTCGCGCACGAGGTGGCCGGCGAGTGCGTCAAGGAGTGCGAGGCCCTCGGCATCGAGCTCGACGAGCTGACCGACGAGCAGTTCGCGAAGATCTCCGCGCACCTGACGCCGGAGGTCCGCAGCGTCCTCAACGTGCCCGGCGCGCTGGCCTCCCGCAAGGGCCGCGGCGGCACCGCCCCCTCCGCGGTCGCGCTCCAGCTCACCGAGCTGAAGGCCGACCTGGTGATCCAGCACGCCTGGGCCACGCACAAGCAGTAGCACCGCTCCGGCTCCTCTTCGTTCGCGTCCGAAGGGAACCATGCGTCCCGTGATGGGCGTGTTGTCTCGTGTCGTGATCACGAACGAGGAGGAGCAGGCAGTGGAATCCGCAGGAGCACATCCCTCCCGCCGCACGTTGCTGACCCTGGGCGCGGGCGCCGCGCTGGCCGTCGGCCTGACCGCTGTCCCGGCGGGCGGCGCGTACGCGGCCGGGCCCGCGGCCGCGCCGCCGACCGAGTCGCTGACCGGACCGCTGGCCGGGGCGCTCGGGGAGCTGGAGCGGGAGCACTCCGCCCGGCTGGGCGTCTTCGCCCGGAACACCGCCACGGGCCGTACGGTCGCCTACCGCGCGGACGAGCGCTTCCCGATGTGCTCGGTGTTCAAGACCCTGGCGGCCGCGGCCGTACTGCGGGACCTCGACCGGGACGGGGAGTTCCTCGCCCGGCGCATCCGGTACACCGCGGAGGAAGCCGAGAAGTCGGGCTACGCCGTGGTCACCGGGAGGCCCGAGAACGTCGCGGGCGGCATGACGGTCGAGGCGCTGTGCGCCGCCGCCGTCAGCGAGAGCGACAACATGGCGGCGAACCTGCTGCTGCGCGAGCTGGGCGGCCCGCGGGCGATCACCCGCTTCAGCCGTTCCCTCGGGGACCGGATCACCGGGCTGGAGCGGTGGGAGCCCGAGCTGAACTCGGCGGAGCCCTGGCGCACCAACGACACCACCAGCCCCCGCGCCATCGGGACGTCCTACGGGCACCTCCTGCTCGGCGAGGCCCTCAACCCCCGGGACCGCGAGCGGCTGACCGGGTGGCTGCTCGCGAACACCACCAACGGCGAGCGCTTCCGCGCGGGGCTCGGGCCCGACTGGATCCTCGCGGACAAGACCGGCGGCGGCAACGAGTACGGCGTGACCAACGACGTCGGCGTCGTCCGGGCCCCCGACGGACCGCCGATCGTGATGGCCGTGCTCTCCACCAAGCCCGGATCCCCCGAGGGCCCCCGGGACAACCCCCTGGTCGCGAAGACCGCGGCCCTCCTGGCGCAGACCCTCACCTAGGGCTTGTCTTTCGGATCGGGCCCGGGCGCCGGCGGGACCTCCCGCCGGCGGCCGGCCCGGCCCGCCGCTACGCCGCCCACGCGGCCAGCGCGTCGAAGTCCGCCCGGAGCAGCCCGATCCGCTCGTCGACGCGCAGCAGCAGCGCCCGCGCCGGGTGGCGCTGGTCGACGTACTCGCGGTCCAGGGCCGTGATGTCGTCGTCGATCCAGGCGAACGGGCGCCCGCCCGCGTACTCCAGCACGTACTGCGTCTTCCAGAAGGTGCCGCGCGGCGCCCGGCCGTGCATCTGCGGCCAGTCGATGAAGGGGAGCCTGGGCAGCCCGAGCGGCGGGGCTATCCAGTCGTTGGCCTCGTCCTTCCAGGTGGTGGCCCAGACCAGTTCGTACGCGTCCGCCAGCGCGAGCAGCTCCGCTCCGTGGTCCGGGTTCAGCCAGACCCGCAGCGGCTTCGCGCTCTCGGCCCCCGTCCAGCCCGTGGGCCGCATCCGGTGGGTGGTGTAGCCCTCGGGACGCCGCTGCGGCTTGGCCGCGTACGGGTTCAGCGGGCCGTCGACATCGATCAGCAGCAGGGGTTTGCGGTTCATCACGGAAGGATTCCTTTCGCCGCCCAGGGGGGCAGCTCATTTATTCGATGAGACAGAGATGTCTCATTCGGGTTATGCTTGTCTCATGGCCATGGATCGTGACCAGGTGCTGCGCGATGCGGCCGCCCTGCTCTCCCGCAAATCGACCGCCACGATGGACGAGGTCGCCCGCGCCGCCGGAATCGGGCGCGCGACCCTCCACCGGCACTTCGCCGGGCGCGACGCCCTCGTGCGCGCCCTGGAGGAACTCGGCATCCGGGAGTTCGAGGTGGCGTTCGACAACGCCCGCCTCGACGAGGGGACGGCGGTGGACGGGCTCCGGCGGCTCGTCGCGGAAGCCGAGCCGAACGCCCAGCTGCTGGCCTTCCTCGTCACCGAGAACCAGCTCTTCGAGGGCGACCAGATCCACGAGGGATGGGCCCGGCTCGACGCCCGGGTCAGCGCGCTCTTCCGGCGCGGCCAGGAAGAGGGGCACATCAGGATCGACCTGAGCCCCGCCTGGCTCACCGAGGCCCTCTACGGCCTCATCGGCACCTGCGCCTGGGCCGTCATGGACGGCCGGGTCGCCGCCAAGGACTTTCAGTACATGATCATCGAGCTGCTGCTCGGTGGCGCACGACGGAGCGTGGAGAAATGAGCCGTACCGAACAGCTGAACCGTCAGACGGGGGTGGAGGAGAAGAGCCGCGGGCGCTGGCTCGCGCTCTCCGTGCTCGTGCTGGCCGTGCTGCTGGTCGCGGTCGACGCCACCGTACTCGGCCTCGCCACGCCCGCCCTCAGCGAGGACCTCAAGCCGTCCGGCACCCAGTTGCTGTGGATCGGCGACATCTACTCCTTCGTCATCGCCGGCCTGCTCGTCTCCATGGGCTCCCTCGGCGACCGGATAGGCCGCAAGAAGCTGCTGCTCGTCGGCGCGACCGCCTTCGGAGCCGTGTCCGTCCTCAACGCCTACGCGACCAGCCCCGAGATGATGATCCTGGCCCGCGCCCTGCTCGGCGTGGCCGGTGCGACCCTGATGCCGTCCACCCTCGCGCTGATCCGCAACATCTTCCACGACCCCAAGGAGCGCAGCCTCGCCATCGGCATCTGGGGCGCCACCGCATCGGCCGGCGCGGCCGTCGGCCCCGTGGTCGGCGGAGCGCTGCTCCAGCACTTCTGGTGGGGTTCGGTCTTCCTCATCAACCTGCCCGTGATGATCGTCCTGGTCGTCGTCGGCAGCAAGCTGCTGCCCGAGTCCAAGAACCCCGTCGCCGGGCCCTGGGACCTCGTCAGCGTCGGCCTCTCGCTCGTCGGCGTCATCGCCGTCGTCTACGCCGTCAAGGAAGTCGCCACCCACGGCCTGACCTGGGAGGTCGCGGCCACCGCCACCCTCGGCGCCGGCGCGCTGTACGCCTTCGTGCGGCGCCAGTTCCGGCTCGCCTCGCCCCTGCTCGACATGCGGCTCTTCAAGCACCGCGGCTTCTCCGGCGCGGTCCTCGCCGACCTGCTCACCGTGTTCGGGCTGTCCGGACTGGTCTTCTTCCTCTCCCAGTTCCTCCAGCTCGTCCAGGGCCGCGAGCCGCTGGAGGCCGGCCTCGCCGAACTGCCCGCCGCCATCGGCGCGGTGGTCACCGGTCTGGTCGCCGGCCGGTACGCCCGCCGGTACTCGGTGCGGTCCATCGTGACCGGCGGCCTCGCGGCCATCGGCCTCGCGCTCGGCGCGCTCACCCTGATCCACAAGGAGAGCGGATACCCGCTGCTCGGCGCGGCCCTGCTGGTCGTCGGCCTCGGCGCCGGCTTCTCCTTCACGGTCACCGCCGACGTGATCCTCTCCAGCGTGCCCAAGGAGCAGGCCGGTTCGGCCTCCGCCGTCTCCGAGACGGCGTACGAGCTCGGCGCCGCCCTCGGCATCGCGCTGCTCGGTTCCGTCGTCACCGGCGTCTACCAGGGCTTCACCGCCCCGGCCGGGGTGCCGGCCGCCGTGGCCGGCGCCGCGCACGAGTCGCTGGGCGGCGCCGTCGAGGCCGCCAGGCTGGTGGACCCGGCGACCGCGCGGACCATGGTGCACGCCGCCCAGGAGTCCTTCGTGGACGGGCTCCGGTTCGCCTCCGGCGTCGGCGCGGCCGTCCTGCTGGCCACCGCCGTGGCCGCCTGGTTCCTGCTGAGGGGCCAGAAGCTCCAGGACGGCATCGAGCACTGATCCCGGCGATTTCCAGCCAAGGGGCGTTGTCCTTTAAGGAGTTGACAGTCCGTTGACCCGCGGGACACCATCCCGGCGATGGAGATCACCGACCTGACCCCGGCCGAGCGCCGCGTATGGGACGCCTTCCCGCTCGGCGAGCGGGTCGACTTCCGGGCCGACCCCGACGAGGACGTCTCGGCCGGGGCCGCCTGGGAGCCCGAGCGCACCCTGCGCGCCGAGGTGCTCGCGGCGCTGCTCCTGCGCGGGGACACTCCCGCCGTGCGGGGCCGGGTGGCCGGGCTCAACGTCAAGGGCGCCCGGATCACCGGGAAACTCGACCTGAAGTACGCGGTCGTCGAGCACGCCGTCCGGCTGCGCGGCTGCTGGTTCGAGCGCAAACCCCTCCTCTACGGGGCCCGGCTGCGCGCCCTCGTCCTGTCGGACTCCGTCCTGCCCGGCCTGACCGCCGCCACCGTCAGCGTGGACATCTCCCTGCGGCTGTCCTGCTGCCGCATCACCGGGCCCGTCCGCCTCCAGGGCGCCCGGATCGCGGGCGGCCTCTTCCTCCAGCGGGCCGTCATAGGCGACCCGGGCGCGCCCGAGGAGGCCGCCGAGCCCGCGCTCCAGTTCAACCACGCCGACATCGGCACCGACGTCATCGCCATGGACCTCACCGTCCACGGGCAGACCCGTGTCAACGGCGCCACCGTCGGCGGTCAGGTCAACCTCGACGGCGCCCGCCTGCACGCCCCCGGCGGGATCGCCCTGCACGCCGAGACCCTCATCATCGGCACCGACCTGCGGGCCCGGGGCCTCCAGGCCCGCGGCATGGTCAACCTCACCGGCGCCCGCGTGCCCGGCCAGGCCTACTTCGCCTACGCCCGGCTGATCAACCCCGGCGGAACCGCGCTGCGCGCCTCCAGCTGCGTCATCGGCGAGATGTGGCTGCGCCGCTGCGACCCCGTCGAGGGCGACGTGAACCTGCGGCGCTCCCAGTTCGACATGCTGCACGTCTCGCCGCAGACCTGGCCCGAGCGGATCCGCATCGACGGCCTGACCTACCGCACCCTCGCCCCGCACCTCCCCGCCGAGCAGCGGCTGCCCGCCCTGGAGCGCGAGGAGTCGGGCTACCTCCCGTACGCCTACGAGCAGCTCGCGGGCGCCTACCGTACGGCCGGGGACGAGGCGGCCGCGCGGACCGTCCAGCTCGCCAAACTGCGCCGCCACCGGCGCACGCTGCCCCGGCACGCCCGGCTCTGGGGTCTGCTCCAGGACGCCACCGTCGGCTACGGCTTCCGGCCGCTGCGCGCGGCGGGCTGGCTGCTGGCGCTGCTGACGACGGGGGCCATCGCGTACGGGATCCACCCGCCGCGGGCCCTCAAGACCGGGGAGGCCCCGGACTTCAACGCGGTGTTCTACACCCTCGACCTGCTGGTCCCGATCATCGGCTTCGGGCAGGAGGCCGCCTTCGCGCCGGCCGGCTGGTACCAGTGGCTGTCGTACCTGCTGATCGTGACCGGCTGGGTCCTCGCCACGACGGCCGCGGCGGGCGTCAGCCGGTCACTGCAACGGCAGTAGGCCCCGGCCGGGGTCAGGCCGCCTTGGCCTTGGTGGCGTACATGTCCACGTACTCCTGGCCCGAGAGCCGCATGACCTCGGCCATCACCGAGTCGGTGATGGCGCGCAGCACGTAGCGGTCGCGGTCCATGCCCTCGTAGCGGGAGAACTCCATCGGCTCGCCGAAGCGGACGGTGACCCGGCCCGGGCGCGGCATGCCCGCGCCGCCCGGCTGGAGCTTGTCGGTGCCGATCATCGCGAACGGGACCACGGGGGCGCCGGTCATCAGGGTGAGGCGGGCGATGCCGGTACGGCCGCGGTAGAGGCGGCCGTCGGGGGAGCGGGTGCCCTCCGGGTAGATGCCGAAGATCTTGCCCTCTTCGAGGATCCGGCGGCCGGTCATCAGGGCCGCGACCCCGCCGTTGGCCCCGTCGCGGTCGACGGGGATCATGCCGGAGCCCGTGAAGAACCACGCCATCAGGCGGCCCTTGAACCCCTTGCCCGTCACGTACTCGTCCTTGCCGATGAAGTGGACCGTACGGTCGCAGAGCAGCGGAAGGATCATGGAGTCGATGAAGGTGAGGTGGTTGCCCGCCAGAATCACCGGACCGTCCCCCGGAATGTTCTCCACGCCCTCCACACGGGTGCGGAACATCATGCGCATGATTGGTCCGACAGTGGCCTTGATGAGCGCGGTACGGAACAACGTGAGCCCTCCGGCATCGAATGCGGTGCGCACCACACGGCGGTAGCGCAGGTGAGGACGATACTCGCGGGTCCGGGCTGATCGCACATCGGGTTCACGCGGTGGATACCAAGTGTTGACGCGTTGACACACGTTTGCGCCATGTTCCCCTCCGGCCCATACAGCGGACACGGGCCGGTGCCTACGATCGCCACGCCGAATCGGGCCGCGGGCCCCGGAGACCCCGGGCCCGGGCCCTCCAGACGGAGGAGTGGCACTCATGACGCAGGGTGGGGCAGCGCGGCGCACGGTCCTGGGGGCGGCGGTCCTGGCGGCCGGAGGCGTGATCGCCACGGGCCCGGCGGGATCCGCCGCGGCGGCCGGGAGCGGCCGCGAGGGCACCGGCGGCTACCGGGACCTTCCCGTGCCGACCGTGATCGGCCACCGGGGCTCCAGCGGGTACCGGCCCGAGCACACCCTCGGCTCCTACCAGCTCGCGCTCGACCTCGGCGCCGACGTGGTCGAGCAGGACCTGGTGCCCACCAAGGACGGCCACCTGGTGTGCCGCCACGAGAACGAGATCGGGGGCACCACCGATGTCGCCGACCACCCCGCCTTCGCCTCCCGGCGCACCACCAAGTCGGTCGACGGCGTTTCCGTCACCGGATGGTTCACCGAGGACTTCACGCTCGCCGAGCTGAAGACCCTGCGCGCGAAGGAACGCATCCCCGCCGTCCGCCAGCGCAACACGCTCTACGACGGCCGCTGGGCGGTGCCCACCTTCGAGGAGGTGCTGCGCTGGGCGGACCGCGAGGGCAAGCGGCGCGGCAAGCGGGTCTGGCTGCACGTGGAGACCAAGCACCCCACCTACTTCCGCTCCCTCGGCCTCGCCCTGGAGGAGCCGCTCGCCCGGCTGCTGCGCCGCTACGGGCGCGACGGACGGGGCGCCGCCGTCTTCCTCCAGTCCTTCGAGCCGTCCAGCATCCAGCGGCTGTCGCGGCTGGTGTCCGCGCCGCGGGTGGTGCTGCTGTCCGCCGCGAACACCCGCCCCTGGGACTTCGAGGTGGCCAAGGACCCGCGTACGGTCGCCGACCTGGTCAAGCCCGAGGGCCTGAAGTGGATCGCCTCCTTCGCCCAGGGCATCGGCCCCACCCTCGACCTGATCCTGCCGCGCGACGCGGACGGCAGGCTGGGCACCCCGACCACGCTGGTCAAGGACGCCCACGCCCGCTCTCTGGTGCTGCACCCCTATACGGCGCGCAACGAGAACAGCTTCCTGCCGGCCGAGTACCGCAAGGGAACGGATCCGGCCGCGTACGGCGACGCCTTCGGCGCCTTCCAGCGGTACTTCGAACTCGGGATCGACGGGATCTTCACCGACAACCCCGACACCGGGCTGCTCGCCGCCGAGGCCTTCCGCCCGGGCCGCGGCGTCAACTGATAAGCGGAATATCCCGTTCGGGTGGGGCGTGCGCCGTGGCGAAACCGCGGGGCGCACCCCGCGCGTCCCGCCCGGCATGGACCTGCTGAACGACCCCGACCTCCTGGACCAACTGGGCCCGCTGCTCTCCGCCGAGGCGGCCGCGGAAGCCCCCGCGGCCGGTGTGGAGGCGGCCGATCTGGAACAAGCCGTCTGGGTCAGGCTGCTGGAGAGCGGCCCCGCCCCCGCCGAGCCCGTGCGCTGGCTGCGCCGGGCGGTGCGCGCCGAGGCCCGGGTCGCAAGGCGCCGGGCCAGGCGCGAGGTTCCGTACGGCCGGCGCACTCATCTCGCGGACGGCGCGGCCGAGCCGGAGGACGCACTCCTGAACGGGGAGGAAAGGAAGGTCATCCGATCGGCCGTCGCCCGGCTGCCCGGACGGTGTCCGGAACTCATAGGGGCACTTCTTTCGCCCAGGGACTTGACTTACCGTGAAATCGCAGGGGAGTTGGGTATCTCACAAGGAAGTTTGGGGCCGGTCCGTTCCCGTTGCCTGGGATGTCTGCGCAGAATGCTGGCTGCAGAGGTTGCGGCTCCTGGCCTGCGGGGAAAGGAGCGGTAGACCAACGGGCTACCAGGTGAGCTGGAGGCATGCGCACATGGGCATGAGCGTGACGATTTCTGCGGCGGCCGCCGAGGACGTTGAGCAGATCTTCAAACTGCAGTACCTGGCGTTCCAGCGGGAGGCCGAGCTCTACGGCAACTACCGCATCCAGCCGCTCACCCAGACCCTGGACTCCCTCAAGAGCGAGCTGGAGACGGACACCGTGCTCGTGGCCCGGCTCGGGGACGAGGTCGTCGGCACCGTCCGCGGCAACGTGGACGAGGACGGCACCGCCAAGATCGCCAAGCTGTGCGTGCACCCCCGCCTCCAGCGTCACGGACTCGGCGGCCGGCTGCTGCGCGCGGTGGAGGCGGCCCTCCAGGGCGACGGCGGCACCACCCGCTTCCGGCTGCACACCGGCCACAAGAGCGAGTCCAACCTGCGGCTCTACCGCAAGGCGGGCTACACCCAGGTCGGCGGCCGCACCGCCTCCGACGGCGTGCGGCTGGTGATCCTGGAGAAGGACGCCAAGAGCGCCGGCGACTTCGCGGTCAGCGCCTGACGGGTCAGCGCTTCGTGCGCAGCCAGAGCATCCCGGTGATCGGCAGGATCACGGGGATGAAGAGGTACCCCATCCCGAAGTCCGACCACACGGTCGCGTCCGGGAAGGACTCGGGCCGCACCAGCGTCCAGGTGCCCACGGTCAGTACGCCGGTCAGCTCGGCGGCGCAGCAGATCCGCGCCGCCTTGCGGGCCGTCTCCCCGCCGCGCACCAGCGAGTACGTGATGAAGGCGTACACGAGCGCGGCGATGCCGCTCAGCGCGTACGGCAGCGGGGCGCGGTCGAACTCGGTGGAGATCTGGTAGGCCGAGCGCGAGACCGCGCCGACCGTGATCACCCCGTACACCCAGACCAGCAGCAGCCCCGGTCCGGAGACCAGGCGCTCGCGCGCGGGGGCCGCTCCGGCGGCGTCGTCCATCTGTGTGTCAGGCACCGGGGGTTCCCCAAATGTCATAGAGGCGTACTTCGAGCACGGCGAGGACGACCGCGCCGGCGGCCACGGTCAGCGAACCCCACTTGGTCCGCTCGGTGAGCGACAGCAGCCCGGCGGCCGGGACCGCCGCGAACGCCCCGACCAGGTAGGCCACGAAGATCACCGTGCCCTCGTCGGGCTTGCCGCCCTGCGCCAGCTTGACGAGTCCCACCACCAGCTGGGCCAGCACCAGCACGGTCACGACCGCCATGCCGATGAAGTGCCAGTCCTTGGTCGGCTGGTCCCGCCAGGCGGCGAGGCCGCACCAGGCGGCGAGGGCGAGTGCGGTCACACCGATGGCGACCGTCAGGGCGTCGAGCATGCAGCGAGCGTATTACGGGCCGCGCCCCGCGCCGTCCCCGCCCCCGTCCCGCCCCCGTCCCGCTCCAGGGACCGCCCCCGCGCCCGCGCGGCCGCCGGCGCCGGGCGCCGTGGCCTTGGCCACAACCGATGCCCCCGCACCCGGACTGGCGGGCCGCTCCGCGCGGCCCTGCGAGCGGTGTTCGCGCAGGTGAGCAGGGCACACGGGGTCCGGGACGGTTGGCCGGCGCGGGCCCCTCCTGTCCGGAATGCGGTTGGATTCCGTCCGCTATTCGGACAGCGTTGATCGGTGAAGGGGGAGGTCTGCTTTACTGGGGCCCATGACCACGACGAGCAGCCGCACCCTTGCGACCGAGGCGACGATGACGCCCGGTGCTCGTTGTATGTGTCGAATGTGCGCCTTCTGAGGGCCCCTCTTCTCGCAGTCTCGCGCCCCGAAGCGAGACCGGCCGAGCCCGTCCGCGCCGCCGCCCCGAAGCAGCACCGGATCGCTCCTGCCCCGCGTACGCGCCGTCAGCGTCGTTTTCTGACGATCTGAGCCGTATCGCGTCACCAGATGTTTGCCCCGTGCCCGGCACCCGCTTGCGCCGAGCACTCGACAGCGACGGAATTCCTGTGATCACCACATCGGGCCTCACGAAGGTCTACCAGTCCCGTGGCCGCGAGGTCACCGCCCTGGACGGCGTCGATCTCCACGTCCGCGAGGGCGAGGTCTACGGCGTCATCGGCCAGAGCGGCGCCGGCAAGTCCTCCCTGATCCGCTGCGTGAACCTGCTGGAACGCCCCACCACCGGCACCGTCACCGTCGACGGCGTGGACCTCACCGCGCTCGCCGGCCGCGGCCGCCGCGCCGGCAAGGAGCTCCGCGAGGCCCGCAGCCGCATCGGCATGGTCTTCCAGCACTTCAACCTGCTCTCCTCGCGCACCGTGCAGGACAACATCGAGCTGCCCCTGGAGATCCTCGGGATCTCCGGCCGCGAGCGCTCCCGCAAGGCCGCCGAACTCCTCGACCTCGTGGGCCTGGCCGACAAGGCCAAGGCCTACCCCGCCCAGCTCTCCGGCGGCCAGAAGCAGCGCGTCGGCATCGCCCGCGCCCTGGCCGGCGACCCCAAGGTGCTGCTCTCCGACGAGGCCACCAGCGCCCTGGACCCCGAGACCACCCGCTCCATCCTCCAGCTGCTGCGCGACCTCAACCGGGAACTCGGCCTGACGGTCCTGCTCATCACGCACGAGATGGACGTGGTCAAGGCCGTCTGCGACTCCGCCGCCCTGATGAAGAAGGGCCGGATCGTCGAATCCGGCACCGTCGCCGAGCTCCTCGCCACCCCCGGCTCCGAGCTCGCCGGTGAACTCTTCCCCGTCAGCGGCGCCGCCACCGGGCCCGACCACACCGTCGTCGACGTCACCTTCCACGGCGACGCCGCCACCCGGCCGGTCATCTCCCAGCTGGCGCGGACGTACAACATCGACATCTCGATCCTCGGCGCCGCGATGGACACCGTCGCCGGCCGCCAGATCGGCCGGATGCGCATCGAGCTGCCCGGCCGCTACGAGGACAACGTCGTCCCCGTGGGCTTCCTGCGCGAGCAGGGCCTCCAGGTCGACATCGTCGACGAGGACGCCGAAGCCGCCGGCGCCGCAGATCCCGTAACCGCAGAAGACGCCGACGCCGAGCTCGCCCAGCTCGTCAAGGATGGTGCCCAGTGACCTGGTCCGAGATGCAGCCCCTGCTCACCCAGGGCACGTACGACACCCTCTACATGGTGCTGTGGTCCACCCTGGTGACCGTCGTCGGCGGGCTGCCCGTCGGCATCCTGCTCGTCCTGACCGACAAGGGCGGCCTGCTGCAGAACCAGCCGCTCAACAAGGTCCTCGGCGTGATAGTGAACCTCGGCCGCTCGCTGCCGTTCATCATCCTGCTGATCGCCCTGATCCCGGTGACCACCGCCGTCGTCGGCACCTTCATCGGCCCCACCGCGATGATCGTCCCGCTCGCCATCGGCGCCATCCCCTTCTTCGCCCGCCTCGTCGAGACGGCGGTCCGCGAAGTGGACCCCGGCCTGATCGAGGCCGTCGAGTCCATGGGCGGCGGTGTCCCCACCCTGGTCGGCAAGGTGCTGCTGCCGCAGGCCCTGCCCTCGCTGATCGCCGGCGTGACCACCACCCTGATCACCCTGATCGGCTACTCGGCCATGGCCGGCGCGGTCGGCGGCGAAGGCCTCGGCTCCAAGGCCATCACCTACGGCTTCCAGCGCTTCGAGACCGGGTTCATGCTCGCGACCGTCGTGATCCTGGTCGCCCTCGTCACGGTGGTCCAGCTGATCGGCGACGGCGTGGTCCGCTTCCTCGCCCGCCGCGGCGGGCGCACGGCCTGAGGCACCCGGCCCCGGACCACGGGCCGCACAGACCTTCCCCACCCCAGAAAAGCCCGCACTTGTCGTGCTTGGGCCTCCACCCGCAAGAACCGCGCACGATCCGCGCACTTGCACCCGCAATGAAAGGCACTCTTCGTGCGTAAGAACATCAAGCTCACCGCCCTCGCCGCCACCGCGTCCGCGCTCGCCCTCGGCCTCACCGCCTGCGGCAGCTCCTCGGACCCGTCCTCCTCCAAGGCCGACGGCGGCAAGACCGACGCGAGCAAGCCGCTCGTCATAGCGGCCTCCCCGAGCCCGCACGCCGACATCCTGAACTTCGTCAAGGACAAGCTCGCGGCGAAGGAAGGCCTCAAGCTGGAGGTGAAGGAGTTCACGGACTACGTCCTGCCCAACACCGCCACCGAGCAGGGCCAGGTCGACGGCAACTACTTCCAGCACAAGCCGTACCTCGACGACTTCAACAAGAAGAACGGCACGCACATCGTGCCCGTCACCAACGTGCACCTGGAACCGCTCGGCCTCTACTCCAAGAAGGTCAAGGCCATCGGCGACATCAAGCCCGGCCAGACCATCGCCGTCCCGAACGACACCACCAACGAGGGCCGCGCGCTCCAGCTGCTCGCCTCGAACAACCTGATCACCCTCAAGGAGGGTGTCGGCACCGGCGCCAAGCTGTCCGACATCACCGACAAGAAGGGCCTGGAGTTCAAGGAGCTGGAGGCCGCCACCGTCCCGCGCGCCCTCGGCGACGTGGACGCCGCGGTCATCAACGGCAACTACGCCCTCGAAGCCAAGCTCGCGCCCGCCAAGGACGCGCTCGTCCTGGAGAAGGCCGAGGGCAACCCGTACGCCAACTTCCTCGCGGTGAAGGCCGGCAACGAGAAGGACCCGCGCATCGAGAAGCTCGCCAAGCTCCTGGGCTCCGACGAGGTCAAGAAGTTCATCGAGGAGAAGTACCAGGGCTCGGTCGTCCCGGCCTTCGGCGCCCCCACCGCCTCCTGACGCCCCACCCTCTCCTGACGCCCCGCCACTTCCTGACGGCCCGCCGCCTTCCGGCGCGAAGGCCGCCCGGAAACACGGGTACTTCGGCCCCGCACGCCCTCGTGGCGGGCGGGGCCGAGCCGTGCCCGCCCCCGGACAACCCCGCCCATGCACATCCCGCCGCCGATGCTGCATGCTGTGGTTTACGACCCGCACGAACGGTCCCGCACGAACGGTCCCGCACCGCGGTCGCATCGCAACACGGTCGCACCACGGTCTCAGGCATGGAGCTGCGCATGACAACCACCTTCCCGGACGTCACCATCAGCACGGACCGGCTGGTGCTGCGCCCCTTCGAGGAAGACGACGTCACCGCGCTCGCCGAGATGATGAACGACGAGCAGGTCACCGCCTGGACCTCCAGCCCGCACCCCTATACCCGCGCCGACGCCCACGCCTGGGCCACCCGCGACTCCCACGCGGAACGCGGCGAGGGCCGCGGCATCGCCTTCGCCGTCACCGAGTTCCTCACCCAGCGCCTCGTCGGCATCGTCCACCTCCAGAACACCAACTGGCACACCCGCGTCACCGAGGTCGGCTACGTCACCGCCCCCTGGGCCCGCGGCGAGGGCTACGCCAGCGAATCCGTACTCGCCGTCGCCCAGTGGCTCTTCCGCGCCCAGCGCTTCGAACGCCTGGAACTGCGCACCGCCGCCGACAACACCGCCTCCCAGCAAGTGGCCCAGAAGATCGGCTGCATCAGCGAGGGCGTCCTGCGCAACGCGTGGATAGTGCGGACCCAGACCCCCGACGGCTCCTGGAGCGACACCCGGACCGACCTCATCGTCTGGAGCCTGGTCCCCGAGGACCTCGAAGACACCGACGAATTCTCGGACGGTTCCTCCGGCAGCTTCTCCGACGGCTACGACGGATACGGCTTCGGCCGCCGGGCCGACGCGCACGGGTACGCCGTCTCGACGGACTGGCACTGACCCGATGACCAGGTAGTCTCACCGTAAACCCGCTCCCTCCGCGCCTGCCCCCCACATCCGCGCTGCCCCCACCTCTGGAGACTGACGACGATGGCCGACCGGGTCACGGTGATCGGCTGGGACGGCTCCCCCCTGACCTCGGCCGCCCGGTCCGCGCTCTCCGCCGCCACGCTGGTGGCCGGCGCCGCACACCACCTCGCACTGCCCGAAGTCCCGCCCGCCGCCGAACGCATCCGCCTCGGCAGCGTGGGCCTCGCCGCCCGCCGCATCGCCGGCCACCGCGGCACCGCCGTCGTCCTCGCCGACGGCGACCCCGGCTTCTTCGGCGTCGTCCGCATCCTGCGCGCCCCGGAGCACGGCCTGGAAGTCGAGGTCGTCCCCGCCGTCTCCTCCGTCGCCGCCGCCTTCGCCCGCGCCGGCATGCCCTGGGACGACGCCCAGGTCGTCGTGGCCCACCCCCGCACCCTGCGCCGCGCCGTCAACGTCATCCGCGCCCACGGCAAGGTCGCCGTACTCACCTCGCCCGGCGCCGGCCCCGCCGAACTCGCCCTGCTGCTCGACGGGGTCCACCGCACCTTCGTGATCTGCGAGGAACTCGGCACCGCCAACGAACAGGTCAGCGTCCTCACCTCCGACAAGGCCGCCGACCACACCTGGCGCGACCCCAACGTCGTCATCGTCATCGGCGGCGGCGCCACCGCCCAGACCACCGCCGCCGGCGCCACCGCCGAGCCCGCCTGGCTGCTCGGCCAGACCCCCGGCCAGAGCGGCCCGCGCGGCTGGGCCCGCCCGCACGCCGACGCCACCGGGGAGGGGGAGTCCGCCCCGCTGCGCGCCGCCCAACTCGCCCGCCTCGGCCCGCGCACCGGCGACCTCGTCTGGGACATCGGAGCCGGCCGCGGCGCCCTCGCCGTGGACGCCGCCGCGCTCGGCGCCGCCGTCATCGCCGTCGACGCCGACCCGCAGGCCTGCGACCACGTGAGCGCCGCCGCCCGCGAGCGCGGCGTACAGGTCCAGGTCGTCACCGGACGCGCTCCGCACGTCCTGGAGAACCTCCCCGAACCCGACGTCGTCCGCGTCGGCGGCGGCGGGGCCGAGGTCGTCGAGGCCGTCGCCGAACGCCGCCCCGAACGGATCGTCAGCCACGCCCTGTCACGCGCCGAAGCGGAAGCCATCGGCCGTGTACTGGCCGCCCACGGGTACGCCGTCGAGTGCGCGTTCCTCCAGTCCGTGGGCCTCGACCCCCGCACCTGGGCCGAACAGGACCGTTCCGTCGTGTTCCTGCTGTCCGCCGAACGCCCCGTGAACCGCTAGCACGAGGGCCGGGGTAGGCTGGCCGATCGTCGTACTGCCCTGGACGTCCGGGCACGACGGCAACGGAGGCGGTACGCGGGGTGCGCGACGTGGCGCAGTCCACAGCGGACCGCGCCGGTAATGGCCGCCATTGCGGCTGACGAGCGCGACAATGCTTACTGGTTGTCGTGCGGGCGTGCGTGAGGCGTTCGCGTCGCGCGGCATCCCCGCTCGTTGGTCACGTGGGCGCCGGGCGATCGAAGAGGCAACACCGATGGGCGAGGGGTACGCATGACTGACACCGGCCAGGTCCCGGGCGAGGGGCTCCCGGACAACGCGGGCATGGTGGATCAGCAGGGCATCCCCGCTCCGGTCCAGGCCCACGCACCGGCTCCGCACCCTCTGGCGACCCCCGCCGCCGCGCCCGTTCCCGCTCCTTCGGCTCCCGCGGGCTACGCCTTCCAGGACCTCATGGACCTCCCGGCCGAGGCCGAGGACGAGGAACTGCTGCTGATGCCGAGCGGACAGGGCGCCTGGAGCGACCCGCAGCCGGTCCCGCCGGTGCCGGACTTCCCCGTGGAGCCCGTCTACACCGAGTACCCCGAGGCGCCCGCGGCCTACGCCCAGCACCCCGGCTCCGCCGATCAGTCCTTCCCCGAGGCGCCCGCGGGCTACCCCGCGCCCTCGTTCCCCGAGCCCGCCTTCCCCGAGTCCGCGTACAGCACGGGCGCCCACGAGGCGGGCGGCCGGGACTCCGGCGCGCTCGACCTCGGCGGCCTGGTGGTCCCGCCGCCCGCCGCCGCCCCGGTGGCGCCCGCGGCTCAGGTGGCCCAGCCGCGCCGCCCCCTGCACATGGGCCCGCCCGTGCCGGAGGCCGGTGGGCTCGTACGGTCCCTCGCGGACCGGGGTCCGGCCGCCCAGCCGATGCCGGCCGCCGCCGCAGCGGTGGCGCCGGTTCCGGTGCACCACGCCGGGCCGCCGACCACCGGCCCCGAGTACCTGGACGTCCCGCGCGCGGAGGCCGTCGCCGAGCCGGCCCCGGCCGCGCCGCAGCTGAGCGAGATCCCGCCGCAGGCCGGCGCGCCGTGGGCGGCGCAGCCCGAGCAGCCGGTCGCCGAGCAGCCGGTCGCGCAGCAGCCGGTCGCCGAGGCGGCCCCCGCCGCCACGCCCGAGCCGGAGCCCGCGCCCGAGCCGGAGCCCGCGGCCGCGGTAGAGCCCGCGCCTGAGGTAGAGCCCGCGCCCGAGGTCATCGCGGAGCCGGCCGGGGTTCCCGCCGTGGCCGAGGCCCCGGTCGCTGCCGCCGTCGTCGCCGCTCCGGAGCCGGTCGCGGCCGCGGAGCCCGCGCCCGAGCCGGCGGAACCGGTCGAGCCGGTCGAGCCGGTGGTCCCGCAGCCCGAGCCGGTCGTCGAGGCCGCTCCCGAGGCCGTCGTGCCGGTCGTCGAGCCCGTGGCCCCGGAGCCCGAGCCTGTCGTCGAGGCCGCCGCCGAGGTCGTTCCGGAGCCGGTGGCCGTGGCCGTCGTACCGGAGCCGGAGCCCGAGCAGCCCGTCGCGGAAACGGTTCCGGCGGCGGAGCCCGACGCGGCCCGCGCGGTCGTGGAGCCCGAGCCCGAGCCGGTCACCGACGTCATCGCGGAGCCGGTCGCGGCCGAGCCCGAGCCCGAGGCCGCCGCCCCCGTGGAGCCGGAGCCGGAGCCGGAGACCGCTCCCGAGGCCGAACCCGTCCAGGCACTCCAGCCCGTACAGCCTTCCGCCGGCGAGCCGGCCCCCGCGTACGCCGACGCCGAGCGCGAGGCCGTCCTGCGCGTCATGCGCGAGCGCCGCGACATCCGCAAGGGCTTCCGCACCGACCCGATCCCGCACGAGGTGCTGCTCCGCGTCCTGGAGGCGGCCCACACCGCCCCCAGCGTGGGCCACTCCCAGCCCTGGGACTTCGTCGTCATCCGCTCGGCCGAGACCCGCCGGACGATGCACGAGCTCGCCCAGCGCCAGCGCGAGGCCTACGCCAAGTCGCTGCCCAAGGGCCGGGCGAAGCAGTTCAAGGAACTCAAGATCGAGGCCATCCTCGACACCCCGGTGAACATCGTCGTCACCGCCGACCCCACCCGCGGCGGCCGCCACACCCTCGGCCGGCACACCCAGCCGCAGATGGCCCCGTACTCCTCGGCCCTCGCCGTCGAGAACCTGTGGCTCGCCGCCCGTGCCGAAGGCCTCGGCGTGGGCTGGGTCAGCTTCTTCGACGAGCGCGAGATGGTCCGCGAACTCGGCCTGCCGGAGCACCTGGAGGTCGTCGCGTACCTGTGCGTCGGCTACGTCGACGAGTTCCCGGAAGAGCCCGAGCTCGCGCAGGCCGGCTGGTCCAAGCGCCGCCCGCTGTCCTGGGTCGTGCACGAGGAGACCTACGGCCGCCGCGCGCTGCCCGGCGAGGAGCCGCACGACCTGCTCTCCGAGACGGTCGCCAGCATCCGCCCCCTCGACGCGAAGGCGCTGGGCGAGGCGTGGGAGCGCCAGAAGCGCATGACCAAGCCCGCCGGTGCGCTCGGCATGCTCGAAATCATCTCGGCGCAGCTCAGCGGTCTGTCGCGGGTCTGCCCGCCGCCGATCCCGGAGCCCGCCGCGGTCGCGATCTTCGCGGGTGACCACGGGGTGCACGCGCAGGGGGTCACCCCCTGGCCCCAGGAGGTCACCACGCAGATGGTGGCCAACTTCCTGGGCGGCGGGGCGGTCTGCAACGCGTTCGCCAACCAGGTCGGCGCGGAGGTCTGCGTGATCGACGTCGGCGTCGCCGGGGACCTCCCGGCCACGCCGGGGCTGCTCCCGCGCAAGGTCCGTCCGGGCACGGCCGACCTGTCCGTCGGCGCCGCGATGACCCGCGAGGAGGCCGTCGCGGCGATCGAGGTGGGCATCGAGACGGCCCGCGACCTGGTGGCGGCCGGCAACAAGGCGCTGCTCACGGGTGAGATGGGCATCGCGAACACCACGGTGTCGGCGGCCCTGATCGCGGTCTTCACGGGCGTCGACCCGGCGGAGGTCACCGGGCGCGGTACGGGCATCAACGACGAGACGCACGCCCGCAAGGTCGAGGTCGTCCGCCGGGCCCTGGAACTCCACCAGCCCGACCCGGCGGACCCGATCGGTGTCCTCGCGGCCATCGGCGGCCTGGAGCACGCGGCGATCGTCGGCCTCCTGCTGGGCGGAGCGTCGCTCCGTACGCCGGTCATCCTGGACGGCGTGAGCGCCGGCGCGGCCGCCCTCGTGGCTCGCGCCATCGCTCCGGAGTCGCTGTCGGCCTGCATCGCCGGTCACCGCAGCGCGGAGCCGGGGCACGTCGCCGCGCTGAACAAGCTCGGCCTGCGCCCGCTGGTCGACCTGGACCTCCGCCTCGGCGAGGGCACGGGGGCGCTGCTGGCCCTTCCGCTGGTGCAGAGCGCGGCCCGCGCGATGCACGAGGTGGCCACCTTCGACTCCGCCGGCGTCACGGAGAAGTAACCCCGCGCCACGTCCCGCGTTCGCCGCCCTTGCCCCTACCGGGGCGGGGCGGCGCACCTCAAGGCCCCTGGGGCTCCGCCCAGGACCCCGCACCTCACGCGCCGGCGCGGCGGGACGTGCCCGCCGCGCCGTGGCCGGGCGGGGGGCCGAGGTGGGGCCGGGGGTGGGGGTCGTATCGTGGACCCGGACGGGCGAAACCGCACGTCACACCCGACAAGCCGCTCCAGCGCAGCAGCGGCCCAGCAGATCACCGCCGCATCAGGAGCCGCAACCGCCATGGCACACCCGGCATACCCCGTAGGACTCCGCCTGGCCGGCCGCCGCGTCGTCGTCATCGGCGGCGGTCAGGTCGCCCAGCGTCGGCTGCCCGCGCTCGTCGCGGCCGGCGCCGACGTGCTGCTGATCTCCCCCTCCGCCACCCCCTCCGTGGACGTCATGGCCGAGACCGGCGAGATCCGCTGGGAACGCCGCCGCTACCAGGACGGGGACCTGGACGGCGCCTGGTACGCGCTGATCGCCACCCGGGACCGCGCGGCCAACGACGCCGTCTCCGCCGAGGCCGAGCGCCGCCGCGTCTGGTGCGTCCGCGCCGACGACGCCGAGGCCGCCACCGCCTGGACCCCGGCCACCGGCCGCGTCGACGGCGTCACCGTGGCCGTGCTGAGCGGCAACGACCCGCGTCGTTCCGCCGCCGTCCGCGACGCCGTCGTGGAGGGGCTGCGCGACGGCTCCCTCACGGCCGCCCGCCCGCACACCCCCGGTGTCGCCCTCGTCGGCGGCGGTCCCGGCGACCCGGACCTGATCACCGTCCGCGGCCGCCGCCTCCTCGCCGAGGCCGACGTCGTCATCGCCGACCGGCTCGGCCCCCGCGACCTCCTCGACGAGCTCCCGCCGCACGTCGAGGTCATCGACGCCGCGAAGATCCCGTACGGCCGGTTCATGGCCCAGGAGGCCATCAACAACGCCCTGATCGAGCACGCCAAGGCCGGCAAGGCCGTGGTCCGGCTCAAGGGCGGGGACCCGTACGTCTTCGGCCGCGGCATGGAGGAGCTCCAGGCCCTCGCCGAGGCCGGGATCTCCTGCACCGTCGTACCCGGCATCTCCAGCTCCATCTCCGTCCCCGGCGCCGCCGGCATCCCGGTCACCCACCGGGGCGTGGCGCACGAGTTCACCGTCGTCAGCGGGCACGTCGGCCCCGACGACCCGCGCTCGCTCGTGGACTGGGCCGCCCTCGCCCGGCTCACCGGCACCCTGGTGATCCTGATGGGCGTCGACAAGATCGGCTTGATCGCCGAGGCCCTGGTCCGGCACGGCCGCTCCGCCGACACCCCCGTCGCGGTCGTCCAGGAAGGCACCACGGCCGCCCAGCGCCGCGTGGACGCCACCCTCGCCACGGTCGGCGAGACCGTCCGCGCGCGGGAGGTCCGTCCGCCCGCCGTCATCGTCATCGGCGAGGTCGTCCGGGTCGGGACCCCGGACGCCTGAACCACCAGCACCCGCCAGGGCCGTTGGCACCACACCCAGGACAAGGCAGTATCACCCTGTGGCTGATCTCATCACCATCGAAGACCCCGACGACCCGCGCCTGCGCGACTACACGGGCCTGACCGACGTCGAACTCCGGCGCCGGCGCGAGCCCGCGGAAGGCCTTTTCATCGCCGAGGGCGAGAAGGTCATCAGACGGGCCAAGGACGCCGGGTACGAGATGCGCTCGATGCTGCTCTCCGCCAAGTGGGTCGATGTCATGCGCGACGTCATCGACGAGCTCCCGGCCCCGGTCTACGCCGTCAGCCCGGACCTCGCCGAACGCGTCACCGGCTACCACGTGCACCGCGGCGCCCTCGCCTCGATGCAGCGCAAGCCGCTGCCGACGGCGGAGGAACTGCTCGCCACCACCCGCCGCGTGGCCATCATGGAAGCGGTCAACGACCACACCAACATCGGGGCCATCTTCCGCAGCGCCGCCGCCCTCGGCATGGACGCGGTGCTGCTGTCGCCCGACTGCGCCGACCCGCTGTACCGCCGCTCGGTGAAGGTGTCGATGGGCGCGGTCTTCTCCGTCCCGTACGCCCGCCTGGAGACCTGGCCCAAGGGCCTGGACTCGGTCCGCGAGGCCGGCTTCAAGCTGCTCGCCCTCACCCCGCACCAGAAGGCCTCGCCCATCGACGAGGCCGCCCCGCAGACCCTGGAGCGGGTCGCGCTGATGCTGGGCGCGGAGGGCGACGGGCTGTCCACGCAGGCGCTGGTCGCCGCCGACGAGTGGGTGCGGATCCCCATGGCGCACGGGGTGGACTCGCTGAACGTGGGCGCGGCCGCCGCCGTCGCCTTCTACGCGGTGGCGAGCGGCCGCCCGTAGCAGCGGGCGGCCCGCGGGCCCGCCCCGCTCACAGCTTCTGGGCGGCGGCGATCCCCAGCGCGACGATCAGCGTCACCACGACGAACACGATCAGCCGCTGCCGCATCAGCCGCGGGTCGGGCCGCGAGGGCCGCCGCCCCGTGCCCGTCGTACGGGGGGCGGGCCGGCCGCCGGTACGTCCCGAGGTCGGCCGGGAGGACGGGCCGCCACCGGCGGCGCCGGAGTGCTGGGCGGAGGACTGCCGCGAGGACGAGGGCCGTGCGTGCGGTCCGCTGTGCGACCCGTGGCCCTGGCCCTGCCCCTGGCCCTGGCCCTGCGGCCGGGGCGCGGGGGTGCCGGCCGTACGGCGCTCCGTGGTGCGCTGCTCCTCGTACGGCGGCTCGGCGAGCCGGCCCGTCGGCCGCTCGGCGCGGGCCCGCTGCGCGGGCGGGCGCCCGTCGGACAGCCCGTGCGCCTCGCGCGCCGCGATCTCCTTGAGCCGCATCGACAGCTGGAGGGTGGTCGGCCGCTCCTCGGGATCCTTGGCCAGGCAGGCCCGTACGAGGGGCGCGAGCGCGTCCGGGACGCCGACCAGGTGCGGCTCCTCGTGCACCACGCGGTACAGCATGACCTCGGAACTGCCGTGCCCGAAGGGCGAGTCGGCGGTCGCCGCGTACGCGAGGGTGGCGCCGAGCGCGAAGACGTCCGTGGCGGGGGTGACGGCGGCGCCGCGCACCTGCTCGGGCGCGAGGAACCCGGGGGAGCCGACGGCGGTGCCCACGTGGGTGAGGGTGCTCGCGCCGGTGGCCCAGGCGATCCCGAAGTCGATGATCCTGGGGCCCTTGGGGGACAGCAGGATGTTGGAGGGCTTGAGGTCCCGGTGCACGACCCCCGCCTCGTGTACGGCGACCAGCCCCTCGGAGAGCGCGGCGCCGACGGCGGCGATCTGCGCGGCCGTCAGCGGGCCCTCCTCGGCCACCTTGTCGTGCAGCGACGGGCCGGGCACGTACTGGGTGGCGAACCACGGGCGCTCGGCCTCCAGGTCGGCGGCCACCAGCCGCGCGGTGCACCCGCCGCGGATCCGCCGGGCGGCGGACACCTCGCGCGCGAACCGCGAGCGGAACTCCTGGTCCTCGGCCAGGTCGGGCCGGATCACCTTCAGGGCGACGCGCTGGCCGCGCCGGTCCGAGCCCAGGTAGACCACGCCCATCCCGCCGGCGCCGAGCCGGCGGTGCAGTCTGAACGAGCCGACGACACGCGGGTCCTCCCGCCGGAGCCGCATCATCGCCATGTCCACCCCGCTGACCGGTCGTCCTGTTGACTCGGCACAGCTTACGGACCATCCGCCACCAGCGCTCAGAGGCCGCGCCCTCGCCGGGGGATTCGATCGTAGTTGCCTCACAGCCCACTTGGGGGTTTCGCGCACCCCCGGCCCGCCGCCGGGCGGCAGCCGCCGGAAGGCTCCAAAGGCCCCGCGCCCCAAGGGGATTGGCGGATCCGGGGGCCGGCCCGGGCGACAGCCTCGGTCCGTACGGCCCGTCAACCCGGATTGATCTTGCGAACACCCGGCAGGAGGACACGTGTGTGCGGGGAGTGACTGAAGTGAGCGAAGTCACTACCCTCCGGTCATTCCCTCCGGGAAGACCCTCATCACGGGGGAGCCGTCTCCACCCAGGGGAGTACACGAGGAGGGGGCTCGTCATCCTCCTGGAGGCCCGCCAAAGGGTACGAGGGCATGAGGCCAGAGGCCTTCCCGATGCCTAGTGTTGAAGACAAGCGGCGGGTGGCGCACTCGTCCCCCGAGGTCACAGCCCGCCGCTGCCAAACGACAGGGAGAGGACCATGGCGGACATCGCACGGCAGGGACGCAAGGCATTCGCGTTCAACGGCCATGAGTCCGGCACGCGCCACCCGCTGGTGGCCGCGGCCATGGTGCTCCCCCTGGCCGCCCTCCTGCTCTTCCTCTTCGGAGGCTTCGACCAGGTGGCGGCACAGGCGTCGTCCGTGGGTGTGATGCTGGGGCGCTGAACGGCGCACCAGACCCGGGAGAGCGGCCCGGGTCAGACATCGGCCCGTCGAACCCCGTGGGGACGGGGGCGCGGCGGACGGCAGGTGAAGGGTGCTGCCCGTACGACTGGGGAGTCGGACGGGCAGCACCCTTTTTCGCGTCCCGCGCGCCCGCCCGCGACCCCGGCGCGTTCCGTAATCTGACTGCGGACCCCGAGGCCACGGACGGAACGGAACGGAGGAGCGCGGAGCCGCGATGACCCAGCAGACCCTCCCCGCCGCGCTCGCGGCCTACGCGGCCCCCTCCGGCCGCCCCGCCCCGTACGAGCTCCTCGCCGACCGGGACGACGGCACCGTCGTCCGCTGCGGCGGTTCCGTCGCGAAGGCGCACGCCGAGGACACCGACCGGGACGGCCTCGCCGTCCGGATGCGGATCGCCTCGGCCCGGGCGCTGTCCCAGGTGCTGCTCCAGCCCCTGCGCGCCGAGGTCGGGCACATTCAGGGCCGCCCGGTGTCCCTGTGGCCCTACGGAGCGCCCGTGGACCCGCACCGCCCCGAGGACGCCCCCTGGGAGCCGACGGCCCGGCTGCTGGCGGCCCTGCACCAGGTGCCGCTGCGCCGGCTCCCCGGCCCGGTCCCGCCGATGCGCGGCCCGGCCAAGGTCGCCCGCGCCCTGCGCCGCCTCGCGGCCGCCCCAGGCGCCGGTACGCGGGCCGAGGCCGGGGCGGTGCGGGCCGCCGCGCGGACGCTGCCCGCCTGGGCGCGGGGCGAGGCCCCGGCGCCCGCCGGCGGGGTGCTGTGCCACGGGGACCTGCACCTGGGGCAGTTGGTCCGCTTCCCCGTCCCCGAGGGGTCCTGGCGGCTCATCGACGTGGACGACCTCGGCGTCGGCGCCCCCGCCTGGGACCTGGCCCGCCCCGCCGCCTGGTACGCGGCCGGGCTGGTCGACGCGCGGACCTGGCTGCGGTTCCTCGACGCCTACCGCGACGCCGGGGGGCCCGGTGCCGGTCCGCCCGGCTGTGACCCGTGGCCGGAACTCGATCTGGCGGCGCGCGCGCTCACCGTACAGACGGCTGCCCTCGCGCTGGCCAAGGCGGCGGGGGAGGAGCGCCGACTGGAGGACGTGGAGCGCCTGATGGTGGACGCCTGTGTCCGAATCGCCACCCTCCCGCCCCACTTGGAGCCAGCCTCCGCGTCGTAGGGTGAGCGGCACGCCACCGGGCACGCGTCCGGTGTCGACGCATACGGCGAGGAGTTGATCAGGTCATGCAGTGTCCGAAGTGTCACGCGATGATGCACACGTACAACCGCAACGGCGTCCAGATAGAGCAGTGCAGCGGCTGTCGCGGCATCTTCCTCGACTACGGCGAGCTGGAGGCGCTGACCCGCCTGGAGTCGCAGTACACCGCCCAGTACGGCCAGGTCCCGCCGCCCGCCGCGCCGCCGGCCCCGTACCCGGGCCAGCACGCCCCCGCCCCCGCCTGGGGAGCCCCGCAGCACGGACACGGCCACGGACACGGTCACCACGGCCACCACAAGGGCGGCTTCGGCCGGATGCTGTTCTCCTCCTGAACCCCGCTCCGAGCCCCGACCACGCGAAAGCCCCGGCCGTCGAGACGGCCGGGGCTTCCGGATCTTGTGCGCGATACTGGGATTGAACCAGTGACCTCTTCCGTGTCAGGGAAGCGCTCTCCCGCTGAGCTAATCGCGCGGGACCACGGTCGAAGACCGCAGGTGGTGCGTGTACTGCGTGCGCGATACTGGGATTGAACCAGTGACCTCTTCCGTGTCAGGGAAGCGCTCTCCCGCTGAGCTAATCGCGCGGGTGGTCCTCGCGGACCAGTGGACGATACTGGGATTGAACCAGTGACCTCTTCCGTGTCAGGGAAGCGCTCTCCCGCTGAGCTAATCGTCCTTGGAGGTGGAGACGGGATTTGAACCCGTGTAGACGGCTTTGCAGGCCGTTGCCTCGCCTCTCGGCCACTCCACCCGGAGCTGCGGGGGTTCTCGGGAAGATCCCCCACTTCGAGCGGACGACGAGACTCGAACTCGCGACATCCACCTTGGCAAGGTGGTGCTCTACCAACTGAGCTACGTCCGCAGGTCACCGTGTTCGCTCCGGGGGTTTCCCCCTTCGCTCCCTGGCGACGTGTTGAACTCTAGCGGATTCCCGGGCCAGCTCAAAAACGCGTTTCCGCAGCGTGCTGCCGCCCGATCACCGGCGGTCACCCGACCGTCACCTCCCCGGCGCCGCGCCGCCACCGGTCATAGACTCGCAGCCGTGCACGACCTGCTTCCTCTGGCCCGCTTCGGCGGCCTCCTCGCGACCGACCTCCGAGACGTCACCAGCGACCCCTCGGCCCTCGACTCCACCGGGTTCTGGGCCGTGACCGCCGACTTCGAAGGCGGTCTCGTCTGCGCGCGCTTCGGTGACGTCCGCCCCGACCCGGTGCCCGCGCCCGTGCCCGGCGCCTGGCGCGGCCCCCGCGCCGACCGGTGGACCTCTTCGCTCGACCGGGCCGCGTACGTCGCGGGCGTCCGCCGCATCCGCGAGCACATAGCCGCGGGCGAGGTCTACCAGGCCAACCTCTGCCGGGTGATGTCCGCGCCGCTGCCGGAGCCGGCCGCCGCCGACGTCGACGCCCTCACCGCCCTGCTCGCGCGCGGCAACCCGGCCCCGTACGCCGGAACGATTCGGCTCCCCGCCCACGGCGTCGAGATCGCCACCGCCTCGCCCGAGCTGTACCTGCGCCGCGCCGGCCGCCACATCGAGTCCGGCCCCATCAAGGGCACCGGACGCACCGCCGCGGACCTGCTCCCCAAGGACCACGCCGAGAACGTGATGATCGTGGACCTCGTCCGCAACGACCTCGGCCGGGTCTGCGCCACCGGCACCGTCACCGTCCCCGAACTGTGCGCCGTCGAGGAGCACCCGGGCCTGGTCCACCTCGTCTCCACCGTCAGCGGCGAACTCGCAGACGGAGCCGGCTGGCCCCGTCTGCTCGCCGCGACCTTCCCGCCCGGCTCCGTCACCGGCGCCCCCAAGTCCTCCGCCCTGCGGATCATCCAGGCCCTGGAGACCGCCCCCCGCGGCCCCTACTGCGGCGGCATCGGCTGGGTCGACGCCGACCGCGGCACCGCCGAGCTGGCCGTCGGCATCCGCACCTTCTGGATCGACCGCGCGGCCCCCGGCGGCCCCCGCCTCTGCTTCGGCACCGGCGCCGGGATCACCTGGGGCTCCGACCCCGACCGCGAATGGGCGGAAACCGAACTCAAGGCCGCCCGGCTGCTCGGGGTAGCGTCGGCCTCCGGTACCCAAGCGGCCCCGGGTGCGCCCGGGGCCCGCGAAGCGAGTGGAAGTGGAGGGACCGTACGGTGAGGATCTGGCTCGACGGAGCACTGCGGGACGCCGACGACGCGAAGGTGTCCGTGCTCGACCACGGGCTGACCGTGGGCGACGGCGTCTTCGAGACGCTCAAGGCGCAGGACGGGAAGCTCTTCGCGCTGACCCGCCACCTGGACCGGCTGACCCGCTCGGCCCGCGGCCTCGGGCTGCCCGACCCCGACCTCGACGAGGTCCGCCGCGCCTGCGCGGCCGTCCTGGAGGCCAACCCGGTCCCGCTCGGCCGGCTCCGGATCACCTATACCGGCGGCCTGTCCCCGCTCGGCTCCGACCGGGGCGACACCGGCCCCACCCTCGTGGTCGCTGTCGGCGAGACCTCCCGCCGCCCCGACACCACCGCCGTGATCACGGTGCCCTGGGTCCGCAACGAGCGCTCCGCGCTGACCGGCCTCAAGACCACCTCGTACGCGGAGAACGTGGTCGCGCTGGCCGAGGCGGGCCGCGCGGGCGCCTCCGAGGCCCTGTTCGCCAACACCGTCGGGCGGCTCTGCGAGGGCACCGGCTCCAACGTGTTCGTCGTCCTCGACGGGGAACTGCACACCCCGCCCGTCGCCTCCGGCTGCCTCGCGGGCATCACCCGCGCCCTGGCCGTCGAATGGACCGGCGCCAAGGAGACCGACCTGCCCTTCGACGCCCTGGAGCGGGCCGAGGAGATCTTCCTGACCTCCACCCTGCGCGACGTCCAGGCCGTCCACCGGGTCGACGGGCGGACCCTCGCCCATCCGCCCGGCCCCGTCACCGCGAAGGCCATGCGCGTCTTCGACGAACGCGCCGCCTCCGACATCGACCCCTGACCGACGCGCGAGCGGACGGCGGCGGCCCGACAGGGGCTGTCGCCCGGGCCGCGGGGCGGGTAGAAATCGAATGATGACCACCACCCTGCGGCCGAGCGCGCCGCTTCAGCAGAGCACCGACGGGGCCCGCTCGCGCCCGTACGAGGTCCGCGTCAACAGCAGGCGCGTCGGCGCCCTGCTGATCGCCTCCGACACCCCCTTCGGGCCGACGGTCGGCGAGATCCGCGACCTGTCCATCGACGAACCGGACCGGCGGCGCGGGCGCGCCACCGTCGCGGCGCTCGCCGCCGAGGAAGTGCTGCGCGGCTGGGGCTGCCGCCGGGTCCGCGTCCGGGTGCCGGCCGGGTCGGCGGGCGGGCTGCGGATGGCCGGCGCCCTCGGGTACACCGAGGACGGCCGCAACATGGCCAAGGAACTCCCCGCCGAGCCGCCCGCCCTCTCCGCGGGGGTGCGGGGCCGCCCCATGACCCCGGCCGAGTACGAGGCCTGGGAGGCCGCGGCCCGCGAGGACTACGCCGAGACCTGGGCCGGCCGGGGAATGTCCCCGCAGGCCGCGCGGGCGAAGTCGGCGGCCGACCACGACACCCTGCTGCCGCGGGGCCTGGCCACCCCAGGAGTCGCCTTCCAGATCCTGGAGGCGGCCGGCGCACCCGTCGGCCACGTCTGGGTCTCCTCGCAGACCGACCGCGCGTACGTCTTCGACGTCGAGGTCGGCGCCGAACACCGCGGCCGGGGGTACGGCCGCGACCTGATGCTGCTCGCCGAGCGCGCCGCCCTCGCCGGCGGCCACCGCCTCCTCGCGCTCCACGTCTTCGCCGACAACACCCCGGCCCTGCGGTTGTACGAGTCCCTCGGCTACCGCCCGACCGACGTCAACTTCGCGAAGGACCTGATCTGAGGGGGCGGGGCTATCCGGCCAGCAGCCGGTCGGCGATCTCCTCGATCCGGGCGCGCAGGCCCTCCTGGCTCTTGCCGCCGTCCAGGCGCTGCCCGTCGATCACGTACGTCGGGGTGCCCGTCACACCGATCGCCTTGCCCTCGGCCTGGTCGGCGTCCACGATCAGGATGTGCCGGCCGTCGATCAGCGCGGTGTCGAACTCCTCGACGTCCAGACCCAGTTCACGCGCCACGTCCAGCAGCACCGGCTCGCCGCGCTCGGCCAGCTCGGCGGTGCGCGCCAGCACGGCCTCCGTGTAGGGCCACGCCTGACCCTGCTCCAGGGCCTCCTCGGCGGCCTGCGCGGCCGCGAACGCGTGCTTGTGCTTCTCCAGCGGGAAGTGGCGCAGCCGGATGTCCAGCCGGTCGCCGTAGCGGGCCCGCAGGGCCCGTACGTCGTCGAGGGCGCTGTGGCAGTCCGGGCACTGGAGTTCGCACCAGACGTCGAGGATCACGGAATCGGTCATACGGACAGTCTCCCAGCCGGCCCCGGCGCCCGGAGCACCGCACCGACCGGGACCTGGGGAGGAGGCGGACCCCGAGATGTCCCCGAGATCGGGCCGCACCGCGCGGCGGGCGTGGCCCGTGCGGTGGTGCCCGGTGCAGGATGGAAGGGACGGATCGCCCAGCCCGACCGCAGGCCACCCCCTGGAGGACCGCATGCTCGCCGAGACGATATGTGCCGCGGTGTCCGCGGCGGGCCTGGGGATCGCCGCGCTGACGGCCTACCGCAGGCGCTTCCTGACCGCCGCGCGGATCACCGCGTACGCGCTGGTGCCGATCGGCCTGGTGCTGACCGGCGTCGTGGAGTGGGTGTCCGGGACGGTCTTCGATCCGAGCGTCTGGATCGGCTTCGGGCTGCTGGGCGCTTCCTGGCTGCTGTTCATGACCACCCGGGCGATCGAGCGCCGGAGCCTCGGCGGGGCCGGGAAGCCGGCGAAGGAGCCCCGGGCGGCCAAGGCCCCCAAGGCGTCCGGGGCCGCGAAGGGCGCTCCCGTACGGGACGCCGTCGCGCCGGCCGCCTCGGCGCCCTCGCTGGGCGCCGGATCCCGGCAGGCGCCCGAGGCGGGCCGCGCCCCCGCCACTCCTGCGGATGACTTCTCGGACATCGAAGCGATTCTGAAGAAGCACGGAATCTGACGGTTGCGCCGGATCTGACGAACTCCCGCGTAGATCTTGGCGTGTTGAGAAGCGGGCGGCGGCGCGCTGCGCCATCATCGGCCGGACATGCTCGACACATCGCAGGGTGAGCCGTCGGTTCCCGCGCCGGCCACCGCATCCGTCGCCGAGGAGCCGCGAGGCTGCCTCTTCGCGCTTTCCCAGCCGCCCCTGATGATCTTCCTAGCGGTGATCGGCACCCTGCTGCTGCTCGCCGCCGTCCACGATCTCTTCCTGCTCTGAACCGTGCGCGTCGGCCTCCTTGCGCCGCGCCCGGTACGCCGCCACGTGCAGCCGGTTCCCACAGGTCCGGCTGTCGCAGTAGCGCCGCGAGCGGTTGCGGGAGAGGTCCACGAAGGCGCGCCGGCAGTCCGGGGCCTCGCAGCGGCGCAGCCGCTCCTCCTCGCCCGAGACCACGATGAAGGCCAGCGCCATGCCGCCGTCCGCCGCCAGGTGGTCGCCCACCGAGGCGCCGGGTGCGAAGTAGTGCACGTGCCAGTCGTAGCCGTCGTGGTCGGTCAGCTGCGGGGTGGTGCCGGCCGTGGCGACCAGCTCGTTGATCAGCGTGGAGGCCGCACGGGAGTTCGGGGCCGCGAAGACCTGGGCGAACTTGCCGCGCACCGTCCGGACGCCGGCGAGGTCGCGGACGCCGAGTTCGCCGACGTCGCTGATCGCGTACTCCTGGACGAAGCCGCGCAGCGAGCTGAGGTCCGACAGGCCGTCCGGCTGGTCCGGCTCGGCCGCGGTGTTCACCAGCGCGACGACGACGTCGAGCGCGCGACGGGTGTCGTGGGGGATCTGCACGGGTCGCTCCCTGAGGGCCGGGCCTGCGGCGACGGACCGCTGCCGCCGCTGGTGGCCGACTCTAGCGGGTTCCCCCCAAAGCGCACGGGCGCCATCCGCGCGGGTGGCTCCCGCGAGGACAGCGCCGGCACAGCCGTATGTGGTTGTCCGCGCCGCACCGTCGCCCCGAGTCGGACGGTGTCGCGCGGTCAGGCACTCGTCGGAGCTGGCTCAGCTTTCGGCCAGGATGTGGGAGAGCTCCTTGTCGAGGTCGAAGTGCCGGTGCTCGGTCCCGGGTGGGACCGCGGCGTCCGTCCGCTTGAGGAACGATTCGAGTGCTCGGGCGGGGGCTTCGAGCAGCGCTTCTCCCTCCGGTGAGCTCAGGGCGATGCAGACGACCCCCTGACCGTGGCTGCGGGACGGCCAGACGCGGACGTCGCCGGTACCGGTGGGCCGGTGGAGACCCTCAGCGAGGAGGTCGCGGGCGAATACCCATTCGACCGTCTCCTCGGCGCCGGTGTGGAAGGTGGCGTGCACGGCGTAGGGGTCGGCCGTGTCATACCGCAGGCCCGCGGGAACAGGCAGTGAGGACTCGCTCGACACAACGAGGCGCAGGTGCAGCTCGCAGCTGACCGTGGTGTTCATAAGCGCCAGGGCCTTTCGCTCAGTGTGCGCTCGGGGATTCGCACGTCGGCGAAATCGACATGCCACCTACGGTGCCGTTGTAAACCCCTCTGACCGTTTTGCGGACCCTTGGGTCCCTCGGACGGCGGATCCAAAGCGGCATTCACGTGTGCTTCCGGCTCCGGTAGATTCGGGCGCATGAATACGGGGAGTGACCACGGAACCCACGAGTCCGCACCGGCCGGACCGGACGGCGCGACCGCCGGGCCCGACGCGCAGGAGGCGCCGCACGTCTCCAAGGCGCCTGCCTTCATCAAGGCCAACCGCAGCCTGCACCTGAGCTGGCAGGTCGGCGTCTTCGTCGTCGGCCTGGCCGTCATCGGAGCCGGCATCGCCATGCTGGTCCTGCCCGGACCGGGCTGGGTGGCGATCTTCGCCGGCCTGGCGATCTGGGCGACCGAGTTCGCCTGGGCCCACCTCGTGCTGCGCTGGACGAAGCGCAAGGTGAGCGAGGCCGCGCAGAAGGCCCTGGACCCCAAGGTCCGCCGCCGCAACATCATCCTGACCAGCGTGGGCCTCGCGATCGCGGGCGCGCTGATCGGCTTCTACCTGTGGAAGTACGGCCTGACCCTGCCGTGGAACCTCAAGGACCAGTGATCGGCCGGGGCCGTCCGGGCATGGTCAAAGAGCACCGCTGACATGCGGTAATGTTTGCGGTGCGTCCGGGCGATTAGCTCAGTGGGAGAGCACTTCGTTCACACCGAAGGGGTCACTGGTTCGAACCCAGTATCGCCCACCCGGACCAGAGGCCCGGAGACTCTTTGAGTCTCCGGGCCTCTGGCGTTTCCGGGCCCGGGCCGCCCCGTCGTCCCGCCCCGGCCCGGGCCCCGGTCAGCGCAGGCGGCCGAGGGCCGAGCGCAGCCGCCGGGCGTCCCGGAGCCGCTTCTCGTACGTGGCCCCCACCGCGAGCAGCAGCAGACCCGCCAGGGCCGGCGGCAGCCAGCGGGGCAGCGCGTCGACGACCTGGACCACGTACGGGGCCAGCTCGTGCAGGGCCACCGCCGCGAGCGTGCCGCCGCCCAGCAGGAGCGGGGCCCGCAGCCGGCGGTGCGCGCCCGCCAGGGTCACCCCGAGCGCGGCCGCCCCCAGCAGCAGCGGCCGCAGCCAGTGCGGGTCGCCCCAGGCGGCGGCCAGGCTCGGCAGCAGCGTCGCCGCCAGCCCCGGGCCGTACGCCGTCCAGGACGAGGCCGCCGGGTCCCGGCGGCGGCGCAGGAACCCCACCGCCAGCGCGGGCAGCGTCACCGGCAGCGTGTACGCCTCCGCCGCGCCCACCCCGGCCGAGGCCAGCCGGACCCAGGCCGCCGCCACGAACAGGACCCCGGCCGCCCAGCCCAGCGCGCGCCGGTCCGCCCGGACCGCCGAGCCCGCGCAGACGACCCCGGCCAGCGCCAGCGCCAGGGCCAGTACCGGGGCGTCCCCGCAGGCCAGGGCCAGGGCGAGGGCCCCGGCCACGGCCGCCGCGGCCTCGGCGGCGAGCCGCTGAGCGCCGAGCCCCGGCCCGGCCGCCGTCACGGCCGCGGGGACCGCCAGCACCGGCAGCGCCCACCAGGGCGCCGCCAGGTCCGTCAGCGCGCTCAGGGCCACCACCAGGGCCGTGCCGTACCCGACGGCGAGCGCCGCCGCCCCCGAGCGGGCCCAGCGCGGAGCGGGCCCGTACGCCGCTCCCGCCGCGCAGCCCGCGCCCAGCAGGCCGAGCACCGCGAAGGTGGCCGCGCGGCCGTCCAGCGCCGCCAGGGACACGTTCCCGGCCCCGAGGAGCGCGGCCGCCCCGGCCGCGATCGCGGTGGGCCGGTCCGGGGAGCGCAGCGCGAGGACCCCGGCGGCCGCCGTCACCGCGAGCTGCGCGGCGAGCACCGCCGCCACCGGGAGCCCGAGCGCCAGCGGCGCCGTGAACAGCCCGCCCCACCCGAGGGCCACCGCCGCCGCCGCCGGTTCCGGGCGGCCCGGCAGCGTCCGGGACAGCCACCGGGCCGCCCCGGCCGCCAGCAGCAGCGCGACCGGCGCGGCCGCGCCCGGCTGGGCCAGGGGGACGCCCGCGGCCGGGGTCGTGGCCGCCCAGACCTCGTCGAGGACCCGGAGCCGGGCCGCCAGCGCCGTCACCGCCGCCGCGCAGCCCCACAGCGCGGCCAGGCCGGCGATGCCCGCCCCGGCCCGGGCGAGCCCGAGGCGGACCGGCTCCGGAAGCGCCGTCACCCGTACCGCCGCGAGCAGCGGCAGCGCCAGCGCGAGGTGGGTGACCACCGCCCAGCCCGGGGCCAGCTCCGGCCGGGCCGTCCCGCCGAGCGCCGCGACCGCGGCGAGCCCGCCGGCCGTGGCCGCCGGCCAGGCCCCCGGGATCCGCCAGGCCGCCGCGACACCGAGCGCGGCCACCGCCGCCAGGAGCGCCGCCGGAGCCGCCGCCTCCGCCGCCGAGGCCGCCACCGCCGATTCCGACAGCCCGATCAACAGCGCGCCCGCGCCCAGCGCCGCCGCCGGGATCCACGCCGCCCGCGCCGGCCACCGGCCCGGGGCGGCCGCCGCCAGGGCCAGGTCCAGCGCGGCCGTCGCCAGCAGCGCCCAGCCCAGCTCCGCCGGGCCCGCGTCCGCGGCCAGCGCGGCCAGGGGGAGCGGGAGCTGCGCCGTCAGCAGCGCCGCCGGGAGCGGGATCCGCAGCGCGGGCAGCGCCCGCCCGTACCCGGCCCAGGCCGCCGCCAGCACCGCGGCCGCCCCGGCCGCGTAGGCGGCGGCGGTGCCGGCGGCGGCGCCCGGCATGCCGACCGCGAACAGGGCGTACGCGTCCAGCACCGTCAGCAGCAGGCCGACGGCCGCGACCGACTCGGCCGTGGACCGCAGGCCGCGGCGCAGCAGCGGCGCGGGCGTGACCAGTGCGGCGGCCGTCACCACCGCGAGGACCGCCGAGCGGCCGCCGATCCCGAGGGAGCCCCAGCTGACCAGCGTGAACGCGAGCGCGGCCACGGCGAGCAGTACGGCGCCGAGGGTCAGCAGCAGGTTCTGCGCGCCCGGCGCGGAGGCCTCCTCCGGGCGCCCGGGAGCCGCCGCGGCGGCCGGGGCGCCCCAGGCCAAGGGGGCCGGCTGCCGCAGCAGCCAGTCCCGCCGCGCGAGCAAGTGCAGGCGCCGGGCGTCGAGTTGGCCCAACTCGCGATCGATGAGCGCCAGCTCGTCGGCCGGCGGCAGAGGGGTGTTCATGGTGGGGAGTGTGGCGCCGGTCACGGCATCGGCACATGGGCGCGGCTACTCATCTCGCCACTGAGTACCCACCGCGGCGGACGCGGCGCCGGAAGCGGTTTGAACCGACCCGCAGGCTCTTGTATTGTTCAACCCGTTCCCGGGCGATTAGCTCAGCGGGAGAGCACTTCGTTCACACCGAAGGGGTCACTGGTTCGATCCCAGTATCGCCCACCGGGACAGGCCGGTCCGTCTGATGACGGACCGGCCTTCCGCATTCCCGGACCCGGTCGCCCGCGTCACCCCAGCGCGACTACGCCGCCGCCGGCAGCTCCGGTCGCAGCGGCCAGTGCGGATCCACCGACTCCGGCGTCCCCTGGCGCGCGAACCACGCCTGGAGCCCGCGCGCCTGCGCCGCGTGCCACACCGTCTGCAGCGTGTGCAGTTCGCCCGGCGTCAGCCGCTCCAGCCGCGCCGCGAACCGGCGCCCGACCGCCCGCACCAGCTCCAGCGAGGCCAGCGCGTCCGCCGCCGCGTCGTGCGCGTCCTCCAGCTCTATCCCGTAGTGCGCGCACAGGTCCGTCAGGGTCCGCCGCCCCTTGCGGTAGCGGTCCAGGTGCTTGTCCAGCACCCGCGGATCCAGCACCGTCAGCGGCCGGTTGTCCAGGTACCGGGCCAGCGAAGACGCCCGGTGCCTGCGCAACTCCCGGTCCAGCAGCGTCAGGTCGAACGGCGCGTTCATCACCACCACCGGTCGCCCCGCCATCAGCTGCTCGCCGAGCGCGCGGGCTATCTCCTCCACCACCGGCGCGGGCCAGCGCCCGTGCCGCTGGAGGTGCTCATCGGTCAGTCCGTGCACTTCCGTGGCCCCCGGGGGAACCGGGATGCCGGGATTGACCAGCCAGCGGGTGGAGCGGACCCGGCCGCCCGCGCACTCCTGCACGATGAGCGCGGCGGACACGATCCTGTCCTGCTCCACGTCCACCCCGGTGGTTTCGGTGTCGAATGCGGCCAGCGGCCCCTCGTACCAGCGCGTCATGGTGAACTCCTCGTCCCCGATCGGCAGATGGGGCGCACCCATGACGCGCCACCGTTGCCCGATTCGGTGATACCCGGGCTGTTTGCGCTGTACGCCGTTTGCGGGCGGCCGGGTACGGAGACAACTTTCCTGGGGGACCGCACACATGACCGGTCGTCACCCCACCCACCACTCCACCCTCATTCGGCAGAGCCCGGAAGGCATGGGGAGCCGGCCATGGCGCTCGCGCAGCCCGAACCGGGCGGGGTGCTGGCGGGACGGATCGATCCGCGGCCCGACGCGCGGACCGGACCGCTGCGCGGCACACTCGCCACCACCGCCTGCATGGAGACCCTCCAGGTGGGCTATCTGCACGCCGTCGCCGCCGCGGCCGGCTGCTCGCTGTCCCAGCCCTTCCCGGACAACGGCATCGACTGGCACGTCAGCCACGGCGCACCCGAACACGTCGTCGACGACGAGGTCACCATCAAGGTGCAGCTGAAGGCGACTTACCAGGTACCGCCCAGACCGGCCGGACCCACCTTCGGCTTCACCCTGGACAACGAGCACCTGGTGAAACTCGCCCGGAGCCCGGTCGCCGTGCACAAGATCCTGGTCGTGATGCTCGTGCCCAGGGAGCGCGACCAGTGGCTGTCCGCCGGGCACGACCGGCTCGACCTGCGCCACTGCTGCTACTGGACCAACCTCGCCGGACACCCCGTGACCGGTCGCCGCCGGACCACCGTACGGATCCCGACCACGCGGATCTTCGACGACCGGGCGCTGTGCGAGATCATGACCCGGGTCGGGTCGGGAGGGACACCTTGATGAACTGGCACTCACCGCACCTGGAGCCGCTGTCGTCCCCGGAGTTCACCGCGGGCACCCCGGACCCGGCCCTCGTCGATCCGGCGGTGCTGGGCGCGCTGCTGCACCGGCACGGCTGGCTGCGGCGCGGCGGGGCCGCCGGACGCTACGGCCGCTGGAGCCCGCCCGGCCACGGCGGCACCAGCCTGCTCGTCCCCGAGACCCGGGCCTTCCCCGACTGCGCGGACCTGCTGGAGGAGGCGCTCGGCGCCCTCGCGCGCAGCGCCCTGCCGTCGGCGCGGGAGGTGCTGTACGGGCTGAGCGTGCCGAGCGACGAGATCCGGTGGGAGCGGGAGATACCGGAGGGCCCCCACGGCTTCCGGGCCGAGGCCGACTGGACGGTGCAGGAACAGCTGCGCTCGGCGGCCCGGCAGCTGCTGCTGGCCGGGGCCCTCGCGGACCGGGCGCGCGCCGGGTACTACGGGGCGCGGCACCGGGCGCAGGCCGAACGGGCCCTGGAGGGGGTGCTGGTGGGACCGGCGCCGGGCGGGCGGCGGCTGACGGCGTACGTCCCGGTGGACGGGGGCCGGGGCGCGATGACCCGGCTCCACCACGCGCTGCACGCGGCGCGGGAGGCGGTGGACTACCAGCGGGCCACCGGCGGCATGGAGGCCTTCGACGCGGCGGTGGGGGCGGGGGTCAGCCGGGAGCTCGCGGACGCGCTGATCGCGCTGGTCCGGGGCTCGGAGGGGGCGCGGGTCGCGCTGGCGTGGGCGCCGGCGGCCGGGGTCCCGGCGGGGTGCGCGGCGCGGCCGGAGCCGGTGGAGTTCTCCCCGGGCGACCTGCCCGTGCTGCGGGAGGCCGCCGCGCGCTACACCCGGGCGGAACCCGCCGTCCCGGTCCGGCTCGCCGGCGCCGTGGTCCGGATGCGGCGCAAGGCCGCCGGGGGAGGGGGGACGGTCCGGCTGCGGGTGCTGGCGGGAGCGGAGGTCCCCTACGTCAGGGCCGCGCTGGACGAGGAGTCGTACCGCATCGCGGGCCACGCGCACCTGGTGGGCCTGCCGGTCCGGGTCAGCGGCCGGCTCCAGCGCCGGGGCGGCTTCCGCCGGCTCTCCGACGCGACGGACGTGACGCCCGTACCGCTGGACGAGGTGGAGCGGGACCGGCTGATGAAGTCGCTCGACGCCGCGTTCGACCCCGCCGACGCGCTGCCGGACGACGAGTAGGGCGCCGGGCCCGGCGGGCCGGGGCTCAGCCGTGGCGGCCGAAGGAGGCCATGGTCAGGCCCGGGACGGGGGAGAAGTCGGCGCCACGGACGAAGCCGAGGCGTTCGTACAGGGTCACCGCGGGGGCGTTGGCCGCGCCGGTGGTGACCTCCACGAGGCGCCCCGCGAAGAGCTCCGTCAGCGCGTGGCGCAGCAGCAGGGAGGCGATCCCCCGGCGGAACCGGGCCGGGTCCACGCACAGCCGGTCCAGGCGGACCGGCTCCCCGGGCGGGGTCTCCTCCCAGGCCAGGAACCCGTCAACGGTGCCCCCGGCGCCCACCGCCCCCAGCCAGCGCAGCGGCCGCGCCCGCAGGTCCGCGAGGCTCTCGCCGAGCGCGGGGATGCCGTCGAAGCCGATCAGCTCCGCCTCGACCGCGTACGCGGCCAGGCCGATCCGGTGGACGGCCCGGGCGGTCCGGTCGTCGGTCAGGTCCAGCGGGCGGACGGGCGGGGTCGGCACGGGAGGGGTCCCTTCGCGGGTTCGTGGGGGAGCGGTGCGGGGCCCACGGTAGCCAGCGCGGGCGGGGCGGCCGTAACCGTTTAGCGGCGCGGCCGCTCGGCTCGGTACGATTCAGGCGCGCAGTGTTCGCTCGCGCACCCCCTGAGTCAGGAGAGACCGGTGTCAGACGTCCGTGTGATCATCCAACGCGATTCCGAGCGGGACGAGCGCGTGGTGGCCACGGGCACTACGGCGGCGGAGCTCTTCGCCGGCGAGCGCACCATCGTCGCCGCGCGCATCGCCGGAGAGCTGAAGGACCTCGCGTACGAGGTGCGGGACGGCGAGACCGTCGAGCCGGTGGAGATCTCCTCCGAGGACGGCCTGAACATCCTGCGCCACTCGACCGCGCACGTCATGGCGCAGGCCGTGCAGGAGCTGTTCCCCGAGGCCAAGCTGGGCATCGGCCCGCCGGTCCAGAACGGCTTCTACTACGACTTCGACGTCGAGAAGCCCTTCACCCCCGATGACCTCAAGGCCATCGAGAAGAAGATGCAGGAGATCCAGAAGCGCGGCCAGCGCTTCGCCCGCCGCGTCGTCACCGACGAGGCGGCCCGCGAGGAGCTCGCCGACGAGCCGTACAAGCTGGAGCTCATCGGCATCAAGGGCGCGGCCTCGACCGACGACGGCGCGAACGTCGAGGTGGGCGGCGGCGAGCTGACCATCTACGACAACCTCGACGCGAAGACCGGCGAGCTGTGCTGGAAGGACCTCTGCCGCGGTCCCCACCTGCCCACCACCCGCAACATCCCCGCGTTCAAGCTGATGCGCAACGCGGCCGCCTACTGGCGCGGCAGCGAGAAGAACCCGATGCTCCAGCGCATCTACGGCACCGCGTGGCCGTCGAAGGACGAGCTGAAGGCCCACCTCGACTTCCTCGCCGAGGCCGAGAAGCGCGACCACCGCAAGCTCGGCAACGAGCTCGACCTCTTCTCCGTCCCGGACGAGATCGGCTCCGGCCTCGCCGTCTTCCACCCGCGCGGCGGCATCATCCGCCGGACCATGGAGGACTACTCGCGCCGCCGGCACGAGGAGGAGGGCTACGAGTTCGTCTACACCCCGCACGCCACCAAGGGCGCCCTCTTCGAGAAGAGCGGCCACCTGGACTGGTACGCGGAGGGCATGTACCCCCCCATGCAGCTCGACGGTGGTACCGACTACTACCTCAAGCCCATGAACTGCCCGATGCACAACCTGATCTTCGACGCGCGCGGCCGCTCCTACCGCGAACTGCCGCTGCGCCTCTTCGAGTTCGGCACCGTGTACCGGTACGAGAAGTCGGGCGTCGTCCACGGCCTGACCCGCGCCCGCGGCTTCACCCAGGACGACGCGCACATCTACTGCACCCGTGAGCAGATGGCCGAGGAGCTCGACCGCACCCTCACCTTCGTGCTGAACCTGCTCCGCGACTACGGTCTGACCGACTTCTACCTGGAGCTGTCGACCAAGGACCCGGAGAAGTTCGTCGGCTCGGACGAGGCGTGGGAGGAGGCCACCGCCGTCCTCGCGCAGGTCGCCGAGAAGCAGGGCCTCCCGCTGGTCCCGGACCCGGGCGGCGCCGCCTTCTACGGCCCGAAGATCTCGGTGCAGTGCAAGGACGCCATCGGCCGTACCTGGCAGATGTCGACCGTCCAGCTGGACTTCAATCTGCCGGAGCGCTTCAACCTGGAGTACACCGCGCCCGACGGCTCCCGTCAGCGCCCGGTGATGATCCACCGCGCCCTGTTCGGCTCCATCGAGCGGTTCTTCGCGGTGCTGCTGGAGCACTACGCGGGCGCCATGCCGCCGTGGCTGGCCCCGGTCCAGGCGGTCGGCATCCCGATCGGTGACGGGCACGTCGAGTACCTGCAGGAGTTCGCCGCCGAGGCGAAGAAGCAGGGCCTGCGGGTCGAGGTGGACGCCTCCTCCGACCGGATGCAGAAGAAGATCAGGAACCACCAGAAGCTCAAGGTCCCGTTCATGATCATCGTCGGTGACGAGGACATGGCCGCGGGCACCGTCTCCTTCCGCTACCGCGACGGTTCCCAGGAGAACGGCATCGCCAAGGACGAGGCCCTGGCCAAGCTGGCCAAGGTCGTCGCGGACCGCGTCCAGGTCTGAGCGACGCGGTCGGGTCAGTGAGGAGCCCCCGGGGACGGTTCGTCCCCCGGGGGCTCCTCCTCGTCGCCCCGGCGGAAGATCTGGATCAGCCAGGACGAGAAGGAACCCGTGACCGCCCCCAGCAGACCCAGACCGAACATCATCAAGGTGGTCGCGATCAGCCGGCCCGACAGGGTCACCGGGGCCACGTCTCCGTAGCCGACCGTCGTCAGCGTCTGGACCACGCACCACAGCGAGTCCCCGAACGTCTGGATCGGGGAGTGCGGGTCCCGCCGCTCGGCGTCGTACAGGCCCAGCGAGCCGGAGAAGCCGAGCAGCAGCGACGAGAGGCCGGCGTACGTGATCACGCGCGGGTACAGGCTGCGGCGCGGGCGGTCCTGCCTCTTGGCCATGACCGCGTCGTGGACCTTGACCATGCGCAGCGCCCGCAGCGTCGGCAGGATGACGATCAACGTGTCCAGCCAGTGGCGGCGGACGAACCGCAGCGGCCGCTGGCGGCTCAGGACCAGCCGCACCACGTAGTCCACGACGAAGCAGAGCCAGGTCAGCACGACGGTGATCGCGGCGATGTCGCGCCAGAGGGAGTGGGCGTGGGCGAGCACGCGGACCGCGTACCCGGCGAGGAAGACCAGCGAGAGGTAGAAGAGCGGGATCTCGGTACGGTGCTCCCAGGCGACGTCGCGGCTCTCGGCTTCTGCGTGCATGGACCCAGCATCGCGGCCCCGCCACCTGCCTTCGCCCCGGCGACACGCCCAGCGGGGGCAAGGTCATATGCTGCATGCCATGACGACTGAGCCGGAGCAGCAGATCGGTGTGGGCACGCAGGACGCGTTCCAGCGTCTGTGGACGCCCCACCGGATGGCCTACATCCAGGGGGAGAACAAGCCGACCGGTCCGGAGGCCGGGGACGGCTGTCCCTTCTGCGGGATTCCCGACATGTCCGATGAGGACGGCCTGGTCGTCGCCCGGGGCAAGCACGTCTACGCGGTGCTGAACCTGTACCCGTACAACGGCGGACACCTGATGGTCGTCCCGTACCGGCACGTCGCCGACTACACCGAGCTGGACGGGCCGGAGACGGCCGAGCTGGCGGACCTCACCAAGCGGGCCATGGCCGCGCTGCGCAAGGCGTCGGGGGCGCACGGCTTCAACATCGGCATGAACCAGGGCGCGGCCGCCGGCGCCGGCATCGCCGCGCACCTGCACCAGCACATCGTGCCGCGCTGGGGCGGGGACACGAACTTCATGCCGGTCGTCGGCCACACCAAGGTGCTCCCGCAACTCCTCGCGGACACCCGCCAGATGCTGGCCGACGCCTGGCCCGTCGGCTAGGGCCCGTCTTCCGGATCAGGCCCTGGTACCCGTACGTCCCGTCGGCGCGTACGGGACCGCTCGTCACTCGTACACGTCCGCCTTGCGCGGCGAGGGCTCCTGGATGATGCCGCTCATGATCGAGGAGCGGTTGGTGAAGCGCTCGGTGTCGCAGCCGTTCTCCTCCAGGACCCGGAACGCGGCCGCGTGCACCGCGCGCAGCACCGGGGCGACCGTACGCAGGGCGTCGTCCGCCATGAAGCGGTGGCGCCACATCGATCCGGCCCAGACGTGCCGCAGGCCGAAGGGCTCCGGCAGCGCCAGCTTGCCGCCGAGGAATTCCAGGAGCGGCGGGTACCAGGTCAGCGGGGCGCGCGCGGTCACCCGCACCACCTCCATGGTGTCGACCAGCGGCAGCGGGCGCTCCACGGTCTCCCAGAACCGGATCGACTTGGGGACCTCGACCGTCGGCGTCTTGGGCTTCGTGGTGAACAGCCCGTGCACCGGGCCGAGCGCGTGCGCGGTGACGTCCACCCGCAGCGTCTTGTAGAGCACGGTGACCGTCACCAGCATGTTGATGACCAGCTGTCCGTCCCACAGCGGGTACTGGATGCCCAGGTAGTGCCGGTCGCCGGCGCTGAACTGCTGCTCGTTGCAGATCCGGGTGATCTCGTGCGGCTTCACGACGAAGGTGTCGACGCCCTCGCCGGACGGCCGCGCCACCTCCGTCGCGCCCTCGCCGATCGGCGTGACGATCCAGTGCTTGATGGAGGCCGCCGGGAACCCGCCGGTGTGCAGCGGGCCGCGCTCCAGCTTGCGCAGCTCGGTGTCGACCGCGCGTATGACGTCCCAGCTGCGGAACGGGTGGATCTCGGCGCCCTCGGTCTTGGGGGCCAGCTCCTCGGCCATCTGCCAGCTGCCCCAGCGGGTGCCCATGCCGAGGATGCCCTTGGGGCCGGCGTAGAACACGGAGTTGCTGCGGTCCTCGGCGGTGAGCTTGGCGAGGGAGTGGCGCAGGTCCTCGCGGGCCTTCTCGTCCGGGTTGCCGGGCACCGCCTCCGGGATCTTGGCGGCGACCCCGCCGCCCGACAGCAGGCCCTCCCAGCGGGAGCGCAGGTCGACGGCGGTGGCCTGGCAGATCCGGCGGGCGAAGAACCAGCCCAGCGCCGGGGCGATGATCATGGCGCGCAGGTAGATGCCCAGGAAGCCGGTGAAGGGCAGCCGGAACATCAGCACGGCCACGATCAGCGCGAAGCCGACGAGCAGCACCGTGCCGAGCCAGGAGGCGCGCTTGCCCGTCCCGGAGGCCAGGGTCTTGCGGAGCTGGAACAGGCCCAGCCACAGCAGCAGTCCGGGCAGGAAGACCACCCCGCACACGAGCATGATCAGCCGCAGCTTGCGGTCCCGTACCTTGCGGATGCGGGAGGCCGCCAGGCAGTGCTCGACGACGGTCTGCGGGTCGGCCCCGAAGGACTGGATGAGCGGCTTGCGGCCCGGGCCGAGGGTCCGGGCCTCCACGGCGCGGCAGAAGGCCTCGCCGAGGCTGGGTTCGAGGAGCGAGAGCTTCCCGGCCTTCACCGTCGACTTGTGGAGATCGCTGTCGGCGCCGAGGATGGCCTCCAGCTTGGTGTCCTTGCCGCCGTCCCGGTACGCGGCGGAGGCCAGCGCGTTGGTCGCCGCCGTCTGCCCGCCGTTGCCCTGGAGCGGAATCTGCGCGCCGGGCCTGAAGTCGAATCCGTCGTCCGCCACCGCTGCCCCCATCGCTGTGCGTCTGTGCTCCTGCGCCGCGCCGAAGAGCCTATCGGCGCGGCTTGCCCCATGGTCATGGGACAGGGAAATACCGCCCACCGCAAGCTGGTTGGGTGGGCGGCCTCCGGTGTGCTATGTCAACTAGTTCCCCTTCTCGGCCTGTTCGCGCATCTTGTCCGCCAGCTGCGGCGGCATGGGTTCGTGGCGGGCGTACGAGCGGCCGAAGCGGCCCGTGCCGTGCGATACGGAGCGCAGCTCCAGGGCGTACCGGCCGATCTCGATCTCGGGGATCTCGGCGCGCACCCTGGTCCGGCCGGGGCCGGCCTGTTCGGTGCCGACGACACGGCCGCGGCGGCCGGCGAGGTCGCTCATGACGGGGCCGACGTACTCGTCGGGGACGGTCACGTCGAGCTCGGCCACCGGTTCGAGGAGGTGGATCCGGGCCTCCGCGGCCGCCTCCCGCAGGGCGAGGGCGCCGGCCGTCTGGAAGGCGGCGTCGGAGGAGTCCACCGAGTGCGCCTTGCCGTCGAGCAGCGTGACGCGCACGTCGACCAGCGGGTAGCCGGCGGCGAGCCCGCGGGCGGCCTGGGCCCTGATGCCCTTCTCCACGGAGGGGATGAACTGGCGGGGCACGGAGCCGCCGACGACCTTGTCGACGAACTCGACGCCGCTGCCGGGCGGGAGCGGCTCGACCTCGATCTCGCAGACGGCGAACTGGCCGTGCCCGCCGGACTGCTTGACGTGGCGGCCGCGGCCGGAGGCCTTGGCGCCGAAGGTCTCGCGCAGGCTGACCCGGTGCGGCACGGCGTCGACCTGGACTCCGTACCGGATGCGCAGCCGTTCGAGGGCGACGTCCTGGTGGGCCTCGCCGAGGGACCACAGGACGACCTGGTGGGTGTGCGGGTTCTGCTCCAGCCGCATGGTGGGGTCCTCGGCGACGAGCCGGGCCAGGCCCTGGGAGAGCTTGTCCTCGTCGGCCTTGCTGTGGGCCTCGATGGCGAGGGGGAGCAGCGGGTCGGGCATCGGCCAGGGCTCCATGAGGAGGGGCCGGTCCTTGGCGGAGAGGGTGTCGCCGGTCTCGGCGCGGGTGAGTTTGGCCACGCAGGCGAGGTCCCCGGCGATGGCCCGGGTGAGGGTGCGCTGCTGTTTGCCGAAGGGGGAGGACAGGGCGCCGACGCGCTCGTCCAGGTCGTGGTCCTCGTGGCCCCGGTCGGTCAGGCCGTGCCCGCTGACGTGCACGGTCTCCTCGGGACGCAGGGTGCCGGAGAAGACGCGGACCAGGGAGACCCGGCCGACGTAGGGGTCGGAGGAGGTCTTGACGACCTCGGCGACCAGCGGCCCGTCGGGATCGCAGGTGGCGTCGGGGCGGGCGGCGCCGTCCGGGGCGGTGACGGCGACGGCGGACCGTTCCAGGGGGGTGGGGAACCCGCCGGTGACCAGTTCGAGGAGTTCGACGGTGCCGAGGCCCTGGCGGGAGCCCTCGGCGGCGGGGGCGGCCATCAGGACGGGGTGGAAGGTGCCGCGGGCGACCGCGCGCTCCAGGTCGTCCACGAGGGTCCCCAGGTCGATGTCCTCGCCGCCCAGGTATCGGTCCATCAGGCCCTCGTCCTCGCTCTCGGCGATGATCCCCTCGATGAGGCGGGCGCGCGCGTCGGAGATGAGGGCGAGCTCGTCGGGCTCCGGGTCGCGTTCGACGCGTTCGCCGGAGGTGTAGTCGTAGACGCGCCGCGAGAGCAGGCCGAGGAGGCCGGCGACGGGGGCGTGGCCGTCGTGCCCGGCCGGCCCGTACAGGGGCAGGTAGAGGGGGATCACGCGGTCGGGGTCCTCGGCGCCGAAGACCTCGCCGCAGACGCTGGTCATCTGGGCGTAGTCGGCGCGGGCTGCCTCCAAATGGGTGACGACGATCGCCCGGGGCATGCCCACGGCCTCGCACTCGTCCCAGACCATGCGGGTCGCGCCGTCGATGCCGTCGGCGGCCGAGACGACGAAGAGGGCCGCGTCCGCGGCGCGCAGACCGGCCCTGAGCTCACCGACGAAGTCGGCGTATCCGGGGGTGTCCAGGATGTTGATCTTGATCCCGCCCCATTCGACGGGGACGAGGGAGAGCTGGATGGAACGCTGGCGGCGGTGTTCGATCTCGTCGTAGTCGGAGACGGTCCCGCCGTCCTCGACCCGGCCCGCCCGGCCCACCGCGCCCGCGGTCAAGGCCAGGGCTTCGACCAGGGTGGTCTTACCGGCTCCGCTGTGGCCGACCAGCACGACGTTCCGTATCGAGGAGGGGCGGTCGGCCGTCAGTGCCCTGCCGGCGGCCCCGGCTTGGTGTGAGGTGGCTCCCATGATGCTCGTACCTCCCGGTTGGGACGGTGAGGGGGATGTCCAGGTGCGGAAGAAGTTGTTCCGCAGGAAACGCGGCCCTTCGAGCTTTGCACTGCCGTCACACTCCGTCCATACGTCGTACCGAGGGCTGTCCGGAGAGTGACGTGGGCACGGCGCGCGGATTGTCCGGCACGAACCGGTGGGTGCGCGGCACCGGGCGCCCGGGGCGCTGGCTACGATGGGCCAGCCGGTGGCCGATGTGGCCGTGCGGCCCAGCGACCCTCCGGGAAGGCCATGCTGAACAAGTACGCGCGTGCATTCTTCACGCGTGTTCTCACGCCATTCGCCGCTTTTCTGCTCCGGCGGGGGGTGAGCCCGGACGCGGTCACCCTGATCGGCACGGCCGGAGTGGTGGCGGGCGCGCTGGTCTTCTTCCCCCGAGGCGAGTTCTTCTGGGGCACGATCACCATCACCCTGTTCGTGTTCTCCGACCTCGTGGACGGGAACATGGCCCGCCAGGCCGGCGTCTCCAGCCGGTGGGGCGCCTTCCTCGACTCCACCCTCGACCGGGTCGCGGACGCGGCGATCTTCGGCGGCCTGGCGCTCTGGTACGCGGGCAACGGGAACGACAACGTGCTGTGCGCGGTCGCGATCTTCTGCCTGGCCAGCGGCCAGGTGGTCTCGTACACCAAGGCGCGCGGCGAATCGATTGGCCTGCCGGTGGCCGTCAACGGGCTCATCGAGCGCGCCGAACGCCTGGTGATCTCGCTGGTCGCGGCCGGCCTGTCCGGACTCCAGACCTTCGGCGTGCCCTCCTGGATCGGGGTGCTGCTGCCGATCGCGCTGTGGATCGTCGCCGTGGGCTCGCTGGTCACCCTGATCCAGCGGGTGGTCACCGTACGCCGCGAGGCCGCCGAGGCCGACGCCGCCGCCGCGGTCGCCGAAGGCGGCGCTGCCTGATGGGGACGGCGCGGGAGAAGCTGGTCGACGGCCTGTACGGGCTCGGCTGGGCCGGGGTCAAGAAGCTCCCCGAGCCCGCGGCGGTGGCCCTGGGCCGGCGCATCGCGGACTTCACGTGGAAGCGGCGCGGCAAGAGCGTGCTGCGGCTGGAGTCGAACCTGGCCCGGGTGGTGCCGGACGCCTCGCCGGAACGGCTGCGCGCGCTGTCGCAGGCCGGGATGCGCTCGTACATGCGGTACTGGATGGAGTCCTTCCGGCTGCCGACGATGGAAACCAGCCGCTTCGGCCAGGACGTCCGGATGAAGGACGAAGACATCCTGCGCGAGGCCCTCGCCTCCGGCCGCGGGGTCGTCGTGGCGCTGCCGCACCTGGCCAACTGGGACCTCGCCGGAGCGTGGGCCGTCGGCCACCTCGGCGTCCCCTTCACCACGGTCGCCGAGCGGCTCAAGCCCGAGACCCTCTTCGACCGCTTCGTGGCCTACCGCGAGAGCCTCGGCATGGAGGTCCTGCCGCACACCGGCGGCGCCGCCTTCGGCACCCTCGCCCGCCGGCTCCGCTCCGGCGGGCTGGTCTGCCTCGTGGCGGACCGCGACCTGTCGGCCTCCGGCGTGGAAGTGGACTTCTTCGGCTCCACGGCGCGGATGCCGGCCGGCCCGGCCCTGCTGGCGCAGCAGACGGGGGCGGTGCTGCTCCCGGCGACCCTGTACTACGGGGACACGCCCACGATGTACGGCCGGATCCACCCCGAGGTGGCGGTGCCGCGGACCGGCACCCGGACCGAGAAGACCGCCGCCATGACCCAGGCGCTCGCGGACGCCTTCGCGTCGGGCATCTCCGAGCACCCCGAGGACTGGCACATGCTGCAGCGGCTGTGGCTGGACGACCTGGAGGAGCGCGCGCTGTGAAGATCGGCATCGTGTGCCCCTACTCCTGGGACGTACCGGGCGGGGTCCAGTTCCACATCCGTGACCTCGCCGAGCACCTGATCCGCCTCGGCCACGAGGTCTCGGTGCTCGCCCCGGCCGACGACGAGACCCCGCTGCCCCCGTACGTGGTCTCGGCCGGGCGGGCGGTGCCGGTGCCGTACAACGGCTCGGTGGCCCGCCTGAACTTCGGGTTCCTCTCGGCGGCCCGGGTGCGGCGCTGGCTGCACGACGGGGTCTTCGACGTGATCCACATCCACGAACCGGCCTCGCCCTCGCTGGGGCTGCTGTCCTGCTGGGCGGCGCAGGGGCCGATCGTGGCCACCTTCCACACCTCGAACCCGCGCTCCCGGGCCATGATCGCGGCGTACCCGATCCTGCAGCCCGCGCTGGAGAAGATCAGCGCGCGGATCGCGGTGAGCGAGTACGCGCGGCGCACGCTGGTCGAGCACCTCGGCGGCGACGCGGTCGTGATCCCCAACGGCGTCGACGTGGACTTCTTCGCCTCCGCCGAGCCCAAGGAGGAGTGGGGCACGAGCACGCTCGGCTTCATCGGCCGCATCGACGAGCCGAGGAAGGGCCTGCCGGTGCTGATGGCTGCCTTCCCGCGGATCGTCGAGGAGTGCCCGGACGTACGGCTCCTCGTGGCGGGCCGCGGCGACGAGGAGGAGGCGGTGGCCTCCCTCCCGGCCGACCTGCGCTCCCGCGTCGAGTTCCTCGGCATGGTCTCCGACGAGGACAAGGCGAGGCTGCTGCGCAGCGTCGACGTGTACGTCGCGCCCAACACCGGCGGCGAGAGCTTCGGGATCATCCTCGTCGAGGCCCTCTCGGCGGGCGCCGCCGTGCTCGCCTCCGACCTGGACGCGTTCGCGCAGGTCCTGGACCAGGGCGCGGCGGGCGAGCTCTTCGCCAACGAGGACGCGGGCGCCCTGGCCGCGGCCGCCGTACGGCTGCTGCGCGATCCGGCGCGGCGGGCGGAACTGAGCGCCCGCGGCTCGGCGCACGTACGCCGCTTCGACTGGTCGACCGTGGGCGCGGACATCCTGGCCGTCTACGAGACGGTCACGGACGGCGCGGCGGCGGTGGCCACCGACGAGCGGGTTCCGCTGCGGACCCGGTGGGGGCTCTCCCGGGAGACATGACCTCCCGGCGGGTCCGGGGGAGACCGGGGGCCGGGAGACCGGGAGACCGGCAGTCCGGGAGGCCGGGCGCCGGGACCTGACCGGCGCGTTCGCGGGTAGAGTCGCGGCCCGTGATCGAAACCCTTGTCTGGATCGCCCTGGCGCTCGGCGTCATCGGGGTCTACCTCAGCTGGACCGCCGGACGGCTCGACCGGCTCCACACCCGCATGGACGCCGCCCGCGCCGCCCTCGACGCCCAGCTCGTCCGGCGGGCCTCCGTGGTGCTGGAGGTGGCGACGTCCGGAGTGCTGGACCCCGCCTCCTCGCTCGTGCTGTACGAGGCCGCCCACGCCGCCCGCCAGGCCGAGGAGGACCACCGCGAGGTCGCCGAGAGCGAACTCAGCCAGGCGCTGCGCGCGGTGTTCGCCGACGCCGACCAGGTCGAGGCCGTCAAGGCCGCTCCCGGGGGCGAGGAGGCCGCGGAGGAACTGGCGGCGGCCGTCCGCCGGGTGCCGATGGCCCGCAGGTTCCACAACGACGCCGTACGCGCCGCCCGCGCGCTGCGCCGGCACCGCAAGGTCCGCTGGTTCAGGCTGGCCGGACACGCGCCGTTCCCGCTCGCCTTCGAGATGGACGACGAACCCCCCGTGGACCTCGCCGACCGCCCGGCCTAGGTTCCCGCTCCGCGAGTTGTACCGAAAGGCCAACTTGGAAGGAGCCACCGGCTCCTTATTGGCCCTTGCAGTGGACTGGTCGATGGCGGTTTGCTCAGCCCGGTAAAACCCGCAGCACCCGTCTTCCTTCGAGTGAGGTCAACCCGTGAGCACGCTTCCCTCCACCCCGCAGTCCGCTGAGTCCGCGATCGGCACCTCCCGCGTCAAGCGCGGCATGGCCGAGCAGCTCAAGGGCGGCGTGATCATGGACGTGGTCAACGCCGAGCAGGCGAAGATCGCCGAGGACGCCGGCGCCGTGGCCGTCATGGCCCTGGAGCGGGTCCCCGCGGACATCCGCAAGGACGGCGGCGTCGCGCGCATGTCCGACCCCAACATGATCGAAGAGATCATCGAGGCCGTCTCGATCCCGGTCATGGCCAAGTCCCGCATCGGCCACTTCGTCGAGGCCCAGGTCCTCCAGTCCCTCGGCGTCGACTACATCGACGAGTCCGAGGTCCTGACCCCGGCCGACGAGGTCAACCACTCCGACAAGTGGGCGTTCACCACCCCCTTCGTCTGCGGCGCCACCAACCTCGGCGAGGCCCTGCGCCGCATCGCCGAGGGCGCGGCCATGATCCGCTCGAAGGGCGAGGCCGGCACCGGCAACGTCGTCGAGGCCGTCCGCCACCTGCGTCAGATCAAGAACGAGATCGCCCGCCTGCGCGGCTACGACAACAACGAGCTGTTCGCCGCCGCCAAGGAGCTGCGCGCGCCGTACGAGCTCGTCAAGGAGGTCGCCGAACTCGGCAAGCTCCCGGTCGTGCTGTTCTCCGCCGGTGGCGTCGCCACCCCGGCCGACGCCGCCCTGATGCGCCAGCTCGGCGCCGAGGGCGTCTTCGTCGGCTCCGGCATCTTCAAGTCCGGCGACCCGGCCAAGCGCGCCGCCGCCATCGTGAAGGCCACCACCTTCTACGACGACCCGAAGATCATCGCGGACGCCTCCCGCAACCTGGGCGAGGCCATGGTCGGCATCAACTGCGACACCCTGCCCGAGGCCGAGCGCTACGCCAACCGCGGCTGGTAGTCACTGCCATGACCAACCCCGTGATTGGTGTCCTGGCCCTCCAGGGCGACGTACGGGAGCACCTGATCGCCCTGGCCGCGGCGGACGCCGTGGCCAGGCCGGTCCGGCGTCCCGACGAGCTCGCCGAGGTCGACGCCCTGGTGATCCCCGGCGGCGAGTCGACGACCATGTCGAAGCTCGCCGTCCTGTTCGGCATGCTGGAGCCGCTGCGCGAGCGCGTGAAGGCCGGCATGCCGGTCTACGGCACCTGCGCCGGCATGATCATGCTCGCCGACAAGCTGCTCGACGGCCGTGAGGACCAGGAGACCCTGGGCGGCATCGACATGATCGTGCGCCGCAACGCCTTCGGCCGCCAGAACGAGTCCTTCGAGGCGAAGATCGACTTCGCGGGCATCGAGGGCGGCCCCGTCGAGGGCGTCTTCATCCGTGCCCCGTGGGTCGAATCGGTCGGCGCCCCGGTCGAGGTGCTCGCCACGTACGACGGCCACACGGTCGCCGTGCGCCAGGGCAACGTCCTCGCGACCTCGTTCCACCCGGAGCTGACCGGGGACGACCGCGTCCACGCGTACTTCGTCGACATGGTGCGCGCCGGGCTGTGACGGCGTCCCGGTAGGATCTGAGGCGAACACTGTTGGTGACGCGAAGGAGACAGGCAGATGTCCGGCCACTCTAAATGGGCTACGACGAAGCACAAGAAGGCCGTGGTTGACGCCAAGCGCGGCAAGCTCTTCGCGAAGCTGATCAAGAACATCGAGGTCGCGGCCCGTATGGGCGGTGCCGACATCGACGGCAACCCGACCCTCTTCGACGCCATCCAGAAGGCCAAGAAGAGCTCGGTCCCGAACAAGAACATCGACTCCGCGGTCAAGCGCGGCGGCGGCCTCGAAGCCGGCGGCGCCGACTACGAGACGATCATGTACGAGGGTTACGGCCCCAACGGCGTCGCGGTGCTCATCGAGTGCCTCACCGACAACCGCAACCGCGCCGCCTCCGACGTCCGCGTCGCCATGACCCGCAACGGCGGCTCGATGGCCGACCCGGGCTCGGTCTCGTACCTGTTCAACCGCAAGGGCGTCGTGCTCCTGCCCAAGGGCGAGCTCTCCGAGGACGACGTCCTGGAGACGGTGCTGGAGGCGGGCGCCGAAGAGGTCAACGACCTCGGCGAGAGCTTCGAGATCATCAGCGAGGCCACCGACATGGTCGCCGTCCGCACGGCCCTCCAGGAGGCCGGCATCGACTACGACTCGGCCGACTCCAACTTCCTGCCGACCATGCAGGTCGAGCTGGACGAGGAGGGCGCGCGCAAGATCTTCAAGCTGATCGACGCGCTGGAGGACAGCGACGACGTGCAGAACGTCTTCGCCAACTTCGACGTCTCGGACGAGGTCATGGAGAAGGTCGACGCCTGATCGGGCATCAGCGGCGGGCCGGCGGGGACACACCCCGCCGGCCCGCCGCTTTGTCAGTGCCAGCGGCTAGCCTGCACGCACTGGCGAGCGAAGGAGGGGCGGGGTGCGAGTTCTCGGCGTGGACCCGGGGCTGACCCGGTGCGGTGTCGGCGTGGTCGAGGGCGTCGCCGGCCGCCCGCTGACGATGATCGGCGTGGGGGTCGTCCGGACCCCCGCGGACGCGGAGTTGGGCAACCGGCTCGTCGCGATCGAGCGGGGCATAGAGGAATGGCTCGATGAGCACCGTCCCGAAGTCGTCGCCGTGGAGCGGGTGTTCAGCCAGCACAACGTCAGTACGGTGATGGGAACCGCCCAGGCGAGTGCCGTCGCCATGCTGTGCGCCGCGCGGCGCGGCATCCCGGTCGCGCTGCACACCCCGAGCGAGGTCAAGGCCGCCGTCACCGGATCCGGCCGGGCCGACAAGGCACAGGTCGGGGCGATGGTCACCCGGCTGCTGCGGCTCGCCGCCCCGCCGAAGCCGGCCGACGCCGCCGATGCGCTCGCGCTCGCCATCTGCCACATCTGGCGGGCTCCCGCCCAGAACCGCCTCCAGCAGGCGGTCGCCCTGCACGCCTCGAAAGGCCGCCCCTCATGATCGCTTTCGTCAGCGGCCCGGTCGCCGCGCTCGCCCCCACCCTGGCCGTGATCGAGGTCGGGGGAGTGGGCATGGCCGTGCAGTGCACGCCGAACACCATCGCCGCCCTGCGCGTCGGGGAGCCGGCCCGGCTGGCGACCTCCCTGGTCGTACGGGAGGACTCGCTCACGCTGTACGGCTTCGCGGACGACGACGAGCGGCAGGTGTTCGAGCTGCTCCAGACGGCGAGCGGGGTCGGGCCGCGGCTGGCCCAGGCGATGCTGGGCGTACACAGCCCGGACGCGCTGCGACTGGCCGTCGAGTCGGGGGACGAGCGGGCCCTGACGGCGGTGCCGGGCATCGGCAAGAAGGGCGCGCAGAAGCTCCTGCTGGAGCTGAAGGGCAAGCTGGGCGCTCCGCTGGGGTCGAGCGGCCTGGTGGGCGCGCAGCGCGCGGCCGCGGCCGGGCCAGCGCCCTGGACCGAGCAGCTGTCCGCCGCGCTGATCGGCCTGGGGTACGCGTCCAGGGACGCGGAGGAGGCGGTCTCGGCGGTGACGCCGCAGGCCGAGGCGGCCATCGCCGCCGGTGGCTCGGCCCCGGTCCCCCAGCTCCTGCGAGCGGCCCTCCAATCCCTGAACCGCACCCGCTGACCGTGTGCTCCGCAGGCGTGTGAGGCGCGGGGCGTCCGGTCCGGTGCCGCTGCGCGGGGCTTGCCCCTCCCCGCCCTTCTCCCGTTCACCGGGCTCTGCCCGGGCCCGCGCCTCAAACGCCGGCGGGGCTGAAGGTGCCGGCCGGTGGGGACCGGGGCTGGCCGGGGGGAACCGGGGCCGGCCGGTGGGGCCGGGGCCCCGGGCCGCACCCCGGGGCGGAGGGGGGCCGGCCTCGGGGGGAGGGGCCGGGGGGAGCCCGGGGGCGGGGAGAAGGCAGCGTTGGTGAACATCCGCGAAGCGAGAAGGCAGACTGACAGCGTGAACTGGGACGACGAGAGCGACGACCGGATCGTGGCGGCGGCGGCGGACGGGGAGGACACCGCCGTCGAGGCGGCCCTGCGCCCCAAGGACCTCGGCGAGTTCGTCGGGCAGGAGAAGGTCCGCCAGCAGCTGGACCTCGTCCTGAAGGCGGCCCGGCAGCGCGGGGCCACCGCCGATCACGTGCTGCTCTCCGGCGCCCCGGGCCTCGGCAAGACCACCCTCTCCATGATCATCGCCGCCGAGATGGGCGCGCCGATCCGGATCACCTCCGGCCCCGCCATCCAGCACGCGGGCGATCTCGCCGCGATCCTCTCCTCCCTCCAGGAGGGCGAGGTGCTCTTCCTCGACGAGATCCACCGCATGTCCCGGCCCGCCGAGGAGATGCTCTACATGGCGATGGAGGACTTCCGCGTCGACGTGATCGTCGGAAAGGGGCCCGGGGCCACGGCCATCCCCCTGGAGCTGCCGCCCTTCACCCTCGTGGGGGCCACGACCCGCGCCGGGCTGCTGCCGCCGCCCCTGCGCGACCGCTTCGGCTTCACCGGCCACATGGAGTTCTACGCCCCCGAGGAGCTGGAGCGCGTCATCCACCGCTCCGCCCGCCTCCTCGACGTGGAGATCGACACCGCCGGCGCCGCCGAGATCGCCGGCCGCTCCCGCGGCACCCCCCGCATCGCCAACCGGCTGCTGCGCCGCGTCCGCGACTACGCCCAGGTCAAGGCCGACGGGGTGATCACGCGCGAGGTGGCCGGAACCGCCCTCCAGGTCTACGAGGTGGACGCGCGCGGCCTCGACCGCCTCGACCGGGCCGTGCTGGAGGCACTGCTCAAGCTGTTCGGCGGCGGCCCCGTCGGGCTGTCCACGCTCGCCGTGGCCGTGGGGGAGGAGCGGGAGACCGTGGAGGAGGTCGCGGAGCCCTTCCTGGTACGGGAGGGACTGCTCGCCCGTACCCCCCGGGGCCGTGTCGCGACCCCCGCCGCATGGGTTCACCTGGGGCTCGTCCCGCCGCAGCCCGGCGGCGGCGGATCAAGCGGACAACAGGGCTTGTTCGGGGCCTGACGGCGCGGAGGTTCGCCCGGTCAGGAACTGCGGTGCCATGCTGGGCGTTGTTCCATCGGTGCGGACTCGCCTAGACTCCGCCGATGCCGACCCTTCGGGTCGGCGTGCCCACCCCCGTAGAAAAAGGCCGTCTCCCGTGCGGTCGTGCGAAGGATCTCCGTCCCGTGAATCTCGTGACACTCCTCCCGTTCATCGTGCTCATCGGGGCGATGTTCCTGATGACCCGCTCCGCGAAGAAGAAGCAGCAGGCGGCCGCGCAGATGCGCGACCACATGACGCCCGGCACCGGGGTCCGCACCATCGGCGGCATGTACGCCACGGTGAAGGAGATCGGTGACGACACGGTCACCCTCGAAGTGGCCCCCGGCGTGCACGCGATCTTCGCGAAGAACGCCATCGGTGCCGTCCTCGACGACGAGGAGTACAACCGCATCGTCCACGGCCAGGCTGCTGATCTGACGATCGACACGCCGGTCGTCCCGGACGACGCCTCCTCGCTCACCCAGTCCGAGACCGAGGGCGACGCCCCGAAGCTCGACCTGGGCAAGAAGGACGCGCCCCAGGCCGACGCGCCCAAGGCCGATGAGCCCCAGGCCGACGAGCCCAAGGGTGACGAGCCCAAGGACGGCAAGGCCGACGGCGAGGCCGGAGCCAAGTAGCAGTACGCGGCACGGATCGCGGCGGCGCCTGACCGGCGGCCGCCGCGGTGCCGGCCGGTGACCCGTTTCTGCGGGGGGCAGGGGTCCCCACCACACATTTCTTGGCCGTCCGCGCGCTGACCCGGCGCGGGACGGTTGGACAGGGAGATACGACAAGGTGGCAGCACCGAAGAAGGGCCGGCGGCCCACGGGGGCTCAGGGGAGGCCGGGGCGCGCCCTGGCCATCATCCTGATCGCGATGGTGGCGCTCACCGCGGGGATGTTCCTCACGAAGCAGACGACCCCCCGTCTCGGCATCGACCTCGCGGGCGGTACGAGCATCACGCTCAAGGCCAAGAGCGAGCCCGGCAAGCCGGACGCTATCAACCCGACGAACATGAACACCGCCGTCGGGATCATCGAGCGCCGTGTCAACGGTCTCGGTGTGACGGAGGCCGAGGTCCAGACGCAGGGCAAGGACCACATCATCGTGAACATCCCCAAGGGGATGAACGAGCAGCAGGCGCGCGAGCAGGTCGGTACCACCGCCCAGCTCTACTTCCGCCCGGTGCTCGCGTTCACGAGCGGTGAGCCGGCCGCCCCCAATGCCTCGCCCAGCGGGTCGCCCAGCGGATCGCCCAGTGCCTCCCCGAGCGGCTCCGGCGCCCCCAAGGCCGGGGACGGCAAGAAGGCCAGCCCGTCCGCCACCCCGTCGTCCAGCGCCACTTCTCAGGGCCGCGCGCTCAGTGAGGCCCTCAAGGCCCCGGGCAGCCCCACTCCCTCGCCCTCCGCGAGCGAGTCGAAGAAGGCAGACGACAACAAGGCTCCGACCCCGTCCGCGACGCCGTCGGCCGACGCCGCCGCCTCCGCGCTCCAGGCGAAGTTCGCCGCCCTGGACTGCACGGACGAGAAGCAGCGCGCCACCGCGGCCCAGGGCGTCAAGCCCGAGGAGCCGATGGTCGCCTGCGGCCAGCGCGGCGACACCTGGGGCAAGTGGGTGCTCGGTCCCGCCGCGGTCAACGGCCAGGACGTCGACGACGCCAAGGGCGTCATCGACCAGCAGTCCGGTCAGTGGATCGTCACCATGCAGTTCACCGACAAGGGCGCCGACAAGTTCGCCAAGATCACCGGCGACCTCGCGGCCAAGCAGCCGCCGCAGAACCAGTTCGCGATCGTGCTCGACGGCCAGGTCATCTCCGACCCGTCCGTGAGCCAGGCGCTGACCGGCGGCAACGCCCAGATCTCGGGTGGCTTCACCCAGCAGTCCGCGCAGGACCTGGGCAACATGCTCTCGTACGGCGCCCTGCCGCTGTCCTTCCAGGAGGACAGCGTCACCACCGTCACCGCCGCCCTCGGCGGCGAGCAGCTCAAGGCCGGCCTGATCGCCGGCGCGATCGGCCTGCTCCTCGTCGTGATCTACCTGCTCGTGTACTACCGCGGCCTGGCGTTCATCGCGATCGTCTCGCTGCTGGTGTCCGCGATCCTGACCTACACGATCATGGCGCTGCTGGGCAAGGGCATCGGTTTCGCGCTGAACCTGCCGGCCGTCTGCGGCGCGATCGTCGCCATCGGCATCACGGCCGACTCGTTCATCGTGTACTTCGAACGCATCCGTGACGAGATCCGCGAGGGCCGCACCCTGCGTCCGGCCGTCGAGCGCGCCTGGCCGCGGGCCCGGCGTACGATCCTGGTGTCCGACTTCGTGTCGTTCCTGGCCGCCGCGGTGCTGTTCATCGTGACCGTCGGCAAGGTGCAGGGCTTCGCCTTCACGCTGGGCCTCACCACCCTGCTCGACGTGGTCGTGGTGTTCCTGTTCACCAAGCCCGTCATGACGCTGCTGGCCCGTACGAAGTTCTTCTCCAGCGGCCACCCGTGGTCCGGGCTGGACCCGAAGCGGCTCGGCGCGAAGCCGCCGCTGCGCCGGTCCCGTCGCACCGGTTCCGGTACCGTCTCCGCCCCCGTCGACGCAAAGGAGGCGTGAGAGATGTCGAAGCTGGGAGATCTCGGCGCCAAGCTGTACCGCGGTGAGGTCGGATACGACTTCGTCGGCAAGCGTTTTCTCTGGTACGGCGTTTCCATCCTGATCACCATCACGGCGATCGTGGCCCTGGCCGTTCAGGGCCTCAACATGGGCATCGAGTTCAAGGGCGGTGCCGTCTTCACCACCCCGAAGACGGCCGTCTCCGTCGCCAAGGCGACCGAGGACGCGGAGAAGGCCTCGGGCCACGACGCGATCGTCCAGGAACTCGGCACCGGCGGCCTGCGCATCCAGATCACCGGTCTGGACACCGCCTCCGCGGCCGACGTGAAGAAGCAGCTCGCCAGTGACCTCAAGGTCGACCAGGCCGGCATCAACGCCGACCTCGTCGGTCCCAGCTGGGGCGAGCAGATCGCCAACAAGGCCTGGACCGGCCTCGGCGTCTTCATGATCCTCGTGGTGATCTACCTCGCCATCGCCTTCGAATGGCGGATGGCGGTCGCCGCGCTGATCGCGCTGATCCACGACCTCACCATCACCGTCGGCGTGTACGCGCTGGTCGGCTTCGAGGTCACCCCGGGCACCGTGATCGGTCTGCTGACGATCCTCGGTTACTCCCTCTACGACACCGTCGTCGTCTTCGACGGTCTGAAGGAGGGGTCGAAGGACATCACCAAGCAGACCCGCTACACCTTCAGCGAGATCGCCAACCGCAGCATCAACGGGACGCTGGTCCGCTCGATCAACACGACCGTCGTGGCCCTGCTCCCGGTCGGCGCGCTGCTGTTCATCGGCGGCGGCTTCCTGGGCGCGGGCATGCTCAACGACATCTCGCTGTCGCTGTTCGTCGGCCTCGCGGCCGGTGCGTACTCCTCGATCTTCATCGCGACCCCGCTGGTCGTGGACCTGAAGGAGCGCGAGCCGGGCATGAAGGCGCTGAAGAAGAGGGTGCTCGCGAAGCGTGAGGCCGCGGCCGCCAGGGGCGAGTCCCCGGACGAGGGCTACGACTCCGCCGAGGGTGACGCCGAGGGCGGCCCGCAGATCGTCGCGCAGACGCAGGGACGCGCGGGGCGGCGGCGGTGAGCGTGATCTCCGAGCAGGCGCGGGAGCTGCTGCTCAGCCGCATCAAGGACGTTGCGGACTACCCGAAGCCGGGGGTGATGTTCAAGGACATCACCCCGCTGCTGGCCGACCCGAAGGCGTTCGCCGCGCTGACGGACGTACTGGTGGAACTGGCCGCGCGGTACGGCGCGACGAAGATCGTCGGGCTGGAGGCGCGCGGGTTCATCCTGGCGGCCCCGGTCGCCGTGCAGGCGGGCATCGGCTTCGTGCCGGTGCGCAAGGCCGGGAAGCTGCCGGGGGCGACCCTGGCGCAGTCCTACGAGCTGGAGTACGGGACCGCGGAGATCGAGGTCCACGCGGAGGACCTGGCGGCGGGTGACCGGGTGATGGTCATCGACGACGTCCTGGCCACCGGGGGCACGGCGGAGGCTTCGCTCTCCCTCATCCGGCGGGCCGGGGCGGAGGTCGCCGGTGTGGCGGTCCTGATGGAGCTGTCGTTCCTGCCCGGCCGGGAGAAGCTGTCCGGGGCGCTCGCCGGCGCCCCGCTGGACGCGCTGATCGTGGTCTGACGACCGCCGGCCCTTCACGAAGCGGCGGGTGCCCGGGATTCCCCGGGTGCCCGCCGTTCGGCGTATCCGGCTCGGGCCCCGCCCGGAGCCGGGCGGACCGAGCCTCGGCGAACGAGGGGGCGGATCCCTCGCTACGATGGGTTGTCCGGACCGGACACGGGTACCGGATCCTCCCCCACACTTCGTCCGGGGGGACCCCCTGAGGAGCGCTCTTGCCAGACGAGGTCCAGCCAATCTCCGCCGCGCAGCCCGACCCGCAGGCCGAGCCCGCGAAGGCGGCCCCGGCCACGCCCCCGCCGGCGCCGCCGGTCAAGCCCGCGCCGCTGAAGCCCGCCGGGTCCTCCAACCGGGTGCGCGCCCGCCTCGCTCGCCTCGGAGTGCAGCGTTCCAACCCGTACAACCCGGTACTGGAACCGCTGCTCCGTATAGTCCGCAGCAACGACCCGAAGATCGAGACGGCGACCCTGCGCCAGATCGAGCAGGCGTACCAGGTCGCCGAGCGCTGGCACCGGGGCCAGAAGCGCAAGAGCGGCGACCCGTACATCACCCACCCGCTCGCCGTCACCACGATCCTCGCCGAGCTCGGCATGGACCCCGCGACGCTGATGGCGGGCCTGCTGCACGACACCGTCGAGGACACCGAGTACGGCCTGGAACAGCTGCGCCGCGACTTCGGCGACGCCGTGGCCCTGCTCGTCGACGGCGTCACCAAGCTCGACCGGGTCAAGTTCGGCGAGGCCGCGCAGGCCGAAACCGTGCGCAAGATGGTCGTCGCGATGGCCAAGGACCCCCGGGTCCTCGTCATCAAGCTCGCCGACCGCCTGCACAACATGCGCACCATGCGTTACCTCAAGCGGGAGAAGCAGGAGAAGAAGGCCCGCGAGACCCTGGAGATCTACGCGCCCCTGGCCCACCGCCTGGGCATGAACACGATCAAGTGGGAACTCGAAGACCTCTCCTTCGCGATCCTCTACCCGAAGATGTACGACGAGATCGTCCGCCTGGTCGCCGAGCGCGCGCCCAAGCGCGACGAGTACCTCGCCGTCGTCACGGACGAGGTCCAGACCGACCTGCGGGCGGCCCGGATCAAGGCCACCGTCACCGGACGGCCCAAGCACTACTACAGCGTCTACCAGAAGATGATCGTGCGGGGTCGCGACTTCGCGGAGATCTACGACCTGGTCGGCATCCGAGTCCTCGTCGACACCGTCCGCGACTGCTACGCCGCCCTCGGCACCGTGCACGCGCGATGGAACCCGGTCCCCGGCCGGTTCAAGGACTACATCGCGATGCCCAAGTTCAACATGTACCAGTCGCTGCACACGACGGTCATCGGACCCAGCGGCAAGCCGGTCGAACTCCAGATCCGCACCTTCGACATGCACCGCCGCGCCGAGTACGGCATCGCCGCGCACTGGAAGTACAAGCAGCAGACCGTCGCCGGCACCTCCAAGGTCCGCACCGACGTCCCGCAGGCCGCCAAGGGCAGCGCCGGCCAGGACACCGTCAACGACATGGCCTGGCTGCGGCAGCTGCTCGACTGGCAGAAGGAGACCGAGGACCCGGGCGAGTTCCTCGACTCGCTGCGCTTCGACCTCTCCCGCAACGAGGTCTTCGTCTTCACGCCCAAGGGCGATGTCATAGCGCTCCCGGCCGGGGCCACCCCCGTGGACTTCGCGTTCGCCGTCCACACCGAGGTCGGCTACCGGACCATAGGGGCGCGGGTCAACGGGCGGCTCGTGCCGCTCGAATCGACCCTCGACAACGGGGACCTCGTCGAGGTCTTCACCTCCAAGGCCGAGGGCGCGGGCCCCTCCCGCGACTGGCTCGGCTTCGTCAAGTCCCCGCGCGCCCGCAACAAGATCCGCGCCTGGTTCTCCAAGGAACGCCGCGACGAGGCCATCGAGCAGGGCAAGGACTCCATCGCGCGGGCCATGCGCAAGCAGAACCTGCCGATCCAGCGCATCCTGACCGGCGACTCGCTCGTCACCCTCGCCCACGAGATGCGCTACCCCGACATCTCCTCGCTGTACGCGGCGATCGGCGAGGGACACGTCTCGGCGCAGGCCGTCGTACAGAAGCTCGTCCAGGCCCTCGGCGGCGAGGAAGCCGCCAACGAGGACATCGAGGAGAGCGTCCCGCCGTCCCGCAGCCGCAACAAGCGGCGCAGCAACGCCGACCCGGGCGTGGTCGTCAAGGGCGTCGACGACGTCTGGGTCAAGCTGGCCCGCTGCTGCACCCCGGTACCGGGCGATCCGATCATCGGGTTCGTCACGCGCGGCAGTGGAGTATCGGTTCACCGCGCCGACTGCGTCAACGTGGACTCCCTCTCCCAGCAGCCCGAGCGGATGCTGGAGGTCGAGTGGGCGCCCACCCAGTCCTCCGTCTTCCTGGTCGCCATCCAGGTCGAGGCACTGGACCGGTCCCGGCTGCTGTCGGACGTCACCCGGGTCCTGTCGGACCAGCACGTGAACATCCTCTCGGCGGCCGTCCAGACCTCCCGCGACCGGGTGGCCACCTCCCGGTTCACCTTCGAGATGGGCGACCCCAAGCACCTGGGACACGTCCTGAAGGCCGTCCGGGGCGTCGAGGGTGTCTACGACGTCTACCGCGTCACCTCGGCCCGCCGGCCGTAACCCGCGCGAGCACAGTGAGAAGGGCCCGGTACGGAGGATGTCCGTACCGGGCCCTTCTGCCGTGCTCGCTCGGGCGGCCGGACAACGGCCGCCCGAATCGAATCAGCCGCCGAACTCCTCAAGCCCCTTGAGCGCCTGGTCCAGCAGCGCCTGCCGGCCCTCCAGCTCGCGCGCCAGCTTGTCGGCCTTCGCGTTGTTGCCCGCCGCGCGCGCCGCGTCGATCTGCTGGCGCAGCTTGTCCACGGCCGCCTGCAGCTGACCCGTCAGACCGGCCGCACGGGCCCGCGCCTCCGGGTTCGTACGGCGCCACTCGCCTTCCTCGGCCTCCTGGATCGCCCGCTCCACGGCGTGCATCCGGCCCTCGACCTTGGGACGCGCGTCCCGCGGCACGTGGCCGACGGCCTCCCAGCGCTCGTTGAGCGAGCGGAACGCGGCACGGGCCGCCTTCAGGTCCGTGATCGGGACGAGCTTCTCGGCCTCGTCGGCCAGCTCCTCCTTCGCCTTCAGGTTCTCGGTCTGCTCGGCGTCACGCTCGGCGAAGACCTCGCCGCGCGCCGCGAAGAACACGTCCTGCGCACCGCGGAAGCGGTTCCACAGGTCGTCCTCGGACTCGCGCTGCGCGCGGCCCGCCGCCTTCCAGTCCGCCATCAGCTCGCGGTAGCGGGCCGCCGTCGGACCCCAGTCCGTCGACTTCGACAGCGCCTCGGCCTCCGCGACCAGCTTCTCCTTCGCCTTGCGGGCGTCCTCGCGCTGCGCGTCCAGCGAGGCGAAGTGCGCCTTGCGGCGCTTGGAGAAGGCCGAGCGGGCGTGCGAGAAGCGGTGCCACAGCTCGTCGTCCGACTTGCGGTCGAGACGCGGCAGCCCCTTCCAGATGTCCACCAGGGCCCGCAGCCGCTCACCGGCACTGCGCCACTGGTCGCTCTGCGCCAGCTGCTCGGCCTCCGCGACCAGCTCGTCCTTGGCCGCACGGGCCTCGTCCGTCTGCTTGGCCTTCTGCGCCTTGCGCTCCTCGCGGCGCGAGTCGACCGTCGCCACCAGCTTGTCCAGCCGGACCCGCAGCGCGCCGAGGTCGCCCACGGCGTGGTGCTCGTCCACCTGCGTGCGCAGGTGGTCGATCGCGGTCTGGGCGTCCTTGGCGGACAGGTCGGTGGTCCGCACCCGCCGCTCAAGGAGGCCGATCTCGACTACCAGGCCCTCGTACTTGCGCTCGAAGTAGGCCAGGGCCTCCTCAGGGGTGCCTGCCTGCCACGAGCCGACGACCTGCTCGCCCTCGGCCGTACGCACGTACACGGTGCCCGTCTCGTCGACACGGCCCCACGGGTCGCTGCTCACAGCGCCTCCTCCACCTGATGCCTTGCGAGGGGTTCACCCCCTGGGCATCGTCCACAGTTTCCTGGGGCGGGCCGCGCCCGCCCTGCACAACGCCAACATAGGCGACCGCCGGGCCGGCTGTCCGCATCCCGCACGACGGAATATCGCCGTACGGGCGGCGGGCCGGCCGGGCCCGGCGGCGCCGTGCCCCGTCAGTCCTTGCCGACGGTGGCCTTCTCGATCGTCACGGCGTTCTTCGGGGCGCCGTCCGTGGCCCCGTCGGCCGTTCCCGCCTTGGCGATCCCCTCCACCACCTTCAGGCCCGCGGCGTCCATCGTCCCGAAGGGCGTGTAGCCGGGGGGCAGCTGGGTGTCCTTGTAGACGAGGAAGAACTGGCTGCCGCCGGAATTGGGCTGCCCGGTGTTGGCCATCGCCACCGTGCCCGCCGGGTACACCACCTTGCCTGTCTCGTTCGGCTTGCCCAGCGAGTCCAGGTTCTCGTCCTTGATGGTGTAGCCGGGGCCACCGCTGCCGGTGCCCTCCGGGTCGCCGCACTGGAGGACGAAGATGCCGTCGGTGGTCAGGCGGTGGCACTTGGTGCCGTCGAAGAACTTCTTGTCGGCCAGTGACTTGAACGAGTTCACCGTCTCCGGCGTCTTCGCCGCGTCCATCGCGACCTTGATCGCGCCCGAGTTCGTCGTCAGGCCGAGGGTGTACTTCGCGCTCTTGTCGATCGCCATCGCGGGCGGCCCCGAAGGCTCCGACGCCTTCTTCTTCCCGTCCGAGTCGAAGACGCCGCTCACGACGAGGCCGACGACCGCCGCGACCACCACGGCCGCGGCCGCGCCGATCAGCGCCGTACGCCGCCGGGCCTTCTGCCGGGCCTCCGCGCGGCGCTTCTGCTGGCGCTCGTACTTCTCCCTGGCGAGCTGTCGCCGTCGCTGATCGCTCGTGACCACCGGGTCGTCTCCTTGTGCGTCTCTGGTACCGCTGTCCGGGCTCGGTTAGGCCGTACCGTATATGGGTTCGCTGTGTAATGAGCGCCGCCGGTAGGCTCTGAACAGCAACATTGCGATCCGCGGCCGCAGCCGCGGCTCCCGCCGGACGACGATTGAGGACGAACGTGCTGATTGCCGGGTTCCCCGCAGGCGCCTGGGGCACCAACTGCTACGTGGTCGCCCCCGCCGCCGGTGAGGAGTGCGTCATCATCGACCCGGGCCACCAGGCCACCCAGGGTGTCGAGGAGACGCTGAAGAAGCACCGACTCAAGCCCGTCGCGGTCGTCCTCACCCACGGCCACATCGATCATGTCGCCTCGGTGGTCCCCGTGTGCGGAGCACACGACGTACCGGCCTGGATCCACCCCGCGGACCGCTACATGATGAGCGACCCGGAGAAGGCCCTCGGCCGCTCCATCGGGATGCCCCTCATGGGCGAGCTGACCGTGGGGGAGCCGGACGACGTCCGCGAGCTGACCGACGGCAGCAGCCTGAGATTGGCCGGAATGGAGTTCTCGGTGGCGCACGCGCCCGGCCATACGAAGGGGTCGGTGACCTTCAGGATGCCCGAGGCGGCCGACATCCCGTCGGTCTTCTTCTCGGGCGACCTGCTCTTCGCCGGCTCCATCGGACGCACCGACCTGCCCGGCGGCTCCCACGCCGAGATGCTCCGGTCGCTGGCCCGCGTGTGCCTGCCGCTGGACGACTCGACCGTGGTGCTGTCCGGACACGGTTCCCAGACCACCATCGGCCGCGAGCGCGCGACCAACCCGTACCTGCGGGACGTCGCGGCCGGGCTCGGAGACGGCACCGCCGCTCCACGACGAGGAATGTGACGAGAGTTTCGTGAGCACCTTCAAGGCCCCCAAGGGCACGTACGACCTCATCCCGCCGTACTCGGCGAAGTACCTGGCCGTCCGCGACGCCATCTCCGGCCCGCTGCGCCTGTCCGGCTACGGGTACGTCGAGACCCCCGGCTTCGAGGACGTCGACCTGTTCGCCCGCGGTGTCGGCGAGTCCACCGACATCGTGACGAAGGAGATGTACACCCTCACCACCAAGGGCGGGGCCAACCTCGCCCTGCGCCCCGAGGGCACCGCCTCCGTGCTGCGCGCGGCGCTGGAGGCCAACCTGCACAAGGCCGGCGGCCTGCCGGTCAAGCTCTGGTACTCCGGCTCGTACTACCGCTACGAGCGCCCGCAGAAGGGCCGCTACCGCCACTTCTCGCAGGTCGGAGCCGAGGCGATCGGCGCCGAGGACCCCGCGCTGGACGCCGAGCTGATCATCCTGGCCGACCAGGCGTACCGCACCCTGGGCCTGCGCAACTTCCGGATCCTGCTGAACTCGCTGGGCGACCAGGAGTGCCGCCCGGTGTACCGGGAGGCGCTGCAGACGTTCCTGCGCGGCCTCGACCTGGACGAGGAGACCGTCCGCCGGGCCGAGATCAACCCGCTGCGCGTCCTCGACGACAAGCGGCCCGAGGTGCAGAAGCAGCTGACCGGTGCGCCCATGCTGCGCGCGTACCTGTGCGACGCGTGCAAGGCGTACCACGAGGAGGTGCGGGCGCTGATCACGGCGGCCGGCGTCACCTTCGAGGACGACGAGAAGCTGGTGCGCGGGCTGGACTACTACACCCGCACCACCTTCGAGTTCGTCCACGACGGCCTGGGCTCGCAGTCGGCGGTCGGCGGCGGCGGCCGCTACGACGGCCTCTCCGAGATGATCGGCGGACCGGCGCTCCCGTCGGTCGGCTGGGCGCTCGGTGTCGACCGTACGGTCCTGGCCCTTGAGGCCGAGGGCGTCGAGCTGGACATCCCCGCCGCGACCTCGGTGTTCGCGGTGGCGCTGGGCGAGGCCAAGCCGGTGCTGTTCGGGCTGGTCACGGAGCTCCGCAAGAGCGGGATCGCGGCGGACATCTCGTACGGGGGCAAGGGCCTCAAGGGCGCGATGAAGGACGCCAACCGGTCGGGCGCGCGGTTCGCGGTCGTCGCGGGCGACCGCGACCTCGCCGAGGGCGTGGTCCAGCTGAAGGACATGGAGTCCGGGGAGCAGTCCCCGGTCGCGCTGGCCGAGGTGGCCGAGGTGCTGCGGGCCAAGCTGGCCTGATCCGCTCCGGCCACCGGCCGTCTTCGGGCGGGGTGGGGTGATCCCGTCGTACGGGTCCCCTGCCCCGCCCGTACTTATGTCCACCGAACGGCCGGCACACAGGCAGGTGCGGCACAATGTCCGGGGCTTGATCACCTGGCAGATGTGGAGCGGGCGGTATGACGACGAAGAGTGCTGAGGCGCAGACCGCCCCGCGGACCGTCGGGGGCAGTCGCGCCCTGGCGCTGCTGCTGGTGATCACGGGAGCCGCGGGCCTGCTCGCGGCCTGGGTGATCACGATCGACAAGTTCAAGCTGCTGGAGGACCCGAACTTCACGCCGGGCTGCAGCCTGAACCCGATCGTCTCCTGCGGCAACATCATGAAGAGCGACCAGGCGGCCGTGTTCGGTTTCCCGAACCCGATGCTGGGCCTGGTCGCCTACGGGATCGTCATCTGCGTCGGCATGAGCCTGCTGGCCGGCGCGCGGTTCCGCCCCTGGTACTGGCTGACCCTGAACGTGGGCACCCTCTTCGGCGTCGTCTTCTGCGCCTGGCTCATGTACCAGTCCCTGTACAACATCAACTCGCTGTGCCTGTGGTGCTGCCTGGCCTGGGTCGCCACGATCTTCATGTTCTGGTACGTCACCGCGCACAACGTGCGGGAGCGGCTGCTGCCGGCCCCCGGCTGGCTGCGCGGCTTCCTCGACGAGTTCACCTGGGTGCTGCCCGTCCTGCACGTCGGGATCATCGGCATGCTGATCCTGACCCGCTGGTGGGACTTCTGGACCTCCTGAGCCGCGGCCGCGCTGTCGGTGGGCTCGCTTAGGCTTCCTGTGTGGAACCAGACCTGTTCACCGCCGCCGCCGAAGAACGCCGGGAGAAGGACCCCACGAGCGCACCGCTCGCCGCCCGGATGCGCCCCCGCACCCTGGACGAGGTCGTCGGCCAGCAACACCTGCTGAAGCCCGGATCGCCGCTGCGCCGGCTCGTCGGGGAGGGCGCTGGCGGCCCCGCCGGGGCCTCCTCGGTGATCCTTTGGGGCCCCCCGGGCATCGGGAAGACCACCCTCGCGTACGTGGTGAGCCAGGCGACGCAGAAGCGGTTCGTGGAGCTCTCGGCCATCACCGCGGGCGTGAAAGAGGTGCGCGCCGTCATCGAGGGCGCGAAGCGGGCGGCCGGCGGGTACGGCAAGGAGACCGTCCTCTTCCTGGACGAGATCCACCGCTTCAGCAAGGCCCAGCAGGACTCGCTGCTGCCGGCCGTCGAGAACCGGTGGGTCACGCTGATCGCGGCGACCACCGAGAACCCGTACTTCTCGATCATCTCCCCGCTGCTGTCCCGGTCGCTGCTGCTCACGCTGGAATCCCTGACGGACGAGGACCTGAGCGCGCTGATGCGGCGCGCCCTGGAGGAGGAGCGCGGCCTCGGCGGGGCGGTGACCCTGCCGGCGGACGCGGAGGCGCACCTGCTGCGGATCGCGGGCGGTGACGCGCGGCGGGCGCTGACGGCGCTGGAGGCGGGGGCCGGATCGGCGATCGCCAAGGGGGAGGCGGAGATCACCCTCCAGACGCTGGAGGAGGCGGTCGACCGGGCGGCGGTCACCTACGACCGGGACGGCGACCAGCACTACGACGTGGCGAGCGCGCTGATCAAGTCGATCCGGGGCTCCGACGTGGATGCGGCGCTGCATTACCTGGCGCGGATGATCGAGGCGGGGGAGGACCCCCGGTTCATCGCGCGGCGCCTGATGATCTCGGCGAGTGAGGACATCGGGCTCGCGGACCCGACGGCCCTGCCGATCGCCGTCGCGGCGGCGCAGGCGGTGGCGATGATCGGCTTCCCCGAGGCGGCTCTGACCCTGTCGCACGCGACGATCGCCCTGGCGCTCGCCCCGAAGTCGAACACTGCGACGACCGCGATCGGCGCGGCCCTGGCCGACGTCCGGGCGGGCCTGGCCGGGGCCGTGCCGACCCACCTGCGGGACGGGCACTACAAGGGAGCGGCCAAGCTGGGACACGCGGTGGGGTACGTGTACCCGCACGACGTGCCGGGCGGCATCGCCGCGCAGCAGTACGCGCCGGACGAGATCCAGGGGAAGCGGTACTACGAGCCGACGCGGTACGGCGCGGAGGCGCGGTACGCCGACGTCGTCGAAAAGGTCCGCGAGCGCCTGCGCACCGACCACCCCTGACGGGCCGGGCCCGGGCGCGGGTGCGGGCTCCGCCGGCGGCGTGGGGGCCGGGGAAGGGCCGGGCCCGGGCCTAGGGTCCTGGCATGGGACGTAGGGCTTCGCTCATCGCCGTGGCGGCGGCGCTGCTGATCAGCGGGTGTCATCACGGGAACCCCGGGCCGCCCCGGGGGAGCGCGCTCCCGCTCGTCGGGCCCGGGTTTCCGCCGGGGGCGGCGGCGGCCGAGGCCCAGCTGGCCGGGCTCAAGGTCGAGCGGGGCGGGAACTGGCAGACGTACAAGCGCGAGAACTTCGGCCGCTACTGGTCCGACGAGACCGACGCCACCGGCGGCCGCAACGGCTGCGACACCCGGGACGACGTCCTGCGCCGGGACCTGAAGGAGCTCCGCGAGGGCGACCGGAACCGCTGCGTCGTGGTCTCGGGAGTGCTGGACGATCCGTACACCGGCAAGCGGCTGCCCTACTCCTACCGCCGCGCCTCGCAGATCGAGACCGACCACGTCGTCGCCCTCGGCGCGGCCTGGCGCGCCGGGGCGTACGCCTGGACGCCGCGGCGCAGGCTGGAGTACGCGAACGACCTCGACGTGCTCCTCGCCGTCGACAAACGGACCAACCAGGACAAGGGCAGCAGGACCGCCGACAAGTGGAAGCCGCCGCTCAAGACGTACTGGTGCGAGTACGCCCGCCGCTACACCGGGATCAAGGCGAGGTACGGGCTGTCCGTCACCGCGCCCGAGAAGGCGGCGCTCGGCGCGATGCTGGCCACCTGCTAGTCGGCGGCCCGGTCGGCGGCCCTGTCGTCCGCCGGGTCGTCCGCCGGGTCCTCCGGCCGCTCGCCGGCCGCCGCGAACAGCCGCCGCATCGCCTGCCGCAGCCCGCACGCGTCGGCCACCGGGTCCGGGAAGTCGAAGCGGGCGTCGAACGACGAGACGCCGCCGCCCGTGAAGCGGACCCGCAGGCCGAACCGGTCCAGGGCCAGCGGTACCGCCGCCATCCCGTCGGCCTCGCGCGATCCGAGCAGCCCGCACAGGTCGGCGACGCGGTCCGCGTGCGCGGACGCCAGGTGCTGGAGCACCTCCGTCTCGTGGTGCACCAGCGGGTCCGGCTCGGCCGTCGCCAGGTCCTCGGGGTCGACGTGGTCGGCGCCCCACAGGTCGTCCACCGAGATCTCGCCGACCTCAAGGCGGAGCAGGACGTAGGAGGCGCCGCCGTGCACTCCGAGCAGTTCGCCCACCGGGTGCCGCTCCGCCATCAGCGCCGCGCACACCGCGCGGTCGTCCCCGCGCACCCGCGTCAGCCACCCGGCCAGCCACGCGCGGCCTCGGATACGATGGGGCACGGACACCGGCGCCACATCCGTGATCTCGATCACGGCCCTGAGGTCGTCGTCCTGGGCGTAAGCGGCTGCCCTGGCAGCCGCGGATTCCCCTGGAACAAGGAGAATCACGTCCCCGTCCGGGGTGACGGTCCGCGCGGCCACCACCCCTGTCCCGAACTCGCCCTGGTCGAAAGCACCCGGCAGCGTGAGGGATACTGAGGCGTTGGACTCTACGAGGGTTCGTACGCGTTCGGCTCCGGTGAGCTGCCGAACGCCTTCCCTGGGACGCGGCTGACCTTGCTTATCGTCGTCGAAAGCGGATTCCGTTTCGTTGGAACCCGAACTTCGACGCGCACTGGGCAGGGGGATCCCATGTGGTCGAGACATTACGTCCTCCTCGCTAAGGTAAGCCTCACCTAACTTACATGGAGGTAGGTTCCACGTGAACCAGAAGCGACCCAAGGTCAAGAAGTCGCGTGCCCTCGGCATTGCGCTGACCCCGAAGGCCGTCAAGTACTTCGAGGCCCGCCCCTACCCGCCGGGCGAGCACGGCCGTGGCCGCAAGCAGAACTCGGACTACAAGGTTCGTCTGCTCGAGAAGCAGCGTCTGCGCGCCCAGTACGACATCTCTGAGCGTCAGATGGCTCGCGCCTACGACCGCGCCAAGAAGGCCGAAGGCAAGACGGGCGAGGCGCTCGTCGTCGAGCTCGAGCGTCGCCTCGACGCCCTGGTTCTGCGTTCGGGCATCGCCCGCACCATCTACCAGGCCCGCCAGATGGTCGTTCACGGCCACATCGAGGTCAACGGTGACAAGGTCGACAAGCCGTCGTTCCGTGTCCGCCCGGACGACGTCATCACCGTTCGCGAGCGCAGCCGCGAGAAGGTTCCGTTCCAGGTTGCCCGTGAGGGTGGCTACGCAGGCGAGGGCGAGACCCCCCGTTACCTGCAGGTCAACCTGAAGGCCCTGGCCTTCCGCCTGGACCGCGACCCGAACCGCAAGGAAATCCCGGTCATCTGCGACGAGCAGCTCGTCGTCGAGTACTACGCCCGCTGATTCATCCGCGGACGTAGCCTCACTGGCTGGTCAGCCCGCCGGTTCCCCCTCGGGGGAGCCGGCGGGTTTCCTGCTTCCCGGGTACCCCGCCGCCCGCCCGGCCGCCGTACGGGGCCTCGGGAGCGCGGGCACCGGCCTCGGCTCCGGACCCCGCAGCGCCCGCTCGACCAGCTCGTCCAGCGCCAGCGCGCGGCCGTGCCCGGCACAGGCCGCGTACCGCTCCGCGCCCAGCAGCTCACCCGCCCGCTCCTGGCACATCAGCCGCGGCGCGTTGAAGTACCCCGAGCCGAACAGCCGCAGGCCCACCCCGTCCCACATCGGCTCCGCCGCGCCCTGGAGCACCGCCGCCTCGGCCGGTTCGCCCTCGGTGACCGTGACCAGCGCGAGCAGCTCCACCGCCAGCACCAGCCCCACCAGGTCCCGGAAGACGTGGTTGATCGCCACGCACTCGGCCAGCAGCCGCCGCGCCTCCCCGGTGCCGCCCGCGTCCAGGGCCGCGTACGCCAGTACGTACAGGGCGTACGCCTTCGTCCAGCGCTCCCCCCGCTCCTCGCAGATGTCCCGGACCTCCCGGCACAGCGAGAGCGCGCCCGCGAGATCGCCCTGGAAGGCCAGCGCCATGGCCAGCTCGACCTGGCACATCAGCACGTTGCTGTTCAGCTCCCCGGCTTCCCGGTAGCGCTCCAGCGCCGAGCCCAGCAGCTCCCCGGCCCGCGCCATGTCGTCCGAGACCAGCGCCAGGCAGCCCAGCCGGTGCACCGCGTACGCCGCCGCGACCGGGTTCTCCGTCCGCGCGGCCCCGTCCCGGCACTCGTACAGGGCGCTCATCGAGGCCACCGAGTCGCCCTGTAGGGCCGCCACGTAGCCCAGCACCCAGAGCGCCTTCAGCCGCGAGCCCTCGTACCCCGCCTCCGGGAGGTTCTCCAGCGCCCGGTCCAGCCAGTGCCGGCCCTCGGTCAGCCGCCCGCAGCCCGCCCAGTAGAACCACAGCGTCCCCGCCAGGTACTGGCCGAGGTGAACCTCCTCCGGATCCTCCAGGCAGCACTCCAGCGCGAGCCGCAGGTTCGCCAGCTCCGCCTCCATCAGCGCGGCCACCTCGTGCTGGCGCGGGCTGAACCAGTCCAGCTCGCACCAGGTCGCCAGTCCCGTGTACCAGTCCCGGTGGCGCCGCCGCAGCCGCGCCGCGTCCCCCAGCGACTCCAGCCAGCCCGCCCCGTAGAGCCGTACGGTCTCCAGCATCCGGTAGCGGACCCCCGCCCCCGTCTCCACCCGGCACAGCAGCGACTGCGCGAGCAGCTCCCCGACCAGGTCCAGCACCGACTCCACCGGCAGGTCAGGGCCCGAGCACACGTATTCGGCGGCGTCGAGGTCGAACTGCCCGGCGAACACCGAGAGCCGGGCCCACAGCAGCCGCTCCGGCGCCGTGCACAGCTCGTGGCTCCAGCCGATCGCGGTGCGCAGCGCCCGGTGCCGGGGCAGTGCCCCGCGCGTTCCGCCCGTCAGCAGCGCGAACCGGTCCTCCAGCCGGGCCAGCAGCTGCGCCGGGGACAGCGCCCGCAGCCGGCCGGCCGCCAGCTCCAGCGCGAGGGGGAGCCCGTCCAGCCGGGCGCAGAGCTCGACCAGCACCGGCCGGCCGGCCTCCGTCACCGTGAAGCCCGGATCGGCGGCCGCCGCCCGCGCGCACAGCAGGGCCAGGGCCTCCTCCGGGGCCGGCGGGGCCAGCGGGAACGCCTGCTCCCCGTCGAGGGCGAGCGGACGCCGTCCGGCGGCGAGCACCCGCAGGCCGGGAGAGCGGACCAGCAGCTCCCGTACCAGCCCGGCGGTCTCCTCCACCAGCTGTTCGAACCCGTCCAGGACCAGCAGCAGCCGCCGCCCGGCCAGGTGCTCGGCCAGTACGGTCCGGGGCGGGCGGGTGGTGTGGTCGGTCAGCCCCAGGGCCTCCGCGAGCGTCAGCTCCAGCAGCTCCGGTTCCCGTACGGAGGCCAGTTCGGCCAGCCACACGCCGTCGAAGTAGCGTTCCTGCGGCTCCTCCCGCAGCCCCTCCGGCGCGCCGTCCGAGGGCCCCGCCGCCCGCTCGGCGACGCGCCGGGCCGCCGCCAGGACCAGCCGGGACTTGCCGACCCCACCCACCCCGGTCACGGTGACCAGCCGCGAGGACTCCAGCAGCCGCGCCAGCTCGCCCAGTTCGCCACCCCGCCCGACGAGGCCGCTCAGCTCTGAGGGAAGATTGCCCCGGGTGTTCGTGTGAAGGGGTCGCTGTCGCATGGGACACGGAGGGTACTGGTCCGGATGCGCCGCGTACAACGCGAGGAGCCCGGCACCGGAATTCCGGTACGGCGGCGGATCTCCGGCGCGATAGGGTCGGAGGACGACTTTTCGCGTACTGATCGATGTGCAGGGAGCGGTGCAACGTGTCCGGTGGAGAGGTGGCCGGGATCCTCGTGGCCGTCTTCTGGGCCATCCTGGTCTCTTTCCTCGCCGTGGTGCTGGTGAGACTGGCCCAGGTGCTCAAAGCGACCACCAAGCTGGTGGCCGACGTGACCGATCAGGCCGTCCCGCTGCTGGCCGACGCCTCCACGACCGTCCGCTCCGCGCGCACGCAGCTCGACCGCGTCGACGCCATCGCGAGCGACGTCCAGGAAGTGACCTCGAACGCCTCCGCGCTGTCCTCCACCGTGGCCTCCGCCTTCGGCGGCCCGCTGGTCAAGGTCGCGGCCTTCGGCTACGGAGTCCGCAAGGCGCTGGGCAAGACCGACGACGCTCCGCAGAAGACCACCCGGCGCACCGTGATCGTCGGCCGTACGGTGCCGGCCGCCCGGCGCCGGAAGCAGAAGGGCTGAGACCTCCGATGTTCCGCCGAGCCTTCTGGTTCACCGCAGGCGCCGCCGCCGGCGTGTGGGCCACCACCAAGGTCAACCGCCAGCTCAAGAAGCTGACGCCGGAGAGCCTCGCCGCGCAGGCCGCGGACAAGGCCGTCGAGGCGGGTCACCGCCTCAAGGATTTCGCCCTCGACGTCAAGGCGGGAATGACGCAGCGCGAGGACGAGCTGAACGACGCACTGGGACTCCACCAGGACCCAGACCGGCCCGACAACGTCACCGCCCTCCCCGGGCCGAGGCGGACGCGGGCCATCCAGAACGACAAGACCACCCACATGAAGTTTTCGTACGACCGGAATGAGGACCACTGATGGAGTCGGCTGAAATCCGCCGCCGCTGGCTGAGCTTCTTCGAGGAGCGCGGTCACGCCGTTGTCCCTTCGGCGTCGCTCATCGCGGACGACCCGACTCTGCTGCTGGTCAACGCGGGCATGGTCCCCTTCAAGCCGTACTTCCTCGGCGAGACCAAGCCCCCGGCCCCCCGCGCCACCAGCGTGCAGAAGTGCGTCCGTACGCCGGACATCGAAGAGGTCGGCAAGACCACCCGCCACGGCACGTTCTTCCAGATGTGCGGCAACTTCTCCTTCGGGGACTACTTCAAGGAAGGCGCCATCAAGTACGCCTGGGAGCTGCTCACCGGCTCCGTGGCGGACGGCGGCTACGGCCTTGAGCCCGAGAAGCTCTGGATCACCGTCTACCTCGACGACGACGAGGCCGAGACGATCTGGCGCGAGAAGATCGGCGTTCCCGCCGAGCGCATCCAGCGCCTGGGCAAGAAGGACAACTTCTGGTCCATGGGCGTCCCCGGCCCCTGCGGCCCGTGCTCCGAGATCAACTACGACCGCGGCCCCGACTTCGGCGTCGAGGGCGGCCCGGCCGTCAACGACGAGCGCTACGTGGAGATCTGGAACCTGGTCTTCATGCAGTACGAGCGCGGCGCCGGCGACGGGAAGGAAGACTTCCCGATCCTCGGTGACCTGCCGTCGAAGAACATCGACACCGGTCTCGGCCTCGAACGCCTCGCGATGATCCTGCAGGGCGTGCAGAACATGTACGAGACCGACACCCTGCGCGTGGTCATGGACAAGGCCACCGAAATTACCGGCGTGCCCTACGGCGGCTCCGCCGCCAGCACAGCCACCGACGTCTCGATGCGCGTGGTCGCCGACCACATCCGCACCTCCGTCATGCTCATCGGCGACGGCGTCACCCCCGGCAACGAGGGCCGCGGATACGTGCTGCGCCGCATCATGCGCCGCGCCATCCGCAACATGCGCCTCATGGGCGCCACCGGCCCGGTGGTCCAGGACCTGGTCGACGTCGTGATCAACACGATGGGGCAGCAGTACCCGGAGCTGGTCACCGACCGCAAGCGCATCGAGACGGTCGCGCTCGCCGAAGAGGCCGCCTTCCTCAAGGCCGTCAAGGGCGGCACCAACATCCTCGACAGCGCCGTGACCGAGACCAAGGCCGCCGGCGGCACCGTCCTCTCCGGCGACAAGGCGTTCCTGCTCCACGACACCTGGGGCTTCCCGATCGACCTCACCCTGGAGATGGCCGCCGAGCAGGGCCTCTCCGTGGACGAGCCCGGCTTCCGCCGCCTGATGCAGGAGCAGCGCGACCGCGCCAAGGCCGACGCCAAGGCCAAGAAGACCGGCCACGCGGACATGTCCGCCTACCGGGAGATCGCCGACGGCTCCGGCGCCACCGAGTTCACCGGCTACGCCACCACCCAGGGCGAGTCCACCATCGTCGGCCTCCTGGTCAACGGCGTCTCCGCGCCCGCCGCCTCCGAGGGCGACGAGGTCGAGGTCGTCCTCGACCGCACCCCCTTCTACGCCGAGGGCGGCGGCCAGCTCGCCGACCAGGGCCGCATCAAGCTCGACTCGGGCGCCATCATCAACGTCCGCGACGTCCAGCAGCCGGTCCCGGGCGTCTCCGTGCACAAGGGCTCCGTCCAGGTCGGCGAGGTGACGGTGGGTGCTTCCGCGTACGCCGCCATCGACATCAACCGCCGCCGGGCCATCGCCCGCGCCCACTCGGCCACGCACCTGACGCACCAGGCGCTGCGCGACGCCCTCGGCCCGACGGCCGCCCAGGCCGGTTCCGAGAACTCGCCCGGCCGTTTCCGCTTCGACTTCGGCTCGCCGAACGCCGTCCCCGGCACGGTCCTCACCGACGTCGAGCAGAAGATCAACGACGTGCTCTCCCGCGAGCTCGACGTCACGGCCGAGGTCATGAGCATCGACGAGGCGAAGAAGCAGGGCGCCATCGCCGAGTTCGGCGAGAAGTACGGCGAGCGCGTGCGCGTCGTGACCATCGGCGACTTCTCCAAGGAGCTGTGCGGCGGCACCCACGTCGGCAACACCGCCCAGCTGGGTCTGGTGAAGCTGCTCGGCGAGTCCTCCATCGGCTCCGGCGTGCGCCGCGTCGAGGCCCTGGTCGGTGTGGACGCGTACAACTTCCTCGCCAAGGAGCACACGGTCGTCGCCCAGCTCCAGGAGCTGGTCAAGGGACGTCCGGAGGAGCTGCCGGAGAAGATCGCCTCCATGCTCGGCAAGCTGAAGGACGCCGAGAAGGAGATCGACAAGTTCCGCGCGGAGAAGGTCCTCCAGGCCGCCGCCGGTCTCGCCGCGGGCGCCCAGGACATCCGTGGTGTCGCCCTCGTCGTCGGCAGCGTCCCGGACGGCACCGGCGCCGACGACCTGCGCAAGCTGGTCCTCGACGTCCGCGGTCGCATCCAGGGTGACCGCCCGGCCGTCGTGGCCCTGTTCACCACGGCGAACGACCGCCCGCTGACCGTCATCGCCACCAACGAGGCCGCCCGCGAGCGCGGTCTCAAGGCCGGCGACCTGGTCCGTACCGCCGCCAAGACCCTCGGTGGCGGCGGTGGCGGCAAGCCGGACGTGGCCCAGGGCGGTGGCCAGAACCCGGCCGCCGTCCCCGAGGCCATCGCCGCGGTCGAGCGCCTCGTCGTCGAGACGGTCTGACGATGACTCTGCGCCGTGGCCGCCGGCTCGCCATCGACGTCGGGGACGCCCGGATCGGGGTCGCTTCCTGCGACCCCGACGGGGTCCTCGCCACACCGGTGGAAACCGTGCCGGGCCGGGACGTCCCGTTCGCCCACCGGCGGCTGCGGCAGCTCGTCGAGGAGTACGAGCCCCTCGAAGTCGTGGTCGGCCTCCCCCGCTCGCTCAGCGGGCGGGAGGGGCCGGCAGCGGCCAAGGTCCGTGCCTTCGCGGGTGAACTCGCCAAGGGCATCAAGCCGGTGACGGTCCGGCTCGTGGACGAGCGGATGACCACGGTCACCGCCGCCCAGGGGCTGCGTGCGTCGGGGAAGAACGCCAAGAAGGGGCGGTCGGTCATCGACCAGGCCGCCGCCGTGGTGATCCTTCAGAACGCTCTTGAGACCGAACGGGTATCAGGTAATCCGCCCGGCGAGTGCGTCGAAGTGGTTGTCTGATCGCGATACGGTAACGTTCCGCGCGATGAGACGGCATTCGAACAGCCGTCGCCCACCACCAAAGAGGCGGTACCGGGTGTCGCGGAAGAACGCAACCGTGGCCTTCGTCTCGCGGCGCTAGGGGATCGATGACTGAGTATGGCCGGGGCCGCGGCTCCGAACCGTGGCACCCCGAGGACCCGCTGTACGGCGACCAGGGGTGGAACGGGCACGAGACCCAGCAGGGTCAGATGCCCCAGGCCGGTGACCCGCAGCAGCGGTATCCGCAGGAGCCGCGGTACCAGGAGCCTCAGTACCAGCAGCAGCCGTCGTACCCGCAGCCGCAGCAGGTCCCGCACGATCCGTACGCCCAGCAGCCGCAGCACCAGCCGTATCCGCAGCAGCCGCAGCAGCAGTACCCCGGGCAGCAGCAGGGCTATGCCCCGCAGCAGTACCAGGAACCCCAGTACCAGCAGCAGCACCAGCAGCAGCCGCAGCAGCACCAGCAGCCGCAGCAGCACCAGCAGCCGACGTACGCCGGCCAGGTCTGGGACACCGGCCAGAGCCCGCAGGTCACCACGCCGGCCGATCCCTACGTGGCGGTCGACCCGTACACCCAGCAGCCCGTCGGCGGCTACACGGGCGAGGCCCCCGACCTGTACAGCACCCCCGAGGCCTATCCGCCGCCGCAGCCCCCGAACCAGCGCCACCTGGCGCCGGAACCGGAGGCCGAGGAGTGGCAGGAGGACGCCGAGGAGGCGAAGGACGAGGAGGAGCCCGGCTCCTTCTTCGCCGACCGCGACGAGGACGACGACGAGCCCGACGGGGCGGGCGGCGGCGGCCGCCGCCCGGGCCGTTCGAAGGGCAAGGGCGGGGACAAGCCCAAGAAGCGCAGCGGCATGGCCTGCCTGATCGCCGCCGTGGTGATCGTCGGCGTGGTCGGCGGCGGCGGGTACTACGGCTACACCTACCTCAAGGCGCGCTTCGGCGCCCCCGCGGACTTCGCGGGCGCCGGCCTCGACGAGACCGTGGACGTGGAGATCCCCCCGGGCACGGGCCTCTTCAAGATGGGCACGATCCTCCAGGAGAACGGGGTCGTCGCCAGCGCCCAGGCGTTCGTCAACGCCGCCGGCCTCCACCCCAAGGGCAAGGCCATCCAGCCGGGCGTCTACCCGCTCAAGAAGAAGATGTCGGCCGCGGCCGCCGTCGAGCTGATGACCGACCCCAGCAAGCTGAACGTCATCACCATCGCCGAGGGCATGCGCAACGCCACGGTGTACGAGGCGATCGACAGGAAGCTCGGCCAGCCCCAGGGCACGACCGCCGAGGTCGCCCAGCGGGAGGTCAAGAACCTCGGCCTGCCGGCCTGGGCGAACAACAACCCGAAGATCATGGACCCCCTCGAAGGCTTCCTGTACCCGGCGCGCTACGACCTCACCAAGTCGAGCACCCCCCAGTCCCTGCTCAAGCAGATGGTCAAGAACGCCAGCGACAAGTACGCGGAGCTGGGCGTCGAGGGCAAGGCCAAGGAGCTGGGCCTGGAGAATCCGCTCCAGGTGGTCACGGTCGCCAGCCTCGTCAACGCCGAGGGCAAGAACCACGACGACTTCCGGAAGATGTCCGAGGTGGTCTACAACCGCCTCAAGAAGACCAACGACGTCACCAACCAGAAGATCGAGTTCGACTCGACGTACAACTACGCCAAGGGCCAGAGCGAGATCAACTTCAACCTCAAGGAAGCCCAGGCGTTCAACAGCCCCTACAACACGCACTTCATCAAGGGTCTGCCCGCCGGTCCGATCGGGAACCCGGGCATGGACGCGCTGACGGCTACGCTCAGCCCGGACCACGGCGGTTGGATGTTCTTCGTGTCGGTCGACGGCAACAAGACGACCTTCACCAAGACCTACGACGAGCACCTCAAGCTCGTCGCCGAGTTCCAGGCGCGGCAGAAGCAGAAGAACGGCGGGTAGCGGTACATGTCACACATAAGGGCCGCGGTGCTGGGTTCGCCCATCGAGCACTCCCTCTCACCGGTGCTGCACCGCGCCGCCTACCAGGAGCTCGGCCTCGCCGACTGGTCGTACGACCGGTTCGAGATCGACGAGGCCGCGCTCCCGGAGTTCATGGCGGGCCTCGGCGCCGAGTGGGCCGGGCTGTCCCTGACGATGCCGCTCAAGCGGGCGATCATCCCGCTGCTCGACGGCATCAGTGACACCGCCGCCTCGGTCGAGGCCGTCAACACGGTCGTCTTCACCGAGGACGGCCGCCGTCTCGGCGACAACACCGACATCCCCGGGATCGTCTCCGCGCTGCACGAGCGCGGCGTGGAGAAGGTGCCGTCCGCCGCCATCCTCGGCGCGGGCGCCACCGCCTCCTCGGCGCTGGCCGCGCTCTCGCGGATCTGCACCGGCGAGGTCACGGCGTACGTCCGCTCGCGCGCCCGCGCCGACGAGATGCGGCAGTGGGGCGAGCGCCTCGGCGTGCCCGTCCGTACCGCCGACTGGTCGCTGGCGGCCGAGGCGCTGGCCGAGCCGCTGGTGATCGCGACCACCCCGGCCGGGACCACGGACGCCCTGGCCGCTTCCGTACCGGACGGCGCGGGGACCCTGTTCGACGTCCTGTACGACCCCTGGCCGACGGCCCTCGCGGCGGCCTGGTCCGAGCGCGGCGGCAAGCTCATCGGCGGCCTGGACCTCCTCGTCCACCAGGCCGTCCTCCAGGTCGAGCGGATGACCGGGCGGCCCCGGGCGCCGCTGGCCGCCATGCGTGCGGCGGGAGAGGCCGCGCTCCGCTCCCGTTAGGCTTCTCACCCACGTGTTCGGGAGCGAGGGGGGACGGCGTGGAGACGGCGGAATCGAGCCAGATACTGGCCGGGCGGTGGGACATCGCGGGCGGGGTGTTCCGTTTCATCGGGGTCCTGGTCAGAGACGCGGTGCCCGGCTGGGCGAAGTGGACCATCGGGGGACTGCTGGCCTTCGCGGTGCTCTGGGAGGCCGGGAAGTGGCTGCGGGGGCGCCGGTCCACCGTCCGATAGCTGGACCGGAGCGCGGTCCCGGCCGCCGGACATGGGAGGATCAAGTACGGCGGGTCCGGGCCGCGCACCCGGTCGCGCCGTCGCAGTAGCCAGGCGCGAGCATGAGGAGCATCGTTGAGCAGGTTGCGTTGGCTGACCGCCGGAGAGTCCCACGGACCGGCGCTGGTGGCGACGCTGGAGGGCCTTCCCGCCGGCGTCCCGGTCACCACCGAGCTGGTGGCTGACCACCTGGCCCGGCGCCGGCTCGGCTATGGCCGCGGTGCCCGGATGAAGTTCGAGCAGGACGAGATCACCTTCCTCGGCGGTGTCCGCCACGGCCTGTCCCAGGGCTCCCCGGTCGCGGTCATGATCGGCAACACCGAGTGGCCGAAGTGGGAGACCGTCATGTCGGCCGACCCGGTCGACCCCTCGCTGCTCAAGGACACCGGCCGCAACGCCCCGCTGACGCGCCCGCGGCCCGGGCACGCCGACCTCGCCGGGATGCAGAAGTACGGCTTCGACGAGGCCCGCCCGATCCTGGAGCGCGCCAGCGCCCGTGAAACGGCCGCGCGCGTCGCCCTCGGCGCCATCGCCCGCTCCTTCATCAAGGAGGTCGCGGGCATCGAGATCGTCTCGCACGTGGTCGAACTGGCCGCCGCGAAGGCCCCGTACGGCGTCTACCCGACCCCCGCCGACGTCGACAAGCTCGACGCCGACCCGGTGCGCTGCCTCGACGCCGACGCGTCGAAGGCGATGGTCGCGGAGATCGACCAGGCCCACAAGGACGGCGACACCCTCGGCGGTGTGGTCGAGGTCCTCGCCTACGGCGTTCCGGTCGGCCTCGGCTCGCACGTCCACTGGGACCGTCGTCTCGACGCGCGCCTCGCGGCCGCCCTCATGGGCATCCAGGCGATCAAGGGCGTCGAGGTCGGCGACGGCTTCGAGCTGGCCCGCGTCCCCGGCTCGCAGGCGCACGACGAGATCGTCTCCACCCCCGAGGGCCTCAAGCGGACCTCCGGCCGCTCCGGCGGCACCGAGGGCGGCCTGACCACCGGTGAACTGCTGCGCGTGCGCGCCGCGATGAAGCCGATCGCGACCGTGCCCCGTGCGCTCGCGACCGTGGACGTGGCGACCGGCGAGGCGACGGTGGCCCACCACCAGCGCTCCGACGTCTGCGCCGTCCCGGCCGCCGGCATCGTCGCCGAGGCCATGGTCGCCCTCGTACTGGCCGACGCCGTCGTCGAGAAGTTCGGCGGCGACTCGGTCGAGGAGACCCGCCGCAACGTCCGGTCCTACCTCGAACACCTGCGCATCCGGTGAGCCACGGCCCGCAGATCGTCCTGGTCGGCCCCATGGGGTCCGGCAAGTCCACGGTGGGAGAACTCCTCGCCGAACGGCTCGGCGCCCCCTACCGGGACACCGACGCCGACATCGTCGCGGCCACCGGCCGGGAGATCTCCGACCTCTTCATCGACGAGGGCGAGCCGCACTTCCGTGAGCTGGAGCGCCGGGCCGTCGCGGCCGCCGTCGCCGAGCACACCGGAGTGCTCTCCCTCGGCGGCGGCGCCGTCCTCGACGGGGGCACGCGCGAGCTGCTCGCCGGGCTGCCCGTCGCGTACCTGTCGATGGACGTCGAGGAAGCCGTCCGGCGCGTCGGCCTGGGCGCCGCGCGCCCGCTGCTCGCCGTCAACCCGCGCCGCCAGTGGCGCGAGCTGATGGAGGCCCGCCGCCACCTGTACACCGAAGTCGCGCGCGTCGTGGTGGCCACCGACGACCGCACCCCCGAAGAGGTCGCCCAGGCGGTCCTCGACGCTCTGGAGTTGAAGGACGTATGACAGACCAGGTGACGCGCATCCAGGTCGGCGCGAGCGCCGGACACGAGGCGTACGACGTGCTGGTCGGCCGGCAGCTGCTCGGCGAGCTGGGCAGCCTGATCGGTACGAAGGCCCAGCGGGTCGCCGTGATCCACCCCGAGGCGCTGGCCTCGACCGGTGAGGCGCTGCGGGACGACCTGGCCGACCAGGGCTACGAGGCCGTGGCCATCCAGGTGCCGAACGCCGAGGAAGCCAAGACCATCGAGGTCGCGGCGTACTGCTGGAAGGCGCTCGGGCAGTCCGGGTTCACCCGTACCGATGTGATCGTCGGCGTGGGCGGCGGGGCGACCACCGACCTGGCGGGCTTCGTCGCGGCGTCCTGGCTGCGCGGGGTGCGCTGGATCGCGGTCCCGACGACCGTGCTGGCCATGGTGGACGCGGCGGTCGGCGGGAAGACCGGCATCAACACCGCCGAGGGCAAGAACCTCGTCGGCGCCTTCCACCCTCCGGCCGGGGTGCTCTGCGACCTCGCGGCCCTCGACTCGCTGCCGGTCAACGACTACGTCAGCGGCCTCGCCGAGATCATCAAGGCGGGCTTCATCGCCGACCCGGAGATCCTCGACCTGATCGAGGCCGACCCGGCGGCGGCCCGTACGCCCGAGGGCCCGCACACGGCCGAGCTGATCGTGCGGTCCATCCGGGTCAAGGCCGACGTGGTCTCCAGCGACCTCAAGGAGTCGGGCCTGCGCGAGGTCCTCAACTACGGCCACACCCTCGCGCACGCCATCGAGAAGAACGAGCGCTACAAGTGGCGGCACGGCGCGGCCGTCTCCGTCGGCATGGTCTTCGCCGCCGAACTCGGCCGGCTGGCCGGCCGGCTCGACGACGCGACCGCCGACCGCCACCGCGAGATCCTCGCCGCCGTCGGGCTGCCGCTGACCTACCGCGGCGACCAGTGGCCCAAGCTGCTCCAGACCATGCAGGTCGACAAGAAGTCCCGGGGCAACCTGCTGCGCTTCATCGTCCTGGACGGCCTGGGCAAGCCCACCGTCCTGGAGGGCCCGGACCCGGCGCACCTGATCGCCGCGTACGGCGAGGTGTCGGCGTGAGCCGCAGGGTCCTCGTCCTGAACGGCCCGAACCTGGGCCGGCTCGGGTCCCGCGAGCCCGACGTCTACGGGGCCACCTCGTACGCGGGGCTGGTGGAGAGCTGCCGCACGCTGGGCGAGGAGCTCGGCTTCGACGTCGAGGTCCGCGAGACCAACGACGAGGGCGAGCTGGTCCGGTGGCTGCACGAGGCGGCGGACGGCAAGATCCCGGTCGTGATCAACCCGGGCGCGTTCACGCACTACTCGTACGCCATGCGGGACGCGGCGGCGCAGCGCACCGCGCCGCTGATCGAGGTGCACATCTCGAACCCGTACGCCCGCGAGGAGTTCCGGCACACCTCGGTCATCGCCGCGGTGGCGACCGGGACGGTGGCCGGGTTCGGCCTCGGCTCGTACCGGCTGGCGCTGCGCGCGCTGGCGGAGAAAGTCTCCGCCTGACGACGCCCCCCGGCCGCCGGTGGGCGGTCGGGGGGCGCGCGGTCATATAACGTTCTCGCATCAGTACCTGGAACGAGACGGAGTGGCAGCGGATGCAGCAAGAAGTCGGGGACGGGGGAGCGGGCTGGGGGCAGCAGCCCGGACAGCAGCCTCCGGTGACGCCCCCGCCGCAGCCGCCGATACCGCCGGCGCAGGGGTGGCCGACACCGCCGCCGGCGCCGATCCCGGTTCCGTTTCCGGTCCCCGGGCAGGAGCCGACGGGGCACATCCCGCTGCCGCCGGTGGCGCCCGTGGCGCCGGGTACCGGCGGGGCGACGCTCGCGGTGCTGCTGATCGGCCCGGCCGGCGCGGGGAAGACCACCGTGGCCCGGCACTGGGCCAGCACCCGGCCGGTCCCGACCGCGCACGTGAGCCTGGACGACGTCCGGGAGTGGGTCTGCTCCGGCTTCGCGGACCCGCAGGCGGGCTGGAACGACCACTCCGAGGCGCAGTACCGCCTCGCCCGCCGCACCTGCGGGTTCGCCGCCCGCAACTACCTCGCCAACGGGATCTCCTGCATCCTCGACGACGCGGTCTTCCCGGACCGGCCGGTGGTGGGCCTGGGCGGCTGGAAACGGCACGTGGGCCCGCACCTGCTGCCGGTCGTGCTGTTGCCGGGGCTGGAGATCGTCCTGGAGCGGAACGCGGAGCGGTCCGGGAACCGGCGGCTGTCCGACGAGGAAGTCGCGCGGATCCACGGCCGCATGGCGGGCTGGTACGGCTCTGGCCTGCCGATCATCGACAACTCGCACCTCGACGTCGAAGCGACGGCCCGGGCCCTCGACGAGACCCTGGCGCGCGCCATCACGGCTCCCGCCTTCTAGCCTCTCCGGCTGTTACGCGGTCCCTCCCAGTCCGGGCGGCACGTTCCAGCCCCGCCGGGCAATCTCAGCCCTGCCGGGGCAATCTCAGCCTCGTCGGCGTTTGAGGCGCGGGGTCTGGGGCGGAGCCCCAGGAAACCCGGCTCCGCCGGGCACCGGGCTCCGCCCGGACCCGCGCCTCAAACGCCGGCGAGGCTGAATGTGCCGGGCACCGGGCTCCGCCCCGACCGGCGCCTCAAACGCCGGCGAGGTTGGTTGTGCCCGCCGCCGAGGCTGGATGTGCCGGGCGCCGGGCCGGATGTGCCCGCCGCCGGGGCTGGATGTGCCCGCCGGCGGGGCTGGATGTGCCGGGCGCCGGACAGGCGTGGGGCATCGGACGGCGGCGCTCGTCAGGCCGGATGGGCGAGGCGCTCGTAGGCTCGGAGTCATGTCAGACGTGTACGCGACCCGCAGGGGCCTGCTTCGCGACCGTTGTGCCGCAGCGGGCAACGCCGCCGCGCTGATCACGCGGCCGGCGAACGTCCGGTACCTCGCCGGGGCGTCCCCGCCCGGTGCCGCGCTGCTGGTCGGGCCCTCCGACGACATGCTGTTCTGCTCCCACACCCCCACCGGCGAGGCCGACGAGGGCCGCCTCGACGAGCACCTGCGGGTGTCGGTGCTCTCCGCCCCCGGCGCGGATCCCGCCGTCGCCGCCGGAGACATGGCCGCCGTCGTACGGGCCGACTCCCTCGCCGTCGAGGAGCACCACCTCACGGTCGCCCGTCACCGCGCCCTCCGCTCCGTCGCGCCGGGGCTCCGCCTGGCCGACCTCGGCCTCTCGGTCGAGCAGCAGCGCCTCGTCAAGGACGAGGAGGAGATCTCCTGCCTCCGCATCGCCGCCGAGATCGCCGACCAGGCCCTCGGCGAGCTGCTGGAGTCGATCCTCGTCGGCCGGACGGAACGGCACCTCGCGCTGGAGCTGGAGCGCCGTCTCGTCGACCACGGCGCCGACGGCCCCGCCTTCCCGACCTCCGTCGGCACCGGCCCGAACTCCGGCCGCTCCCGGCACCGGCCTTCCGACCGCCGGGTCGAGGAGGGGGACTTCCTCACCGTCTGCCTCGGCGCCAACTACCGCGGCTACCGCTGTGAGATCGGGCGTACCTTCGTCATCGGCACCAGCCCGGCCGACTGGCAGATCGAGCTCTACGATCTTGTTTTCGCGGCTCAGCGGGCCGGCCGCGAGGCGCTCGTACCGGGTGCCGCGTACCGCGAGGTCGACCACGCGGCGCGCTCCGTACTGGACTCCGCGGGGCACGGTGAAGCCCTCTCCCCGTGGACCGGACATGGTGTCGGACTCGAAATCGACGAGGACCCGCAGCTTGCACCTACGGCAATGGGTAAACTGGACGCTTGCGTGCCGGTCACCGTCGAACCGGGGGTTCACCTCCCCGGCCGGGGAGGTGTCCGGATCGATGACACGCTCGTCGTACGCCCCGAGGCGGACGGCGGTCCCGAGCTACTCACCATTACGACCAAGGAGCTGCTCGCGCTCTAGCCCGCAACACCGGGCCGTGCGCGCATCCGTGGTCTTCCAGTGCAGGAGATTCCGCAACCGTGGCTTCCACGAACGACCTCAAGAACGGCATGGTGCTCAAGCTCGACGGTGACCAGCTCTGGTCCGTCGTCGAGTTCCAGCACGTCAAGCCCGGCAAGGGCCCGGCCTTCGTGCGCACCAAGCTCAAGCACGTGCTCTCCGGCAAGGTCGTCGACAAGACGTTCAACGCCGGCACGAAGGTCGAGACGGCCACCATCGACCGCCGTGACATGCAGTTCTCGTACATGGACGGCGAGTACTTCGTGTTCATGGACATGCAGACCTTCGACCAGCTGATGGTCAGCAAGAAGGCTGTCGGCGACGCCGCCAACTTCCTCATCGAGGGCTTCACCGCCTCCGTCGCCCAGCACGAGGGCGAGGTGCTCTACGTCGAGCTCCCGGCCGCCGTCGAGCTCGTCATCGAGCACACCGACCCGGGCGTCCAGGGCGACCGCTCCACCGGTGGCACGAAGCCGGCCAAGCTGGAGACCGGTCACGAGATCCAGGTCCCGCTCTTCGTCAACACCGGCGAGAAGGTCAAGGTCGACACCCGCACCAGCGACTACCTCGGCCGGGTGAACAGCTAACCGTGGCTGCCCGGAGCAACGCGCGCAAGCGCGCTTTCCAGATCCTGTTCGAGGCCGACCAGCGCGGGGTGCCCGTGCGCGACGTCCTCGCGGACTGGATCCGCCACGCGCGGTCGGACGACCGGCAGCCGCCGGTCAGCGCCTTCACGATGGATCTCGTCGAGGGTTACGCCGACAAGGTGAACCGCATCGATGATCTGATCATCACGTACGCCGTGGACTGGGACCTCGACCGCATGCCGGTCGTGGACCGGAACATCGTGCGCCTCGGTGCCTACGAGCTGATCTGGGTGGACGACACCCCGGACGCCGTGGCCATCGACGAGGCCGTCCAGCTGGCCAAGGAGTTCTCCACGGACGAGTCGCCCTCGTTCGTGAACGGGCTGCTGGCCCGTTTCAAGGACCTGAAGCCGAGCCTGCGCCGCAGCGAGAGCTGACCGCGCCGCCAGTCACCGGTACCACGCCATACGGAAGGGCCCGCAGCGCACGAGCTGCGGGCCCTTCCGTATGGAGCCGGCATCCACCCGCGCCGCCCACGAAGAAACCGGCGGGTGCCGGGAAGCCCTCTCAGGCCTCCCGGCACCCGCCGGTAACGTTTCTGCTGGTCCTGCTGCTGGGACTAGATGTCCTCGTGGGCAACGGCGCGGCGCGCGTCCGCATCCAGCACGCCCCAGCTGATGAGCTGCTCGGTCAGGACCGAGGGCGACTGGTCGTAGATCACGGCCAGGGTGCGCAGGTCGTCCTGGCGGATCGACAGCACCTTGCCGTTGTAGTCCCCGCGCTGGCTCTGGATCGTGGCCGCATAACGCTGGAGGGGGCCGGCCTTCTCGGCGGGTACGCCCGCCAGGCGCTCCAGGTCGAGGCGCAGCTTCGGCGGCGGCTCGGCCGCTCCGCCGGGGGTCGTACCCGGCAGCAGCTCCTGCACCGGAACCCCGTAGAAGTCCGCCAGCTCGGCAAGGCGCTGGACGGTCACGGCGCGGTCTCCGCGCTCGTAAGAACCGACCACCACGGCCTTCCAACGGCCCTGGGACTTCTCCTCGACACCGTGGAGGGAAAGGCCCTGCTGGGTGCGGATGGCGCGGAGCTTGGCCCCGAGCTGTTTGGCGTATTCGCTGGACATAACGCTCCCGGACGCTGTGACGCTGTGACTACATGGACTGCATGCGGTTCAGCCGCGCGGCTGGTAACTCACTGTGAGGTTACGCAGCGTTACTTGGATGCGTCAAGCCGAATGGTCTTGATCGCCCCGCGAGAGGGGTTCCAGGCCGCCCCCCTTGCGGGCCGCGCGATCGCCCCTGCTACCGTGGACGGCGTACATCAGACGTCCTTTAAGGTCCGTCCCGTGAGGCGGAGAAGGAGGTCCATCCATGGACACCCAGCAGCACAGCACCGATGACATGCGCCCCGTACTCGAAGCGCAGGACATCGCGCGGGTCCTCACCCGCATCGCCCACGAGATCGTCGAACGCGCCAAGGGCGCCGACGACGTGGTGCTCCTCGGCATTCCCACCCGCGGTGTCTACCTCGCCCGCCGGCTGGCCGCCAAGCTCGAAGAGATCACCGGCACGAAGATCCCCGTCGGCTCCCTCGACATCACCATGTACCGCGACGACCTGCGCATGAAGCCCGCCCGCGCGATCGGCCGCACCGAGATCCCCGGCGACGACATCGACGGCCGCCTCGTGGTCCTCGTCGACGACGTGCTCTTCTCCGGCCGCACCATCCGCGCCGCCCTCGACGCGCTCGGCGACATCGGCCGCCCCCGCGCCGTGCAGCTCGCGGTCCTCGTCGACCGGGGCCACCGCGAACTGCCGATCCGCGCCGACTACGTCGGCAAGAACCTCCCGACCTCGCTCCGGGAGACCGTGAAGGTCCAGCTCCAGGAGGAGGACGGCCGCGACGCCGTACTGCTCGGCCAGCGGACCGTCCAGGCAGCAGGGCTCTAGCCCGCCGCGCGCCCGGCCCCCGCGCGGGGACCGCGGCGACGTCTGCCCAGCACCGCCCTGCCCGCCGTACCGGGCACCCTCAGCCTGCCCTCCCCGACTTACGGAGCCATCCAGATGAAGCGCCACCTCATCTCGGCCGCCGACCTCACCCGCGACGACGCCGTCCTGATCCTCGACACCGCCGAGGAAATGGCCCGCGTGGCGGACCGGCCGATCAAGAAGCTGCCCACCCTGCGCGGGCTCACGGTCGTCAACCTCTTCTTCGAGGACTCGACCCGCACCCGGATCTCCTTCGAGGCGGCCGCCAAGCGGCTCTCCGCCGACGTCATCAACTTCTCCGCCAAGGGCTCCTCCGTTTCCAAGGGCGAATCCCTGAAGGACACCGCGCTGACCCTGGAGGCCATGGGCGCCGACGCGGTCGTCATCCGCCACCACGCCTCCGGCGCCCCCTACCGGCTCGCGACCTCCGGATGGATCGACTCCGCCGTCGTCAACGCCGGCGACGGCACCCACGAGCACCCCACCCAGGCCCTGCTGGACGCCTTCACCATGCGCCGCCGCCTCGTCGGCCGCGACGCCGGCCTCGGCAAGGACCTCGGCGGCCGCCGCATCACCATCGTCGGCGACGTCCTGCACAGCCGGGTGGCCCGCTCCAACGTGCAGCTCCTGCACACCCTGGGCGCCGAGGTCACCGTGGTGGCCCCGCCCACGCTGGTCCCGATCGGCGTCGAGAGCTGGCCCTGCGAGGTCTCGTACAACCTCGACGAGGTGCTGCCGAAGTCCGATGCGGTGATGATGCTGCGTGTGCAGCGCGAACGCATGAACGCCGCCTTCTTCCCGACCGAGCGCGAGTACTCCCGCCGGTACGGGCTCGACGGCGACCGCATGGCGAAGATGCCCGAGCACGCCATCGTGATGCACCCCGGCCCGATGAACCGCGGCATGGAGATCACCGCCGAGGTCGCCGACTCCGACCGCTGCACGGCCGTCGAGCAGGTCGCCAACGGCGTCTCCACCCGGATGGCCGTCCTGTACCTGCTGCTCGGAGGCTCCGAGCCCGCCGTCACCACCACCCCCGCCGCCGCGCGCACCGAGGAGAGCAAGTAACCATGAGCAAGATCCTGATCCGTGGCGCGAAGGTACTCGGCGGCGAGGCGCAGGACGTCCTGATCGACGGCGAGACCATCGCCGCCGTGGGCACGGGCCTGGACGCCGAGGGCGCGACCGTCATCGAGGCCGCCGGCCAGACGCTCCTCCCCGGCCTCGTCGACCTGCACACCCACCTGCGCGAGCCCGGCCGCGAGGACTCCGAGACCGTCCTGACCGGCACCCGCGCCGCCGCCTCCGGCGGCTACACCGCCGTGTTCGCCATGGCGAACACCTTCCCGGTCGCCGACACCGCCGGCGTCGTCGAGCAGGTCTGGCGCCTGGGCAAGGAATCCGGCTACTGCGACGTGCAGCCCATCGGCGCCGTCACCGTCGGCCTGGAGGGCAAGCAGCTCTCCGAACTCGGCGCGATGCACGACTCCGCCGCCCGCGTCACCGTCTTCTCCGACGACGGCAAGTGCGTCGACGACGCCGTGATCATGCGCCGCGCCCTGGAGTACGTGAAGGCCTTCGGCGGCGTCGTCGCCCAGCACGCCCAGGAGCCCCGCCTGACCGAGGGCGCCCAGATGAACGAGGGCATCGTCTCCGCCGAGCTCGGCCTCGGCGGCTGGCCCGCCGTGGCCGAGGAGTCGATCATCGCCCGCGACGTGCTCCTCGCCGAGCACGTCGGCTCCCGCGTGCACATCTGCCACCTCTCCACCGCCGGCTCCGTCGAGATCGTCCGCTGGGCCAAGTCCCGCGGCATCGACGTCACCGCCGAGGTCACCCCGCACCACCTCCTCCTCACCGACGAGCTCGTCCGCTCGTACAACGCGGTGTACAAGGTCAACCCGCCGCTGCGCACCGAGCGCGACGTGACGGCCCTGCGCGAGGCGCTCGCCGACGGCACGATCGACATCGTCGCCACCGACCACGCCCCGCACCCGCACGAGGACAAGGACTGCGAGTGGGCCGCGGCCGCCATGGGCATGGTGGGCCTGGAGACCGCGCTCTCCGTCGTCCAGCAGACGATGGTCGAGACCGGACTGCTCGACTGGGCGGGCGTCGCCGAGCGGATGTCCTTCGCCCCGGCCCGGATCGGCGGCCTGGACAACCACGGCCGTCCCGTCTCGGTGGGTGAACCCGCGAACCTGACCCTGGTCGACACCTCGTACCGTGGTGTCGTGGACCCCGCACAGTTCGCTTCCCGCAGCCGCAACACGCCCTACGAGGGCCGCGAGCTGCCGGGACGCGTCACTCACACCTTCCTGCGGGGCCGGGCAACGGTCGTGGACGGGACGCTGGCGTGACACCTGCAGTAATCCAACTGGCCGCCGAGGCCGCCGAACGACAGTCGGCGGAGGTGACGGACTGGGGCGCCCGCATCTCGTGGGTCGTCGGTCTGCTCGTCTTCATCGCGTTCGTGTACTGGCTGATGCGGCAGGGCTGGAAATGGCGCGGCGCCCTGCAGAGCGATCTGCCGGAGCTGCCCGCCGCCCCGAGCGGTCTCCCCGAGCACCGGCTGGCCCTGACCGGCCGGTACCACGGGTCCACCACCGCCGGGCAATGGCTCGACCGGATCGTCGCCCACGGTCTGGGCCTGCGCAGCCGGGTCGAGCTCACGCTCACCGACGCGGGCCTCGACGTGGTCCGTCCGGGGGCCAACGACTTCTTCGTACCGGCCGCGCAGCTGCGCGGCGCCCGCCTCGACAAGGGAATCGCGGGCAAGGTACTCACCGAGGGCGGTCTGCTCGTCGTCACATGGGCGCACGGCGACAAGCTGATCGACTCCGGATTCCGCTCCGACCGCGCGGCCGAGCACGCCGCCTGGGTCGAGGCGATCAACCACATGAACTCATCCATCACGACGGAAGGCGCCGAACGATGACGACCTCCACCAGGGGAGCAGCCAAAGCTCCCGCCGTACTCGTCCTGGAGGACGGCCGGATCTTCCGCGGCCGTGCCTACGGCGCTGTGGGGGAGACCTTCGGCGAGGCCGTGTTCTCCACCGGGATGACCGGCTACCAGGAGACCCTGACCGACCCGTCGTACCACCGCCAGGTCGTCGTCATGACGGCCCCGCACGTGGGCAACACCGGAGTCAACGACGAGGACCCCGAGTCCTCGCGCATCTGGGTCTCCGGCTACGTCGTGCGCGACCCCGCGCGCGTCCCCTCCAACTGGCGCTCCCGGCGCTCGCTGGACGAGGAGCTGGTCAAGCAGGGCGTCGTCGGCATCTCCGGCGTCGACACCCGCGCCCTGACCCGCCACCTGCGCGAGCGCGGCGCCATGCGCGTCGGCATCTTCTCCGGCGTGGCGATCGCCGAGGACGAGGCCCTGCTGGCCCGCGTCCAGGCCGCCCCGCAGATGAAGGGCGCCAACCTCTCCGCCGAGGTCGCCACCAAGGAGGCGTACGTCGTCCCCGCGATCGGCGAGAAGCGCTTCACCGTCGCCGCCGTGGACCTCGGCATCAAGGGCATGACCCCGCACCGGATGGCCGAGCGCGGCATCGAGGTGCACGTGCTCCCCGCCACCGCCACCGTCGAGGACGTGTACGCGGTCAACCCCGACGGCGTGTTCTTCTCCAACGGCCCGGGCGACCCGGCCACCGCCGACGGCCCCGTCGCCGTCATGCAGGGCGTCCTCGCCCGCAAGACGCCGCTCTTCGGCATCTGCTTCGGCAACCAGATCCTGGGCCGCGCTCTCGGCTTCGGCACGTACAAGCTGAAGTACGGCCACCGCGGCATCAACCAGCCGGTGCAGGACCGCACCACCGGCAAGGTCGAGATCACCGCGCACAACCACGGCTTCGCCGTCGACGCGCCCCTCGACAAGGTCTCCGAGACCCCCTACGGCCGCGCCGAGGTCTCCCACGTCTGCCTGAACGACCAGGTCGTCGAAGGCCTCCAGCTGCTCGACCAGCCGGCCTTCTCCGTCCAGTACCACCCCGAGGCGGCAGCCGGCCCGCACGACGCCGCCTACCTCTTCGACCGCTTCACGTCTTTGATGGAAACCGCCCTGATGGAGGCCGAGCGTGCCTAAGCGCACCGATATCCAGTCCGTCCTGGTCATCGGCTCCGGCCCGATCGTCATCGGCCAGGCCGCGGAATTCGACTACTCCGGCACCCAGGCCTGCCGCATCCTCAAGGCCGAGGGCCTGCGGGTGATCCTGGTCAACTCCAACCCCGCGACGATCATGACCGACCCGGAGATCGCCGACGCCACGTACGTCGAGCCGATCACCCCCGAGTTCGTCGAGAAGATCATCGCGAAGGAGCGCCCCGACGCGCTGCTCCCCACCCTCGGCGGCCAGACCGCGCTCAACACCGCCATCTCCATGCACGAGCAGGGTGTGCTGGAGAAGTACGGCGTCGAGCTCATCGGCGCCAACGTCGAGGCCATCAACAAGGGCGAGGACCGCGAGCTCTTCAAGGGCGTCGTCGAGGCGGTCAAGGCCAAGATCGGCTACGGCGAGTCCGCCCGCTCGGTCATCTGCCACACGATGGACGACGTCATCAAGGGCGTCGACACCCTCGGCGGCTACCCCGTCGTCGTGCGCCCCTCCTTCACCATGGGCGGCGCCGGCTCCGGCTTCGCCCACGACGAGGACGAGCTGCGCCGCATCGCCGGCCAGGGCCTCACGCTCTCCCCGACCACCGAGGTGCTCCTGGAGGAGTCCATCCTCGGCTGGAAGGAGTACGAGCTGGAGCTGATGCGCGACACCAAGGACAACGTCGTCGTCGTCTGCTCCATCGAGAACTTCGACCCGATGGGCGTCCACACCGGCGACTCCATCACCGTCGCCCCGGCCATGACGCTCACCGACCGCGAGTACCAGCGGCTGCGCGACATCGGCATCGCGATCATCCGCGAGGTCGGCGTCGACACCGGCGGCTGCAACATCCAGTTCGCGATCGACCCGGCCGACGGCCGCGTCATCGTCATCGAGATGAACCCGCGCGTCTCGCGCTCCTCGGCGCTCGCGTCGAAGGCCACCGGCTTCCCGATCGCCAAGATCGCCGCCAAGCTGGCCATCGGCTACACCCTCGACGAGGTCCCCAACGACATCACCGAGAAGACGCCGGCCTCCTTCGAGCCGTCCCTCGACTACGTCGTCGTCAAGGCCCCGCGCTTCGCCTTCGAGAAGTTCCCGCTGGCCGACGCCACCCTCACCACCACGATGAAGTCGGTGGGCGAGGCCATGGCCATCGGCCGCAACTTCACCGAGGCCCTCCAGAAGGCCCTGCGGTCCCTGGAGAAGAAGGGCTCGCAGTTCACCTTCGTCGGAGACCCCGGTGACAAGGCCGAGCTGCTGGCCACCGCGGTCCGCCCGACCGACGGCCGCATCAACACCGTCATGCAGGCCATCCGCGCCGGCGCCACCCAGGAAGAGGTCTTCGAGTACACGAAGATCGACCCCTGGTTCGTCGACCAGCTCTTCCTGATCAAGGAGATCGCCGACGAGCTCGCCGCCGCCGAGAAGCTCGACCCCGAGCTCCTCGCCGAGGCCAAGCGGCACGGCTTCTCCGACGCCCAGATCGCCGAGATCCGCGGTCTGCGCGAGGACGTCGTCCGCGAGGTCCGCCACGCCCTCGGCGTCCGCCCGGTCTACAAGACGGTCGACACCTGCGCCGCCGAGTTCGCCGCGAAGACCCCGTACTTCTACTCCTCGTACGACGAGGAGTCCGAGGTCGCGCCCCGCACCAAGCCCGCGGTGATCATCCTGGGCTCCGGCCCGAACCGCATCGGCCAGGGCATCGAGTTCGACTACTCCTGCGTCCACGCCTCCTTCGCCCTCAGCGACGCCGGCTACGAGACCGTGATGGTCAACTGCAACCCGGAGACCGTCTCGACGGACTACGACACCTCCGACCGCCTGTACTTCGAGCCGCTGACGCTCGAAGACGTGCTGGAGATCGTCCACGCCGAGTCGCTGGCCGGCCCCATCGCCGGTGTCGTCGTCCAGCTCGGCGGCCAGACCCCCCTCGGTCTCGCCCAGGCGCTCAAGGACAACGGCGTCCCCGTCGTCGGCACCTCGCCCGAGGCCATCCACGCCGCCGAGGACCGCGGCGCCTTCGGCCAGGTCCTCGCCGACGCCGGCCTGCCGGCCCCCAAGCACGGCACCGCCACCACCTTCGCGGGCGCCAAGGCCATCGCCGACGAGATCGGCTACCCGGTCCTGGTCCGCCCCTCGTACGTGCTCGGCGGCCGCGGCATGGAGATCGTCTACGACGAGGACCGGCTGTCCTCGTACATCGCGGAGTCCACCGAGATCTCCCCGACCCGCCCCGTGCTGGTCGACCGCTTCCTCGACGACGCGATCGAGATCGACGTCGACGCCCTCTACGACGGCACCGAGCTCTACCTCGGCGGCGTCATGGAGCACATCGAGGAAGCCGGCATCCACTCCGGCGACTCCGCCTGCGCCCTGCCCCCGATCACCCTCGGCGGCTACGACATCAAGCGCCTGCGCGCCTCCACCGAGGCCATCGCCAAGGGCGTCGGCGTCCGCGGCCTGATCAACATCCAGTTCGCGATGGCGGGCGACATCCTCTACGTCCTGGAGGCCAACCCGCGCGCCTCCCGGACCGTCCCCTTCACCTCGAAGGCGACCGCCGTCCCGCTCGCGAAGGCCGCCGCCCGCATCTCGCTCGGCACCACCATCGCCGAGCTGCGCGAAGAGGGCATGCTGCCCAAGACCGGCGACGGCGGCACCCTGCCGCTCGACGCGCCGATCTCCGTCAAGGAAGCCGTCATGCCGTGGTCGCGCTTCCGCGACATCCAGGGCCGCGGCGTGGACACCGTCCTCGGCCCGGAGATGCGCTCCACCGGCGAGGTCATGGGCATCGACACCGTCTTCGGCACGGCGTACGCCAAGTCGCAGGCCGGCGCCTACGGCCCGCTGCCCACCAAGGGCCGCGCGTTCATCTCCGTCGCCAACCGCGACAAGCGCTCGATGATCTTCCCGGCGCGCGAGCTCGTCGCCCACGGCTTCGAGCTGATGGCCACCTCCGGCACCGCCGAGGTCCTGCGCCGCAACGGCATCAACGCCACCGTCGTGCGCAAGCTCAGCGAGGGCGAGGGCCCCGACGGCGAGAAGACCATCGTCCAGCTCATCCACGACGGCCAGGTCGACCTGATCGTCAACACCCCGTACGGCACCGGCGGCCGCCTCGACGGCTACGAGATCCGTACCGCGGCGGTGGCGCGCAGCGTCCCGTGCCTGACCACGGTCCAGGCGCTCGCCGCCGCCGTGCAGGGCATCGACGCGCTCAACCGCGGGGACGTGGGCGTCCGCTCGCTCCAGGAGCACGCGGAACAGCTGACCGCGGCCCGCGACTAGCAGCCCGTACGAGGAGGGGGACACGGACGCGCGACGCGCGTCGGTGTCCCCCTCGTCATGAGCGCACAAGGGATCTTCGACATGTACGAACTGTTCTTCAACCTGGTCTTCAAGCGGATGGACCCGGAGCGGGCCCACTACGCGGCCTTCCGCTGGATCCGCGGCGCGGCCCGCACCCCCGTGCTGCGCACCTTCGTGGCGGCGGCCCTCGCCCCCCGGCACGAGGAGCTGCGCACCGAGGCGCTCGGGCTGCGGATGCACGGCCCCTTCGGGCTCGCGGCCGGCTTCGACAAGAACGCCGTCGCGATCGACGGCATGGCGATGCTCGGCTTCGACCACGTCGAGATCGGCACGGTCACCGCGCGGGCCCAGCCCGGCAACCCGAAGAAGCGGCTGTTCCGGCTCGTGCCGGACCGCGCGCTGATCAACCGCATGGGATTCAACAACGAGGGCTCCGAGGCCGTGGCGGCCCGTCTGGCGGCCCGCAAGGCCGTCTTCAAGACGGTCGTGGGCGTCAACATCGGCAAGACCAAGGTCGTGCCCGAGGAGGAGGCCGTGGGGGACTACGTCGCCTCCACCGAGCGGCTGGCCCGCCACGCCGACTACCTCGTGGTCAACGTCTCCTCGCCGAACACCCCCGGCCTGCGCAACCTCCAGGCCACCGAGTCGCTGCGGCCGCTGCTGACGGCCGTGCGCGAGGCCGCCGACCGCACCGTCACGGACCGCCGGGTCCCGCTGCTCGTCAAGATCGCGCCGGACCTCGCCGACGAGGACGTCGACTCCGTCGCGGACCTCGCCCTGGAGCTGGGCCTGGACGGCATCATCGCGACCAACACCACCATCGCCCGCGAGGGCCTGGGGCTGAAGTCCGACCCCTCGCTCGTCAAGGAGACCGGCGGGCTCTCCGGAGCGCCGGTCAAGGAGCGCTCCCTGGAGGTCCTGAGGCGCCTGTACGCCCGCGTGGGGGACCGCCTGGCCCTCGTGGGCGTCGGGGGCGTCGAGAACGCCGAGGACGCCTGGCAGCGGATCCTGGCCGGCGCGAGCCTGGTCCAGGGCTACAGCGCCTTCATCTACGAGGGCCCGTTCTACGCCCGCGCGATCCACAAGGGCCTGGCCGCGCGCCTGGCCGACAGCCCGTACGCGACCCTCGCCGAAGCGGTGGGCGCCGAGACCCGAAAGGCCTCGCAGTGACCGTGACCCCGTTCGGCACCCGCCTCCGCGAGGCGATGGACTCCCGTGGCCCGCTCTGCGTGGGCATCGACCCGCACGCGGCCCTGCTGGCCTCCTGGGGCCTCAGCGACGACATCGCGGGGCTGGAGGCCTTCTCCCGCACGGTCGTCGAGGCGCTGGCGGAGGAGGTCGCGGTGTTCAAGCCGCAGGCCGCCTTCTTCGAGCGGTTCGGATCGCGCGGCATCGCCGTGCTGGAGCGGACCGTCGCGGACGCCCGCGCGGCGGGCGCGCTCGTCGTGATGGACGCCAAGCGCGGCGACATCGGCTCGACCATGGCCGCGTACGCCGAGACGTTCCTGTCGCCCTCCTCGCCGCTGTTCTCGGACGCCCTGACGGTCTCCCCGTACCTGGGCTACGGCTCGCTCGCCCCGGCCGTGGAGCTGGCGCGCGAGTCCGGCGCGGGCCTGTTCGTCCTCGCCCTCACCTCCAACCCGGAGGGCGCCGAGGTCCAGCGCGCCGTACGGGAGGACGGGCGCTCGATCGGCGCGACGATGCTGGCGCACCTCGCGGCGGAGAACGAGGGCGCCGTTCCGATGGGCTCCTTCGGAGCCGTGGTCGGCGCCACGCTCGGCGACCTGTCCTCCTTCGACCTGGACATCAACGGCCCGCTGCTGGCCCCCGGCATCGGCGCCCAGGGTGCCACCGCGGCCGATCTGCCGGCCGTCTTCGGCGCGGCCGTGCGCAACGTCGTCCCGAACGTCTCGCGGGGCGTCCTGAAGCACGGTCCGGACGCGGCCGCGCTCCGCGCGTCGGCCGCCGGGTTCGCCGAGGAGATCCGCAAGGCCGTTTCGGCCTGATCGGAGTGCCGTTCCGCTCCTCCGGAGGAACCTCCGACGGCCTCTCCGGAGGAGCGTGTCGCACCTCTTGACGAAATTCGAACGTCTTTCACCGGACAAAACCGGGGTGATTTGTCCGTGATGTACGGTTCAGTGGAGGCTGACCAGGACTTTTCGTTCGTTCTCGCTGACTGGAGCGGCCTTGGACGCTAGTCTCCGAGCAGAGTGAACGAGCAGCGAGCGATTATCGGCGCTGTTCGGGGGCTCGCCTGGTGTGGTGCCTTCGGGCTCCCCACCGGTCCGTATCCGACAGTTCGACATCCGAGGTGACGTAGGCGTGGCTCTTCCGCCCCTTACCCCTGAACAGCGCGCAGCCGCGCTCGAAAAGGCCGCCGCGGCTCGCCGGGAGCGGGCCGAGGTGAAGAATCGACTCAAGCACTCCGGCGCTTCGCTCCAAGAGGTCATCAAGACGGGCCAGGAGAACGACGTCATCGGCAAGATGAAGGTCTCCGCCCTGCTGGAGTCCCTGCCTGGCGTGGGCAAGGTCCGCGCCAAGCAGATCATGGAGCGCCTCGGCATCTCCGAATCCCGGCGTGTCCGAGGTCTCGGCTCCAATCAGATCGCCTCTCTGGAGCGTGAGTTCGGCACTCCCGCCGGCTGACGCGTCGCCTGAAGTTCTCCCGGCGTTCTCAGGCAGTCCCGAGAAGCTGGATAATCGCTCTATGGCAGCAGAGGTTCGTCCGCGGCTGACCGTGCTCTCCGGCCCTTCGGGTGTCGGCAAGAGCACGGTCGTCGCGCATATGCGCAAGGTCCACCCGGAGGTATGGCTCTCGGTGTCGGCCACCACCCGCAAGCCGCGGCCCGGTGAGCGACACGGAGTCCACTACTTCTTCGTCAACGACGACGAGTTCGACAAGCTGATCGCCAACGGCGAGCTGCTGGAGTGGGCCGAGTTCGCGGGCAACCGCTACGGCACTCCGCGCGGCGCGGTGCTGGAGCGCCTGGACAACGGCGAACCGGTCCTGCTGGAGATCGATCTCCAGGGCGCCCGGCTCGTCCGCGAGTCGATGCCCGAGGCCCAGCTCGTCTTCCTGGCGCCGCCGAGCTGGGACGAGCTGGTCCGCCGGCTCACCGGCCGGGGAACCGAATCACCGGAGGTCATCCAGCGCCGTCTGGAGTCCGCCAAGGTCGAACTGGCTGCCGAGTCCGAGTTCGACACCACCCTGGTCAACACCTCCGTCGAGGACGTGGCGCGCGAGCTGCTAGCCTTGATGGAAGTTGTCTGATCGTTGACCGTTGTTCATTTCGGTCAATGCTTGATCATTCACCCATTCTTCGGAAGGTAGAGCGTGTCCTCTTCCATCACCGCGCCCGAGGGCATCATCAACCCGCCGATCGACGAGCTGCTCGAGGCCACGGACTCGAAGTACAGCCTCGTGATCTACGCGGCCAAGCGTGCGCGTCAGATCAACGCGTACTACTCGCAGCTCGGTGAGGGCCTGCTTGAGTACGTCGGCCCGCTGGTGGACACCCACGTCCACGAGAAGCCGCTCTCGATCGCGCTGCGCGAGATCAACGCGGGTCTGCTGACCTCCGAGGCCATCGAGGCCCCGGCCCAGTAAGGCACCGAGAAATCCTTTCACCACAGGCCCGGCAGAACATCTGCCGGGCCTGTGGTGTGTCATAGACACGTACGACGATCAGCGAGAGAGGGCGTGTGTGGTGGGTAAGCCGAAGGTCGTGCTCGGAGTCAGCGGCGGCATCGCCGCCTACAAGGCGTGCGAGCTGCTGCGCCGGCTCACCGAGTCCGGGCACGAGGTGCGGGTGGTCCCCACGGCGGCGTCCCTGAACTTCGTGGGCGAGGCCACCTGGGCCGCGCTGTCCGGTAACCCGGCCGGCACCCAGGTGTGGGAGACCGTCCACGAGGTCCCGCACGTCCGCATCGGGCAGGGCGCCGACCTCGTCGTCGTCGCCCCGGCCACCGCCGACATGCTGGCCAAGGCCGCCCACGGACTGGCCGACGACCTCCTCACCAACACCCTGCTCACCGCCCGCTGCCCGGTGGTCTTCGCGCCCGCGATGCACACCGAGATGTGGGAGCACCCCGCCACCCGGGAGAACGTGGCCACGCTGCGGCGCCGGGGCGCCATCGTCATCGAGCCCGCCGTCGGCCGGCTGACCGGCAAGGACACCGGCAAGGGACGGCTGCCCGACCCCGAGGAGATCTACGAGGTCTGCCGCAGGGTCCTGGCGCGCGGCGCGGCCGAGCCCGACCTGGCCGCCCGCCACATCGTGATCAGCGCGGGCGGCACCCGGGAGCCGCTCGACCCGGTCCGCTTCCTCGGCAACCGCTCCTCAGGCAAGCAGGGCTACGCCCTGGCCCGCACCGCCGCCGCCCGCGGCGCCCGGGTCACGCTGGTGGCGGCCAACACCGCGCTGGCCGACCCGGCCGGGGTGGACGTCGTACGGGTGGGGACGGCCCTGCAGCTGCGGGAGGCGGTGCTCAAGGCGGCCGCCGACGCGGACGCCGTGGTGATGGCGGCGGCCGTGGCCGATTTCCGGCCCGCCGTCTACGCCGACGGCAAGATCAAGAAGAAGGACGGCCAGGAGCCGGCCCCGGTGAACCTTGTGAGAAATCCGGACATCCTTGCGGAGATCTCGGCCGAACGGGCGAGGGAGGGCCAGATCGTCGTCGGATTCGCCGCCGAGACGGACGACGTCCTGGCGAACGGGCGGACCAAACTCGCCCGCAAGGGATGTGATCTTCTCGTGGTCAATGAGGTCGGCGAGACCAAGACCTTCGGTTCCGAGGAGAACGAAGCGGTCATCCTGGCATCCGACGGGACCGAGACGCCGGTCGCCCATGGTCCGAAGGAAGCCCTGGCGGACGCCATTTGGGATCAGGTCGCCGCGCGACTCGCCCGCCGAACCGCCTGAGTGGCGCCCTTCTCCCCGGCAATTCCGTGCGTCAGAATGGAGTGCCGCAGGTCACACGTCTCCCACAAGGCGAGACGGGTGGTCCGGTAAACGGTGCGGACCGATAAACTGCACCCGGAACGTGATCGGGCGCAGCCCCCGATGTGGTTCCGCCAAATGATCAGCCAGCAGCCGCTGCAACCCCAGGGAGCGATGTGTCCCGCCGCCTGTTCACCTCGGAGTCCGTGACCGAGGGCCACCCCGACAAGATCGCTGACCAGATCAGCGACACGATCCTCGACGCGCTCCTCACCGAGGACCCGACCTCTCGCGTGGCCGTGGAGACCCTCATCACCACCGGTCTCGTGCACATCGCGGGCGAGGTGACGACGAAGGCGTACGCGCCGATCGCGCAGCTCGTCCGTGACAAGATCCTGGAGATCGGTTACGACTCCTCGAAGAAGGGCTTCGACGGCGCCTCGTGCGGCGTGTCGGTGTCCATCGGCGCGCAGTCCCCGGACATCGCGCAGGGTGTCGACACCGCCTACGAGACCCGGGTCGAGGGCGATGAGGACGAGCTCGACAAGCAGGGCGCGGGCGACCAGGGCCTGATGTTCGGGTACGCGTGCGACGAGACCCCCGAGCTGATGCCGCTCCCGATCCACATCGCGCACCGGCTCTCCCGCCGGCTGTCCGAGGTCCGCAAGAACGGGACGATCCCGTACCTGCGCCCCGACGGCAAGACGCAGGTCACCATCGAGTACGACGGTGACAAGGCCGTCCGCCTCGACACGGTCGTCGTCTCCTCGCAGCACGCTGCGGACATCGACCTGGACTCGCTGCTGGCTCCGGACATCCGCGAGTTCGTCGTCGAGCACGTGCTGGCGCAGCTGGTCGAGGACGGCATCAAGCTGGAGACCGAGGGCTACCGCCTGCTGGTCAACCCGACCGGGCGTTTCGAGATCGGCGGCCCGATGGGCGACGCGGGTCTGACCGGCCGCAAGATCATCATCGACACCTACGGCGGCATGGCCCGTCACGGTGGCGGTGCCTTCTCCGGCAAGGACCCGTCCAAGGTCGACCGCAGCGCCGCCTACGCGATGCGCTGGGTCGCCAAGAACGTGGTCGCCGCCGGTCTCGCCTCGCGCTGCGAGGTCCAGGTCGCCTACGCGATCGGCAAGGCCGAGCCGGTGGGCCTGTTCGTCGAGACCTTCGGCACCGCCAAGGTCGAGGTCCAGAAGATCGAGGACGCCATCGGCCAGGTCTTCGACCTCCGCCCGGCCGCGATCATCCGCGACCTGGACCTGCTGCGCCCGATCTACGCCCAGACCGCCGCCTACGGCCACTTCGGCCGCGAGCTGCCGGACTTCACCTGGGAGCGCACCGACCGCGTGGACGCCCTGCGCCAGGCCGCCGGTCTGTAAGACCTCACCACGTACGGCCCCGGACCCTCGCGGTCCGGGGCCGTCCGCGTTCCGTCCCGGACCCGCCCGTTGTCGGTGGGGTTTGGTAAGAATGCGGGTGTGAGCAGCGCGAACGAGTCCGAGCAGCGGGGCGGGGACCAGGGTCCCGGCGGCCCGCCGGAGCAGCTCGCGCTCATGCGGGAGATGGTCGCCGGAGCGAAGGCCAAGGCCCCGAAGGCCAAGCCGCGCACCTGGCGGGGCGCGGCGCTCGCCGAAGAGCTCCCCGTCGCCCGGATCCTCGTCAACAAGGGCGTCCTCCACCTCGACCAGCTCTGGGACTACGCCGTCCCCGCCGAGCTCTCCGAGGCCGCGCAGCCCGGCGTCCGCGTCCGGGTCCGCTTCGGAGCCGGCTCCCACCAGGTGCACGGCGGCCGCCGGGAGGGCGGCGGTCTCATCGACGGCTTCATCGTCGAGCGCCGCGCCGAATCCGACTACGGCGGGGCGCTGGCCGCCCTCGCCCACGTCGTCTCGCCCGAGGTGGTCCTCAGCCCCCGCATGCTGGCCCTCGCCCGGGCCGTCGCCGAGCGCTACGCGGGCAGCCTGGCCGATGTCCTCCAGCTCGCCCTGCCCCCGCGCAACGCCCGCGCCGAGGCCAAGCCGTCCCCCGAGCCGCTGCCCGCGCCCGCCGTGCCCGAACCCGGCGGCTGGGCGCGGTACGGCGCCGGCCCCGCCTTCCTGCGCGCCCTCGCCACCGGCGCCGCCCCGCGCGCCGTGTGGACCGCGCTGCCCGGCCCCGGCTGGGCCGACGAACTGGCCCGGGCCATGGCGGCCACCCTCGCCTCCGGCCGCGGCGCCCTCGCCGTACTGCCCGACGGGCGCACCGCCGCCCGGGTCGACGCGGCGCTCACCGCCCTGCTCGGCGAGGGACGGCACGCGCTGCTGACCGCCGAGTCCGGACCGGAGAAGCGCTACCGCCAGTGGCTCGCCGTGCACCGGGGCTCGGTGCGCGCCGTCATCGGCACCCGGGCCGCGATGTTCGCTCCGGTGCGGGACCTCGGCCTGGTGGCGATCTGGGACGACGGGGACTCCAGCCACAGCGATGACCACGCCCCGTTCCCGCACGTCCGGGAGGTGCTGGAACTGCGCGCCGTCAGCGACGGCTGCGGATTCCTCGCCGGGAGCACCAGCTGCACCGTGGAGGCCGCCCAGCTCGTCGAGTCCGGCTGGGCGCGACCGCTGGTCGCCGCCCGCGAGACGGTACGGACCTGCGCGCCCCGGATCCGGACCGTCGGGGACGAGCTGCTGGCCCGGGACGGAGCGGCGCGCGCCGCGCGACTGCCCAGCCTGGCGTGGGAGACCGTACGGGAGGGGCTGAAGACCGGGCCCGTACTGGTACAGGTGCCCCGGCGGGGCTACGTACCGCGGCTGGCCTGCGAGCGGTGCCGGACACCGGCCCGGTGCACGGTCTGCGCGGGACCGCTGGAGGCTCCCGACGAGCGGGACCTGCGGTGCGGCTGGTGCGGGCGGGCCGAACCGGCCTGGCACTGCGAGGAGTGCGGCGCGTTCCGGCTGCGCGCCCAGGTGGTCGGCGCCCGGCGGACCGCCGAGGAACTGGGGCGGGCCTTCCCCGCCGTGCCCGTACGGACCTCCGGGCGGGACCACGTACTGGACGAGGTGCCGGACCGGCCGGCGCTGGTGGTGTGCACCCCCGGCGCCGAGCCCGTCGCCGCGGGCGAGGGGTACGCGGCCGCGCTGCTGCTGGACGGCTGGGCCATGCTGACCCGGCCCGACCTGCGCGCCGGGGAGGACGCCCTGCGGCGCTGGATCGGCGCGGCCTCGCTGGTGCGGGGGGCCGGGCAGGTCGTCGTGGTCGCCGAGCCGACGCTGCGGCCGGTCCAGGCGCTGGTGCGGTGGGACCCGGTGGGCCACGCGGTACGGGAACTCGCCGAGCGGGCCCAGCTGGGGTTCCCGCCGGTGTCCCGGATGGCCGCCGTGGCCGGGCGGGCCGAGGCGGTCGAAGCCTTCCTCACCGCCGCCGAACTGCCGCCGGACGCGGAGATCCTGGGCCCGGTGGCGCTGCCGGGCCGGCGCGGCGAACCCTCGCCCGGGGAGCGGGCCCTGGTCCGGGTGCCGCCGGGCAGCGGGGCGGCGCTGGCCGCCGCGCTCAAGGCGGCCCAGGCGGCCCGGCTGGCGCGCGGGGTCTCGGCGGCCGAATCGGTCCGGGTCCGGATCGACCCGCCCGACATCGGCTGAGCGCCGAACGCCCCCGGCGGAGCGCCGCGCTCCCGGCGGGGGCCGGGGGAGGGGACGCCCGCCGGGGGCGGGTCGGTGGGTAGGGCGGAGCCGTCGGGGGTCGGCGTCCCGGCGGCCGGGACGGCGTCAACCGCCCCGCGGGCCCGGGAAGGCCGGGGAACGGGTGGCGGCGCTCGCGCCCGCCGCGCTCTGGGATTCCTCGCGCACCGGCTGCGGCGGGGCCGAGCGGGCGGCGGGGACCGTGGGGAGCGGCCCCAGCGTCCGGGTGGTCGCCCCCTCGGCCGGCTGCTGCTCGGCGGTGGACTCGGCGGCGGCCTGCGCCCGGCGGGCCCCGTAACGGCGGTGTACGGCCTGCTTGGTGACGCCGAGGGCCGAACCGACCGCGTCCCACGAGAAGCCGAGCGAGCGGTCGAAGTCCACAGCGGCGGTGACCAGGGTCTCGACGCTGTCGCGCAGCTCCTGCGCGAGACGGACGGTGGGCGCGGGCGCCCTCCCGTACACGACGAAGCCCGTGGAGGGACCGGAGCGGCGCGGGCGGTACACGTTGCCGAGCTGGGCGGTGAGCGTACGCAGAGCATCCACCTGCCGGCGAACCCGCTCGATGTCCCGCACCAACAGGTGCAGGCTGGCCCGTGCTTGGGCGTCGTGGGTGGCGTGGTCGGCCATTGAAGAAGCCTCTCGAACCGGTGCTGAAGAGCGGATAGGGTCGCAGACACCGTTCTCGTCGGCGGCCCGGTTTCGGTCAATCTCTCTTGACCAACGCGCCACCCGGCGCCCAGGTCACGCTAGGGGGGCGTGTCGGCATATGCGAAGGGCGCGTGAGTGCGTGTACGCCCCCTCAACCGCGCAGGTGGGCCGCCCGGCGGACACCCCATAGACTGGTGTGCTGCTGACAGCCGAGATAGCGAGGTAGGACCCCAGTGAAGCTCGTCTTCGCAGGCACCCCCGAGGTTGCCGTGCCCGCCCTGGACACCCTCATCGCCTCCGGGCGGCACGAGGTCGCGGCCGTCATCACCCGGCCCGACGCACCGGCCGGCCGCGGCCGCCGTCTCGTCGCCAGCCCCGTCGCCGAACGCGCCGAGGAGGCCGGTATCGAGGTCCTCAAGCCGGCCCGGCCGCGCGACCCCGACTTCCAGGCCCGGCTCCGCGAGATCGACCCGGACTGCTGCCCGGTCGTCGCCTACGGCGCGCTGCTCCCGAAGAGCGCCCTGGAGATCCCCCGCCACGGATGGGTCAACCTGCACTTCTCGCTGCTGCCCGCGTGGCGCGGGGCCGCGCCCGTCCAGCACTCGATCATGGGCGGCGACCAGGTCACCGGCGCCTCCACCTTCCTCATCGAGGAGGGGCTGGACTCCGGGCCCGTCTACGGGCACCTGACCGAGGAGATCCGCGCCACCGACACCAGCGGCGACCTGCTCACCCGTCTCGCCTTCGCGGGCGCCGGACTGCTGGCCGCCACCATGGACGGCATCGAGGACGGCACGCTGCGCGCCGTGGCACAGCCGGCCGACGGGCTCTCGCTCGCGCCGAAGATCACCGTCGAGGACGCCCGGATCGACTGGAAGGCCCCGGCGATGCGGGCCGACCGCGTCGTACGCGGCTGCACGCCCGCGCCGGGCGCGTGGACCGTCTTCCGCGGGGAGCGGCTCAAGCTGATCTCGCTCGGCCTGGTCACCGACCGCACGGACCTGGCGCCGGGCGAGCTGGCCCCGGCGAAGAACAGCGTCTGCGTCGGCACCGGCTCGCACGCCGTGGAACTGCTCTGGGTGCAGCCGCAGGGCAAGAAGCCGATGAAGGGCGCCGACTGGGCCCGCGGAGTGCGGATCGCCCCCGGCGAGCGGCTCGGCGGGGCCGACGTAGGCTGATCCCAGTCGTACTGCCTGCCGTATCGGCGGCTTTCCCTGTCCACGGCCGTCCGTATCGGCTTCCGTACCGGCCTTCCGTACCGGCCTTCCGTACCGGCCTTCCGTACCGGCCTTCCGTATCAGCAGCGCCTCGTAACCCCGGAGCACCTTTCACGTGAGCGAACAGCCTCGTCAGCCTCGTCGTCGACCCGCCGCGGGCGGGGGTGGCAAGCCGTCCGGCCAGTCGGGCAACCGGGGCGGCCAGTCGGGCAAGCCGTACCGCCGGCCGCAGAAGGACCCCGTCCGGATGCTGGCCTTCGAGGTGCTGCGGGCGGTGGACGAGCGTGACGCCTACGCGAACCTCGTCCTGCCGCCGCTGCTGCGCAAGGCCCGCCAGGACGAGAACTTCGAGGCGCGGGACGCGGCCCTGGCCACCGAACTCGTCTACGGGACCCTGCGCCGCCAGGGGACGTACGACGCGGTGATCGCCGCCTGCGTCGACCGGCCGCTGCGCGAGGTCGACCCGCCCGTCCTGGACGTCCTCGCCCTGGGCGCCCACCAGCTCCTCGGCACCCGCATCCCCAGCCACGCGGCGGTCTCGGCCAGCGTGGAGCTGGCCCGGGTGGTGCTCGGCGACGGGCGCGCCAAGTTCGTCAACGCCGTCCTGCGGAAGATCGCCGCGCACGACCTCGACGCCTGGCTGGAGAAGGTCGCGCCGCCCTACGAGGACGACGCCGAGGAACACCTCGCCGTCTACCACTCGCACCCGCGCTGGGTCGTCAGCGCCCTGTGGGACGCGCTGGGCGGCGGCCGCGCCGGGATCGAGGACCTGCTGGAGGCCGACAACGAGCGGCCCGAGGTCACGCTGGTCGCGCGGCCCGGCCGGTCCACGACCGAGGAACTGCTCGACGCCGTCGGCGAGGACTCGGCGCTGCCGGGGCGCTGGTCCCCGTACGCCGTCCGGATGGCCGAGGGCGGCGAGCCGGGCGCGCTGGAGGCGGTGCGCGAAGGCCGCGCCGGAGTCCAGGACGAGGGCAGCCAGCTCGTGGCGATGGCCCTGGCGGCCGTGCCCGTGGACGGCCGCGACGAGCGCTGGCTCGACGGCTGCGCGGGACCGGGCGGCAAGGCGGCCCTGCTGGCGGCGCTGGCCGCCGAGCGCGGGGCGTTCCTGCTGGCCTCCGAGAAGCAGCCGCACCGCGCGCGCCTGGTGGAGAAGGCGCTGGCCGGCAATCCGGGCCCGTACCAGGTCATCACCGCGGACGGCACCCGGCCGCCGTGGCGACCGGGATCCTTCGACCGCGTGCTGATGGACGTGCCCTGCTCCGGCCTGGGCGCGCTGCGCCGCCGCCCGGAGGCGCGCTGGCGCCGCCGCCCCCAGGACCTGGAGGGCTTCGCGCCGCTCCAGCGGGGGCTGCTGCGGGAGGCGCTGTCGGCGGTACGGATCGGCGGGGTCGTGGGCTACGCGACCTGCTCCCCGCACCTGGCGGAGACCCGGGTGGTCGTGGACGACGTCCTCAAGGGGCGCGGTGCGGGAGCGGAGCCGGTGTCGGCCGAACTGATCGACGCCCGCCCGTTCATGCAGGGCGTCCCGGCGCTCGGCGACGGCCCGGACGTCCAGCTGTGGCCGCACCTGCACGGCACCGATGCGATGTACCTGGCGTTGCTGCGGCGGACGGCGTAGGGGAGCGGTAGCTCCCGGGGCGGGGTCGAACCGTGCTGGGGGCTTCCCGCCAGTCTCACTGTCCTTCCGGTTCGGTCCGGCCTGTCAAGGGCGCTCCTCCTCGTTCCTCGTCGTCGCGTCGCTTCGCGATGGCCTCCGGCCACCCTTGACAGCCCGGCCCGCCCCGGAATGCCAAAGACTGTCGGGAACCCCCCGAAGAAACGGTCAGGGGGGAGCATGACCACCGAGCCCGAGTGAGACGCCTGGCCGGGGCTCCGGCTTGGCAGAAACGCCGCCCTCCGGGCGGAACCCTTCCGAACCTGCACCCCACGGTGTCCAGATTGACCAAGGCGGCGGTCAGGCGCATCAGATCGCTACCCGCCTACCACTCGGCTCAGCGGCTGCGGCCCGGCCGTGGCTGGACATAAGCCGCCCATGGCCCCGACACGCGTCTCGCCCCACGCGGCTGCGGCCCGTCTGTGGTTGAACACAAGCCGCCCACACTGGGCGCACTTCTCGCCCCACGCGACTGCGGCCCGGACGTGGCTGGAGACAAGCCGCCCACGCTCGCCATACGCGTCTCACCTCACGCGGCTGCGGCTTGTCTGTGGTTCTTGTAGCCAGAAGACGAAGAGATCAGCCTGGATTGCGGTCAGGGCGACCCGACAGCCCACACCCACCCGCCAAACCGCCACAATCTGGACAGGATTGGGGTGGGATTGGGGTGGGATTGGGGTCTCTGGAGGTCCGATGGCCTCCAACCTGCATGAAATGACGCATCCGACCGTCTCAGGCCACACCACCCGACTACCTGCGGCCGCCGGCCGGTCCGCACTGTGGTTCCGGTCGTGGGCGGCTTGTGTCCAGCCACAGGCGGGCCGCAGTCGCTGAGCCGAGTGGTAGGCGGGTAGCGATCGTGGGCGGCTTGTGTCCAGCCACAGGCGGGTCGCAGACGCCGAGCCGAGAGGCAGGCGGGTAGCGATCGTGGGCGGCTTGTGTTCAGCCACGGCCGGTCCGCAGCCGCTGAGCCGAGTGGTAGGCGGGTAGCGATCTGATGCGCGGTGGGTCCCCTTCGCTGCGCTCGGGGCTTTCTGGGGCTCCGCCCCAGGCCCCGCGCCTCAAACGCCGGCGGGGCTGGAGTGCGGGCGGCGTTTCCGCCGAGCGGGAGCCCCGGCCGGGCGTCTCGGTACGGCTCGGTGGTCAGGCTCCCCCTGACCGTTTCTTTGGGGGGTTCCCGGCAGGCTTATTGGCGTTCCGGGGCGGGCCGGGCTGTCAAGGGTGGCCGAAGGCCATCGCGAAGCGACGCGACGACGAGGAACGAGGAGGAGCGCCCTTGACGGGGCGGATCGGCACGGAAGGACAGTGAGACTGGCGGGAAGTCCCCAGCGCTGTTCGATCCCGGCTCGGTGGCTCCTGCGCCTCACACGCCCCTCACCCTTTTCCGTACCGGGGAGAGCGAGAGGGGGATCCAGGCCAGGGCCGTGATGGTCGCGCCCGTCCAGAGGGTGGTGCCGAGGGTCGTGAGCTCCGTCAGGAGGCCTGAGGTGGCGGCGCCCAGGGCCAGGGCACCGGTGAGCATGAAGCGGAAAGTGGCGTTCATACGGCCCAGGAGGGGGTCCGGGGTGAGGTGTTGGCGGAGGCTGACGCCCAGGACGTTGTTCGCGCCGATCGTCGTCATCGCCAGCGTCCACCCCGCCCCCGCCAGCCAGAGCCACGGGCCGCGGTCCAGCAGGGGTACCAGCAGGGTGGCCGGGGTGAGGCTGAGGACCAGGGCGCGGCCGTAGCCGACGCGGGCCGCGAAGGGGCGGGCCAGGCGGGCGCCGAGGAGCAGGCCGATGCCGCCCGCCGCCCAGAACAGGCCGAGGGAGGCCGGGGAGAGCCCGAGTTCCCGTACGAACAGCACCGGCAGCATGGTGTTGATGATCGCGCCGCCCAGGTTGCTCAGCGTGGAGTTGAGCGCCAGGGCGCGTAGCTCCGGGTGGCCCAGGACGTGCCGCAGCCCCTCCCGGATCCGGGTCGTCAGCCGGGTGCGGTCGGCGGCCGGCGGGGCCGGGGCGGCGCCGATGCGGGTCAGGCGGAGCGCGGAGGCGAGGTAGGCGGTCGAGGCGCACGCGAGGGCGAAGGGCGCGGTGAGGGCGGCGACCAGGGCTCCGCCGGCGCCGCGGCCCGCGATGTTGGCGACGGCCATGAGGGTCACGATGGCCGCGTTGGCCCGGACCAGGCCGTCGCGGCCGATCAGCCGGGGCAGCACGCTCTGCGAGCCGATGTCGGAGAAGACGGTGGCGCAGCCCCCGAGCAGGACGACGGCGTACAGCTGCGCGAACGTGAGCGCGTCGAGCCACCAGGCGACGGGCAGCGAGGCGTAGAGGGCGGCGCGGGCGAGGTCGGAGGCGATCAGGACCCGGCGGGTGCGCAGCCGGTCGACCCAGGCGCCGGCCGGCAGGCCGATCAGCAGGAACGCGAGGGTGGAGAGCGTGGCGAGGGCGCCGACCTGCGCGGCCGTGGCGTCGAGGGCGGTGAGGGCGAGCAGCGGGACGGCCACCTGGCCGGTGTTGGTGGCGAGCTGGTTGAGGGTGGAGGCGGTGAAGAGGGTGCGGAAGTCCTTGTTGCGCCAGGGGGTGGGGTCGGCGGTCGTGATGTCCGGGGCGACGGGCACGCCGGTGGGCTGCGTTGTCATGAGCAGTACCGTGCCGGAGGTGACTCCGAAGGACAATTGAAATGTTCTCCATGATCATTTAAGCGGTGCTGCGGTAGTCACGAGATTCGGGGTCATGGCCGGAACCGTGCGAGGGCATGGCAGGCTTGGGGCATGGCCGTTCAGATCAATCCCAGCATCCTGTCCGCGGACTTCGCCCGGCTCGCCGAGGAGGCGAAGGCAGTCGAGGGCGCGGACTGGCTGCATGTCGACGTCATGGACAACCATTTCGTCCCGAACCTCACCCTCGGAATGCCGATCGTGGAGTCCCTCAGCCGGGCCACGGACATTCCGCTGGACCTGCACCTCATGATCGAGGACCCCGACCGCTGGGCTCCGCAGTACGTGGAGGCCGGGGCCGGATCCGTGACGTTCCACGCCGAGGCCGCGGCGGCGCCCGTGCGGCTGGCGCGGGAGATCCGGGCCAAGGGGGCCCGGGCGGCCATGGCGCTGAAGCCGGGCACCCCGATCGAGCAGTACGAGGACCTGCTGCCCGAGCTCGACATGCTGCTGATCATGACCGTCGAGCCCGGCTTCGGCGGGCAGTCCTTCCTCGACATCATGCTGCCCAAGATCCGCCGCACCCGGGAGATGATCGCCAAGCACGGGCTCGACCTGTGGCTGCAGGTCGACGGCGGGGTCTCCGCGACGACCATCGAGCGCGCGGCCGAGGCCGGCGCCGACGTGTTCGTCGCGGGCAGTGCCGTATACGGGGCCGTCGATCCGGCCGCCGCGGTGCGGACGCTGCGCGAGCAGGCGGGCGCGGCGATCGCCGCCGCGCCGTGGGGCTGCGACCACTAGGGGCGTCCCTGGGCGAGGGTTCGTGAACAGCTTGGTGAACGGGAGCTGTCCGGGCTGATCAGGGGCCGTTGGATCTGACAGGATGAACGACGAGTCGAGAGTGTGAACACGAGAGTGTGAACAGCAGTGAGGAGAACGCGGTGTCTGCTATGTCGGCGGGACGGTCAGCCCTGCGGATGGGACCCGCGGAGCTGGTACAGGCGGCGGCCATGGCGCGCCGCTTCTACCTGGAGGGCAAGTCCAAGATCCAGATCGCCGAGGAGTTCGGTGTGAGCCGCTTCAAGGTGGCCCGGGTCCTGGAGACCGCCCTGGAACGTGACCTCGTACGCATCGAGATCCGGGTTCCGGCCGAGCTCGACGCGGAGCGCTCCGACGCGCTGCGGGCCCGGTACGGGCTGCGGCACGCCGTCGTGGTGGAGTCCCCGGCCGACGCGACCGAGGACGCCCCGGATCCGGAGAACCTGGGCGCGGTCGCGGCCGACCTGCTGGGCGAGCTGGTGAACGAGGGCGACGTACTGGGTCTCGCGTGGGGGCGGTCGACCATCCACATGGCCGCCTCCCTGCACCGCCTCCCGCCCTGCACGGTGGTCCAGCTGACCGGCGTGTACGACGCCGGGACCGCCGAGCGCGGCTCCGTCGAGGCCGTACGGCGGGCCGCGCAGGTCTCCGGCGGGGACGCCCACCCGATCTACGCGCCGATGCTGCTGCCCGATCCCGCGACCGCGTCGGCGCTGCGGTCGCAGACGGGGATCGCCCGGGCGTTCGAGTACTTCGACAAGGTGACCGTCGCGGCCGTCTCGATCGGCTCGTGGGAGCCGGGGATCTCGACCGTCCACGACATGCTGAGCGACGAGGAGCGGGCGCACTACGCCTCGCTGGGTGTCGCGGCCGAGATGTCGGCGCACCTGTTCGACGCCGAGGGGCGCCGGGTCGGCCGGGACCTCGGCGAGCGGTGCATCACCGTGGAGGCGGACCGGCTGCGGCGGATCCCCGAGGTCGTGGCGATCGCGGGCGGGCTGCGGAAGGCCTCGGCGATCGGGGCGGTGCTGCGGTCGGGGCTGGTGACCAGCCTGGTCACGGACACGGCGGTCGCGGACTACCTGCTCACCGAGTCGGCCCCGGGGCTGCGGCCGGCGCTGGACCGGGCCGACCCGGACGACTGATCCGGCGTCGGATCCGGGGTCCGCAAGGTGTGTGGTGCGGATGGTGCTGGAATTGAGATCCGAACGGCGGACCGCGAGGCGGCCTGCGGGGCGCATACTGGTCTCAATGACAAAGTCAGCAGTACCTCGCCGCCATTTGCCGTCCAGCCCGTTCAAGGCCCCCGTGGAACCGCCGCTCCGGCAGTTCAGCGTCGGCGACCGGGTTACTCACGATGAGCACGGTCTCGGCCGTGTCGTCGGTATCGAGGAGGGGATCGCTGTCCTCGTCGACTTCGGATCGGTCCAGAAACGGATCCTGAGTCCCTACACCAAGATGGCCGCGCTCTGAACTGAGGAGCGCAGGGCCGGTTCGCACGCGATTCGCGGGCGAATCGGATATTTGGCACGATCGGTGCATGATCTTTCGGAACGTGCCCCGATCGCTGCTGCGCGTGCTGGGGGCGTTGTTCCTCTGTGCCGCGCTGATCGGTGCGGTGGGGTGCGGCGCCGGTGCCGGTGAGACCGCGCCGCCGTCACCGCCGTCCGGTGGTGCTGCCACGCCCGCCGTGCCCGGGTGGGCCAAGGGGATGGCGACCGTACGGGCCTCCGCGCTGCCGCAACAGGCGCGTGACGTGCTCGCGCTGATCGACGAGGGCGGGCCGTACCCGTACAGGCAGGACGGGACCGTCTTCGGGAACTTCGAGAAGGCGCTGCCGAAGCAGGGCCGCGGTTATTACCACGAGTTCACCGTGAGGACGCCGGGAGAACGGGACCGCGGGGCCCGGCGGATCGTGACGGGCGCGGGTGGGGAGTTCTACTACACGGACGACCACTACAACACGTTCAAGGCGGTTCTCCGATGAGCCTGGATCCGCGACCGCTCGAAGCGATCGACGCCGCGCTGGCCGATGCCGGGGCGGCGGGGTGGGTGACGGTGCGGCTGGACCTGGCCGGGGTGCGGAGCAAGGCCGCTTTGATGCGGCGGTGCGGGGACGCGTTGCGGGTGCCGGGCTGGTTCGGCGGGAACTGGGACGCGTTGGCGGATGCCCTGATCGATCTGTCGTGGCTGCCGGGGGGCGCGGATGCGCCGGATGCGCCGGGCGAGGCGGATGCGCCGGGGCGGCTGGTGGCCGTGACCGGGTGGTGGGAGTTCGCCCGGGCGCGGGCGGGGGAGTGGGAGACGTTCACGGAGGTGCTGGAGTCCGCCGTGGAGTTCTGGCGGGACGGTGGGGGCGTGCCGTTGGTGGTGTTGCTCGGGGAGGCGGCCGGGCCGTCCGGGGAGCGGGTGCGGGGCGGGGAGTGAGGTTCTCTCCCCGCCCCGCCCTTTCTCCGTTCCCCGGGCTCTGCCCGGACCCGGTCTTCGAGCGCCGGACGGGCCGGAAGAGCCGGCGGGCTGGATCGGGTCAGGTCTTCGGGATCCAGGGTGGGGTTTGGCCCCAGGACCAGACGGGGATCTTGGCCGCGTCCACCGGGGGCGGGTTGGGGCCCGAGTAGATCAGGGCCATGCGGGTGCCCCACTCGATGTAGTAGGTGAACACCGCGCGGAACTCCGGGTCCGTCGGGAGTTCGACCTCGTCGGCCGTGTCCATGAGCAGGTCCACCCAGCGGCGGCGCTGCTTCTCGGTGATGCCGCGGCCGAGGTGCTTGGTGGCCATGTGCTGGTGGCCGCCGTGGTGGGCCGTGTAGTCGGACGGGCCTCCGAAGACCTCGGAGAGCCAGACCGCGACGTGCTGGGGGTGCTCGGCGTCCATGCCCGCGAAGACGGGGGCGAGGATCTCGTCCTGGAGGGCATGGGCGTAGAAGGCGTCCGTGAGGCGCCGCATCGCCTCGTCGCCGCCCATCCATTCGTAGATCGTGGGCGTGCTGGGCGTGGTGCTCATGAGTCCGTGCTGGCCTTTCCCGTTCCGACCACCGCGGTCGGGAGGTAGTGCTGCATCTCCTCGATGGCCGTCACGTAGGGGCGGATGGCGGTGAAGAACGCCGGGAAGTGCTCACCCTTGCGGAAGCCATTGAGGTGGGCGTCGATCGAGGTCCAGCGGATCCGGAGGATGTAGCGCTCGGCCTCCTCCGAGCAGCGGGTCAGCTCGTAGTCGACGCACTCGGGCGAGGCGGCCAGGGCCTCCGCGGCCCTGGTGTACGCGTCCTCGAAGGCCTGCTGGTCGTCCAATGCGATCCGGTAGCGGATGTATTCGACGGTCGTGGTCATGGTGTGCGTGCCTCTCCCTGGGTTCAGGTGGTCCCGGCTACCCTCCCGGGATCATGGCGGTCCTCGCGACGGTTTTACCTATTCGTCCCCTGACTTCATGGAGTCGGCGCCGGATTCCTTGACGTCCGGGCCCTGGGCGCGGACCTGCTGGACCTTGTCGAGCGACTCCCGCAGGTCGCCGAGCCATTCGTCCGTGTTGCGCCCGACGAGGCGGACGCACCAGGCGAGGGCGTCGGCCCGGCTGCGCGCGACGCCGCCCGCGACCAGGGTGTCGAGGACCTGGCGTTCGGACTGGCGCAGCCGGGTCATGACGGGGACCGCGAGGTGCGTGAAGAGGTGGCGCTCGGTGCCCGACTGGACGCCCCAGGCGACCTTGCGGCGGTAGAGCTCCTCCGCCTCGCGGGCCACCTCGATGCGCTGTTCGCGGGTGCGTTCGCGGAACTCCTTCACCGATTCGGTCGCCGGGATGGCCCCGACGACCGTGATCTCCTCGCGGTCGACCGTGACCGAGACGAGGGACTCGAAGACGTCCACCGGCAGGCGCTCGGCGAACCACGTGCGGAGCTGTTCGCTCTGTTCGGCTGTAATCATGTAATTAACGTTGCATCCGCTCGCGTCGTGATCGCAAGCGGCCGGGCCGGTTGTTCGCTCTCAGCCCATTGAGCGGTAGCGGTGGATCAGCGAGACCGCCATGGCGCCCTCGCCCACGCCGGAAGCCACCCGTTTGACCGAGTGGGCCCGGACGTCACCGGCCGCGAAGACGCCGGGGACGCTCGTTTCCAGCGGGTAGGGGGCCCGTTCGAGGCTCCACTCGGCCGGGAGCTCGCCGCCGTTGGAGATCAGGTCGGAGCCGGTCAGGACGAAGCCGTACTCGTCGCGCTCCACGACGCCCGACAGCCAGTCCGTGTGCGGACGCGCGCCGATGAACGTGAACATGAAGCGGGCCGGGACCTCGGTGTCCTCGCCCGTGTCGGCGTTGTGGAGGGTGAGCTTCTCCAGGTGCTCGTCACCGTCCAGCCGCACCACCGTCGTGCGGACCCTGACCTCGATGTTGGGGGTGCGGTCGATCTCGTCGATCAGGTAGCGGGACATGCTCGCGTCCAGCGACCGCGCGCGGACCAGGATCGTCACGCGGGCCGCGTACTTGGCGAAGTGCACCGCCGCCTGACCGGCCGAGTTGGCGCCGCCGACGATGAACACGTGCTGCGAGATGCAGGCCGAGCTCTCGGTGGTGGCCGCCCCGTAGTAGAGCCCCGCCCCCTCGAAGCGGTCCGCGCCCGGAGCCTCCAGCCGGTTGTACGAGACGCCCGTGGCCAGCAGGACCGTCTCCGCGCTGATCTCCGTGCCGTCCGCCAGCGTCAGGATCTTGGCGGGGTCGTCCCGGGTCAGCGAGGTCACCTCCACCGGGTGCAGGATCTCGGCGCCGAACCGGGACGCCTGGATGGTGGCCCGGCGGGTGAGGTCCCCGCCCGAGAGGCCCGACGGGAACCCGAGGTAGTTCTCGATCAGGCTGGACGTGCCGGCCTGGCCGCCCGGGGCGCGGGAGTCCAGCATGAGGGTGGAGAGGCCTTCGGACGCCGAGTAGACGCCGGCCGCGAGGCCCGCGGGTCCCGCTCCGACGATGACGCACTCGTAGTGCGGGCGGGAGGCGGTCGTGGCCAGACCCAGACGCTGGGCGAGCTGGGTGTCGGTCGGGGCGGAGAGCACCGCCCCGTCCGGGAAGCGGACGAGCGGGAGCGCCGCGTCGGGCTGGGCGGCGATCAGGGTCAGCGCCTCGGGGTCCCGCTCGACGTTGAGGAAGCGGAACGGCTGGCCGTTGCGGGTGAAGAAGTCCCGGACGGCGTGGGTGCCCGGGGAGACCAGGTGGCCGGCGACGATGATCCCGTCGTACGCGGGGCGGTAGGTGGCCAGCCAGTCCGACAGCAGGTCGTCCAGGACGGGGAAGAGCCGCTCGTGCGGCGGGTCCCACGGCTTGAGCAGGTAGTAGTCCAGCCGGACCCGGTTGATGGCCGTGATCGCCGCGTCCGTCTCCGCGTAGGCGGTCAGGAGCACGCGGCGGGCGTCCGGGAAGCGGCTGACGGCTTCGAGCAGGAACTCGACGCCGGTGACGTCGGGCATCCGCTGGTCGACGAGGAACAGGGCGGGGTCGTGGCCGCGTTCGTCGAGCGAGTCCAGGATCTTCAGGGCGTCGGCGGCCGAGGAGGCGCCGAGCACCCGGTAGCGGTCGCCGTAGGCGCTGCGCAGGTCGCGGCGGACGGCGCGCAGCACCTGCGGGTCGTCGTCCACGGCGAGTATGACGGGCTTGCGGCTCTCGGCCCGCTCGGCGGCCGCCGTGGCGGTGGCCGGGCCGGCGGTCTTGGCGGCGGTCTTGGTCGCGGTCTTGGTGGCCGGAGCGTTCTCCGGGGCCGCGCTCACGCCGGGTCCAGCATCAGCTTGTCGGCGTAGCACCAGGCCCAGTCCTCACCGGGCTCGTGCGAGGCCGCGATGGGGTGGTCGGTGCTGCCGTAGTGCCGGGTGGCGTGACGGTTCTTCGACGAGTCGCAGCATCCGACGTGCCCGCAGCTGAGGCACATCCGCAGGTGCACCCAGCTGTCCCCGAGGGCCAGGCATTCCTCGCAGCCCTCCGTGCCGGGCTTCACCGGACGTATCTGATCGATGTGTGTGCACAACAGGTCCATCGTCATCGTCCCCGTCCCTCTCCTCATGCACTCTTGCCCCTCGCGTCAGTGATTCACGACGCGTCCAGACCATAGGGCGGGACTCGCGAGATGGTTCACCGATTCGGCCGAAGTCAGGAAGTCCTGAGCCGACTTCCTCAGGTCCGCGGACTACTACCTGAGGTGTCCGGGTGACCTGGGTTCCTACCTCACGAAGTCGCATACGGGCGCTTTGACGCAGGCCCTGGCCGCACGCAGTGTGGGGAACGCCAACGACAACAGGCGGCGCCTGGAGGAATCTGTGAGCAGAAAGATTCTGGTCATTGTCTCCGAACACGGTTACTGGGCCGAAGAACTGATAGGCCCGGTATCCAAGTTCGATGAGCGGGGCTATGAAGTCGTATTCGCCACACCGACCGGAAAGCGTGCGCACGCTCTTCCGCCGAGCCTCGACGCGAGCTACGTCGACCCCCCGCTGGGCCGCTCCGTCACCACCGAGGAGAACGCCCGGCTGGGGCGGGAGTTCGAGCAGTCGAGCCGGCTGGACTCGCCGCTCGACATCGAGGCGTGGGTCCCCGAGCGTCCGTACACGAGTGACGAGAGCTATCTGCCCAAGCTGGAGCAGTACCACCGCGATCTGGACAAGCTGGAGTCCGACATCGCCGGCTACGACGCGATCCTGATCGTCGGCGGCAGCGGGCCCATCGTCGACCTCGCGAACAACGAGCGCGTGCACGCCCTGATCCTGGCCTTCAAGAAGGCCGGCAAGGTCGTGGCGGCGGAGTGCTACGGCGTGGCCTGCCTGGCCTTCGCCCGTGACTGGGGCGACCGCAAGAGCATCATCTGGGGCAAGCACGTCACCGGGCACTGCAAGGAGTACGACTACAAGGACGGCACCGGATTCCTCGGCACCGACTTCAACATGGGCCCGCCGCCGTATCCGCTGGAGTACATCCTGCGCGATGCCACCGGGCCGCGCGGCGCGTATCACGGGAATTTCGGTCACCCGCTTTCGGTGATCGTCGACTTCCCGTTCGTGACCGGCCGTTCCACCCCTGATTCATATCTGACGGGGCAGAAGATCGTGGAAGTCCTGGAGGACGGTCTCACCCGTTACGGGTGGTAGGGGGAATCATGGAAGCCACTCCCGGACGGGAAAGGCTGATCGAGCAGTTCAAGGCCGACGGCCTGAAGGTGATGTTCGGAAATCCGGGGACCGTGGAACAGGGATTCCTCGACGCGGTCGACGCGGCGCGGGACTTCTCGTACATCCTCGCCCTCCAGGAGACCGTGGCCGCCGGCATCGCCGACGGCTACGCCCGGGCCACCGGCGGAGCGGCCCTGCTCCAACTGCACTCCGGAGTGGGGCTGGGCAACGGCATCGGCATGCTCTACCAGTCGCTGCGCGGGCACACCCCGCTCGTCGTCGTCGCCGGCGACGCCGGGGTGCGCTACGACGCGATGGACGCGCAGATGGCGTCCGACCTGGTGGCGATGGCCAAGCCGGTGACCAAGTACGCGACCCGGGTCACCGACCGGCACTCCGTACTGCGCACCATCCGCCGGGCCGTGAAGATCGCCCTGACCCCGCCGCGCGGCCCGGTGTTCGTGGCCCTGCCGATGGACGTGCTGGACGAGCTCAACTCCGAGCCGGTCCTGCCCGCCGCGGTGCCGCTCACGGACGTGGCGCCCTCGCCGGCCTCGGTGGGACGGGCGGCCGCACTGCTCGCGTCCGCCGAGCGGCCGATCGTCCTCGTCGGTGACGGGGTCTCGCTCTCCGGCGCGCAGCGCGAACTCGTCGCCGTCGCCGAGCTGCTGGGCGCGGACGTGTACGAGGTGGACTCCTCCGAGGTGAACATCGCGGCCTCGCACCCGCTGCGCCGGGGCCAGACGGGCCACATGTTCGGCCCGCACAGCAAGGAGCTGGTGGGCGCCGCCGACGGGGTGCTGATCGTCGGCACCTATGTCTTCCCGGAGGTGTTCCCCGAGCTGGAGAGCCCCTTCCGGGCGGACGCGAAGGTCGTCCACATCGACCTCAACGCGTACGAGATCGCCAAGAACCACCCGGTGGACCTGGGGCTCGCCGCCGACCCCAAGCAGGCGCTGCGCGCGCTGGCCGGCGTACTGGAGCGCCGGCTGACGGCGCCGCGGCGGGCGGCCGCGGCGGCCCGGCTGGACGCGCGGACCCGGGAGCGGGCGCTGGCCCTGCGGTCCGGGGAGGACGAGCGGGACGGCACGCCGATGGCGGTCTTCCTGCGGACCCTGGCCGAGCGGACCGGGGGCGACCTGATCGTCTTCGACGAGGCGCTGACCACCTCGCCGCTGGTCACGAAGTACCTGCCGCCCGAGCGGCCCGGCGACTACCACCTGACCCGGGGCGGCTCGCTGGGCGTGGGCTTCCCGGGCGCGGTCGGCGCCCAGCTGGCGCATCCGGACCGGCTCGTCGTCGGGTTCGCGGGAGACGGCGGCTCGATGTACACCTACCAGGCGCTGTGGACCGCGGTCCGGCACGGGATCAACGCCAAGTTCGTGGTCTGCAACAACCGCAAGTACCGGCTGCTCGACGACAACATCGCCCAGTACTGGCGCGAGCGGGAGATCCCCGAGCACGGCTTCCCGGGCTCCTTCGACCTCTCCCACCCCGAGATCGACTTCGCCGGGCTGGCCCGGTCGCTGGGCGCGGACGGGGTCCGCGTGGAGAAGCCGGACGAGGCGGTCGCCGCCGTGGGCCGGATGCTGGCCCACCCCGGACCGTTCCTCGTGGACGTCCAGATCTGACGCACGCCGCCGCCCGCACCACGGCACCCGCCCCGCACAGCGTCATCCGCCCCGCACACCACATCCGTACGGACAGGAGGAGACCGCATGCCCGCCGAACGGCTGACCGAGGACGCGATCCGCAGCTTCGCCGAGAACTGGTACGTGGCCCTGGACCAGCACCTGCCGCTGGACCGGGTGCTCGCCCTCATCACCGAGGACCTGGAGTTCAAGGTCCCCGAGGACACCTTCCTCGGACACCAGGGCTTCGGCCGCTGGTACGCGGCCGTGACCAGCCGGTTCTTCGACGAGGTGCACACGGTCACGAAGGTGGAGCCCGTCATCGAGGGCGACCGGGCCATCGTCCGGGTGATCGTCAACTGGCAGGCCAAGATCTGGGACCCGCCGGCCGCCCGCAGCGAGTGGCTCGGCTTCGACGCCGACCAGACCTGGACGGTGGTGGCCGGCCCCGACGGGCCGCTGATCAAGCAGTACACCGTCAACGACCTGGCGCCGATGCCCGGTTCCGGCTCGCTCTGAGCGGCTGCGAAGGCGAAGGAGAAGCCACGATGACCGAAGTGACGCGCGAGCGCGTCGAGGCCGCCTACGCCGCCCTCGGCTCCGGCGACCGGGCCCGCATCCTGGGGTACTACTCCGAGGACCTGCGCTGGCTGGTGCCGGGCAGCCACCCGCTGGCCGGCTGGTACGAGAGCCTGGACGCCTTCCTGGAGCTGATGGGCCAGACCCACAAGCTCACGGGCGGCACCTTCCGGATGGACATCCAGGCGGTCCTGGTCGGCGAGGACTGCAGCGCCGACGTGTGCCGCAACGTCGCCCTGCGGGACGGCGCGGACCGGGAGAGCCGGTCCCCGTACGAGCGGATGGACTACCCGGTATTCCACTTCATGCGGTGGCGGGACGGCCGGATCGTCGAGGGCCGTGACGGTCTCTTCGGGGACACGGCGACCGCCTTCAGCCAGTTCTGGGCGCCGTTCGCGCCCGACGGAACCCGCCGGGACCGATAGGGGGAGGAGCGCGATGAGCGCTGTGGACGCACGACAGATCCTTGAGAAGTACTACGAATACGCCAACGCCGGGGACTGGGACCGCTGGTGCGACCTGTTCGCCGACGACCAGGTCATGGACGAGCAGCTGGCCGGCCACATCGAGGGCCTGGAGGTGCTGCGCTCGATGATGAAGGGCATGGGCACCATGTACCGGGTCTTCCGGAACGAGCCCGCGCACTTCATCGTCGACGGCGAGAAGGCCGCTGCCGTCTCCCACCTCAGCGCCGTCAGCGCCTCCGGCGAGGCGATCGAGGCCGAGGTCATGAACTTCTTCCGGATCGTGGACGGAAAGATCGCGTACATGGCGAACTACCACGACACCGTCCCCTTCCAGGTGCTGAGCCAGGACTGAGGGGGAAACCGATCGTGGCCATCACCGACACAGACGAGTACGACTACGTCATCGTGGGATCCGGCACCGCCGGCAGCGTCCTGGCGAACCGCCTCTCCGAGGACCCGGACGTCTCCGTCCTGGTCCTGGAGGCCGGCGGCTCCCGGATCCCGCCCGAGGTGGACGACCCGTCCTCCTGGTACAAGCTGCTCGGCGGGCCCGTCGACTGGGGCTACACCAGCGTCCCCCAGCCCGGCCTCGACGGGCGCCGTACGTACGAACCGCGCGGCAAGGCCCCCGGCGGCAGCAGCAACCTCTACATCATGATGCACATCCGGGGCCACGCCTCGGACTTCGACAACTGGGCCTACCAGGGCGCGGCCGGCTGGGCGTACGAGGACGTCCTGCCCTACTTCGCCCTGCTGGAGGGCCAGGAGGACGCGACCGCCGCCACCACCGGCACCCGCGGCCCGCAGCGCATCACGCACGCCGGACGGCACGGCCCGAACCCGGTCTCCCGCGCCTTCATCGACGCGGCCGTCGAGCTCGGCCACGAGGAGATCGAGGACTTCAACACCGACGGCCCGCGGCGCGGGCTCTTCGGCACCGGCTGGCACCACATCGACGTGGCCGACGGCCGCCGCCAGGGCACCCTCGCCGCCTACCTGGAGCCGGCCCTGGAGCGCTCCAACCTGACCCTGCGCACCAGCGCGCAGACCACCCGGCTGCTCTTCGACGGCGACACCTGCACGGGCGTCGAGTACGCCCAGCTGGCGCCGCCCGCCGGGTTCCCGGGCCGGACCGTCGGCGACACGGCCGGCGAGCCCGGGCCGCACACCGTACGGGCCCGCCGGGAGGTGATCGTGGCGGCCGGGGCGATCGAGTCCCCGAAGCTGCTGCTGCTCTCCGGCATCGGGCAGCCCGCGCAGCTGCGCGAGCACGGCATCAAGCCGACCGCGGCGCTGCCCGGGGTCGGCGAGAACTTCCACAACCACGTCCTGACCGGGCTGATGGCGGAGGTCACGCAGGAGCTGCCGCCACCGGCGCAGAACCTGTCCGAGAGCGCTCTATTCCTGTCCTCCCGGCCCGGCCTGCCCGCTCCCGACCTGCAGATCGCCTTCGTGCACGTGCCGTTCGACGTGATCGTCGGCCAGGACCACCCCAACACGGTGAGCATCCTGCCCGGTGTCGTACGTCCCGTCTCGCGCGGCTGGATCAGGCTGGCGAGCGCCGATCCGCTGGCCCACCCGCTGATCCACCCGAACTACCTGGGCGACCGGTGGGACCTGGAGCGGATGGTGCAGGGCGTCAAGACCGCGCGGGAGCTCTTCGCGACCTCGGCGTTCTCGCCCTGGTACAAGCAGGAGCTCCAGCCGGGGCCGGGCCACGTCACGGACGACGAGCTGCGGACCTTCGTGAAGCAGAAGTCGGAGAGCTACCACCACCAGTCCGGCTCCTGCCGCATGGGCATCGACGACCTCTCCGTCGTCGACCCGGAGCTGCGGGTGCACGGCGTACGGAACCTGCGCGTCGTCGACGCCAGCGTGATGCCCGCCGTCCCGTCGGGCAACTGCCACACCGCCATCGCGATGATCGCCGAGCGCGCGGCGGACTTCCTGAGGGGGACCTCCCGTGCCTGACGCCGTACTGCGCGAGGGCGCGCTGTCCGGGACCCGGATCGCGGTCCTGGTCGAGAGCGACTTCTACGAGCCGGAGATCTTCTACTACCAGCACCGGTTCGCCGAGGAGGGCGCCGAGGTCGACTTCCTGACCCGGCTGTGGGGCAACGACTCCATCACCTTCTCGGGGCACGAGTACCGGGCCCCGTTCACCGCCAGCCGGTCCCTGGAGGGGCTGAGCGACGAGGAGCTGCGCCGGTACGCGGCGATCATCGTGCCCTCGGGCATGGTGGCCGACCGGCTGCGCTACACGGAGGACGTGGACGTCCTCGCGCCGGCGACGGAGCTGCTGCGCCGGGCGTTCGAGGAGCCGACGGTCCTCAAGGGGATCATCTGCCACGGCATGTGGCTGGCCGCCTCGATCCCGGGGAAGGTGCGCGGCCGCAAGGTGGTGTGCCACAACAACCTCATCGGTGACGTCCGCAACATGGGAGCCCAGTACGTCGACGAGGACGTGGTGGTCGACGGTGACCTGGTCACCGGCCGCACCGGCGCGCACCACCACCTGTTCGCCCGCCGCATCATCGAGCTGATCGCGGCGGGGCGGGGCCGGGGGACCGGCTGATGGCCGGCGCCGGGGAGCAGGTGATGGTCTGGTCGCACGTGGGCCTGAACTGCGCGGACCAGAAGACCACCGAGGAGTTCTACACCCGGTACTTCGGCTTCTCCCGGGCCCGGGTGGTCGATCTCGGGGAGTCGCGGATCGTGTTCCTGCGCAAGGGGGACGCGTACCTGGAGCTCTTCGCGGCCGACGCCGCCCCCGCGGGCGCGGCGCACGAGGACGGGCCGCAGGCGCCCGGCCGGATGCGGCACCTGGCCTTTCAGACCGACAGCGTGGACGCGTTCCTGGCATCGCTCGGTGACGCGGCCGAAGTGACCCTGGGGCCGCTGGACTTCGACGACTTCATCTGCGGGTGGCGGACCGTGTGGGTCCGCGATCCCGACGGGGTGATCGTCGAGGTCAGCCAGGGATTCGAGGACGACCGCACGCCTTCAGAGAATAAGGACGGTGCATGACATGGCGGACGCCGTGAGCTTCTCCTTCTCCGACACCATCGCGGGCTATGTCGTCCGCTTCGACTCCGGCACCCGGCTGCTGCGGCTGAGGACCTCGGACGGCCGCGAGTTCGACGTCTCGCTGGCCGGCGACCCGAGCGCCGAGCTGGTCCGCAACCTGGACGAGCCGTACATCGACGCCTCCGGGCACATCGACGAGATGCTCTCGCCGGGCCGGTTCCTCTTCGTCTACGGGGTCCACTACCCGGAGCACGGCGGCCGTTTCGACGCCAAGCGCCTGGTGTTCCTGGGCCGCGGGGCGGAGGACTACCGCTTCGAGGAGGGCAGCTGGTGGGTCAAGCAGATCGAGTCGCTGGCCGACTTCTACATTCGGGCGCAGTTCGGCGACGGGCCGGTGGACTTCACCGAGTACCGCACCGAGGTCCGGCTCGGCGGTGACAAGACCGCCAGTCATGTCCAGGAGACCGACACGATCTCCCGCCTGGTCTACGGCATGGCCTCGGCCTACCTGCTGACCGGCAAGGACGAGTACCTGGAGGTCGCCGAGCGCGGCACGGAGTACCTGCGCAAGCACATGCGGGTCGTGGACAGCGAGGAGGACGTGGTCTTCTGGTACCACGGCATCAGCGTGGACGGCGACTCCGAACGCAAGCTGTTCACCTCGGAGTTCTCCGACGACTACGACGCGATCCCGATGTACGAGCAGATCTACGCGCTCGCCGGCCCCATCCAGACGTACCGCGTCACCGGTGACATCCGGATCAAGAACGACGCGGACGCCACGATCCGGCTGTTCGACAAGTTCTTCAAGGACCCGGAGCAGGGCGGCTACTACTCGCACATCGACCCGATCCTGTTCAGCGCGGACCACGAGTCCCTCGGCGAGAACGCCGAGCGCAAGAACTGGAACTCGGTCGGCGACCACGCCCCCGCGTACCTCATCAACCTGTACCTGGCGACCGGCGACCAGACCTACGCCGACTTCCTGGAGTACACCTTCGACACCATCGCGGACAGGTTCCCGGACTACAAGAACAGCCCCTTCGTCCAGGAGCGCTTCTTCCGCGACTGGTCGCACGACACCGCGCACAGCTGGCAGCAGAACCGCGCGGTGGTCGGGCACAACCTGAAGATCGCCTGGAACCTGATGCGGATGAACTCGCTGAAGCCCAAGCCGGCGTACGAGGACCTCGCCAAGAAGATCGGCGAGATCATGCCGGCCGTCGGAAGCGACGTGCAGCGCGGCGGCTGGTACGACGTCGTCGAGCGGATCAAGCAGGGCGACCAGGAGGCGTATCGTTTCGCTTGGCACGACCGAAAGGCCTGGTGGCAGCAGGAGCAGGCGATCCTCGCCTACCTCATCCTGAACGGCACCGTCGGCGGCGACGACTTCCTGCGCGAGGCGCGGCAGGCGCAGTCCTTCTACAACACCTTCTTCCTCGACCACGACGAGGGTGCCGTCTACTTCAACGTGCTCGCCAGCGGTACGCCGTACCTGCTCGGCACCGAGCGGCTCAAGGGCAGCCACTCGATGTCCATGTACCACTCGGCGGAGCTCTGCTACCTCTCCGCCGTCTACAACAACCTGCTCATCAACGGCCGGGAGATGGACTTCCACTTCCAGCCCGACCCGACCAACCTGCCCGACCGCGTGCTGCGCGTCTCGCCCGACCTGCTTCCCGCGGGCTCGGTCCAGGTCGCGTCCGTCGAGATCGACGAGAAGCCGTGGACCGACTTCGACGCGCAGGGCCTCAGCGTCCGGCTGCCCGACGTCCAGGGACGGGTCAAGGTCAAGGTCCGGCTGCGGCCGGTGACCAAGTAAGGCCCAACGGGGGGCGCCCCGAGAAGAGGGGAACATCATGACTCTCAACCTGAAGCAGCGCCGGAACAAGGCGAGCACCGTGCTCGTCGCCACCGGCGAGATCAACAGCGAGACCTCCGGATCGATGCTGCAGGCACTGCTGCCGCTCGTGCGCGAGGGCCGGCCGCTGCGCATCGACCTCACGGCCGTCACCTACGTCTCCAGCGCGGGGCTGCGCACCCTGCTCGTCGTCTACCGCGAGGCCCAGCACGCCGGGGTCTCCGTCACCCTCTACGGGGTGAGCGAGGAAGTCCGGTTCGTCATGTCGGCCACCGGGTTCCTCGACTTCTTCGAGGCGGGCGAGGCGGCGGCGGCCGAGGCCAAGGTCCAGGCGGGGACCGTGCGATGACCGAGGCCCAGTCCGAGCTGGTGCTGCGCGTCGACGCGTACCCGACCCACGAGGTGGGCGGGTACCGCGTCCGCGCCGGCAAACCCTTCCCCTTCGGGGCCAACGTGGTCCCCGGCGGGGTCAGTTTCTCCGTCTTCTCCGACCAGGCCACCTCCATGTCCCTGGTCATCTACAAGCGCGGAGAGCCCGAGCCGATGGCCGAGCTGGAATTCCCCGAGGAATTCCGCACCGGCAGCGTCTTCGCCATGACGGTCTTCGGCCTCGACCACGAGAACATCGAGTACGGCTACCGGGCCGACGGTCCCTTCGACCCGGCCTCCGGACACCGCTTCGACGCCCGGCAGGTCCTCTCCGACCCGTACGCGCGGCTCATCGCGGGCCGCGACGTGTGGGGCGTGGAACCGGACCGCAGCCGCGGCTACCAGTACCGCTCCCGGGTCTGCCTCCAGGACTTCGACTGGGGCGACGACACCCCGCTGGGCATCCGCGCCGAGGACCTCGTGGTCTACGAGACCCACGTGCGCGGATTCACCCGGCACCCCTCCTCGGGCGTCACCGCCCCCGGCACCTTCGCGGGGCTGCGGGAGAAGATCCCGTACCTGAAGGAACTCGGTGTGAACTGCGTCGAGCTCCTGCCGGTGTTCGAGTTCGACGAGTGCGACAACCCGCGCAGCAACCCGGAGACCGGCGAGAAGCTCTACGACTACTGGGGCTACAACACCGTCTCCTTCTTCGCGCCCAAGGCCGGCTACGCGGCCACCGGACGCTACGGCATGCAGGGTGACGAGTTCCGCACCCTGATCAAGGACCTGCACGCGGCGGGCATCGAGGTCATCCTCGACGTCGTCTTCAACCACACCGCCGAGGGCAACGAGCAGGGCCCGACGATCTCCTTCAAGGGGCTCGACAACGCCACGTACTACATGCTCACGCCGGAGGGGTACTACTTCAACTTCAGCGGCACGGGCAACACGGTCAACTGCAACCACCCCGTCGTGCGCAACTACGTGCTCGACTGCCTGCGCCACTGGGTCGCCGACTACCACATCGACGGCTTCCGCTTCGACCTCGCCGCCATCCTCGGCCGGTCCGCGGACGGCACCCCGCTGCCCAACCCGCCACTGCTGGAACTGCTCGCCTACGACCCGGTGCTGCGGCACACCAAGCTCATCGCCGAGGCGTGGGACGCGGGCGGCCTCTACGAGGTCGGCAACTTCCCGGCGTACGGCCGCTGGGCGGAGTGGAACGGCAAGTACCGCGACACCGTGCGCAGCTTCCTCAAGGGCGACCCCGGGATCACCGGGGAGCTCGCCACCCGCATCGCCGGCTCGCCGGACCTGTACTCCAGCCGAGGCACCTCGGCGTCGGTCAACTTCCTGACCGCGCACGACGGTTTCACCCTGGCCGACCTGGTCTCGTACAACGACAAGCACAACGAGGCCAACGGCGAGGGCAACAACGACGGCGGGAACGACAACGCCAGCTGGAACTGCGGGGCGGAGGGGCCGACCGACGACCCCGGGATCAACGCGCTGCGGCTGCGGCAGATGAAGAACGCCCTCGCCATCCTCTTCACCAGCCAGGGCATCCCGATGCTGCTGGCCGGGGACGAGGTCGCGCGGACGCAGCAGGGCAACAACAACACGTACTGCCAGGACAACGAGCTGTCCTGGTTCGACTGGGACCAGGTCGACGACAACGCCGAACTGCTCCGCTTCACCCGGGAGATGATCGCCTTCCGGGGTCGCCACCGCGAGCTGCGCTCCACCTCGCACCCCACCGGAGCGCTCCGGGACAGCCTCGGGCTGCCCGACATCAGCTGGCACGGGGAGCGGGCCTGGCAGCCCGACTGGTCGCCGGAGAGCCGGCTGCTGGCGGTGGCCCGCTGCGGCACCGGGGACGACGACGTGGTGTACGTGGCCATGAACTCGCACTGGGAGTCGCACGACCTGGAACTGCCCGCCCTCCCGGGCGGACGGAGCTGGCACCTGTTCGCCGACACCGGGGCCGAAGCGCCGTACGACATCCGCACCCCCGGGGCGGAGCAGGAGCTGGACAACGCCGGAAAGTACCTCATCGGCCCCCGCTCCGTCGTGATCCTGGTGGGCCGCACGAACGATCCCGAGACGACCGGGACGCCCTGACCGAAGGAGACCTGACATGCCGCTTTCCGTGTCCCTGAGCATCGAGGGCGACACCACCGTGATCGAGCTGACGGGCGAGCTGGACGCCAAGACCGCGCCGGACTTCCACCAGACGATCGAGAAGGCCGCCGGGCACGGCACGAGCACCGTGGAGATCCGGATGGCCGGCGTCGGCTACATGGCCAGCGCCGGACTGCGCTCCCTGGTCTTCGCCCAGCAGAAGGTGGCGGACCACGTGACCATCAAGGTGGTCGGCGCCATCGAGCCCGTGTCCCGGACCATCCGGACGGCCGGGCTGGACCGCAGCATCCTGCTCTCCGATGACTGACACCGGTGAGTGAGATGGTCGAACTGGCGAGGACGCCCGCCGCGCTGGACGTGCCCGCCACGGTGGGGGCACTGGGCGACATCGCCGCGTTCGTCCTTCGGCTGGCCAGGGGGGCGGGCCTCGACAAGGGCGCCGCGTACCGGATCCGGCTGGCCGTGGACGAGCTGGCCACGAACATCGTGATGCACGGGTACCGGGGCGGCGACGGACGGATCACCGTCCGGGGCCGTTCCGGTCCCGGCGGGGTGCGGATCACGATCGAGGACACCGCACCCGCCTTCGACCCCGTCGAGGGCTGCCTGCCCCCCGTCCCCGGGCTCCCCCCGGAGCGGCGCAGGGTCGGCGGTCTCGGCATCCACCTGGCGCTGACCAGCGTGGACGAATTCAGCTACACCCGCAGGGACGGCCGCAACATCAGCACGCTGACTGTGAAGGCTGAGGGGACGGACCCATGCCCTCCACGACCGTGATCATCCTCGACGAGTACCCGCCCCCGCCGCCGCAGCTGTACGACGCACTGCGGACGATGGACGCGGAACTCGTCACCCGCACCCTGCCCGACCTGATGTACGGCGATACGGAGGAGCTGCCCGTCGCCGACGTGCTGCTCGTCCCCGCCGAGTCCGACGGCGAGTCGGTCCGCACGGCCGTGCGCCGGCTGCGCCACCGGGCCGGGGCACCCATCGTGGTCGTCTGGACCGTGGCCGGGTTCGCCGCCCTGGAGGAGCACGTCCGGCTCGGCCACGACTACCTCGTACCGCCCTTCCTGCCCGCCCTGGTCGGGGCCCGGCTGCACAGCTGCTCGGAGCGCGCCGGACTCGGCCGCACCCTGCGGGAGGCCGACGCCCGGGCCGAGCTCATGGGGTACGAGAAGGAACTGGAGATCGGCCGGGAGATCCAGGCCGGTTTCCTGCCCGAATCGCTGCCGGTCCCGGACGGGTGGGAGATCGACGTACGCTTCCGGCCGGCCCGGCAGGTCGCCGGGGACTTCTACGACGTCTTCGAGATCTCCCGCGGCCGACGGCTCGCGGTCGTCGTCGCCGACGTCTGCGACAAGGGGGTCGGAGCGGCGCTGTTCATGGCGCTCATCCGCTCCCTGCTGCGGCACACCGCCGAGAACAGCGGCCTCCAGCACCTGATGGCGGCCGGCCGGGCCGGCGGCGGCCGGCGCACTCCGGTCGTCGGCGCCACTCCGCTGCTCAACGCGGTCACCGCGACCAACGGCTACCTCACCCGCAACCACCTGCGGCAGGGCTACTTCGCCACCCTGTTCTTCGGGGTGCTCGACCCGGTCACCGGCAGCCTCGTCTACATCAACGGCGGCCACAACCCGCCGCTGCTGCTGCGCGCCGACGGCAGCGACCCGGTCCCGCTGGACGTCACCGGCCCGGCCGTGGGGGTCCTGCCCGACTGCGTCTACACCCTCGGCTACGCCCAGCTCGATCCCGGGGACACCCTCTTCGTGTTCACGGACGGGGTCCCCGAGGCCCGCTGCCCGGGCGGCAGCTTCCTCGGTGACGAACGGATGCTGGACCTGCTCGCCGGCCCCCCGGTGAGCGGCAAGGACGTGGTCGACCGGATCGACCTGGCGGTGCGCGAGCACACCGGCACCGCCGAACAGCACGACGACGTCACCATGCTGGCCCTGCACCGGCCACGCGCGGCGCGGGGGCCGCGCGCGGACGGCGCGGACCACCGGGTGGTGGCGTAGATGACCCGGACCATCGTGGTGCACTCGCACCGCGGCGGCACCGGGAAGTCCTCGGTGCTGGCGAACCTCGCGCTGCTGATCGCGGCCGGGGGGCGCCGGGTGGGGGTGGTCGACACCGACATCCACTCGCCCACCCTGGACCTGCTGTTCCGGCTGGAGCCGGGCTTCTCGCTGGCCGACTACCTGCTCGGCCGCTGCGAGATCGAGGCGGCGGCCCAGCAGGCCGGCGCGCCCGGGCTGTACGTCGTACCGGCCCGGACCGGGACGGCCGCCCTGCGGGAGCTCATGTCCACCGGGTACGACGTGGGGCTGCTGCCGGAGGGGTTCGACCGGCTGTCGCGGCACCTCGCGCTCGATGTGCTGCTGCTGGACACGCACGCCGGGCTCAACAACGAGTCGGTGACGGCCATGGCCAGCGCCGACGTCCTGATGATCCTGGCGCGGGCGGACCGCATCGACCTCTCCGGGGTCGAGGAGACGCTCGCCCTGGCCGGGCGGCTGCCCTGCCGGCGCGCCCTGGTCATGAGCATGGCCCCGGCAGGGGTCGACCGGGACGAGGTCGGCCGGCGCGCCGAGGCGGCGTACGACGCACCCCTGGCCGGAATCCTCCCCTACGCGCCGGAAATGGCCGCTCTGTGCGGCGAACGCATATTCGCCGAAGCCCATCCCGACCACCCCCTGGTCGGTGAATTCCGCACCATCATCTCCGCGTTGGACGCACGTGACGAAGTATCACGCGCCTGACGCTCCCCCCTTACGCCCCTCGCGGGCGGCGTGTTGAATCGGCAGCGATTCCAGAACAAGGAGAACAGTCATGAAGATTCTCGTCGTCATGACGGCCAAGGCAACGCTCCATCTCTTGGACGGGGAACAGCACCCCTCGGGATTCTGGGCCGAGGAATTCGTGGTTCCTTTCACCCTCTTCAAGGCCGCGGGCCACACCGTGGACCTGGCGACGATCGGGGGGCGGGCACCCACGGTCGACCAGACCAGCATCGACCCCCAGTTCCTCCAGTGGGTCCGTCCCCAGGGCTCGCCGAACGAGGACGAGGCCAACGCGGCCGAGTACGTCCGCGTCATCGCGGACAGCCCCGAGCTGCGGAACCCGATCGCCCTGGAGAGCCTGGGCGAGAAGGACATCGCCGCCTACGACGGCATCTACGTCAGCGGTGGCCACGGCGCCATCGGCGACCTGCCCAAATCCGACGAGCTCGCCCAGATCCTGCGGTGGGCCATCGCCCAGGACAAGCCGCTGGCCACCGTCTGCCACGGACACACCTCGCTCCTCGCGCTCCGCGACGGTGAGGGCCGGTGGCCGTTCGAGGGCTACAGGATGACCGCCTTCTCCCACGCCGAGGAGCTGGTCACCAACATGGCCGGCCGCCTCCCGCTGATCCTGGAGGCCGAGCTCACCCGGCTCGGTGCCCGGTACGAGAAGGCCGAAGCGATCTGGGACTCGCACGTGGTGGTGGACCGCAGGCTCACCACCGGCCAGAACCCGTACTCCTCCAAGGCCCTCGCCGAGACCTTCTTGACGCAGCTCGCGAAGGGCTAGCACCACCGCGCGCCCCCGCACCCGACACCGGAAGGCAGCCATGACCAAGCGTGAGCTGAGCGGTCCGCCCCTCGCCAACCCCGGCAAGCTGTTCATCGGCGGCAAATGGGTCGCCTCCCAGGACGGGAGGACCGAGCCGGACATCAGCCCCGTGGACGGACAGGAGATCGTGCCGGTGGCCCAGGCCACCGCCGCCGACGCGGACGCGGCCGTGGCCGCCGCCCGCACGGCGTACGAGGAGGGGCCCTGGAGCAGACTGTCCGCCCAGGAGCGCGCGCTGAGGCTGAACCGGGTCGGTGAGCTGATCGAACGCGACCTGGAGGAGATAGCCCTGCTGGAGACGGTGGACATGGGCAAGCCGTTCGCCTTCTCCAGCACGGTCGACGCCCCCATGGCCGCGCAGCTCATGCACTACTACGCCGGGGCGGTGACCCGCGTCGACGGCTCCTCGCGGGCCCCGGCCGGCGGGCAGCTGGCGTACACCCTGCGCGAACCGCTGGGCGTGGTCTGCGCGATCACCCCGTTCAACTTCCCGCTGCTGCTGTCGATGACGAAGATCGCACCGGCGCTCGCGGCGGGGAACACGGTGGTCCACAAGCCCTCCCCGGCGACCCCGCTCACCGCGCTGAAGATCGCCGAGCTCTTCCAGGAGGCGGAGATCCCGGACGGGGTGCTGAACGTGGTCACCGGTCCCGGCGTGGAGCTGGGCCAGACCCTCAGCGACCACCCCGGCATCGACAAGATCGCCTTCACCGGCTCCACCGTCGTGGGCCAGTCCATCATCCGCAAGTCGGCCGGCACCCTGAAGAAGGTGACGATGGAGCTCGGCGGGAAGTCCGCCAACATCGTCTTCGCCGACGCCGACCTCGACGCCGCCGAGGAGCTTGCGTTCTTCGGCATCTACTACAACAAGGGCGAGATCTGCACCGCCGGCTCCCGGCTGCTGCTCCAGCGTCCCGTCCACGACGAGATGGTCGAGCGCCTGGTGCGCCGGGCCGCCGCCCTGAGGCCCGGCGACCCGCGCGACCCCGCCACCCTGTTCGGCCCGCTGGCCCACCGCGGCCAGTTCGACAAGGTGAGCTCGTACATCGAGATCGGCGAGAAGGAAGGCGCCGTCCTGCGCACCGGCGGCACCGGCTGGACCCCCGAGGGCGCCTCCTCCGAAGGCCTGTACTTCCTGCCGACCGTCTTCACCGGCGTCGACAACGGGATGCGGATCGCCCAGGAGGAGATCTTCGGCCCGGTCCTGTCGATCATCCCCTTCGACACCGAGGAGGACGCCGTGCGCATCGCCAACGACAGCGCGTACGGCCTCGCCGCCGGCGTCCACACCAAGGACCTGCGGCGTGCCCACCGGGTCGCCTCGCAGATCAAGGCCGGCACCGTCTGGGTGAATTGCTACAACCAGTACGACCCCTCCGTCCCCTACGGCGGCTACAAGGCCTCCGGATTCGGCCGCGAGTGCGGGCCCGAATCCCTGGAGAGCTACACCCAGACCAAGTCGGTCTGGATCGGCATGGACTGAGCACCCTCCCGAGCACCTCCCGAGCACCCTCCCGAAGGAGCGGCAATGCGACTGGGCATCATCGGCACCGGGCGGATCGGCTCCACGCTCGCAAGGATCCTGGTGGCGGCGGACCACGAGGTGGTGCTCGCCAACGCCCGGGGCCCCCGGAGCATCGGACCGCTGCTGGCCGAACTGGGCCCGGCGGCCTCGGCGGCGCACCCCGCCGAAGCGGCCGACCGCAGCGAACTCCTGGTGCTGATGGTGCCGTTCGACGGCGTCCGGGGCCTGCTGCCCCAGGACGCCGTCCGCGACAGCGTGATCGTCGACGCGACGAACGCCTTCAGCGGCCCCGGCGCACCCCGGGAGCCGGGCGGGCGCGGCTCCAGCGAACTCGTCGCCGAGTGGTATCCCGGCGCGCGGATCGTGAAATCCCTGAACACCATGCATTTCGAGACACTCGCCGTCGCCGGCACCGAACCGGGCCGAGAGGGGTCACAGCGCCTGGCCCATTTCGTGGCCGGCGACGACGGGAAAGCCAAGGAAATCGTCGCGGGAGTCATCACGGATCTCGGATTCGCTCCCGTGGACACCGGTCCGCTGCACTCCGGGGGAATTCTCCAGCAGCCCGGCGGGCCCCTCTTCAACCGGTCGCTCACGGAAGCGCAGGCGCTCGCATGGATCTCACACTGAATGTCAACGGAAGACCCGAGAAATTCGCGGCGGCGCCGAACGAACTGCTCGTGGAGCGGCTCCGCGACGGCCTCGGGCTGACCGGCACCAAGGTCGGCTGCGACACCGGCCAGTGCGGGTCCTGCGTCGTTCGGCTCGATGACAAGTCCGTCAAGAGCTGCCTGGTCCTCACCGTGGCGGCCGCCGGATCCGAGGTCACCACCATCGAGGGCATCACCACCACCGGCGGTGAACTCACCGGCCTCCAGGAGGCCCTGCGCCAGGAACACGGCACCCAGTGCGGGTTCTGCACGCCCGGCATGGTCATGGCGCTCGGCGAGCTCGTCGAGGCCACCGCCGACGGCGAGGCCCCCACCGAGCCCGAGATCCGCGAGTGGCTCACCGGCAACCTGTGCCGCTGCACCGGCTACCACAGCGTCGTGCGCGGGGTGCAGCGCGCCTGCGCGGCCTCCCGGGCCGAGGTGCCCGCCGACTCCGCGGCGTCCACCGCCGTCGCACAGGAGGTGTGAGGGAGATGACCACAGTGACGGGGGAGACCACGGAGGTCACGGAGGCCGTGGAGACCGCTGAGACCGCAGGGACCGCGGAGACCGCTGAGACCGCGTCCTACGGCAACGGGGTGCTCGGCCAGCCGCTCGACAGCCGCGAGGACCCGCAGCTGCTGCGCGGCGAGGCCACGTACGTCGCCGACATCAACCTGCCCGGCACCGCCCACATGGCCATCCTCGGCAGCCCGGTGGCCCACGCGAAGATCCTCTCCATCGACACCAAAGCCGCCGAACAGCTGCCCGGCGTGCTCAAGGTGGCCACCGCGGCCGACTTCACCGACGTCATGCCGCTGCCCTGCATCTGGATACCCGGCGGGGTCGAGAGCCACTTCCCGCCCCACCCCTACGGACTTCCCGGCGCCCGCCCCGTCCTGACCGGTGACGCCGTCCGGCACGTCGGCGACCCCATCGCCGTCGTCGTCGCCGAGACCCCGCGCCAGGCCGCCGCCGCGCTCGCCGCCATCGAGGTCGCCTACGAGCCGCTGCCCGTGGTCACGCTGGCCGACGAGGCCCTCAAGGAGGGCGCGCCCCAGCTGCACGAGGCCGTTCCCGGCAACCTGAACGCGTACTGGACCTGCGGCGACAAGGACCGCACCGACGCGGCCATCGCCGTCGCCGAGGTCACCGTGGAGCTCGACCTGGTCAACCAGCGCACCATCAACAGCCCCATCGAACCCCGCGGCGCGGTCGGCGACTACAACGCCGCCACCGGGGAGTACACCCTCTACGCCTCCACCCAGGGCCCGCACAACCACCGCTTCCTGCTCTCCGCGCTGGTCCTCGGCATCCCCTTCAACAAGCTCCGCGTGATCGCCCCGACCGTCGGCGGCAGCTTCGGCACCAAGGGCTACCTGTACCCGGACATGGCGCTGGTCCTGCTGCTCTCCAAGGCCCTCGGCCGGCCCGTGAAGTGGGTGGACACCCGCACCGGACTGATGAACTCCACCGTCCAGGGCCGCGACCACCGCCAGCACGTGGTGCTCGCCGGCACCCGCGACGGCCGGATCACCGCCGTGCGCGCCACCAGCTACGCCAACCTCGGCGCCTACCCCTCCACGATCGGCCCCGGTGTCGCCACCGCCCTGATGGGACGCTCCATCAGCGGCATGTACGACATCGACGCGGCCTTCTGCGAGGTGTACGCCGCCTTCACCAACACCGTCTCGCTCGGCGCCCAGCGCGGCAGCGGGCGCGCCGAGGCCGCGTTCCTGATGGAGCGCCTGGTCGACCGGTACGCCTCGGAGATCGGCATGGACCCGGCGGCCGTACGGCGCAAGAACCTGGTGCCGAAGGAGAAGTTCCCGTACGACAACGGCCTCGGCTGGACGTACGACTCCGGGAACTACCAGCTCAACTTCGACCGGGCCATGGAACTGTCGGACTACGCCGGGATGCCCGCCCGCAAGGCCGAGGCCCGCGCCCGCGGCAAGCGGCTCGGCGTCGGCATCGCCAGCTACGTCGCCATCTGCGGTGTCGGCCCCTCCACCCGGATGTCCAAGGAGGGCATGCTCGGCGGCACCTGGGAGAGCGCGAACATCCGCGTCCACCCGACCGGCGAGGTCACCGTCACCGTCGGCTCCGCCTCCACCGGCCAGAGCCACGGCACCGTCTTCGCGCAGGTCGCCGCCGACGAGCTCGGCATCGACCCGGCGCAGGTCCAGGTGTACGAGGGCGACACGCTCAAGGCCCCGTACGGACAGGGCACCTACGGCTCGCGCTCCTACAGCATGGCCGCGCCCGCCGTCGCCCTCACCGCCCGCAAGCTCAAGGCGAAGCTGGTCAAGGCCGGCGCCGTGTTCCTCGGCGTCCCCGAGGACAAGGTGGTCTACGAGGGCGGCAAGGTCTACGAGGACGGCAACCCGGAGAACACCAAGACCTTCGCCGAGCTGGCCATGGCCATGTGGTACGGCTGGGGGCTGCCGCCGGAGATCGAGCCGGCCCTCGACGAGACCACCCACTTCGACCCGCCGGACTTCAACTACCCCTTCGGGACCCATGTCGCGGTCGTCGAGATCGACGAACTCACCGGCGAGACCGAGGTGGTGGCCTACACCGCCGTCGACGACGCCGGGAACATCGGCAACCCGAAGGTGGTCCTCGGCCAGATCGAGGGCAGCATCATGCACGGCCTCGGCCAGGCGCTGATGGAACACGCCGTGTATGACGAGAACGGGCTGCTCGAAAGCTCCGACCTCACCCGCTACGCGCTGCCGCGCGCCTTCGACGCGCCGTTCTTCACCCTCGACAAGACCACCACGCCCTCCCCGCACAACCCGCTCGGAGCCAAGGGCGCCGGCGAGATCGCCACCGTGCCGCCCGCCGCGGCCGTCGTCAACGCCGTCGTCGACGCCCTCCGCGACCTGGGTGTCGAGCACATCGACATGCCCGTCACCCCCGAGAAGGTCTGGCGCCGCCTGAGAGGGGAAGCCCAGTGATCCTCACCGACTTCGACTACGTCCGGCCCGTCGGCCTCGACGAGGCCCTGACCCTGCTGTCCGGCACCCGGGGCGCCCGGCTGCTGGCCGGCGGCCAGACCCTGCTGCCCGCGCTGCGCACCGGCGAGATCGTCCTCGACCCGGCCGGCGGCCCGCTGCTGGTGGACATCCGGCACGTGGACGAGCTGCGCGGCATCGAGGAGGGGCCCGGCGGCGGACTGCGCATCGGCGCCCTGACCACCCTCGCCGAACTCGCCGCGCACCCCCGGGTGCTCGCCGAGGCCCCGGAGCTGGCCGCCGCGGCCCGCGCCAACGGCGACCCGCAGGTCCGCAACCTCGGCACCGTCGGCGGGAACCTGGCCGCCACCGGGCGGGCCACCGACCTGCCGGTCGCGGCCGTCGCCGCCGACGCGCTGGTCGAACTGGCCGGCCCCGGCGGGCGGTCGACCGTACCGGCCGAGGAGTTCGCCGTCACCGGCGCGCCCGCCGGATCGGTCGTCACCGCGCTCCTCGCGCCGGCCGGGGGGCCGGCCGCCGCCTTCGAGAAGACCGCCGACCGGGCCACCCGCTACCCGGTCTGCGCCACCGCCGTACGCATCACCTCCGACGGGCCGCGGATCGCCGTCACCGGCGCCACCCCGCGCGCGCTGCGCCTGCGCGGGGTCGAGGACCGCCTCGGCGGGGGCCCGTACACGACCGACGCCGTCCTCGCGGCGTTCCGCGCCGAGCCCAGGGAACTGTTCGTCCCCGGGCGCGGCACCTCGGCCGAATACCTCGGCCACCTCGCGGGGGTACTGACCGCCCGCGCGCTCGCGAGGGCGGTCCAGGCAGTCGCCTGACCGCCCACCACGGGGGAGTTGCAGTGGAACCGGACCAGACGTCCACGCCGACCACGCCGACGACGCTGACCACGCCGATCGTGCCGACCGCGCCGACCACGGGGGTGACCTTGAACCCAGCCGCCCGGACGGCCGGCGCACCGAGAGGCTCGGGCTTCTGGGTGGTGGGCGCCGTCCTGGTCCTGCTGATGCTCTCCTCCTCCGTACCCTCCGCCCTCTACGTGCTCTACCAGCAGGAGTGGGGCCTGTCCTCCGGCACCATCACGGTGGTCTTCGCCCTCTACGCCGTCACCGTCCTGGCGGGGCTCCTGCTGTTCGGCTCCCTGTCGGACACCCTGGGCCGGCGCCCCGTACTCGGCGCCGGCCTGGTCCTGGCCATCGTCTCCATGGGGCTGTTCGCCGGCTCCCAGGGCCTCGGGATGCTGCTCGCCGCCCGCGCCGTCCAGGGCCTCGCCGTGGGCCTCGCCACCGGGGCGATGGGCGCGGCCCTGCTGGAACTCACCCCGCGCTCGCGGCCCGCGCTCGGCGCGCAGGTCAACAGCGCCGGGCCGACCGTCGGCATCGGGCTCGGCGGGATCGGGGCCGGGCTGCTCGTCCAGTACGCGCCCGCGCCGACCGCGCTCAGCTACCTGCTGCTGATCGGGGCGTTCGCGCTCTCCCTGGCGGGAGTCGCCCGGATGCCCGAGAGCGCTCCCGGCGCGGGCGGCGGCTTCCGCGTCGTACCGCGCCGGATCCGGATCCCGGCGGCGGTGCGCGGCCGGTTCGCCGTCCTCGTACTGACCATCGTCGCCGTCTGGTCCGTGGGCGGCTTCTACCTCTCGCTCGGCCCGCACCTCGCGCTGTCCCTGCTCCAGAGCACCAACTACCTCGTCGGCGGCGCCACCGTGGCCCTGCTCGCCGGCGCCGCCACCGCGGCGCAGCTGCTGCTGGGCGCTACGGAGGCGCTGCGCACCGCCGTCATCGGGCTGCTCGGGCTGCTCGCCGGGCTGGGTCTGGTGCTGCTCTCGCTCGGCACCGGATCAGCCGCCCTGTTCCTGGTGGCCACCGCCGTCCTCGGCAGCGGCTGGGGCGCCGCGTTCCTCGGCTCCTTCCGCGCGCTGAGCGCCCTCGCCGAACCGGAGCACCGGGGCGAACTGACCGCCGCCGTCTACGTGTTCGCGTACCTGGCGATGAGCGTGCCGGCGGTGCTCGCCGGCATGCTGACCAACATCCACGGTCTGCACCGCACCTCGGTCGGCTTCATGGCCGCCGTCGCCGCCGTGTGCGCGCTGGCCCTGCTGGTGACCCTGCGACTGGCCGCCCGTACCCGGGCCGAGGGAAGGACGGCATGACCGAGCCGGAGCTGCGCACGGCCCTGAGCGGGCTGGAGATCTTCGAAGGGCTCACCGAGGAGCAGCTGGACTGGCTGGTCTCGGTCTCCGAGCCCCGAGTCCTCGGCGACGGGGAGGTCCTCTTCCGGGACGGCGAGGAGGCCACCGGCTTCCACGTGCTGCTCGCCGGGGGCCTCGTCGTCACCAAGGTGGTCGACGGCCGCGAGGAGGTGCTCACCCGGCATTCCACCGAGGAGGAGAGCGCGGCCGCCGAGGAGCACGACGGCAAGCCCTCCGCCGCGCACCGCTTCACCGGGGAGCTGCCCCTGCTGACTGACGGCTCGTACGTGGCCACCGCCGCCGCGAGCGGGCCGACGACGACCGTCGTCGCGTACCCGAAGCCGGTGTTCTTCGAGATGCTGACCCGCTGCCACGGGGTGGCCGCGGTGCTCATCCCGGTGCTGGCCTGGCGGATCAAGTCCTCCGAGGTACAGGCCCGCAAGCGGGCCACCGTGGAGGCGCTCGGCACGCTCGCCGCCGGGCTGGCCCACGAGCTGAACAACCCGGCCGCCGCCGTGGCCCGGGCCGCGCAGGAACTGGCGCCCGCCCTGGAGCGGCTGACCCGGACCGCGTACGCCTGGGGCGCGGCCGCCTCGGGCGCGGAGCGCTCCGTACTGGACCGGCTGGCGGAGGAGCTCGACAAGCTGCCGCCGCCGGAGATCACCGACCCGCTGGCCCAGGCCGACGCCGAGGAGGAGATCGCCGACTGGGCGCAGGAGGCGGGCACCGAGCGCGCCGGGCTGCTCGGTTCGGGGATCTCGGACCTCGGGCTGGAGCTGGGCTGGCTGCTGGAGCGGCTGGAAGGCGTCGGTGAGCCGGCCCTGCCCGCCGCCCTGGACCACCTGGCGGCGCTGCTGGAGACCCGGTCGCTGGCCGCCGAGCTCCGGGCGGCGGGTCCGCGGATCTCCCAACTGGTGGCGGCGACCCGCGATTACGCCAATCTCGACCGCGCCCCCGAGCAGACCTTCTCGGTGACCGACGGGCTGGAGAACACGCTGGTCGTACTGCGCGCGAAGCTCGCGGGCATCAGCATCGTACGGAAGTACGAGCCCGACCTGCCCGAACTGACGGGCTATCCCAGCGAGTTGAACCAGGTGTGGACCAACCTGGTCGACAACGCCGCCGAGGCCATGGAGGGCTCCGGCGTACTCACGCTACGCGTCCGGACCGAGGGCGTCTGCATGGTCGTGGAGATCACCGACACCGGCCGGGGCATCCCGGAGGACTCCCTGCCGCGGATCTTCGAACCCTTCTACACCACCAAGGACGTCGGGAAGGGCACGGGCCTGGGGCTGCACCTCAGCTACCGCATCGTGACCCAGCGCCACCACGGGTCGATCGCCGCCCGCTCCCGGCCCGGGGAGACCCGGATGGTCATCCGGCTGCCCTTCGCGGGGAACGCGCCGGCCTGCGCCGTGGTCGACGACGTCCCTGGTCAGAGCGCCGGCGCGGAGCCCGGCGCCGGCGCCACCAGCTCCACCACCAGCTCCACCGCCCGCACCACCGACCGCTCCACCAGCAGCTCCACCACGTGAAGGAATGGAGTCGACATGGCCGAGTACGACATCTCGAAACTGCACCCGGTGTTCGTCCGCCAGATGGACGCCCTGGCCGCCCTGGACATCGAGGCGGTGATGAAGAACTACACCGACGACGCCGTACTGCTCCGCTTCGAGGGGGCGTCCGTCGGCATCGAAGCCGTCCGTGAGACGTTCACCGGCTACCTCACGGTGAAGCCGACCCTGGTCGAACTCCAGGAGTACATCGAAACCGAAGACACCATCTTCTACCGGGCGATCATGAACCTCAACGGCGAACCGGAGCACGCGTTCGGGACGCTCGTCGTCCGCGATGGCCGAATCTGGCGCCAGACGGCCGGCTTCGGCGGCTGAGGCCCGAAACCTGGGTAGCGTGTGCGGGGAGGGCGGGGGAACGCCCTCCCCGTATGTGCAGGGCAAAGGCAAAGGGGAGGTCATGGAACGCGAAACCGGGCGGGTCGAGGCATTCAGTGACGGCGTATTCGCCATCATCATCACGATTCTCGTGCTGGAGTTAAAGGTTCCGGAAGAAACCGGATCCCACTTCTGGCAGGGCGTCCGGGAGCAATGGCCGCATTACGCCGCCTACGTGGTGAGTTTCCTCATCATCGGTGTCATGTGGGTGAATCACCACACCATCTTCAGCCATCTCAGGCGGGTGGACCGACCGCTGTTGTTCCTGAATCTCCTGGTGCTGATGGTGGTATCGGTGATTCCTTACACGACCAATGTCCTCGCCGAACACCTCATGGAAGAGGGCGGTTCCGCCAATGCGGCCGCGGTCCTCTACAGCGGCGTCACCGTCGCCTATGCCCTGGCCTTCCTGGGCTTCTGGTGGTACGTCACGCGGGTCGGCCACCTCTTCAACGAAAAGGTGGACAAGGAAGGCGCCCGCGCCACCCGGGTCCGCTTCGGCCTCGGCGCCATCGCCTACCCCCTCACGGTCCTCCTGGCCTTCGTCTCCGCACCGCTCACTCTTGTCGCACACTTCCTGATCGCGATCTACTATGCGGCGAACCAGATCCCCATCCCCCTCGTGGTAGAGGAAGAGCGGCTCGAAACTGCCAGCGACCTCAGGAAGTAGCCGCCGGGGCCTACGGCCGTTCTCCGCGGTCAAGTAGGGTATTGGATCTAGCTGGTCGCGGGGGAGGCACCAGATGGCTCGCTTAGTCCTGCCGGAGGATTCCACCAAGGAAATCTCCGAATTGATCGACGTACTGATCTCGCTCTTCTTCGAGTCCTTACCCCGGCGGGACCAGCGCAACTGGGCCCGCGTATATCTGAACGGTCTGGTGGGAACGGCCGGGAAGAAAACAATCCGAAACATTGCCGGAACCGGGGCCAGTTCCGTCGAGCAGAGCCTCCAGCAGTTCATCAGCAAGTCCCCGTGGGACTGGACCCCCGTACGCCGGTCCCTCGCCCAGCACCTCGAACGCACCGCGCAGCGGCCGCTCGCCTGGGTGATCCAGCCCATGGTCGTCGAGAAGGCCGGCGACCGCTCGGTCGGCGTCGGCCGGCAGTTCGTCCCCCAGCTCGGCCGCACCGCCAACTGCCAGCAGGCCAGCGGGATCTGGCTCGCCTCCAGCGAGGCCAGCTTCCCGGTCGAATGGACCCTCACCCTCCCCGGGCCCTGGACCAGCGAGCTGCTGCGCCGGCGGCGGGCCGGCATCCCCGACACCGCCCGCTCCCTGACCCCCGCCCAGGACGCGGTGCACGCCGTCCAGCGCATGGCCGCGAGCTGGCAACTCCAGCGCCGGCCCGTGGTGATGGAGGTCGCCAACAGCGATCTCCCGCACTGCGTCGAGTCGTTCGCGCTCCAGGACATCCCCTTCGTCTTCAAGGTCGACGGCACCCTGCCCGTCTCCTTCGGCGGCGCCGGCCGCCACAAGCCCGGGCCGCACACCGCGCCGGCCCGCGAACTCATCGACTCCCTGCGCTCCCAGCGCCGCGTCGTCGAATGGACCCGGCACGGCCGCGCCGAGGGATCGGTGACCCTGCTGACCTCCGCCGCCATCCTCGCCACCCCCTGCGAGGACCGGCCGGTCCCCGCCCCGCCGACCCCGCTGCTCCTGGTGGGCGCCTGGACCGAGGCCGCGATGCTGCCGTCCGAGTTCTGGATCACCAACATCGGTGACCGGCCCCTCGCCCAGCTCTTCCTGCTCGCCAAACTCACCGACCGGGTGTCCCTCGACTTCTCCGACACCTGCGAACCCGTGGGGATCCGCGACTTCGAGGGCCGCTCCTTCCGGGGCTGGCACCACCACGCCACCCTCGCCAGCGTGGCCCACGCCGCCATGCTGCTCGGCGCCCGAGGACACCGCCCCGACCCCGGCCCCCTCGCCTACCCGGGCCCCTCCGCCCGGCCCGGCGAGCAGACCGTGCTGCCGCCGAGGCCACCAAGACCGCTCATACCCGGGCAGACCCCCCGACTGCCCGGACAGACCCCGCGCCGCGAGTACATCCGCTGATGCTCGACATCGCCGGAGAGCTACGCGCGTGGTGCGCCGCCCGGCGGGAGTTCGCCCTGGCCACCGTGGTCGCCGTCAGCGGCAGCGCACCGCGCGGGCCGGGCGCCTCGCTGGCCGTCGACGCCGGCGGCACCGCGCTCGGCTCCCTGTCCGGGGGCTGCGTGGAGTCCGCCGTGCACGAGATCTGCCTCGACGCGCTCGCCTCCGGCGAGAGCGGCGTCCACCGCTTCGGATACAGCGACGACGACGCCTTCGCCGTCGGGCTGACCTGCGGGGGAGTCCTCGACGTCCTGGTCACCCCGGTCCGCGGGCAGGACCCGGTCCGGCCCGTGCTCGGCTCGGTGCTCGACGCCGCGCTCGGCGGGGCCCGGGCCGCCTTCGCCCGGGTCGTCACCGGGCCGCCGCGGCAGCTCGGCCGCGCCCTCGCCGTCCACGCCGACGGCTCCTACGAGGGCGGCCTGGGCGGCGGTACGGAGCTCGACCGGGCCGCCGCCCGGCAGGCCCGCGCGCTGCTGCTGGCCGGCCGGACCGGCACCGCCGAGCTGGGCACGGCCGGCGGCCTCTGCGGGCAGCCGCTGACGCTGCTGGTCGAATCCGCCGCCGAACCGCCCCGGCTGATCGTCTACGGGGCCATCGACTTCGCCTCCGCCCTGGCGCGCATCGGGGCCTTCCTCGGACACCGGGTCACCGTGTGCGACGCCCGGCCCGTGTTCACCACGCCGGCCCGTTTCCCCGAGGCCGACGAGGTGATCGTGGACTGGCCGCACCGGCACCTGGCCGCCGAGTGGGAGGCGGGCCGGCTGGACTCCCGTACCGCCGTCTGCGTGCTCACCCACGACGCCAAGTTCGACGTACCGCTGCTGGCCCTGGCGCTGCGGCTGCCGCTGGGCTACATAGGAGCCATGGGATCGCGGCGCACCCACGGGGAGCGGGCCGCGCGGCTGCGCGGCGAGGGGGTCACCGAGCGGGAGCTGGCCCGGCTGCGCTCGCCCATCGGCCTGGACCTGGGCGGCGGCACCCCCGAGGAGACGGCCCTCGCCATCGCCGCCGAACTCACGGCCGTCCGCAACGGCGGCTCCGTCCTTCCGCTGGCCGGGCTCGCAGGACCCGTACACCGGCGGGTCGGCGCCCCTTTCGGGACCAAAGTCCCGTAGGAAAGAACCACCCGGGCCATCGGGTCCTGGACGATCCACCCGGGCCTGGTGAACGCCGGGACGTGGGAGAATGAAGTACGTGCGTTTTCCTCGGCTGCCCCGCTGGGTATGACGGGATCCTCCGACTCGACTGGGATGTTCTGCACGTGCGTTTCCTCAATGACCTGAAGCCGCCGTACGACCTGACGTACGACGATGTGTTCATGGTGCCGAGCCGCTCCGCGGTGGGTTCCCGTCAGGGTGTCGACCTCTCCTCGCCCGACGGCACCGGCACCACCATTCCGCTCGTCGTGGCGAACATGACCGCCATCGCGGGCCGCCGGATGGCCGAGACCGTCGCCCGCCGCGGCGGCATCGTCGTCATCCCCCAGGACATCCCGATCGAGGTCGTCACCGACGTCATCTCCTGGGTGAAGACCCGCCACCACGTGCTCGACACCCCGATCACGCTGGCGCCCACCCAGACCGTCGCCGACGCCCTGTCCCTGCTGCCCAAGCGCGCGCACGGCGCCGGTGTCGTCGTCGACGCCGAGAACCGGCCCGTCGGTGTCGTCACCGACCACGACCTGACCGGCGTGGACCGCTTCACCCAGCTCTCCGAGGTCATGTCGAAGGAGCTGCTGCTCATCGACGCCGACATCGACCCGCGCCAGGCGTTCAACCAGCTCGACGCCGGCCACCGCAAGCTGGCCCCCGCCGTCGACAAGGACGGCCGGCTCGTCGGCATCCTGACCCGCAAGGGCGCGCTGCGCGCGACCCTGTACGCGCCGGCCGTGGACGCCAAGGGCGGGCTGCGGATCGCGGCCGCCGTCGGCATCAACGGCGACTTCGTGGGCAAGGCCAAGCAGCTGCTCGACGCGGGCGTGGACACGATCGTCATCGACACCGCGCACGGCCACCAGGAATCGATGATCAACGCGATCAAGGCCGTCCGCGCGCTGGACCCGCAGGTCCCGATCGTGGCGGGCAACATCGTCGCGGCCGAGGGCGTCAAGGACCTGATCGACGCCGGCGCGGACATCATCAAGGTCGGTGTCGGCCCCGGCGCGATGTGCACCACCCGCATGATGACCGGCGTGGGCCGCCCGCAGTTCTCCGCGGTGCTGGAGTGCGCGGCCGAGGCGAAGAAGTACGGCAAGCACGTGTGGGCCGACGGTGGCGTCCGGCACCCGCGTGACGTGGCGATGGCCCTCGCGGCCGGCGCCTCCAACGTGATGATCGGCTCCTGGTTCGCGGGTACGTACGAGTCCCCGGGCGACCTCCAGCAGAGCGCCGACGGCCGCTTCTACAAGGAGTCCTTCGGCATGGCGTCCGCGCGTGCGGTGCAGAACCGGACGTCGGAGGAGTCGGCGTACGACCGGGCCCGCAAGGGGCTGTTCGAGGAGGGCATCTCCACCTCGCGGATGTTCCTGGACCCCGCCCGTCCGGGCGTCGAGGACCTCATCGACTCGATCATCGCGGGCGTCCGTTCCTCCTGCACCTACGCCGGTGCCGGCTCCCTCGCGGAGTTCGAGGAGAAGGCCGTCGTCGGCATCCAGTCCGCGGCGGGCTACGCCGAGGGCAAGCCGCTCCACGCCAGCTGGAGCTAGGCCGGTCCCTTCCCCGGTACGTCCCACCACCGCGGCCCCGGCCCGTCCCTCGCGGACGCGCCGGGGCCGCGGCGCGTCCGCCGGGGCAGGTCGGTCCGCCGGGGCGGTCAGGAGGGGGGCCGGCGCTCTCCCGGAGGGGACGTGTGGACGCCCGCGCGGTACTTGGGGATCCGGAGGGTGATCTTCATCCCGGCGCCGGGGCCGGTCTCCAGCACCATGCCGTACGCGTCGCCGTAGACCTGGCGGATCCGCTCGTCCACGTTCGGCAGTCCGATGCCGGAGGAGGAGCCCGTCCGCTCCCCGGCCAGGATGCGGCGCAGCAGGGCCGGATCCATGCCGACGCCGTTGTCCTCGATGGTGATCACCGCCTCCGCGCCCGCGTCCCGGGCGGCGATGGTGATCCGGCACTCCTGGGTCGAATCCTCCAGCCCGTGCTTGACGGCGTTCTCCACCAGCGGCTGCAGGCACAGGAACGGCAGCGCCACCGGCAGTACCTCCGGCGCCACCTGCAAGGTCACCTTCAGCCGGTCCCCGAACCGGGCCCCGGCCAGTGCCAGATACTGCTCGATGGAGCGCAACTCCTCGGCCAGCGTGGTGAATTCACCGTGCCGCCGGAAGGAGTAGCGGGTGAAGTCCGCGAACTCCAGCAGCAGCTCCCGGGCCCGCTCCGGATCGGTCCGCACGAACGAGGCGATCGCGGCGAGGGAGTTGAAGATGAAGTGCGGGGAGATCTGCGCCCGCAGCGCCTTGATCTCCGCCTCCATCAGCCGGGTCCGCGAGCGGTCCAGCTCCGAGAGCTCCAGCTGTACGGAGACCCAGCGGGCCACCTCCGTCGCGGCCCGCACCAGCACCGCCGACTCCCGCGACCCGTACGCCACCAGCGCGCCCAGCATCCCGTCCTCGCCGGTGAGCGGGGCGAACACGGCCCACTTCAGCGGGCAGCCGGGGCGCTGGCACTCGGTGCGCACGCTCTGGCTGCGCCCGGACTCCAGCATCAGCGTCACCCGGGCCATCGCCCGCCGCTGGTGGTGGTCGGCGCCCGGGCCGTCCCAGGCCAGTACCGCCTCCCGGTCCGTGAGGCACAGCGCCTCGGTGCCGAGCAGCGACCGCAGGCGCCGGGCCGCCTTGCGGGCGGCGTCCTCGGTCAGGCCGGCGCGCAGCGGGGGCGCGGCCAGCGAGGCGGTGTGCAGGGTGTGGAAGGTGGCCCGTTCCACGGGCGTCCCGAGATCCGGCCCGGCCGCCCGCTCGCCGCGCCGGGACTGCCACCGGCCGGCGGCCCAGCCGGTCCCGAGCAGCAGGGCGGCGCCCGCGACGGCCAGTACCGAGAGCACCGCTCCGGTCATGGAGCACCGCCCGCGCGGGCGGCGTCGCCGGGGCCGGGACCGGGCGTACGGCCGGGCGTACGGTCAGCCGTACGGCCGGGGCTGCGGCCGGGGCCCGGCTCCGACGGGTACAGCGCCTCCGGCAGGTGCAGCCGGGCCAGTGTCGCCGCCGTCCCGGCCGGAATCCGCGACCGGGTCGCCAGCGAGACCAGCACCATCGTCAGGAACCCCAGCGGCACCGACCACACCGCCGGCCACGCCAGCAGCGTGTGCGGCCAGCCCACCGGGGCCAGCCCCGCCCGCGTCGCCAGCACCGCGCTCAGCGCCGCCCCGCCCCCGGTGACCAGCCCGGCCACCGCCCCGGGCGGCGTCAGCCCGCGCCACCAGATCCCGAGGACCAGCAGCGGGCAGAACGACGAGGCCGACACGGCGAACGCCAGCGCCACCGCGTCCGCCACCGGCACGTCCGTCGCCGCCACGCTGCCGCCCAGCGGTACGAGCATCGCCAACAGCGCCGCGACCCGGAAGCTGCGCACCCCCCGCGTCGGCAGCACGTCCTGGTGCAGCACCCCGGCCACCGCCATCGTCAGCCCCGAGGCCGTCGACAGGAACGCCGCGAAGGCGCCCCCCGCCAGCAGCGCCCCCAGCAGGTCGCCGAGCACCCCGCCCACCACCCGCTCCGGCAGCACCAGCACCGCCGCGTCCGCCGTCCCGGTCAGCGCCAGCTCGGGGGCGTAGATCCGGCCGAGCGCCCCGTAGACCGGCGGCAGCAGGTAGAAGACGCCGACCAGCCCCAGCACCACCAGCGTGGTGCGCCGCGCGGCCCGCCCGTTCGGGCTGGTGTAGAACCGCACCGCCACGTGCGGCAGCCCCATGGTGCCGAGGAAGGTGGCCAGGATCAGCCCGTACGTCGCGTACAGCCGGAACTCCGGCCGGTTCCCGGACAGCGGCTCGGACCAGCTGGACACGCCCAGCCCCGCCTCCGCCCGGGCCTCGGGGACGGCGCTGCCCGGGGTGAACTCCAGCCGCGCGCGGGCCCGTACCGCGTGCCGCCCGGCGGCCAGGGTCAGTGGCTCGCCCGCGTAGGACCGGCCGTCCACCTGCCCCGTCACCGTCAGGGTGAGCGGCTCGTCGAAGGTCAGCCGTACGTCGTCGGCGAGGGTGACGACGGTGTGCTCGCGGAAGACGGCCGGGGCGTCGAAGCGGGCGCGCGGCCCGCCGTCCCCGGCCCAGGCCGCGATCAGGAAGAAGGCCGGCACCAGCAGGGCGGTGAGCTTCAGCCAGTACTGGAAGGCCTGGACGAAGGTGATGGAGCGCATCCCGCCGGCGGCCACGGCCACCGTCACCACCACGGCGACCACCACCCCGCCCACCCAGTGCGGGGCCCCGGTCAGGATCTGCAACGTCAGCCCGGCGCCCTGGAGTTGCGGCAACAGGTAGAGCCAGCCGACGCCGATCACGAACAGCACCGCGATCCGCCGCACCGCCAGTGACTCCAGCCGCGCCTCGGCGAAGTCCGGCAGCGTGTAAGCGCCCGAGCGCCGCAGCGGGGCCGCCACCAGCACCAGCAGCACCAGGTATCCGGCCGTGTAGCCGACCGGGTACCAGAGCATCTCCGGCCCCTGGAGCAGCACCAGCCCCGCGATGCCGAGGAAGGAGGCCGCGGAGAGGTACTCCCCGCTGATGGCGGCCGCGTTCAGGCGCGGGCCGACGGTGCGCGAGGCGACGTAGAAGTCGGAGGTGGTCCGGGATATCCGCAGGCCGAGCGCCCCGACCAGCACGGTGACCAGGACGACGACGGTGACCGCGGTCAGCGCGTACGTCTGGTTCACGGGGGCCGGTTCCTTCGGGGCGGGGCAGCGGGGTGACCGGAGTCTACGCAGGGCCCGGACCGGGCGACAGGCGTGTTCCGGCACGTCTGACCCGGCCTCGGCCGGGCGGTCTCAGATCGCGGGGTCGCGGTGCTCCGCGCAGTCGCGCAGCGCGATCTCCAGCTCCACGTACGACTCCTCCGCGCGCCGGAAGGCCAGCGTCAGGGCCGCCTCGGCGCGGGGCGGCAGTTCCTGCCGGACCCCCTCGTGCGCCTCGTAGAGCACGTCGGCCCAGCGGGCGGCCGCGCTCCGCAGCCGGGCCAGCAGCGCCTCGGCCTCCGCGGGTCCGGCCGGGCGGGTCCGGGGAAGTCCGCTCAGGGCGTCGAGCAGCGCCTGGATCTCGGACATGACACCCCCTGCTTCCGGGCCGGAAGATCCACGATACGCGCGGGGCGGGGCGGTGGCGGATCGCTCGGCAGCCGCTGCGGCCGACGGCAGTGCCGGATCGCCGTACGTCCCTCCCGGCGCGACGAACGGCAGCCGCCGCACGCCGGACGGTCGGCCCCGGCGGTGTCCGGACGGGTGGTGCGGTGGTGTCCAGGCGGGTGGTGCGGTGATGTCCGGACGGTCGGCCCCGGCGGTGTCCGGGCGGGTGGTGCGGCGGTGTCCGGACGGTCGGCCCCGGCGGTGTCCGGGCGGGTGGTGCGGCGGTGTCCGGACGGTCGGCCCCGGCGGTGTCCGGGCGGGTGGTGCGGCGGTGTCCAGACCGGTGGTGCGGCCGCGGCCGGCGGCGCCCCGGCGGGCAACCCGGCGGTCCGGTCCGGCCGTTCTCCGAAAACTTAGGTAAGCCTTGCCTTAATTCACTTAGGGTGCGGGCATGAAGAAGATCATCCGCGCGCTGACGGCCGTGGCCGCCGGTCTGGCCCTCGCCGCGCCCGGCACCCTCGCGACCCCTGCCGCCGCAGCCGGCCCCGCCCCGGCCGGCCAGCCCACGAGACTCGAACTCCCGCGCCCCACGGGCGCGTTGGCGGTGGGCCGCGACACCCTCCACCTCGTGGACCGGGAGCGCAAGGACCCCTGGGTTCCCACGGTCGACCGGGAGTTGCTGCTCTCGCTCTACTACCCCGCGCTCGCGCACACCGGAACTCCCGCCCCCTACATGGCCGTTCCCGAGGCCAAGGCGCTGCTGACCGACCGGGGCCGGCTCGGCGAGTACGTCACCCCCGAGCGCCTCGCGGCCACCCGCACCCACGCCCGGGACGGCGCCCTGCCCCGGCCCGCCGCGCAGCGCCACCCGCTGATCGTGCTCTCGCCCGGCTTCACCATGCCCCGCTCCACGCTGACCACCCTGGCCGAGGACCTCGCCAGCCGCGGCTACGTCGTGGCCGCCGTGGACCACGCGTACGAGTCGGACGGCACCCTCTTCCCCGGCGGCCGGACGCTCTCCTGCAAGGCCTGCGAGCAGGTGTTCCCCGACGGGTCGCTGCACCGGGTCACCGAAGGCCGGGCCCGTGACGTCTCCTTCGCCCTGGACCGGCTCACCGGCCCGCACCCCGCGTGGCGCTACTCCCGGCTGATCGACGCCCGGCACATCGGCATGGCCGGGCACTCCATCGGCGGGGCCGCGGCCTCGGCCACCATGGCCGCCGACCCGCGCGTGGACGCCGGGGTCAACATGGACGGCACGTTCTTCACCCCGGTCCCCGAAGGCGGCCTCGGCGGACGCCCGTTCCTGATGCTCGCCGAGGACCCCGCCCTCCTGCCGCCCGACCTCCCCGACACCTCCTGGGAGGACTCCTGGCCCCGCCTGGACGGCTGGAAGCGCTGGCTGACCGTCACGGGAGCGGGCCACCCCGGCTTCACCGACTGGCCGGTGCTCGGCGACCAGGTGGGCTACGACCACCCGGAGACCCCGCTCTCCGGCACCCGCTCCCAGCAGATCACCCGGGCCTACGTCGGCGACTTCTTCGGCCTGCACCTGCGCGGGACACCGGCGCCGCGCCTGGACGGCCCGGCACCGGCCGACCCGGAAGTCGTGTTCCACCGCAGCGGCTGAACCGGCCGGAGGAGCTCACCCCATGTCGAACACGCCCACGCCGGACGCTCCCGGGAGCGGCGGCCCGGCCCACGGCCTCAGCGGTGTGGCCAAGACCCTGCTCACCCCGCTCTACGGCCGCGCCCACGCCGCCGAACTCCTTCCCGGCACCTCCTTCCGCGATCCCGCGGCCGCCTCCGTACTGGCCGCCACCGGCTACCGGGCGCCCGAGGTGCTGACCGACCGCGGCAACGCGCTCGGCTCCGTCCACCGGGCCATCGTCTTCGACGAGCTGACCGCCGCCTTCTGCCGGGAACACCCCGACGCGGTGGTCGTCTCGGCGGGCATCGGCCTCGGCACCCGCGCCGAGCGGCTCGCGGGCGCCCTGCCCGGCTCCGTCACCTGGCTCGGCGTCGACGTGCCCGACGTCGTCGAACTGCGCGCCCGACTGCTGCCCGGCGACCTGACCCGGGTGTTCCCCGCCTCGATCACCGAGCCGGAGTGGGCGGAGCGGCTGCTGCCCCTGGTCGGGGAGCGGCGGAACGTCCTGGTCCTGACCGAGGGCGTCCTGATGTACCTGGACCAGGCCGGCCTGCGGTCCTTCCTGGTCTCCTGCAGGACCGCGTTCCCCGCCGCCGAGCTGGTGGCGGACTACTTCCACCCGAGGATCGCCCTCAGCGGGCTGCACCCGATCGTCAGGGCGACCGGGGCGCGGTTCCGCTCCGGCGCCCGCGGCGGCCGCGGACTCGCGGGCTCGGCGCCCGGCTGGGAGAAGGTGAGCGACCACCGGGTCATGGAGCGCATCAGCCTCGGCCACCGGGCGGCCGGCGGCCTGTTCCGGCTGCTCGCCCTCGGCGCACCGGCCTACTCCGTGGCCCGGCTGCGGGCCGCGCCGCCGGCCGGCTGACGCGAGGGGCAGCAGGTCAGCCGGCCGGGCGGTCAGCCCGTCGCGTGCCGCATCAGCAGGTCCCGCAGCTCCCGGGCGTGGCGCCGGCTGACCTGGAGCTCTGCCGCCCCGACCCGGACGCTGGTGGTGCCCGCGTCCAGCCGGAGCTCGTCGATCCGGCCCAGCGCCACCAGGTGGCGGCGGTGGATCCGGACGAACCCGCGCGCCGCCCAGCGCTGCTCCAGCGTGGACAGCGGGATCCGCACCAGGTGGCTGCCCCCGTCGGTGTGGAGGCGGGCGTAGTCGCCCTGGGCCTCGACGTACGCGATGTCGGCGATCGCCACGAAGCGGGTGACCCCGCCCAGCTCGACGGCGATCTGGTCGGCGGCGCGGTCGGCGACGGTGACCTCGGGAACGGGGCGGTGCGCAGGCAGGGGCGGCTGCGGCGGCTGCGGCGCCGGCCGGGCCCCCGCGGTCGCCGGCGCCTTGCCCCGTACCGGCGGCCCGGAGGCGGCCGCCGGCGCCCCGGCGGGCCCGCCCAGCTGTACGCAGGCCCGCCGGACGGCCTCGGCCAGCCGCTCCGGGCGCACCGGCTTGAGTACGTAGTCCACGGCCTTGAGGTCGAAGGCCTGTACGGCGAAACCCTCGTGGGCGGTGACGAACACGATCAGCGGCGGCCGCGCGAACCCGGCCAGCAGCCGGGCGATGTCCAGCCCGGTCAGCCCGGCCATGTGGATGTCGAGGAAGACCACGTCGATGCGGTCGGGCCCGTCGGGGCCGCTCTCCAGCGCCCGGGTGACCCGGCGCAGCGCCTCGGTGGCGTCCGAGGCCCCCTCGGCGCTGTGCACCCGGGGGTCGGAGCGCAGCAGGTAGAGGAGTTCCTCCAGGAGCGGCTTCTCGTCGTCGACGGCCAGTGCGCGCAGCATGGGGGGAGTGTAGGCAGTGGTCCGCCGTGGCGGAACGGTGCGCGGCCCCCGCCCCGGGGGAGGTAGGGCGAGGGCCGCGCGGTCGGGCGTGGGGGGCGGGCCCGGCGGGTGACCGGGCGGGCGGCGGGATGTCCGGGAGGCCGGCCGGTAAGGGGGGGGCCGGCCGGCCCCGCGGACGGCTACTTGACGGTGATCGGCTTGCCGTCGGGGGCGACGGCGTACCAGGTGCCGCCGACACCCTGGCCGTTGATGTCGCCGGGCTGCTTGTCACCGCTGAAGGTGTAGACGGGCCAGCAGTTGACCGTCTGCTGCTTCTTGCCGTCCGGGCGGTCGAGCACCAGGTAGTTCTTCTCGATGATGCCCTCGCCCTTCTCCGCCGGGGCCACCGCCGGCCACTTGGCCAGGCAGTCGCCGGTGCACTTGGAGACCATGGGCCATGCGGTGTCCGGCTTGAACCGGTAGACGGTCATGCCCTTGCCGTCGACGACGTGGTCGCCGAGCTTCGGGTCCTTGGCGACGCTCAGCCGTCCGTCCTGGCCCTCGGCGGGCGCCTTCGGGGCCTTCGGGGCCTCCGGGGCCTCCGGGGCGGCCGAGGCCTTCGGGGCGGCCGAGGCGGCCGGGGCCTCCGCCTTGGAGGCCTTCTTGCCGTCGGGGGCGAACGCGAACCAGACGCCGCCGACGCCCTGGCCGTTGACGTCGCCCGCCTTGGCGTCCTTGCCGAAACGGTACGCGGGCCAGCCGGCGATCGTCAGCTGCTTGGTGCCGTCGCCGCGGACGACCTCGCCGAGCAGCGCCGGGTCCATGCCGGCGGCGGCGGTGGCATCGCCTGCCGCGACCACGGGCCAGGTCTTCTCGCAGTCGCCCTCGCAGTTGGACTTCGGGGGCTTGGCGGTGTCCTTGTCGAAGCGGTAGAGGGTGCGCCCGGAGCTGTCGGCGAGGAAGGAGCCGATCTTCTCGTTGTCGGCGACCGCCAGCTGCCCGGCGGCGGACTTGGCGCCGACGCCCGCGGCGCTGTTCGCCGGGGTCTCGGAGCCGTAGTCCCCGGCCTTCGACTGGGGAGAGGCGGCCGCGACGGGCTGGGCGGTGCCCGCAGCCTTGTAGTCGTCCCCGCCACAGGCCGTCGCCGTGAGGGCGACGACCGCTGCCACGGCCGCCAGGGTGGTTCCGCGCTTGATGCCCATCGTGTTCTCTCCCGTGTGCTGTCTCTCCTGCCGCGACCGGGGCCGCGCCAACTTCGTGCAGAACACGGGGTGAGGGGTCCACGGTGTTCAGTGCGGGTGCTGTGTGCTGTCTCACTCATGTTCCGTCGAACCCGGACCGCCGCAGGGCCGTGGCCACAGCGAGGCCGAGGACCTGGTGTCCGGAGTCGTTGGGGTGCAGTCCGTCGGCGAGGTGCTCGGGTCCCAGCAGGTCACGCCCCGGAAGCAGGGCGAGGAAGGAGTCCCCGGCGGCCGTCCGGTCGCGGACGGCGCGCTCCATGGCGTCCCGCAGGGCGCCCAGGGTGGCGCCGAGTTTGTTCGGGGTGCGTTCGGCGTCGGGGCGCAGTACGGGGGAGACGAGCAGCACCGGGGTCCTGGGGTGGCCCTGGCGCAGCAGGTCGAGGAACGCGCGCGTGGTCTCGTACAGCAGGGGCGCCGAATGGGGCACGCGGGACCAGCAGTTGGTGCCGAAGGCGAGCGTCAGGACATCGGCGGGGAGTCCGGCGAGCTGCTCTGCGGTGGCGAGCTCCCCGCGCGCGGCGCCCGCGTACCCGAGGTTGACGGTGTCCCAGCCGAGCGCCCGGCCGGTGACGGCGGGCCAGCCGTGCGCGGGGCGGGTGGACCACCAGCCCTCGGTGATGGAGTCCCCGTGCACCACCCAGCGCGGGGCGGCCGGGGCGGGGGAGAGGGGGCCGCCGATGCCGCGCAGGCCGAGGATCAGCGGGCCCTGGCTCTCGGGCGGGTGGACGGTGAACGGGCCGTGCCGGGGCGGGAGTCCGATGCGGACGACGGACTCGGCGGCCGGTTCGGTGTACACCTCGTCGAGGCGGCCGTGCCGGTTCCACAGGGCGAAGCCGTGCGCGAGGTCGCGCAGCGCGTCGGTGGGGCCGGGGACGGTGGCCCGGTAGTGGATCTCCACGGCCCGGGCCGTCCCGGCGGTGAATTCCAGCCGGACGCCGATGGGCAGGGTGGCCCGCTCGCCGGTGTCCCAGGGCAGCCGCATGGTGTCGGCCGGGTCGGCCCGGACGGGACGCCCGCCGTCGAGCCAGGCGACCCCGCGCAGGAACGGCCCGGGGTCCTGCCACGGGTCCTCCGCGCCGCTCAGTGGTCTCACGCATCGCCTCCGCTCGTCGGGTACGGCTGCCGTGCCGCTCCCGGGGCCGCCCGGTTCTTCCGTACCCCTCCCGGAGCCGGTTCGACCGCCGGGGGCGCCGCGGTGCGCCGCGGCCGGCGAGCGTCAGGAGAACGGAGCGGAGAGTGACCGCGCAGTGATCGATCATCCGCGCGCAACAAAGGGCCATCTGGGACAGATCCGCGCAACGATCGTTCGGCAATGTGCAAGGATGGTGCATTACGGGCGCTATCACTCAGCTCGTAGGCTCACTCGCTGTACGTGGAGTGGCGTGGACCGCCTGCTCGGCGGTCCCCCATGCCCAGGCGCGCCTCGCGCACGCCTGCTCCTGCTCAGGACCGCTGCGGTCGACGCCTTATCCCCACCCGCAGTGTCAAAGGAGACCCCCCGTGCTCGAAACCGGCCAGGCGCCACCGCTCACTTCCGAGCCCCGCAAGCCTGTGAACCCTCTGCTGCGCCGCAAGCCGGTCGAGCAGATGGTCGCCGAGGGTGGCCAGGGCGAGGGCGGCTCGCTGCGCCGTTCGCTCACCATGTGGCAGCTGACCATGATCAGCATCGGCGCCACCCTGGGCACCGGCATCTTCGTCGTCCTCGGCACCGCCACCCCCAAGGCCGGCCCCGCCGTGACGATCTCCTTCATCCTCGCGGGTCTGACCGCCCTGTTCTCGGCGCTCTCCTACGCCGAGCTGGCCGGCTCCGTCCCGGTCTCCGGCTCCTCGTACTCGTACGCGTACGCCACCATGGGCGAGCTCATCGCCTGGATCTGCGGCTGGTGCCTGGTCCTGGAGTACGCCGTCTCCGTGGCGGCCGTCGCCGTCGGCTGGGGCCAGTACCTCAACGAGCTCCTCGACGGCACCATAGGCGTCACCGTCCCCGAGGCGGTCTCCGCTCCGCTGGGCGAGGGCGGGTTCATCAACCTGCCTGCCCTGGTCGTCGTCCTGCTCTCCATGGTCTTCCTGATGCGCGGCGCCAAGGAGAGCGCCACGGTCAACTCGATCATGGTCGGGGTGAAGATCGTCACCCTGCTGCTCTTCATCGGCATCGGTGTCATGGGCATCAAGTCCGGCAACTACACCCCGCTGGCCCCGCTGGGCGTCACCGGCATCAGCGCTGCCGCCTCCACCCTCTTCTTCTCCTACATCGGCTTCGACGCCGCCTCCACCGCCGGTGAGGAAGCCAAGAACCCGAAGAAGGACCTGCCGCGCGCGATCATGCTCTCGCTGGCGATCGTCACCGCCCTCTACGTGCTCGTCGCCTTCGTCGCCGTCGGCGCCATGCCGTGGAAGGACTTCGAGGGCACCGAGGCCGCGCTCGCCCAGATCATGACCGACGTCACCGGCAACAGCGTCTGGGGCGTCGTCCTCGCCGCCGGCGCCGTCATCGCGATCTTCTCCGTCGTCTTCGCCGTCCTCTACGGCCAGACCCGCATCCTCTTCGCGATGTCCCGCGACGGTCTGGTGCCCAAGGTCTTCGCCAAGGTCGACGAGAAGACCGGCGCCCCGCGCACCAACGTCGTGATCGTCTCCCTGTTCTGCGGCACCCTCGCGGCCTTCATCCCGCTGGGCAAGCTCGCCGACGCCACCAGCATCGGCACCCTGTTCGCCTTCGGTCTGGTCAACGTCGCCGTCATCATCCTGCGCAGGACGCGCCCGGACATGCCGCGCACCTTCAAGGTGGCGCTCTTCCCCGTCACCCCGATCCTGGGCGCCATCGCCTGCGCCTACATGATGTTCGAGCTGGACTCGGCCACGTGGATGGTCTTCGGTGGCTGGATGATCGTGGGCCTCGTGTTCTACTTCCTGTACGGCATCCGCCGCTCCGGACTGGCCACGGCAGAAGTGGTCACAGCAGAAAAGTGATCGACCCGCAGTGCGACTGAACGATCTCGACGAACGCATCGTGCACGCCCTCGCCGAGGACGCCCGCCGCTCCTATGCGGACATCGGCTCCGAGGTCGGGCTCTCGGCCCCCGCCGTGAAGCGACGCGTGGACCGGCTGCGGGCCGAGGGAGCCATCACCGGCTTCACCGTCCGCGTCGACCCCGCCGCGATGGGCTGGGAGACCGAGGGCTTCATCGAGATCTACTGTCGCCACAACACCTCGCCCGACGACATCCGGCGAGGGTTGGAGCGGTACCCCGAGGTGGTGTCCGCGTCGACCGTCACCGGCGACGCGGACGCCCTCGTCCAGATCTTCGCCTCCGACATGAGGCACTTCGAGCGGGTCCTGGAGCGGATCGCCGGCGAGCCCTTCGTGGAGCGCACCAAGTCGGTCCTGGTCCTCTCCCCGCTGCTGCGCCGCTTCACCTCGGGCGCCCCCGCCTGAGCGACACCGCTCCGGAGCCCCGCCCCCCAACACCTCGCCGCCCGCAGCCGATTCGTCCGGCTGCGGGCGGCGGTGTCAGTGGGACCTAGCGCCGGCCGGCGGGTTCGGGGCGGCGGGCGGCCCGGGTCAGGAGCGTGCGCCGCTCCTCCTCCGTCAGGCCGCCCCAGACGCCGAAGGACTCCCGGGTGCGCAGCGCGTGTTCCAGACAGGCCGTCCGCACCGGGCAGCCGGCGCAGACCCGCTTGGCGGCCTCGTCCCGTTCGTCACGGTCCTCGCCCCGCTCACCGGCGGGGTGGAAGAACGGCTCCGGCCCCAGGCTCCGGCAGGCCGCGCGCAGCTGCCACTGCCAGTGGTGCGCGGCAGGTCCGGGCAGGCGGGTGTCGTCGGTCATGGCAGGTCCCTTCCTCGGGAAGCGGCGGTCACCCCTGCGCGTGTGACCACTCACCGCCCGCCGAAACCCGCCCAGACGCAACGCCTTTACCGCCTGCGCGCCCACTCCCGCGCCAGCAGCCGGTACGAGCGCACCCGGTCGGCGTGGCCGTGCGTGATCGTCGTGACCAGCAGCTCGTCCGCCCCGGTGGCGTCCCGCAGCCGCTCCAGGTGGTCGGCGACCGTCCCCGGCGAGCCGACGAACCGGGTCTCCACCCGGTCCGCGACCAGCGCGTGGTCCGCCGCCGTCCACGACCGGGTCAGCGCCCGCGCCTCGGCCGGCGTGGGGAACGGCATCGCGCCCTTGGCCGTACGGATGCCGTGCACCCACGGCGCGTACCCGGTGGCCAGCTCCCGCGCCTGCGCCTCGTCCGGTGCCACCACCACGTCGGCCGACACCGTCAGGTACGGCCGGTCCAGCCCGGCCGACGGCTTGAACGCCTCCCGGTAGCCCGCCGCCGCCTCCAGCACGCTCGCCGGGCTCACGTGGTAGTTCGCCGCGAACCGGAGCCCGTTCTCCCCGGCCGTCCGCGCGCTCACCCCGCCGCTGCTGCCGAGGATCCACACCTGTACGTCGGCCCCCTCGCCGGGGACGGCGTGCGCCGCCACCCCCTCCTGCGACCGGTACTCCCCGCGCAGCAGGGCCAGTACGTCACCCACCTGCTCGGCGTAGTCCTGCGGGCGGGCCCCGGGCAGGTTCAGCAACCGCTCCTGGAGGGCGACCCGGGGGTGACCCAGCAGGTGGGAGAAGGAGAACGGCGGCGGGATGCGCAGGCCGTTCTCCGTCGTGTACCCGCCCGCCGGCGCGGGCCTCGGCGGCGGGCCCGTGCGCTGCGGCGGCCGGCCCGCCGAGCGGCCCAGGCCCAGGTCCAGCCGCCCCGGGTGCAGGGCGTCGATCAGCCCGAACTCCTCGACGGTGGACAGCGCCGTCCGGTGCCCCAGCTGGACCGCGCCGGAGCCGAGCCGGATCGTGGAGGTGGCCGAGGCGGTCAGCGCCAGCAGCACGGCCGGGGAGGTCCCGGCGACACCCGGGTTCAGATGGTGCTCGGCGAACCAATGGCGGGCGTAGCCGAACCGCTCGGCCTGCCGGGCGAGGTCGATGCTCGCGCGCAGCGCGTCGGCGGCGGTGGAACCGGACGTGATCGGTACGAGGTCCAGGACCCCGAGCGGTGTACCGGGCATGGGCGGGACGCTCCTCAGCGGTGGGCGGCGGTGCGGCCGGACGCGGTCAGGGCCCCTGGGGCGGCCGGTCCGGGGGCGTCGCGCAGCCCGAGGTGGTCGCGCAGGGTGCGCCCCGTGTACTCGCGGCGGAACACCCCGCGCTCCTGGAGCAGCGGGACGACGGTGTCCGCGAAGACGTCCAGGCCGCCGGGCGTGAGGTGCGGGACGAGGATGAACCCGTCGGCCGCGTCCTCCTGGACCAGGTGGTCGATGGAGTCCGCGACGGTCGCCGGGGAGCCGACGAAGGACTGCCGGCCGGTGGTTTCGATCACCAGCTCCCGGATCGACAGGTTCCGGGCGGCGGCCAGCTCCCGCCACTCCTTGGCCACCGCGAACGGGTCGCGGAACTGCCGCACGCTGGCCCGCCCCAGGGCGATGGTGTTCTCCCCGGGGTCGGGGTCGACCTCCGGCAGCGGCCCGTCCGGGTCGTATCCGGACAGGTCACGGTTCCAGACGTGCTCCAGGTACGCGATCGCGGTGGCCCCGCTGACCTGCTTCAGCCGCACCTCCCGGGCCAGCTCCCGCGCCTCGGCGTCGGTGTCGCCGAGTACGAAGGTGGCCGCGGGCAGGATCTTCAGCTCGTCCGGGGTGCGGCCGTAGCGGGCGAGCCGGCCCTTGACGTCGGCGTAGAAGGCCCGGCCGGCCTCCAGCGAGGCGAACCGGCTGAAGACGGCGTCCGCGTCGGCGGCGGCGAACTCCCGGCCCTCCTCGGAATCGCCCGCCTGGAAGATCACCGGCCGCCCCTGGGGGCTCCGCGGCACGTTGAAGTGCCCCGAGATGTCGAAGTGCGGGCCCCGGTGCGCGAAGGCGCCCGCGCCCGCGTCCCGCAGGAAGACCCCGGACTCCTGGTCGGCCAGGATCTCCCCGCCGTCCCACGAGTCGAACAGCTCGTGCGCGGTCGCCAGGAACTCCCGGGCCCGCGCGTACCGCTCGTCGCGCGGCAGGAAGCCGCCGCGCCGGAAGTTCTCGCCGGTGAAGGCGTCCCAGGAGGTGACCACGTTCCAGGCGGCCCGGCCGCCCGAGAGGTGATCGAGGCTGGCGAACTGCCGGGCCACCTCGTACGGCTCGTTGAAGGTGGAGCTGATGGTGCCGGTCAGCCCGAGGTGTTCGGTGACGGCGGCCAGGGCGGCCAGCACGGTGAAGGTGTCGGGCCTTCCGACCACGTCCAAGTCGTGGATCCGCCCGCCCTGTTCGCGCAGCCGCAGGCCCTCGGCGAGGAAGAGGAAGTCGAACTTCGCCCGCTCGGCGGTGCGGGCGAAGTGGGCGAACGAGGCGAAATCGATGTGGCTCCCGGCGGCCGGGTCGCTCCACACGGTGGTGTTGTTGACCCCGGGGAAGTGCGCCGCGAGGTGGATCTGCTTGAGCGGCCTGTTCATCGTGACCGGTCCTTCCGGATCAGGCGCGGGCGGCGCGGGCGGGGACGGCGGGGACGGCGCGGGCGGGGACGGCGGCGTCCGCGCCGGCGGGGGTGGCGTACCGGTTGGCGGGGCGGGCGAGTCCCAGCAGGCCGCGCAGCGAGGAGGCCTCGTACGACCGCCGGAAGGCGCGCCGCCGCTGGAGCTCCGGGACCAGGCCCCGGGTGATCGCCGGGAGGTCGTGCGCGAGCACCCCGGGCCGCAGCCGGAACCCGGACAGCCCGGCCGCCCGCCACTCCAGCAGCAGGTCCGCGAGGTGCGCCGGCGTGCCCGTGAACACCGCGGCGTCGCTCGTGTACGCCGAGCCGTGCGCGGCGTCCAGCCGCTGGAGCCGGCGCGCCGCGGCCGCCCGGGTGTCGCCGAGGAACACCGTCAGCTCCCCGAAGACGTGCGCCGGCCGGCCGGGGTCCCCGCCGGCCGCCTCCCGGGCGCCCCGGACGCCCGCGACGGCGACACGGACCTCGTCGGTGTCCCGCGGGGTCACGTACCCGATGTCGGCGGCGCGCGCGAGGAGCGGGTACGCGGCGCTGTCGGCGGCGAGGGCGCTGACCGGGGGCTGGCCCTGAGGTGGCCGCGGCGTGATCGAGGGCCCCTTGACGCTGAAGCGGCGCCCCTCGAAACCGATGTGGTGCAGCTTGTCGCGGTCGATGAACCGCCCGGTGGCCACGTCCCGGATCTCGGCGTCGTCCTCCCAGCTGTCCCAGAGCCGCCGGACCACCTCGATGTGGTCGGCCGCCTCGTCGAGCAGCCCGGCGCGGCCCTCGCCGGGCGACCGGCGGCCGAAGTGCCGTGCCTCGTCCGCCCGCCCGGAGATCCGGACGCGCAGCCCGGCGCGCCCGCCGCTGACGTGGTCGAGGGTGGCCACGGCCTTGGAGACGTGGAACGGCTCGGTGTGCGTGGCGACCACGCTCGGCACCAGCCCGATGTGCCGCGTCAGCGGCGCCACCCGGGCGGCGAGGAGCACGGCGTCGAGCCGGCCCCGTACCTGGTCGGTGCGGCCGTCGGACTCCGTGGGATGCGTCGACTGGAGGGCGAGGGAGTCCTCGAAGGTGACGAAGTCCAGCAGGCCGGCCTCGGCCTCGGCGACGAGCGACGCCCAGTGGGCGGCGGTGAACAACCGCGTGGGCTCGGTGCCCGGTTCGCGCCAGGCGGCCGGGTGCCAGCCGGCGCCGTCGAGGGCGACGGCCAGGTGCAGGGCGGGGGAGGGAGAGAGGGAGAAGGAGGGGGAGGGCATGGCGGAGCGGCCTTTCCCGAGCAGGCGTGGAGGACCGCCGGCGTCGGGAGGACGCCGCGGCGCGGACGCGAGAGCAGGTCAGGAAGGACAGAGCGAGGCGGCGACCCGTACGAGGTCGATGTGCGCCCGCGAGAACAGCCGGACCGGGCGCAGGACGGGGCGTACGGCAATGCCGCGCGACGCGTTCACGACCACCGCCCCCTCTCCGCCTCCGCTGTTCCTCGCGTCGACGCTACCGCCCGGCGACGAACGCCGTGTTACGGCTTCTTGTCAGGCGTGCGCAGCCCGAGGAAGTCCGGACGGCGGCGCAGCGTGAACCCCATCGACTCGTACAGCGCGACGGCGCGGGTGTTGTCCGCGGCGGCGTGCAGGAACGGGCTGTCGCCGCGCTCCCGGACGGCGGCCGCGACCGCGCGTATCAGCCGGCCGGCCAGCCCCTGGCCGCGGTGGTCGGGGTGGGTGCACACGGCGCTGATCTCCGACCAGCCGGCCGGCCGCATCCGCTCCCCGGCCATCGCGACGAGCCGTCCCTCGTGCCGGATCCCGAGGTACGTGCCGAGCTCGACGGTGCGCGCCAGGAACGGGCCGGGCTTGGCCAGTTCGACCAGCTCCGTCATCTCCGGCACGTCGGCGGGGCCGAGCGCGACGGCGTCCGGCGCGGCCACGGCCCGTACGGCCCGGCCGTCGAGCTGGACGCCGGGAATGGTGGCGACGGTCTCCCAGCCCGGCGGCGGCGTCAGCAGCCCGGTGACCCAGACGGGCATCCCGGGACCGGCCAGCGCGGCCAGATCCGCCCAGGCCAGGGGGTCTTCGGGGTCGGCGAGCGCGGCGAACGGGGTGGTGTCGCCCTGGTAGCGGGCGGCGAGCCCGGACACCTCCGCGAAGGCGGCGTGCGGGCCGGTCAGCGCGGCCCAGACCGGGTTGTCGAGGGCTGCGTCTTCGGGGGACATGGCGCGGATCTCCTTCCGTCGGGGCGTACGGCCGACCGCCACCGCCTTCTTGACGGCCCGGCGCGCCGCCACGAGACTGCGGGGGACGGCGGCCACGCGTTCAAGTGCCCGCCGTGATCAGCGTATCCACCGGTGCGCTGGCCGCTGCGGAGGGATGGGGCGGACCGATGAGCACGGCCCGTACGGCCCGTACGCCGCGCCGCCGCGAAGGGGATGCGGCGGGACCGCCGCTGCGCCGCTGCTGGCTCACCCGCCGCCTGCACATAGACCTCCTCCGCGTCTGCAGCGCCACCCCGGGCCCCCTTTAACCCGACCCGACCCGACCCGGCCCCGATCCCGCCACCCGGCCTCGGCTCCGAGGCCGCCACCCGGCCCTCGGCTCGGAGGTGGCCACGGGTCCCGGGCTGGTCAGGCCGCGTGGCCGCCACCCGGCCTTCGGCTCCGAGGCCGCCATGAGGCCCGGGCTGGTCCGGCCGCGTGGCCGCCACCCGGCCTTGGCACGGCGGCCCCGTACCCGAGGCGGCGCCCGGATCCGGCCTGCTTCCGGCCGGTCCGGCCACGTCGGCCCGGCCGAGCCGGAACCTGCCATCAGCCCCACCCACCGCCCCCGGGCGGCCGGCGGCCGGGGCCGGTGCCGTGCGGCCCCGCAACGGCTGCCGGGCGTGGCCGCCCCGGCCAGTCCCGGGCCGGTGCCGCCCGGCTCGTGCGGTGCCTGCCGGGCGTAGCGGCCCTCGCCGGTGTCGGGGCGGGTGTCGCGATGCCCCACGGGGGCGGCCGGCCAGCCCGCGCCGGCCGGGTTCGTACGCGGTCCGCGCGGCTTCCGCAACGCCTCCCAGGCGCTGTCCGGGGCCGCCCGGCCCGCAGGCGGTGTCCCAGCCTTCCGCGCCCCGGGCGGCCGGGTGTGCCCGGGGCGCGGGCCGGTGCCGGGCCGGTCGGGCCCGGCCCGGCACGGCCGGGGCTCCGGCCCGGCGCCGTGGCGGCCTCCACCGGGCCGGACGCACCGCGTGCGGCCGGGCCGCGACCCCGCCAGGGTCGCGGTCGTGGCCGCCCGGTCGGCCCGGCTCACCGCGCCCATCGCACCGGGGCGCGGCGAGCGGATCCGACGGCCCCGCCCGGGGTGCCCCCGCCGTCGGCGGGAGGGGTACATGGCGCTCGCGGGGTGCGGGCGTGGACGTATACGCATACGTACGCAGAAGAAGGAGAGCCATGCTTCAGATGTCACTGCCCCGGACCGGTTCGGGGCCCGCGTTGCGGGGGCGGATCGGGGCCGGGTTCTCGCCCGCGCCGCACCGGTACCACCTCTACCTCCGCGCCGGGTGTCGGGATTCGCTGCGGGTCCGGATCGCCCTCGCCCTCCTCGGGCTGGAGGGCGACGTGTCCACGACCACCCTCACCCCCGACGCCCCCGACCACGCCGGGCTCCGCCGCGCCTACGAGGCCACCCGGCACCACCACACCGGGTCCCTCACCGTCCCCGCCCTCTGTGACACCTGGAGCGGCCGCGTCGTCAGCGATCACACGCCGGACATCCTCGACGACCTCGCCCTCCGGCTCGCCGGCCGGCCCGAGCTGAGTCCGCCCGTCCCCGCGGCCCACGCCGACGCCGTCCGCGCGCTCCTCGACCCCGCCGCCCCGCGCGCCGAGCGGTCCGCCGCCCTGGAGTCCGTCGAGCACCGGCTCGCGGTGCACCCGTACGCCCTCCCCGGCGACCGGCCGACCATCGCCGACGCCGACCTCTGGGTCGCCCTCCGGCACCCCGCCACGGCGCCCGCGCCCGGCCCGCACGTACGCTCGTACCTGCGAGGTCTCGCCGCGCACCCCGCCTTCCGGCTCCCCGCGTAACGCCCCGCGCAAACGCCCCCGCGCAACGAATCGCCGCCCCGCGTCCGGAAGACGCAACGAATCGATGCGCAGAGCGCAACAGTCATGGCTTGTCGCGATCGAACGCGCAAACGTACCTTCGTATGACACACCCACCCCACCTGTCACAGACTCACAGAGGTACGCCCATGCCCCCGCTGCGCACCGCCCTCCTCCAGAGCTCCGGTCGGCTCGGCGACACCGCCGAGAACCTCAAGGCGCTCGAAGAGGCCGCGGAGCGTGCCGCGCGGGGCGGGGCGGGGCTCCTCGTGACCTCGGAGATGTTCCTGACCGGCTACGCGCTGGAGCTCCAGGACATCCCCGGCATCGCCGAACCGGCCGACGGCATGTCCGCCCGCGCCATCGGCGAGATCGCCCGCCGCCACGGGATCGCCGTCCTGTACGGCTACCCGGAGCGCGCCGGCGACGCCGTGTACAACTCGGCGCAGCTCATCGGCCCCGACGGCACCCCGCTCGCGAACTACCGCAAGACGCACCTCTTCGGCTGCTTCGAGCAGGACGCCTTCACCCCGGGCGACACCCCCGTCGTCCAGGCGGAGCTGAACGGCCTCCGCATCGGCATCATGATCTGCTACGACGTGGAGTTCCCCGAGAACGTCCGTGCCCACGCGCTCGCCGGGACCGACCTCCTCCTGGTCCCGACGGCGCAGATGCACCCGTTCCAGTTCGTCGCCGAGCAGCTGGTCCCCGTACGGGCCTTCGAGAACCAGATGTACATCGCGTACGTCAACCGCACCGGCCCCGAGGGCGAGTTCGAGTTCGTCGGCCTCAGCTGCCTCGCCAGCCCCGACGGAGTCACCCGCACCCGGGCCGGCCGCGGCGAGGAGACGGTGGTCGGCGAGGTCGACCCGGAGCTGCTGCGGGCCTCCCGCGCGGCCAACCCCTACCTGCGCGACCGGCGGCCCGGGCTCTACGCCTCCCTGGTCTGAGCCCGCCCGAGCCTTCCCCCCTGCCCCACCCTGCAAGGAGTCGTACCCCATGACGTCCACGGTGCCCACCACCGCCGTCCCGCACAGCGACGGTCAGCCGCCGATCACCATGTTCGGCCCGGACTTCCCGTACGCGTACGACGACTTCCTCGCCCACCCGGCGGGTCTGGGTCAGGTTCCGGCGACCGAGCTCGGCACCGAGGTCGCCGTCATCGGCGGCGGGCTGTCCGGCATCATCTCCGCCTACGAGCTGATGAAGATGGGCCTGAAGCCCGTCGTCTACGAGGCGGACCAGATCGGCGGCCGGCTGCGCACCGTCGGCTTCGAGGGCACCGGCACCGAGGGCCTGACCGCGGAGATGGGCGCGATGCGCTTCCCGCCGTCCTCCACGGCGCTCCAGCACTACATCGACCTGGTCGGCCTGGTCACCGAGCCCTTCCCGAACCCGCTCGCCGAGGCCACCCCCTCGACGGTCGTGGACCTCAAGGGCGAGACCCACTACGCCGAGACGATCGCCGACCTCCCGCAGGTCTACCGCGACGTCGCCGACGCGTGGAACGCCTGCCTCGACGAGGGCGCCGACTTCTCCGACATGAACACCGCGATGCGCGAGCGGGACGTCCCGCGCATCCGGGAGATCTGGGCCAAGCTGGTCGAGAAGCTCGACGACGAGACCTTCTACGGCTTCCTCTGCAAGTCCGAGGCCTTCCAGTCCTTCCGCAAGCGCGAGATCTTCGGCCAGGTCGGCTTCGGCACGGGCGGCTGGGACACCGACTTCCCGAACTCCATCCTGGAGATCCTCCGCGTCGTCTACACCGAGGCGGACGACCACCACCGCGGCATCGTCGGCGGCTCGCAGCAGCTGCCGCTGCGCCTGTGGGAGCGCGAGCCCGAGAAGATCGTCCACTGGGCCCAGGGCACCTCGCTGTCCTCCCTGCACGAGGGCACCCCGCGCCCCGCGGTGACCCGTCTGCACCGCACGGCCGGCAACCGCATCACGGTCACCGACGCCTCCGGCGACATCCGTACGTACCGCGCGGCGATCTTCACCGCGCAGTCGTGGATGCTGCTGTCCAAGATCGCGTGCGACGACTCGCTGTTCCCCATCGACCACTGGACGGCGATGGAGCGCACCCACTACATGGAGAGCTCCAAGCTCTTCATCCCGGTGGACCGCCCGTTCTGGCTGGACAAGGACGAGCAGACCGGCCGCGACGTCATGTCGATGACGCTGACGGACCGGATGACCCGCGGCACGTACCTGCTGGACAACGGCCCGGACCAGCCCGCCGTCATCTGCCTCTCGTACACGTGGTGCGACGACAGCCTGAAGTGGCTGCCGCTGTCCGCGAACGAGCGGATGGAGGTCATGCTGAAGTCCCTCGGCGAGATCTACCCGAACGTCGACATCCGCCGTCACATCATCGGCAACCCGGTGACCGTGTCCTGGGAGAACGAGCCTTACTTCATGGGCGCGTTCAAGGCGAACCTGCCCGGTCACTACCGCTACCAGCGCCGCCTGTTCACCCACTTCATGCAGGACCGCCTGCCGGAGGACAAGCGGGGCATCTTCCTCGCGGGTGACGACATCTCCTGGACGGCCGGCTGGGCCGAGGGCGCCGTGCAGACGGCCCTGAACGCGGTGTGGGGCGTCATGCACCACCTCGGCGGTTCCACCGACTCCACCAACCCGGGCCCGGGCGACGTGTACGACGAGATCGCCCCGGTCGAGCTCCCGGAGGACTGACCTCCCCGAGCCACCACCGCCGCAGGAACCCCACCGGTCCCTCCGGCCCCGTGACCACGGGCCGCCCCCGCGCAAACATCGCGGCGGCGGCCCGTTTTCAATGGCTCAGCCCCGGCGCTGCGGCGCAGGTGGTGGTAGGTCGAGCGGAAACCGTACGGGGCGAACTCGGTCGGGCAGGTCCGCAACGCGGCGAACCGCTGCCGGGGCGTCCGCGAGCGGTCCTGCACCCGCAGCCGGTGCGTGCGGAAACCGGTCACCCGGTGGACCCTGAGCGGCCGGGCGCGGCCCGGTCAGCCCCGGGGGGTCAGGAGGCAGCGGCCCACCAGGCCGACGCCGGCGTCCAGCGACTGGGTGAACTCGGCGGTGAGTTCGGGCGAGCGGCGCAGCGCCCACAGCAGGCGGGCCGCCGCCCAGGCCCCGGCGCGGGCCCGTTCCAGGCTCCAGGAGCCGACCAGATGCGTCAGCGGGTCCGCGATCTCCAGCAGGTCCGGACCCGGCATCAGGTCCTCCCGGATGTGCTCCTCCAGGGAGACCAGGGTGTCGCCCACCCGGTCGAAGTCCGCTTCGAGCGCCGCCGGTTCGCAGTCCAGGTGCCGGCACGTCGCCACCACCGCCAGCGCCAGGTCATGGCCGATGTGCGCGTTGATCCCGGCCAGCGCGTGCTGGAGCGGCCGTACCCCGGGGTGCCGGCGGTACTGGAGCAGCGGCCGCCAGCAGGCCGGCGGCCGCTCGGCCTCCACCGCCGTCAGGTAGCGCTCCGCGAACCGCGCGCTGAGGGCCGTCGCCCGCCGGGGCACGGGGAACGCCCCGTGGGAGATGCGCTCGTGCAGGGTCTCCGTCACCGTCAGGTACACCCGGTTGAAGACGGCGACGCCGTCCCGCTGGGGGAGCCGCTGATCCAGGGCGCGCATCCGCGCGAGCACCGCTTCCATGGGAGGCAGCGTCGCAGCCGCCGGCGCCGATCCGGGGAACTTGGCCGTACGCTTCGCCGGTTCGGGCGAAGCCCCGTCAACTCGGCATGTCCCCCGAGTCCCCCGAGTCCCCTGAGCTGCTTCAGCCCCCGGCGCCCCGGGCGTCCCCGGCCGGCCCGTCGTCGTAGGCGGAGGTGCCCCCGTCGAGCAGCGGCTCCTCCTGCTTCATGTGCGCCGGGGCGAAGTACCGCAGCGTGTGGTAGCCCGTGATCACCACGATCGTGCCGAGCGCGATCCCGCCCAGCTCGAAGCTGTCGGTGATCCGCAGCGTCACGCCGCCGATGCCGATGATGATGCCCGCCGCGGCCGGTACCAGGTTCAGCGGATTGCGCAGGTCCACCCGGCCGGTGATCCAGATCTGCGCGCCGAGCAGGCCGATCATGCCGTACAGGATGACGGTGATCCCGCCGAGCACCCCGCCGGGGATCGCGGCGACGACCGCCCCGAACTTCGGGCACAGCCCGAACAGCAGGGCGAAGCAGGCGGCCGCCCAGTAGGCCGCCGTCGAGTAGACGCGGGTCGCGGCCATGACGCCGATGTTCTCGGAGTACGTGGTGTTCGGCGGGCCGCCCACCGCCGTGGACAGCATGGACGCCGCGCCGTCGGCGGCGATCGCGGTGCCGAGCTCGTCGTCCAGCGGGTCGCCGGTCATCTCGCCGACCGCCTTGATGTGCCCGGCGTTCTCCGCGATCAGGGCGATCACCACCGGCAGCGCGATCAGGATCGCCGACCACTCGAACGCCGGGGCGTGGAAGGACGGCAGTCCGATCCAGTCGGCCTCGCCGACCCCGGAGAGGTCCAGGCGCCAGTGGTCCACGGCGGCGGTCCCGCCCGCCGGGGAGTGGATCTTGCCGAGGACCAGGTCGAGGACCCAGGAGAGCGCGTACCCGAAGAGCAGCCCGAGGAAGATCGCGATGCGCGACCAGAAGCCCCGCAGGCAGACCACCGCCATCCCCGTGACCAGCATGGTCGCCAGCGCCGTCCACTGGTCCTGCGGCCAGTACGTCGAGGCCGTCACCGGCGCCAGGTTGAAGCCGATCAGCATCACCACCGCGCCCGTCACCACCGGCGGCATCGCGGTGTGGATGACCCGCGCCCCGAACCGGCGCACGGTGAGCCCGGCCAGGAACAGCACCCCGCCGACCACGAAGACCGAGCCGGTGACCACCGCGCTGTCCCCGCCGCCCGCCCGGATCGCGGCGGCGACGCCCACGAAGGCGAGCGAGCAGCCGAGGTAGGAGGGGATCCGGCCGCGCGTCGCGAGCAGGAAGATCGCCGTCGCGACGCCGGACATCATGATGGCCAGGTTCGGGTCCAGGCCCATGAGCACCGGTGCCACGAAACTCGCCCCGAACATCGCCACGACGTGCTGGGCGCCGAGCCCGGCGGTCCGCGGCCACGACAGCCGCTCGTCCGGCCGTACCACCGCGCCGGGGGCGGGGGTCCGCCCGTCTCCGTGCAGGGTCCAGCCCACGCCGAGGCCCATGTTCCACCACTTCCGTTCCGCCGGGGTCACGCGATCCGGCCGCAGGGCGGCCAGCGACATATTACGGCCGGATACCGGCCGGTTCGTCCCTGCCGGCCGTCCGGGAGTCCGTCACGGCCGGCTTCGGCCGCAGTACGGAGGCGCCCACGACCAGCGCGAACGCCAGCAGCGTGACCAGCCCGAACGACACCACGAGCGAGGTCGCGTCCGCGACCGCCCCGATCGCGGACGGGGCGATCAGGCCGGATGTGTACGTGATCGTCGCGACACCGGCGATGGCCTGCGCCGGGGCCGGCCCGCTGCGCCCCGCGGCCGCGAAGGCCAGCGGGACCACCACCGCGATCCCCAGGCCGATCAGCGCGAACCCGGCCAGGGCCGCCGCCGGATGAGCGGCCGTCACCACCAGCACTCCGCCCCCGGTGGCCAGTACTCCGCCCGCCCGTACGGTGCGCACCGGGCCGAACCGGTCCACCACCCGGTCCCCGGCGAGCCGCGCCACGGCCATGGTCAGCGCGAAGGCGGTGGTGGAGGCGGCGGCGAGGCCCGCGTCGGTGTCCAGCACGTCCCGCAGGTAGACCGCCGACCAGTCCAGGCTCGCGCCCTCCGCGAAGACCGCCGCGAACCCGATCGCGCCGATCAGCAGCGCCGACTTCGGAGGCGGCGCGAAGTGCGGCGGAGCGTCGTCGTCCGCGCCGCTGCGCAGGTCCAGCACCCCCCGTACGGCGATCAGCCCGACGGCGGTCAGCGCGAGCGCCGCGATCAGGTGGTGCAGCCGCGCGTCGGTCCCGGAGTGCGCGGCGACCGTGCCGGCGGCCGAGCCGATCAGGGCGCCCACGCTCCACATGCCGTGCAGCGAGGACATGATCGAGCGCCCGAGCCGGTTCTCGGTCTCCACGCCGAGGGCGTTCATGGCCACGTCCGACATCCCGGCGGTGGCCCCGTAGACGAGGAGCACGAGGCAGAGCGCCGGCAGGTTCGGGGCCAGGCTCGGGAGGATCAGGGCCAGGGTCCACAGCGCCAGCAGCCCGCGCAGCGCGGCGCGGGCGCCGAAGCGGTGGTTGATCCGGCCGGCGAGCGGCATCGCGAACGCGGCGCCCAGGGCGGGGAACGCGAGGGCCAGGCCCAGGGTGCCCGCGCTGAGCTGCGCGTTCTCCTGGATCCACGGGATGCGGGTGGCGAAGGAGCCGGTCACCGCGCCGTGGGCGCAGAAGACGGCGGCGATGGCGTGGCGGGCACGGCGCAGCCGCGCCGGGCTGAGGGTGCTGTCGGTGTCCCCGGTCATGACAAGTAAACTATCAGGGAACCTGCCTGATAGTTATGCCGGAACTCCTAGGATGAGCGCCGTGACTCCTGCCAAGGCCCTGACCCCCGCTCCGTCGCCCGCCTCCCCGAGCACGGCCCGGGCCCTCAACGACCGGCTGGCGCTGGGACTCCTCCAGGAGGAGGGCCCCCTGACGGCCACCCAGCTCAAGGAGATGACGGGACTCTCCCGCCCCTCCGTCGCCGACCTCGTCGAGCGGCTGACCGAGGCCGGGCTGATCGAGGTCGTCGGCGAGTCCGGGGCGCAGCGCCGCGGCCCCAACGCCCGGCTGTACGGGATCGTCGCCGCCCGCGCCTACCTGGCGGCCCTGGACGTACGGACGGACAGCGCGACGGCGGTGATCGCGGACCTGCTCGGGCGGCCCCTGGCCCGGGCGGCCCTGCCCGTGGACGCGGTGGAGGAGGCGGTGGACCGGCTGGAGGCGCTCGCCCGGGAGGCCGGCGCGGACCGGCTGCACACGGTGGTGGTCGGCGCCCCGGGCATGGTCGCCCCCGACAGCGGCGTACTGGAGGACACCAGCGGGCTGCCGGCCTGGCACCGGGACCTGGTGGCGGCCCTGCGGCGGCGGCTGCCGGCCGAGGTGGTGGTGGAGAACGAGACCAACCTGGCGGCGCTGGCCGAGCAGCGCGTCGGGGTGGCGCGGGAGCTGGACTCGTTCGTGCTGCTCTGGCTGGGCGCCGGGGTCGGCGCGGCCGTGGTCCTGGACGGGCGGCTGCGGCGGGGCGCGTCCGGCGGGGCGGGCGAGATCGGTTTCCTCCCGGTGCCGGGTACGGCCGGGCTGCCGTCCGCCACGGACTGCGGAGGCGGCTTCCACGCGCTGGCCGGCCGGGCGGCGGTGGCCGCGCTGGCCGCGGAGCACGGCTACGGGGGGCCGGTGGAGGAGGCCGTGGCGGGCGCCGCCGGGGAGGCGTTCCTCGACGCGCTGGCGCGGCGGCTGGCGCTGGGCGCGGCGGCCGTCGCGGCGGTGCTGGACCCGGGGTGCGTGGTCCTGGCGGGCGGACTCGGCCGCGCGGGCGGGCCGGAGCTCGCCGCGCGCGTCGCCGGCCGGCTGGCCGAGCTGACCCCGGTGACGACGGCGGTCCTCGCCACCACCCTCGGGGATCCGGCGGTCCTGACGGGCGCCCGCCTCGCCGCCCGCGAAGCCGCCCAGGCCACCCTCTTCGCCCCCTGACGCGGGCCGCCCGCCCGGCCTTCTCCGGCTGCGCGGCGGTCCCGGCCGCCTTCCAAGGCCGGCCGGCGGTCCCGGCCTGCCTCCCGGCGCGGGAGCCGGCCCTCATGGTCTGCGCCCCGGCCATCGCCGAACGTGCCGCGGAGGAGCCCACCCCCGACCGTCCGCTCCCGCTCGGCGACTGATCCCGGGAGCCTCAAGAGGTACGGGCAGCGCGTTCCGCGAGGAAGTCGGCGAAGGTGCGGCGCCCCACCGCGTGCCCCGGGGCGAGGTGGCCGCCGCGCACGAAGGCCTTGTACGCCTTCCCGGCCAGCGGCACCGCGAGGATCCGCCGCCGGCGCCCCGTCGCGGCCAGGTACGAGCGGCCCAGGTCCGCCAGCGTACGGATCTCCGGACCACCCATGTCCGGGACCCGGCCCGCCGGCACCGGCACCGCCAGCTCGGCCAGCCGCGCCGCCACCTCCTCGACCGCGACCGACTGCACCCGTACCCCCTTGGGCAACGGCAGCGGCAGCGGCGCCGGGACCTTCGCCAGCGCGTCCAGGAGCGTCGCCACCAGGTCGTGGAACTGCGTCGTCCGCAGGATCGTCACGCCCAGCCCGGACTCCTCCAGCAGCCGCTCCACCTCGTACTTCACCGTGTAATAGCCGAACGGGACCACATCGACGCCGACGATCGAGATGTAGACGACGTTCGTGACCGTCCCGGCCCGCCGGGCCGCCTCGATCAGGTGTCCGGCGGCCCGGTCGTCGCCCCCGCGCGGACTGCTCGCGCAGTGCACGACGACTTCCGCGCCCGCCATCGCAGCGTCCAGCCCGCTGCCGTCGGTCAGGTCGACCGGGTACTCCTTCGCGTGCCGGCTCAGGACGCGGACCTCGTGTCCCGCGTCCCGCAGCCGGGTGACGACCAGCGCGCCGAGGTTCCCGGTGCCTCCGGTGACCAGGATGGTGCTCATCGTGTGCGTCCCTTCCCTGCGAGAGATGCGTTCACCGGTACGGACGGGCCGGCCCGCGAGAACGTGCCGGTCGTGGCCGAAGAAGTCTCGGCCCTTCCGGGGCCGCCCGCGTCCCCACACGCGGGAGGACCCGGTGGACGCCGGGCCACCGGGTCCTCACAACGCCTTTACCCGCGGGGTGTCAGCAGGCTCCCTGGTCCTTCCAGACGCCCCAGTCACCGGTGGTGCCGGGCTCCTCGTTCTGCGTCCACCACTGGGCCTTCCAGTTGTGGCCCTTGTGCGAGACGAGGCTGCCGCTGTTGTAGACCGTCCCCGCGGCGTACGCCGGGTTCGCGCAGGTCCCGCCCGGCGGCGTGGTCGGCGGCGTGGTCGGGGGAGTGGTCGGCGGGGTCGTGGGCGGGGTGGTCGGCGGCGTGGTCGGGGGCTGGCTGCCGCCCGGCTCCGTGACCGTCGTGCCGCGCGCCAGGTCCCCGGCGAGGGCGTAGGTGGTGCCGGAGATGTTCACCGTCCAGTTGGAGGGCGTCGAGACCGGCAGGTAGTAGTTGAACGCCAGGTCCACCGAGGCGCCGGGGGCCAGCGTCTGCCAGGCCGGGAGCTTCAGCGAGACCCGCTGGAAGTCGCCCTTCAGGCCGCCGACGTTGCTGCCGCTGTGGCCGACGGCGATCACCTTGGTGCCGAAGCCGGACTGGTCGGAGGCGTTGGCCGGGGCCGAGGTCCCGTAGTCGAACTGGAACTCGGTGCCGCCGGGCAGCGTGGCCTTGGTGTTGTTGGTGATCTTGAGCTTCGGGGTGATCGGGTAGTTGGAGTCGCCCAGCTTGAACTCGGTGAACTCCGTCTTGATGTCCACGGCCTGCGCCGGCAGCGCGCCGCTGGCCTTCTTCGCTCCGTAGGGGGCGGCCGCCTTGAACTTGTCGTACATCAGGGAGGTGAGCGTGTCGCCCCTCTCGTACTGGCCCTTGGCGGAGTTGTAGGAGTAGTCGCCCGCCAGCTCCCAGACCATCGTGCCGCCGATGCCCTTGTTGACCACGTAGTCGGCCTTGGCGGCGACGGACTGCTCGTCCTCGGTCGACAGGAAGACCTTCTTCTGCGCGTTCCACAGCCACGGCGCCACCAGCGTGGAGTCGTACTTGCGGGCGTAGGTGCCGGTCAGCGTGGTGTTCGCGGGGAAGCCGTACGCGGTGACGTAGTCACCGACGACGCCCTTCTCCAGGTTCTTGGCGTGCCACATCGGGTTGGAGCCCGCCGGGGACTCGGCCCCGTTGGTGTCCTTGTCGTGCCACAGGTTGTCGATGCCGACCGCGCCGTCACCGCACTTGGTCAGACCTGCGCCGGCCGGGCAGGTGGTCGCGGGGGCCTTGCCCCACAGACCGTCCGTGCCGCCCTGCACGTTCTTGAAGCCGCGGGTGTAGTACGGCAGGCCGATGTTGATGCGGCCGCCGGGCATGGAGCCGCGGAAGTAGTGGTAGGCCCAGTCGGTGTTGAGGTAGCCGACACCGCCGTACTGGGAGGTGGAGTAGACGCCCGCGGCGGCCAGTTCGGCGTCCTTGCCGTCGTCGAAGAGCGAGGCGTTGGGGCCGACGTACTCGTTCCAGGCGCCGTGCAGGTCGTAGGACATGATGTTGACGTAGTCCAGGTACTGCTGCACCTGGAACGTCTCCATGCCCCGCAGCAGGTAGCCGGAGGAGGGGGCGGCGACGGAGAGCAGGTAGTGCTTGCCGTCGGTGGCGCCCGCGCGGTCGAGCTTCTCGCGCAGCGACTTCATCAGGGCCGCGTAGCCCTTGACCAGGCCGGCGCGGCGGGTGTTGGACAGCTGCCAGTCCAGCGGGTTGCCCGCGTCCTTCATGGTGGTCGGGTACTCGTAGTCGATGTCGACGCCGTTGAACCCGTACGTGCGGATGAACTCGACCGAGGAGTTCGCGAAGGTGTCGATGCCGGCCTGGTTGACGGAGCCGTCGGCGTTGGTGGCCATCGAGTAGAAGCCGCCGGAGGCGACCCGGTTGCCGTCGTCACCGAAGTAGCCGCCGGTCTCGGCCCAGCCGCCGACCGAGATCAGGGTCTTCACGTTCGGGTACTGCTTCTTGAACTTGGTCAGCTGGTTGAAGTGGCCCTTGTAGGGGAGCGCGGGGTCCATCTCGGCGCCCGCGACACCCGGCCAGGTCATCCCGGTGGCCGCGTTGTTCGCGTTGTCCGCGCCGACCGAGATCTTGTTGTCGGCGCCGACGTGCGCGAAGGCGTAGTTCAGATGGGTGACCTTGGACCACGGGATGTTGTTGGCGAGGTAGGCGGGCGTGCCGTCCTTGCCGGTGCGCCAGCCGGTGAAATAGCCGATGACCCGGCGCTGGTGGTCGGGGCCCATCTTCTCGCGGCCTTCGGAGTCGTAGACCGAGCAGTACGGGACGTCGGCGCCGGCCGTCTTGTACAGACCGTCGGGGCGACAGCCTTCCCCCCCAGACTCCGTCCGGGGGGACCCCCAGGCGGCGTGCGAAAAGGTCGTCGACAGTGCCGGTAGCAGCAGTCCGGCGATCGCCGCGCCGGATGCCAGCAGCATCGCTCTCGTACGGGTGGGGGACGGCATCGTGCCTCCTGGGGAGGGGAGGGTGTCAGGACACGGACACAACTTGCGGACGGGTGGCGCTCGTTGGCCCGTGACGTGCGCACATCTGACGGGCTGTCTCCCGGGGAGGATGAAGGGAACGTTAAGAGGACTAGACCAAACCGTCAATAGGTCTGGACCAAAGTGGGGGAGGGGTGGTGGTCCGGCCCGGGCGGCCCGCCGCGCCGGTCCGGTACCGACCGCCGGACCGGCGCGACGCGGCCTTGACAAGGGCGGCGCGAAACCCCCCGCTGTGAGTCAGGCCACAGGTCCTCACTCGCATGGCCGCCGATCACCCGTGGCACACTGGCCCTAGTACCAGTAGCAGCGCACTCCGGGGTCGGTGTAATTCCGAACCGGCGGTTATAGTCCGCGACCCGTCCGCAGCCAGCGGCCGGTTGACCAGGTGAAATTCCTGGACCGACGGTTAAAGTCCGGATGGGAGGCAGTGCGCGGCGGGCCAGTCACCGGTACGCCGCCGTCGGCGGTTCATCGGCACACCCTTGGGGGCGTGCCCGATCGGACCGTTCTTCCGGCCTCGGCGTCCCCGCGTGTGGTGTCCCGCTCAACTGTCGTATCCCGACAGGCCCCGGAGTCCGTGCCCGATGAGGCAGGAGGACCCGGTGGCGACCCACGCCGCGCACGCAGCACCCGACACCCGTGCCACCGCCATGCGCCGAGCCATCGAGCTCGCGGCCCGCGGACTCGGCTCCACCAGCCCCAACCCCGTCGTCGGCTGCGTCATCACCGACGCCCGCGGCACCGTCGTCGGCGAGGGCTGGCACCAGCGGGCCGGCGGCCCGCACGCCGAGGTCCACGCCCTGCGCGCGGCGGGCGCGGCGGCCCGCGGCGGCACCGCCTACGTCACCCTGGAGCCCTGCAACCACACCGGCCGGACGGGCCCCTGCGCCCAAGCCCTCATCGAGGCCGGCGTCACCCGTGTGGTCTACGCCGTCTCCGACCCGAACCCGCAGGCCAGCGGCGGCGGCGCCACCCTGCGCGCCGCCGGGATCGCCACCGAGGCCGGGCTGCTGGAGCAGGAGGCCGAAGAGGGCAACGCCGCCTGGCTGACCTCCGTACGGCGCGGGCGCCCCCACGTCCTGTGGAAGTACGCCGCCACCCTCGACGGCCGGATCGCCGCCGCCGACGGCACCAGCCGCTGGATCAGCTCCCCGGAGTCCCGCGCCGACGTCCACCGGCTGCGCGCCGAGGCCGACGCCGTCGTCGTCGGCTCCGGCACCCTGCGCGCCGACGACCCGCACCTCGCGGTCCGCGGCCGCCCCGGCACGGACCCCGCCGACCAGCCGCTGCGGGTGGTCCTCGACACCCGCGCCACCGTCCGGCCCGGCGCCCGCGTCCTGGACGACGCCGCCCCCACCCTCATCGCCGTCGCCGAGGACGCCGACACCGGGCACCTGCCCGGCGTGGACCTGGTCCGGCTCCCGGCCGACGCCAACGGGATCTCCGTCCACGCCCTGCTCGCCGAACTGCACCGGCGCGGAGTCCGCTCCGTCCTCCTCGAAGGCGGCCCCACCCTGGCCGGCGCCTTCGTCGCCGCCGGAGCCGTCGACAAGGTCGTCGGCTACCTCGCCCCCGTCCTCCTCGGCGCCGGCCGCACCGCCCTCGGCGACGCCGGCATCGACACGATCGCCGACGCGCTCCGGCTCCGGATCACCGAGACCGTCCGCATCGGCCCCGATCTCCGCGTCACCGCAGTCCCCGAAGCCGTCCCCACCGCCCCCAAGGAGCGCTGAGTGTTCACCGGAATCGTCGAAGAACTGGGCGAGGTCACCGCCGTCGAGCAGCTCGCCGAGGCCTCCCGCTTCCGCCTGCGCGGCCCCGTCGTCACCGACGGCGCCAAGCACGGCGACTCCATCGCCGTCAACGGCGTGTGCCTGACCGTCGTGGAGACCGCCGACGGCGAGTTCACCGCCGACGTCATGCAGGAGACCCTGAACCGCTCCAGCCTCGGCACCCTCGGACAGGGCTCCCGTGTCAACCTGGAGCGGCCCATGGCCCTCGGCGGCCGGCTCGGCGGCCACCTGGTCCAGGGACACGTGGACGGCACCGGCGAGATCCTCTCCCGCACCCCCTCGGAGCACTGGGAGCTCGTCAAGGTCGCGCTGCCCGCGCACCTGTCGCGGTACGTCGTGGAGAAGGGCTCCATCACGGTCGACGGCGTCAGCCTCACCGTGGTCGAGGCCGCGGCCGACCACTTCACCATCAGCCTGATCCCCACCACCCTCGCCCTGACCACGCTCGGCATCAAGCAGCCCGGCGACCCGGTCAACCTGGAGGTGGACGTCCTCGCCAAGTACGTCGAGCGCCTGCTCGCCGCCGGCGTCGACCCGCTCTCCGCCAAGGCCGGGGAGGAGCGGTCGTGAACGCCCTGAACTGGCTCGGCACCACCGAGGCGTTCACGCTCTTCGGCCAGCACATCCTGTGGTCCGACATGGTCGGCAACACGATGGGCCTCATCGCCCTCGCACTCGGCTGGCGCCGCTCCATCTGGACCTGGCCCGCCCAGCTCCTGTCCGGGGCGATCCTCTTCCTCACCTTCGCCGCCGGCCACCTCTCGGGCAACGCGGGCAAGCAGCTCGTCGTCGTCATCGTCGCGCTGTGGGGCTGGCGGCAGTGGAGCCTCGGCAGGCAGCGGGCCCAGGACGGCACGCTCGCCGTCCGGTTCGCCACCTGGCGCGAGCGGGGCTACCTCCTCGGCGCGGCAGCCCTCGGCACCCTCGCCGTCGGCGGACTCTTCACCCTGTTCCCCAGCCTGTCGTGGAACCCGTGGCCCGACGCGTACATCTTCGTCGGCACGATCGTCGCCATGTACGCCCAGGCGCGCGGCATGGTCGAGTTCTGGTTCGCCTGGCTGCTGGTCGACGCGGTGGGCGTCCCCCTCGCCTACACGAGCGGCTACGCCTTCTCCGCCTTCGTCTACGTCATCTACGGCGCGCTCGTCCTGTGGGGCGCCTACGACTGGTACCAGCGCTCGCGCACCAACCCCGCCACGGCCCTGGAAGGAGCAACGGCATGACCCTCAAGCCCGTGCCCAGCGAGACCGAGACCTTCCGCCTCGACCCCGTCGAGCAGGCCATCCGTGACATCGCGGCCGGCCGCCCGGTCGTCGTCGTCGACGACGAGGACCGCGAGAACGAGGGCGACCTCGTCATCGCGGCCGAGAAGGCCACCCCCGAGATCGTCGCGTTCATGATGAGCGAGTGCCGCGGCCTGATCTGCGCGCCGATGGAGGGCCCCGAACTGGAGCGGCTCGAACTCCCCCAGATGGTCCAGCACAACACCGAGTCGATGAAGACCGCCTTCACCGTCTCCGTCGACGCGAGCGCCGCCCACGGCGTCAGCACCGGCATCTCGGCCGCCGATCGCGCCACCACCCTGCGGCTGCTCGCCGACGGCGTCTCCCAGCCCGCCGACTTCGTCCGGCCCGGCCACATCTTCCCGCTGCGCGCCAAGCCGGGCGGGGTCCTGGTACGCAACGGTCACACCGAGGCGGCCGTCGACCTCGCCCGCCTCGCGGGCCTGCGCCCGGCCGGCGCCATCGTGGAGATCGCCGGCGAGGACGGCGTCATGCTGCGGCTGCCCGAGCTGATCCCGTTCGCGCGCAAGCACGGCCTGACGATCATCTCCATCGAGGACCTGATCGCCTACCGCCGCTCCGCCGAGCCGACCGTGCGCCGCGAGGCCGAGGTCAGCCTCCCGACCGCCCACGGCGACTTCACGGCGTACGGGTACCGCTCCACCGTCGACGGGGTCGAGCACGTCGCCCTCGTCCACGGCGAGATCGGGGACGGCGAGGACATCCTGGTCCGGATGCACTCCGAGTGCCTGACCGGCGACATCTTCCACTCCCTGCGCTGCGACTGCGGCCCCCAGCTGCACGCCTCCATGGCCCGCATCAAGGCCGAGGGCCGCGGCGTGGTCGTCTACCTGCGCGGCCACGAGGGACGCGGCATCGGACTGCTGTCCAAGCTGCGCGCGTACGAACTCCAGGAGCGCGGCCGCGACACGCTGGACGCCAACCTGGAACTCGGCCTGCCCGCCGACGCCCGCGACTACGGGGCCGGCGCGCAGATCCTCGCCGACCTGGGGGTGCGCAGCGTCCGGCTGCTGACCAACAACCCCGAGAAGTCCGCGGCGCTGGTCCGCCACGGCATCACCGTCGCCGGCCGGGAACCGATGCCGGTCGAGGCGGGCGAGCACAATCTGCGGTACCTGCGCACCAAGCGGGACCGGATGGGCCACGACCTGCCCTGGCTGGACGGGGCAGTGACCACGGCCGCCTGCGGCAACCAGTAGACCCGCACCACCCGCACCACCCGCAACACCCGACCGAACCACACCACGTACGTAACGCACCGAGGAGCAGAGCTGTGAGCGGCAAGGGCGCACCCGAACTGAGCGTGAAGAACTGCGGCGACCTCCGGGTGGCCGTGATCGCGGCCCAGTGGCACGAGAAGGTCATGGACGGTCTGGTCGACGGCGCCCTGCGGGCCCTGCACGAGCTGGGCATCGACGAGCCCACCCTGCTGCGCGTCCCGGGCAGCTTCGAGCTGCCCGTGGTGGCGAAGGTACTCGCCGGTCGCGGTTACGATGCCATCGTCGCGCTCGGAGTGGTCATCCGCGGCGGCACCCCGCACTTCGACTACGTCTGCCAGGGCGTCACCCAAGGCCTGGTACAGGTGTCGATCGACACCGGAGTCCCCGTCGGCTTCGGCGTCCTGACCTGCGACAACGACGAGCAGGCGCTGGACCGCGCCGGGCTTGAGGGGTCGAACGAGGACAAGGGGCACGAAGCGGTCACCGCCGCCGTCTCCACCGCCATGACCCTGCGGACCGTCAGCGAACCCTGGCGCTGAGTGGCGGCGGGGGACCCCTTATTCTGAGGACCATCATGGCGAACGAACCCTCCAAGAGCTTCGAAGAGCTCTTCACCGAGCTCCAGCTCAAGGCCGCCAACGGCGACCCCAGCACCTCCCGTACCGCCGAGCTCGTGGGCAAGGGCGTCCATGCGATCGGCAAGAAGATCGTCGAGGAGGCCGCCGAGGTCTGGATGGCCGCCGAGCACGAGGGCAAGGAAGCCGCCGCCGAAGAGATCTCCCAGCTGCTCTACCACGTCCAGGTGATGATGGTGGCGCGCGGGATCTCCCTCGACGACGTCTACGCGCACCTCTAGGCCCGAGCTCCTCCCGCGGGCCCCCCGCCCGCCACAGCCGACATTTCGCAACCTACGCACCAAAGGAAACCCCATGCTGCGCATCGCCGTCCCCAACAAGGGCTCACTCTCCGGAGCGGCGTCGGCGATGCTCCATGAGGCCGGCTACCGGCAGCGCAAGGAGTCCAAGGAGCTCGTGGTCCTCGACCCCGAGAACGGGGTGGAGTTCTTCTACCTCCGCCCCAAGGACATCGCGATCTACGTGGCCTCCGGCAAGCTCGACATCGGCATCACCGGCCGGGACCTGCTGCTCGACTCCGGCGCCAGCGCCGAGGAGATCCTGCCGCTGAACTTCGGCCGCTCCACCTTCCGCTACGCCACCCGGCCCGGCACCGCGAAGGGCCCGGAAGACTTCACGGGGATGACGATCGCGACCTCGTACGAGGGAATCGTCGCCAAGCACCTCGCCGAGCAGGGCATCGACGCCTCCGTCGTCCACCTCGACGGCGCGGTCGAGACCGCCATCCAGCTCGGCGTCGCCCAGATCATCGCGGACGTGGTCGAGACCGGCACCTCCCTGCGCAACGCCGGCCTGGAGGTCATCGGCGAGCCGATCATGACCTCCGAGGCGATCGTCATCCGCGGCAGCTCCACCGACGCCGAGGACCCGCGCGCCCAGCAGTTCCTGCGCCGCCTCCAGGGCGTCCTGGTGGCCCGCAGCTACGTGATGATGGACTACGACTGCCGCGCCGAGCACCTGGAGCGCGCGGTCGCCCTCACCCCGGGCCTGGAGTCGCCGACCGTCTCCCCGCTGCACAACGAGGGCTGGGTCGCCGTCCGCGCGATGGTCCCCGCCAAGGAAGCCCAGCGGATCATGGACGACCTGTACGAGGTCGGCGCTCGCGCGATCCTCACCACCTCGATCCACGCCTGCCGTCTCTGACCCGTACGCACGCGGTCACCCGATCCGTACACCCCCTCCAGAAGGCATCACCAGCATCATGGCCGAGTCCGCCGCCCAGCCCGCACCGCCCGCCCTGCCGGTCACCTTCCGGCCGACCCGCACCCGGGCCGTCCTGCTGGGCGTCGGGCTCGCCATGTTCGCCACCATCACGGCGATCGCCGTACTGCTGGAGAACCTCAGCCCGGGCGAGCGGATCAGCTTCGTCTTCACCGCCGTCCTGCTGACCTCCGTACTCGTCCTGCTCAGCCGCCCCAAGGTGGTCGCGGACGAGACCGGGGTCACCGTCGTCAACCTGACGACCACCCGTCGCCTGGAGTGGGCCCAGATCCTCCGGGTGAACCTGCGCCCCGGCGACCCGTGGGTGTTCCTCGACCTGAGCGACGGCACCAGCCTGCCCGCCCTCGGCATCCAGCCCGGTGTGGCCAAGGCCCAGGCCATCGGCGATGCCCGCGCCCTGCGGGCCCTCGCCGAAAACCGGGGAACCGGCTCGAACGGCCGCTGAGCCGAGCCGCCCTTGTCGCTGCGTCCCATTGCGGCCGCGATCTCAATGACTACCCTGGTGGCGGGGCACGACCGTGTGCCCTCCCACCGGCCCCGGGACCCCGTGGCCCGCGGGCAACTGCTACTTGAGGAGTGACTCCTTCCAGCAATGGACGGATCGTCCGGTTATACCCGCGCCGCCCTCCCCCCGGAGGCGGCGGCATGATCATCCCGCTACTTCTGCTCGTGGCGGCCTTCGCGCTGATCCTCGCCAACGGTTTCTTCGTGGCAGCCGAATTCGGCCTCGTCACGGTGGAGAGACCCGAGGCCGAACGCGCCGCAGCCGACGGTGACCGCCGTGCCCGTACGGTGGTCGAGGCCCTGCGGGAGCTGTCCTTCCAGCTCTCCGGCACCCAGCTCGGCATCACCATCACCTCCCTCGTCGTCGGCATGCTGGCCGAACCGGCCCTCGCCGGACTGCTCTCCGGACCCCTCGCCGCGACCGGCCTCCCCAAGGGAGCCGTCTCCGGCGTCGCCGTGGTCATCGGCATGCTGCTCGCCTCAGCCGTCCAGATGGTCGTCGGAGAACTCGTCCCGAAGAACTGGGCCGTCTCCCGCCCGCTCCAGGTCGCCCGGGTCGTCGCCGGCCCCCAGCAGGTCTTCTCCCGCGCCTTCCGGCCGGTCATCGCCGGCCTGAACGCCGTCGCCAACCGGCTCGTCCGGGCGCTCGGCGTGGAGCCGACCGAGGAGATGGCCTCGGCCCGCACCCCCGGCGAACTGGTCTCCCTGGTCCGCCATTCGGCCCAGGCCGGCGCCCTCGAACAGGACACCGCCGACCTCTTCGTACGGACCCTCTCGCTGGGCGAGCTCACGGCCCAGCACGTCATGACCCCGCGGGTGAAGGTCAGCGCCCTGATGCACACGGCCACCGCGGCCGACGTGCTCAACCTGACCCGGGCCACCGGCCTGTCCCGCTTCCCCGTCTACCGCGACCGCATCGACGAGGTCACCGGCGTCGTCCACCTCAAGGACGCCCTCGCCGTGCCCGAGGCCGAGCGGGCCCGCACCACCGTGGCGCGGATCTGCGTCGCCCCGCTGCTGGTGCCCGGCTCCCTGCCGGTACAGCCGCTGCTGGAGCGGCTGCGCAGCGAACAGCCGATGGCCGTCGTCGTCGACGAGTACGGCGGCACCGCCGGCGTGGTCACCCTGGAGGACATCGTGGAGGAACTCGTCGGCGAGGTCCGCGACGAGCACGACCTGGCGGAGGACGAGAGCCCCGAACTGGCCCCCGTACCCGCCGAGGACGGCCGCCCCTCCTGGGAGGCCGACGGCAGCTGCCGCGTCCAGACCCTGCGCCGGATAGGCCTCGAAGTGCCCGAGGGCCCCTACGAGACCGTCGCCGGGCTCGTCGCCGACCTGCTCGGCCGGATCCCCGCCCCCGGGGACCGCGCGGAGCTGCCCGGCTGGAAGCTGTCCGTCCGCCAGGTCGGCCGCTACCGCGCCGAACGGGTCCGGCTGGTCCGCACCGCCCCGGCGGCCGACTCCGTGCCCGTCGCCGCGGTGCCCGCGCCCGCCCGGCTGGAAGCGGTGGGCCGGTGAACGCCCTCCAGCTCCTGTTCGCCCTGCTCCTGGTCCTGGCCAACGGCTTCTTCGTCGGCGCCGAGTTCGCCCTCGTCTCCGTCCGCCGCAGCCAGATCGAGCCCCTCGCGGCCGACTCCAAGCGGGCCCGCCAGGTGCTCCACGGCCTGGAGAACCTGCCCCGGATGATGGCCGCCGCCCAGTTCGGCATCACCGTCTGCTCGCTCACCCTGGGCGCGGTCGCCGAACCCACCGTGGCCCGGCTGCTGGAGCCCGTCTTCCACGCCGTCCACGTGCCCGAGGGCCTGATCCACCCCCTCGGCTACGCGTTCGCGCTGGCCGCCGTGGTCTTCCTGCACCTGGTCATCGGCGAGATGGTCCCCAAGAACCTCGCCATGGCCGCCCCCGAGAAGACCGCCCTCTGGTTCAGCCCCGGCCTGGTCGCCTTCGCCCGCCTCTGCGGACCGATCACGACCGCGCTCGGCGCCTGCGCCACCTGGGTGCTCCGCCTCTTCAAGGTCGAGCCCAAGGACGAGGTCGAGGCCGTCTACACCAGCGCCCAGCTCGGCCGGTTGCTCAAGGACTCCCGGCAGGCCGGGCTCCTGGAGGCCGTCGAACAGGAGCGCCTGGAAGATGCCCTGGAACTGGGCAGCCGCCGGGTCACCGACGTCCTCCTCGCCCGGGACCGGCTGGTCACCGTCGGCCCCTCGGTCACCCCGCGGCAGATCGAGCAGCTCACCGTCCGCACCGGGTACTCCCGCTTCCCCGTCCGCTCCGACGGCGGCGCCTTCATGGGCTACCTGCACGTGAAGGACGTACTCGACCTGGAGGACCGGGAGCGGGCCGTGCCCCAGCGGGTCTGGCGCCGGATGACCACCCTGTGCTCCACCCTGCCGCTGGACGACGCCCTCAGCGTCATGCGCCGGGACGCCACCCATCTGGCCCAGGTCGCCGACCCGGCCGGACGGATCCTGGGCCTGGTCGCCATGGAGGACGTCCTGGAGATGCTCGTCGGCGAGGTACGGGACCCCGCGCACCGGACCGCCCCGGCGGCCCGCCGCGAGCCCGGCCTGGCCGTGGCCGCACGCTCCGGGGAAGCGCTGGCGGTCTGACCCCGCCGGGCGAGTCCCGGCCCGCACCGGCCCCGGAGCCGCCGCCGACGCACTACATCGGCGGCGGCTCCGGGCGATCGCGGTCCTGCGGCCCACGGCCCGACAGGACCTCCCCGTACGCCTGCATCAGGTCCGCCAGCCGCAGCGTCGCCAGATCGTCCCGCGAGGGCTCTCCGGCGAAACCCGCCAGCCGCAGGTCCCGGTAGGCGCAGCTCTTCTCGTACAGGGTGCGCAGGAAGCGCCCGTTGCCCAGCTCGTCGATCCAGCCCTGCTCGACCACGTGCCCGCTGATGCTGCGCAGCTCGTCGAGGGCCTCCTCGTCCCAGCGGTCCCCGTTGGCGTCCGCGAGCACCCCGCCGATCGCGGTCAGCTCCAGCGGCCGGTAGCTCGGGAAGTCCACGCGGGTCGTGAACCGCGAGGACAGCCCCGGATTGGTGGCCAGCAGCCGGTCCATCCCGGCCGGATAGCCCGCCAGGATCACCACCAGGTGGTCCCGGTTGTCCTCCGCCCGCTTCAGCAGCACCTGGAGGGCCTCGTCCCCGTACGCGTCGCCCTTGCTGTAGCCGGAGTTGGACAGGCTGTACGCCTCGTCCACGAACAGCACCCCGCCGATCGCCGAATCGATCAGCTCGTTCGCCTTCACGGCGGTCTGCCCGAGGAACTCGCCCACCAGGTCCGCCCGCTGCGCCTCCACCAGGTGGTCCCCGCCCAGCAGCCCCAGCGCGTAGAACACCCGGCCCAGGATCCGGGCCACCGTGGTCTTGCCCGTGCCGGAGGGCCCCGAGAACACGAAATGGCGTTTCGGCGGCTGCACCGGCAGCCCCTGCCCGGCGCGCAGCCGGGCCATGTGCAGTTGCGCGGACAACGCCTTCACCTGCCGCTTCACCGGCTCCAGGCCGACCATCCGCTCCAGCTCCGCGAGCGCCTCGGCCAGGGCCCGCGGATCGGCCGGCCCGGGCGGCAGCCCCACCGGGGCGCCCTGCGGCGGTACGGACGCCTTGCGTCGTACGCCCTGCGGCCGGCCCGCGTCCGACGGCGGCGCGAACCGCTGGCCGGGCGGCTCCGGCGCGGCCGGCGGATCGCCGTCCGGCTGGCCGTCGGCCGCGATGTCCTGGACGGGACCGCCGCCCCCGCCCAGCGCCACCGCCGCGAAGTCCCCGCCGAGCGGGGACAGGCCGTGACCGGCGACGCCCCCGGCCACGTGCCCGCCGAAGCCCGCGTAGCCGTCCGCGCCGTCGACGTAGTCGCTGTCCTCGATCGCCGTCAGCCGCGCCGCCGTGTCCATGAACGCCGGGTCCACCCGGTGCACGGCCCGGTACAGCGGCAGCGCCGCCGCACTGCGCCCGGTGCCCTCGTGCGCCCGCGCCAGCCAGTAGCGCAGCTCCTTGCGCTGCGGCTGCTCGCTGCGGCAGCGCATCAGCGCCGTCGACAGCAGCGGCTCGGCCTGCCCGTACATCTCCAGCCGGACCCGGGCCATCCCGCCGAACAGGCCCGCCTCGATGCCCAGCAGCGGATCGTCCACCAGCGGCTCGGTGTGCCGGACCAACTGCTCCCAGTCCTTGACCAGATACGCCCGGCAGGCGTGCAGGAACCGCACCTGCGGATCGGTGTCCACCGGCGGCAGGGCGGCCAGCGCCTGGTCCAGCTCCGGTACGTGGCGGCCGTCCAGCCAGTGCGAGGCGTGGGCGAGCAGCAGGTCCCGGGGGCTCTCCAGCACCGGCTGTACCCACCAGCCGAGCCAGTACCAGGAGTTCAGCGTGCGCCGGTGCCGGGCCCGCTGCTCCCCGAACCGGTCCCGGTGGGCGTACATGCGCAATAAGGCGTTGGTGGTGTCCACCCGGAGGGCGTGCAGGCCCAGCCAGGCGTCGGCCATCGCCGGATCGAGCCGTACGGCGGCCCGGAACTCCTCCTCGGCCTGCGGGTACGCGCCCATGGTGCAGGCGTCGACCCCGCGCAGCCAGGCGAGTTCGGCCGGGGCGTGCGTGCTGCCCGGAGTGCCGAAGTCCATCACATCCCCCACAAGCCTGCCCCCGTGGTGCGCGGCAACCCCCGCGTGGCACGCGCGAGTTGTTCCTGCGCCGATGAAATCAGGGCTGCATCGTACCTGCGGTTACGCACCTTACGTAGGGTGCGGCGGCCACCGGTAGCGCCGGTGCGCCGAGGGCGCACGGTGACTCAGGGTGAACTGTCGGGGCGGTACGGGGGCGCGGGGCGGCGGTGCGGAGCGGGCCGCGGACAGAACGAAGCCCCCGATCACGGGGGAACAATCGGGGGCTTCGCGTCCGCTGCGGCCTTCGCAGGCCGTGCATGGAGAACGTACGGCGGCCGCGGGCCCCCGGTCAAGCGCGTCGGAGCGGGCCCGCGCGGGCGGATTTCCGAGGCGGCTCAGGCCTGGGGGAGCCCGTCACCATCAGTGATGGAAGGGGAGGTTCCTGAGGTCGCACCCGTCCCGGAAGACCACTCGTATCCCGTACCGCTCTGGCGTACCAGGGTGTCGGCGAAGGGGCGCGAAGGATCATCCGAGAAGTGCGCGAGCTCCGCGCGCTCCCATCCGTCCCAGAAGTCGGAGAGTTCACGCCCGTCCCGGTTTCGCCCGCGCCCCCAGGACCGCGCGCGCGGCGTCTCCATCCACAGCAGCCGCGCCAGGTGCGGCCGCAGCGCCCGCCGCCCGGCCCCCACCCCCTCGACGAGCAGCACCGGCACCGGGTCCAGCACCCGCTCCGGTCCGAAGCGGCGCAGGACCCAGTCGTACGGGGCCCAGTGCGCGGGCCGCGCGGCGGCGAGCGGCTCCAGCACCTGCGCGCGCAGCCGTTCCTGCCAGCCGAAGAGCTCCTCGTGGGTGGCGATGTCGTCGAGGTGCAGCACCGGCACCCCGCCGAGCGCCTCGGCGAGCCGCCCGGCGAAGGTGCTCTTGCCCGAACCGGCGTGCCCGTCGATGCCGATCAGGCGCACGGGGCCGAGCGAGGGGGGCAGCGCGGCGAGCTCGCGCGCCAGGGATTCGAGTGACTCATGTGACTCGTCAGACTGATGTGACCTGCGTGACTCCACCCGGCCAGCCTAGAGGGCGGGGTACCGGCACCGGAGCGCCCTCGATGTCACCCCGACGCGGAGTCGTGGCTTCGGCACCCGGGCACCGGGAACTGGAAGGGTGGAGCAGCCGACCCACCGCACCGACCCCAGGGGGGCCACGCCGATGACCGCAGCCACACCACGCCGGGCCCTGCTGGCCGTCGCCCTCGCGGCCGCCGCCACGGCCACCGTCCCCGGCGGCCGCTCCTCGGCCGCCGGAGCCGCCCGTTCCGCCCCTACCGGGGGAGCGGCCACCCCGGCTACGGTCGACAACCGGTTCTGGTACGCGCACGCCCACTGGCTGGCCGGCACCCACCACGGCACCGCCGCCGCCGCGGGCGACCGGCCCGCCCTGCGCATCGAGACCCCCGCCGGCCGCACCGAGTACCAGGACCCGCACACCGGGAAGAAGACCACCTGGGAGTACGCCACCTGGACCTCCCCGGTCCACCGCTCCGCCGTACCCGCCACCGAGGCCATCGCCTCCTGGAACGCCCGCACCCCGGCCGGCACCTGGATCCAGATCGAGCTGCGCCCCACCTACACCGACGGGGTCACCGGCCCCTGGTACGTGATGGGCCGCTGGGCCGCCGGGGACGGCGACATCCGCCGCACCTCCGTGGACGGCCAGACCGACGGCAAGAGCACCGTCTGGACCGACACCCTCGCCGTCGACCACCCGGCGGGCGGGCTGCGGATCAGGGACTGGCAGCTGCGCCTGACCCTCCACCGCAGGCCCGGCGCCGACGGCGGACCGCTGGTCTGGCTGGCCGGCGCCATGGTCTCCGACGTCCCGGACCGGTTCACCGTCCCGGCCTCCGCCCCCTCCTCCGGCGAGGCGCACGAACTGAAGGTCCCGCGCTACTCGCAGGAGACCCACAAGGGCCAGTACCCCGAGTACGACAACGGCGGCGAGGCCTGGTGCAGCCCCACCTCCTCGCAGATGATCATCGAGTACTGGGGCGGCAGGGCCAGCGCCGGCGCCCTGGGCTGGGTCGACCGCACGTACAAGGACCCGCAGGTCTGCCACGCGGCCCGCTCCACCTACGACGCCGCCTACAAGGGCTGCGGCAACTGGCCCTTCAACGCCGCGTACGCCGCCACCTACCGCGGGCTCGGCGGCGTCGTCACCCGGCTGGGCTCCCTCGCCGACCTGGAGACCCTGGTCCGCGCCGGCATCCCCGCGATCACCTCCCAGTCCTTCCGTCCCGAGGAGCTCACCGGGGCGGGCTACGGCACGGCCGGCCACCTGATGACCGTCATCGGCTTCACCGCGGCCGGAGACGTGATCGCCAACGACCCGAACTCGGCCGACAACGCGGCCGTCCGCCGCGTCTACGAGCGCGCCGAATGGGAGACCATCTGGCTGCGCACCAAGCGCCACAACACGGCCGGCAAGGTCGTCTCGGGGAGCGGGGGCATCTGCTACCTCTACGCCCCGGCCCGGCCGAACCCGGCCCAGATCGCGGCGCTGAGGGCGGTCGGGGTGCTGTGAGGGCAGGGGCGGAAGGAAGCCGGACGTACCGTCGCCGCAACCGTTGACCGCGAGGTATGACAAGCGCAATATGGGGCATAAAGGGCGTATAAACGTTTCTACGTGGAGGCGGCCCACCATGACCACTCACAGCATCGAACACCACCCGGACCTCGCCGAGATGAGGACGCGGTTCGAGCGGGTCACCAGCACCCCCGCCGCCCAGGCCGTGGAGGCGCTGGCCCTGATCACGGGCCTGTACCTGGCGGCCTCCCCGTGGATCGCCGGATTCAGCGTCCTGGGCGCGCTGGCCGTCAACAACCTGATCACCGGCCTGGCCTACTGCGTGTGCATGAGCGGGCTCGGCTCCGCCTACGAGCGCACCCACGCGATGGCCTGGACGGCGGTGGGCCTCGGAGCCTGGACGATCGTGGCTCCCTGGGTCGTCGCCGGCAATGTCGACACGACCCGCACCGTGGTCAACAACGTCATCACCGGAGCCGTCGCCCTGTGCCTCGCCCTGGCCATGGCCGGCATGGCGGGCCGCGAACGCGCCGCCTGACCCCGAGCACGCCGGGCCCCGGTCGCGATCCGGCCGGGGCTCGACGATGTCCGGAGCGGAGCGGGTACGTCGCCGCCCGGCGCCGGGCGGCGACGTACCGCGGGCGGCGTGACGTGCGCCACGAGTGACCAGCATCATCTACCGCGAAAGCCGCGAACGCTGGCACATTGGACGCCATGACCGCGACCGCAGACCCCACCGCCGCCACCTCAGCCACCGATCTCACCACCCGCGCCCGGAACCTCCTGCGGACCGGCGGCCCCGAGGACGGTTCCTCCTGGCTGGAGCACGTGCTCGGCTGGACGCTGGTGGTCGTCGTCGCCATGTTCGTCACCCAGGTCGGCTGGCTCTGACGGCCTCCTCCCGGCCCGGGTCCGCCCTCCAGGACGGCTCTGCCATACTTCCGGCATCCTGAGGCAGTTCGAGGCTGGGGCCGGATTTGAACAATAGTCAACAGCGTGGCTCGACCCTGCGCTCACAGACCCGCAGAGCGGAACTCATCGCGATCGGGCGGCGGTTGTTCGCCGACACCTCGTACGACGCGCTCTCCATGGACGACATCGCCAAACAGGCGGGCGTCGCCAAGGGGCTGATCTACTACTACTTCACGAGCAAGCGCGGCTACTACCTCGCCATCGTCGAGGACTCCGTCGCCGAGCTCGTCGCCCGCGCCGGCGGGGACACCGACCTCCCGGGCGCCGAGCGGGTGCGCCGCACCATCGAGGGCTACCTCGTCTACGCCGAGCACCACCAGGCCGCGTACCGCACCATCGTCACCGGCGGCGTCGGCTCCGACGCCGAGGTGCTCGCCATCCGGGACGCCGTCCGCGAGGAGCTGGTGGCCGCCATCGCCGAGGGCGCCTACGGGCGGCGCGAGATCCCGCCGATCGCCCGGCTCGCGCTGGTGGGATGGCTCGCCGCGGTCGAGGGCACGACGCTGGAGTGGATCGCCGCACCGGCCGACGGGGCCGAGGGGCGGCCGGACCGGGACCGGCTCGGCGCCCTCCTGGTGCGCCAGCTGCGCGCCACGCTCACGGTCATCGGGGAGTTCGTCCCGGAGTGTCCCCCGCCGCCCCTTCCCGAAGGACCGTTCGGTCAGGCCGATGATCTTGCCCCGGTGACGGGACGCGCCTGATCGGGCATACTCAAGCCGCCGCAGCCACTGATCAGCCCCTTTCGTGATCCGAAAGGGCAGCATCGGCTGTGAGAGCACCGAGACCCGGCGTCGCGTCCCACACCTTCACGCGCCGCCGCCGTGCCCGACCAGGGAGGAGAGCGCCGCCATGACAGACCGCGCCCCGCAGCCGGTGGACCGTCAGCTGCCCACCGAGGAGTCCCGGGACCTCCTCGCCCTCGTACGCGAGATCGCCCAGCGGGAGATCCGTCCAAGGGCCGCCGAGGAGGAGGACTCCGGGCGTTTCCCCCGCGAGGTCTTCACCCTGCTCTCCGAGGCCGGGCTGCTCGGTCTTCCGTACGACGGCCGGTTCGGCGGCGGTGAGCAGCCGTACGAGGTCTACCTCCAGGTCCTGGAGGAACTCGCGGCGGCCCGGCTGACCGTCGGCCTCGGCGTCAGCGTGCACTCGCTGGCCTGCCACGGCCTGGCCGGCTACGGCTCCAAGGAGCAGCAGTCCGCCCACCTGCCCGAGATGCTCGGCGGCGGGCTGCTCGGCGCGTACTGCCTGTCCGAGCCGGCCGCCGGTTCCGACGCGGCCTCGCTGACCACCAAGGCGGTGCGCGAGGGCGACGAGTGGGTCATCACCGGCACCAAGGCCTGGATCACCCACGGCGGCGTCGCCGACTTCTACACCGTGCTGGCCCGCACCGGCGCGCCGGGCCCGAAGGGCATCACGGCGTTCCTGGTCCCGGGCGACGTGGAGGGCCTGACGGCGGCCGTCCCCGAGAAGAAGATGGGCATGAAGGGCTCGCCCACCGCCCAGCTGCACTTCGACGGGGTCCGCGTCCCGGACTCGCGCCGCATCGGCGAGGAGGGCCAGGGCTTCACCATCGCGCTGGCCGCGCTGGACGCCGGCCGCCTCGGCATCGCGGCCTGCGCCGTGGGCGTCGCCCAGGCGGCACTGGACGAGGCCGTGACCTACGCGCTGGACCGCAAGCAGTTCGGCCACCCCATCGCGGACTTCCAGGGCCTGCGGTTCATGCTGGCCGACATGGCGACGAAGATCGAGGCGGGCCGCGCGCTGTACCTCGCGGCGGCGCGGCTGCGGGACGCGGGCAAGCCGTTCTCCCGGCAGGCGGCGATGGCCAAGCTGTTCTGTACGGACGCGGCGATGGCCGTCACGACGGACGCGGTCCAGATCCTCGGAGGCTACGGCTACACGGCGGACTTCCCGGTGGAGCGGCTGATGCGGGAGGCGAAGGTGCTCCAGATCGTGGAGGGCACCAACCAGATCCAGCGCATGGTCATCGCCCGCCACCTGGCGGGCCCCGAAACCCGCTGACCGGGGCCGCCCGCGCCGCTCCCGGAGCGCACCCCGGACCCCGCCCCGCGCGGCGGCACCCGGGGCGCGGCGGCCGCGTGGCGGCCACGAGCCGCGCTTCGGCGGGTGCCGTGCGCTGGCCGTGAGCCGAGCGTTGGCGGGTGCTGAGCGTCGGCCACGTGTCACGCGTTGGCGGGTGCCGCGCGTCGGCCACGAGCCGCGCTTCGGCGGGTGCCGCGCGTCGGTCACGTGTCGCGCTTCGGCGCGTGCCGCGCTCGGCGCGGGGGCGGTCAGCCGCCGAAGAGCGGGCCGCTCGGCCAGATCGGCGAGGAGAGGACCCGGGTCCACTCCGGGTCGCCCTGCCCCGGCAGGGTCCGGCCGTCGTCGGACCAGCGGGCCAGCAGGTCACGGTAGATGGGCGGATCGGGGTGCCGATGCTGAACCGATTCTTCGTAGCCGGGCGGCGTCGGCCGCCGACGGCGCCCCGTCCGTGGCGTGGCAGTCTCAAGCGTCGTCATACCGGGCCAACGCGCCACCGCACCCCCGGTAACCGCCCCCACCCCGCGCCCATCCGTTCGACGTGTCCCCACCCCTCCCGCCGGCGCCCGACGAGCCGTTGACCTTGCCGCCGACGGCAGGGCTCCACCGCCGAGGGCGCCGACGTGGTCGCGATCGGGCGGCAGGGCAGCGGCCGTGCACCGCTGTCGGCCGCCTTCCCCGCCGAAGGGGAGCTCGACGGCCGGATGGACGTGCCGGTCGGCACCGCCGGCATCGTGCGCCGCGGCGCCCTCGGAGCGCTGAGCCCGGAGCCGTGTGCGGGCCGGCTCGCCACGAACCTCGTCGCCCCGCCCCGCCGGCCGCCGCGGCGCCCTCGGAGCGCTGAGCCCGGAGCCGTGTGCGGGCCGGCCCTCCTCGCCCCCGCCCCGCCGGCCGCCGCGGCGCCCTCGGAGCGCTGGGCCCGGAGCTGCTCGCGGACCAGCTCGCCACGAACCTCGTCGCCCGCGCCCTGCCGGCTCGCCGCGAACCTCCTCGGGGTCAGGGGCCAGGGGCCTGCCGGTGGCGCGGGAGCGGGCCGCCCGGCCCGGCGCGCCCGGCGCCACCCCCCCCGTAACCCCGCGGCCAGCGGAGCGGCATGGAATGACGGGGTGTCAGTGCGTGCCAGGACTATGGCCCCCGGCACGGTTTCTGACGTACCGTCATATTCGCCGTTCCGCCTGACCCCGTGCCCAGGAGGTTTGCCGTGCCCGCGGACCGCCCCGTACCGCTCGACGAATACCCCATCCACCAGGCCCCGTTGTCGATGCGCCACCTCGTCAGCGGCGACCGGAACGCCTACGACCGCTGCATCTTCCACGTCTTCGACCACGCCGGCCGGGCCGTCCTCATCCTCGGCCTCGGCGTCTACCCCAACGCCGGGGTCATCGACGCCTACGCCACCCTCCGCGTCGGTGACGAACTCCTCGCCGTCCGCGCCTCCGACGCCCTCTCCGACGACCGCATGAACCTCTCCGTCGGCCCGCTCCGGATCATCGTCGACGAACCCCTCAAGCGGATCACCCTCCAGTGCGAGGCCGACCCCGCCGACCCGCAAGGGCTCTCCTACGACGTCACCTGGACCGCCGAGTTCCCCGCCGTCTGGGAGCCCCACCACGTCCAGCGCCGCGGCGACCGCCTCATGCTGGAAGGCCGCCGGTTCGTCCAGGCCGGCCACGTCACCGGCACCCTCCGCGCCAAGGGCGAGGAGTACGCCCTCACCCCCCACGAGTGGACCGGCACCCGCGACCGCAGCTGGGGCGTGCGCCCCCTCCCCGGCGAGGACGGCGGCCGCGCCGCCGAGGAGTACCGCCCCGAGGGCTTCCACTGGCTCTGGATCCCCGTCCGCTTCGAGGACCGGTTCCTCATGGTCATCACCCAGGAGGACGCCGACGGCCACCGCACCCTCAGCGAAGCCGTCCAGGTCTTCCCCGAGGGCGAGGGCCGCGGCGACGTCCAGCTCGGCTGGCCCCACACCGAGATCCGCTACCGCCCCGGCACCCGCCACCCCGAGAGCGCCGTCGTGCACCTCACCGATCCGGCCCGCAAACCCCTCGAACTCGGCGTGGAGATCCTGGCCTCCTCCCCGCTCGCCGTCGGCGCCGGCTACCCGCCCGCCGCCGACTGGCAGCACGGCACCTGGCAGGGCCGCGGCTGGACCGACCGCCGCGTCTACGACCTCTGCGACCCCGCCGCCCACCCCACGGCCGCCTTCGGGGTCACCGACCACTGCGCCCGCTTCACCCTCGACGGCCGGACCGGCTTCGGCATCTTCGAGCACGGCAGCTTCGGCCGCCACGACCCCAGCGGCTTCGCCGACTACGGCTCCGTCGCCCAGTGACCCCCGCCGAAGGCGGCACGCGGCATCCCGTACGCGGGTACGCGGCAGGACAGGAAGGGCATCCCATGACGGCCGCGGCATCCGCACCACGTCCCCGCACCACCACCCGCGAGCCCGGGGAACTCGGCCGGCGCCTCGCCGACTGGCTCGACACCCGGCTGCCCGGCGCGAAGGTCACCGGCGCCCGGGTCCCCGGCTCCAACGGCATGTCCAGCGAGACCCTGCTCTTCGACCTCGAACACCCCGACGCCCCGGTCCGCGCCTGCGCACTGCGCCTCGCCGCCGACCCGGCCGCCTACACCGTGTTCCCCACGTACGACATGCCCCGCCAGCACCGTGTGATGAGTCTGGTCGCCGAGCACACCGACCTGCCCGTCCCGCGCGTGCTGTGGCTGGAAGAGGACCCCCGCCCGCTCGGCGCCCCCTTCTTCGTCATGGCCCGCGCCGAAGGCCGCGTACCGCCCGACGTCATGCCCTACACCTACGAGGGCAACTGGCTGCACGCCGCGACCGACGCCGAGCGCGCCGTGCTCCAGGAGGCGAGCATCTCCCTGCTCGCCCGCCTGCACGACCAGTTCCCCGCCAAGGAGGCCGAGTTCCTGCTCCCGCCGGGGCCGGGAAGCCCGCTGCGCCGTCATGTCGACGCCCAACGCGCCTACTACGACTGGGTGGTGGCCGGTCTCGCGCCGTCCCCGCTACTGGAGCGGGCCTTCCGCAGGCTGGAGGAACTCTGGCCCGCCGACGAGGGCCCCGCCGTTCTCAACTGGGGTGACGCCCGCATCGGCAACGTCGTCTACGAGCCCGACGGCTTCGCCCCCGTGGCCGTCCTCGACTGGGAGATGGCGGCCCTCGCCCCGCGCGAGGTGGACCTCGGCTGGACCGTCTACCTGCACCGCTTCTTCCAGGACCTGACGGTGAGTTTCGGCCAGACCGGCCTGCCCGACTTCCTGCGCCGCGAGGACCTGGAGCGGCGCTACGCCGACCTCACCGGACACACCCCGCGCGCCATGGAGTTCCACACCCTGTACGCCGCGCTGCGGCACGGCATCGTGATGCTGCGCATCGCCTACCGGCAGGCGCACTTCGGGGAGGTCGAGATCCCCGCCGACCCGGACGGCCTGATCCTGCACCACGCCGGCCTCGCCGCCATGGTGCAGGGCACGTACTGGTGAACCCGGCCCGGTGACCCCGGCCGGCTCAGGCCGCCTGCGCGTGCTGCCGCATCTGCGGCGGCAGCGCCGCCGCCGGCACCCGCACGGGACGCGAGCCCGGGCCGCCGACGTGCGAGAACGGCTGCGTCCGCCAGTCCAGCCCCTGCGGCAGGGTCAGCAGCACGACGGGCTCCAGCTCCTGCGCGTCGCCCTCGCCGTGCAGCGTGCCCACGGCCGCCAGCGCGTCGGAGACCGGCCGGCCCGTACCCGCGCACACCGTGAGCCCGAACGGGTTCCACGGGCTCAGGCAGAGCGCGTGCTGCGGGAGGTGCTCCTCGTCCGCCACGAGCGCGATCGACTGGCCGCAGTCGGGGCAGATCGCGTGGTGGATCTCGAAGCCCTCGGCGTCTTCGAGGTAGTCGTCGTCCTCGGAGCCGACGAGGAGTTCGAGGGGCTCCGGTTCGGTGCGACCGGCGCGCTTGGTGTTCAGCATGGATGTACTCCCCCTTGGGTGGGCCGGGCGGGCAGGTTCTTCGGCCACGGCCACAGCAAGCACTTCCCGTAGCCCGGCACGAGTAACCAACAACGGACCGGCATACGCCCTCTCACTCCTGTGGCCTTGGTCACATGCCCGGCGCAGGTGCCGGTTCATCCATGGACACCGCTGGGCGAGGAGCGGTGTTGGGCCGTAGGTTGTGCGGCTATGAGCGCAATGGAGGAGCTGGACCGCCAGATCGTAGACCTGCTCGTGCGGGACGGGCGGATGAGCTACACGGATCTGGGCAAGGCCACGGGACTGTCCACGTCGGCGGTCCACCAGCGGGTACGCCGCCTGGAGCAGCGCGGCGTGATCCGCGGCTACGCCGCCGTCGTCGACCCCGAGGCCGTCGGGCTGCCCCTGACCGCCTTCATCTCGGTCAAGCCCTTCGACCCGAGCGCCCCGGACGACATCGCCGAGCGACTCGCCGGCGTCCCGGAGATCGAGGCCTGCCACAGCGTCGCGGGCGACGAGAACTACATCCTCAAGGTCCGCGTCGCCACCCCGCTGGAGCTGGAGGACCTGCTCGGCCGGCTGCGCGCCCTCGCCCACGTCTCCACCCGCACCACCGTGGTCCTCTCCACCCCCTACGAGGCCCGGCCGCCCCGCGTGTGACCGCAGGGCGCCGCCCGCCCGGGGGGCCGCGGTCGGAGCGCCCGTACGGACCCGCGAGACTGGTCCGCATGACTGACCGCACCGCCGACTCCGCCACCGCCGCCGGAGCAACAGCACCGCACCGAACCGTCCTGCTGCGCCGCGGCGAAGTGCACAGCCCCGCCGACCCCTTCGCCACCGCGATGGTCGTCGAGCGCGGCCACATCGCCTGGGTGGGCTCCGAGGGCGCCGCCGACGCCTTCGTCCAGGGCGTCGACGAGGTCGTCGACCTCGACGGGGCGCTCGTCACCCCCGCCTTCACCGACGCCCACGTTCACACCACCTCCGCCGGCCTGGCCCTGACCGGGCTGGACCTCTCCACGGCCCGCTCCCTCACCGACGCCCTCGACCGGGTGCGCGCGTACGCCGACGCCCGCCCCGCCGACCGGGTGCTCCTCGGCCACGGCTGGGACGCCGCCCGCTGGCCCGAGCGGCGCGCCCCGCGCCGCGAGGAACTCGACCGGGCCACCGGCGGCCGCCCGCTCTACCTGAGCCGCATCGACGTGCACTCCGCCGTCGTCACCACCGCCCTGCTCGACCTCGTCCCCGGCGTCCGCACGCGCGACGACGAACCGCTGACCCGGGACGACCACCACGCCGTACGGGCCGCCGCACTCGACGCCGTCACCCCGGCCCAGCGCGCCGAGGCCCAGCGGGCCGCCCTGGACCGGGCCGCCTCCCTCGGCATCGGCTCCGTGCACGAGTGCGGCGGCCCCGGCATCTCCTCCGCCGAGGACTTCACCGCCCTCCTGGAGCTGGCGGCGAGCCGCCCCGGACCGCGCGTCTTCGGCTACTGGGCCGACCGCGACCTCGACCAGGTCAAGGCCCTCGGCGCGGTCGGCGCCGCCGGCGACCTCTTCGTGGACGGCGCCCTCGGCTCCCACACCGCCTGCCTGCACGCCCCGTACGCCGACGCCGGCCACACCGGCACCGGCTACCTCGACGCGCGGGCCGTCGCCGAACACATCGCCGCCTGTACGGAGGCGGGCCTCCAGGCCGGCTTCCACGCCATCGGCGACGCCGCCATCACCGCCGTCGTCGAGGGCGCCCGGGCGGCCGTCGCCAAGGTCGGCCTGGACCGCGTCCGCGCCGCCCGGCACCGCGTCGAGCACGCCGAGATGATGACCCCCGACACCATCGCCGCGTTCGCGGAACTCGGCCTCACCGCCTCCGTACAGCCCGCCTTCGACGCCGCCTGGGGCGGCGCGGACGGCATGTACGCGGACCGCCTCGGCGCCGACCGCGCCCGGACGCTCAACCCCTTCGCCGCCCTGCTCAAGGCCGGCGTGCCGCTCGCCTTCGGCTCCGACGCGCCCGTCACCCCGCTCGACCCGTGGGGCACCGTCCGCGCCGCCGCCTTCCACCGGACGCCCGAGCACCGGATCTCCGTACGGGCCGCGTTCACGGCCCACACCCGGGGCGGCTGGCGGGCGCTGGGCCGCGACGACGCGGGCGTCCTGGTGCCCGGCGCCCCCGCCGACTACGCCGTCTGGCAGACCGGGGCACTGGTGGTCCAGGCCCCCGACGACCGGGTCGCCCGCTGGTCCACCGACCCCCGTTCCGGCACCCCCGGACTGCCCGACCTGAGCCCCGGCCGGGATCTTCCGGTGTGCCTCGCCACGGTCGTGGGTGGCCGGGAGGCATTCGTACGCCCACAGGGGTGATCCGGCGGGCCCCGGTTCGGTACGGGCGGCCGGACCCGGATAGGTTCGGCCGGGTCCACCATCAGGACGTCCGTACCGGAAGGATCCGTGAGCTCAGCGCGCCCGCGCCTCGGGGGCGAGGGAAGGTTTCGCCGGGCGGCGGTGGCCCCGGATCGGAGCCCGGAGGTCCAGTAGACAACGGTCCCGGGGGCCCGCAGCCAGCGGGAACCGGACCGGCCCGAAGGACCGCGGGCTCCGATCGCTGTTCTAAAATCATCCTCCTGTGACGTGATGTCGGACGAGAACACACAAGGGGACCCAGTGAGCGACGGCGGACCACGGAGCTACGGCCCACTCGGCACGGCTCTGGTGATCATTCCGACCTACAACGAGGCCGAGAACATCGGGCTGATCGTCGGGCGCGTCCGCGCGGCGGTGCCCGCCGCCCACGTCCTGGTGGCCGACGACAACAGCCCCGACGGCACCGGGAAGCTCGCCGACGAACTGGCCGCCTCCGACGACCACGTCCACGTCCTGCACCGCAAGGGCAAGGAAGGCCTCGGCGCCGCCTACCTCGCGGGCTTCTCGTGGGCCCTGGAGCGCGACTACGGGGTCGTCGTCGAGATGGACGCCGACGGCTCCCACCAGCCGGAGGAGCTGCCCCGGCTGCTCACCGCCCTCGCCGGCGCCGACCTCGTGCTCGGCTCCCGCTGGGTCCCCGGCGGCCGGGTCGTCAACTGGCCCAAGAGCCGCGAGGTGCTCTCGCGCGGCGGCTCCACGTACTCGCGGCTGCTCCTGGACGTCCCGATCCGGGACGTGACCGGCGGCTACCGCGCCTTCCGCCGCGAGACCCTGGAGGGCCTGGGCCTGGAGGACGTGGCCTCGGCGGGCTACTGCTTCCAGGTGGACCTGGCCCGCCGGGCGGTGCGCCAGGGCTTCCACGTGGTGGAGGTGCCCATCACGTTCGTCGAGCGCGAGTTCGGCGACAGCAAGATGAGCAAGGACATCGTCGTCGAGGCGCTCTGGCGGGTCACCCAGTGGGGCCTGAAGGCTCGTACCGCCAAGCTGACGGACCTGGCCCTCGGCAAGACGGATCCGAAGGCCGAGACGAAGGCCGAGACGGAGCCCAAGACGGAGCCCAAGGAGGGCTGACCCCGCCCGGGGGCCCCTAGGGGATGTCCGGTACCTCCGACTGAGGCCGCTTTTACACCGACCCAGGCACACTGGACGGTATGACGACCGGCATCTCGACGGCCCCCCGACGGCGCTCGCCCGTCCGTACGTTCCTCCCCCTGGCGGTAGCCGCCTGGCTGATCCTGGAGATCTGGCTGCTCAGCCTGGTCGCGAGCCAGGCCGGCGGGCTGGCCGTCGCCGCGCTGCTCGCGGGCGGGATGGTGCTGGGCGTGGTGGTCATCAAGCGCGCCGGGCGGCGTGCCTTCAAGAACCTGACGGAAACCTTCCAGCAGGCTCAGCAGGGCGTGCCGCCCACGCCGCAGCAGCCGGGCGGCGGCAACGGGCTCACGATGCTGGCCGGCCTGCTCCTGATCATGCCGGGCCTGCTGTCCGATGTCGCGGGGCTGCTCCTGCTGCTCCCGCCCGTCCGCGCCCTGGTCGGCCGCCGGGCCGCGCGCTCCCTGGAGCGCAAGATGGCCGCGGCGCCCGCCGGGTCCTTCGGGGACGCCTTCCAGCAGGCCCGCATTCACTACCCGGACGGCAAGGTGGTTCCGGGTGAGGTCATCCCGGGCGAGGTCATCCGTGAGGACCGGCAGCAGGGCCCCGACACCGGGTACCGGCCGCCGCTGACCCCCTGACCGGCGTAGGGCGCGAACGGCGCGGCGAAAGACCGAGGGGCCCCCACCACATCAGATGTGGTGGGGGCCCCTCGGCTTTGTCGCTCGTGCTCAGTCCGGCTGTCAGGCGGACTTGCGGCTGTCCCGCGGATGCACGGCAATGTTCATGGCGCCGGAACGAAGGACCGCCAGCCTCTCGGCCAGCACCTCCTCCAACTCCTCGCGGGTGCGTCGCTCCATGAGCATGTCCCAGTGCGTTCGCGCAGGCTTGCCCTTCTTCTCTTCGGGCCCGTCCCCGTCCACCAGGAGTGCCATGGCGCCGCACGCCTTGCACTCCCACTCCGGCGGAATTTCTGCCTCAACCGAGAACGGCATCTCAAATCGATGTCCGTTCTGGCATGCGTACTCCACCGCCTGGCGCGGGGCCAGATCGATGCCGCGGTCCGTCTCGTAGCTGGTAACCACGAGCCGCGTACCGCGGAGAGCTCGCTCACTCATGAATCGTGCCTCCCGGGCTTGTCGCCCACAGGACAGGTGTCGCTGTCGTCGTCATCCGGTCAACGTCCGGTCGGCGGTATAGATTCCCGCTCCGGGTCATGCGTCGCCCGTCGTGCCGCCCCTTGTTGTACCCACCAATGCCCGTTTTGTCACATCTGGCAGCAGATGTCACCCAACGTCTTCACTTCTTTAGCGCGCAGTAACGGTCCGCCTGGCAGGTCAAAGGCGTACACTACCGGCCCTTGGCTTCAACGTCGAAATCCGTTCGGAATTCGCCAGAGAATTCGGTCACACCGTCACTCCCGCATACCCTCGGATCCCTCTCAGATCCGCTCGGGAACAGGATTCCCCGCCGCCCGCACCGCGCGCCGCACCGGCACCCTGGCGAGGAGCACGAAACCCAGTGCGAAGAAGAACACCAACGAGATGATCGCGTCCCGGTAGCTGCCCGTGACCTGATAGGTCAGGCCGAACACCAACGGCCCCACCCAGCTCAGCCCGCGGTCGCTCATCTCGTACGCGGAGAAGTACTCGGCCTCCTTGCCCGCCGGCACCAGATGAGAGAACAGCGAGCGCGACAGCGCCTGGCTGCCGCCCAGCACCAGCCCGATCATCGCCGCGAGCGCGAAGAACCACACCGGCGTCCGGGCCGGCAGGAAGTAGCCCGCCGCCAGCGTCAGCCCCCACGCGGCCAGCGACCCCAGGATCGTCCGCTTGGCGCCGTACACCCGCGCCAGCCGCCCCATCCCCAGCGCCCCGACCACCGCCAGGACCTGCACCAGCAGCACCGCCACGATCAGCGTGGACTGCTCCAGCTCCAGCTCCTCCGAGCCGTAGACCGAGGCCTGGGAGATCACCGTCTGCACGCCGTCGTTGTAGATCAGGTAGGCGAGCAGGAACGACAGGGTCAGCGGATAGCGCCGCATGTCCTTCAGCGTCGCGACGAGCTGGCGCCACCTGCTGACCGCCGGCCCCGCCCCCGGCTCCCGCACGACCGCCCGGTCCCGCAGCCGGCGCAGCGGGATCAGCGCGAAGGCCCCCCACCACAGGCCCGCCGAGGCCAGGCAGATCCGCACCGCCACGCCCTCGGAGATGCCGAAGGAGTCGTGCCCCTGGTAGAGGACGAGGTTCAGCAGGAGGACGAGCGCGCCCGAGGTGTACCCGAAGGCCCAGCCCCGCGAGGAGACGGTGTCCCGCTCGTCGGGCGTCGAGATCTGCGGCAGGAAGGCGTTGTAGAGCACCATCGACACCGCCAGCGCCGCGTTCGCCACGATCAGCAGCAGCCCGCCCAGCAGATAGCGGTCGCCGTCCAGGAAGAACATCCCGGCCGTCGCCGCCGCACCCGTGTACGCCGTCACCGCCAGCAGCGGCTTCTTGCGCCCGGTGCGGTCCGCGACCGCCCCCACCAGCGGCATGATCAGCACGGCCACGATCACCGAGACCGACACCGTGTACGCGAAGTACGACCCGGCCCGGACCGGAATGCCCAGCGGGTGGACGTACCCCTCGGAGTCCGCGGCGGCCTTCGCCACCGCCGTCAGGTACGGCCCCAGGAACACGGTGAGCACGCTCGTCGAGTAGACCGAGCACGCGAAGTCGTAGAAGTACCAGCCGTGCTGTTCGCGCTTGCGCGCCGCGGCGCCGGCTCTGCCGTCCTCGGCCCCCGGTTCCGCTTCTTCCGTCGTGCGCACACTCACCTGGTGTCCCCTCGCTGGTCCCCGCCACCGCCCCGACGCCGGGCCGCGGGCGGGCGCGGGCGTCGTCAGGCCCAGGCCCCGCGCTGCTCCAGCACCGTGCGCAGGATGTCGATCCGGTCGGTCATGATGCCATCGACACCCAGATCGAGCAGCGCCCGCATGCGTTCCGGTTCGTTCACGGTCCAGACGTGCACCTGGAGTCCCCGCGCGTGCGCGGTGCGTACGAAGCGCTCGTCGACCACCCGGACGCCGCCCTGGGTCTCCGGAACCTGCGCCGCCACCGCCCCCACCCGCAGCGCGAACGGGATCGCCAGCGAGCGCAGCCGCAGGCCCAGCACCCCGCGCACCCCGTACGAGGTCGCCAACCGGGGGCCGGCGATCTTCTGCGCCCGGGCCACCCGGCCCTCCGAGAACGAGCCCACGCAGACCCGGTCCCAGACGCCGGCCCGCGCGATCAGGTTGACGAGGGGGTGTACCGCCGACTCCGCCTTGACGTCGATGTTCCAGCGGGAGTCCGGGAACTCCTCCAGGAGCTCCTCCAGCAGCGGCAGCGGCTCGCTGCCGCCGACCCTGGCCTCCCGCAGCCGGCTCCAGGGCAGCTCGGAGATCCGGCCCCGCAGGTCCGTGACCCGGTCCAGGGTGGAGTCGTGGAAGGCGACCAGCTTCCCGTCCAGCGTGGCGTGCACGTCGGTCTCGAAGTACCGGTAGCCCGCGTCGGCCGCGCGGCGGAACGCGGCGGTGGTGTTCTCCAGCCCGTCGGCGGCCCCGCCGCGGTGCGCGAAGGGGATCGGACCCGAGTGGTCCAGATACGGGTGGCGAGGGGGTCGTTGCGTCACGGCGGCAGTATGCCCCCTGCGCGGCACCCCGCCCGAACGACCCCTCGGTCGGTTCCGTGCCGATCCGGCCGGGCCCTGGCCCCGCAGGATCCACGCGTGACAGTCTGGGCTACGGAAGCAATCCAATACCGGTCGCACCTGGGGCCGGTCGGGGCCAATTCGACGAAGGTGGACCGGACAGCATGGCTCAGTGGACCTCGGCGGTCGGTGCCGCACAGCTCGCCCGCCTCATCGGCTCCCAGCAGCGGCCGACCGCCGTGGCCGGCGCCCGCAAGCCGCCCGCGTACCGCACCCTCGCCGACGGCATCCGGCTGCTCGTCCTCGAAGGCCGCGTCCCCGTCGCCGCCCGGCTGCCCGCCGAGCGGGAACTCGCCGTCGCCCTCGGCCTCAGCCGCACCACCGTCGCCGCCGCCTACGAGGCGCTGCGCGGCGAGGGGTTCCTGGAATCCCGCCGGGGCGCCGGCAGCTGGACCTCCGTACCCGCGGGGAACCCGCTGCCCGCGCGCGGCCTGGAACCCCTGCCGCCCGAGTCCCTCGGCTCCATGATCGACCTGGGCTGCGCAGCCCTCCCGGCCCCCGAGCCCTGGCTCACCAAGGCCGTCCAAGGCGCCCTGGAGGAACTCCCGCCGTACGCGCACACCCACGGGGACTACCCGGCCGGGCTGCCCGCGCTGCGCCGGATGCTCGCCGACCGCTACACCGAGCGCGGCATCCCGACCATGCCCGAGCAGATCATGGTCACCACCGGCGCGATGGGCGCGATCGACGCCATCTGCAGCCTCTTCGCCGGGCGCGGGGAGCGGATCGCCGTCGAATCCCCCTCCTACGCCAACATCCTCCAGCTGATGCGCGCCGCCGGCGTCCGCCTCGTACCGGTCGCCATGGGCGACGGGCTCGGCGGCTGGGACATGACCGTGTGGCGGCAGGTGCTGCGCGACGCCGCGCCCCGCCTCGCGTACGTCGTCGCCGACTTCCACAACCCGACGGGCGCCCTGGCCTCCGAGGACCAGCGCCGCGCGATGGTCGAGGCCGCCCGCTCGGCCGGCACCGTACTCGTCGTGGACGAGACCATGGCCGAACTCAAGCTGGATCCGGACGTGGCCATGCCGCGCCGGGTGTGCTCCTTCGATCCGGCCGGGTCGACCGTGATCACCGTCGGGTCCGCCAGCAAGGCCTTCTGGGCCGGGATGCGGATCGGCTGGGTCCGCGCCGCTCCCGACGTCATCCGGAGCCTGGTCGCCGCGCGCGCCTACGCCGACCTGGGCACTCCGGTGCTGGAACAGCTCGCGGTGAACTGGCTGATGCGGACCGGGGGCTGGGAGGAGGCCGTCGGGATCCGGCGGGACCAGGCCCGCGAGAACCGGGACGCGCTGGTCGCGGCCGTCCGCCGGGAACTGCCGGACTGGGAGTTCGAGGTGCCGCGGGGCGGGCTGACCCTGTGGGCCCGCGCGGGCGGGCTGTCCGGCTCGCGGCTGGCCGAGGTGGGGGAGCGGGTCGGCGTACGGGTCCCCTCGGGCCCCCGGTTCGGCGTGGACGGGGCGTTCGAGGGGTACGTCCGGCTCCCGTTCACCGTCGGCGGCCCCGTGGCCGAGGAGGCCGCCGCCCGGCTCGCGGCGGCGGCCCGACTGGTCGGCACGGGCGCGGGCGGCAGCGGAGCCGAGCCGCCGCGCACCTTCGTGGCGTAGCGGCCCCGCCGGACCGGGCCCTCGGGCGCGGGCCCTCAGGGCGTCTCGGCGGGCACCTCGGGGATCTCCGGGGCGTCGATCGCCGGGGCCTGCGCCTGGGCGGGGGGCTGGTGCCCCTGGAGCGGCTTGCCCAGCGTGAGGTGGTGACCGGCCACGGCCGGCTTGCGGGCGGGCAGCAGCTCCAGGACCGCCTGGCGGTGCGCCGCGTGCGTGGCGTCGTCGTACGGGTCCGGGGTGGCCGGGACCTGGAGCCGGTGCACCGGACCCGTGCCGAGCCGCGCGTACCCGCGGCCGGGCGGGACCTGCGCGGTCGGGGTGGTGTGCGGCGGCAGCCCCAGGACGTCGGCGGTCTGCTGGATCGCGGCGGGCCCGAGCACGATCCGCGCCCGGGTGTGCTGCCAGATGGCGTCGTTCAGCAGCTCCAGGTGGTCGAAGTGCTCGGCCACCACCACCGTGACGTGCGCGGCCCGGCCGTGCCGCAGCGGCACCTGGAGGCGGCCGAGCGGATCGGGGTGCCCCTCGGAGACGGCGAGGTGGGCCAGCACGCTCGGCTGGTCCAGCAGGATCCACAGCGGGCGCCGGATGTCCTCGGGCGCCGGCCGGCCGGCCTCGCGGGCCCGGTGGCCGGCGATCAGCCGCCGCTCGGTCTCGTGCGCGGCCCACTCCAGCGTGGCCAGCGCCCCCGTCGCGCCGCATTCCACGGCCAGGACGCCCGTACGGCCGGACAGGCAGGCGAACTCGCCGGTGTCGCCGCCCTCGACGATCAGTACGTCGCCCCCGTGCCGGAGGGCCTGGAGGGCGATGGAGCGCAGCAGGGTGGAGGTGCCGCTGCCGGGCTGGCCGACGGCCAGCAGGTGCGGCTCGGTGGAGCGCGGGCCGGTGCGCCAGATCACCGGCGGCACGTCGCGCGGCTCGTCGCCCTCCAGGACGGGCAGGGTGCGCCGCACGCTGCCGGCGTCGGTGAATCCGAGCACGGTCTCACCGGGGGAGGTGACGAACGGCTGGGCGGCGATGCCCGTCGGCAGCGCCGCCAGCACGCTCAGGTCGAGCTGGTTGCCCTCCTCGTCCCAGTCGAAGCGGTACTCCCGTCCGCGCCCGGACTTGGCGTGCAGCAGTGCCTCGATCCGGGCCCGTGAGGCAGCCTCGCCATCGGTGAAGTAGGCCGGGTAGCGGATGCGCAGCCGGGTGAGGCGGCCCGCCTCGTCGAACTCGTAGCCACTGAAGGCCTGGTCCCAGCTCCCGCCGTGGGCGAAGAGGGGGTTCGGGTCCTCGGGGATGGAGAAGTACGGCACGAGGGCTTCGTAGAGGGAGCCGAGCCGCTCGGTCTCGGCGTCGCTGGGACCGGTCTTCACCGGGGTGCGGGCCCGTCCCTGCCAGGCTGCCGCCGCCATGAGGGTGATCAGGGCGAGCAGCGGACCGTAGGGGACGAGCGCGACCACGAGGACGCAGGCCGCTCCCAGGAACAGCGCGGGACCGCGCTTGTCCTTGGGGGTCCCGGCCCACTTGCGCCGCCCGGCCGAGGCCAGGACGCGCAGGCCGCGTCCGATGACGAGGAGCGGATGGAGGACGTCCGTGGCACTGTCGGCGGCCGTGCGCGCGAAGTCGCGGCCCCGGGCCAGCGACGCGGTGCCGCTGATGAGGATGCGGGGAAGTGGGCGCCGGGCCACGGGCGTCTCCTGGAGTTGTCGGTGTGGCGGGTGCTTCGGGTGTGGCGTGGTGTCTCGGTACCACTCGCTCGGCGGTGGCCTAGAGCTTGATCCCGCCGAGCAGGCTCGCGAGGCTCGCGGTGCTCGCCGTGATGCTGGGGGCGATGGCGGAGCCGGCCAGGAAGAAGCCGAAGAGCGCGCACACGAACGCGTGCGACAGCTTCATCCCGTCCTTCTTGAAGAACAGGAAGCAGATGATGCCGAGTAGGACGACACCTGAGATCGACAAGACCATGGGAGGTTCTCCTGGTAGTGGGGGCAGTCACCATCAGTTGTTCCAGGCTCACAGGAAGTATCAATGCGACAAAAGGTGCATCCGAGTGAATCCTGAGGTTTTTCACTTGACCGGCCCTCCCCGGCTTGCGCGGCCGGGGCGAAGGGGGGTCAAGCGGGTCAAGGGTGATCTTTGCCTCAGTCGAACCCCGTCATGTGCGGGCCCGGGCGCTACCCTGGCGATTCACCCGTACGGACGCGGCGCCGTACGCCCCCATGCCCGCCCGGCCTGGGGAAACTCACCCAGCAGCGAGTGAAAGGCGGTACGGACGATGAGCGAGAACATCCCCGGCGGCACCGGATCCAGCGGATCCACCGGATCCCACGACGCCCCTGACGAGGACGTCATCGAACTGGCCACCAAGATCTTCGACCTGGCCCGCCAGGGCGAGACCGTCACGCTCACCGCGTACCTCGACGCCGGGGTCCCCGCGAACCTCACCAACGACCGCGGCGACACCCTCGTGATGCTCGCCGCCTACCACGGCCACGCCGCCACCGTCACGGCCCTGCTGACCCGCGGCGCCGAGGCCGACCGCGCCAACGACCGCGGCCAGACCCCGCTCGCAGGCGCCGTCTTCAAGGGCGAGGAGGCCGTCATCCGCGCGCTGCTCGCCGGCGGAGCCGACCCGGCCGCCGGAACGCCCTCCGCCGTGGACACCGCCCGCATGTTCGCCAAGGACGACCTGCTGGAACTCTTCGGAGCCAAGTAGTCCGCTTTTGGCCGCCACCTGGGCGCCGATCGACCGATACCTACCTCACAGGTTGATCACGGCGGCCGTAAATGTGGTCGCGGTGCACAAACCGGCTGAGTCATCATGGCGTCGGATTCGATTCGCGAACATGACGGACGGGCAGGAGCGGGCTGGACACGAAGGGTGTCCGGTCCCATCACCTGCCGCACCGGCCGCCCTGGCCGCGAAGCACCGACGAGAGTGAGAAGGCAATGGTCTACATCGAGCGGAACATGACGGCGGACGTCCTCACATGCTGTTACGCGGCCCTGTGAATCCCGATTCCCGGTTGCGTCCCCAGCTTGATTTGAGGCCATTCCCATGTTCGAACCAGTCATAGCGCCAAGCGGCACCCTGCTCGGGCTCCTCCAGCGGGGTCGCGGCGACGGCACGCTGCACGCCCTGGCCGCACCCAGGGTCGAGGCCCTCGCGGCACTCAACCAGTGTGTGCTCCGCGACCCGCGCCAGGACTGGCAGGTCGAGAACCGCTCCCTGTACTACGCCAGGCTCTACCTGGACCTCGACGGCCCCCTCGGCGAGATCGAGACCCACCTCTTCAGCGCCGACGACCTCGTCGACGAGGACGACCACCGGACCGGCCTCGCCCTGTCCGTACTCGGTCACCTCGCCTCCTACGGTCGCGACGACGCGCTCATGCTGCTGCGCCGGTACGCCGCCCGCGGCGCCAACTGGTCCTGGGCCCTCGACGAACTCGCCCTGCGCGACGACGACGAAGGACTGCGCGGCCTCGCCACGCCCGTCCTCGCCAGATTCCCGGCCACGGCCGACGGCGAGGCGCGGCTGGCCGCCGCCATCCGCGACGCGTACGAGCCGAGGCCCTGGTTCCTCTGGGAAGAGACGCCCGCATTCGGCGATCGGTTGCGCGCCGCCCGCCAGCAAGGCTCCTTCGACCGCTGGCAGCGCCAGCTGACACCCAGCGGGCCCCGCCCCGGCTGGGGAGTCCAGGCCGTCTTCGACTGGGCCGCCGACGGACTGCGCCGCGGCACCCCGCTGCACGTCCCCGCCGCCCGCTGCCTCGCCGCGGTGGCCGGGCCCGAGGACCGCTCCGCGGTCCTCGCGGCCGCCGCCGGAGCCGCCGGCGAGGCCGCCCGCGCCACCGCCCTGCACCACCTGGTCGTCGCCGAACCGGAGAACCCGGCCGTCCTCGACCTCATCGAAGCCGCCGGGGACGAGCCCGCCGTAGCCGCCTACCAGCGCATGTACGGCCCCGCGGCCATCGACCGCGCCCGGCTCTGGGCCCACCGCCCCGACGCCCTCGGCGCGGCTGCCGCCGCCCTCCTCGCCACCCGCGGCGGAGCCGAGGACACCGGCCTCGTCCTCGGAGCCCTCCGCTCCACGGTCCGCGGCGCCGGCCCGGACAGCCTCGGGCTGTTCCCGCTGGTGGACGGAGCCGGCCGGCTCTCCATCGGCTGCGCGGCGCCCGTGCTGCGCCACATCTACCGCGAGACGTCCTCGTCCCACCTGCGCGGCCGCGCGGCCCGCGCCCTCGCCAGCACGGACCCCTCCTTCGCGGCGGGCTTCGCGGTCGAGTGCCTGTGGGACTGCGAGGAGACCACCCGCGAGGTGGCGGCCCTCCACGCGGAAACGGCGGACGCCCGCGTCGCCCCCCGGCTGCGCCACCTGGCGGCGGACCCCGCCGAGGAAGAGGACGTGCAGTCGGCGGTCCGGAGCCGGATAGCACCGGAGTCGGCGGTGTAACACCCCGGCCGCCACCGGAACCCGGCCGGGCGGGATGGAACCGTGCTGGGGGCTTCCCGTCAGTCTCACTGTCCTTCCGTGTCGGTCCGGCCCGTCAAGGGCGCTCACTGCGTTCGCGTCGCTTCGCGATGGCCTTCGGCCACCCTTGACAGCCCGGCCCGCCCCGGAATGCCAAAGACTGTCGGGAAGCCCCCGAAGAAACGGTCAGGGGGGACCATGACCACCGAGCCATCGCGAAACGCCCGACCGGGACCCGTGCATAGCGGACACGCCGCCCTCCGGGCGGAAACCCTCCCGAACCTGCACCAAACGGTGTCCAGATTGACCAAACCAGCGGTCAGGCGCATCAGATCGCTACCCGCCTGCCACTCGGCTCAGCGGCTGCGGACCGGCCGTGGCTGAGATCAACTGAGCTCGTAGTCGAACCACACCCGGTGTGTACCGTCGGCATCGACGGTCAGCCCACCCGATCCGGTGATACCGGTCAGCTGACCGGTGCCACTCGACGGCACGATCACGAAGAACTCGTTGACACGGTCACTACCGTGCGTCGTGGCGGAATGCGCGAAGTTGAACGTGCCCTCGCGGCCGTTCAGTGCCCCTTCGAAGGACTCCATGGCCAGGTAGGTACCCACACCCTTCGCCTGGTCGAACGCAGAGGTGAACAGGGTCGCCGAATGGCCGACGATTTCCCCCTCGAAGTGCTTTTCCATCGTCATCACCCCCACCGCAACTCCGGTGGTCACGGAGGGAGTAGGCGCCACGTCGGTCGGGTCGAAGCCCTTGACGCTGAACGTTCCGGAAGCTCTCATGGCCCGATCGTAATGACGCCCTCTGACAACGGGCCCTGACCAGCCCCAACGGCACGCGCCGCGTAGTGAGGGCGCGCCCAGCCACGGCCGGTCCGCAGCCGCGTGGGGCGAGAAGTGCCCGGTGAGTGTGGGCGGCTTGTGTTCAGCCACGGCCGGTCCGCAGTCGCTGAGCCGAGTGGTAGGCGGGTAGCGATCTGATGCGCGGTGGGTCCCCTTCGCTGCGCTCGGGGCTTTCTGGGGCTCCGCCCCAGGCCCCGCGCCTCAAACGCCGGCGAGGCTGGAAGCGGGGCGGCGTTCTCCGCTGGGCAGGAGTCCCGGTCGGGCGTCTCAGTACGGCTCGGTGGTCAGGCGCCCCCCTGACCGTTCTTTGGGGGTTTCCCGACAGTCTTTGGCATTCCGGGGCGGGCCGGGCTGTCAAGGGTGGCCGGAGGCCATCGCGAAGCGACGCGACGACGAGGAACGAGGAGGAGCGCCCTTGACAGGCCGGACCGAACCGGAAGGACAGTGAGACTGGCGGGAAGCCCCCAGCACTGTTCAATTCCGCCCGGCCCGCACGAACCTGACCCCCGTCCCCGGCCGGGTCTGGGCCGCCGCGTCCAGGGGCGGGCCCTCGGGGATGACGCCGATCACCGGGTAGCCCCCCGTCACCGGGTGGTCGGCCAGGAACACCACCGGCAGGCCGTCCGGGGGCACCTGGACCGCGCCCAAGACCATGCCCTCGCTCGGCAGTTCGCCGCCCCGCGCCCGTCGCAGCGGCGGGCCCGCCTCCGTGCGCAGCCCGATGCGGTTGGACAGGGCCGACACCCGGTACCCGGACCGCCACAGCCCCGCGATCGACTCCGCCGTGAACCAGTCCGCCCTCGGCCCCAGCCGCAACGGCAGCACCAGTTCCGAGCCCGCCGAGCCCGCCGCGCCCGCGGCCCCGGCCCCCGCCCCCGCCGCCCCGGCCCCCGCCCCCGCCCCGTCCGCTCCGCGGGCCGGGTCCCGTCCCGGTGGGCCCACCGGGAGCAGCGTCCCCGCCGCGAGTACCGGCGGTCCCAGCCCCGACAGCAGGTCCGTCGCCCGGCTGCCGAGCACCGCCGGTACGCCGAAGCCGCCCCGCACCGCGACGTAGCTCCGCAGCCCCGACTCCGCCCGGCCCACTTCCAGTTCGGCCCCGCCCGGCAGCCACACCGGCTCGCCCCAGGCGACCGCGCGACCTGATGCCCGTACCGCGCACGGCGCGCCCGTGACCGCGACGGTCACCGGGGCCAGCGCCCGCAGGGCCACCCCGTCCAGGGTGGTCTCCAGGGTCGCGGCGTCCACCGGGTTGCCCACGAGCCGGTTGGCCAGCGCGTGCGCCCCCGCGTCGAGCGCGCCCGACCGGGGCACCCCGAGGTGCGCGTACCCGGGCCGTCCCCGGTCCTGGACGGTCGTCAGCGCCCCGGCCCGCAGCACCAGCAGCCCGTGCGCCCCGCTCATGTCCCCGCCTCCTCGAACCGCACCCGTACCCCCGGCGCGAACAGCGCCGCCGGGTCCCGCTCCGGGTCCCACAGCACCGCGTCCGTCGCCCCGATCAGCTGCCAGCCGCCGGGGGAGGAGCGCGGGTACACCCCCGCGTACTCGCCCGCCAGCGCCAGCGAGCCGGCCGGGACGGCCGCGCGGGGCGTGGCCCGGCGCGGCAGGTGCAGCCGCTCGGGCAGCCCCGTCAGGTACCCGAAGCCGGGCGCGAACCCGCAGAAGGCCACCCGGAACACGAGCGAGCCGACGACCCCGGCCACCTCCCGTTCCGTCACGTCCCACAGCCGGGCCACCTCGGCGAGGTCCGGCCCGTCGTACCGCACCGGGACGGTGATGAGCGGCCCCTCGGTCTCGGCCAGCGGCGGCACCTCCCAGCGGGAGATCCGCTCCGCCAGCGCGCGCGGTTCCCGCACCCCGTCCAGCAGTACGGTCCGGGCGGCGGGCACGATGTCGCGTACGGGGCCGAGTTCCGCCCGGCGCCGCAGCAGCTCGGCGTGGAGCGCGGCCACCTGCGCCGCGGAGTCCACTTCGAGCAGCAGGCCCTCGGAGCCCGCCACCAGCGCCCTCACGCGAACGCCTCCACCCGGACCCCGGCGGTGCGCAGCGCCTCCCGGACCCGCAGCGCAAGGACCGCGGCCCCCGGGGTGTCCCCGTGCAGGCACAGCGAGCGCGCGGCGACCGGCACCGGGGCCGTACCGTCGGCCGGGGTCACCGCGCCCTCGGCGGCCATCCGTACCGCCCGCGCGACCACCGCGTCCGGATCGTGCAGCACGGCCCCCGGTTCCCCGCGCGGTACGAGGGTCCCTGCGGAGGTGTAAGCCCGGTCGGCGAAGGCCTCCTGTACGGGGGCCAGCCCGGCCTCCGAGGCCGCCGCGAGCAGCAGTGACCCGGGCAGCCCGAGGACGGGGAGCCCGTGCGCGCCCGCCGCGAGCCGGATCCCGGCGACGACCGCGCCCGCCTGGCCCGCGTCGTGGACGGTGCGGTTGTAGAGCGCGCCGTGCGGTTTCACATACGACACCTTGGACCCGGCCGCCCGGGCGAAGACCTCCAGAGCGCCGATCTGGTACGCCACCTCGTCCGCCAGCTCATCCGGCGGCACGTCCATGGCGCGCCGCCCGAAGCCCGCCAGGTCCCGGTAGGAGACCTGCGCCCCGATGCGCACCCCCCGCTCCGCCGCCAGCTCGCAGACCCGCCGCATGATCGAGGGGTCCCCGGCATGGAAGCCGCACGCCACGTTGGCGGACGTGACGACGGACAGCAGCGCCTCGTCGTCGGTCAGCGTCCAGCGCCCGAAGCCCTCGCCGAGGTCGGCGTTCAGGTCCATCAGGGGAGCGATCCGGGGTGCGATCATGGAAGCCATGCGGTGAGCGTAGAACAGCGCCCGCGCGGCCGTGCGACGTTCTCCGCGAGGCCGTGCCGCGTTCCCCGTGCGGCCGTCCCGCGTTCCCCGCCACCCCGGGACCGATCCGGCCGAACCATGCCGTTTGGGATGTTGTCAGCAACAGCGCCTAGTCTTTGTCCGTGACTCTCCCTGCCCAGGCGAAGCCCCTCTCGTCCCCGGCGCCGGGCCCGGCCGCCGACGAGGGCCTGGCCCGGCGGCTGCGCGCCCTCGCCTGCACCGCCCCGCTGCACGACCTCGACGTACGCAAGGCCAATCTGGCGGGCGAGTACGGGGGCTACGCGATGGCGGAGGTCGCGCTCGCCGCCATCGACCTGGTCACGCTCAACATGGACTTCGACACCGGCGCCGACCACGAGCAGATAGTGGCCAGGCTGCTGCCCCGCGTCGCCGCCCAGGCCCCTGACCGCCCGGCCGCCGAGCACGAGCGGGTGGCCCGCTGGGTGCTGGAGAACCTGATCAACGTCGGCAGCGTCGACCGGGGCTTCCGCGCGATCTACGGCACCTTCGGCCCCGACGGGGTCTACGTACGCCGCGACTACGACTTCAAACTCATCGAGGAAGTCCCCGGCTACGGCGGCGCCGTCTACCTGCGCACCACCGACGAGGCCGTCAACGTGCTGGTCGGCGCCCTCGACACGGACGTCACCAGCGCCCAGATCGCCGCCGAGGTCAAGCTGGAGGTCCTGATCAGCCGGGGCCGCCTCGCCGACGCGCAGCTCGCCGCCGAACAGGCCCGCTACCGCACCGTCCAGTACGCGGAGACCCTGCGCCGCACCCTCGACGCGACGCGGCGCAACGTGCGCGCCGTGGACTGGCTCCAGGCCGTCCCCGACATGATCGCCGAGGCCCTGGACCACGTCGCCGACCGGTACCGCCACGAGAACGCGATCCTCACGAACATCCGCAAGGCCCGCGACGAGGCCGACGCCGTGCTCGACTCCAAGACGGCGGAGAACAAGCGGCGCGCCGCCGAGCTGGTCGACATCGTCAAGGACTGCATCCGGCGCCACACCCAGCTCCAGTCCCGCCTCCTGGACGCCGGCCCGCTGTTCCGCGCCGAGCAGGACCGCCAGGCCTTCGCCGCCCCCGCGCCGCGCTCGGGCATCGACCTGTACGGGCAGCTCGTGGCGCCCGTCCTGCCGCTCCCGGTGGAGCAGGCCCGCCGGGTCACCGACGCCTTCTTCGCGGCCGGCACCGGCCTGCGCACCCCCGTCTCCGTCCGCGTCGCCGACCTCGTCGAGATACTGCTGACCCCGCCCGTGGAGCGGGAGCACCTCGGCGTGGAGATGCCCGAGCCCGACCTCATCGCGACCCCGGACGACAGCCGCTTCAGCGAGGAGCAGCTCGCCCGCGCCATGGAGCTCCTGGACCTGCCGCACGACGCCCCGCGCCGCCTCTCCGGGCTGCTCGCGCAGGCCCGCCGCGCCGACCCGGACCTGCCGTACCTGGTGGCGCTGCTGGCCGTGCACGCCGCGAGCCCGGCGGTCGGCACCGCCTACCGGCAGGGCGAGGAGCGGCTGCTCTTCGCCGTGGACGACGGCACCGAGCTGGACGACCCGGAGTTCGGCGGCGCAGACCTGATCGTCGGCACCGCCCTCCTCGACGCCGCCGGCATGGCCGCGGCCCGCTCGGAGGCCTTGTGACCACCCCGGAGCCGCCCCGTCCGTACCGGCCGCCCACCGCACCCCCCGAGCCCGCACCGCACCACCCCGCACCGCACCCCACCGAGGAGACCCACCCGTGAGCGACCACCACGCCGAGCACCCCGCGTGGAGCGAGCGGCACCCCGCGTGGAGCGAGGCCGACACCCCGTCGGCCCCCGTCGCGCCCGCCCCCGGAGGGACTGTCACGCCCGCCGACGCCGCGGACGCGGCCCGGCTCGTCGCCTTCGGGCTCCAGCCCAAGCTGCTCCCCGCGCGCGACGCCGAGTACGCCGAACTGCTGCGCCGCTACCGCGAGGACCCCGCCTTCGGCCGCCTCGCCGACGCCGTCGCCACCGGCCTCGGCCTCGTCGTCCTGGAGGTGTCGGCGCGCGCCGGGATGGCCGTCGCCGCCGACGAGGACTCCGTCTTCGCCGTCCGCATGGGCGACTACGCCCGCCGCACCGCCGCCGACTCCGCCGACCGGTTCCTGCACGGCCTCGCGCACCTGGCCGTCGCCGCCCTCGCCTTCCCCCGGCCCGAGGACCTCGCCGACGACGGCTACATCGGCCGGATCACCGTCAACGGGGTCGACGCGTTCGTCCGCCAGACCTGCCGCCGCCTGGAGGAGCGCGCCGAGGAACTCGGCGAGAACACCGACCCGGCCTCCGACGCCCCCGGCCTGGAGGCCGCCTGGCGCGTCTACGCCCGCCGCAGTTCGACCGGCGCCACCAAGGACGCCCGCCGTCTCGCCGGATCCACCACCGGCATCGTCGGCAAGGCCGCCGCCTTCCTCACCGACTCCGGGTTCCTCCAGCGCACCGGCGACGACTCCGGAGGCACCTACCGCACCACCCCCCGCTACCAGCTCCAGGTCCGCGACATGGCGGGCAGCTCGGCCATGGCCGAACTCCTGGAACTCGGCGTGGTCCCCGTCAGCGACGGCTCCGCCACCCTCCTGCCGCCGCCCGAGGGCGACGACCTGGAACTCGCGGCCGACGCCGGCCTGCCGTTCCACGCCTGAGCCACCTGCCCTCCGTACCCCTCCGTACCGAGAATTCACGAGAGTCCGCCGCCATGTACGAGCTGTCCCGGATCCGCCTCTACTCCATCGGGCCCGCCGGTGCGCGCTACGCCGACACCGTGCTCGACCTGCGCGGAGTCGGCGAGCCGGTGCCCCACCCGGCACCCACCCAGGCGGAGTTCTTCGAGGACGAGCCCACCGGCCCGCCCCGGCGCCCCGCGCCCGCCGGCGTGCTCTTCCTGGAGAACGGCGGCGGCAAGTCCGTCCTGCTCAAGCTGATCTTCTCGGTGATGCTCCCCGGCCACCGCAACACCCTCGGCGGCGCCAGTTCCGGCGTCCTGCGCAAGTTCCTGCTCGCCGACGACTGCGGTCACGTGGCCCTGGAATGGCAGCACACCCAGACCGGCGAGTGCGTGGTCGTCGGCAAGGTCAGCGAATGGCGCGGCCGCCAGGTGTCGGGCGACCCGCGCAAGTTCGCCGAGGCCTGGTACTCCTTCCGCCCCGGCCCGGGCCTGAGCCTCGACAACCTCCCCGTCGCCGAGGCCACCGCCGTGCGCCCGTCCGTCGAAGGCGCCTCCGGCGCCCAGGGCCGCCGCCGCACCATGAAGGGCTTCCGCGACGCCCTCACCGACGCGGGCAAGGCGTACCCGCACCTGGAGGTGGTCTGGGAGGAGATCCACGACCGCTGGAACGAGCACCTCACCGAACTCGGCCTCGACCCCGAACTCTTCCGCTACCAGCGCGAGATGAACGCCGACGAGGGCGAGGCCGCCGGTCTCTTCGCGGTCAAGAAGGACTCCGACTTCACCGACCTGCTGCTGCGCGCCGTCACCGACACCCGCGACACCGACGGCCTCGCCGACCTGGTCCACGGCTTCGGCAACAAGCTCGGCCGGCGCGGCGAGCTGATGGCCGAACGGGACTTCACCGCCGGCTCCGTGGACCTCCTCACCAAGATCGTCGAGGCGGCCGGGACCCGCTCCCGGCTGCGCGACGTCCACGCGGGCGCCGAACGCCGCACCCGCACCCTCGCCCGGCGGCTGTCCGCCCGCGCCGGCGAGGAACGCGGCCGCGCCGCCGACCTCGCCCAGCGGGTCACCGGCGCCGCCCACGCCGTCACCTCCGCCGAGTCCGCGCGCGACCGCAGCGCCGCCGTCTCCGCCGAACTCGCCTACCGGCACGCCTCGCTGGCCCTGACCGTCGCCGACAAGGCCGCCGCCGCCCAGCGCCGGGAGCTCCTCGAAGCCCGCACCCTGCACGCCGCCTGGCAGGCCGCCGAGACCGTGCTGCGCCACCGCGCCGCCGCCGACCGCTCCGCGCGCGTCGCCGCCGCGATCCTGGAAGCCGAGCGGGACGCCGCCCCGGCGCTCGCCGCGCGCGCCACGGCCGCCGCCGCACTCGTACGGGCCCTGCACACCGCCGCCGAACACGGCGAGCGGGTCGCGAACGAGGAGGAGGAGCGCTCCGCGGCCCTCCAGGACCTCGGCGAGACCGCCCACCGGGACGCCACCGCCGCCGCCACCGCCGCCCAGCGGGCCCGCAGCGAGGCCGAACACCTGCGCTCGCGCCTCGGAGAGGTCGAGCAGGAGACCGCCGAGGCCGTCCGGGCCGGCTGGCTCGACGACACCGCCCCCGACGCCGACCCGGCCCGCGCCGCCCTGGCCGCCGCCGACGCGGAGAAGACCGCCGTGGCCGCCTGGGACGAGTCCCGCGACGCCTCCCGCGCCGCCGCCGAGGCCGCCCGCGAAGCCGCCGCCGCGGAATCCCGCGCCGAACTCACCGCCGCCCGCGCGGCGGACGCCGCCGACGCCGCCGAGTCCGCGCACGACGCCGAACACCGGGCGGCCGCCTCCCTCGCCGCCGCCCCGCGCCTGGCGGAGCTGCTGGGCCTCCCGTCAACCCCCGACACCTTCCTCCCGCACCCGCGCACGGGCACGCCGGGCGCCCCAGCGGCATCCGGCACACCGGCCGGCTCGGCCGGAGCCGCCGGCGGGCTCACGGTCGCGGACCTCGACCGCAACGCCGACGAGCTGCGCGAACTGCTCACCCGAGGCGTCGCCACCGCCGAACGGCAGCTGTTCGACCTGCGCACCGCCGCCGCCGACGACGCCCGGATCCTCGGCGCCCTCGGCGACGGCGGCCTGCTGCCGCCCGGCCCCGACGTCCTGGCCACCGTCGAGTACCTCGGCGAACACGGCATCCCCGCCCTGCCCGGCTGGCGCTACCTCGCCCAGTCCGTGGACCCCGCCGACCACGCCGCCGTCCTCGCGGCCCGCCCCGAACTCGTCGACGGCGTCGTCATCACCGACCCCGACACCCACCACCGGGCCCGCGAGGTGCTCTCCGGCGCGGCCCTGCTGCCCCGCTCCACCGTGGCCGTCGGCACCGCCGCCGCCCTGCTGGCGCCCGTGCCGCCCGCCGACCACTCCGACACCGGGGTGTTCCTCGTACCGCCGAACCCGGCCATGCACGACGAGCACGCCGCCGACGAGGAGCGCCAGGCGCTGCGCACCCGCGCCACCGCCCGCGACACCGAGATCCGCGACCTCGCCGCCCGGCTCTCCGGCGACCGCGAGCTCGCCGCCCGCCTCGGCTCCTGGCGCACCGGCTGCCCGCCCGGCCGCCTCGCCGAGCTGGCCGAACAGGCCGCGGCCGCCCGTACCTTCGCCGAGGAGGCCGACGCCGAGCTCGCGGAGGCCCGTACCGTACGCGCCGAGGCCGAGGACACCGCCGCCGACGCCGCCCGCGTCCGCGACGAGCGTCAGGACACCGCCCAGCGGGCCCGGCGCGCCGCCGACGCCCTCGCCGGGCTCGCCTTCCGGCTGCGCGAGCGGGCCGGCTGGCAGGTCAAGGTCCGCGAACTCGCCGACGACGCCGTCGAGTCCGAGGCCCGTGCCGAGGTCTGCCTGGATCGGGCCCGAGCCGCCGACGAGGACCGCCGCGCAGCCCAGCGCGCCGCCGACGACGCCCGCCGCACCGCCCGCGCCCTGCGCGCCGAACGCGCCGAGATCGCCGGCGCCCCCGAGGCCCTCCCCGAGGACGACGGCGCGCCCAAGGCCCCGCTGCCCGACCTCCGCGAGGCCTACCGCGCCGCCTCCCAGCTCTACGAGAAGGTCGGCGTCGGCGCCGACCTGCGCGCCGAACAGGCCCGCGCCGAAGGCGACGAGAGCGCCGCGCTCACCGAACTCGACCGCCTCACCAACAAGGTCCGCACCCGCGCCGCCCAGCTCCTCGAAGGCACCGACGGCGCCGACGGCCCCTCCCGGCAGGCGGCCGCCGCCCGCGCCGAGTCCCTCGTCCAGATGCTGGAGTCCCGCGCCTCCACCGCGAGCGAGCAGCTCGGCCGGCTGCGCGGCGAGGCCGAACGGCACGCCCCCACCGAGGGCGAGGCGCACACCGAGCTGCCCGAGGAGATGATCCCCGGGGACGTCGAACAGGCCCAGGGCCTGCTGCGCACCGCCACCGCCCAGCTCGCCGCCCACACCGCGGCCGTGGAGAGCGCCCGGGCCGCCCACGCCGACCTGCTGCGCTCCCACCGCACCGCCGAGGACGGCGCCGGCGGCTTCGAGGAGACCGCCGCCCAGCTGCGGGACCTGCTGCGCGACCACGGGCACGACGAGGACGAGCAGTCGCCCGCGCCGCACCCGGGCACGCTGGAGGAGGCCCGGCAGTCGGCCACCGAGGCCCGCCGCTCGCTGCGCGGCTGCGCGGCCGACCTCTCGGCCGCCGAGTCGGCGGTCCGCGAGGCGAGCGACATCCTCGTCCGGCACGCCAACGCCAACCGCTACGAGCAGGTACGCACCCCCGCGCGCCAGCAGATCCGCGAACTGCCCGCCTCCGCCCTGCCCGAGCACGCCGCGGCCTGGGCGGCGGCCTTCGCCCCCCGGCTGCGCGTCCTCACCGACGAGCTGGCGCAGCTGGAGCGCAACCGCGACAGCATCGTCGACCGGCTCCGCGGGCTGGTGGAGTCCTCCCTGGCCACGCTGCGCTCCGCCCAGCGGCTCTCCCAGCTCCCCGAGGGCCTGGGGGAGTGGTCGGGCCAGGAGTTCCTGCGGATCCGCTTCGAGGAACCCGACCAGGCCACGCTCACCGAGCGGCTCGGCGAGGTCATCGACGAGGCGACCCGCGCCGCCGTCAAGAAGAACAGCACCGCCTCCTTCGGCGAGGGCCGCCGCGACGGCATGTCGCTGCTGCTGCGCGGTGTCCAGGCGGCGCTGGAACCCAAGGGCATCTCCGTCGAGATCCTGAAGCCGGACGCGGTGCTGCGCGCCGAGCGGGTCCCCGTCGGTCAGATGGGCGACGTCTTCTCCGGCGGGCAGCTGCTGACCGCCGCGATCGCGCTGTACTGCACGATGGCGGCGCTGCGCAGCAACGACCGGGGCCGCGACAAGCACCGGCACGCCGGCACGCTGTTCCTCGACAACCCGATCGGCCGCGCGAACGCGACGTACCTGCTGGAGCTCCAGCGGGCCGTGTCCGACGCGCTCGGCGTCCAGCTGCTCTATACGACCGGCCTGTTCGACACCACGGCCCTCGCCGAGTTCCCGCTGGTCATCCGGCTGCGCAACGACGCGGACCTGCGCGCGGGCCTGAAGTACATCAGCGTCGAGGAGCACCTGCGCCCGGGCCTGCCGCAGCAGTCCCCGGACGAGGAGACGATCCACGGCGAGATCACGGCGACCCGTATGTTCCGCCGCTCCACGGCCGGCGCCTGACCCGCCCGGCCTGACCCGCCCGGCCTGACCCGCCCCGCCCCGCCCCGCCCGGCCCGGGCCCGGCGGGCCGGGACGTACGGGGTCAGCCCCGGCCGGCGCCCGGCTGGTAGCGCCGGTCCCCGGCCGCCGCCTGCCAGGCGGCGGCCCGGCCGGCCGCCTCCGCCTGCTGCTGCCGTATTCGCCCGCCCCGGGCGGGCGCCGACGCGCGGGCCTCCCGGCGGCGGGCCCGCGCCGTACTGCTGGGCTGCGACACCACCCCGTGCCGCTGGTTCCACATCTGCCGGGTGATCAGCACGTCCAGCACGGCCCAGGTGGCCACGACGGTCCCGGCTATCCCGCAGAGCGCCATCGGGAACGCCAGCCAGGAGCCGGTCACCATGAGGAGGAACGCGATCGTCGCCTCCGTCAGCGTGACGGCCACGATCAGCACCGCCCGCACCGCCGATTCCCGCACCGGGTCCGGCAGCCTGCGCCGCGGCGACTCCTCCTCCACCCACAGCGACCGCCCCGCCCTGCGCGCGCCGCCGTCCTCGTACATCCGCATGGTCCGCTCCCTCCCTCCACGCGGCCCGTCATACCGCAGTGGTTCCGGGTAAGTCCGACTTACCCGCCCCACTCGGATAGACGCTCGGGACGGCCGAGAGATTCCCGGAGCGCGGACACCCCACCCGCGCCCGGACAACGCGGAACGAAGAATTCCAGCCATCCATCACGTAGCGGGAACTGACACCCCACCAAGTGTCATCTGCCACATATCGGTCCGCTCGTGACCGGAATGACCGGACAACTCGTGATCTCCGTCCCCGGGCCCGGCCGAAAACGTCCGGACACGCCTTCGAACCCGCTGCGTGGCAGTAGTAGGCTCACGCCGTTTAAATGACGGAACACCGACCCCCGCCAATGGGGTTGAGCTGGGGGAGGCTGGGGAGGCCATGCGCTTTCGCGGGAAGTCCATCCGCCGGAAGATCGTGGCGTTGCTCCTTGTGCCGCTCGTCTCCCTGACCGCCCTCTGGGGCTTCGCGACAGTCATCACCGGCCGCCAGGCCGTCCAGCTCCTCGACGTCGCCTACGTCATAGACAAGGTCGGCTACCCCATCGAGGACGTCGTCCGCGTCATACAGAAGGAACGCCGCCAGACCCTCGTCGTCGTCGGCGACCCCCGCTCCTCCGTCGCCACCGCCGAACTCGCCAAGAGCCGCGCCGCCACCGACGCCGCCGTCGAGAGCATCAGCGCCAACGCCAAGGACCCCGAGGTCCTCGACGAGCTCAGCGAGGGCACCACCCAGCGGCTGGACTCCATCCTCGAAGCCTTCCGCGGCATCGCCGCGCTGCGCCGCTCCATCGACCAGAACAGCCTCGACCCCAGCCAGGCCCTGGAGCTCTACAGCCGGCTCGTCGACCCCTGCTACGAATTCCTCCTCAATCTCCACGCCCTGGAGAACGTGGAGCTGGACAAGCAGGGCCGCGCCCTCGTCGGCATCACCCGCGCCCGCGAGACGCTCTCCCGCGAGGACGCCGTCATCGCCTCGGCCCTCGTCGCCCGCAACGTCAGCGCCGCCGACATCCGGCACGTCTCCGACTTCGCCGCCAACCGCCGCCTGCTGTACGAGTTCAACCTGGCGATCCTGCCGAGCGAGGACCGCGACCGCTTCGAGTCGTACTGGATGGGCCCGCAGACCACGCCCCTGCGCGACGCGGAGGAACGGTTCATCAGCGCGGGCGCCACCAAGACCCCGCGCGCCGTCACCGCCGCCCAGTGGGACGAGGCCGCCACCAAGGCCCTCGACGACCTCGCCACCATGGGCACCGCCGCCGGCGACGCCTACCAAAAGCGCGTCGAGCCCGCCGCCATGGACGTCCTGATCCAGGCCGCCATCGCCGGCATCCTCGGCTTCATCGCCCTCGTCGTCTCCGTCGTCCTCTCCGTCCGCATCGGCCGCGACCTGGTCCGCGACCTGTCCCGGCTCCGCAAGGACGCCCACGAGGCCTCCGGCGTCCGGCTGCCCAGCGTCATGCGCCGCCTCGCCGCCGGTGAGAGTGTCGACGTCGAGACCGAGGCGCCCCGCCTGGAATTCGAGAAGGACGAGGTCGGCCAGGTCGCCCTGGCCCTCAACAGCCTCCAGCGCGCCGCCGTCGAGGCCGCAGTCAAGCAGGCCGAACTGCGCCGTGGGGTCTCCGAGGTCTTCGTCAACCTGGCCCGCCGCAACCAGGTGCTCCTGCACCGCCAGCTGACCCTCCTCGACACCATGGAACGGCGCACCGAGGACACCGAGGAACTCGCCGACCTGTTCCGCCTCGACCACATGACCACGCGCATGCGCCGCCACGCCGAGGGCCTGGTGATCCTCTCCGGGGCCGCGCCCTCCCGCCAGTGGCGCAAGCCCGTCCAGCTGATGGACGTCGTCCGCGCGGCCGTCGCCGAGGTCGAGGACTACGAGCGCATCGAGGTGCGCCGCCTCCCGCGCCTGGGCATCGAGGGCCCGGCCGTCGCCGACGTCACCCACCTCGTCGCCGAACTCCTGGAGAACGCCACCGTGTTCTCCCCGCCGCACACCGCCGTCCAGGTCCACGGCGAGCGCGTCGCCAACGGGTTCACCCTGGAGATCCACGACCGCGGCCTCGGCATGAACCCGGAGGCGCTGCTCGACGCCAACCTCCGGCTCGCCGAGACCGCCGAGTTCGAACTCTCCGACACCGACCGGCTGGGCCTGTTCGTCGTCAGCCGCCTCGCCCACCGCCACGGCGTCAAGGTCGTTCTCCAGCACAGCCCCTACGGAGGCACCACCGCGGTCGTCTTCCTCCCGGCGGACCTGCTCACCGAGGCCCCCGAGACCAACGGCACCGGCATCCGCCTCACCGACGGCAAGCGCTCCCCGCGGCCCGCGCAGGCCGCCGTCGAGCGCGCCCGGCCCGGCCGCGCCGCCTCCGGCCGCCCGCTGCCCGCCGGAGTGCTGCACGGGCCGGTGGAGCTGGAAGCCCCGCTCAGCGTCCTCGGGCTGGACGGCATCGACCGCACCGAGGCCCCCGCCGGCCTCGCGGGCCTCGACGAGGTCACCGGGATCGCCGGGCGCAACGGCGGCGGCCGCCCGCCCATGGCCACCCTGGACGACGAGACCCCGCCGAACGGCACCCCCCGCAGCTCCCTGCTGGGGCTCCCGCAGCGCGCCGGCGGCTGGAAGAACGACCGCAACGGCGCGGACCGCAATGGCGCGGACCGGAACGCCGCCGACCGGAACGGGGCCGACCGCGGCGCTGCGGACCGCAACGCCGCCGAGCGGCCCGACGGCGAGCGGTTCGGCGAGCGGTTCGGTGAGCGCGAGCGCGACCGAGACCGCCAGCGGGAGCCGCTGCCGCCCACCGGCCCGGTCCGGCTGGACCACTCCCGGGTGGACAGCGCCCGCCCCGACGGCCCCCGCGCCGGCGGCGCGGTGCCCCTCCCGCGCCGCAGGCCGACCCCGACCCTGGTCGCCGAGCACGGCCGCCGCGTCGAGCCCCGCCCGGTGTCCATGGTCCGCCGGTCCCCGTCCACCTCCACGCCCCCGTCGGCGGCCGCGCCCAGGCCGGCGCCCGCCGGAACCGACCCCGGCGGCGCCCGGCCCCAGCCCGCCCCGGGCCCCGGCGGGCTGCCCCGCCGGGTCCGCCAGGCCAACCTGGCCCCCCAGCTCAAGAACGCCCCGTCCGCCGGGTCCGCCGAAGCCGCCGCCGAGCCGCTGGAGGACCGCGACGCGGACGACGTGCGCAACCGCATGTCGGCGCTCCAGCGGGGCTGGACCGCGGGCCGCGAACAGCACGCGGCCCAGCAGCGCCGCGCGGCACGGCAGCAGGACGTACAGCAACAGGACGCACAGCAGCAGCCGGAGGCCGGGGCAGGCACGTCCGCCGCCACCGGTCCCGCGACCGAGAACGAGAACGAGGGGGACGGTCGATGACCGCACCGCAGACCGGCAACGACACCAGGGGCCGCGGCTCCGGCCCGCTCAACTGGCTCCTCGACGAACTCGTCGACAAGGTCGGCAGCATCCGCAAGGCGGTGGTCCTCTCCGGCGACGGCCTGCCCACCGGCAGCTCCGCGGACCTGACCCGGGAGGACAGCGAGCACCTGGCCGCCGTGGCCTCGGGCTTCCACAGCCTGGCCAAGGGCGTCGGCCGCCACTTCGAGTCCGGCCGGGTCCGCCAGACCGTCGTCGAACTCGACGAGGCGTTCCTGTTCGTCATGGCCGCCGGGGACGGCAGCTGCCTCGCCGTGCTCTCCGACGCCGACTCCGATGTCGGCCAGGTCGCGTACGAGATGACCCTGATGGTCAAGCGAGTCGGTGACCACCTGGCGACCGCCCCGCGGACCGGGCTGCCAGCCGGAGGGTGAGTCGGACGGCATGAGCGATTCAGGCCAGGACCGCCCCACCCCAGCCCACCCGCACTGGTTCGACGACGAGGCGGGCCCCGTGGTCCGTCCGTACGCGATGACCCGCGGCCGGACCAGCCACGCGGGCCAGCACCGGCTCGACCTGATCGCGCTCGTCGTCGCCGAAGCGGCGGCCGACGACCCGGTCTGGGACATGACCCTGTCCCCGGAACACGCCCACATCCTGGGGCTGTGCCGGGGACGCCCACAGTCGGTCGCGGAACTCGCGGTCGAGCTCGACCTCGCGATCGGGGTGGTCCGAGTCCTGATCGGAGACCTGGTCGACGAGGAACTGGTCCATGTGACCCGGCCGGTACCACCGGCCGAACTGCCCGATGAATCCATTCTGCGTGAGGTGATCGATGGCCTTCGGGCGCTCTAGCCGCACCGGCGCGATGCATGCCGTGTCGCCGGTCGAGCCGCTGACCCTGAAGATCCTGGTCGCGGGCGGCTTCGGGGTGGGAAAGACCACCCTGGTCAGTGCGGTGAGTGAGATCAGACCGCTGCGGACCGAGGAACTCCTCTCGGAACCCGGCATGGGAATCGACGACACCGGGGGAGTGGAGGGCAAGAACACCACGACCGTGGCCATGGACTTCGGGCGCATCACGCTGCGCGAGGACCTGGTGCTGTACCTGTTCGGCACGCCCGGCCAGGACCGGTTCTGGTTCCTGTGGGACGAGCTGTCCCAGGGCTCGCTCGGCGCGGTCGTCCTCGCCGACACCCGCCGCCTCGCCGACTGCTTCGCCGCCATCGACTACTTCGAGCGGCGCCAGCTCCCCTTCGTGGTCGCGGTCAACTGCTTCGACGGCGCCGACCGCCATCCGGTGGTGACCGTACGGGAGGCCCTGGACCTCGACCCCGAGGTGCCGGTGCTGCTGTGCGACGCGCGCGACCGGGAGTCCGTCAAGGACGTGCTGGTGGGGGTCGTGGAACACGCGATGTCCCTGGCGCGGGCCCGCAGACAGAGCCTGACGGCGGGCACCTGACCGCCCGGCACGGAGGCGGCCCGTACCCCCGCCGACTGGGGTACGGGCCGCTGCTCTCATGGGGGGATCGAGGCTCTCGCCGGCGGCGCGAGACTGTGGGGAGAGTGTGAACCCGCCACCAGGGACCGTCAAGCACTCGCGCGGCACGCCCTGCCGGGAGATTTCCGGCAGGGCGCCCCGGGCACCCCGGCCGGGCTCCTGACCTGCCCTAACGGACGGCGATCACGGCCGAGCCGTGCCCGAACAGCCCCTGGTTCGCGGTGATCCCGGCCCGGGCCCCCGGAACCTGCCGCTCCGCCGCCGTTCCGCGCAACTGCCAGGTCAGCTCGCAGACCTGGGCGATCGCCTGCGCCGGCACCGCCTCCCCGAACGAGGACAGCCCGCCGCTGGTGTTGACGGGCACCCGCCCGCCCAGCGCGGTCGCCCCCTCCCGTAGGAGCTTCGCGCCCTCCCCCTCGGCGCACAGCCCGATGTCCTCGTACCACTCCAGTTCCAGGGCCGTGGACAGGTCGTAGACCTCCGCGAGCGAGAGGTCGTCCGGGCCGAGACCGGCCTCCTCGTAGGCGGCACGGGCGATCGACGCCCGGAACGAGCCGGCCGCCGGCCGCACCGCCGTCACCGAGTCGGTGGCGATGTCCGGCAGGTCCAGCACCGTCCGCGGATACGTCGGCGTGACGGTCGACACCGCACGGATCCGCACCGGATCGGTGACCCCCCGGGCCCGCGCGAAGTCCATGCTGCTCAGCACCAGCGCCGCGCCCCCGTCGGAGGTCGCGCAGATGTCCAGCAGCCGCAGCGGATCGGCGACCACGGCCGAGGCAGCCACCTCCCGCGCGGTCACCGGCTTGCGGTAGCGGGCGTTCGGGTTGAGCGCCCCGGCCGCCGCGTTCTTCACCTTCACCTGGGCGAAGTCCTCGGCGGTGTCCCCGTACAGAGCCATCCGGCGCCGCGCGTACAGCGCGAAGTACGCCGGGTTGGTGGCCCCCAGCACGCGGAACCGCAGCCAGTCCGGATCGTCCGGCCGGTCCCCGCTCGCCGGGGCGAAGAACCCCTTGGGCGCCGCGTCCGCGCCCACCACGAGGACGACGTCGGCCAGCCCGCCCAGGATCTGCGCCCGCGCCGCGCCGATCGCCTGGGCGCCCGAGGCGCAGGCCGCGTACACGCTGGTCACCCGTGCGCCCTGCCAGCCGAGCGCCTGGGCGAAGGTCGCGCCGGCGACGTAGCCGGGGTAGCCCGAGCGCACGGTGTCGGCGCCGACGATGGATCCGACGTCGGTCCAGTCGAGCCCGGCGTCGGCGAGTGCGGCCCGGGCCGCGGCCCGCCCGTACGTGACGAAACTCCGGCCCCACTTGCCCCAGGGGTGCATCCCGGCTCCGAGGACGGCGATGTCGGCGGTCACGGCCGCACCTCCCCGTCCCCGCCGGCCCCGTCTCCCTCGGCTCCGTCCCCGTCCCCGTCGGTCACGGGCCGGAACCGCCAGGTGGTCCAGGTCGTTTCTGCGGTCTCGTCCAGCACGCCGCCCACCACCTCGACCTCCATCCCGATCGCCAGGTCGGCGACGCCCACTCCGGGTACCGCCTGCCCCAGCACCACCAATCCCTCGGCCTCCAGCTCCACCGCGACCAGCGTGTACGGCTCCCAGGGCACGTCCGGGTCGGACACGTAGGGGGCGGGCGGCCGGTAGCGCCCGTCGGTGTAAGACCAGACCCGCCCGCGCGGGGACAGCGGGACCTCGGCGAGCTCACCGTCCCCCGCGCAGTGCGGGTTGCGGCAGTACGCGTCCTCGCGCGGGAAGAACACCGCGGCGCAGGCCGAGCAGCGGGTGCCGAGCAGCCGGAACCCGCCCTCCGCGCCGCTGTCGCCGAACCACCCGCTCACGACGGGCGTACGTGTACGTGTGCGTTCCAAAACCCCTCCCGGAGGCAGCGCGAGGCATCGTGACCTGACGAACCGTCAGAAGTCTGCCACGGGAGGGGCGCCGGGTCACCGGTTCTCGGTGAGCCACTTCTCGGCGATCACGGCCAGCTCCCCGTCACGCCCGGCCAGCATCATCCGGATCATCCGCGCGTCCCCGCGCAGCGACCACACGGGATGCCCGAACGTGGCCGGATTGTTCCCCTCTATCAGGAAATGGGCCGGCCAAGCGGTCCCGTACCCGATCAGCGGCAGGGCCGCGAGATAGCGCTTCCGGCCGCGCGCCAGCCCGTAGGCCGTCACGGCGAGCCCGGTGAGCGTCCCGGTGAGGTGCACCCAGCGGGTGGCGGAGCGGGAGTGCATGGCGACGTAGTAGGGCCAGAATTCCTCGTACGAACGGAAAGTCATGCCTGGCACGGTACTCAGGGGCGGACGGACCCGACAGACACCGGGAAGTCGAAATAGCGGTCCGGGAAGGCCTCGGGCCGGTACGTGAAGTGCCACCACTCCTCGGGCAGGTTCACGAAACCCTGCCGCCCCAGCACCCCCGTCAGCCGCCGCCGGTTCTCCCGCGCCACCGCGCCCACCCGCCGGTCGTCCGTGTGCGAGAGCGGATCGAAGAAGTCGAACGGGGTCCCCATGTCCAGCTCCCGGCGCGCGGGCAGCCGTACGAGCGTCACATCGAGGGTGCTGCCCCGGCTGTGCCCCGACCTCTCGGCGATGTACCCGTCGGGGATCAGCCGGCTCTTCGCCACCCCCGGATAGAACTCCGCCTTGGTCGACTGGTCCGACTCGTCCCGGGCCCACCGCACGAACCGGTCCACCGCGCGCTGCGGCCGGTAGCAGTCGTACACCTTCAGCGCGTACCCGCTCCGCAACAGCTCCCGCTGCGCCCGCCGCAGCGCCTCGGCGGCCGGGCGGGCGAGCAGGCACACCGGCTCCTCGTAACCCGGCACCCGCCCGCCGGTGAAGTTGTGCGCACCCGCGTACCGCACGTCCTGCCCGATGGTGGGATCCACCTCCGCCAGCGCCACGAACCCGGGCGCCGCCGACCCGGCGACCAACCCCGCCAGCAGGGTCACAACAGCCAGCATCCTCATACCCCTTGGCATACCATCGCCGCATGCCGGCACAGCTGAGGGACTCGCACTGCTCCACCTGCGGAGCCCCGTTCGACACGTCCGCCTGGCCCCGAACCTGCCCCGCGTGCGGCGCCGTCCACTACCGCAACCCGCTCCCCGTCGCCGTCACCCTCCTCCCGGTCCGGGACGAGGACGGCACCGGACTGGTGGTCATCACCCGTACGACAGAACCCGCGCCCGGCGGCATCGCCCTGCCCGGCGGGTTCATGGAATGCGGCGAGGACTGGCGCGAGGCCGTGGTCCGCGAACTGCGCGAGGAGACCGGCATCGAGGCCCCGGCCTCGGAGGTCGTCCTGGCCGACGCCATGAGCTCCCCGGCCGGTCACCTGCTGCTCTTCGGCCTCCTCCCGCCCCGCCCGGCCGCCGCCCTCCCGCCGTCCGTCGCGACCGACGAAACGACGGGCTGGCACATCCTCCGCGGCCCGACGGACCTGGCCTTCCCCCTCCACACCCGCGCCGCGACCGCCTGGTTCGAGGGGAAGTACACCCCCGCCGGCCTGTGAACCCGGCCCCGTACGAGGCCCCGGGCTGACAGCCCCGGGCCGGGCCGATGGCCGCCGTCCTGGGTCTGCGGTTACCGCGGCACGGCGCGGCGGCCGCGCTCAGAGCCCGCGCACGGTGACGCCCTCCGCCGGGGCCCCGGACTCCGTTTCCACCAGCACCGCGTCACCGGCCCACCGCACCGCGTACCGCTCGACCTCACCCGCCCCGAACCCCGGCCCCGGGTCCCGGATGACCACCCCGCCGCCCGTCCGCCCCCGGGCCGGGGCCCACACCTCCAGCCTCACCCCGCCGCCGGAACGCACCGGCAGCACCGAGCCGGCCCGCGCCAGCACCGGGATCCGCCCCCGCGGCGCGTCCAGCAGCACCTGGCCGGGCCCCTCGTACGCCACCCCCGTCACCGTGTCGTACCACCGCCCCCGCGGCAGCCGGATCGCCCGCCGGTCCGCGCCGCACTCCAGCACCGGGGCCACCAACAGGGCGTCCCCCAGCAGGAACGCGTCCTCGCAGTCCCGCAGCGCCCGGTCCTCCGGAGCCCCCCACCACAGCGGCCGCACGTACGGCGCCCCCGTCCGCCGCGCCAGATGCGCCAGCGTCACGAAGTACGGCCGCAGCCGCTCCCGCTCCGCCAGCACCGCCCGCGCGTGCTCCGCCACCTCCGGACCGAACTCCCACGGCTCCCGCCGCCCCGCCCAGATCGCCGAGTGCGTCCGGAACAACGGCAGGTACGAACCCAGTTGCAGCCACCGCAGGTACAGCTCCGGCGACGGGGAACCGCCGAAACCGCCGACGTCCGGCCCCGAGTACGGCACCCCGCACAGACCGAGCCCCAGCACCAGCGCGAGCGAGGCCCGCAGCCCCTCCCAGCCCGTCTCCACGTCCCCCGACCACGTACCCCCGTACCTCTGCATCCCCGCCCACCCCGACCGCGAGAAGAGGAACGGCCGCTCGTCCGGCCGCAGCCGCACCAGCCCCTCCCAGCCCGCCCGCGCCATCCCGAGCGCGTACACGTTGTGCGCGGCCCGGTGGTCCCCGCCCGCCCCCTCCAGCGCGTGCCGCGCCGAACGGGGCAGCGTCGCGTCCCCGAACGGAGCGAAGGACACCGGCTCGTTCATGTCGTGCCACACCCCGGAGAACCCGCGCGCGAGCCGCTCCCCGTACAGCCCGCCCCACCACTCCCGTACCGCCGGATCCGTGAAGTCCGGGTACGCGCACTCCCCGGGCCACACCTCGCCCCGCACCTCCCGGCCCCGCGCGTCCCGTACGAACGCCCCGTGCGCGCCGACCTCCAGCCCCGCCGCGTGCACCGGGTCACCCGCCTTCACCGCCGGGTCGACGATCGAGACGAGCCGCACCCCCTGACCCCGCAACTCCTCCGCGAGACCCGGCAGATCGGGGAACTTCTCCTCGTCCACCGTGAACACCCGGTGCCCGTCGTAGTGGTCGATGTCCAGGTGCACGGCCGACAGCGCGAGCCCGCGCTCCCGGTAGCCGGACACCACCCGGCGCACCTCCGCCGCGCTCCCGAACCCCCACCGCGCGTGCTGGTAGCCCAGCGCCCACTCCGGCGGCACCGCGGCCGCGCCCGTCAGCCCCGACCAGCCCTGCAGCACCCGCGCCGGTGTCCCCACCAGCACCCAGCACCGCAACGGGCCGCCCTCCATCCGCAGTTCGCTCGTCCCCGGCCGGTCCGGCCCGGAGCCCGCGCCCTCCTCGCCCTCGCGCAGCACCACGCGCCCGTCCCAGGTGTTGTCGTGGAACACCAGGTGCGTTCCCGCGTCCGCGACCACCATCTGCACCGGCATCGTGATGTACAGCGGATCGTCCCCCGGCCCGAAACCGCCCTTCGGGTCCGTGTTCCACAGCCGGTACGCGCCGTCCCGCAGCCGGGGCCCCGCCGCGCGGCCGCCGAGCCCGAAGAACCGCGCGTCGGCCGGCACCTCGGCCCGCGACAACCACCGCGCCTCACGCCCCCCGGCCCGGTCGCCTCCGCCGACCCCGGCCCGGTCGCCTCCGCCGACCCCGGCCCGGTCGCCTCCGCCGACCCCGGCCCGGTCGCCTCCGGCCGCCCCGGCCCGGCCGCCCGCGTCGGCTCCGGCCCCGTCGCCCGCGCCGGCCCCGGCCGAGTCCGCCTCCGGATCCGGCCCCACCGGCTCCCACCAGCGCGGCGGCAGCTCCCGGCGCAGCACCGTCCCGCCCGGAGTCCGTACCTCCACCGCCCCGAGCCGGGACACCGCGACCGTCACCCGCTCCGACACCACACGCCAGCCGCCCCCGGTGTCCGCCTCCAGCGCCGCGCGCGGATCCGGCTCCGGCCCGCCGCCCGTCACGGCGTACGAGGGCGTCGGCTCCGCCCCGTCCCAGCTCCAGAACACCGCCCCGCCCACGGTCACCCGTACCAGCAGCTCGGAGCGCGCGAACCGCAGCACGCCCCCGCCCGGACGCGGCTCCGTCCCCGTCAGCAGCCCCGGAACCCGCGCCCGCTCCGCGCCCCGGCGCGGGAGCGCCACCGCGTCCGCACGCCGGTGGCGCCAGGCCGAGCGCCACGCGCCCCGCCCCCGCGCCGTACCGAGCTCCGCCACCGCACGCACCAGATCACGACCGTCCATGCCGCTCACCCTGCCACCGGGCCCCGCCCGAGCGGGCCGCGTTCAACTTCCGTTCACCGATAAATGGATCAAGAGCGACCGCCCCCGACAGCTCTGGTGCGGATGTCGATCACATGGCATCGTCCCTGTGAGCCGCCACGCGCACACCCACCGCGCGATGGCACCGTACGCACACGAAGCGCGAGCCGCAGACTTGACCGGGAGCCGACCCATGACCTCAGCCAGCACGCCGCAGCCCCTCTGGTCCCCCGGCCCCGACCGGATCGCCGCGGCCCGGATCACGGCCTTCCAGGCCTGGGCCGCCGAACGCTTCGGCGCCCCCGCGGCCGGCGGCTACCCGGCCCTGCACCGCTGGTCCGTCGACGAGCTCGACATCTTCTGGCAGGCCGTCGCCGAGTGGTTCGACGTCCGCTTCACCACCCCGTACGAGTCCGTCCTCGCCGACCGCGCCATGCCGGGCGCCCGCTGGTTCACCGGCGCCACCCTCAACTACGCCGAGCACGCCCTGCGCGCCGCCGAGGACCCGGCCCGCGCCGACGAGGCCGCCCTCCTCCACGTCGACGAGACCCACGAGGCCGTCCCCGTCACCTGGGCCGAGCTCCGCCGCCAGGTCGGCGCCCTCTCCGCCGAACTGCGCGCCCTCGGCGTACGCCCCGGCGACCGGGTGAGCGGCTACCTCCCCAACATCCCCGAGGCCGTCACCGCCCTCCTCGCCACCGCCGCCGTCGGCGCGGTCTGGACCTCCTGCGCCCCCGACTTCGGCGCCCGCAGCGTCCTGGACCGCTTCCAGCAGGTCGAGCCCGTCGTCCTGTTCACCGTCGACGGCTACCGCTACGGCGGCAAGGAGCACGACCGCCGCGACACCGTCGCCGAGCTGCGCGCCGAGCTCCCCTCGCTGCGCGCCGTCGTCCACATCCCGCTGCTGGGCACCGACGCCCCCGAGGGCACCCTGGCCTGGTCGGACCTGACCGCCGCGACCACCGAGCCCGTCTTCGAGGCCGTCCCCTTCGACCACCCCCTCTGGGTCCTCTACTCCTCCGGTACGACCGGCCTCCCCAAGGCCATCGTCCAGTCCCAGGGCGGCATCCTCCTCGAACACCTCAAGCAGCTCGGCCTGCACTGCGACCTCGGCCCCGAGGACCGGTTCTTCTGGTACACCTCCACCGGCTGGATGATGTGGAACTTCCTCGTCTCCGGCCTGCTCACCGGCACGACGGTCGTCCTCTACGACGGCAGCCCCGGCTACCCCGACACCGGCGCCCAGTGGCGGATCGCCGAACGGACGAAGGCCACCCTCTACGGGACCTCCGCCGCGTACGTGATGGCCTGCCGCAAGGCGGAGGTCCACCCCGGCCGGGACTTCGACCTCTCCGCCGTGAAGTGCGTGGCCACCACCGGCTCCCCGCTGCCGCCCGACGGCTTCCGCTGGCTGCACGACGAGGTCGCCGAAGACCTCTGGATCGCCTCCGTCAGCGGCGGCACCGACGTCTGCAGCTGCTTCGCCGGCGCCGTCCCCACCCTCCCCGTCCACATCGGCGAGCTCCAGGCCGCCTGCCTCGGCACCGACCTCCAGGCCTGGGACCCGTCCGGCAAGCCGCTCGTCGGCGAGTTCGGCGAACTCGTCGTCACCAACCCCATGCCGTCCATGCCGATCCACTTCTGGAACGACCCCGACGGCAGCCGCTACCGCGACAGCTACTTCGAGATGTTCCCCGGCGTCTGGCGGCACGGGGACTGGATCACCATCACGGACCACGGCTCGGTCGTCATCCACGGCCGCTCCGACTCCACCCTCAACCGCCAGGGCGTCCGGATGGGCTCGGCCGACATCTACGAGGCCGTCGAACGCCTCCCCGAGATCAAGGAATCCCTGGTCATCGGCCTGGAGGAGCCGAACGGCGGCTACTGGATGCCGCTCTTCGTCCACCTCGCCCCCGGAGCCACCCTCGACGACGACCTCCGCGCCCGGGTCAAGACGACCATCCGGGAGCAGCTGTCCCCGCGCCACGTCCCCGACGAGATCATCGAGGTCCCGGCCATCCCCCACACCCTCACCGGCAAGCGGATCGAAGTCCCGGTCAAGCGCCTCCTCCAGGGCACGCCCCTGGCCAAGGCGGTCAACGCGGGCTCGGTCGACAACCTCGACCTGCTGCCCTTCTACGAGGAGCTCGGCCGCACCCGCGCCCAGGGCTGAGGCCACTGTCAGTGGGCATGGTTACTGTGAGTGAGCAAGTGATTGCGCCACTCAGGGGGAGCCATGCCACCGACCGACAAGACCACGCACGAGACACCGCAGCAGCAGAGCCGGCCCGGCGGCCGGAGCGGCAAGAGGAGCGGCGGCGCCGGCCGCAGCAGCGGGCGCCGCACCCTGCGCCGCGAAGTCCCCAGCACCGTCGGCCTCCTCGCCGACGCCGGGGACTTCGCGGCCATGCGCGACTACCGCAGCTTCACCTTCGAGGACCACCAGGACTACCTCCGCCAGGTCGACGGACTGCTCCGGTCCCTCGCCGCCCAGGGCATCCACACCACCGTCGCCCTCTTCGACCCCGAGGAGTACGCCGTGTTCTGCCGGGAACACGGCCTCGACCCGGACACCGCCCATACCCGCACCCGCTTCACCGCCGAGCTCGCCGGCAGCAGCGGAGGGCTGGCCTACACCGGCCAGCCCATCGAGGAACTTGTCCCGCTCCTCCTCGACGAAGCCGTCCGCCAGAGCATGTGGGAGTACGCGACCATGCTCCTGACCGGTGTCGGCAGCTGCGCCGACTGCGGCGAGGACATCGGCCACGCGTCCTTCGAGCGCGCCGCCGACGCACTCAAACGCCTGGTGGCCGGCGCCGGCCCCGGCCACCACCACCTGGTGTGCAGCATCCCGACCGAAGAGGAACAGCTCGTCGCCGTCCTCCACGCCGACGCCGTCACCGACGATCCCGACGCCCCACCACGCATCGAGGGCCGCGACGGCCTCGACTTCGTGACCGTACTCGCCGCCGGCATCGCCCTGGGCGGCCCCGGGGGACTGGTGCTCCGCAGCACGGCTGAAGGCCGCGACCGGGTCCACGGCTGGCGCCTGGACCGCGGCCGGCTGGTCCCCCTCTCCGCCGCGTCCGTGTTCAACGCCTACTGCACGGACGCCGACACCGGAGACCCCGTCGCCCCCGAACCGGGCGTCGAATACTGCCCCGGCTACGAGGTGGACGAACCACACCCGCACCACTGAGCGAGGGAGCCCGCGGAAAACGGCCGAGGGGCCCTCGCCACCGGCGAAGGCCCCTCGACACCACACCAACCGTCCTGCTATTCGCCGGACAGCACCGCCTGCGCGGCCACCCGGGCCTCCTCGGCGCTGTCCGCGGCGCGCGCGGCGGCCGCCGCGCGCTCGCACTGCGCGAGCGTGTGCTTGGCCAGCCTCGCCCGTACATAAGGAATGGACGCGGCACCCATCGACAGAGAGGTGACACCCAGACCGGTCAGCACACAGGCGAGCAGCGGATCCGAAGCGGCCTCGCCACACACACCACAGCTCTTGCCCTCCGCCCTGGCGGCATCCGCCGACATGGCGATCAGGTCGAGCAGCGCCGGCTGCCACGGATCCTGCAGCCGCGACACCGCACCGACCTGACGGTCGGCGGCGAAGGCGTACTGCGCCAGGTCATTGGTACCCAGCGACAGGAACTCGACCTCCTGGAGGATCGAGCGCGCCCGCAGCGCGGCGGAGGGGATCTCCACCATCGCGCCGAACTTCGCCCGCAGCCCGGCCTCGCGGCACGCGTCCGCGAACGCCTTCGCGTCGGCCCGGTCGGCCACCATCGGGGCCATGACCTCAAGGTAGACCGGCAGACCCTCGGCGGCCTTCGCCAGCGCGGTCAGCTGCGTGCGCAGCACGTCCGGGTGATCCAGCAGCGAGCGCAGACCGCGCACACCCAGCGCCGGGTTCGGCTCGTCGGCCGGCGTCAGGAAGTCCAGCGGCTTGTCCGCACCGGCGTCCAGCACACGGACGACGACACGACCCTGGGGGAAGGCTTCGAGCACCTTGCGGTACGACTCGACCTGCTTCTCCTCGGACGGCGCCTTCTTGCTGTCGTCCAGGAACAGGAACTCGGTGCGGAACAGGCCCACACCCTCGGCCCCGGCCTCCACGGCCGCCGGCACGTCCGCCGGACCGCCGACGTTGGCGAGCAGCGGCACCTTGTGCCCGTCGGAGGTGGCACCCGGACCGGACGACGCGGCCAGAGCGGCCTTGCGCTCCGCGGCCGCGGCCTCCAGCTCGGCCCGCTTCTCGGCCGACGGGTCCACGAACAGGTCACCCGTGCTGCCGTCCACGGCGATCAGGGTGCCCTCGGCGATCTCACCCGCACCCGGCAGCGCCACGATGGCCGGCACGCCCAGCGCCCGCGCGAGGATCGCGCTGTGGCTGGTCGGCCCGCCCTCCTCGGTCACGAAGCCGAGCACCAGCGCCGGGTCCAGCAGAGCCGTGTCGGCGGGGGCGAGATCCCGCGCGATCAGTACGTACGGCTCGTCGCTGTCCGGCACACCCGGCATCGGCACGCCCAGCAGGCGCGCCACGATCCGGTTGCGCACGTCGTCCAGGTCGGCCACCCGGCCGGCCATGTACTCGCCGGCTCCCGCGAGCAGCTCGCGGTAGGCGGCGAACGCGTCGTACACGCCACGCTCGGCGGTGCTGCCGACCGCGATGCGGCGGTCGACGTCCGCGATGAGCTCGGGGTCCTCAGCGATCATGGCCTGAGCCTCAAGCACGTGCTGGGCCTCGCCGCCGGCCAGCTGGCCGCGCGCGATCAGGTCGGCCGCGACCGCGCTGACGGCCTGACGGGCGCGCCCCTGCTCGCGCTCCGCCTCCGCAGCGGCGATCTGCTTGGCCGGCGGTTCGAGAACCGCCGTGCCCATGTGCCGGACCTCGCCGATCGCCACACCGTGGCTCACGCCGACGCCTCGCAGCGTTGTCTCCATTTCACCCGTCTCCGATAGAGCGGCGAGCCCAGCCGCCGCGATGGTTGTCCGACCCGCCTGTGCGGGCGGACAAGGATCAGTGCCAGCCGAAGAGGGCGTCGTGGGTCTTCACGTCTCCGGACTCGACGACGTCGGAGAGGGAGTCCGGGGTGGCCTCCAGCGCCACGACGGGGCAGATCGCAGACTTGCCGGCCGCTTCGACGGCCTGCGGGTTCCAGCGGATGACGGCCTGACCACGGGTCACGGTGTCGCCCTTGTTGACGAGGAGCTCGAAGCCCTCGCCGTTGAGTTGAACCGTGTCGATCCCGAGGTGCGTGAGCACGCCGTGCCCCTGGCTGTCGACGACCACGTACGCGTGCGGGTGAAGGGAGACGACCACACCGTCGACGGGGGCCACCGCCTCCGAGGGCTCACGCACGGGGTCGATAGCGGTGCCCGGTCCCACCATCGCGCCGGAGAAGACCGGATCGGGCACTGCCGCGAGTCCGATCGCACGCCCGGCAAGTGGGGACGTCACGCTGGTCATGGGGGGCCTCCCAGGGGGTGGGGCTTCTTCATGTCACCGTCACAATCTGTCCTGGACGGCATACTTTCAGAAGGGTAAGTCATTAGATGTCCCGGTTCCGCCCGAAGTGCACCTCTCGAACGAGGTCACGACGTGCTCCCGCGACAGAGTAGTGGACTAGACCATACGCCTGAATCGATTTGCTTGGGCACCGGCAGGCCTGTACTGTCGAGTCTCCCGCCAGGACGCACCGCGTGAACATCTCGCGAACTGCCGATGGACGGGACTCCTCCTCTTAAGTACCGATCTTGATCTCGACTTCTGCCTGCCTGCCATTCGGCAAGACGGTGAGTGGTCAGAGCGAAGGAAAAGCACTGATAGAGTCGGAACCGCCGGAAAGGGAAAACGCGAAAGCGAATCACCTGGAAAGCGAGCGGGACTGACTCTGATAGAGTCGGAAACGCAAGAACGAAGAACGAAAGCCCGGAGGAAAGCCCGCGAGGGTGAGTACAAAGGAAGCGTCCGTTCCTTGAGAACTCAACAGCGTGCCAAAAATCAACGCCAGAAGTTGATACCCCGTCCACTTCGGTGGATGAGGTTCCTTTGAAAAAGACCTGTGAGGTCGCCTTCGGGTGATGCTTGCAGGCAATTACACAGCGAGGACGCAGTGGTCAGTCGGTCTTATTCCGACATGACTGACCCGCTCTAAGTGCGTGTGCACCCGATTACGGGTAAACATTCATGGAGAGTTTGATCCTGGCTCAGGACGAACGCTGGCGGCGTGCTTAACACATGCAAGTCGAACGATGAAGCCCTTCGGGGTGGATTAGTGGCGAACGGGTGAGTAACACGTGGGCAATCTGCCCTTCACTCTGGGACAAGCCCTGGAAACGGGGTCTAATACCGGATACCACTCCCGCCCGCATGGGTGGGGGTTGAAAGCTCCGGCGGTGAAGGATGAGCCCGCGGCCTATCAGCTTGTTGGTGGGGTAATGGCCCACCAAGGCGACGACGGGTAGCCGGCCTGAGAGGGCGACCGGCCACACTGGGACTGAGACACGGCCCAGACTCCTACGGGAGGCAGCAGTGGGGAATATTGCACAATGGGCGAAAGCCTGATGCAGCGACGCCGCGTGAGGGATGACGGCCTTCGGGTTGTAAACCTCTTTCAGCAGGGAAGAAGCGAAAGTGACGGTACCTGCAGAAGAAGCGCCGGCTAACTACGTGCCAGCAGCCGCGGTAATACGTAGGGCGCAAGCGTTGTCCGGAATTATTGGGCGTAAAGAGCTCGTAGGCGGCTTGTCACGTCGGATGTGAAAGCCCGAGGCTTAACCTCGGGTCTGCATTCGATACGGGCTAGCTAGAGTGTGGTAGGGGAGATCGGAATTCCTGGTGTAGCGGTGAAATGCGCAGATATCAGGAGGAACACCGGTGGCGAAGGCGGATCTCTGGGCCATTACTGACGCTGAGGAGCGAAAGCGTGGGGAGCGAACAGGATTAGATACCCTGGTAGTCCACGCCGTAAACGTTGGGAACTAGGTGTTGGCGACATTCCACGTCGTCGGTGCCGCAGCTAACGCATTAAGTTCCCCGCCTGGGGAGTACGGCCGCAAGGCTAAAACTCAAAGGAATTGACGGGGGCCCGCACAAGCAGCGGAGCATGTGGCTTAATTCGACGCAACGCGAAGAACCTTACCAAGGCTTGACATATACTGGAAAGCATTAGAGATAGTGCCCCCCTTGTGGTCGGTATACAGGTGGTGCATGGCTGTCGTCAGCTCGTGTCGTGAGATGTTGGGTTAAGTCCCGCAACGAGCGCAACCCTTGTCCTGTGTTGCCAGCATGCCCTTCGGGGTGATGGGGACTCACAGGAGACCGCCGGGGTCAACTCGGAGGAAGGTGGGGACGACGTCAAGTCATCATGCCCCTTATGTCTTGGGCTGCACACGTGCTACAATGGCCGGTACAATGAGCTGCGATACCGTGAGGTGGAGCGAATCTCAAAAAGCCGGTCTCAGTTCGGATTGGGGTCTGCAACTCGACCCCATGAAGTCGGAGTTGCTAGTAATCGCAGATCAGCATTGCTGCGGTGAATACGTTCCCGGGCCTTGTACACACCGCCCGTCACGTCACGAAAGTCGGTAACACCCGAAGCCGGTGGCCCAACCCGTAAGGGAGGGAGCTGTCGAAGGTGGGACTGGCGATTGGGACGAAGTCGTAACAAGGTAGCCGTACCGGAAGGTGCGGCTGGATCACCTCCTTTCTAAGGAGCACAGTACCGATTGCAGACAAATGTTCTGCACGGTCAGCTCATGGGTGGAACGTTGATTATTTGGCACGGTTTCCTGGATGGATCACGAGTACTGCTTCGGCGTGGAAAGTGAGTCACTGACGGGGGATCGTGCCTGGCACGTTGTTGGGTATCTGAAGGTACGGCCGTAAGGTCTTATCTTCGCGATGCCGGCCCCAGTGAACCTGGTCCTTAGGGATGAGGGTGATGGGTGGCTGGTCGTTGCTTGAGAACTACACAGTGGACGCGAGCATCTGTGGCCAAGTTTTTAAGGGCGCACGGTGGATGCCTTGGCACCAGGAACCGATGAAGGACGTGAGAGGCCGCGATAGGCCCCGGGGAGCTGCCAACTGAGCTTTGATCCGGGGGTGTCCGAATGGGGAAACCCGGCAGTCGTCATGGGCTGTCACCCACTGCTGAACACATAGGCAGTGTGGAGGGAACGAGGGGAAGTGAAACATCTCAGTACCCTCAGGAAGAGAAAACAACCGTGATTCCGGGAGTAGTGGCGAGCGAAACCGGATGAGGCCAAACCGTATGCGTGTGATACCCGGCAGGGGTTGCGCATGCGGGGTTGTGGGAATTCTTTTGATCGGTCTGCCGGCCGGTCGGCGAGTCAGAAACCGTTGATGTAGTCGAAGGACATGCGAAAGGTCCGGCGTAGAGGGTAAGACCCCCGTAGACGAAACATCAGCGGCTTGCTTAAGAATCTCCCAAGTAGCACGGGGCCCGAGAAATCCCGTGTGAATCTGGCGGGACCACCCGCTAAGCCTAAATATTCCCTGGTGACCGATAGCGGATAGTACCGTGAGGGAATGGTGAAAAGTACCGCGGGAGCGGAGTGAAATAGTACCTGAAACCGTGTGCCTACAAGCCGTGGGAGCGTCGCCGTTGTTCTTCGGAACAACGGTCGTGACTGCGTGCCTTTTGAAGAATGAGCCTGCGAGTTAGCGGTGTGTAGCGAGGTTAACCCGTGTGGGGAAGCCGTAGCGAAAGCGAGTCCGAATAGGGCGATTGAGTTGCACGCTCTAGACCCGAAGCGGAGTGATCTAGCCATGGGCAGGTTGAAGCGGAGGTAAGACTTCGTGGAGGACCGAACCCACCAGGGTTGAAAACCTGGGGGATGACCTGTGGTTAGGGGTGAAAGGCCAATCAAACTCCGTGATAGCTGGTTCTCCCCGAAATGCATTTAGGTGCAGCGTCACGTGTTTCTTGCCGGAGGTAGAGCACTGGATAGGCGATGGGCCCTACCGGGTTACTGACCTTAGCCAAACTCCGAATGCCGGTAAGTGAGAGCGTGGCAGTGAGACTGTGGGGGATAAGCTCCATGGTCGAGAGGGAAACAGCCCAGAGCATCGACTAAGGCCCCTAAGCGTACGCTAAGTGGGAAAGGATGTGGAGTCGCAGAGACAACCAGGAGGTTGGCTTAGAAGCAGCCACCCTTGAAAGAGTGCGTAATAGCTCACTGGTCAAGTGATTCCGCGCCGACAATGTAGCGGGGCTCAAGCGTACCGCCGAAGTCGTGTCATTGCAGCGTATAGCCCCAACGGGTGTTGTGATGGGTAGGGGAGCGTCGTGTGCCGGGTGAAGCAGCAGCGGAAGCTAGTTGTGGACGGTTCACGAGTGAGAATGCAGGCATGAGTAGCGATACACACGTGAGAAACGTGTGCGCCGATTGACTAAGGGTTCCTGGGTCAAGCTGATCTGCCCAGGGTAAGTCGGGACCTAAGGCGAGGCCGACAGGCGTAGTCGATGGACAACCGGTTGATATTCCGGTACCCGCTTTGAAACGCCCAATATCGAATCAGGCGATGCTAAGTCCGTGAAGCCGTTCCGGACCCTTCGGGGAAAGGAAAGTGGTGGAGCCGACGAACCAGACTTGTAGTAGGTAAGCGATGGGGTGACGCAGGAAGGTAGTCCAGCCCGGGCGGTGGTAGTCCCGGGGTAAGGGTGTAGGCCGAGGGGTAGGCAAATCCGTCCCTCATTAAGGCTGAGACCTGATGCCGAGCCGATTGTGGTGAAGTGGATGATCCTATGCTGTCGAGAAAAGCCTCTAGCGAGTTTCATGGCGGCCCGTACCCTAAACCGACTCAGGTGGTCAGGTAGAGAATACCGAGGCGTTCGGGTGAACTATGGTTAAGGAACTCGGCAAAATGCCCCCGTAACTTCGGGAGAAGGGGGGCCATCACTGGTGATCGGATTTACTCCGTGAGCTGGGGGTGGCCGCAGAGACCAGCGAGAAGCGACTGTTTACTAAAAACACAGGTCCGTGCGAAGCCGTAAGGCGATGTATACGGACTGACGCCTGCCCGGTGCTGGAACGTTAAGGGGACCGGTTAGTGCGCTTTCGGGCGTGCGAAGCTGAGAACTTAAGCGCCAGTAAACGGCGGTGGTAACTATAACCATCCTAAGGTAGCGAAATTCCTTGTCGGGTAAGTTCCGACCTGCACGAATGGCGTAACGACTTCTCGACTGTCTCAACCATAGGCCCGGTGAAATTGCACTACGAGTAAAGATGCTCGTTTCGCGCAGCAGGACGGAAAGACCCCGGGACCTTTACTACAGTTTGATATTGGTGTTCGGTTCGGCTTGTGTAGGATAGGTGGGAGACTTTGAAGCGGCCACGCCAGTGGTTGTGGAGTCGTCGTTGAAATACCACTCTGGTCGTGCTGGATGTCTAACCTCGGTCCGTGATCCGGATCAGGGACAGTGTCTGATGGGTAGTTTAACTGGGGCGGTTGCCTCCCAAAGGGTAACGGAGGCGCCCAAAGGTTCCCTCAGCCTGGTTGGCAATCAGGTGTTGAGTGTAAGTGCACAAGGGAGCTTGACTGTGAGACCGACGGGTCGAGCAGGGACGAAAGTCGGGACTAGTGATCCGGCGGTGGCTTGTGGAAGCGCCGTCGCTCAACGGATAAAAGGTACCCCGGGGATAACAGGCTGATCTTCCCCAAGAGTCCATATCGACGGGATGGTTTGGCACCTCGATGTCGGCTCGTCGCATCCTGGGGCTGGAGTCGGTCCCAAGGGTTGGGCTGTTCGCCCATTAAAGCGGTACGCGAGCTGGGTTTAGAACGTCGTGAGACAGTTCGGTCCCTATCCGCTGTGCGCGTAGGAATATTGAGAAGGGCTGTCCCTAGTACGAGAGGACCGGGACGGACGAACCTCTGGTGTGCCAGTTGTCCTGCCAAGGGCATGGCTGGTTGGCTACGTTCGGGAGGGATAACCGCTGAAAGCATCTAAGCGGGAAGCCTGCTTCAAGATGAGTATTCCCACCTCCTTGAGAGGGTAAGGCTCCCAGTAGACGACTGGGTTGATAGGCCAGATGTGGAAGCCCGGTAACGGGTGGAGCTGACTGGTACTAATAGGCCGAGGGCTTGTCCTCAGTTGCTCGCGTCCACTGTGTTAGTTCTGAAGTAACGACCGTGTTTATGCCCGGTTGGTTAACTTCATAGTGTTTCGGTGGTCATAGCGTTAGGGAAACGCCCGGTTACATTCCGAACCCGGAAGCTAAGCCTTTCAGCGCCGATGGTACTGCAGGGGGGACCCTGTGGGAGAGTAGGACGCCGCCGAACAATCATTGTGGGAAAGCCCCGCACCAGGTAACTGGTGCGGGGCTTTTCTGCGTTTGGGGCCCGCCGGGCCCACACCCGCACTCCTGTAGGGTCAGGGGGCAGGTTCAACATTTCTACAGTCACAGTGGAGGCCCCCGGGTGGAGGTCCAGGAGACTCGGGTTCAGACTGACCGAATTTTCACCATTCCGAACGTCCTGAGCATGGCTCGCCTCGCCGGCGTACCCCTGTTCCTGTGGCTGATTCTGGCGGAGTACGACGGGTGGGCTCTGGCCGTCCTCCTGCTCAGCGGGGTCAGTGACTACCTCGACGGGAAGCTCGCGCGCAAGTGGAATCAGATCAGCAGCCTCGGAAGGCTGCTGGATCCCGCCGCGGACCGCTTGTACATCCTGTCCACGCTGTTCGGTCTGACGTGGCGCGAGATTCTGCCGCTGTGGCTCACCGCCGCGCTGGTGGCCCGTGAGCTGATGCTCCTCGTGATGGTCTGGATCCTGCGCCGTCACGGCTATCCGCCGCCCCAGGTGAACTTCCTCGGCAAGGCCGCGACCTTCAACCTGATGTACGCGTTCCCGTTGCTGCTGCTCAGTGACGGCACGGGTTGGTTGGCCTGGACGGGCGCAGTTTTCGGATGGGCGTTCGCCGGATGGGGTACAACCCTCTATTGGTGGGCAGGAATCCTTTACGTGGTGCAAGTCCGTCGGCTGGTGAAGGCGGACACCACGGCCGATTGAGCTCGCTCGGCGCCGGATGACGCGGAGGAGTTGCGGAATCACCGTCCGGGACGGGTGAGGTCGGCGAGAACGTCGTCTCTCAAGGAGGACTCTTCCGACATGAAGGCCGTCGTGATGGCCGGTGGCGAAGGTACGCGTCTTCGCCCCATGACCTCAAGCATGCCCAAGCCGCTCCTGCCGGTGGCCAACAGGCCGATCATGGAGCACGTGCTCAGGCTGCTCAAGCGTCACGGGCTCAGCGAGACCGTGGTCACCGTGCAGTTCCTGGCATCGCTGGTCAAGAATTACTTCGGTGACGGCGAAGAGCTCGGAATGGAGCTCACGTATGCCAACGAGGAGAAGCCACTCGGCACCGCCGGCAGCGTGAAGAACGCCGAGGAGGCCTTGAAGGACGACGCGTTCCTCGTCATTTCCGGCGATGCGCTCACCGACTTCGACCTCACCGATCTGATCAGATTCCACAAGGAGAAGGGCGCACTCGTCACGGTGTGCCTGACCCGGGTGCCGAACCCGCTGGAATTCGGCATCACCATCGTGGATGAGGAAGGAAAGGTCGAGCGCTTCCTGGAGAAGCCGACGTGGGGGCAGGTGTTCTCGGACACCGTCAACACCGGCATCTACGTCATGGAGCCCGAAGTCTTCAATTACGTGGACCCGGATGTTCCGGTGGACTGGTCCGGTGATGTCTTCCCGCAGCTGATGAAGGAGGGCAAGCCCATTTTCGGCTACGTCGCCGAGGGCTACTGGGAGGACGTGGGCACGCACGAGAGCTACGTCAAGGCGCAGGCCGACGTACTCGAAGGCAAGGTCCAGGTCGAGATGGACGGCTTCGAGATCTCCCCCGGGGTGTGGATCGCCGAGGGCGCCGAGGTGAGCCCGGACGCGGTGCTGCGCGGGCCGCTGTACATCGGGGACTACGCCAAGGTCGAGGCCGGCGTTGAGATCCGAGAGCACACCGTCATCGGGTCGAACGTCGTCGTCAAGAGCGGGGCCTTCCTGCACAAGGCCGTCGTGCACGACAACGTGTTCATCGGGGCCCACAGCAATCTGCGCGGCTGCGTCATCGGGAAGAACACCGACATCATGCGGGCCGCCCGGATCGAGGACGGGGCCGTCATCGGGGACGAGTGCCTCGTCGGCGAGGAATCGATCATCCAGGGGAACGTGCGCGTCTACCCCTTCAAGACGATCGAGGCGGGCGCCTTCGTCAACACGTCGGTGATCTGGGAGTCGCGCGGCCAGGCGCATCTGTTCGGCGCGCGCGGAGTCTCCGGGATCCTGAACGTGGAGATCACCCCCGAACTGGTGGTCCGGCTCGCCGGTGCGTACGCGACGACCCTGAAGAAGGGCGCCACCGTCACCACGGCCCGCGACCACTCCCGAGGTGCCCGCGCGCTCAAGCGGGCCGTGATCTCGGCGCTCCAGGCCAGCGCGATCAACGTGCGCGACCTGGAGAACGTACCGCTGCCCCTGGCGCGGCAGCAGACCGCGCGGGGCAGCGCCGGCGGGATCGTGCTGCGGACCTCGCCCGGGGTGCCCGACTCCGTGGACATCATGTTCCTGGACGAGCGGGGAGCGGACCTCTCGCTCCAGCAGCAGCGCAAGCTGGACCGCGTGTACGCGCGCCAGGAGTACCGGCGGGCCTTCCCCGGCGAGATCGGCGACCTGCAGTTCCCGGGCAGCGTCTTCGACGCCTACACCGGCTCCCTGCTGCGCCGGGTCGACATCACCGGGGTCGCGGATTCCGGGCTCAAGGTGGTCGTCGACGCCTCCAACGGCAGCGCCGGGCTCGTGCTGCCCAGCCTGCTGGGCCGGCTCGGGGTCGACGCCCTCACCGTCAACCCGGGGCTGGACGAGTCCCGGCCGACCGAGACCGCCGAGACGAGGCGGGCCGGGCTGGTCCGGCTCGGGGAGATCGTGGCTTCGTCCCGGGCGGCCTTCGGGGTGCGCTTCGACCCGGTGGGCGAGCGGATCTCGCTGGTGGACGAGCGCGGGCGGATCATCGAGGACGACCGGGCGCTGCTGGTGCTGCTCGATCTGGTCGCGGCCGAGAAGCGCAGCGGCAAGGTGGCGCTTCCGGTGACCACGACCCGTATCGCCGAGCAGGTGGCCGCGTACCACGGGACGCAGGTGGAGTGGACGACGACCTCGCCCGACGACCTGACCCGGGTGGGGCGCGCGGAGGACACCATCTTCGGCGGGGACGGCCGGGGCGGGTTCATCGTTCCGGAGTTCAGCAGCGTCTTCGACGGTTCCGCCGCGTTCGTGCAGCTCATCGGGCTGGTGGCGCGGACGCAGCTCACGCTGAGCCAGATCGACGCGCGGATCCCGCGGGCGCACGTGCTCAAGCGGGACGTGCCCACCCCGTGGGCCGTGAAGGGGCTCGTCATGCGGAGCGTGGTGGAGGCGGCCGGGGACCGGCAGGTGGACACCACCGAAGGCGTGCGGGTGGTCGAGACCGACGGTCGGTGGGCGCTGGTGCTGCCGGACCCGGCGGAGGCGGTGACGCACCTGTGGGCCGAGGGCCCCGACGCGGCGTCCGCGCAGGCGCTGCTGGACGAATGGGCGGCCGTGGTGGACGGCGCCGGGCACTGAGCGGCGGATGATCGGCGTCCGGTGGGGCTGAGCGGCTGTTCGCCCGCTCCGTCCCACCGGTCGGCCGCATTCGGTGTGTACGGGGCCGACATGCGACGATGTGCGGCATGTCGCAGCCGCCCAACAACCGGAGTTCGGCCACGCCGCCCGCGCGCCCGGACGCTTCCATGTCGCTGCTGACCCACGTGATGGACCACGGTCTCGACGAGGGCTACGCGCAGGCCACGGCCCAGCGCCGGGCCGACGGTACGGCGGGACTGCCGCGGACGCTGAAGGCCAAGCTGGGGCTCGCCGCGGGGCTGGTGCTCGCGGCGATGGTGGTCACGCTGGGCGCCGCCCAGGCGCGCGTGTCGGCGCCGGTGCTGGCCAAGGAGCGCCAAGAGCTGATCGACCGGGTCAAGCGCGCGGACGAGCACGCGGACGGGGTGGAGCGGGACATCGAGCGGCTGCGCGGCACCGTCGCGGACCGCCAGCGCGCGGCCCTCAAGCAGCAGGGCGGCGGGGACCAGGGGCAGCTCGTGGGGCTGCTGTCGGGTGCCACGGAGGTCCGCGGGCCCGGTGTGAAGCTGGTCGTGGACGACGCCAAGGGTTCCTCGTCGGGCGGGGGCGGCGGACCGCGGGAGAGCGCGGGGTTCTCGGACACCGGCCGGGTGCGCGACCGGGACATGCAGCGCATCGTCAACGGACTGTGGCAGTCCGGGGCGGAGGCGGTCTCCATCAACGGGCAGCGCTTGACGGCGCTGTCGGCGATCAGGGCCGCGGGTGACGCGATACTGGTCGACAACAAGCCGCTGGTGCCGCCGTACGAAGTGCTGGCGATCGGTGACAAGAAGCGGCTCGGCCCGACGTTCCAGAATTCCGCCGACGGTCAGTACCTGCACGTGCTGCAGGAGAGCTACGGGATCCGCTACGGCCTGACCGCCGAGAACGACGTACGGCTGCCGGCCGCGTCGAGCCTGACCGTACGGACAGCTACAGCAGAAGAGCCGAAGAAGGGTGCATCGTGATCGCGGTACTGGGCCTCGTGGCCGGAGTGGTGGCCGGACTTCTGGTCCGGCCCGAGGTGCCGGCCGTGGTGGAGCCTTATCTGCCGATCGCCGTGGTGGCGGCGCTGGACGCGGTGTTCGGCGGTCTGCGCGCGATGCTGGACGGCATCTTCGTGGACAAGGTCTTCGTGGTGTCGTTCCTGTCGAACGTGGTGGTCGCCGCGCTGATCGTCTTCCTCGGTGACCAGCTCGGGGTCGGTGCGCAGCTGTCCACGGGCGTGGTCGTGGTCCTGGGCATCCGCATCTTCTCCAACGCCGCGGCCATCCGTCGGCACGTTTTCCGGGCGTGAGGCCGATGAACGCGAACGACGACACCCCTCCCTCGGAACCGAACGTTCCCGAGCGGCCTCTTAAAGAGGAGCCGGCGAAGATCACGGAGCCGGAGCAGACGGGCCGGCAGCGGCTGGCGGCCGGTCTGTGGCCGCCGAGGATCAGCCGGGCCCAACTGATCGTCGCGGCGCTGCTGTTCTTGCTGGGGCTGGGCCTGGCGATCCAGGTGCGGTCGAACAGCGACTCCAGCGCGCTGCGCGGAGCCCGCCAGGAGGACCTGGTGCGGATCCTCGACGAGCTCGACGGGCGGACCAAGCGTCTGGAGGACGAGAAGCAGAAGCTGGAGGACCAGCGCAAGGAGCTGGAGAGCAGCTCCAACCAAGCCGAGGAGGCGCGGCGGCAGACCGTGGAGAAGGAGCGGCAACTGGGCATTCTGGCCGGTACCGTGGCAGCTCAGGGGCCCGGTATCACCCTGAAGATCACCGATCCGAAGGGCCAGGTGCGGTCGGACCAGTTGCTGGACACCCTCCAGGAGCTGCGGGCCGCCGGCGCGGAGGCCATCCAGATCAATGGCGTGCGCGTCGTGGCGGGCTCCTACTTCTCGGATGAGGGCGGAGGGATCGGGATCGACGGTAAGAAGATCTCACAACCCTACGAATTCAAGGTGATCGGGAAGCCGCAGGATCTGGAGCCGGCGCTCAACATTCCCGGCGGTGTCGTGCAGACGCTGGAGAAGGAGCAGGCGGGCGTGGCCGTCACACGGTCGGCGAAGATCGTTGTGGACGCCTTGCGGGCTGCGGAGCAGCCTGACTACGCTCGGTCGTCATCGCCGTGAGGCGGGGCGGAAGATGGAGCTCACGCGGGTCGAGGCCTGCGGGGGGTCGGCGCACCGAAGCCGCGGTGCGTGGTGGAAACTGTCTGGTGGTTACGGACGTTGTGAGTGTGTCCGGGTCGGCAGGTGTGTGCATTCGGAGTTCGTCCTGCCCCACGGGCGGGTCTGTTTCGGTCAAGGGGAATCGCCCGTGAAGTTGTTTGAGAAGTTGTTCGGCAAGAAGAACCGCGAGGAAAGCGGTGGATCCAGGCACCGCGCCGGTCATGGAGACGTGGAAGGGCAGGGCGACCGGCCGCTCTTCCGCGACGAGGTCGCGGGCCGCGGTGATGTTTCGGGCGCGCAGGGCGCGTCGGCTGTTGACCCTGCCGGTACCGGCCGCATAGGTTTCGGTGAACCATCAACCTCAAGTTCGGGTGGAGGGTTTGCCTCCGACCCGTATGCCACCAATGCCTCCGCGGGGCAGCCGCGGCGCGAGGAGCCGTCCATGTCGGCCGAGCAGGTTTGTAGCAGGTGTGGCCACCGCAGCGATGCGGCCAGCCGGTTCTGCTCCAACTGCGGGGCGCCGCTGCGGCCGGGTCTGACGCCGGAGCGTGCCTCGGAGACCACGTCCACCATCTCGATCTCGGGCCTGGAGGCCTACGAGGCCGAGGTGTCGGGACAACCGCACGGTTCGTCCTCACTGTCCCCCGAGGCCCAGGCCGCGGTGGAAGCACTGCCTCCGGGTTCCGCTCTGCTCATCGTGCGGCGCGGTCCCAACTCCGGCAGCCGCTTCCTGCTGGACGGCGAGCTGACCACGGCGGGCCGGCACCCGCAGAGCGACATCTTCCTGGACGACGTCACCGTCTCCCGGCGGCATGTCGAGTTCCGCAGGAGCCAGGACGGTGGCTTCACCGTCTCCGACGTGGGCAGCCTCAACGGCACGTACGTGAACCGTGAGCCGATCGACTCCGTCGCCCTGCACAACGGTGACGAGGTTCAGATCGGCAAGTACCGGCTGGTCTTCTACGCGAGCCTGCGGGGCATCTGACCCACCCCCGGACTCCGTCCGGGGGTTACCCCCAGAGGGAAGGTCCCATGCTGCGTACCCCGCCCGGCGGTGCCCCGATGAGTGGCACCGCCGGTAGCTCCGGCTCGGCCGGGCGGCTGGTGAGCATCGGCACGGTGCTGGCCACGCTGCGCGACGAGTTCCCCGAAGTCACGATCTCGAAGATCCGTTTCCTGGAGGCGGAGGGGCTCGTCGAGCCCCGGCGCACACCTTCCGGATACCGCAAGTTCAGCACGGACGACGTGGAGCGGCTGGCCCGCGTCCTGCGGTTGCAGCGCGACCACTACCTGCCGCTGAAGGTCATCCGGGAGCAGCTCGACGCGCTGGCCCGGGGCGAGCAGATCCGTATCCCCGCGCCCACCGCGCACGCGGACACCGTGGACCCGGGCAGCCCTTCCGCCGTGTACGGGGAGGTGGGCCGGGAGCGGGCCGCACCGGCCCGGGTGGGGCGCGGAGAGCTGCTCGCCGCCGCTGACGTGGACGAGGCCCAGCTGGTGGAGTGGGAGTCGTACGGGCTGCTGGGCGAGGCGCCCGGCGGCGGATTCGACGCGGAGGCGGTCACCGTGGCCCGGCTGATCGCGGATCTCGGCCGTTTCGGGCTGGAGCCGCGCCACCTGCGGGCGATGAAGGCCGCCGCGGACCGCGAGGCGGGCCTGGTGGAGCAGGTCGTGGCACCCCTGCGCCGGCACCGCAACCCGCAGACCAGGGCGCATGCCGAGGCCACCCTGAAAGAACTCGCGGGACTGTCCGTACGGCTCCACGAGGCCTTGGTGCAGACGGCTCTCGGGGTCCGGCTGTCCTGATCTCGGAGCGTCCGGGAAGGGTCCGATGCGGGCCCGACTACCCAAACCGGCCGGGCAGGTCCTAGGGTTGCTGTGTGAACGAGCTCGACGTTGTGGGTGTCCGGGTGGAAATGCCCTCCAACCAACCGATCGTGCTCCTGCGTGAAGTGGGAGGCGACCGGTACCTCCCCATCTGGATCGGACCAGGGGAGGCGACCGCCATTGCCTTCGCGCAGCAGGGCATGGCCCCTGCCCGGCCGCTGACACACGACCTGTTCAAGGACGTGCTGGAGGCGGTCGGCGAGGAGCTCACCGAGGTCCGCATCACGGATCTGCGGGAGGGCGTCTTCTACGCGGAGCTTGTCTTCGCCAGCGGGGTCGAGGTGAGCGCGCGGCCTTCCGATGCCATAGCGCTGGCCCTGCGCACGGGGACGCCGATCTACGGCAGTGACGGCGTGCTGGACGACGCCGGAATCGCCATTCCGGACGAGCAGGAGGACGAGGTGGAGAAGTTCCGCGAGTTCCTCGACCAGATCTCGCCCGAGGACTTCGGCACCGGGCCGCAGTGAGCGCGGCGGCCGCGCCGACCGCGCTGTCCACCGTGGACAACCAGCCCATTCGAGTAGCCTTTCCCCGATAAAGGGCACGCGAAACCACTCTCAGGGTGATTATCACTCGGCGTGCCGAGTGTGGCGATCGTTGACGCACCCCTGGTGACTGCCTACCTTCAAGGTGGCAGGTCAAGGACGGAGGGTCGGCGTGAGGATCACGGGCGACGGTACGACCGGGGGCATCCCCGTACGGAGTGAGGCTGGGCCGTACCCGCTGCGCGGCGGTGCGGGCGCGGCGCGCCGTCAGCCGGAGTCGACGCCAGTGGCTGCGGCGGGCGGCGAACCGGCGCCCGAGCAGGTCGGCTACCGGGGACCCACGGCGTGCGCCGCGGCCGGTATCACCTACCGGCAGCTCGACTACTGGGCGCGGACCGGGCTGGTGGAGCCGAGCGTGCGCCCGGCGTACGGCTCGGGCACGCAGCGGCTGTACAGCTTCCGGGACGTCGTCGTCCTGAAGATCGTCAAGCGCTTCCTGGACACCGGGGTGGCGCTGCAGAACATCCGCACCGCCGTGCAGCACCTGCACGACCGCGACTTCGCCGACCTTGAGCGCATGACGCTGATGAGCGACGGCGCCACCGTGTACGAGTGCACCTCCTCCGACCAGGTGGTCAGCCTGCTCCAAGGCGGCCAGGGCATCTTCGGGATCGCCGTCGGCGTGGTCTGGCGCGACGTCGAGAAGACGCTGTCCCAGCTGCACGGGGAGCGCGTCGACACCGGGGAGACGGTGGTCGGGCACAACCCGGCCGACGAGCTCGCCGCCCGGCGCAACCGGGCCGTCTAGGCGGCCGTGCCGTGCTGCTCCCGCCGTTGTCAGTGGCGTAGGGCAGCATCGGTGGGGTGAGAGCCGCGCCGACCATCCTGCATCTGGACATGGACGCCTTCTACGCCTCCGTGGAGCAGGCGTCGAAGCCGAGCCTGCGCGGCAAGGCCGTGATCGTCGGCGGGCTCGGTCCGCGCGGGGTCGTCGCCACCGCCTCGTACGAGGCCAGGCGGTTCGGGGTGCATTCGGCGATGCCGATGGCCCAGGCGCGGCGGCTCTGCCCGAACGGCGCGTACCTCATTCCCCGCTTCCGGCTGTACCAGGCGGTCAGCGAGATCGTCATGGGGCTGCTGCGCGAGCTGTCCCCGCTGGTGGAGCCCCTCAGCCTGGACGAGGCGTTCGTGGACCTGGAGGCCGGCGGGGTCGCCTTCGACTCGGCGGCGGCCCGGACCGCGGGGGAGCGGCTGCGGGCCGACATCCGGGCCGCGACGGGGCTCAGCGGGTCCGTGGGGCTGGCGGGGTCCAAGATGCTGGCCAAGGTGGCCTCCGAGGAGGCCAAGCCGGCCGGGCTGCTGCTGATCGAGCCGGGCACCGAGCGGGAGCTGCTCGCGCCGATGTCCGTCCGGACCCTGCCCGGGGTGGGGCCGGTGACCGGGCAGCACCTGCGGCGGGCCGGGATCACCACGGTGGGGGAGCTGGCCGAGGCCGGCGAGGACGAGCTGGTCCGGATGCTGGGCCGGTCGCACGGGGTGGGCCTGCACCGGATGGCGCTGGGGCTGGACGACCGGCCGGTCGTCGCGGAGCGGGACACGAAGTCGGTGTCCGTGGAGGACACCTTTGACGTGGACCTGCACGACCGGGTCCGGATCCGGTACGAGGTGCAGCGGCTCGCGGACCGGTGCGTGGGGCGGCTGCGGGACTCCGGGCACTCGGGGCGCACGATCGTGCTCAAGGTGCGGCGGTACGACTTCTCGACGCTGACCCGGTCCGAGACGCTGCGGGGGCCGACCGACGACGTCGCGGTGGTGCGGGAGGCGGCGGCGCGGCTGCTGGAATCGGTGGACACCACGGGCGGGGTGCGGCTGCTGGGCGTGGGGGTGTCGGGGCTGGCGGACTACACGCAGGAAGACCTCTTCGCCTTTGCGCTGGCCGCTGAGGGGGAGGTGGCGGGTCCGGACCCCGCCGACCCGGACCCCGCCGGTGCCGGTGCCGGTGCCGGTGATGCGGGTGATGCGGGTGATGCCGGGGGCGCGCGGGCGAGTAGCGGTGCCGGCGGTGCCACGGAGACGGGCCCGGGCACCGCCCCGGACGCGCCCGCTGGGGTCGCAGGGGCGCTCGGGGCTGTCGGGGCGTCTGGGGCCGGTCTGGACCCTGTTGGGGGTGTCGGTGGTGCGCAGGTGACTGGCGGGGTTGCCGGGGCGGCAGGGGTGGACCCGGGCGACGGCTCGGACGGGCTCGCTGGGGCTGGCGGGGTGCTCGGGGCTGTCGGGGCGTCTGGGGCCGGTCTGGACCCCGTTGGGGGTGTTGGTGGTGCGCGGGTGAGTGCCGGCGCTGATGGGGCCGTAGAGGCGGGCCCGGACGGATCCGCTGCGGCTGCCGAGGTGCACGGGGCAGATGGGGCCCCCAGGAGCGCCGGTACGCCCGGGGCCGGGTCCGGTGAAGCCGGTGGGACTGTCGACGCGGCCGACGCTTCCGGTGCGCCGAGAGCCGGCGGGGCCGCCGGGGTGCCCGGCGGCACCGGAGTCGCTGGGGGTGCAGGGGGCGCCGGGGCCGCTGGGGGCGGGGTGCCTGGGGGCGCTGGGGGCACCGGGGTGTCTGGAGGTGCCGTGGCTGCTGGGGCCGCCGGGGGTGCTGAGGGCGTCGGGGTGGGGAGACGGTGGGGGGCGGGGAGTGATGTGTGGCATGCCGTTTATGGGGCGGGGTGGGTGCAGGGGAGTGGGGTGGGGCGGGTGACCGTGCGGTTCGAGCGGCCCGGGTCCGGGCCGGGCCGGGTGCGTACGTTCCGGGTGGACGATCCGGAGCTGGCGCCTTCCGATCCGCTGCCGCTGGTGGGGGACGGGCCTGCGGCGGGAGCCGAGTGAGTCAGCCGTCCTCGCCCGCCAGGTGGCCGAAGTCGCGGTCGGAGCCGGGGGCCGGCGGCAGTGACCGGCGGAAGTCGCTCGGGAGGGCCACGTCCAGGCCGTAGTGGTGGTAGAGCTGCAGCTCCTGCTCGGGAGAGAGGTGGCGGCCGACCCCGAAGTCGGGGGCGTCCCTGATGAGGGAGCGCTCGAAGGGCACCCGCAGGGTGTCCCCGACCATCTCGCTCGGCTCCAGGGGTACGAACGCGTCCCGGCTGAACAGGCCCGTCCGGACGGCGGCCCACTCGGGGACGCCCGTGGCGTCGTCGAGGTACACCTCGTCGACGGTGCCGATCTTGGTGCCGTTCCGGTCGAACGCCTTGCGGCCGATCAGGTTGCGCGGATCGATGTCGGTCTGCACGGTCCCGTCCCTCCTTCTGGTCGCACTCGGCGCACTCGTCGCACTCGTCGCACTCGTCGCAACTCCTCCGTACCGACTACAAAAGTGCATATCGGAGAAGAGAGCCACTTGAGGGAGCCCCCAGACCCTCGCTGGTAGGCTGGGTGGCGGCTGTCGACCCTGTGCGGGAGAGTCCTCCGAGTGAGTTCGACGGAGGCGCCGAAGGAGCAAATCCTCCCCGGAATCTCTCAGGCATACGTACCGCACGTGGTGAGGCCACTCTGGAAAGCAGGGGCGGGTACCGGGAGCGCAATGCCGGTGCCGCTCCTCACCGACGGTGAAAGTCGGACCTCAAGGGCGACCCCCGACAGGACCGGCGAAGCTCTCAGGTGCAGATGACAGAGGGGGAGGCCGTCCGGGTGCCCGCGCCGTGGTGCCCCTCGCAGGTCGTACGACCAGGAGGCCTCCGTACATGACCGCCAACCGCATTCCGCTCTCTCAGCTGGAGCGAGGCATCCCCTTCGAGCAGCGCCACATCGGCCCGGATGCCGAGGCGCAGGCGAAGATGCTCGCCCAGGTGGGCTACGGCTCCCTGGACGAGCTGACCGCCGCCGCGGTACCGGATGTGATCAAGACCGCCGAGGCGCTGAACCTGCCCGACGCGCGGACCGAGGCCGAGGTGCTCGCCGAGCTCCGTCAGCTCGCGGACCGCAACCAGGTGCTGTCGTCGATGATCGGCCTCGGCTACTACGGGACCTTCACGCCGCCGGTGATCCTGCGCAACGTCATGGAGAACCCGGCCTGGTACACGGCGTACACGCCGTACCAGCCCGAGATCTCGCAGGGCCGCCTCGAAGCGCTGCTGAACTTCCAGACCGTCGTGGCCGAGCTGACGGGCCTGCCGACCTCCGGCGCCTCGCTGCTCGACGAGGGCACCGCCGCCGCCGAGGCCATGACCCTGGCCCGCCGGGTGGGCAAGGCCAAGGGCAACGTCTTCCTCATCGACGCCGACGCGCTGCCGCAGACCATCGCCGTCATCGAGACCCGCGCCGAGCCGATCGGCATCGAGGTCGTCGTCGCCGACCTGTCCGACGGCATCCCGGCCGAGATCGCCGAGCGCGGCGTCTACGGCGTCCTCGTCCAGTACCCGGGCGCCTCCGGTGCCGTACGGGACATCAAGCCGGTCATCGACCAGGCGCACGGGCTCGGCGCGATCGTCGCCGTCTCCGCCGACCTGCTCGCGCTGACCCTGCTGACCTCCCCGGGCGAGCTCGGCGCGGACATCGCCGTCGGCACCACGCAGCGCTTCGGCGTCCCGATGGGCTTCGGCGGACCGCACGCCGGCTACATGGCCGTCCAGGACAAGCACGCCCGCTCGCTGCCCGGCCGCCTCGTCGGCGTCTCCGTGGACGCGGACGGCAACAAGGCGTACCGCCTGGCGCTCCAGACCCGCGAGCAGCACATCCGCCGCGAGAAGGCCACCAGCAACATCTGTACCGCGCAGGTGCTGCTCGCCGTCATGGCCGGCATGTACGCCGTCTACCACGGCCCCGACGGCCTGCGGACGATCGCCCGCCGCACCCACCGCTACGCGACGCTGATCGCCGCCGGTCTGACGGCCGGCGGGGTCGAGATCGTCCACGGCTCGTACTTCGACACGATCACCGCCCGGGTTCCGGGCCGTGCTGCCGAGGTCGTCGCCGCCGCCCGCGAGGGCGGGGTCAACCTGTACCAGGTCGACGCCGACCTGGTCTCCCTCGCCTGTGACGAGACCACGCTGCGCGCCGACGTCGAGGCCGTCTGGGCCGCCTTCGGCGTCACCGCCGACATCGAGGCGCTCGACGAGACCACCGCGGAGTCGCTGCCCGAGGGCCTGCTGCGCTCGGACGCGTACCTGACGCACCCGGTGTTCCACCAGCACCGCTCCGAGACCGCGATGCTGCGCTACCTGCGCAAGCTCTCGGACAAGGACTACGCGCTGGACCGCGGCATGATCCCGCTGGGCTCCTGCACCATGAAGCTCAACGCGACCACCGAGATGGAGCCGGTGACCTGGCCCGAGTTCGGCCAGCTGCACCCGTTCGCCCCGGTGGAGCAGGCGGAGGGCTACCTCACGCTCATCACCGAGCTGGAGGAACGTCTCTGCGAGGTCACCGGATACGACAAGGTCTCGATCCAGCCGAACGCCGGCTCCCAGGGTGAGCTCGCCGGCCTGCTGGCCGTGCGCGCCTACCACCGCGCGAACGGCGACGAGCAGCGCACCGTCTGCCTGATCCCCTCGTCCGCGCACGGCACCAACGCCGCCAGCGCCGTGATGGCCGGCATGAAGGTCGTCGTCGTCAAGACCGCCGATGACGGCGAGGTGGACGCGGCCGACCTGCGCGCCAAGATCGAGCTGCACCGCGACGAGCTCGCCGTGCTGATGATCACCTACCCCTCGACGCACGGTGTGTTCGAGGAGCACGTCGCCGACATCTGCGCGCAGGTGCACGAGGCCGGCGGCCAGGTCTACGTGGACGGCGCCAACCTCAACGCCCTGGTGGGCCTGGCCAAGCCGGGTCACTTCGGCGGCGACGTCTCGCACCTGAACCTGCACAAGACCTTCTGCATCCCGCACGGCGGCGGCGGTCCGGGCGTCGGCCCGGTCGGTGTCCGGGCCCACCTGGCCCCGTACCTGCCGAACCACCCGCTCCAGCCCACCGCGGGTCCGGAGACGGGCGTCGGTCCGATCTCGGCCGCGCCGTGGGGTTCGGCCGGCATCCTGCCGATCTCCTGGTCGTACGTCCGCCTGATGGGTGGCGAGGGCCTCAAGCGCGCCACCCAGGTGGCGGTGCTCGGCGCGAACTACATCGCCAAGCGCCTGGAGCCGCACTACCCGGTGCTGTACACGGGCCCGGGCAACCTGGTCGCGCACGAGTGCATCATCGACCTGCGCCCGCTGTCGAAGGCCACGGGCGTCAGCGTGGACGACATCGCCAAGCGTCTGATCGACTACGGCTTCCACGCGCCGACCATGTCCTTCCCGGTCGCCGGCACGCTGATGATCGAGCCGACGGAGTCCGAGGACCTCGCCGAGATCGACCGTTTCTGCGACGCGATGATCGCCATTCGCGGCGAGATCGAGCGGGTCGCGGGCGGCGAGTGGCCGCTGGAGGACAACCCGCTGGCCAACGCCCCGCACACGGCGGCGGCGCTGGGCGGCGAGTGGAACCACCCGTACAGCCGCGACGAGGCCGTCTTCCCGGGTGGTGTCACGGCCACCGAGAAGTACTGGCCGCCGGTGCGCCGCATCGACGGTGCCTTCGGTGACCGGAACCTGGTCTGCTCCTGCCCGCCGCTGGACGAGTACGACAACTGAGCCGCGGGCTCGCCGAACGGGTGAGTCCGAGGCATGACGAAGGGGCCGGTCCGGGAGCTCAGCTCCGGGGCCGGCCCCTTCGCCGTACACGAACGCGGTGGGCTGTCGTCGGCTAGGCCGCCTTCGCCACGTGCGCCGCCGCGAGCGGGCGGTGCGGGGCGATGATCTGGCCGTCCGGCAGCAGCTCACCGGTGTCCTCGAAGAGCAGGACACCATTGCACAGCAGGCTCCAGCCCTGTTCCGGGTGATTGGCCACGGGGTGCGCGGCCTCCCGGTCGGCGGAGTCGGCTGACGGGCACGCTGGCTGGTGCTTGCACATGGATGCGTTCTTTCGCTGCGGTGTGGTCTGGCTGCTGCGGCTCGAAGCCTTGTTCATGGCCGCCCCCCGTATCACTGTCTCGGTTCGGTCAGGGTCCCAGTGTTGCCCTACGGCACTGTGTCCGGAGGGATTTCCCGGTAGCTGTCCTCATACAGTGATGACGCATCACCCGTGCGGGCGGTTCAAGTCAACTCCCCTGTCATTTCGGGTGGTTAGCCGGGGGCCCGAGTGGGCTAGGCCGAATGGGCCGTCCGGGTGGAAGGGATGGTCAGGCGGCGGGGGCGGCCAGTTCCGGCGGCAGCGGAGGCGTCAGCCGGTGCGTCAGCACCGGCAGGAGTTCGGACACCGGGTGCGGCCGGTACGCGGCGATCCCGGGCGGGGCGGGAGCCAGCGGAACCAGCAGGTCCGCGGCGGCGGGCAGCCCGGCGGAGGCGTCGGCGCCCACCGCCCCGTGCAGCCAGAGGGTCAGCATGTACAGCTCCGGCACGGAGAGGAGTCTCGGCTGGAAGTTGCTGCCGAGCGACTCCGCCTGGCGCAGGGCGCGTTCGGTGGCGGCGACGTAGGGGCCCTCGAAGAAGTGCGAGAAGACCCAGCCCTCCGGGGTCAGCCGGGTGTCGGCGGCGGCGATGAAGCGGTCGCCGCCGCGGATCAGGAACCGCCATCCGGTGAGCCGGGTGCGGGGAGGCCGGCCGCCCGCGGCCAGGTGGGAGGTGTGCAACCGGTCGAGGACGTGCACCGGCAGCGGGAGTTCGACGGTCATCGGCCCCTGATGGGCACGCAGGGCCGGGGTGTGCGCGTCGTTGACGGCCGCGGGGGAACCGAGTGCCGAGAGGACGCTGCGCAGGGCGGGCGCGGGAGCCGGAGGGACGTGCAGCGGCATGGTGGGTCGCCTCTCACTTGGGAGACCTGTGGTGCTGGGGAATGTTCTGACGGCGCTGTCGCATTCTGGGGCCAGAGGGGGGCTGAGGTGCAATGGCCGCGCGCCAACTCTCTGCCTCGTTTGCGGAGTTTATACGACATGTGTTCACGTGATGTTTCGGCTAGCTGTCCCGGCTATTGCCGACAAGGCGTTTACCGGTCCCGCTGCCAGGGGTTTCATGCCGGTTGCGCGTGAACATCCCGCGCTGACCTCGGAGGTTACCGGACGGGGGCTCGGCTGGAAAGCGCCGGTTATCCGGAATCGGCAATGTCTACGCGGAATTTGCGCGAGGAGAGTTGCCAGGTGAATGTGCCGTGGCGCCCGTCGGCCAAACCGGCGCGCGCTCCCCGCCACGCAGGCCCCCCGGGAGTTATCGATCATCCCGCCGGGGCATCATCGACCGTAACGCGCGCCTGGGTGCCCAGGGCCAGGGCCAGTCGAGGAGGGACACTTCGATGGGGGAGAAGGTCGTGGCAGGCGGATTCGACCTGTCCGATCGGCAACGGTATCGGAGGAAGCTTCACGAGTGCCTTGAGGGACTGGAGCGGCTTCTGGCCGAGAAGAGGTTCGATCGCCCGAAGAACATGATGGGGCTGGAGATCGAGCTGAATCTCGCGGGTGCCGACGGTTTGCCGCGCATGGTGAATGCCCAGGTTCTGGAGCGGATTGCGAGCCCTGATTTCCAGACCGAACTCGGAATGTTCAACCTGGAGGTGAACGTCCTGCCGCACCGGCTGGGCGGCCGGGTATTCGACCAGCTCGCCGAAGAACTGAGCGCCGGTTTGGCATATGCCCACCGGCAGGCGTCGGAGATCGACGCCGGCGTGGTGATGATCGGTATTCTGCCGACGATCTCGCGCGCCGACCTGGTCACCGCGAATCTTTCGGCCGTGGACCGCTATTCGCTGCTGAACGAGCAGATCCTGATGATGCGGGGGGAGGATTTCACCCTCGACATCGACGGGGTCGAGCGGCTCACCTGGAGCTCCGGGTCGATCGTCCCGGAAGCCGCCTGTACCTCGGTACAACTGCACCTCCAGGTGACCCCGGCGCGGTTCTCGGACGTGTGGAACGCGGCGCAGGCCGTGACCGCCGTACAGATAGCCGTCGGTGCCAACTCGCCGTTCCTGTTCGGGCGCGAGCTGTGGCGGGAGTCGCGGCCGCCGTTGTTCACCCAGGCCACCGACACCCGGCCGCCCGAGCTCCAGGCGCAGGGGGTACGGCCGCGGACCTGGTTCGGGGAGCGGTGGGTGGACTCCGCGTACGAGCTCTTCGCGGAGAACGTCCGCTACTTCCCCTCCCTGCTGCCCATCTGTGACGAGGAGGAGCCGCTGCGGGTGCTCGGCGAGGGCGGGGTGCCGAGCTTGCAGGAGCTGGTGCTGCACAACGGCACGATCTACCGGTGGAACCGGCCCGTGTACGGGGTCGCCGGCGGGGTGCCGCACCTGCGGGTGGAGAACCGGGTGCTGCCGGCCGGGCCCACCGTGGTCGACGTGGTGGCCAACGCCGCCTTCTACTACGGGCTGGTACGGACCCTCGCCGACGAGCAGCGCCCGGTGTGGACCCGGCTGCCGTTCGCGGAGGCGGAGGCCAACTTCGACGCGGCCTGCCGGTACGGGATCGACGCGCGGCTGCGCTGGCCGCGGCGGGGCCGGGGCGGGGGCCTGGCGAGCGTGCCCGCGGTCCGGCTCGTACTGGACGAGCTGCTGCCGATGGCGGCGGCCGGGCTGGACGCCTGGGGCATCGAGCCGGCCGACCGGGACCACTACCTCGGCATCATCGAGGAGCGGTGCCGGCGGCGGGCGAACGGGGCGACCTGGCAGGTGGGCACGTACCACCGGGCGCTCGCGGCCGGACTGGAGCGGGACGCGGCGCTGGCCGCCACCACCCGGCGCTACAGCGAGCTGATGCACAAGGGCGACCCCGTGCACACCTGGCCCGTCGGGATCACGGAGGAGGAGGTGAGCGCCTCGATACCGACGGGGCGCTGAGCCCGCGCGGATCGTGTGCCGTGGCCCTCCCCGGTCGTCCGGTGATCCCGTTCTCCGGCCGACGAGGCAGTATGGGGTGGTCGGGGCGGTCAGCGCCGCGGGTTGGCGGGACGGGAGTCGGGCGTGCGGACGGAGTCGGAGTCGGAGCCGGTGGCCGGGGAACTGGGCGGGCAGGACCGCGGGCTCCTGCGGAACGAGACGTTGCTCGTGCTGGCGCTGTCGCTGGGCGCGAGCGGCGTCTCGGCGCTGATCAGCTTCATCGGTTCGCTCACCAAGCCGGGCGGCCTCAAGGACCAGGCCGCCACGCTCAACGGCTCGTACGCCCCCGGCCGGCCCTGGCTGGACCTCGCCTGGCAGCTGTTCGGCATCGCGAGCGCGTTGGTGCCGGTGCTGCTGGTGGCCCATCTGCTGACCCGGGAGGGCGCCCCCGGACTGCGGGTGCTGGGCTTCGACCGGACCCGGCCGCTGTGGGACCTGGGCCGGGGTGCGATGGTCGCCGCCGGGATCGGGAGCGCGGGCCTGGCGTTCTACCTGGCGGCGCGGGCCGGCGGGTTCAACCTGACGGTGGTGCCGGAGGCGCTGCCGGACGTGTGGTGGAAGTTCCCGGTACTGATCCTCTCCGCGCTGCAGAACGCCGTGGTGGAGGAGGTCATCGTGCTGGCCTACCTGCTGCGCAGGCTGGGACAGCTGGGCTGGTCCCCGATGGCCGCGCTGCTGGCCAGCTCGGCGCTGCGCGGCTCGTACCACCTGTACCAGGGCATCGGCGGCTTCATCGGCAACATGGTGATGGGCGTGGTCTTCGTCCTCGCCTACCGCCGCTGGGGCCGGGTGGCACCGCTGGTCGTCGCGCACGCGCTGCTCGACATCGTCGCCTTCGGCGGGTACGCCCTGCTCGCGGGCAAGGTGGGCTGGCTGCCGACGCCCTGATTCCCGTACGCCCTGAGCCCCTGTCCCTCTGCCCCTCTGCCTCTCTGTTCCCCTTGTTCCAGGGGCTTGGCTGCGCCGCCGGATCAGGGGCGGGCGAGGAGGTCGCCGTCGATGACGGTGACCGCGTGGCCCGTCAGCAGGGTGCGGTCGCCGCGGAGGCGGACGGTGACGAGGCCCTGACGGATGCCGCCCTGGAGGCCGACGAGTTCCGTACGGCCCAGGCGCGCGGCCCAGAACGGTGCCAGGGCGGTGTGGGCGCTGCCGGTGACGGGGTCCTCGTCGATGCCTACGGCCGGGAAGAAGCCGCGCGAGACGAAGTCGTACCCGCGCGAGCGGTCCTCGGCGGGCGCGGTGACGATGATCCCGCGGCGGGCGTAGCCGCGCAGGGCGTGCAGGTCCGGGGCGAGTTCCCGTACGGTCCGCTCGTCCGTCAGCTCGACCACCAGGTCGCCGACGTGCTCGGACGTGTCGTGGACCGAGCGGATCGCCGCGCCGAGCGCGGCGCTCACCTCCGGAGCCGGCTCGACCCGCGTCAGTGCGGACGTCGGGAAGTCCAGGGTGATCGCACCGTCCTCGGCGGCGTCCGCCGTGAGGATCCCGCAGCGTGCCTCGAAGCGGACGGGCCCGGTGGCGAGACCGGTCGACGCCAGTACGTGGGCGGTGGCGAGGGTGGCGTGGCCGCACATGTCCACCTCGGCGGCCGGGGTGAACCAGCGCAGCGCCCAGTCGGCGTCGCCGCCGGGTGGCAGCGGGTGGGCGAAGGCCGTCTCGGAGAGGTTCACCTCGGCGGCGACCCGCCGCATCCAGGGGTCCGGGGGAAACCCGTCGTCGAGGAGCAGGACCCCGGCGGGGTTCCCGGCGAACGGGCGGTCGGTGAAGGCGTCGACGATTCGGAGGCGCATGCCCCGACGGTAGGAGGGCTCCTTGATCGTCGACAAAGGCCAATCGAGTGTGGATGGCTCTATCGTCGAAGAGTTTCCGATATATCGTTGACGCATCGCGATCGATCAGTGATAGTGGAGATGTCGGAGTGAGGGAACGCCGACGAAGGTCTTGATCCACGACGAATGACGAGAGGAGCGCAGCCATGCGTTCACACGGACACGGACACGGACATGAACACGGACGGGGTCACGGTCACTGCGGGCCGGACCGTCGGGAGGAGTTCCAGGGGCGGCGCGCCGCCTTCGGGCCGTTCGGGCCCGGCTTCGGTGGCGGGCCCTGGGGTGGTCGCGGCGGCCGCGGCGGACCGCGGGGCCGGGCCCGGCGCGGTGACGTACGCGCCTCGATCCTGGCGCTGCTCGCCGACCGGCCGATGCACGGCTACGAGATGATCCAGGAGATCGGCGAGCGCAGCGGCGGGACCTGGAAGCCCAGCCCGGGCTCGGTGTACCCGACCCTCCAGCTGCTGGAGGACGAGGGGCTGATCACCAGCGAGAGCGAGGGCGGCAAGAAGCTGTTCACGCTCACCGACGCCGGCCGCACCGAGGCTGAGTCGGGCTCCGCCGCCCCCTGGGACGACGCCGGCCGCGGCTTCGACCGCGAGGCGATGAGCGAGATCCGGACGGCCGGCATCGGCCTGATGGAGGCCTTCGGCCAGGTCTGGAAGACCGGCTCGCCCGAGCAGCGCGACAAGGCCGTCGCCGTCATCAACGACGCCCGCAAGAAGCTCTATCTGATCCTGGCCGACGAGCACTGAGCCGGCCGGAGGTCATTTGCGCGACGCGCCCCGCGAGGATTCTCGCGGGGCGCGTCGGCGTATGGAGGGGCCGTGGTGGCGGTGGTGGCGATGGCGGTGGCGGTGGTGGTCCGGCGTTAGGTGACCAGGCCGGCGAGCTTGCGGAGCGATTCGTTCAGCGCGGCGGTGGCCGAGTCCTTGAGCTTGCCCGCCATCAGGGAGACGGCGGCCCCGTTGAACTCCCCGTCGATGCGGACCGTCGTGGCCTCGCCGTCGGGGATCAGGGTGTACCGGGTGAGGATGGCGACGCCCATCGGGCCCTTGCCCGTGATGGCGAAGCGGCGCTCGCTCTCCAGCTCCGAGACGGTCCAGGCGACCTCGGCCGGGAAGCCCATCATCTTCATGTTCTCCTCGAAGGTGGCTCCCACCGCGAGGGTCTCGGGGCCGCCCTTGGGGAAATTGGTGTGGGTCATGCTCCACTGGCCGTACGCCGACCAGTCCGTCAGCTGGGCCCAGAGCTTCGCGGCGGGCGCCTCGATGCGTGATTCCGCGGTGACTTCGGCCATGCGGCCACCCCTTCTCGTCGGGTACGTGCGGCGGAACGTAGCCCCGGGGGCCGGAACATTCAATACTGACGACCTGTCAGAAATGCGCCGGGCCCGTGTCCGCCGGTCAGGGCGGTATCGAGTCCGTCTCAACAGGTGTCACGCCCGTGACGGTGCTGACCGGTCCTGTCATGATGGCCGGATGCAAGCGTCAGGGAAGAACGCCGGACTGGGCCTCGCCCTCGTCTCGGCGTGTGCGTTCGGTGGTTCGGGAGTCGCGGCGAAGCCGCTGATCGAGGCGGGGCTGGACCCGCTGCACATGGTGTGGCTCAGGGTGGCCGGGGCGGCTCTCGTGCTGTCCCCGCTGGCCTGGCGCCACCGCGATCTGGTCCGCCGCAAACCGCTGCTGCTGGCCGGCTTCGGGCTCGTCGCCGTCGCCGGTGTGCAGGCCTTCTACTTCGCCTCCCTGTCCCGGATCCCCGTGGGCGTGGCCCTGCTGCTGGAGTACCTGGGCCCGGCCCTGCTGCTCGGCTACATCCGGTTCGTCCAGCGCAAGCCCGTCACGCGGGCGGCCGCGGCCGGGGCGGCGGTGGCCGTCGTGGGCCTGGCGTGCGTGGTGGAGATCTGGGCCGGGCTGAGCCTGGACCCGCTCGGCGTGCTGCTCGGCCTCGCCGCCGCCTGCTGCCAGGCCTGCTACTTCGTCTTCGCCGACCAGGGCGCCGACGGGGACGACGTCCCCGACCCGCTCGGCGTGATCGCGTACGGAATGATCGTCGGCACGCTGGTGATGACCGTGATCGCCCGGCCCTGGGAGATCGACTGGCAGGTGCTGGGCGGGCGGGCCGCGATGGGCGGCCTTTCGGTGCCCGCGGGGGTGCTGCTGGCCTGGGTGGTGCTGATCGCCACCGTCTTCGCGTACCTGACCGGGGTGGTCTCGGTGCGCAGGCTCTCGCCGCAGGTGGCCGGGGTGGTGGCCTGCCTGGAGGCGGTCATCGCGACGGTGCTGGCGTGGGTGCTGCTGGGCGAGCACCTCTCGACCTGGCAGATCGTGGGCGGTGGGCTGGTGCTGGGCGGGGCGTTCATCGCCCAGTCCTCGCGGTCCGGTGGTGCGGGGGGACCGGGGGGTCCTGTGGAGCTGGTGGGGGTGGTGGAGCCGGGTGAGTCGGCCGAGCCGGGTAAGTCGGGTGGGTCTGGTGGGCCTGGTGAGTCGGCCGTGCTGGATCGGGTGCAAGCGCAGGCCTAGGGGGGTGGGTCGTCCTGTCTGTTGCCGGGTGTCGGGTGCTTGGTGGTTGGTGTTCAAGCGTGACCTGCGGGGAGGGGCCGGTGGTCGTCCTGTCTGTTGCCGGGTGTCGGGTGCTTCGTGGTTGATGTTCAAGCCTGACCTGCGGGGAGGGGCCGGTGGTCGTCCAGTCCGTTGCCGGGTGTCGGGTGCTTCGTGGTTGATGTTCGAGCCTGACCTGCGGGGAGGGGCCGGTGGTCGTCCGGTCCGTTGCCGGGCGTCGGTTGGTGGGGGCTCGCGTACCGGCGTGACCTGCGAGGAGAGGGTCCGGTGGGGGCTTGGGCTGGTCCGGGTGGCGGGGAGGCCGTAGGGTGGCGATCATGCGTTTGACCGTGCTTCCGCCTCCCGCCGCCTAGCGCGGGCGGCAGGCCCCCTCGTACGAGACCCAGGCCCGGGCGTTCCCGGGCGGGTTGGCGCTGCCCGCGATGCGATGACTCCTCTTTCTCATCCCTCACGCATGCGCGGAGACACACGTGTTGAACCAATCGCCCGCTTCTTCCGGGCGCAGTCTGCTGTACCTCGTCATCGCCGGTACGGCCTGGGGCACCGCCGGAGCGGCGGCTTCCCTGCTCTTCCTGGCCAGTGACCTCGGGCCGCTCTCCCTCACCTTCTGGCGCTGCGCCGGCGGGCTGGTGGTGCTGCTCGGGGTGCTCGCCGTACGCCGTCGGCCGCGGCGGGCGGTGCGGCCTTCGGTGGGTTCGCTGGTCACCACGGGGTTGATGTTCACCCTGTTCCAGGCCGCCTACTTCGCCGCCGTGCAGGAGACCGGCCTCGCGGTCGGGACCGTGGTGACCCTGGGCGCCGGGCCGGTGCTGATCGCGCTCGGGGCGCGGCGCTGGATGGGTGAGCGGCTCGGTACGGGCGGGGTCGTCGCCGTCAGCGGGGCCCTCGCCGGGCTGGCCGTGCTGGTGCTGGGCAGCGGGGGCGGCGAGGTGCGGCCCCTCGGGGTGGGGTGGGCGTTGCTGTCGGCCGCCGGATACGCGGGGATGACCCTGCGGGCGCGCTGGCTCGGGCAGCGCGGGGCGGGCGGGGACCCGCTGGTCACCACGGTGTGGTCGACCGCGGTGGGCGCGGTGTGCCTGCTGCCGTTCGCGGTGGTGGAGGGGCTGCTTCCGCACACCGTCGAGCTCGGGAGGGTGGTCTGGCTGCTGGTGTACGTCGCCACCGTGCCGACGGCCCTGGCGTACGCGCTCTACTTCACCGGAGCCGCCTCGGTGCGGGCCGCCACGGTGTCCGTGATCATGCTGATCGAGCCGGTGAGCGCGGCCGTGATCGCCGTCCTGCTGCTGGGGGAGCGGCTGACCGGTGCCGTGGTGCTGGGCACCGTACTGCTGCTGACCGCGGTGGGCGCGCTGATCGCCGCCGAGGCGCGGCGCCCGGTGGACGGGCCGCGGGTACGGCCCGCCCGGGCGGTTCAGAGCGCCGCGAGGTAGTCCGGGGCGGCGATGCCGGGGGCCAGGTCGGCGGCCGGGACCGGGGTTCCGTACGCCGGGGCGACCGGGACCACGCCCGACCAGAACGGCAGGTCCAGGTCCTCGGGGTCGTCGTTCGGCCCGCCGGTACGGACCTTCGCGGACACCTCGGTGAGGTCCAGCCGGATCACGGCGGTGGCCGCGAGCTCCTTGGCGTCGGCGGGCCGGGAGTCGGCCGAGCGGCCCGGCACGACCTGGTCGACCAGGGCGTTCAGGGCCATCCGGCGCTCGGCCTCGTCCGTGACCTGGTGGGCGGTGCCGTGCACGACGACCGAGCGGTAGTTGAGCGAGTGGTGGAAGGCCGAGCGGGCCAGCACCAGGCCGTCGACGTGCGTCACCGTCACGCACACGGGCAGGCCCGGATCGGCCTTGGCGGTGGCGAGGAGGGGGCGGGAGCCGGTGGAGCCGTGGAGGTAGAGGCGCTCGCCGACCCGGCCGAAGAGGGTCGGGAGGACCACCGGCGCTCCGTCGCGGATGAAACCGAGGTGGCAGAGGTAGGCCTGGTCGAGTATCGAGTGCACCGTCTCGCGGTCGTAGCGCGCCCGCTCGCGGGAGCGGCTGGGGACCGTGCGGTCGGTGGGCTCGTAGGCGGTGCCGGGCGTTGTCGCCCGTCGCGCGTTCGTCGTCTCGGTCGTCGAGGCCATGGCGGACTCCGTTGTACTAGTGCATACTTGTCTTTGTGCTAGGAGACTATCGGATCGTTGGGCGCCGCGCATCGGACATCGCGGCCAGTGTCGAAGCGGGCGTGGGATCGGGCGCGCTCGCGCCCGGAGCGCTGCTGCCGCCCATGCGGGAGCTGGCCGTAGAGCTCGGGGTGAACCCGAACACCGTCGCCGCCGCGTACCGGACCCTGCGGGAACGCGGGGTCATCGAGACGAACGGGCGGCGTGGCAGCCGGGTCCGGGCGCGGCCGGCCAGCGCTCCGCGCGACGCGCTGCGGATGCCGGTGCCGGAGGGCGTACGGGACCTCGCGGCGGGCAATCCCGACGTGTCGCTGCTGCCCTCGCTGGACGGGGCCCTGGCCGCGGCCGCGCGGCGCTGCGCGCGGGAGCCGGTGCTGTACGGGGCCGACCCGGTGGCCCCTGAGCTGGCGCGGCGGGCCCGGGCCGATTTCGACGCGGACGGGGTGCCGGCCGGGCCGGTGGGCGTGACCTCGGGGGCGCTCGACGGGATCGAGCGGGTGCTGGTCGCGCACCTGAGGCCGGGGGACGCGGTGGCGGTCGAGGATCCGGGCTGGGGGAGCGTGCTGGACCTGGCGGCCGCGCTGGGGCTACGGGTGCTGCCGGTCGCCGTGGACGACGACGGGCCGGTCGTCGAGGCGGTGGCGCGGGCGCTGGCCGAGGGGGCGCGGGCCCTGGTGGTGACGGCGCGGGCCCAGAACCCGACCGGCGCGGCGGTCGGCGCGGGCCGGGCCGGGGAGCTGCGGGCGCTGCTGGAGCGGTACCCGCAGACGCTGGTGGTCGACGACGACCACGGGCACGGCATCGTCGACCTGCCGCTGTGCTCCCTGGGCGGCGTGACCCGGCACTGGGCGCTGGTCCGCTCCGCGGCCAAGGCGTACGGGCCGGACCTGCGGGTGGCGGTGCTGACGGGGGACGCCGTGACGATGGACCGGGTGCGGGGGCGGCAGCGGCTGGGCCCGGGGTGGGTGAGCCGGCTCCTCCAGGACGTGGTGGTGGAGCTGTGGGAATCGGGGGCCGTGGACCGGGCGGCGGTGGCGCGCTCGTACGGGGAGCGGCGGGACGGGCTGGTCGCGGCGCTGGCGCGGCGGGGGGTCGCGGCGTACGGGCGGAGCGGGATGAACGTGTGGGTGCCGGTGGGGGACGAGACGGGGGCGGTGACGCGACTGCTGGCCGCCGGATGGGCGGTGGCGCCCGGGGCGAGGTTCCGGGTGGACTCCGGGCCCGGGATCCGGATCACGGTGTCCGGGGTCGGGGCGGGGGAGATCGAGCAGCTCGCGGACGCGGTGGGCTCCGCCGTGGGGCCGGTGGGCGGGGGGCGGGTGGGCTGAGGGCGGGGCGGTGGGCGCGGGGGCGGTGCGCCGCCGTCGTCGGGGCTCCGCCCCCGCGCCCACCGCCTCAGGCGTCGGCGGGGCTGGATTCGCGGCGGGCTTGGGTGAGGGCGGCGCCGGTGAGGACGATGGCCGCGCCGACCGGGGTGTTCCAGTGGAGCTGTTCGCCGAGGAGGGCGACGCCCGCCGTGGTGGCGATCACCGGGATGAAGTACGTGACCATCTGGGCGGTCGTCGGGCCGACCTCGGTCACCAGGCCGTACTGCATCTGCAGGGCCATGCCCGTGCCCAGCGCGCCCAGGGCGATCACCGACAGGGTGGGCCACAGCGGGAACGAGGTCGGGGCCGAGGTGAAGAGCGAGCTGACCAGGAGCAGTTGGAGCGTGGAGACCAGCAGCTGGGCGCCGGTCAGTGCCACCGGCGAGCCCGGCGTCGACGCCAGCGTGCGGCGGACGTAGATCCAGCCGATCGGGTAGCAGAGCGAGGCCAGCAGGGCCAGCGCGGTGCCCTTGGCGTCCACGCCGGAGAAGCCCTGCCAGGCGCCGAGCACCGTCAGCACCCCGAGGAAGCCCAGGCCCAGGCCGGCGAAGCGGCGCCGCGTCGGCCGGTCCTCGGACAGCGCGACCAGCGACAGCGCCATGCCCCACAGCGGCGAGGTCGCGTTGCAGATGCCCGCCAGGCTCGACGGGATGCTGAGCTCCGCGTACGCGAACAGCGAGAACGGGGCGGTGTTCAGGAGCAGCGCCGCCACCGTGAGGTGGGCCCAGGTGCGCCGGCCGCGCGGCAGGCCCTCGCGGCGGACCAGGAGCACGGTCAGCAGGGCGAGCGCGCCGAAGAAGACCCGGCCGAGGGCGACTTGGAACGGTGCGTACGCCTCGGTGCCGACCTTGATCAGGAGGAAGCTGAAGCCCCAGATGACCGAGAGGAGCGCGAAGCGCAGCCGCCAGTCCAGACCGGTGGGCCGGGTGGTGATGGCGGCGGCGGGGGTGGCGGTGGCGGCCGGAGTGGAGAGGGTGGGGCGTGGGGTGGCGGGTGCGCTCATGGAGCTAACTTTGCGGTGTTCAACCTCGTAGAACAAGCGAGACTTCTTGGCGGGGACGACGTAGCATCGCTTACATGTTGAACCTGGAGCGGCTGCGCACCCTCGACGCCCTCGCCCGCCACGGCTCGGTCAGCGGCGCGGCGGATGGCCTCCACGTCACCACCTCCGCCGTGTCCCAGCAGATGGCCAAGCTGGAACGGGAGATCGGCCAGCCGCTGCTCGCCAAGAACGGGCGCGGCGTCCGGCTCACCGACGCCGGGCGGCTGCTCGCCGATCACGCGGCCCGGATCCTCTCCCAGGTGGAGCTGGCCCAGGCCGATGTGGAGGCCCAACGGGGTTGTGCCGTAGGTGAGTTGAGGATCGGGGCCTTCCCGACCGCCATGCGCGGGCTGCTGCCCGGGGCGCTGACCGCGCTGCGCGCCGCGCACCCCGAACTGCGGTCCTTCGTACGGGAGCAGGAGCCGGAGGAGAGCATGGCGGCCGTCGTCCGCGGGGACCTCGACCTGGCCCTCGCCATCGACTGGCACAACAAGCGGATGCCGGTGCCGGCGGAGCTGACGCGGGCGCACCTGCTCGAAGACTCCTGCGACATCGCGGTGCCGACCGGCCACCGGCTGGCCGACCGCGACCGGATCAGCCTCGCCGAATTCGCCGAGGACGACTGGATCTCCTGGAACGAGGGCCAGTTCTGCCACGAGTGGCTCGTCTACACCCTGCGCGGCACCGGCATCGAGCCGCGCATCGCGCACATCGCCGAGGAGCACCACACCCAGCTGGCCTTCGTCGAGGCCGCGCTCGGGGTGTGCGTGACGCCCCGGCTCGGGCGCGGCCCGGTCCCGGCGGGGGTCCGGCTGCTGCCGGTGTGCGACGCGGTGCGCCGCCACGTGTACGTCGTCTGGCGCGCCGACGCGGACCGCCGGCCCTCGATCCGGGCGGCCGTCGAGGCGCTCCAGGTGGCCGCGCTCAACGTGTAGGCCGTCTGCCGCGGATGGATGCGGAGCTAGGCTTTCCGGTATGGAGTCCTACACGATCGGCCAGGCGGCGCGGCTGCTCGGCGTCAGCGTTGACACGGCCCGGCGCTGGGCCGACGCGGAGCGGTTCCCGACCCGTCGGGAAGGCGCCCGGCGGATGGTCGACGGGCCCGACCTGGCGGCGTTCTGCGTCCAGGCCGCGCAGGAGGGCGCGGAGGGCGAGGGCGACGCCCCGTACACCTCGGCGCGCAACGCCTTCCCCGGGATCGTCACCGCCGTGAAGCTCGGCACGGTCGACGCCCAGGTGGAGATCCAGGCGGGGCCGCACCGCATCGTGTCGCTGCTGACGCGGGAGGCGGTCGAGGAACTCGGCCTGGCCGTGGGCGCGCGGGCCACGGCGCGGGTGAAGTCGACCAGCGTCTTCGTCGACCGCCCCTGACGCGCCGCGCCCCCGGAGCGACGTAAGGGTTTCGTCATCGGTTCGGGGGTGGGGGAGGGCGGCCGCAGGGGGTTGGATGGGGTGACGCCGGCGCGGCCGGTGCGAGCACGTGTGAAATGGGGATGGTCGTCGTGGTGTGGGTGCGGGGCAGGTGGCGGTGGGCGCTGCTGGGTACGGCCGTGGTCGTGCTGGGAGTCGGGACGTACTGGTTCCAGCCGTGGAAGCTGTGGCAGGACGCGACCGTGACGGAGGCCCTGCCGGGCGCCTCGGCGCCCGCGGCCGCCGGGCCGGCGGCGCAGGCGCCCCGTACCGTGGCCGAGGGGTCGCTGATCAGCCATGAGCACACCACCTCCGGCACCGCGAAGGTGATCCGCCTCGGCGACGGCTCTTACACCCTGCGCCTGGAGAACCTCGACACCAGCAACGGCCCCGACCTGCGGGTGTGGCTGACCGACGCCCCGGTCAAGGAGGGCGTGGCCGGCTGGCGCGTCTTCGACGACGGCAAGTACGTCAGCCTGGGCAAGCTCAAGGGCAACAAGGGCGACCAGAACTACGAGATCCCGGCCGGGCTGAACGTGTCCGAGTACACCAGCGTCGCCATCTGGTGCGACCGCTTCGACGTGTCCTTCGGGGCGGCGCCGCTCGCGAGGCCCGCGTAACGGACGGGCGCGGGGGCGGCATGAACGCGTCAGCGTCGTGCGGGCTAGTCTGACCTCTCGCACCGGAGGGGACCGATGAACGGAAACGCGCTGTTCCACGCCGTGGGACTGGTCTTCATCTCGCTGCTTCTGCTGCCGTTGCCGCTGCTCGTCCTGACCGGGCGCACACCCGCCCGGCTGCGCGCACGGGTCGCCGAACCGCGCTGGTTGGCGCTGGCGATGATCGGTTTCTGGCTCCCCGCGCCGCTCAACGCGGTGCCGCGGATCCTGGACGCGGGGACCGGTGTGGTCCTCGTCCTCTCGGCGGCGGGCATGCTCTGCGGGCTCGTCGGCGTGGCGTTCTTCCTCGTGGCGGCCTTCTCGGCGGCCCGCGCGTCCCGGACCGGGCGACGCGGCTAGGGCCTGTCCTTCGGATCATGCCGGGCTCGCGGGGCTGTCGCCCGACCCGCCTGGCGGGGGCGGATCGGCGGCGGTGGCACACTGGCCGGTGATCCGCCGAAGGGAATACCGCGTTGTCCATGTTCAGCAATCTCCGCCGGGCCGTGAGCCGCGGCTACCGGCGGGCCGTCGACCTCAGCCACCCGGCCCGTTCCCCGCTCGGCAGCGCGGTGGTCAACTGCGTGGTCTACCACGAGGGCGTACGGCAGGAGGGCTGCGCCGAGGTCGAGGAAGCCCTGCGCAGGGTCCGCAAGACGGGTGAGGGGTTCGTCTGGATCGGCCTGCACGAGCCCTCGCAGGAGGAGATCGCCGGGCTCGCCGCGCTGTTCGGGCTGCACCCGCTCGCCGTCGAGGACGCGGTCAACGCACACCAGCGGCCGAAGGCGGAGCGCTACGACGACACCCTGTTCTCCGTCTTCAAGACCGTCCGCTACGTCGAGCACGAGGAGCTGACGGCGACCAGCGAGGTGGTGGAGACCGGCGAGCTGATGGCCTTCATCGGCGAGGACTTCGTCATCACGATCCGGCACGGCGGCCGCGGCACCCTCGGCCCGGTCCGTGAGGAACTCGAAGCCTCGCCGGAGCAGCTCGCCAAGGGACCGGCCGCCGTGCTGCACGCGATGGCCGACCACGTCGTGGACGACTACATGGCCGTCACGGACGCCGTGCAGAACGACATAGACGCCGTCGAGACCGCCGTGTTCAGCGAGTACGGCGGCCGCGGTGACGCCGGCCGGATCTACCAGCTCAAGCGCGAACTCCTGGAACTGCGCCGGGCGGTGGCCCCGCTGGCCCGGCCGCTCCAGCAGCTGGCCACGCAGCCGATACCGGTCATCCCGCCGGAGATCCGTACGTACTTCCGCGACGTCGCGGACCACCTGACCCGCGCCACGGAGCAGATCGGCGCGTACGACGCGCTGCTCGACTCGATCCTCCAGGCGCACCTCGCGCAGGTGACCGTCGCCCAGAACGAGGACATGCGCAAGATCACGGCGTGGGCCGCGATCGTCGCCGTGCCGACGATGGTCTGCGGCGTCTACGGCATGAACTTCGACCACATGCCGGAACTCCACTGGACCTACGGGTACCCGGCCGTCCTCGTCGTCATGGCCGTCATCTGCTACGTCATCCACCGGGGCTTCCGCCGCAACGGCTGGCTCTGAACCCTCCGGCGGGCGTCGGCCTTGTCTGCCTTGTCGGCCCGGTCCGCGCCGTGCGCGCTGGCCGGCCCGCCCGACCGCCGGGCGCGGGCCACGAAGTGGGTGACCGCGTCCTCGTACTCGGCCAGCCGCCAGCCCGTCGCGTCCAGCGCCGGGCGCAGGTTCGGCTCGGCGAGCGGGTCGTCGGGGCTGACGGGACGGCCGTGCCGGGCGGCCCGTTCGGCACGGCCCGAGGGGTGGAACAGCAGCAGTTCCGCGCCGGGGGCGCTGACCCGGGCCCACTCGGTCAACGCGGTACGCGGCTGCGGCAGGTGGTCGAGCAGCCCGGCGGCGAAGATCCCGTGCACCGCGCCGGCCGGCAGCGGGAGCCGGCCGCAGTCCGCCACCAGCAGCCCGGCCGGGCCCCGCCGGCCCGCGCGGGCGGCGGCCGTGAGCATGGCCGGGGTCAGGTCCACGCCGAGCACCGTGCCGGCGGCGCCGACCCCCGCGCGCAGCGCGGGCAGGGCGCGGCCGCTGCCGCAGCCGAGGTCCAGGACCGTCTGCCCGGGCGACAGCCGCATCCGGGCGACGGCGGCCTCGTAGGCCGGGGCCTGGTAGGCGAACCGCTCCTCCCAGGCGTCGGCGCGCGGGGTGAAGAAGGCGCGGGTGGCGGTGTGTTCGGCCCGGGCGGCCGCGAGCGCGGCGAACCGGTGGAGCGGGGCGGCGCCGGCCGGGTCCCCGAGCGGGCCCGGCAGCACCCAGGCGCTCCCGCCGAGCCTCCGGAAGCCGTGGCCGTACGCGGCCTCCCCGGCCCCGCGCAGCGGGTCGGCGCCCGCCGCCGCGGGCAGGGGCGGGGGCTGCGCCGCGGCCCGGTCCAGCAACGGCGCCCCGCCGCCCAGCGCCAGCACCGGGACCTCGGCGGCCAGGGCCGCGCGGAGCAGCGGCAACGCCTCGGGCCCGGCGCAGGCCAGGACGAGCGCGTCGGCGCCGGTGAGCGTGGCCGGAAGGGGGTCGCCGTCGCCGGGGCGGCACAGGTGCGTCCGCAGCCCGACGGCCTCGAAGGCGGCGGTCACCGCCGGGGGGAGCGCGCCGCCCGGCTGCGACGCGGGTTCACCGATCACGACTACGGCCATCGGGGCCTCCACCCTCGCTTGCGGGCTCAGACGGCCGCCAGCGGCCGCATATGCGTAAGGATGCCGGATCTGGAGCCGCATATGCCAGGGCCCCGCGCGCCGTACACCGCTGTCGGCGCGCGGGGACACCTCCCTCGGCTCCGGGGGCCGCCGGCAGGGCGAGAGAGCCGCAAACGCCGTGCCGGACCGCCTTCGGAGCGTGCCGCCAGTCAAACAACCGGCGCACCGCCCGGGCGACTGGTTTCGGACACGGAAAAGCCTCCGGTCGCGCGCTCCCGGCCTGGTCAATGATCCAAAGCCGCCGCCCCGGCCGGAGGGGTGTTCCCCGCTCCGAATGTCTGGTAGGAAAGTTTCCTAACGGAATCGGAAAGCCTCAACCCCCCTACGGAGGCCTTGTGTTCACTCCTCAGCGCAAGACGATGGCGTTCGGAGCGCTCCTCGGGACGGCGCTCCTCGCCGCCCCGATCGCCGCTCATGCGACGGCCGCCCCCGCGACGGCCGCATCCGCCGCCGCACACGCGGCCCCGGCAGCCCCGGCGGCCGCCGCCACCGGCCTCGACGACCCGGCGAAGAAGGAGATCGCCATGCAGATCGTCTCCAGCGCCGAGAACTCCTCGCTGGACTGGAAGGCGCAGTACAAGTACATCGAGGACATAGGCGACGAGCGCGGCTACACCGCCGGCATCATCGGCTTCTGTTCCGGCACCGGCGACATGCTCGACCTCGTCGAGTACTACACGCAGGTCAAACCGGGCAACGTGCTCGCCAAGTACCTTCCGGCGCTGCGCCGGGTGAACGGCAGCGACTCACACGCCGGCCTCGACCCGAACTTCACCAAGGACTGGGCGAAGGCCGCGCAGGACGGCGAGTTCAAGAAGGCCCAGGACCACGAGCGCGACCGCGTCTACTTCAACCCCTCGGTCAAGCAGGGCAAGTCCGACGGGGTCGGCACGCTCGGCCAGTTCATGTACTACGACGCCATCGTCATGCATGGCGACGGCACCGACTCCACCAGCTTCCGCAACATCCGCAAGCGGGCGCTGTCCAAGGCCAAGCCCCCGGCCCAGGGCGGCAACGAGACCACCTGGCTGAACGCCTTCCTCGACGCCCGTGTCTGGGCGATGAAGCAGGAGGAGGCGCACAGCGACACCAGCCGGGTCGACACCGCCCAGCGGGTCTTCCTCAAGAAGGGCAATCTGAACCTCAATGCCCCGCTCGACTGGAAGGTTTACGGGGACTCCTTCCACATCGGCTGAATCGGCCGGGGTAGGTCGCAGAGCCGTAACGATGTGGGCGCGGAGACGTCCGCGGCGGTGATGGCAAGAGCGTGTTCGAGCCTGATTCGAAGGGCCCGTGCGTCACTTGGGCCGGACGAAATGCCCGTTGTCGCCCTTGTGTCCTCACCCGGTGTGACATGGCGCGATCAGCGGGTTCCAAGTGGCGCCCGGTACCCATGGGTTTGGTTGATGATCTCAAGGAAAGTGGCTCTTCTGGCGTCTTGCGAACTGGCTTGACCGCCGCGTAAGCGGGGCATAAGTTCTGCCCCGGCTTGCTCCAGCAGGACGGGCCCACGAACCGTCCTCTGGGGGGACTCATGCACTACTACACCGACGTTCTGAAGAAGTACACCGTCTTCTCCGGCCGCGCCCGCCGGCAGGAGTACTGGATGTTCACGCTCTTCAACCTGATCGCGCTGATCATCGTCGCCGTCATCGACAGCCTGATCGGCACGTACCCGCTCCTGTACGCGATCTACGTGCTGGCCGTCCTCCTCCCGGGTCTGGCCGTCGGCGTCCGTCGCCTGCACGACACCGGCAAGTCCGGCTGGTGGCTGCTGATCTCCCTCGTCCCGCTGATCGGTGGCATCTGGCTCCTGGTCCTCATGGCGAGCGAGGGCCACGCCCAGCCGAACGAGTACGGCCCGAGCCCGAAGGCCGTCCACGCCTGATCGGGTCCGTACGCCCGGGTGCGTGAGTGCCTGAGTATCTGAGCGCCGCCACTGGCTGGAAACAGCCGGTGGCGGCGCTCACCCCGTTCCGGGAGGCCGCGCGGGGCACCGGGTGACGCGCGTCTCCCCGAGACTCGGGCAGGGGGCTGTCCAGACCGGCCCGATCACGAGATATCTTGATGTCGAGCAATGTTGCAGACGAGAGACGCAGACTGTGGAGCGGAGCATCCGGTGACTGACTCGACCATCATCTACACGCACACTGACGAGGCCCCGGCCCTCGCGACGTATTCGTTCCTGCCTGTGATCCAGGCGTACGCGTCGACGGCCGGTGTGAATGTCGAGACCCGTGACATCTCCCTGGCCGGTCGGATCATCGCCAGCTTCCCGGAGCACCTGGAAGAGGGCCAGCGCATCGCGGACGCCCTCGCCGAGCTCGGTGAGCTGGCGAAGACGCCGGAAGCCAACATCATCAAGCTTCCCAACATCTCGGCTTCGATCCCGCAGCTGAAGGCCGCGATCGCCGAGCTCCAGGGCCAGGGCTACGCCCTCCCGAACTACCCGGACGACCCGAAGACCGACGAGGAGCGCGAGACCCGCGCCCGCTACGACAAGGTCAAGGGCAGCGCCGTCAACCCGGTCCTGCGCGAGGGCAACTCCGACCGCCGCGCCCCGGCCTCGGTGAAGAACTACGCCAAGGCGCACCCGCACCGCATGGGCGCCTGGACCTCCGAGTCGAAGACGAACGTCGCCACCATGGGCGAGAACGACTTCCGCTCCACCGAGAAGTCCGCCGTGATCTCCGAGGCCGGCACGCTCCGCATCGAGCACGTCGCCGCCGACGGCACCGCCACCGTGCTGCGCGACTCCGTACCGGTCCTCGCCGGTGAGGTCGTGGACGCGTCCGTCCTGCACGTCGACGCGCTGCGCACCTTCCTGAACGCCCAGATCGAGCGCGCCAAGGCCGAGGACGTCCTGTTCTCCGTGCACCTCAAGGCCACGATGATGAAGGTCTCCGACCCGATCGTCTTCGGCCACGTGGTCCGCGCCTTCTTCCCGAAGACCTTCGCCCGCTACGGCGAGACCCTGGCCGCCGCCGGCCTGTCCCCGAACGACGGCCTCGGCACCATCCTGAACGGCCTGGGCGCGCTGCCCGACGCCGACGCGATCAAGGCCTCCTTCGACGCCGAGATCGCCGAGGGCCCGGCCCTCGCGATGGTGGACTCCGACAAGGGCATCACCAACCTGCACGTCCCGTCCGACGTCATCGTCGACGCCTCGATGCCGGCCATGATCCGCACCTCCGGCCACATGTGGGGCCCGGACGGCAACGAGGCCGACACCCTCGCGGTCCTCCCGGACAGCAGCTACGCGGGCGTCTACCAGGCCGTCATCGACGACTGCCGCGCGCACGGCGCGTTCGACCCGGCCACCATGGGCTCGGTTCCGAACGTCGGCCTGATGGCCCAGAAGGCCGAGGAGTACGGCAGCCACGACAAGACCTTCGAGATCGCCGCCGCGGGCACCGTCCGCCTCGTCGACGCCGAGGGCAACACGGTCCTGGAGCAGGAGGTCGCCGCCGGCGACATCTTCCGCGCCTGCCAGACCAAGGACGCGCCGATCCAGGACTGGGTCAAGCTCGCCGTCACCCGCGCCCGCGCCACCGGCGTCCCGGCCGTCTTCTGGCTCGACGAGGGCCGCGCGCACGACGCGCAGCTGATCACCAAGGTCAAGACGTACCTCGCCGACCACGACACCGAGGGCCTGACCATCGAGATCCTCTCGCCGGTCAAGGCCACCGCCTACTCGCTGGAGCGGATCCGTCGCGGCGAGGACACCATCTCGGTGACCGGCAACGTGCTGCGCGACTACCTGACCGACCTCTTCCCCATCCTGGAGCTGGGCACCAGCGCCAAGATGCTGTCGGTCGTCCCGCTGATGAACGGCGGCGGCCTCTTCGAGACGGGCGCCGGCGGCTCCGCCCCGAAGCACGTCCAGCAGCTCGTCAAGGAGAACTACCTGCGCTGGGACTCCCTCGGTGAGTTCCTCGCGCTGGCCGTCTCCTTCGAGCACCTCGCGACCACCACCGGCAACGCCCGCGCCCAGGTGCTGGCCGACACCCTGGACCGCGCGACCGGCACCTTCCTCAACGAGGACAAGTCGCCGAGCCGCAAGCTGGGCGGCATCGACAACCGTGGCAGCCACTTCTACCTCGCCCTGTACTGGGCGCAGGAGCTGGCCCGCCAGACCGACGCCCCGAAGCTGGCGGCCGCCTTCGACCCGCTCGCCAAGACGCTGGCCGAGTCCGAGGACAAGATCGTCGCCGAGCTGATCGCGGTCCAGGGCTCCCCGGCCGAGATCGGTGGCTACTACCAGCCCGACGCGGCCAAGGCCGCGGCGATCATGCGCCCGTCCGCCACGTTCAACCAGGCGATCGCGAGCCTGGCCTGATCCCACGGATCCCACGGATCCTGCGGTACGCCCCGCCCCGGCCGGTATCCACCGGCCGGGGCGGCGGCGTACTCCGGCCCGACGCGTGGCGGGCGGGGTCCCTGGCCGCAGCGGGGTGACGCCCGGGGTCAGAGCCGGTGGACCCGGCCCTGGCCGACGGCCAGCGGGTGCCTGCCGGCCGCCAGGATCCGCAGCCCGGGCGCGATCGTGAGCAGCGAGCGCAGCCAGGCGAGCGCCTCCGCGTCCAGCCGGCCGCTGTCGTCGAGGACGAGCAGCATGTCCCGCTCCGCGAGCCACGACGCGGCGTTCGCCGTCCCGTACGGCAGGAAGGGCATCCCGGGTAGGGAACCCAGCGCGGCCACGAGTTCCCGTACGCCGGTGTCCCGCTCCAGGGCGAGGAGCGCCGTACCGTCGCAGAAGTTGGACGAGATCCGCTGCGCGACCTCCCGGACCAGCAGGCTCCGGGGTGCGCGGAAGCCCCCGGTCACGGTCAGGACCCGGCCCCGCCGTACGGCGGTGAGCAGCCGGGACAGCTCGTCGGACGTGGTCGGCAGTGTTCCGGCGCCGCCGGGTTCCCTCATCGGCACGATGCCCCCCATTGCATGCGTGACCAGTTCCGCGGCGGAGGGTTGATTCGGGCCGCGTGTCGATGATTATGCGTCAGTTCCCCCGTAAGGCCAGGGGAATGGCGGACTCCGGGGAAAACGCCGTGCCGCCGGGCCACGGGCCGGTACCTGTGGTCGGATGGTGATCATGGGCCATGACCACGGTGCACCCCCGGCGGCCGCCGGAACCCTCAGCGGGACGTACCGCAAGCGGCTGCTGTGGACGATCTGCATCAGCGTGTCGATCACCCTCCTCCAGGTGCTCGGCTCGGTGCTGTCCGGCAGCCTCGCGCTGCTCGCGGACGCCGCCCACAGCCTCACCGACGCCATCGGGGTCTCCCTCGCCCTCGGCGCGATCACCCTCGCCCAGCGCGCCCCCACCCCGCGCCGCACCTTCGGCTTCTACCGGGTCGAGATCTTCTCCGCCGTCCTGAACGCCCTGCTCCTCCTCGGCATCTTCGTCTGGGTCCTCTACACGGCGATCGGCCGGTTCAGCGAACCCGTCGAGGTCAAGGGCGGGCTGATGCTCGGCATCGCCGTCCTCGGCCTCGCCGCCAACGGCGTCGGCCTGTGGCTGCTGCGCGACGCCAAGGACCACAGCCTCAACCTGCGCGGCGCCTATCTGGAGGTGCTCGGGGACGCCCTCGGCTCCGTCGCCGTCATCGTCGGCGCCCTCGTCATCCTCCTCACCGGCTGGCAGGCCGCCGACCCGATCGCCTCGATCGTCATCGGCCTGCTGATCATCCCGCGCGCCTACGGACTGCTGCGCGACGCGGCCCACGTCCTGCTGGAGGCCACCCCGCAGGACATGGACCTCGCCGACGTGCGCCGCCACCTCCTCGAAGAGCCCGGCGTGCTCGACGTGCACGATCTGCACGCCTGGACCGTCACCTCCGGCATGCCGGTGCTCACCGCGCACGTCGTCGTCACCGAGCAGACCCTGCGCGGGGAGGGCCACGGGCTGCTGCTGGCCCGGTTGCAGGCCTGCGTGGGCGGGCACTTCGACGTCGCCCACTCCACCCTCCAGCTGGAACCGGAGGGGCACCCGGAGGACGGGAGCGCCCTGCACGCCTGAACGCCGCCGCCGCGTCCAGGGGTACGAAGGCCGCGCCGGGGACGGTTGTCGGGCGGCCGGTAATCGGCTCTACTGCTGTGCGACCCCAACACGGGGCGGACGTACGGGAGAGGGCTCACCATGGCAGCAGAGCGGCGGACCGAACGGCAGGCGCGCCCCCCGTCGCACCGGCGCCGCCCGGGCTTCCGGGGGCGGGGGCCCCTGCTCGCCCTCCTGATCTCCGCCTTCCTGCTGGCCGGCGCCTTCGCCGCCACCGGCGCCGCCTGGGACCCCTTCGCGGACGGCGCGGGCCAGAACGCCTCCGCGCCCGCCCCCGGCACGCCCGGGTCCACGGAGCCCGGCGCGGGCCCCACCACCGGCGCCCCTTCCGGCACGGCGGCGCCCGAGCCGGCCCCCAAGACCCCCGACAAGCGCGCCACCGGCACCCCGGCCGGCTCCGGCGCCCCGCGCCCCGCGGGAGCCCTGCCCTTCGACATGCCCCAGCCGGCGGCGCTGCGCTCCGGCGAGGCGGGCAAGAAGCTGGTGTTCGCCCACTACTTCACCCCGTACCCGCTCTCCCTCGACAACGCCCCCGCCGACGGCGACTACTACACCCGCAACTACCTCGAACCCGCCGGCGAGAGCGGCAAGCACGAGCGCTACGGCGGGCTGCTGCGCGACCGCCCGCTGCCCGTCCCGCCCAAGGGCGGCGACTGGGAGTACGCCAACCTCCAGCAGGAGGTCCGCACCGCCCGCGCCGCCGGCATCGACGGGTTCACCCTCGACATGCTCTCCCTCTCCGGCAAGAACTGGGAGCGGTCCAACCTCCTGATGGAGGCGGCCCGTTCGGTGGACCCCGCCTTCAAGATCATGCTGATGCCGGACATGACCTCGCTGAAGACCGACGACCCCGGCGTCCTCGCCGACGCCCTCGCCGCCCTCGGCAAGGCCCCCGCCGCGCACCGCCTCGGCGACGGACGGCTCGTCGTCTCCCCGTTCAAGGCGGAGGCGAAGAGCGCGCAGTGGTGGACGCGGGTCATCGCCGCCCTCAAGTCGAAGCACGGCATCGGCACCGCCTTCGTCCCCCTCTTCCTCGACTTCGGAGCGCACGGCGGGGAGTTCGCCCCCATCAGCCACGGCTTCTCCGAATGGGGCAGCCGCAGTTACGTGGGCCAGGAGAGCTCCACGCGCGACGCCGAGCGGGCGCACGGCATGGGCAAGCTCTGGATGCAGCCCGTCTCGGTCCAGGACGCCCGCCCCAACCAGGGCATCTACGACGAGGCCGGCAACACCGCCACCCTGCGCTCCACCTGGCAGCACGCCATCGACGACGGGGCCGACTGGGTCCAGCTGACCACCTGGAACGACTACTCCGAGGGCAGCCAGTTCGCGCCCTCCCTGCACAACGGGTACGCGTACCTGGACCTCACCTCCTACTACCTGACCCGGTTCAAGACCGGCGCCTGGCCGAAGGTCGTCCGCGACACCCTCTACCTCACCGCCCGCACCCAGTTCGCGGCCGCCGACCCGACGGGCGCCCAGTCGCTGGTGATGGCCCCGCGCAAGGGCAGCGCCGCGCCCCGCGACACGGTGGAGGTGCTCAGCTTCCTCACGGAGCCGGGGACCGTCCGTACCGCCGTCGGCCCCGCCACGGGCTCCCACGAGGCCGCGGCCGGGATCCACAGCGAACTGCTGCCGCTGCGGGCGGGCAGCGCCTCGGCCGTGCTGGTACGGGACGGGAAGGCCCGGGCGGACGTGGAGCTGCCGTACCCGGTGGACCACACGGTGTCCGTCCAGGACCTCCAGTACTACGCGGCGACCAGCGGCCGCGAGTAGCCCGGCCGCGCCCGCGCGTGCGGGACTGGTCCGGATTCGGTCTCGGATTCGGTCTCGGGTTCGGTTTCGGGAAGGGGTGCGGCGGGGAGAGAGGCTCCGCGCGGCGGGCCGCCCCGAAGGCCCGCGCACGCGGAAGGAGACCCCCCGTGCCCGTGAGCCCCACCCCGTTCCCCGGCGGGCCGGCCCTGTTCCGCCTCGACCCCGGCATCGCCCACCTGAACCACGGGTCCTTCGGCGCGGTCCCCGTCCCCGTCCAGGAGGCCCAGGCAGCGCTGCGGGCCGAGGCCCACGAGGACCCCGACACCTTCTTCGTCGGCGTCGCGGACCGGATCGCGGCCGCCCGCACCCGCGTCGCCGCGCACCTCGGCGCCGACCCGGACGGGATCGCCTTCATCGCCAACGCCACCGAGGGCGCCAACCTGGCCCTCGACGCCGTCCCGCTGGCCGAGGGGGACGAGATCCTGGTCACCGACCACGGCTACGGCACCGTCGTCGCGGCCGCCGCCCGCCGGGCCCCCGTCACCACCGTGCCGCTGGACCCGGACCTGCCCGACGAGGACGCGGTGCGCGAGGCGGTACTGGCCGGCGTCACCCCGCGCACCAAGGTCGCGGTCCTCGACCACATCAGCTCGCCCACCGCCCGCGTCATCGCCACGCCCCGGCTGCTCGCCGAGCTCGCGGCCCGCGGCGTCACCACCGTCGTCGACGGCGCCCACGCCCCCGGCATGGTGGCGGACCCGCTCGCGGGCGGCGCCGACTTCTGGTTCGGGAACCTCCACAAGTGGGGCTACGCGCCGCCCGGCACCGCGGTCCTCGCCGTCGCCCCGGCACACCGCGCCCGGATCCGGCCCCTGGTGCCCTCCTGGGAGGACGGGCACGGATTCCCGCGCTCCGTCGAGTACCGGGCCACCGCCGACTACACCGGCTGGCTCGCCGCCCCCGAGGGGCTGGACCTGCTCGACCGCCTCGACGCCGCCCGGGTACGGGCCCACAACACCGCCCTCGCCGCCCACGGAGCGGCCCTGCTCGCCCGGATCCCCGGCCTCGCCCCGCTCCCGTACACCGACGGCCTCGCGATGCGCGCGCTGCGGCTGCCGCCGGGGAACGCCGAGACCCCGGAGGCCGCCCGCGCGCTGCGGGAGGAACTGGCGGCGCGGCTGCGCGTACGGGTGCTGATCTGGCCCTGGCCGGGCGGCGGCGGCATCCGGGTCTGCGGCCAGATCTACAACCGGCCCGAGGAGTACGAACGCCTGGCCGCCGCGCTCCCGGCCTTCCTGGAATGAGGCGTCAGCCGCGCCGGAGCAGGTACGTGTCCATGATCCAGCCCTTGCGGGCGCGGGCCTCGGTCCGCAGCTCCTCGATCCGGCCGGAGACCTCCGCGAGCCGGCCCTGCACCAGGATCTCGTCCGGGGTGCCCACGTAGGCCCCCCAGTAGATGTAGAGGTCCTTGTCCAGGTGCGCGGTGAAGGCGTGCCGCGCGTCCAGCATCACCACCACGTCGTCCACGTCCTGCGGCCAGCCCTCCGCGAGGCGCCGGCCCGTGGTGATCTGGACCGGGCGGCCGACCCGGTTCAGGTTGGTCCGGTGCCGGGCCAGCAGGGAGGAGATGCTGCTGATGCCGGGCACGACCTCGTGCTCGAAGGCCACCCGGCCCCGCTCCAGCACCTCGTCCAGGATGGCGAGGGTGGAGTCGTACAGCGAGGGGTCGCCCCACACCAGGAACGCGCCCGTCTCGCCCTCCGCCAGATCCTCGGCGACGAAGCGCTCGAAGATCTCGGCCCGCGCGCTGCGCCAGCCGTCCACGGTCGGGGCGTAGTCGGCCGGGGTCCGGTCGCGGTCCGGGTCGCGGCCCTCCACCAGCCGGTGGCCGGGGCGGGCGTGCGCGTCGAGCATCGCGCGCCGCAGCCCGGTCAGGTCCGCCTTCTCCTCGCCCTTCTCCAGGATGAGGAATGCGTCCGTGGCTCCGATCGCCTTGACCGCCTGGAGGGTCAGGTGGTCCGGGTCGCCCGCGCCGATGCCGATCACTGAGAACGTCTTCACCCCGCTATTCTGCCCGTCATGCGTGTCGCCCTGTTCGTCACCTGCGTCAATGACGCGTTGTACCCGCGGACCGGCATCGCCGTCGTACGTCTGCTGGAGCGGCTCGGGGCCGAGGTGGACTTCCCCGCGGCCCAGAGCTGCTGCGGTCAGCCGCAGTACAACACCGGGTACCGCCGCGAGAGCGAACCACTGGTACGACGTACCGCCGCGGCCTTCGAGGGGTACGCGTACGTGGTCACCCCCTCCGGCTCCTGCGCGGCGATGATCCGCGAGCACTACCCCCGGATCGGGCGGAAGGCGGCGGCCGAGGGGCGGGGCGCGGAACTCGCCGAGGCCGCGGCGTCGCTGGGCCCGAGGGTCTACGAGCTGACCGAGTTCCTGGTCGACGTGCTCGGCGTCACCGATGTGGGCGCGTACTTCCCGCACACCGTCACCTACCACCCCTCCTGCCACGGCCTGCGGGGCCTCGGGCTCGGGGACCGCCCGCGCCGGCTGCTCGCCGCGGTCAAGGGGCTGGAGCTGGTGGAGCTGCCCGGCGCCGAGGAGTGCTGCGGGTTCGGCGGCACCTTCGCCGTCAAGAACCCGGACGTATCGGCCGCCATGGGCGCAGACAAGGCGGGCAGCGCGGCCGCCACCGGCGCGGACTTCCTGTGCGGCGCCGACAACTCCTGCCTCGCCCACCTCGACGGCATCCTGCGCCGGCGCGGAGCCCCGCTGCGCACCCTGCACCTGGCCGAGATCCTGGCCGCGACCGAGGAGGAACCCCCGGCATGACGGGCACGTTCATCGGGATGCCGGCCTTCCCCGCCGCGGCCCGGGAAGCCGTCGGGAACGAGGCGCTGCGCGCCAACCTCCGCCGCGCCACGCACACCATCCGCGACAAACGCGCCCGCGCCGTCGCCGAACTCGCCGACTGGGACCGGCTGCGCGCCGCCGGGAAGGCCGTCAAGGACCACACGCTGCGCCATCTCGACCGGTACCTGCTGGAGTTGGAGGAGGCCGTCACCGCCGCGGGCGGGGTCGTCCACTGGGCGGCCGACGCCGAGGAGGCCAACCGGATCGTGACGGGGCTGGTGCTCGCCACCGGAGAGCGCGAGGTCGTCAAGGTCAAGTCCATGGCCACGCAGGAGATCGGCCTCAACGAGGCGCTGGAAGCCGCCGGGATCGCCGCGTACGAGACCGACCTCGCCGAGCTCATCGTCCAGCTCGGCCACGACCGGCCCTCGCACATCCTGGTCCCGGCCATCCACCGCAACCGCGCCGAGATCCGGGACGTCTTCGCGGCGGAGATGGGCGCGTGGGGCCGGCCGGCGCCCGAGGGGCTGGGCGACGACCCGCGCGAACTCGCCGAGGCGGCGCGCCTGCACCTGCGGGAGAAGTTCCTGCGCGCCAAGGTCGCCGTGTCCGGCGCCAACTTCATGGTCGCGGAGACGGGCACCCTGGTCGTCTTCGAGTCCGAGGGCAACGGCCGGATGTGCCTGACCCTGCCCGACACCCTGATCTCGGTCGTCGGCATCGAGAAGGTGGTGCCGACCTTCCGCGACCTGGAGATCTTCCTCCAGACCCTGCCGCGCTCCTCCACGGCCGAGCGGATGAACCCGTACACGACCATGTGGACCGGGCTGGGTCCGTCGAAAGGGGCGGACGGCGACGGCCCCTCCGCCTTCCACCTCGTGCTCCTCGACAACGGCCGCACCGACACCCTCGCCGACGAGGTCGGCCGCCAGGCGCTGCGCTGCATCCGCTGCTCCGCCTGCCTCAACGTCTGCCCGGTCTACGAGCGCGCCGGCGGCCACGCCTACGGCTCCGTCTACCCCGGCCCGATCGGCGCCATCCTCAGCCCCCAACTCCGGGGCACCGGCAGCGAGATCGACGCCTCGCTGCCCTACGCCTCCACCCTGTGCGGGGCCTGCTACGAGGTCTGCCCGGTCGCCATCGACATCCCCGAGGTCCTGGTCCACCTGCGTGAACGGGTGGTCCAGGGCGGACCGGTGACCCGCGAGGGCGTCCGCGTACGGATCCGCCCGGCCCGGGGTCACGCCGCCGAACGGGCCGCGATGCGGGCCGCCCGGCGGCTCCTGGACCACCCGGGGGCGCTGCGCGCGGGGGAGCGGCTGCTGGCCCGCGCCCGGCGGCTGCGGCCGCGCCGGCTGCCGGGGCCCGGGCGGGCGTGGACGGACAGCCGCGAGCTGCCGGAACTCCCGGCGGAGCCGTTCCGGGACTGGTGGGCGCGGGAGCGGGGAGAGCGGGACCGGGAGCAGCCGGAGCGGGGAGAGCGGGACCGGCAGCAGCCGGAGCGGGGAGAGCGGGACCGGCAGCAGCCGGAGCGGGGAGGGCGGGCATGAGCAGCAGGGACCGGATCCTGGGCCGCATCCGCCGCGCGACGGAGACCGCCGCCCCCGCCCCCGCCGTCACCCGGGACTACCTCCGGGTCCACGGCGCCCGCACCCCGGCCGGGGCGGCGGACCTCCTCGCCGCGAACCTCGCCGAGTACCGGGCGAAGGTGCACCGGACCGACGAGGACGGCCTCGCGCCGCTGCTGGCGCGGCTCCTCGCCGCGCGGGGCGCGGGGAGCGTCCTCGTACCGGCCGGGCTGCCGCCGCACTGGCTCGCGGCGGCGGCTCCGGCGCGGGTCCACGACCGGGCGGAGTCCACCCCGTACGAACTGGACGCGGTGGACAGCGTGGTGACCGGCTGCGCCCTCGCGATCGCCGAGACCGGCACGATCGTCCTCGACGGCGGCCCCGGGCAGGGCCGGCGGCGCATCACCCTGGTTCCGGACCACCACGTCTGCGTGGTGCGGGTACCGGACCAGGTGGTGGACTCCGTCCCGCGGGCACTGCCGCTGCTGGACCCGACCCGCTCGCTGACCTGGATCTCCGGCCCCTCGGCGACCAGCGACATCGAGCTCGACCGGGTGGAGGGCGTGCACGGCCCCCGCACCCTGGAGGTCGTACTCCTCGGCGCACAATAGGCGTCATGTCCGCACACATCGCCCTCACCTCCCTCGTCGTCCACGACTACGACGAGGCCATCGACTTCTACACCCGGGCCGTCGGCTTCGACCTCGTCGAGGACACCGCCCGGCCGGACGGCTCGCGCTGGGTCGTGGTCCGCCCGCGCGGCGCCCGCGAATCGGCCCTCCTGCTGGCCCGCGCCAAGGACGACGCCCAGCGCTCCCGGGTCGGCGACCAGACGGGCGGCCGCGTCGGCTTCTTCCTCCACACCGAAGACTTCGCGGGCGACCACGCCCGGATGACCGCCGAGGGCGTCCGCTTCCTGGAGGAGCCGCGCCACGAGCCGTACGGCTCCGTCGCCGTCTTCGAGGACCTCTACGGCAACCGCTGGGACCTGCTCCAGCCGAAGGCCGCGTAGCCAGGCTCAGCGGAGCCGGGGCGCCTCGGCCGCGGCGTCGACGCGTTCCCCGGCCGCCACCCGGTGGGCCAGCTCCCCGGCCCACCGGACCAGCCCGGCCACGTCGATCCCGTGGGCCCGCCCCGCCTCCCACCCGGCCAGCGCGTCGGCTCCGCGCCGCAACAGGCGCGCCCCGCCGACCGTGTTCCCGCGCGCGGAGTGCGTCAGCCCGACCGCCAGCTGCGCCAGCGCCTTCCACAGCGGGGCCTCGCCCTGCGGCCCGGTCTTCCAGGCGTCCTCGAACACCTCGTGCGCGTGGAAGGGCATCCCCGCGTCCAGCAGCCGCTGCGCCTCCCGCACGGTCTCCTCCGGGGTCCGCGCCACCCCCTCGGGCTGCCGCTCCACCCCGGGCGCCCCGTAGGCCAGCGGCCGCCCCAGCCCGTCCCGCGGCCGAGCGCTCCGCGCCCGCCCCTCGGCGTCCCGATCCCGTGTGTTCACCCCCTCATCCTCCCTCCCGGCGATTACCGGTGCATGCACACCCCTCGGCGTGGGGTAATGTTCTGCATGTGCCGCCGGGCGGGAAACCCCAAGTGGGAAGCCCAGTCGGAAGCACAACGGGACGTGGCGCAGCTTGGTAGCGCACTTGACTGGGGGTCAAGGGGTCGCAGGTTCAAATCCTGTCGTCCCGACTCGAAAGAGTCGCAGGTCAGAGGCGGTTTTGGGGCAACCCAAAACCGCCTCTGACTCGTTTTTGGGGACCAGCTGGGGACCAGTCCCAGCTGAGTAAGTTTGTGGCGCACCTTGACTGGGTCAAGGTGCGCCACAAGTGCGTAGGAGGCGCCTGCGCGAGGGGCAAGCGACCGGGTGCAACGAGGTCGGCAAGCCTAGGTCCTACGAAGCGCAGCCAGGACGGCAGCTCACTTCCGTCCTTCCAACCCCCGCCAGAAGTCGTCGACGTCCGGACGAGTCCCGTCGTTGGCGAGGATCGTACTGGCGTTGGTCTTCAAGCGGAGACGCACCTTCCGTTCGCCACTTGCAGAAAAGGGCTCGACCACGGCCAGGGACGCGTCGTCGAGAGCCTTGACGAACTTGCGCCACGAGGCGGCACCGTACGTCAGAGCCCAGGACAGACGAGTGTCCTCCGGCGTTTGGTCCTGTCGCAGCACGACGGCGTGCTCTGCCCTTCGGGACAGGCACCCGAGAAAATACAGGCTGGCCTGCGTCAGGGCAGACAGTTTGGGTTGGACTGCGGGATCCGCGTCGACCACGTGTACGCCATGCGTGCGCAGTGCCGCGAGAACCTCGTCATTGCGGTCCGCGAACGTGTCAGGCTTAAGGAGGAGCTGCGCCAGATGCTTATGCTGCACTCCGCGGAGGCCCGACAGGTCCGGCGAGACGAGCTCGGACCGCATGCGCTTGATTGGGGTGGACTGGACGGACAGCTGCCAGCCCTTGCTGGACGGCAGGACCAGCGAGTCGACTTCGCAGTCGATCAGTCGCCCTCCGGGGCATTCGATTGCACTGAGGTCGAGCTCCTCGGAGAAGACCGCGCCGACAATGCTGGTGTTGGGCATGCGGCCCGTGGCGCGGATGACGGCTGTCCACAGGGCCCCTAGGTTCGTGGAGGCCACCGTCGTGCCCTCCGTGTGGTCCGCAGCCGTCCGCAGTCCGGCGAGGGCTGCAGCCGTGGTGTCCGGGCCCGCCGCGGCGACGATGCGAACGACGGTAGCCGACCGCCAGTGGGACTCTTTCAACATCCTTTCGAACTGACCGACCTGTCCCTCGCGCAGGTAATGGCCGATGGCGCCAGCGAGGAATTGGTCGAAGAACAGCTCGTGTTGGAACTGAAACCGGCTGGTCGAAGCGTCCCCCGAGACGCCGGTTAGCCCGCACAGCACTGGCAGCCGCTTCTGCAGTCCCTTTCGGGAGCTCAGCTCCGCGACTATGGCCTGCTCCGCAGCGCCCTCAAGGTCGCTCACGGCCGCTTCGCGCTCCTCATTGCCGGCCATGGTCTCCGCCACGAGTTCGAACACACGATTCAGTTCGTCACGGTTGAGAAGCGCACCATTTCCGTCTTCGGCAGCGAGCTTCCGCTCTTCTCGGGCCACGTACTGGCTGAGGAGTTGTTGCGTCAGCGAATTGTCCTGGAGGCCTGTCCGTGAATCGGGGCTGCGCTGGATCTCTGCGAAGGCACGCGCGAAGAACGGGAGCCCGAGGAGCTCGCGGTCCTGTGGCGACAATGTCTCGATGGCTGAAGCCGAGACGCCGTAGTCCGCGAGGAAGGATGCAGTGTCCGGTCGGCGCCAGCGCTGCACCTCCGCGATGCGGTGCTGTACGAAGGGCATTCCTTGTTCCGTGGCTCGTTCCGCGCTGGCTCGGTACTGACCCATGTAGTACGAGGAACGTGCGGACACCACGACAACCCCTCGGCCCCCGAGCTCGCTGAGCCACGGACGCAGGGAGCCGAGGGCGTCGCTGTAGCCGGCGCCTCCGAGCAGCTCGTCGAATCCGTCGATGAGTAGGATCATCAGACCGTTTCGGCAGAGCGCCTTGACCCCTCCATCAGTTAGGTTGCGCGTGGCGGTGACAGCTCCGTTGACCACTGTCGTGAGGCTGTCCAGAACGTGGCCCGTTGAGCGGACATAGAGGAACAGTGGAAGGTCACAAGCGCCCTTCTCCAGCAGCTCCTGCTCGACCTGTCGCGCTCGTGACCGAGCGGCGTCGACCATAGCGCGTGTCTTGCCGATCCCCGCCTCGCCGTTGATGAAGACCACCTGGGTCTGGCCGCGATTTGCCTGCAGGTCCTTATCGACGGAGCCGACCAGGTCCGCGAAGGAGCACTCAGGCTGCTTGTGGCTGCCGTCCATGTCGGACACGACGACGCGGGCCATCCGGGTACTCTGATGCGGCTCCGTCGGCCACCCCAGCGTCTCGCGCTCGTCCTGCGCTAGACGAGTCTCCATCTGCTCCATGCGCTGGCGGAACCGGGTGGCTACGACCTGCCAGTTGGCAAGGTCGCGGAGGTATCGAGAGTAGGGGACCCAGAGGTCCGCGTGCTGCCATTCCCTCGTGTTATCGGGACCGAGCCGGAAGTAATCGCGGCGTGGCATGGTGCCGTCGGAGGTCGCCTTGTCCCAGTAGTACTCGAACCCGTGCTCTCGATCCGCGTAAAGAGGTTCGGTGTCCTCTTCGGCGAAGCCTTTGAGGTCCCTGCCTGCATCTTCGATGAAATCCCGCAGCGTGCGATCAGTCCGTGGGGCCTTCAGGAGAAGGTTGAGCGCCACGATGAGGGATTCGTCCGAGGGAACCCGGATGGCATTTCGCGTATCGAAGCACATGTATCCAGGGCCACCGCTGCGGGCGGATCGTGAGTACAGGTGCCAGGTGCCAGCCTGTGTCACGTACACGAGCGGCCATAGCAGCACTTCTTCCCCACCCCAGGCGAAGACCGGCCGCTGTTCGTCGCTGCCAGCGGCCTCGATGCGGACATCGGCACCGTCCAGGCACTCTGTGATGGCTTCCGTGATGCCGTGCACCAGGCTGTCGAGGGTTGCTGATTCCGCATGGCCGGTCGGCAGCGGACCGCCGTGACTGATGTGGTCCCGGAGACGCTTGACGTTGCGGAACTCCGGAGGCGCGCTGGGATCCCCACGATCGAAGAGAGTGAGGGATCGGGACACCGCACGCGCCACCAGCGCCTGAGGCGAACCCGGGCAGTCCATGAGCTGACGGCTGTTCGCGCGGAGCAGTGAGATCCATTCTCCGAGGCCGGGGGATCGGCCGATCTTGGGAGCTTGGGAGCCCGAGGCGCGGATAGCGGCGGTGGAGAGGAGGGTGAGAAAGCGCATCTCGAAATCGAGGACGGCGAAGCCCTCGTGGACGCTTCTCGGTCTCCCTTCTGGGACGGAGGGATACGCCGACAGCATACTATGGAAGATTGACCTTGGCGTCCAAGTCACCGTCTGCTCCAAGGAGTTCGCGTATTCGGGGCTGTCGAACCCTACCGCCCGGGCGGTTCCTGAAGGGGAGTCCCCTCTCTGTGTCGATCACCAACACGGCGTAGTGCGGTCCAGCCGCCCATTCCGTCCGGCGTTTATCTCCTCGCTTGCCTTGCGGGTGGCGCGGAGCTTCGAGTCGCGTGAGACGTCCATGGCGTACAACTCCGCGGAGAAGGGCGGCAGGAGCTCCTCCTGGCCTTGGAGCGTTCAGCAGGTCCGCGGCAATGCCTTGTGGCGTGCCTACCTCGACAGTCAGGGCTGTGGTGCGGCGACGAAGGGGAGCGTGGGGGTGGACAACCCCGTTCGGAATCTCGTAAGCTTTGTCCGAATTTCCGAATCAGGGCGGCGGGGGATCACCATGGCCGGACATGCCATCACTGTGGACGATGAGGTCTTCGAGCGGCTCCAGCGCGAAGCGCAGCCTCTGGTGGACACTCCGAACAGCGTCCTGCGCAGAATCCTCAACATGGACGGTCCAAGCGGTGGCGGCCAGCGGCGGCGCAAGCCTTCGCTTGCGCCTCTGCTCGCGAAGGGCCTCGTCAGTCCCGGCCAGCGGCTCACCTGGCAGCGCCGGCATCTGGGCGTCACGTACGCGGCCCAGGTGACCGAGGAGGGCCGGCTGCGACTGGAGGACGGCGCGGTCTGCGACTCGCCCTCCGGCGCCTGCGAGGCGGCGGCCCGGTGCAAGATCAACGGGTGGGACGTGTGGTGCACTGACGACGGCACGCCGCTCGCGGATCTCCGCGCCAGGGTGTGAGCGGCAGACCACACAGCTCTGAATCGTGGACTTCACTCAGCGCATGCTTGCGCGCCTCACCCTGCGTAGTCACCTCACCGATATGCCCGGCGAGCAGTTCGAGAAGCTGATTCATCACCTCCTGAGCCTTCGTCATCCGGATTTCGTGGCGGTCCGTACTCACGGCAACCTGGGTGACATGGGAGCCGACGGTCTCCTCCTTTGGGAGCGGGAGCTCTGGGCCTGCTACTCGCCGCAGACGGAGGACATCAACAAGGTCAAGGCCAAATTCCGGTCGGACTTGGAAAAGGCGCTCGCCAAGCGGCCCGACGCGTTCGACACGTTCCGATTTGCTGTCAACGACCTCAAGGGGATCCATCCCGAGCTCAGTGTTCTCATGACGGAGGCCCAGGAGCAGCTCCGCCCGCGGCGAGTGATCCCCTACGGATGGCATGCCCTGTGGGCCGACGTGATGCGCCTCGACCGGATGGCGGCGGAGGACCTCCTCGGATGCGAGCTTCCCGTGCAGGCGATGACGTACGGCATCGGGCTCACCGACGATCTGGAGGTGCTGCTCGCTCAGTTGGGTGAGCAGCGCCATGTCGCGGAACCCCTGGCCGCCATCCCTGAGGTGAACCAATACAAGATCCAGTGGAACGGGCTGACCGGCGATGTGCACAGTGCCCTGATCCAGGGGATGAAGCACAGCTATCTCGTGGACGGCTACTACCAGGGGATCGCCTCGCCGGACGAGTACGACCGGGTGGCAGGGGGATTCCGGGTCTACTACGAGCAGGTCCGTGCGGGAACGCCTGACGACGAGAAGCTGTGGGCGGCGCTGCAGCAGTACATCCTGGGCAACGCGAACCCGAGTCTGAGCTCCATGTACTGCGCCTGGATCGTGATCGCCTACTTCTTCCAGCAGTGCGATGTGTATGACGTTCCGCCCGAGGGCTGGGCGCCGGATGCGGCCGAGAGGAGTCAACCGTGATCACCCCCACCAAGGGGATCTCCCCCGACCGTTCCCTGCTCGCCGTCGGCGCCCAGATTGCCCGGGTCCTCGACACTCCCATGACCGTGACCCAGACGTGGTCGAGGTTCCGGGCTGAACGTACCCGTCTCGGACACCACTCCCCGGTCTCGTTCCAGTGGTTTGTCCTGGGGCTCGATGTGCTCTACTCGCTCGGCGTCGTCGAGCTCCGTGACGATCTGCTGACCCGGAGGAGGCGTGATGCTGCGACGGCTGACAGCTAACGACCCGCGTTTCCGTGCCGTCGACCTCCGGCCGGGAATGAACCTCCTTGTGGCAGAGGCGACACCTGGTTCCACCCGTACCGACAGCCGCAACGGAACCGGTAAGTCCAGCGTGGTCGAACTGCTGCACTTCCTGCTGGGTGCGGGAGTGAAGAAGACATCCCTCGCTGCCCGGCCCGCGCTGCGCACCACGACCTTCTCTCTCCTCCTGGACTGGCCCGGTCTCGACGAACCAGTGCAGGTCTCCAGGGGCGGCGCGAAGCCGAATCTGGTACGGACGGATCTCGCCGGTGCGGAGAGCGGCGAGAACCTCTTTTCCTTCCGCCACATGGCGGAGATGCCGCTGGCGGAGTGGTCGGCGCGTATCGAGAAGGAACTGTTTCGGCTGCCCGCCGACCACGCCGGGATCTCGGGGCGGGCGATGCTGGCGCTGCTCATGCGCCGGGTTGGGTCGCACGCTTTCAACGATCCGGTAAGGACGTTCCCGCAGCAGGCTCCTTCCGAGGCCGCCGCCAACCTTGCCTATCTGCTCGGCCTCGACTGGAGACTGGCCGGCGGGTACCGGGCCATCGCGCTACAGGAGGCCACGCGCAAGCAGCTGAAGGCAGCCCTAAACGACCCCGCCTGGGGTCAGGTCGTCGGCTCCACGGCGGATCTGCGGGCGAAGATCATCGTTGCCGAGGGCGACGTCGAAAACCTCAAGGCGGAGATCGCGTCCTTCCGGGTCGTGCCCGCCTACGAGGACCTCAAACGGCGGGCCGACGAACTGGACCAGAAAGTACGTGCCCTGCCGGAGGGCGACGTAATCGATCGGCGTAACCTGGCCGACCTCCGGCGAGCTGTCGCGGAGGCCAACGACCCCGACACCGCGTACCTGGACGCCGCCTACCGCGAGCTCGGTGTGGTGCTTCCCGGCCAGGTGCACCGGACCTTCGACGACGTTCGTGGCTTCCACGCGTCGGTCGTTCGCAACCGGCGGCGCTATCTCGCCGACGAGATCGACGAGACGGAGCAGCGTCTCGCGGAGCGGGTACGGGAGCGCGAGCGCCTGGGGGAGGAGCTCACCACCACGCTCAAGTCTCTGCGGGAAGGCGGGGCTCTTGACGGCCTGACGGGATTGCAACAGGTCCTCGCCCAGAAACAGGCGGCCCTCGAAGCGCTCCGGAAGCAGCACGAGACCGCGCAGGTCCTAGAGTCGACGGGGCGGGAGATCTCGGTCCGGCGTGCCGAGCTCCAGGAGGAGCTTGCCCTTGATCTGGAGGAGCGCGGGGAGCAGACACGCGAGGCGACCTGGATGTTCTCCCGGTTCGCCCGCCGTCTGTACGGGCAGGACCGTGAAGCGTATCTGCGGATCAACGCAGGCACGCACAGCCTGGAGATCACCGCTCATGTCGACAGCCGGGACAGCACTGGCATTAACAAGATGGTGATCTTCTGCCTGGACCTGACGGCGGCGGTGCTCGCGCACCGGCACGGAAGGGGTCCCGATTTCCTCGTCCACGACAGTCACCTCTTCGATGGCGTCGACGACCGCCAGGTCACTGAGGCGTTGCGGCTTGCTGCTGAGGTTGCCGAGCAGGAAGGGCTCCAGTACATCGCCACCTTCAACTCGGACAAGCTCCAGCGGGCGAGCGACGGCGGCTTCGATCCGGCGCCGTACATCGTTGAGCCGAGGCTCAACGACGAGTACGAAGACGGCGGGCTGTTCGGGTTCCGGTTCTGACTGTTCAAGCCGCTGCGCCTCCGGAGTTGACACGGATGGTGTGCGTCTTCGGAGGGGTTCCCCGCAGCGTCGGCATGTTGCTGCCCGTCCAGGCTGCCTCGGAGGAGCCTGTGGGGATCGCTCTACGAGGCGATCCCCGTGGGGACCAGCTGGGGACCATACGGTGTGCGCGATGGCGCACGATAGCCCTCCCCACGCACAACTTGCACCCGGATTAAGTCTGCTATGTGCAGACAATCCCGGTGGCCCGCACATCTGGGGGTCAAGGGGTCGCAGGTTCAAATCCTGTCGTCCCGACTGGGAGTTCGCTCCGCAGTCGTAGATCAGGGCCTTGTTTCACGAAAGTGGAACAGGGCCCTCGGTTGTTTCCGGGGGCCCCGCGCGGGGTCGGGGGTGTCAGGCCGGGACCGGGGGTGGGGTGACGGCCGGTTCGGGGGGCGGGGCCGGGGTGAGCCGGGAGGCCGTCACGTGGGAGACCACCACGGCCACGATCACGAGCGGCATCACGGTCACGCCGTCCGAGCCCAGCAGGAGCGTGGCGAGCAGTACGGACGTCATCGGCAGCTTGAGCAGGGCGACCGCCATCGCTCCCATGCCCATGGCGGCGGCCGAGATGTACGGCAGGCCGGGGAGGTGCGAGAGGGCGATGCCGCCCGCCGCGCCGATGAACAGGGCCGGGAAGATCGGGCCGCCGCGGAACGCCGACAGGCAGAGGCAGTAGCCGATGCCCTTGCAGACGACCAGCAGGGTGAGCGCGGCCCCGGTGTACTCGCCGGCGTGGAGCAGGACCTGGGGGAGCGCGCTCTGGCCGGAGAAGAGCACCTCCGAGGAGTCGTTGCCGGTGGCTTCGGCGTAGGCGATGGCCAGGCCGGCGACGACGAGGCCGAGCAGCGGGGTCCACAGCAGGCGGTGGCGCTTCACGTCCGTTTGCAGCCGCCGCGCGAGGCGTTGGATGGTGGTGCCCGCCGCGGCGGCCGCGACGCCGATCACGAGGGCCCAGCAGAACTGCGCGAGGTCCGGGCGGCCGGTGGCCGGCAGGCTCGGGATGACGAGCTGCCCGCCGCCGACGCCGGTCCAGGACCCGAGCCCGGTGAAGATCAGCGAGCCGATGCCCGAGGCCAGCAGTCCGGGGAGCAGGGTGAGCCCGAGTGCGGGCCCGCCGATTCCGGCGGTCTCCATGAGCAGGAAGGCGCCGAGCAGGGGCGAACCCAGCAGCGCGCTGATCGCCGCGAAGCTGCCGGAGGCCGCCACGACGGCCTGGGTGGTGGCGTCGGCCGTCGGCTGGACGCGCCGGATCGCGTACAGGGCGATGCCGCCGCCGAGCGCGATCAGCGGTGCCTCGGGTCCGATCACCGCGCCGAAGCCGAGCGAGGCCAGTGCCGCGAGCAGGATGCCGGCGATTTCGGCCGCGGGGGGCGCCCCCTTGGTGTTGAGGCCCTCGGCCGGCTCGTGGCCGCCGCTGCCCGGCAGGTACCGAATCGACAGCGCGACCAGCAGGCCGGAGAGCGCGAGGAGGGGCAGCGGCCACCACACGGGGGGCCGGGCGAATCCGAGGCCCCGGGGCAGGTCGTCGAACAGGGCCTGCTGGATCTGATCGACCGCCTGGAGGAACCCGTACGCGCCGGCGGACAGCACGACACCCAGGATGGCGGCGAGGAAGAGGAGCTTGAGGTAGCCCCGGGTGCGCAGCGGGCCGAAGGGGTCGGTGCGGAGGGAGGCGAACCCGCCGCCCTGGGGCGGCCCGTGCCGTTCCGGCGGAGTGGGTGACGTCAAAGTGGCTCCTCGATGCCGTCCTGGTCGATGGGTGCCGCTCCGGGAACGACGGCCTGGAGGGGGAGTGTCGCGGGCCCCGGCGGGCGGAGCGGGGCCGGCCTTCGGTCCGATGATGGCAGCATTACGGACAGTTCGGTCGTATTCACCCGCCCGTCAGGGCCTCCGGAGTCCGGGATCCGCCGCGTCGGCGCGGGGGAGGGGCGTCCGGGATCTGACGGCCCGGCAGCGGGCCGTACCCGCGCGGCACCGGCAGGGCATCGGCCTACGGGCGCTCGAAGAGCTGGAGCACGCCGCCGACCGAGAAGCACACCGCCCCCGTCAGCGTCCCCCAGTTGGCGATGCCCGTGTTGAGCAGGCTTCCGGTGGCGGGCCGGGTGAAGGCGGCCAGTGCCGAGACCATGAAGAGCAGCGAGCCGAACTGGTTCACGGCCACGACCCACCAGCCGAGGCTGCGCGAGCGCAGGCAGGGCAGGGACCGGTGGCAGATCTCGGCGAACGCGAGGTGGCCCGAGATCAGGAAGAGCACGCACCCGATCATGTCGGGGGTCCAGACGAGCCGGTTGACCTGCTGGACGCTCAGGCCCCGCAGGAACGAGTCCAGCAGGTTGACGCCGAACACGAGGGTTCCGACGAACAGTACGAACGTGCTCAGCCAGTCCAGCCGCATCGGCTCGTACCCCCACCACCGCCAGCCGGCCGTGACCAGCGCGCCGCCGCCGGGGGCGTGCCGGGGCGCGTTCAGCACCTGGAGGAGCGATACGTAGCCACCGGTGTTGAAGAACAGGCCGCCCGCGAAGTAGACCGAGGCGCTCAGCAGCGGATCGCCCGAGCCGAACTGGGAGATCGCGGCGCCGGCGGCGAAGAGCGCCCCGCCGGCCACGAAGGCACCGGAGGCGATGGCGTTGAGCCTGCGCAGCCGGCGCAGCGCCCGCGGGCCGGCGGTCGAGGGCCGGCCGGCCGCGTCCCCCGGGCCGCGGACCGACAGCACCCCGCGCCGGCGCGCGAGCCGCGACTCCCAGACCACCGTTTCCCCTTCGGCGCGCTGCCAGGTGAGCCGGGTGGTGAACGGTCCTGCGCCTTCGGCGTGCTGCTCGGGCTGTCCCACGGCCCGAGCCTAGTGCCGGGGGCGCCGTCCGGCGGGCAGTGAAACCCGGCGTCGCACCCGGGCGGGCTCAGGCCTCGGCGAGCCAGCCGGGAAGGGGTTCGCGGCGAGCCAGCCAGGACCCGGGGACGGCGCGGGTGCCGGTACGGGCGGCGACCGTGCCGCCGGTGATGGCGCAGGTGGTGTCGACGTCACCGAGCCCCTCCGCCGTGGTCCAGAGCGCGTCGGCCAGGCTGTCCAGGTTCCGGGCGGCCGACCACAGGGCGAACGGCACCGTGTCGCTCGCGCGGATCCTCGCGCCGTTGCCGAGGACGGCGGCGGCCCGGCGCGCGCCGGTGTCGGCGGGGAGTGCGGCCGCCTCGCGCAGTCCGTCCCCGACCGGCCCGGACGGCGTACGGTCGGCCACCTCCGTCAGGAACGCCACGGCCTGCGGCGCGGGCCGGTTCCGGCTGCGGGCGGCCAGCGCCGCCGCCAGGGCCACGGCCACCGCGCCCGCGACCGCCTCCGGGTGGGCGTGCGTGACCTCGGCGGAGAGCACGGCCTGTTCCGCCACCTCGTCGAGGTCCTCGTGGAACCAGGCGCCCAGCGGCGCCACCCGCATCGCCGCCCCGTTGCCGAGGCTGCCCGTGCCGTCGAACAGGTTCTTGCTCTCGGTCCGCCAACTCGACGGGTCCTGGGCGAGCTTGGGCAGCAGCTGGTGCATCCCGTACCCGTAGCCGCGGTACGCGTCGTCGAGGTAGGCCGCGGCGAAGGCCTCGGCCAGCTGGTCCTGGTGGGTGGCACCGTGCAGCGCCAGGACCCGGTAGACCGCGAGCGCCATCGCGGTGTCGTCCGTCCAGCGCCAGGCCGGGTCCTCGGGCGTCCGGCGCGCCCGGATCAGTTCGTACGGGTCCTGGCCCGGCCAGAAGAGCGGGAACCAGCGCTCCCCGAAGGCGTCGCCGAGGGCCAGGCCTTCGAGGGAGTCGCGGGCGGCGGCAGTTGAGGTCATGCCCGCATGCTGTCAGCGCCTCTTACCCGGCCGCACCCGGTTTCCCGGCGGCGGCGGCCGCGGCCGGACGCGGCGGCGTTCAGGAGGCCGCGACGCGCGGCAGGACGACCTCCGCCTCAGCCGCCCGCGCCTGCGCGGGTTCGACCGGCTCGGGCAGGGCGAACACCTTCAGGAAGAGCTGCGACAGCGGGCCGATGGCGAGCGCGTACGCGATCGTGCCGATGCCCGCGGTGCCGCCGAGCAGGAAACCGGCCGCGAGCACGGTCAGCTCGATGCCGGTGCGCACCAGCCGCACCGAGCGGCCCGTCCGCCGGTGCAGCCCGGTCATCAGGCCGTCGCGCGGCCCCGGCCCGAACGCGGCGGAGATGTAGAGGCCGGTCGCGACGCCGTTGAGGACGATGCCCGCCGTGAGCAGGGCCGCCTGCGGGACGAGGCCGTGCGCGTCCGGCAGGACGGCGAGGGTGGCGTCCATGGACAGGCCCACCGCGAAGACGTTGGACACGGTGCCCAGCCCCGGCCGCTGCCGCAGCGGCACCCACAGCAGCAGGACCAGCGCCCCGACGGCCACCGACACGGTGCCGATGCTCCACCCGAGCCGCTCGGCCAGGCCCTGGTGGAAGACGTCCCACGGGTCCAGGCCCAGGCCCGCGCGGACCAGGAAGGCCGAGCTCGCCCCGTACAGGGCGAGGCCGACGTAGAGCTGCGACAGCCGGCGGGGGAGGCGGCGCGCGCGGGGTGCGGGTCGCGGAGGGGTGGAGGACACCGGTGGAGCCTTTCCTGGGGCCAAAGATCGACGGATCTCACGGTGTGGCATGCGCCCACGGCCCCGACAGGGCCAATCCGACCCAAGTGGCCTTACTTCGGTGTCCGTGATCGCCCGCTTCGGCGGGCCGGTCTCCCGGCTCGCCCTTCCGGCGTGAGAACCGGCACATTTATGACCCGTTTAGTCCGAATTGGTGAATGATTGTGTCCGGTCTGGCCGTATTTGCGAATTCGCGGGTGGGGTGCCAGGCGCCATCGACGTCAAGCGCCACCGGGAGAGAGATGCGACGCGTACACGACCGGAAAGCCACTCTGCGGACAGCCCTGCCCCTCGCGGCCGGGGCCGCGGTTCTCGGCTTCGGCGGCCTCTACGTCACCGGCCTGATCGTGACCGGCGGCGCCGTGGCCGACGGCACCACCGTGCGCGGCGTCGACATAGGCGGCATGAGCCGTACGGAGGCCAAGACCGCCCTCGATCACCGGCTCGGCCCCGCCGCCGCGGCGCCGATGGAGCTGAAGATCGGCGACCGCGTCGAGAAGGCCGCTCCCGCCGCCTTCGGCCTGTCCGTGGACACCGCCGCCACCGCCGCGCGCGCCACCGACAACGGATCCGACCCCGTCACCGTCATCGGCCGCCTCTTCGCGCCCGAGCGGGACCGCGAGGTCGAGCCCGTGATCCGGGTGGACGCCCCGGCCGGGACGGCCGCGGCCGACCGGCTCGCCGCCGCCCGGCGCCAGGAGGCCCGCAGCGGCGCCATCACCTTCGAGGACGGCACCGCCAAGGTCACCGCCCCCGTCACCGGTGTCACCGTGCACGCGGGTCAGGCGGCGGACGCCGTCCGCGCCGCCTACCTGCGCCCGGCGTCCGGCCCCGTCGCGCTCCCGGTGAAGCGGACGGCCCCGGCCGTCGGGCCCCAGGAGACCGCCCGGGCCATGAAGGAGTTCGCCGAGCCCGCGATGTCCGGCCCGGTCACCCTCACCTTGGCGGGGAAGCCCGTCACCATCACGCCCACCGTGCTCGGCAAGCACCTGACGGTCAAGGACGACGGCCACGGCCGTCTCGTCCCCCACCTCGACGCGCAGGGGCTGCTGGACGACCCCGCGGTCGCCCGCCAGGTGGCCGAGGCCGCCCCCGCCCCGCGCAACGCGACGCTGCGCACCGACGCCGCGAACCGGGTGGTCGTCGCCGACGCCGGGCGCCCCGGGCTCAAGGTCACGGCCAAGGCCCTCGGGGACGCGGTCATGCCGCTGCTGACGCGCTCGGGAGCCGCCCGTAGCGCCGAGCTCGCCGCACCCGCCGTCCAGCCGCGCCTGACGGGCGCCGAGGCCGAGCGCCTGGGCATCAAGGAGCAGGTCTCGTCCTTCACCGTCAACTTCCCGGCCGCCCCGTACCGCACCACCAACATCGGGCGCGCCGTCGACCTGATCAACGGTTCGCTCGTCATGCCGGGCGATACGTGGAGCTTCAACAAGACGGTCGGCGAGCGGACCAAGGAGAACGGGTTCGTCGACGGCATCATGATCAACGACGGCCAGTTCACGAAGTCGCCCGGCGGCGGTGTCTCGGCGGTCGCGACGACCATGTACAACGCCCTCTTCTTCGCGGGCGTCAAGCCGCTGGAGCACGGGGCGCACTCGTTCTACATCGAGCGCTACCCCGAGGGCCGGGAGGCCACCGTCGCCTGGGGCACCCTGGACCTGCGCTGGAAGAACGACTCCGGTCACGCGATCTACATCCGGGCGCGGTCCACCGACACCTCGGTGACCATCAGCTTCCTCGGTACGAAGAAGTACGACGAGATACGCGCGACCCACGGGCCGCGTACCAACCCCGTCCCGCCGGGCAAGCGCACGGGCGCCGGCCCGACGTGCGAGGTGCAGACCCCGCTGGAGGGGTTCGACGTGTCCGTCGGCCGCGTCTTCGTCAAGGGTGGCCAGGAGGTCAAGAAGGAGACCTTCCGGACGCACTACACCCCGCGCGACGAGGTCACCTGCGACGCCGAGGGCCCGGCCGCGTCCCCCGCGCCGACGCCCGCCGCGCCGACGCCCGCCGCGCCGACGCCCGCCGCGCCGACGGCCTCCGCGCCGTCCCAGGCGTCGGCCTCCGTCCCCGCCGGGCAGGCCCGCGCCTGAGCCCGGAGCCCCGCGCCTGACCTGCCCGATCGGCTCGTGTGCCCCCGCCCGCCCCGCGTCAGCGCAGGCGGGCGGCGGCCGCGGCGAAGGGTGCCGCCTGCGCCGGGACGGTGGCCACGACGGCCACCCACGATCCGTCGGTGAACTGGATCTCCATCCGGCCCCGCTGCGTCACGCCCGGGCTGGCGCGCAGCGCGGCGATGGCCGACCTCGGGGCCTCCCAGTACTGCTTCATCGCGGGCGTGGCCTGCCACAGCGGCGAGACGTCGCTCAGCCCGAACCAGCGCCGGTCGGTGACGGCGAGGACGCCGGTGGCCGAGCCCCGCACGTTGGCGCGGCTCACCAGGAAGTGGCCGGCCGCGCTCTGCCAGCCGCCCTCCATGCTGGTGCCGTGCGCGAGCGCCGTGCCGGGGTCCTCCACCGGGTCCGGCGCGCGGTCGTGTCCGCGGGTGACCAACTGCCGCAGTGAGCGGGGGAGTCTCGCCTCGATGCGCCGGCCGAGGTCCGGGGGCTCCGGCGCGGCCAGCAGGTCCTCCGGCGGAAGCGGTACGCCGGGCCCCAGTTCGTAGGGACACGCGGCGATCAGCCGCTCGTCCGGATGCAGGAATCCCTGGGCTTGTTCGCGCCTCTCCTGGTTCAACGCGCCAGCTCCTGTTCAGTCGGTGGATCGGCGGGGCGAGGATTGTGTCCTGCCCCGAACGATTGTCGCTGACCTGGGATTCCTCTTGATCATCGGGATGCCGTGGCGGGCGGAACCCGGCAATTCCGGCGTACTCGGCGGCGCTCGGCCGGGCGTGTCGCAGCGGGAACCGGCCGATCCGCGAGGGCCGTCCGGGAGTCGCCCGGAAGCCGCCGGAAGGGGCCCGGAACCGTATCGCCACGGGTCCCGCGCGGACCGGAAGTGGAAGCGGATGGCGCGCGACCGGTTGATGGAACATGCGGGTTTCGGCCACATCTGGTATCCCCAACGGGCTTACAGGGCGCAGATCATGACCTGCTGTCAAGACCAACGCGCACAACCCGCTAAGCTTCCGGGCCGTTGTCATATGATCATTCGCTTTCGATCGTTTGAGGGTTCTGATGGTTCGAGTGGGATCGTCGCCCGGAAGTCCAGGGCCCACCTCACCCGTCGTGTGGGCGCTGCCCGCCCTGGTGACCGCCGCCGCCGCGGTGGCCGCCGTCGTCATCGTCTCGGCGCCTGCCCGCACCCCCGTCGCCTGGGTCGGTGCGGTGGCCTTCGTCGCCGTGGCGCTCTCCTGCGCCGAGGCCGCCCGGCGCGGCAGGGCGATCGCGGCCCTGCGGGCCACGGTCGCGGGCCAGGAGGCTTCCCTGTCGCGCCAGGAGGCCGAGACCGTACGCCTCGCGCAGGACCTCCTGCCCGACGTCGTGGAGCGGCTGCGCAAGGGGGAGTTCCCCGATGAGGTGCTCGCCTCCCTGGAGGACCCGGACGCCTACGAGCCGGGCCTGACGCCCGCGTTCCGGGCCGCCCACCAGGCGGTGCTGCGCTCGGTGCTCGACGCCGTCGTCGCCGAGGAGGACCTGCGCGACTCCGCGCAGCGCGCGTTCGTGAACATCGCCCGTCGCGTCCAGGCCATCGTGCACCAACAGGCCCAGGAACTGCGGGAGATGGAGGACCGGCACGGCCACAGCCCCGAGGTCTTCGGTGACCTGCTGCGGCTCGACCACGGCACGGCCCTGATCGGCCGGCTCGCCGACTCCATCGCCGTCCTCGGTGGCGCCCGGCCCGGCCGCCAGTGGAGCAAGGCCGTCCCGCTGTACAGCGTGATGCGCGGCGCCATGTCGCGGATCATCGACTACCAGCGCGTGGAGCTGCACTCCGTCTCGCAGGTCGCCGTCGTCGGCCCCGCCGTCGAACCGCTGATCCACGCGCTCGCCGAGCTGCTGGACAACGCGACCCGCTACTCCCCGCCGCGGACCAAGGTCCACCTGACCGCGGTCGACGTGAACTCGGGCATCGCCGTCGAGATCGAGGACGGCGGCGTGAGCATGAGCGAGGAGGCCCGCAAGCGGGCCGAGCGCATGCTGCGCCAGGCGCAGCAGGGCATCGACCTCAACGACCTCGGCGAGACGCCGCGCCTCGGCCTCGCCGTCGTCGGCCGCCTCGCGCAGGCGTACGACTTCCAGGTCTCGCTGCGTTCCTCCGCGTACGGCGGGGTGCGCGCCGTCCTGGTCATCCCCCAGGCCCTGATCACCACCGCCGAGGCCGCCACCGGTGTCGCCCACGGCATCGGTACCGCGTCCGGGCCCCGGGCGGCCCTGCCCGCGGCGGCCCGGCCGGCCGCGGCGCAGGCCGCGATCCCGCCCGCCCGCACCGAGGCCGCCCGCCCGGAGCCGGTACGCACCCAGCCCGCCCGCCCGGAACCCGCCCGCACCGAGGCCGCACGGCCCGAGGCGGCTCGCCCCAGGCACGCGAGGCCCGAGCACGCGCGGTCCGAGCACTCCCGGCCGGAGCCCGCGCGCCCGGCCACCGGGCCGCGGCTTGCGGCGGACGACGAGGAGATCCCCGTGGTCACCGAGCGGACCGCGAACGGCCTTCCGCAGCGCCGCCGCAAGGCCCACACCCCGGCGCCGGCCCTGCCCGGCGCCCACGACCGCACCACCGCGCCCGCACCCGAAGCGGCCCGGGCCATGACCGAGCCCGAGCCCCAGGTGCAGCCCGGAATGTGGCTGGCCGCCTTCCAGGGCGGCCTGTCCGGGGACAGTCAGACCGCCACGAGCCGGACCGGCGGAGCAAGCCAGAACACAGACGCCTCGCCGGACTCGGCGAGCAAGGGGGGACAGCCGTGAGTCAGCCGACCAATATGGACTGGATGCTCAAGGACCTGGCCGAGAGCGTTCCGCAGACCCGCCACGTCATCGTGCTCTCCGCCGACGGCCTGCGCATGGCGCAGTACGGCGCGGAGACCGACACCGCGGACCGGCTCGCCGCCGCCTGCGCCGGACTGCAGAGCCTGGCCGGCGCGGTCGCCTCCGAACTCCCCAACAGCAGCGGGCGGATGCGGCTCGTCGTCATCGAGATGGACGGCGGCTTCTTCTACCTGATGGCGGCCGGGGCCGGCGCCTACCTCGCCGTACTCGCGAACGAAGGCGTCGACGCGGGCCTGATGGGCCAGCGGATGCGCGATCTGGTCGCCCGGATCGGAGAGCACCTGAGCAGCCCGCCCCGCCGCGAGGGGCAGCCCGCGTGAGCAACCCGGGCCGGGGCTGGGAAGACGGCACCCCCGAGCGGCTCTACGTCATTACCGGCGGTCGCAGCGGACCTTTACAGTCCACCTCCCTCGACCTGGTGACGCTGATCATCGCCAGGTCGGGGCCCAGGCCCGGCATGCAGCCCGAGCACGCGGCGATCATGCGGCTGTGTCAGTCGCCGCTCTCGGTGGCCGAGATCTCCGCGTACCTCGGCCTGCCGGTGAGCGTGGTCACCGTACTGCTCGGTGACCTGCTCGCCGCCAACCAGGTGCTGTCACGCCCACCCGTCGCACCCGCCCAACTCCCGGACCTGGCACTGATTGAGGCAGTCATCGATGGACTTCGAAAGCTCTGAGAAGCCCGCGGGCCCGCGGCGCGAGGACGCGCTGCCGGCCACGGCCGCCGCCGCGGTCAAGGTCGTCATCGTCGGCGGGTTCGGGGTCGGCAAGACGACCCTGGTCGGCTCGGTGAGCGAGATCCGGCCCCTGACCACGGAAGAGACGATGACCCAGGCCGGGGTCGGCGTCGACGACATCCAGGGGGTGGAGCGCAAGAGCTCCACCACCGTGGCCATGGACTTCGGCCGCATCAGCATCAACGAGGAACTGGTGCTGTACCTGTTCGGCACCCCCGGCCAGCAACGTTTCTGGTTCCTCTGGCACGGCCTGTTCGAGGGCGCCCTGGGCGCCGTCGTCCTCGTGGACACCCGCAGGCTGGAGGTCAGCTTCGACGTGATCGGCCGGCTGGAGGAGCGCGGCGTACCGTTCGTCGTCGCCGTCAACTCCTTCCCCGAGGCGCCCGAGCACCCCCTGGACGAGCTGCGCGCCGCCCTCGACCTGCCCGAGTCCGTGCCGCTGGTCGTCTGCGACGCCCGGCGCCGTGACTCCAGCCGTGACGTCCTGATGGCGCTCATGCGCTACCTGCACTCCATCGCCGTGACCCCGGAGGCATCGTGAGCAGCCCGTACGCAGACCAGACCCCGCCGCCGGGCTGCCCGGCCCACCGGCTCTACGGGCCCGAGGCCGAGGCCGACCCGATGGGGCTGTACGAGAAGCTGCGCGCCGAGCACGGCGCCGTGGCGCCCGTCCTGGTCCACGGCGACCTCCCGGCCTGGCTGGTCCTCGGCCACCGCGAGAACCTGGACGTGGCGCGCACCCCGTCACGGTTCTCCCGCGACCCCCGCCGCTGGCGGGACATGCAGGAGGGCAACGTCCCGGCGGACCACCCGCTGACCCCGATGACGGCCTGGCAGCCCGTGTGCCACTTCGTCGACGGCGTGGAGCACGACCGGCTGCGCGGGGCGATCACCGAGTCGCTGGAGCGCTTCGACCGGCGCGGAGTGCGCCGGTACGTCAAGCGCTTCGCCGACCAGCTGATCGACGCCTTCGTCCAGTCCGGGCGCGCCGACCTGGTCGCCGCCTTCGCCGAGCCGCTGCCGATGCTGGTGATGACCCAGCTCGTCGGGGCGCCGGAGTCCTACGGGCCGCGCCTGGTCGAGGCCGCCCGCGACATGATCCGGGGCACCGAGACGGCCCTCATCAGCAGCGAGTACGTCACGGTCACCCTGCGCGAACTCGTCGCGCGCAAGCGGGAGGTGCCCGGACGGGACTTCACCACCTGGCTGCTGGAGCACCCCACGGCGCTCGGTGACGAAGAGATCGTGGAACACCTGCGCCTGGTGCTGATCGCCGCCTTCGAGACGACGGCCAACCTGATCGCCAACACCCTGCGCATGGTGCTCACCGACAGCCGTTTCCGCGCGAACCTCTCCGGCGGTCACATGACGCTGCCGGACGCGCTGGAGCAGGTCCTGTGGGACGAACCGCCGCTCATGACGGTCCTCGGGCGCTGGGCCACCGGTGACACCGAGATCGCCGGCGTGCGCATCGAGGCCGGGGACATGCTGCTGCTGGGCCTCGGCGCGGGCAACCTCGACCCCGAGATCCGCCCCGACGCGACGCTGCCCGTCCACGGCAACCGGTCCCACCTGGCCTTCAGCAGCGGCCCCCACGAGTGCCCCGGGCAGGACATCGGCCGGGCCATCGCGGACACCGGCATCGACACGCTGCTGACCCGGCTGCCCGACCTGGAACTGGCCGTCCCCGAGGGCGAGCTGGAGTGGAACTCCTCGCTGATGTCCCGTCATCTGGTGGCGCTCCCGGTGCGGTTCACCCCGCGCGGCAGCACGGTCACCGGGTCCACGCCCGTCCCCGTCACCGTCCCCCGGCCCCGGACCGAGGCCAGGCCGGCCACCGCGCCGGCAAGCGCGCCGTCCGGCCCGCCGGCCGGTGGCCGGCCGACGGGACGGACGTCCTTGTGGACGCGCCTGCTGGGCCGCGGCTGACTCAGCGCGACGAGCCGTCGAGCTGCTGCCACCACCAGGCGAGAGCCGGGACCGGCAGCGGCTCGACGCTCGGGTCGCTGGGCGTGTCGCTCCAGACGATGTCGAACGAGGCCTCCGCGGCGGGCAGCGCGTTGCGGTTGCGCGGACTGGCGTAGCGCGGGGCCCGGTTGTGGTACTCGGTGTCGCCCGCGATCCACTGCTCCAGCTGGACGAGGTAGCGTCCCAGCTGCTCGCCGGCGCCCCGGCCGAGCTGCTCGCGCAGCCGGACGAACAGGGTCATCGCCCGGTCCCGCAGCGCGAATGCGGCGGGCAGCGCCTCGGCGGGCGTACAACCGTCGCGCAGCGCCAGGACGTTGAGGAGGTTCTGCTCCCACGGCTCCTGGTGGTCGTCCTTGTTGTACGAGAACAGGTCGTTGTCGCAGCTGACGATGAACCCGGCCGCGTCGGTGAGCGCCTGGACGGGCGCCGAGTACAGCACGTCGGCCGGCACGTCGATGCCGTTCGCCACATCGCACCAGGTGAGGGTGAACCGGGTGCCGTTCGCCGCCATCCGCATCGCCGCGAAGTCGTTGAGGCCGGGCATCCCGCCCCGCTCCGCGTTGGCCGTCTGGCAGGCCGCGCCGAAGACCCAGTCCCGGATGCCCTCGGTGAAGCGGCGGAGCTGGAAGGGGGTCAACACGGCCCGGGTACGGGCCACCAGGTCCTCCAGCGCGTCGGTGTGCGGCCCGGGGGGCAGCAGACCGGCGCCGGGGGTCTCGACGGTGCGGACCAGCCGCGCGCCGTGGTCGGCGACGGCCGCGGTCCGGGCCGCGAGCGAGTGGTCGGAGTCCTGCCAGTCGTCCGTGGCGAACGCCCAGTAGTTCCACTGGGTGAACAGGAGCATCGGCTCCACGTCGCCGTACGGGATGATCCGGCTGGTGAACTCGGCGCTACGGGTGGCCAGTCCCCAGGCGCGCTCGGTGGCGTTCGGGTAGAGGCCGTACGAGTCGATCCACGCGATGGCCCGCTCTTCGAGCTCCGCCGCCTTGGGGTGGATGAGGTCGCGCTCGAACGGGCAGTAGAACGGCGGGAGTCGCCAGCCGATGCGGGACGGGTGCGCGTCGGCGTCGTACACGGGCGGCATCGGTCAGTTTCCCCCGCCCAGACGGAACAGCAGCAGCCGGGTCTCCAGCGCGTGGTCCCGCCAGATCCGGAACAGCTTGCCGTGGGTGATGGTCGACTCCTGGAGCCGTTCGCGGCTCCAGGCCGACTGGATCCCGGAGCGCTCGACGCCGTCGAGCTCGGCGGTGTTCCACGCCATGGACTGCACCCAGAACTCGGCGACCCGGTCGGTGACGTCCTCGTCCTGCTCCAGCTCGAAGCCGGCGGCCTCGGCGGCGGTGATGTACTCGGTGAGGGTGCCGAGCCGGGTCTTGTAGTAGCCGTCGATGAATTCGGTCCACTCGGGACGGCATATGAAGTGTTCCTGGATGCCGAACCAGCCGCCCGGCTTCAGGGCCCCCGCCACCACCTGGAAGAGCCGCTCGCGGTCCATGTAGCCGGAGCTCTCGTTCGCGTACGCGGCGTCGTACTTCTGCCGGGTGCTGAAGCCGTGGATGTCGGCGAGGAGCGGGGTCACCCGGTCGCCGACGCCCGCCTGGCGGGCGAAGTCCTCGATGACGGGGACGTGATCGGCCGCGACCGTGAGCCCCGTGACCGAAGCGCCGTGCTCCTGGGCCCAGTAGAGGGAACCGCCGCCGACCCCGCAGCCGATGTCGAGGACGCGGGCGGGCGGGGTGGCGTACGCGCCCCAGCTGCGGGCCGCGTGCTCGACGATCGCCTCCTGCGATTCGACGATGCGGCGCTTGAGCACGCGCTGGGAGACCGTCGTGTTGGGGGTGGCGCCGGGGGCGAAGAGCCCCATGTGGAAGTGGACTCTCGGTCCGGGGCCGTATTTGTGGAGGATGTCGGCCGTCTTGCGGCTGTAGTAGAGCGGCACTTGGCTCTCGTCGAACGCCTGGCCGCCAGTGGGGGGCTGGATGGCGAGGTTGCTGTCCATCGGTTCTCCGGTCCTGCGGTCGTGGGGGTGTTGTCGGCCGCCCCGCTCTGCCCGTAAGCGATCGATAAAGATGCGTGATCGCTCGGGACATGAGCATAGCCACACTTGAAACGGCCACATTTTCGGTCAATTGACGTTACATCAGGAGTGGTGGATGGGGATTGAGTGAACGTCAGAAGGGGTACTGGCGCGATCATTTCCCCAGATATGGCCGATAGTGCAGGTCGGGTCAACAATTGTGGATTCGTCTCTTCCGAAGGGCCGCGCCCGGCACCTACGATTCCGAATCATGATCCCCCCCGGGCCCGGGCTCGACCGGGCGCTGAGCCTGGCGGAGTTCCTCGGCCCCGACGGCGTCGACCACTTCGTCCGACCCGCCGCGCCCCCGTGCCCCACCGGCGGCGCCGCCACCCCGCTCGGCCTGGCGGAAAGCGTGCTGCGCCCCGCTACGCGCGGCCGGTAGCGCGGAGCACGACGACTTCCTCAGGTCAAAGGACGACATGGACATCAAGAGAATGCGCCGCACCCGGGACGACCTCATCCGCGGCATCGAGCTGCACGCTCCCGTCGAACCCGCCGTCGTCTTCAGCGCGCTCTGCGAGGCGATGGCCAGGCGGCACGGCCGGCCCGTCGAACCTCACCTGGTGTCCTTCCCGGTCAGCACCGTCAGCGGCCTGCTCGTGTGGACGCGGACCCGCAACCTCGTCCTCATCGAGGCCAACACCGACCCGGAGCACCAACTGGGCATCCTCGGCCACGAGCTGTGGCACATGGAGGAGGACTCCGGCCACGCCCAGATCCTCGGCGAGTCGGACTGCGCCGACCTCTTCGCCCCCGACCTGAGCGCCAGCACCGTCGAGCGGATCGCCGCCCGCTCCTCCGCCCGCACCGACTGCGGGGAGGACGGCGAGCGCGCCTGCGAGCTGTTCGGCTCCCTGCTCGCCATGCGCAGCAAGCACTGGCTCGGCAAGGGCGCCCACGTCCCGCAGTCCTCCAGCGCCTTCGGACACAAGCTCAACGTCTCCCTGGGACCGGCGGGCGGCGGCGCTTGGTGAGCGAGAACAGCGGCTTCTGGGTCGTCTCCGGCCTGATGTGGCTCGCGTTCCTCGGCAAGGCGCCCGGCCTGCGCCACAACCGCGACCCGCTGTACGTCCTCGTCTGCGGCGTCCTGCTCCTCGGCGGCACCTGCTTCGCCTGCGCCAACCCCGACGTGATCGGCGTGGTGAACGCCGCGACCGGCATCCCCAACGTCAGCGCGCCGCTGGTGTACGCGATGCTCACCGTGGAGAGCGCGCTCGTCCTCACCCTGATCATCTACTGGCGCGACTGGAGCCCCGAGAAGGCCGGCCGCTGGGTGCGCTGGCTGATGGCCGCCTACGGACTCGCCGTCATCGGCATCGTCACCCTCTTCGCGCTCGGCGACGCACCCGTGGAACGCCGGGTGGACTTCGACCCGTACTACGCCAAGACCCCGTTCATCAGGGAAATGATCCTGCTGTACCTCGCCGCCCACACCGTCGCCGGAGTCATGGCGACCGTACTGTGCGTGCGCTGGGCCGCGGGCGTCACCGGGCCGAAGTGGCTGCGCCGCGGCCTGCGGGTGCTCATCCTCGGCTTCGCCCTCAACATCGGGCTCGACGGGTCGAAACTGCTCGCCGTCACCGCACGCTGGTGCGGCGGCACCCGGTGGGACTGGCTGGACTCCGAGGTGTCCCGGGGGTTCGCCTTCGCCTGCACCCTCTTCACCGGGATCGGCTTCGTGCTGCCGATGGTCGGGGGCAGTGTGGAGCGCACCCTGTGGGCGAAGCGGGTCTTCCTGCGACTGGGTCCGCTGTGGCGGGCCCTGCGCGAGGCCACGCCCGCCGTCGCGGCCGCCCTCCCGGTGCCGTGGTGGGACGTCGAGCTCAAGGCGACCCGGCGGGTCGCCGAGGTACAGGACGGCCGGCTCGCCCTGCGGCCGTACCGGAACCCGGACGTCGCGCGGGCGGCCGCGGCGCGGGCTTCGGCGCTACGGCTGGCCCCGGCCAAGGTGGCGGCCGCCGTGGAGGCCGCCGTCCTGGTCGACGCCATGGCCGCCAAGGCGGCGTCCGGGGACGCCGAGCCCCCGCTCCTCGACGACGGCACCGCGACCGCGCTGCCGGCGCTCGACCAGCGGGCGCTGCTCCGGGTGTCCCGGATGATCCGCCGGCCGCCGTTCCATCTGACGGCGGGCACTCCCGCGCTCAGGCGTATCCCGGCGGGATCCGGGCAGGGGCCGGGGGAGCGGTGTGAGGGGTGATGCCGGATGGTGACTCCAGTGGACCGGGAACGCTTCACCGTGGCGGTCGAGGCCGCCGACGGGGCCGTCGTCCTCGCGCCCGCCGCGGAGCTCGGCCACGACCCGGCCCGGGCGCCGTGGAGCGGGGGTTGAGCCCCGTGGAGGAACGCGGACGCCACCCCGAACCCGCCGGCCGGATCCGACGCCTGGTGCTGGACGGGACCACCGACGTCGTCACCCGCAGCCGTGACTTCACCCGGCGGGCGCTGACCGCCTGGCGGTGGCTGCCGCCGGGGACGGACGAGGACCGCGAGGCGGCCGAGGACGTACTGCTGCTGGTGTCGGAGGTGGTCGCCAACGCCTGCCTGCACGGGGGCGGGCCGACCGCCCTGGTCCTGGACTGCACCCCGGAGCGGCTGCGGATCGAGGTGACGGACGGGAACCCGACGCCGCCGACGCCGCTGTCCCCCCGCCCCGCGGGCGGGGGCCGGCCCGGGGGGTACGGGTTGCTGATCGTGGAACGGCTGGCCCGTAGCTGGGGTTCCCAGCCGGGAGCGGGCGGCAAGTGCGTGTGGGCCGAGGTGGCCTGCCCGCCCCCGGTGCGACGGCGGCTCCCGGCCTGGTGACCGCCGGGGGCCGGGGCGCCGCGCGGGCGGGTCCTCAGCTCGGGCCGGCTGGCCGCAGGGGCGCACCGGTGCACGGGCGCATGCGTGCCCAGGCGCTCACGCCCCGCCGCCCAGGCGCTCAGCCGCCCGCCGCCCAGGCGCTCAGGCGTTCAGGGCCGCGATGATCTCGGCGGTCGTGCTGACCCGGCCGATGCGGGGGAAGATCTTCCCGAAGCTGTGCGCGTGCGACGCGGCGTCCGTGTCGGCGGTGGCGTCCTCGGCGAAGACCAGGCTGTAGCTGTGCTCCCAGGCCGTACGGGCGGTGGACTCGACGCCGACGCTGGTGGAGATGCCGCCCAGCACGATGCGGTGGATCCCGCGCCGCCGCAGCTGGAGGTCGAGCTCCGTACCGGTGAAGGCGCCCCAGTGGCGCTTGGTGACGACCACGTCACCGAGGGCGGCGAGCTCGGCCGGGATCTCGGAGAACGCGGCGGGCGGCGCGATGGCGGGCCCCGGGCGGTCCACATCGGTGGTCGGCAGATCGCCGCCGTCGGGGGACCAGGCGACCTTGACCAGGACCACCGGCAGCTTCCGGGCGCGGAAGGCCTCGGCGAGCGCGATCCCGTTGCGCAGGATCTCCGAGGAGGGCTTGGCGGTCGGCAGGCTCAGGATGCCGTTCTGGAGGTCGATGAGGACGAGCGCGGTGCTGGAGTCGAGCGTCAGCGTGTCGGTCATGGGAGCTCCTCGGTACGTGGGGGCGTTCCGCTTCCGCCCCGGCCACCGCGCCGCTCCGCCGGTGATCACGCGGGCGGAGTGCCGGTCTCGGGGCGACCTTAGGGATCTACGGGCAGCCCTCGCAAGCCGCCCGCGCCCGGGGCGCCCGGGTCGGGGTCCGGGAGGCGGCGGGCCAGGGCCCAGGCCAGCAGGGGCAGGAGGGCCAGGGGGAGCAGGGCCGTGCGCAGGGAGGTCGCGTCCGCGGCGGCGCCGATCAGGGGGCTCGCCACGCCGCCGACGCTCACCGTCAGCCCGAGGGTCACCCCGCTCGCCGTGCCCATCCGGGTCGGCAGGTAGTCCTGGCCGAGGGTGACCTGGAGGGAGAGCGGCACGTACAGCGCGGCGGCGGCCAGCGCCGCGCACCCGTAGACGAGGGGCAGCGGCAGGAACAGGATCCCGGCGATGGCGGGCACGGCGGCGGCGTAGGCCCGGCGCACGGTGGTGACCCGGCCCCAGCGGGAGGCGAGGCGGCCGCCGAGCAGGGTGCCGCCCGCACTGCCCGCGAAGAGGGCGAACAGGGCGACGGCCCCGGCGGTCTCACCGCCGCCGCGCTCGCGCACGTACAGGGCGATGAAGGTGCTCAGCCCGGTGAAGGCGACCGAGCGGACGATGACGACCAGCGACAGCCGCGCGAACGCCCGCCGGTCCTCCGGGCCCGGTGCCGCCTCCGGCGTCGCGGCGCCCGGCGCGCCCGCTCCGCCGCGCCGACGGGCGGCGGCCGGGGGCCGGTTGAGGAAGGCGCCGAGCGCGGCCGGCAGGGCCAGCAGCCACCAGCCCGCCGCCCCGGGCACCGACAGGGCGGCGAAGACCAGCAGCGGAGCGCAGGCGAAGCCGATGTTCCCGCCCAGCGCGAACCAGCTCATGGCCGAGTGTCCGGAGCCGCCGCCCAGCGCGGTGCGGACCAGCCGGGCGGCCGCCGGGTGGTACGCGGCGACCCCCAGCCCGGACAGGGCCACCGCGGCCACCGTGGCCGGATATCCGGCGTCCGCCCCGACCAGCGCGACGCCCACGCCGGCGGCGGCGGTGCTCAGCGGTATCAGCCACGGCATCGGCCGGCGGTCGGCCAGCACCCCGAACAGCGGCTGGATGACGGAGGACAGCAGCGAGGCGGCGAGCACGATGCCGGACGCGGCCGCGTAGCCGTAGCCGCGCTCGGAGACGAGGAAGGGCACGAGCGCGGCGACGGCGCCCTGGTAGACGTCCACGCAGGCGTGGCCCGCCGACAGGGCGGCCGTCCGCCGGCGCAATGCGGCGGGGTTCAGCGGATCCTGCGGCTTCCGGGGATCTGTCGGGGCCTGTGTCGGCACCGGGTTCTGTGGGTTCACCGGTCGAGGATCACCCGCGCGGGGCGCGTCGCGCTTCCGATAAATTGCCGGGTGATGCAGGAAATCCGCCACACCCCGAGGGCCGCGACCAGCGTCCGCGAGCTCGACACCGGCGTCGGGATCGACCCGCACCGGCACGACGACCACCAGATCGCCTACGCCGGTTCCGGGGTGCTGTCCATCACCACCGACGCCGGCACCTGGGTGGCCCCCGCGACCCGGGCGCTGTGGATCCCCGCCGGGACCGTGCACGAGCACCGCGGGTACGGCCGCACCGACCTGCACTCCGTCGGCCTGCCCGTCCACCTCAACCCGCTGTCCCTGGACGCGCCGGCGGTGCTCGCCGTCGGACCGCTGCTGCGGGAGCTGATCCTCGCCTACACCCGGGAGCCCGAGGACGAAAGCCCGCAGCGGCGCCGGCTGCTCGGGGTGCTGCTCGACCAGCTGAAGGCCTCGCCGCTCCAGCCCCTGCACCTGCCCGCGCCCACGGACCCCCGGCTGGTGGCGGTGTGCGCGCTGCTGTACGCGGACCCGGCCGATCCGCGGGGGCTGGCGGCGCTGGCCGCGCGGGCGGGCGCGGGGGCCGGCGAGCGGACCCTGAGCCGGCTGTTCCGCGCCGAGCTCGGCATGACGTTCCCCCAGTGGCGCACCCAGCTGCGGCTGCACCAGGCGCTGCGGCTGCTGGCCGTGGGCACCCCGGTGACGGCGGTGGCGCACCGCTGCGGATGGTCGTCCGCGAGCGCGTTCATCGACGTCTTCCGGCGGGCGTTCGGACACACCCCGGGCGCCCACCCCGGCGCGCACGCGGGCGGCCCTGACACCCCCTAGGCGCGGGTGTATTCGAGCTGTACCACGCCGCTGCCGAACGTACGGGTGCCTTCGAGGCGGAGCGGCACCACCCCGTCGGACGGCGGGAACAGCGGGGTGCCCCGGCCGATCCGCACCGGGTGCACGGTGATCAGGTACGCGTCGACCAGGTCCTGCCGGAGGAACGAGGCGGCGAGGTTCGCACCGCCCAGCGCCAGGTCACCGCCCGCGGCCGCCTTCAGCGCGGCGACCTCGGAGGGGACGACGTCCCGTACGACGGTGCTGTTCCAGCCGACGTCGGACTGCCGCAAGGTCCGCGAGTACACGTACTTCGGCATGTCCCGCCAGATGCCCGCGAACTCGGCCGTCGGCCCGTCGACCGAGGGGTCGGCATCGGCGGTCGGCCAGAACTCCGCCATCAGCTCGTACACCACGCGGCCGTGGAGGAAACCGCTCATGGCGCGGAGCTGGTCGTTGAAGTGCTGGTGCAGCTCGTCGTCGACGCGGTGCCAGTCGATCTGCCGCTCAGGTCCCTGGATGAAGCCGTCGAGGGACACCGACATCATCAGGATGATCTTTCCCATGCCCGCCCACGCTACATACTTGCCGGTGTGAAGACCGACGATCCCGTGAACGACACGGTCCTGTTCGCTGCCGACGGCCCCACGGCGGTGATCACGCTCAACCGCCCCAAGGCCCTCAACGCCCTCACCCACCCCATGGTGCTGCGGATCTCCGAGGCCCTGACGGCATGGGCGGGCGACCCCGCCGTCACCCGGGTGCTGATCCGGGGCGCCGGTGAGCGCGGACTGTGCGCGGGCGGCGACATCCGGGCCATACACGACGACGCGAAGGCCGCCGGCTCGGCCTCGGCGGACTTCTGGCGCGACGAGTACCGGCTCAACGCGCTGATCGCCCGCTACCCCAAGCCGTACGTGGCCCTCATGGACGGCATCGTGATGGGCGGCGGGGTCGGCGTCTCGGCCCACGGCAGCGTGCGGATCGTCACCGAACGCTCCCGCGTGGCCATGCCGGAAACGGGCATCGGCTTCGTCCCCGACGTCGGCGGCACCCACCTGCTCGGACGCGCCCCCGGGCAGCTCGGCACCCACCTCGCGCTGACGGGAGCCGCCGTGGGCGCGGCCGACGCGCTGCTCTGCGACCTCGCCGACCACTTCGTCCCGGCCGGCCGGCTGGCGGAACTCACCGCCGAGTTGCTCGCCGGAGCACCGCTGCGGGAGACGCTCGCGCGGCACACCGGCCGGCCCGCCCCCGGTGAACTGGCCGAGCGGCGGGGGTGGATCGACCGGTGCTACCGGGCCGACACCGTGGAGGAGATCGTGGAACGGCTGTTCGGCGAGGGCGACCCGGCGGCGAAGGAGGCCGCCGAGACGATCCTGGCCAAGTCCCCGACCTCGCTGAAGGTGACCCTGGCCGCCGTGCGCCGGGCACGCGAACTGGGGCCGCTGGAGCGGGTGCTGGTCCAGGAGTACCGGGTCTCCTGCAACGCGCTGCGCTCGCCGGACCTGGTGGAGGGGATCCGGGCCCAGGTCATCGACAAGGACCGCGCGCCCCGCTGGTCACCCGCCACCCTGCCCGAGGTCACCGGCGACGACGTGGCCCGGTTCTTCGCCCCGCTCGGGGAGGGCCGCGAACTGGACCTGTGACGAGCGCGGAAGGCCCGCCTAGCGGTAGCCGGTCGCGTCCGCCGGCAGGTCCGGGTCCTGGACCTCGACCATGTAGCGCCAGGCGTCCGGCCGGCTGCCGTCCAGGTCCGTGAAGCCGTAGACCCCGGCCAGCTGCCCGCTGGAGAGGGACTGCCCGTTCCAGCGCGACACGTCCGGGTCGGCGGCCAGCGCCGCGACCGCCCGGCCCACGTACGAGGGCGTCTCGGAGATGCCGAAGTGCGGGACCCTCTCCAGCGCGTCCCGCCAATTGGCCTCGGTCACCCCGAACGCGTCGAGCATCATCTCCGAGCGCAGCCAGCCCGGCGTCAGGGCCACGGCCGTCGCCCCGCGCGGACCCAGCTCGTGCCCGAGCGCGAACGCCATCCGCAGGACCGCCGACTTGGCGATGTCGTAGAAGAACGACACCCGGTAGCGGCTCGCGTTGTACTCCGCGGTGCCGTCCGTCATCTCCACGACCAGCCCGCCCGGCTCCCGCAGCAGCAGCGGCACCGCGAAGTGGCTGGTGATGGCATGGGTCTCCACCGCCAGCCGCATCAGCCGCAGCCCCTTGTCCAGGTCGTGCTCCCAGACCGTGCTGTCCCACTCGAAGAGCAGCTCGCCGCCCCAGATGTCGTTCACCAGGACGTCGAGCCGCCCGCGCTCCGCGTCGACGCGCCGCACCAGCGCCTCCACCTCGGCGGGCACCAGATGGTCGGCGGCCACCGCGATCCCGTGCCCGCCCGCCGCCGTGACCAGCTCGGCCGTCTCCTCGATCGTCTCCGGGCGGTCGTACTCCGACCGGCGCCCGCGCGTGCTGCGCCCCGATACGTACACGGTCGCGCCCCGCGCGCCGAGCTGGACCGCGATCCCGCGGCCGGCGCCCCGGGTCGCCCCGGCCACCAGGGCGACCTTGCCTTCGAGTGTCCGCTGTGGTTCCGCCATGCCCCGACGGTACGTCGCCCGCGTCCGTGGGGCGCGCGGGACTCAGAACCAGCTGACGGTGAGGGGGAAGGCGGCGTCGGCCGTGCTTCCTGTGGAGTCGGTGGCGGTGGCGGTCACCTGGAGGGTTCCGGTGGCCCAGGGTTTGCCGGTGATGCGGCCGGTGGCGGCGTCGACGCTCATGCCCCAGGGGAGTCCGGTGGCGGCGTAGCGGAGGGCGGGTTTGCCCCCGGTGGCGGTGAGCCGGATGACGCAGGACTGGTTGAACTTGCAGCTCTGCGGGCCGGGGTTGGCGAGCTTCAGATCCCCGGGAGTCGGCGTGGGTGTGGGTATCGGTGTCGGTGTCGGTGTGGTTCCGTCGGTGAACACCTCGCTGATCGGCTGGACGCCGGCCGCGTTGCCCGCGTGGCCGGTGCCGAACAGGTCCTCGAAGGTGCGCAGCAGATGGTGGTGGTTGAAGGCGGTCGCGTACCTGCCGGTCTTCACGTTCGCGCCGTAGAACACGGTGGCGATCTGATTGGAGCCGAGGTAGTTGTCCTCGTCCCACGTCAGGACCAGCAGGCTGTTGTTGGCCTTCGCCCACTGCGCGTACGCGTCGAGGTTGTTCCTCGTCCACGTGTCACCCGTGTTCACCGAGCAGGAGTGCATGTCGTTGCACTGGTTCGGGATCACGAACGACAGGTTCGCCAGCGCGGAGAAGTCGTTCTGGGGGAACTGCGCCCAGGTCTTCCCGGTGTTCAGCGGTACGTTCTTGAACGCGAACCAGGGATTGTGCTTCTGCGCGTACTGGCCGTTCGTACACGCCGTGGACCCCTCGGCCGGCAGGTCCTCGTTGTACGTCGCGAAGGTCTTGCCGGCCGCGATCAGCTCCTGCCCCAGGTTCGGCGCCGTCATCGACTGCGGGGTGTAGCAGCCGTCCCCGGTGATGCCCTGGGTGGCGCCGGAGAACAGGTTGAAGTAGTTCGGCTGGCTCGGATGGGTCAGCGCCTTCATGCCGGTCAGGCTCGCGCCGCCGTTCGCCAGCTGGTTGACGTACGGGGCGTTCGCGCTCCCGATGATCTCCCCGTACTGCTTGTTCTCGTAGACGACGACCACCACGTGGTCGTACGACGGCAGCCCTGCGGCGGCCGCCGTCCGCGGCGCGGCCGGACCGCCCTGCGCGGCCTGCGAGTCGGCGATGGTGAAGGCGCCCAGCAGGCCGAGCGCGCCGAGTGCGGCCACGAGCGCGGACCGGCGGGTCCTGCGCCTCGCGACAGCCGAAGGTGTTGCCATGAGCGGTCCCTCCCCGGGATCGGTGGGTCATTCCTCGCGCCGGGCCGCACCGGCCACGGCGATGTTCAGGAAGCGCGGTACGGGGCGCCCCCGGCCGCGGAACTCCTCCGCGACCGCGGCCCGCACCGCCGTCAGGCGTGCCGCGGGCAGCAGCACCAGCACGCTCCGCCCCGGCCGCCGCCCGGGCGGCCACGCGCTCAGCGCCCCGGCCCGGCGGGCGCACGCCACCGCCCGGGCCAGCTCCGCCGCCCGCTCCCCGGGGTCGCCCCGGACCGCGAGCAGCACCAGCCGGGACTGTGACGCGGCCGGGTCGAAGGGCACGTACCGCCGGCCCCCGGAGGTGGTCAGCAGCGCCTCACCGGGCCGGGCGAACAGCGCCGCCCGGCGCAGCGCGTCGTCCCCGTCCGGCAGCGCCCGCGCCAGCAGCCTGGCCAGCCGCTCGCGGTCCGGCTCCTCCTGCGCCCGGGTGTGTACGTCGGCCACCGCGAGCGCCACCGCGCAGTCGGCGGGCTCCGCCGTGGCCAGCCCGGCGGCCGCCGTGAGCGAGCCCTGGAGGTGCAGGTCGGTCCCGCCGGACCCGAACCCCGCCCGGGCCAGGGCCCGCAGCACGGCGTACGGCCGCACGGCCCAGGCCGGAGCGGCGGGCGCCGGCCCGGCCGGGGTCAGCGGGAGGTCGCAGCTGTCGGCGGGGTGGCCGAGCGAGCTCAGCCGCACCAGGCCGTCGCCGCGCGGCGCGGCGGCGGCCGCCACCGGCCAGCCCGCCGCCGCGACCAGCCCCGGGGAGCCCAGGTGGAAGGCGTACGGGGCGCTCCAGACGGCCGCCGGAGGCCGCTCGTGCGCGGCCTCCAGGGCGTAGGCGACGAGCCGGAACAGCGGGTCGGCGGTGGCCCGGCGGGCGAGCCCCGGAGCGCCGGCCCCGACGGGAACGGCCGTCATCACCGCTCCCCGGCGCGGGTGCGGCGGGCCAGCATCCGGTAGGCGTTCCCGCCGTCGGTGCGGCGGGCCGCGACCGTCCGCACCGCGTCGAGCGCCGCCGCACCGGCGAAGAGCGGCAGCGCCGCGGCCCGTACCGCCCGCGCGGCCGTCCGCTGCCGGGGCGTCGCCGGGGGAGCCCACGGGCGGTCCGGGTCCGGGGCCAGCCGGGTGGCGGTCAGGGCGACCGCGCCGACGAAGTCATTGCCCTGGTGGGCCGGGCCGTGCTCCTCGGCCAGCACGGTGAACCCCCGGTCGGCCAGCGCCTCGCGCAGGTTCGCCGCCGGGATCAGGTGCTGGTGCTGCGGCTGGAACCAGGGCAGCCAGGCCGGACCCAGCAGCCGGGCCATCCGCGACTCCGGGTCGGGCAGCTCGATGGCCAGGAGGCCGCCGGGGGCCAGGACGGCCGCGGCCGTGTCCAGCTCGGCCAGCGGATCCCGGGTGTGCTCCAGGTAGTGGTACATGCTGACCACCTCGTACCGGCCCGCCAGCTTGTCCGCGAACTCCGGGAACTGGCCCTGGAAGCCGGCCTCGACCCAGCCGCGCCGTTCGGCCCCGCGGACCCCGTCGCCCATGTCCAGGCCGTCGAAGCGGGTCCGCGGCCACACGGCCCGCGCCGCGTTGCAGAAGTGGCCGTGCCCGGTGCCGACGTCCAGCCAGGAGTCGGGGCCCGAGACGCGCGTGTGCGGCCCGAGCATCTCGGCGCGGGCCCGGTACGCGGCGCCGAGCCGCCCGAAGACGGTCCCCGCGCCCTCGCCGCCGCGCCCGTCGTAGAAGTCCCGGTAGTAGAAGTCCAGCCCCTCCGGCGTCAGCCGCGGATTCTGGAAGACGTGGCCGCAGTCCCCGCACCGCTCCAGGGTGAACCGGCCCGGCTTGCCCTGGAGCAGGTCCGGCACCCGGAGGCGGACCGTGAGCCGCGTCGAACCGCACCAGGGGCAGTCCTGGCGGCGCGGTTCGAGGAACCGGTCCGTCCCGGCGGCCAGTTCGGCCCGGTAGGCGGTGGCCCGCGCCGCGTCCTCCTCCTCGGGGCGATCCGCCGTACGGGCGCTCGCGGCGGCCGTCACCGCGGCGGCGCGCAGGGAGCGCACCGGCCGGGCGGCGGTCGCCCCGGCCAGATCCGCCGGGCGCAGCGCACTGCCCGGCCCGCCCAGCGCCAGATACGGCTGTAGCCAGTACAGGCCGGCCGCGGCCGCGCCCCACCGGCCCTGGCGGGCGGCGACCCCGGCCAGCAGCGCGAGCCCGCCGAGCTGTGCGGCGGCCAGCGCCCCCGGCGGCAGCCCCTGCGCCCGCATTTCGGCGACCCGCGCCGGCCCGGTCGGCTCGGCGGGGTGGCCCGCGCTGAGCCCCGGCGCGACGGCCAGGCCCGTCGCGCCGGCCGCGTACTCCTTCAAACGCCGCACCAGGGCGAGGAGTTCCGCCGGCTCGGGCCGCGGTCCGCCGCCCGGCTCCGCCCCGCCCGGCTCCGCCCCGCCCGGCTCCAGCCCGGCGCGGGCCAGTACCTCCTCGGCGACGAGCACCGCGTACCCGGCCCCGCGGCCCTCGCCCAGCCGGTCCTCCCGGTACCCGGCCGGGTCCACCAGCCGCAGCAGCCCCAGCAGCCGCTCGGCCGCGAGGTCCCCGGGCAGCAGGTCCAGCACCCGCAGGCCCTCCCGCTCGGCGTGCGCGCAGGCGGCCAGGAAGGTCCCCGCGTCCGCCTCGACCCCGCGCGCGGTCAGCAGCCGCCACCCGGCGGCGCGCGGCAGCCCGGCCGAACCGGGCGGGGTCGCCGGCAGCACCGGGATCGCCCGCACCCGGCGGCGGGCGCGTACCGTACCCGCGCCGAGCGCGGCCAGCAGCAGCGCGGAGGTCCACCGGACCCCGTGGAAAGCGGGAGGTGTCATAGCAGCTTCTCCAACCGGTCGGCCGCGGCGGCGGTCCCGCCCGCCGCGGCGAAGGAGGCCTGGATCCGCCGGGCGGCCCGGCGGGGGCCGGGGTCGTCCAGCACGGCCGTGAGCGCGTCACGCAATTCCTCGGCCCGGGGCCGGCCGAACCGCACCCGGACCCCGGCCCCCGCCTCGACGACCTGCCGCGCCACGATCGGCTGGTCGTCCCGGATCGGGGCGACCACCAGCGGCAGCCCGTGCGCGAGCGCCTCGCACACGGTGTTGTGGCCGCCGTGGCAGACCACCGCGTCCAGGTGCGGCAGCAGCTCCAGCTGCGGCACGCCGTCCTGGACCAGTACGTTCGCGGGCACCGCCCCGATCAGCGCGGCGGGCGCCACCAGTACCAGCTGGACGTCCCGGCCCAGGTGTCCGGCCGCCTCCAGCACCGCGCCGTAGAACCGGTCGCCGGCCTCCTGGTTGAGCGTGCCCAGGGACACCAGGACCCGGCGCCGGTCCGGGTCCAGCCGGTGCCAGGGGAACACCGGCGCCGCCGGGCGGGCCCCGAAGGCGGGGCCGACGAACGCGTAGTGCGCCGGGAACCGGTCGGCCGCGCCCACGAGTTCGGGCGTGGAGAACACCAGCACCAGCCGCTCCGAGAACCGCGGGTCCCAGCCGGACGCGTCCTCGCCGCACGCGGCGAGCAGCCCGGCGATCTGCCCCTCGACCCACTCGCCGACCTTCGGGAAGTCCGCGAAGGGCCGGGTCAGTTCGGCGGAGGTGGTGGCCGAGGTGGCCCAGGGGATCCCGAGCCGCCGCGCGACCAGCGGCCCGGCCAGGGCCTGCTGGTCGGCGACCACGAGATCGGGCGCGAAGGCGCGGACCGCGTCCGTCACCCCGGGCGTCATCGCCCGCGCCAGCGGCACCAGCGCCTCCTCCCACAGGAACCGCAGCGCGCCGACCCCGCGCAGATCGCGCCAGCGCGCGTGCAGCGCCTCGTACGCGCCGCCCGCCTCCTCGCCGGCCGGCAGGATCCGGGCGGGCGCGGGAAGCAGCCGCGCCAGCGCCCCGGCCGGCCCGCACCAGGCCACCTCGTGGCCCCGGGAGGCCAGTTCGGCCCCCACGGCCACCGTCGGATTGACGTGCCCCGCCAGCGGCGGGACCGTGAACAGGACCCTCATCGGACCAGCGCCCCCGTCCCCGTTCCCGCCGCGGCGGCCGTCGCTTCGAGGTGGGCGAGCACGGATTTCCGTAGCACGCCGCTGCTCTCCTTCAGGACGTCGTGGCCCAGGCCCGGCAGGATCTCGATCGTGGCGTACGGGGCGTGCCGGGCCAGTTCCCTCGCCTCCGGCACCAGTTCGGAGTGCTCGCCGCACACGATCAGCGCCGGGCAGGAGAGCCGGGCGTAGTCCGCCGGGGTGAAGGGGAGGCTCGCGGCCATGTCGTCGATCAGGCTGGTCCGGTTCAGCAGGTCGTCGGCGATCGCGGTGAGGTTCGCCGCCTTGCGCAGCCGCAGGGAGAGCAGCTCGGCCGGAACCGGGCTGTCCTCCAGGCTGAGCGCGGCCGCCGAGAGGGTGTCGACCATGTTCTCCACCCAGGCGCCGCCCAGCGGCGGTTCGAGCAGGGTGAGCCCGGCGACCAGGTCCGGGCGGGCGAGGGCGGTGTGCAGGGCGAGGGTGCCGCCGTGGCTGTTGCCGACCAGGTGGACGCGGCGGTGGCCCAGGCCGAGCGCGCCGAGCAGCGACACGAGGTCGCGCACGGCGGCGGCGCTGTCGTAGCCGGTGGCGGGGCGTTCGGAGCGGCCGTGGCCGCGGAGGTCGTAGAGGACGACCTCGTGCCCGGCGCGGGCCGCGGGCAGGGCGAGGGGGCAGTAGAAGGAGGACAGGTTGTCGACGACCAGGCCGTGCAGGAAGACCACCACGGGCCGGCCGGGACCCGAGGCCGCCGCGGCGGTGGCCGGGAGCCGCTGCACGTGGAAGCGCAGCGCGTTGGCGAGGACGAACGCCATGGCCGTCAGCCCGCCGGGGTCGGGGTCGGGAACGGGGCGGCGGGGGCCGCCGGGGCTGCCGGGGCGCTCGCCGAGGCGGCCCGGGCGAGGGAGGCGTGCGTGACCCGGCCGATGTGCGTGACGAGCTCGCCGACCGACATGGCGAGGATCGCGTCCATGTCCTTCTCCGCGAGGAACCCCATCAGGTCCACGTCGGAGCCGTAGCGGTGGTGCAGCAACTCGGCGAGCGCGACGAACTCGATGCTCTCCAGGGCGAGGTCCTCGTTGAAGGTCGTCCGCATCGTGACCTCCTCCGAGAGGAGGAACTCGTCTCCGACGATCTCCACGAGCATGCCGGTGATCTCCGCGAGGATCGTGTCAGCGGTGGTGGTCATGGCTGGTCTCCATGAGGTGGGAGGGGACGGGGGAGGGCGCCGCCGGGTGAGCGGTCCAGGCGACGACGTGGTCCTCGGGCAGCGGCGCGGTGCGGACCGGGTACGAGGGCCCGCCGCGGCGGTCCGGCGACGCGACCCGGAGGCTGCCGGGGCCCGAGCCCGGGTCATCGGTGACCCGCCAGTCTCTGGGCCGCCCGCCGAGCCCCGTGCCGTGCGCCTTCGCGGCGGCCTCCTTGGCGCACCACAGGGCGGTGAGCGCGGCCGGCAGCCCCGTGGCGTCCCGGGCGGCCAGCTCCTCGGCGAGGCGGAGCTCGTCGGGCGTGAGCGCGACGCGGATCAGGGCGCCGGGATCGGCGGTGACCGGCTCCACGTCGATCCCGACGCGGCGGCCCGGGTGGACGATCGCGACCGCGAGCCGGTCCTTGTGGGCGATCGACAGCCGGACTCCGGCGGCCAGCGCGCCCCCGACGACGGGCCGGCCGGACGGATCGTTGCCGACCGGCACCTCCACCGGGAACACCGGCCCCGCGCCGCCGTCCCACAGGAGCTGCCGCAGCGCGTCCTTGGCGGCGATCCGGCCGAGCAGCCAGGGCGCGCGGGCGCGGGGCGCGAGCCGCTCGTACGCCGCGCGCTCGGCGGCGCCGAGGTAGCGGCGCATCACCAGCTCCTGCGAGGCGGGGTCCGTCCACCGGCGCCGGGCCAGGCACCAGCCGGCCGGCTGCGGTTCGCCGATCCCGCACACCTCCGGGGTGAACTTCATCGGCCAGACCCGCTCGTCGGCGCCGAACCGGCGGTACGTCCAGCCGTCGATCCGGGCCCACACCCTTCCGGCCGCGTCGCACAGCTCCAGATCGCCGCGCACGGTGACGTCACGGACCTCCCGGACCCGGGCGGTGACGGAGAGCAGGGCGTGCGGGGCGGGCGGGGGCCCGTGGAAGCGGATCCGGTCGACGGTGGCCGGGAAGACCAGCCGGTCCACGGGGAGCCGCAGCTGCATCCAGTGCCCGAAGAGCTGCCCGGCCGCGTCGAGGAGCGCGCCGGGGTCGGGGAGCGCGCGGATGACGCCCTCGATGCCGTCCGCGGCGACGGTCCGTACCTCGTGCACCCCGGCGAAGCGGGGGCCGTGGAACATCCACCGGTCGCGGTAGAGCGCGGCGGCGTTGACGGGGGCGGGGCCGGGGGCGGTCAGGGGCGTGCGGTCGGGTACGGGCGGGGCGTCGTACGGGCCGCCGAGCAGCACGACCACGGAGGCGTACTCCCCGAGCGTGACCCGGACCCGGCCGGGGCCGTCGTCGCGGGTGGCGACGGCGACGTCGACGGCCGGTTCGACGGGGAGCCAGCGCAGGGCGCGGACGTCGTCGTACCCGGTGACGGTGGCTGCGCCGGCCCCGGTGTGGCGGCGGGCCGCGTCGGCGGCGAGCTCCAGCATGGTCGTCATGGGCACGACCGGGAACCAGTCCGACTCCTCGGCCCACCCGTCGGGCTGCGCGTACACCCGGTGGTCCCGTACGCAGGGCAGGGTCCGGAGCGACAGTCGCAGCGAATGCCGCATCCCCGTGGCCCTCCCCGCACCTTCCGCGACGCCCCCGGGGGAACGGCCGGCCCCGTCGGGGCTCGCGGCGCCCCGGTTCAGGGGCGGAGCCTCAGGCGGTGGCGCGGCGGTCCAGGCTTCGGTGACGGTCCGCGCCGCCGCCCGGGTGTCGGCCAGAACCGCGTCCAGGGCGGACAACAGGACCGGCCGCCCCGGCCCCGGCCCCGGCCCCGGCCCCGGCCCGGGCCCGGGCCCAGGCCCAGGCCCAGCCTCAGGCACCGGCCCAGGCACCGGCCCGGCCCCAGGCACCGGCTCGGGCTGCGGCCCAGGCCAAGGCCCAGGCCCAGGTCCTGGCCCAGGCCTCGGCCCCGGCCCAGGCCTCGGCACCGGCTCGGGCTGCGGGTCTCGGCGCAGCGCGGCGCGCGCCGCCTCGGGCAGGCGGACCAACGGGGACCCGAGGTCCAGCGGCACGGCCCGGGAGCCGCCGGGCCGTGCCGCCGGGGCGCCGGCGGGCGTCGAGGGGACGGGCCGGGGGCCGCCGGGCGGCGGGGGAACGGCACTGGCACCGCCGGGCGTTGGGGGTGCGGCGGGCGTGGGCCGGGGCGTCGGAGCAGGTCCGGCGGGGTGCGGGGCGGACGGCTCCGGGGCCGCCGGGGGGCGAAGGCGGTCCCAGTCCGGGGCGTGGCCCTCGGACCAGAGGGCCGCGCAGGCGCGGCGCAAGGCGTCCAGGCCCGACAGGCGCGGCGAGGACGTGGACACCGCCAGGTGCGGGCGGCCCCGCAGGGTGTCCTCCACGAACCCCGGCAGGCTCCCCGGCCCCAGCGTCACGAAACTCCGCACGCCCGCGTCCTCGTACAGCCGCAGCGTCAGCTCCCGGAACCGGACCGGTTCCAGCAGGTGCCGCACCACCAGCTCCCGTACCTCCTCCGGAGCGGAGGGGAACTCCGCGCAGGTCGTCGCCGACCACACGGGCACGGCGCCCGGCCGCAGCGGCAGTCGTGCGAACGCCGCCCGGACCTGCCCCAGGTACGGCTCCCACATCGGCGTGTGGAACCCCGACCGGAACGGCAGCTCCTGCCCCAGGACCCCGTGCGAGCGCAACCGCTCCAGGACGGCCGAGACCCCGGCGGGGTCCCCGCACACCACCGACTGGTGCGGGCAGTTGTCGTGGCTGACGACCACCCCGTCCACCCCGCGCAGCGCCGCCCGGGCCCGCTCCGCCCCGCAGCCCAGCGCCGCGTACACGAGGTCGGGGACCTTCAGCGAACCGGGGCGCAGCGAGTCCAGGAAGGCGTCCGCCGCGTCCCGCGGGTACATCCCGCCGGCCACCATCGCCGCCCACTCGCCCAGGCTGTGCCCGGCCAGCACATCGGCCTCGATGCCCAGTTCCGGCAGGACCCGCGCGAAGAAGCGGCCCGTGGCGATCGCGTCGAGCGCCCGTTCCATCAGCTCGGGTCCGCGGCCGAGCCGGGGCCGCTCCCGCCCCAGCCGGTCCGCCACGTCGTCCAGGACCGGCGCGAACTCCGGCTCCAGACCCGGGAACAGGAACGCCGTGCGCCCGCCCAGCGGCTCCGGCACGAACCACACGTCACCGCGCCCGTGCCAGGCCCGCCCCCGCGCCACCGCCTTGGCCGCGAGCGCGAGCCGTCGCGGCGTCGGCCCGACCACCGCCAGCCGGCACGGCCCGTCGCCCGTGGACGCCGACCCGGCGGCCAGCAGTTCCGCCAGCTCCGCCGGACCGTCGGCCGCGAGCAGCAGTACGTCTTCCCGCGCGCCCGCCCCCACCACCGGCGCCCCGGCGCCGCCGGAACCCGGCGGCGGGAAGCGGCGTACCGGCGGGGCGGGCACGGCCGGGACCAAGGGGGCGACCGGGGCGGCGCGGCCGGGCGCCTCCTCCAGCACCGCGTGCGCGTTGATGCCGCCGAAGCCGAACGCGTTGACCCCCGCCCGGCGCGGCCCGGGCCCCCGCTCCCACGGCTCCGCCGCCGTCACGGGCCGCATCCGGGTACGGGCCAGCTCCGCGTGCGGTTCCTCCAGGTGCAGCGTCGGCGGCAGCACCCCCTCGTACACCGCGAGCGCGGCCTTGATCAGCCCGGCCATGCCGGAGGCCTGCATGGTGTGGCCGACCATCGACTTCACCGAGCCGAAGCCGATCCCCGGCCGCCCGGAGGGCTCGGGCGGGCCGAACACCTGCGCCAGGGTGTCCAGTTCGGCCGCGTCACCCACCGGGGTGCCCGTACCGTGCGCTTCCAGCAGGCCCAGCGCCCCGGGGGCGCGCGGATCCAGCCCGGCCTCCCGCCAGGCCCGCTCCAGCGCCTGCACCTGGCCGGCGACGAGCGGGCTCATCAGGCTCGCCGCCCGGCCGTCCCCGGCCACCCCGGTGCCGCGGATCACGGCGTAGATCCGGTCGCCGTCGCGTTCCGCGTCGGCCAGCCGCTTCAGCAGCACCACCCCGGTGCCCTCGGAGAGCAGGGTCCCGTCGGCCCGCCGGTCGAAGGGCCGGATCCGCTCGCTCGGACTCAGCGCCCGCAGCTGAGTGAACACGCTCCACAGCGTGGCGATGTGGCAGTGGTGCACGGCCCCCGCCACCACCGCGTCGCAGCGCCCCGCCGCCAGCAGCCCCACCGCCTGGTCGACGGCCAGCAGCGAGGAGGCGCAGGCCGCGTCCAGCGTGTAGGCGGGGCCGCGGAAGTCCAGCCGGTTCGCGGTCCGCGCGGCGGTGAAACTCGGCACCAGCCCGATCGAGGCGTCCGGCCGCTCCGGACCCAGCGCCTCCTGGAACGCGGACCGCACCTCCGCGATCCGCCGCTCGCCCAGCTCCGGTGCCACCTCGCGCAGCGTCTGCGCCAACTGGTGCGCCGTACGCACCCGTTGGTCCAGCCGGGCGGTGGCCACGCCCATGAACCCGCCGCGCCCCAGCACCACCCCGATCCGGGAGCGGTCGGCCGGCAGCCGGTCCTCGCCGCCCGCGTCGGCGATCGCCTCGGCCGTCGCGTGCAGGGCCAGCAACTGGTCCGGCTCGGCGCCCTCCGCGGCCGCCGGCATGATGCCGAACCGGGTCGGGTCGAAGGTGGCCAGACCGTCGACGAAGCCGCCGCGCCGGCAGTAGAACCGGTCGCCCCGCGCCGGCCCGGCGGCGCCGGCCGGCTCGTAGTACACCTCGGGATCCCAGCGCCCGGGCGGCACCTCGCCGATGCAGTCGGTCCCGGCGAGCAGGTTGCGCCGGTACGCGGCCAGGTCGGCGGCGCCGGGGAACACCGCGCCCATCCCGACGATCGCGGCATCGCCCGGCCGGGGGCCGCGCCGCCGCCGCTCACTCATCGCCGGGGCCGTCCTGCGCCATCAGGACCACCTGTACGTCGGTCCCGTGCGCGAGTTCCGCGAGGAACGCGGCCGTACCGGCCCCCGGCTCGATCAGCGGGACACCGCGCCGGGCGTACTCCCGCTCCAGTTCGGGGGTGACCATCCCGCCCGCCTCCGCCGCCCAGGGGCCCCAGTCGACGGACAGCACCCGGCCCGGGAAGGAATCCGCCCAGGCGAGGGCGAGGCCGTCGAGGGCGTCGTTGGCGGCGGCGTAGTCGGTCTGCCCCCGGTTGCCGTAGACCCCGGCGACGCTGCCGAACAGGGCCAGGAAGGCGGGGGCGGGGGTGTCGCCGTGCTCGGCGGCGGCCGCCGCGAGGTGGCGGGCGCCGGTCACCTTGGTGGTGAACACCTCGGCGAACGCGGCCGGTTCCTTGTCGCGCAGCAGCGCGTCGCGCAGGGTCCCGGCGCCGTGCACGATGCCGTCGAGCCGGCCGTGCCGGGCCCGTACGTCGGCCACGACGGCCCGTACGGCCCGCTCGTCGGTGACGTCGGCGCGGTGGTAGCGGACGGAGGCGGCGGCGCCCGCGAGGGCCGCCAGGGTGGCCCGTACCTCCCGCTCGGCGAGCACCCGGCGGGCGGCCGCCTCGATCTCGGCCGGGGTGCGCAGCCCGGCCGCGATGAGCGCGGCGCGCAGCGCGACCAGGTCCCGAGCCTGCGCGAACGCGTCCTCGCCGGGGGCCGGTTCGGGCGTACGGCCGATCAGCTCGACGTGGCAGCCGGTGGCCCGGGCCAGGGCGAGCGCGGCCTGGGCGGTGATGCCGCGGGCGCCGCCGGTGAGCAGGACCACGGAGCCGGGGCCGAGGGGCGGTCCGCCGGGGCCGTCCCGCAAGGGCGCGGGCACCGGCCGGCGCGTGACCCGGGTCCCCTCGGACGTGTACCCCACGGAGGCGAGCCCTTCCCCGGCGTCCGAGCCCAGCTCCGCGATCAGCCGCAGCGCGGTCTGCCGGGGGTCCTCCTTGGGGTCGACGTCCACGGCGCGCACGAGGGCGGCGGGAAACTCCAGGGCGGCGCTGCGGGCGAAGCCGTGCAGGCCGGTGCCGCCGGGGGCGGAGACGAGGAGCAGCCGGGGCACGCCGCCGACGAGGGCGCGCTTCAGCCCGGGGAACGCGGCGGGCAGGACGGCCTCGTGGCCGGCCCGGAGCGCGGAGAGGTCGACGAGCCCGTCGAGCGGGCCGGTGACGCCGCCCTGCCCGGCCACCGGGACCACCTCGGCCCCGTGCTCCCGCAGGGCCCCGCCGAGTGCGAGGGCGACGCCCTGACCGTCCTCGACGACCCCGATCCGCAGCCCCCGCAGACCCTCGCCGTCCCCGTCGGCCCGCCCGATCGGGACGGCGTCCACCCGCCACCGCCGGACGGCCGCGGCCGCACCGGCCGGGCCGGTCGCGCTTGCTGCACGGGTCGCGTCGGCCGCACGGGCCACGCTGGCCATGCCGGCCGCGTCGGCGGCACCGGTCGCGCCTGCCGCACCGGTCGCACCGGTCGCGCCTGCCGCACCGGTCGCGTCGGCCGCACTGGCCGCACGGGCCGCACGGGCCGCACGGGCCGCACGGGCCGCACGGGCCGCACGGGCCGCACGGGCCGCACGGGCCGCACGGGCCGCGTCGGCCGCACCGGCCGCGTCGGCTGCGCCAGCCGAAGCGGCCGGGTGTGCGGCTTCGGGAGCCGTGAGGGCATCGGCGTCGGCGGTGGTGGTGTGGGTGGTGACCCAGTCGACGACGCCCCGCAGGGTTTTGATGCGGGACAGTTCCTCGACGGCCGACTCGGCCGATCCGGCGGCGTCCCGGGGGAGCCCGATCCGGTCGGCCAGCGCGCCGATGATCTCGACCCGCTTGATGGAGTCGATGGACAGGTCGGCCTCCAGGTCCAGCTCGGGATCGAGCATGTCCAACGGGTAGCCGGTCCGGGTGTGGACGATCTCCAGCACCACCTCCATCACCTCCTCGGCCGACGCCGGCCCGGTCGGCCCGGCCGGCCCGGCCGACGTAGCGGCGGTCCGCTCCGCGTCGTCCGAGGGGGGAGCGGCCTCGCCCCAGAGCCCTGGTGCGGCGAGGGCTACGGGTGCGGCTGCGGCCAGGGGTGCGGGTGCGGTGCCCGGGGTGACCGGCGGGGGGACCAGGGCGGCCGGGCTCCACCCGTTGACCTGCGCCGGGGGCACCGGGTGGTGCGGCGCGGCCGGCGCGGCCGGGGCCGCGCCCAGGTAGCGCAGCAGCACGTCCCGTTGCGCCTCCACCAGCGCCCGCGAGCCCCGCAGGTACTCCAGCACCGCCTCCTCCCGCCGATCGCCGCCCGGCGCGGCCGGGGCGGGCTGGGGCAGGGCTCCGTATGGCATTCCGTTGGCCTCCGCGTGGGGAGAGGATCCGGGCGGCGTCATCCCGTGGGGCTCCGATCGGGTGGTGGGGGTCGACGGGGCCGGGGCGGGGTGCGCCCCGGGGGGAGCCGCCGGGGCGGACACCCGGCGGGCGGGCCGGAGACCGCCCGGGACCGGGGCGCCGGCCGCGTCGCGGACCAGGTGGCCGTCCACCAGCCAGCCCGGGCGGCGCGGGGCGCGGTCGGGCAGGGGGGCCGTCCGGCCGCGGAACAGGGCCTCCGGGGCGATCGGCACGCCCGCCGCGACGAGTTCGGCCAGCGCGGTGACCAGCCGGACCAGGCCGTGCGTGCCCGGCACGTCCAGCGGCACCACCGAGTGCGGCCGGTCGCCGAGGACGCGGGACACGAGCCCCGACAGCACCCGCCCGGGCCCCGCTTCCACGAACGTGCGGACGCCGGCCGCGTACATGGCCTCCACCTGCTCCACGAACCGGACCGGCCGTGCGAGCTGCCCGGCAAGGGTTTCCCGTACGGCACCGGCCCCGGCCGGATACGGCTCGGCCGTGGTGTTCGACCAGACCGGGACGGTGGCCCCGGCCACCGCCGTCCCGGCCAGCTCCTCGGCGAGCGCGGCCGTCGCCCCCGCCACCACCGGGCTGTGGAACGCGCAGGCCACCGGCAGGGGTTCGGCGGAGAGCCCGGCCGCCCGCAGACCGGCCACCGCCGCGGCCACCGCCTCCGTCGGCCCCGAGATCACGCACTGCCGTGGCGCGTTGTGGTTCGCCACCACGCATCCGGCCCGCTCCGCGATCTCCCGGACCTCCTCCGGCGCGGCCGACACCGCCGCCATCGACCCCGGATCCGCCCCGGCCGCCGCCACGATGGCCTCGGCCCGGCGGGCGCTCAGCCGCAGCAGGTCCGGAGTGCCGTAGACCCCGGCCGCCCACAGCGCAGTGAGCTCCCCGTACGAGTGCCCCGCCACGCAGTCCGGGCGGACCCCGAGCCGCTCCAGCAGCCGGTGCGCGGCCGCCCCCGCCAGCCCGAGGGCCGGCTGGGCCACACGGGTGTCGGTGACCGCCGCCCGCTGCGCGGCCCGCGCCCCGGCCGAGAACGCCCCCGGCGGGAACACCGCCGAGACCACCGGCGCCGGCGCCTCGTCCAGCAGCTCCCGCAGCGCGGGGAACGCCGTGAACAACTCGCCCAGCATGCCGACCCGTTGACTGCCCTGCCCGGGGAACAGGAACGCCACCCGGCCGGGGTCCGCCGTTTCCTCCCGTACGTGGACCCCCTCGCCCGCCGAGAACGCCCGGGCCCGCTCCAGCCGGGCCGCCAGCTCGTCCAGACCGGCGGCCACGACCGCCACCCGTACCGGCCCGGTCCCGGCGGCGGCCGCCGTCTCCGCCGCCAGGTCCCGCAGCGCCCACGGCCGCCCGGCCGTGTCGTTCTGCTCCAGCCGGGCCGCCAGCCGCGCCATCGCCCGGCCCGCCGCCCGCCGGTCCTCGCCCCGGAAGCAGAACAGCTCGGCCGGCCACTCCTCCCGGCCGTGCCGGGGCTCCGCCGCGCCCCCGTAACCGGCCAGCACGGCGTGGTAGTTGGTGCCGCCGAAGCCGAAGGCGCTCACGCCCGCGATCCGCCGCGCGGCCGGCGCCGTCCAGGGGCGGGCCTCGGTGACGAAGGCGAAGGGGCTGCTGTCCTCGTGCCAGGCCGGGTTCGGGGTGTCGATGTGCAGGGTCGGCGGCCGCACCCCGGCGTGCACCGCCCGGGCCGCCTTGATCAGCCCGGCCAGCCCGGCGGCGCACTTGGTGTGTCCGAGCTGCGATTTCACCGACCCCAGCGCGCAGGAGCCGACGGACGCCCCGGAGGCGGTGAACAGCTCGCTCAGCACGGCCAGTTCGGTGCTGTCGCCGACCACGGTGCCGGTGCCGTGCGCCTCGACCAGCCCCACCTCGGCGGGGGAGACGCCGGCCCGCGCGTAGGCCCGTTCCAGCGCCCGCCGCTGCCCCTCCGGCCGGGGCGCCGTCAGCCCCAGCGCCCGGCCGTCGCTCGACGCGCCGACCGCCTTGACCACGGCGTACACCCGGTCGCCGTCCCGCTCGGCGTCCGCGAGCCGCTTCAGCACCAGCGCGCCCACGCCCTCGCCGAGCGCGATGCCGTCGGCCTCGGCGTCGAAGGGCCGGCAGCGCCCGGTGGGCGACAGGGCGTGCACCGAGGCGAACAGCAGGTAGTCGTTGATCCCGTTGTGGACGTCGGCGCCCCCGCACAGCACCATGTCGCTGTCGCCGTCGCGCAGTTGGCGGCAGGCCAGGTCCAGGGCCGCGAGCGAGGAGGCGCAGGCCGCGTCGACCGTGCAGTTCGCGCCGCCGAGGTCCAGCCGGTTGGCGACCCGGCCCGCGATCACATTGGCGAGGACGCCGGGGAAGGAGTCCTCGGTGAGCCGCGGCAGCTGCTCGTCCAGGTCGCGCGGGAGGTCGCCCAGGTAGCCGGGGTGCAGCGCCCGCAGCCCGTACGCGCCGGCCAGCTCGGTACCGGCCTCCGCGCCGAAGACCACCGACGTACGGGTGCGGTCGAACGCCCGGTCCTTGCCGTATCCGGCGTCCGCGAGGGCCCGCGCCGAGATCTCCAGGGCCAGCAGCTGCACCGGCTCGATGCCGGCCAGGGAGGCGGGCGGGATGCCGTGCGCGAGGGCGTCGAAGGGCATCGGGTCGAGGAACCCGCCCCACCGGGACGGGGTGCGCTCGCCGGCCCGCGCCGGGTCGGGGTCGTAGTACAGCGCGGGGTCCCACCGCTCGGCCGGCACCTCGGTCACCGCGTCCGTCCCGGCCAGGATCCGCGCCCAGTACGCGGCGAGGTCGGGGGCGCCCGGGTAGGCACAGGCCATCCCGACGACCGCGATGTCGTACGGGCCGGCCGCCGCGTCCTCGGCGGGGGCCGGGCGCGGGAGTTCCCGGGCGCGCCGGTCGAGCAGCTCCGTGGCGCCCCCGGTCACCTCGGCGTGCAGGGTCTCGATCGTCGTGGTCCCCGTCCGCAGGGTGGCGGCCTGCCCGAGCATGAACAGCCCGTCGGCGTACTGCTGTTCGGCGTCCACCGGATCCAGCGAGCCCGACGCGCCCCTGCGCAGCCCCTTGCTGGCGATCCGCAACCGCCCCAGGTTGAGCCGCTCCAGCTCCTCCCACATCTCGCGCGGCTCGGTCCCGCTCGTCGTGAGCCGCTCCCGGGTGGCCTCGAACGTGGTGGCGTACGGGGTGGCCGCGCACCGGGTGGCATGCCCCGGCGCGGTGCGCAGCAGGACGGTGTCCGCGCAGTCCACCGCGGCCCGCTGGAAGCCGGGCAGGACCGCGCCGGCCGCGACCGCCTCCTCGGTGAACAGGTAGGCCGTGCCCATCAGCACGCCGATCCGGGCGCCCCGCCCGGCCAGCGGGGCGGCGGCCGCCACCGCCATGGCGGCCGAGCGCGCGTCATGGATGCCCCCGGCGAACAGCACGTCCAGCGCGGCCGGTTCGGGGCAGGCCAGCAGCCGCTCGATCTGCTCCTCCCACAGCGGGAACGAGGCGCGCGGCCCGACGTGGCCGCCGCACTCCAGCCCCTCGAACACGAACCGCCGCGCCCCTTCGGCGAGGTAGCGCTCCAGCAGCCCCGGCGAGGGCACGTGCAGGTGGGTCAGGGTCCCGGCCGCCTCCAGCGGCGCCGCCTGCGCGGGGGTGCCGCCGGCGATGATCGCGTACGGCGGCCGCACCTCGGCGACGGCCGCGAGCTGCTCGCGGCGCAGCTCGGGCGGGGCGAAGCCGAGCAGGCCCACGCCCCAGGGGCGCTCCCCGAGCCGCTCCGCCGTCTCGGCCAGCAGTCTTCGGACCTCCGGCCCCGTCATCACCGCGAGCGCCAGGTACGGGACCCCGCCCGCGGCGGCGACGGCCTCGGCGAAGGCGGCCTGGTCGCTGACGCGGGTCATCGGCCCCTGGGCGACGGGGCGCGGGCGGGTGAGCGGGCGGGCCCGGGCCGCCGCCTCCAGGTGTCCGGTGATGGCGTCCCGTACGGCCTGGAGCACCCCGCCCGCCGTGCGGTGGCGGTCGGCCAGCCGGGCCGCCGAGGCCCCGTCCTGCCCGACGGGCAGCAGCTGGGCCCGCAGGTCCCGGGCGCCGAGCAGGGCCGCGGCGGGGCCACGCGGCGGGGTCAGGTCGGGCCGGGCGTACACCCGGTGGCCGTCGACGAGCCGGGTCTCGGAGCCGTCCATCGCCCGTAGCGCCGCCGCCACTTCGGCCGGCAGGCCCGCCTCTCCCTCGGCGGTCAGGGCCAGTTGTACGTCGAGCAGCACCCCGGCCGCGCCGCCCGCGACGGCCGCGGCCGCCGTGTGCGGCCCGATGCCGCCGCAGGCCAGTACGGGGATCCGCAGGTCGGGGGCGGCGAGGAGCTGCTGGAGGAGGACGAAGGTGGTGGCCCCGCCCACCCGGCCCCCGGCCTCGTGCCCTTTGGCGACGACCGCCCCGGCCCCGGCGGCCCGCGCCGCGAGGGCCTCCGCGAGGGCGGTGGCCTCGGCCCAGACCCGGGGCCGCCCGGCGGCGCCCGCCCAGGCGGCGACCCGCTCGGGGGTGTGCTCGGCCGGGTGGGCCAGCAGCACCGTGTCCACCTCGGCCGGCAGGTCGGCCGGCCCGAGCGGACAGCCCCACGGCACCCGCACCCCGTACCGGCGGCCCGCGCCGAGCCGCCGGGCGAGTTCGGCGAAGGCGGCCCGGGCGGCGGCGGGATCCCGGCCCAGGTCGAGCAGCCCGAGGGCGCCCGCCCGTTCGGCGGCGGTCACGATCCGTGGCTGCGGCTCTTCGAACGGGCTGACCGCGACGACGAGGTCGCGGGTGGGGGCGGATCGCGGGGGCTGGGGGGTCACGGGCGCTCCTCTGAGTAGGTGCTGTGTGACATGTCGCGGCGGACGACACACCCCGGGCGGACCGGGGCCGTACGAGGACTGCGGAGAGTGCGCGGGGCGGGAGCCCCCGCGTACCCGCGGTACGGGTGCCTGCGGTACGGGTGCCTGCGGTGCGGTGCGGGTGCCTGCGGTGCGGTGCCTGCGGTACCTGCGGTGCTTCGGCCGTGCGGTGCGGGGCCAGCGGTGCGGTGCGGTGCCTGCCGTGCCTGCGGCTGTGCGGTGCCTGCGGTGCGGTGCGGTGCCTGCCGTGCCTGCGGCTGCGCGGTGCTCGGGCTGCGTGGCGTCCGGGCGGGACCCGCTCGCGTCCGGCCCGCCGTGGACGCGGCCGGTTGAACGGTGGTCAACTTCCCTGGCGCCGGGATGCATCGTGCGGTGACCTTCCCGCAGTGTCAACGGCCATGCGGAGGAAGGCATTTCGCGCAAGGCGTCTTCCCGCCGGACCGCGCGCACCCCCCGCCGAGGCGGTGGCCTGCGGCGATGGTGCCCGCGCGGGCCGGCCCCGGCGGACGGGCCGGCGTACCGTACGGGCACGGGGTCATGCCGGACCGGCATGCCTCGGCGGCCTCCGGGTATGAACTCGGGGCGCCGGTCGGACGTTTGTTCACCGCATGGCCCTTACAGGTACGGCAGGGCGCGGTTACCGTCCGGTCATGACCCCCACACTCGCGCAGCTTCGTTATCTCGTCGCCGTCGCGGACTGCCGTTCCATCACAGGAGCGGCCGCCTCGGTCTTCGTCGCCCAGTCCGCCCTGTCCCGGGCCGTCCAGGCCATGGAACGGGACCTCGGGGTCGACCTCCTGGCCCGCCGGGGCAGAGGGGTCGACCTCACCCCCGAAGGCTCCCGGGTGGTCCGGCTGGCCCGGACCGTGCTCGACGCGGTCGAGGCGATCGACGACATCGGAACGGCGCACGGCAAGGGCTCCCGGGTCCCGCTCACGCTCGTCACCACGCCGACGCTGGCCCTCGATCTGGCCGCCCGCCTGATACCGGGCTTCACCGAGCGGCACCCCGGGGTGGACGTGCGGATCCAGCAGCGCGACAGCAGGGAGCACCTGGTCCGGGAGCTCATGGACGGGCGCGCGGAACTGGCCCTGGTGGACCTGCCGGTCGACAAGGAGCTCTCCACGCACCACATCCAGGAGCGCGAGGTGGTGCTGATCTCGCCGGTCGGCTCCCGGCTGCCCGACCCGGTGCCGTTCCGGCTGCTCGACGGGCTGCCCATGGTCCTGCCGACCCCGGGCGCCGGGCGCCGCACCGAGCTGGAGGCCATGTTCAGCTGCCTCGGCGTCCGGCCCGCGCCCTCGCTGGAGGCCGACGAGCGGCTCGCCTGGGTGACGGGCGTGACCGACGGGCGCGGCTCGCTCATCTGGTACCGGGACGTGGCGCTGCGCGCCTTCGGGCACCGCGCCGAGATCCGCTCCTTCGATCCGCCCCTGCTGCGCCCGGTGGGCATCGCGCACCCGCGGCGCCCGCTGAGCCGCGCCGCCCGGGCGTTCATCGCGGAGGCCCGGCGCAAGGCGCCGGTAAGGGAGCCCGCCCGATGAAGCCCGCCGCCAGGTATGCCCGCACGGCACCGAACGATGCCCAGTGGGGCGCCGGTTGGCGCTGGCGCCGTATTCTGATGGCCTGTCATATGAGGGCCATGCATCGACTCCTCACACCCCCGAGAGCCGCCGCCCTGGCGACCGCGGTCCTCGCCACCGCCCTGTCGGCCACCGTCTGGACGGCCGGCGCGGCCGTGTCCACCGGGCCGGCCCCGGCGGGCGCCACAGCCGCGGCCCCGGAGAGGAAGTGCACGCTGCCCGCAGGTCTGGCCGAACTCAGCGGCCTCGCCATGAGCCGCAAGCACCCCGGCGTCTTCTACGCCGTCAACGACAGCGGCAACACCAACCAGGTCTTCGCCGTCGACTGCGCCGGAGCGGGCGGCCGGCTCGTGGCCACCTACACCGTCTCCGGTGCCGGCAACACCGACTGGGAAGGGCTCGCGATCGGCAAGGACGCCGCCGGGCTCCCGGCGATCCTGGTCGGCGACATCGGGGACAACCTCAGCGGCCGCGCGGAGATCGCCGTCCACGCCTTCGCCGAGCCCGACCGGCTGGCCGACGCCACCGTGACCCCCGTGACCTACCGCTTCGCCTACGCCGACGGCCGGCACGACGCCGAATCCCTGCTCGCCGACCCCGTGTCGGGGCAGATCTATGTCGCCAGCAAGGTCATCGGCGCCGCCGGGCGGCTCTACAAGGCCCCGCTGCCGCCGGTGACCGGGCAGGTCAACACCCTCACCGCCGTCCGCCCGGGCCCGGTCTTCGCCACCGACGGGGCGTTCTCGCCGACGGGGGCCTCGTACGCCCTGCGCAGCGGCGGGCCGCTGGGCGCGAACACCGCCTCCGTGTACGACACGGCGGGCACCAAGCTGGCGGACGTCGCGCTGCCGGCCCAGTCGCAGGGCGAGACGGTGACGTACGACGACTGTGCCGGGCTGCTCGTCGGGTCGGAGAACGACACCCAGATCTGGCGCGTCCCGCTGCCGCCGGAAGCCGCCCCGGGGTGCGGCACGACGCCGACACCGACTCCCGGTGACCTGAAGCTCGCCAACCCCGGCCCGCAGGCCTGCAAGTTCAACCAGTCCTGCGTCATCCGGCTCACTGCCACCGGGGGCAAACCCGCCCTCCGCTACGCCGCCACCGGACTCCCCTGGGGCATGAGCGTCGACGCCGCCACCGGCCGCATCACCGGCAAACCCTGGGCCACCGGAACCCTCCAGGTGACCGCCACCGCCACCGACTCCACAGGAAGCACGGCCGACGCCACCTTCCCCCTCACCATCGGCTGGTTCTGAGACGCGGTGGTGTCGGGCTTGTACAACACCGCTCCCGGGACGCACTGTTGACCGAGTTTCGCCCCCCACCCGGTCAGGAGATTTGGCTTGAACCCCGCCGACGCCCCCACCCCCACCCCCGCGCACGTCCCCGCCCACGTCATCGACCCCGCGGGCGGCTGCCCGCACGCGCTCAACGCCCGGCTGCGCGCCAGGGGCTCCGTGTCCGAGGTCGTGCTTCCCGGCGGGGTGCCCGGGGCGGTGGTGCTCGGTCACGAGGCGCTGCGGGAGTTCCTGGGCCACCCCGACGTGGCCAAGGACGCCCGGCACTTCCCGGCCCTGCACGACGGCACCATCGCCCCCGACTGGCCGCTGCGCGTCTTCGCCAACGCCCAGGGCATGCACACCGCCGACGCCGCCGACCACCGCAGGCTCCGCTCCCTCGTCGGCAACGCCTTCACCGCCCGCCAGGTGGAACGGCTGCGCCCGCGCATCGAGGAACTCACCGCCGGGCTGCTCGACGACCTCGCCGGGGCCGCCGCCGAAGCCCCCGACGGCGTCGCCGACCTGCGCACCCACTTCGCGCTCCCGCTCCCGATGAGCGTGATCTGCGAACTCCTCGGAGTGGACCCGGAGCACCGGGGCCGGCTGCACCACCTCTCCAACACCGTGATCATCGCCACCGACACCACCCCGGCCGAGGCCATGGCCGCCGTACGGGAACTCGTCGAGCTGATGGGCGCCATCGCCGCCGCCCGCCGCGCACAGCCCGGCGAGGACCTCACCAGTGCCCTCATCGCCGCCCGCGAGGGCGACGGGGACCGGCTCAGCGAGGCCGAACTCATCGGCACCATGCGGCTGATGCTGGTCGCCGGCCACGAGACCACCCTCAACCTCATCAGCAACGCCGTCCGCGCGCTGTGCACCCACCGCGACCAGCTGGAGCTCGTCCGCGAGGGCAGGGCCACCTGGTCGGACGTGGTCGACGAGACCCTGCGCTTCGACGGCCCCGTCAGCTGGTTCCCGTTCCGCTACCCCACCCGCGACCTGACCGTCGACGGGACCCTGATCCCGCGCGGCACCCCGGTCCTCGCCGGTTACACGGCCGCCGGCCGCGACGAGGCCTTCCACGGTCCCGACGCCGACCGCTTCGACGTCACCCGCCCCACCGCCGCCCGCCACCTCTCCTTCGGCCACGGCGCGCACTACTGCGTCGGCGCCCCGCTCGCCCGGCTGGAGGCCACCATCGCCCTGGAGCGGCTGTTCACCCGCTTCCCGGACCTCGACCTGGCCGTCCCCGAGCCCGAACTCCCGCACCAGCGCAGCTTCATCGGCAACAGCGTCGAGGCGCTGCCCGTCCGCCTGGACCGGTCCTGACCAGCCGGGAGCGGCAGATCACTCCCGGTCCTCCGCGTCCGCCGCGGTGCCCGGGCGGCCGGAGCCCGGCGGGGGGATCTCCGTACTCAGCCAGCCCAGCGCCTCGGGGTACATGCCCCTCCAGGTCTGGAAGTTGTGGCCGCCCTGGGGCCGGACGAGGGTCCTGACCCGGACTCCGGTGCCCTCGGCGGCCCGGGCGAAGACCCGCAGCTGGGCCGGTGGGCTGTCCTTGTCCTGCGCGGACGTGGCCAGGAACAGACCGGTGTCGGCCTTCTTCGTCCGTCCGAGCAGCCACATCGGGCTGTTGCGCTCGCGCACCGCCGGGTCGGAGAGCACCGCCGGATCCCCGACCAGCGGGTCGGGGTCCAGGGCCGCGCCCGCGCGGAACGCCTTCGGGAACTGCAACGGCAGCTTGGCCGCGCAGAACCCGCCGGTGGACACGCCCAGCAGCCCCCAGCCCTCGGGCCGGCGCAGCGTACGGAAGTTCCGGGCGACCAGGTCCGGGACGTCCTGGCCCAGCCAGTCGGCCACCCGGTGCGGCCCGATGTTGGCGCAGTCGGTGTTCATCCCGCCCGGATAGAGCTCCGGGATCACCACGATGAACGGATGCGACGCGCCCGCCCGAACCAGCCGGTCCAGCGAGCCCGGCATGTCGCCCAGGTCGATCCAGGTCCGGGGCGAGCCCGGGTACCCGTGCAGCAGCACCAGCACCGGGAACCGGGTCCGCTCCGCGCCCGGCGCCCCGTACTCCGGGGGAGTCCACACGGTCACCTGCCCGGCCAGCTTCGAACGGGAGCCCCGGAAGTAGACGCTCTGGGTGCCGTCCCCGCCCTGGGTGAACCGGGCCCGCCCCGGCGGCGGCCCGGTCATCGCCGAGGCGGGCCCGGTGTCGGTGCCCAGCAGGTCGTCCCAGGACGCGTACAGCCCGTAGCCGCCGTTGATCGAGGCGGCGACGACACAGATCGCGGTGAGCTGGCACAGCCCGATCATCAGCACCCGCGCCGGCCAGCGCAGCCATCCCGGTCCCGGGATCCGGTTCCACAGGAGCAGCAGGGCGAGCATCGCGAGGACGGTGACGACGATGAGCGTGACGAGGAACGACGTACTGGTCAGCTCCACGGTCCGGGCTCCTGACGTGTCCTGGGTCGTGCTGCCAATGTACGGTGCGCCCCGCTCGCGAGGGGGCCGGTGCGCGCCGTGTCGAGCCGCATGAGGGGGCCTTCGAACGGCTGGCCGACACGGCCCGCCCGGGCGTACCTCCCGCGCCAGGACGGCGTTGTATGCACTGTGATCAACGGATTCGCGGAGAGTGCCCCGTGTCACCGCTTTCGCGGCCTGCGGGACGCGGCGGCCGGATGCGCCGAACCGACCTACCAGGTCAAGCTGTTACTCGATCCCGCCACGGTGCTGGACGCGGAAGGCGCCCCCCTCGCCGGACCCGCCGCCGCCCTCCGTCTCGCCGGAGCCGTCCGCTTCGAATCCGCCCAGTACGTGGACGACGAACGGCTGAGCCTGGCCGCCCAGCGCTGGATCATCCGGATGCGCCGCGACGGAGACGAGGACCGCATCCGCCTCACCTACAAGACCCGCTTCGCCATCGAGGGCGACGGCGCGGACCCGGCGGCCGTCCAGCGCGCGCTCGACATCGCCAGCACCGTCAACTTCGGCGCGAACGACACCAATTACGCCCCGCAGGTGAACCTCGGCTACGCCCGGGCCACCCTGGACTTCTGCAACAAGAAGCGCGAGCCCGCCCCGCACCTCGCCCCCGGCGAACTCCCCGGCCCCGAGGCCTCCCGCGCCCTCGCCCGCGACCGGATGCCCGGCAAGCTCCGCAGATGGTCGCCGAAGCCCCCCGGCTGGGCCGAGTCCGTGGCCGCGAACTCCCTCGTCTACGGCCCCGTACGCCAGACCAGCCACGGCGGCCGGCTCCTCGGCCGCGACCTGGAGATGCAGGTGACCCCGCTGCGCACCGGACCGGGGGAGCCGCCCTGGTTCGCCGAGATCACCGCCAAGGCGGCCACCCTCCGCGAGGCCGTGGACCTCAGGTCCGACCTGATCGCCGCGCTCCGCCCGCAGGGCTGGCTGCTGGAGCGGGAGGCCTTCAAGACCGACCTGATCCTCGCCCCGCGCCCGCGCCCGTGATCCCCGCCCGGGAGCGGACCCGTACCACCACCGAGTGCCAGCCCGTCGCGCCGTCCGGGACGGTCCCGGCGCGCTCGCCCGTCTGGACGGCACCGGTGCCGTCCGTGGCCCGCACCTCCAGCGTGTGCGAGCCGGGGGTGGCCTCCCACTGCCACACCCACTGCCGCCAGGTGTCGACCCCGTCCGCGTCCGCCAGCCGGGCCTCCCGCCACGGGCCCCCGTCCACCCGCACCTGCACCCCGGCGATGCCCCGGTGCTGCGCCCACGCCACCCCCGCCACCGCCACCCGGCCCTCGGTCGGTTCGGCGAAGGGGCGCGGGGTGTCGATCCGCGACTGGGTCTTGACCGGACCCCGGGCCGCCCAGGACCGGCGCACCCAGTACGCGTCGTACGCCGCGAAGGTGGTCAGCCGCAGCTCGCTCAGCCACTTGCAGGCGGAGACGTACCCGTACAGGCCCGGTACGACCATGCGGACGGGGAAGCCGTGGGCGAAGGGCAGCGGCTCGCCGTTCATCCCGACGGCCAGCAGCGCCTCCCGGCCGTCCATGACCGCCTCCACGGGCGTGCCGAGGGTCATGCCGTCCACGGAGCGCGCCACCAGCTGGTCGGCCGGGCCGCCCCGGGACGGGGGCTCGACCCCCGCCTCGCGGAGCAGGTCGGCGAGGCGGACGCCGAGCCAGCGCGCGTTGCCCGCGTACGGGCCGCCGACCTCGTTGGACACGCAGGTCAAGGTGATGTCGTGCTCGACGAGCGGGCGGGCGAGCAGTTCCCGCAGGCTGAGGGTGAGGGGTCGGGCGACCCCCTCGCCGTGGAGGGTCAGCCGCCAGGCGTCCGCGTCGACGCGCGGGACGACGAGGGCGGTGTCCACGCGGTAGAAGTCCCGGTTCGGGGTGAGGAACGGCGAGATCCCCGGCACCCGCAGCTGCGCTCCCGCCGGTACGGGCGGCGCGGGCACCGCCGGCCGGGGCAGGACGAAGTCGGCGCGCGAGGCCGTCGCTCCCGCCGCGCCGAAGGCGCCGAGGCGGCGCCCGGCGTACCCGGCGCCCGCCGAGACCGCCAGCACGGCGACGAGCAGCCGCCCGAAGCCGCGCCGGTCCATCGCCCGGGTCCCGTCGGCCGGCGCGCCCCCCGGCCGGGGCCGGGTCACCGCCGTGACCAGCAGGTACAGTACCCCGGCCGCGGTCAGCCCGCCCACCAGCGAGGGCAGGGCGTCCTTCCACGTGGCCTCGGGACGGCTGAGCGCGGCCGCCGCCCCGATCACCCCGAAGCACCCGGCGAGGGCGATCCCGGCGGGCAGGCGCCGTACGGCGAGCAGCCCCGCCAGGGCCGCCACCGCGGCGAGGGCGGCGACGATCCCGAGGGTCAGGACCAGCTTGTCGCCGGTACCGAACTGGCGGATCGCCCATTCCTTGAGGGCGGCGGGCGTGCGGTCGACCGCCGCCCCGCCGACGGCGGTGAGCGGCGCGGCCTCGGGGCGCACCACGGCGGCGGCCAGCTGCGCCAGCGCCAGCCCGGCGCACGCGGCGGCCAGCCCGCTGACGACGCCGAACAGGCGGCGGTGCGGCTGCCCCGGGGCTGTCTTCTCAGAGGTCATGCGCGCCCACCATCCGCCGGGAATGCTACGAATTATCCTCCCCGGCCCCCGGGCGGCGCCGCCGCGACGCGCTCCCCGCGCTCAGTGCACCGGCGCGGGCGGGATCCACCGTCCGGTGCGCGGGGCCTTCATCCCGTACTCGGGCCTCAGTTCCGCCGGGATCGCGTGGTGCATCACCCGGCCCCGGGTCAGCGCGGACAGCTCGAAGCCCGCCAGCGCGGAGCCCGCCTTGTCGAGCGCCCACTCCGCGAGCGGGCTGCTGTCCTCGATGGTTTCCAGCAGCCCGAGGAAGACGGGCACGGCCCGGGCCGCCGCGTCCCAGGGGCTGCGGGGGACCTCCAGCCAGCCGGAGATGGTGTCGCCGACCAGGTAGCGGATGGTCGCCGGGACCATCGGGTCGAAGAGGGTGCCGGGCACCACGTCCTCGTACAGCCGGGTCAGCCGGGTGGTGAGCGCGACCCCCTCGGGCGAGGGGCCGAGGCCGCGCCGCAGGTAGAGGTCGAGGTAGGCGCGGCACTCGGTCAGGGTCCCGGGCACGGCCGACATGTCGCAGCCCAGCATGGCGGCCACGACCCGCCAGGCGTAGAAGTACGCCTCCGCGCCCTCCTCGGTCATGTGCACGCCCAGCCGGTGCATGGCGTCCAGGACCAGCAGCGAGAACATGCCGAACCCGCCGATCATGTCCTCCTGGCAGATCGGCGTCCCGTCCCGCGCCACGTCCCAGTGGCCGCCCCCGCGCAGGTGGTGGCGGACCGCGGCGTGCAGCAGCCGGACCTTCTGGGCGGCCGGGATGAACTTGCCGCCCTCCTCGAAGGAATCGCTCCGCATCAGGTACGTGACGAACTGCCCGGTGCCCGCCATCCGCCGCGAGGGGTACGCGAGGGAGTGCGTCGAGGAGAGCAGCCGGGCGAGCCGGGGGACCGCGTAGGTCACGGGCATCGCGGCGAAGGCCAGCCCGGTGTTGATGTGGGCCGCGTTGTCCATGAAGAACAGCCGGGCCCGCTCCATGACGTCCCAGTCCACCCAGTCCGGCGGCATGGCCGTGGCCTCGAAGTACTCGGCCGCGGCAGCCGGGAGCCGCTCGGGCAGCTTGTCCCCGGAGGTGGAGAAGAACCGCATCAGGGTGTTGAGGTCGCCCACCTCGCCGCGCTCGATCAGCGTGGCGACGGTCGCGTCGGCCAGCGGGTCCCCCCGGGTGGCCAGGACGTCGAGGGCGGCCTCGTCGTAGCGGGCCGGGCGCGGCGGGGTGGTCTGGGTGGCGTTCACTACGGTCGTCCCTCTTGTCATGGCTCGTGGAGTCCAAGGCTTCTTGTGACGGTGACGGTGACGGTGACGGTGACGGTGACGGTGACGGTGACGGTGACGGTGACGGTGGCGCGGCTAGAGCGAGCGGTCGGCCGCCGTGCCCGCCAGCTCGCGCAGCGCGGACCGTGCCTCCGCCGGCATCGGTACGGTGTCCAGCGCGCCGGCGGCCCGGCCGATCCGGTCCCGGATCATGTCCTCGACCCGCTGCCGGGCCCCGCAGCGGTCCATCAGCTCCCGTACGGACGCCGCCTCTTCCGGGACCAGCTCCGGGTTGCCCACCAGCTTGGCGAGGAGGCGCCGGTCGTCCTCCCCGGCCGCCTCCAGGGTCAGGGCGAGCAGCGCGGTGGGCTTCCCGCCCCGCAGGTCGTCCAGGTTCGACTTGCCGGTCCGGGCCGGGTCCCCGAAGGTGCCGAGCAGGTCGTCGCGCAGTTGGAAGGCCTCGCCCAGCGGCAGCCCGTACGCGGAGAACGCCTCGGACAGGGCGCCGGGGCCACCGCCGAGGGTGGAGCCGAGCTGCAGCGGCCGTTCCACCGTGTACTTGGCGGTCTTGTAGCGGGCCACCTCCAGCGACTCCGCCACCCGCGGTTCCCGGGCCGGCGCGGCGGCGGTGCGCAGCACCTCCAGGAACTCCCCGGCCATCGTCTCGCGCATCAGGGCGGTCCAGAGCGGCACGGTCCGCGCCAGGTAGGCCCCGGGCAGCCCGCAGGAGGTGAACAGGTGGCCCGCGTAGCCCATCAGCAGATCGCCGAGGATCATCGCGAGGGCGGTGGAGCGCTGTCCGGCGGCGTCGAAGGCGGCGTGCGCGGTGAGCTGGCCGTGCCGCATCCGGCTGCCGTCGATGATGTCGTCGTGGGTGCAGGCCGCCGCGTGGACGAGTTCCATCGCGGCCGCGGCCCGGATCACCGCCTCGCAGTCGGGCTGTCCGGCGGCTCGCCAACCCCAGTACAGGAACGCCGCGCGGATCCGCTTGCCGCGCGCCAGCGACCGGCGCAACTGCTCGGTCAGCGGGAAGAGTTCGGTGTGCAGGGCGAGGAGGGTCTCTTCCTCCTCGTCGGCCAGCCGGACCAGTACCCCGTCCACGCGCTCCTTGAAGCCGGTGTGGTCATGCACGCGGGTGGCCGGCCCGCTCGGCGGCGCGGCGGGCCATGACCTCCAGGTAGTTCTCGTGCTCGGCCGCCGCGCCCGCCCGGCGGGTGGCGAGTTCCCCGCGCTTGCGCAGCTCCACGACCCCGTCCGTGAGCAGCTCCCGCAGGTCGGAGCGGCGCAGTGCCTCTTGGGCCCGGTCCGCGGACTGGCGTAACTGGTCGAGCGCCAGATCGGCGGCCCCGGCGGCGAGGAGCGTCAGCAGCTCCAGCGTCGCTGAGGGCCGCTCCGGTCGCTCCGGTTCGGTCTCGGACATGCCCGGTGCACTCCTGACGGCGTTGGAAGGGGCGGCCGCCGGTGAGCTCGCACGAGCTCCGGCGGCCGCCCCCGATCGATTCGTGCCAGTGAACCGAGTGCCCGCCCCGGGCCGCGAGCGGCCCGGGTCCTTCTCCCCCGGACGGGTAGCGAGATTCCCACGGGAGGGTGAGACCGCCCCGGAAGGCGCTCGGCACCGCCCCCGGTGGGGTGGTTCAGCCGGCGCCCTTCACCGCCGCTGCGGCGGGAGCGGCGAGGGTGCGCGCGACCCCGGCGGCCAGCGCGTACGGGTCTCCGCTCGGCTCGCTCGGATGCCGGGTGGTGCGCCGCGCCCAGTCCTCCTCGAAACCGTGCCAGTCGATCGCCCGCGGCGCGGTCCCCGTCACCAGGGCGTCCTCCAGCGAGCCGAAGTAGGCCTCCCACCTGCGCGCGTACAACTCGCCGATCAGGCCGCTCCATTCACGGTTCGCGTAGTCGTGCAGGAAACCGCCCTCGCTGGTGCCGCGCCGGCCCCACACGCTCAGGATCGAGCGCGCGTCGTACTCGTACCGGTCCCGCTCGGCCTCGTCCGCGCCCCAGGAGCGGGCCGCTCCCAGCCAGTTGCCCAGCAGGAAGTTCGGATCGGAGCCGACCAGGGCGTCCAGGTCCCGCTCGCCGTCCCGCCACTGGGCCGTCAGTTTCCGGAAGCCGGCGAGGTCCTTGGCCCCGTACGCCGCCTTGATCTTCGGGAGCAGCACCCGCGAACGGTTCGCGAGCGCCTGCCGGGCGGTGTCCACGAGGTCGAAGCGGTAGGCGCTGGACCCGCGCAGCCCCGGCTTGACCTTCAGCAAGTGGTCCAGGGCCTTGCGCACCGAATCCGCCTGGTACCGCATGGACTTGGGGCTCCAGTACGCGGCCCCCGCGGCGGCCAGGTCCGGCCGGGCGGTGAACAGGCTGTCCTGGGATTCCGACCACAGCCCCGAGGAGGTGCTGTACGGGCCCTTGCGCAGCTCCTCCCAGGCCGCGGCGGCCTCCGCGTCGGGCCGCCCGTACCGGCGGGCCGCGAACGCCGCGAACCACTTCTTCTGGTCGACGGGCCCCGGCTCCCACGCCAGGTCCGTGTACAGGTCGAAGGCGGCCGGGTTGGTCCCCGTGGCCTCCGGCAGGTACGCGATTCCCTTCAGCGCGCTGTTGGGCTTCGCCCGCCAGGCGCCGAACCGGTCGATCCACACCGAGGTGTTGGCGCCGACCGTGGTGTGCCCGCCGAAGTTGTAGATCGTGCCGATCGCGTACGGGGCGCCGCCCCAACGGGTCTCGCGGTCGAGGCGGTTGTACCGGTCGGACAGCCCGTCCAGGATCAGCAGCTTCGAGGTGTCCACCCCCGCGAGCAGTTCCGCGGCCGGATCGTCCTGCCAGCCCAGCACCGCCCACAGGGCGCCCGGATGCGCCGCGTGCAGGGCCCGCTGGATCGCCCCGGCGGCCGACTTCACGTCCACCGTGCCCGTCCGGCCGCCCTCGTGCAGCGGGCTCATCCGGTACATGGCGCTGTCCCCGAACACCGCGCGCTGCTCGGCGTAGTAGGAGGCCGCGAGCCGCTGGAACACCTGCGAGGACGGGTCCAGCCAGTCGGGCCGGTCGAACCCGGCCCAGTCACCCTGCGCCACCGTGGCGGCGCCCGGGTTGCGGGCGGCGAACTCCGGCGGCACGGTGCCGAAGTAGCCCGGCAGCACCGGGGTCATGCCGAGTCCGCGCAGCTGCTCGGCGATCCGCCCGCCCAGTTCGGCGCGCTCGCGCATCAGCCGCTCGGTGACCGGGCCGCCGAACCCGCTCAGGTTCTGCAGCAGCCACCAGCTCTGGTGGCCGGGGCCGGGGATCCACTCCCGCAGCTCCGCGGCCGAGTAGCCGAAGCCCTGGAGCGCCCGGTAGTACGGGTACTCGGCGCCGACCTGTACGAACACCTCGTTGATGCCGTGCAGGGCGAGCAGGTCGATCTGCCGCTGGTGCTCCTCGAAGGAGCGGTACGGGCCCGAGTAGCCGTCGTCCGTGTCGTTGAGCGCGTACCGGTGGGGGACCAGCGCCTTGCGGGTGACCGGCGCCGGCACCGCCGGCAGCCTCGCGGGCAGCATCCCGAGACTGTCGCCGGGCCAGCCGATGTCGGCGCCCGCGACGTGCTGGAGGTACCAGCCGACGCCGGTGAGGAGGGTGGCCCCGGTGGAGCCGCGGACGGTGAGGGCGCCCGCCGAACCCGACACCGTGAAGGTGTCGGCCCCGGCGGCCGTGTCGGGGACCAGGGTGAACTGCCCGGCGTGCCGGGGCAGCAGCCGCTTCAGGGCGGCCCGTGCCGGGGCGACGTCGAAGGCTCGCGGCCGGGGGGCCGCCGGCCGCGCGTCCTCCCGTACGCCCTTGTGTACGGCCTCCGGCGCCGGGTCCGGTACGGCGGCCCGCGCGGGCGGGCGGCCGCCCGGAGCGGTGGCTCCGGGCGCGGCCCCCGAGCAGAGCAGGGTCAGCAGCGCGGCGGGCAGCACCGCGAGGGCGGCCCGCCGCGCCCGCGGTCGCCGTGGCGGGGGGTCCACCGGGTTTGCCGTGCTCGCCGTGTTCGCCGGGTTCGTCCGTGAGTGCGTCATCGCCTGCCCCCTCAGACCGGCAGGGACCAGGCCTGGTCGACCCGGTGGTCGCCGCACGCGGTCAGCCGCAGCCGCTCGGCCGGGGCGTCCGGGGTCGCGGCCGCCGCCGGAGCGGTCAGGCACAGCCCGCTCACGGCCTCGACCAGCGCCCCGTCCCGCCGGTGCGTCCAGCTCTGCCCCGGCTCGCCGGGCGCGCAGTCCGCGAGCTCCACCGCGCCGTCCTCGCCCGCCGACAGGCATTCGCCGGCCAGCCGCAGGCTGGCGTCGCCGCGTCCCACCGTCCAGCGCTGGTCGGCGCCCGCGGTGCAGGCCGCCATCACGACCGCTCCGACACCGGTGGTGTTGGCCCCGTCGGCGCACCTCGCGCCCGCGCCGTTGACCTGCCCGGTCGGGACGGCCTCGGCGCAGCCGCGCGGGCGCAGCCGCCACACGGCCGTGTCGTGCGCGGCCAGCTTCCCGGTCAGCGATGCGGAGACGTCGGTGCGGGCCCCGCTCCACAGGTCCTTGGCGTTCACCGTGCAGGAATCCAGCCCGATGTCGGCCAGCGGTACGGAGATGTCCCGGGCGCTGCCGGACCGGTTGAGGACGGCGACGGCGCGGTCCCCGTTCGCCAGCGGCCTGACCAGGACCTCGAAGGTGGCGTTCGAGGAGACCACCGCGCCCTGACGGCCCATCGGGTCCTGGTCGAGCGCGATCAGATCGGCGTTGCCGAGCGCCGCGACCCCGGCCGGGGTCAGCCCGGAGACGTCGGAGGACAGGATGAAGGGGGCGGCCATCATCGCCCACAGGCCGACCTGACTGCGGCTCTCGGCGGCGGTGAGCCCGGGGGCGCCCGCGATCAGGAAGTCCGGGTCGTTCCAGTTGCCGGGCCCGGCGTACCGGCCGAGCCAGCGGTTGTAGCCGTAGTTGCCCATCACCGAGCTCCAGCGGGAGGCCCCGGGCGCGGCCGGCTGGTAGACCTTGATGTCCTTGCCCTCGCGCCACAGCTGTCCGGTCTCGCCGACCCAGCCCAGCACCTTGTGCCAGTCGGAGCCGCCCCATTCGCCCTGCTGGAAGTAGGCGGGCGCGGAGGCGGAGAGCACCATGTCCCGGCCGGTGGCGCGCAGCGCCCGGGCCACGGAGCCGTACGCGTCGCGGTAGGCCTGCTCCTTGGTCTTGCCGGGCGGCACCCACAGGTTGCAGCCGTCCATCTTGACGTAGTCCACCTTCCAGGACGCGAACAGCCGGGCGTCCTGGTCGTAGTGGTCCGCGCCGCCGCCGGCCGGGGATCCGCTTCCGGGGTACTTCTCGCAGGTCAGGGAGCCGGCGTCCTCGTAGATGCCGAACTTGAGGCCCTTGGCGTGCAGGTACTCGCCGAGCCAGGCCATGCCGTGCGGGAACCTGGCGGTGTCGGTGACGAGGCCGCCCCCGGCGTCGCGGCTCTTGCGCATCCAGCAGTCGTCCACGGTCACCGTGTCGTAGCCCTTGGCGGCGAGCCCCGTGCGCACGAGCGCGTCCGCGTTCGCGACGACCTTCGCCTCGTCGATGTCGCACATGTAGTGCGCCCAGTTGTTCCAGCCCATGGGCGGGGTGAGCGCGAGCGGGGTGTCGGAGCCGGCGGTGGGCTCGGCGGCCGCCGGGGCGGGGGCGGCGGCGAGGGAGAGGGCGAACAGGGCGACCGCGGTCAGACAGGGGAGCGACGCACGCAGGCGAGGCGGCACGGGGTCTCCTAGACGTGGGGGCGAGCGGTACCGGGGACGGGTGGGCGTGTCGCCCAGTGCAGCGCCGTGGTTACCCTCTGTCAACGACGGTCGACGCATATCGGCCAATGACCAGCAATATGGCCGTAGTCGGGGTCACACGATCGGGGAGTTCCGTCGGGGTGGGGTGTGTGCCGTGGCGTGGGATACGGTGGCTGTTACGCCGTCTGATACGGTGTATCGCATGCCTAGGAGATCAGCCGCCCTGGACCGCGCGACACCCGGCGCGATCGCCGTCGCCGCCCTGCGGATCCTCGACGAGGAGGGCCCGGGCGCGCTCAGCTTCCGCGCCCTCGCCGAACGGCTCGACGTCTCCCACGCGACCGTCCAGCGCCGCTGCGCCGACCTCGCCGGACTGCTGGACCTGTGCACCGAGCACCTCGCCGCGCAACTGCCCGACGTCCCCGCCGGAACCGGCTGGGCCGAGGCCACCGAGCTCCGCTTCACCGCGCTGTACCGGCTCCTCACCGCGCACCCCGGGCTGCTGGTGCTGCGCGGCGGCCGCCCCTGGCTCGGGCGGCAGCTGCTGGCCCGGCTCGTCGAACCGGCGCTGGCCGACAGCGTGGCCGCCGGGATGACGCCCGCCGAGGCGATGACCGCGTACCGCCGGATGTACCTGCTCACCCTGGGCAGCGCGGCCTTCGTCGACCACCGCGACCCGGCCGGGGCCACCGCCGCCTCGCGGGCGGCGCTCGCCGCGCTCGACCCGGAGCGGTTCCCGGTGCTCTCGGGCGGGCTGGCCGACGTGCTGCCGCCGCTGACCGACCACGAGGTGTACTACGGCGCCCTGCGCCAGCTGATCGAGGCCAACCGGCCCGCAGCCTGAACCGCCCGCCGCCCGCCGCCCGCCGCCCGCAGCCTGAACCGCCCGCAGCCTGAACCGCCCGCAGCCTGAACCGCCCGCCGCCCGCCGCCCGCCGCCCGCCGCCCGCCGCGCCTGCCGCCGGAAGCCGCCCGCCGACCGAAGCCTTCGCCCGCCGCCCCGAGGAGATCCCGTCATGGAACAGCAGCTCGACTACGCCGCCGTACGCGCCGCCGCCGGCCGGATCGCGGGGGCGATACGCCCGGCCGCCGTGGTGCCCGCCGCCGAAGGGGTCTGGTACGCGCTGGAGTACCTCCAGCACACCGGCTCCTTCAAGGCCCGTGGCGCCCGCAACTTCCTCGCCGCCCACCACCGCGCCGGCACCCTCCCGGACGCGGGCGTCACCATCGCCTCCGGCGGCAACGCGGGCCTCGCCTGCGCCTGGGCGGCCCGGGCGCAGGGGGTGCCCGCCACGGTGTTCCTGCCGGCCAACGCGCCGCGCGTGAAGGTGGAGCGGCTGCGGGGCTACGGGGCCGAGGTCCGGCTGGTCGGCGACCGGTACGCCGACGCGCTCGCCGCGTGCGAGGAGTTCGCCGCCGCGAGCGGGGCGCTCGCCAGCCACGCCTACGACCATCCGCTGATCGCCGCCGGGGCCGGAACCCTGCTGGACGAGATCCGGGCCGCGCTGCCCGGCCTCGACACCGTGGTCGTGGCGGTCGGCGGCGGCGGGCTGTTCGCCGGGATCGCCACCGCCGCGCGCGAGCACGGCGTACGGGTGGTCGCGGCCGAGCCGGAGAACTCCCGGGCGCTGAACGCCGCCCTGGAGGCGGGCCGCGTCGTCGACGTGGCCGTGGACTCGGTGGCCGGCGACTCGCTCGGTGCCACCCGGGTCTCGGCGGACGCGCTGGCGGCCGCGCGGTACGAGGGCGTCCGGTCGGTGCTCGTCCCGGACCCGGCGATCACCGCCGCCCGGCGGGCGCTGTGGGAGGAGCACCGGATCGTGGTCGAGGCGGGCGCGGCCACCGCCCTGGCGGCGCTGCGTACGGCGCCGCAACCGCTGGGCGGGCGGGTAGCCGTGGTCCTGTGCGGGGCGAACACCGACCCCGGTGACCTGACGTCCCCCGGTATCTGACGGACCGACGGGAACCGGCTCCGACCTCGAACGACGATCGTTGCGAGAGCCGAAGACTTTGGAGGACAGTACGGCGCCCGCCCCTCCTGCGAAGGTCGCAGATGTCACGGCGAAGGACGCCGGACACGGTGATCGCACGGAGGAACGGGCGTGGCACAGCGCAAGGGTTGTCTGATCGGCTGCGGCGTGGCGCTGGTCCTGGGGATCGGGGCCGTGGTGCTGCTCCTCTTCGGGATCGGCAAGATAGTCGACGTCGCCGACAAGACCCTCGTCGACCCGGACGTGTACACGTCGGTCAAGACCGGCGACCCCGAGGACGCCGTCCGCAAGAAGCTCCCCTCGGGGGAGACCTTCGTCAAGAACGCCCTCAAGGAGGGCGGTCCGGCCGAACCCGAGGGCAGCACCTGCTCCTGGTACCTCTCCAGCGACGACAACGGCGATGGCGACGGCGTCGGCACCACCGTGTTCCGCTTCTGCTTCAAGGACGGCAGGCTCGCGGAGAAGGCCGACTACAAGATGAAGTAGCGGGTTTCCGCGATGCCGGCTGGTAAAGCGCATTAGTGCGTGCTTCGGGGAACCGCCCATAAGAAGTCAAACCCTGAAGGAAAAACAGGGTCGTTATCGAATCGATATCATCACTTCGGGGTTAAGAACTAAAGCGCATCAGTCCAGGTCGATGCCGTGTTGACGAGAGGCCGTCCGTCTGCGTGCCGTCCCCTCGGCCGCATTCGCCGCGTACGGGTACCCGGCCACCGGGACTTTGACCGCATTGACGGACCGTCCCTTTCGGGCCAGCGTGGGCTCCGCGCTCCGGCGGCGAGGCCGGAACTCCCCCTGAAGGCGGCGACGATGACCCGTTCGTACCTGACCCGTGTGGCCCTCTCCGCGCTCGCGGCCGGCGCCCTCCTGTCGGCCACCGCCTGTGGTGTCGGGGGCGGCGGGGAGGTGAAGGAGGCCGAGCGGACCGGCAAGGTGGCCGGCGAGATCACCTTCCGCACCCTCCAGCTGAAACCCGTCTTCACCGCGTACGTCCAGGGCGTCATCGACGCCTTCGAGCGGAAGTACCCCGAGGTCAAGGTGAGATGGGAGGACGTGCCGGGCGACGGCTACAACGAGAAACTCGTCGCCGACGCCCAGGCCGGCGCGCTCCCCGACGTCGTCAACCTCTCCACCGACTCCTTCCAGCTCCTCGGCGACCGCGGCATGCTCGCCGACGTCGCCAAGCTCGACGGGCAGGTCGCCCGGGACTACGTCCCCGGCGCCTGGGAGCAGTTCAGGCTCCCCGGCAAGGGCGAAGGCGTGTACGCCTACCCCTGGTACGTGACGCCCGAGATCCTCACGTACAACAAGGTGCTCTTCGCGAAGGCCGGCCTCGACCCGGCCAAGCCGCCCACCAGCGTCGAGGAGTTCTTCGACTACGCCGAGCGGATAGCCGCCGGGTCCAACGGCCGGTACGCCGCGTTCATGGCCGACCCCAAGGGCCGGCTGCCCGGCGACTGGCAGAAGATGGGCGTCCCGATCCTGAACGGCCAGGGGGACGCCTTCACCTTCGACACCGACAAGGCGGTGCAGTGGGTCGAACGGATGAAGGACCTGTACGCCAAGGGCGCCATGCCCAAGGAGTCCCTGCTCAAGTCCGACGACATCAACCAGCTCTACGGCGGCGGCAAGCTCGTCTTCGGCCCCGGCTCCCCGGGCTTCGTCAAGGACATCAAGCAGAACGCGCCCGAGGTCTACGCCAACACCCAGGTGGCGGGCGCCGTCACCGGGAAACTCGGCCACATCGGGATCTACGCCCAGTCGCTCGGCATCAAGAAGGACACCAAGCACCTGGACGCGGCGACCGAGTTCGCCAAGTGGGTCACCAACGGCCCCAACCAGGTGGAGTTCTCCAAGAAGGCCACCATCTACCCCTCCAACGCCAACGGCCTGGCCGACCCGTACTTCTCCGACCGGGGCGACGGCAAGGACGCCGAGACCGTGGCGCGCGCGGTCGGCGCCGGGCAGCTGAAGACGGCCGCGCTCGACGCCAACACGCCCGTCCAGTGGACCAACCAGGTCGGCGACGCCGTCGTACGCGAGATGCAGAAGGCCATCAAGGGGGAGCAGGACCCGGCGACGGCCGTGAGGAAGGCACAGGAGGAGGCCAACGAACTGCTCGCCAAGACGGCGCGGCGGTGACGCCCGCACCGACCGGGCCGGCGGGGAAGGCCGCCCGGCGGGCCATGGAGGCCGAGACGGGGCTGGTCCACCGGAACTGGTGGACCCCCTACCTCTTCCTCGCCCCCGGCCTGGTGATGGTGGCGCTGTTCAGCCTCTGGCCCTTCGTCAACACGGTCGTCCTCTCCCTGACGGACGCCCAGATCCTGCGCGGCGGCGGCTTCGTCGGCCTCGACAACTACACCCGCGCCTTCGACGACCCCGACTTCTGGGTCGCCACCGGCAACAGCGTGCTCTACCTGGTGGTGGTCGTCCCCTGCCTGGTCCTGCTGCCGCTGGCCCTCGCCGTCCTCGTCCAGGCCAAGATCCCCGGCATCGGGTTCTTCCGCTCCGCCTTCTACACCCCGGTGATCGCCTCCGCCGTGGTCGTCGGCCTGATCTGGCAGTGGGTGCTGCGCAGCGACGGGCTCGTCAACACCGTCTTCCAGAAGCTGCGGATCGTCTCCGAGCCGGTCCCGTTCCTGACCGACAGCACCATGCTGCTGGTCTCCGCGATGATCGTGACCGTGTGGAAGGGCCTCGGCTACTACATGGTCTTCTACCTGGCCGCCCTCGGGAACGTCTCCGTCTCCCTCCACGAGGCGGCCGCCATCGACGGCGCCGGCCCCGTCCGCCGGTTCTTCAGCATCACCATCCCGCAGGTGAAGCCGATGATGCTGCTCGTCGGCACGCTGTCCGCGATCTCCGCGCTCCGCGTGTTCACCGAGATCTACATCCTCGGCGGGGAGAGCGGCGGCCCCGGCGGCGGCGCCCGCACCCTGCCGTTCCTCATCCGGCAGGTCGGCCTCGGCTTCGCCGGCGAGACCGGCTACGCCTCCGCCGTCTCCATCCTGCTGTTCCTGCTGACCCTGGTCTTCAGCCTGCTGGGCCGCCGCCTGTCGAAGGGGGACGAGAGTTGAGCCCCGCGCCCCGCCCCGCGCCCCGTCCCGCGCCTGGCCCCGCGCCGCGTCCCGCGCCTGGCACCGCGCCCCGCCCCGCGCCCCGTCGGCGGCTCGGCCTGGCCGCCCGCTACGCCACGCTCGTCCTGATGCTGGTGGTCATGCTGGGGCCGATCGTCTGGCAGTTCCTGACCTCGATCCGCGGCCGCACCGAGAACGTCTACGACGGGCTGCTGCCCTCACACCCCACCCTCGACAACTACGTCCGGGTCGCCGAGTCCTTCCCGCTCCTCCAGTACGTCGGCAACACCCTGATCGTGGCGGCCCTGGCCGTCACCTCGAACCTGCTGTTCGCGGCCATGGGCGGGTACGCGCTCTCGCGGGCCGGCTGGAAGGGCCGCAAGACCGTCTTCACCGTGCTGGTGGCGACCCTGATGTTCCCCTTCGAGTCCGTGATGATCTCGATGTTCCTGACCGTCCGCGGGATGGGCCTGGTCGACACCCTCATCGGCGTCTGGCTGCCGGGGGCGGTCTCCGTCCTCAACATCATGGTCATGCGGGCGGCCTTCCTCGCCGTGCCCAGGGAGGTCGAGGAGGCCGCCGTCCTGGACGGGGCCAACGAGTGGACCCGCTTCACCCGGGTCTTCCTGCCCGCCGTCAAGGGCGCCCTGGCCGTCGTCTGCATCACCAGCTTCATGGGCGCCTGGGACGACTTCCTCTGGCCCCTGCTGGTCCTCACCAACAGCGACCACTACACGCTGCAGCTCGGCTTGAAGACCCTGGCCGGCGCCACCACCGTCAACGACCAACGACTGATCGCCGCCGGGGCGATGGCCGCGCTCCTGCCGATGATGCTCCTCTTCTTCGCCCTCCAACGTTACTTCTTCAAGGGCGTGGGCGAGGGAGCGGTCAAGACCTGACCCGCCGCCGCCCTCGCACCGCCCGCACTGCCCGCACCGCCCGCACCCGCTCCGCTCCGTACGTCAGACGACCACCCCTGGAGCAGCCGTCATGCATGACGACCGCAGCATCACCGAACACCGCCTCCGCCGCGTCCTCGCCCAGCGGATCAAGCCCGCCGTCCACTCCCGCCCGGTCCCGCTGACCCTCGCGCGCTGGGAGGCGCCCGGCGAGCCGGTCCCGGTCGCCGAGGGGCTGGCCGCGACCTACGAGCCCTGCGCGGTCGGCGACCCGTGGGGCCCGGCCTGGGGCACGACCTGGTTCAAGGTCACCGGCGCCGTCCCGGCCGAGTGGGCCGGCCGCACCGTCGAGGCCGTCCTCGACCTCGGCTTCGACCGGATGATGCCCGGCTTCCAGTGCGAGGGCCTGGTCCACCGCGCCGACGGCGGCGAGGTCAAGGCGCTCAACCCGTACAACGACTGGGTGCGCGTCGCGGACCGCGCCGCGGGCGGCGAGCGGGTCGAGTGGTACGTCGAAGCCGCCTCCAACCCGGTCCTGGTGGACCACTCGGCCACGTACGAGGGCGACCGGCAGACCAGCGGGGACCAGCCCCTCTACCGGCTCGCCCGGATGGACCTCGCCGTCTTCGAGACCGAGGTCTGGGAACTCGTACAGGACCTCGAAGTCCTCTACGACCTGATGACCGAGCTGGAACGGCACGACGCCCGGCGGTACGAGATCCTGCGCGCCATCGACGCCGCGCTCGACGCGGTGGACCTCGACGACGTCCCCGGCTCGGCGGCCGCGGCCCGCGCGCGGCTCGCCGGGGTGCTCGCGGCCCCCGCCCACGCCTCCGCGCACCGGATCAGCGCGGTCGGCCACGCCCACATCGACTCCGCCTGGCTGTGGCCGCTGCGCGAGACCGTGCGCAAGGTGTCCCGTACGGCCTCCAACATGGTCGCCCTGATGGACGAGCACCCCGAGTTCCTCTTCGCCATGTCGCAGGCGCAGCAGCTCGACTGGATCAAGACGTACCGCCCCGAGCTCTTCGAGCGGATCAAGAAGAAGGTCGCGGACGGGCAGTTCGTGCCCGTCGGCGGGATGTGGGTGGAGTCCGACACCAACATGGTGGCCGGCGAGGCCATGGCCCGCCAGTTCCTGTACGGCAAGAAGTTCCTGAGGGACGAGTTCGGCGTCGAGACGCGGGGCGTCTGGCTGCCCGACTCCTTCGGGTACACCGCGGCGATGCCGCAGATCGTCAAGCTCGCCGGCGCCAGCTGGTTCCTGACCCAGAAGATCTCCTGGTCGCAGGTCAACAAGTTCCCGCACCACACCTTCTGGTGGGAGGGCATCGACGGCACCCGGGTCTTCACCCACTTCCCGCCCGTGGACACCTACAACTGCGACCTCGGCGGCGCCCAGTTGGCGCACGCCGCCCGCAACTACCAGGAGAAGGGGCGTGGTTCGCGCTCGCTCGCCCCCTTCGGCTGGGGAGACGGCGGCGGCGGCCCGACGCGCGAGCAGCTCGCCCGGGCCCGCCGCCAGCGGAACCTCGAAGGCTCCCCGCGCGTCGAGATCGAGCGCCCGGACGCGTTCTTCGAGAAGGCCCACGCCGAATACCCGGACGCGCCCGTGTGGGCCGGCGAGCTCTACCTGGAGCTGCACCGCGGTACGTACACCTCCCAGGCCAAGACCAAGCAGGGCAACCGGCGCAGCGAATCGCTGCTGCGCGAGGCCGAACTCTGGGCGACCACGGCCGCGGTGCGGGTGGAGGGGTACGACTACCCGTACGAGGACCTGGAGCGGATCTGGAAGACGGTGCTGCTGCACCAGTTCCACGACATCCTGCCGGGGTCCTCCATCGCCTGGGTGCACCGCGAGGCCCGCGAGACGTACGCGCGGGTGCGGGAGGAGCTGAACGCGATCACCCTCGCCGCGCAGCGCGCGCTCGCGGGGGAGGGGCTGGCGGAACTCGTCTTCAACTGCGCCCCGCACACCCGGCGCGGCGTCCCGGCCGGCGGCGCGGGGCGGCCGGTGGCCGCGGGGCAGCCGGTGACCCTGGAGGAGCGGCACGGCGGCGGGCAGATCCTCGCCAACGGGCGGCTGCTGGTGGAGATCGACGGCCGGGGGCTGCTCGTCTCGGCCTACGACCTGGAGGCGGGCCGCGAGGCGGTGGCCCCCGGCGGGGCCGCGAACCTGCTCCAGGTCCACCCGGACTTCCCTAACATGTGGGACGCGTGGGACATCGACGCGTTCTACCGCAACAAGGTCACCGACCTGGTCGCGCTGGACGCGCTGGAGATCGCGGAGTCGGGTCCGGACGCGGCGACGGTGCGGGTGAGCCGCTCCTTCGGGGCCTCCCGGGTGGTCCAGTCGATCACCCTGCGGGCCGGCGCGAAGACGGTGGACATCGTCACGGAGGTGGACTGGCACGAGACGGAGAAGTTCCTGAAGGCGGCCTTCCCGCTGGACGTGAAGGCCGAACGGACCGCTTCCGAGACGCAGTTCGGGCACGTGTACCGGGCCACGCACACCAACACCTCCTGGGAGGCGGCCAAGTTCGAGATCTGCGCCCACCGGTGGATCCACGCCGAGGAGCCGGGCTGGGGCGTCGCGGTCCTCAACGACTCCACGTACGGCCACGACGTGACGCGGGGCGTGCGCGCCGACGGCGGCCAGACCACCACGGTGCGGCTCTCGCTGCTGCGGGCGCCGCGCTATCCGGATCCCGAGACCGACCAGGGCGGGCACACCCTGCGCTTCTCGCTGGCGCCGGGCGCGACGATCGGGGACGCGGTGCGGGAGGGGCACGGGCTCAACCTGCCCGAGCGGACCCTGACGGGCGCGGGCCCGGTCGCCCCGCTGCTGGCGGTGGACAACGACGCGGTGGTGGTCGAGGCGGTCAAACTGGCCGAGGACCGCGGCGGGGACGTGATCGTCCGCCTCTACGAATCGCGCGGCGGGCGGGCGAAGGCCACGCTGGCGGCGGGTTTCCCGGTCGCCGGGGCGGTCGAGAGCGACCTGCTGGAACGCCCGCTGGAGGGCTCGGCGGTGGGCCCGCGGTCCGCCGACGGGGCGGTGCCCCTCACCCTGCGCCCGTTCCAGATCGTGACGGTGCGCCTGCGCCGGGCCCGGCCGGACGGGGCCTGACCGGCCGGGTCGCCTGTGCCGGGCCCGACCGGGCGGTCGCCTGCGCCGGGCCCGACCGGTCGGGTGCCTAGCGGCCGGCCGGGGCCGGGGCGGCGAGGAAGGCCGTCACCGCTTCGGCGAACTCCCGCGGTGCGGCCGCGTGGATCAGGTGGCCGTACGGGAGGGTGATCATCCGGGCGTCGGGCACGCGGCGGGTGACCTCGTCGAAAGAGGCGGCCGGGAGGTGGCTGGCGGGGCCGCCGTAGACGACCAGGGTGGGGGCGGAGATCCGTTCCAGGGCGGCGAGTCGGCCCGCCGGGGGCCGGTCGAGCTCCTGCCTGACCGCGAGCACCATCGCCCAGTCGAAGTCCAGGTCGCCCTCGGGCCGTACGGGGGCGACCGGTTCGCGGGGGAGCGGCGCGGGGGCGTCCTCCAGGACGAGCCGGGTCACCCGGTGCGGCCGCTCCGCCGCGACCAGGTAGGCCACCACCCCGCCCAGCGAATGCCCGACCAGCTCCACCCGGTCCAGCCCGAGGGCGTCGAGGAAGCCGAGCACGTCGTCCCGCATCAGCTCCAGCGAGTACCGCCCCGGCCACTCGCTGCGGCCGTGCCCGCGCAGGTCGAGGGCGTACACCCGGCGGCCGGGGGCGAGCGCGTCCCGGACGGGGGCCCAGTGCCCGGCGCTCTGGCCGAGCGCGTGCAGCAGGACCAGGGGCGGGCCGTCGGCCGGGCCGGACGCCTCGTACGCCAGTCGTACCCCGTTCGCCGTCACCGCGCACCGATCCGTCATGGCGCCGACGCTACCGGGCCGGGGCGGGGGTCCGCCGGGGCTCGGCGGCGGCGTCCGGCGTGAACTGCGCCACAGGTTCCGCCGGGAGCGGCCCGTGGGGCCGGGGAAGCGGCGGAGGACCGCCCCGTCCCGGTTATGCACCTAGTTGCAAAACCCTCGCCTCCTCGCTAGAACAGGTTCATTCACCCCCGCGCGAGGAGGCACACCCCGATGAGCACGCAGAGCACCCGGAGCAGGTACCCGCACCTGCTCAGCCCCCTGGACCTCGGGTTCACCACCCTGCCGAACCGCGTGATCATGGGCTCGATGCACACCGGCCTGGAGGAGCACGCGGGCGGGTTCGAACGCCTCGCCGCCTTCTACGCCGAGCGCGCCCGCGGCGGCGCCGGCCTGATCGTCACCGGCGGCATCGCCCCGAACGACGCCGGCCGCCCCTTCGAGGGCGGCTCCCGCCTCACCACCGAGGAGGAGGCCGCAGAGCACCGGGTGATCACCGAGGCCGTGCACGCCGAGGGCGGGAAGATCGCGATGCAGATCCTCCACTTCGGCCGCTACGCCTACCACAAGGACCTCGTCGCCCCCACCGCCCTCCAGGCCCCCATCAGCCCGTTTGTCCCGAACGAGCTCACCGACGCCGAGGTCGAGCGCACCGTAGAGGACTTCGTCCGCGCGGCCCGCCTCGCCAAGCTGGCCGGGTACGACGGCGTCGAGATCATGGGCTCCGAGGGCTACCTCGTCAACGAGTTCATCGCCGCCGCCACCAACAAGCGCACCGACCGCTGGGGCGGTGCGTACGAGAACCGGGTGCGGTTCCCGCTGGAGATCGTCCGGCGCACCCGCGAGGCCGTCGGCGAGGACTTCATCCTCATCTATCGCCTCTCGATGCTCGACCTGATCCCCGGCGGCTCCACCCTCGACGAGGTCGTCCACCTCGCCAAGGAGATCGAGGCCGCCGGCGCCACCATCATCAACACCGGCATCGGCTGGCACGAGGCGCGCATCCCCACCATCGCCACCTCCGTCCCGCGCGGCGCCTACACCTGGGTCACCAAGCGGCTGATGGGCGCGGTCTCCGTACCGCTCGTCACCAGCAACCGCATCAACACCCCGGAGATCGCCGAGGAACTGCTCGCCGACGGCCGCGCCGACCTGGTCTCGCTGGCCCGCCCCTTCCTCGCCGACGCCGACTTCGTGGCCAAGGCCGCCGCCGGCCGCTCCGAGACCATCAACACCTGCATCGGCTGCAACCAGGCCTGCCTCGACCACACCTTCAGCGGCAAGATCACCAGCTGCCTGGTCAACCCGCGCGCCTGCCACGAGACCGAACTCGTGCTCTTCCCGACGCGGTTGAAGAAGACCGTCGCCGTCGTCGGCGCCGGCCCGGCCGGCCTCGCCTGCGCCGTCTCCGCCGCCGAACGCGGCCACGCCGTCACCCTCTACGAGGCCTCCGGCCACATCGGCGGACAGCTCGACGTCGCCCGCCGGATCCCCGGCAAGGAGGAGTTCGAGGAGACGATCCGCTACTTCGGCACCCAGCTCGCCGAGCGCGCCGTCGACGTACGGCTGAACACCCGCGCCGACGTGGCCACCCTCCAGGGCTACGACGAGGTAGTCGTCGCCACCGGAGTCACCCCGCGCACCCCCGACATCGAGGGCGTGGACCACGCCAACGTCGTCAGCTACCTCGACGTCCTGCGCGACGGCGCCCCCGTCGGCGAGCGCGTCGCCGTCGTCGGCGCCGGCGGCATCGGCTTCGACGTCGCCGAGTTCCTCACCGACAGCGGCGAGGGCGCCTCGCAGGACCCCGAGGTCTACTTCCGGCACTGGGGCGTCGACACCGCGTACACCGGCCCCGGCGGGCTCGCCGCGCCCGAGCGGCCCGCGCCCCCGCGCCAGGTCGTGCTGCTCCAGCGCAAGAACACCAAGGTCGGCGCCGGCCTCGGCACCACCACCGGCTGGATCCACCGCGCCGAGCTCAAGCACCGCGGGGTCGTCTCCGTCGCGGGCGCCGCGTACGACCGCATCGACGACGAGGGCCTGCACATCACCGTCGACGGCGAGCAGCGGCTCGTCCCCGCCGACACCGTGGTCCTGTGCACCGGCCAGGAGCCGCGCCGTGACCTGTACGAGGCGCTGCGCGCCGCCGGCGTGGCCGCGCACCTGATCGGCGGCGCGGACGTGGCCGCGGAGCTCGACGCCAAGCGCGCGATCCGCCAGGGCACGGAGCTGGCCGCAACGCTCTGACCCGTACGGGGAGTTGTGGCGGCCCGGCCCGGGCCGCCACAATCGTCCGGTGACGCTGACACCGGCAGACGCGGACAAGATCCTCGCCGACAACTTCGCGCCCTGGGTCCTCGCCCTCGGCCTCACCGTCGCGGAGACGGGCGAGCGGCACGCCGTACTGCGGCTGCCCTGGTCGGAGGCGCTGGCCCGGGACGGCGGCGGGCTCTCGGGGCAGGCCCTGATGGCCGCCGCGGACACCGCCACGGTCATCGCGATCTCCGCCGCGCGCGGCGGGTACGGCCCGATGACCACGGTCCAGCAGTCCACCAGCTTCCAGCGCCCGGTGACCGGCGTGGACGTCCTGATCGACGTCCGCATCACCAAGCTCGGCAAGCGGATGGCCTTCGCCGACATCACCATGACCCCCGAGGGCTCCGAGGAGCCGGCCGCCAAGGCCGCCACGGTCTACGCCCTGCTGGGCTGACCCGGCTCCGGCGGCCTCGCGGCCGGCGGTTCCGTGGCCGGTGGCCCCGAGGTCAGTGGGCGGCCGTGACGCTGACGCCCGTGAGGCGTTCCGCCTCGGACCACAGGCGGGCATTGGCCGTACGGTCCAGGGCGCGGCGGGTGATCCGGGCTTCCGCCGTCGGGCCGACCAGGCCGAAGCGGCCGCCCGGGCCGTAGTAGCCGCCCGCCACCGCGTCCGGGCTGGTGGCCGCGTACAGCAGCGGCTCGGCGCCCGGGCCGACCTCCTGCTTCGGGAGGAAGTCGAGCGCGCTCATCGCGCGGTGCAGCCGCGAGGGCTCGTCCCGGCCGAGGCTGGCCCCTGCGGTCTGGAGGTTGGTCTTCGTGTACCCGGGGTGCGCGGCCGTGCTGCGCAGCGGCCAGTCCCGCTCGGCGGCGAGTTCGGCCAGGTGCCGGGCCATCATCAGGTCGGCCAGCTTCGACTGCGCGTAGGAAAGCATCGGGACGTACCGCCGGCGCTGCCACTGGAGGTCGCCGAAGTCGATCCGGCCGAAGTCGGCGGTACGGCTGCTCATGGTCGTCACCCGAGGCGCGGGCGCGGCCAGCAGCGCGGGCAGCAGCCGTACCGTCAGGGCCAGCGGGCCGAGGAAGTTGCTGCCGAACTGGAGCTCGAAGGCGTCGGCCGTGGTCATCCGGGCCGGTGGGGCCATCACCCCGGCGTTGTTGACCAGCAGGTCGAGCGGGGTGCCGTCGGCGAGGATCCCGTCGGCGAAGGCGGCGACCGAGGACAGGTCGGCCAGGTCGATCCGGCGTACCTCCAGCCGCGCCCGGGGGTGGCGGGCCAGGATCTCGGCGCGGGCCTGCTCCCCCTTGGCTGGCGTCCGGACGGCCAGCACCACGCGGGCCCCGGCCTCCGCGAGGCGGCGCGCGGCCTCCTTGCCCGTACCGCTGTTGGCGCCGGTGACGACGACGAACTGTCCGGACTGATCGGGGACGGCGTACATGGGGGCTCCTCGGGACGGGGGCGGGGCAGGTAATAGACCGGCGGTCTGTTGCCTGCCCTCCGACGCTAGCAGACCGCCGGTCTGATAACAACAGACCGCAGGTCTGTAAGCTGGCGTGGTGACCTTGCCCCAGAAGTTCCAGCGCGCCCGCAGCGAGGAGCAGCGCGCCGCCCGCCGCGAGGCGATCCTCGACACCGCGGCCGACATGCTCGCGGAGATGCCCGTGGCGCAGGTCAGCCTGAACGAACTCAGCCGCCGCGTGGGCCTCGCCAAATCGAACGTGCTGCGGTACTTCGAATCCCGCGAGGACGTCCTGCTGGAGCTGCTCGGCTCCGCCACCCGGGAACTCGTCGGTCACCTGGAGGTCGCGCTCGCCGAGGCCGCGGGCCCGGCCGAGCCGGCCGAGCGGGCCGACCGGCTGGCGGCCCGCGTCGCGCGGGCGCTCGCGGACCGTCCGGTGCTGTGCGACCTGATCAGCGCCCAGGCCGCAGTCCTGGAGCGCAACGTCTCCCCGCAGGTCGCCGCCCAGTTCAAGCGCGCCGCCATCGCCAACGCGACCGCCCTCGCCGGGCTCGTCGCCACCCATGTGCCGGAGCTGGGGCAGGAGGACGCCTTCCGGTTCGTCGCGGCCACCGTCATGGTCACCGGATCCGTCTGGGCGCACGCGCAGCCCTGCGCGGCGATGCTCACCGCCTACGAGGAGGACCCCGCGCTCGCGGTGTTCCGCCTCGACTTCGAGGACACGCTGCGCGAGACGCTGGAAGTGCTGCTGTCCGGGCTGCTGGCGCGCGCGGGCCGGGCGCGTCTGGGATCGTGGGCCGTGGGGGAGCCCAGCGAGGAGCGGTGATGTCCGGAGAGTTCGAGTCGATCGTCGAGATCGACCGCCCCGTCGAGCAGGTCTTCGCGTACCTGGCCGACGGCCGTCACGACCCCGAGTTCAGCCCGCGCGTCCAGGAGATCACCAAGACGCCGGACGGCCCGACGGCGGTCGGCACCGTCTTCCGCAGCACCGTCAAGGACGCCGGGATGAAGAGCAGCCGGGAGTTCCGGATCGTCGGCCACGACCCGCCGAGCCGGATCCGCTGGCGCGAGCAGAGCAAGAACCTGGTCACCGCCGAGGGCGGCTACGACCTCGACGCGCTGCCGGGCGGCCGCACCAGGGTGCGCATCTTCAACACCCTCGAAGGGCACGGCTTCGGCAAGCTCCTGGTCGGGCTGGCGCTCTCGGCCGCCCGCCGGGACGCCCCCGACTTCGGCCGCCGGATCAAGGCGGCGGTGGAGGCCTCCGTCCCTGCGTGAGTCACCGCGGGACGGCTCGCGGGAGCACCGGCGCCACGCGAAGGGCACCGCCCACCACGGGGTGAGCGGTGCCCGGCGGGCAGGGCGCCCGCCCTGTCGTTCCGGTCGGGGACCGGGTCAGAACCGCCCGGGGGTGGAAGGCAGCGGGAGGGGCTTCTGCGGGGCCTGCGGGGCCTGCGGGGCCTGCGAGGCGCGCCGCTCGGCGGTACCCGGCGGCGTCTGGCAGGTCACGTCCTCGGCCGGCAGCTTGCCCGTCGTCAGGTAGGCACTGACCGGCGCGTTCGCGCAGGAGTTGGGGTCGGAGAGGTACACGCCGTGGCCCTCACCGCCCTTGGCCAGCACCATCTTCGATCCCTTGAGCGCGCGGTGCAGGCCCTGGCCGCTGGTCAGCGGGGTCTGTGAGTCCCACTCGTTCTGCACGGTCATCACGTTCGCCCGGGTCTTCATCGGCGTGGCCGCCTCGACCGGCCGCTGCCAGAAGGCGCACGGCTTGATGTTCGAGGCGAAGTCCCCGTACAGCGGGTACGCGGCCTTGTCCTTGACCGCGTCGCGCCGGTACTGCTCCGGATCGCGCGGCCAGGCGCCGGTGTCCCCGCACACCACGCTCCAGAAGACGGCGGTGCCGTTGTCCGTGGCGGGCTCGGCCGTCCGGAAGACGCGCTTCAGCTCGGCGGTGGCGGCGGTGGGAGTGGCTCCGTCCGGGGCCTTGCCGTCGGCCGCGTCCTTCAGCGACTTGACGAAGGGAGCGGCCTGCGCCGGGTAGAAGAACACGCCCCGCGAGGCCCGGATGTCGTCGCCCGTGATCTTCATGTCGTCGACGACGATCGGGTCCTTGTCGGCGCGCGCCACCAGCGCCCAGAACGTCTGTGACACCGCCTGCGGGCTGTCGCCGAGCCGGAACTCGCCCGAGCGTTCGGCGGTCCACTCGGTCCACCGCTTGAACGCCGGCTCGGCCTCGGTCGCCCACACCTGGATCATCCCGCGCCAGATCCGCTGCGGGTCGACCCCGCTGTCGAGCACGAAGCGGTCCGTCCGGTTCGGGAACATCTGCGTGTACACCGCGCCGAGGTAGGTCCCGTACGAGTAGCCCAGGTAGGAGATCTTCCGCTCGCCGAGCGCGGCGCGGATCGCGTCCAGGTCGCGCGCGGTGTTGCGGGTGGTGATGTGCGGGAGCACCGCGCCCGCCTTCTCGCGGCACTTGTCGGCGACGGTGCGCGCCCACGCCACATCCGCCCCGAACGTGGCCTTCCGGTACGGCCGGTCCATGTTCTGCTCGGCGTCGGTCAGTCCGCAGCTGATGGGGCTGCTCTGGCCGACGCCGCGCGGGTCGAAGCCGATGAGGTCGAACTGGTCCCGTACCTCCTTGGGCATCGCCTCGGCCGTCATCAGCGGCAGGTCGAGCCCGGATCCGCCGGGGCCGCCCGGGTTGAGGAGCAGGACGCCGTGCCGCTTGGCCGGGTTCTCGCTCTTGACGCGGGATATCGCGAGGTCGAGCTTGCGGCCCTGCGGACGGCTGTAGTCGAGCGGGACCTTGATGGTCGCGCACTCGTACGAGGCGGGAGTGTCGGCGCCGCAACGGTGCCAAGCGGGCTTCCGCGCACCGTAGTCGGGCCCGGGCGCGGCGGTGGCCTGGGTGGCGGACAGCAGGGGAACGGTGGTGGCGACGAGTCCGGCGGCGGCGAGCAACGGTGCGAATCGCTTCATGCGCACGAAGACCGGTCCTTTCGGCTGAGGGATGGTCGCAGTCCACCCTGTTGCACCCGCCGCGCGGGCGAATCATCCCCGAGAGTTGGTCTCGATCCTCCGCGCGTATGACCTGAAATCCGGACAACTGGCCGACACGCCGAGGGTGTTGGGGGAGCGAAATGAGTAAACGCAGCGGTTCATTCAGCCAACTGAACTGTTCAGTCTTGACAGTGAACTGGTGGGTATAGTTCAGTCGGGGCATGGACACCACCGCAGCCACCACCGCAGTCGCCGCCCCGGACGCCACCCTGCGCTCCACCGCCCGCGTCGTCGCGCCCTTCCACACCCTGGAGGGCGAGGGCTTCCCGGTCCGCCGCCCCTTCCCGCAGGACGAACTCCCCTTCGTCGACCCCTTCCTGATGGTCGACCAGGTCGGCCCGCACGTCCTCGGGCCCGGCGAGGCCAAGGGCGCTCCGCCGCACCCCCACCGCGGTTTCGAGACGATCCAGTACGTCATCGAGGGCGCCATGGAGGACATCGACTCCGAGGGCCACAAGCGGGTCATGAACCCCGGCGAGGTCCAGTGGCTCACCGCGGGCTCGGGACTCGTCCACCTCGCCCGCCCCACCCCCGAACTGCTCACGCGGGGCGGCCCGCAGCACCTGCTCCAGATCTGGGTGAACCTCCCCGCCCGCCTCAAGGGCACGCCGCCGCGGGTCCAGTACGGCTCGCCCGCCGACATCCCCACGGTCGCCACCGGCGAGGGCGCCGAGCTCACCGTGATCACCGGCTCCACCCACGGGGTGACCGGCCCCTTCGCCACCCACACCCCCGTACTCGTCGTGCACGCCCGCCTCGCGGCCGGCGGCCGCGCCGAGTTCACCGTCCCGGCCGGTCACAACGCCATGCTGTACGTCCTGTCCGGCGCCGCCGCCACCCCCGACGGCGCGCTCCCGAACGGCCACCTCGCCGTCCTCGGCCAGGACGGTGACCGGTTCGCCGTGTCCGCCCCGGACGCGGCCGCCGAGGTCCTGGTCCTGGCCGGCGAACCGATCGGCGAGCCCGTCGCCCGCAGCGGGCCGTTCGTCATGAACACCGTTGCCGAGCTGCACCAGGCGCAGCTCGACTACCAGCGGGGCCTGATGGGGCGCATCGAGGTGTGACCGAACGGTTCAGTTCATATACTGAGAGACCCCCCGTCAGCGCAGCAGATCAGAAGGACACCGCCCCCGCATGGACGCCGAGACGATGAACGCCACGGACGAGTACGGCATCCCGATCATCCCGGGGCCCTCCGACTCCGCCCAGCGCAAGCGGCAGGCGATCATCGACGCGGCCCTCGCGGAATTCCTCACCGAGGGCTACTCGGCGGCCTCGATGGACGCCATCACCCAGCGCTCGGGGGTCTCGAAGGCGACGATCTACAAGCACTTCGGCAACAAGGAACGCCTCTTCCTCGCCGTCGTCGGGGGCGTCCTGCCCCAGACGTACGCGGGCCTCCAGTGCTGCGGCTCCACCATCGCCGAGGCCCCGGACCTGCGGGCCGCGCTGATCAACTTCACCACCGACTGGACCAGGCTGGTGCTGCGCCCCGACATCATGTCGCTGCGCCGCCTGGTCATCGGCGAGATCGACCGCTTCCCCCAGCTCGGCCAGCTCTGGTACCGGGTCACGTACGACATGAACAACGGCCCGCTGACCGAGGCGTTCACGGAACTCGACGCGCGCGGGACGCTGGAGGTCCCCGACCCCGCGCTCGCCGTGCAGCAGCTCGTCGCGGCCACCCTCGGGGTGCTCCAGCTGGTGCACACCTTCTCGACCGACACCGAGGTCGACGAGGCCGAGCTCTCCCGGGTCATCACCTCCGGCGTGGACCTCTTCCTGGCCCGCTACGCCGCCGTGTGACCCGGACCGGGCCATCGAGTCCCTCCGGGCGGCGCCTCAGAGTGCCGGAACGACCTTGCCGTTCCGGATGACGAAGACGTTCCCCTTGTTGTAGGGCACGGTGGTCCGCTCAAGTGTCATTATTTCCTCAAGGGTGAGGCGGCGACCCTGGGCGAGCTGGTGCTTGCTGACGATGGAATGCCACTGGTTGTGGGTGACGTTTTCCATCAACACCAGATTGCCGAGGTCGTTGGGATACCTCCCGGGTATCTGGTGCGCGAATTCCAGGGGAACGATGTGATGGATCTGGTACGCCCCTCCCGGCTGTAGTCCTTTCCCCTGAGTGGCGCTCTTCCACCACGCCCTCGCATCGGTGCGCAGCCTGTCCTTCATCGCACCCGTGAGCGGCTGCTGTTCGAAGAGGTGTTCCACGATCATGGACCGTTCCGCGAGGGTCAGCGGGGCGGTGAAGCGGGCGGCCGGGGCGGCGAGCTTGAATTTGATCGCCCGCGCCTCCGCCCTTTTCGCGGCGAGCGCGGCTTTCGTCGCGGCCGTGACCGGCTTCTTGCCCGGTCCTGTGGTCCCCTTCGGGGACACCGGCTTCACGGATGCCGGGGCGCCCTTCGGCGGGGGGACCACCTTGAGCGTCGCGGGCTTCTTGGGCGGCGGGGTCTTCACGGCCGTGGTCGGGGTGTGCGCGGGAGGCGGGGCGTTGACCGCGATCTTCTGCTCGACCTGCTGCGCGGCCTGTTCCTCGGCCTGCTCCTCGGTGGCCCGGGCCGCCGGCTGGACCCCGCTCTGCGGGTGCGGCTCCGGGGCCTCCGGCCGCGCGGTGGGATCGGCGGCCTTGGGGGCGGGCTCCTTCACCGTCTCGCCCCTGCGCAGCGGAACGTCGTTGTCGTTCACCGCGCCGCCCCCCGGCCCGGGCCGCCCGCGCTTCGGCGCCGCCGACGGCTTCGTGTGCGGTGTGCCCGCCTTGCCCGGACCCGGGAGCCCGGGCACCGCCTTGGGGGCGAGTTTCGGCGCCGTCGACTCCGCCGCGCGGAGCGCCGCCGCCTCCAGTTGGGCCGCCCGGCCGAGGACCTTGCCCAGGAAGTTCCGCAGGCGCGTCATCAGCGTGCGGAACGGCCCGAGGATCCTGCCCAGGCCCTTCAGCGTGCTGAGCGCCCCTTCGACGAGGGCGCCGATCGCGTTCTCCACGGCCGTGATGGCCTTGCCGATCTCGGCGAGCGCCTCCGCCCCGCGGGCGAGGACCGGGCAGACGCGCCCGATCTCGCCCGCGATCCTGGTGACGGCGTTGCCGACGCCCTCCGTGAACACGGCGATGAGCAGGTTGCCGACGGCGGAGCCGACCGCCTCCCCCACGTCGTACCCCAGGCGCTCCGGGTGCGTGTGGAAGATGGCCTGCCGCGCCCGGGTCGCCTTGGAGGTGAGGGCGCTGGCCGCACCGGCCTTCTCGGCCTCGGTGTGCTGCGTCAGGATCTGCTTCGCCGTCTCGGGCGCGGCGGCCGGCTTGTCCCCGTCCTTCTCGGAGATCGCCGCGACGACGCGCCGGGCTCCGGTGCGGCCGGCCTCTCCCGCCTTGCGCACCGCCACGTCCTGGAGGCTGCCGAAGAAGAAGAGGTCCTCCGGGTGCTCCTTGATGGTCTCGATCAGCGAAGCGGCCAGGTGGTACTTGAAGTCCTCGTACGCCCCGATCAGCCCCGTGACCTCATCGATCAGGTCGATCTCGCCCTTCAGGACGCCGGTCGCGAGCTTCCCTCCGAACGCCTGGAGCTGTTCGAGCAGGACGCCGATGCCCAGGAGGTCGGTGAGCGGGCTCACGAGGCCCGCGGCCGCGCCGGCGTAGTACGCCGCGATCATCTTCTCCTGGTTGCCGCTCTTGGCCAGGTCCATGGCGCCGGCGTGGATGTCGGCCCTCGACTTCGGATCCTGGATCTGGCGGTCCAGCTCCGCGAAGAAGCCGATCACGGCCGCCTTCAGCATCTGCTGCTGCAAGCCCGACCCGACCGCCACCCCCGCGAGCTCGTCGACCAGCAGGTCGCCCCAGAAGCCGAGGGAGTCCGGCTTCTCCGGCGCCGCCTGCTCCTGGGTCTGCTCCCCGGCCGCCACCCGGGCCACGCCGACCGCGGACCCCTCCACGGCCGGCGCGGGGGCCGTGCCGCGCGCCCCGGCGGCGCTCGCGGCGGCGGCGGCCGCCCGCTCCGTACGGTCCGTCCCCGCGGGCGCCGGTCCGCCGCGCGCCTGCTGGACCGTGTGCGCCAGCTCGTGGGCGATCAGGGCGCGGCCGCCCGGGTCGCCGGGGCGGTACTCGCCCGCCGCGAAGACGACGTCCTGGTCCACCGTGAAGGCCCTGGCCCGTAGCGCGTTCGCCGACTCCGCCGCGGCCGTGGAGGTGTGGAGCCGCACCGCGGACAGGTCGGCGCCCAGACGGGATTCCATCTCCGCCCGCAGCGGAGGGGCGAGCTCGCGCCCCTCGGCGCTCCGGGCCTCCTCGCGCAGGTACGCGCCCACGGCGCGGTTGCCTGCGCCGGACGCCATCAGCCGGGCCAGCCCGGGCGGAGCCTCGACGACTCCCGGTTCGGGTCCCGGTCCGGATCCCGGTTCCGGGTCCCGTACGGGTTCCCGCCCCCGCCCTCGGTACCGCTCCCACGCGCGCCCCCTCGACCGCGGCTGCGCCTTCGACGGCGTCCGAGGGGCCCGCCCGCCGCGGTGGGCGCCGCTGCGGACCTGCGACTGACGTACGCGCTCGGCCATGGGTCTCACCCCGCTCGCGCGGGGATCCGGGAAGGGGATGGGGCTGGCGGATTGATCATTTTCAGTCTAGGTTGCCCCCCTACGCCCTGCAATCCACGCATGGGTCCGATACCGTGCCCCCGAGCTGGTCCGTTGGCCGTGACCGGCCGAACCTCACCCTCCAGAGCTGTACCAATGGCACAGTCCAGCGCCGCACGGTTGAGCCAGTGGGCCGTACATGTTTATCTGTGGCGTATCCATGTACTTACGGCGCCGCGCAGCGCCGGGCGGCAACGAGGCCGGACCGGAGCGCGGCGCCTTCGCCGTGCCCTTCGCCGCCCACCACCCCCGGGCGGTCGCCGGGCCGGCGCGCACCACTGCAAGGGGGGCGGCACACCGCCGTGAAGAGAATGTTCGTGGCTCCGGATCCGGGGCTGATGCGACTGAGGAACTCCAGCCGGGCGGTGATCGGCGTCGCTCTCGCCGTCGTCATGGCCGAGCTCTGCGGGCTCTCCCTCACCGCCTCCATCACCGGAGGACTGGCGGCCCTGCTCGCCCTCTTCACCGTGCTCGACTCCACCGTGCGCGCCCAGCGCCTGACCACCGCCCTGCTGCCCGCCGCCGGGTTCCCCGTCCTCGCGCTGGCCACCGCCCTGCACGACCTGCCGCTCGTCCGTGACGCCGCGTTCCTCGCCGTCGTCTTCGCCGGGGTCTACGCCCGCCGCTGGGGGCCGCGCGGACACGCGCTCGGGATCTTCGGCTTCATGATGTTCTTCGTCACCCAGTTCCTCCACGCCCGCCCCGGCCAGCTGCCCGAGCTGTACGCCGCCGTCGGCCTCGCCCTCCTCTCGGCCGGCGCCGCCCGGTTCGTCCTGTGGCCCATCGAGCGCCGCACCCCGCCGCCCGCCGCCCCGCCCGGCCTCCCCGGCACCGGCCTGGCCCGGCCCACCACCCGGCAGGCCTTCCAGGCCACCGCCGCCTGCGGCTTCGCCCTCACCATCGGCCAGGCCCTCTCCGACGACCGCTGGTACTGGGCCGTCGGCACCGCCTGGTGGATCTTCGTCAACACCACCTCCCGGGGCGAGACCCTGGTGCGCGGCTTCCGCCGGGTCCTCGGCACGGTCATCGGCATCGCCGCCGGCCTGCTGATCGCCGTACCGCTGCACGGCGCCCCCGCGCCCACCGCCGCGCTGGTCGCCGTATGCGTCTTCGGCATCTTCTACACCGCCGCGCCCTCGTACTCCTGGATGATGTTCTTCGTCACCGTCATGGCCGGACTGCTCTACGGACTCCTCGGCGTCCTGCACCCCGGCCTGCTGCTCCTGCGCTTCCAGGAGACCGCGATCGGCGCGCTCGGCGCCGCTCTCGCCGTCGTGATCGTGCTCCCGGTGACCACCCACGCCGCCAACGACGCCTGGATCCAGCGCGCGCTGCACTGCGTACGGGCCTCCACCGCCGCCACCCTCGACCGCCTCGCCGGCGACCCGGACGCCGATCCGGCCCCGCACGCCGCCGAGCTCGAACTGCTCCTGGGCCGCGTGCGCATGGCCCTCGCCCCCCTCGTGCACCCGCTGAGCCCGCTGCGCGCCCGCAAGGCCCGGGCCCGCCAGGTGCTGGCCCTGCTCGACGACTGCGCCCGCGAGGTACGCGGCCTCGTGGCCGTCGCCGCCGACCCGCAGGCCTCGCACGACGCCCGCCTCGCCGCCGCCTGCTGGCGCGTGCAGGCGGCCGTCGAGGCGCTCACCGCCCCGCACGGCGCGGCCGAGCTCACCGCCCCGGCCGCGCCCCGCCCGGCGGCCGCCGCCGAGTCGGCCCTCGCGCACCTGCACGGGCTGGAGCACGCCCTGGTCGCCCTCGCGACCCCACTGCGCACCGACCCGAGGGCTCCGCTGATCCCCGCCGCCTGACCGGCGGGGACCGCCGCTACGGGCAGGCCCGGGTCCTGCCGGGCTGCCCCCACGACTTGCCCATCGCCGAGTTCGGCGGCTGGTCGGGCAGGTTGCCGCAGGCCATCCAGGTCGTCACGCTCTTGTCGAGGTGCGACTCCAGGATGTAGACGGCGGCGCTCGGCGGGTACTTGTTGCGGCTGTTCAGGGTCAGCAGCCCGGAGGCACCCGAGAGGTTCTGGATGCCGGGGTTCGAGAGCCGCGCGTACACGTCCGTCGCCTGGAACGGCGCGCTGCTGTTCGTCCCCGTCCGGTACTGGGCGTAGACCGCGTTGATCGCCTCCGACGCCACCTGCAGCGCGTCGTAGGCCCCCGCCGCGTTGCCCTCGGGCACCGAACCGTCCTTGAAGACGTCCCGGAACCGGGCGGTGAATTCCGAATACGGACTGTCCGCCGTCTCCTTTCCGTTGGAATTGTTGTACATCACGTAGAACGGCCTCAGCAGGGAATGCCTGCGCAGCATGTCCTCGGGATCCTGGAGGTACTTGGCCGCGGTGCTCTCGGAGAGGACGGCCACCTTCCGCCCGTCCTGCCTGCGGCACTCCGAGGCCGCCTGGAGGGCGTCGAAGAGCTCGGGCATCTCGCCCGAGCGGCCGGCGTAGAGGATGAATCCGTTCGACCGCGCGACTTCGGCGCAGATGTCCCGCGCCACGGACGAGGTGATCTGCCCGCTGCGGTTCTCGTAATAGGGCACGGTGACCACCGGTCCGCCCTTGTAGTGCTTGGTGTACTTCTCCGCCAGGTCGGAACTGAAGAACTCGTCGTCCGGGTCGTAGACCACCACGGCGGTCCTCGCGCCCTCCTTGGCCGTCGTCAGCTCTCCGATCTCGTCGGAGTGCGCGGTGAACTCGGCCATCACCTGGGCGACGCGGTCGTTCGACGGGGACACCTGGAAGTAGTAGGACGACGACCGCTCGTCCACCATCTTGCTCCCCGACACGGAATTGCCGATCACGGGAATGCTCGCCGCCGAGATCTCCGCCACCGCCGCGAAGGACGCGGGCCGGCTCTGGGTGATGCCGATGACCGCGGCTATCTTCTCGCGGTCCTTCCGCTGGATGATCTCCGCCGCGACATCGGGCCCCTGGGCGTTCTGCGATCCGTACGCGAAGTACTTCCCCGGGTTGGCGAGCAGCAGCCGGATCTGGACGACGTCCCCCTCGCGGCCGTTGATCTGTTTCTGGGCGGCCAGGGCGCCCCGCAGGGACTGCAGGCTGACGGGGGTGGAATCGCCGGGATCCGCCGTGAGGGGGGCGAAGAAGACCACCGTCCGGTACGGCCGGCCACTGCCCAGCGCGTCGTCGTTCTGCTTCGCGGCGACCGCTTCCAGGGCGAGCAGTTCGTCGTCCCGGCCCGCGGTGGCGAGGTGGCACTCCCGCCCCTCGGTGACGCCGACGGTCTCGCCCGAACCGACCTTGTGGCAGGACGGCGGCAGCTCGGGTTCCTGGCGCCAGTAGGAGATCCCGGCGGCGACCAGCGCGAGTACCAGGAGGGGGGTCGCCACGGCCCGCACGTAGGCCCCGCGGCCGCTGGTCCGCACGGTGACCTTGGGCTTGGTCTGCACCCAGCTCCTGGCCGGACCGTCGTCGTCGTTGGGGGACAGGTCGACGAGGTAGACGGCGGACGCGGCGGGCCGGGCGTACAGCGCGCGCACCTGGTTGGCGGTCCCGTTCGGGTCGCCGGGGTCCGGGGCGAGCGGCTGCGCGTAGGAGGGCGGCTGACCGGACACGCCCCCCAGGACCATGAGCGGAGCGGGAGGCTCGTTGCGGGCGATGTCCGCGTAGGTGTCGAGCAGCCGGCGGATCGGCGTGCCCTCTTCGCCGATGTCCGGCAGGAGCAGGACGAAGGACCAGCGGCGGCGGGCGCGGTAGACCCAGAAGCGGGACGGCGCCACCGCCTTGGACAGGTCGCCCAGCAGCGCCATGAACAGCATGCGCTGGATCAGGTCCGGGCTGTGCCGGGAGTTCCCCCAGGTGGTGATGGACAGCGCCATGCGGAGGAAGTTCGCGCCGTCGGGGTGCCGGCTGCCGACCCAGCGCAGGGTGCGGCGTCTCCTGAGCCACAGGCCGTAGAACGAGCGGGGCACCCGGACGCCCAGGAACTGGACCACACCGGCCCACAGGCTGGCGACCGGAGCGTCCGGGGCGTTGCCGGCCAGCTGCGCCAGCGCGTCCAGCCCGCCCCGCCGCAGCAGGAGCGTGCGGTAGAGCTCGTCGCGCAGCTGCCGCACCCCGGCGTCGGGCGCGACGACGTCGACGGTCGCGTTCAGCGCGGCGCGGCAGGTGTCATAGCGCGGCAGCCGGATCCGGCCCGCGCCGGGAGGCATCGAGACGAGCTGCCCGGCGATCGCGTCCAGCACGGCGACGTGCGGCTCGACCACCGCGCGGGCCGGCCCGCCGTGAGCCGCGTCCTGCGGCGCGAACTCGCCCTCCTCCAGCAGCGCGTGCGGGACCAGCCGGACCTTCGGGTCGCGCCCCGCGAGGTACAGGCGCTTCTCGTAGTCCAGGATGACGGTCCGCGCCGTCGATTCCCGGACGGTGCCGTCCGGCGAGGGATCCCGCCTCAGCAGCATGACGGGTAACCGGCGCTTCTTGCCCCGGTTCCCCGCGAACGTGTCGAAGCAGTCGATGAGATGGTGGATCTTCTGTGGAAGCGGCATGTGCACGCTGCTCCTCTGCGCGTCACGGCGGCCGATGCGAGGTCCGGCGTCCCTGGGACAACACCGCCGGGAGGCCGATCGCGGCAAGGAGGAACCACGCCCCGGCGACCGCGAACGACCGCCTGCCCCCCGACGGCAGTGAGGTGCGTCACGCTAGCGGTGCGGGCCGTGTTCCCGCCGGGGAATGCACTGCCTTCGGTATATCGGATATGCCTACGGGCATATGCGTACGAGAACTGCGACGGATGCTACGCCGCGTCAGCTCTCTTCCGCAGGCCGATGCACGAAGACCGCCCGGAGGTGTTGTTCCCTCCCTCACCCCCTCACGCCGCTGACCTGCCGCCTGTACAACGGGGCATTGTTCGCAGCACATTCGTCCGGCACGTACAGGGTGGATCTGGCAGGACAGGGGGTAACGGCCCGGAATGGAAATTCTGCAACGGCGTTCCACCACCGCTCAGGTGTGGGGAGCGGCCGAGGAGTTCATCCGGCTCTTCCATCGGGAAACTCCGGGAGCCGGTGATCCGCGTACTCGGCTCGCCGCCGTACGGGCCGAGCTCGCGGAGTCGGGAACCTATCGGCACACCCCGCAGGAGCTGGTCCACGGCGCCCGGGTGGCATGGCGCAACAGCAACCGCTGCATAGGCCGGCTCTACTGGAACTCGCTGCGCGTGCGCGACCGGCGCGGCCTCACCGACTCCGACGCGATCGCCGCCGAGTGCTTCGAGCACCTGCGCGAGGCGACCAACGGCGGCCGGGTCCGCCCCACGATCACCGTCTTCGCCCCGGACACCCCGCAGAGCCCCGGCCCGCTGATCTGGAGCGAGCAGCTGGTCCGCTACGCGGGCTACGGCGACCACCACTCCGTCACCGTGGGCGACGCCCGCAACGCGCCCCTCACCGAGGCGCTCCTCCGGCTCGGCTGGTCGGGCGGCGCGGGCACCCCCTTCGACCTCCTCCCGCTGGTGGTCCAGGGCGTCGACGACAAGCCCCGCTGGTTCGACACCCCCGCCGACGCGGTCCTGGAGGTGCCGATCAGGCACCCCGACGGGGACGACGGCGACGGCGACGGCTGGGCCGACTGGGGACTGCGCTGGCACGCCGTGCCCGCCATCTCCAACATGTGCCTGGAGATCGGCGGCGTCCACTATCCGGCCGCCCCCTTCAACGGCTGGTACATGGGCACCGAGATAGGCGCCCGCAACCTCGCCGACGCCGACCGCTACAACCTCCTCCCGGCCGTCGGCCGCCGCCTGGGCCTCGACACCTCCAGCGACCGCTCGCTGTGGAAGGACCGGGCGCTGGTCGAGCTCAACCGTGCCGTGCTGCACTCCTTCGACCGGGCCGAGGTCACCATCGCCGACCACCACACCGAGTCCCGGCGGTTCCTGACCCACCTGGAGCGCGAGGAGCGCCGGGGGCGTGACGTGGGCGCGGACTGGTCGTGGATCGTGCCGCCGATCTCCGGCTCGGCCACCCCGGTCTTCCACCGCACCTACGAGGACCGGCAGGTCTCCCCGGCGTACGTGCACCACCCCGGCGCGCAGGACCGGGCCCAGGGACGGGACTTGGTCTAGACCTTCTGTTACCGTCGGCTCCGGACGGATCCGGAACGGCTGGGAGGGACTTCCGTGGACGACGCGGACAGGGCGGGGGAGGGCACGCGCGGCGGCCCGGGCGACGCGGCCGGCGGCGCGGGCGGCGACGCGGACGGCGCGGCCGACGCGGACCGGGGCGGCGAACGCCGGTCCTACATCGGCTCCTTCACCTCGGGCGGCGGCCGCGGCATCACCACCGCGGCCGTGGATCCGGCCACCGGGGCACTGACCCCGCTCACCGCCACCCGCGCCCTCCCGGACCCCTCGTACCTCGCCCTCGACCGCGGCGCCGGGGTGCTCTACGCCGTCAGCGAGACCGAGCAGGGCGCCGTCGGCGCCTTCCGCCCCACCCGCGACGGCCTCGCCGCCCTCGGCTCCGCCGTCCGCGTCGGCGGCTCCGGCCCCACCCACCTCAGCCTGGCCGGGCGCCGGCTGTACACCGCCAACTACACCTCGGGCAGCGTCAGCGGCCTCCCGCTCGCCGCCGACGGCTCCGTCGGCGGGCCCGCCTCGGTCCTCGGCCACCGCGGCTCCGGCCTCGACGCCGACCGGCAGGCGGGCCCGCACGCGCACCAGGTGCTGCCCGACCCCGGCGGCCGCTGGGTGCTCAGCGTGGACCTCGGCACCGACTCGGTGCGGATCTGCGCACCCGACCCCGCGGGCGGCGCGCTCCGGGTCCACGCCGAGACCGCGCTGCGCGCCGGGACCGGCCCCCGGCACCTCGCCTTCCACCCCGGCGGCCGGGTGGTCTACGTACTGCACGAGCTGGAGCCGCAGCTGACCGTCTGCCGCTGGAATCCGGCGGGCGGGCGGCTGGAACCGGTCTCGGAGATCCCGGTGGCCCCAGCGGGCGCCCACGGGGCGGCGCGGGCCTACCCCTCGGCGGTGATCGCCTCGCCCGACGGGCGCTTCGTCTGGGCCGCCGTCCGCGGCGCCGACGCCATCGTCACCCTCTCCCTCGCCGACGGAGCCGAGAAGCCGCAGCTCACCGGCGCCGTCCCCTGCGGTGGCCGGTGGCCGCGCGATCTGGCCGCCGACCCTTCGGGGCGCCGGCTGTACGCGGCCAACGAGCACTCCGGGGACGTCACCTGGTTCGAGGTCGACCCGCTGACCGGGCAGCCGCGCCGGGCCGGCTCGGTGGCCGTGCCCGCCGCCACCTGCGTGGTCTTCGGCTGACCCGGCCCGCCACCCCGTACGGACGAGGGCCCGCGCTCCGGAGATCCGGGGCGCGGGCCCTCGTACGCACGTGTCGTGAGCGGGTCAGTGCGCGGCGGCGCCCTGGCTGAGGCCTAGGGCCGCGGAGTACTGCGCGACGGCCAGCTTGCCGAGCGCCGGGTAGGCGCCCAGCACCTCGGCGGCGACGCAGTCGCCCTCCTTGCAGGCGGTGTCCAGCAGTCCCTCGGCGGCCTCCGGGCCGATCAGGTGCGGGGCCAGCGCGAGCTGAGTGGAGCCCTCCAGGCGAAGCTGCTCGGCGACCGCGGCCACCGAACCCTCCTGGTCCAGCGCGGCCGCCTTCACCGGCACCGCGAGGCGGGCGGCCAGCAGCATGCCGGTGACGGCGGCGGCCTGGACGGCCTCCTCGCCACCGGTGGTGGCGACGATGATGCCGTCGGCGGCGGTGGTCACGGAGAAGAGGCGCGCGCGGTCGGCGCGGGCCTGGCCGGCCTCGGACAGCCGCACGTGCAGGCCCTCGGCGAGCAGCGGGTGCGGGCCGAGTACGTCGGCCAGCTCGGCGGCGGCCGAGGAGTCCATCAGCGCCTGGCGGAAGCGGCGCAGCAGATCCGCGTCCGGGCCGGCGAGCAGCGGGACGACGACGGCGTCGGGGCCGGTCGGCGCGGGCACCTCGTGCCCGGCGGCGCGGGCGAACTCCGCGCGCTCGGCGCGCTCGCGCGCGACGGCGTCAAGGACACCGGACAGCGACGGGAACTCGGACCCCTCGGCACCCTCCAGGAAGCCGAGGCGGGCGTCCAGGCCGGGCAGCTCGGAGCGGCCGATGCTGATGATCTCTTCCGCCAGCCCACGCGAGGCGGCCGAGGGGGCACCGGGCACGGCGAGCACCAGCGCGGGCGCGCCCTCGGGCGCCACCGCGGGCTCGGGCCGGCGGTGCCGTCCGGTCTGGCGGGGTCGCGGCATTCGTACGGGCAGGCCATTTGCGGGCCCAGTGGGGGAGCTCATGGCGCCGCATGCTACTGGTTTATCGGAACCGGGTGTTCGGGCAGGGCCACCTCCGGCGGCATCTGTCCGTATTTATCCGAAGAATGTCGTACACGGTTCAACTTGATCGTTCAGTGGGCGTTCGGCAGGCGCCAGTCGACCGGCTGCGCGCCCTGACGTACCAGCAGGTCATTGGCCTTACTGAAGGGCCGCGACCCGAAGAAACCGTTGTCCGCGGACATGGGGGAGGGGTGGACGGACTCCACCGCGGGCAACTCGCCCAGCAGCGGCCGCAGATTGCGGGCCTCCCGGCCCCACAGCACCGACACCAGCGGTTTCCCGCGCGCGGCCAGCGCCCGGATCGCCTGCTCGGTGACGGCCTCCCAGCCCTTGCCGCGATGGGCGTTGGGCTTGCGCGGGGCCGTGGTGAGCGAGCGGTTCAGCAGCAGCACGCCCTGCCGGGTCCACGGGGTCAGGTCACCGTTCGCCGGGCGGCCCGTGCCGAGATCGGCGTGCAGCTCGCGGAAGATGTTGTCCAGGCTCGGCGGCCACGGACTGACCTCGGGCGCCACCGAGAAGGACAGGCCCATCGCGTGCCCCGGGGTGGGGTACGGGTCCTGCCCCACGATCAGCACCCGCACCTCGTCGAAGGGCTGCTGGAAGGCGCGCAGGACGTTCGCCCCGGCCGGTACGTAGGTTCTCCCCGCCGCGATCTCGGCGCGCAGGAAGTCGCCCATGGCGGCGATCTGCCCCGCCACCGGCTCAAGAGCACGGGCCCAGCCCGGCTCGACGATCTCGTTCAACGGTCGTGCTGCCACGGTGAGTCACTCTACTGGCCGATCCCCGCGGGCAGTACCGCGGCCCGGACGCACAGCACGTCCGGCAGGTGCTCCGCCAGCAGCCGCCAGCTGTCCCCGTCGTCCTCGCTCGCGTACAGCTCGCCGTTGCGGTTGCCGAAGTAGATCCCCGCCGGATCCGCGTCGTCCGTGCACAGGGCGTCCCGCAGCACCGTGCCGTAGTGGTCCCCGGCCGGCAGGCCCCGCGACAGCGGCTCCCAGCTGGCACCCGCGTCCCGGGTGCGGAAGACCCGGCAGCGGTGCCCGGCCGGGACCCGGTCGGAGTCGGCGTTGAGGGGGAACACGTACGCGGTGTCCGGCCGGTGCGGGTGCGCGGCCACGGCGAAGCCGAAGTCGGAGGGCAGGCCGGCACCGATGTCGGTCCACTCGCCGCCCGCGTCGTCGCTGCGGTAGACGCCCCAGTGGTTCTGGAGGTACAGCCGCCCGCCGTCCCCGGCGTCCTGGGCGATCTTGTGCACGCACTGGCCGAACTCGGGATCCGGATCCGGCAGGAACACCGCCGAGACGCCGTGGTTGGACGGCGCCCAGCTCGCCCCGCCGTCCCGGGTCCGGAACACCCCGGCGGTGGACACCGCCACCGTCACCGCGTCGGGGTCGCCGGGGTGGGTGATCACGGTGTGCAGGCCCTCACCGCCGCCGCCCGGCACCCAGCCCCCGCGGGTCGGGTGCTCCCACAGCGGCCGGACCAGCTCGAAGGACTCGCCCCGGTCCGTCGAGCGGAACAGCGCTGCCGGCTCCGTCCCCGCGTAGACCACGTCCGGGGCCTCCGGACCGGCCGGGTGCAGCTGCCAGACCCGCTCCAGCGAGGCCCCGGTGTCCTTCGGGAACCGCACGGCCGCCGTGGCGGGCTCCCGCCAGGTCGCCCCGAGGTCGTCCGAGCTGAAGACGGACGGCCCCCAGTGCGCGCTGTCCCCGCCGACCAGCAGCCGGGGCGCCGGACCCCGGGTGTCGATCGCGACCGCGGAGACGGCCTGGGCGTTGAAATGGGGCCCGTCGAACTCCCACGGACCGCCGCCCTCGCGGCGGCCGATGAAAAGCCCTTTGCGGGTTCCCGCGAGCAGGAGCACCTCGGTCATGACCGGCACCTCCGGACGGCGTTGTCCTTCACGGCAGCTTTCAGCCAGTCTGCACCGCCCCGCCGACAGCGGCCCGGAAGCCGCCCGCCGCGTGGGCGCGGAACGATCGCGGGAGGTCCGAAAGGGTCGACCACGTGTCGACTCCGCCCGGGTTACTTGCTCGTAGGTGACCGAAAGGGATTGACTTCCGGCCTCTGCCGCCGCACGCGAGAGGCACTCCGTGGCCACCGAGCACCTGTCCCCGCTCGACCTCGCCTTCTGGCGGATCGAATCCGCCGCGCACCCCATGCACCTCGGCGCCCTCGCCGTCCTCAGCGCCGACGGACCGGACGCGGCCGCCCGCGCCGCCGCGCTGCTCGCCGAGCGCTGCGCCGGTCTGCCGGGCCTGCGGCGCCGCATCCACGATGTCCTGCTCCCCGTCGGCGCGGCCGTCTGGTCCCCCGACCCGGACTTCGACCCGGCCCGGCACGTCTTCCTGGCCGACGCCGGCGCCGCTGCCGCTGCCGCGCGTACCGGGGGCAGTGCCGCCGCCGGGGCCGCTGCTTGGGCCGACGCCGACGCCGTTGGTGCCGCTCGTGCCGACGCCGTTGGTGCCGCTCGTGCCGGGGCCGGCGGCACCGCTCGTGTCGATGCCGGCGGCGACGCCGCCCGCGCGGGGGCGGCCGGTGCCGATGGCCGCGCCGGAGCCGCGGGCGCGGGTGCGGTGGATCCGCGGGCGGCCGCCGGGCCGCTGATGGCCCGGCCGCTCGACCGGACCCGGCCGCCCTGGGAGGCGCACGTGCTGGCCGGCCCCGGCCCGGACTCCTTCGCGGTGCTGTTCAAGTTCCACCACGCCCTCGCCGACGGCCTCGGCGCCCTGGCCCTCGCCGCCGGCCTCTTCGACCGGGAGCCCCCGTTCGCCCCGGGCCCCGCCGTACGGGTTCCCGTGCGCCCGGTGCCCGCCCCGCGCGGCCCCCGCGCCGCCCTGCGCCGGCTGCCCGGGGTGTTCGCCTCCCGCGTCCACGACCTCGGCCAGGCCCTGGAGATCGGCGCCGCCGTGGCCCGCGCCGGGCTGCCCCTCGGGGTCCCGGACGCGCTCGTCGCCGCCGAGCCCGGGCCCGGGGCCGGCGCGGGCAACCGCAGCGTCGCGGGCCTCGCCCTCGACCTCGACGAGGTCAACCTGATCCGCAAGGTCGCCGGCGGCACCGTCAACGACGTCCTGATCGCCCTGGTCGCGGGCGCCCTGCGGCGCTGGCTCGCCGAGCGCGGCGACCCCCTGCCCCGCGGCGCGGGACCCCGCGCGCTGATACCGGTCTCCCGCCGCAGACCCGGAGCCGCCCCCGGCGCCGGCAACCGGCTCTCCGGCTACCTGCTCCGGCTCCCGCTCGCCGAGGACGACCCGCTGCGCCGGCTGTACGCCGTACGGGCCGGCATGGACCGCAACAAGGAGGCGGGGCCCGCCCGCGGCGCCGGGGCCGTCGCCCTGCTCGCCGACCACGTCCACCCGCTCGGGCACCGCCTCGGCGGTCCGCTCGTCGCGCAGGCCGCCCGGCTGCTCTACGACATCCTCGTCACCAGCGTCCCGCTGCCCGGCCTGACCTTCACCCTCGGCGGCAGCACGGTGCGCGAGGTCTACCCGCTCGCGCCGCTGGCCCGGGGGCAGTCCCTGGCCATCGCGGTCTCCACGTACAAGGGCACCGTCCACTACGGGCTGGTCGCGGACGCGGCCGCCGTGCCGGACCTGGCCGCGCTGGCCGGGGCGCTGCGGGCCGAGCTGGACGCATTTGTACGAGAGGTCTCGTAGTACGAGGAAACTCGTAGTACGGTGACTCTCGTACTGAGCCGCCGATTCCCGGCGCGCGTCCGGTGACATCTGGAGACCCCTGATGAGTGCTGCCCCCGTAGCCCCTGCGGCCCCCGCGGATCCCGCCGCCCCCGCTGCCTCCGCCGCCCTGTTCGCCCCCTACGCCCTGCGTTCGGTGACCATCCCGAACCGGGTCTGGATGGCCCCGATGTGCCAGTACAGCGCCGAGGCCTTCGGCCCGAACGCGGGCGTCGCCCACGAGTGGCACTTCGCGCACTACGCCGCCCGCGCCGTCGGCGGCACCGGGCTGATCATCCAGGAGGCCACCGCCGTCTCCCCGGAGGGCCGGATCTCCCCGTACGACCTCGGCATCTGGAACGACACCCAGGTCGAGGCGCTGCGCCGGATCACCTCCTTCGTCAAGGCGCAGGGCGCCGTCGCGGGGATCCAGCTCGGACACTCCGGCCGCAAGGGATCCACCGACCGGACCTGGAAGGGCGGCGGCGTCGTCGGCCCCGAGGCGCACGGCTGGCTCCCGAGCGCGCCGAGCCCGCTCCCCTTCGCGGAGGGCGACCCGGTTCCGCACGAGCTGACCATTGATCAGATCCACGAGATCGCCGGGCAGTTCGCCGACGCCGCGCGCCGGGCGCTGGACGCCGGCTACGAGGTCGTGGAGATCCACGGCGCCCACGGCTACCTCATCGGGGAGTTCCTCTCCCCGCACAGCAACAAGCGCACCGACGCGTACGGCGGCTCCTTCGAGAACCGCACCCGCTTCGCCCTCGAAGTCGTCGACGCCGTACGGGCGGTGTGGCCGCAGGAACTCCCGCTGTTCTTCCGGATCTCCGCCACCGACTGGCTGGACGGGGCGGGCTGGACCGCCGACGAGACCGTCCGGCTCGCCGGGCTGCTCCAGGAACACGGCGTGGACCTGCTCGACGTCTCCACCGGCGGGCTCGCCCCGGGCGTGCGGATCCCCGTCGGCCCCGGCTACCAGGTGCCCTTCGCGGCCCGCGTCAAGGCCGAGACCGGCCTGCCGGTGGCCGCCGTGGGCCTGATCACCGACCCGGAGCAGGCCGAGAAGATCCTGGCCGACGGGGAGGCGGACGCGGTCCTGCTGGGCCGCGAGCTGCTCCGCGACCCGTACTGGGCCCGGCGGGCGGCCGCCGAGCTGGGCGGGGAGGTCCGGCAGCCGAGCCCGTACCACCGGTCCTGGTAGCCACGGCTCTCGTACGATGGGAGCCGGTGAAGCGAACGAGTGGAGCAGGGACATGACGGAACGTGACACGGCCCGCACCCTTCCCCACCCGGAGCCCGCCCAGATCCGGCTGGACGGAGTGCTGCACGCCCTCTCCGACCCGATGCGGCTGTCCATCGTCCGGGACCTGGCGGCCTCGGAGGAGGAGCTGGCGTGCTCGCACTTCGTGCTCCCCGTGACGAAGTCGACCACCACGCACCACTTCCGGGTCCTGCGCGAGAGCGGCGTCCTGCGCCAGACGTACCGGGGCACGGCCAAAATGAACACCCTGCGCCGCCAAGACCTGGAGGCCCTCTTCCCGGGCCTCCTGACCAGCATCCTGACCGCCGCCGAAGCCGAGGCCACCCGCCTGTCCGACTAACCCCACCGCCGACAGGCCCTGCCGCCTATCCGGTACGCAGGCCTGTCGGCACGCCCCTCTCCCACAGCTCTTCCGCGTGGCCCGCGAACCTGTCGAACATGCCGCCGTCGCCTCGCCGGCGCAGGTGGAGCACGGGGGAGTCGTGGCCGACGGCCCGGGCCAGGTGCGGCGTCACGAGCGCGTCGTGGTCGAAGCGGAACACGGACAGTCCGACGTGGTTGACGGCGTCTGAAGGATCGCTGTACCGCGCCTCCAGCCCTTGGAGCGGGCCAAGGCGTTCCAGGGCCTCAAGGGTCATCCGAATCCGCGTGGAGACCGTGAGGGTCGCCCCCTCGATGACCTCGCGCTGCCGCGTCACCTCTCCGTCCGGATCCCCCAGCAGGAACCGCACCCGGCACCCTGCCTCCGTCTTGCGCCGCACGATGCCGGGAAAGTCGGGGATCATGGTCCAGAAGAAGTAGTTCGTGTAGCCGCCGAGGAGCAAGTCCGACGTGGCGTCCCTGACCAAAGCGGTCCATGTCGTCGACGGGCAGGCGGAGCGGTACGGGTAGCTGTGAACGAGCTCCCGATCATTGCCCACCTTGACGCGGGTAGTCACCGCTTCCGGCCAGATCATCTCTTCCGTCACTCCAAGCACCCGGCAGGCGTCGAGCCGGTTTCGCGCGTGCGGGATCAGCTCTTCATCCGAGATCCAGCGTTCCACGCTCTTCGGGGTGACGCCCACTTTGAACGCGAGCTCCCGCTGAGACACGCGCGCATCCGCCATAGCGTCTCGTAACGCCGTATTCAAGGGGCTCCCCAGGACGTCTGGACTTTCTCGTACGGTATCGCCAGACGTCTCAACTGTCCGCCTGTATGGGGCAGATACGTCCCCGAATGGGCTGGCAGTCTGTGGGGCACCCGCAGACCTGCTGCGGCTTCGACCACGGGATGGAGAACGTACATGCTCATGGATTCCGGCAAGCACGGCGGAGAGCCGGACGACAAGCCGTGGTCGCCTCCGCCCACGCCTCCCAGCCCTGACGGTGACCGGCCGCAGGAAGGCGCGTCGGCGGAGTGAACAGGGAAGTCTGCCGGCGGGCGCTGGCGGTCATGGGGTTGCTGCGGGACCCGTGGCTGGTGGCGGCCTTCGACCGCGTCGAGCGGGAGCGCTTCGTACCGGACGCGGTCTGGCTGCCGGTGAAGGACGCCGACGGCCGGTGGGAGTTCGTTGACCGCCTGGCCGACCCGGAGCGGTGGGCGCGCGCCGTCTGGAACCCCGGCAGGTCGGTGGTGACGCAGCTGGACGACGGGGGGAGCGCGGCCAGCGGCCCGGCCACCGGAGACTTCACGTCGTCGGTGTCCGCTCTGGACGTGGTGATGCGGAAACTGCACCACCTCGATCTGGAGCCGGAGCACCAGGTATTGGAGATCGGCTACGCCTCCGGCTACCACACCGCCCTGCTCTGCGAGCGCGTGACGTCGCGGCGGGTCACGGCCGTGGAGGTGGACGAAGCGCTGGCGGCCCGGGGAGCGTCCACCCTCACGGCGTGCGGGTACTCCCCGCACCTGGTCCGCGGTGACGGCCTGGCGGGAGTGCCCGCGCGGGGTCCGTTCGACCGGATCGTGAACACGGCCTCGCTGCGGCGCGTCCCACGGGCGTGGGTGGACCAGTGCGCGCGGGGCGGGGTCATCCTCACTCCGTTCGGCACGGCCTACAGCAACGCCGGCCTGCTGAAGCTGACCGCCGACGGCAACCGGGCCGAGGGCCGGTTCGTCGGTGAGGCCGCGTACATGTGGATCCGCTCCGAGCGGCCGACGGTGGACCTGAGGGTCCCCGAGGAGCCGGTCACCCGCCCCTCGCCCGTCGACCCCGCGCGGCTCCTCGGAGGGGGCCATCTCCAGGACTTCGCCATCGGCCTCCAGGTCGCGGACATCTCGTACTCACATCGTGGAGAGGGGGACGGCCGCCGGGTGCAGTTCGTCGACGAGGCCGGGACCTCGGCCACCGTCGTCCGGTACGCCGACTGGTGGGAAGAGGGTGCGGTCCGTTCGTGGGGTCCGCGGGACCTCTGGGCGGAAGTGACGGCGGCGTACACCTGGTACGAGGAGAACGACCGTCCGCACCTCACCCGCTTCGGCGTCACGGTGGACGCGGACGGCCAGCAGGTGTGGCTCGACCGTCGGGACCGGCTGGTCGGCCGGGGGTCCGGCCGTCGTTGCGGCGGCGGCAGCGGTGCGTACGCGTGACGGGGGTCAGGGCGGGGTGGGGCGGGCGGCGGTGAGGAGGCCCGGCCAGTCGGGGATCTTGACCGAGCGGCGGCCCAGGGAGCGGCCCAGGGCGGCCTCGGCCGACTCGATCGCCAGCCAGCCCGGCCATTCCACCGGGTGCAGGCCCGCCGCGCGGAGGGCGGGCAGCGGGTCCTCGGGCAGGTCGCGGCGGGCCAGTACGCCCGCGTCCTGGAGCAGCGAGGACGCCGTCTCCTTCGCGCACGGGCGGTTGGTGCCGATCACCCCGGTCGGGCCGCGTTTGATCCAGCCCGCCACGTACTCGCCGACCGAGGCACGGCCCTCGCGCAGCACCCGGCCCGCCGCGTGCGGGACCGTCGCCGTCACCGGGTCGAACGGCAGGCCGGGCAGCGGCACGCCCTGGTAGCCCACCGAGCGCAGCACCAGCTCCGCCGGGATGTCCTCGTACCCGCCCGTGCCCGTCACCGCGCCCCGCTCGCCCGGGGCCGTCCGCTCGAAGCGCACCCCGCTCACCCCGCCGTCCGGGCCGCCCAGCACCTCCACCGGGCGCAGGAAGAACCGCAGGCGAATGCGCCGGTCGCCGTCGGCCGGCGGGCTCGCGGTCGCGGCCCAGCCCCGCAGGGCCTCCACGTTGCGCCGGTTCACGGCGGGCAGGGCCGCGCCCGGGTCCGCGTACGCCGGGTCCAGGGCCAGTTCCGCCTCCTCGACGCGGATGCCGACGCCCGGCAGCGTGCCCAGCTCGCGCAGCTCCTTGGTGGTGAACTTGCCCTGGGAGGGCCCCCGGCGCGCCACCATGTGCACCTCGCGCACCCCGCTGGCGCCGAGCGCCCCCAGCGCCGCCTGCGGCATGTCGGTGGGGGCGAGTTCCGGTACGCCCCGCGCCAGCATCCGCGTCACGTCCACCGCGACGTTCCCGGCCCCGATCACGACCGCCGAGCGCACCCCGGTCAGGTCGAAGGCGCCGGGGTCCGTGTCCGGGTGGCCGCTGTACCAGGACACGAACGCCGTCGCGGAGTGGACCCCGGCCCGTTCCTCGCCGGGGATCCCGAGCAGCCGGTCCCGCGCCGCCCCGACGCAGTACACCACCGCGTGGTACAGCTCCAGCAGTCGCGCGGTGGGCAGCAGTTCCCCGCCGACCTCGACGTTGCCGAGGAAGCGGATCCGCTCGTCCTCCAGGACCGTGCGCAGGCTGCCCTGGAGCGACTTGATCTTCTCGTGGTCGGGGGCCACCCCGTACCGCACGAGCCCGTACGGAGCCGGCAGCCGGTCCAGTACGTCGACCCGCACCCCCGGCACCTCGCGCTGCCGCGTCAGGGTCTGCGCGGCGTAGACCCCGCTGGGGCCCGAACCGACGACGGCGATACGAAGCACGGCGGAGCTCCTCCCGCAGGTGCTCCCAGCATGCCACCGGCGCCCGGGGCCGTCAGCCCAGCGCGCGCATCCGGTGGATCTCCGCGGTCTGGGTGGCCACCACCTCGGTGGCCATCTCCTCGACCGCCACGTTGTTCCCGCCGGCCAGGGCCTGGCCGGCCATCTTCAGGGCGCCCTCGTGGTGGGCGGTCATCAGCTTGAGGAAGAGCCGGTCGAAGTCGACACCCTTGGCGTCGGCGAGCTCCTTGAGCTGCTGCTCGGTGGCCATGCCCGGCATCGCGCCGTGGTCGTGGCCGCCGGAGCCCCCAGTGCCGCCGGAGCCCCCAGTGCCGCCGGAGCCCCCACTGCCGCCGGAGCCCCCGGTACCGCCCGTGCCCCCGCCCCCGGCGCTGCCCGTGCCGCCCGTGCCCCCCATGCCGCCCGTGCCCCCGGTGGCGCCCGCCCCGCCCGGCGCTGGGTAGCGCGCCAGCCATCTCTCCATCGCCCCGATCTCGGGCTTCTGCGCGGCCGCGATCCGCTCCGCGAGCCCCTTCACGGCCTCCGCCGACGCCCGGTCCGGCGCGAGCGCGCTCATGGTGAGGGCCTGGCGGTGGTGCTCGATCATGCCCCGTACGTAGGTCTGGTCGGCCGCGTTGGGGGTGTCATCGGGCCGTTCCCGCGCGGCTTGTTCAGGCGAGAGCGTACGGGCCCGCTCGCCCGGCTTGCCGGGTGCGATCACCGGATTCCGGCCGTCTTTGGCCCCGTTCGCCCCGGTCTTCCCGTCGTCGTCCTGGCATCCGGCGAGCGCGAGCAGGGTCGCCGAGACCACGGCCGCTCCGGCTAATCCGCGAAGTAACCCTTTTGCCATGTCCATGGAAAGGAAGATACTGCCGGGGTCCTGGTTCCGGTCCCACCAAGAACGGAACCGATCGGACTCCCATGGGAGGGCACAGTGACCTCGTTGCACACCACCAGAGTGCGGAACAGGAGTCTGGGGGTGGCCGTCGCGGCGGCCGGACTCCTCGCCACGCTCCTGGCGGCAGGACCCGCGGCCGCCACCCCCGACCCGGGCGACTTAACCCCCGGAGCCGGCTCCCCGCCGGGCCTCGGCTCCGGCATCGCCCAGGGCCGGGACATCAGTCCCGGCGAGATCCCCGGCAAGGACGAGATCGTCCACAGCCGGAACATCAAGCCCCTGGCCAACATCCCCAGCGCCAACCCCGACGGCATCAACTCCGACCTGGCCTTCCAGGGCCGGTACGCCTACGCGGGCAGCTACGACGGCTTCACGATCTACGACATCGACGACCCGAAGGCGCCGAAGACGGTGAGCCGGGTGCTCTGCCCCGGCGGCCAGAACGACATCTCCGTCTCCGGGGACCTGCTCTTCCTCTCCACCGACTCCTCCCGCAGCGACGACTCCTGCAACAGCGTCTCGCAGCCCGCGACGGAGAAGTCCTCGTGGGAGGGCATCAAGATCTTCGACATCAAGGACAAGAAGAACCCCAAGTACATCAAGTCCGTCGAGACCGCCTGCGGTTCCCACACCCACACGCTGGTTCCGGGCAACCGCGACATCTACCTCTACGTCTCCTCGTACTCCCCGAGCGAGGCCTTCCCCGACTGCCAGCCCCCGCACGACGGCATCTCGGTCGTCAAGGTTCCGAAGAAGGCCCCGACGCAGGCCGCGGTCGTCGGCTTCCCGGTCCTCTTCCCCGACGGCGGCAACCCGGGCGGGCCGGTCAACCCGGGCGTCTCCAAGACCACCGGCTGCCACGACATCACCGTGCTGCCGTCCAAGGACCTGGCCGCCGGCGCCTGCATGGGCGACGGCATCCTCTTCGACATCAGCAAGCCCGAGCAGCCGAGGGTCATCGACCGGGTCCAGGACAACGTGAACTTCTCGTTCTGGCACTCGGCGACCTTCAACGAGCGGGCGAACAAGGTCGTCTTCACCGACGAGCTCGGCGGCGGTGGCGGTGCCACCTGCAACGAGGCCACCGGACCGAACCGGGGCGCCGACGGCATCTACGACATCACCGGCCGCGGCGACCAGCGCAAGCTCGCCTTCCGCAGCTACTTCAAGATCCCGCGCCACCAGGCCGACACCGAGAACTGCGTGGCCCACAACGGCTCGCTGATCCCGGTCGGCGGCGGCCGCGACATCATGGTCCAGGCCTGGTACCAGGGCGGCGTCTCGGTCTGGGACTTCACCGATTCCGACAAGCCGAAGGAGATCGGCTACTTCGAGCGCGGCCCGCTGACCACCGACGTGCTCGGACTCGGCGGCTCCTGGTCGGCCTACTACTACAACGGGCACATCTACTCGAACGACATCGTCAAGGGCCTCGACGTGCTGAGGCTCGACGACTGGCGCACCGAGAGCGCCAAGTGGGTGTGGATGGACCGCCTCAACGTGCAGAGCCAGCCCGACTACCGCGACTACCGCTGACGCGGTCGCCGTGAGGCGTCACTGAGGCATCACTGACGCGGTGAGGGAAAGGTTCCGCCGGGCGGCCCCCCGTCCGGCGGGACTCCCAGCTCCCACTCCAGCCCGTACCGCTGGAACAGCTCGGCCCGCAGCCGGGCCATCGGCATCGGCGCCCCCGGCAGCAGCACCGCCACCACCGCGCCCATCAGCAACGCGCGCAGCAGAGGGTAGTCGGTGTCCGGGTCCGGCGAGCCGTACCGCACCACCGTCTCCCGCAGCAGTTCCGCCAGGCGCTGCTGCTCCGAGCACCGTACGAATCCCTCGGCCTGGAGGATGCCCGCCATATGGGTCCGCATCAGCCGCGGCCGGTCCCGGGCCAGGCCGAGTATCGCGTCGACGGCACGGGCGAGCCGCTCGCGGCCGTCCTCCGTACGCGGCTCCCGCTCCAGCGCCGCTTCCAGGGTGAGGTGCATCAGCCGGTGCACGGCGGACTGCAGCAGGTGCCGTTTGCCCGGAAAGTAGTACGAAATCAGGCCGCGGGCCGTGCCCGCCCGGTCGGCGATGTCGCCGAGCGTGGTCGCCTCGTAGCCGCGTTCGCCCACGAGCTCGACCGTGGCGTGGAGCAGCCGCTCCCTTGAACGTCTCCGCAATTCTTCATTGACCGATGCGCTGCGCGGGGACATGCTTACTCCTGCGTTGACTGGCTCTCGGCCAATATACTCAGCGCACGGATTTGCCTGCTGTGGGGCGACGCGGGGGATCGCCCCACGGCAGGTGCACCGGCCGGCTCGCGAGCGGTCGTGTTCGAGGCCTCAGGGGACGTCGAGATCGGGGGGCGTCGGCTCGTACGCGTGCGGCTCGTCGCCCTCCCACGCGATCAGGTCCGAGTCCTCGCCCAGCACGACCTCGTCCGGGTCCGGGACCTCCGCCCGGCGCAGGAACTCGATCACATCCGCGTCGTTGTGCGCCACGCCCAGCACCACATCCCGCCCGACCTGGCGAAACGTGACCTGGCGGCCGCCCGAGGCGGAGATCCGGTGTACGACGATCGGCGTGTGGCGCATGCCCTCAGCGTCGGTCGGCGTCGACCGGGACGCATCCGCTCGCCGCGCGCGCCGGGCGGCCGGGACCCGGGAAGCGGATCACGAGCGCGACCAGGGCCACGCCCAGGAGCGAGCCGCCGACGACATCCGAAAGCCAGTGGACACCCAGGTACAGCCGGGTGAATCCGACCCCCGCCACCGAGACCGCCGCGAGCGCCCACGCCGTTCGCGCAAGCCGGTTCCCGGCCGTCCCGGGTGCGGGGCGGGGCAGCAGCCACAGCAGCAGCCCGCACACCACCGTCGCCGTCATCGCGTGGCCGGAGGGGTAGGCGGCGTACTGCGCCGAGTCCACCGGATCCGGCCACACCGGACGCTCCCGGCCCACCAGCTCCTTCAGCCCCCGCTGCACCGCCGCGGCCACGGCGGTGGCGACCCCGATCCGCAGGGCCCGCCCGCGCTCACCCCGCCGCCACAGCAGGCAGCAGGCCAGGGCGGCGAGGCCACGCATGGTCCAGGGATCCCAGGCCCAGTCGCTCAGCGCCCGCGTCGCGGCAGTGACCCCGGGCCGGGAAACGGCGCTCGCGTGCAGATACCGCGCGAGCTGCTCGTCGTACGAGACGACCGGGCCCGAGCCGGCCGCCACCAGGACGGTCAGGGCCGCCGCGAGCAGCGCGCAGCCGACCCCGGTCCACCGCAGGCGATCGCTCCGCATCCGGGGATCCTCGCAGCGCCGGGCCCGCGGGCCCTACGCCAGCGCGCTCAGGCCGGGCACGAACGCCACCATCAGCGGTACCGCCGGGACCAGCGTGGCCAGCGCCGTCAGCCGCAGCCGCCGCCCCGCCGACAACCGGGGCGCGGCCGACAGCAGCCGGCGCACCCGCTGCGACACGTGCGCCTGCGGAGCCGGGGAGGTCCCGAAGACGCCCCGGTCCTCGTTCAGCCCGACCAGCGCCAGCGCGGTCGTCAGCCGGCCGAAGCGCCGCGAGGCCACGTCGTCGGCGGCCAGTTCGACCAGCCGGTACATCTCCGCCTCGAACGCCGCGAACACCGGCACCTGCGGGAAGCCGCCGGCCAGCGCCCGCGAGCAGTGCAGCAGCCAGTCGTGCCGCGCCGCGACGTGCCCCTGCTCGTGCGCCAGTACGGCGTCCAGCTGGCTGCCCTTGAGCCGGTCCAGGGCCGCCGTCGTGACCACCAGCTGCGGCCTCGCACCCGGCTGCCACCACGCGTCCGGCCGCGGCCCCTCCAGTACGACGAGCCGCGCGCCGTCCGGTTCCTCCCCGGGCAGCAGCGGGGCCCGGAAGCGCAGTTCGGCGCCCTGGGCGCGCGTCCGCGCCCGGGCCCGGATCACCTCGCGGGTCAGCATCGCCCCGGTCCACAGTGCGCCGCCCGCCAGCGCGAGCGCGGTGACCGCGGCCCACGGACCGCCCTCCCGCGGACCGCCCAGCCCGTACGCGTGCACCACCCCGTGCGGGGCGGCGGCGAAGAGCGGGCCCCGTACCGCGAACCAGGCCGCGGCGGCGCTCAGCAGCATCGACAGCGCGAAGCACAGGAGCACCGCGCCCACCACGCACTGCCATGCCCACAGCGCGACCACGGGTTCGCGCTCGGGCCACTCGGCCCGGGCCAGCAGGCGGGGGGCGAGCACCGCGGTCAGTGCGCCGAGCATCAGGAGAGCGGCGGAGACCATCATGGCGGTCAGCCTATGAGCGGGTGCCCGCGCACGGGTATCGCTTGCGGGGTTTGGTGACGCAGCACACGTTTGCCTCCCGGCGGGCGGGAGGTCACATGGCCAGCAGCATCGCCAACATCCCTGTCCCCATGGCGAGTCGGCAGGCCCGGATCACCTCGGCGGGACCTCCGTCCTGGCCGTCCTGGCCGTCCTGACCGTCCTGGCCGTCCTGGCCGTCGCCCGCGAGCGGGTACGGGGTGCCGGTCGCCCCGGCGGCACCCGCCGTGACCAGCCGGGATCCGCCCAGCACCACGTACCCGGCGTAATAGAGGAGGAGGGCGCCGGTGACCAGGGGCAGCCCGGCCCCGTGCCGGCCGGCCCCGTGCCCCGAACCCGGCATGAACGCCATGTAGACCATGGACAGCGAGCCCACCAGATGATGCGCGTGGTGGATCCCGCCCCGCAGCAGCCACCCGGCGTGCAGCGCGGCGCCGCAGAAGACCGCCCCGAGCACGGGCGCCCGCCAGCCCTCGCCGAACCCGCCCGGGACGGCCATCGCCGCCATCCCGAACCCCATCAGGGCCTCGGGGCCGGCCTCCCGGGCCGCCGCGCCGCTCGATCTGCGCACCCGCCCGAGGCAGTACGCCCCGCTGACCGCGCACAGCAGCACGAGCAGCCAGGAAGAGACGGAAGCGGGCAGGGACATCGCGGGACCGTGCACGGCGGAACCCCCCGGTTCGTCGGCGTCACCGGAAGAGATGCCCTTGTCCGGCGGCCCGCACGCCGGACCGGGTTAGGCTCTCCTTGCCGTACCGGGCATGTCATATGCCACTCATACGCGCCGCGTATGTCACCGCGCAGATCGGAGCCCCCGATGTCCACCGCCAATCCCGCCGCCCTGAACTTCCGCAGCGCCGTGGAGGCGGACGTGCCCGAGCTGGTGAAGCTCGTGGAGTCCGCCTACCGCGGCGAGGCCAGCCGCGGTGGCTGGACCACGGAGGCGGACTACCTGGACGGGCAGCGCACCGACGAGAACGGGGTCCGCCAGGTCATCAGCGCCCCGGACGGCGTCCTGCTCGTCGTCGAGCGCGCGGGCGAACTCGTCGCCTGCTGCCAGCTCGAACACCGCGGTGACCACGCCTACTTCGGGATGTTCGCCGTCCGTCCCGGGCTCCAGGGCGCCGGCCTCGGCAGGGAGATCCTGGCCGAGGCGGAGCGGCGCGCCCGCGAGACCTGGCACGCCACGGAGATGCGGATGACGGTGGTGAACGTACGGGAGGAGCTCATCGCCTACTACGTGCGCCGCGGCTACCGGCGCACCGGCGAGCTGACCCCCTTCCCCTACGGTGACGCGCGCTTCGGCGTCCCGCTCCGCGACGACCTGGCCTTCGAGCTGCTGGTCAAGCCGCTGTAGCGGCACCGGGGTTGCCGGATCGGCCGATCGCGGGGGGCGGGAGTCACCGGCGCTGGCGGTGCCGGCCGTGGTGGGTCGGTTCGGCGGTCGCGAGGAGGACGAGGGCCAGTCCGAGCGGCAGCAGGAAGAGCAGCAGCAGAGTCATGACGTCCCGTGTGCCCACATCGCGGGGACCGACACGCCCCGGGGGTGATGTGCTGCCCTGCCCGTCCGTGGCGGGGCAGCCGCCACCGTTGGCGCGGACGGTCCGGAGGAACCTGCCCCGGCCCGGTCCAGGCGCCGGGCCGGCCCTAGGCCATGAACCGGCCCGTGCTGCGGATTTCCGGGAAGTCCGTGGTCACACCGTCGAGTTCGAGCGCCCGCGCCACGCGCAGCTGCTCCAGGGTGTTCACCGTCCAGCCGGTCACCCTCAGCCCGGCCGCGTGCGCCGCCCCGACGGTCTCCAGCGTGAGCCGCCGGATGTCCAGGGAGACCGTCCCGGCCCGCGCGGCCCGCGCCCGGTCCACGATCTCGGGGGCGTCGGCGCCGCTCTGCTCCGCGTACAGGGCGGTCCGTACGCCCGGCACCAGGCGGGCCGTCTCGGAGAGCACCGCCTCGTGGAAGGAGGCCACCTCCACGCGGGCGGTCAGGTCGAGGCGCAGCACCAGCGCCGCGAGCGCGGCGGCGGCCGCCTGGTCCCGCACCGTCACCTGGAGCGGGGACCGGACGGCGTCCAGGGCTTCTTCGAGGACCGGCACGCGTTCGCCGAGTCCGGCGTCCAGCTCGCGCAGCTCGGCCAGGGTCAGATCGGCGACGGCGCCCACGCCGTCGGTGGTCCGGTCCACGGCGGCGTCGTGCAGGACGACGAGGGCGCCGTCCTTGCTGAGCCGTACGTCCAGCGCGATGACGTCCATGCCGGAGCGTTCCGCGCGGACGAACGACCGGAGGGTGTTCTCCGGTTCGACACCCATGACCCCGCGGTGACCGATGGTGAGGAAAGTCAAGGTTCTCTCGCTTCCGTCGACGGCGGCTCCCCGCCGCGGTCGCGGTGTCCCGACCGGCCGCGCGCGGTGAGGACGCATGCTAGTGCGCCGCGCCCGCGATGAGACCGCCCGTGCGGCGACCCGGAACGGGCCGGTGGCCCTTTCCCGCCAGGGCCGCGCGGGGGCGGGCACGGCGTCGCAGGCCCGGCCGTGTCACCCGGGCGTGGGCGCGTCCCCGGCTGCTTGACGCGGCCCCGCGGCGCGCCCGCGGCCACGGCCGGAGCGGGGCTCCGCGGAGGGTCCCGAAGGGAGTCCGCGCCGGTCAGCGCGGTTCCGGGGCGTCCGGGGCAGCCGGGGCGTCCGGGCCGTGCGGCGCGGCCGGGGCGTCCGGGGCGTCCGAGGCGTCCAGGTCGGCCAGGTCGGCCAACAGGGCTTCGGCCAGCTCCAGTTCGGCCAGGTGCTGTCGCTCGCTCCAGCGGAGCGCGAGCGCCGGGAAGGCCCATTGTGGCACCTCCCGCGCGTGCTCCATGGCCTCCCGTACGGCGGCCAGCTCGCTCCGCGTGTGCTCCAGGTGCTCGCCCACCCTCGCGCGCAGCCGCTCCGGCTCGGCCAGGTGCCCCAGCCAGATCCGCAGCAGCAGCCCGTGCTTGAGGACCGGCGGCCCGGCCTCCGCCGAGTCCGCGGCCCAGCCCGCCAGCGCCTCGCACCCGGCGGCGGTGATGGCGTAGCGGCGCTTGGCCCGCGCCTCCTCCGGACCCGAGCGGGCGGAGGCCGCGTAGCCGAGTTCCTCCAGGCGGCGCAGCTCGGCGTAGATCTGGCTGATGGCAGGTGACCAGTAGAAGAAGCGCAGCGAGGAGTCCGCCCACTTCTTCAGCTCGTACCCGGTGCGCTCCCCGGGGAAGGACAGCAGGCCGAGGACGGCCCACGCGGTCGGTGGCAGGTCTTGCTTCTTCGACTTATGACTACTAGTCATATTCCTAGTCGAAACAAGGCCGGGCACGGGACGCAACCCTGGAGGCATCGTGAAGTTCTCCGTGATCTTCGAAGCGCAGCTGGCCGACCCGACGGTGGAACGGGAGCATCAGGTCATCCGTGACTGCGTCGAACAGGCGGTGCTCGCCGAGCAGATGGGATTCGACCGGATCTGGGCCGTCGAGCACCACTCGCTGAAGTGGTACGCGCACATGAGCGCTCCCGAGATCTTCCTGACCTGGGTCGCGGCCAGGACGAACACCATACGCATCGGCCATGGCGTCGTGTGCATGCCCTTCAACTTCAACCATCCGGTCCGGGTCGCCGAGCGGGCCGCGATGCTCGACCTGCTCTCGGGAGGGCGGCTCGACCTGGGCGCCGGCCGGGGCGGCACCGAGCAGGAGACCTCGCTGTGCGGGGTGGACCGGGACCGCACCACCGCCGAGGTCGAGGAGGCGCTGCGGATCATCGGGAAGGCCTGGCAGGAGGAGGAGCTGGAGTACCGCGGGGAGCTCATCGACATCGCCCCGCACCCGATCCTGCCGAGGCCGGCGCAGACCCCGCATCCGCCGCTGTTCCTGGCGTGCAGCCGGGACGAGACGCTGGCGCAGGCCGCCGAACTGGGCGTCGGGGCGCTGGTCATGGGCTTCGCCGGGCCGGAGTCGATCGCGCGGTTGCGGGGCGTCTACGACGCGGCGATCGCCGGGCGGGACGGCGCGCGGTTCGTGTCCACCGTGGTCAACGACCACTTCTCGGTGCTCTGCCCGACCATCGTGCTCGACGACGCGCGGGAGGCCCGCCGGATCGGCGTCCGGGGGCAGCGGTTCTTCGCCCAGTCCATCGGCCACTGGTACGGCGGCGCCGGCATCCCGGACGAGGCGGTGATCGCCGGGGCGGACGAGCCGGCGCGGATGCGGGCGGCGGCCGAGCAGGTGGTGGCGCGGCTGCACGAGCTGGACATCCCGGTCCGGCCCACCTCGACGGCCACGTTCAACGCCGACCACGCCTACGGGAGCGCGGACGAGGCCATCGCCTACGTGGAACGGCTCGCGGCGGCCGGGGCCGACGAGATCATGTGCCTGATCCAGATGGGCACGGTGCCGCAGGAGGCCTGTCTGGAGACCTTGCGGCAGTGGGGCGAGAAGGTCATCCCGCACTTCCGGAACGCCTGAGGCCGCGCCGCGATGACGGACGCGCCGGACGCACCGGACGCGGCGGGCGCACCGGACGCACCGGACGCGGCGGGCGTGCCGGACGCGCCGGACGCGCCGGACGCGCCGGACACGGCGGCCCGGCTCGATCCCGCCGCCCGGCCCTACGTGGACGCGCTCGCCGCCGCGTTCCCCGATCTCGGCGGCGCCGTCACCGACGCCGCCGAGGCCCGCCGGATCCTCGCGGCCGCGCCGGTGTCCGCCGCCCCGCCGCCCGCCGTCGGCTCCGTCGAGGACCGCGAGGTGCCCGGCCCCGACGGGGCGCCCCCGGTCCCGGTCCGCGTCTACCGCCCGGACCCCGGGCGGTGGCCGGGACCCCGGCCGACCGTCGTGTTCTGCCACGGCGGCGGCTGGGTGCTGTGCGACCTCGACAGCCACGACCGCACGGTGCGGGCGCTGTGCCGGGCCTCCGGGGCCGTGATCGTGTCCGTCGGCTACCGGCGCGCCCCGGAGTCCCGGTTCCCCGCCGCCGTCCTCGACGCGTACGCCGCGCTGCGCTGGGCCGCCGGGCGGGTGGCGGAGCTGGGCGGGGACCCCGCCGCGCTCGTCGTCGCCGGGGACAGCGCCGGCGGCAACCTCGCGGCGGGTTCGGCGCTGCTGGCCCGCGACCGCGGCGGACCGGCGCTCGCCCTCCAGGTGCTGATCTACCCGTGCCTGGACGCCGCCCAGGACACCGCCTCGTACCGGACCGCCGCCGAGGGGGCCGAGGGGGGCTTCCTGACCGCCGCCCACCTGCGCTGGTTCTGGGAGCAGTACCTCGGGCCGGGCGGCGACCCGGCGGATCCGCTGGCCTCGCCGGCGGCCGCCGACCCGTCCGGACTCCCGCCCGCCCACGTGGTCACCGCCGGGTGCGATCCGCTGCGGGACGAGGGGGCCGCTTACGTCCGGGCCCTGCGCGCGGCGGGTACGGCGGCGGAGCTCGACCACCACCCCGGGATGTTCCACGGATTCCTCGCGCTGGCCGACGTACTGCCCCAGGCCCGCCAAGCCGTGCGGCGACTAGGCGGAGTGATCAGTTCCACAGCAAACGACGGGAAGACTTCCGGCGGAGTGGGGGGTACCACAGGATAATTTCCCGAGTTACCTCTTGAGCGGAAGAGCCCCCTCTGCATACGCTGTGATGACGTGAGGTTCTCCTGTGGAGGAAGTGACATGACGGAAACTCTTGTGCCGGGTTCCGGCGGTGCCGTGATAACCGCCGCCGCTCGGGTGGTCGACCACCCGGCGTGGCCCCAGCTCAAGGCCGCCGTGGAGGAGATCCGCCCCTGGCAGGCCAAGGACGGCTCGATCGACTTCGAGGCCGAGGGCGCGCCCGCCCGCATCGACGTCGAGGCCGCCGTGGAGCGGGTCATCGGCGGCGTCGAGACGCTGTCCCCGCTGCTGCCGCACGCGACCGCGTACCACGCGGCGCTCGTCGCCGACCTGCGCAAGTGGGTCGCGGGCGACTACGAGGTGCCGGACTTCCTCGACTCCCTGCTGGCCTTCCACCCGGCCGCCGGCCGCGCGGACGGGCTCCAGCACCTCGTGGTCTTCCCGATGTACACCCAGAACGGCAACCCGGACCGCAACTTCGAGGCCGTCGTCCTGAAGATGGTGTGGCCCGAGTGGCTCTCCGAGCTGGAGCGCACCCGGTACGACAACCCGCTCTTCCTCGGCATCACCTTCGAGGACTTCACCCCGGGTTACGACACCCACTCCGCCGTGCTCTTCCCGGAGACCATCGCGGTCCGCGAGGCCCCCGAGCGCTTCACCTGGGGCGGCATCTTCTGCGACCGCGAGGCCGCCCGCTACCGCAAGGTCACCGCGGCCGCCGTCGACATCCTGGGCATCGAGCTGCCCGAGGACATCGCGCGCATGGTCGAGGACCAGGAGCGCTGCGAGAAGGCCTTCGTCCTGTGGGACATGGTCCACGACCGCACCCACAGCCACGGCGACCTGCCGTTCGACCCCTTCATGATCAAGCAGCGCCAGCCGTTCTGGATGTACGGCCTGGAGGAGCTGCGCTGCGACCTCACCGCCTTCAAGGAGGCCGTGAAGCTGGAGTCCGAGGGCAACGAGCACGGCCGTGACGTGCAGTACGCGGTCCTCTTCGACCGGATGTTCCGCTTCCCGGTGTCCGGCGACCGCAACCGCAACTACGACGGCCTCGGCGGTCAGCTGCTCTTCGCGTACCTCCACAAGCACGACGTCGTGCGCTGGACGGACAACACGCTGAAGATCGACTGGATGCGCGCCCCGCAGGTCACCAACCAGCTGTGCGCCGAGATCGAGGACCTCTACCGGGCCGGCATCGACCGCCCGAAGCTGGTCCACTGGTTCAAGGCGTACGAACTGGTCTCTACGTACCTCGCCCCGCACCCGGGCTCCAAGTGGGCCAAGGGCCCCGACGCCCTCGACCTGACCCAGCCGCCGCGCAAGCTCGTCGACGACGTGCTTCCGGACGAGTTTCCGCTGAGCATGTTCTATGAGGCCCTTGCCAAGAAGCTCAAGGGCGTGATCGCCTCCACGAAGGGCATCACCGCTCTGAACGCAGGGCACACCGAGAACGTCGACAAGGCAGAGCGAGCCGCCGCGTGAGCTCTCGCCCACAGGAGGCCGCACAGATGAACGGGTCCGGGAACGGCAACGGAAAGCTTCATGGCGCCGTGGTGGCGGTGGCCGGGGCCGGCGGGCCCGCCGGCCGCGCCGCCCTGCTCCGCCTCGCGGAGGCGGGTGCCACCGTGGTGGCCTCCGACGCCGATCCGGCGCGCCTCGCGGAGGCCGTGGACGCGGCCCGCTACGCCCACGGCGGCGCCACCGTCGTCGGCGAGACCGTCGACCTGCTCGACCTGGCCGCCACCAAGGCGTGGGCCGAGCACACCGAGAAGGAGTTCGGGCGCGTCGACGGGCTCGTCCACCTCGTCGGCGGCTGGCGCGGCAGCAGCTCCTTCACGGAGACGGACCTCGCGGACTGGACCTTCCTGGAGAAGCTCCTCATCCGCACCGTCCAGACCACCTCGCTCGCCTTCCACGACGCCCTGCTGCGCAGTGACCGCGGCCGCTACGTCCTGATCAGCCAGTCCGGCGCGCACAAGCCGGTCGCCAACAACGCCGCGTACAACGCGGGCAAGGCGGCCGCCGAGGCGTGGACGCTGGCGCTCGCCGACTCCTTCCGCAAGGCGGGGGGCGAGGAAGGCCCCGGCGCCGCGGCTGCGATCCTGGTCATCAAGGCACTGGTGCACGACGCGATGCGCGCTGAGCGCCCCAGTGCGAAGTTCGCGGGCTTCACCGACGTCAAGGAGCTGGCCGAGGCCATCGCCGGCGTCTGGGAGCGGCCCGCCACCGATGTGAACGGACAGCGTCTGTGGCTCACTCCGCAACCGTGAGGACCGATGCGCACCGCCACCACGACCCGGCGGTACGCGGTTTCGCGAGCGACAACTACGCGGGGGTGCACCCGGAGATCCTGGAGGCCATCGCGCTCGCCAACGGGGGCCACCAGGTCTCCTACGGCGACGACGAGTACACCGAGTACCTGCAGAAGATCTTCCGCAGCCACTTCGGTCCGTACGCGCAGGCCTACCCGGTCTTCAACGGCACCGGTGCGAACGTGACGGCCCTCCAGGCCCTCACAGACCGCTGGGGCGCGGTGATCTGCGCCGAGTCGGCCCACATCAACGTCGACGAGGGCGGCGCGCCCGAGCGGATGGCGGGCCTCAAGCTGCTCACCGTGCCCACGCCGGACGGCAAGCTCACCCCCGAGCTCATCGACCGGCAGGCCTGGGGCTGGGAGGACGAGCACCGCGCGATGCCGCAGGTCGTCTCGATCACCCAGAACACCGAGCTCGGCACCGTGTACACGGTCGACGAGATCAAGGCCATCACCGAGCACGCGCACGCCAAGGGCATGAAGGTCCACCTCGACGGTGCCCGGATAGCCAACGCCGCGGCCTCGCTCGACGTGCCGATGCGCGCGTTCACGAACACCGCCGGCATCGACGTGCTGTCCTACGGCGGCACCAAGAACGGCATGATGTTCGGCGAGGCCGTGGTCGTGCTGAACCCGGACGCCGTCCGGCAGATGAAGCACATCCGCAAGATGTCGATGCAGCTCGCGTCGAAGATGCGCTTCGTGTCGGTGCAGCTGGAGGCCCTGCTCGCCAAGGACCTGTGGCTGCGCAACGCCCGGCACGCCAACGCGATGGCGCAGCGGCTGGCCGCGGGCGTGCGCGAGACCGACGGGGTGGAGATCCTCTACCCGGTGCAGGCGAACGCCGTGTTCGCGCGGCTTCCGCACGAGGTGTCGCGCCGGCTCCAGGAGCGCTACCGCTTCTACTTCTGGGACGAGGCGGCCGGGGACGTCCGCTGGATGTGCAGCTACGACACCCAGGAAGAGGACGTCGACGGCTTCCTCCAGGCCCTGAAGGAAGAGCTGGCCCGCTGAGCCCGCCCTCCGCATAATTCGATAGGCATGCATTGGCGTGCATAGGTATGCTCCTGGATCATGGAAATGATCCAGGAGCATCCTCATGCCGCCGCCTACCTGGCCGCCGACGACGTGGTCGACCACGACCACCCCCTCGTACGCGAGACCGCCGACGCCCTGTGGACCGCCGCGGGCGGCGACCCGTACGCCTACGCGAAGGCCGCCTTCGAGTACGTCCGCGACACCGTCGCGCACTCCGCCGACTCCGGCGACCCCCGCGTCACCTGGCGCGCCTCCGACGTGCTCCGCACCCGCACCGGCATCTGCTACGCCAAGGCCCACGCCCTCGCCGCCCTGCTGCGCGCCCAGGGCATCCCCACGGCCTTCTGCTACCAGCTCCTCGCCGCCGACGACGGCTCGAACGCCGCCCTCCACGGCCTGATCGCGCTGCGCCCGCCCGGCGCCGCCGCCGGCTGGGCCCGCCTCGACCCGCGCGGCAACAAGCCCGGCGTGGACGCCCAGTTCACCCTGGACCGGGAGCGGCTGGCCTTCCCCGTACGCCCCGAGCTCGGCGAGCTCGACTACCCCGGGCTGTACGCCGCCCCGCACCCGGCCGTGCTCACGGCCCTCCGGGGCTCCGCCGACCGGCCGGAGCTGTGGCGGAACCTGCCGACGGGGCTGTAGCCGCCCCGGCCGCGAGCCCGGGCGCGGCGGGTACGGGCCTGCGCGCGGCCAGCGCGCCGTGCAGCAGGGCCGCGGCCAGCTGGAGCACGGCGATCCCGCCCAGCAGGAGCTGCGCCGGCGCGTCGGCCGTGAGCCCCACCAGGGCCGCGCCGGCCGAGGCCGCCGTCAGCTTCAGCCCCGCGCCCAGGGTGAACACCTGGGTCCGCACCGCCTCCGGCGCGCACTCCGAGCGGATCCGCAAGGTGGCCGTGAGCAGCGGGCCGTCGCACACCCCGGCCACCGCGAACAGCGCCGCCGTGACCGCGAGCGACGGGGACGGCGCGGCCGCCGCCAGCGCCACCCCGGTGCCGGCCAGGGCCCACCGGGCCAGCCGCCCCGGCTCCACGGATGTCATCCGCCCCAGGGTCAGCGAACCGCCCAGGGCGCCCAGCGCGAAGGCCGTCATCAAGACGCCGCCCGCGCCCGGACTGCCGAGCGTGCCGGCCAGCAGCACCGAGGTGGTGGTCAGCGAGCCGATGCCGACGAAGGCCAGCGTCGTCGCCGAGGTGATCGCCCGCAGCTCCCGCACCCGCCACAGGGCGGCCAGTCCCGCCCCCAGCCCGGCGCGGGGCCCGCCGGACGCCGGGGCCGGGCCCGGTTCCCCGTACGGGAGGCTCGCGGCCAGCGCCGCCGCCAGTACCCCGGACGCCGCGAGCACCGCCATCGCGGGCGCCGCCGAGGCCAGCGCCGCGACCAGCCCGACCACCGCCGGAGCGGTGACCGAGGCGGCGTTGTAGGTGGACGCGTCCCAGCCGTACGCCCGGTCGCGCCGGGCACCCGCCGGGACCAGGCCCGCGACCAGGCTGGAGAGCCCGCCCGTCACCATCGGCCCGCAGGAGCCGCCGAGCACCGCCACCGCGAGGACCACCACCGCCGGGGCCCGGCCCAGCAGCACGGCGAGCGCGGCCACCGCCGCGGTGAACCCGCCCAGGGCGGCCACGTGGAACAGCCGGGGCCGGCGCGCCCGGCCGCCGCCGCGCCCGCGAGCGGGGCCGCCAGCACGTGCGGGGCCAGCCAGGCCGTCAGTACGTACGCCCCGTACGCCGCGCTCCCGGTCCGCTCCAGGGCGAGCAGCACCACGGCCATGCCCATGCCCTCGGAGGCGAACCGCGCGGAGACCGCCGCCGCCAGATACCGCCCGAACCCGTGCATACCCGGACCCCTCCCCCTGGTGTGTCGCGCGATGACCGGAGGAGACGTTACCCACCGGCTCCCGCCGGAACGCCGGAGCGCGGCCCCGCCGGGAAGGCGGGGCCGCGCTCGGTGGTCGGGCGTGAGCCGGTGGTCGGGCGTGACCGGGGCCGGATCGGGAGCCGAGGTCGGGCCGGGGGCCGGATCCTCAGCCGAGGTCCTTGACCTCGGCGGCCGTCGGCGCGGTGCCGCCCAGGTGGGCCGGCAGCCACCACGAGTCCTGGGGCCCCGCCGGCTTGGCCGGATACGCGCGCTGCGCGGCCTCCAGCAGCTCCTGCACCCGCTCGCGCACCCGGCGCGTGATGGCGCCGGCGTACTGGTCGGCCGGGGCGTCCATCGGCTCGCCCACGCGCATCGTCACGGGGATGTGGCTGCGCTTCAGGTCCTTCGGGCGGCCCTTGGTCCACAGCCGCTGCGTGCCCCACAGCGCCACCGGGATCAGCGGGACCCCGGCCTCCTGGGCCATCCGCGCCGCACCCGACTTGAAGCTCTTGAGGGTGAAGGACTGGGAGATCGTCGCCTCCGGGAACACCCCGATGATCTCGCCGGAGCGCAGCGCGTCCAGCGCGTGCTGGTAGGCGGCCTCGCCCTGCTTGCGGTCGACCGGGATGTGCTTCATCGCGCGCATCAGCGGGCCGGACACCTTGTGCCGGAACACCGACTCCTTCGCCATGAAGCGGACCAGGCGCTTCTGCGGCCGCGCCGTCAGTCCGGCGAAGATGAAGTCGAGGTAGCCGATGTGGTTGGACACCAGGACCGCTCCGCCCTTGCGGGGGATGTTCTCGGTGCCCTTCATGTCGATGCGGATGTCCAGCGCGCGGAACAGCGTGTGCGCGGCGCCGATCACCGGGGGGTAGACGAGCTCAGCCATGGAGGGGAGACCCCGCTTTCTGCCTGGGGAGGTGCTCCCGGCCGGAAGTTACGGAAGCGTAGGTACGCGACCATGGGGATCGTGCCCCAAATGCCGCCTGCTGGCCAGTCCAGAGGGCCGCACCCGGCGAGATTCTCGTCACGCCGGGAATGTGGCGCCCTCGCGGGGCGCTCGGACCAGGGTACGGACCATCAGGCGACCGAGCGTACCCATGAGTACGCGGACGAGGACGGGGAGTGCGCGTGCGCGGGCGGGAAAGCGGTGGCCACGAGGAGCGCGAGCGGCTCGGCAGCGCCCAGCTGGGCGCCGAACCGGGGGAGCGGGCCACTCTGGTGCAGTTCTCCAGCGCCTTCTGCCAGCCCTGCCGGGCCACCCGGCGGATCCTGGCCGAGGTGGCGGAGCTGGTGGACGGGGTCGCCCACATCGAGGTCGACGCCGAGCGCAACCTCGCCCTGGTGCGGGCCCTGGGCATCGAGAAGACGCCCACGGTGCTCGTGCTCGACGGCGCCGGCCGGATCGTCCGCCGGGGCGTCGGGATGCCGCGCAAGGCGGACGTGATCGCCGCCCTGGGGGCGGCGGTGGACGCCGGATGACACCCCGGGGGCGCGAGGGGACGCGGCACGGGACGGGGCCGCTCGCGCCGGTACGCGCGCCCGCACGCAGCGTGACGCGCCTGACATCTGGCCGTTGCCGCTTGACTGTGTACATGAGAGATCGACAGGCTGGTCATATGCGGTATGAACTCCTGCTTTACGGGCGGATCCACAAGGGAGACCCCTCATGACGGCCACGACGGCCATGACGGCTCCGACCGCGCGTGACGACGGCGACCGCTTCGGCCTGCCCGGTTCCCCCGATCTCCTGCGCTCCGTCTTCCGGCAGCACGCCGCCGGGGTCGCGGTGATCACCGCCGCGCACGGTGACGGGCCGGTGGGATTCACCGCGACCTCGCTCAACTCGGTGTCCGCGGACCCGCCGCTGCTGTCCTTCACGATCGGCACCGGTTCCTCAAGCTGGCCCGCGATACGCGACTCCGGCCACATCGGCGTCCACATACTCGCCGAGCACCAGAGCGAGCTGGCCGGTCTCTTCGCGCGCAGCGGCGCCGACCGCTTCGGTCCCGCCACCGCCTGGGTCCCGGGCCCGCACGGGGTCCCGCTGCTGGACGGTGTGCTGGCGTGGCTGGTGTGCCGGGTGGCGGCCCTGGTGCCCGCCGGAGCGCACCGCGTGGTCATCGCGGAGGCCATCGAGGGGGACCCGGCCGGCGAGGGTCGGCCGCTGCTGTACCACCAGGGGCGCTTCAACGCTCTGCGCGACTGAATCGTCCCTGCTGGGGCGGGTTCGGGCGGCGTTGGCCAGATCACAGTTCGGTGGCCTTGCCACCGGGCGGGACCCACGGTGTACTGACGAGTAACATTCCGATCGGAGCGCGGGCCGCCCCGACCGGGATCCGCCCGAGAAGGCGCTTATGCTGCCTGCACAAGGCGGTATCTGTAAAAGACGATGCGGTAGGAGAGCCGGCGTGAGCCTGAGGATCGTTGTCTGTGTGAAGTACGTGCCCGACGCCACCGGCGACCGGCACTTCGCCGATGACCTGACCGTAGACCGCGAAGACGTCGACGGCCTGCTGTCGGAGCTCGACGAGTACGCCGTCGAGCAGGCGCTGCAGATCGCCGACGAGGCGGACGACGCCGAGATCACCGTCCTGACGGTGGGCCCCGAGGACGCCAAGGACGCGCTGCGCAAGGCGCTCTCGATGGGTGCCGACAAGGCCATCCACGTCGAGGACGACGACCTGCACGGCTCCGACGTCATGGCCACCTCGCTGGTGCTCGCCAAGGCGCTCGACAAGGCCGGCTACGACCTGGTGATCACCGGCATGGCGTCGACCGACGGCACCATGGGTGTCCTCCCGGCGATCCTGGCCGAGCGCCTGGGCGTCCCGCAGGTCACCCTGCTGTCCGAGGTCAAGGTCGAGGACGGCACCGTCACCGGCCGCCGCGACGGCGACTCGGCGAGCGAGCAGCTCGTGGCCTCCCTCCCCGCGGTCGTCTCCGTGACCGACCAGTCGGGCGAGGCCCGCTACCCGTCCTTCAAGGGCATTATGGCCGCCAAGAAGAAGCCGGTGGAGTCCTGGGACCTGGAGGAGCTGGAGATCGAGGCCGACGAGGTCGGTCTCGAAGGCTCCTGGACCGCGGTCGACTCCGCGGCGCAGCGCCCGGCCCGCACCGCCGGCACGATCGTCAAGGACGAGGGCGAGGGCGGCAAGCAGCTGGCCGAGTTCCTTGCAGGCCAGAAGTTCATCTAAGAGCTTCGGTCGCCGACTCGACCGCCCCCTGACTACTTCGCATTCGCAGGAGCATCCCCATGGCTGAAGTTCTCGTCTACGTCGACCACGTGGACGGCGCCGTCCGCAAGCCCACCCTCGAACTGCTGACGCTGGCCCGCCGCATCGGCGAGCCCGTCGCCGTCGCCCTGGGCGCCGGTGCGGCCGACACCGCCGCCGTGCTCGCCGAGCACGGCGCCGTCAAGGTCCTCACCGCCGACGCCCCCGAGTTCGCCGAGTACCTCGTCGTACCGAAGGTGGACGCGCTGCAGGCCGCCTACGACTCCGTGTCCGCCGCGGGCTCCCTGGCCGCCGTGCTCGTCCCGTCCTCCGCCGAGGGCAAGGAGATCGCCGCGCGCCTGGCGGTCCGCATCGGTTCCGGCATCATCACCGACGCCGTCGACCTGGAGGCGGGTGACGAGGGCCCGGTCGCGACGCAGGCCGCGTTCGCCGCTTCCTTCACCACCAAGTCCCGTGTCTCCAAGGGCACCCCGGTCATCACCGTCAAGCCGAACTCGGCTCCGGTCGAGGCCGCCGCGGCCGCCGGCGCCGTCGAGGCGCTCGCCGTCACCTTCGGCGCGCTGGCCACCGGCACCAAGGTCGTCTCCCGCACCCCGCGCGAGTCGACCGGCCGCCCCGAGCTGACCGAGGCCGCGATCGTGGTCTCCGGTGGCCGCGGCGTGAACGGTGCCGAGAACTTCCACCTCATCGAGGAGCTCGCGGACTCCCTCGGTGCCGCCGTCGGCGCCTCGCGCGCCGCCGTGGACGCCGGCTGGTACCCGCACACCAACCAGGTCGGCCAGACCGGCAAGTCGGTCTCCCCGCAGCTGTACATCGCCTCCGGCATCTCGGGCGCGATCCAGCACCGGGCCGGCATGCAGACCTCGAAGACCATCGTGGCCATCAATAAGGACGCCGAGGCCCCGATCTTCGACCTGGTCGACTACGGCGTGGTCGGCGACCTCTTCGAGGTCGTCCCCCAGCTGACCGGCGAGATCAAGGCCCGCAAGGGCTGACCTGCGTCGATGCTGTGACTCGGGGCCGCGTGGTGACACTCACCACGCGGCCCCGAGGTGTTTCCTGCAACCATTGACTAGACAATGTACTCATCACTAAATTCTGCTATGCGGATCTAGCCTTCCGTGAAGCGGAAAAAGAGGAGAGTGCACGATGGGTCAGCAGGAGAAGGTGGCGACGAGCCTCGCCGGCGCGGTCAGCGAGGGCATCAGCGCCTCCCTCGCGCCGGTGGACGCGGAACTCGCGCGCCACTACCCGGGCGACCCCGGCACCCGCCAGCCCATCCACACCGTCTACGTCCCCGGTGACGTCTTCGCCGCCGGCACCATCCGCTCCTGGGGCGACCAGGCCCTCGCGGCCCTCGACGAGCACGCCCCGGACGCCGCCACCTTCGCCCGGGTCCTCGGCATCGGCGACGAGCTGGCCGCACCCGTCTACGACCGGGTCCGCGCCAAGCTGGCCACCGAGCCCGTCGAGGACCTCCGCGTCGACTTCGAGGACGGCTTCGGCGTCCGCTCCGACGAGGAGGAGGACCAGGCCGCGGCCCGCGCCGCCCGCCTCGTCTCGGAGGCCTTCGCGAGCGGCACCAACGCCCCGTACATGGGCATCCGCATGAAGTGCATGGAGGCCAACGTCCGCGACCGCGGCATCCGCACGACCGACATCTTCCTCTCCGGCCTGCTGGAGCACGGCGACCTCCCCGACGGGCTGGTCCTCACCCTCCCCAAGGTCACGTACGCCGAGCAGGTCAGCGCCTTCGTCGAGCTGCTGGAGGCCTTCGAGGCCACCCGCGGCCTGCGCCCGGGCCGGATCGGCTTCGAGATCCAGATCGAGACCAGCCAGTCGATCGTGGCCTCCGACGGCACCGCGACCGTCGCCCGCATGATCGAGGCGTCCAAGGGCCGTGCCACGGGCCTGCACTACGGCACCTTCGACTACAGCGCCTGCGTCGGCGTCTCCGCCGCCTACCAGTCGAGCGACCACCCCGCCGCCGACCACGCCAAGGCGATCATGCAGGTCGCGGCCGCGGGCACCGGCGTACGGGTCTCCGACGGCTCGACGAACGTGCTGCCCATCGGCACCACCGAGCACGTCCACGAGGCCTGGAAGCTGCACTACGGCCTCACCCGCCGGGCCCTGGCCCGCGCCTACTACCAGGGCTGGGACATGCACCCGGCGCACCTGCCGACCCGCTACGCGGCCGTGTTCACCTTCTACCGCGAGGGCCTGGAGACCGCCGCGGCCCGCCTGAAGGCGTACGTGGCGAAGATCGAGGGCGACGTGATGGACGAGCCCGCCACGGCGAAGGCCCTGGCCGGCTATCTGGTCCGCGGCCTCGACTGCGGCGCGGTCGGCGCCGACGAGGTCACCGCCCTCACCGGCCTGACCCGCGCCGAACTGGACGCGTTCGCGATCCCGCGCCGCTCGGCGACGCTGACCGCGAAGGTCTGACCGCCTGACCGCCGGGGCCCGGCCGGGGGGATCCCGGCCGGGCCCCGGCGCGCTACCGGGGGCCGAAGACCCAGCGGCGCAGCGTGCCGTCCTCGCCCACCGTGGCGAGCAGGCTGCCGTCGGGGGAGCAGGCGACCCCGGACACGGAGCCCGAGTGACCGGTCAGCGGCTCGCCCACGGGGCGCCCGACCGCCGGGTCCCAGAGCCGCAGAGCGCCGTCCGCCCCGACGGTGGCCAGGAAGCCGCCGTCCGGTGTGAACACCAGATCGTTGACCGACTCGCCGTGCCCGGTCAGCGGGTCCCCGAACGGCTTGTTCGTCCGCGGGTCCCACAGCCGTACGGCGCCGTCCTGGCAGGCGGTGGCCAGTACCCTGCCGTCGGGCGAGAAGGCCACCGACCACACCGGGCCCCCGTGTCCGTGCAGGACCTGGCTGTGCGTCAGTTCCCTGGGGCCGGAGACGTCCCACACGCGCACCGTCCCGTCCCGGTACGCGCCCACGAGACGGCGGCCGTCCGGGGAGAACGCGACACCCAAGGCGTCCTCCGCGTGCCCCGGGAACCGGCCGCCGGCAGGCTTTCCCGTGGCCGTCTCCCACAGCCGCAGACTGCCGTCCGCGCCGGCGGTGGCCAGCAGCCGTGCGTCGGCGGACAGCGCCAGACCCATCACCGGACCGCTGTGGCCGGTCAGCGGCTCGCCCGCGGGCCGGGCCGTGCCGGGGTCCCAGGGGATCGCCGCCGAGCTCGCGGCCGGGGTGACGAACAGCCGCCCGTCGGGGGCGTAGAGCAGCCCGAAGGGCAGGACCGGCGGGCTGGTGATCGGCTCGCAGGCGGGCCGCCCCGTCAGCGCGTCCCGGAACAGCACCTGCTGGGAGCGGGCGGTCACCGCCAGAGTCCGTCCGTCGGGGGAGAAGGCGATCCGGACCAGGGGCCCGTCCGAGGTCAGCGGGGGCAGGGCCACGGGCCGCCCGGCCCCGGCCAGCACCGCCAGGGCCCGCGCCGCGACGGTGGCGGAGTCGCAGGCGGGGGCGGAGTCGACCGCGGGATCGGGGACCGGCGGCGCCTGGCGCTCGTACAGCAGCACCGTGGTGTCGTGGGAGCCCGTCGCCAGCAGGGCGCCGTCCGGGGAGAAGGCCACGGCGTGGACGGGCTGCCGGTGTCCGGTCAGCGCGGGCCCGGCGGGACGGCCGCCGGCGGTGTCCACGAGGTGTACGGCCCCGTCGTCGGAGGCGACGGCGAGCAGCAGCCCGTCGGGGGAGAAGGCGAGGGCGCCGATCCTTCCGGTACGCGGGGCCGGCCGCGGGGCCAGCGGCAGGCCGGTGGCGGTGTCCCGCAGCAGCAGCGAACCGTCGCGCCCGGCGGTGGCGAGCACCCGGCCGTCCGCGGAGAAGGCGGCCGTGTCCGGGTCGACCGGCTGACCGGCCAGCGGCGCGCTCAGCGGCTGCGCGCCGAACACCTCCCACAGGCGGACCCCCTCGCCGTCGTCCACGAGGGCGAGCACCTGGCCGTCGGAGGTGAAGCCGACGGCGGTGACACGGCCGGGAAGGCCGTCGAAGGCGGACGGCACGCGGACGTGCCCGGCCGCGTACCAGACCCGGGCCGATCCCGCGGTGTCCACGCTCACCAGGAGGCGCCCGTCCGGTGAGTGCGCCAGCCGGGCGATGCCCTGGTGGTGGCTCCTCTCCAGGGCCGTCTTGCGGCGTGTCCTGAGCACCGGATCCCACAGCGAGACGCTGCGCGTGTCCGCGTTGTTCACCGTCATCAGGGAGTCATCGGGGGCGAACGCCACCGGTCCCAGGTCCTCGATCCGGCCCCGGTACTTGTACGGCAGCCCGGTGGCGGTGTTCCAGAGCAGCACCGCGTCCCCGTCCGCGGCCGCCGCCAACTGCCTTCCGTCGGCGGGAAAGGCCAGATGCCGGACCGGGCCCGGGTGTCCGACCAGCCGGAAGCGCAACGCGTACGGAGAGACGGCGGGGGCGGGTGCCGGTGTCGCGACGGCCGTCGGCCGTTCCCCGGCCGGGGGTCCGGACTGGACGGCGGCGATCGCCTGCCACCGGCGGCGCCAGGGGGCGAGCTCCGGGGCGTTGTGCCCGGGGACCGGGGTCTCGCCGCCGAACTCGTCGTAGGAGCGCAGGATCCGGACCAGGGCCATCAGGGTGTCGAGCCTGACGAGGCGCTTGCCGTTGAACGCGTCGCTGAGGGTGGCCATCGACAGCTGGATCCCGGTGCGGGACCTCTCCGCGCGGGCGACGAGGTCGCGGTACGAGGGCTTGCCGCGCTCGATCCGCAGGCGGCGCAGATCGGCGGCGAAGGCGGCCAGTTCTTCGTCGAACGTGCCGGTGGACTGCGGCGTCATGGCGAACACGGTAGAACGTCGACGGGGGTCCGCAGGTGAACTTCGCGGAACGGGACCGAACTTCGCGGAACTCCACGGAATTTCTTCGAACGGCCCTGAAGGGTAGCGGGTGTCGGCGGGGGCGGCAGGGAATGAGTGGGGGCGTTCCGTCGAACTCCCCGGCCGTTCCCGGTGGGTTCGGCGGTGCTCCGCTGTGGCCGGGCTCGTTCCGTCCGTGCTGGTGGGCGGCCTGACGGGGAGTGGAATCGAGGCATGACCACACCACCGCCGGACACCGATCCGCCGTTCCTGTCCCTGCACGCCGCCGTCGTGCTCGTCATCTCCGTGCTCATCGGCCTGGTCGTCGGCGGGCTGGCCCGGCTGGGGGGTACCCCCACCGCCCTGGCCGTGCTCGCCGGGCTGGCCGCCGCCGGGGCGGCCGTACCCGTACTGCGGACGCTGATCCGGTGAGGATCAGACGGCCGGCGGGGCGATCTCCCCCGAGCCCCGGGGGATCAGGCGGGTCGGGAGTTCCGTGCGGGCCGGGGGGAGGGTGGCCCCGGCGAGGCGGTGGAAGAGGCGGCCGGCGGCGACCCGGCCGAGGGTGGCCGGATCCTGGGCTACCACCGTCACGCCGGGGCGCAGCAGGTCGGCGAGTTCGAAGTCGTCGAAGCCGACCAGGGCCACCGGCGGCGTCCGCTCGGCCAGCACCCGTACCACCGTCACCGTCACACGGTTGTTGCCGGCGAAGACGGCCGTCACCGGGTCGGGGCCCGTCAGCAGCGAGCGGGCGGCGGCGCGTACCCGCTCCGGTTCGGTGGAGCCGAGCGACACCCAGGATCCAGCCACCGGAAGGCCCGCGTCCGCCATCGCGGCGCGGTAGCCGCGCAGGCGCTCGGTGGCGGTGTGGATGTGCGCGTGGTCGCCGATGAAGCCGATCCGGCGGTGGCCGCCGGCGATCAGGTGGGCCACGCCGTCCCGTGCGCCGCCGAAGCTGTCGGAGAGCACCACGTCCGCCTCGATCCGGCCGGCCGGGCGGTCCACGAACACCGTGGCCACCCCCGCCCGGATCTCCGGCTCCAGATAGCGGTGGTCGTCCCCGGCCGGGATCACGATCAGCCCGTCCACCCGGCGCGCGCACAGCGCGAGCGCCAACTCCCGCTCCCGGTCGGGGTTCTCGGCGCTGGAGCCGATGATGAGCAGCGCTCCGTGCGCGCGGGCGACCTCCTCGACCGCGCGGTTCAGCGGACCGTAGAACGGGTCGGCGAGGTCCTCAAGCACCAGGCCCACGCTGGCGGTACGGCCCTTGCGGAGCACGCGGGCGCTGTCGTTGCGGCGGAAGCCGAGCGCGTCGATGGCTTCCCGGACGCGCCGTTCGGTGTCGGGCGTGACCCCCGGCTCGCCGTTGACCACCCGGGACACCGTCTTCAGACCCACGCCCGCGCGGGCCGCCACGTCCTTCATCGTCGGCCGGTTGCCGTAACGGGGCGCGGACGGGCGGCGGGTGTGGGGCACGACGGGGATACCTCCGCAGGTCTGGGGCACGGCTGTGACCTTGAGGATAAGCACTCGGCTGATAACCGGGTTTCCGTGGCAGGGTGGTGCGGGCAAGCCCACTGGGGGCCGCGGAGGCGAGCCATCGCGAGAGGGGTACACGTGATCGTCTGGATCAACGACGCTTTCGACATAAGGCCAGGTCGGGGCCCTGCCTGCTTCTATTCGCTCCGAAACCCAGTCTCACCTAGCCTCACTTAGCCTTAGCTAGCCCTGATTGGGAAGATCTTTCTCCCATCCGTCTCCCATGGGGGACGGATGGGAGACGGCTGCGATGGAGCTCCAGATCCGGGACCGTTCGGTCAACCAGGGGCGCCGTGAGCTATCGCCTCTCTGTCAGCCGCCGAGGGGGACTCGAGCCCGCCGGGCTACATCCAGGGGGCCGCCGCCATCAGGGTCAGCCTCTTGCTCGCTACATACAACCGAATCTTCAGGCGGCTGCGTCTCTGCGTCCTGGCGTCACGGTCGGCGCTCGTCCGCGCCGCGCAGCTTCAGCCCGCGCTGGCTGCGCGCTTCGCCGCCGTGGAGGAGAGGAACGGACACCGCTCCAAGGCCGACCCGTCCATGGCGGAGACTCCCTCACCGTCCTTCACCTACCGACCCGACTGCGCAAGGCCGGATCCAACTGACCGCCGCCGACGTGTACCGGGCCCCCTACTACGGGGACCTCGAACGCCGACTCGCCCGGGACCGTGCCTGGAGCGCCGCCCCGCAACCGAGCCCGCGGTTCCCGCTCACTCCTACCGGCAGGTGGATGCACCAGCTGAACATCCCCACCTGGCGGCGCTCGGGGCCGAGGTGGCGGGTGGGGACCTCGTCGTCGACGTGGCGCCAGTCGGCGGGCTCGAGGTCGCCGGGCGCGCCGCCGAAGGCGAGGACGATCGCTCCGCCCGGAGGACCCGGGCGAGACGGGCACCCGTGAGCTGGAGGAGTTCGGCCCGCTGCGGCGGATCGAACTCACCGCGGACCTCAAGTCCGGCGCGACGACACTCATAGCGTCCGGCACGTGGTTCCACAGTCACAGGAAATCGCGGTCGTGGCGTTGGTGAATGACCTGCTGACGTAGTCGACGACCTGCACGGCTAAGGGTCGGCTGACCATTCCATTCAGGTCGGTCGGCCCTGCGATTCGGGAGTAATTATGGCAAACCAAGCGAAGCGAGCTTCAACGGCAGTATTCCTGGCTGGGCTGATTGCGCTCGCCTTGGGCACCGCAGGGGTCGGGTTACCTTGGCCGCTACCGCGCGCCGCCGCGGTCACGGCCGGGGTCGTGACCGCCGGATCGGCGCGAGTGGGAGCGCCGGTAGTGCTTCCCCGGTCCCTGGCCAGGGACCGCTTGCCTGGGCGTCCGGCCCTCTCGCGGGCGCCATTGCGACGCGCGTCGGACGGCGGTGTTGTCGCCCGTGTCCGAGGGCTCGTTTGAGGCCCGCAGTGGTTGTTGGATTGCCGCTGCCTTGGGGCGCGGCCACCGTGGTCGGGTGCGAGTCGGGGGCGTCTGTGTCGGATCGGCCGGGGCTCGTTCCGAGGAGCAGGAGCGTGTCGGGCCAGAGGGTGTCGAGGACGGAGGGGTCGTTACGGAGCTTCGCGAAGAGTACGAGTCCTTCGAGCTGGGCGATCACCGCGCGTGCGGTGGCGCGGTGCCGCGTACGGGCGGCAGGTCTGCATAGCGTGGATGCGCGCGTACGACACCCATGCCGAGGCCGGCACGTTCAACCCGCCTGGAGGGGCGTGATGTTCGATACCGAAGACGTGGGCGTGTTCCTCGGCCTGGACGTCGGCAAGAGTGCCCATCACGGCCATGGGCTCACCCCGGCCGGTAAGAAGGTCCTCGACAAGCAACTGCCCAACAGTGAGCCGAAGCTGCGGGCCGTCTTCGACAAGCTGACCGCGAAATTCGGCACCGTTCTGGTGATCGTGGACCAGCCCGCCTCCATCGGCGCTCTTCCACTGGCCGTCGCCCGGGACGCCGGCTGCCAGGTCGCCTACCTGCCCGGCCTGGCAATGCGGCGAATCGCCGACCTGTATCCGGGCGAGGCGAAGACCGACGCGCGTGACGCGGCGGTGATCGCGGACGCGGCCCGCACCCTGCCGCACACCCTGCGCTCTTTGGAACTCACCGACGAGATCACCGCCGAACTGACCGTCCTGGTGGGCTTCGACCAGGACCTCGCGGCCGAGGCCACCCGCACGTCCAACCGGATACGCGGCCTGCTCACCCAGTTCCACCCCAGCCTGGAGCGCGTCCTGGGCCCCCGCCTCGACCACCAGGCCGTCACCTGGCTCCTGGAGCGTCACGGTTCCCCGGGCGCACTGCGAAAGGCCGGCTGCCGCAGACTCGTCGAACTCATCCGGCCCAAGGCTCCGCGCATGGCCGCGCGGCTGATCGACGACGTCTTCGACGCGCTCGACGAGCAGACCGTCGTCGTGCCGGGGACCGGCACCCTCGACATCGTCGTGCCCTCCCTGGCCCGCTCGCTCGCGGCCGTCCAGGAACAGCGCCGGGCCCTGGAAGCCCAGATCAGCACCCTGCTGGAGGCTCACCCTCTTCACCCGGTCCTGACCTCGATGCCGGGAGTCGGGGTCAGGACCGCCGCCGTCCTGCTGGTCACCGTCGGCGACGGCACCGGCTTTCCCAGCGCCGCCCACCTCGCCTCCTACGCCGGCCTCGCCCCCACAACCAAGTCGTCCGGGACCTCGATCCACGGCGAACACGCACCCAGAGGAGGAAACCGGCAGCTCAAACGGGCCATGTTCCTCTCCGCCTTCGCCTGCATGAACGCCGACCCGGCCTCCCGCACCTACTACGACCGACAAAGAGCCCGCGGCAAAACCCACACCCAAGCCCTCCTCCGCCTCGCCCGCCAACGCATCAGCGTCCTGTTCGCCATGCTCCGAGACGGCACCTTCTACGAGTCCAGAGTCCTCGCCGTCACCCTCGCCGCATGACCATCCCAAACAGCCTCATACCCGGCACCACGTCCTTGACGAAAGACATAGAGACACCCCCCGCAGCCTGCGGACCGCGACTGCTCACGTACGCCCCCTCCGCGGAGTGCGAGGCCGGGGCCGCTTCGAAGGTGTGCACCCAGACCATCGCGCCCTCGCACCCGGCGCGGTTCGACATCGTCGGGCTGAGGGCCGTGGCGAAGTCCGCGTCCCTGTGGGCGAACGGCCTCACCCTCCCGTTCCACAACGGCGGAACCGAAGGCGTCAACACCAAGGCGAAAGTGATCAAGCTCCAGACATACGGCCAAGCCGGCTTCCTCCTCCGCCACCGCACCCTGCTCAACTGATCCATCCCAGCGAGCGATCAACGCCGCTGGACGGTGCAGCAGTAGTGTTCATGTTCCAGGCCGGGACCCGGACCCTGGCCTGCCGCTGCTCGCCTGGGGTGCCTGCGGGTTCCTCCAGGGGAAAACCGCGCCAGCGTCTGCGTGACCTCGTGCCTGGCCCGATCGCTTGCCCGGAGCACCGCGGGGCGCGTATATGGTGGCAGCGTAGTAGTTTCGAGCTATGGCACTCCGAACGATCAGAATTTGGTCGATCCGCTGCGCTGCCCCAGGTGGATAGGCTGGCGGCACCCAGCGAGGAGGACGATATGAGTGCACAGCCGGTCCATGACGGACCACGGCAGTCGGGGATCCCTCCCATGCCGGAGCGAACTCCCAGAGCCCTGCGTATCGCGATCGCGGAGCACGCGCCGAAGCTTCTCGTCGATTTTGACCGGCATTGGCGGCGCGATATCGCTGATGCCTACGACCTGGCGCCGGTTCCTGCCTTCTTGGCCCGTTGGTGGGGCGAGTACGCGCTGGCACGCGACTCCCGGCTTGAGGCCGAGGTGCACGCTCTTGAGGACGCGGCCGGCAAGGAGTCGGACTACGCCCGTGCCAAAGAGATGATCGAAGAGGCCGGACGGCTTAGGCGCGCGGCAGCCAAGGCGGAACCCGGGCAGTGAGCGGCGAATTCATGGGTCCGCCATGGCAGGCCGACTGGTCGAAGGAAGCCGAAGAGACTCGGGATACTCTCCCCGCGGATGGCCGCGAGGCGCTCCTGGCCGCACGTGCCGAACTCGTCACCGCGAAGGACCCGTACTTCCGGGGGATCGACAGCGACCTTGATCTTCCGTCGAGCATGAGCGTCGAACCGGTGCAGTCCACCCGGCCCGGCGGGATGCACGTTCTGTACTTCGGCCGTGGGCGGGGGTGGCTGCGCTACCACTTCACCCCTCGTTCCCCCGATCCGCAGATCGTGATCGACGAGGTGTTCTGGCAGTAGCCGGGGCAGCACAGCCGACCTCGTTCCCGAAACTTGGGGGCGCGGGGCGCTGCACCCGGAGGGCGGCTGTTGGCGGCCCAGCTCGTAGACGGATGGACCCTCTTCGTGGGGTGCTGCGCCGCGTCCCGGTTCGCTTGCTGTTACCCGGCGTCCTCCCTTCCCTGAAGCGTTCGTCGACTCCGCCCTGGTTGCGGGTCCGCCGCGGCAGCGCATCGGCCGGCGCCCTCCCCTCCCTATCACGGCGGAGACTGAGGTTGCGCGGCATGCCAGGCTGTCCAGAGCTCGGCGCGCAGTCGGCCTCGGTCGGAGACGTTGTGGCCTTGGTCCCGGGCCCAGGCGCGGACTTCCGAGACGCTTGGCCGCCCCGCTGGCCCGGCCTGAACCGGGGCGGCCTGGGCGGGCGGGCTGTCCGAGGGTGCGGTCCTGAGGGTGAAGCCCTTGCGTTCCAGAACACGCCGCCGGTAGTGGTGCATGCTCTCCAGCCGGGAGACCTCAGAGTCAACGTAGTCGTGGACCTCCACGTCCGCCTTCCCTGTCTCCAGTTCACGCATGACCCGGCCGACCTGCTGGATGCTCTTGCCCTTGAACTTGAACGGGCTGACGAGGAAGAGGGCGTCGAGCCGAGGGGCGTCAAATCCCTCGCCGGCCACTTTGTCGATGGCCAGGAGGACGAGCGGTGTGCCGTCGTCGGTGTCCAGCGCGGTGCGGACCACGCTGCGCTCCGCCGGCGGGAGGCCGCCGTGCAGCAGCATCGGGGTGATGCCGAGGGCGCGGAGGGCTTCGTCGAGACGATGGAGATGTTCGATGCGGTTGCTCAAAGCGAGGCTGTGGCGCCCGCGCCGTACGGCGTCGGCGATATCGGCGGCGATCAGGGCGTTGCGGTCCGGGTCGGTGGCGAGTTCTCCGTACAGGGCCTGGAAGGAGACACCGTCGTTGCCGACTTCGTTAGTGGTGAAGTCGGTCCGGTGCACGATCAGGTGTTTGGCGAAGGTGGTCTGGTCGGGGATCTCGTGGCGGATCGGGCCGCACTGCATGGTGATGACCGCGTCCATCTGGTCCGCCCGGTAGGGCGTCGCCGACAGCCCTCGCCACAGCCGCACCGGTACATCGTTGACCGCCGCGGCTGCCGACGGTGCGCCGATGGTGTGGCATTCGTCGACGATGACCAGTCCGTAGGCGTCCAGGAGTCCGGCGGGGGCGTCGCGATGGGACAGGCTCTGCAGCATGAACAGGTCTACGACACCACCGCGGCGGTCCTTGCCGCCACCCAGTGACCCGACGGCTTGCCCGTCGCCGAGCTCGAGGAAGGTGTCCAGGCGCTGGCGCCACTGGGCGAGCAGTTCGGCCTTGTTCACGATGATCGCGGCAGGCTGTCCGACTTCGGCGAGCATCGCGCAGGCCAGGACCGTTTTGCCGGTGCCGGGTGGGGCGACCAGCACTCCGGTCGGGTGGTCCCGCAGTGCGGCGAGTGCCTCGTTTTGAACGGGTGTCAGCACTCCTGTGAACGTGGCGGAGATCGGCTCGTGGGTGGGTAGTTCATCGGTGACCTGGAGTGTCCCGTGGGCGGAGGCGACCAGCGCCGCCGTTTCATCGCGCAGTCCCCGGGGCAGCCGCAGCCACATCGGGTCGGTCGCGTCGAAGCAGGTCACGAACCGGGGTGTGCCGAACGTCGAGTAGCGCAGGGCCTGCTTCTTGTAGAAGGCCGGGTTGTGGAGGCTGGCCAGATGCTTGAGCGCCGCGAGGAGCGGTGCGGGCAGACCTGCCGTGGCCACTGACAGCATGGCCCCGAGCCTGGCCTCGACGGTCTCGGGTGCCTTGCCCAGGGCCCCGCGTCGTGGTTTGGGCGGCAGGGCAGCGGTCGTGGGGGCCGGGCCGATCTCCACCGGGCCGAGATCCTCAACCAGGGCCTCGACCTCTGCGGGGGTAAGACGCCGGATCTGGGAGAGGTAGGCGAACTGGTCCGCGAAGGGCTCCCATGTCGCCGGGTCGAGGAAGAGCGTGGTGCCGCGCCGGCGTCGAAGACCGTTCAGCGGGAGCGCGATCAGGTTCCCGAAGCTGGCGTCCCCCTTGGCCTTCGTCGGCAGTAGGTCTTGAGCGGGGAAGAACCGGTCGAAGCTGGCCAGCGACATCTGTTTGCGGGAGCTGATGGCGTCCCGGAGCAACGCGGCGCCGAGGTCGCGGGCCAGCACGGCCGCCACCGGCGCGCTGAAGAACGTCCACACGTGCGCACCTTGCCCTGAGCGGGACACCTCGATCGAGGCCGGAACGCCGGCGGCCTGGCAGGCTTCGTAGTACGCGGCTGCGTCCCCGCGCCAATCTCCCTTGTCGAAGTCGCATGCGAGGAGCTGGCAGGTGTCATCCGGCAGCAGCGGGTACAGGCCCGCGTGGAGCTTCTCGAACTTCTTGTCCATGCCCGGCTCAGGCATCGTCAGATGGTCGAACAGTGCCTGGTCCGACAGTGTGAGGAGGGCCCGCTCCTCGCCCTCGCGCAGTTCCCACGGCGGCTTCTCGGTTGCCGGGCTCCACCCCGAGCGTCCCTTGCTGTTGGTCCAGGGCCGGGCGAACACATCGGACCGGCCGACGAACAGCGACCGGAACAGCGCCAGCTTCTCTTGTCCGCCCGATGACCCATCGGCGTACGGCAGTCCCGATGACGAGAGCATCTGCGGCGGCAACCCGTCCGGGGCGGGTGCGCGGCCGGTTGGGCCGTCCTCGGGATCGGCGTCGTGGGCCGGCACGGAGTCCGCCAGCGGGCCGAGGAGAGCACGAAGGCGTCTGTTCTCCTCGCTCAGCCCGGCGATTTCCTCCAGCGCCATATCCAGCCGAACCCGTAGCTCGGCGGGATCATCCCACCCGACCCAGTCATCCACACCCAACATCATCCGCACCCAAGGACGCAGATACGCCACAACCGCTCGATTTGACTCAGGAAGAGGCTCCGCGCGCTGCCCGCACCTCTCAGCCGCGCGACCGGGTCCAGTTGTACCGCAGCCACGCCAGTTCGGTCTCGGCGCGGGTGCGGGTCGCCTGTTCGCGGGTGAAGACGGCGTCTGTCTTGGCCAGGGCCAGGACGTAGGGGCGTCCCTGGCGCCGGGTGGTATGAGAGACGGGCAGGCCGGCCTGGTCGATGCGGCTGTGGAGGTGGCGGCGTCCGTCCTTCGCGAGCGGCCACTCCATGACGTGGCGGGTACGGGAGGTGAGGAAGGCGTCCAAGTCGGGGCACAGCCCGCAGCCAGTCCGACATGTCCCAGCCGGGGTAAGGGACCAGTCGTCGGCCGCGCGCACGGGGCGGGCGAGGGCCGCGGTGAGCCGGTCCTCGCAGTGGTCGGCGAGGGTCTGGAAGGCACGGGCGGCGGGTGCGCCGTCGCGTATGGTCGTCGGCTGGCGGGCCGCGGTGCGCAGGGCGGGGAGCAGGCATTCGAGGGCGGTGTCCGGCTGGCCGCGCAGCGTGGCGGCGATGGTGGCGGCGGTCTCGGGCCCTGCCGCCTGCAGAACGCGGGCCAGTGATGCGCCGAGCCGCTCCATGCCTGTGCGGCGCTCCGTCTCGCGGCCTACGCCGAGCCAGCTGGTGAGCTGCTGCTCGACTGCTTGCCAGGCGCCCTCGGTCAGCGGCGAGGCGATCGCGTCCCCGTCGCCGTCGGCGGCCCGCAGCGCGGTGCACAGGCTGGGCAGCGATTCGAGCCACGCCGCGCGGTCGGCCCCGGTGTACGCGCCAACCGTGCCGAACCAGCTGCTGACGGCCGTGTGGGCCCACGTCCGTCCGTACCATGCGGCCGCTGCCGCGAGACCCGGGGCGTGCCGCTCGCCCAGGGTCTCCACCCCGAAAGGCGCGAGGAGCATCGTGGCAGTGTCCGCTTCCCGTAGTCCCACCGCGACGGGCAGGGCGGTGGCGAATAGCGCTACGGCCGCCTCGCCCGAACCGTGGTGCTTCCAGAACGGGGCGAGAGACCGGGCGAGCGTGCGCGCCCGGTCGAGGTTCCCGGCATCCAGGTGGCCCTGAATTTCGTGCAGCGCGCCCTCGGAGCCGGCCTCGGCGCGGGCCGTGAACGAGCGCTGCCGGGGCCACAGGACCACGGCGGCCCGTCGGTACCAGCGGTCGAGGGTGTTGCCGTAGTTGCCCATGTAGCCCTCGTACTCGGACTGGTAGGGCGTCAGGTCCTTGGTCTCGGTGGTGGCGCACACCTCGGCGTACGCGACGGGCAGGTTGATCTGCTCGCCGCCGGTGCCGTCCGGGCGGGTCCACCAGCTCAGCGTGATCTCGTCGTCGATCAGGTCGTTCAGCTCGTAGTTGGCGAAGTCGCCGCTGCGGCGGCGCTCGGCGCCAGGTTCCCCGTCGGGGTCCAGGAGGCATTCACCCTCGCACTCCTCGTCCTCGCAGTCGTCGTAGTGCTCAACCTCGCCGTAGTAGCGGTCGTACGGCGGATGCGCGTCCCAGGTCTCCTTCACCTCGGCCAATGCGAGGACCGCTTCGCAGTCCGCCTCTGCGGCGGCCTGGCGGAGCAGGGCGGTGCGGGTGGTGTCGGAGCCCTTGAGGCGGTCCCAGTCCAGGCCGCGCTGGGTGTACTCATGGTCGAGGAGGTACACGAGGCGGTTCGGGGGCGCGGCCTTCTGGCGGCCGTAGGCGTAGCGCTCTTCGGCCGGTTCGGTGAAGTGTTCGGTCAGGCAGTGGGCCAGGTGGGCGACCGGGTCCCCGTCGTCCTCGCCGGCCGGGCGGATGCGTTCGGCGAGGAGGTTCATGGTGAGGGTGACACGGTAGCCGGACTTGACGGGCTTGACCTCGTGCAGGCAGTCCGCGTAGAAGGCCGCGAAGGTCAGCTTCTCCCTCGACGCCTGGTGGACGACGCTGCGGCCGGCGTGCGAGACGACGAGTTCGCCGCCCGTGTGGTGCGAGGGCAGCGAGACGACCAGGGTGCCCACCATGGAGTCGTCCTTTTCGGAGTCCTGGTGCGGCAGGAAGAACTGGCCCTTGCCGTAGACAAGCAGTGCGTGCGGCTCAGCCCGTAGGACGATGGCGGGCGGCAGACCGAGCGCGGTGCGGACACCGTCGAGGACGCCGCCCAGGGTACGGTCCCAGTCAGTGCCGCCGAGCGTGATGCGGTCCGGGGTGATCTCCCAGGTGTCGCGGACGCTGGTGTCGGACAAGGTCTGCTCGCCACGGCCGAAGGACGCCTGCCGGGCCTGCGCGATCAGTTTCCTGGTCACCGGGGCACGCAGCGGCAGCGGCAGCGCCCCCACCCCGTCAACCTCGATGCGCAGCGCGCGGGCCGACATCTCGATCCGGGTGCTGAAGTCCCCACGCCGCTGTACGACGTCGAGCAGCTCCGCCAGCTGCTTCCGCGCTCCGTGTCCCATACCGATTCGCCCCCAAGGGTGCAGCTTGCCGTATGGCCTGTCCCGGAAACCCTAACGCCGCTGTGACTGCATGCTCCGGCCCCGGCGCCAATCCCCTGGCGCCGGGGCCGGCGTGCCTGCCACCGAGGATCCGGAGTGCTCTCCGCGAGGGGACTCGCCACCGGGCGGAGGTCGCGTGGGCGAGCAGGTTCCCCCGGTGTGGCCTCTGGATCATCGACTTCGAGGGGCCAGTGATCGCAGGCGGGCGCGGAGGTCATTTCGTACCAACTCGTCCACCTGTCGCCGGTCTTCACGTCACAGATTGAGGTGCGGGTGGGGGCTCCGGACGGATAAGAAGTCCACTTCTCTCGAATTGGACTTCGCTTAGCTGTGATTGGCGTCGATACATTCGCCGAATGCGTATCCACGTCGTAGACGCCTTCACTGACCGTCCCTTCGCCGGTAACCCTGCGGGCGTATGCCTGCTCGACGCCGAAGCCTGGCCCGAAGATGCCTGGATGCAGCGGGTAGCTGCCGAACTGAACCACTCGGAGACCGCCTTCGCGCGGCAGCTCCCCGTCGGTGACGGCGCCGACTGGGAGATCCGCTGGTTCACCCCGCTCGTCGAGACCAACCTGTGCGGCCATGCCACATTGGCCACGGCGCACACACTGCGCCGGGAGCGAGGGGCTGTCGGCGCACTGCGTTTCCGCAGCCGGTTCAGCGGCATCCTCACCGCGCACACGCAGGAGGACGGCAGCATCACCCTCGACTTCCCGGCCGCACCCGGCACCGAAGTACCAGTACCGGAAGGCCTGCCGGAGGCCCTGGGAGTAAAGCCGGAGGCCACCTTCCGCACCGGTGCGCTCCGCGATCTGTTGACCGTCCTGCCCGACGAGGCCACCGTCCGGGCCGTGACCCCCGACCTCGACGCGATGGCCGACGTGACCCGCCGCGAGGATCTGCGTGGCGTCATCATCACCGCCCCGGCGCCCGGTGCCGGCCTGGAGTACGATTTCGTCTCCCGCTTCTTCTCACCCGCCGAGGGCATCTCCGAGGATCCGGTAACCGGCAGCGCCCACACCGCACTGGCCCCCTACTGGTCGACACGGATCGGCCGCGACGGGCTCACCGGCCTACAGGTATCCGCGCGCACCGGGCTGGTCAGGACCGCCGTGCACGGTGACCGCGTCCATCTCACCGGGCACGCGGTCACCGTCCTCGACGGAACCCTGCACGTCTGACCGATCGACTGCGCGGCATCGGCTGCACGCATGGGAGAGGGAGTCCAACATCAGTGTGTGAAGACGGAGTTGGACTCCCTCGCCGCCGCACCGTACGTGAAGGCCGAGGACCTGCTGAAGGGCTCACCGCATCGCGCGCCGCGGCAGCCGTCCGCGGGGATCGCCCCGAGAATCGCCGATGCCGAGCTGCCTCGATCACCTAGGGTGCGGCGATGACGACGGCGTAGCCGCCGGCGCCGAGGAGGTGTTCGCCGGGGATCTCCCGGTCGGCGGTGATGAGCCGGTGGATGTGGCCGGTGGTCTCGTCGAAGTCGATGTCCTCAAGGGTGCCGAGGTCCTGTCCGGCCTCGGTCAGGATCCGTTTGCCGATCGGGTCGTTCAGGTGGCCGGCCAGGGGCTGGGGGGCTTCCTTGCCGTCCTGGAGTTTGTCCGGGGCGCGGACGGTGACCGCGTCGGGGCCGAAGGCATGGATGTGGTTCCAGGTCACCAGGTTTCCGGAGCCGTGGGACTTGAGCGTCAGTGCCGCGATGCGGGCGGGTGCGGGGGCGATGACGTATCCGGTCACGGTGGCGAGGGTCTCGGCGGAGACCAGCGATATGACGGGGCGGCCGGTGGCCTGGCTGGACAGCATCAGCTCTCCTGCTCGAGTCGGGCCTGCAGGCCGTGTGCGGCTTCGGGGAAGCCGGACAGGTCTCCGGCGGTGAACTCCGCGACGGTGTCCGGGACGACGACCATCTCGCCGGAGACCGCGACGGGCTTGATGACCGGCAGCAGGACCCGGTGATGCCCCTGCGCAGAGGATTCGACTTCGTAGCCGGCCACGACGGGCTGGCGTCCCGTCGCGATGATCACGTCGACGATCCGGCCGAGGTCGGTGCCGCCCTCGGTCATGATCCGGGCGCCGATGACGTCTCCTCCAGAGGACTTGGCGTCCCTGGCCGCCTGGTCGTCCCCGGCGAGCGCGTTCTCGTCATGGATCATGACGGCGTCCGGGCCGAGCGCGTGGACACGGCTCCACAGCAGGTCTCGCTTGAGGGGGCCGGCGAGCAGCCCGCGCCCGCTCAGGGTGAAGCAGCGGACACTGCCGCCCGCGGCGTCGAAGACGATGTCCTTGACCTGCGCGATGTCATCGCCGCCGAGGGTCACGACGGGCAGTTTGGCGATGTCACTCGCCAATACGTAGCCGCTCATGGGCCCGAGCCCTTACCGCCGCGCGGGCGTTTGCCCGCCACGATGACCCCGCCTCCGCGCCGCCTCGCCTGGACCGCAAGAAACGAGCCTGCCAGCACGGCCAGCAGCGCGAGAGCGATGACGATCCAGACCCACCAGTCCACGGCGCCACCTCCCGGGCAGTCGGCGGCTGCCGCCGATGGCCTCACAGCCAGTATGCGGCGGGTTCCCGCATGGTGTCGATGCCGCCGCAGGCCCATCTTGGCAGCCGACGGGACGACGCGGAGCAGGGCGGCCGTACCCCGGTCGGGCAGTGGGGCCGACCCTCTGCGCCGCGGGATCCGCGACGGTGGCCGGCGGGCCTGCTGGCCGCGTGCGAGGGCCGCGTCCTGGGAGGGATTCTCGCGGCGTGTCCTGTCTTCGAGCAGGTGCCGGAAACCGGAGGACTTGGAATTCGCACAGAGCGATGCGGATGACGTCGTCGGCGTCGGGCCGATGGCCCGTCCCGGTGAGCCGTGTGCGGGTGAGAGCCGCCGCGCCCCGCGCGAGGACTTTGTCCCGGTCGGGTGCGGCGGGGTTGTTGAGGGCGGGCAGGGCCTGACACCAGAGAGTCATCGCTTCCTTCCGTTCCGTGGCCGGTGTGTGGGCGGGGCCCTGTGGGCGGCTGTTTCACGGTCCTGTGGATCGGGTTCGGGCCGGAGGCGCCGATTGCGGCGGCGGGTGCGTACGGGGGACGCGGCGCCCTTCACCCGTCGTGCCGAGGGGCCGGCCATCGGTTCCATGGTCAGGATGGAGACCCCCGCCCCGTACCACTGGACAGGAGCCGTCTCCATGCTGGAACGCAAGCGCCGCAAGGACCGTGCCGAGGTCACCTTCGTCCTCCCCGCCGGCACCCCGCCGGGTCCGGTCAGCGTGGTCGGTGACTTCAACCACTGGCAACCCGGCGCTCACGTGCTGGTGCCCCGTGAGGACGGCATGAGGGCGGTCACCGTCGCCCTGCCACGCAAGGCCACCCACGCCTTCCGCATACCTCGCGGCAGGCGACTACTGGTTCAACGACGAGCACGCCGACGGCGCTGACGGTTCCAACAGCCGCCTCGACACCTGACCGGCTCAGCACGGAGGCGGGGGAGAGGTCCCCCCGCTCGCATACAGGCGCTGCCGCAGCCAGAGCAGCGCCGTGATGTCAGCCTGCGGTGCGAGTTGGGCCAGCAGGACACGGATCCGGGGGTCGTCTCCTGTGCTGACCGCTACGACGATCGCCTCGATCAGGCCGTTGACCGGTGCAGTGGGGCGTGCCGGGCAGGCCGCGGGCCCAACCAGGCCAGCTTGACCGGCACCCTCACCGGGCAGGGCCCCAGATAACACTCCCGAAGCCCCCATGGTCTCTCCAACGCCGTCGCCGAGCGTACGTCACGGGCTGCCGCCCGCCATTACCGCTTGCCTGACCGAGGGCTCGCGCGGCTTGGACGGCGTCGCGCCCGCCGGGCATGTCCCGGGCTCTTCAACCGCCGCACCGTGCGCGTCCCGTTGCCGAAGCCAAGCCGGTGGAGAGGACGGCCTCACATCGCCCGGACGCTCGGCTCTCTGAGCAGTGATCGGCGCCGGAGAAGCGCCGCCGAGACCACTCCCGCAGCGGACGCCTCATCTGACCTGGGGCCAGGTGAGATGGCCCACGTGCGGCAACCCGGGCCGGGCCCGGCCGTCTGTCCCGGTGAGGAAGAGACAGACAGGTGGGCTCGATCCGCACGACCGGGAGACCGAAGCCGCCAAGGACACCGCATGCCCAGGCTCCCCCCCCATGCGATCCCCGCTGCCCTGCTGTGCCTCGGCGCGCTCGCGGGATGTTCCTCGGAGCCCGAGTCCGCCTCACCGTCGCGACCCTCGAGTTCCGCTCCCCGCTCGTTGTCGCCCCCGTCGACCGATGCCTCCCAGCAGACTCCCGAGGCAACTCCGGACGCGTTCGCGGATCGTGCACACACCGGTCACCGGCAGTGGAGGTGGTCGCCGACGGGATGGTTCCGCGGGCGGATGGTCCTCATACCGCTGGCGGCGTCCCTATCCGGCCTCGTCGCGCAGCCGGTCAGGCTCGAGAACGGTGATGCGGCCCCGGCCCAGGCGCAGTAGGCCCCGGTCGGCGAGTTCGCGCAGCACCTTGGTGACGGTCTCGCGGGTTGTCCCGGCCAGGGCGGCCAGCTGCTCATGGGTGAGAGCTACCTGTGGATGTCTGGCCAGCGGGCGCAGGGCCCGGGTCGGCGGGCTGGGTGGGATGAGGGTGATCAGGGTGCAGGCGACGCGCTGGGCGACGGATTTGAAGACCGTGTCGGACAGGCGCTGTTCGAGGTCGGCGAGGCGGCGGCCGAGGATCGCGGTGATGCGGGCGGCGATCCTCGGGTCCGAGAGAAGCAGCCGGTGTACGTCGTCGCGGCCCATCACACAGACGGTGATGTCATCGAGGGCCTCGGCGAAGTTGCCGTACATGCGCTGCCCGAGCACCAGCATCTCGCCGAAGATCGTGCCGGGGTTGATGATCGCCGTGGTCAGGGCGCGGCCCTCTGTGGAGACCCGGAAGACGCGGATGCGGCCGCGCTTGAGGATGAACAGCACCTCACACGGCTGGGGCGGTGAGTAGAGCATCTCGCCCGCGGTGTAGGTCCTCATCGGGGCGGCGTCCGCGATGGCGGCCATCTCCGGTTCGTTCAGGTCGCAGAAGATGTCGACCTCCGACAGGCACCAGGTCCGGTCGGCGTCCTCGTGACGACTTTCGCGCATGCGGCCTATGTCCTCGCGTCGGCCCGGGGCCCAGGGCGGCGGCGCCGCACCCCAGGGCGGGGCCGCCAGGGCGTCGGCGCCGTCAACCAGACAATAGGTCATTTCCTCGCCAATCGGCGCATATCCGCTGTCTTGTGTCTCTTCGGATGAAGAGGGGACCTCCGGTGGAGCACCCCGGCGCGGTGCCGCGCCCGGGGTGTCGGGCGGATCCGGTGCTGTGGGTTCCATGCTCAGGCCGAGCCCGTTCGCCGCTTGCCCATCATCGAGGCGATGCAGGCGTAGGCCAGTCCCAGCAGCAGTCCGAAGACGAGGTGCGCGCCGAAGCTGGAGCGGGTGACGGCGTTCCACTCGAAGACCGGCATGCCCATGTTGGCGGGCATGATCCACATTGCTCCGATCAGCCACGCCACGACGCCGTACCCCAGTCCGAGTACGGCCGCGGGCATCAACTTCTGGGCGTAGTTCCCGAGCAGCGCGCCGAAGGCCAAGCCGAAGGAGACGGCGATGGCCAGGTGGATGAGCCAGCCCGCGACGGTGTTGGTGGAGCCCAGCAGGCCGGCGACCATGGTGATCATCGCCGTGTCCATGATCGGCCTGGAGACGGACATCCAGATGCCCATGCCGATGCCTCCGACGACGCCGGCCGCGGCGCCCCATGCGGCATGCAGCGGGATGACAGCTGCTCTGGGGGATACCTGCAGGGTGGTTGCCATGGTGTACGACCTCTCTGTCCGCGTGTGTCTTCCTTCCCTGCCGACGCTAGGACCAGTGCATGGGGAAGGTATGTGACCGCGCTTACGTACCGGCGGGTAGAAGCACTGATTCGTCGGCGTATGCGGCGGCGAGCTGGTCGATCTGTTCGTAGCCGGTGCGCAGCAGGAAGGTGTTGAGGCGCCCGTGGGATTTGGCTCCCAGGATGAAGAAGTGCGGTTCGGGGTTGCGCAGGGTCTCGATGCCGACGGACGGTTGGGTGAGGCAGTCGCCGCCCGCGGAGCCGAGGAGGGCGGCGGAGAGGTTCATGGGGGCGCCGGTGGCGTAGCACTCGTGGATCTGCAACTGCCGGTAGAGGGAGGAGTCGCCGGTGTATCCGGTCAGCGCCACGATGTGGTCGCACACGATCTCGCGCGGGCCGCCGGCGGTGGCGATCGCGGCGTGCAACCGGTCGCCGGCGGGTCTGAGGCTCTGGATGTGGGCGCCGGTGTGGACGGTGACGCGTTCGTTGGCGCCGTCGGTAAGGGCCTGGGAGGTGTCGACGAGGTGCTGGCGGCCGGGCAGTGTGTCGTCCGGTACGGCGCCCCAGTCGGGTGCCGGGCTGCGCACCGCCCACTGGACGCGGGTGCCGGGCAGGGCGGCGAGGTCGCGCGCTGCGGTCTGGGCGGACTTCCCGGCGCCGGCGAGCAGGACGGTTCCCGCCCAGCGGTCAGGGTCGGCGGTGTCCGGAAGAGTGCGGGTGATGCGGTCGGCGAGGGTGCGCTCGCCGGGGGCGGGGATACCGCCGGGGCCCAGGGTGTTGGGGTGGGAGTAGGTGCCGGTGCAGTCCAGGACGAGGTCGGCCTCGGCGGTGTCCTCGCCTTCGGGAGTGTCCAGCAGAAGAGTGAAGGGAGCGGCGGCCCGGAGGTCGGTGCCGATCTGCTCATGCTTGAGCAGGCCGGTGCGGGCGATGGCCGAGACGCGGGTACTCAGCCGGATGCGGCCTGAGAGAGCGGGCAGTGCGGCGACCGGGCCGAGCAGGCGGTTCGCGAGTTCGGCTCCGGTGGGGCAGTCGCGGCCCTGGGGGGCGTTCGGCAGATGCGTGCGCATCCGGTGGGAGACGTTGAGGTCCCACGGGGTGAAGAGACGGACGTGGCCCCAGGCCCGCACGTGGGCGGCGGCGGATTCCCCGGCTTCGTAGACGGTGAACGGCCATCCGGCGTCGGCGCAGGCGAGGGCTGCGTCGAGGCCGACGGGGCCGGCGCCGAGGATCGCGACGTGGCGCTGCATGGGGGTCTCCCTTTCGTACGGGTCAGATGGCGCAGTGGACGGGGCGGGGCATGCTGCCGTCGGTGAGGCGGGCGGCGAAGAAGCGTTCGGTCACGAGCTGTTGGCCCGTGGCGAGTGGGGTCCCGGCGGGTGCGAGGTGCAGGTCGGGGCTGGTGGTGAGGTCGGCGCCGGCGGGGTGCCAGTGCAGGCCGTCGGCGGTGACGGTCAGTTCGGGGATGCTGGAGTCCTCGCCGATCTCCATGCCGCTCTCGGCGAAGCCGCGGCGCAGCAGCGGGCGTACGGCGAAGTGGTGGGCGGGCAGGCCCAGTCCGGCCAGCAGCTCGGCGACCGCGGGGACCTCGTGGGTGTTCTCCGGGGTTTCGGTGAGGGCGACACGAGGGGGCAGCCCGAGGGTGATCAGGTGACGGATGCCGTCCATGGTGCGCTGCCAGGAGCCGGAACCGCGGTGGAGATCGTGGGTGCGGGCGGTGGCGCCGTCCAGGGACGTCTGGACAGTGAGCTTCCGGCCGGCCAGATCCGCGAGGCCGCCGGCACGCCGGCCACGCAGCAGCATCGCATTGGTCATCACGACGGTGGGCAGCTCGGCGGAGGCGTAGTCGAGGAGGCCGACGATGTCAGGGTGCAGGAAGGGCTCGCCACCGGTGACGTACAGCTCGGTGAACCCGGCCTGTACGGCCTCGTCGACCAGGGCGCGGAAGGTGTCGGCGGGCAGGGTGCGGGCGGCCGCCTTCGGCGAGGACGCCACCGCGCAGTAGTCGCAGGCCAGGTTGCAGTGGAAGTTGGTGTAGATCCACAGCCGGGACGGGAAGTACGGGGTGCCGAACAGCGGGACCACCGGCCGGTCGCCCTCCAGCGCGTGGAGTGTGGCCTCGCCCCAGCCGTCATCTGCTGAGGTGAACCCGGACGGCAGGGTGGAGCGGTAGAGGTGGTAGCGGCCCCGGGAACGCTCGCGCGGCGGCAGGATCTCCAGGCAGGTGGTCCACCAGCCGGTCTCGATGGTCTCGACGAAGACTTCGGGGAGCCCGGCGGCGCGCATCGAGGCGGCCTGGGCCTTCCAGTCGTACGCGAGCGGGATCAGCTCGGCGGTGGCCTGCCCGTCGGTGAGGTCGAGCATCGCGTACCAGACCTCGTGGCGGCCGTCGTTGGCCGGTTTGCCGAGCACGCCGACGTTGACGGCGAGTGTGTCGCCGATGCGCCGCTGCCAGGGCAGACCACTGTGGGTGCACAGCACCACGTCCGCATCGGATGTCTCGGCGCGCAGCCGGTGCTGGTCGGCGGGCAGTGACTCCCACCAGAAGTCGTTGAGCGCCAGCGTCGAGCCGTGGACCATGTGGACGTCCAGGCCGTCGATGGTCTCCCGGTGCTCGGTGGGCAGTTGGCTCATCCAGGCGGCGAAGTCGCGGCTGGTGGTGGCGAGGGTGTGGTCGTAGACGATCTGGGCGTACTCGTTGTCCTTCGGGTCGCGGTAGCCGCAGCCGCAGTCGGTGTCGCCGCGGGCGATGGCGACGTCGTAGTTCCCGGCGACGCACTCGACGTTGTTGTCGGTGAGGATCGGCCACAGCGCGTCGACGTCGGCGCCGAAGCCGCCGAGGTCGCCCAGGCAGAACAGCCGCTCGGCGCCCCGGGCGCGGGCGTCGTCGACGAACGCCTGGAGTGCGTACGGGTTTCCGTAGGGCCCTCCGCAGACTGCGATGCGCATGAGGTCTGTCTCCAAAGTGTCGAGGCAAAAGGGGGAACAGGTGGTTCAGGTGCGTCTGGTTCGTGCTGCTCTCGGGGTTTTGTTCGGCAGGAGGCGGGGCCTGCGGTGTAGCGGGCGCGGATGGTTTCGGGGGCGACGCCGGCGAAGTAGAGCAGCTTCAGGTACTGCATGAAGGCGATCATCCGCCAGGTCCCGTGAGCGATCAGCCGGCGTGAGGAGGCCGTCGATGCGGCGGGCAACAGGCGCAGTTGGCCGCGGCGGTGCAGGCGCCGAGACATTTCCAGGTCCTCCATGATGGCCAGGTCGGGATAGCCGCCGAGGGCGTCGAAGACGCTGCGGCGGATGAACATGGCCTGGTCGCCGAAGATGTGGTGGAGGCGCCGAGCGCGGGCGTTCGACGTCCACGCGAGGTAGTTCAGGGCGGGTGTCCGGCGGTCGAAGCGGAGGGTGAGGCCGCCTGCGACCACGGACGGGTCGGCGAGTGCGGCCCGGATCTGGCCCAGGGCTTCGGGCTCGATGGCGGTGTCGGCGTGGATGAACCACAGGATGTCGCCGGACGCGTGCCGGGCGCCCTTGTTCATCTGCTTGGCCCGGCCGCGTTCACTGCTGATCACGGTGGCGTGGCGGGCGGCGAGTTCGACGGTGGCGTCTGTGGAGCCGCCGTCCACGACGATCAGCTCGCAGTCGGGGAAGTCCCGGCACAGGCGGCTCACCGCACCGTGGATCGTGGCTTCTTCGTTCAGGACCGGGACGATGATCGACACCTGTGTCATGGCTTCTCCTTGGGCTGGAGCAGGGCGGCGATCGGGGTGGGCAGCGCTGGGTCCGTCAGGAGCGCGGCGGCGTCCTCGGGGGTGTCCAGGTCTCGCAGTGGACGCAGCAGTCTCAGGCTCAGTCCTTCGCCGTCGGCGAGGGCGCGGGTCGCCGCGAGTACCCGGTCCGTGCTCCAGACATCGGGGTCGAGGGCGAAGAGGATGGTGTGGGGTGCTCGAAGGCCGATCAGGTAGTAGCCGCCGTCGAATGCAGGGCCCAGCGTCACGTCATGGTGTTGCAGGGCGGTGAACGCGGCGCTCAGATGGTCGGCGGTGAGGGTCGGCGCGTCGGTGCCGATGACCAGGAGCGGGCCCGCGCCGTCGGTGAAGGCGTCGGTGACGGCCGCGGCCAGGCGCTGTCCGAGGTCTTCACCGCGCTGCCTCAGCAATCGGACACCGGCTGGCACCGCCGTGTTGATGGCGTCTTTGCCATCGTCCGGCGCGTAGGCGAGGTAGGTGCGCGGGGTGTGGGCGGTGGTGACGGCCAGGGTGTGGCGGATGAGTTCGGCCTGGAGCTCCGCGCAGCGCAGTGGGCCCAGCAGGGGATGCAGACGGGTCTTGACGGTACCGGGCTGGGGCGCTTTCGCCATGACCAGGATCGCGGGGGTGCCCCCGTGGCCGACGGCGCTCACGTGTCGAACCGGTAGACGAAACCGGCCCCGCTCACGGCGCTCAGGGAAGGCAGGGCGTGCTCGGCCAGCCTGGCGAAGACGTCCTTGCTGGCCGCCATGCGGTCCAGCAGTGCCTGTACCGGTTCCGGTTCGGGGGCGACGCCGTTGGCGTAGTCGGTGACGAAACCGACCAGCGCCATGGGTAGTTCGGCCTCACCGGCCAGGACGACCTCCGGTCCCGCGGTCTGGCTGACGGCACTGACCCCGGCTGCGGCCAGGGCGGCTACCTCGGGGCGCGTGTTGAAGCGGGGGCCGTCGACGTGCCCGTACACGCCCTGCGTCGCGACGGGCACCCCGCTCTGTCCGGCGGCCGTGATCAGTGCTTGGCGCAGCGGTTCGCTGAAGGGCTTCTCGAAGATCCAGTGGCCGCGGCCGGCCTCGCCGGGTGTGTCGTACCAGGTGCAGGGGGTGCCGTCGGGCAGCCGGTTGGCGGGGAAGTACAGGTCGTCGAAGACCACCAGGGAGCCCGGTGGCAGGTCCGGGTCGAGGGAGCCGCAGACGGTGAAGGAGACGATGGCGTCCGTCTTGCAGGCCAGCAGGGCGGCGAGGTTGGCCTTGTGGTCGACCTGGCTGGAGAGCCGGTGGTGGCCGGCGCCGTGCCGGGACAGCTGGACGATCTCCGCGTTCCCCAGGTGTCCTTCGGTGACGGTGACCTCGCCGTGGTCGGTGACGACGGTCCGCTCCGCGGCCCCTTCCAGGTAGGGCCAGTCGTAGCTGCCGGAGCCGGTGATCACACCTATGCGCATGAAACTACTTCTCCTTCGGTGACGTGCCGGACGAGCCGTCGGTGGTGGTGCGGACTTCGACGATGGGGAGCAGGGTGCGCAGGGCCGCGTTCTCGGCCGGGTCGAGTACGGCGTGCTGCACGCAGGCGGGGACCAGGATGCCGGTTTCGGGGTGGGCCATGGCGTAGTGGCAGGCGGCCAGCCGCTCCTGGGTCTCCAGCAGTTTCGGGTCCTTGGCCTGTTCGCCGCGCTGCATCATCTCCCAGGCCGGGGCGACGACGTCGGCGTCCATGAACTGGTGCATGACGAACGTGACCGGGCGCACCCGTATCCGGTGACGGACCAGCCGCAGCAGCCCGACGCGGCGGGCGGTGCGGGCCAGCCAGCGCAGTCCTGTCACCGCGGTGGACGGGTGGCGGGCCACCACTCGCAGGAGCCTGGCGGCGAGGAGGGCGGGCGGTGTGCCGGTGAAGGTGACCTTTCCGAAGTAGCGGAAGAACGCGTCGCGTACGGCGAGATCGCGCGGGTCGTCGCCGTCGAGGAACGGGTACCAGCGGCGGCCGACGTAGAAGCCGTAGGCGGTGCGGTTGCAGCGCACGTCGCCGTTCTCGAGGACCCGGTAGTCCAGCCGGGTTCCGGCGCCGCGCTCGATCTCCGCCCACACCGCGTCCGGGGTCGCCTCACGGAACTTCTCCTTCCAGCGGCGCTCGTCGCCGAGGAAGGCGGCGGGCTGGAAGGAGAACATGCCGTAGCCCAGGGCGTGGCAGTCGCGGATGACGCTCGCGATCTCGTCGAGGTTGCCCGGGGTGACGGTCATGTTGTGGGCGAGGAAGAACCGCACCCCGTGCTCGCGCCGAAGGCGGGTGAACATGGCGGCGAACCGCGCCCGGTACGGGTTCAGCGCCTTCTCGTCCGGCGGGCGTTCGATGCCGCGCCGGCCGTACATGAATTTGTCGAAGTGCGCGGCGAAGGACAGCCGCCCGAAGCGCCGTGTGCCGTCTTGGCCGAGTGCGAGCCGGGTGAGGTAGGGGTAGTCGAAGTCGCCGTGGGTGAAGCTCATCGGTTCCCGGCCGTGCTCCCGCATGATCGCCAGCGCGGCGGCGTGGTCGTCGGGGCTGAGCAGGCTGACCTCGCCGCCGATGAGCTGAGTGTGGGCGCGCGGACCGCGCAGCTCACGCAGCAGTCCCAGTTGTGCGGCGAGCTGTTCGTGGGTGTGCGGGCCGTCGACGCGTACCTGGTTGGCGTCCCGGGAGTGGTAGCAGGGAGTGCACTTGAGGTTGCACTTGGGGAAGATGCCGTGGGTGCCCTCACAGCCGACGCCGTGCCGCCCCAGGATCTGGCCGGGCGTCCTGGCAGCCTCGGGGAGTTCCGCCCAGCGGCGTTCCATCGCCGCGGCGAACTCGGTGTCGTAGGGGCGGGTGGCGTGTTCGAGGTCGCGCAGCGCCGCGATGATCCGCATCAGTGGTTCTCCTGCGGTGTGGGGTCGGCCGTTGAGGTTCGGTCGGTGAGGGGGTTGGGCCGGGCCCGCCGCGCTGCGCGCCACAGCAGCCAGGCGTACAGCAGCATCAGGGCGTCCTCGACCAGGACGTACCAGCGCAGCGGCTGGGCGAGGTAGGTCCCGAAGCAGCCGCAGTTGTCCAGGACGAGCCCGCGGGCGAACGCCTGAGAGGCCAGCACCGACCACACCACGGCGACGCCCGTGTACAGCCAGACGGGCGTGATGGCGCGGGAGCGGGGCCGGGCAAGGAACCAGCCGGCCGTGACCGTCTCAGCGCTGATCAATGCCACGGCCAGAGCGGTGGAGGCCGCTCCGGACGTCAGGCCGTAGGTGGTCAGGATGGCGGGCATCGCGTCGAACGAGGCGAGCTGGCCCAGCGCCATCGCCGCGAGGACGGCGCCCAGAACGATGCGGAGAATCACCGGATCACCCCTCTGCGGAGCTTCAGCAGCGCGCCGATGGGCCCATTGCCCCGGGCCAGACGGGCGTAGACGTCGGCCAGTGCCGTATGCCAGGGCCCGTCGGCGTACGTGGGGTAGGGGTGCACGGTGCGCGCGTAGTCCGAGGGCGTCCAGCCCAGGCGCACCGCCGCCGCCAGATGAGCGATCGTCTCCCCGGCCCTCGGCGACACCACCGTGGCTCCGACGATCTTTCCGCGCGGGCCCAGCACGAGGGTGGTGAAGCCCTCGGTGCGGCCGTCTGCGACGGCTCGGTCGACCCGGTCGTTCTCCAGCGTGTGGACGCGTGCGCTGTCGCCGTACTTTTCGCGCGCCTCGTCGGCGGTGAGGCCGACCCGGGCGATCTCCGGATCGGTGAACGTCACCCAGGGCACCGCGCGATAGTCGATGGGCCGGCGTACGCCGAGGAGAGCGTCGGCGGCGACCGCTACGCCCTGCGTGCCGCCCAGGTGGGTGAAGGCAGAACGGCCGGTGGCGTCACCGGCGGCGTAGATCCGGTGGTTGGTGGTGCGCAGCCGGTCGTCGGTGCGGACGTGACCGGTGTCGGTCAGCTCCACACCGGCCGCCGCCAGGCCGAGCCCCTGGACGTTGGCGCGGCGGCCTGTGACGGCCAGCAGCGCGTCGTAGGGGAGAGGGCCACCGGGTCCGTGGACGGCACCGGCGTCGACGCTCTCGGCACGGTAGCCGGTCAGCACGGTGACACCCTCGGCCTCCAGCCGCTCCCGCAGCACCTGCGAGGCCCGGGGTTCCTCACGGGGCACCAGGCGGTCCATCGCCTCTATGAGAGTGACCTGCGAGCCGAGCCGGGCGAACGCCTGCCCCAGCTCGCAGCCGATGGGCCCGCCGCCCAGCACCACCAGGCGGCGCGGGAGCTCGGACAGCTCCCACACGGTGTCGCTGGTCAGCGGGTCGGCCTCGGCCAGGCCGGGGACCGGCACGAGGGCCGGCGAGGAGCCCGTGGCGATCAGCGCGTACCGGAAGGAAACCTCCTGCTCGCCTGCGGTCAGGGTTCCCGGGCCGGTGAAGGAGGCCGCGCCGTAGGTGACGTCGACTCCGTACGGGGCGAGTGCTTCGGCCGAGTCGTGCGGTTCGATCGCGCCGATCGCCCGTTTCACCTCCGCCATGGCCGCCGTGAGGTCGACCGGGCCGGTTACCGGCGGGAGCCCGTAGGCAGCGGCTCGGCGGGCCGCCTGGACGTCGGCGGCGACGTGCAGCAGTGCCTTGCTCGGTACGCACCCCGTCCACAGACAGTCTCCGCCCAGCCGGTCCCGCTCGACGAGCAGCGTCCGGGCGCCGAAGCGCCCGGCGGTGCGGGCCGCGGTCAGGCCGGCGCTTCCGCCGCCGATGACCACCAGGTCGTACCTGTTCATGGTGCGGGCTCTCTCCAGCCGGTGCACCGCCGTGGGACAGGCGGCGTGCGATCGTGGGACGTGGGGGAAACCCGCTGACACAGCCGGGGCCTTCCCTTTCCCAGCCCCACGATCACGGTCACGATGGCCCTCCCGTGTCATCCGTGCGCCTGCGGCGTGTCCGAAACGGAATGGGGGACCGGCCCGACAGGGTTCCCGACGCAAAGCACAGGGGGCTAGTAGCCCCACGGATCGGAAGATCGGAAGAGGGGCGAAGGCTGGATGGACGAACCCGGCTGGCGGCGCTTCATCGCCGCCTACCACCAGGCGCACCCCGGGATCACCGAGCAGCTCTTCGCCCTGGCCGATACCTCCCCCTACACCTGGCTGGCCGAACCGCTGCGCGGTATCGAGGGCACGGTCCTCGACCTGGCCTGCGGCTCGGCACCCACCCGTCAGGAACTGCCGGACGCCGACTGGGTCGGAATCGACCTGTCGGCGGCAGAACTCGCCGAAGCAGCCCGCCGGGGCCGCGGACCACTGATCCGGGCCGGTGCGGACGCGCTCCCGGCCGCCGCCGCGAGCACCGGGGCGGTCTGCGCGGCCATGTGCCTGCCGGTCGTCACCCCCCTGCCGCAGGTCCTCGGGGAGATCCGGCGCGTACTGCGTCCCGGCGGGACGCTCGCGGCGCTGGTGCCCTCCCAGTCCGGGCTCTCCCCGTCCGGCATGCTCGGCTGGCTCCGGGTCATGGCGGCCCTGCGCGCCGTACGCCAGCCGTGGCCCAACCCGCAGGCCCGCGACGGGCTGGCCGCTGTGCTGCGCACGGCGGGCTTCCGCGTCCGCACAGACGAGCAACGCGTCTTCACCCTCGCCATCGACTCGGCCGACGCGGCCTCCCTGCTGGCCGACGCCCTGTATCTGCCCGATCTGACACCCGCACGCTCCCAGACCGCCAAGCGTTCCCTGGCACGGTGGGCGGCCCCAGGGCGACGCCTGGAGCTGCCACTGCGCCGCGTGGTGGCCGACCTTCCCGCCGAACCACCGTCGCAGGAGCCGCTATGAAGCACCAGTCAACCCCCCTCCTTTGCCACCGAGCCCACGCCGCCCGACACCGGCCCGGGTTCCGGCGCGGGCCCGGACGGGGTGGCGCGGAGGCCGACGCGCGCGGCGTGGATACGGCTGGCCGTCCTCGTGGTCCTGCTGGTGGTACTCGGCTCCTGGGTGGCACTGGGCGGCGGGGACCTGCTGCGCGACGTGCGCCGGTGGGTCGACTCGCTCGGCATATGGGGGCCGGTCGTCTTCGCGGTCGTCTACGCCCTGGCTGTGACGGCTCTGCTGCCCGGCTCTGTGCTCACCGCCTCCGCCGGTGCGCTGTTCGGACTTGCGGTGGGGGTCGGCGCGGTGCTCGTGGGCGCGACGGCGGGTGCGGCTCTCTCGTTCGGCCTGGCTCGTTGGCTGGGGCGTCCGGTGGTGGCCCGCTACGCCGGTTCGGGGCGGCTGGCCCGGCTGGACGCCTACCTGACACGCCGCGGGTTCGTAGCCGTGCTGCTCGTGCGGCTGGTGCCGCTGTTCCCCTTCTCGCTGATCAACTACGGGGCGGGGGTGGCCGGTGTCCGCTTCTCCTCCTATGTGACGGCCACGGCCCTGGGCATCATCCCGGGCACCGTCGTCTACACCGGGCTCGGCGGTTCCCTGGGCGACCCCGGCTCGCCGGGGCTGTGGATCGCGCTGGGTGCTCTTCTGGTGCTGAGCGCGGGCGGCTGGTGGGCGGCACGGCTGGTCCGCTCCCGCAGCGTCGAAGCCGGCGGCGCGACCGTCGGTAGCCCGTGACGCCCCCGGGGGACGCCGACGGCGGACGTACCGAGAGGGAGGCAGCCCGTGTTGAGGTGAGGTAGTCCACCGCGCCTCGGAGCGCGGTGGGCGGCGTCAGCCCTGCACACCGGTGGTTGATCGCCGCTGACCTGGGACCTGCCCGGATTACGGCACCGCGGAGGGGGAATGGCAACCGCCGCACAGCGGGTTCCCGTCGCGGCCCCGGCGAACCACCGGCTCGGGAGCACGAGAGATCACTCATCAGGGAGAGACATGGCGACAATCGACGTATCCCCGGGGCAGCAGACGCCCCTCCCGTCCGTGGCGGAATCGGTCAGGAACTACTACGGAAAGGTGCTCGCCTCCTCCGCGGACCTGAAGACCTCGGCATGCTGCACGGACACGGCACCGCCGCCCCACATCGCCGCGGCTCTCGGCCAGGTGCACGACGAGGTCATGGAGCGTTTCTACGGCTGCGGTTCACCCATCCCGCCCGGACTCGACGGCGCCACTGTGCTCGACCTGGGCTGCGGCAGCGGGCGGGACGTCTACGTGCTGTCCCAACTGGTCGGCCCCACCGGCCGAGTGATCGGCGTCGACATGACCGAGGAACAACTGGCCGTAGCACGCCGCCATCAGGACTGGCACGCCGACCGGTTCGGCCACGCCAACACCGACTTCCGCCACGGCTACATCGAAGACCTGGCCACGGCCGGCATCCCGGACGCCTCCGTGGACCTGATGGTCTCCAACTGCGTCCTGAACCTGTCGCCGGACAAGCCGCGCGTCTTCTCCGAGATCTTCCGCGTCCTCAAGCCCGGCGGCGAACTGTACTTCTCCGACATCTTCGCCGACCGCCGCCTTCCCGCCCCCCTCCTCGACGACCCCGTCCTCGTCGGCGAATGCCTCGCCGGCGCCCTGTACTCGGAAGACTTCCGCCGCATCCTGGACCGCACCGGCTGCCCGGACGTGCGCACCGTCGCCGCCTCCCCGGTGACGATCAGCGACCCGGACATCGAACGGAAGATCGGCTTCGCCGCCTTCACCTCCCGCACCGTCCGCGCCTTCAAGCTTCCGCTGGAGGATCGCTGCGAGGACTACGGCCAACTCGCCGTCTATCACGGCACCCTTCCCGAGCACCCGCACGCCTTCGACCTGGACGACCATCACCGCTTCCACCGCGGCAAACCGATGCCCGTGTGCGGCAACACCGCCGACATGCTCAGTGACACCCGCTACTCCGGCCATTTCAGCGTCACCGGTGACAAGAGCCGCCACTTCGGTCTGTTCCCCTGCGCGCCCGCCGACGGTCAGAGGGCACAAACACCGTCGGGCTGCTGCTGACCTGCCCCGGACGCAGCGCCCCCGTAACCTCGGACACCAGTGCGGACCGGGGCCCCGGGGAGATCCGGCTGATCCCCGGGGTGCGGCCGTCCGCTGCTGCCCGCGGCGCCGCACCCCGCGCAGTCCCGGCCCGCTCATGGCCCGCCCGCCACTACGGCAGCCGTCGTCGTCCGCCGCGGATACGAGACTTCGTCGGCCTGGGCGCCCGGGCAGGGCACCTCACCCTCGCGCCCCGCTGCGACGGCGGTCCGTCAATGCTCTGGACCGGCGGGGGCCGGTGGCACGGTGAGCTGGTGGGCGTAGCGTCGTATCCGGGCCGAGGCGAGGGAAGCCGGCGTCCGCCGAGGACTGTTGCGCAGGGACGCCTTGATCAGCTGGAGCAGCTGAAGGCTGCCGCTGCACGTCCAGCAGCAGGCGATGTGCGCCGCCACCCTCGTCCGGTGCGCGCCGCTCAGCTGGCCGTCGGCGTACGCCTCGACCTCGCCGCGCAGCAGCAGATGCCGTATCTTCTCGCGGCACTCGGCCCACACCTGCCCCGGTCCGGGGACGCCCTGCTTCCTCATGCACCGGAAACCCCGCCCGCGGTGCGACGCATTCCACCGGTATCACTGCCGCCCGTGCGCGGCTTTGCCGCCTGGGCGGATGCAGCCGGATACGGGATATAAGGGAGCGATGGAATGTGCACTGCGGCGCAGGGGGTTTCTGCTGTGTGGAAGACCAAGTGACAGCGGCGCCCGACCCGGCGGACCCGCGGGGGAAGGCGTTCGCGGCCTATGTACTGCCCGAGGTGGAGGTGCTGCTGCGGGTGGCGATGACGTTGACCGCGCAGCCCGCCGATGCCGAGGACCTGGTGCAGGACACCCTGTTGCGGGCCTACCGGGCCATCGACAGGTTCGACGGCAGGCACCCGCGGGCCTGGCTGCTGACGATCATGCGCCGAGCTGAGATCAACCGGCACCGACGGCGCCGCCCGCACCTGCTGGACGACCCGGACACCGACCTGGACCGGCTCAGCTCCTCCGGCTTTCAGGGGTCGGCGGAAGAAGTGGTGGTCGGCCAGGCGTTCGACGAGGTGGTCGACTCGGCTCTGTCCGCGCTGCCGGACAAGCACCGGCAGGTGGTGCAGCTGGTCGACATCGACGGGCTGACCTATGCGGAGGCCGCGCATCTGCTGGACGTACCCGAAGGGACCGTGATGAGCCGTCTGCACAGGGCCCGCAAACGGATACGGGCGCGGCTGGCCGCGGCAGGACTGGCACCGAAGCGAGGTGTGATGTGAACAAGCGCTCATGGTGGGCCCGCCGGCCCGGCGAACGCCGGATGAACTGTATCCAGGTCGCCCGGGTGCTGCAGAGCTACCTCGACGGGGAAAGCGACGAGGTGACCGCGCGCAGGGTGGCCGCCCATCTGGAAGACTGCCGTCGCTGCGGTCTGGAGGCATCGGTCTACCGGGAAATCCATCATGCTCTTGCCCGCCGGGCGGAACCGGATTCCGACGCGGTGGCGCGGCTGCGGCAGTTCGGACAGTCGCTCCTGGGTGAGGAGGGCGGCAGCCCGGACGCCGCGGCGCCGCCTGGCGGGGCCTGAGCCCGGGCTGCCCGCGGGGGGAGCCCGGCAGGTATCCGAGACGTCACAGGATCCAGCCCAGCAGACCCGGTCCGCCTCCGTGGTAGTGCCCATCTGGACACCTCCCGCCGGTCCAGCAACTGCCGGACGGCGGGAGGGGCCGCCTTTCAGCTGGGGCAGGCGGGGCGGCACGCGGTTCGAACACCGTGGCAACTGCGGGGGCATCTGCGTGGGATCAGGGCTTTGACCTGCGAGAACCAGCCATTGAGGTCGTCTTCCGAGGGTATGTCACTGCGGACGACACCTGTAGAAGGTGAATGGCGGGATAGGCCCGCCCCACCTTGCAGGAGCACCCTGTGGCGAGCACCGCCGACGACCCCGAGCAGCCCCTTGTCCAGGCCAGAAGGTCCCCCTCCGTGGACCCCTCCTTCACCCCCTCCGCGCCCCGACGCCAAGGGCCGGGCATTTCCGCAGGTCAGACACGGCGGAAGGGGGGTCGCCGCAGGTCCGACAACCCTCATGTCCAAAGGAGTCCCCAGCACAGGAGGACTTCGACCGGGCCTCGACGCCGGGAACTGCTGCAAGCGCTGGGGATCTTCCAGAGGGCTACGCCCGACCAGCTGTGGAAGCTGACCCGTCCGGACAACCAGCACGACAAGCTCGTACGGGACAACCTCCTGGATCTGGAGGAGCACCACCTGGTCAGGATCGAAACGGTCCGGGAGGACCAGCGGCAGGTGTGGGTGCTGACGAAGCGAGGACATGGCGAGGCGAAGAAGCTGCTGGAGCCGAAGGGCATACGGATCTCGGTGCTGCGGGAGGAGAAGTACGACCCAGTCACCGGGAAGCTGCTCGGCACCAGCTACGACGACCATGCCGCGGCGGTCGCCTCGACCGCCGCCGAACTCCACCGCGCAGGCATCGGCCACCGCCTCGGCTTCCAGACCGAGATCGCCCACCGGCTCGCAGACGGCTACGTGCAGCGGGCGGACCTGGTCGTGCGGGCACCGGAGGCCGGGGTGCCGGTGCTGCTGCTGGAGATCGACCGCCGTACCGAGGACGCGCACGACCTGGTCGTCAAGCTGCGCCGGTACTGGGAGTGGGGCCGGCTGCTGCCGAAGGACGCGGCCAAGCGCACGGTGGACCTGGTCCGCTCACGGCCGGACGCGATCGAGCACGTCGATCACGAGCAGCGGCTGTGGCGCAGGTTCTACCCGCCGACCGGCCGGGAGGGCCTGGTCCCCCTCGCGTTCGTGTTCGCGGACACCACCGAGGCGAAGGTCGACAACGCGGTCGCCGCGCTGGAGGAGGCCGGCCGCCGCTACTGGGCGCCGCGCCGCTACGACTCCCTCTACGAGAAGGCCATCACCGCGCGCGGGACTACCGCCAGGCGGTCCCCGTCGTCGTCACCACCCTGGAGCAGCTGACGGAGCACGGCGCCGGTGCGGCGGTGTGGCGGCGGCTGGGACGTACCGGCGAGCAGACGCTTAACGACGCGCTCGACAACCCCGACGGCCACGCCCTCTACCGCGCCCAGGAGGCCCGCGCCGACGCGGAGGACCAGCAGCGCCGCGCCGCACAGCGGGAGGCGGAGCGCCCGGTGTGCAAGCGCTGCGGGCGGAAGTTCACGGACGAACGCTGGGAGGAGATCACCGTGCACCGGACCGCCGTACGGGCCGGGGACAAGTCCGTGTGTGGCCCGTGCCGCGCCGACGACGTCGCCCGCGAGGAAGCCGCCGCCGCTCCGCCAGAGCCGCGGGACGACCCCGAGCCGGACCGGGTCCGCGGATGGTTCCGCCAGCGGACCTGACCGTGTGCCCGCTGTGCGGCCGGCAGCCGCCAGGCCGCACAGCGGGACCGGCCCCGAAGTCACCGCACCACCGGGCGGGACGGGCCCATCCGACTACGGCAGCTCACGACCAATTCCGGTCACACCCCTGCCGAATGGCCAGAACTGGTGCCATGCTGGCGGTGCGTACCACTCCGCCACCCCCGGCAGAGAAGGCGCACCCGGCCGCGCCCTGCAATCCCCCGGCAGAGCGCGGCCGCGCCGCCCTCCCGGTCCTCCCCACGGGAGGCCAGGCGCGCGCCCGGATGGGCCTGCACAATGTCAGTGCCGTTCGGCCGGCTGGCCGGACGAACAGAGACGAACAGCTGCGCAACGGCCGCGTCTACGGCGCGGATCACGACAACCCGAACCCCGGGCCCGCTCCCGCACCGGACCTACGCCGTCCTGGTCGGAGGCCCGCTGGACGGCCTGCTGCTGGACATCCACGGCTGGCGGCCGGAGGAGATCGAGGACGGCGCCGCCCTGATGACCGAACTGTCCCGGTGGCCCGGCGGCCGCGCCTTGTACGACCCTCGCCCCGGCGCGCCCCGCACACCCGGGCCGGGCGTCGTGTGCCGCTTCTACTACTCCGGTGACACACCCCGACCGCCGGCACTGCGGTGCTCGGTCAGCTGGGCGGTGGTGTTCTCGATCCACTGCCGCGTCCACTCGACACCGGCCCGCCACCCGGGCTCCGTGCCGTCATAGCGGTCTTCGGCGTCGGCGCGGATGTTGGCGGCGAGGGCACGCAAGTCCTTCTGCGGTCCCTGCCGCGTTCATGGCCTGGATCATGTCGTGGCTGAGGTCACCGGGGCCGCAGTGTGCTCATCGCCCCATCCTGGGCGACCACCCCCGCTCATCGCCGTACCTTGAGGTCACCCGTGCCGGGAGCCGCCGGTGAAGCTCTGATCAGCTCGCGGTCTTCCGCGGCTGTCTCGGTCGCTGCGCCCGTTACCGTTCTTGAAGCCGGGGGAAGAGTTCGGCGAGTACGTGTTGTGCCGCTTCGATGCCCTCTCTTCCGGTCAGGGGCTGGTCGGGCTTGGGGTCGGGCACGTCGACGCCCATTCCCTTGCCGAGTGCGGCCACTCCTCCGAGGAGGGACTTGCCCAGCAGACCCAGGGGCGCGTCCATCGGCACGAACGACTCCGGGCCGGCGGGGACGGGCTGGGCTGTCACCTCCGGCCAGTCGTCCTGTGCGCGAGGAGCCGGGGAGGTGAAGATCCCTGCGAAGCTGCGCGCGCTCGCGTCGCGGGCCGTCAAGGGCGATCCGAGTTTCCACCGCTCGCGCATGGTCGCGATGAGGGAGGTGGCCCGGTACTCCTCCCTCACCACGGTGCGCTCGGGGATCCACGCGGAGATCGCCAGTGTGGGGATCCGGACTCCGGAGCGGTCGAAGGCGAAGCCCATCTGGCCAGGTGCCGGCTCTCCGGTCGGCGGCACCGCCGTCGGCGGAGGCACGTGGTCGTAGGTGCCGCCGTGCTCGTCGAAGGTGACCAGCAGGGTGGTGTTGAGGTGGTTGGAGCCGTTCGCGGTCGAGGAGCGGATCGCCCGGTAGATCCGGGCGAGCAGTTCCTCGCCTGCGATCAGGGAGGACGGCGGGTCGGCGAGGATGCGGTCGGGCTCGGCGATACCGCGCGACTTCGCCATCGTCTCCAACAGGTAGCCGAACGGGGGGTGCATGTCGTTGTGTGCGTAGCCGATGATCTGCGGCTCGATGAACGAGTACGTCGGCAGGTTTCCCTTCTCGACGTCGTCGAAGAACTGCGCCGTCGAGACGAAGTGGGTTGCGAACTTGGGCCGCAGACGTGCCGCGTGGATGATCCCGGTCAGTGAGGCGTGGCAGGGCGGGTCGCAGTACACCCGCCAGCTCAGCCCGGCCGCGTCCAGCCGGTCGAAGAGGGTCTCGGCCGGATTGTGGGCCGGGAACGCGTCCAGCGGCGGGAAGTTGATCACGTGGCCGGAGGAGGTTCCGGCGTGGAAGAACGACCGGTTGGGGAAGGTGCACGAGGGAACCTCGCAGAACCAGTGGTCGAACGTTGCGAAGCCCCGGGCGATCGCCGACATCACCGGCATCTGTTCGGACGTGTAGCCGGTCATGATCTTCGCGTACTCGTCGTACGAGGGCATCCGGCCGTTCTCGAACAGCAGCATGCTCGCGTAGTCGGCGATGAACCCGTCCATCGTCGCCGGCCGACCGGTCGGCGGGGCGTTGAAGGACCCGCGAGCCTCCGCCTGGCCGCGGTTGGCCTCATCGAGAATGCCGAACAACTGCGTGTTGACGTGGTGAAACTCCTCGCCGGGATCCGGCGCCGGCGTATTCATGTCCCCGGCCACCCCGTACGAGACAGGACCGCGCGCCCCGTCCGGCAGCCACGCCGGAATCGGGTTGCTCAGCTCCTTCCCGAGCACCCCCTCGAACGCGTCCACCTCACCAGGCTCGTAGAGCCGACCGAGCAGGTTGTCGAACGAACGATTTTCGAACATCACCACAACCACGTGGTCAAGCGCGTTCTCCGGACCCAGCCGCGCCATACGAACTCCTCTGCACATCAACCAGGCTCATTTACGGATTATCTATCCTTTTTACTTGTTTGTCCTAATGGGCTGTTTCACGCTACTGCCACGAGATCGGCGAAAGCTGCGACAACGAATCGCGTGCCGTGCAGTCCCCCTCCTGACCGACGCCAGGTCTCTGCGGCCTTCGCCCCCCGCAGCACAGCCGCCGGGAGTCAGCCTCAATCGGCCGTCACGCAGCGGGCGCAGACTGACCGCCGGCGCGTGCCTGCTCGGTGCGCCACGGAGCAGGCAGGGCAATGGGCCCTTAAGTAACTCCGCAGGCTGAGGCGCACAGGGGGGGGTTCACGGCCCGGCTCACGTGGTCCGAGGCCGAGAGGTTCTGCTTTCTGGGAGGCGCGGACCGTGACGTTGGTGGTCGGTGGCCTACGTGGGGCTGTGCCGGGGGGTGATGGGGGGGAGGTTGTAGGTTCCGTCGAAGACGGCGGGGCGTGGCTGGTACATCCGCAGGACCGGGCGGAAGGGCCCGGGCGGGGTGGGCAGCCAGTTGGCCGCTGCTGCCGGGTCGGCCGGCCGGTCGGGCTGGAGGTGCAGGGTCAGCGAGCCGTCACGTTCGTAGTGCAAGCCGGGGGTGCGGTCGCCGGCGGAGTAGCGGTTGATGGGGTTGGCGACGAGGTAGTAGTCGGGCAGGTCGTACATGGTGACCGACCAGAAGGCGTCCACCGGCGGAGTGGTCTGGAACCGCAGTGTGTACGCCTGGGTGCCGTCCAGGGGGCTGCCGTTGCCGTCGTTCCAGGTCATCGCGTAGGCGGCTTCGTAGCCGTGGTTGCCCCACAGGCCGGCGCGGGCGGAGGCCGCCCGCACGACCCGGGCGGTCGCCCGGTCGGAGAAGACCCATTGAGGGGTGTCGAGGGTGCCGGGCCCGAAGAAGTCGAGGTTGTAGTTGAAGGCGTCGTAGGCGAGCTTCCAGCCGTTCTGCTCCGGGCTGCTGCCGTGAGTGGTGGCGTACTCCACCCGCTCCTTGCCCGCGGTGTGGCCGGCCCGCAGCGCCTGCTCCAGTCCGGCGGGCGGGTCGGTGTAGGGGCTGGAGGTGTCCAGCAGCCCCAGTGGCGCGAATCTCTGCTGGTAGTCCTGGTCGGCGCCGGCGGGCGGGAACGCCCGCATCCGGGTGCGGAGCTTCTCGAAGAACAGCAGCTCGCTCCCGTCGACGGCGGCCTCCGGCGCGGGGAGCCCGGCCGGCGCGGCACGGTCACCGAAGGGGGCCAGGGCGGTGGCCTGCTGCAGGGTTCGGACGGCGGACAAGTCGTCGTGGCCCTCGCATGCCCAGCGGCCCACGATCGAGGCCACCGAGGTCGGCGAGGTGATCCGGACCGTACCCGCAGGAACGTCGCCGCTCCAGCCCGGGCCGGTGAGCAGGAACGCCCCGGCCGCGGTACCGGTGGCCCGGCGGCCGACGTAGGCGAAGTTGTTCGTCCACGCGTCGACGAACTGGAACACGTAGTACCGCCCACCCGTGTCGGGCACCCGCAGCAGCAACGGGCCGCCACTCAGATCCAGCTGCGCCATGGAGTAGACGGTGTCGTTGTTGATGCTGACGAAGGTGTCGTCAGGCCCTGCCAGGGTGTCAGCATGGCTGAACCTGTTGAAGGCGGTCGGGGCCAGCGACCCCATGCCCTTGCGGGTGAAGCGCTCCACCTCGTCCAGGTTGAACACCAGCGGGAAGCCGTACACGTACGCCTCCGCCGCCAGAGCCTCAAGATCCGACACCGTGCACCGCCCTCTTCTGCGACCAGCCCGAACCGCCATCGTCACCCGGACCACCTCGGCCCGCGACCGGGACGCACCGGGGAGCAGCGAGCCATCACGGTGGCCCCTCTGCCGGGCCTGTCAATCGCAGGGCCCTGCCGCACATCCGGCAGCAACGCAGTGCCAGACTCCCCTCCATCAGCTGCAGAGTGTGCGAATAGTGGACTGAACTCGATGTGGAATTTGAAGGCGAGCCCTTAGCTTGACTCTGAAGCTTCTATAGATCGTCAAGCTGTAGCAGACGGCCGGATCGCGTCGCTGAAACCGCTGGTGAGATGGCGGTAGACCTCTCGCGCGACGAAGCGCTTGAGGCACCTGAAGATGTCCTTCGTCTTGAGTCCTTCGAGGGTGCGTCGTGCGACGTAGTTGCGGGTCCGCGGGTCGTGGCGCATGCGGACCAGCACGATTGTGTGCAGGGCACGGTTGGCCTGGCGGTCTCCGCCACGGTTGAGCCGGTGGCGGTCCGTGCGCCCGGACGAGGCCGGCACGGGTGCGGCGGCGCACAGGTGGGCGAAGGACGCTTCTGAGGCGAGCCTGTCGGGGTTGTCTCCAGCGGTGACCAGTAGCTGTCCGGCAGTCTCGGTCCCGACGCCCAGGAGCGCGAGCAGGCCGGGCGCGGTGCGGGAGATCAGGACGCGCAGGTCAGCGTCCGCGTCCGCTATCTCCTCGCTCAAGTGCAGGTACCGCTTGGCCAGGCGCTTGAGGGCGATTTTGACGGCCGTGCCGGGGTCGGCGAGTTCGTCGCCGGGACGGCTGGCGGCCAGCCGTCGGACCAGTTCGGGGGTGGCCAGCGAGCGTAGTGCCTCGCGTACCGCGGCAGGCGCGGTGATGATCAGTGATTTGATCTGGTTGATGGTCTGGGTGCGGGACTTGACGGCGCTGGCACGTACGACGCGCAGTCCGCGGATCGCCTCGACCGCGCCATCGCGGTTCTTCGGGGTTCCTGTGGCGCGGCCTGCGAGGACCGCGGTGGCCGCGGCGTAGGCATCGATGGAATCCGACTTCCCCGATGCTCGGCGAGCCCGACGATCGGGTCGGTCCACTTCGACTACGGCGATCTGGTTGGCTCGGAGGTGACGCCCGAGTTCGGCGCCGAAGGAGCCGGTGCCCTCCATGCCTACGACAAGTACTCGGCCGTGGGAATGCAGCCACTCCAGCAGGTCCCGGTAACCCGCGGGCGTTGTGGGGAACCCCTTGGTGCCCAGGTACCGGCCGATGGTACGGCGGCCTGATGAACGTCGGTGTGAGTGTCGATCCCGCCGATCACCTCGATGGGCTGTGACATGGTGGCCGGGTTCCTTCCGTGCGCGGCGAGTGGGCTCGCGCGCACCGGTCGGCAGACGGACACGACTGTGATGGGACCACACGGGTCAAGCTTCTATGAGGTCACGATCGCCGGCTGGTGCACGAGACGGCACCGCTCGGAGGGCCGACGATTCAGAGTGAGGACAGCCGAAGCGTCAATCGGGGATCGGGTCAGACCCTCGACCGGTGCCTCCCCATCCTCACAGTCGGGGATCTTGGAGTCGCCGAGGTCAGCTGCCCAGGGTTCGCCAGGACTTCGGCCGGGGAATCTCGCGCTGGTCGAGGTAGCCCTGGAAGGCGGTCGGTCGGCGGGGCGTGGGGGGCCTCGGTCGGGGACAGTCCGCTGAGGCGCTCGATGTTGACGGCGATGGCGGTCAGGGCGTGCTGGATGTGGGCCTTTCCTGCCCTCGGTAGCGACAGCGCCGCATGCCGTCGCCGTGGGCGTGGGCGAACTCGTTGACCGTTCCCTCCACTCCGGAGCGCACCGCATGGCGAGCCTTCCACTCGGGCGTCTGCTGCTCGGTACGGACGCGAAGTTGCAGGTCGCGGAGCTCTTGCGGGGGAAAGCCCACAGTGCGGGCGCTGTCGGCGGTGCTCGTGCACTGGGCTCGGGCCGGCAGGGGCGACACTGAGCCGCCGTACGAGACTTATGGCCCTGACCGGCCCTCCAGGTCGGCGGCTGTGGCGGCGGTCTCGGGTGCCTGCTCTTCCGCCGCCCTCTCCTCCTCGGGGTCCTGGCCGCGTGCGGCGTTGAGAGCGTCGACCGCGTTCAGGGCGTCGCCGATCGTCACGTAGTCCACGGCGATGAAGTTCACCGGCCGGCCTCGCTGCGCACGGCAGCGGCGGGCCCGGTCCAGGATGAAGGAGGAGGTGTTGACGCGGGCGGCGGCGGGCCGGCTGCCGCCTGAGTCGGTGACGAAGTTGTTCATCAGGAAGAGCCGCTTGCCGCTTCCGCCCCGGTGCTCCGCGCAGTTCATGAGCTGGGGGCTGGCGTATGAGAACGGGGTCTCCATGGCGTAGCGGTAGAAGTTCCGGTAGCGCGGGTCGGGGCCGTCGGCGCGCTCGGCGAAGACCATCAGCCGCCGGTCCTCGGCGATCATCTCGCGCAAGGTCGGCCAGGGGCCGTCCGGGTCCTGTGGTGGGGTGGCGAGGAGCGGGCCGAGTCCGGCTTCTTCCAGTGCGGCCACCGTCTGCTCGCCGGTGATGGCGTCTTGGACGATGAAGGTGACCACTTCGTCCGGGTTGGCGCGCATCCACGCGCCGATCGCGCGGAGGGTGTCGACCAGGGGGACGGCCCCGGCCCGGCAGAGGGAGTGGCACAGCCACAGGCCGGGGCGGGCGGGCGCGTACCGGTCGATGAGCGACTCCAGCATCCGCCGCCGGCCGGCACCGCCCTCGTCGTCCGCTGTGAGACGTGCGGCGATCTCGGTCCCACTCTCCCAGGTATAGGTGTCCAGCATCAGAGCCCTGACGCCGAGGTCGAGCTGTGTGGTGATGTTCGGGTCCTGGAGGGGGCCAATGAAGTGGGCGGAGGTCGAGGACATGGCGTTGTGGGCGGTGAGGTAGGCGATCCGGTCGTAACCGCGGTCGCAGAGCTCGATGGATCCGTTGCAGCGCTGGTCCTGGTCCGGGGGGCCGCCGGTCGGGACCGGCAGGAAGGCGGACAGTCCCAGGGCGGCCGCCACGGACACCGCCGCCACCGCGTTGTGCATACGGGCACGTGAGAGCGGGGCGGGCTCCGCCCGTGCCGCGTCCCGGGGTACGGACTGGGCCCTGGCCCTGGCCCTGGCCCTGGCCGTGACCGCGACCGTGACCAGCAGGACCCCCGCGATCACCGGCACCGCCGCCGCCAGCAGCCACAGGCGGGAGAAGTCCCCGACGGCTTCGGCCTGGAGGTCCGCAGTGAGGGCGCGGAATGAGGGTGCCCAGTTTCCTTCCCCCGCGGGGAACGGCTCGGGCAGGGCCGCCCGGACGAGGAGGCAGCCGGCGATGGAGATCAGCCCGCCGGAGGCCAGTGCCGAGCCCGGGGCGCGCAGTCGGCCGAGGCGGTGGGCGGAGGAGGTCAGCCACAGCAGCAGCATCCCCGACAGGACGGCCACCCCGGCGAGGGTCAGGGTGCCGTTGACGCTCAGGGCCGTCAGGGTCCGGATCTGCGGCAGCGGGCCGAGATGGACACTGGTGTCCTGTGCCCTGATGTCGATCAGGAGGTCGAAGGGTCGGTCCTGGCTCTGGGCGGCCAGCCCGGCGCGCGCCCCCTCCACCGCGTCGCCGAATGCGTCGGGTACCAGCAGGCCGATCAGTTGGACCGCATCACCGGTTTCCAGCGCGGCCATCACAGCCGGGCGCAGCTCCGCTCGGGCGGCGTCCGTGCCGGCGGGCAGCAGCTTGAGGATCGCGTCGGCCAGGGCCGGAATCGCGTCCGGGGGGACCTTGAGCGTGGGGAGCCCTTCGGGGCTGCGCCCCTCGGCGAGGTCGTCGAGGGCCTGCTGCACACCGGCGACCAGCGCGGGGGCATTAGCCGCGGTGACCGTCGGTACGTCACCGATGAGATCCCCGGCGAAGACCTCGGCGAGGCCGGCGAGGTTGTTGGCGACTGGTTTGAGGTCGATGAGGAAGTGAAGCTCCTCCTCGTCACCCCTCAAATAGGCGACAATTCCCTGTACTTGGGTGTCGGTCATGCCGCGCAGGGTGGCGGGTGGGAGGGCCAGGCGGAGGTTGGAGGAGATCTGGTTGGGCGGGACCGGGAGCCGGGCAAGCAAGTCTCCCCGGATGTCAGCGAGCTGCGGGTCCACCAGCACCTCGTCGTAGACGCGGTGGTAGGCGCGCTGCCGTTCCAGTACCGAGTCGTACCAGTCGTGCTCCAGGACGGTAACGCGGATGACCCCGAGCAGACTGACCACCAGTATCCCGGCGGCCACCAGCCCGGCCGCTACCGCGCGCAGGGCGAGGCGACCGTACCGGGCCCTGCGCGTGAGCGGGGTATGTAGGGCCGAGGGAAGCATGGGCACCAGGAAACCGCACTTGGCGGGGAAATCCCAGGCGCTGGGACCGGGCACCTGCGTGAGACCCGGGGTGTTGCCGGGGGCTCCTGGGCGGCAGAGCCACGGACGATGAGTTCCAGCTGGGAGACGTACTCGCCGCGCTGGACGGCGGTGCCGCCGACCGCCTCCAGCAGCGCACACCGACCCGCCGCCGTCGCCCGTACCGGCTGCCGTACGGTCGTCAGCGGCGGGTCGGTGAACGCGATCAGCGGGGAGTCGTCGAAGCCGACGACCGAGACGTCCTCCGGTACGCGCAGACCCCGCTCGCGTGCCGCCCGGATCACGCCCAGCGCCATCGGGTCGCTGCCGCAGACGAATCCCGGTGCAGTCGGCCTCCAGCAGGGCGCTGGGGAAACATGATCGAAGGTGATCAGCTCTTCCTCGCGCCGTACGAGGTGGAGTGGTCAGGGACATGGGCTCCTACGCCGTGAGATATGTGCACGGCTTGGGAGGCCCTCACCCGATCAGGTGGGAAAACGCTCCTCGGATACCTTCCGGACCGAGCTGCTGTAGGGGCTTGGCCTGCCAGTTCTTCTCACCGGACAGGCCGTCGACCGAAAGCGGCCTCCCCGCCGGGCGCGACCGGCAGGCCACACTGTCGCATTGTTGCCTGCGGCCGGGTACGCCGACAGTTCCCGGCCCAGTGCCGGCTGACACGGCGGCATGCGCGGTTCTGGTGCAGAGCCGGGGCCTGACGCACCCGACGCGAGAGGTGAAGTGGATGACCGACACCGCCCGCGTGAGCGACGAGAGCGTAGCCCCGGGGGCCGATACCGCCCCTGACGCCACCGCCGCAGCTGCCGGTGGTGCTCGCCGGGCCGGCGGGGAGCACCGCGAACACCGCCTGCGGCCGAGGCTGTCCGCGGCGGAGCGGCGGAGCGTGCTGGACGCGCTGATGGTGCGGCCCTCGGCGGAGGCGCTCCGGCGCTTCATCGTGCTGCTGTGCCTGTCCGTCGTGGTGGCGACGGTGGGATTGTTGCAGGACTCCACGGCGGTGGTCATCGGCGCCATGATGATGGCACCTCTGATGGCCCCGATCATGGGCGTGGCCGCTTCCCTGGTCATGGGCTGGGGCGCGCGCCTGCTGGGCGGACTGGCCGTCGTCGGTCTCTCGACGGTCGCATCGATGGCCATCGCGTGGGCCATGACGGTCCTGATGCCCTCGGCCGGGTCGACGATGCCCGCCGAGGCGCTGGCCCGCTCCAGCCCGGATGTCCGTGACCTGCTGGTCGCCCTGGCGGCCGGGGCGGCCGGGGCGTACGCCACGGTCCGCAAGGAGGTCTCCGGGGCACTGCCGGGTGTGGCGGTGGCCGTGGCCCTCGTCCCGCCGCTGTCCTCCGCCGGTGTTCTGATGGGTCGCGGGCAGCCCGAACTGGCCCGCGGCGCGGTACTGCTCTTCGCCGCGAACCTCTTCGGGATCGTCCTGGCCGCCGCCGTCGTGTTCGTCCTTACCGGCTTCATGCCCGCCGCCCGGCTGCGGGCCAACCCGGCCAGGCTCGTGCTGACCCTGGCCCTGATCACCGTCCCGACACTGGCCGTCGCGACGGTGCTGACCGCTCGGTTCATCCACTCCGCCGATCAGGCCCACACCCTGCAACTCGCCACCCAGTCGATCACCCGATGGCTCGGCCCGGACGACGACCTCAACCGCGTGACCCTGGTCGGCTCCAAGGTCCAGGTCGGCATCACCGGTAAGGCGGCGCCGCCCCTGCAGGCCCTCACGGAAGACCTCGGCAAGACCCTCGGCCACGCCACCACCGTGGACCTGCGCTGGACCCCCTCCACCGACGGAACCTCCCGAACCCCCGCCCGCCCGGCCCTGACCATCGAGCAGGCCCAGCCGGTCGTCGAACACTGGCTCGCCGAGCAGTCCCTCGCCCTCGACGGCCTCGCCTACAACGACGCCACCCTCGTCGTCTCCACCTCCGGCGACCGCCCCCCGCACCAGGCCCGCGACCTCGAAGCGGCCATCGCCACCCACTTCACCGCCCACCCGCCCGTCAGCCTCGCCTGGACACACCGCACCACCCCCAACGCCGTGGCCGACAGCCCGAAAGAAACCGAGAAGACAGCCCGGACAACCATCGCCGCCTGGACCGAGACCCACCCCGGCCAGCACCTCCTCACCGTCTCCCAGACCGGAACCGCCCTCACCGTCACCCTCACCGGAGAAGACAAACCCGACACCGGGACACTGCAGGAACAACTGCGCACCGCCTTCCCGAGGAACCCCGTCACGATCCAGTGGCTGCCCACCACCATCCTCGGACAGACCACTCCCCGCCCGGCCGCCTCATTCCCCGCCGAGGCGGCCCCGGACCGAACCGTCCGCTGACATCCGCCCGCCACACCAAGTCACCACCCCGGCAGCCTGTCATGCCACCGAAGGTGAGCTGCCGCGCTCACCCACCATCGGCGAGAACCGCCATCAGGACAGCGCGGACACCCCACGGCGATGCTCTCGACCCTCCGCACGTTCCAGGCTTCTACCTCGGCGCGCTCGCGGGATGCTCCTCGGGGCCCGAGGCCGTCTCACCGTCGCGACCGTCGAGTTCCGCTCCCCGCTCGACGCCCCCGTCGCCCGATGCCTCCCACCAGACTCCCGAGGCAACACCGCCCAGGCAGCGGCCCGTCCAGTACCCGTCGAGCTCCGCCGAGCACACGACCCGCTCCAAGACCGGGCACCTGGTCAATGCCAGTGTCCCCGAACGGCTCCGGGAGCGGGCCACCACCCTGACCACGAGCGACGGGGGTCCACCTCTCGGCCATCGAACCCGGTGACGGCCCCCGCGGCATCCTGCTCAACCATGAACAGGGCTACAGCATCTGCTCCTTCCTCGGCATCGGGGAGGAACTCGCCGCCCGCGGATACCGTGAGCTGCTCCCGGAGTACCGCAACCACGGCGCCTCCGAGAAGACCATCGACACCGCCCATGTGGCGGACCGGGACGCCCGCGCGGGGCTCGCCGAGCTAAAACGGCTCGGCGCTCAGTGAGTCCTCGTCGGCGGGGCATCGTGCGGCGGAACCACGGCGGCCATCGCCGGAGCCGACAGCGATCTTCCGGTCGTGGGGCTGCTCGTCATGTCCTCACCGGCCCAGTGCGGCGGCGACGGAGTGGCCGCCGTGAGGAAGATCAGCAGCCCGTCCCTGTTCGTCGTCTCGCCCGGTGACATGAACGGTGCGGTGGAACGCGAAGTCCGCAGTCTCCATGCGGCCTCGGCCGGCATCGGAAAGGAGCTCGTCATCCACAACGGCGGTCACCACGGCACCGACATGATCCGCAGGGACGGAGCCCGGGGAAATCAACTCCAAGACCGGGTCCTCACGTTCATCGAGAGTGCCTACGCCCGGTCCGCGTGAGCCAACAACCCTGCCCCGTCACCGCTCCTGGCGCCCGGTCCGCGTGAGACCGCGATGCCGTACGTGACCAACCCGCCCCGGCCTCGGGGGTCTGGTGACCTCCCTGTCGGCTCCCGGCGACGGCAGTGCCGATGTCCTGACGACGCAACGGCCGACAGGGACGCTCGGCGTGGACGGCCTGCTGCCGGGCCGCGTTCGCGGATTGCGCACCACCGGTCACCGGTTGTGGGGGCGGTCGCCATCGGGCTGGCTCTGTTCGCCGCACCAGCCCCGGATGTGAAGGGCCGTGGCGGCCAGCATGGAGGCCCAGACGAGGGCGAAGCACCACATCAGAAGCGGCCAGGAGGTCGCGGCGGCAGCAACGAGCAGCACGAGGGACAGGGCCGCCAGCACGCAGATCCCACCTGCCGTGGGCCTGAACGGGTCTGCACCCCGCCAGGTGTCCGCCGCGCTGTGCGGCCTGGCCGGGAATGTGTTGCCTTCGGACAGCGTCTGCTCGATCTCGGCGAGGATCTTGCGTTCGCGGGACGACAGTCGCGGACCGTGGTCCATCGTTTTCACCTCCGCTCCTGCGGATCCGTGGGGAGGCTGGACTGCGCGCCTGCTGGTGCGCCGTCTGTGCCGTTCGGGCTGGCATCACCGGCGGTGAACGGGGGCCGTCCTCTCGGGGAATCCGGCTGGCCGTCGTGCGGCTCGCCGTGGATGCCGGGCAGCTTCCCGGTGACCGGCCCGGGCGAGGCCGTGGCCTACTGCGCGTGAGGGCCGCCGGCTCGTTCGAGGAAGCGCAGGAGTTCGACGGGGAAGGGCAGAACCAGGGTGGAGTTCTTCTCGGCGGCCACGGCCACGACGGTCTGCAACAGCCGCAGCTGGAGGGCGGCCGGCTGTTCGGACATGACCGCCGCCGCCTGGGCGAGCTTCTTGGACGCCTGGAGTTCGGCGTCGGCGTTGATCAGGCGGGAGCGCCGTTCACGGTCCGCCTCGGCCTGGCGGGCCATGGAGCGCTTCATACCCTCGGGCAGGGAGACGTCCTTGATCTCGACGCGGTCGATGGTCACGCCCCACTCGACGGCCGGACTGTCCATCATCAGCTCCAAGCCCTGGTTGAGCTTCTCCCGGTTGCACAGCAGCTCGTCGAGGTCGGACTTGCCCAGGATCGAGCGCAGAGAGGTCTGGGCCATCTGGGAGACGGCGAATCGGTAGTCCTCCACGCGGATGATCGCGTCTACCGGGTCGACGACCTTGAAGTAGATCACCGCATCAACCCGCACGGTCACGTTGTCCCGGGTGATGCCGTCCTGGGCCGGCACCGGCATCGTGACGATCTGCATGTTCACCTTGTGCATCCGGTCGACCACGGGAACGACCATGGTGAACCCCGGACCGCGGACGGATCCCATCAAGCGGCCGAAGCGCAGCACGATCCCGCGCTCGTACTGCCTGATCACCCGGGCAGCGGCCGCCAGGTACAGCACCGCGCCGATGCCCGCCACGACCAGAGCAGTAAGCAGTCCTTGCCGCATGATCATCACCGACAATCACGGAACTTTACTTCTTCTTGGGATTCTTCCCGCTCAGCCGGGGTGTAGACCCTGGCCGCCGGCCCGGTACCGGTCGGCGCAGTGCCGGGTTCGTCGCAGGCCAGGTGTGGAACTGGGGCGCCGGGGCAGCCGCCGTGGGTAAGGGTGCTGATGCCGGAGAGCCGCTCCGCACACGCGGAGAGCCGGGAGGTGTGCATCCTGGTCTTGGTGGCGAAAGCCGAAGCCTTCGTCGTCGGGGCGTCGGTCGTTCCTGGCCGCCGTCGTGTTCTCCGCCGCCAGGCGCTGTTCCTTCCCTGAGCACGCCTGTGTGCGGGGTTACGGTCCGGCGAGCCCGCACGGAGGCGGACTGGAGATGCCGTGAATGACGTTGCCGGGGGTGTGGTGGTCGGTGTCGTTGATGCCGAAGAGCTGGTGCCGGTGGTGCGGGCGGCCGCCTGGGAAGCGCTGGCCCACGGCGGTGTCCTGCGGGTCCTGCACGCGGTGGAGTGGCCGCTGCCGCACGGCTCGGAGGAGGCGGGGACGGATCATGTGCAGCGGGCGGAACGGGTGATCGCTCCCTTCGCCGAGCTGGTGGCGGCGGACTTTCCGCAAGTGCGGGTCGTTCCCGATATCGTCTCGGGTTCGCCCGCCCCGGCACTCATCCGGCGCTCGCACGAGGTGTCACTGGTCGTGGTGGGGCACCGGGGATCGGGCGGACTTCCCCGGCTTCCGCTCGGATCGGTCGCGCTGCAGGTCGCCACACATGCCGCATCCCCTGTCCTGGTGATCCGCCCGGGCGAAGAGCCGGATCCCGGCCCAAAACGCAGGCGGGTCGCGGTTGCGGTGGAGGTAGGCGGCGTACCGGCCGAGGTGATGGACTTCGCCATGGAGGCGGCGATCCGCCGAAAGTCGGACCTGGACGTGATCCACGCGGTGGCCCCTCCGCTGCTGTCGGGGGCCGGCACCACTGGGCCCGCGCTCACGGACCATCAGGCCCTGCGGGACAGCGCGGCGCAGGCACTGGAGCGCGAACTCGCCGCGTACCGGCAACGGTGGCCCCGGATGCGGCTGTGTGTGCAGGAGGGGCGGCCGGCGAGCGTCCTGGTCGAGGCATCGCGTACGGCGGTGCTGTTGGTGGCCGGCACTCGGGGCCGCAGCGGGCTCAAGCGGCTCGTGCTCGGCTCGGTCAGCGGCGAAGTCCTCCACCACGCCCACTGCCCGGTCGCCGTCGTACCCCAAGCCCCGGAAGACGAGGAACACCCCGACGAGCCCTGACAGCCGGCGCAGGTCGGGGCGGCCGGTCAGTGCCTGAACCAGGCTTCCGTGGACAGTTCGGGCTGGATGCCGCGCTGGATGCGGGCGAGGACCACCGAGCTGGACAGGAGCCCGACGTGGCTGAGTCCTTGGGGGAAGTTTCCCAGGAACGAGCCGTCCGAGGGGTCGATCTGCTCGGGCAGCAGGCGCCCGGCGACCCGGCCGGCTGGGCCGCCGGCGGGCCGCCCGCACGGCCTGGCGACGCCCTGACCACGGCATCTGGACGGCGGCAGCGACCTGGGCAGGATCGTCGACGTCATCATCGAGACCGGACACACACCGACCGTGGCCGGCTACGACCTCGAGGCTGCCGGACGCGGCCACCAGCGGGTCCTGCTGCCCGTGGTCAAACCCGTCGCCATTTCCGGCGAGATGGTCCTCGTCCCCGACGCCGCCGGCGAATTCACCGCCGGAGACCTGGCCGGGTTCGCCGAAGCGGCCCGCGGATTGCGCACCCGCCTCGAACAGGAGGCGTGACGATGCCGCTGTTCAGCCAGACCAAGGGCCGGGGCGTCATCGCCCTGTCCACCGCCGAAGCCCTCGCCAGCGTCACCGGACTCGCCCTCGCCCCCTCGCCCGCCCGCATCGCCGCCCTGCGCGTGAAGACCAAACGCCCGGGCACCCTCGTCACCTGGAACCACGTCCAGGCGTTCGGACCCGACGCCATCACAGTCCGCTCAGCCGACGACATCCAGACCGAGGACGACACCAAGACCCCGGCGGACAAGCAACACGACCCCCTCGGCAAACGCGTCCTGACCGAAACCGGACACGACCTCGGCACGGTGCAGGACATCGAGTTCGGCGCAACCACCGGCCACATCCAGCGGCTCATCCTCGACAGCCAGGACGTCGACGGTGAACGCCTCCTCGGCGCCGGCAGCTACGCCGTCATCGTCGCCACCCTCTGATCCACCGGCACCCGTGCGCGGAGCGCTGTACGGTCAACGGCCCTGGCTCACATTCGGCGGTGACGCAGAGTGGCATAGGTCGTTGATGTGAGCATGGAGAGTCTCAACGAGCCGGTAGCGACAGTGTTCCGGGGATTTACCCGCTGGTCATTGAGGATGTGGTCGACGAGGGTGAGCGCGTGGTCGTGAGGGCACGGACTCCGGGATCGACTGCGGTCTGCCCGGTGTGCGGGGTGTTGTCGGGGCGGGTGCACGGCTATCACTGGCGGACGGTCGCCGACCTGCCGATCGACGGCCGACAGGTCGTGGTCCGTGTCCGGATACGACGTCTGGTGCGTCCTACCCGCGGTTGCCGCCACACCTTCCGCGAGCAGCTACCCGGGGTGCTGGAGCGATACCAGAGGCGCACGACCGGTCTGACCAGGCAGATCATGGCCGTGTCAAGGAGTTAGCGGGCCGTGCGGGCTCGCGTCTGCTGGCGATACTCGCGATGGGCCTGTCGCGTCATACGGCCCTGCGCACCCTGCTGCGGATCGCGTTGCCCGCCGGACGGGTGCCCCGCGTGATCGGTGTCGACGATTTCGCCCTGCGCCGGCGCCACCGATACGCTCAAGAAACTGACGGGGCGAAGCACTACATCGCTCTCGTTGGAGAGGTGCTGCGGACGGTCAACCCGGTCCTCCGGGGCTGGTCGGCCTATTTTCGCTATGGCGCGTCCAAGAAGACGTTCTCCTACCTCGGCTGGTACGCGTGGTGGAGGCTGATTCACTGGATTCGCTACAAACACCCCCGTGTGACCTGGAAACAGCTGCGGCGCCGCTACTACGGGGCAGACCGCATCACGGAGGGCGGGATCGTCCTCTACAACCCGGCGAAGAAGTGGGTTGAACGTGACCGCCTCCCCGGAGCGCAGATCAGCACGCCGTACAACATCGATGAGGTGAATCCGGACGGAGCACGCTTCCGCCGGACCAGCCACGATGATGCGGCCTTCGTCGGCCAGGTCAGCGAATACCTCGCCTGACTCCTCGGATCACGTGGAGAGCCGGATGCCCGGCCAAAGGGCACGTCCGGTTCGGCGGGCGGAGATGGGAAAACCGACACCTGAAAGGGTGCACGGCGTCCCGTCCCCGACCCAACACATGGAGCTTGACCGCCACGGCGCCGAGCTCCTCTTCGAGATCCTGACCGAGCGTGAGGAGAAGCATAGCGTCGCCACCGCCTCGAACGAGTCGTTCGGCTGGACCAGGACGTTCACCGACCCCCGGCTCTGCGCCGCCATTCGTCGACCGGCTCACCTTCAGCGGCACGATCATCGAGACCGGCACCGGACTCCTACCGACTGGCCAGCACCCGAGCCCGAGCCGAGGAACCCGCCCAGGCCGGCTATACCCGCCCTCTGCCCGAGGGCCCGCCGCCCTTACAGACGGCGGGTCGTCCACAGCATCGCCATCTTCAAGATGCCGGTTCATCCGGGTGCTCAGAAGACCTACGGCCATGGGCCCGTCGCAAAAGGTCCCTCGCCAGCAACATCACCCAGACCGCCAGAAGAAGCGTCGCGACAACCCTCAACCAGGGGGCGGTGCCGCTACTGGCCGCTGTCCACCCAAAGAACACGATGCTCAGGCACGTCCCACCAGGGCCGTTGAAGATCTCCGCCCTCGGGTTTCGTGACATCCCCGCCCTCCTCCTGCTCTCGCACGTCCCCGCCCAGGCCGCTCCGGCCCGTGCTCAGGATCCGTCCCATATCCCCAGACGCTTGAGCCTGCGCTGCCGGAGCCGCTCGGATGCTGCCGTGAGGCCGAGGACGACTCCCAGGAACAGCCCGCAGAGCACAGCGAACAGGAGATTTTCGGGTTCCTCGTCATCAGGCGACAGCACCAAGAAGAAGAGCGTGAAGACGAACGTGACGGGGATGGCCACGCACAGACCGGCTTTGACCGGATGTCGAGCCACCCACTTCTGGAACTGAGTCGGACGCCGCTGCCCGCCCAGGGCCCGATCCAGAGCCCAGAACCCATGCCTGAGAGACCGCCACCAGTTCGCCACGGAAGAAGGATATGGGAGCCGATCTGCTGCCCCCTGGCCGAGGGCTCATGGCCGGGTATCGGTCAGCCTCCAGGCTCGGACACTGACGTCATTTTCTCGGGTTCTGGCACACATTCCGGGCCGGGCAGGATGCAGAGGGCGGCACCCGCCACGGTGGTGATGGTCCCGGCGGCGGCCACGACGATGGCGATCCAGGTGCGCGACCTCTCTTTGTCTCCTCGCTGCGTCTCACGATGCCGACCGGAGGACCGTATACCGTTCCGACCGGGAGCCTGTACGGCGCATAGGAGTGCGGGCTGAGGGGGCAAGGGCGGCGGGCTGCCTTGCCCCGCGCGTGTTTAGGCGTCAGACTCGCAGGGTTATGAGGCAGAGGTGGACCGCAGGTTCCGAGCTGGCAGCCGGGCTCCTCGTGCTCGCGCTGTTCATGTGGGATGCCGTTGCCGCCGTCCCCTACTCGATCTTTCTGGTTCTTATGGGTGGATGCCTCCTTGGCTCAGGAGTCCAACGCATCGTCCGGAACGTAAGAAAGCCCTCCGTGCAGCAATCACCGGGGCGTCGGCGAGCCGAGGCTGTTGACGGTGACTTGTGAGTCTGCTGGCCCTTGCGCGGTGCCGAGCCCAGCGCCGGTCCACAGCCAACAGGCGTCGGGGTGGCCTCTTACCCTGGATGTTCCGCTCTCACTCATGGGGGGGGTCCCTCGCAGGGATGTGGCTGCTGTTGGCAGGTCAGTCGCGGGAGTTACCGAAGACGATGCGGTAGGCGATCAGCAGGACGAGCGAGCCGCCGATGGCCGCGCCCCAAGTGGCGAGGTCGAAGAAGTGCTGCTCGATGGGTTTGTCGAGGAGCTTCTCGCAGAACCAGCCACCGATGAGTGCACCGGCGATGCCGATGATCGTGGTGCCGATGATGCCGCCGGGGTCGCGGCCGGGCATGAGGAGTTTGGCGAGGGCTCCGGCCATGAGTCCAAGGGTGATCCAGGCGATGAAGCCCATGAGACGGGTGCTGCTTTCTGCTGTAGGAATCTTCGGATTGGCGACTGAGCATGTGCCGGACGGGGTCACGGACGCCTGGTCTCCGCGGTGGGCTGGGCGGCGGGGTGTGGGCTGGGTGTGTCGACGACCGTGCCTTCCACGATCCGGGGGCTGTCCGTGGGCGGCCGCTCGTCGGGGGTGGAAGAGGAGTCTCCGTCGTGTTTCATCGCGCGGGCTTCACTTTTGAGGATGCGTGCCGATTTGCCCATGGAGCGTGCGAGTTCGGGCAGCTTCTTGGCCCCGAAGACCAGCACGACGATGATCAGGATGATGGCGATCTCGCTTATGCCGAACATGTGGCTGTCTCCCTGGTGGCGGGCGGCGAGGCGGGCAGTGGTGGGTGAGGGCAGTGTCGGGCAGTGTCCGTCAGGGCGTAGGTCTGACGGGCTGCCCTTGCGGACGTGTTGGTGACCTTCTACAGGTGTGAGGCGATGGCGGGAAGGAGGTCCTGGAAGGTTCGGCCGTTGGCGGGCTCCCCGATGGCGGACATGTTCCAGGTGCCGCTGGTGCGGTCGACCTTGGCCATGATCTGGGCGGTGTGTTTGCCGCCGCCGGAGAGGGTGTAGCGGGCCAGCTCCTGGCCGGTGTTCTCGTCGATGAGCCGGCAGAAGGCATTCTCGACCTCGGCGAACGTCTGCCCGGTGAAGGAGTTGACAGTGAAGATGATCTGGTCCACGTGTACGGGCAGCCGCTGGAGGTCGACGAGGATCGACTCGTCGTCGCCTCCCTGCCCGGCGCCGCCGGTGAGATTGTCGCCGGTGTGGCGGACCGAGCCGTCGTTGCTGACGAGGTGCTGGAAGAACGCCACGTCGACCGCCTCAGTGCCGGCGAAGAGCACGGCGGAGGCGTCGAGGTCGACTTCACGGGCGGTCATCCTGGCCAGGAAGCCCTTGCGCTGTGCCGCCTTCCAGCCCAAACCCATGCGTACGACGCGGAGCGGACCGGAGCTGGCCTTCTCGAGGCTGATCTGCTGGCCCTTGCTGAGATCGACTCCCACGGTTTTCTCCTGGTGCTCGATGTGGACGCGCGGCGGTTTGGTGACGCTGCGGCATGGCGGGCCCGAATCTACAGCAATGTAGAAGTGGCTGGCAGTGGGCTCGCGCCGCCTGGACAGCCCGCGGAGCCATCGGCCGGTGGTACCCGTGTCCTTGCTGGCGGGTTCAGTCCCGTGAGGGGGAAGTGGCGCCTCTGAAGTGCGGGGCGGCGAAGTCGAGGCTGCTGTAACCGAAGCGCGGTTGCCGCCGAGGGAGCGATAGGGGGTCAGCGGAGGCATGAGGTGGCACGGAGGCGGGTGTTCGCGCCTGACGGCGCTGACGACCGCGGCCTCGGCGGCGATGGCATCCGCCGCGGCCAGAGCCTGATCCTGCACCTGGCCGTGGTCGGCGGGCGGGTGAGGCAGGGCCGAGCGCACATCGGGGGAAGCGAGTACCTGCCGCAGCCCGCCCTCGAAGCCGGCGCGGCCTGCGGGTTCGGGCGGACGGCTTCGTGCACAAAGATCCCCTGTCGCGCGGGTCCTTGGCGCTCACGATCCCGTGCGTGCGGTGGGCCCGCGGCGGGCGGTGCCACTCACTGCGGGCCGGCCTGAACAAGCGCCGGCCCCGCATACGTGTGACGGTGGTTAGACACCTACGCCGAAGTCGGCAGCGATACCGGCCAGGCCGGAGGCGTAGCCCTGGCCTACGGCGCGGAACTTCCACTCGGCACCGCTGCGGTAGAGCTCGCCGAAGACCATCGCGGTCTCGGTCGAAGCGTCCTCGGAGAGGTCGTAGCGGGCGATCTCCGCTCCGCCGGCCTGGTTGACGACACGGATGTAGGCGCCCCTCACCTGCCCGAAGCTCTGGCCGCGGCCATCTGCCTCGTGGATGGAGACCGGAAAGACGATCTTGTCGACGCCGGCGGGCACGGCGGTGAGGTTGACCTTGACGGTCTCATCGTCACCCTCGCCCTCACCGGTGAGGTTGTCGCCAGTGTGCTCGACCGATCCATCGGGACTCTTGAGGTTGTTGTAGAAGACGAAGTGCTGGTCGGAGGGGACCTTTCCGTCCGCACCCACCAGGATGGCGCTGGCGTCGAGGTCGTAGTCGGTGCCGGTGGTCGTGCGTACATCCCAGCCCAGACCGACCAGTACGGCGGTCAGCCCGGGGGCCTCCTTGCTCAGCGAGACATTGCCGCCCTTGGACAGGCTCACACCCATGTGGAGATCTCTCTTCCTTCCGGATCCCGGACCGGCCGCCCGGGCATACTCGTGACGTAGACCCGAAATCTACATGATTGTAGAAGTAGGGTGTTCTGGTGAAACACGCTGCTGCGGAGGCGTGTTGAACAGCCGGACGCGACGAAGCAAGTGGGGGGTGACTCATGCCGGACGACAGCTCGAGGAGCTGGGAGACAGCAGTCCTGGTCGGCGGGCCTGCCGAGGGGATGCGCGTGCGAGTGCCGGGCTGGCCGCTGGTGTTGCAGGTGACAGTTCCTTGCGCGACAGACGACTCGGCCGGCACTGTCAGGGTGGAGGCCCTCTACGTCTACCGGCGCGACATCTATCCTCCCGCGGAGGACGGCGTCGTGCGGTACGGGTTCGACCAGGCCAGCCCCTGACGGTGCCCTCCACCCCGCACGCAAGGGATCGCTGGTTCAGTACTGCGCTGGGGCGGTTTCGGGGCGTGGGCCTTCGGAGAGCTGGCCGATCATCAGCTTCACGATGGTCAGCACTCGTGGGTCCCTGATCGAGTAGACGTGGCGGCGCCCCTCTCGTCTGGCGTGTACGAGGCCCCCCATCTTCAGCTGTGTCAGGTGCTGGCTGATCGTTGGCAGGGCACGTCCGACTCGGGCGCCGAGGGAGGAGACATCGCTGTCGCTTTCGGCAAGGACCCACATGATGTGCAGGCGCGTGGAGGAGGCCAGGAGGGCGAAGGTGGCCGCGGCGTGGTCGAGCACCCTGTGGGAGGGGTCCCCGTGTCCGTCGGCCCCTGCTGGTGTGGTGGGGCTCATCCGAGGAGGCCGGTGTAGTCGGGGCCAACGGTCAGGGTGATCACCCTCGGTGCAGCACGGTCGTCGAGGTCGGGGCCAACGGGCCACTTGAGGCGGGAGGCCAGGGCCTGGGCATGGATTTCGAGCCCGGACGGATGGGCGAGCGTTGTGCCGGCGACGCGCTGGGGGGCGGGGATGCTTCCGGCAGTGACGGACGGCGCGGACGTCAGCTGTTCCTTGGTGATCTCCTGGTCTTTGGCCAGGGCGTCGAACAGTGTGTGGGCCTGTGGGTACTGCCAGGAGATGTTCGCTTTGTCGGTGGGGATGTCGACCTCGCGCGGGTAGTTGGGGACGGTGAGGAAGGCCAGCCGGTCCTTGGGGATGTCCTGGAGTTTGGAGGCGAGGCCGTACAGGGGTGGGATGCCGGCGAGTCCCGTGTCGATGGTGATGGATTTCGTGGCGGCGTCGAGGAAGGCGTACACGTCGCCGGGGCTGGTCAGCTTCTCCTGGGCTCTGGTGGCCAGGGCCTGCATGAATTCCTGCCGGCGGCCGATGCGTCCGATGTCGGAGCCGTCGCCGACGCTGTAGCGGGTGCGGACATAGCCCAGGGCGTGTTCGTCGCGGACCGTCTGGCAGCCGGCTTCGAGGTCGAGGCGGGCCTTCTTGTCGTGGATGGCCTGCTTGGGGCAGATCTCGATGCCGCCAAGCGCGTTGACCATGCCCTTGAACCCCTGGAAGTCGAGGGTGATGAAGTGGTCGATGCGCAGGCCCGTGTTGTGTTCGATGGTCTTGATGGTGCAGGCGGCCGCGGATCTGGCGTCGCCGCCTGCACTGCCGATGGCGTAAGCGGCGTTGATTTTGAAGGGGTGGGGGGCGGACTGGGTGCCATCGCCGCGGTCGCACGCGGGTATCTGGACCCAGGAGTCGCGGAGCAGGGAGACGACGGCGGCCCATTTCCGGTTGGCTGCGATGCGCAGGACCATCAGCGTGTCCGACTGCATGGTGGTCAGGTCCTTGCCATGTTTGCCATTGGCCCCATCCCGGCTGTCGGATCCGACCATGAGGATGTTCTTGGCCCCGGGGCTGAGGTTGACGAGGTGGCCCCCGCCGAGCTTGTCGTCGATGTCGGAGGCGTTGATGTTGCCGTCCAGCCGTTGATACACCCATCCGCCCGCACCGCCCGCGGCCAGGACGAGCAGGGCCACGATGGAGGCGCTCCACACGGCGATCCGCCCACGCCGGGTCATGCGCTTCCGCGCTCCCCCACGGCGTGTACCGGATCCGGCCCGGGGCCTGGGTACGCCCGTGTGGTTGCCCGCTGCGTATCGTCTCTCACTGCGCAACTGCCCCACTGACTGCTCTCCCGATCTCGCCCGGCGGTGGCGCCGGAGTCAAGAATCTACAACGGCGTAGAACATGCTGGGTTTCGGGGGCATCCTGGAAGAGGCCCCCTGTGGAGCGGTCGCCTCCGGATGCGGCAGGGTCGTGTGACGGGAAGGACAGGGCAGTGACGGGAGAGCGCAGTGGCGGGGCACGGTCGCCTGCACGCCGGGAGCCCGGCAGGTTGGAGGCGAGTGTGCTGGCCGCGCTGGGCCGGGCGCCGGAGCCGGTGCCGGCCACCTGGGTCCGCCGCGAGGTCGATCCCGCCCTCGCCTACACCACAGTGGTCACCGCATTGGCACGCCTGGAGGCCAAGGCGGCTGTGGCCCGGCGCAGAGTGGGCCGGCTCTACCTCTGGCGGGCCCTGGTGGACGAGACGGGGCTCGCGGCCTTGCGGATGCGCCAGGTACTGGACGGGGAGAGCGACCGGGAGGCGGTCCTCGGCCGCTTCGTGGCTGGCCTGCCCGCCCGCGACGAGCAGGCCCTGCGCGACCGCCTCGGCCACCGGGGCAGCGCGGCCGAACCGCGGGTCGCGGCGAGCAGTCAGTACGATGAACCGCGCCGTAACGGCCGCACGATCCACGGACAGGAGGCCCCAGGATGACGGCTAGGCCCAGCACCGGTGACGCACTGTCCCGCAGACGCGGTCAGGGCGAGCTGGAGGCCCAGGTCCTCGCCGCCCTCGGCGGCGCTCCGGGGCCAGTGACCGCGGGCTGGGTACAGGAACGTCTGACCGGCTCGCTCGCCTACACCACCGTGATGACGATCCTGACCCGGCTGCACGCCAAGGGCGCGGTCGCCCGCGAGCGTGCCGGCCGGTCCTTCGAGTGGGTCCCGGTCGCCGACGAAGCGGGGCTGGCCGCGCTGCGGATGCGGAAGATGCTGGACGCGGAAGCGGACCGGGAGGCGGTGCTGGCCAGCTTCGTCACCTCCCTCTCCCCCCGGGACGAGCAGCTGCTGCGCGGCCTGCTCGCCCAGGCGGACGAAGAAGGGACAGACTGAACTCCCATGGGGGTCTTCGTCTTCCTGCCGCTGGTCCTGCCTTTAAGCGCCTGGCCCATCGCGCGCCTGGCCGAGCACCATCTCCACCCGCGGACCGCCACCTGGCTGCTGTCCATCATCGCCGGCGTGCTCGCGGTCTGCAGCACGGTATGCCTGGCGTTGCTGATGGTGGTCGGCACCGCCCAACTGCCCGGAAACCCGCTGCCGGACGGCTGGTCCGATCCCGAGGTACGCGACGCCGTCCCGTACGACGAGGTGGCCGGCAAGGCGGCCATCCCCATGCTGCTCGCCGTCATGGCCGCCTGCGCGAGCACCACCTGGCGCCACCTGCGGGTGCGCCGTCACGCCGTACGGGCTTTGAAGGGACTGCCGCACCGGAGTGTGGCGGTTTTGCCTGATGCCGCGCCGTACGCGTACGCGCTGCCCGGCAGCCCGGACCGCATCGTGGTGACGACCGCGATGCTCGCCGCGCTCACCGGAGCTGAGCGGCGGGCGCTGTTCGCCCATGAACGCTCCCACCTCGCCCTGCGCCACCACCGGTTCCTGCTCGCCGTACAGCTCGCCGCGTGCGCGAACCCGTTCCTGCGGCCTTTGCGTACCTCGGTGACGTACACCACCGAGCGGTGGGCGGACGAGGAAGCGGCGGCCGCCACCGGCAGCCGCCGCACCGTCGCCAGGGCAGTCGCCCGAGCCGCCCTGATCACCCGCGGCGCACCTGCGGCCACCCTCGCGCATTTCGCGGCAGCGGGCCCGGTACCGCGCCGGGTGGCGGCCCTCCTGACCCCCGCCCCCGCCGCCCTGGCCTGGCCGCCGGTGTTCACTGCGGCCGGCCTGGCTGCTTGGGGAGCCACCGCCGGAGCTGCCGTCTCCACCCTGTCGTCGGCGAACTCCGCGGTCACCTTGTTCTTCATCCTCAAAGCGGCAACCCCCCTATAAAGGAGAGGGGCCCCGCGGCAATGGCGGCCTCGGATCGAGTCTTCAGCCCAGGGCGCGCCCTCCCACGGGCCAGGAGAGGAGGGGTGGGCGGAGTTCAGGCGCGGGCCTTGACCCGCTCGAAGGCGGCGACTCCCACAGCGGCGAGGCCGATCTGGATCGCCCATTCGATCCAGTCGATGCCCTTGGTGTCCGCGACACCAAGGATGGCCGCGATGGCGGTGCCTACCAGCGCCGCAACGATTCCGATGCCGATGGTCCAGAGGAATCCGATGTTCTGACGGCCCGGCAGCGCAAGCCGGCCCAGCACACCGACGATGATTCCGATCACGACCGCGCTGATGATCCCGGAAACTTCCATGCCTGATCCTTTCTGACTCGTCGCCCGCGCCAGCGGCAAGGGCCGCGGGCACGCGTCGGCGGCGCGGGCTGCTACAGGTCGAACTCGTGGGGCGGCAGGTCGAGGGTGTAGCAGGCCTCACGGACGACGGCCTGTTCGGTCTTGTCGAAGTCGCCGTCGGCGCCGCCGATGACGATGCCGATCTGGATGACGGCGCGGGCCTCGGCGGGCTTCTTCTTCGCCTTGGCGATCTCCTGCATCACGCTGACCTTGCCGAAGGCGAAGTCGGCGGTCAGCTTGTTTAGGTTGTCCTCGAAGCGCCGCTGGAGGTCAGCGGCGTCGAAGTTCTGCAGCGCCTCGTTGGTGGCGATCAGCTGGGCCACACGCTGCCGCTCGGAGGGGTCAATCGTGCCGTCGGCGGCGGCGACCAGCGCGCACATCGCCATGGACGCGTCGCGGAACGCGCCGGACTTGAGGTCGTTCTTCTTCGCCACGAGCTGGGTCTGCATCGTCGATGCGGACTCCTTGATGCGGTCCCACAGGGCCATTCCAACTCCGTATCCATCGGGCAGGCGGTCTGGAAGGAGGGCGCACGAACCCGACCCCGAACCACCACACTTCTACAATGTTGTAGAAGTTACCAGCAGCGGCGCCCTCCCGCAGTCTGCCCTCACCGCCTGCTTCTCACCCCCTGCCGCGGTGACGGCCGGGCGGCGGCTTCCGGTCGGCCTGATGACCGCTGGCAGTCGGGGAGTTGAGGCCAGGTCCGCCGCCTGGCCCAGTCAGGTCTTTGCGGCGAGTGCTGCCAGATGGCGGTCGAGGATGCCGGTGTCCACGCCGCTGCCCCAGTACACGGTCTCGCCGAGTTCGTCGAGCAGGATGTAGGTGTTGATGCCCTCGGCGTGGAAGGGCTCCCGCAGGGCGTGCCGGCCATCGGCCAGGTGAGGCAGTACGCCTCCGCCGGTGGGTGAGGTGAAGCCCTGCAGGCCCCGGCCGGCGCCGGGCTCGGCCACGGCGACGACGTGGCCGAGCCCGGCGTAGCGGTCGGCCCGAGCGGTAGTCTCGAACGCCTGCGCCGGGCAGTGCGCACACGCGGACCCGTAGAACCGCAGAAGGGCCGGCTTGCCCGCAAGCGCCCCGGCGTCGAAGGCCGCGCCGTCCACGGTCTTCGCCGTGAGGCGCAGGGCGTACGGGACGCGCTGGACTTGACCCTGCAGGCCGGGCGCCCCGTAGGGGGCCGAGACGCCTTCACCCGGCCCGCAGCCGGTCAAAGCCAGGGCCAGGGCGGCAAACAGGGTGGCGGCGGTAACGCCAGAACGCATGACAGCCTCCCGGTCGACAGCCGGTCCGTGACACCGGCGGCCGCGGCCGAAGAAGCGGGGGAGCGGCTACTCCTTCGGCACCGGATTCCCGGACGTCAGGAATCTACGCCCATGCAGAAGATCGGATGGTATGAGACGCGGTTTCAGCCCCGTCGTTCGTCCGGTTGGCGCATCGGTCCGGGAAGGGGGCGCCGGCTCGATGCGCCCGGCCGGTCAGGACTCGTCGTCGTCTCCCTCGTCCTCGTCGTCGCCCTCGAAGAAGTCGCCGACCTCATCGACGACCTCGGCGGCCACGAGTCCGCCGACGACGCCGACTGCCACGCCGGCGGCTCCGGCGGCTACGACGGTGCCCATGCCGGGCCCGGAGCGGTGACCGTGGCCGTCGCCGTGGTGGTGATCGCCATGACCGTGGCCCTTGTCCACGTGCGGGGCGCCATGCCCGAACAAGCCATGGGAGCCATGCGCGCCGTTGGAGGCATGCGGGTTCTGGGAGCCGTAGGACGTGCGGTGCTCGACCATCTGCCGGATCCAGGCCTCGACCTCGGCGTTCCAGTTCCGGCTGTGCACATCGCCATGGGGGACGGTGTGGCGGGAGAGGGCGTCGTGGCCCTCGGAGAAGAAGCCCCCGCGCTTGTCCGCCTCGATGACGACCTCCAGCCCCGCAGGCCCGGCGAGGAAGGTCACCTCGATCTCGTTGACCTGGTGCGCGTAAGCGGGCGCGGGGGTGAGCTCGATCTCCTGGTAGAAGGGCAGCTGCTGGCCGGTGCCGCGGATCCGCCCGTATTCGAGGTCGGCGGACTTGAAGCCGAAGCCGAGCTGGCCGAGGGCTTCGAGGATCGCCTCCTGCGCCGGGAGCGGGCGGACGGTGAGGGGGTCGAGGTCGCCCTTGTCCTTGGCGCCGGCCACGCCGAGCTCGGTGCGCACGCCCAGGACGATGCCGAGCTGCTGGCCGTACAGCTCGGTGATCGGGGTCTCCCACGGCAGCGGGAAGGCGAAGGGGATGCTGCGGTACTCGCCCTCGGCGAGGCGGAAGTTCCCGCCGACCGCGATCCGGTGGAAGACGACCGTGCCCTCGGACTCTCCGTGGTCGTGCTCGGCCTCGACGCGGGCGATCAGTTCCAGGCTGATGTGGTCGATCGTGAAGTCGGCGTTGCCGCCCTTCAGGTTGACCTGTCCGGACAAGGTTCCGCCGGGCACGGCGGAGAGGGGGTCCAGGACCGTGTCCACGGCGGGGCCGCCCACGCCGAGCGAGCCGAGCAGACGCTTGAACACCATCGTGGCGTTCTCCTTCATGATTGTGCGTGTCGTTCCCAAAAAAGGCGGGGCGGCACAGTCGCTCAGGCAGCCGTGCCGCCCCGCGCACCATGCCTACTTGGCGGAGGTGTCCAGCGCGGCCAGGGCCTGTGCCCAGCGAGCGAACTTCAGGTCGGCCAGGTCTGCGACGGTCTTGATGCCGAACGCCTCCTGGAGCAGGTCACCCTGCCGGTCGGAGACCCCCTTGAGCGCGGAGACCGGCGCGGCGAGAATCTCCGGCAGGCTCTTGTCCGCCCACGCCTTGTCCAGCACCTTGTCCAGATCGATCGAAGCCACAGCAGTCCCTCCAGGTCATTACGGACAGACGAGTGAGCAAAGGCACACCAAGCCCCCAGGCACAACGTGCGGCCGGCCAGAAATCCGGCCCCCCTCGCATTTTCTACACAGCTGTAGAAGCATAGGGGCAGGAGGGGTGTGACAGGGCCGCATCCCGGCTGATTGCGGGAGAAAGTCCGGAAAGTGCTCCGTCCGGGGATGTAGGCCATCCGAGGTGCTGCCTTTGCTGACCCTTTACGATTGTTCCGGGGACCCGCTTCCCCACCAGGCAACCCGAAGCCGGGCCACTCACGCGCGGCCCACCGAGTGAAGAAGGAGCAGTAGACCCGCAAATCGGTGAACCTCCCAGACCCAGCCGTGCCATGCCCAGCCCGCAGATACAGAGCCGGCGAGCGGAGGTGGCACGGTGACCGAAGTCCTGCTCCTGTTTCTCGTTCTGGCGCTGACGCTGGCGTGCGCGGTGTTCGTCGCCGCCGAGTTCTCGCTGACCACCGTCGAGCGCAGCGGCAGTGAGCTCGAGCGCGCTGCCGCCGCCGGTGAGCGGGGCGCCGAGAGCGTCCTGAAGGCAGCCAAGCGCCTGACCTTCCAGCTCTCGGGTGCCCAGCTCGGCATCACGGTGACCTCGCTGGTCATCGGCATGCTGGCCGAGCCGTCCGTCTCCGCGCTGCTGCGCGGCCCCCTCGAGGCCATCGGCCTGCCCGCCGGGGCTGTCTCCACCACCGCGACGCTGCTGGGTGTAGCGTTCTCCACCGTCGTGCTGATGGTCGTGGGCGAGCTGGTCCCGAAGAACTGGGCGATCTCCCACCCGCTGGCCGTCGCGAAGGTCGTCGCTCGCGCTCGCCGCCCCGGCGCCGACCGCGCTGCTCCTGGGCCCGCCGCTGGTCGCCCTCACCCGCGCCCTGCGCCCCTTCGTCTTCGGCATCAACGCCTTCGCCAACGCCCTGCTGCGGCTCCTGAAGGTCGAGCCGAAGGACGAGGTCGCCTCAGTCTTCACCGACGACGAACTCGCCCGCCTGGTCAGGGACTCCTCCGCCGCCGGACTGCTGGGCTCCGAGGACAGCGAACGCCTCCAGGACGCTTTGGAGCTCGGCACCCGCCCGGTCGGCGAGGACACGGTCCCGCTGGACCAGGTGGTGACCGTCTCCCACGACATCACCCCACGTAGGCTGGAGCGGGCGGCAGCCGATCACGGGTACTCCCGCCTGCCTGTCACCGGACCCGGCGGGGAGATCTGGGGCTACCTCCACATCAAGGACGCCCTCGGCGCGTCCGAGCGCGACGAGCCCTTCCCGCGCACGTCGTTGCACCCCATCACCAAGGTCAGCCACGACACACCGCTGGACGACACCATGACGCGCACGGCCGGCACCCACCTGGCAGCCGTCACCGACGCCCAGGGCACCGTCATCGGCTTCCTCACCATGGAAGACCTGCTCGAAGAGCTCGTCGGCGCCGCCCACGACCCCGGCGGCATCGCGTCCGCCCGCGAGCGTTCCAGCCACACAACCGACCCTGACTAGCCGGCTGACTCGACGGCCCGGTGCTCGCCGACGGGCGCGGTCAGCTCAGGGGCGTAGAGGGTCGCCAACGGCTCCGGGCCCGCGTACCGACGGCAAGAACACCGCCTGGCCTCATCAGCCCCGTCGTCCGCCACCGAGGCATAGCACAGAGCATCGCGCGCATCGTGGTACGCCAGATGATGGCCACAGCCGCAGACAGGCTCCGGCCCGCTCAGAGCCCGCGCCCTGGCCATGCGCCGCTCACTCACAGCCTTCCTCAACCGGTCGTACGCGCCCCCGGCCACGTAGCCGCTCGCCAGAATGACCAGCGCGATCTCAAACCCCGTCAACGCTTCCCCCTAGAATCCAGCCCTACCCGGGCAGTTGGCAGATCATCGCACGCCGCCGCCAGCGGACGGCCCCTCGAGCCCGCCGCTCAGCAGCCCGGGCGGATTGCCTCGCCGAGAGCCGGACGGGCGCTGGTGAGGCACACGCGAGGACAATCAGGTTGGCTCGCGGCTGCGCCTCAGGGTGGCTCGTGCCGGCCGCCGGCGTATCCGGGGGCGGCTGCGACCACCAATGCGTACGGCACGGCGCAGCCACGGTAGTGCTTGCAGCGGCCCAGGGGCGGTAGACGCCGTACGGCAGCCAAGCTGGCATCACCGCCGGCTGCTCCCGCCCCGCCGGGTAAGCCGCCGGAGCCCGATCACCGCAGCCGCCACGCTCGACAGGACCAGCGCACTCAGCGTGAAATTGCCCCCGCCGTGCGCCACCGGCGCGTGGCCATCTGAAAGAGTCGGGCCGCCGGCGCCGGGGTTCGGCAAGGCCACGCCCAGGGACCCCGACGGGGTAGCAGGCAAGGCCATGACCTGACTGTCCTTGCCCTCCGACCCGAACAGCAGCATCGAGCCGTCCGCCGAGTACGTCACGGATTCCGCCTGTCCCTGCCAGGGTGCCTCCACCCGCGCGCCCTCGCCCACCGGGCGTCCGTCCCGCCACGGGTACGTGCGCGCCATCAGGTATCCGCGCAGGGTAACGCGGGTTCCGTCGGGGGAGAACGCGCCGTCGGTCACCCACGGCACCGGCGCGATCCGGCGGAAGACGTTCGTGGCACCGGTCTGCAACCTTTCCGGTCCCTCGTACAGCCCGCCCCCGCTCTGGTTCTTGCTGGCGATATAGACACGGCCGGTCACCGGGTGCACCATCAGCGACTCCGCGTCCCGCGGCCCGTCCTCGTACCGCACCGTGAACGTCGTCGCCTTGACCGACTGGTCACCCAGCCGCGCCGGCTCGGGGAAGCGATAGATCCAGACCTGGTCCCACCTTCCGTTGCGGTTGTCGCCGATGTCGCCGACGTACAGCCGACCGTCCGGGCCGAGCGAAATCGCCTCGACGTCGCGCGGGGTGCCGATGCCGGTGAGGGTGAGCCGAGCGACCGTTCGCCCGGTGGCCGCGTCCACGCCGTAGACGTACGGGCCGTCGCCGCTGTCGTTGTGCGTCCAGTACAGGCCGGGGTGCCTGCGGCTGGCGGCCAGGCCGCTGGACTCCGTGATTCGCCGGTCGCTGATCGTGAACGATGAGGCGCCGCCTCCCGGGCTCCCGTCCGCAGCGGTGGCCAGGCAGGCCGCCGGGAACAGGGCCAACGTCACGGCTGCGAGGGCGACGGCAGCCAGCGGGAACGGGCGCATACCCGTCAGACTGCCAGCAGAACGCCCTTACCGCCTGGCATGATCGGCGTGTCCCGGCCTCTGGGCAGGCGACGCTCGACGGGGCCAGTTCGGGATACGGAGGGTGCCAGAGTGACGTGACAGAGCGCCACCATGATCACCGAACTGTCCACGCCCCGCCACTGCCTGTAGCCACGATGAGGCCGCCGTGCATGCCCGACGGCCCGGGACCGATACCTAATCGCCACGCCAGCGCCCGCACCGGTGTCCCCGCCGTCCGCACCCCAGCCGTCGCGGCCGCCAGGCTCGTCGTCTTCGCAACCGTCCTCTCCGAGGTTGCTGGCCAGGGGCGGTCTCACCCTTCGTCGGCAGCCATGGGCTCACCCCCGTTCACCGGGCGCCGCTCAGAGCGGAACCGCGCCAAACCCGTAGTGTCCCCAAGCCCGAAGGCGACGGCGAAGACATGTGCCATGACGGCGTCCAGCGAGTCGGGGCTCTCGTACCGCACAGGGTCAGCGGCAGCAGCACCGTGCCTGACTCGAGCACCGGTCGGCGCGGAGGACGCGTCAGCAGCGCGACACGCCGTTCGCGGCCAGCAGCCACGAACTCACCGCGTTCTCCCGCCGTAGCACCCAGTGCTGCTCGGGCAGTCGCACCTCCACGGAACTCTTGGACTTGCGCAGCTTCTTCTTGAGCTGGAATCCGCCGTAACGTCACCCACGGTCAGACGCAGCCCCTTGGACGGGTGGGGGCATCGCGGTAGAAGCCGTATGGTGCCCGGATCCGAACGACAGGAGCGTGTGGCCCTCATACGTCCACGCCGAGCGACTGCTCACCGTCCTAAAGCGGCAGCAGGAGCCTTGCGCCTGGTCACCCCACCCACATCCGGCACGGCTGATCAACCGAAAGCCGGTTACGGATCCCGCCCCATCAGTTGCGAAAAGTGAGCCACCCATCACCACCAATCACCCGATAGAACTGCAGTCGGACACTCGGCGGGCCCCGAACCGAACCGGTTCCGGCGGGCCGCAGCAGCCAGCCGGAACCGCATGTCCGCCCCGTGCGAAGGGGAAGAAAAGTCCGGTACACCGAGAGCGAGCAGCCCCAGAGCCCATCCACCCGCAGGGAATTGTCGATCTGCGAGGGCGAGGGCACTCGGACGTGTTCCTGTCTTACCCGCACAACGCGGTCGTCATCGTGGCCGGGCTTCCCGGCAGTGGGAAAAGCACCCTGCTGCATGCCTGGCAATCCGCCGCCACCGTGGTCGACCCGCGCGCCACCCGCACCACGTATCAGGCACTGATGCCCGACTGGCTTCCTTACGCGGCGCATCAGCCCTGGGCGCGACTGAAGCACATGCGCTGGATACGCGCCGAAATACGCCGGGCGCACCCGCTGTTCGTCCACGACTGCGGAAGCAGGGCCTGGATGCGCATGTGGCTGGCCCGAAACGCGGATCGAGCCCGGCGCCCCCTCCACATGGTCCTGCTCGACGTCGGGTCCCACGAGGCGCTCTCCGGGCAGCGCGCCCGACGACGTCTGACCTCACGCCGAGTCTTCGCCACCCACCAGAGAGGCATGGCGAGAATGCTCTCCGCAGTCGAAGGCAGCGGCCTGGCAGCGCCGGACGGCCTTACCTCCATGGTCCTGCTCGACCGCGCCTCGCGGGACGCCGGCCCCCGGGCGCAGTTCGACTGACAGTCAGACTGACTACGCTGCCGAGTGACCACAAGGCCTCGTGGGCCGCACGGCTCGGGAGACAGGACCAACGAATGTCCGGGGAACATGAGGAATAGCCCGATGAGGCTCTGCTTCCTGGTGGAGGAGCAGTACCGCCACGACGGCATGCCGAACGAGGTGATCCGCCGACTGCGCGCGTGGGGGCACCGTGTGGATGTCGTGAGGCCGGGGGGATCGCTGCTTCGCATGTCCGGCCTGATGGACACCGGGGCGTACGACGCCTGGGTCCTCAAGACCGTCTCCGGCGGCCCGGGGTTGACCCTGCTCGAGGCAGCAGCGGGGCTCGGGACGACCACGGTGAACGACGCCCGGTCGATCCGCGGGGTACGGGACAAGGCGCTGGCCGCCGCCATCGGGCGGAACCGAGGGCTGCCGCTGCCGCCTACGTACGCGGTGGCGCGCGCCGAACTCCTGAGGGAGATACCGGCGGCTGAATACCCGCTCGTCGTCAAACCCGCGGACGGGAGTTCCGGGCGAGCGGTACACCTGGTGTCCTCGCCGGCGGGGCTGGAGCAGCTGCTGCCACTGCTCGTGGATGAGGGCCTGCTCGTAGCCCAGCCGTACGTCCCCAACTCCGGTACCGACCTCAAGGTGTACGCGGTCGGAGGCGAGCTCTTCGCTACCGAACGATGCTCCCCGCTGCACCTCGATCCGTCGGTGCGGGAACGGCAGGTGCCGTTGTCGGTGGAAGTGGCGGCGATCGCCGCACAGGTAGGGGCTGTCTACGGGCTCGACCTGTACGGGGTGGACGTGCTGCTGGGCCCGGAGGGGCCAGTGGTCGTCGACGTGAACGACTTCCCCAGCTTCCGCCAGGTGCCCGACGCGGCAGCGCGGGTGGCGCGCGCCGTATTGGAACTGGCACGGGCGGGTGCTGCGCCGTCGCCGGAGTCCATCCCGTACATCCTGCCACTCGCCAGGACCATGGAGACGACGGCTGGGGAGGAGAGCACCGTGTGAGGCAGTCGGCTCGGGGAAGCGATAGATCCAGACGTGGTCCCAGCTTCCGCTGCGGTTGTCGCCGCTGTCGCCGACGTACAGCTGCCCGTCCGGCGAAATCGCCCTGATGTCGCGTGGGGTGCCGATGCCCGTGAGGGTGAGCCGAGCAGCCCGTTGACCAGGACGATCGGCCCGATCAGGGCGAACGCTCCGGCCACGATCCGGAAGAAGCCGACACCCACGAATGACTCCCGGGCCCGCCCGAACGGTACGGATCCGACAGACATCCGGTGGAAGCGCTGAGCCGCCCCCCTGAAGTCCGTCACGACGATCCAGCCGAAGCCGGTCGCCCACACCCCCCACGCCACCGAGAACAGCGCTCCGCCCCCGCCATTGCCCGACACCCTTGCCCCCTCGCCTTGCCGTCAGCCTGTACGCACGGCACACGCTAAGCCGCGATACATTCCGGCCAACATGCCAGATGTCGGCAGTCTCCAGGCCCGCTCGGCGCACGATCGCACCGTCCCGACGGGCGGCCGTCCGTACCCGCGCACCGGTCCTCTCTCACGACCACCATCGCGCGCGCAGCGCTCGAAGACGCAGCGGGCCAGTCGGGATGCGAACCGGTCCTGACGGTCACACCCTCTCCCGACGGGGCCCGGCATTGCCGGTATCCGGCAACGTTCTCGCGGGCTGCCTACGGAGCACGGCCCTGGTCAAGCCACCTCGCCACCGATAGCGTGTAGGGAACGCGTCAAGATCCGACGCATGGTGTGCCGGGAAGTCTGGTCGCCGTCCCAGGGGCCGTGTGCCCGCGACCCATCGAGATCCAGAAGGCGCCCCGCGATGACCCTCAGCTGCAGACCGCTGCCCGAACGACGGATCGGCATAGTCCTGAGCGCCTTGGGCGCGCCCGTCATCCTGGCTGGAGCCGTCTGCTACGTACTGCCCGGACCTGGCTTCCACCTGCTGGTCACCGGGTTGGCCCTCCTGATCACCGGCCTCGTCATGACCGCCTCCGACCGCGTTCGACGCGGCTGAACGCGATCCGGAAGGAACACCGGCCATGAAGTGGCAGTGGATCGGCCTGGTCCTGTTCTCCCTCACCCTGCTGCCCGCAGGTCTGGCCATGGCCTCCGACCGGGTACCGCGGCGCCTGCGCGGCAGGCTCGCACCGATACGGCCCCGTGGCCTGGCCGTCCTGCTGATCTATGCCACCGCACCCGTCAACGCGATACCGCGCCTGGCGGGGGCCTCGCCGGACACGACGCTGATGTGCACGGCCATCGGTGGCGCCTTGGGCATCGCCGGCGCCCTTGTACTCGGCTTCGCCACTCACCGGCCCCGTCACCGCCCGCCCAAGCCTGCGCGAAGCGCGTGACGATGCGCCCTTCCCCCTCCCCGCGCCACCGCAGACTGCGCGAGTGCGCGTCCGTCATCACATGGTGGGCGGCGCTCACCCTCGGCCTCTGGCTGCTGGGCAAGGGCTTGGGCCGGCCCACGGGCCTCCCTGGGTGCGCGGCCTCGGCGGCCCTGCTGACCGCGGTGGGAGAGACCGGCGACTGGATACGCCGACGGTGGACAGCGTGTCGCCAGGGCAACAGCAGCGGCACACGACTCCGCTGAGGCCGCACATACCAAAGGGAGGCGCCTCCAACGGCCTTGCCACATCGAACTACCATCGGCGCGTTCGCGCTGATCCACGCGATTCACAAGGGGGAATGAGATGGGCGCCGGTAACCGGCGACGAATGAGGACGCTCGCCGTTGCGGCAGGTGCGGCGGTACTCGCTTCGGGAGCCGGCCTCTACGGACTCAGCGAGACCGGCAGTTGGCCCTTCAAGGCGAGCTACTGCTGGGGGGCCTGGCAGGAGGACAGCGGTCCGGACTTCCTCGGCGAGAAGGCGCTCGGCAAGTCCGGCTCCGAGCGGCGGGCCAAGGAGTCGGCCGCGCCCTCGGCCGCCAGGCCGAACGCCACGTGCACGGTCACCATCGCCTCGTCGGTTCCCGACGACGACTCCGACGACCCGCTCACCTTCGACGAGCGCGTGACTCTCGCGTACGGTCCGGTTCCGGCGGCGGCCGAGGAACACCGTGCGTGGATAGCCCACTTCTTCGACGGGTCGGCCTCGCCGTTGCCCGACGGACTGAACGGGCTGGTCGCCGGCGATCGAGCCATGCTGGTGCTTCCCGAGGCCTGCGACGTGTCCGGCAGGCCATCGGTGGTCACGATCCGCAGCGAGGGCTGGGGCGACGGCCATCTGGGAAAGAAGGCCATGTCCTTCGCCATCGGCAGCCGCATAGATGTCGCCCGGATGCTGCTGGACGCGGCCAACACCACCATGTCGAAAGCAGGGTGCAGCCCCGGCAAGCCGCTGCGCTCGACGTCACCGATCGCGGTCACCGCCGAGAAGGAGGACAGGGCCGCCACCCCTCTGTGTCGGATTCCGGGGGTGACTTTCGAATTCCCGAAGGACCCCGCCCACCAACAGCGGGTGGGCATGGTCGCTGAGCGTCTCCAGACGTGTTCCGCCGTGTGGCGCGCACGCGGGGTGCCCGACGAGCCGGCCGCACAGTTCGTGATGGCGGCCGAGCCCCGCATGGCGGCCCTGTTCGACGGGCTTCCCGAGGGCGTCGGCCAAGGCCTCGTACGGGCCACCTGTGACGGGCGGACCACGGTGTTCTACGGGAACGTCGAGCCCGGACTCAAGGCCCGGAGCCGGCCCGACGAGCGGCAGGTGTTCGCGAACTTCGTGAAGTCCGTCGGCGAGCGCATCGGATGCAAGGCAGGGGAGAACGCGTGAGCGCGGACGGAAACGGACCCGAAGCGGAAGAGAACACCGTGGCGAGCGACGAGGACAGCGTGCCCCCGGCGGTGGAAAGCGGCCCGGATCAGCTCCCCGAGCCGGTTCCCGCCCGGCCCTCGTGGGTGCGCCGGCTGCTGCGGAACCGGTCGGCGCGCGCCACGGTCGCGGCCACCTTGGCCGGTGCCCTGCTTGGAGCCGGCACGGTGGCCTGGCAGACCGGCACCCTTCCGCTGCTCGGCCCGGCACCCTGCTGGGATTCCCTGAGCGACTCGACGATGTCCGCCCTCTTCGGGGAGCGCCGGACGGAGGTCGAGGAGCAGAGGCTGCAACCCGACTCACGCGGTCGCGGCTTGGTCTACGGCCAGTGCCGCATCACCAGTTACAAGGGCGACCAGGTCAGGAGGCAGCTGACCATACGGGTACACAAGCTGGACGGGCTGTACGGAAGCGACGCGCGGCAGTGGCCCGAGGAGTTCCTCGCGGCCGGCATGGTGGCCCTGGGCGAGGGACTGCCCGGTATGGCGTCCTCGTCCCGTGCCTGGCTGCCGGTTCCCCAGTCGTGCATCGGCAGGCCCGGCGAGTTCGAGGGCCCGGTCGTGGTCGATGTCGGCATGGGCCAAGCGGGCCTCGACATCGAATCCGAATACGACCGGGAGGACCGCGCCGCGCTGGCCCACGCCGTAGTGGACGCGGCCAACGGCGTCATACGCGACTTCGGCTGCTCCGGGGTCTACCCGTCGCCCGACCTGCCGAAGGACGTCGTCACCTGGCAGAACTCGCAGCCGGACGCCTTCTGCGGCATCAAGGGGCTCACCCTCCCGGCGGAGTACCGCGAGAGCCTGGCGCGCATCCGGATCAGCGGAGACGGCGCCCCCGCCCGGATCTGCGAGTCGGCTCGCGACTACCCCAAGGCCTCGGTACGGCTGACGACCGTCGTGGAACCGACACTGGCGGACGTCTTCTCCCAGGACGTCCTCAAGGGAGGGACGTCCTTCAAGGGCCCCAACGGATACGGATCGTTCAACGTAACCCGGGCCGTGTACCGCGCGCGCTGCCAGAGCGGATACGTGATCTTCATGCTGGAGCAGAAGGACAGAATCGGGAAGACCGACTTCGCGTTCCTGCGCACACTGCTCCCCGCCTACATCGAGGCGGAATCCGAACGCATCGGCTGCGGCACCGAGAAAGTGACGATGCCACAGCCCTGATGGTTGGCGGGGGCGGCCGATCAGCAGGTCCGCCCCCGTGTTCCATCCGGCACAGCCGTCCAGTCCAGCAGGGAGGAGGGCGGATTCGCGGGTGTGTCAGTTGCCTGTGGCCGGTGACTTCTTCGCGGATGCGGGGATCTTCTGGTCGGCGCGGAGGGCTTCCCAGAGCTGGCCGGCTTGGGGCTGGGCGACGACGACGCGGTTGGGGTCGACCTTGTCGTAAGCGACCGGGAGCATGATCGTCTCCATGGTGGCGGGGTCGACGCCCTTCATGCTCTTGGCGAAGTCGGCCAGTGCGGCGAGGGAAGCGAGGTCGGAATCGGTGGTGAGCGACCGGGTCCCGGCGTCGGCGAGCTTGTAGAGGCGGGCCGGGTTGCCAGTTGCGTCCTGGTTCTTGATGTCGGTGAGCATCGCGAGGAGGAACTGCTGCTGGAGGCCGATGCGGCCCAGGTCGCTGCCGTCGCCGTAGCCGTATCGGGTGCGGACGAACTTGAGCGAGTCGGTGCCGTTGAGCTTGTGTGTGCCGGGTTCGAGGGTGAAGCCGCCCTTGGTGTCGTGGATCGGCTTGTCGATGGTGACCGTGACGCCGCCGAGAGCGTCGACGAGCTCCTTGAAGCCGGCGAAGTCGACCTCGACGAAGTGGTCGATACGAATGCCCGACATCTGCTCGACGGTGTTCACCACACACGCCGGACCGGCCGCCGTGTAGATGGAGTTGAACATCACGCGCTTTGCGGGCGGGATGGTGCCGCCGTCCTTCTCCCTGCATTGGGGCCTGTCGACCAGAGTGTCGCGGGGGATGCTGACCGCGGTCGCCCTGGACCGGCCCTCGGGTATGTGCATCAGCATCGCGGTGTCGGAACGGGCGCCGCTCACATCCCCGTGATCGAGCTCCCCGTTGGCACCGCCGCGGGAGTCCGAGCCGAGGACCAGGACGTTCTGCGCGCCGGTGACGACTTTTTGCGGCCGGTTGTCGCCGATCGCCTGGTCCAGGTCGACGCTGTCGATGTTGCCGTTGAGGTGGCTGTATCCCCACCAGGCGGCCCCGCCCGCGAGCAGCAGCAGAACCAGCAGGCTCGCGGAGATGATGCGGAACGCTCGCTTGCCACGGCTGGCACGGCGCGTGGGTCTGCCGTGCGTGCGGCGGGGTGCGTTGGCTTCGGTCATGTCGTGGTCGTCCTCTGGTGTCAAGGTGCGGTGGGCGCGGGGCGCGATCGGAGCCGACCGGAATGCCGGGCGGCGTCGGGGCGGACGGAGCAGCCGGGTCCTATGGCGCTTCCCACCGTGATTCGCGTGCACTATAGGCAAACGGGTGCGGCGCTATTGCCCATGGGCATCGGACCGGTGCATGACCTGCTCCCTCAGCCGCAAGGCGACCCGCGAGCCGTAGGCGCACCGACTCCAGGTGCAGTGACATCTCCCAGCCTCAGAGCGCCGAGGCTGCTAGCCATCAGGGCCTGGCAATCCACCCGGCGCCGGAACGCAGGTACCGCGGCCGGGTAGTCGAGGCATCGCTGAGCGTGACGGTGGTGTGCTGGGCTTGCGCGATGGGAAACGACCGTGAAAGCTCAGGTGAACCCGGCGCACGGTCGGGGAAGCGACGGGGTCTCGTGAGGTGACGACAGGATGGGTGGCCTTTCCCGCATCCCGCTGCCGGTCGGCCTTCGCCGTGTCGCCCGCGCCGCCCTGGGCAAGCCTTCGTTGGTGGCCCGGCAGCCCGCCGCGCCGCAACGGGAGCAAATAGCGGCGACGGGTCCCCGAGAACCGTCCAGGTCGCGCGAGGACGAACTGGTGGAGGCTCTGCCGGGAGTGATCCGTTATCGCGGGCGGCTGGCCCGCGTCCGTGACGACCTCCTGCCGCCCGATGTACGGGAGGCCAGTCTGCGCACGGCGGCCGAGGCGCTGGAGGCGGGCGGCATCGCGTACGGCCTCGTTCCCGACGGCGGCTTGGCCCACCGGCTCGCGATCGCCCCGGGGGACCGCGATGCCGCGCTCAAGGCCTGGGCCCATGCGTGCGCGGGCCTGCCGGTGTACGCGCAGCTGCTGGGCGACGGCGGGAATCTCGGCGAGGTACTGGTCGAGACGCTGCCCGACGCGGTCGCGGCCAAGGAAGCCGAGCGCCGGCCGGACGCCGGTCCGGCCGACGAGGACCCGTACCACAAGGTGAAGGGAATCCGGCTGTACGAGCCTGCCGTGACCTCGGGCCACACCCTGTACTACGGCCCCGACCACGGATGCGACCTGGAGTTCTGGGAGCCTTCCGACTCGGGGGCCGGCGGTGTCGCCACCCTGCGTGAAACCCCGTACGGATGGTGGCTCCCTTCCCTGACAGCCACCACCGCACCGCGGGTGGGCCCCCGCGACTACCCGGTGATCGACGTGCTCGCCCGGCGGTTTCCAAACGACATCGACTTCCCCGTCGACGCAGTGATCACCTGGGTGGACGCCTCCGATCCCGCATGGCGCCGCCGCCGCGATCTCGCCGCGGCCGACATGGACAACGACACGCGATCCGGTGTCGACCATGCCGATCACCGCTACCGCGACCGCGGCGAGCTCCGCTACTGCCTGCGCTCCATCGCCGCCTACGCACCCTGGATCCGCCGCATCTTCCTGATCACCGACGACCAGCTGCCGTCCTGGCTGGCCACCGAGAACCCTCGGATCACCGTCGTACAACACCGTGAGCTCTTCTCCGGCACCGATCACCTGCCGGTGTTCAACTCGCACGCCATCGAGAGCCGGCTGCATCGCGTCCCCGGCCTGTCCGAGCACTTCCTCTACTTCAACGACGACATCTTCCTCGGGCGCCCGCAGCAGCCTCAGAACTACTTCCTGCCCTCCGGCCTGCCCAAGGTGTTCCACGACTCAAGGGCTGTGCCGCCCGGCACGCCGGACAGCACGGACGACGTGTTCACCGCCTCGCAGAAGACCACCCGGCAGGTAGTCGAGGAAGCCGTCGGCCGCACGTACCCGCATATCCTGGCCCACACCCCCTACCCCCTCAGGCGGTCCCTCTTCGCCCACGTCGAGGACACCCTGCCCGGTCTGCTCTCCGCCACCAGCCGCTCGGTCTTCCGCAGTGCCGCCGACATCGCCCCGGTCACACTCGCAGCCCACCTGGGCCTCGCCGACGGCCGCGCTGTGACGGGTGAACTCGCCCACGCCTACGTCTCCACCGGCAGCAGGGACGAGATCGAACGGCTGCCCGACCTGGTCCGTGACCGATGGCCGGACGCTTTCTGCCTGGCCGACGACGAGAGCACCACCTTGTCCGCACGGGAGCAGCAGCAGGTCGTCACGACCTTCCTGGAGGCGTATTTTCCGGTTGCCTCACCGTACGAGAAGGCGTAGTCCGGCGTACGCGAACCCACCCGGCCACCGCACCTCCATGCCATCGGGGCCCGGCTGCGGCGGACACCGCGTCGCACCCTGCGTCAAAACTGCATAAAGATTGCCGGTGGCAGGCAATGAAAGAACCCGACACGAGTGCGACGATCGCATCGTCCATCGATATCGCACAGTCGGCCAGGAGGCGCGCATGGGCTTGTTTCTGGGTCTCGGCATTGCCGGCCTCGTGCTGCTGGCTGCCTCATTGGTGTTCGACGGAGTCCTGGAGGGTCTCTTCGACGGTGCTGTCGGCGGCCTGTTCGACGGATGGCTGTCGCTTCCGGTGATCGCGGGCTTCGTCTCGATGCTCGGTTTCACGGGAGCGATCATGCTCGGGTCCACGGGGCTCGGGCCGGGGCCGGCCGCTGCCGTCGGAGCCGTCGCTGGGGCGGGCGCCGGCTGGGTCACGTGGCGGCTGAGCCGAGCCCTGATGCGGGACCACGGCGGGGACGCCCCACGTGGCGAGGAGCTCATCGGATCTTCGGGCAGCGTCGTGACCGCCATCCCCGCGGACGGATACGGCGAGGTCCTGCTGCGGCTGGCCGGCCAACCCGTGAAGTACACGGCCACAACCGACACTCTACTGGAGCGTGGCGCCGAGGTATGGGTCACCGCCATCCTCTCGTCAACCTCCGTCGCTGTTCGTGCCGTGCAGCACTGACAGAACACCCCACAGATCTGCTGACGACATCCGTCTGCCCATCCACCATCGATCTGCCACAGGGGCAGGAGGGGATCCCTCATGAGTCCAGTCGTCACCGCGGTCGTGGGAGTCGTCGTACTCCTCGTCCTGTTCGCCCTGGTCGTCGTCACCCGCTACAAGGTCGCGGGGCCTAGCTAGGGCCTGTGTGATGTCGTGATCAGCTGCTGGGTTCTGTCCTCTTCGCGGGGTGGAATCCGGTAGGCCTGGGGTTGTGACGCGCAGGCAACTCACCCATGCCAGTGGAAGTTCATCGAGCCGTATCTGCCGATCGGTAGGTACGGTCCGTATCCGGAGCGGTTGCGGGAGCAGTTCGAGGGTGTGATCTGGCGGTTCCGTTCCAGTGGTCAGTGGCGGGAGATGCCTGCCGAGTTCGGTCCCTGGGCCACCGTCTACGGCCGCTTTCGTGTCTGGCGGGACGCCGGTGTCTTCACGGCCCTGCTGGAAGGCCTGATCGCCCAGGGGGCCCGGGTGGGCAGAACGGACGGGAGCTGCGGTCCTGGCACCTGCACACCCGCTCGGACCTGTCCTTCCAAGAGCTCGCCCGCAGGATCAACCCTGTCGTGGCGGGTTGGATCAACTACTACGGCCGCTTCAGGCCATGGGAGCTGATCCCCTTCGTGATGCGTGTCAACGCCTACCTGGTGCGCTGGATCCGCCAGAAATACGAACGGCTCGCGGCCAAACGGAAGGCCATCGCGAAGATGCAGGAGATCGCCCGGCGATATCCCCGCATGTTCGCGCACTGGCGCCTCACTCCCACCGCGAACGCCGTGGTGATCTGATGATCAGGACGACAAGAGCCGTGTAACGGGAGACTGTTACGCACGGTTCTGTGAGAGCCGGAGGGTGAAAGTCCCTCCGGCTACTCGGCAGCCGCCCACGGCGAACGTCTGACTCGGAGTCCACGGGGTCGCGATGGTGTTCCCGCGGTAGCGGTAGCGGGTCACTGCGACGCTGGATGCGCCGGTGAACACGACTCCGTTGTAAGCGACCTCCAAGCTTCGTCGCAGAAACAACCGTTTCTGATAGTCGCGCGGCCCTTCGCCGTGGCGCTTCTCGGTACGGCGGGCCGCACGGCGTGGCACCCGAGTGCAGGCCGAGAAGCTGTATACCGTTTGCCCGGATATCTTCCAAGAGGAGAGACGGCCCGACAGGCTGCCTCGGAGAGCCGGAGCCCGTCCAAAGGCCCGGCCAACGGGGCCACGACGACCCCGTTCAGAGACGGAGAGCCAGCGCATGTCAGCAACGCCAGCCGAAGGTACCGTGACCAAGCTGTTCGAGGGTATCCACGGCGTGCCTCACGCCGAGATCGTCGTCTTCACCAAGGACGACGAAGGGCCCGGGGCCAAGGGCATCGTGTACAATACTCTGGGCCTGCCGTTGGACTTCACCGACGATCAGTTCCGTGCCCTGGACCCCGAAGCTTTGGCCACGGAGTTCCGCGGGGACGCGGTGTGGATGAACGGGCCCCGCCGCGTGCTGGCGGACAGTGTCAGCGTCGAGCTGTTCGACGAAGGCCGGGTGACCTCTGTGGACGGCATCGCGATGCAGACCATCGCCGATGTCCACGTGCCCGACCTGGAGGCGTTCCTCAGCTCCCAGCGGCCGCCCTACACCCAGCTCCTGGTGAACCGGACGACGATGTGGACCTTCAGGAAGGGCCGCCAGGTCCACGAACTGATCTCCCCCGACGGGCACGTGTTCGTCATGCAGAGCCTCTCCAGGCGCGTCGACCCGAACCTGGACCCCGACCGGCTGGCCACCCTGGGCGCGCGACTGAGCCCTCCCGCCGGCTGGGAGTACCGCGTCCGCACACTCGAGGAAGACCTGCTGGTGGGCGCCCGCGGCGACGCGCACATCGTTCTCGACGAGTTCGAGAACAACTACCAGCGTGAAGACTGACCGGGCGCTTCTCCCCGATCGGCACCGGTCTGCGGCATCCGCGTAGCTCTCTCGGTCCGGCCGGGCCGGCAGCTCGGCCGGACCCCCGACCTCCGCCACGTGGTCCTTCGTATCTCCGGATTGCCGGCGTTGCCTGCCTCACCCGTTCGCAAGTCAGAAGGTGCGGTGGTCAGGCCGGGGTACCAGGGTTGGCCACATGACCGACAAGCAACTGGATCTGGAGAATGCCCGGGCCTATGCCCAGGGCGAGATCTTCCTGCTGCGCCAGGCAGGTGACGGCTTCGACGCGCTCGTCTACAACACCACGGGGTTCGGCCCTTGCCCGGCGGAGGAATTCGCGGCGATCGACACCGAGCAACTGGCGCAGGACACCGGGTCCGATCGGGTGTGGAAGAACCCGAGGCGGTTCTGGATGATGGACGCGCTGACCGTCGCCATCGCCGGCGAGCCCCGCAAGCTGGGGGGCCTGATGTTCAACTGCCTGGCCGACATGAAGATGCCGGCCGATTTCGACCCGCAGCGGGACCAGTCGTCGATGGCCTACCGGCCGATGAAGATCCACCGCAACAGTACGTACAAGTTCCTGAGCGGGCGTCCGGTCTTCATGCTGCGCTCGCCCGACGGGATCACCTGGGTGATGCAGACCTTCACCGATCACGTGGACCACGGCCTCACCGAATCAGCGCTCCCCGCCATGGCCGAGCGCCTCACACTGCCCGACGGCTGGACGTACAAGGCGCGGACCCTGGACCGGGACCTGACGATCACCACAAGCGGTCTGGCGAACATCGTCCCCGACGACCTGGCCAACATGTACCAGGGCTGCGTCGACGGCGTGAACAACTTCGACCCCTGGGACTGAGCACCGGCCATGAGCGACAAGGTCAAGGTGACGGTCGAAACCTTCGTCCGGGCCGAATCCAACCGCGCGATGGCAAAGCTGATGACGATCTGCGGTGGCGTCAACCGGTGGCATCACAACCGGATGCCGACACCGCTCGACCAGCAGACATCCGTCCGGAGCAACCGCGACACGCTCTACAGCTACACCGTGGTCGACCTGGCCGAAGGCGCCACCGTCACGATGCCGGACAGCGGCGCACGCTACGCCTCGCTCATGGTTCTCAACCAGGACCACTACGTCAACCAGGTCATCCACACGCCCGGCGAGCACCGGCTCACCATCGAGGACCACGGCACCCGCCACGTACTCCTCTTGATGCGCGTCCTAGCCGACCCGGGCAACCCCGCCGATGTCGCTGAGGCCAATGCTCTGCAGGACGGTCTGCGGCTGTCCGCGGGGTCGGCTGAGCCGCTCGTCGTGCCGGAATACGACGAGGATTCCCTCAGCGCCGTGCGGGACGCGCTGGCCGCGCTTGGCCGGACCCTGCCCACAACCGAGGGCATGTGGGGCCGCCGCGAAGAGGTCGACCCCGTGCGGCACCTCATCGGCACTGCGACGGGTTGGGCCGGCCTCCCCGAGGCCGAGGCCATCTACCTGACGGTCGAACCCGGCCTGCCCGTCGGGAAGTACCGCATCGTGGTCGGAGACGTGCCCGTCGACGGCTTCTGGTCGATCTCCCTCTACAACGCCGAGGGCTACTTCGAAGACAGCCGTGAGGGCGGCTGCGTCCTCAACCAGTACAACGCCCAGAAGGAGGCGGACGGCTCGATCGTCATCAACCTCGGAGGATGCGCCGACGGCCGGCCCCACTGCCTTCACCTCATGGACGGCTGGAACTACACCGTCCGGCTCTACCGACCACGCCCCGAGATCCTCGACGGCACCTGGACCTTCCCGACCGTGGAACCCGTCGACTGAAGACGTCCCGCAATCGGTGCCCGGACCTGTCGCCCTGCGCAGCGTCCGGGGATCTCTCCACGCCCTCGCCACCGACACCACCCTCAGCGGGGGACTACTGGTGTCTAGTTGCGGGGCAGCCACCCGGCAGCGAAGTCCTCCTTCCGCTGGCAGGCGGAGGTGCCTTGGGGCGCCCCATCCTGGCGCGGCGTTCCCCCAACCGGGTACGAGGCTCGCTGAAGCATCGGCATCAACGTGACCGCAGATCGACGTCTCCAGGTGTGACTTCGAGCGCTGCCTGGCGGACCGCGCGTACGGCGCTGCGTCAGAGGGCCGTTTTGATCTCTGGACGGCGGCTTCCTTGCACGGTAGTTGGCGAGTCGGAGGTTCAAATCCGCCAACCACCGACCTCCGCTACTTGCTCATGGCGAAGCGCATCAGGGCGTGCTCGTCCCCCTGCTTGATCTTCCCGGTCTCATTGATCACCTGGAGTTTCCATCCCGCGCCATCCCTGGTCGCCTTGGCCACGGCGCAGCCGTTATCGGTGGTGAGCAGGCTCGGCCAGATGTCGGCGACCTGATGGGTGCTGCCGCCCGTGGCGTCGTACACCTTGAAGCTGATGTTCCGGGCGTTCTGGAAGGCGCTGCGCTTCTTGTACGCGGCGGCGATGAACACGATGGAGGTGATGGTGGACGGCACCTGGTCGAGCGCGACGGTCACCGTCTCGTCGTCGCCATCGCCGTGCCCGGTCTGGTTGTCTCCGCTGTGCACCAACGAGCCGTTGCCCAGCGGGTCCAGAGAGTCAAGGCCGGCCAGTCGCACCGGCTCCGCCCCCGACATCGCGATGGCGATCAGGTCGAGGTCTGTGCCGGTCTTCTGGCGGATCTTCCCCAGAAGCCCGCCGCTACTTCCGACGGTGGGGTCCCAGGACACTCCGATGGACAGATGCGTCACCCCGTCCAGATCCGCCGGGCCGTCTTCCTTCTTGAGCGTGATCATGCTCGATCCTCTTGTCGATCGATGGGCTGTTACACGTGAAGTGTGCCTTGTGCCCCTCGCTATTCCCTCCACCAGGTCCGGCATCTGCAGCTACGCCCGCGGAGCTGACTGACCGCTCAAACTTGATGACGGACGGTCAAAGTGCGGGGGCGGCGGTGAGGCCGGCCACGAAGCTCAGCTCGGCGACGTCGGCTCCGGGTACAAGGCGGGTGAGTTCGGAGAGCAGGGCGGCCTGGGCGAGGACCCGCGCAGGCAGCAGGGCGGTGGCCTCCTCGCGGGCGGCGGGGTCGGCATAGTGGCCGCGGTGCGCGGCGAGGGGTGACGGCGAGCCCGGTCGTCGACCGACCGGGTGGACACGCCGTGGAAGTAAGCCTCCATGATCACCGCGTAGAGGGCCTGGTCGATCCGGCGCCGCCGCTCCAGCAGGGCGGGGAAGAAGCTCCCCGACCGGAGCTTGGGGATCGCGAGGTCCAGGTCGCCGGCCTGGGTGGTCGGCGTCTTGTCCCGGTGGCCGTTGCGTAACGCGGTGCGCGTGTCGGTGTGCTCGTTCCACTCCGCGCCGATCCTCGCGGTGGCCTCGGCCTCGATCAGTTCCTGGAGCATCCGCTCGGCTACCCTGCGGACGAGTTCGAGCCCGTCCATCGAGCGTAGTGACTCCAGCAGGCGTAATAGGTCATGCTGAGACAGGGCCACCGGACACCTCCGTTGTTGAACTGGCCGTTCGCTACGAGTAGTTGCGCGGTGGCTTCTCTCATGCGCAGAGAGCGTGAGCCCTCCGTGGGTGTACACCCGGCGAGCAAGCCCGCGCACACATCGTCCTTGATCGGCTACACCACATGACGGGACGCCATCTTCGCGATTCGGCGAGTACAGCACGCACGAGCTCGGCATCCAGCCCGAGGCGTACGAGACGAAGCTGGATGTGGACCTCACTTTGCTCCGTGAGCAGGACCCGGCCGCCACTGGCTTCGGCCAGGCCGCCTGAACGAGTCCGGCCGGGTCGGCGTCATCAGGCCATGGACAAGACGCGCGAGCTCATCAAGGACGAGGTGCGGGACTTCCTATGGCACGTACGGCGGATTCCTCTCAGTGCGCCGGCTCCGCCGCGGTGCCGGAATGGAGCCTCGCAGCCACGGTCACTGTCCGGTGAAGGTGGGTTCTCGCTTGTGCAGGAAGGCCTGCATGCCTTCCTTCTGGTCCTGGGTGGCGAAGAGCGCGTGGAAGGTGCGGCGTTCGAACAGCAGGCCGTCCTGGAGGCCGGTTTCCAGGGCGCGGTTGACGGCTTCGCGGGCGGCGAGGACGGCCGGTTTGCTGTGGGAGGCGATGGTGCGGGCCGCGGCGGCTGCTTCTTCGGCCAGTCGGTCGGCGGGAACCTGCCGGGAGATGAGACCGGCGTGTTCGGCCTCGGCAGCGTTCATGGTGCGGCCGGTGAGGATCATGTCCATGGCCCGGGCTTTGCCGATGAGGCGGGTCAGGCGCTGGGTGCCTCCGATGCCGGGGATGACGCCGAGTCTGATTTCGGGCTGGCCGAAGACGGCGTTGTCGGCGGCGATGACGAGGTCGCACATCATGGCGAGTTCGCAACCACCTCCGAGTGCGTAGCCGGCCACGGCGGCGATCTTGGGGGTGCGAAGGCCGGCGAACGTCTCCCAGCCGGCGAAGTGGTCCTCGGCTGCCATCTGGGTGGCGGTCTTGGGTGCCATCTCGGTGATGTCGGCACCTGCGGCGAAGGCTCGTTCGGACCCGGTGATCACGAAGCAGCCGATGCCGGGGTCGCGGTCCAGTGGGAGCAGCGCGTGGTTGAGTTCGCTCATCAGTTCGCTGCTGAGTGCGTTGAGGACGTCCGGGCGGTTAAGGGTGACGGTGACGACCCGGTCGGCCCGGTTGACATGGATGGTGCGGTACTGCGTGTCGGTCATGTCGTGTGGTCCTTCTCAGGAGTCCCAGATGGCGCCGTAGGCGGGGATGCCGAGGCGTTCCAGGCCGTGGACGACCTGCCAGGTGAGTTTCTTGTTGGAGATGCAGATGACGGCCTCGGCGCCGAAGTCTTGGTATGCGGCGTAGGCGAGGCGCACCATGTCGGGTTTGCCGTGCTCGTTGGTGTCCCAGATCACTGCGCCTGGCTGGACGGTGAGGATTTCCTCGACGAGGGTGTCGCCGTAGGTTGCGCGGGGGGTGCGGGTGGCCCACACCAGGCGGGAGGGGACCTGGGCGGCCAGCAGGTGGGGCAGGCAGGGGCCGATGCCACTGCCGGTGGCGACGTAGACGACCTTGTGAAAAAGGGTTTCGATGTTGGCAACGCCTGCCGTGGTGATGCCTTTGACCCAGACGTGGGAGGGCAGGTCGTCGATGAAGGCGCCGGTCCAGTCTCCGGCCCGGGAGATGGTGAGGCGGAATCCGCTCTGCCCGGGTGCGGGCACGTTGGCGAAGGAGTGCCATTCGGTCAGTGGGCTGCGGCTGATGGCGGTCGAGGAGCCGGCGAACGGGGTCTCGCCGTGGTCGAAGCGGGCGATGGCCACGTGGGGTGAGGGGCGCTCGATATGGACGGGTACCTTGCGCAGCCGGAGCCAGGGCAGCGCGATGCTGAAGGTCAGCACGGCCAGGACCCATATGCCGGGGTCGGTGAGCGGTGCCGCCGCCTGTGCCTGCAGTGACAGCAGGGTCTGGGCCCAGAACAGGGCAAGAGCTGCCCAGCCACCGAACCGGTGGGTACGTTCGAACAGGTCATGGTGCCGGGAACGCAGAGGGGGCAGCGCGATGACGACCACGGCGATCAGCAGCGCCAGCAGCAGGTAGGAGACGGCCAGCACCTGTGCAGGGGCCCGCTCCACGGTCAGCATCGCAGTCTGGGCGAGGAACCAGCAGGTGCCGGCGAGTGCGCCGCCGACGTGGAGGCCGCCGAAGTGGTAGACCTTCGCGAGCATCCAGCGGATCCGCAGCGGCCAGTGCAGCGGGGCGGCCGTGGCGATCCGGAAGAGCGCGTTGATCACGTACTGCTGGCGGATCAGGACCGTCAGGGCGAAATTCGCCAGCACCAGGCGGCCCGTCGTATGTGCGTTCAGCCCGTCGCCGGCGAGCCGGACAGCGAGAACGATGAGGTTGGCCGTCAGCACGAGGGCGATCAGCCGGTTGTGGTGCATCAGCCGCGGGTGTTTCCACACACGTCGCACACGTGAAATGGGCCGGGGCAGTGTGATGTCCTGCGGACGGTCCGGAAGTGTCCCGGGAGGCGTCCTCATCGCACGGTCTCCTGAGCCCCGTGGCGCTCGGCCAGGCGTCGAAGGGCCTCTTTGTCGATCTTGCCGCGGCTGGTGCGGGGCAGTTCGGGCAGGATGTGCACCGTCTCCGGGACGCAGTAGTAGGGAAGGGCATCGGCCACGGCCTGCCGGGCGGCCGCGGAATCCAGTCCGGCCGGCGAAGCGAAGGAGACCAGGGTCCGCTCGTCCAGCTTCAGCGTTGCGGCACGCACACAGCCGGGCAGGCCCTCCAGCACGGCGGAGACAGCGTTCAGCTCGACCCGGAAGCCACGGACCTTCACCTGGTCGTCGGTACGGCCGAGGATTTCCAGCTCGCCGTCGGCAGTCCAGCGGCCCAGGTCGCGGGTGCGGAACATCAGCCGCCCGCCGCCGAGAAAGGGATCGGCCACGTACCGCTCGGCGGTGAGTACGGGATCACCGAGATAACCGGCGGATATCCCCTCACCACCGGCCCACATCTCGCCGACCTCGCCGACCGGCAGCGGGCGACGCTGCTCATCGAGGATGTAGACGGTGTTGTTCGGGGTGGGACGGCCGATGGTGAGCCGGCCCGCGGAGGGGGTGTGGCGCTGCATCGTGTTGACGATGGTCGTCTCGGTGGGCCCGCAGGAGTTGTAGAACGTGCAGTGCGCCGCCCACCGGTCGGCCAGCTGCCGGGGGCACGGTTCCCCCGCGACGGCGACGACCTTCACCCGATGGCACGACGCGGGGTCGATGCCGCTGAGGATGGTGGGCGTGGAGATCACCACATCGGCCCGACGAACCGCTTCCGCGATGTCCTTGCCCCGGATGATGAGAGTCGCCCCATGGCTGAGCGCCCCTAGGATCTCCCAGGCGGCCATGTCGAAAGCGATGTTGAGTATCTGAGCCACGCGCTGTCCCGGACCGATGCCCAGTCCACCCGGCTCGTTGAACAGCAGGTTGCACACATTCCGGTGGGTGACCACGACCCCGTTCGGGGATCCGGTGGTGCCGGAGGTGAACAGTACGTAGCAGCCGTCATCACCCCTGGCGGGCCGGGCCGGAACGAACCGCGCCTGCTGCTCGGACAGAGGCTCCGCCATCACCGCATCGACGGCAATCAGCGCCACTCCCTCAACGGCCGGGATCAGATGCGCGTGCTCGCCCGCCGTCAGCACCACTCGGGCCCTGGTCGCTGCGACGATGTGCCGCAGCTGCTCGGCCGGCGCGGCGAGCGCATCCTGGGGCACGTACGCCGCCCCCGCCTTTAGCACCGCGAGCAGACCCACCAGCAGCGGAATTCCTCGCCGCGTGAACAGCGGCACGCAGTCACCGGGACCCACACCTGTGGCCTCCAGCACCGACGCCAGCCGGTCGGCCTGACGGTCCAGTTCGCCATAGGTGATCGACTCACCCAGGAACTCAGCCGCAACCGCCATCGGCCGACCGGCCGCCTGGACCTCGACGGCATGGTGAACGCAATCGTAAGGAACCTCGGCGGCCGAACCCCAGCCAAACCTGCGGAACAACTCCTCCTGACCGGCCTCACCGTGGGACACCTGCCCTCCAGCACCACAACCACCAGGCTCTGCCAAGCCCACTGCACCCTTGAGTACTCGCTGATCCACCGGTGACCCTCTCCATCGGGAAACGGACAAGACGGCCCGGGGCGCACATACGCCACATGCGCCACGTCCGCTACACCGACTCCACAGCCTCAGCCCGCCGCACACCAGAGGAATCGGGTCGACGTCATACACCGGTAAGCATTGGTTGAAGTGGCAACAGGCCCTGCCGCCGGAACCTGGACACCAAAGAGACCTGGATCTTGATGGTCGACGAGACGTTCACCCTCGCCCTGGAAGGCGGGGAGGATCTCAGCGTCGAGCGTCTGCCTGTCGCACCGGCCCCGACCCGATCTGAGCGGGCTGGTCCTGGAGGCGATCGGGGTGGCCCCGCAGGCCCGCGGCCTGGCCGTCGATCCGCACATCTGGCGGTGTGCGCTCATCGTGTCAGTCCCGAGCTGCCCGGTGTGGAGGGTACGTACAGCGAGGTGACGATCGCGATGGAGGAGCGGAAGTTGGGTATCTCCAGAGAGTGTGGGAGAAGGAAGTGGTGGGGGCCGGGCTGTGGACACTCTCAATTCCCATACCTCTCCCAGGTGACCCTGCGAATCCGGCTCCGCCGCTGTTCAGCGGCCTTCTCATCTGGGAGTACCAGTGACTGTTGTCTGGATCAACGACTGTGTCGACATAAGGCCAGGTCGGCGTCCTGCCTGCTTCTATTCGCTCCGAAACCTAGCCCTACTTAGCTATAGCTAGCCTCAGCTAGTGTCCTGAGTCTTAAATTTCCATATAGTTGAGTCATGACGCGCCCGGGACCGAAGCTTGCGCCGCTGGATCTGACTGATGCTGAGCGATCGGTGTTGGAGGGTTGGGTGCGGCGGCGTAAGTCCGCGCAGGACATGGCGATGCGGGCCCGTGTGATTCTGGCCTGTGACGATGTCGGGGAGGACGGCTTTCCCGTGTCGACGCGTGTGGTGATGGAACGGGTCGGCGTGTCCCGCGACACCGTCTCGAAGTGGCGTAAGCGTTTCCTGGCGGACCGTCTCGACGGGTTGTCGGACGAGCCGCGTCCGGGCCGGCCCCGCACGGTGATGGACGAGCAGGTCGCCGATCTGATCGCCCGGACGCTGGAGTCGAAGCCGGAGAACGCCACGCACTGGTCGACCCGGTCGATGGCGAAGAAGACCGGGTTGTCGCAGTCGACCGTTTCCCGGGTGTGGCGGGCTTTCGGCTTGCAGCCGCACCGGTCCGAGACGTTCAAGCTGTCCACGGACCCGTTCTTCGTCGACAAGGTCCATGACGTGGTGGGGCTGTATCTCGATCCGCCTGAGCGGGCGCTGGTGCTGTGTGTGGACGAGAAGTCGCAGATCCAGGCACTGGACCGGTCCCAGCCGGTGCTGCCGATGATGCCCGGGGTGCCCGAGCGGGCCAGTCACGACTACGTCCGCGCCGGCACCACCACGCTGTTCGCGGCCTTCGACGCGGCCACCGGCAAGGTGATCGGGTCCCTTCATCGCCGGCACCGGGCCGAGGAGTTCAGGAAGTTCCTGAACAAGCTCGACAAGGAGATCCCTGCCGGACTCCAGGTCCACTTGATCTGCGACAACTACGCGACCCACAAGACCGCGGCGGTCAAGAAGTGGCTGCTGGCCCATCCCAGGTTCCACATGCACTTCACGCCCACCAGCTCGTCCTGGCTGAACCTGGTCGAGCGGTGGTTCGCCGAGCTGACGAACAAGCGGATACGGCGAGGAGTCCACAAGTCGGTCCAGGCGCTGGAGAAGGACATCCGCACCTGGATCGCCACTTGGAACGAAGACCCTAAGCCTTTCGTATGGACCAAGACCGCCGACCAGATTCTCGAATCCCTCGCCTCATACTGCCGACGAATTACCGACTCAGGACACTAGTGCCGGATCAGGCAACGTTTGCCCTGTCGACGACGGCGCGTAGGCGCCGGTCATCGGCGTGGCGGTTTCGCCAGATGATGTAGCGGCGGATCATGCTGCCCTGCTCTTTGTGATCGGCGTGGTCCGTGCCGTCGAGGGTGAAGTAGCGCAGGGCCGTGAACTGGGCCTCGATGCGGTTGAGCCAGGAGCTGTTGGTCGGGGTGTAGGCCATCTCGACGTTGTTCGCCGCGGCCCAGGTGCCGACGCGCTGGCACCTCTTCGTGGTCAGGTGCGGGGAGAAGTTGTCACTCACGATCGCGATCCGGACCTCGGCTGCGCAGGTAGCGGCAGAACTCCAGGAACTGGGTGCGCCTCTTGATCGGTTTGATGTGGCCGTAGAGCTTGTCTTTGGCCAGGTCGAGTGCGGCGAACAGGTGTCGCACTCCGCCGTAGCGGTTGTAGGTGGCCCGGCGCCGTCGGCGTGGTTCGCGGTCGGGGTCCTTGTGCTTGCCGCCGCGCTCGGCCCATTGCCGTCCGGGGTGGGGCATCAGGTTGAGCGGGCCGAACTCGTCCATGCAGAAGATGACTTCGGGCTCGCCGTCCTCGGGGATGACCTCGCCGTCGGCGATCGCATACAGGTGCTCGACGCGGGCCTTCTTGGCCGCGTAGTCGGGGTCGCGGGAGGTCTTCCAGGTCTTCAGGCGTTGGAGACGCCTTCCTCGCGGAGCAGGATGCGCAGGCCCTCGTGGCTGATGTCGTCGACCACCCCCTCGGCGACCAGGAAGTCCGCCAGCTTGGTCAGGCTCCAGGTCGAGAACGGCAGGTCGTGCTCAGTCGGCTTGGACTTCGCGATCTTCTTGATCTCGCGGCGTTCAGGCAGCGTGAACGTCTTGGGCCGGCCGCCGGAGTACTTCGGATACAGCGAGTCGAAGCCGTCCGTATTGAAGTTGTGGATCACATCCCGGACCCGGTCATCGCTGGTGAACGACACCTCGGCGATCTTCGCCACCGGCATGCCCTGCGCGGATAGCAACACCATCTGGGCCCGCCGCCAGGTCACCACCGACCCGGTGCCCCTGCGGATGATCCGCAGCAGCCGCCTTCCCTCGTCGTCATCGATCTCGTGCACACGTACTCGTTCTGCCACCCCGACAGGGTGACCCTCACGCGCCGCCCGGCACAGCACCCGGACGGCGCGTCACATCACAACAGGGCAAACGTCGCCTGATCCGGCACTAGCCACCTCACACCCCCGGATCAACGCTCCCGGAGCGATCCAGCCACCTCGAAGATCATTTCGTTAGGAGTTCTTAGGGCGGGGAGGATGTCAATGACCTGTCTTGGCAACGGTGGCGGGCGACGGCGTTGGTGGTGCACCGCCACCCCGAGTCGGGCAAGGAACTCAAGCGGATGGCGTACCCGCGTCGCGTGGATGCCAGCGGCAGCCGAGAGCGCGAGATCCCACTGGCCGCCCTGCACGAGACGGCGGAGGTAGACCGATGACGATGACGTCCAAGGACCGTGCGGAGCGATCCGCGCGGCAGGCCGACGCGATGCGCGCCGGGGCGCCGCCGCTGGCAGGCCTGAAGGAGGCGCTCGCCCGCGTAGGCATTATCGTCCCAAGCCCCGGGGCCGGATACCCGGTCAACGGCACCGCAAGGGTCGAGCTGGGAGGCTGCAACGCGGGGCTGGCCACTCGGTTGGCCGAAACCCTGAACACGGCGGCGGCCGTCCTGCCTGAGTTCCATGCCTTCCCTGAGCGCCGGCACTCCACGCGGCGCGGCGACCGTACGGGACGGGGACCTCGTCCGGCTGGAGGACGGCACGTTGCACACCGCGCAGGGCACACTCTTCTCCGCAGCCGGCCCCAAAGGAAACGCTGCGCGGGATTCCGTCGCCCGCCTCTTCCTCCGCGTCCGCCGGGAGGCGGAGCGTGTCGAGGCGGTCATGCCGCCCCGTGTGTTTCAAGGGCGGCGTCGCGGGCGGGATATGGCAGTTCGGGTGTGGGCGTCGTCGGTTTGTTGGGGCTTGTCCGGAAGAGGTCGTGGCTGTTTCCGTGGGTGGTGGGGGGCGGTGGTGCCATCTCGAACCAGACGGCTTTGCCCGTCGGGGTGGGTGTGGTGCCCCAGTCGGTGGCGATGGCCGCGATCAGCATGAGGCCGCGGCCGCTCTCGGCGTGGTGTGTGCATCCTCGTGGGGAGGGCAACTCGGGTGCGGTGTCGGTGACCTCGACGCGTAGTCGTGTGCCGGTCCACAGGACGGTGAGGGTGGATGGTCCGGTGGTGTGGCGTACGGCGTTGGTGATGATCTCGCTGCACAGCAGGGCGAGTTCGTCGAGTGTTTCGCCGGTCAGTCGCAGGTTCCATCCGTGGACGACGGCGAGTACGAGCCGGCGGGTTTTCGGTACTGCCTGCATGTCCGCGGCTATTGGGAAGCTGCGGGAGTGTGACGGTCTGGTGGCGCACATCGTGATCACCCTTGGGGGAGGGCGGCGGTCCGGCACGTCGGCCGGGGAGCGCGGGCGCCCTGGGCAGTGGATCGCGGGGGAGTGGGGGGGACTTGCCGGGGGAGTGGTCGGACGGATCGCTTGCGGCCGCCGGTCGGGGTCTGGGTCGTGGGCGGGGGTGTGGGTTTTCAGGGCCTTTGGGTGAGGGCCTTGAGCGCGTTTGCGGCGCCGGGATTGAGGGGGACGGGGGCGGTGTTGCCGGCTTGGGCGGGGTCGATTTCGGTGGCGGCGGCGTTGACTTTCTCAAGGGCGTTCTTCTTGTCGTAGACGAGGTCGGCGATCTTTCCCGCGAGTCGGGGGTCGAAGCCCTTTTTGACGAGCAGGACGTTGGGTACCACGATCGTGGGCACGTCCGCCGGCTGGTGGTACACGGCCGCGGGGATGGTCCCCTTTTGGTAGACGCCGCCGTGGGTGTTGCTCAGTGCCGGGAGCTGCGCGGTGACGTCGAGGAAGCGGACCTTGTCCTTGAGGCTGGTGACGAGGTCGGTGATGCCGCCGGTGGGCAGGCCGCCGGACCAGATGAGCGCGTCGATCGTGTTGTCCTTCATGGCGTCCACCGATTCGGGCAGGGCCAGTCGTTGCGCCGAGACGTCCTTGACGGGGTCCAGGCCTGCGGCGCTCAGCAGCCGTCTGGCGATGACCTCGGTGCCGGAGTTGGGTGCCCCGGTGGAGATTCGTTTGCCTCTCATGTCCTGGAGGGAGGCGATCTTGGAGTCTGCTCGGACCAGGATCTGGGTGTAGTTGGGGTACAGGCGGGTGAGGGCTTCGACGTTTTGTGGTGTGTCGAAGCTTCCCTTGCCTTCGACGGCGTCTTGCGCGGTGTCGAGCAGGGAGAAGGCGATGTCGTAGCTTCCGGCCTGGAGGCCTTGGATGTTCTGCACGGACGCGCCGGTGGTGGCGGCGGTGGCTCGGTAGCCGTCGAGGTTGTCGGAGATCAGTTCGGCCAGTCCGCCGCCGATCTGGTAGTAGACGCCGGTGGTGGGTCCGGTGGCGATGGTGAGCCGCCCTCCCTTTCCACTGTTCGCGGCCCCCTTGTCGTCCTGTTTGCCTCCCGCGCAGGCGGTCGCGGCGAGCGCGAGCGCGAAGGCCAGGGCGGGGACGGCCAGGCGTGTGGTTCGCGTGGGGTGATTCATGAGGGGAGGTGTCCTTCCGTGACGGCTTCGGCTTGAAGGCCGGGACCTGTGGGATCTGTGGTGCGGGGTGCGGGGGAGCGCTGCCCGCGGCGTACCAGGCGGATACCGACCGCGAGAGCCAGGGCGATGAGGCCGGTGGTGATCGCGGCGGGTTCGAGGTAGAGCAGGCACAGGGCGGCGATGACGCACAGCCCACGCTCCAAGGGGCCTGCCGGGCCGAGCAGGCGGCCTCCGGTGGCGACGGCGAGCGCGGCGACGGCGAGGGCGGAGACCGCGGTCGTCCACAGGACGCCTGTCAGGCTTCCGGTGCCCAGGAGTCGGGAGCCGTTGTCGGTGAGGACGAACGCGAACGGTACGAGGAACGCGGGCAGCGAGTATTTCCAGGTCGCCACCATGGTGCGCATCGGGTTGCCGCCGGTGATGGCGGCCGCGGCGGCCGCGGCAAGCGCCGTGGGCGGGCTGACCTCGGACAGTACGGCGTAGTAGAAGATGAACATGTACGCCTCGGGGGTGCTCACCCCGAGAGAGAGCAGCGCGGGCGCGATGATGACCGCGGAGATGATGAACGAGGCGGTGACCGGGACGGCGAGTCCCAGGACCGACACCGCGAGGGCCGCGAAGATGACGGTCACGACCAGTTCCACGGTCGCGTTGTCACCGAACAGGCCGGCGGCGTCGACGATGACGGAGGCCAGGTTCAGGCCGAGTCCGGTCTGGGTTACGACGGCGACGATGATGCCCGCCGCGGCGCAGGTGGCGACCACCGGCAGCACGGACCTGCTGCCCTCGGCGAGTGCCGTGTACAGCCGGCGCGGAGTCATCCGGTGCCGGGCGTCGAGGAAGGACAGCAGGAACTGCAGTGCGGTGGCGTAGACCACGGCCCGGAAGGGGGGCAGCCCCATCGCCATGAAACCGATGATCATGAAGAGGGACAGGAAGTGGTAGCCGAACCGACCCAGCAGCCTCCACGCCGAGACGGCTTCCTCATCGATCACGGGCCGGGCCTGGTGTTTACGGGCGTCGATCTCCACGGCCAGGAGAATGCCCAGGTAGTACAGCAGCGTGGGCACCAGGGCGTACAGCAGGACGGTGAGATAGCTCGTTTTGAGGTACTCGGCGATGATGAACGCGGCGGCACCCAGCGTCGGAGGGGAGAGGATCGCGCCGATCCCCGCAGCGGCCAGTACGCCGCCGCCCGCCTCCTTGCTGTAGCCGGCCCTGCGCAGTACGGGCCAGGCGACCGATCCCAGACTGACGGCGGTGGCGGTACCGGAACCCGAGACGGTGCCGAGGAGGAATCCCGCGGCCGTCACGGTGCGTCCGGGGGCGCTGCGGGAGCCGCGGAACGCTGCGAACGACAGGTCGATGAAGAACTTGCCGGCCCCGGAGATGTCGAGCACGGCGCCGAAGATGGTGAACAGCACGATGTAAGTGGCGGCCACGTTCAGTGGTACGCCGTAGACGCCGTCGGTGCTCATGAAGAAGTGGGCGGAGATCGCGTCGATGTCGAAGCCGCCGTGCGCCAGCGACCACTGGTAGGGAAGCAGCCCGCCGTAGTACGCGTACAGCAGGAACGCCGTACAGAACGCCGGGAGTACCCAGCCGGTGGTCCGCCGGCATGCCTCCAGCACCAGAATGATCACGGCGATTCCCATGGCCACGTCGAGCGGGGTGGGCAGCTGCCGGCGCTCGATGAAAGCGTCGAACTCCAGCAGCGGGTAGAGGCACACCGCCAGGGCGCAGGCGGCCAGCATCCAGTCGAACCAGCCCGGGTCGTCGCGCCGTGCCGCTCCGCCCGCCCCCTTCACTGCCTCCCCGGCTGCCCCCGCGGCATAGCCCCGGCGCCACGAGAGCGCCAAGGCGGGCACCCGCACCGTTCCGCGATGGGTAAGGAAGATCAGCGGAAGCGTCGCGGCGAGGAAGAGAGTGAGGTAGTACTGGCCGCCCTTGGCGACCGGGAAGAAGATCGCGTACAGCACGAAGACCGACAGCACGGCACATACCGCGGACACAGCCGCGGACACCACGGGGGACAACTTTCGGGCCGGCCGCTCCTGGTCGAACTCGGCCACCAGCTCGTCCGCTGTCCGCTGCCCCGGTACCGACGGCGCTTCCACCATGCCCATGACGGCCTCCTCGGAATGAACGCTGCGATTCCTCAGACCGTGGCAGCCGTAACAAGCCGGCGACAGAAAAGTCCCGCCCTCTTAACGAAGGTTTAGGATTCAGTGACCTGGATCACTCCTACGCTGGTCCCAACGGCACCACCCTGCGCCGCGCCACCCACACACCTCGGGGCGGGCCCCGGGGCGCAGGACCAGCCAGGGAAGCACCGGGAGGACGCGTTGCGCATACTCGTCGTCGAAGACGACAACCGAGTAGCCGAAGCCCTCGCGGGCGCCCTGCGCCGCAACGGCTACGACGTGCAGCGCGCCGCCAGCGCCGCCCAGGCCCTGGCCGCACCCCCCGTCGACCTCGTCCTCCTCGACCTGGGCCTTCCGGACCGGGACGGAATCGAGGTCTGCCGGGAACTACGGGCCCGCGGCGGAGTCCCCGTCATCGCCGTCACCGCCCGCGGAAGCGAACCCGACCGCGTCCGCGGACTACGCAGCGGCGCGGACGACTACGTAGTGAAACCCTTCGGAACCGCAGAACTGCTCGCCCGCATCGAAGCGGTCCTGCGGCGCAGCATGAACCACCAACCCCGCCAAGAACCCCTCCTCACCCTCGACGACGGCCTCGCGATAGACCTCGCACAACGCACGGTCACCCTCGACGGACGGCCCGTACCCCTGACCCGCAAGGAGTACGACATCCTGGCCGTCCTGGTCCGCGCCGGCGGCGCCGCCGTATCCCGGGATCGGATCCTGGTCGAGGTATGGCAAACGGCCTACGACGGAATGTCACGCACCCTCGACGTCCACGTGGCCACCCTGCGCGGCAAGCTCGGGCGCACCGGAAGCCTCGTGCGGACCGTCCGCGGCTTCGGTTACCGCCTCACCACAAACCCCGCCACCCTGGACTCCGCCCCGCCGCCCGCGGCGGCCGGCTGCTGAGCCCCCGATGCACCGCCGGCTCCTCGTCATCGTCTGCGCCCTCGTCGCCGGCCTCATCGTTGCCCTCAGCGTGCCCTTGGTACGGGCCACCGCCGACCGCACCATCCAGACGTCCTTCACCGGACGCGTCCAGGACAGCGCCTGGTTCGCCGACATGGCCGCCACCGCCCTGGAAACAGGACGAACAGCCCGCCTCCAAGCCGCCGCCGACCGCTACACCGGCCTGTACGACTCCCAGGTCGCCGTCGTCGACGCCGACCGCAAGACGACCGTCGTTGCCCCGCACCCCATCGACCTCGAAGAACCTCACGTACGCTCCGCACTCCTCCAGGCCCTGGCCGACCGGCCCCCCGAACGGCCCAGCGTCGTATGGCCTTGGGACGACCGCCCGTTCATCCACGCCGACGCCATCAAACGAGACGGCCACATCCTCGGCGCCGTACTGATCGTCTCCCCCACCGACCGGGCCCGCTCCGAAGTCGCCGACTACCTGACCCTCGTCATACTCGGCAGCCTCACCGCCCTCGCCATCGTCCTGATCGCCGTCGCCGCCCCCGTCGTGCGCTGGGTACTGCGCCCCGTCCACGAACTCGACCGTGCCACCCACGAAGTCGCCCTCGGGCGCCTGAAGACCCACGTCTCCGACCGGGCCGGCGCCCCGGAACTACGCCGCCTCGCCAACAGCTTCAACGCCATGGCCGACAGCATGCACGCCTCCCAGGAACAGCAGCGCGCCTTCGTCGCACAAGCCTCCCACCAGCTACGCAACCCACTGACCGCCCTCCGGCTGAGGGTGGAGAACCTGGAAGACTTCGTCAACGACCCCCAAGGCCTACACGAACTCCATAGCGCGGTAGAAGAAGCCGACCGGTTCGGCCAGATGCTCGACGGACTGCTGCGCATGGCCAGAGCGGAGGCATCCGAAGCGGAACGGACACCCGTCGACGTATCAGCCGTGGTCGCCCACCGCGCCGACGCCTGGCGGGCCGCCTTCGACGCCGAAGGCGTCACCCTCACCACCCGGATCCCCGACGGCATCAGCGCACTGTCCCTGCCCGAGTGCCTCGACCAGACCCTGGACACCCTCCTCGACAACGCCCTCAAGTTCGGCGACGGCTCACCCGTGGACATCTGCGTGAAACACGCACCGGACACCCACAGCCACGACACCGCCGGCCCGCCACACGGACGTACAGCGGACACGGAACACGGCATGGTGGAGGTGACCGTCCAGGATCAGGGCTCCGGACTGACGACGGAAGAACTCGCCCAGGCGGGCGGCAGATTCTGGCGCAGCACACGTCACCAGAACGTCCCCGGCACAGGCCTCGGCCTCGCCCTCACACGGATACTCGTGGAAGCCGGAGGCGGCGAACTCCACCTGGCAGCGGCACAACCCCACGGACTCATCGCGACCGTACGACTACCCGCCGCACCCCCTGCGCCCGCGACCCCCGCGGTCACCCCCTGACCCTCACCTCAGGGATGGGCCTCGCGGTACCAGCGGGCAGCCCCCGGGTGCAGCTCCAACGGATGAGTGGCGATCGCCGACCGCCGGTCCAGACGCCGGGCCTCCGGATGCGCCCGAATCAGCTGCGCCTGCCCGTCGAACAGCAACCGGGTCAGCCAGTACGCCTCCGACTCCGCCATGTCACGCCGCACCACCAGGAAATTTGGCACGCTCACCGTCGTCACCGCGCTCTGCGCACCGTAGACCACGGCAGGCACCGTGGTCTCGGTATACAGCTCGCCATAGGCCCGCGTCAGCTCCCCGACCACGTCACCAAGGTCCACCAGACGGATCTCCGTCCCCCGGCGCAGCTCGGTGATCGCCCCGGTCGGCAGACCACCACTCCAGAAGAAGGCATCGATCCGCCCGGCCGCGAGGGCGGCCGCGGACTCGCGCACATTCAGCCGCAGCGACGTCACATCCGTCTCCGGCGAAAGCCCGGCAACCTTCAGAATGCGTTCAGCGATCAGCGCCGTACCCGACCCGTCGGAACCCACAGACACCCGCAGCCCCCGCAGCGCCTTCGCACTGCGCACCGGGCTGTCCGCACGGACAACCAGCTGCACATAGTTGTCGTACAACGCGGCGAGCGCCACCACCGGCAGCGGCCGGGAGAAAGGCGGGCGCCCGGCGACGGCGTCAGCGGCGGCGTCGGCGAGGGCGAAACCCGCCTGCGCCTGACCAGACTCGACCTTGCGCAGATTCTCCACGCTCCCGCCGGTGTGCAGAACCCGCGCTGACGCGTCGGGCAACCGGCGCCCGATGACATCGGCGTAGCCCGCTCCGTACTCCGCGTACACGCCGCCCGGATTGCCGGTGGCCACGGCAATCTGGCCGGACGGACGATCCGGCACATCACTGTCCGAGCACGCGATGGGCAGCAGCACCAAGACGAGCGCGGCCACGAGCAGACGCGCCACCCGCATGGGACCACCTCCCTCGACAGCGCACCCGAAACGGGTCAAGTAGTCAGACTATCCCCGCTCAAGAGGGCGGCCGCTGCCCTCGCCAGTAGCGCAGAGGGCTCAAGCGGGCCCTGGCACACGTTCGGGGAGCCGTTGGAAAGGCGGGCCGGCCCACGTCAAAGGGGCCTCGCGTCCGCAGAAATTTGTGGGCTCGACCGCCAGCCGGATTCGCGCGTTGTTCCAGCCCGGCGGGCGTCCCCACCCGGCAGCTCAGCAGCCTTGGCACGGGCGCGGACAACGCCCGCAAACCCTCGGCGCGCTTCCAGCACCGGACCTGCCTGCAGCGCAAGGTCGAGGCGATGCCGTTTGCCGTCGACGACCCGGCCGCCTGCGACCTCGTCCAAGCCCCCACTGCTCGGGCGCTGAGCAGTTGGGTCGAGCGTCCGGCACAACGGCACCAGAACCAGCGAGCGGATCTTCTTCGCTCCACTGATCCGCCGGGCGAGCAGACACTCCGACACCCAGAAGCGGCTCCGCCGGCTGCTCCTGGTTCTGCCAGGTCCGTCGGCATCGCCGAGCTGGGAGAGAAAAGGATCGTGGGGAAATACAGCACCTTCAGGGATCTATCGGAAGGTGACAACTTTCCGCGCGTCTCTCCGAACATCGAACAATCCGGAACATCCTCCTCCAACAGCGGTCACGCTCGTCAGCTGGCCGCCGGCCACCCGCTGCATCCCGACATCGGGAACGAAGCAGATCTGCGGGAAGAACTTGGAGAACTGGCCCGCAATAGGCGGGCAAGGGGCTGCGCCAACCCGGCTGCGGTTGACGGGGATCGTAACGCGCCCTCAGTTGGCCGGCCCGTCACTTTCCCACCCCAGTGGCCCCACCCCCGGCAGGAACGAGGAAGCGATGTGTGAACTCCTGAACCGCATCTTGTCCAGCACCATGTCGAGTGTGTCGCCATCCTTGAACCTGCCGAGAAGGGCCGCTGACCTGCTATTTCTCCAGGTGTGCGCTATGGGTGCTACGTGCGTTAGGTGTGATACCTCGACGCATGTTCGACGCATGTGACACACGTTTGTGTCCTGTGCCAGCGAACCTTGATCGTGTGCCATCGAACTTTGATCGACGTGAGTTTGTGTCATCGCAGTTTGATCACGCCTGGTCAGCGACCCAGGGCGGCTTCGCCGCCCGCCGTGGGACGGGCAAATCGAAGGCGTCAGTGCCTTGGTGACCTTGGAACCGATCTATTTGCGCGTCAGAGGCGTCTCGGAGCAGCCTCAGGGCCGAAGTGTGCCCCCGGGAGCTGTGGGAAGCGACAGCGTGGGGCGGGCATGCCCTGGATTCGGCCGCGAGCGATCAAGGACAACCGTGGCCACGGCCGATGCCTGGGATGGTCAGGTGCGCGGAGGCGAAGGTCTGGTGGCACCCATAGGCACGAAGAACGTGACGGTGTACGCGGCGAGGGCGAAGACGGTCATGCCGATTCGGAGGCCCACGCCCTCCGGGAACGCGTCGGTTCCCCACACGATGCCTAGCGCGGTCAGGAGGCACAGGACCCACCAGCCCATGAGAACCCTCCAGGCCAGCAGGTCTTTGCGGTACTCGCTCTGCTTGGCCGCCCGGGACTCGGGGGTGTCGTGCATGACCTTGGACACCCAGTTCAGGTAGGTCATCCGCTGCTCGTGCTCCATGGCCTCCCAGTCAGACGGCCTCAGCGGGAACCGTATGCCGTGCTGTTGCAGGTAGGTGCTCCGCTGGTCGCCGCTCAGCTCCCGCCAACCAGCTGGCGGCTGCCAGGCCATCAGTTCCTTGCTGCTGCTCAATGTCACGGGCCGACACGGTACTCGCCCGCTGGCGTAGTCGCTCAAACTTGGATGGCAATCGCTCAAGGTTCGATGGCACAGGACAGTTTGACGCGCGGACGGTGGAGTTCCTGATGGATCGTCATGCCTGATCGGCGACTGTCGGGGGAGCCGTCAGCTGTGTGGTCGGAGGCGTCCTGAAATGGTTGGAGCGCTGGCCGCCGAGCTGTTTGTCAGGGCCGTACGGGCTCCACTGCCCGAGAAGGGGCTCGGCTTCGGTGCAGCCGACGGCGTCGGTGTGCCCTTGCAGGGCATCCAGGGCGCCCTCGTGGCCATTGCCCCCGTCGTCGGCAGCACCCGTGTGGTGACAGCATGAATCCGGCCTACGGCTACCCCGGTCCTCGGAGCGTTCTGGATGATGACCTGGATCTTCTGTGGGTCCTCTGAAACGTTTGCTCCTCCCGGGCGCCGGCGACATCTCTCGGGGCGACGAGCTCGGCGGGGCGGTCAGGACGGGATGGCTCGTCTTCGTGCGGCGCCGGTGCCGACGCCGAATTCCAAGGAGAGGATCTCCACTCAGCCGCACGCCCAAGCCGGAACCAGCTGCTCGCGTGTCCTGACCGCCGGAACCGTCCTGGCCATGATTGTTTTGGAGCATGACAGGCAAGGTTCGCGCCCGTGTCCTGCCGGCCTCACAGCGCCGTTCCCTGGACGAACTGACGCAGGACCTCGTGCTGTCGACCGGGGACACGACATCCAAGCGTTCGGCCTTCTGGACGATGTTGACGCTGTCCTCGGTCATCGCTGCCGGCGGGGTGCTCACCGACTCGACGGCGACGGTGATCGGCGCCATGATCATCGCGCCGCTGTCCACTCCGATCATGGGCATCGCTCTGGGCTCGGTGCAGCGCCGTCGCACCGGATCGGCCGCGATCGTCTTCCTGGCGTGCCTGCTGGTGATCGCGACAGGGGTGGTCATGTCGGTGGCCCTGCCGAGCAACTACGACCTACTGTCGAACAGTCAGATCTCCTCGCGGACATCGCCGGGCCTGATAGACCTGATCGCCGCCCTGGCGACCGGCTTCGCCGGAGCGGTGGCGTTGGCCCGCCGCGACGTCGCCGCCGTGTTGCCCGGCGTCGCGATCGCCATCTCCCTCGTCCCGCCCCTGGTGGTGGCTGGAGTGTGCCTGGGACAGCGGTCGGGGTGGCTGGCACTGGGCGCGATTGCCCTGTTCGTGTCGAACCTCTTCGCCCTGGTCTTCGCCGGCATGGTGGTGTTCGCGTCGCTCGGTTACGCCGCGGAGGCGGACAAGGCAGCCGGGCGCCCCGCCCGGGGGGCGGCTGTCGCCATGGTCCTGCTGTTCGTTGTCGTACTCGTTCCGCTGGCGGCCAACACCACGGCCACGTTGCTGCTCAACGTCTGGACCGGCCGCACCAAGGACGCTGCGGAACAGTGGCTCGGGGAGGAGCCGGACGCGAGCGTCACGAGTGTCGACATGGCCTCCCGGACGATGTACATCCACGTTCGCACCCCAGGAGAACTCCCGCCGGTGAAGTCCTTGCTCGACCGGCTCGAGGGTCGGATTCCGGACGGCATCCCCGTGGTGGTGGATACCTCGCGCGGTCGGCGCGTCGACGCCGGAAGGGTCGGCGGCTGAGCGTCGCATCCGCGTCCTGCCCGGAAAGGCAGCCGAGGTCCTTCCGGTTTCGCGGAGCGGCCGGTCTCACCGGGCGTACGCAGGAAGCCGGCGACGCGGGAGCCCGTATAAACATCACGCCGCAGACCGTGCCAGTCGCCGGTGTGCCCTTCGGCACCGACGCCTACCCGTCGTACACGAAGACCCCGCAGTGCGGGGACCGCGACGACACCCTCACCGTCGCCGTCGGTATCAACGGCCAGTACGCCGACCAGGCATTCTGGCTCCTTGTCCCCTGACAACACCGACGATACGGCTTCCGGGCAGGCCACGTGGCCGGCCCGGAAGCCGTCGGTGCAGGCCGGCCGACTGCTCCCGGCAGCCACACAGGGACAACGAGCACCGGGATGAGAAACGTGCGCTTCGACCGGGCTCCCCCCGTCGTCCCCGGTCTCCGAACAGGGCTGAACAACCGGCGAGCCGGGTGAGCCGGACACAACAGGGCAGTACCCTTCGCAGCACCGGCACTACCCAACGTGAGGATCTGTCATGCCGTACCCAGAGCTCATGGTCAAGCCCTTCCGGGAAGAGCTGACCCAGATCGGCTTCGTCGAACTGCTGACCGCCGACGACGTCGAGCGCGCGATGAGGGACGCCCACACTGGCGCGACGTTGGTGGTCGTCAACTCCGTCGATGGATGTGCGGCTGGCATTGCCCGCCCCGGTGTCCGGATCGCCCTGGAAGGGGACAAGCGTCTGGACCGACTTCGCCCGTCGTCCGGATTCAGCCGCGCGGTAACGATGGCGTCGCTGACACCGGTCTGGGACAGGAGCGAGACGTGGCACCGGGCACCGTGAAGTGCTTCAACGCGGAGAAGGGGTTCGGCTTCATCGAGCAGGACCCCGGTCCGGACCTTTTCGTCAACTCCGAGATTCAGGGCAGCGGCTACCGCAGCCTGGAAGACAATCAGCGTGTCGAAAACGAGGTCACGCAGGGCCCGAAGGGCCCCCTGGTGACGGCCGTGACCGTGATCTGAGATGCCCCGGCCCTGCGGCTGCTGCGGTGTACGCGGTTGCTCCCCGCTGCGATGGCGGGCTGCCGGGACGGCCGGCGGGCTCGATGGTGAACGCGTCGCTGGTGTGGGTCAGCCGCAGCAGCCGGGCCACGGCGATTGGCACCGTCCGCAGCCGCAACTCGGTGCCGTGTTCCTTCGCGCGGTGACGGGCGGCCAGCAGGGCACTGAGGCCGGTGCAGTCGCAGAACCGGACGCCGCCCAGGTCGACGACCGTGCACGGGTAGGTCATCACGGCCTGCTGGAGGACGTGGCGCAGTTCCTCGACCGTGACCACATCCAGTTCTCCGGCCACGGACACGTCACAGCGGCCGGCAGTCCGGGGCCGGACCTCCACGCGGAACGACTCGAGCACGGCGCTCTCTCCCATGTATTCGACACGCCCTTTCTGTTTCCAGGGAACGCCCCTGGTGACGCGATGTCCACATCGTGACGTGGTGACCTGCTGCGGCCTCAGCCCGACATGATGCGACCCGAGAACGGCACCCGGAGAAGGGGAGTGGAGACACAGGGAGGGCGGTGAGGGGGAAGGCGTAGGATCGGCCGGTCCGCGGCCTTGTGAAGGAGCCCCGATCGGTGACCGCCGCCATTCCGCCGTCCCGCACCGCGGCTGGTCTTCTCCAGGTGGAGCGCCTGCCCCGGGTCGAGGACGGTGAACGGCTGCACGCCCTGCTGTGGCGGGCGGGAGCCGGCTGGAGGATGATCAGCAGCGCGGTCCTCGGCGGAGGCATCGGCGAGCGGGCCTGGGTCCTCAACGCGCAGGTCTCTCACGGCTACCGTCGCACCGACCCCGACCGGCATCTTGAGGAGCTGGCCCGCGGCGCCCGCACCGATGGGCGAGGAGTCGGGCTGATGACGGCCGCCGACGTCACCCGATACGGGCATGTGCGCGACGGCGGCGTCGAGGCCGTCGCCACGGTGGGCATCGGCGTCCGCGGGTGGGCCGCCTCACCCCAGGAGGGATCGCTCCATCCGGCCGCGCCCGGCACGGTCAACGTCATCGTCGCGCTTCCGGTGGCGCTGAGCGATGCCGCGCTGGTCAACGCGGTCGCCACCGCCACCGAAGCCAAGGTGCAGGCGCTGCTGGAGGCCGGCTACGACTGCTCCGGCACACCCACCGACGCTGTGTGCATCGCCGCCCGCACCCCGTGCCCCGGCGAAGAGGTCCACGCCTTCGCCGGCCCCCGCTCACTGTGGGGTGCCCGCCTCGCCCGGGCCGTGTACCGCTCCGTACGCGACGCCACCCCTGCGCCCGGACCGGTGTAGCGGCCTGCGAGGAGTCTGCTGGGGTGTCGGTTGCCGGATACACGGCCAGAGATGATCTTGGTTGTGGGGCCGAGAGGTAGCTGAGAACGGGCACTGCCGGCCTTGGTTGGCCGTCGTGCGTCGGCGGGAGCGCGGCACGGGGAAGCCGGATCGGTGAGAGGATGACGAGGGTGATGGCAAGCATCAGTGACATCGACAAGGCGGCCGGGGCGCTGCGCGCCGGAGGTCTGGTGGCCTTCCCGACCGAGACCGTCTACGGTCTCGGTGCCAACGCCGAGGACCCCACAGCCGTCTCGCGTATCTTCCAGGCCAAGGGGCGCCCGCCCTCCCACCCGCTGATCGTCCATATCGCCGGCGCGGAGCACCTGTGCGACTGGGTCCAGGACGTGCCTGCGACGGCGCGCCTGCTGGCCGAATGCTTTTGGCCGGGGCCGCTCACGCTGATCCTGCGGCGCGGTCGCCGGGTGCCGCTGGAAGCGACGGGTGGCCTTGAGACGGTGGCCGTGCGCGTGCCCGACCACCCCGTCGCACTCGCCATGCTGTCGGCGTTCGGCGGCGGTGTCACGGCTCCCTCGGCCAACCGCTTCGGCCAGGTCAGCCCCACAACCGCGAACGACGTCCGTGTCGAGCTCGGCGAAGCGGTCGACTTCGTGCTGGACGGCGGGCCCTGCGAGGTCGGCGTCGAGTCCACCATCGTCGACGTCACGGGCGATGCCCCGAGCATCCTTCGGCCCGGCGGGGTGACGCGCGAGGACCTCGAAGCGGTGCTGGGGTACCGGCTCGCGGTCCCCTCGACGAGCCCGGTCCGGGTGCCGGGCCAGCACCCGTCGCACTACGCGCCGCAGGCGAGGGTCGTCCTCGTCGAGCCCGAGAAGGTCCTCACCGAGGCGGAGCTCGCGCAGGAACTGGGGCACCAGGTCGGCGTGTTCCTTCCCCCGTCGTTCACCGACGCCTCGGTGAAGGCACACGCCGTGGTGGCCCTCCCCGTTTCGCTGGCCGCCTACGCGCGCGGGCTGTACGGGTTCCTGCGTGAGCTCGACCAGCAGGGCTGCGACCTCATCATTGCGTCCCTGCCGGCGGAGGAGGGGCTGGGATGCGCGATCGCCAACCGGCTCCGCCGCGCCGCCGGGCCCAGGCCCTCCTCCGTACCCGGCCTGCAGGAACACTGACCACCGGCCGGAGCAGCAGCGGGGTTTCACCGGGCTGCGACGTCAGACCTGCTCAGACCGCGGGTGGTGACCACTCGGGCGGTGCCGTCGGCCAGCCGATAGGACAGCCCCGCCACGCCGAGGCGGCCTTCGGTCACCCGCTCGGCCAGGACGCGGGAGCGTTCCAGCAGCAGGTCCACCGTGTGCTCGATGTGCTCGGCCAGGATCTCCTCCGGCTCAACCCGTCCGGCGGCGCGCGCCGCGAGAACACTGGGGGTCACCCGCTCCACGACGTCACGGACGAAGCCACCCGGCGTCTGCCCGTTCTCCAGGGCGGAGCAGGCCGCGGCTACGGCGCCGCAGGAATCGTGGCCGAGGACGACGACCAGCGGCGCGTTGAGGACGCTCACGCCGAACTCGAGACTTCCGAGCACTTCGGTACCTGCGACATGCCCCGGCGGTACGGACTACGAACAGATCGCCCAGGCCACGGTCGAAGACGATCTCGGCGGCCAGCCGGGAGTCGGAGCACCCGAACACCACCGCGAAGGGGTTCTGGGCCGGCGCGGTCTGGGTGCGGCGTGCGGCGTCCTGGTTGGGGTGCTCGGGCGAACCGGTGACGAACCGCTGGTTGCCCGCCAGCAGCATCTCGAAGGCATCATCGGGTGTCGGCATCGCAATCTCAGTCATGGCCGCAGGCTACGACCGACCCCGTCTCAGCGCACGGCCGGGTCCACGGACCGTACGCCGACCTCTGACGCGTCGACGGGAACCCACATGAGGCTCTGAAACGGTGTGACCTCCATCATGTACCGCACCGCTGAAAGAGACACGGTGACTCACGCGAAAACGAGACGTACAGACGGGAGAGGCCCCCGCGTAAAGCGACGCAGCCCGTGTGGGCTACGGCTTATGCAGCGACTCCGATCCTGCCCAGCACCTCGCCGCCGCCTCCCTCGACACCACGCTGCGCGACCAGCGGGATGACCTGGCCGCTGTTCTGCGCGCTCACGGTGCTCTTACCGTTCACTCGCCACGCGGCGGAACCTGAGGAAAGGGGGCTGCGGCCCCGCAGGACAGCCGGTCGCCGCGGCCGGGGATCAGTCACCCGGAGTTCTGCCCGTCGCTGCCCGCCGTGAGGGGGTCGTTTCTTGCCGGGATCGCGGAGGTTCGCGGTCCGGGGACATCGTCTCCCCGTTCGGGTTGGGCCAGGTTGACGGCTCCGGACCAGCGTTCGTGGGGTGCGTGCCCGTCGTTGCGGAGCAGGCGCGCGAGGGGAAGTGATCCCCACATGACGAGGGCGGCGGAGCCGGCCAGGAGGGGGAGCGCGGTGCCGATGGATGGCGGCAGGGTCAGCGTGGCGGTGTGGTGGGCCAGGGCGAGCCAAGTCAGGGCCAGGGGCGAGTACAGGAGGAAGGAGCGCGCCGTCAGGCGCAGCGGGCCGGGATCAGCGCCGTCCCTGTGGGCGAGGCGGAGCAGGAGGAGGTGTTTGCCCGGGGTGGTGGCGAGGAGTGCGGGCAGCAGCCAGAACCAGAGCAGGCCGAGGGCGGCACCGGCGGGCAGGGCGTAACGGCGGCCGGTGGCCCAGTCGGTGGCCAGGGCGAGCAGGCCGGTGGCCTGCGTCCAGGTGATGAGCCAGCCGGTGAGGTCGGTGAGGAAGGCCAGGGCGCGGCGGGTGAGGGTGACGCGGGTGCCGTAGCGGGTGCGTTCGCGGTCGGGGTCGTTGACGGGGAGCAGGGGGACGAGGGGGCCGGCGAGCAGCCAGCCGCACAGGGCTCCGGCCGTGTTGAGGGTGAGGTCGTCCACGTTGAACTGGCGGTAGGGGCAGGCATAGACGAACCAGAGTCCGGTGTATTGAGTGGTCTCGAAGAACAGGGAGGTCGCGAAGGCCAGGACGGTGGAGGGGACGATGCCGCGGCGCAGGTAGTAGCGCAGATAGACGCCCAGGGGCAGGAGCAGCACGAAGTTGAGGAGCGTGGTCCAAGCCGGGCGCACGATGGCCAGGGCGGTCGGGGACCAGTCGCCGGCCGCCGCGGTGGAGATCGTGGCCTGGAAGGCGAAGGGTTCGAGCTGAGGGCTCTCGGCGTAGCGGACGGTGGCGCAGTGCGCGTCGGTGTCGGCGGGCAGGGGCATCACGGTCTGCAGCAGCGCGGCGAGCAGGTAGAAGACGAAGCTGTAGAGGACGAGAACCGGCCAGCCGCCGGCCCGGCCGCGGCGACGGTATCCGTGGACCGCGACCGGCACCATGATGACCGCGACCAGCAGAGGGAACCACGTCACCGCCGCCTCGACGGGCAGCAGATACGTACGGAACACGGCACGTACTTTCCGCGACGCTCTGCGCCGCTGGACCAGGGGGCTGAGAGAGCGTCAGGAAAGAGGGGCTGGAAGGACGTCGTGACGGTGCCCTACGAGCGGCGCTCGTGACACAGCACTCAGGATAGGCGCTCCTCGGGGTATGTAAGGAGGGCGAGCGTGCCTCCTGGAGGTGTAGCACGTAGGAACTACGGCTTCGGCCCTCGGGTTCCAGGCTGAAGGCCCCTGTGTGAGAGGCCAATTGGCCAGGTGGAAGGCGCGTACGGCGGCGCTTGCGCACGGTCGGCCACGAGGTCGTGATGGCCCGCGGCAACATGGGCCTGTGCTCCGGCGACGGGAACAGGGCCCGGCTGGCAGCCCTCTCGCCCGACGTGCCCGGCAGGCGCGTCCCCACCGGCCGGAGGCGAACCGGCGGACACCGTCAAGGGCATCGCTCGACCCGGCGGGCGGCGCGATCACAAGGTCTACCTGGACGGCGGCGACATCTCAGTGACCGAGGATCCCAGTGGGTTCCTGCGCCCTCTTGATCCGTACCGGCTGCCGCGGCCCCCCCTGCGTGCCCTACGTGGCCCCAGCGCCGATGGCGGCCTGCCGCCGCGTGGTCGGTGCCGGGCCATCGGGCAGGACAGTGGCCGCTGCCGACGCTCGGCCCTCCGTATGCGTATCGGCGGTCACTGCGTACTGCGGCCGTTGTGACCGGGTGCGGGCGTCGGCCGGTTCTCTGTGCGTGCTCGCCTGCGGCGGATCGCCCAGGCCGCCATGAGGAGAACGGCGAGGAGCGCGGCGATGACGGCGGGCCCGGCACTGTCGAGGGTGTCGGCCAGGACGCGCTGGACGGCGCCGGCTCCGTCGATGACGGGGTCGGTGGTGGCGGGGTCACGCTGGACCCGGATCTCGTACCAGCCGTAGTAGGCGACGTACGCGCCGACGAGGAGGAGGAGTCCGCCGCCGATCCTGGGCGCGAGTGCGCCGGCGCGGCGCAGGTGGCCGACGGCGGTGCTGCGGGTGAGGGCGACGGTCACCGAGGTGACGCCGACGATCAGTCCCATGCCGGCCGCGTACGCGGCGAACAGGATGATTCCCTCGCCGGCGGAGCCGCTGCGGAAGGCGGAGACGACGATGGCGAGGAACGGGGCGATGGTGCAGCCGAGTGAGGCGGTGGCGTAGGCCATGCCGAACAGGGCCATCGAGGGGACGGTGCGGGTCACCTTGGGTGCCCGTCGGACTTTCGGCATCAGGGCGGGCAGCTGGCGTCCGGCCAGCAGCCAGGCTCCGGCCAGGGCGATGAGGATACCGAAGGTGATGGTGAACCAGGGCAGGTGTTCCTGGACCTGTCCGGCGATGGGCTGGATCGCCAGGCCGAATATCCCGAAGAGGGCGGCGAAGCCGGCGGTGATCGAGGCGGTCGCGGTCAGGGCCCGGCCGACGGCGATGGCGCGGGTGGGGCTGTCGTCGCCGAGGACGAGCAGGGAGAGGTAGGCGGGGAGCAGGGCGAAGCCGCACGGGTTGACGGCGGCGAGGATGCCCGCGGTGAGCGCGAGCGCGAGGGGGAGGTCGGACATCGTGGTTCAGCCGGTCAGTCCGGCGACCTTCTCGGCCAGCCCCTTGCCTGCGGGCAGGACTCCCTCGTAGACGGTCTTGCCGTCCTTGTCGAGGATGACGTAGCGGCTCTGCTCGGTGACCTCGAACCGCTTCCAGACCTCGCCCTTCTCGTCCGACAGCTGCGGGAATCCGCCGGTCGTGGTGTCGGCGACGAAGTCCTTCATGGCGGCGTTCTTGTCCAGCCCCGCGACGCCGACGACGTTGACCCGGCCCTCGTAGTCGGCCGCGACCTTGGCCGTCTCAGCTGCCTGCGCCTTGCACTTGGGGCACCAGGGCGCCCAGAACCACAGCACGGTCGGCTTGCCCGCCAGCGTTGCGGCGTCGAAGGGCTTGCCATCCACCGTGGTCGCGGTGAACTGCAGCGCCTGCGGCACCGCGGGCTCGGTGGTTGCGCTGTCGCCCCCGTCAGGGGAGGCCGGCGGCTGAGCTGGGGAGGAGGTGTTCGAGGGTGAGGTGCCTGCTGCCGCGTCGTCGGAGCCGCTGCCGGATCCGCATCCCGTCAGGGTGATGAGGGCGGCGGCGAGGGCTGTTGGGAGGACGGTGCGGGTGCGCATGAAGGCTCCTGTGTGCTCGGGATGAGTGTGACTGTAGATCCAGCGTGCCTGCCTTGTGGGGGGTGGGGGGCTTACGGTTCGGTGACGTCAGCCCGCGGCGTCCTTGAGCTGGTTGAGGTCGAGGACGGTGATGCGGCCGCGGGCGAGGCGCAGCAGGCCGCGGTCGGCGTAGTCGTGCAGGACCTTGGTGCAGGTTTCGCGGGAGGTGCCGGCGAGGGCGGCGAGTTGTTCGTGGGTGAGGGCGATCTGAGGATGGCGTCCGACCGGCCGCAGCGGTCCGGCGGGAGGCTGGGCGCTGGTCAGGGTGGTCAGGGTGGTGGCGATGCGCTGGGCGACGGTCTTGAACACGCTGTCGGACAGCCGTTGCTCCAGTTCGGCGAGGCGCCGGCCGAGGATCGTGGTGATGCGGGCGTCGGTCAGCAGCAGCCGGTTCACGTCCGCGCGGCTCATCACGCACACGATCGTGTCCTCGAGGGCTTCGGCGTAGTTGTCGTACATGTGCTGTCCGAGCAGGACCATCTCGCCGAAGATGGTGCCCGGGGAGATGACCGCGGTCGTCAGGGCCCGGCCGTCGGCGGAGACCCTGAAGACGCGGACCTGGCCCTTCTTGAGGATGAACAGCACCTCGGAGGGCTGGGTGGGCGAGTACAGGATCTCGCCGGCCTGGTAGGTCTTCATCGGTGCCGCGGCGGCGATGGCTTCCATCTCCGACTCGGACAGGTCGCAGAAGATGTCGACCTCGGCCAGGCACCAGGTCCGCTCCGCTCCCTCGTCGCCGGTTGCGGCGTGGTCCATGTGGTGTGTCTCCTCGCGTCGTCCCGGGGCCCACGGCGGAGGCGCGGCACCCCACGCCGGTTCGGCCAGCGCCTCGGCGCTGCTGAGCAGACAGTAGGGCACCGCACCGCTGTCGCCAGGCATGCGGCGCGGTGCCGCGCCCGGCGCAGGGACCGCACAGCCGGGGCTTGACGCGGGAGCCTCGCTACTCATCGGGCCGGGCCGGTGCGCTTGCCCATGGCCTGGGCGATGCCCGCGAACGTCGCTCCGGCGAGCAGGCCGAAGACGAGGTGGGCGCCGAGGCTGGAGGCGGTGACGTCGTTCCACTGGAATACCGGCATGCCCATGTTGGCGGGCATGATCCACAGCGCGCCCAGCACCCACCACACGGCGCCGTAGACGAGGCCCAGGACGACGGCGGGGGCCGGGCGCTGGGCGAACTGTCCCAGCACTGCGCCGAAGGTGATGCCCGCGAAGGTGGCGATGGCCAGGTGGATCAGCCAGCCGGCGAAGGCGTTGGTGGAGCCGAGGAGACCCGCGACCATGGTGATCATCGCGGTGTCCATCATCGGCCGGGACACCGACATCCAGATGCCCATCCCCACCCCGCCGACCAGTCCGGCCGCGCCACCCCACATCGCGTACACGGGGATCGCGGCCATCTTCGACGATGCCTGCACGGTGGTGGCCATGATGATCGTCCTCCTCGATCGGTAACACGTCTCTCTCATCGCTGATGCTAGAAGCCGTGGCATGTGCGGGTATGTGAGCGCGGTTACGTACCAGCGGGTAGATCGCCGGGTGGTTTCTCGGCGGTCAGCAGGGCGTAGCCGAGGATGCCGTTGGTGACGGCTGTGCGGGCCGCGTCCAGCAGGGCCGGTGCGGCGTCCGGGTCCACGCCGGCGTCGGCGAGTCGGTTCGGGGCGGTGATGCGCAGCAGGCTGAGGCGGGCCTGGATCTGGTCGATCATGCGGAGTATTGCCTGGTCATGCCGCTCAACGGTGAGGATCCGCAGTTTGGCGGCGGCCAGGATCTCGGCGTACGTCTCCAGGCGGCGGGCGTCGGCGATGCAGGCGATGCGGGCACTGAGCCCGCGGAGTTCGGGCGGGAGGCGGCTGGGGTCGGCGGTGACGTCGGTGACGCCGAGGCGTCCGCCGGGCCGAAGGACGCGGGTGAACTCGGCTGCGGCCCAGGTGCACAGGGCGCACTCGCACACCACCGCGTCGAAGATCCCCTCGTCGTAGGGCAGCTGCTCGGCGTCGCCGGTGGTGAACACGGCTCTCTCGGCGAGCCCGGCCGCCTCGGCGGCGCCCTGGGCGAGCGAGGTGTTGGCGGGGGAGTAGTCGACACCGTCTGCCCTCACCGTGTAGGCGTCGGCGAGCAGGAGGGCGGTGGTGCCGCGGCCGGAGGCCACGTCCAGTACCCGCGTGCCGGGGGCCAGCGCGAGGCGGTCGGCGAGGCGGCGGGTCAGGGTGGTGCCGCCGGGGTGGTCGGAGTCGCCGAGTAGCATCGCGACGATGTCCTTGGCGTAGGCGTCCGCGCAGCACGCTTTGATCTCCTCACGGTTCACGGCCGGACCTCCTGACTCCCGGTGCGGGTGGTCTTCGAGCCGTAGGGGGTGGTGGTGAGCCGGTCGGCGAGGGGCAGTGCGTTCGGTGCGACCGGGGCGATGGGTACGCCGGACATCTGGGCGCGGACCTGTTCGCGGTAGCCGACGGAGTTGTAGGCGCAGAAGGGGATGAGCCGGCCGTCGGGGGTGATCTCCTCGACGCAGCACTTCATCAGCTGTTTGACGTTGAGGGTGTAGGGGTCCTGGAAGTCCTGCACGACGATCATGAACGTCTTGTCGTTCAGCTGCTTCACGGTCTCGGGAAGGTCGATGCCGCAGGCGTCCGCGCAGTCAAGGGCCTCGGCGGTGGCCCGCAGCCTCTCCTGGGTCGTGTCGGTGCCCATGAACGCGGAGGCGGACCACAGCTTCTCCAGGACCTCGCGGATCCCGGCGTCGGGCATGACGCGGTTGGTGACGTAGTCGAGGTAGTCCTCGACGTTCAGCAGCCTCGGGATCGGCACGACAGTGCGATTGCCGGGCTCGCCGTCGACCAGGAGATAGGTGATGGAACGGCAGGTGGGGAAGCAGCACGGGACGGGGAAGAAGTCGCCCTTCTGGAACCACTGCGGGCGCTGGGCGTTGATGAGCTTGATGACGTCGGGGTTGGTGAGCCGATGCAGAGGGTCGAAGGCCACGTGGCGGCCGGAGTGGGTGACGGGCTGGAAGGCCACCGACCGGACGGCCGGGTGATCGATGCCGTACTCGACGATGTCGCCGAGTTCGTGTTCGTTCAAGCCGCGCTCGACGGCGGCGACGAGGGTGACGGTCAGGCCGGCCTCGGCGCAGTTGTCCAGGGCCCGCTGCTTGAACGTACGCAGGTCCCTGCCCCGGATTTCCATGTGCGTGCGCTCGTCGAAGCCGTCGAACTGGAGGTAGACGTTCACCGACTTGCCCGGGGTCTGGTTGCGCTTGCCGAGCTCGGCGACGAAGGTCTTGTCGGTGGCAAGGCGGATGCCGTTGGTGTTGAGGTTGACGTTCTTGATCGGCCGGCCCTGGGCAAGGTCGATGAAGTCCAGGATGTGCTTGTGGATGGTCGGCTCGCCGCCGGAGAACATCACCACTTCCGCCTCCCCCTCGGAGGCGACGAAGGCGTCCAGCATCCGCTCGCACTGCTCGTGGGTGATGGAGTAGCCGTCGCTCTGGTGTCCGGAGTCGGCGAAGCAGATCGGGCAGTCCAGGTTGCAGCCGGTGTTGACCTCGATGATCCCCAGGCAGGCGTGCTGCTTGTGCTCCGGGCACAGCCCGCAGCCGAGCGGGCAGCCGTCCTTCACCTCGGTCTGGAAGGTGAGCGGGATGGTGCCGGGTTTGTTGAACCGGGCCGAGGACAGGTACTCCTCCGCGTCTCCGTAGACGAGCGCCTCGAATTCGCCGTGCTCGCGGCAGCGTTTACGCAGATAGACCTTGTTCTCGCGGATGTTGACCTGTGCGTCGACGGGTGTTTTGCACAGTGGGCAGATCGACTTGGTGAATTCCACGAACATCTCGTCCCGGTCCTGCTTGGCCCGGGGCCCCGCATGTGGGACCGCTTCTTCCCGCACGGGTTGTGTTCCCTCTTCCGCCGTCATCGGGTGGGTCCCCTTCTTTCGTGGTGTTCTGCGTCGCCACTGTGGTGAGCGGTGATCGCCGGAGCCGGCCGGGCGCGGCGGACACCGTGCAGCAGCAGGGTCGCGTACAGCAGGAGCAGCGCGTCCTGCGCCAGCACGAACCAGGAGAGCCCCTGGGGCAGGTAGCCGCCGAAGCGGCCGCAGTTCTCGACCATCAGCCCGCGGGCGAACGCCTGTACCGCCAGCGTGCTCCAGATCACGGACACACCGGTGAACACTCACACCGGGGCGATGGCCGTCGAGCGCGGCCGGGCCAGGAACCACGCTGCGCACACCAGCTCTCCCGCGATCAGCACCACGGCGAATACGGTCGCAGCAGGGCCGTCCACCAGCCCGTATGCGCCGAGCATGCCGGGCATGGCGTGGAAGGAAGCGATCTGCCCGGCCGCCATCGCCGCGTAGAGCGTTCCCAGCACCAGTCGCAGCACCATGCCCACCACGCTACGGGCGAGGGCGACCCCAGTTATGTAACGGCGCTCACCGAAGCCGGGCAGCTGCCGAATCCTGCCCGGACGGGCCGGTCCTCGCTCGCCCGGGTACCCGTGCTGCGGGCCCCGTCGCGAGAGGGCAGGCCACGAACCGCGGAGGGGCCGTGCCGGCTCCGGGCGGCGTACTCGCGCCGTGCGAGGCAGAATCAAACGTGTGCGCAACAGCGTCGGACCGCGCGGCAGTCGCGGTTGGTGCGTGCCACGCGTGATCGGCGGTCCGCTGCTCAGTCCGCTGGGAGGTTCGCGGCATGGTTGTTTTCCTGCTTCTGGTCATCGTCGCGTTCGTTCTGGGGACCATCGGCGCCACGGTCGCCGGGCTGGGTTACCTGCAGATCATCGCAATTGTGCTGTTCGCCGCCGATCTGGTCTTCGCCGCCTGGCGCTGGTCCCGGCAGCGAGGGCGGCGCTCCCTGCACTGACCGTGTTCCGAAGCCGGCCGGCCCCCAGGGTTGGCCCTGAGGTAGGGAGGTGGCTCCTGGTGACGGAGTCGACCGGCAGTACACCCAAGACCACGCCCGACGCCTCCCGCCCGTCCAAGGCCACCCGGCTCCAGGAGCCGGAATCCGGGCCGGACGCGGCAGCGGCTGCCCGCGGCAGGACCACGATCGCCGATGGTGTCGTGGCGAAGATCGCCGGAATGGCCGCCCGTGAAGTCCCCGGCATCCATGCCCTGGGCGGCGGAATGGCCCGCACCATGGGCGCGGTACGTGACATGGTCCCCGGCGGCGGTACCAGCGTCACTCGCGGTGTGAAGGTCGAAGTCGGTGAGCGCCAGAGCGCCATCGACCTCTCCCTCGTCGTGGAATACGGGTACGCCATCACCGATGTCGCCGCCGGTGTCCGCGAGAACGTCATCGCCGCCGTGGAACGGATGACCGAACTCGAAGTCGTGGAGGTCAACATCGCCGTCAACGACGTCCACCTGCCGGACGAAGAGGGCGACCACGAGGACACCGAAGGACGGGTGCAGTAGACCAGCCGCCCAGCATTCCCGGCGCCTCCCGGCGCGTGGGCACAGTGCCTGCCCGAGGGCGTGGCTACCGGTGTGCTGCCCGGCGTTCGGCTTCCTTCTTGACCGCGGCGAGCGATGCGGCGACCGTCGCCTCCCAGCGGCAGGCCACCTTCGCGCCCCACCAGGCTCCGGCCCGCCACAGGTCCGTGCCGAGTTCTCCCTCGTACACCAGCCGGGTGCCGCCCGCCCGCTCAGTCAGGACGAAAGCTTCGGCCACGTGCGGGACCGGACCGCGCACCAGGCGGAAGTCGACCCTCTCGGGCGGAGTGAACCGGACCGTCTCCACCGTCGTCGCCATCAGCCGACCGCCCGCCACCGGCGTGAAGTGGGAGGCCAGGACCATGTCGCTGCCCCGCTCCAGCACCCGCACCTTCTCCCGCATCGCCCGGGTGCTCCGCCCCAGATACGGCTGGGCGATCACCTCGAAGACCACATCCCGAGGCGCCCCGATGTCCACGGTCTGGGGCGCCAGCCGGCGTGTGCGCCGGCCTACGCCCATATCCACCGGCACCGCCCCGCTGACCAGCCCCAGATATCCGGCCACCACACCCCCGCCTGCCGCTGCCACGACGGCCAACCGCCCCAGCCATGCCATAGCCCACGTCCCTTCCTCACCGTTGCTGCCGCGACGAAAGCGACACTACGGCCGGTCAGTCCCGCGATCGGTGAGCACGCTCACGTACACACCCCGAGCGAGCCGCATACATCCGTGTCCGGGCAAGTCCGGGACGGGCGCATCAGACCGGCGTCCCTATACGCTGGATGGGGTTGGAGGTCCCGATGAACTGCTTCGAGTGCCGAAGCCTCTCGCGTACGGCCAGGACCGCGGAAGCGGTCTGCTGCCAGTGCGGAGTGGGCTTGTGCCGGGAGCACCTGCGGATCGAGTCGCAGGAACTGCACCACCCGGCCGGACTGGGCAAGAGCACCAACCGGCTGCCCGCACGGCGCATCGTCTGCCCCCTCTGCGAGCGGGCGGAGCACAGCGACTAGCGCGGGCACACGTGTGCCCGACAGCCGGGCCAGTCCGTGGGCGGCGCTCGGTTGACAGCCCACTGAGCGGCCGGCCGTGGGAGCATGGCGGGCATGGGCACCTGGCGTCCGTTGGTCCACCGGCAGGGATACCTGCCCATCGCCGATCACGGGCTGGTGGGCGATGGCCGGAGCTGCGCGCTGGTCGGACGCGACGGCGCCGTGAGTTTCATGTGCGTGCCCCGCTTCGACTCGCCACCCGTCTTCGCCGGCCTCCTCGACCGGAACCACGGCGGCACATGCCTGATCGTCCCAGACGACGTGCGCTCCAGCCGCCAGCGGTACGTGCCCGACACCGCGGTCCTGATCACCGAGCTGAAATCACCGCAGGGAACGGTGGAACTCACCGACGCGCTGATCCTGCGGCCGGACGCCCGGCTGGAGCAGGACGCGCCCGCCGGCACCAGCCGGATGGTCCGCCGGGCCAGGGTCACCCACGGACAGGTCACCCTGCGGGTCCTCATACGGCCCCGGCACGCCACCACCTCCCGGGAGGACCCCTGCACGTGGCTGCTCACCTGCCCCGGCCCGGACATCGTCCTGCGGGCGCAGACCAGCCACCCGCTGCCCGCGCTGGACACCGAACTGGAACTGACCAAGGGCGAGGAGTTCACCCTCTCGCTGCACTGGGACACCGGGCCGGCCACGCCCGGGCAGCCCCCCGGCCAGGCGCTGGAGGAAACGGCACGGGCCTGGCACCGCTGGGCGGCACAGGTCACGCACGACGTCCCCCGCCCGGACCTGGTGCGCCGCTCGGCCATCACCCTCAAACTCCTCGACCACGTCGAGAACGGCGCCATCATCGCGGCACCCACCTCTTCGCTGCCCGAGCGGATCCACGGAACACGCAACTGGGACTACCGCTACGCCTGGGTGCGCGATGCCGCCTACACGGTCTTCGCACTGCGGCGCATCGGACTGCCGATGGAGGCCGAAGGGTTCCTCGGCTGGGTCCTGGACGCCGTCGCCCGCAACGGCCGGCCCCTGGTGATGTACGACCTCGACGGCCGCCCTCCCCCCGCCGAATCCATTGACACGGGCCTGGAGGGGTACCGCGGCTCCGCACCGGTGCGCTGGGGCAACGCCGCCGCGGACCAGGTCCAGCACGACGTCTACGGGGAGATCCTCGACTGCGCCTTCCAGTGGGCCGCGACAGGCGGCCGCTTCGACGAGGGGCTGTGGAAGCAGCTCACCATGCTGGCCGAGACGGCGAGGACCGCCTGGAAGCGCCCGGACCACGGCATCTGGGAAGTACGCACCCCAGGGCGACCCTTCACCTACTCCGCCGCCATGTGCCAGGTCGCCCTCGACCGTGCCGCCCGCCTGTGCCGGCGGCTCGGCCTGCCAGGCGACGCCGACACGTGGAACCGGGAAGCACACGCCCTCACGGAGCGGATCCCTACCGACGCGTGGGATGCCCGGGCCGGCACTCTGACGGCCGATCTCGGCGGCGCAGGCGATCTGGACGCCTCGCTTCTCGCGCTCCCGCTGCGGCGCGTACTGCCCGCGGACCACCCGCGCATGGCGGCCACCGCCCGGGCCGTCGCGGACCGCCTCGACGCCGGCGGCGGCCTGCTCTACCGCTACCTGCCCACCGCCACCCCCGACGGCATCGACGAACCCGAGGGCGCCTTCCTCCTGTGCAGCTTCTGGCTGGTCGACAACCTCGCCGGCCAAGGCCGCACCGACGAGGCATGGGAACTGTTCGAACGGCTCTGCTCCCACGCCAGCCCGCTCGGCCTCCTCCCCGAACAGATCGACCCCGCGGACGGCTCCTTCCTCGGCAACTTCCCCCAAGGGCTCAGCCACGTCGGCCTCATCTCCAGCGCCGTCGTCCTGGCCCGCACCCAACGCGGCATCCGGCCCGAACTCTCCACCCACGCCTGGTTCCAGACCTGAGCAGCACAGCGCCTCACGCACCAGTGCCCACACCGCCGCTCACCTGCCAACGCTTCCTGAATGTTAGTTCTGGATCACCCTCCGTGGCCCTGGCACGGAAAGTGGCCCTGTCGCCACTTTGGGGGTAGCGGCTTCATACAGCCCTTCCACCAGCCCGTCGGACGCCAGTATGACCGTCAAGTACAGCTTTGCGTTCCGTTGGTGGACATCAACGGCCCCAGCTGCGGGCTCAAGAACCGACTCGCCGCCATCGAGCGAGACGGGGACAATGCAGCCTGAGACTGGTGCACATACCTCTGTACTTGGTGGAGCACCCAGAGGAGTACGCCGACAACGGGCTTCTCTGGGCTGTTCAGTCGAGGGTGGCGAGGTGGTCCGAGGTTCCTCCGCGCCATTCGATGAGGAACAGGGTCGCGTCGTCGCTGGTGTTCCCGCCGCGTTCTTCCTTCAAAGTGTGGGAGAAAGCGCGCGCGGCGGCCCGGACACCTGGCGCGGTGCGTTCGACGCGGTTGACGGAGTCGATGAGTTGCTTCTCGCCGAACTGTTCCGCGCCGGTTTCGTGCTCCTCGATCAGACCGTCGGTGAAGCACAGCACGCGGTCACCGCGCTGGAGCATCTGCTCACTGACCTGGGGATCGTCACCGCCGAAGCCGACCGGCAGCGTCGTCGGACTCTCCAGTTGCTGGACGACGGTGTGATCGCGGATCAGCAGCGGTGCCGGGTGGCCGGCGTTGACCCACTGGAGGTGGCCCGTCGCGACGTTCAGGCGCATCATCTGCGCGGTGACGAAGTGGTCGGGGCCGAACTGGTCAGCGATGGCCCCGTCCATGAACGCGTAGATCTCGGCGAGGCCGATGTCGGCGCGCCGGGCGTGACGGTAGGCGCCGATAGCGACCGTCGCCATGGTGGCGGCGTCCAGGTCGTGGCCCATCGCGTCGATCATCGCCACGTGCAGGATGTCGTCGTTCAGCGCGTAGTCGAAGCTGTCGCCCGCGACCTGGTAGGCGGGCTCCAGGATCCCGGCCACCTCAACCTGCGGGCACGACATCGTCAGGGGAGGCAACAAGGACCACTGGATCTCCGCTGCCACGCCCATCGATGCGCGGCGCCGGGCCAGGAAGAACTGGTCGGTGTAGGCGTTCTTGGTGACGATCATGTCGGCGACCAGGCCGGCGAGGCGTCGCAGCAGTCGCCGGTCGTTGTCGTCCACGGTCTCCAGTGTCAGGGCCAGCACGCCCACCTGGTCGCTGCCGTCCAGCAGCGGCAGATACATCCGCACCCCGTCGGCCTGCGGCACCTCGACCGTCCTCGCGCGCAGGAACGCCGTCCCTGCGGGGGAGTCGTCGATGGGCTCCGGCTCGCCGACCACGAGCAGCCGGCCCGGCAGCGGCACCATCACCATCTGCTCGTAGTCCTGCAGGAGGATCGATACGTCCCGGCCACCGACGCTGGCCACCTCCTCCGCGATCAGCGGAGCGATCAGCTGGGGCGGCATCTGGTGCGCCCGGTCAAGCAGCACACCCAGCAGCCGCTCACCGAACCCCTCTGAACGGTCGACACTCACTGTGCGAGGCATCCGGCCACTTTCCGTCATGGTTCCACCATCGGACATGCGGGAGCCGTTCGCTTTTGAAATGAGCACTGGTGAAGGCCGCTATCGGCGATCGGGGGCGGCTCGTCGTATGGCTGTTCAAACGCCTGCGGAGGGCTCCGGCCAGTCGTCGGTTCGTGGGCCTTCCGCGGATGTGCACCTACGAGTGGTCCGCCTGAAAGGTGGAGGCTCCACAGATACAGGCTTCCACGGTCACCCATATGAACGAGGACGCGGAGCACCACCTGAGTAGCGGCCCGGCGCGCTGCACCGTAGACAGAGGTCATGAACGAGAACAAGACATCGTGGCACCCAGGTGAGATCGTGCCCGACAGCGGAATCTACGCATGTGACTGCGGCGCTGAGCACCACTGGAGTACCGACGTGAAAGGACACCGATTCCCGCCGCTGCCCAGCGACTGCTCGGGCGAGTTCTGGACGCTGCAGAGGCAAACCCACCCCGGGAACCACCACGGCTGACCCTCACAGGGCGTAGACGAGACCAACGAATATCAAGACCCGCCCGGTACTGCCTCTGACCCTTGGGTACTGCCGGAGAAGGAAGGGCGGAGGCTGTGCGCTTGGCCGCCAAGCTGATCGTCTACCCGCCCGATGAACCAGGGCTGGCGCCGGGTGGGACAAAGGCGTCGCCATCTGCCTCGCGCACCGCCCGTCGGAGGTCCACATCTTCCTTGCCGCGGCCGGGCTGGAGAACGCCGAGGACGTCGACCTCGCCGACACCGACTTGGTGGAGTGGAGAGGCCCCGGCCCCGGGGAGTGGGAACCCTCCGTGTGACACCGCCACCGGCACCGTCGGGCTAGACGCCGGACAGCCATCCGGCCTCGAAATCCGAAAGGTCCCGTGCGCGCTGCGCCCGCTCCTCGAGCAGCCGCCGGAAGCCCGCCAGCGCGTACCGTTCCCCGGTGGCCGATCCGGGCCCGCGGATGCCGGCGACCTCGGCCATGAGCTGCTGGGGCTGGGGCTGCCAGCCGACGACCACGACCCGCAGGCCCAGACACTCCGCGCGCCGGTGCAGGTCCAGGAGGTGCAGCAGCCCATCGGAGTCCATGGACACCACGCCGTGCAGATCGACCATGAGGTCCCGCTCGCCGCCGGTTACCTCGGCCAGCGCCTGCCGGAGCACCGCGCCCGAGTCCCCCTCGAGTTCCCCGCCGAGGCCGACCAGGACCGAACCGCCGCAGTACTGAACTTCCACGGTGATCAACGCGTTCTCCTCCCGCCCGGAGGCGCTTGGGCCCTCGAGGCACCCCATCCTGGCCCGGGGTGCCCCCGAATGGGTATGAGGCTCGCTGAAGCTCCGGCATCAACCTGTCCAGGTACGGATCAACGCCTCACGTCTGCACCGGGCAGGGGATCATCTTCTGACCACAGCCGAACTGTTGAGGGGACGGTGCGGCCGCGCCATACGGGGGCATGACAGGACCCGGCCGGGGTGATGGTGGACTACTACGGTCCCCGGCCGGGTCCTGCGTGCGTGGTCGCGCCAGCTCTGTGGTCAGTGCTCTTCGTCGCGCGTCTCGTCCTCGTCGCGCTCGCGCTTCATCTCGTCCTGACCGCGCCGCTTGAGCTCCTCGGGGCTCTTGCCCCGGGCGCCTTCCTGGCCGGCGCCGGGGTGAACGCCGGGGTGAACGGGGTCCTGGCCGGAGCCCATGCGCTCCTGCTCCTCGCGGTTCTTGCCCGGCTCGTGGTGCTTGTCCTGCTGACCGCCCATGACTGCGACTCCTCTGTGACGCGGGATGGAAGATTCCTCCGCCAAGCTGACACGCAAAGCGACAGACCGCATCATTTGACAACCGGCTGTGGCGGGTGGCTGGTGTCCGGCCGGGGTGGTGGCGCTGGCGCGCTGCGGATGGCCACGTCGCCCACGATGATGCCGTACCCCTGTCCGTGGGTCGGGCGGCCGGTCATGGCAGGGCGCGTCCTGGGCCTCGAACGCTCTGCCGATGGCCGTGGCGGGCCCGGTCCACGACGAGCGCATCTAGACCTTCGACCTGGACCCTGAAGGCCGCAACCCCGTGCTCGGAATCGAGCGACTCCAGGAGGCGCCCGCGACCCCGGCTACGCCCCCGGCGGGACCGGCTGGGTGAGACCGCGCACGAGGCTGCTGCGGGATCCTTGGCTTCGACGAGCACGCTGTACGGCCGTCACTGGGTCCGGGGCGAACGGCTTGGACCGGGGCGTTTGCTGAGGTATCGGACGATCGACACAGTCGCGGCAGCAGTGCCCCTTGACTTCCCGCCGCCATGACAAAGGTGTGAGTGGGCTGGCCCCGAAGTGCTGGTCGTGGGGATGTGGCACTTGGAGGTGCAGAATCCCTAATCGTCGGTGTTGGTCGCGGTTGTCCACACCCCGGTCATGGCCTGTTCGACGTAATCGGCGAGTTTGGCGAGACGTGCGTGTTCGCCGGGGTGGAAATCCTGCGCCTCGGCGGTGGCGCGCAGGCGTGCGAGCTGGTAGGTGATCTGCTGGTGTTGGGAGGGGGCGGTGTGCCAGGCGAGTTCGCGCAGCAGTGTCAGCAGGTGGGTGAGGACGGCAGGGTCCGCGGCACCGTAGAGACATGGCTGGGCGAGGGCGAGATCCAGGAGTTCGTCCAGGTCGGGACGGATGAGGATGACCCGGAGGTGGTGGTCGTCGTCGTGCAGGAGGCGGGGGCCGAGGTCGCGTCCGGCCATGTCGCACAGCAGGGCACTGGAGTGCGACATGGCGTGGATCGCGGTGGTGGGGTCGTTGATTCCGGGGGAGAGCGCTTTGGCGGCGACATCGGTGAGCTGCCGCAGTCCGAAGGCGATGTCCTGGGCGCCGGTCCGTTCGGGGCCGGTGGAGATCGCCCGGCGGACCTGCTCTCGGAGCTCAGTCTCCGTGTCGGGCCGGAAGGCGGCGGAGGCGCGTGGCCAGGCGGCCCCGATGGGGGTGCCGGCGATGAGGGAGGCGCCCGGCTGCTGGCCGACGACCAGGACCGCGTCGGCGTCCACGGCGGCTGCCAGGAGTGCCTTCTCGTCGACGGAGGTCAGGAAGCCGGAGCTGTCGATTGTCAGGAGCAGGGCGTCGCTGGGCGGGGAGGGAAGCTGTGGTGGCGCTCCCGCGCGTCCACGCGGCGACACGTCGGGCAGGAGGCGATGCAGGTTCCGGGTGGCGTCGGCGTGGACGTTGGCCAGCATCGTCTCGACACGGATCTTGTCGGCCAGGTGGGAGAGGAACAGCACCAGGGTCAGGACGCTGGCGAGAGCGAGCACGAAGGCGAGTGTCACCGAGAGTTGGGGAACGAACGTGGCCTGGTCGCTGTCGGCGGTGCGGACGGTGCGGAGCACGGTGAGGGCGTAGGTGAAGGTCGCGAGGAAAACGGCCAGGGTGCCTTGCACGAAGCGGTCGGAGGTGAAGGTGCGCAGGAGCCGGGGTGAGAACTGGCTGCTGGCGAGCTGCAGCGTGACGACGGTGAGGGAGAAGGTGAGCGCGGTGACGGTGATCAGGGATCCGGCGATGGCGTCCAGGACGGTACGGGCCGCTCCCGCGCCCCCGCTGAACAGGTACTCGGCCAGCCACGCCGGAAGGTCCCGCTGAAGCATGGAGTCCAGGCGCGGCAGCGTCACCCCGGTGATGACGGCTAGCACGACTCCCAGCGCCGGCAGCGGCCAGAGCTGCGTGCGGAGGCTGTCACGGCCCGAGCCGCCCGCTCCTCGGCCCGCACGAGTCATTGACCGTCCCTTCATCGCACCGAGTGTCAACCCCACCGGACCACACCTCCGGGCAGCGGTCGAGCCGACACGCATGGCCCCCGCGGTCTGTTGTGGCTTCCGGCAGGTGCCCACCGCCATCGCGGGGCGGTGGGCACCTTCACGGCCAGACAAGCGTCGTCCTCCCTCGCCAGGCCAGGACGCCCGCAGGCCGTCGCTGCCGTCCAACGTCGATGCGATCGCCCACTCACCACGACTGTGGACGGCACGCGCCACGCCCCCTCCGCGGCGCTGAGTGTCACCGCCGACAGCTTCTTCGTGGTCCGCCACGACTGTACGCACGGCCCGGTAGGGGATACGGCTGCTCGCCGAGCACGGTGTCGTCGCGGCGATCGGCCACACGGGCTCCACGTACGAGCAGACCTCCGTGGCGTCGACAGCCCCACAGGGCCGCCGCATACTGAAAGCAGGGTCGGCGAGGCCAGGCCCTGGGCCCGGGAGGTGCCGCACATGGACTGGTGGATATGGGTTGTGATCGCGTTGGCGATCGTGGCCATGTGTGCCGTGACTCTGCTGCGGGTGCAGGTTCGTCGTCGCGGCGGTGGGGTCATCGCGGGCGGCAGGCGTCACGCGCGCGGCGGGAAGAGGCCGGGGTCATGACCGGCTACGTGCGGGCCGGCGAGATCGCCAAACTGCCCGTGGTCACCCTCGGCGGCGACGACATCGCACAGGTCAAGGACATCGTCTTCGACGCGGCCCGCGGCAGCGTGCGCAGCTTCACCCTCAGCGGGCGCGGTTTGTTCTCCGGTCCGCTCAAGCGGGACCTGCTGTGGAACAAGGTGCACGCCCTGGGGTCGGACGCGGTGATGATCCGCGACGAGAACGCCCTCGCCGACGACGATGAGGCGGCCAAGGACGCCAAAGCCTCCGGCGGCGGCAACGTCATCGGCTCCCGCGTGATGACCGAGGGCGGCACCGACCTCGGCAAGATCATCGACGTCGTCATCGAGACGGGCCGGAAACCGGCCGTGGCCGGCTACGAAGTCGAATCCCCCGCTCAGGGCCGCCAGCACCTTCTGCTGCCGGTGATCAAACCCGTGACCATCTCCGGCGAGATGGTCATCGTGCCGGACGCGACGGGTGAGTTCACCGCCGGTGACCTGGCCGGGTTCCCCGAAGCCGCCCACGGCCTGCGCACCCGCCTGGAACAGGAGAAGTGATGCTGTTCAGCCAGGCCAAAGGCCGCAACGTCGTCGCCGTGAGCACCGCCGAGACCCTGGCCACCGTCACCGGGCTCGCGCTCGCCTCCGCACCCGCCCGCGTCGCCGCGCTGCGGGTCAAGGCCCGCGGCCCCGGCACCCAGGTGACCTGGAGCAATGTGCACTCCTTCGGCCCCGACGCGGTCACCGTCCGCACACCCGACAAGATCCAGGGCGACCAGGACACCACCGCCCCCACCGGCAAGTATCACGACCCCATCGGCAAACGCGTCCTGACTGAAACCGGACAGGACCTGGGCACCCTCGACGACATCGACTTCGACGAAACCACCGGCCACATCCAACGCCTGATCATGGCCGGTCAGGAAATCCCCGGCGAACGCCTCCTGGGCGCCGGCACCTACGCCATCATCATCGCCGCCCCGTAGGGGCCGGGGCGTGCTCCGCCGCCTGGACTCGCACACGCCGTGAGCCCGTCCAGGACCTGCCGGTGGGGCGGCGGGCCGGGTGGGCCTCGGGCCGTTCGCGAAGGCTGTCTCGGACCAGCTGAAGCGCGTGCCGGTGGTCGTTGAGACGAGGGGCGTGAACGTCCGGCGGTCACTCTGCTGGGCCGGGTCACGGGCGGCGCGGCCGAAGCACGGGCAGGTGGCGACAGGGAGCCCCGAGAAGGACGAAGAACGCGCCCTCGCAGAGATCGAGCGATGCCTCGCCCGCGACGACCCCGAACTCGCCACCCGGATCACCACGCTCAACGAGCAGTTCCCCCAGGCATGCGTACACAGTCGTCCGCGATGGAGCCGGCGAAAGGCCGCCGTTGTGGTGCTGGTCATCGTGGCCCTGCTGGGCCTGATCCTCACGGCGCTACTCGCGAAACCGCCACCGTCCGAGGAGAAGCCGGTACGTCCGGTCGGCCTCGCTGCGGCCGTGTCCGTGCAGGTTCATCGGCATGGTCGCCGTTCCCGGAGACGGCCCGGAAACGGAGAGGGCGGCGGACTCCCGGCCTCATACCCCAAGGGGGCACACTGTGTGTGCGTGATCTTGTTGATCCGTACGCCTCGGATTGCCTGGCCCGACGAGCCGTCGGTATACGACGAGAGTGCCGGTGGCCAGGAGGACCCCGACAGCCGCATGCACACATGATCCGGCCGAAGCAGCGTGACCCGCCGCTGCCTGTGCCGTTGAACCCGGCAGCACGCGGCGGCGACCCTGGCCCCACGGGCAGGCGCTGCGGGCGGCCTCTTGATTCCGCTCCCGGGTGCAAGGGGCTGCGTTGTCGCCGACGGTGGCCCGGGGTGGTGGGGTCGTGTTCTGCTGGCCGGTGACCGGGGGCAGGGCAGGGACGGGGGAGCGGATGACGACGCACGAGCGGGACGATTCGGCGGGCGGTGCTGCGCGGGCCAGGGTGACGGTCGAACGGATTGTTGCGGCGGTCGGTGCAGGTGATGACCGCCGGATCCGGGTCCTGGTGGCGGAGCTGGCCCAGGTGGCCGACACGGCCACGCTGTTGTACCTGCGCGAGAGGCTCTTCGAGGAGCGCCAGGACTGAACGGTCTTTCGGGTCCTGCCGGAGCGGTGGCCCGAACACGGTGTGCGGCTCCGGCAGGGCGTGCGCCGGGGTGTGAGGGCTCCCCAGGGCGTGGTGGCCGGTGTCGGGCGGCGGCCCGCACCAGGAAGTCTCAGCGGCGGGGCCAGGGGTCGCGGTGGACGCTCCGGTGGTGCGGGGGCGGGGCCCGCGGCCGACGCGGGCCCCCTGTCATGGTCTATGCCGTGGCCCCCGTCTGCGGGGGCATCAGGCAGCAGTGGATCAGGGTCTTGCGGGGTGTGATCCGGGGAGCCTGACCGGGCCGGCGGTGCCGTGGCGTGTGGGGTTCCCGGTGCGCGAGCAGGACCGGCGCGAGCATCGGGGCGCAGGTCAGGAGTATGAACGTCATGACGTGGCTGCCATCAGTGAGCCGGCCCGGGCCCGTTTCCGTGCCGCCGCGGCGGCCACGTCCAGGAGGTGCTGAACGGATCTGGAGCGGTTCGCGAGTCTGAGGCGGCGTCCGCTGCGGGGCCACCGGCCGAGGACGGCCAGGAAGCCGGAATCGCAGAACGTGACCCGGGAGGTGTCCAGCACGAGGCCGGTGCAGCCGTCGGCGGCGGCCGAGGCCAGGAGCGCCCGCAGCGGGGCGGCGCTGAAGTGGTCGATCTCCCCGGCGAGGTGGACGACCAGGGTGGTGCCGAGGCTGGCGGATGAGTGGAGGACTATGACGCCGGGCGCGGTGTCCGCACCCGAGTCGTGCACGGCGGGAGGCCCCTCGGCCGCGAGGGCGGGGGGCAGTATCGGGGCGATGCTTGAGGTACTCACATCCCCATCAACGCCTCCCGCCCCGTTGCGGGATACGAGCCACGCAGCCTATTCACCCCATGTGACCAGCGTAGATCCCCGACAGGGGGATAGATTCCACCCGGATGAGGCAGCCAGACACCGCGGGACGACCGCTGTTCACCGTGAGGGGCCGCGCCGGGCCAGGACGACCTGCGGTAACTGCGGCGGGGATGATGTTCACGCTGCCGCTGTGATGAAGTGCTGCATGAGGCGGGCGGCGGTGACCGTGCCGATCAGTGTCACGGTGTCGCCGTCGCGTTCGATGACGGCGACCAGGGGGCTGTGGGTGCGGGCCATCAGGGCCGCGACCACCATCGGGCGTGCGTCGGGCCCGACGACGGGCGGCGGATACAGGCAGCGTGGCGCCCATTCGGCCGCGGTGAGCCCGGCGAGCTGTTCGGTGAGATCTCCATCGTGCTGCTCGGCGACGACGCCGGCGAGCTGCGGGTCTTCGGCGATGTAGGCGGGGATGAGCTGCCGGATGAGCTGGGAGCCGGGCACGATGGCGTGCGGCTGCCCGTCGGAGTCGAGGACCAGCAGGGCCGGCAGCGACTGCTCGGCCAGCAGCCGGGCCGCGTCGATCGCGTCGTCGTCGGTGGTCACGAAGGGAAAGGGTTCGGCGAGATCCCGTGCGCGCATGACCGTCCTCCTTCAGGTTTCGCCCGCGGCGCTGCCACGGTCGGGCTGCTGGTAGATGTCGGGAAGGCCGTCGGCGTCTTCGTCGCGCGACTCGGCCTCCCACAGGCGGCGGTAGATTCCGTTGCGGCGTTTGACGAGCAGCGCGGCCACGGCCGCGGCAAGGAGGGAGGCGATCAGGACAGCGGCCTTGATGTGCTCGCTGTCGGCCGGGGAGGGGAAGGCGAGCTCGCCGATCAGCAGGGCCACGGTGAAGCCGATCCCGGCCAGTACCGCCAGGGCGAGGACGTCCGCCCAGGCCAGGTCCGGGTTGAGGCGGGCCCGCGTGAACCGGGCCGCCAGGTAGGTGCCGGCGAAGATTCCCACCGTCTTGCCGACGACCAGGCCCAGGATCACGCCCAGCGGCTCGGGGCGGGCGAACACCTCGCCCAGCACCGCCCCCGAGATGCTGACCCCGGCGGCGAACAGGGCGAACAGCGGTACCGCCACACCGGCCGAGACGGGCCGCAGCAGATGCTCGGTCCGCCCCGCGGGCGACGCCTTCTCGCCGGGGTCGCGGGTGGTGCGCAGGATCAGGCCCATCGCCACGCCGGCCACCGTGGCGTGCACGCCCCCGTTGTACGTCAGGGCCCAGATCGCCAGCCCGAGGGGCACATACCACCACCAGCCGCGTACCCGGTAGCGCTGGAGCAGGTAGAAGACGACCAGCCCGGCCAGAGCGCCGCCGAGCGCGAGCAGATTGAGGTCTGCGGTGAAGAAGAAGGCGATCACCAAGATCGCGCCCAAGTCGTCGACGACGGCCAGGGTCAGCAGGAAGGCCCGCAGGGCGGAGGGCAGGTGGGTGGAGAGCACCGCGAGAACGGCCAGGGCGAACGCGATGTCGGTGGCCATCGGCACCGCCCAGCCCTGAGCGCTTCCCCCGCCGACCCCGGTGGTGGCCAGGTAGAGAGCGGCGGGCACGGCCATGCCGCACACGGCGGCGACCACCGGCAGCGCCGCCGTGGCCGGGGTGCGCAGCTCGCCCACCACCAGCTCGCGTTTCAGTTCGATCCCGGCGACCAGGAAGAACACGCTCAGCAGCCCGTCGGCGGTCCAGTGCTCCACCGACAGGTCCAGGCCGAGCGCGGGGATACCGAAGTGGAATTCGCGGATCTGCTCGTAGGTTCCGCTGAACGGGGTGTTCGCCCACACCAGCGCCACCACGGCCGCCGCCAGCAGCACCAGCCCGCCGACCGTCTCGGTGCGCAGGGCCCGGGCCACCTGCACCCGCTCCGGCCAGGGCAGCAGGTCGAGGAAGACGGAACGCTCACGCGGGGCAGCAGCCATACCCAACCTCCGGGACATCGCGCACAGCGGCCCCCTCGGACGCCGACCAGACTTCCCGGCACACCCCGTATCCCTTGACGCGTGCTTCACACACTATCCGGGGCCGTCCCCGATGGCCGCCCGGGCATTCCTCCCGCCTTCGCCTTGCAAGTCTGGCCCGCTCCGGGAGGCGTGGCCGGACGCAGAGCGCACAGCGTCCCGCAGGAACACGGTGCTGACCTTCCGCGTCCACTCAGGGGGAAGGGCAGCAGGCAGCCTTCCGAGAAGCCGACAGGCCGGCTGAACCCCCTCCAGGCCGAAGCCGCCGCGAAGGGGCTCCTTTACAAGCAGCCCGGCGACACCCGCGGCGCCGAGCGCACCTGACCAGTGGCCCTGTCGGGTCGGCCTTCGGCTCACGCAGCGGACCGTACCCCTTGAGGCTGCGCGCCCGCATCAGCTCTGGCCATCGAGAGGCCCGGACCGCGCCGGTGTGCGGTCGGGCTCAGGCAGCAGGCCGAGCATGTCCAGCAGCAGCGCCAGATCTCGTGCGTCGGCAGCACGTGAGGCGACAGCGCGGCGCGCCGCCGCCCGGTCCGCAGTCCCGGAACACGCCAGGAGAGCCGGGTCGTCACAGCCAAAGGGATCCTTCACCCCACCGACCCCACCATGCCCACCCGCCATGTGCAGCGGGACTGCTCCACCTGCCCACTGGTTCGCCTCACACGGCTGAAGTCGTAAAGGAGCGGCGGGATGCGACCACACCCGTCGACGGACCGTCCGGCACGTGCTGAGCTTCCGTCCTCAGGGCCCGTAGCGCCGTTGACGGTACGGCGGGTGTCGGCTGGCGCGTCGCCGACAGGCCGTCCTTGCACTCCGACTCGGACCGGAGCGTCGAGCTGCTGCGGGGGAAGGTCGCGTGCCGGGCCTGCGGGTGGTGGCGACCACTGGTTCCGCGACCGGCGCGAGGATGACGGACGATGGTGGTCACCGTCACCGGCGAGGTAGACCTGACGACCAGCCCGATCCTTCCTGCCGCCCTCGAAGAAGCCCTGGTCAGTTGCCCTCATCACCTCGAAGCCGATTTCACCCACGTGACCTTCTGCGACGGCTCCGGACGGAACACCCTGCTGAAGGACCGGGCCACAGCAATCCAGGCCGGAGCCGACTTCGCCCGGATACACAGGCGGCGGCGAACAGAACACTGGAGCCCACTGTGCAGTGCGGTGAGCTGTCGGAGTGCCTGCCCTGCGCCCTGTTCGCCGAGTTCGTTTTCGCGGTGCGTCCGCCGCGCGGCATCCTCTCTGCGCTGATAAAATCCCGACTCCTGCTCGGCCAGTACCAGCAGTGGGTCGGGAGCGGAGGCCCAGGCGTCCAAATCCGGAGTCGGTGCGCGCATGCCGGCCTCATCGTCACCGCGGCAGGTCGGTGTCAGCCGATTCCTCCACATGCGAGTTCCTGCCTCGATTGCCCGGGGCGCCGCGCCGGGCATGCTGCGCGTTCCGGAGAAGGGGGCGAGCGTGTCCGAACACGACGACACGACTGCGGCGCTGGCGTCGCTCAGAAAGGCCGTGGAGCAGCTGAGCGGCGATGGGGCGTGCGACGGCAGCAAGGCCGCCCTGGAAGCCGTCCAAGCGCTCCAAGAGGGCGCTGGGCAGGAGTGGACGCCCGAGCAGGAGACGCAGATCCGGGTCCTGGTGGAGCAGATCCGCAAGGTGCGGCATCTGAACCGGCCGGGCGGGGGCTGGTGGCGTCGGCGCCGGGAGTGGCGGGCCCGGGACCGGCTGGTCGACCTGATGATGGACGGCGACCCGGAGCTGGTGAACGAGGCGGAACTGCGCCACTGGAAGAGACTCGCGATGGTGAAACTGCTGCTGAAGTTCACCGACAGCGCGATGAAGCAGGCCGACATGGTGGAAGCGCTCGCCCGGATTCAGGCGCTGAACGCCGTGACGTACGAGGACTACCAGCAGGCCAAGAAGACGCTCGCCGAAGAGAAGGCCGCCGGCTGACCCGGTGTGGTCGGCTATGCGGGGTGAGCCGTTCACACGAGCACAGGTGATTTGGGGAGTCGGCTGGTGCGCGTGCTGCCGTGGGTTCCTAACGTGGGCCCATGGCCTGGTCAGAAGGCCGATCACCGCGCCCTCGTCGGCGACGATCTCGACGTCGTGCCAGGTGCCCGCGAAGCGGCCCTGGAGCGTGACAACGCCGGACTTCAGCTTGGCGCGCTCGTCTCCGACGGCCAGGACCAGTGCGTAGCTCTCCCGGGCCTTCCCGTCGGAGTTGTCGACGGTGACGGTGAAGTCCGTCCACGCGCCGCCGGCCTTGAAGGAGTTCGGGACCCCGTTCAAGCCGAGCTTCGGGCCGGTGGCGAGCTCGGAGAAGTCGCCCTCGTCGAATTCCTCCTGACCGAGGGCGGGCGCCTTGTCCGCGAGCGTGGGCGTCACCGGGACGACCGGGGTCGGCGGGACCGCGGGGGTCTCGGCAACGGGCTTGCCAGCCGGCTTCTCGGCAGTCGGCTCGTCGGCGGCCGGGGCCTCGGGAGCCGGCGTTTCGACCCGGTTGGCGATCGGGGCGCAGGCCCGCCCTCAGGTACGGTCCCCGCCCGATGTGCCGGCCGCGGCCGGCACATCGGGCGCAGCCGCGCACGCACATGACAGGACCCGGCCAGGTGATGGTGACTACGGAACCCGGCCGGGTCCTGCGTGTGTGTGGGGTATACGGCTGCGGAGAGCTCAGGGCTCGTCGTCGCCCATCTCGTCCTCGGCGTGACCGCGCCTCATCTCCTCCTCGCGGTGGCGCTTGAGCTTCTCGGGGCTCTGTCCCCGGGCGCCTTCCCGGCCGGCATCGGGGTGGACGGGATCCTGGCCCTGGCCGCGCATGCTGTCCGACTCCTCACGGCCCTTGCCCGGTTCCTGGCGCCTGCCCTGCATACCGCCCATGACGGCGACTCCTCTGCGTCTATGACGGATGAATTCCTCCCCGCCACACTCACATGCAAAGTGACGTAACGCGCCATTTGCGTCACCGGCCGTGGCTGGCGGGTGACGCCGGGGCGGGAGCGGCGGCGTCGACATGCGGCCGGGGCACCCACCGCCGACGATGGGCCTCGCACCCCCACCACTGCCGCCGTAAGGAGCCCGCCATGCTGGAGCGCACGCTGCGCAAGGACCGCACCGAGGTCACCTTCATCCTTCCCGCCGACACGCCGCCCGGACCGGTCAGCGTCGTGGGCGACTTCAACGACTGGCAGCCCGGCGTCCACACCCTGACGCCCCGCAAGGACGGAAAGCGTGCCGTCACCGTCGCCCTGCCCTCCGAGAGCACCCACTCCTTCCGGTACCTGGCCGCCGGGGACTACTGGTTCAACGACGAGAGCGCCGGCGACCAGGGCGGCCCCAACAGCCTCCTGCACACCTAAATCGGCCCAACCGGCGCAACGCCGGCCGGCACAGGGCGTCGATCGCGGCGACACGTGCCCGCCGGCCCGTCAGCTCACGGACCGGTATGCGTGTGACGTCCCCGCTACCGCGCCCGGGAGCCTGTTGGTCAGTTGAGGTCGCGGTACTTCGTCCCGCCGCTATGGAGCGCAAGGTTCGCACCCCGGGTCCCGGAACCGGTGGCGTGCCCGGTCGTTGAAGAGCCGGGGATCCACACCGCCCCGGGGGCTCATCCGTTCCCCCGGGTCTGCCCGGGGCGGCCCCGGGTCCTGACGCCTGACACACTCCGTCCCTGCCGGGCCCGCCCGCGGGGGACGGATGGCGCCGCGAGCGGCGGCGTCGGTCTCAGGCGTCAGGACCAGTCACACGAGCCGTGCTCCTCGACCGGTGCGGGTGCCGACCGGCCCGGCCAGGGCCGACGCCGGCCGGCGACGATGTGGCGTGCGCGTGTGAAGGTCTGGTGCCCAGAGTGCCCCGGGGCAGGCCGCCCAAACCTTACCGGCCGCCGATCGGCCCGCCGACCTGTGTGACTCGCAGCCTGTGTTCCCTGGTGAAGAAGTGGACTGTGCGCCTGTTGCGCGGCGGCGGTCCGCGGCCGGACCCAGGGGCCGGTGTCCTCCGACGCGAGATTGGGTGCGATGCGCCTGCGGGCGGTCCTGGCCGTGCAGAGGGGATCGGATGGTCCGTCCCCGGTCGGAGCAGGCCAGGTGGGTGACCAGCGGGAAGTCGGCTGTTTGCGGGCCTTGCGGGGCGTGTTGGCGGGGCGCGCACGGTGTCGGCCGGGCGGGTCAGCGGGAGTGGGATGTGCGTGTCCAGCCGAGGAAGAAGGGGGTGAGGAGGAGTCCGAAGATCAGCGGGTGGATGAGTAGTTCCAGGACCTGGTTGGGTCCCTTGGGGTTGGTGAAGAAGGGGAAGGCGGTGCGGCCCAGGATCTGGAAGTTCAGCACGTACAGGGCGAGGCCGTTGGCGAGGGCGGCCCCGAGGAGCATGGGTGTGCCGCGCAGCATGGGTACGAGCCACAGGAGCAGGGCGAAGCCCATGCCGAAGGTGAGGGAGAGGGCCAGGTGGGTGACGAGTCCGATGACCACGTTCTCCGGGGAGGGGACGGGCAGGTCGGAGCCGTGGAAGACGGTGGAGATGGCCAGGAACGGTCCGACGGCCGGTTTGTCCTGGCTGACGGCGTACCACATGTTGGCCAGGATGAACGCGGTTCCCGCGAAGAGTCCGGCGATCGCGCCGCGGGTGAGGGCCTCGGACAGGGCGCCGGGCGGGGAGTGTGTAGCGGGCGCGGCCGACTGCTGGGGGTGGAGGGAGGCAGAGTTCACGAGCGGGTCCGTTGCGTGCACGGAGGGTGATACTTCTGGTGGCTCCACGATGCGGGAGGGTGTCCCGGTCCGCACTGTGACGGCGCGGGGCGTCCCTGCGTTCGGCGTAGCAAAGGACCGCCGGCCGACGGGCGTGTCTCCTTACGCTGTGACAGGTTGATCCTGGGGACCGAGGTCGGCGCCCGCTGGCCCCCCACAGCGGATCGCCGCATTTGTCCTGCAACATCGTCCTGTCCACCGTCGCCGACACCGCCGACCTGCTCGGCCAGATCGCTCCCTCCACCTTCAAACACCTGCAACGCCGGCTGCTCTGGCTGGGCCCTCACCCCCCGGTGTGGACCACTCTTCCCGTCCCCCCGCTGGGCGCCTGGCGGGTCCCGGCGAATCGGGTGAGGACCGGACCGGTCACCGCGAGCAGTAGGACGTAGGCGGCCACCAGGGCGCCGAGCCGGTCCTGCCGCACGCCGACCAGGCCGATCATGATGAGGGAGAACTCGCCGCGTGCGATGAGCGCGGTACCGGCCCTCAGCCGGCCCCGGTGCCCCGCACCCTCCCGTCTTGCGGCGTACCAGCCTGCCGCCAGTTTCGTCAGCGCCGTGACCACCCCCAGCAGCAGGGCGGCGGGAAGCACCGGCAGTAGCGTCTCCGGTCTGATGGACAGGCCGATGGAGACGAAGAAGACGGCGGCGAACAGGTCCCGCAGCGGGCTCAGTACCTGCCGTGCCTGGTCGGCCGCCTCACCGGTGAGTGACAGTCCCACGATGAAGGCTCCGACCGCGGCGGAGACGTGCGCGGCCTCGGCGAGCGCGGCGACGATCAGTGTCACGCCGAGTACCCGTAGCAGCAGCAGCTCGGCGTCCGGACGCAGATGCAGCAGCAGCCGTCCGAAATGGTGTCCCCACCAGTACGAGACGGCGAGCGCGGCCAGGACCGCGCCGAGGGCGAGCAGGACTCCCAGCAGTGCCTGCTGCCAGGTGCCGCCGGCGGCGACGACCGCGAGCAGCGGGAGGAACGCGGCCATCGCGAAGTCTTCCAGCACCAGCACGGACAGCACGGCCGGCGTTTCCCGGTTGCCCAGGCGCTTCAGGTCGCTCAGAAGCCGGGCGATGATGCCCGAGGAGGAGATGTAGGTCACGCCCGCCAGGGTCAAGACCCCGGTGGTGTCCAGGCCCAGCATCCATCCCGCCACGGCGCCGGGTGTCGCGTTCAGCACGAGATCGACGGCCCCGGACGGCAGATGGTGGCGGAGGCTGGCGGTGAACTCCGGCACGGTGAACTCCAGACCGAGCACCAGCAGGAGGAGGACCACCCCGATGCCTGCGCCGGTCTCCACGAACGGGCCGGCGGCCGGAACCGGGGCGATGCCTCCCTCACCCAGAGCCAGACCTGTCAGGAGGTAGAGCGGGATGGGCGAGAGTGCGAAACGCCGGGCCAGCGTCCCGAGCAGGCTCAGCGCTGCCAGGATGATCCCCAGCTCCAACAGCAGGGCGACCGAGACCTTCACTGGTCAGCCTGGATGATCTGTACCGCCTGAGCGATCCCGTCATGGGTTCCGATCACCACCAGCACATCCCCGGCGCGCAGCACCTGCCCCGGCCCCGGGGAGGGGATCACCTCCCCGCCGCGCACGATCGCCACGATCGACGCGCCGGTCCGCGTCCGGGCCCTGGTCTCGCCGAGCGCACGGTCGACGAAGAGCCCGCCCGCACGTACCTCGACCTGCCCGGCACTCAGCCCCGGCACCTCCCTGGTCAGATCCGCGAACCGCTCTGCGATCCGTGGGGCCCCCAGAATCTCGGCGAGAGTGTCAGCCTCCTCACGGGTCAGCCGGAACACGACCCGCGCCTCGTCCGGATCCAGGCCCTCATAGGTCATCAGCTCGAAATCACCCGATCGGAGGGCGATGACACTCATCCGGTCCCCCGCGTGGATGGCGAACTCGTAGCGCATCCCCACCCCAGGCAGCAGTACCTCGTTGACGTCCATGCCGCCAATCATCACTTCGCGCGAAAACCTCCTGCCTCTACACGAAGAGGGCATATGGGGGTTTCGTAGTCAGTCCGAACTCGCAGGGGAATGCGGCGCATCTCGCTGGTCAGGACCCACACGTGCGCACAGCTGTCGGCGTACACGTGAAACTGACACTCCCCACGGCGCCCTCACGGAACCCGGCGTCGCACTGCGGCTTCTTCTTGGACCCCATGAATCCCAACTTCCCCTGCAATCAAGGGCATCGAGACCCGGCCGGGGCCCCGGCCGCGAACACGGGCCACGGGGGTCCGGCCTATCCGGCCCCAAGTCCTGGCGCGCGGCGGTCTCAGGAACTGTCCGGCCTCGTCCTCGCAGACGATCCAGGCTCCGCGAACCGCCGCGCTTATACTCGCGGCCAGACCTCCTTCTTCCACAGTTCGACGGCCCCATCGCCGCGCTCGATCGCCCGGCGGGCCGGCTGCTGCCATGACCAGCCGTTCCGTTCGAGGGGAGAGTCACAGCCCATGCCCCCCGGGCACGTGCCGCGCCGGAGCTGCGCGCTCCAGGAAGCGCAGCAGTTCGACGGGGAACGGCAGGACGAGGGTGGAGTTCTTCTCGGCGGCGACGGCGACGACCGTCTGCAGCAGCCTGAGCTGGAGGGCTGCGGGCTGTTCGGACATCACGGCGGCGGCCTCCGCCAGCTTCTTGGACGCTTGCAGTTCGGCGTCGGCGTTGATGATCCGGGCCCTGCGCTCGCGGTCGGCCTCCGCCTGCCGTGCCATCGAGCGCTTCATTGTCTCCGGCAGGGAAACGTCCTTGATCTCGACGCGGTCGATGGTCACGCCCCACTCGACGGCAGGGCTGTCCATCATCAGCTCGAGGCCCTGATTGAGTTTCTCCCGGTTGGAGAGCAGTTCGTCGAGATCGCTCTTGCCCAGGATCGACCTGAGCGAGGTCTGCGCCATCTGGGAGACGGCGAAACGGTAGTCCTCGACGCGGATGATCGCGTCCACCGGATCCACGACCTTGAAGTAGATGACCGCGTCGACGCGGACCGTCACATTGTCCCGGGTGATGCCATCCTGCGCCGGCACCGGCATCGTCACGATCTGCATGTTCACCTTGTGCATCCGGTCGACTCCTGGGATCACCATCGCGAACCCGGGCCCCCGCACATTGCCTCGCAGCCGCCCGAAGCGCAGGACCACACCCCGCTCGTACTGCCTGACCACCCGGGCCGCCGCAGCCACATACAGCACGCCCGCTGTGCCCGCCAGTGCCACTGCCGTCAATAGCTCTTGGATCATGTCACCCGCCTCCTCTGGAACAGACGCCCGTAGGCCCCTATGCCCTCGCCCGTCAGCGCACCTCGGTCTGCGCGGTGAGCCAGGTTCCGAGGGAAGCGGGTTGAGGCTCGGACGTCCGGGCTGGGACGCTGCTCAGTGCTCCTGGGGGCCGGTGTGCCGTGGGTCGTCCAGGTACTCGGGGCAGTCGGGGTTGCGGCAGGGACCAGGGGTCCACACTGGTACGAAGACCCCGAGAGTCTTGTGCCTTCTCTTGATCGTCGTCGTCACGGGCTGCTCGCAGACCGGGCACACGAGCGCCCCCTGAGGGCCGGTCTCATGCTCAATTTTGCTCACTCTTTAACCATAGACCGCGCGGTCGCATAGGGGATAGTTGCCCCGCTGCTGGGGCTCAGCTCGACGGCCGGGACGGATCGTCCGGCTGCTGATCCCGCTCGGTGCGTGCCCCGCCGTCGGGTTCAGGGAGCCCAGCTGAGGCATCCGGCGAGGAGGGTGCCTGCTCGCTCCCGGCGGCGGTGGCGGGTCGGCGCAGGCTGAGGGCTACGGCACCGGCGAGGACGGTGGTTATGACGGCCAGGCTGAGGGGCGAGGAGATCTCGGGAATGCCGGTGCTGATGAGCTTGTGGGAGGCCTGGAGGATGAGTTTGACGCCGATGAAGGCGAGGATGATAGCCAGGCCTTTGTTCAGGTAGTGGAACCTGTCGAGGAGGTCGGCGAGCAGGAAGTAGAGGGCCCGCAGGCCGAGGATGGCGAACGCGTTGCTGGTGTAGACGATGAAGGCGTCGTCGCTGACCGCGAGGACGGCGGGGACGCTGTCGACAGCGAAGATCAGGTCGGCGGCCTCGATCGCGGCGACCACCGCGAGCAGCGGGGTCGCCACCCGTTTGCCGGCCTCCTTGATGAAGAACTTCGCACCGGCGTACTCGTCCCGCACGGGGATGAGCTTGCGGAGCATCCGCACGGCGAAGCTCTTGTCCGGGTCGAAGCTGTCCTCCTCGTCCTTGAGGAGCTTGTAGGTGCTGTAGAAGAGGACCGCCGCGAAGGCGAACAGCACCGCGGTGAAGCGGCTGACTATGGCCACGCCGAGGGAGAGGAAGATCCCTCGGAAGACGAGCGCGCCGATGACGCCGAAGAACAGCACCCGGTGCTGGTAGGCGCGGGGCACCTTGAAGTACGCGAAGATCACGGCGAAGACGAAGAGGTTGTCGACCGACAGGCTCTTCTCAAGCAGCCACGCGGTGGTGTATTCCGTGCCCGCCGTCGCGCCGAGGACGAGGAAAATGACCGCGCCGAAGATCAGGGCGAGGCTCACCCACAGGCCACTCCAGGCAGCGGCCTCCTTGAAGCCGATGACGTGCGCCGTGCGGTGGGCCAGCAGGTCCACCACCAGCGACACCACCACCGTCGCGGCGAACGCCCCCCACAGCCAGAGCGGAACCTCAAGCACGCCGAACACCCTCGCCACGGCCCGCGCGACATGCGCCGACCCTCATATAGGAGTCTGCGGTATCTCGCCCTGCCGAGCGACACCAAGGGGCCGCAGGGTTCAGCCCTTGACCGGTGCGGCGCCGTCGCGTGGGCACCGTGCCTGCCTGAAGGCGTGGCTACCGGTGTGCTGCCCGGCGTTCGGCTTCCTTCTTGACCGCGGCGAGCGATGCGGCGACCGTCGCCTCCCAGCGGCCGGCCACCGTTGTGCCCCACCAGGCTCCGGCCCGCCACAGGTCCGTGCAGAGTTCGCCCTCGTACACCAGCCGGGTGCCGCCCGCCTGCTCAGTCAGGACGAAAGCTTCGGCCATGTGCGGGACCGGGCCGCGCACCAGGCGGAAGTCGACCCTCTCGGGCGGGGTGAACCGGACCGTCTCCACCGTCGTCGCGGTCAGCCTGCCGCCGGCGACATGGGTGTGATCGGAGCCGAGCACCAGATCCGAGCCGCGCTCCAGCACCTGCACCTTCTCCCGTACCGCCCGGCCCAGGTACGGCTGGGCGATCACGTCGAACACCGTTGCCGTCCCGTAGCGGACGGGCCGTTCTGTCGCGGCCGTTGTCTGAGGCGTGCTCCTCTTCGTCGGACAGGTAGCGGCAGATGGCGTTGCGGCGCCGGAGCACGGCGTCGGCGGTCGCTGCGGAGATGAGTGAGGCGATCAGCACCGCGGCCTTGACGGATGCAGCGTTGGCCCCGCCGGGGAAGGCGAGTTCGCCGAAGAGCAGGGCGATGGTGAAGCTGATGCCGGCGAGCCCGAGGACGTCGGCCCAGGAGAGTTCGGGGTTGAGCTGGGCGTGGGTGAAGCGGGCGGCGAGCCAGGCGCCGCCGAACACGCCGATGACCTTTCCCGCGACGAGGCCGGCGACGACTCCGAGCGGCTCGGGCGTCGTGAACACCCGGGTGAGCGCCTCGCCCCACAGTGGCACGCCCGCGGCGAACAGGGCGAAGAGCGGTACGGCGACCGCTGCCGAGACCGGGCGCAGCAGACGGGCACTGCGGCCGCCGACCGAGGACTCCTCGCCCGCGCCCGGTGTGGCGCGCAGGAGCCGTCCCATGGCGACGCCGGCGACGGTGGCGTGCACGCCGCTGTTGTACGTCAGGGTCCAGATGGTGAGCCCGAGCGGCACGTACCACCACCAGCCCCTGACCCGGAAGTGCTGAAGGAGTAACGACTTAGGGAGTAATTGACGTTGGGGCGTGCTGGCCTGGCGGGTCGGCTGGTGGGTGTTCAGCGGGTCGTCATGCGGGCGAGGACCAGTCTCGGTTTCTGATCTCGACCCCAAATCCGCATCGCGGTGCGTAGCTCCAGGGTCGAGGCTGGAGGGGAGGGGTTCTGCTGTTTCCCTTAGTAGGTGAGCAGGGAGGAGCTATGACAGCAACGACGCGGAAGGACACTCCTGTCGCCATCGAAGGTGGCGGGGTGGAGTTTCGTATGCAGGACGTCGGTGGAGACATGTCCGTTGCCTTTGTGACGTTTCCCGAGGGCACCGACATGGGGCCGGCTCTTAAGGGTCTGGTCGGTGATCTGTGTCCGTGCCCGCACTGGGGCTACCTCTTCAAGGGGCGGCTGAAGATGCGGACGCCGGACGGTGACGAGTTCTACGAAGCGGGTGAGGCCTTCTACTGGCCGTCCGGCCACGCCCCGGTGGCGCTCGAAGACTGCGAGTACATCGATTTCTCGCCGACCAAGGACCTCAACGAGGTCATCGAGCACGTCAAGGCGCAGGGAGGATGACGGGCGTCTCGCCAGGTCCGGGCGGCCCTGGCGGGTTTCGGGGCAGTACCGGCCGGGCCTGACCGTGACATGAGAAGGGCCGTGCGGGTTGGGTAAGTTGTGACGCTTACTTGGGCCCGTGCGGCCTGTTCCCATCCTGCCCTGTCAGGGGCTCTCGCGCACACTTCGGCGGTTGCTCGAAGAACTCGCCCCGAAGTGGCAGGCCCGCCGTGAGTCCGCACTGCGCGAGCGGCGGGGCGGGGAACGGCGGCGGGCCGCCGGGGCGGGGCGCAAGCAGCGGCTGGTGTTCACCGACCGGCTCCTGGTCACGCTGGTCCACCTGCGGCTGGGCCTGCCGCACGCGGCACTGGCCGAGCTGTACCGGGTGGACCGCTCGACCGTCTCCGGCGCGATCCGAGAGCTCCGGCCGCTGCTGGCGGCCCGGGGCTTCGCGGTGCCCGGCCAGCCGGGGCTGCGGCTGCACACGCTGGAGGACCTGTTCGCCTATACCGCCGCGGAGGGCGTCAGGCTGCGGATCGACGGCACGGAGGTGCAGGTCCGGCGCCCGCGCACGGGCCGCCCCGGCCGCAAGGCGTTCGTGTCCGGCAAGAAGAGGCAGAACACCATCAAGACCACCACCTTCAGTGACGGCCAAGGCCGCACCCTGTTCAGCGGGGTCGTACGGCCGGGCCGGATGCACGACCAGACCGCCGTGCGTACTGAGGGCATCGCCGAGCAGTTCCGCCACCATCCGAAGGTCGAGGCCGAGGTCGACGAGGGCTACGGGGGACTGGCCAACGAGTTCCCCGACCAGGTCAGCGCCCCGCCGAAGAAGCCGAAGGGCGACGCTCCACTCGGCGAGCACCATGCCTGGCGCGAACAGCGACGACGCCAGTCCTCCGCCCGGATCTGTGTGGAACACACCAACGCTGATTACAAGCAGTAGCGCCCGCTCCAGCGGTTCATGGGTCGCCGCGAGACCTACCCCGAGACCCACCTCGCGATCGCCGCCCTGGTCTCCGACCGCTCCGCCCGGTAGGCGACCCGCCGCAAGCTGAGCACCGAACTGGTGCTCGCCCGGCAGGTCGCCTGCTGATCACCCACCGGCCGACCCGCCAGGCCAGCACGCCCCAACGTCAATTACTCCCAAGGTCGTAAGAAGACGGCGAGGCCGGCGAGCGCGCAGCCGAGGAAGGCAAGGTTGAGGTGGTCCGTGAAGAACAGGGCGATGATCACGATGGCGCCGAGGTCGTCGACGGAGGCCAGGGTGAGGGGGAAGGCGGGCAGGTGGGTGGAGATCACGGCGAGGACTGCGAGCGCGAAGGAGATGTCGGTCGCCATGGGTACGGCCCTGCCGGCCAGGCTTCCCCCACCCGCTGCGGCGACGAGCACGTACAGGCCGGCGGGACGGCCATGCCGCAGAGCGCGGCCACCATGGGCAGGGCGGCCGTGGCCGGGGTGCTCAGCTCGCCGCGGACGAGTTCGCGCTTGAGTTCTATGCCCGCGACGAGGAAGAAGATGGCGAGCAGGCCGTCGGCGGTCCAGTGGGCGACGGACAGGTGGAGACCGAGGGCGGACGGGCCGAACTCGAATTCTTTGACGTGTTCGTAGCTGTCGGCGAGCAGGCTGTTGGCCCACACCAGCGCGATGAGGCCGCGGACAGCAGGACGAGCCCGCCGAACGTCTCCGCGCGCAGGATCTCGGCGAGGGAGCGGCGCTCGGATCCAGGCAGCAGCGCAAGAAGCGGCGGCGGTCCGGTCCGGAGTTCTGCCCCTTACCGGGTCATGACGCAGCGCCTTTCGGCTGCCGGCCGCTGACGGCGCTGCGGCAGGCGCTCTGACGTGCTCCTTGCGCCGTAGCCACCGTCGATTCGCCGAACACAGCGGCGCCGTACCGGCAGGCGTGCCGCTATGGCCGATCGGGAGGCGTGCCGCCCGCACGTGTTCTCCGGTTGCGGTACCAGTCCCGCAGGTACAGGGCCGTGGTGACGAGCAGTGACACCCAGGCGAGGGCGAAGCACCAGATCAGCACGGGGGACGAGGTCGCGGCGGCAGCCACCAGCAGGCCGAGGCAGAGCGCGGCAAGGACGCAGACGATTCCCGCCGCGAGGGGACGCCGCGCGATGGCGTGGAGCCGGGACCGGGAGCGCAGTGTGCGCTGGAGCTCGACGTCGGCGTCCAGGGTCTGCTCGATGTCCGCCAGGACTTTGCGTTCGTGAGGCGACAGCGCCGGTCCCTCGTCCATTCCAAACCACCTCAGTCGTGTGCGAGGTGCGCGGGCACCCTCCCATTCTCGCCCTTCACGACAAGTTCGTCCGCGCGAACACCACCCGGCCCGGGCGTAGGCCCGCGCGGGCCGGGATACGGCAGCGGTCCAGGCAGCTTCAGGTTCAGGTGACTCACGTGGCGGAGCGGGGTGGGCGGGCAGGGCCCGCAGTCAGGCGACGACGGCGTCCGCAGTACGGCGGTGCTCCTGTCGTGCGCGCCGAGCTGGTCCTTCGCCTGCCACATCCGCGTGGCTGCCGGCCTCCGTTCGCGCTCAGGAGAAGAGATCGAGCGGGCCTCGGGCCGACATTCCGTACGCCTTGGCCGGCTCTGCCGGCGCGCAGGACGACGGAGTCATGGGCGAGCGCCACGAGGACCAGGAGCACATCGTCGAACCGGTGCGGCCGCCGATCACCGCAGCCCGCGCCCACGAGGTGACAGCCGGGCTGCGCGAGGCAATGGACGACGTCCGGCGCTCCGTGGAGATGTTTGCCGCCGGGTCTGCGACGCGCACGCCGCCCGCGTCCCGGCTCCCCCTCGGGCGCAGCAGCTGGGAGTCGTACGCCGACTCGGTGTTCGGCATCAGCCGCGCCCAGGCGTGCCGGATCCTCGATGTCGCCCGCACTGAAGTTGCCTGACGCCTTTCGCTCGTTGCCAGGCCACACGCTGCGGTCTCCGACCAGGCAGGCTGGGGGCCGCAGCGTGTGCGCTCATCGTGTCAGTCCCGAGCTGCCCGGTGCGGAGGGTACGTACAGCGAGGTGACGATCGCGATGGAGGAGCGGAAGTTGGGTATCTCCAGAGAGTGTGGGAGAAGGAAGTGGTGGGGGCCGGGCTGTGGACACTCTCAATTCCCATACCTCTCCCAGATGGCCCTGCGAATCCGGCTCCGCCGCTGTTCAGCGGCCTTCTCATCTGGGAGTACCAGTGACTGTTGTCTGGATCAACGGCACGTTCGGTGCCGGGAAGACCAGCACGGCCCGCGAACTGGTCGGACTCCTTCCGGACAGCACCCTGTTCGACCCGGAGTTCATCGGCGACGCGCTGCGGGTGCTGCTGCCGCGCAAGCGGATCGACGAGGTCACCGACTACCAGGACCTGCCGAGCTGGCGGCGGCTCGTCGTGGAGACGGCGGCGGCGATGCTCGGGGAGCTGGGCGGGGTGCTGGTGGTGCCGATGACGCTGCTGCGGCAGGAGTACCGGGACGAGATCTTCGGCGGCCTGGCGGCGCGCCGGATTCCGGTACGGCACGTGCTGCTGGCCCCGGAGGAAACGATCCTTCGGGAGCGGATAGCGGGGCGGCAGAAGCAGCCGGCCGATCCGCGGGACGAGGAATGGGCGTACGAGCACCTCCCCACGTACCAGCAGGCACTGGGCTGGCTCACCGGCGACGCGCACGTCATCGACAACGGCGCGATCAGCCCGCGGGAGACGGCGGAGCGGATCGCGAAGGCCGTACGGTCCGACGCGGCGCGGGTCTGCGACATCGTGCAGACCCCGGAGCCGACGCGGGAGACCGTGGCGGCCGGGGTGCTGTTGTTCGACGAGCGGGACCGGGTGCTGCTGGTGGACCCGACGTACAAGGCGGGCTGGGAGTTCCCGGGCGGGGTCGTCGAATCGGGCGAGGCGCCGGCCCGCGCCGGGATCCGGGAGGTGGAGGAGGAGCTCGGCCTCACCCTCGACCGGGTGCCGGGGCTGCTGGTCGTCGACTGGGAACCGCCGAGGCACCCCGCGTTCGGGGGGCTGCGGCTGCTGTTCGACGGGGGCCGCCTCGGGGAGTCCGGCATCGCCGCCCTCCGGCTGCCCGGGCCGGAACTGCGGCAGTGGCGGTTCGTCACGGAGGTGGAGGCGGCGGACCTGCTGCCGCCACAGCGCTACGAACGCCTGCGCTGGGCGCTGCGCGCCCGGGACCGCGGCCACCCCCACTACCTGGAGGCGGGCCACCCCACCCCGTGACCGGGCCGCCGTCCCCCAGTGGCCCCTCCGCGGCCCCGCCGAGCCCTTCGGGGCGGGGCTACGGGGTTGCCGGGAGGCGGGGGGCGGGATGGGCGGCCGCACGGAGGGCCGCGGCCGTGTCGGTGGTCAGGGGGTCGCCGTGGCCGAAGCAGGCCACGGAGGGGGCGAGGGCGGCCAGGCGGCGGAAGGAGGCTTCGGCCTGGGCGCGGTCCACGTTGAACACGCCCAGCATCACCTGGCCCACCCCCGCCACGCAGTCGCCGGTGAACAGCACGCCGTGCCGCGGCAGATGGACGCCGATGCTGCCCGGCGTGTGACCCGGGGCGTGCACCACCACCGCCCCGTCGCCGAAGGGGAGGCTCTCGCCGTCCGCCGGCTCGAGGTCCACCCGTACCGGCGGAGCCTCGGGCACCGTCAGGCCGCGCGCGTACAGGGGGACTTCCCAGTCCAGCAGCACCGGCTCCGGTACCGGCCGCTCCCCCCGGATCACCGGGGCGTCCAGGGCGTGCGCGAGCACCTGCGCGCCCCAGCGGTCGGCGAGTTCACCGGCGGCGCCGATGTGGTCGCGATGGCAGTGGGTCAGCACGATCCGCTCCAGCCGTTCCGGGCGCAGCCCGAGCGAGCGGATCGCGCCCTCGATCGCGTCCGCCGCCCCCGCGTGCCCGGCGTCGATCAGGGTCAGCGCGTCCCCGTCGCACCACAAGTAGGCCTGGCCGATGGGGAAGCGGAGCATGTACAGGCGCCCGGGGAGTACCTCGACAAGATCCGGATTCATGGGCCGACCGTACGCGAGAGGACTCCGCCCCCGGGGTTCCTTTCGCCGGGGGCGGAGTTCGCTCGTGGCGCAGGCGCAGGCGCAGGCGCAGGGCACGCGCAGGGCAGGCGCAGGCTCAGGTGCCCGCGCCTGCGCCCGCGAGGCGTCAGCCGCGCTTGGATTCCGCGTAGTTCAGCAGGAAGTGGGCCTCGGCGACCGACAGCCGCTCCAGCTCCTCCGGGGACACGCTCTCGTTCACCGCGTGGATCTGCGCCTCCGGCTCGCTCAGCCCGATCAGCAGCATCTCCGCCTCCGGGTACAGCGACGTCAGCGTGTTGCACAGCGGGATCGAACCGCCCATGCCCGCGATCTGCATCTCCTGGCCCGGGTACGCCACCTCCATGGCGGCGGCCATCGACGCGTACGCCGGGCTGGTCGTGTCGGCCTGGAACGGCTGGCCCTGGCCGACCACTTCCAGCTCCAGCCGCGCCTGCCACGGCGTGTGCGCCACCAGGTGCGCCTCCAGCCGCTTGATGGCGTCCGCGGTGTCCACACCCGGCGGCACGCGCAGGCTGATCAGCGCGCCCGCGCCGGCGTGCACCGACGGGGTGGCGCCGACGACCGGCGGGCAGTCGATGCCGAGGACGGTGACCGCGGGCCGCGCCCACAGCCGGTCCGCGATGGTGCCCTCGCCGATCAGGGAGACCCCGTCCAGTACCTTCGCGTCCGAGCGGAAGTCCGCCTCCGGGTACTGCAACCCCTCCCACACCGCGTCCGAGGCCAGCCCGTCCACGGTGGTCGAACCGTCGGGCGCCCGCAGCGAGGCCAGCAGCTGGATCAGCGCCGCCAGCGCGTCGGGGGCGACCCCGCCGAACATGCCGGAGTGCAGGTTGCCGCCCAGCGTGTCGATCTTGACCTTGACGAGGGTCATCCCGCGCAGCGTGGCCGTCACCGTCGGCAGGCCGAGGCGGAAGTTGCCCGCGTCACCGATGAGGATCGTGTCGGCGGCGAGCAGCTCCGGGTGCGCCTCCGCGTACTGCTGGAGGCCGCCCGTGCCCTGCTCCTCCGAGCCCTCGACGATGACCTTCACGCTCACCGGCACACCGCCGTTGGCCTTCAGCGCGCGCAGCGCCAGCAGGTGCATGATGAACCCGCCCTTGCAGTCCGCCGCGCCGCGCCCGTACCAGCGGCCGTCGCGCTCGGTCAGCTCGAAGGCGGGGGAGACCCAGGCGGCGTCGTCGAGCGGCGGCTGCACGTCGTAGTGCGCGTACAGAAGGACCGTCGGAGCGCCCTCGGGGCCCGGCAGGAAGCCGTACACCGACTGGGTGCCGTCAGGGGTGTCGAGGAGCGCCACGTCCTGGAAGCCCTCGACGCGCAGGGCGTCGGCCACCCAGTTGGCGGCGGCCTCGCTCTCGCTCTTGGGGAACTGCGCCCAGTCCGCCACCGACTGGAAGGCCACCAGCTCGGTCAGCTCCCGCTTGGCGCGGGGCATCAGTGAGGCGATGGTCTCGGCGATCGGATTCCGGGTCATGGGCACGCTCCTTTTGGGTGCGACGTTGTACTCGGTGTACGCCGCCCGCATCCGCGGGGTGGGCGTATGCGGCACGGCGAAAGTCAGCTCCGATCCTCGCACAGCCGGGCGGGGCGATCTCTCGCCGTAGGATTTCCCCGGCATCCGAGCAACAGCGTGATCAGGAGCAGCAGCACATCGTGAGCAGCGACGACGACGTACACGGCGCAGACGACGTACACGGCGGGGGCGCGGGGCAGGCCGCTCGGGGGACGGGCGAGGAGGGCTCCGGGGCAACCGGGGAGGTGTGGGACGTGGTCGTGGTCGGGGCCGGCCCGGCCGGAGCCTCGGCCGCGCACGCGGCGGCGACGGCGGGGCGGAGGGTCCTGCTGTTGGAGAAGGCCGAGCTGCCCCGCTACAAGACCTGCGGCGGCGGCATCATCGGTCCTTCGCGCGACGCCCTTCCGCCGGGCTTCGTCCTGCCCCTGAAGGACCGCATCCACGCGGTCACCTTCTCCCACAACGGCAGACTGACGCGGACCCGGCGCTCGAAGCAGATGCTGTTCGGGCTCATCAACCGGCCGGAGTTCGACGCGGGCCTGGTCGCCGTCGCGGAGAAGGCGGGCGCGACGGTCCGTACGGGTACGGCGGTGGCGCGGGTCGAGCAGCACGGCGCGGCGGTGCCCGACCGGCGCACCGTGGCCGTCGTCCTCGCCGACGGCGAGACCGTCCTGGCCCGGGCGGTGGTCGGCGCGGACGGCAGCGCGAGCCGGATCGGCGCGCACGTCGGCGTCGAGATGGACACCGTGGACCTCGGCCTGGAGGCGGAGATCCCGGTCCCGCAGACCGTCGCAGAGGACTGGAAGGGGCGGGTGCTCATCGACTGGGGTCCGCTGCCCGGCAGTTACGGATGGGTCTTCCCCAAGGGCGACACCCTCACCGTCGGGGTCATCTCGGCGAAGGGCGAAGGCGCCGCGACCAAGCGGTACCTGGACGACTTCATCGCCCGCCTGGGCCTCGCCGGTTTCGAGCCGGCCGTCTCCTCCGGGCACCTGACGCGCTGCCGCAAGCCCGAATCGCCGCTCTCGCGCGGCCGGGTGCTGGTCGCGGGCGACGCGGCCGGGCTGCTGGAGCCGTGGACGCGGGAGGGCATCTCCTTCGCGCTGCGGTCGGGGCGGCTCGCGGGGGAGTGGGCCGCGAAGATCTCCGAGGCGCAGGACGCGGTGGACGCGCGGCGCCAGGCCCTGAACTACTCCTTCGCGGTGAAGGCGGGACTGGGTGCGGAGATGGGCGTCGGCAAGCGGATGCTGACCCTGTTCGAGGCCCGGCCGGGACTGCTGCACGCCGCCATCACCGGCTTCCGGCCGGCGTGGACGTCCTTCGCCCGGATCGTGCGCGGCTCGACGACGCTGGCCGATCTGGTACGGACGTACCCGCTGGTCCGCAAGGGGCTGCACGCCCTCGACGAGCGGCAGGCGCGGAGCGCCCGCGACTGACGGGGCGCGGCGGGGCCCGGTGTACTGCCGGGTCCCGCCGGCTGGCCCGGGGTCGGTTCGGGGGTCGGTTCGGGGGTCGGGCCGGGGGCCGGGTCGGGCGTCGGCCGCAGGGGCGGTTCGGGGGCCGGTCCTGGGGGCGGTCCGGGGGGGCCTCAGGGCTTCGGGCGGTGCTTCTCCAGGCGGGCGAGCAGCAGGTTCGGGTCGTTCTGGGTGCCGTGGGCGGCGCTCGGGACGTACACCTTCTGCCGGTTCACGGCGACGGAGGTGGGGTTGGAGAGCCCGTCGGCCGCCGTCAGCAGGACGGTGTGCGAGCCGTCGCGCCGGACCACGGCGACCTCTCTGGTGGAGTTGAGGGCGGCGAGGACCGTATCGCCGTTCCCGGCGAAGGCGAAGTCGTCGATGCCGTCCAGATCGGTGGCGCGGGTTTCGACGGGGCCGGCGGAGCCGTCCGCTTCGATCGGGATGCGCAGCAGCGTGCCCCGGTCGAAGTTGGAGACCCAGACCGAGCCCTCGCGCACCTTGATGCCGTTCGCCCCGAAGAAGCCGACGCGTTCGAGATCGGGGCCGGTGGCCCAGGCGGTCGCCGAGCCGTCGTCCAGGGAGACGCGCCACACCTTGCCGGGGTAAGAGTCGGCTGCGTAGAGCACCCCGTGGTGCTCGTCGAGCGCGAGGCCGTTGATGAAGGAGCCGGCCGGCAGGTCCTCGTCGGTGAACTGGCTGACCTCGCCGTTCGGGGTGATCCGCCAGACGCCACCGGCGTCGGTGCCGGTGGCGTAGCCGACGTAGAGCGTCCCGTCGTGGGCCCGGGCGAGGCCGGTCGTGACGGCGGCGCCGATCTCGGGGGTCTGCGGGTCCGCGACGGCGGGCAGCGTGGCGATGGTCCGGACGTGTCCGCGCTTGTCGACGTGGGCGACCTGGCGGGCGAAGGCGAAGGTCAGGTCGGCGGAGCCGTCGGGCTCCAGCGCGATGTTCTCGGGGGTCTGGCCCCTGGCGAGGTCGAAGTGCCCCACGATGTGGGGGTCCACCAGTGACAGCGGCGCGGCGGGGGTCGGGGCCGGCAGCGTCGACGGCGGCGGCGGCGGCTCGGCGACGGCCGCCGCGCCGGCGGTGGGGGCGGACGCGAGCACGGCGAGCGCGACGGCTACGGCGCCGGCACCGGCGACGCGCGGCAGGCGGACCATTCGGGGCACGGGACTCTCCTTCTCGACCGGGCACGGAGCCAGGCGGGCGAAGGTCCAGCCAAACATGACGGAGCGTCAGGGGTGGGCCGCCCATACGGCCGGTCCACCGCGGATCGCCCGCACGGTCGAAGCGGAGCCGGTCGGGCTGCCGCGCCGGATCGGGCGGTGGGCGGGGCCCGTCGGACTGCCGGCTCGGTTCGGTCGAAGGCGGCCCGAGCCGGCGGCGCTGGGGCCGGGGGCGGCTGGCGCGGCCGGCGGCGGGGCGGCCGGTGTGACCGGTGCGGAGGAGGGTGGGCTGGTGTCGGGGCCAGAACCGAGGTCGAGGCCGGGGGTGGCCGGTGCGGCCGGCGGCGGGTCGGTGCCGGGGGTTGCCGGTGTGGCCGGTGCCGGGGGTTGCCGGTGTGGCCGGTGCGGTCGAGGGTGGGCCAGGGTCGGTGCGGTCGGTGCGGTCGGTGCGGACGAGGGTGGGCCGGGGTCGGGGTCGGGGTCAGGACCGGGGGGTCAGGACCGAGGTCGAACCCGGGGGTGGCCGGTGTGGTCGAGGGTGGGCCGGGGTCAAGGCCGGGGCCAGAGCCAGAGCCAAGGCCGGTGTGGCCGGTGTGGTCGGCGGTGGGTCGGTGCCGGGGGTTGCCGGTGCGGTCGAGGGCGGGCCAGGGTGGCCGGTGCGGTCGAGGGTGGGCCGGGGCCGGGGGGCTGCGGTGGCTTGGGGTGTCGGTGCGTCAGGGGGTGATCGTGAGGCGGAAGACCGGGTGGTCGGCGGCCGCGGCCTGGAGTTCCGCCTCGGAGGAGCGGGCGGTGACGCCGTTGAAGAACCGGTTGACCTCCCAGCCCCACTTCTCCAGGTACGTGCGCAGCACCGCCGCCCGCACCACGGGGTCGGTGATCTCGGTGACCGTGAAGGCGCGCACCTTGCGCCCCACGCGCAGTTCCCCGCCCCCGGCGACGCGCATGTTGCGCACCCACTGCGAGTGCCCGCGGGCCGACACCAGGTACTGCTCGCCCTCGTGGGTGTGCGGGTTGACCGGGATCCGCTGCATCCGGCCAGACGTGCGGCCGCGCACCGACAGCTCGGCGGTGCCGGCCAGGCTGATCCCGTGGCGGGCGAGCTTGCCGAGGAACGCGTTGAGGCGGACGGCGAGCGGGCCGGCCTGGACGTAGTGCGGGGTGGGCGCGTTCATGGTGGCCTCCGGGGTCACGGGCGAGGAGAGCGGTGCTCTCGTCTTGGTGCACTGCCCAGTGTGCCCGGAGCGGCGCACCAAAACAAGAGCACTGCTCTCTGATCGGGTCGGTGCTCTTGTTTATGGGCAGTGCTCCACCCACATGGCAGACTGACCCGTATGAGCACCGTGCGAGGGGCCAGGGAACGGGCCCGCATCGAGGTCACCGCCGCCATCAAGGACGAGGCGCGCCGCATGCTCGCGGCCGAAGGCGCCGCCAAGCTCTCGCTGCGCGCCGTCGCCCGCGAGCTCGGCATGGTCTCCTCGGCCCTGTACCGCTACTTCCCCAGCCGCGACGAGCTGCTCACCGCGCTCATCGTCGACGCCTATGACAGCGTCGGCGCCGCCGCCGAGGGAGCCGACGCCCGCGCCCGCGCCGCCGGAGCCCCGCCCCGCGTCCGCTGGGCCGATGTCTGCGGGGCCTTCCGCGCCTGGGCCCTGGCGCACCCGCACGAGTACTCCCTCATCTACGGCTCCCCGGTCCCCGGCTACAGCGCCCCGCTCGACACCGTCGGCCCCGCCGCCCGTGCCGCGAACACGCTGATCGGCATCGTCCGCGCCGCCCACCAGGGCCGCGGGATCGCGCTGCCGCCGCTGCCCGCCGCCCTGCGCGCCGAGGCCGAGCGGATGACGGCGGACTTCGCGGAGGGCCTGCCCCCGGAGGTGACCGCCGCCCTGGTCGCCGCCTGGGCCCAGCTGGTCGGGCTCGTCTCCTGCGAGGTCTTCGGCCAGTTCAACCGGGTGGTCGAGGACCGCGACGCCTTCTTCGCGCACGCCGCCGGGCAGCTGGCGCACGCCGTCGGGCTGCCCTCCGTATGACGTGGGTGACACGGGTGGCACGGGCCTGACGGAGGTATACGTGATGAGGTGACAGTCCGCTCTTCTGTTCCTCATACCCGTGCGGGTGGTTCAAGGGCACCTGTGCGGCGTACCTGTCCGACGGCCGGCCCGGAGGCCGCCTTCGAACGCGGCGCCGGCTACGCCTACGCCACCAGCGCGGTCGTGCCCAACCCCTGGAACGCGGGCCCCACATGGAGGTACCGCTCTAGCGGCCGTCGTGCTCCGGGCGGGCGAAGCGCCACAGGACGTGGGCGGTGCGGAGCAGGAAGACCGTCGCCGCCAGGACCGCGCCCGTCAGCTCCAGGGCCATGCGCGCCGAGCCGGGAAAGGTGAAGGCCAGCGCCGGCCCGTAGACCGCCCCGAAGACGAGGGCGGCCGCGAAACCCCCGCTGAACACGGCGTAGCCGATCTCGATGGTGATCGCGTCCCGGTCCGCCTGCGTACGTTGCCCCATATACGCAGTGTCACAGTGCGCGGCGCTCTGTCACAAGGCCGCCTTCGGTCAGATGCGGCCCGTATCGATCCACAGGCGCGCCAGTTCCCCGTCGCCCGACACCCCCGGCCCGGCCAGCGGGAGGCGGTTCCACAGCGCCGCGTACAGCCACGCCGCCGTCCCGGTCACCTCGCAGTCCACCGGCTCGCCCAGGTCGCCCACCACCGTGCGCGGCGGCTCCGGGGACAGGTGTACGGTCCACACCGCGCCGGTGTCGGCCGCCCGGACCCGCAGCACGCGGGGCTCCGGGGTCCGCACCCGGCTGCGCGGGCGGGCGTGGAAGCCGGTGAGCAGCTCCTCCACCCCGTCCTCCGCGAACTCCGGCGCCACCGCGCCGAACTCGACGCCGAGCGCCGCCTCGGCGTCCAGCCGGTGGATGGCCGTCTCGTGCGCCTGCCGCCGTGCCCAGAAGGCCAGCGGCGAGGGCGCCGCCGTCGGCAGGAAGGTCCAGCACTGCACATCGGCCGGCGCCTCGGTCAAGGTGCGGACCAGGTCCGCGTGCCCCTCGCGGAACCAGGCCAGCAGCTCCGGGCCGACCAGTTCGGGAGCGTCCGGGAACGGCACCGGATCCACGATCGCCTCGGCGACGAACCCGGCCGCCCAGCGGTGCACCGCCCCCGTGTGCCGCAGCAGATCCGCGACCCGCCACTGCGGGCAGGTGGGCACCGGAGCCTCCGTGCCCGCCCGCCCGGCCGCCTCGGCGAGCAGCTCGCCCTCCCGTACCAGGATCTCCACGAACTCATCCGTCTTGATGGTCATGGCGGGAGTCTCGCAGCCCACCGCCGACAATGGACACATGGACGGGGAACTCTTCCCGCGCGAGCGGACCCTGATCGCGCCCGGCGCCGTGCACGTCCCCGACTGGCTCGGACCGCAGCGGCAGCGGGAGCTGCTCGCCGCCTGCCGGGAGTGGGCGCGCCCGCCCGCCGGGCTGCGCACCGTGAGCACCCCCGGGGGCGGGACGATGACCGCCCGCCAGGTGTGCCTGGGGCTGCACTGGTATCCGTACGCCTACGCCCGCACTGCCGTGGACGGCGACGGGGCGCCGGTGAAACCGATGCCGGGATGGCTCGCGGAGCTGGGCCGGGACGCCGTGGCCGCCGCGTACGCCGGTACGGGGGACGCCGGGGCGCCCGCGGGCCCCTCCGCGGCCTACGACATCGCGCTGATCAACTTCTACGACGGCGATGCCCGCATGGGCATGCACCGCGACGCCGAGGAGAAGTCCGCGGCGCCGGTGGTCTCCCTCAGCCTCGGCGACGCCTGCGTCTTCCGGTTCGGCAACACCGCCTCGCGCGGGCGCCCGTACCGGGACGTCGAGCTGCGCAGCGGGGACCTGTTCGTCTTCGGCGGCCCGAGCCGGCGGGCCTATCACGGGGTGCCGAGGGTGTGGCCCGGCACCGCCCCGCCGGCGCTGGGCCTCACCGGCCGGCTGAACATCACCCTCCGCGTAGGCGGCCTCGGGCCTGTCTTTACCTAGCGCTGTGACCGAACCGAAAGGTTCACCGGGTCGCGACGCCCGGCACGGCACCTCGCCGCGTTGTCGGACCGGGCAGGTACGTCCAGTACGAGCCTCGGCACTCCGCCTTGCGATGCACCGCACCGGACACCGCGCCCCGGCAAACCTTTCCGGCCACAGCACTGGCGGAGCGGGAGGGGCGCCGATCATGCGAGGATCGCTGTCATGAACGGCAACGGGGCCCCGCCGGGGGTGGGGGACGCGACCACGGTGTCCACGGCATCCGCGAGGACCAAGCTGGAGCGGGGCCGCGGCGCGCTCGGTCCGGCGCTGGAACTCGTCCACACCGGCCGGGCCCCGACCCGGGCGGTGCTGACGGCCGAGCTCGGTGTCACCCGGGCCACCGCGGGAGCCGTCGCCGCCGAGCTGGAGGCCCTCGGCCTGATCCGCGTCGACTCCCGCCCCGGCGGCGCCGGCGGCGCCCAGGGCCGGCCCTCGCACCGGCTCTCCGTGGACGAGAACGGCCCCGTGGCGCTCGCCGCGCAGGTGCACCCGGACGGCTTCCGGGCCGCGCTCGTCGGCCTCGGCGGCCGGATCGTGGCGACCTCCCCCGGCAAGGTCACCGTCTCCGCGGACCCGGCGCAGGTGCTCGGCGCGGTGGTTTCGGCGGGCGCCGAACTGCTCGCGCGCAGCGGCCGCCGCTGCGTCGGCGCGGGCCTCGCCGTCCCGTCGGCCGTCGCCGAGCCGGAGGGTACGGCGCTGAACCCGCTGCACCTGGCCTGGCCGGCCGGCGCCCCCGTACGGGCCATCTTCGCCCAGTGCGTGAAGGCCGCCGGGATCGACGGCCCCGCCCTGACCGGCAACGACGTCAACTTGGCCGCGCTCGCCGAGCACCGCCACGGGGCGGGGCGCAGCGCGCAGCACCTGCTCTGCGTGGCCACCGGCCACCGCGGGGTCGGCGGCGCGCTGGTGCTCGACGGCCGGCTGCACAGCGGGAGTTCCGGGCTGGCCCTGGAGGTCGGCCACCTCACCGTGAACCCGGAGGGGCGCCCCTGCCACTGCGGCAGCCGGGGCTGCCTCGACGTCGAGGCGGACCCGCTGGCCTTCCTGACGGCGGCGGGCCGCACCCCCGGCCCGGAGGTGTCGCTGCTCCAGCAGGCCCGTGACCTGGTGCGCGAGGAGTACGCCGAGCCCGCCGTACGGGCGGCGGCGGAGGAGCTCATCGACCGGCTGGGCCTCGGCCTCGCGGGCCTGGTGAACATCCTCAACCCGGACCGGATCATCCTGGGCGGGCTGCACCGGGAGCTGCTGCACGCGGACCCGGAGCGGCTGCGCGCGGTCGTCGCGGACCGGAGCCTGTGGGGGCGCAGCGGGGGAGTGCCGATCCTGCCGTGCACCCTGGACCACAACAGCCTGGTCGGCGCGGCGGAGCTGGCGTGGCAGCCGGTGCTGGACGACCCGCTGGGGGCCCTGGGGGCGGCGGCCTGAACCGGTCCGGCGGGTCCGGCGGGCCCGGCCGGCCCCGAGCTACCCGGGCCGGGCGGCGACCGACACCGTCACCGGCACGCTGACCGCGACGGCCTCCGCGTCCACGGCCACGAACGCCGCCGGGGCGGGCTCTCGTACGGGCATGGCCGTGTCGATGATGACCGTGCCCTTCGGTGCGACGTGGGCCGGGGTGGCGCGGAGCGAGAACCACACGATCTTGCCCGGACCGTCGCCGTGCGGCCGCGCCCCCCAGGCCTCGCTCACCGCCTCGACGAGCGCGAGGCCGCGCCCGCAGGTCTCCAGCGCGCCGAGGGCGTCCGGCGCGTCCAGGGCGTCCGCCCGCGTCTCGCGCAGGACCGGCAGCCGCGGATCGCTGTCGTACACCGACACCGTGAGGCGGCCCAGGCGGAACTCGATCTCGACGGTGCACACCTTGTTCGGCTGCGCGTGGCGGTGGACGTTGCTGAGCAGCTCCGTCACGCCGAGCGCAGCCCGGTCTATGAGCGGATCGAGCTGCCAGTGGCGCAGCTGCGCAGAAACGATTCTTCGGATCTGGCCGATCCGCGACGGCAAGGCTTGCAGTTCGACGACGCAGTGCCTGCGGGAATGACTGATCACGGCTGCGACTCCCCGACATGAGTGTTACGGGTGCTGCACCCTCAGTAATGCTCCACCAGGGTCACCCACGGTGCCCCGGTGTGCAACCGAACGCGCGGGACAACCGCGTTCGCGAAGCCCTAAAGCGATTCGCATAGAGACCCAAAGTGACCGTTTGTGCAGGTGAGGGGGGTACATTGCGAAAGCAGGGGGCGAACGCACGCACGAAGGAGCACGGCGAATGAGCACCACCGGCAACACCGGCAGAACCGGCGCGACGGTCACCACCGTCGACGTCGACCGCAGCGACGCGGACTACCGCGCCTGGCTGAAGGAAGCCGTCCGCAAGGTCCAGGCCGACGCCAACCGCTCCGCCGACACCCACCTGCTGCGCTTCCCGCTCCCCGAGGCCTGGGGCATCGACCTCTACCTCAAGGACGAGTCCACGCACCCCACGGGCTCCCTCAAGCACCGCCTCGCCCGGTCGCTCTTCCTCTACGCCCTCTGCAACGGCTGGGTCCGCCCCGGACGCCCCGTCATCGAGGCGTCCAGCGGCTCGACCGCCGTCTCCGAGGCGTACTTCGCCAAGCTGATCGGCGTGCCGTTCATCGCGGTCATGCCGAGGACGACCAGCCCGGAGAAGTGCCGCCTCATCGAATTCCACGGCGGCGAATGCCACTTCGTCGACGACCCGATGAAGATGTACGAGGCGTCGGCGGAACTCGCGGCCCGGACCGGCGGCCACTACATGGACCAGTTCACGTACGCGGAGCGCGCGACGGACTGGCGCGGGAACAACAACATCGCGGAATCCATGTACCAGCAACTGCGCCTGGAGCGGTACCCCGAACCCGCCTGGATCGTGGCGACGGCCGGCACCGGCGGCACCTCCGCGACCATCGCGCGGTACGTGCACTACATGCAGCACGACACCCGCATCTGTGTCCCGGACCCCGAGAACTCCTGCTTCTTCGACGGCTGGACGCTGGGCGACCCGCACGCGAGCAGCGATTGCGGCTCGCGCATCGAGGGCATCGGCCGGCCGCGCATGGAGCCGAGCTTCGTGCCGGGCGCCATCGACCGGATGATGAAGGTGCCGGACGCGGCGAGCGTGGCCGCGTGCCGCGCGCTGGAACACGCCATAGGCCGCAAGGCGGGCGGCTCGACCGGCACCGGAGTGTGGAGCGCCCTGAAGATCATCTCGGAGATGGTGGCGGAGGGCCGCACCGGCAGTGTGGTCACCCTGCTGTGCGACCCGGGCGACCGCTACCTCGACAAGTACTACTCCGACGACTGGCTGGCGGCGCAGGGCCTCGACATCGCCCCGTACACGAAGACGCTCGACACCCTCCTGACCACGGGCGTCTGGCGCGAGCCGACCGCCTGAGCCCGCCGACGCCGGAGTCCCGTACGCGGGTCGACAGGGCCTAACCGTCCCCCGTCGCGCGGTCGGTGGTGAGGCGGGCGTCGAGGGCGTGGACCGCCGAGCGGAACGAGCGGCCGAGAGCCGGGCGGGCGGCGGCCAGGGCGAGGCGGAAGGGGGCCGGGCCGTCCGTCGCGAAGGTCCAGCGGACCCGCGTTCCGGTGCCCGACGGGGTGAGCAGCCACTCCTCCAGCAGGGCCCGCATCCCGGGGGCGTTGGTCTCGTCGACCCGGTAGGCGTAGCGCTGCCCCGGGTCCTTGGCCATGACCGTCTCGTGGAAGCGGACCCCGCCCGCCAGCCTGATCTCGCGGCCCGCGCCCCCGTCGGTCGGCCGGGCCAGGGTGATCGCCTTGAACCACCGCGGCCAGCCCTCGACCTGCTCCGCCAAGGCCCGGTACACGGCGTCCGGCGCGGCGGCGGCCTCGGCCGTGAAGACGTGCCGGACCGGGGCGACCTCGGCGAAGTCGAGCCCCACGGGGCGGAGTCGGCGAGCCATGGAGGTACCCCCTGAGGTGTGGCACGGCGGGTGTGGCACGCCGAGTGTGGCGCGCCGGGTGCGGTGTGCCGAGTGTGGCGCGCCGGGTGCGCGGGCACCATAGCCGAGCTCCCGTCAGAAGTCCGTACCGGCCAGGGCCCTGGAGACGACTCCGGTTCCTCGGCCGGACGGCCGGCGGACGGGATGCTGGACAACGCCCCGCGAGCGGAGGCCGCAGTGCCGGACACCCCCACGCCCGACATCCCCACGCCCGACATCCCCTCACCTGAGGCCGCCTCATCTGACGCCCCTTCACCCGATGCCCCCTCACTCGATGCCCCCACGCCCCCGGGGGCGGCTCCGCTCGCTCTGGAGCTCCTCGTCCACGGGGTCGCCGGAGCCGCGCCCGACGAGTTGCTCGGCGATCCCCGTACCGTCCGGGTCACCGGCGACTCCACCGCCGCCGTCTTCCGCCGCACCGAGGACGCCGACGCCGAGGACCACCCCGAGCGCTACGCGGGCCGGCCCGTGCCCGAGGCCTACTGCTGGTCCCGCCTGACCTCCGGCAACGGCACCCGCGCCCTGTGGCTGCTGCTCCTGCCGTTCATGGTGGCCAACCTCGCCCACTGGGCCCGCCCGGCCGCGCCCGCCACCACGAAATCCCCGCGCACGGTCAGCACGTACGGCCTGCTCGTCCGGATACTCGCGCTCAGCCTCACCGTCCTGCTGATCGCCGCCGCCTGCGAGGTCGCGCTCGACCTCCTCGCCTGGCAGTGCGCCGGCACCGCCGGCTGCACCGGCTCCCGCTCCCGGCTCGCGTTCCTCTCCGCCGACGGCGGCTGGTGGGGCCAGCCCGGACGGCGGCTCGCCCTGTGCGCGCTGGTCCCCGCCGCCCTGACCGGGCTGCTCTGGTACCTGTCGAACCGCACCTGGAGCGCCTACGAATCCCAGTCGCCGCCCGCCGGCACCGGCGACCCGGACGCCCTGGACGACACCGCGCCCGCCCTCGGCCGGCCCGGGTTCTGGTACGGACGCCGCCTCGTGGCCAGGCTGCGCGCGGCGCACACCGCCGCCGGGCTGCTCACCGTCGCGGCGGCCGTCGCCGCACCCGTCGCCCGCCACGACCGCCGGGCCGGCGCCCCCGGGCCGGCGGCGTTCGGCTGGGCCGTCGAAGCGCTGCTCGTCGCCGGGGCCGTCACGGTGGCCTGGGTCGTCTGCCGGCGCGGCCGCACCGAGGCCCGGCCCGACCACCGCCTCGACCGGGCCGCGATCACCCTGCTGCCGGGCGGCGCCCTCGCCCTGTTCGTCGCCGTCCTCGGCTACGCCTGCTGGTCGCGGCCCGGCTGGCACTCCACCGGGCGGCTCCCGGGTGACTTCGCCTTCGGCGCGCTCATGCTGGCCCAGGGCTGCGGCGTACTGGCCCTGGCCGTCGTCGCCCGGCGCCTCCACCGGGGGGCGCCCGATCCGGCCGCCGCCCTGCACGGCCTCGGCGGGCCGGCCGTCGCCATGCTCGGATGCGCGCTCGGCGGGGTGATGTCCGGCGGGGTCGCGCGGAGCGTGGCCGACTGGCTCGACGGCGGGGCCACCCCCGGGATGGCCGACGCCCCGCTGCCCGGGCCGCCCGTGCTGCTGTCCTGGCAGGCGGCCGTACTGCCCCCGCTGCTCCTCGTACTGGCCCTGCTCGCCGCCTGGTTCGCCGTTCGCGGAGCCCGCGAGCGGCGCCGGCTCGCCGCGACCGTCGCCGCCGAGTACCCCGGCGAGCCGCCGGACCGCGCGCGCAGCCGGCAGATCGCCGGGGCCCGGGCCGCCGCCGCGCTGACCGACTCCGCGCCCTGGTTCGTGGGCGCCGTCTCCGGGGTCACCCTGCTGCTCGGCGCGGGCGCCCTCGCCGGAGCCTGGTTCAGCGGGCAGGTCCCGGGCGAGGCCGCCCGGGGCGCGCACCCGCTGCTGGAGAGCGCCGCCCGCGCCGCGCAGGACACCGGGTCCTGGCTCATAGGGTTCGGCTTCCTCCTCTTCGTCACCTGGGGCCGCCGCGCCTACCGGGACCCGGCCGCCCGCCGCACCATCGGCATCCTGTGGGACGTCGGCACCTTCTGGCCGCGCGCCGCCCACCCGTTCGCCCCGCCCTGCTACGCCGAGCGGGCCGTCCCCGACCTGACCTGGCGGATGACCGGCTGGACCGGGCGCACCGGCGGCCGCCTGGTGATCTCCGGCCACTCCCAGGGCAGCGTGCTCGCGGCCGCCGCCGTCTGGCAGCTGCCGCCGGGGGCCCGCCGCCGGGTCGCGCTGCTGACGTACGGCTCGCCGCTCGGCCGGCTCTACGGCCGCTGGTTCCCGGCGTACTTCGGGCCCGGCCCGCTGACCGCCCTGCACGGCGAGGTCGACTGCTGGCGCAACCTCTGGCGGGCCACCGACCCGATCGGCGGCCCGGTACGGCTCGCCCCGGCCACGGGCACCGCTGCCGGCGGCGCCGGGGAAGTGGACCGGGGGCCGCTCGCCGATCCCGTCGCCTACGGGCGCAGCGCCCGCCACCCGCTGCCCGCGCCGATCCTGGGCCACTCCGCCTACCAGGCGGACCCGGCCTTCGCCGCCGAACGCGACCGGCTGCTCGTACGGCTCGCCGCCGCCGCGCGGGCCGACGTACCGCACCAGCGCGGGGGCTCACCCGGCGCCGCGGACCACGCCGCGGACCACGCCGCGGACCACGCCGCGGACCACGCCGCGGACCACGCCGCGGAGCACCCGCGCCCCGGCGTCAGCGCACCCCGGCCGCCGGCACCGGAAGGTCCGCCGGGAACAGCAGGGTGAGCTCGTCCGTGGTCGGCTCCGACAGCTGCGCCACCCGCCCCGCGTGCCGCTCGACCATCGACTCGAAGGTCTGGCGCGCGGTGCGGCCGTTGCCGAAGGCCGGCCCCTTGGGCAGCTCCGTGAAGTACGTCAGCAGCGCCTCGGAGGTGCCCTCGCCCAGCCGGTACTCGTGCTCCTCCGCCTGCTGCTCCACGATCCGCAGCAGGTCCTGCGGCCCGTAGTCGCCGAAGGTGATGGTCCGGGAGAACCGCGAGGCCACCCCCGGGTTGACGGTCAGGAACCGGTCCATCTCCGCCGTGTACCCGGCGACGATCACCACCACCGCGTCCCGGTGGTCCTCCATCAGCTTCACCAGGGTGTCGATCGCCTCGCGCCCGAAGTCCCGGCCCGAGTCCTCCGGGGCCAGCGCGTACGCCTCGTCGATGAACAGCACACCGCCGCGCGCCCGGTCGAAGGCCTCCTGCGTGCGGATCGCGGTGGAGCCGATGTGCTCGCCGACCAGGTCCACCCGGGACACCTCGACCAGGTGGCCGTGCTCCAGCACCCCGAGGGAGGCGAGGATCTCCCCGTACAGCCGGGCCACCGTGGTCTTGCCGGTGCCGGGGGAGCCGGTGAAGACCAGGTGCCGGCGCACCGAGGCCGCCTTGAGGCCCGCCTGCTGCCGCCGCCGGCCTACCTCGATCATGTCCGTGAGGGCGCGGACCTCGCGCTTGACGCTGTCCAGCCCGACGAGCCCGTCCAGCTGCCCCAGGGCGGCCCCGGAGTCCCGCGCGGCGGCTGCCGCCCCGGCGGCGGCCGCCGAAGGGTCCGGGCGGAGGGTGGGACGCGGCGCGGGGACGTCCGCCGCGGGTCCGGTGCCGCCCGGCGCCGCCGTGACCGTACGGATGCCCGCGCGCTCCCCGCCGGGCCCGCCGGGGAGCGCCGACTGGGCGGCGAGCCTCGGCCCGGACTCGTCGCTGGTGCACTCCTCGGCTACGGGCCCGTCCTCAGCGAACTCGTAACCCCCGCGCGCGCAGCGCTCGGTGTGGCAGCCGGTCAGCGTGGTGCGGCAGCCGTCGAGGACGTGGAAACCGAAGCCGGAGCTGCCCGTCACCCGGCAGGCGGTGAAGGTGCCGCGGCCGCGCGCCGAGACGTAGAACCCGGCCTCGGCGGGGGAGCTGACCGTGCACCGCTCCAGGGCCGGATCGGCGCCCTTGGTGACGATCACGCCCGTCTGCACCGCGTCGATGGTGCAGTCGGCGAGGGTGCCGCCGCTGCCGTGGTCGCGGAACCACGCCCCGGTCGCAGCCTCCCGGATCCGGCAGTCGTCCAGCCGGGCGGTGGCCCCGTCGGTCACGGAGACGGCCGTGTTCCGCACCTGGGACAGGTCGCTGTCCACGACGTCGATCCGCGAGCCCCGGTCGAGCACGAACACCGCGTCCGGCACGTCGTGCACCCGGCAGGAGTCCAGCGAGGCGGTGGCCCCGTCGCTGATCCACACCGCCGGATAGTCGCCCGTGCTGTCGTGGATCTCGCAGGACTCGGCATCCACCCGGGTGCCCGGGTCCCACACGGACAGCCCGTTGCGGCCGAACCGGCGGACGGTGGTGCGGCTGAGCGTGAGCACCGAACGGGAGCGCAGGTCCACCGCGTTCTCCGGGATGTCGTGGATGTCGCACCCCGCGAGCGTGAGCACCGCGTCCGTGTCGAGGGTGACCCCGTCGGCGGAGGTGCGGTGCACCGAGCAGTCCGTGAGCCGGGCGGCGGCGCGCGCGGCGATCTGCACCCCGGCGCCCTTGATCTCGTACACCTCGCAGCCCAGCGCCTCCAGGCCGGAGCCCTCGCCGGTCACGCCGATGCCCGCGCCGGTCGCGTGGTGGATGCGGCAGCGCTCCAGACGCGGATGGCCGCCGCCGCGCACCGAGACCCCGGTCTGCCCGGCGGCCACGACCTCGCACTCCTCGAACACCCCGCCACCGCCGTCCAGGACGGAGATCCCGACGCCCGTCGGGTTCTCGACGGTGCACCGCCGCACCAGGGGCCGGGCGCCGCCGCGGACCTCGATGCCGGCCGCCGACCGGGTGCTCACCCGCAGGTCCGTGAGCTCGGGGGAGCCGTCCTCCACGAGCACGGCGGGCGCCGCCCGGTCCTGGCCCTCCACGTGCAGGTCCTGGACCACGGCCGAGGCGCGCAGCGTCAGCGCGACCCCGTCCAGCGGGGCGATCCGCACCGAGCCCACCGAGCCCTCGGGCCCGCGCAGGGTGACGGCGTGCTCCAGCACCAGGTTCTCCCGGTAGGTGCCGGGGGCGATCGACAGGACGTCCCCGTCGCCCGCGACGGCGAGCGCGGCCGCCAGAGTCGGATACTCACCGGAGCGGCGCCGCCACCGAGAAGCCCCGCCGTGCGTCACCTGGACCGTGCCCTGAGCCATGGTGCTGTCGTGCCCCCGCCCTCGTACTCGCGCTGCCGAAGCGTCGGAAGCAGCTCAAAGCTGCCGAAGCGACTGAAGCGACCGAACTGGCTCTCCACCGTAGCGCGCGTCGGGCCCGGGAGTTGCCAGGTCAGCTGCCCGCACCCGCCCGGCCCCAGTCCGGCCCGGTCGCGGCCCAGGCGCGGTCCAGCCGTATGTACCGCCGATGCATGAGCCTTCGTACGACGATCCGACGGACCGTCTCCGCCAGCGCGGCCGCCGCGAGGGCGGCGGCCAGGCCCGCCGTGCCCGCGTGGAACGAGGCGGAGGACGGGTCGAGCGGCCGCCCCACCACCTCGCCCCGCGTATCGGTCCATATCCGGAACCGGTCGCCCGCCTGTGGCGGCTCCTCCGCGGCCGGCACCGTGCCCTGGTGGCTGCTGCCGTCGGGCGCGGTCCACGCGGCCACGATCCGGGTCCGCTGCGGGTTCTGCCGTGGCGCCGCCGGTTCGGCGGACGCCTCGGCGAGCGGCGCCGGGCCCGGCCGGACCACCACCGCCGGGACGAGGTACCGCTCCTGCCGCTGTTCGCGCGCGGCCCGCTGAAGGGTCCCGTCCACCTGCGAGCCCGCCACCCAGCCGATGGCCGGAGCCACCACCAGGAAGCACACCAGCGCGGTGAACGCCACCCACGCCTCGAAGAGATCGGTCGGCCGGCGCAGCGGATTGCGCCGCCAACGCCAGACACCCATTGCTGTTCGCACGGTCCGGCTCCCCCTACTCCGCCAGTCTCCGCCTGCCTGCGCGTCCCAGCCTCCCGCACGCCCGGCGGACGCGCATTCCGGGACGCGCGGGACATGTGTCACCCGATCCGGTGCACGTTCCCCCGCACCGGCTCCCGTGAGATTCCACGCGAGTGTCCACACGTCCTGAAAGCTCCAACGGCGTGGTCGGGCACGTTGGTTCCAGAAGGCGTGCGGAGCCCCTCGAAGGTGTTATTCCAGCACGCGGACCTCGTCGCCCACGCGTACGGTGCCCAGCCGGACCGGGACCAGCATCCGACCGAAGGCCAGGGACTTCCCGATGCGCCGGTGCCGCGCCAGCGTCTTCAGCGGCTCCTTGCCGCGCTCCGCCGTCGTCTGGTCGGTGGTGGTGACGATGCACCGCCCGCACTCGCGCACGCCGCGGAAGACGGCGTCGCCGATCGCGATCCGCCGCCAGCCGTCCTCGGCCCACGCCTCGGCGCCCGAGACCACCAGGTTCGGGCGGAAACGGTTCATCGGCAGCGGGCCCTCCTCGGGATGGTCCCCCTCGGCGATCAGGCCGTTGAGCGCGTCCAGCGAGGCGAGGGTGGTGAGGAGCAGCGGGTAGCCGTCGGCCAGGCTCACGGTCTCGCCGGGCAGGGCGTAGTCCGGGTCGACGGGGCGGCGGACGGCGGGTTCGTCCATGTGCACCAGCCGCGCCGGGACCCCGAGGTACGCGGAGAACCAGTCGGCGGCGGTGGTCGCCGCCACGACGGTCTCGATCTTCTTGCCGAACAGCATCACGGGCTCCAGCGGCCCGGGCTCCGGCACCTCCACGACCAGCTCCGCCATCCCCGGACCGGACAGCGCGACCCGGCCGCCCTCCAGCGGACGGGCCGAGGCCAAGGCCAGCCGCGCCTGCTGGCGTTGGGTGATCACCGCGCCCTCGCTGTCAACCACCGCCCAGCGGCGGTCCCCGGACAGCCCCCAGGGCTCCACGGCCACCTCGTCGGGAGCAGTCCCCGCTACCGACTTGACGGGGTGGACGTGGAGGGCCTGGACATACAAGTTCGCCATGTAGGCATCTTGCCAGGCGACCGCCGTGCGGGCCGAGGGAGTATCGCCCCGCCCGTCAGTAGCCGCGCCCCTGGTAGGGGCGGCCGTACGGATCCTCGTACGAGCCCTGGACCGGTGCCTGCTGCATCGGGCGCGGGGCGGCCGGGCGCATGGCCTCGTACCCGGTGCCGGTCGCGACCGGCCGGGGCTGCTGCGGCTGCTGGGCGTAGCCCGCGCGGGCCGCCACCGGCTGCTGCTGCGGGATGTACGGGGCCGGTGCGCTCTGCAGCGGCATCGGCTGCGGCGCGGCCTGCTGCTGGTACTGGGGGTAGCCGTAGGCGGGAGCCTGCTGCTGCGGCGTCGCCGGGGGCAGCGCCGGCAGGGCGGAGGCGAGGGCCGGCAGGTAACCACCGCTCGAATATCCGGCGCTCGGGGAGTCGTAGGCGGCGGGGACGCGGATCGGGGCGATCTGCGGCGTGCCGCGTTCGGCGACGAGGGAGTCGTAGATGGGGGTGTCCGTGAAGGAGGGCGCGGAGTAGTAACCGCCGCCATAAGTGGAGCGGGGGGAGGTCATGGGACCTAAGTTAAGCCCACGACTTCACGGGGTCCATAGCGAGGGTTCGTCAACACCGCCCTGACCTGCATATTCGCAGGTCAGGGCCTCAGCTTTCACTTCACGTTCACGTGCACGATTCGTCACGTGCGTCCCGTCTTGATACTTCTCGTGCTCACCGGTTGTGTGTTGCACCGACTTGCTGTTGACGGAACGTCACAATCCGATGACCTCGAATGACGGTGTTTCAGGGGCTGTGACACGGTTTCAGGCATCGCTGGGCCGGGCATAGGTTCGCCCCTTCCAGGCGGCCCCGCGACCGCGGTAGTGGAGCGAAGCGGAGTCGAGGGTCATCAGCAGGTAGAGCAGCGCGGTGAACGGCAGCAGCGGCGCGAGCGCGGCGGGCTGCCGGTAGTAGCGCAGCATCGGCAGGTACGTCCCGGACATCAGCAGCCACGCCAGGCCCCCGGCCCAGGCGGCCGCCGGGCGGCCGGTCGCCAGCCCGGCGAGGAGGGCGGCCGGGGGGACGAGGTAGACCAGGACCAGGCCGGCCACCGCCGCGGCCAGCAGCAGCGGGTGGTGTCGCAGTTGCGCGTAGGCGCTGCGCGAGACCATCCGCCACAGGTCCCCCAGGGCGGGGTACGGGCGCACGCTGTCCACCCGCTCCGCGAGCCCCAGCCAGATCCGCCCGCCGGAGCGGCGGACCGCGCGGGCGAGGGAGACGTCGTCGATGACGGCCTGCCGGATGGAGTCGGGTACGCCGGCCCGGACGGCGGCCTCGGTGCGCAGCAGGACGCAGCCGCCCGCGGCCGCGGCGGTGCGGCCGGCGGGGCGGTTGATCCGGCGGAAGGGGTAGAGCTGGGCGAAGAAGTAGACGAAGGCGGGGACGACGAGGCGCTCCCAGAACGTCACGACGCGCAGCCGGGCCATCTGCGAGACGAGGTCGAGGCCGGCGGACGTCGCGGCGGCGACGAGCTCGCGGAGGCTGTCGGGTTCGTGGGCGATGTCGGCGTCGGTGAGGAGGAGGAACTCGGGGCCGGTCCCGGCGGCGGTGCCGGCGGCGCCGGTGTCGCGGGCGTGCGCGATGCCGTGCCGCAGGGCCCAGAGCTTGCCGGTCCAGCCGGGTCCGGGGTCGCCGGGGGACACGACGGTGAGGGGGAGGCCCGGGTGCGCGGCGGCGAGGCTCAGGGCGAGGTCGGCGGTGCCGTCCGTACTGCCGTCGTCGACCAGGATGACCTCGGCGGCGCCGGGATAGTCCTGGACGAGGAGCGACGGCAGGCTGCGGGCCAGCACCCCGGCCTCGTCCCTGGCCGGGACGACGATGGCGACGGAGGGCCAGCGGGCGGGGGCGGTGCGAGGGGGGAGGCGGACGTCGGTGCGCCAGAACATGCCCTGGGCGAGGGTGAGCCAGAGCCAGGCGGCGAGGGAGGCGTAGGCGGCGGCGGTGAGGAGGCCCATTGCGGCAGTGTGTCGAAGCGGAGGGCGCGTGTCTCGCTCCTCGGGGGTGTCCCTCCGGCGAATCCCCGCCGGGCCTCGCGGACGGGCGCCCGGGGGCGGGGAAGGCCGGGGTTTCGGGTGCGGTCGATTAAGGTGACCAGGTGAAGATCGCGCTCATGGACTCCGGGATCGGCCTCCTCGCGGCGGCCGCCGCAATGCGGCGGCTGCGGCCGGACGCCGATCTGGTCATCTCCTCCGACCCCGACGGCATGCCGTGGGGGCCCCGCACCCCCGCCGACCTCACCGAGCGGGCCGTCGCCGTCGCCCGGGCCGCCGCCGCGCACCGTCCCGACGCGCTGATCGTGGCCTGCAACACCGCCTCCGTGCACAGCCTGCCGAACCTGCGCGCCGAGCTGGAGCCCGCGATCCCCGTCATCGGGACCGTGCCGGCGATCAAGCCCGCAGCGGCCTCCGGCGGCCGGGTGGCCATCTGGGCCACCCCCGCCACCACCGGCAGCCCCTACCAGCGCGGGCTGATCCGGGACTTCGCCGCCGGGGTCCGGGTGACCGAGGTGCCGTGCCCCGGTCTCGCGGACGCCGTCGAGCACGGGAACGAGGAAGAGGTCGTACGGGCCGTCGCCGCGGCCGCCGCGCTGACCCCGCCGGACGTCACGGACGTGGTGCTCGGCTGCACGCACTACGAGCTGGTCGATGAGGCCATCCGGGCCGCCCTGGCCGAGCGGACCGGCGGCGCCGAGCCGGTCTTCCACGGTTCCGCCGAACCCGTCGCCGTCCAGGCGCTGCGCCGCATCGGCGCCCGGCCGGAGCCCGGCCTGCCGCGGACCGGCGGCCTGACCGTGCTGCTCAGCGGGCGCCCGTCGCAGCTCCCGGCCACCGCGCTCGGATACGCCGAGGGCCGGATGCTCGTCGGGGAGAACGCGCCCGTCGCGTGATCCGTACGCGCTGACGGGACGAAACGGCTTGTGGTGCGCGCGCCCACCGGCCGGCGCCCCGCGCCCACCGGCCTGCGGCCGGAGCCGGCTCTCGTCAGCCCGCGGCCGGTACGCCGGCGGTCGCCAGGCGCCGAGCCAGGTCCCGCAGCGCCGCCGCGTCCAGCACGCGGTCCCCGAACCCCGGCAGCGGCACGTGCAGCGGGCCCGTCCACTGCGCCGGGACCGCGTCCTGGCCGTACCGGGCGCCGGCCAGGGTGCCGGTGACCGCCGCCACCGTGTCGGTGTCCCCGCCCAGGTCCACGGCGGCCCGGACCGCCTCCGCGAACCCGGAGGTGGTCCGCAGCGCCCACACCGCCGAGCCGAGGCAGGGCCACACCGCCCCGTTGAACTCGGTGGCCAGGCCCGGGTGCCAGTCGGGGCCCAGCACCTGGCCGTACCGTTCGCGATGGTCCGGGTGGACCGCGGCGAGCGTCGCGGGGAGGGCGGCCAGCGGATCGGCTCCGTCCAGGCAGACCCGCACCAGCTCGTGCAGGATCGCGGTCCCTTCCCAGGCGGCCCGGTCGCCGTGGGTCAGCGCCGCGATCCGCCGGGCGGCGTCCATCGACTCCTCGCGCCCGGCGGCGGCGAAGTACACCGCCGAGGTGGAGGCCCGCATCAGCGAACCGTTGCCCGCCGCCCGGGCGTTGACCTGGAAGTGGAGTGCGGCGGCGAGGTCCCAGGGCTGCCCGCCGGTCAGCACGTCCTCGGTCTGGAGCCCGATGTCCTTGGGCGCACCGGCCGCCCAGCGCCGGAACCGCTCGAAGACATCGGGGAGTTCGAGGTCGCCGCACTCCAGCAGGGACTCGCCGAGCAGCACCGCCATCTGCGTGTCGTCCGTGGCCTCGCCCGGATCCCAGCCGCCGCCCCCGCGCATCTCGGCGCCGCGCGCCGTCAACTCCCCGGCCGGGCCGAACTCGTAGGGCGCGCCCAGCGCGTCACCGACGGCCGAGCCCAGTACGGCGCCCACGGCGCGGTCGAGTCGGGGAATCACGGTGCCTCCGGGGGCGGTTGCGGGCGTACGGCGGCCGGTACCCACCGTACGGAGTCGCCGGTCGCCGCTTCGCCGGGGCCGTCCGGTCCGCCCAGGTCAGTGTGCCCCGGAGTTCGCGGGCTACGCCTCGGCGAGCCGGCGCGCCAGTTCCTCGGAGGAGACGTCCTCCAGGTGGGTCAGGAACACCCACAGGTGCCCGAACGGGTCGCGGAGGATGACGTTGCGGTCGCCGTGGAACTGGTCCTCGGGCTCGCGCACCACCTCGGCGCCCGCCGCCGCGGCGGTGCGGGTGAGCGCGTCCACGTCAGGGACGAACACGTGCAGGGCCACTGAGGTGCCGCCCAGCGACGGGGGTGCGGTGAACGGTCCCTCGGAGACGTCGCCGAGCATCATGACGGCCCCGCCGATCCGGATCTCGGCGTGCAGGACGCCGCCCGCCGGGTGGCCGAGCCGGAATTCCTCGACCGCGCCGAAGGCCTCGGTGTAGAAGGAGATCGCGGCGGCCGCGTCGGACACCATGATGTGCGGCACCACGGAGGTGCGGTAGCGCTCGGGGAAGGTCGTCCGTACTGCGTCGTGAGTGGTCATGTCCGCGACCGTAGGACCTCAAGCTTGCTTGAGGTCAAGGGCGGCGGACACGGCCCGGAACACGCGCTGATCCGACTGGCGGAGGGGCGGTGGCGCCCCTGCGGAACGTGAGTACGCTGCTACACATGACGGTGCACCCCCCGGGTCCGCTGTGGACGGGCCGGGCCTCCAACCGCGCGCAGTGGCTGCTCGCCGCAGCCGGTGCCGCCTGTCTGGCGCTCGGCATCGAGCTGGCCGTCGACTCCCCGTGGACCTCGGGCGTCGTCCCGCTGCTGATGTCCGTGATCGGCTGCCTCGCCGCGGGACTGCTGATCCTCTACGGGACCCTCGCCTTCGTCCACGTCGCCGTCACCGTCGACGCGGAGGCCCTGGTGGTGCGCTGCGGCCACATGGGGCTGCCGCGCCGGCGGATCTCGCTGACCGAGGTGACCTCCGCCGAGTTCCTGCCCCGGATCACCCCCCAGCAGTGGGGCGGCTGGGGCTACCGCTGGCGCCCCGAGAAGGGCACCGCCGTCATCGTCCGGCGCGGCGAGGGGCTGGAGCTGCGGCTCGGCGACGGGAAGCTGTTCACGGTCACCGTCGACGACGCGGAGAACGGGGTCCGCGTCATCCGTACCCATCTGCGCGCCCTCGCCCGCTGAGGCGTTTACCGGTCTCCGGCGCGTGGGGACGTACACTCCGCCAGATGAGCAGCAGTGTCACCCGCGCGGCCGGGAACGAGCCCCCGCAGCCCTCCGCGGCAGCCAGTACCGAAGCCGCGAACGGGACCGCGAACGAGGCCGTGACCAGCGCCGGGACCGCCGCGACCGGCACCGACCGGGCGCCCGGCGACGCGCCCGGCAACGCGCCCGACCAGGTGTCCGACCGCGTGCCCGGGGCCGGGTCCGGGGCCGGAACCCCCGCCGCCGGAACCCCGGCCGCCGCCGGAGCCGACGGAGCCCCCGCGACCCCCCGGCGCCGCGGCGTCGCCCGGTTCGCGCGGCCCGTCCTCGCCGTACTCGCCGGCGCGCTGCTGTACGCCAGCTTCCCGCCCCGCCCGCTGTGGTGGCTGGCCCCCTTCGCCCTCGCCCTGCTCGCCGGCTGCCTCCACGGCCGCCGCGCCCGCTCCGGATTCGGCCTCGGCTTCCTCTTCGGCCTCGGCTACCTGCTGCCGCTGCTCGTCTGGACCAGCGAGGGCGTAGGCCCCGTCCCGTGGCTGGCCCTCGCCACCCTCGAAGCGCTCCTGATCGGCCTCACCGGCCTCGGCATCGCCCTCGTCAGCCGGCTCCCCGCCTGGCCGCTGTGGGCCGCCGCCGTCTGGGTCGCGGGCGAGGCCCTGCGCGCCCGCGCGCCCTTCGGCGGCTTCCCCTGGGGCAAGCTCGCCTTCGGCCAGGCCGACGGCCTCTTCCTGCCGCTCGCCGCCCTCGGCGGCACCCCGCTGCTGTCCTTCGCCGTCGCCCTGTGCGGCTTCGGGCTGTACGAGGCCCTGCGCGTCGCCCGCGCCCACCCCCGCCGGACGGCCGCCGCCCTCGCCGCCCTCACCGTCGCCGCCCCCATCGGCGCGGCCCTCGCCGCCCGGCCGCTGGTGTCGGACGCCGCCGAGGACGGCACCGCCGTGGCCGCCGTCATCCAGGGCAACGTCCCGCGCGCCGGCTTCGACTTCAATGCCCAGCGCCGCGCCGTGCTCGACAACCACGCCAAGCGCACGGTCCAGCTCGCCGAGGACGTGAAGGCCGGCCGCGTCCCCAAGCCCGACTTCGTGGTCTGGCCGGAGAACTCCTCCGACATCGACCCCTTCACCCAGCCCGACGCCTACGACGTCATCGACAAGGCGGTCAAGGCGATCGGCGCGCCCGTCGCGATCGGCTCCGTCCTCGTCCCGGAGAGCGGCCCGCTGCGCAACACGATGATCCTGTGGGACCCGGTCAAGGGCCCCACGGACACCTACGACAAGCGCAAGATCCAGCCCTTCGGCGAGCGCATGCCGATGCGCTCCTTCGTCCGGATCTTCAGCGCCGACGTGGACCGGGTGCGCCGCGACTTCGGCCCCGGCAAGGAGCCCGGTGTCTTCGACATGGCCGGCAGCGGCGTCGGCATGGTCACCTGCTACGAGGCCGCCTTCGACGACGCCGTCCGCTCCACCGTCCGGGCGGGCGCCCAGGTCATCGCCGTCCCCAGCAACAACGCCACCTTCGGCCGGTCCCAGATGACCTACCAGCAGCTCGCCATGGACCGGATCCGGGCCGTCGAGCACAGCCGGTCCGTCCTCGTCCCCGTCACCAGCGGGGTCAGCGCCGTCATCCGCCCGGACGGCACGATCGTCCAGCAGACACGGATGTTCACCGCGGACGCCCTGGTCGCCGAGATCCCGCTGCGCTCCACCGAGACCCCGGCCACGCGCTTCGGACCGCTGCCCGAGTACGTCCTGCTCGCGATCGCCGCCGGTGGCTTCGGCTGGGTCCTGACCCGGCGGATCCGGGCCCGCCGGGCGGCCGGTCCGGGGACGCCGGCGGCCTCGTAGGGTTCGGGGCATGAGCACCCCCGAATACATCCGCGCGATCCGGGCCTCCGCCGGGCACCGGCTGCTCCTGCTGCCCGGCGTCACCGCCGTCGTCTTCGACGACCGGGGCCGCGTGCTGCTCGGCCGACGCTCCGACACCGGGCGCTGGTCGGTGGTCGGCGGCATCGCCGAGCCGGGGGAGCAGCCCGCGCGGACCGCGGTGCGCGAGGTGTACGAGGAGACGGCGGTGCGCTGCGTCCCCGAGCGGGTGGTCCTCGTACAGATGCTCCAGCCGGTCACCTACGCCAACGGGGACCGCTGCCAGTTCCAGGACATCACCTTCCGCTGCCGGGCGACGGGCGGCGAGGCCCGGGTCAACGACCACGAGTCGCTGGAGGTGGGCTGGTTCGAGCCGGACGCGCTGCCGGCGCTGGACCCGTTCGCCCTGGACCGCATCCACCGGGCCCTGCGCGACGAACCGACCTGGTTCGAGGTGCCGGCCGAGATCGCGGAGTAGGGCCCCGGCCGTCCGGCCCGGCAGGGGTCAGTCCGGCAGGGGCCGGCCCGGCAGGGGTCAGTCCGTCGAGACGGCCGCCTGGCGGTAGAGCTCCAGGGCCTGCTCGCCCAGCACCGCGCTGTACGAGACGTCCGGGTCCGTGCCGCCGGCCTCGTATCCGCCGAGCACCCCGGCCAGCGCGCCGTCCACCAGCCACGGGCTGCCGCTGGTGCCGCCGCTGAGGTCCGGGCAGTCGATCCGGCGCTGCGTGCCGGACAGCAGGGTCGTGACGTTGGCGCAGCGCAGCGGGGCCTCCCGGTTGCTCGGGTAGCCGAGCACCGTGACGGTGGGGCGGTCCGGGCGGGCGACGGCGACGCGGAAGCCGCCCACCACGTCCTGGACGTTCTGGCCCTCGGCGCCGCCCAGCGGGGCGACCGTGGCGAAGGCGATGTCGTCGTCCGGGTCCTCGGAGTCGGTCCACTCCGGGGCGATGTAGCTGCCGGTGAGCCTCCACAGCCCGTACGGGGCCACGCCGTCGCGGTAGCCCGGGGCGAAGACCGCGTCCTCGCCGTCGAGGCCGTCCAGGCAGTGCGCGGCCGTCGCGATCACATCACCGTAGTCGCTGCGCACCACGGAGGCGGTGCAGAAGTGACCGTCGTCGAGACTCCCCTCGAACAGCGGGCCCACCCGGGCGGCGACCGCGTCGGGCACGGCCCGCGAGGTCACGCCGAAGCCCGACGCCGCGGCCGCGTCGGGCACGCTGAGCAGCGTGGACACCGCCACGAGCGCGGGCAGGATCCGCAGCGCCCGCCGCGTACGGGCGCGGGCGAAGTCACAGGCACGGGGGAGCAGGTGCTGGATCATGCACCCGAGCCTTCCCCCCGAATCTGTGTCCGGAGCACGATATTCCATATGAATCCGCTGTGAATCCTGGGAACCGTTTCGCGGCTGACTGGAAAGGTCTGAAAAAGCCGGAAGTCTTACGAAATTGAAAGTCTAGTGGCGTTTCGTGGACCCTGCCGGAGAGCGGTCTATGGACGCCGCGGAAGGTTGACGGAACAGGTGTTGTGCGCCGCGGCGCGTGAGTGCCCGGCCCGCCCGCCCTAGCCTCGCCGCAGGAGCACGAACGAGGGGCGGTACCCGGTGAACTGGCTCATCCACGACTACCGCGAGAGCGATCTCGCCGCGGTGGTCCACCTGATCGACACCACGGCCGAACTCGGCCAGGAATCCGTGTTCTCGCTCGCCGAGTGCATCAGCGCGCTGACCGGCCGGCAGCCCTGTGTGGTCGCCGTCCACCAGGGCGTCCCGATCGGCGCGGCGCTCGCCTGCGTCACCGGCGAACGGGCCTGGGTCATGCGCATCGCGATCGCCGCCGGCTGGCGCGGCCGCGGCCTGGCCAGCGCCCTGCTCGTCGAGCTGGAGCGACGGCTGATCGCAGCCCGCGTCGGGCGGATCGCCTACGTGCTGCCCGAGGAGGACCTGCTCGGCGAGGGCCTCCTCAACGCCGGGTACACCCGGCAGCCCGCCGTCGCCTACTTCGAGAAGACCGAACCGCTCCACGGGCCGGCCGCCGGACTCCTCGACGACCTCGGCGGACGCTTCCTCGCGAACGACCTCTGGACCAAGGTCGCCGGCATGGAGACCGAGAAGGACCTCATCGAACGGCGCGTGGTGCTGCCGCTCGCCGAGCCCGAACGGGCCGCCGCGCACGGTGTGCGGCCGCCGCGCGCCATCACCCTCTTCGGACCGCCCGGAACCGGGAAGACCACCTTCGCCCGCGCCATCGCCTCCCGGCTGGGCTGGCCCTTCGTGGAACTGCTGCCGTCCCGGCTCGCCGACGAGGGCAACCTGGCCGCCGCGCTGCGCACCGCGTTCGCCCGGATAGCCGAGCTGGAGCGGGTGCTCGTCTTCATCGACGAGGTCGAGGAGATCGCGCCCGTGCGCACCGAGCCCGCGCAGCCCGGCGGGATCCACGGCGTCACCAACGAGCTGCTCAAGCTGATACCCGGCTTCCGGGAGGGCGGCGAGCGGCTGCTGGTCTGCGCCACCAACTCCATCCGCTCGCTGGACCCGGCCTTCCTGCGGCCCGGGCGCTTCGACTACCTGATCCCGATCGGCACCCCGGACGCCGGGGCCCGCGCCGCGATCTGGGGCCGCTACACGGCGGGGCGGGCCGATGTCGACGTGGCGGCGCTGGTGGAGGCGAGCGAGCTGTTCACCCCGGCCGACATCGAGCACGCGGCGCGGATCGCGGCGCAGGTGTCGTTCGAACGGGACCTGGAGGCGGTCGGCGCGCGGGGAGCGGCGGCCGCGCCGCCGGGCGCGAACACCGCGGACTACCTGGCGGCGGTGGCGCAGTGCCGGCCGACGGTGACCCCTGCGATGACGGGGGAGTTCGCGGCGGACATCACGGCGCACGCCCGCTCCTGAGCGCAGGCCACGGCCGGCCACGCGCGACGGCGGGGCCTGGGCGGTCGGGCCCCGGTCAGATCGTGACCGGGCCGTGGGCGGTGGCGAACTCGACCGAGACCAGGCCCGGTTCCTCGTCCTCGACCCAGGTGACGTCGATCTGGTCGAGGGGGTGGTCGGCCGGTTCGCCGAGGAATTCGGCGATGGAGGCGGCGTCGCCGGCGATGGAGACCCCGTGGATGGTGCTGGAGGTGCGCGGGTCGGCGCTCGGGCGCTCCTCGATGGGGACCAGCCACTGGAGGAAGTAGGGCAGTTGCGGGTCCTCCAGCAGTTCCAGCAGGCCGATCTGCTTCCACCTCAGGTCGAACCCGTCGGGGCGGACCCGGTGGCCCTCGGCCGAGGTGCGGCCGAGGCGGGCCTCGACCGGGGCGATGTCGTCGACGGAGACCACCCAACCGAGCCAGCCGCCGCCCTCGGCGGCGCGGCGCGCGACCGCCCGGCCGAAGGGTGCGCGGTCGGCGGCGGGGTGGTCCAGTGTGGTGACGACCTCGACGTAGGTGCCGCCGCTCAGCGGGAGAATGAAATTGCGGGTGCCGAACCGCGGGTGCACGCCCCCGTCGACGAACCCGGCGCCGAGGGCCGATCCGATCCACTGGACGGTCGAGACGAAGCTGTCGCGGGCCACCGCATAGGACACGTGATCAAGTCGCACCGCGCCATCATCACCCGACAACCCGCACAAATCCCTACGCCACGCCCGCCGCCCCGGCCGCGTCCGCCGTGGATTCAGCCGTGGAGCGGGTCGATCATCGTCATCCCGGCGGGGGAGGCCCGGTCGAAGCCACGCAGCAGCCCCGCCCTAGGCGCGGCAGCCGTAGGTGAACCCCACCGCCGCCGTGCGGTGCACGGGCGAGATCAGTTCGAGCTCGGCCTCGGCGGGGTAGGTTCCCTTGCCCTGGAAGGTCCACAGCAGGTGCAGCGTGGCCTCCTTGCGCCCGCTCGGCACCCGCTCCGTGAGCGGATCCGAGCGCGTGCCGTCACTGCGCACCCACCGGTACGTGAGGGTCCCCGGGCGCCCGTTCGTCCGTACGAGGGCCACCACGTCGGCCGCCGAATCGCAGGCGGGACCCTTCGGGTCGGTGCTCACCGAGACCTCGGTGACCTCCAGCGCCGGGCCGAGGCGCTGCCAGCCCAGGTACGCGAGGACCGCCGCCAGCACCACGGCCGCCAGGGCGTACCGGCGCAGCGCCGCACCCCGCCGCCGGCGCGGGGCGGGCGCGACGGCGACCGGGAACGGCGTGCCCGGCGGCCGCGCCGTCACCCCGGGCCCGAACCGCAGCAGCGACCCCTCGACCCGGTCGGGTACCGCCCCGGACGCGTCCCGGGGCGTGTCGAACCGTTTCGTCCGCGCGGGCTGCTCCGGCGGGCCGCTGATCCAGTGGCTGCCGAGCACGGTGGCGCTGTAGTCGTCGTCCTCCGGGGCGCGGGAATCGCTCATCGCGGAACCTCCTGCGTCTGGCACCGGGGGATGAACCGCGAGGCGATCGCGGGCGCCTTTGCGGCCGGCTTGGTGGTGACGCGCACGCTCAGGTAGCAGCCGCCGCGGCGCGTCAAGGCGTGCCGGACCGGCCCCAGCGTGGAGGAGCCGGACCGGACCTGCGCGGAGTCCGAACCGTCGGCGTAGCGCAGGTCGTTCGGGCTGTCGCCGAGGAACCATTCGAGCACCACCGTCGCCGGGCCGCCCTTGACGTCGAGCGACACGGTCGCCTGCCCGGCGCTGGGGCTGGTCAGCAGGGAGACCTTCACACCGCCCACCACCGTCGTCGGGGTGGGGGTCGGCGTCGGTGTCGGCGTCGGGGTCAGGGTCGGTGTCGGTGTCGGTGTCGGGGTCTGGGTCGGCTTGGTCACCGACACCGTGGGCGTCGGCGACGGGCTCGCCGTCGGCGTCCCGGACGGTGACGCGGACCCCGAGGGGCTCGCGCTCGGGCTCGCGCCCGTACTCGGGCTCCCGCTCGCGCTCGGGCCCGTCCCGGCGCCGGGGCCCGGGCCGCCGCTCCCGGCGGACGGGCTCGTCGTCGCGAAGGCGCTCAGCGCCGCCGCGCCCCCCGGCTCACTGCCGGCCGCGTTGTACGTCAGCACCAGGACGGCCCCCACCACCAGCGCCACCCCGGCGGCGGTCAGCCCGCGCCGCCCCGGCGCCCAGCTCGGCGGCGGCGGTTTCAGCACCGTCGTGGCCACCGCCGTCGTCCCCGAGGCCGAGCCGCCCGCCGACGGGAACAGCAGCGGCAGCAGCGCGGCCAGCGCCGCCAGCTTGCGCTGTCCGCGCTCCTCCCACTCCGGCCCGTACGCGGCCAGGGCCACGCCCTCCAGCTCCGCCACGAACGCCTCGGCGTTCTCCGGCCGCTGCTCCGGCCGCTTGGCCAGCCCGCGCCGGATCAGCGGACGTACCGGCTCCGGCGCCTCCGTCTCCGGCACCGGGGCCTCGATGTGCTGGACCGCGAGCTCCGCGAAGTTCTCCCCGTCGAACGGCTTGCGCCCCGTCAGGCACTCGAAGAACGTGGCCGTCGCCGCGTACACGTCCGCGGCGGGCGAGGCCGGCTGCCCCTGCCACTGCTCGGGAGCCATGTACGCCGGCGTGCCCGCCACCCCCGGGGTGGTGCCGCGGCCCGCCGCGATCCCGAAGTCCACCAGCTTCGACGAGCCGTCCGCCGCGACCAGTACGTTCTCCGGCTTGTAGTCCCGGTGCACCACACCCGCCCGGTGCGCCGCCGCCAGCCCCAGCAGCGAGCCCTTCAGCACCACCAGCGCGGCCTCGGCGTCGGCCCGCCCGGACCGCTTCAGCAGCGCGCGCAGCGAGATGCCGTCCACGAGTTCCATCACGATGGCGGCGCCGGACGGCGACTCCACGTACTCGTAGAGCCCCACCACGTACGGCGACCGGAGCCCGCCCAGCAGCCGGGCCTCCGCCCGGAACTCCCGGACGAACGCCGGGTCCTCCCGGAGCCGGTCGCTGAGGTACTTGACCGCGACCGCCGTGCCCGTGCCGTCGTGGACGGCGAGCACGACGCGACCGCTCCCGCCCGAACCGAGATCCCGGACCTCGGTGTATCCGGGCACCGCCCAGGTGCTGCTCATCGATCTGCCCCCCGCCGTGGCGACGCCGCGCCCAAGGTACCGGTCCCGATCCGACCGGCCACCCCCTGGGACACGGAATCCGCCACGGCCGGTTCCCGACCACGCCGGGGTGTCCCGAACCGTGGCCGGGCCGTGGTGGGACCGTGATCAGGCGGCGGCGCGCAGCGCCCCGATCATGTCGTGCAGCCGGTCGGCCGCCGCCCGCCCGAAGGCCGGGTCGTTGATGTGGGTGTCGTAGTCGTAGAGCCGGGCGGCGCTGCCCCGCAGGCCTTCGCGGAGCGCCGAGAACAGGGCCTGGTCCGCGCGCCGGTCGTGGTACGGGCCGCCCGGCTCGCCGAGCGTGGACAGCCCGCGCAGCGGGAGGCAGACCGCCGTCGGCCCCGTCGCCGCCCGGAGTTTGGCGGCGACCCGGCGGCCGAGTTCCGCGCATTCGGACTCGGTCGTACGGATGACCGTGATCGAGGGGTTGTGGACGCGGACCCGCCGGTAGCGGGCGTGTTCCGGCAGGGTCTCCAGCGGGCCGAACTTCACCATGTCCAGCGCCCCCAGGCTCACCACCTGCGGTATCCCGGCCCGTCCGGCCGCGCTGAGCCGGTCGGGACCGGCGCTGAGGACGCCCCCGCACAGGTCGTCGGCGAGCTCGCTGAGGGTGAGGTCCAGGACCCCCGCGAAGATCCCCTGACCGGCCAGGGCCTCCAGGGTCCGGCCGCCCGTGCCGCTGACGTGGAACACCAGCACCTCGTAGCCGAGTTCGGTCAGCCGCTCGCGGGCGGCGTCCACGCCGGCCGTGGTCACCCCCGCCATGCTCGCGGCGATCAGCGGCCGGCCGCCCGCGCCCAGCCGGGCCGGGCCGTGCGCCGACGAGGAGCGGGCGAAGGCCTTCGCCATCCCCGCGATCGCCGCCACCGCGTTCGTCAGGACCGGCGCCGAGACGCTGTTGATGCCCGCGATCTCCACCACGCTGTACATCATCGTGATGTCCGAGGATCCGACGTACGGGGCCACGTTCCCGGACGCCATGGACGAGACCATCAGCTTCGGCACGCCCAGCGGGAGTGCGCGCATCGCCCGGCTGGCGATGGAGGTTCCGCAGCTGCCGCCTATCGCGAGGACCCCGTGCAGCCGGCCCTCGGCGTGCAGCCGCAGCAGGGTCGCCTCGGCCCCCCGCGCCATCGTGGTGACGGCCGCGCCCCGGTCGGCGGCCGCCCGCAGATCCGCCAGTTCCGTTCCCGCGGCCCGGGCGACCGCTTCGCGCGGTATGTCCGCGGGTACCCGGGGCTCGTCCATGATCCCCGTGTCGACCAGTACCACCTCGACGCCGGCACGCAGCAGCCGCTCGCGTAACCAGCCGTATTCCACACCCTTGGTGTCCAGGGTTCCCAACAGCACGACGCTCGTCATATGTGTAATGTCAATGCAGATGCGGCCGGCTGGCAAGTCAAGGTGCGGTCAACCCTTCAGCAGCCCCAACAGCCGCTCCAGAAAAGGGATTTGACCCTTCACCAGTTTGGTTCCGGCCACCTCTGGAGTGAACCAGGCCACCCGGTCCAGTTCCGGGAACTCCCCGACCCGGCCCGAGCCCGGCGGCCACTCCATAGTGAAGGTCCCGGGCACCATCAACGCAGGGTCCAGATCCGCCCGTACCGCCCAGATCGTCACCAGCTTTCCACTCGAAAGAAGGACGTCGCCGAGCGGAAGGTACGGGCCCTGCGGCGGCGGCAGCCCGATCTCCTCGGTGAACTCCCGGCGGGCCGCGGCCATCGGGGCCTCCTCGGGACCGTACTCGCCCTTGGGGATCGCCCACCCGCCCTCGTCGCGGCGCTCCCACAGCGGGCCGCCCATGTGACCGAGCAGCACCTCGACGCCCTGGGCGGCCCCGTTCTCGTCGCCGGCCCCGCGGAACAGGAGCAGCCCGGCACTCCGCTTCTTCGCCTTCTTCGTCATGGTTCCATCCATGCCCCGCCCCGGCGCCGGTCAGCCACCGTCGCGCGCCCGTTCGACGACCTCGCGCACGGCGTCCGCGACCAGCCGGGGCCGCTCGACCGCGATGCCGTGCCCGCTGCCGGTCTCGGTGACGTGCCGGGCGTGGAGTCCACGGGCCAGCCGGTCCTGCGCGGCCAGCCACGCCGGCCAGGTCGATCCGCTGGTACCGACCCCCAGGTCCCACGGCCGGTCGGAGGTGAGGACGACGGCGGGCAGCGGGCGCGGCAGCGCGGGCGCGCGCCGGATCTCCGCGACGGAGGCCTCGTAATCGGGCACTTCCGCGCCCTTCCCGGTGTCCGTCGCCGCGATCTTCTTCATCCAGTCCGACCACTGGGCCGCGGTCAGCGTGTCCCGCAGGTACGGGGAGGCGCCGTCGACCGTGACCAGAGCGGCCACCTTGGGGAAGTCCGTACGGGCGAACAGCTCGGCGATCATCGCGCCCCAGGAGGCGCCGACCAGGACGTACGGGGGCCGCTCGCCGCCCGCCGCGAGCGCCGCCCGCAGGTCCCGGACGCCGGCCGCCGCCGTCGTGGGCTGCGCGACCGGGGTCGAGGAGGCGGGCCCGCCGTCGAAGCGGGTGGTGCCGGGGCGGTCGTAGGCACAGACCCGGGTGAAGGAGGCGACCGCCGGCAGCACCGCCCCGGCGCCGGGCTTCGGCGCGGCCGTGGGACGGGCGGGGTCCGCGACCGACGTCCACTCGTCGGCGGCTCCGCCCGTACCGGACACGAGGACCACCGTGGGGGACCCGGAGCCCCGGCACTCCAGGCGGACGCCGCGGCCGTCACCGACGTCCACCACGCGCCCGGCGGAACCGGCCGGATCGGGGGTCGGTCCACCGCTCCCGCCCCCCGCGGCGGCCGCGGCCAGGGCCGGGCCGCCACCGGCGGCGAGCGCGCAGCACGCCGCGACGGTCAGCAGGACCCGGCGCCCTTCGTACACACAGCCAGTCTGGCACCGGCGGCCTCAGTGGGCGTGCGGGCCCTCGCGGTGCACCGGGCCGTGGGCGTCGGCGCAGTGCGGGTCCGCCGGGGGGTCGCCCGCCCGGCCGACCGAGAGCAGCTCTTCCTGGACGTGGTCCACCTGGAGCGTGGTGTGGGTGACGCCGTACTCCTTGGCGAGCAGCCGCTCCAGGTCGCGCCGCACGGCGTGGCAGTCGCCCTCCGGCTCCACCAGCACGTGCGCCGACAGCGCCGCCTGCCCGGAGGTGATGGTCCAGATGTGCAGGTCGTGCACCTCGGTGACCGGCGGGTGCCCCACCAGCCGGTCGCCGACCGCGTCCGGGTCCATGTGGGCCGGGGCGGCCTCCAGGAAGATCCGGCCGGACTCGCGGACCAGCCCGTAGCCCGCCCTGACCATCAGCACCACCACCACGAGCGTGGCGATGGCGTCGGCCTGCACGAAGCCGGTGGTGAGCACGATCAGACCGGCCACCGCGGTCCCGATGAAGGCGAACAGGTCGTTCAGGATGTGCTGGTAGGCGCCCTCGACGGCCAGGGAGGAACGGTTCGCCCGGGAGATGCACCAGGCCGCCGCGACATTGACGACGATGCCCGCGAGAGCCGTCACCAGGACCAGCCCACCCGCCACCGGCGGCGGATCGAGCAGCCGGCGCACCGCCTCGTACGCGAGCCAGACCGCGAGCAGCAGCAGGGTGAGCCCGTTGGCCTGGGCGGAGAGTATCTCCGCGCGCTTGAGGCCGTACGTGAAACCGCCGCGCGCCGGGCGGGCCGCGAGCCGCATCGCGATCAGCGCGAGGACGATCGAGACGGCGTCGGTCAGCATGTGCGCCGCGTCCGAGATCAGGGCCAGGGAGTGGGCCATGAAGCCGATGGTCACCTCGACCGCCATGAACGTGCCGATCAGGCCGAGCGCGATCGCCAGCCAGCGGCGGTCGGCGTTCGGGTCGACGCCGTGGCTGTGACCGCCGGGGCCGCCGTGGCCGTGGCCATGGCCGGCGTGGCCGTCGTGGCCCTCGTGACGATCGTGCGCGTGGTCGTGCCCAGTCATGGGATCCCCCGTTGAATCGGTTCCGACGCGTGAAGTGAAGCGCACTGTGACGCGATGGGCAAAGGCTGCAACGGGGACCGTTGTCATTACCCATAAGAGGCCTCTGACCTGCGGTTATGCTGCGCCGGTCGGATCGTGGGAAAATCTGCTCATGGTCCAGCGCCCCGGTGTGCCGACCGCGCCCGAGCTCGTCCTGCGAACCGACACGGGCTCCACGCCGATGAGCCCGGGCCGGACGTACCACGTCGGCCGGGACCCCCTGTGCGAGATCTGCCTCGACGACGCCCGCGTCTCCTGGCACCACGCGCTCCTGCGCCCCGACGGCGACCACTGGACCGTGGAGGACGAGGACAGCACCAACGGCACCTGGGCCGACGGCCACCGCGTCCACGAGTGGGCCGTCGGCGCCGGCAGCGAACTCCGCTTCGGCGGCGGCGAGCGCGACGCCCCCCGCGTCCTGCTCCTCGGCCCCGAGCCGCCCCGCGCGCCCGCCCGTGACCGGCCCGTATCGGTCGCGCGGCCCGCCCTGAGCCACACCTTCCGCCAGCCCAGCGGCGTCCGCCCGCTGCCCGACCGGACCGCCGCCCGCACCACCGTCCGCATCGGACGCGCCCTCGACAACGACCTCGTCATCGACGACCTCGCCGTCTCCCGCCGGCATGCCGAACTGCGCGCCCTCGACGACGGCACGTACGAGATCGCCGACCTCGGCAGCCACAACGGCACCTACCTGGGCGGCGCCCCCGTCGAAGGGGCCGCCCGCATCACCGAGGGCGACATCATCGGCATCGGCCACTCGGCCTTCTGCCTCGCCGGCGACCAGCTCCAGGAGTACGTGGACACCGGCGAGGTCTCCCTCGACGTACAGGACCTCTCGGTCGCCGTGGGCCGCGGCCGGGACCGCAAGACCCTCATCGACCACGTCTCCTTCCCCGTCGGCGCCAAATGCCTGCTCGCCGTCGTCGGCCCCAGCGGAGCCGGCAAGTCCACCCTCCTCGGCGCGCTGACCGGGCTGCGCCCCGCCGACCAGGGCACCGTCCTCTACGACGGCCGCGACCTCTACCGCGACTACGCCGAACTCCGCAGCCGCATCGGCCTGGTCCCGCAGGACGACATCCTGCACGCCCAGCTCACCGTCCGCCGCGCCCTCGGATACGCCGCCGAACTCCGTTTCCCGCAGGACACCGCCAAGGCGGAACGCCGGGCCCGGGTGGACGAGGTGATCGGAGAACTCGGCCTGGAGCAGCGGGCCGGCCAGCCCATCCACAGCCTCTCCGGCGGCCAGCGCAAACGCGTCTCCGTCGCCCTGGAACTGCTGACCAAGCCCTCCCTGCTCTTCCTCGACGAGCCCACCTCCGGGCTCGACCCCGGCATGGACCGCTCGGTGATGCACATGCTGCGCGGCCTCGCCGACGACGGCCGCACCGTCATCGTGGTCACCCACAGCGTCCTCAGCCTCGACGTCTGCGACCGGCTGCTGGTCCTCGCGCCGGGCGGGCGCGTCGCGTACTACGGGCCGCCCGAGGAGACCCTCGGGTTCTTCGGCTACGCGCAGTGGCCCGAGGCCTTCGAGGCCTTCGAGAACGACCGGGGCCGGGACTGGGCCGCCGAGTACCGGAGCTCGCCGCCGCACCGCAAGTACGTGGACATCACCGCCCACCAGCCCCGCCCCGGCGGCGCCGCCCCCGGCCGGCCCGCCGGGCAGGCCGCCGTGGCGCCGCCGCCCACCGCCCAGAGCTGGGGCTCCCAGCTGGGCACCCTGATCCGGCGGTACGCGGCCGCGCTCGGCGCCGACCGCACCTTCCTCGCCATCATGATCGCGCTGCCGTTCGTGATGGGCGCCATGGCGCGCGCCCTCGCCGGCAGCGCCCTGACGCAGGAGACGGCGATCAACGCCCTGCTCATCCTGTGCGTCGGAGGCGTGCTGACCGGCGCCGCCAACGCGGTGCGCGAACTGGTCAAGGAACGCGTCATCTACCAGCGCGAACGAGCGGTCGGGCTGTCGAGATCGGCCTATCTGATGTCGAAGGTGGCGGTGCTCGGCGCCGTCACCGTCGCCCAGGCCGTCGTCCTCACCCTGGTCGCGCTGCTCGGCGTACAGCTGAACGCCCCGGACGGCGAGGGGGTGTTCCTCCCGCCGCTCGTCGAGATCACCCTCGCCGTCGCCCTGCTGTCCTTCACCGCGATGATGCTGGGCCTGCTGGTCTCCGCCCTGGTCAAGAAGGAGGAGGTCACCATGCCGCTGCTGGTCCTCCTCGCCATCGTGCAGGTGGTGTTCTGCGGGGCGCTCCTCCAGCTCGACGGGGTCCCGGTGATCGAGCAGCTGGCCTGGCTGGTGCCCTCGCGCTGGGCGCTCGGGGCGATGGCGGGCACCATCGACCTCGGCGCGATCGTGCCCGGGACCCTCACGGACGACCCGCTGTTCGCCCACCAGGGCGGGGTGTGGCTGCTGAACACGGGGATGCTGGTGGTCCTGTCCGTCCTGTTCGGGGTGCTGGTCGCCCGGCTGCTGCGGCGGCACGAGCCCGCGGTCATGCGGAAGTAGGCCAGATGACGAACCCCGGAGAGTTCGCGGACTTCCGGCCCACGCACGTCGTCCCCCAGGAGGGGCTGCCCGCCTGGGAGGCGCCCGACACCTCCCGCCCGACCACCCCGCTCGACGCGTTCCTGCCCGTACAACTGCTGTCCCGGCGCGGGGAATGGGCCGAGATCCTGTGCGCCAACGGGTGGTCCGCCTGGGTGGACGGCCGGCTCCTGGTAGCCGTACCGCAGCCGCCGCCCACCGGCGGACGGCCGCTCGCGCGCACCGAGGACCCGCGACCGCTGCTCTCCCGCACCGCCGAGGCCCTGGACCGCTACCGGAGGGCCGCCGAGGCCCTCGGCTCCGGGCAGCTGGACGCGGAGGGCTTCCGGAGCGCGACGCGGGGGGTGCGGGCCGGGATGGTGCTCGACGGGGAGGCGGTCTGGCTGTACGACGAGGCCTCCGGGCGCTGGCTGTTCGGCGACGGGATCCGCCTGACGACGTACGCGGTGGCGGCGGAGCCGGCCGGGGAGGGGGAGCCGTGACGTCCGACGGGGCCACCGGGCCTTCCGGGCCGTACGAGTCGGCGGGCGGCCGCCCCCGCGATCTGCGGGGGAAACGGATCGCCGGGTACCAGGTGGAGAGCGAGATCGGGCGCGGCGGGATGGCAGTCGTCTACCGGGCGCGGGACCTGAAGCTGGACCGGACGGTGGCGCTGAAGCTGCTGGCGCCCGAGCTGGCGCGGAACGACACCTTCCGAAAGCGCTTCGCGTTCGAGTCGAAGGTCGCGGCCGCCATCGACCACCCGCACATCGTCCCGGTGTTCGAGGCCGGGGAGGCGGAGGGGCTGCTGTACATCGCGATGCGGTACGTGCCCGGGCAGGACCTGCGGGCGCTGCTGGACCGGACGGGGCCGATGCCGGCCCCGGCGGCGGTGCGGATCGCCGGGCAGGTGGCCTCGGCGCTGGACGCGGCCCACGACCACGACCTCGTGCACCGCGACGTGAAGCCGGGCAACATCCTGGTCGCGCGGGGGACCGACAGCGAGCACCCCGAGCACGTGTACCTGACGGACTTCGGGCTGACGAAGAAGTCCCTGTCACTGACCGGGTTCACGAGCGTCGGGCAGTTCGTCGGGACGCTCGACTACGTCGCGCCGGAGCAGATCGCCGGGAAGCCGGTGGACGGGCGGTGCGACGTCTACAGCCTCGGGTGCGTCGTCTACGAGATGCTGGCCGGCGGGCCGCCCTTCGAGCGCGAGGACGACATGGCCCTGCTGTGGGCGCACCAGTACGACCCGGCGCCCCCGCTGAGCTCGCGGCGGCCGGAGGTGCCGGCGGCGGTGGACGAGGTACTGGCGAAGGCGCTGGCCAAGTCACCGGACGACCGGTGGGGGAGCTGCCTGGAGTTCACCTCGGCGCTGCGCCGGGCGGGGACGGGGTCAGGGACGGGGTCGGCGGCGGGGGCGGGGTCGCCCGGCGGGGCGGCGGAGGCCGGGCCGCCCGTCGCACCGCGGCCCGGGCCGGTGCCGGCCGCCGACCCGGGTCCCCCGTCCCCGCCGCCGCGCTGGGCGGCGCCGGTGTTCCGGGAGCCGTAGGCCCTGTCGTCAAAGTGGCGCCCGGCCCGCGACGCCCGGCACCGCACCTCGCCGCGTTGTCCAGGCGCCCGAGTACGTCCAGTACACGGGCGTCCCTCCGCCTTGCGATGCACGGCGCCGGACGCCGCGGGCCTGAGGCGCCACTTTGACGACAGGGCCTGGCGCCGCCTCAGGCGGGGGAGGCCGCGGAGCCCAGGGAGTCGATCCAGCGCTCCAGGCGGCGCCCCTCGGAAGCCATCAGCCCGGGGTCGCGGAAGGTGTTGGTGAGCAGGGAGATCCCCTGGTAGGCGGCGATCAGGGCGACCGCGAGGTCCCGGGCGTCCGCGCGGCCCATGGCCCGGAACTGCCCCTCGGCCCAGTCGAGCAGCACCCGCATCACCTCGGCGATGTTCGCGTCGAGGCCGTCGGCGCGCTTGTCCAGCTCGGAGGCGAGGGTGCCGGTGGGGCAGCCGTACCGGGCCGTGACCTCGCGCTGCTCGACCCAGCCGCCGAGGAGGGCCTTCAGCCGGTCCTGGGGGGTGGGGAGCGCGTCCAGGACGGTGATCAGCTGCCGGAGGTGCTGCGCGTGGGCGTCGATCGCGGCCTCGACCAGCTGGTCCTTGGTCTTGAAGTAGTAGTACACGTTGCCCACCGGGACGTCGGCCGCGCGGGCGATGTCGGCGAGCGTGGTCGTGGCGACGCCCTGTTCGTGGAGCACCTGGGCCGCGGCGTTCGCGAGCCGCTCGCGCTTGCTCGCGGCCTTCCCGGAAGTTTTTGAGTGAGTCACCTGACTGACTATAGACGCGCGGCGGCGACGGGGGCTATGTTCATGTCACGAGCAAGTCAGTCAGCCGACTGACTAACTTCTAACCGGGGGATTTCTCATGATCGTTGTGACGGGTGCGACCGGGAACGTCGGCCGGGAACTCGTACGCCTGCTGGTCGCCGCGGGGGAGTCGGTGACGGCCGTCTCCCGGCAGCCGGGCGAACTGCCCGACGGGGTGCGGCACGTACGGGCCGACCTCGCCGAGCCGGAGACCCTGCGCACCGCCCTCGACGGGGCCGACGCGCTGTTCCTGCTGGTGGCGGGCGAGGCCCCGGGGGCCGTCCTCGCCCACGCGGCGGCCGGCGGGGTCCGGCGCGTCGTCCTGCTCTCCTCCCAGGGCGCCGGGACCCGCCCGGAGGTCTACGCCCACCCGGCGGCGTTCGAGGAGGCCGTCCGGGCGTCCGGCCTCGACTGGACCGTCCTGCGGTCCGGGGGCCTGGACTCCAACGCCTACGCGTGGGCCGAGTCGGTCCGTACGGGGGGCGAGGCGCAGGCGCCGTTCGGCGATGTCGGGCTGCCGGTCGTCGACCCGGCGGACGTCGCGGCCGTGGCGGCGGCGGTGCTGACCGAGGGCGGCCACACGGGCCGTACGTACGAACTCACCGGCCCCGCCCTGGTGACCCCGAGGGAGCAGGCCCAGGCGATCGGCGCGGCGACCGGGACCCCGGTGCGGTTCACGGAGCTGACGCGCGCACAGGCCCGGGAGCGGATGCTGCGGTTCATGCCCGAACCCGTGGTGGAGGGCACCCTCGGCATCCTCGGCGCGCCGCTGCCCGCCGAGCGGAGGGTCAGCCCCGACGTCGAGTACGTCCTGGGCCGGGCGCCCCGGACCTTCGCCGAGTGGGCCGCGGGCGCGGCCGTCGCGTTCCGCTGACCTGACCTGACCTGACCTGACCTGACCTGACCTGACCCCGACGTTCCTCCCCGACCCTCCCCGAACGGAAAGGCGCCACCGTGCCCGTCCACCCCGTCCTCGACTCGACGATGCACCACCTCGACCTCGGCTCCGGGGCCGATGCCGGCACGCCGATGGTGTTCCTGCACGGCAACCCGACCTCCTCGCACCTGTGGCGCGACGTCCTCCCCGCGGTCGGCGGCGGGGGCCGCCGACTGGCCCCCGACCTGATCGGCATGGGCCGCTCGGGCAAGCCGGACATCCACTACACCTTCGCCGACCAAGCCCGCTACCTGGACGCCTGGTTCGACGCGGTCGGCCTCGACGAGGTGGTCCTGGTCGGGCACGACTGGGGCGGCGCCCTCGCCTTCGACTGGGCCGCGCGCCACCCCGGGCGGGTGCGGGGCATCGCCTTCACCGAGACCATCGTCAAGCCCATGGAATGGGAGGAGTTCCCGCCCGGCGGACAGGAGCTGTTCCGGGCCCTCAAGGCGGAGGGGGTGGGCGAGGCGATGGTCCTCGACGGGAACGCCTTCATCGAGGAGGCGCTCCCCGGGACCGTCGCCACCCCGCTCGCCCCGGCGGACCTGGCCGCCTACCGCGCCCCGTACCCGACCCGGGACAGCCGCCGCCCGATGCTGCGGTGGGCCCGGTCCATGCCGCTGGGCGGGGAACCCGCCGAGGTGGTGGCCCGCGTGGAGGCGTACGGCGCCTGGCTGGCGGCGAGCGCCGACGTGCCGAAGCTGCTGCTGACCTTCGCCCCCGGCCCCGGCGTGATGATGGGCCCGGAACTGGTCGACTGGTGCGCGGGGAACATGGCCGCCCTGGAGATCGATCACCACCCCGTACCGGCCGGTCACCACACCCCGGAGGACCAGCCCGCCCTGATCGCCCAGTCCCTCACGGCCTGGCGGGCCCGCCGCCAACTCCACTGACGGTACGGAGAACAGCCCGCCCCCGGCGCACCGTCGTCGCGGCAGCCGCCGCAGGCGCAACGCGGGCCGCGCCGCGCGCTCCCGGCCCGCCCGGTCCACCGGTGGGTCAGCCCACGCGGCCCCGCCGGTGGACCGGGCGGGCCAGGAGCGCACCGAGGAAGCCCGCGAGGGCGCCCCAGAGCAGGGCCAGGCCCACCGTGCGCCAGAGCACCGCCGTCAGCCGGACCTCGCCGCCCAGGCCGCTCACGTCACCCAGGCCCAGCACGGACAGCCCGAACTGGGCCTGGACCCGCCCCAGCAGGCACACGGTCAGGGTCGCCACGGCCAGTGCCGCGCCCAAGTGGACGGCGTGCTGCCACGGACGGACGGCGGCGGGGGACCGGGCGGCCGCCAGGAAGCCGGTGCCCAGCAGCAGGACGGCCGCGATCACCACCAGCCACCACGCCCGGGCGTCCTGCTCCGCGAGGGAGCCCACGTCCACCGTGGACAGCTCCGGGCCCCGCAGCACCTCGTCCAGCAGCTGCGGCATCGGCAGCCCGAACGGCCCATCGACCTTGCCCTGCCACGCCCCGCCGAGGCCCAGCGTGAACGCGAGCCAGGCCAGGTTCGGCAGGCCGAGCAGGATCACCGCCAACGTCCGCGCCGTGTGCCCCTGGGTGGCGGCCACCACCAGGCCGACCGCGACGCCGAGGACCACGTACGCGAGGAGCAGGACGACGGTGGCGTGCGCGACCGGCCGCAGCGCCGCGTGGAAGCGGACCAGCCGCGCCGGCAGCGGCGCGCGGCGGGAGACCAGCAGGGAGATCACCAACAGCCCCAGGATCCAGAGCAGTCCGAAGAACACCGTGGCGGGCAGCGCGGCCCGGAAACCCACCGTCGGCCCGGCATCGAGGAGTTCGCCGATCTGGCCGAGCGGGGAGTCGCCGGTCGAGACGCCGAACGTCTTGCGGGCGACGAGCGCGGCCCCGGTCAGCGCGAGCAGCCACAGCAGCACCAGCGGCCCGGCCCGGGCCAGCAGTTCGCGCGGCCCGGCCACCGCCCGGTTGTGCAGCGGCCGCAGGAAGAGGGACCCGGCCGTGAGGGCGCCGCCCAGGCTCACCGACAGCGGCAGTACGGACAGGCTCGCGTCGGCCCCGGCCAGGAACCCGGCCCCGCCGGACACCTCCATCGAGCCGCCCGCCGCCATCACCACGACGGCCGCCACCACCCGTGGGAACGCGCCGTCGGGGAGCCCGGCCGCACCCGCGTACGCCAGTCCCGCCGCGGCGAGGGCGATCATCACCACGAAGCCCGCGACGACCGCGACGAGGGCGTCCCGCCAAGCCCTCGCGGAGCCCCCGGAAGTCTCCGGGCGCCGCCCGGACCGTGCCGTGCTCACCCCGCCACCGTAGGCACCCCCGGCTTGCGGGCACCACCGGAACGACGCACACAATGGTCCGCAGGAGTGTCAGGAATCCGATATTCCCGCCCATCGGGTGAGGGGTTCCGGTCCCCGCGGGGACCGGAACCCCTCCGCCCGGGAAGAAGGGCCCGTGACCATGGAACCCTCCGGCCAGGAGCCGCCACGGCGGACATCGCCGTCGCACTCGTCACAGCCGCGGTCCGAACGGCCCACCACGGCCCCCACGGGCCCTCCCTCCGGCCCGCTCTCGGCTGGTCAGGGAGCCGGTCAGGGAGCCCCGCCTCCGCCGCCGCCCGCGCCTCCAAGGGGGCCGTCCGGTTCTTCGGGGCCGTCCGGGACTCCGGAGGAGCCGGGCGGCAGGCCCTGGTGGCGGTCCGCACCCCGGCTCGCGACCGTGCTCGTCGCGCTGGCCGCCGTCGTGGCCCTCGTCGTGGTCCTGACCAGGCCGAGCGGCAAGGGCGACGGCGGCGACACCGCGCGCGGCGAGGTGTTCCTCCAGCCCGCCGCCGCGACCGGCCCCGACCCGTTCACCGAGTCCACGGCGGCCAAGGGCGTCGCACCGCCGCCGCAGTCCCCGTCGCCGGAGGGCTCGGGCACGCCGACGGCCGCGCGCGAGACCGGGGCGACGGTCACCCGCAGCGTCAGCGGGGACGCGGCCGGGGTGTACGGGGGCACCAGGGACATCGCCAGCTGCGACGTGGAGAAGCAGATCACCGTGCTGTCCGCCCAGCCCCCCAAGAACGGCACGTTCGCGCAGGCCCTCGGCATCCGGCCGGAGACCGTACCGGGCTACCTGCGCTCCCTCACCCCGGTCCAGCTGGCGCTCGACACCCGGGTCACGAACCACGGCTACCGCGACGGCAAGGGCACCGAGTACCAGGCCGTCCTCCAGGCCGGCACCGCCGTCATGGTGGACGACCGGGGCGTGCCGCGGGTGCGCTGCGCGTGCGGGAACCCGCTCGGGCCGCCGGTGCCGCTGACGGCGAACCCGGAGCGGCACGGCCGGCCGTGGAGCTCGTACCAGCCGGCGAAGGCGGTCGCCATCGCGCCGGCCGCGAAGACCGTGGACAAGTTCGTGATCTACGACCACCGCACGAAGCGGTGGTACGAGCGCGGCCGCGGCTTCCGCGAGAACGCCCAGCACGACAAGCCGGTGCCACCGCCGCCGGTGGTGTCGAAGCCGCCGTGGCCGGCCGGTACGCCGACCCGTACCTGGAACCCGGGGGACAAGACCTCGCAGCCGCCCCCGCCGCAGCCGCGGACGAGCCCGCCGACGAAGGCCCCGCGCACCGGGGAACCGCCGTCGGGGAAGACCTCCTCCGAGGGAACGCCGAGCCGCTCGCCGGACGGCGGGCCCCGCTCCGAGCCGCCCCCGCCGCCGTCCTCGCCTCCGCCTCTGCCCCCGCCCCCGTCCTCGCCTCCGCCCCCGTCCTCGGCCCCGTCCTCGCCCGCAGCTCCGCCTCCGCCTCCGCCGAGCAGCGCATCCGCCCCGGTGAGTCCGGCGAGTCCGGTGAGCCCGGTGAGCCCGGCGACCTCGCAGCCGCAGACCCCGCCGAAGAGCGCGGCCGCGCAGGAGGACCCCCCGCCCCTTCCGGAGGCCGGCCCGACCGACTAGGGCCTGTCTTTCGGGTCATGCCGGGCTCGCGGGGCCCCGTACGGGGGAACGCGTACGCCCCTCGCACCCGGGGGCGGGGCGGGGCCGCGGCCCCGCTGTGGCCAGGGGCCCGTGCCCGGCCCGGGGGGATCGGCGTGCCGGGGGTGGGGGTTCGGTGAGACCCTTGCTGCATGGCCGACTGGGGAGAAACCCCCGAGGTCGACTGGCCCGCGAGGCCCGATACGAGCCTCGCGCTCAACCGCCTCGGCACCTTCGACTGGGACCTCGACAGCGGGCAGATGCATCTGGACGACACCGCTCTTGAGGTCCTCGACCTGCGCCCGGACGAGTTCTCCGGGACCGCCTCCGGCCTCGGTCCCCGGATCGCGCCCGGCGAAGGCGCCCGGCTCGACGCCCGCGTCGCACAGGCGCTCAAGGACGGCCGCAGCCACTACGGGGCGTACTTCCGCAGCCGCCTCCGCGACGGCACCCCCACCTGGACCCACATCCAGGGCCACATCCTGCGGGGCCCGAACGGCCGCCCGTACCGGATCATCGGGATCGTCCGCGACGCCGCCCACGACCCCGCCGAGCCCGGCGCCGGCGGCGAGGAGGCGGAGGGGCGGCGCCGGATGACCGGGGTCGTCGAGCGGACCGCCGCGATCCTCGCCCACGCCCGCACCGTCAGCGACGTGACCGACACCCTCAAGGACCCCGGGGCCCTCGGCCACCTCGGTGCCATCAGCGTCATGCTCGGCATCGTCGACGGAGCCCGGGTCCACCTGGTCGCCGAGGGCCAGCTCGGCTCGTACGTCCCGGAGATCGAGTACACCCGGATCGACGCGGCCTTCCCGATGAGCGAGGCCGTACGGACCATGCAGGCCGTCTACCTCTCCTCGCGCGAGGAGTTCCAGCTGCGCTACCCGCAGCTGTGGCCGTACATCGAGCCGCTCTCCGTACGCAGCGGCGTCTACCTGCCCCTGATCGCCCAGGGCCGGCCCGTCGGCGCGCTCGGGCTGCTCTACGCCCGCGAGGGCGACTTCACCGCCGAGGAACGGAACCTGCTGGTGGCGCTCGGCAGCGGCATCGCGCAGAGCCTCCAGCGGGCCATGCTGTTCGAGCAGGAGCACGACCTCGCCGAGGGCCTCCAGCGGGCGATGCTGCCCCGCCGGATCCCGGAGATCCCGGGCGCGCTGATCGCCGTCCGGTACCGGGCCGCCCGGATGGGGCGGGACATCGGCGGCGACTGGTACGACGTGATCCCGCTCGGCGACAGCCGCGTCGGGGTGATGATCGGCGACGTGGAGGGCCACGACACGGACGCGACCGCCGTCATGGGACAGCTCCGCATCGCCCTGCGCGCGTACGTCGCGGAGGGCCACACCCCCGGGACGGCCATGGCGCGGGCCGCCGGCTTCCTGCGCGAGCTGGAGACGGAACGGTTCGCCACCTGCACCTACGCGGAGATCGACCTGGGCACCGGCATGCTGCACATCGTCCGCGCGGGCCATCTCGACCCGGTGGTCCGCCGTGGCGACGGCAGCTGCCACCGCATCCAGGTGGCGGGCGGACTGCCGCTCGGGCTGCCGCAGGGCGACCAGTCGGTGGACGGCTCCGGATACCCCGTCACCAGCCTCGAAATGCACCCCGGCGACACCCTGGTGCTCTGCACGGACGGCCTCATCGAACGCCCCGGCGGCGACCCCGAGACGGGCATGCGCGAGCTCATGGAGTCGGTACGGACCGGGCCGGTCGACGTCGAGGAACTCGCCGACCTGCTCTGCGACATGGTCGGGGACGTCGGCGGCGGCGACGACATGGCCCTGCTCCTGCTGCGCCGTCGCGGCACCCCCGCCCCGCGCGGCGGCGGCCCGCTGCGCGTGCGGCTCAGCCCAGGGGATCCGGACGGCCCCGCGATGGCCCGCCACCTGATCCGGGCGGCGGTGGCCGCGTGGGGAGCGCGGGAGCAGTCGGACGAGGTGGTGCTGGCGGCGGACGAGCTGATGACCAACGCCCTCGTGCACACCGACGGCGGGGCCCAGATCAGCCTGCGGCTGACCGCGGACGGCCGGATCCGGATCGAGGTGGAGGACGGGAGCAGCGCGCTGCCGCAGCGTCGGGAGGCGGGGGACTGGGCGGTCTCGGGGCGCGGCCTGCTGCTCGTGGACCGGCTCGCGGTCGCCTGGGGCGTGGAGCCCCGCGGCGGCGGCAAGTCCGTCTGGTGCGAGTTCACCGTCCCCGCGCCCCCGGCCTGACCGACCCCCCGCCGCACGGCGCCGGGGCTCACCGCCGGGGCCGTCCGGGGCGGCGCGGCGTGTCGGCGTCAGGCGGCGGCGTACGGGCCGTGCGCGGCCTTGGCGCTCTGCATGGACGTCAGCCTGCGGACGAAGAGGACGGCGAGTACGGCGGCGGCGACGGTGAGCAGGTCGCTGACGGCGCCCACCACGGCGCCGCCGCGCAGCTGTTCCGGCGTATCGGCCGCCGAGTACAGGACGGCGAAAACGCTGTCGGTGATCTGCGAGCCGGCGAACACCAGCCACCAGGCCGTCACGGGCGCCGTGGAGACCTTGCGGAACGAGCCGTCCGGGGCGAGCTGGGTGCTGGCGGTCCAGGTCTGCCGAGCGATCGTGAACGGCATCGCGAGGTTGGCCAGCGGGACGAACCAGGCACCGATGGCCCAGCCCGGGGCGAGGGTGAAGGCGTCGGGGCGGAAGACCTGGCCGTTCTGGCGGACGCGGTGGAACCAGATGACGAAGACGATCGACGTGGCGAGCCAGAGCATGCCCTGGAGGCCGTCGGCGACGGCCGTCACGTTGTCGACGCGGGCGAGCGCGATGTCCTTGACCTTGAGCGGGTCCTTGACCAGGCCGTCCATGAGCGACCACAGGTAGACCCGGATGCCGGTCAGGAGCAGGGCGGCCACGCCGGCTATCGAGAGCAGTACGGTCAGGGCCGTCGCCAGGCCGTGCGGCGAGCGGAGCATGACGCCCGGGGGCTGCGGCGCCGGATACGGGTACGGGTGCGGGTACGGGTACGCCGGCTGGCCCGGGTACGGCGGCTGCGCCGGGTACGCCTGCTGGGGGTACGGCTGCGCCTGCGGCGGTACCGGAGGCAGCGGGGGTATCGGCGGCACGGCGGACGGCGGCTGGTCCGGGGTCTTGGGCGGCGGTGAGCCGGGCGCGCTGAAGGACATGACGGTACCCCCCACGGGAACATGTGACATGCGAGCGGATCCCGCCGACGTGCGGGTCCCGCTGAACATATGTCAGCCCGTCACCCGGCGTCCAAACAGATCCGCGTCCCCGCCGTGGCGGGGGCGAATGGCTGAACCCCCAGGTCGCCGGCCGGTTCGCGGCCCGGGCGCCGGACGGGCCGGGGGATCCTGCCGGGGTGCCGACTCCGCGTCCGCTGCTGCCCGTCCTGCTCGCCTGGGCCCTGGCCCTCTCGTCCCCCGCGGCCGCCGCCGATGACACCGGCATCGAAACCGCCCGCACCGCCCGGCAGATCGCCCCCGGGGTCCGCCTGGAGTCGTACGACCGGCTGGAGAGCGACCGCTGGCTCCGCATCGACGAACTCGTCGTCGACACCGCCGGCGGCACCGGCGGCACCGGAGGCGTACGGGTCGAATACCTGGGCGGCGACGGCCCCGAGACCGTCGCCGAGGCCGCCGCCCGCCACCGCGCCGGGCCCGGGCGGCGCGTGATCGGCGCCGTGAACGGGGACTTCTTCGACGTCCGGGGCAGCGGCGCCCCCCTCGGCCCCGGCCTGCGCGACGGCCGGCTGCTGCACTCCCCGGCCCCCGGGACCGCCTCCGCCCCGGCCGTCGGCTTCGGCCCCGACGGCAGGGGCCGGATCCTGCGCCTCGGCCTCGCCGGGAGCGTCACCCTGCCCGGCGGCGGGGTCCGCCCGCTGGCCGGGTTCAACGCCGCCCGGCCGCCCGCGAAGGGCTTCGCCGCGTACACGGTGGACTGGCCGGGCGCCGCGCTCCCGGACCCGGGCGGCCCGGCCGTCGAGCTGCGCAACGGCCGGGTCGCCGCCGGGCCGGTACGGGCGCCCGCGCGGCGCGCTCGCCCCGCGCCCGGCACCACCCTGCTGCTCGCGCGCGGCGCCACCGCCACCGCCGAACTCGCCGCGCTGCGGCCCGGGGACGCCGTGGCCGTCGCGGCCCGCCCGGTCACCGGGGGCGGGCCGGTCCCGTGGGCGGCCGTCGGCGGTCGCGAGGCCCTCGTCGTGGCCGGGGTCCCGCAGGGCCACGACGGCGAACCGAACAACACCGCCGCGCCCCGCACCGCCGTCGGTTTCTCCCGCGACGGGCGGCAGGTCCGGCTCGTCGCCGTGGACGGCCGCCAGCGCGACAGCGGCGGCCTCACCCTGACCGGGCTCGGCCGGATGATGCGCCGGCTCGGCGCGTACGAGGCCCTCAACCTGGACGGCGGCGGCTCCACGACCCTGCTCGCCGGAGCCGCCGGGGCGACGGCCCCGGCGCTGGAGAACACCCCGTCGGACGGGACGCCCCGGCCGGTGCCGAACGGCCTGGTCCTCACCGCCCCGGCCGGATCCGGGCGGCTCGCGGGCTACCGGGTCGAGCCCTTGGGCGGCGCCGGCCCGGACTTCGGCCGGGTGCTGCGCGGTCTCACCCGTACCCTCACCGCCACCGGCCACGACGCCGCGCTGGGCCCGGCCCCGGGGGCGCCCTCCTGGTCCGCGGCGGGAGGCGGAAGGGTCGACCCGGCCGGGGTGTTCCACGCCCTGCGCCCGGGCAGCGCAACGGCGTACGCCCGGCGCGCGGGAGCGGAGGGCGCGCTCCCCCTCGATGTACTCGGCCCGCCGGCCCGGCTCCGGCCGACGCGCGACCGGATCGGCCTCGCGGAGCGGGGCGAGAGCGCCGGGTTCGGGCTCGTCGGATACGACGCCCAGGGCGCGGCCGCGGCCGTCGAACCCCGCGACGTGACCCTGCGGTTCGACCGCTCCCGCTGGAACGTCACCGGCGACGGCCGGGGCGGCTTCACCGTCTCCGCCCGAACGGCACGGGCCACCGGGATGCTGCACGCCACCGTCAACGCCACCGGCGCCACCGCCGAACTGGCCCTCGGGGTCGGCCTGGAGGCGCTGCCGGTGGCCGGTCTGGAGGACGCCGCGCGGTGGACCGGCCCGGGCGCGGCCGCCGCGCCGGGCCGTTCCGGCCGGGGACTGGCCCTCTCCGTACCCGCCCCCGTGCCCGCCCCCGCCGCCTCCGCCGCGCCGCCCCGGCCGGTTCCGCTGCCGGAACTGGCCCGGTCGATCTCGCTCTGGGTGGCCGGGGACGGCTCCGGCGCCCGGCCCGACGTGCGGCTGGCCGATGCCGGCGGAGCCGCCCTCACCCTGCGCGGCCCCGCCGCGGACTGGACCGGCTGGCGCCGGATCACCCTCCCGCTGCCGCCCCTGCCGGAGCGGCCGTTGACCCTGACCGGGCTCTCGGCCTCCGGCGCGCGCGGCCGGCTGGTGCTGGACGGCGTCGCCGCCGAGACCCCGCCCACCGGCCCGGCCCCCGCGTACCGGACCCGCCCAGACCCGGTCGTGGCCGGCGCCGCCGGGGTGCGGGCCCGGCCCTGGAGGTTCGCGGTCGGCCCGGCCGGGCCGGCGTCCGCCCGGAACCCGGACGCCGACTTCGTACTCACCGGTGCCGTGGAGCGTCCGGCGTTCACGCACCGGGGCGTACGGTTCCTCCCGCTCGATACCGGCCGCGCCACCCTGGACGGCGGCGGCCTCGGCCGGATGCGGACCCTGCGCGCGGCCCTCGCGGCCGCCGCCCGGGAGCCGGGCACGGGCGCGCTGGCCGTCGTACGGCAGTACGCGCCGCGCGCCGTGGACCGCAAGGAGGCGGCCCTGCTGACGCGGTACCTCGGGGAGTTCCGGCGTACCACCGGGAAACGGGCCGCCGTCATCACCGTCGGCGCCCCCCGGTTCACGGCCGGCCGCTCCGAGGGCGTGCTGGAGGTCTCGGCCCGGCGCGGCGGCCGGACCCTCTTCGGAGCCGACGCCTTCGCCGCTGGCGACTGGCTCTCCGTACGGCCCTAAGGCCTGTCTTTCGGATCATGCCGGGCTCGCGGGGGCTGATCCGAAAGACAGGCCCTATTGACCTGAGTCAGAGATTCGTTGGCAGTAGGCGGCGACTTTGTCGAGGATCTCGTCGGCGGTCTTCGTCCAGACGAAGGGCTTGGGTTGGTCGTTCCAGTCGGTCAGCCAGGCCCGGATGTCGCGTTCGAGTGCCTGGACGGAGCGGTGGACTCCACGCTTGAGTTTCTTCTGGGTGAGCTCGGCGAACCACCGCTCGACCAGGTTCAGCCAGGACGCGCTCGTGGGCGTGAAGTGCAGGTGAAAGCGCGGGTGCGCCAGCAGCCACTTCTTCACGTCCGGCGTCTTGTGGGTCGCGTAGTTGTCCAGGATCAGATGGACCTGGAGACCGGCCGGGACTTCGTTGTCGAGCTTGGCCAGAAACTTCTTGAACTCGACGGCCCGGTGCCGTCGGTGCAGTGATCCGATCACCTTGCCGGTCGCGACTTCGAGGGCTGCGAAGAGGGTGGTGGTGCCGGATGTAGTCGTGGCTGCGGCGCTCTGGAACACCGGGCATCATCGGCAGGACCGGCTGGGACCGGTCCAAGGCCTGGATCTGCGACTTCTCGTCCACGCAGAGAACCAGGGCCTTCTCAGGCGGGTCGAGATAAAGACCGATGACATCGCGGACCTTGTCGATGAACAGCGGGTCCGTGGACAGCTTGAACGTCTGCGACCGGTGCGGGGCCAGCGCGAAGGCCCGCCAGATCCGTGAAATGCTCGACTGTGACATCCCCGTCGCCGCGGCCATCGAGCGGGTGGACCAGTGGGTGGCGTTCTTCGGCGTTTCCTCGAGGGTCTTGACGATCACTCGCTCCACATCGGCATCGGTGATCTTCCGCGGTACACCCGGCCGGGGCTCGTCGCACAGACCGTCCAAGCCGTGCTCCAGGAAACGCCGCCGCCAGGTGCGGACCGTGTCCGGAGCGATCCGCAGCCGACGGGACACCTCCATGATCGAGCGGCCGTCTGAGCACTCCAGCACGATCCGCGACCGCTGAGCCAGAGCCTGGGCCGTCGAACGACGACGTAACCAGCCCTCCAGCACAACACGCTGGGCATCGGTCACCGACAACGGCGGAATCTTCGGACCAGGACGACTCATACCGAACCAACGAGAAACCTCCGACTCAGGTCACTAGAGGCGTACGAGGGTGATCTCGGTCGCCTTCACGCTGGTCCACACGCGCACCCCGTCCGCCAGGCCCAGTTCGGCGGCGGCGTCCGGGGTGATCTCCGCGACCAGGTCGGGCGCCTCGGCCGAGCCGATCAGCACCCGCAGCCTGCTGCCGAGCGCCGTGATCTCCCGTACGGTGCCGGGCCAGACGTTGCGCGGGCTGCCCGCCGGGCGCTCGCGGTGTACGGAGACCGCCTCGGGCGCGATGATCGCGAGGGCCGGTACCCCGTCGGGCAGTTCTTCGGCGAGCACCAGGCGGCCCCCGGCGGCCAGCGCGAGCCCGCCGTCCGAGGCGGTGCCCTGCCAGGCGTTGCGGCCCAGCATCCGGGCGACCCAGGGGGAGCGCGGGTGGCGGGCTACCTCGACGGGCGGGGCGTCCTGGAGGGTCTGCCCGTCGGCCAGTACGAGGACCCGGTCGGCGAGTGAAACGGCCTCGACGGGGTCGTGGGTGACGATGAGGCAGACGCCGCCGAACTCGGCGAGGTGGGTGCGCAGGGTGTGCCGCACGCGGGCCCGGGTGGTCTGGTCGAGGGCGGCGAGGGGCTCGTCCAGGAGCAGCAGCCGGGGCCGGGCGGCGAGGGCGCGGGCCAGGGCGACGCGCTGGGCCTGGCCTCCGGAGAGCTGGGCGGGCTTGCGGTGGGCGAGGTGGCCGACGCCGAGCCGGTCCAGCCAGGCCCGGGCCTGCGCGCGGGCCTCGGCGCGCGGGACCCGGCGGGCGCGCAGCCCGTACGCGGTGTTGGCGAGCGCGCTCAGGTGCGGGAACAGGGCGCCGTCCTGCGGGACCCAGGCCACCTGCCGCTTGTGCGGGGGCAGCGCGGTGACGTCGGTGTCGCCGAGCCGCAGTTCGGCGTGGGCGCGCGGGGTGAGGCCGAGCAGGGCCCGCAGCAGGGTGGTCTTCCCGGCGCCGTTCTCCCCGACGACGGCGATCGTCGTGCCCGGCTCGGCGTCGAGGGTGAGCCGGTTGAAGCCGGTGACGGCGGCGTGCAGCGGCCAGCGGCCGCCGTCGCGCGGCGCCGCCCCGGACGCGTCGGGCGCCGTCGGCTCGGCGGGCTCGGCCAGCTTGGCCGGCTCGGCGGGTGCGGCCGAGGCGGTCGGCGCGGGTTCCTCCGCCACCGGCGGGGCCTCGGCGGCCTTGCGGTCGGCGGGAGTTCCGGTCCAGCGGCCGCGCAGGGCGATCAGTACGCCCATCGCGATCGCGAGCAGCAGCAGCGATACGGAGGTCGCGGCCTCGGGCTGGTCCTGGAGCAGCAGGTAGACCTGGAGCGGGAGCGTCTGGGTGGTGCCGGGCAGGTTCCCGGCGAAGGTGATGGTCGCCCCGAACTCCCCGAGCGCGCGGGCCCAGGTGAGCGCCGCGCCGGCGATGAGGCCGGGGGCCACCATCGGCAGCGTCACGGTGAAGAACACGCGGACCGGCGAGGCACCGAGGGAGGCCGCGGTCTCCTCGTAGCTCTGCTTGAGACCGCCGAGCGCGCCCTCCAGGCTGATGACGAGGAAGGGCATCGCCACGAAGGTCGCCGCCAGGACGGCCCCTGACGTGTGGAAGGGCAGTGTGATCCCGAACGTGTCCTCCAGCCAGGGCCCGAGCAGCCCGCGCCGCCCGAAGCCGAGCAGCAGCGCCACACCGCCGACGGTCGGCGGCAGCACCATCGGCAGCAGGACGAGCGAGCGGACCAGCGCCTTGCCCTTGAACGGGACACGGGCCAGCAGCCAGGCGAGCGGCACACCGAGGACGAGGGAGAGGCCGAGGGCCCACAGCGAGACGACCGTCGAGAGCCGCAGCGCCTCGACCACACCGGGGCTGGTCAGGTGCTCGCCGAGCTCGCTCCACTGGGTCCGGCTCAGGATCCCGATCAGCGGCAGCAGCAGGAACGCGACGGCGAGCAGCGCGGGGAGCGCGAGGGCCACGGGGGGCCGGGTACGGGTACGGAATCTGCTCATGTGGGGTTCCTGGCTGGGGGTGCGTTCCTGGCGGGGAAACCTGCGGCGACAGCCGGACGGTACATGCGCGGGGGGACCGCCCGTCCCCCCGGACCGGGCGGCCCCCCTCCGCACGCTGACCGGATCGCGGTGCCGGTCGTGGCGGTTACGGCTTCTGGAAACCGGCGTCGGCGAGGATCTTCTGCGCCTCCGGGGTGCTCAGCCACGCCACGAACGCGGCCGCGGCCTCGGTGTTCTTGGACTGCTTGAGCGTGGCGGCCGGATAGGAGGCCACGGCGTTCTGGTCGTCCGGGATGTCGACCGTGACGACCTTGTCGCCGGACTTGGCGGAGTCGGTCTTGTAGACGAGACCGGCGTCGGCCTCACCCAGCTCGACCTTGCTCAGCACGGCGCGCACGTTGGGCTCCTGGGAGACCGGCTTCACCTCGATCTTCTGGGCGTCGAGGACCTGCTTGCTGTAGCGGCCGACCGGCACCTCGGGCGCGGCGAGCACGACCTTGATCTTGCTGTCGGCCAGGTCCTTCAGCTCGTCGACCTTGAACGGGTTGCCCTTGGCGGTGGCGATGACCAGGCGGTTCTTGGCGATGACCGTCGGGTCGTTCACCTCGGTCTTCAGGCCGTCCATCGTCTTGGTGTCGGCGGTGACCAGCGCGTCGGCGGGGGCGCCCTGCTTGACCTGGGCGGCGAGCTCCTGCGAACCGGCGAAGGAGAAGGTGACCTTCGTGCCCGGGTGCGCCTTCTCGTAGGCGGCGCCCGCCGTCTTGAAGACGTCGGTGAGGGAGGAGGCGGCGAGGACGGTGAGGTTCGCGGCCTTGGCCCCGCCGGAGGCGGACGCGGCGGCGCTCGGGGAGGCGGCGGCGTCGGTCTTCTTGTCCTCGCCGCCGCACGCGGCGAGGACGGGGACGAGCAGGGCGGCGGAGAGGGCGGCGGCGGCGCGGCGGCCGGTCAGGGTCGGGGACATGGGCTGGTGCTCCTCGGTCGGGGGTCGGCGGCCGGCCGGATGCCGGGTCGCGCGGTGGTGACCCGCGCCGGTGACGGGCGGAGCGGGTGGAGACGCGGGGTGGTGCCGAGCGGTATCGCGGGCTTGCGGGCCGAGGGCCCGCGGGCGCGGATCCGGTATCCGGAAATCTGAATTCGGATTTCGGGTCAGGTGCGGTCGATGTGCACGCTGGTGGACTTCACGCGGGCGGTGGCCCGCATGCCGACCTCCAGCCCGAGCTCCTCGACGGCCTCACGGGTGAGCAGGGAGACCAGACGGTGGGGACCGGCCTGGATCTCGACCTGGGCGGCGACGTCACCGAGCTTGACGGCGGTGACGATGCCGGGGAAGGCGTTGCGGGCCGAGGTGTACGGCTCGCCGTCGTCGTTGTGGGCGCCCTGGCCCACCTCGACGGAGAAAGCGGCCAGGTCGCGGCCGTTGATCAAGCGCCGGCCGGCGTCGTCGCGATGGGTCACGACCCGGCCGGCGTCGGCCCAGCGGCGGGCGGTGTCCGGGCTGACTCCAAGCAGGCGCGCCGCCTGTCCGATGGTGTAGGACTGCATGTGCGACAAGGTAGGGGCACGCGTGCCGCATTTGCAATTCGATTGGGATAATCCACATGGCAGATGCGATGCGGATTGTCGAATCCGCCAAAACTCGTTCCGGTTCTGGGGGTCCGGCTCGCTAAAGTCGAGGCATGGCTGACGAATCAACAGGGACGGGATCGGAATCCGGTTCGGCGCGGGTGGACGCGTGGATCTGGTCGGTGCGCCTGACGAAGACGCGCGCGATCGCGGCGACCGCCTGCCGGGCGGGCCATGTGAGGGTCAACGGGGAACGCGCGAAGCCGGCGCAGTCGGTGCGGGCCGGGGACGAGGTCCGGCTGTACCACGCGGGGCGCGAGCGGATCGTGGTCGTGAAGCGGCCGGTGTCGAAGCGGGTGGGTCCGCCGGTGGCGGCCGAATGCCTGATCGACAACAGCCCGCCGCCGCCGACTCCCGTCGAGGCCGCGGTGGTCGGTACGCGCGACCGTGGGGCCGGGCGCCCGACCAAGCGCGAACGCCGCGAAATCGACTCCCTGCGAGCCCGCTAGGCCGGGCCCCGGCGGGGCGGAACCGGTCCTCGCCCGCGGCGCCGTCGTCGGGGGCCGGCCCCCGAACCGCCGCGCCTCAAACGCCGGCGGGGCTGGTTTGCGCCGGCGTGGCCGGGTCGGGTCGGCTACGGCTTGATGGCGCCGGTGGCGGCGGCCGTGCGCGGGCTTCGCCCCGCCCGCCGCGCGCCGGGGCGCAGCCCGGCCCGTCGCGGGGTGGCTCGCCCGGAGGGCGGACCCGGCTTCGCGGGCGCCGGGCCCCGGCGGGCCGGGCTTTGCGGACCCCCGGGGCCGGGTCAGGCCTTGCGGGCGCCGGGGCGCGGCGGGCCGGGCTTCGCGGGCGCCCGGGGCGGGGTCAGGCTTTGCGGTAGTCGTAGGCTTCCGTGGCCGCGGCGGCGACCGCGTCCAGGGGGGCGCCCGTGGAGGCCGCGACGACCGCGGCCACCGCGCCCTCCAGGAACGGCGCGTCCACCAGGCGGGCGCCTTCCGGCAGGTCGCCCTCCGCCAGCAGCGCCTTCACCGTCAGCACCGAACTGCCCAGGTCCACCAGTAGTACGACCCCGGCTCCCCGGTCTACCTCCCGCGCCGCCGCCACGACGCGGTCCGCGTTCGTGCCGAGACCGCCGTCGGCGGTGCCGCCCGCCGCCGCGATCGGGGCCACCGCGCCCCCCGCCGCCAGGCCGGCGGCCAGCGCGGCCACCGACTCCGCCACCGCCGCGCTGTGCGACACCAGCACGACCCCGACCACCGCTGCCGCCGCCGTCATCCGGCCACCTCCGCCAGCGCGCCCAGCAGCAGCGCCGACGAGGTCGCCCCCGGGTCCTGGTGCCCGATGCTCCGTTCGCCCAGGTAGCTGGCACGGCCCTTGCGGGCCAGCATCGGCACCGTCGCCAGCGCGCCGTTCTCCGCCGCGTCCGCGGCCGCCCGGTACGAGGTGCCGAGCGCCGCCACCCCCGGCACCAGCGCGTCCAGCATCGTCTTGTCGCCCGGCGCCGCGCCGCCCAGCTGGGCCACCGCTCCCACGCCCGCGTACAGCGCCTGCCGCACCGCCTCGTCGGAGACCTCCGCGGCCTCGCCGAGTTCCTTGCCGGTCCGCCGCAGCAGCGTCCCGTACAGCGGGCCGGACGCCCCGCCGACCGTGGAGATCAGGGTCCGCCCCGCCAGCTGGAGCACCGAGCCCGGTGTCTGCGGCGGTTCCGCCCCCAGGGCCGCCCGTACCGCGGTGAACCCGCGCATCAGGTTGCTCCCGTGGTCGGCGTCGCCGATGGGGGAGTCGAGTTCGGTCAGCCGGTCCGCTTCCCGTTCCACGGCGGCCGCCGTGGCCGTCATCCAGCGTCGGAAGAAGTCTGTGTCACGCACCGGATCTCCTCGCCTCACATCGCCTGGCCGGTCCCACCCCACCCTACGGTCAGCGGGACGGCCCCGGCCGGAGGGCGGGCGGCGGCGCGATCGCGCCTTCGCTCCGGCCCCGGCGCGGACCGCCGGCGGGCCGGGCGGACGCCGGGTCTCGCTTCGCCGCCGAGGCCCGGGCCGATAACGGCCGGGTCCGGCGGTTTTCGGTGGGTCGCGGAATCCGGCCAGGGGTCGCGGCCGGGAAGGTGTTGTCCATTTCGGGCCCTTCCCGGCCGGACTTCATCCGTGGTGGCATGACCACGCCAATTTAGGCCGGTCCGGATGAAATGGAGAAACAGCGATGTTGCTGCGCAGGATCACCATCGGCGCGGCGGTCGCGGTGCTTTCCGCCGTCGCCCTGCCCGCCCAGGCCGAAACGGCCTACAACCCGCCCGGAAGAATCACCGTCGACGTGGTCGGGGTCAACGGATCGGGGTGCCCGCAGGGGACCGCGAGCGTGGCCACGGCCTCCGACAACACCGCGTTCACCGTCACGTACAGCGACTACCTGGCCCAGGCGGGCGCCGGCTCCGGCGGCACGGAGTTCCGCAAGAACTGCCAGCTCGCCCTCCAGGTCCACGTGCCCCAGGGGTTCACGTACGCCATCGCCCGCGCCGACTACCGCGGCTTCGCGCACCTCCAGCGCGGGGCCTTCGGTCAGGAGCGCGCCAACTACTACTTCCAGGGGATGGCGCAGTCGGCCCGCGCCACCCACCAGTTCACCGGCCCGTACACCGACAACTGGCAGGCGAGCGACCAGACGGAGTACGCGGACCTGGTCTGGGCCCCCTGTGGCGAGGAGCGCAACCTCAACGTCAACACCGAACTCCGCGTCTACGCGGGGACCTCGAACCCGCAGGCCCTGAGCTTCATGAGCATGGACTCGACGGACGGCAGCGTCAGCACGGTCTACCACTTCGCGTGGAAGGAATGCCCCGCGGTCTGACGCGGTGCGAGCGCACGGAACCCGACTCATGGTCAGGAGCGACACGATGTCCCATTCCCTGTCCCGCACCCTCCTCGCCGCCGCGGCGGCGGCCGTGCTGGCCGCCACGGCCGCGGCGCCGGCCGGAGCCGCCGGCCACCGGCCGCCCATCACGGTCCCGCCGGACAAGATCGTGATCGAACTCGCCACGGTGAACGGCTCCGGCTGCCGTGAGGGCACCGCCGAGGTCGCCGTCGCGCCGGACAACACCGCCTTCACCGTCACGTACAGCGAGTACCTCGCGCAGGTCGGTCCCGGCGCCCCGCCCACGGCCTTCCGCAAGAACTGCCAGCTCAATCTCCGCGTGCACGTCCCCTCGGGATTCACCTACGCGATCGTCCAGGCGGACTACCGGGGATTCGCATTTCTCCAGCCGGGGGCCTGGGGCCAGGAAAGGGCGAACTACTACTTCCAGGGAATGCCGCAGACCTCGCAGCGGACGCATCAGTTCAGCGGACCGCTCAACGACAACTGGCAGACCTCCGACAAGACGGAATACGCCGATCTGGTCTGGGCGCCGTGCGGTGAGAAACGAAACTTCAACATCAATACCGAGCTGCGGGTGAATGCCGGCACCTCGAACCCGCAGGCCGTCACGAGCTTCATGGCGATGGACTCCACGGACGCCAGTGTCAGCACCCTCTACCACCTCGCCTGGCAGGTGTGCCCCGCCCCCCGTCCCTAGGGCGCCTGGCGGGCCGGTGTGCCGGGCGTCCCAGCGCGCCGCCCGGCACACCGGCGGGCCCCGTCCGGCCGCGGTCACCTGATCGGCCCAAGGGCCCCGGTCCGGTGTTCCGCGGCCGACCCTCCGGCCGCCCGATCCGCGTGTCAGACCCCGTCCGGCCCCTTCGCGGGCCGGGCCGCCGCCGCGGCCGCCTGGAGGGAGCGCAGGGCCAGTAGCAGGACCCCGATGTCGTCGAGGTACACCGGGTCGGGGATCAGGTCCGCAGGCGAGACCGTGTAGATCACCGCCACCCAGAACAGCGCCTTGTCCCGCAGCGGGATCCCCGAGTCCACCAGCAGCCGGCGCGTCTTGAGGACCCGTACGAACAGTACGGCCGCCGCGACCGCCAGCCCGAGGGCGACGATCGCGGCGACGGTGAACCAGGCCTTGCCATCCATGACGTCCCTATACCCCTTCGGGGGCCGCTGCCCCCACGGGCGACCCGTCCGTCCTCAGGCGCCCTGTTCCCGCAGGCGCCGGCCGACCTCGCCCAGCCCGTCCGCCAGCGCGTCCAGCTGCTCCGGCGTGAGCACGTCCACGAGGATCTCCCGCACCGTCGCCACGTGCCCGGGCGCGGCCTCGTCCAGGCGGGCGCGGCCGGCCTCGGTGAGGACGGCGAACACCCCGCGGACGTCGGAGGGGCAGCTGCGGCGGCGGACCAGGCCCGCCTTCTCCATCTGGGTGATCTGGTAGGTCAGCCCGCTCTTGGAGTTGATCAGCCCGTTGGCCAGCTCGGTCATCCGCAGCTCGCGCTCCGGGGCGGCGGCCAGCCGGACGAGGATCTCGTACTGCGGGTGCGAGAGTCCTGAGTCATCCTTGAGCTGCTGGTCGAGGCGGCGGTTCACCAGCGCGGACGCGGCCAGGAATCCGCTCCAGGCGCGCATCTCGCGCTCGTTCAGCCATCTCGTCTCAGCCATGGACCCAGACTACATGGGTTGTTCCAATTTGAATCACTCGGCCCGACTGGTTAGGGTCGCCCCAACGGTTTGAATTTGAACAACTCCCACCCCGTCCGGAAGGCCCCCACCATGACCAGCCCCTCCGTCACCCCGACGAAGTCGCAGGCCAACGCACCGGCCGTATCCGCCCTGACCACCCTGTCCACCCCCGGCCACGACGTCGGCCTGCTCCTCCTCCGCCTCGTCCTCGGCCTCACCATGGCCGCCCACGGCAGCCAGAAGCTCTTCGGCTGGTTCGGCGGCGGCGGCATCAGCGGCACCGGCAAATTCTTCGAAGCCTCCGGCTACCCCGCAGGCGAGGCCATGGCGGCCGTCGCCGGGCTCACCGAAACCCTGGGCGGCCTCGGCCTCGCCCTCGGGCTGCTCACCCCGCTCGCCGGCGCCGCGATCGTCGGCACCATGATCAACGCCATCGCCGTCCACGGCACCGGCTCGTTCTTCGCGCCGGAGGGCATCGAGTACGAGCTGCTGCTCACCACCGGCGCCGCGGCCCTCACCCTCACCGGCCCCGGCCGGTACGCGGTCGACCGCTTCCTGCCCGTACTGCGCGGCCACCGTCTCGCCCACGGAGCCGCCGCCCTCGCCCTCGGCATCGTCCTCGGCTTCGTCATGGTCCTCGTCCGGAGCTAGTGCGCCTCCGCGTCAGAAGGTGCCCGGGTCCCGCGCTGATTGGGCCCGGGCATTCGCGGGAAAAGCGCACAGATGACCCAACCCATCGAAGACTACGCACTCATCGGCGACCTCATGACCAGCGGACTCGTCGGCTGCGACGGGTCCGTCGACTGGCTGTGCCTGCCGCGCTTCGACTCGTCCGCCTGCTTCGCCGCGCTCCTCGGCGACAAGGAGAACGGCCACTGGCGCATCGCCCCGGCCGGGGCCGCCGAGGGCGAGCGGTGCACCCGGCGGTCCTACGTGGACGGCTCGCTGGTCCTGGAGTCGTACTGGGAGACCCCTGACGGAGGCGCGTTCAAGGTCATCGATTTCATGCCGCAGCGCGACAGCGCACCCGATGTGATGCGGATCGTCGAGGGGATCTCGGGCGAGGTCACCGTACTGAGCGTGCTGCGCCTGCGCTTCGACTACGGGCACGTCGTGCCCTGGGTCCGCCGCTCCGGCGACGACCGGGTCGCCGTCGCCGGCCCGGACTCCGCCTGGTTCCGCAGCGAGCCGCCCGTGCGCACCTGGGGCGAGGCCAACAGCACCCGCTCCGAGTTCACCGTCACCGCCGGGGAGCGCGTCGCCTTCGTCCTCACCTGGCACCCCTCGCACGAACCGCGCCCCGAGCCCGTCGACCCGTACGCGGCGCTGGAGCAGACCGTCGCCGACTGGAGCGAGTGGAGCGCCCAGTGCACCTACGAGGGCCCCTACCGGGAGGCCGTGACCCGCTCCCTGATCACCCTCAAGGCCCTCACCTACGCCCCGACCGGCGGGATCGCCGCGGCCGCGACCACCTCCCTGCCCGAGGAACTCGGCGGCGTCCGGAACTGGGACTACCGCTACTGCTGGCTGCGCGACTCCACCCTCACCCTCGGCTCGCTCCTCGCGACCGGCTTCCAGGACGAGGCCCGCGCCTGGCGCCGGTGGCTGCTGCGGGCGATCGCCGGAGACCCCGCCGACCTGCAGATCATGTACGGGATCGCGGGCGAGCGGCGGATCCCCGAGGCCGAACTGCCGTGGCTGCGCGGGTACGCCTCCTCCGCGCCCGTCCGGGTCGGCAACGCCGCCGTGGACCAGCTCCAGCTCGACGTGTACGGGGAGGTCCTCGACTCGCTGTACCTGGCCAGGTGCGCCGGGATCCCGATGGAGAGGCACGCCTGGCGGATCCAGCTCGCGCTCCTGGACTTCCTCGGGGACAACTGGCGCCGGCCCGACGAGGGGCTGTGGGAAGTACGCGGCCCGCGCCGCCACTTCGTGCACTCCAAGGTGATGGCCTGGGTCGCCGCCGACCGGGCGGTGCGGACCCTGGAGGGCGACCCCACGCTCCCGGGCGATGCCGAGCGCTGGCGGACCATGCGGGAGGAGGTGCACCGCGACGTCTGCGAGAACGGCTTCGACCCCGAGCGCAACACCTTCACCCAGTACTACGGCTCCAGCGAGCTCGACGCGGCCACCCTGCTCATCCCGCGGGTCGGATTCCTGCCGCCCGACGACCCGCGCGTCATCGGCACGGTCGACGCGGTGCGCCTGGAACTCGGCCGCAGCGGTCTGCTCCGCCGCTACAGCACCGAGGGCCCGTCCGTGGACGGGCTGCCCGGTGACGAAGGGGCCTTCCTCGCCTGCTCGTTCTGGCTGGCCGACGCGCTGCACCTGACCGGCCGCCAGAAGGAGGCGCGGGAACTGTTCGAGCGCCTCCTGTCGGTACGCAACGACGTCGGGCTGCTCGCCGAGGAGTACGACGCCGTCGCCGGACGCCAACTGGGCAACTTCCCGCAGGCGTTCAGCCACATCGGCCTGGTGAACACGGCGCTCACCCTGAGCGCGGAGGTCCCCGGCCACCCGGCCGCCGGCTGACCCCCGCGCCGCCAGAGGCCGAGGTGGTCCGGGCCGGGCGGCGCCCCGGCCGGCAGGTATCCGGCGAGCTCCGCGGCCAGGGTGTCGAGCCCGCCGTCCGGATGGGCGGCACCGGCGGGCCCGCCGGCCCCGCCGGTGCCGCCGGTGCCGCCGCTCACGCCGAGGCGGTGTCCTGGCCGTCCTCCGGGATGCTGACCAGCCAGCGGCTGTCCTGCCGCGGCCGCAGGTACAGGGCCCAGTACAGGGTGGCCACGGCGGTGATCCCGCCCGTCCACAGCAGGTACTGGGTCTCCTGCTGCGTCAGGATGTACGCGAGTACGGCGATCAGCACCACCGGCACGGCCGGCCACAGCGGCATCCGCCAGGCGGCCGCCTCGCGGTGCGCCCCGCGCCGGCTGAACAGCGCGGCCACCGCGACCAGCAGGTACATGCCGGTCACCGAGACACCGGTGACCCCGTACAGGGTGTCGAGGTTGACGAAGCACAGCGCCGCGCCCGGCACGCCGACGAGCAGCGTGGCCACCCACGGCGAGCCGAACCGGCCGAGCCGCGACAGCGCGTTGTTGACGGGCTCGGGCCAGGCCTTGTCGCGGGCGGAGGCGAACAGCACGCGCGAGTTCTGGATCACCATGACGATGCCGGCGTTGACGATGGCGAGGGCGACGCAGAGGCTGACGAAGGTGCCGACGGCCGAGTTGGACCAGGCGGTGACCATCCCGCCGAGGTCGCCCGCGGCCAGCGCGTCCAGGTCGGGGGCGCCGACCGTGATGGCGATGACCGGGACCAGGATGACGGCGGTGGAGATGGCGAGGGTGGCGAGCACCGTCCGGGCCACGTTGCGCCGGGGGTTCTCCAGTTCCTCGGAGAGGTAGACGGCGGTGGAGAACCCCTGGGTGATGAACAGGGCGATCGCCAGGCCGGAGACGACCATCATCGCGGTGACGGTGGAGGTGCCCCCGCCCTCCGCCGCGGCCGTGCCGTGCACGAGGGCGTCGGCCCCGCGCTCGCCGTGCGCGAACCCGAGGACGGCGACGAGCGCGGCCGCGACCACTTCCAGCACCAGGAAGATGCCGGTGATCCAGGCGTTGGCCCGCAGGTCCAGCAGGCCGGCGAGGGTGGCGAGCAGCATCACGCCGCCGCCCGCGACCGGAGCCGGTATCTCGATGATCGGGGCCAGGTAGTCGGCCGTACCCATGGCGATCACGGGCGGCACGATCATCACGACCAGCAGGGACAGCACGAACACCAGCCAGCCGGCGAGCCGGCCCGCCAGGGTGGAGACGATCGCGTACTCGCCGCCCGCGCTGGGGATCAGCGTGCCGAGCTCGGAGTAGCAGAACGCCACGCCGACGCAGAGCAGCGAGCCGATCGCGATGGTGAGGGCGGTCCACGTGCCGAGACTGGCGAACAGGTCGGGCACGACGACGAAGAGGGTGGAGGCGGGCGTCACGCACGAGAGCGTGAGCAGTGTCCCGCCGACGACCCCGATGGAACGCTTGAGCTTCTGCGGGGTGGGCCCGGTGGCGGGAGCGAGGGCCTGTGGTGCGCTGATCGTGTCAGACATCGGTACGTGGTTCCGATCGGCAGATGCGGTGAATGAGCGCGGGAGCGGTATCGCCTCCGAGGCGGTGGTGAGCAAGTGTGTGAGCGGCTCCCGGGCCGATATGGAATCTCCGCGAGATCCGCAGGTCAATAGCTGTTCATGTGCGGATTCCATCGCTCTGCCCCCCGTGAGACCCCTGTTCTCGGTGTTAAGGCCGTGTAAACGCTGCACCGACGCGGGGTGCGGGAACCGCAGCTGCCCGCGGGTAAATTTCCCTCCGCTTTGCCGACTCGATGGTGTCAAGAGACCCGAACGGGGGAGGCGCGTCTGCTACCCGGGTCTTACGCGGCGCGCGCCGGGATCGTCCCGGCGGCCGATGGGGGCGCGGCCGCCGGGGACAAGAATCGGAGGCGACCGAAGATCGTCCGGACGCCCCGCACGGGGCGTCGACCGGGGGGAGACACCCATGCGCCTCACGCGCCGAGGCCGAGGACCCGCGTTACGCACCACCGGGGCGGCCGCCGCCGTCGTACTGTCCCTGCTGGCCGGGGTCGCCCCGGCCGCGAGCGCCGCCACCGGCTCCGGGGCCGGGACGGCCACCGCCTCCCCGTCCCCGACGGCCGGGGGGCTGGACCGCGAGGCCCTCCAGCGGCGGCTGGACGCCGTCCACGAGGCCGGCATGTACGGGGCGTACGGCAGCGTCCGCGACGGCCGCGCCCGGTGGACCGGGGCCACCGGCTTCGCCGACGTCGATACGCGGCGGCCCGCCACCCCCGACATGCGGCACCGGGTCGGCAGCATCACCAAGACCTTCACCGCCACGGCCGTGCTCCAGCAGAGCGCCCGCGGCCGCATCGGGCTCGACCGGCCGGTCGGCGACTACCTGCCCGGCCTCGTCCCGGGGGAGCGCGGCCGCAAGATCACCGTGCGGATGCTGCTGAACCACACCAGCGGCATCGACGACTACGTCATCGAGGCGTTCCCGTCGCTGAAGGAGAACTCCCCGAAGAGCCTGGACGACTTCCGCTACCGCACCCTGCGGCCCGCCACCCTGATCGGGTACGGGGTGAACCTGCCGCAGCTCTTCGAACCCGGCACGGACTGGTCCTACTCGAACACCAACTACCTGCTGCTCGGCGAGCTGCTGCGGAAGGTCACCGGCGAGGACCCCGAGCGCGTCATCACCCGCGACGTGATCCGCGCGGCGGGGCTGCGCCACACCTACTTCCCGGGGACGGACCCGGTCATCAGGGGACCGCACTCCCGGATGTACGAGAACCTGCGCGGGCTGATCGACCCGCCGCGCGACTACAGCGAGTACAACATGACCATGGCCGGCACCGCCGGGGCCCTGATCTCGACCACCCAGGACCTCAACGCCTTCTACCGGGCGCTGCTCCAGGGAGACCTGCTGCCCGCCGCCCAGCTGCGCGAGATGCGCACCACGGTGCCGGTCAAGGGCCCCGACGGAGCCGTGGTGATCCGCTACGGCCTCGGCATCTACAGCACGGACACGCCGTGCGGCCCCGCCTGGGGCCATGACGGCGGTGTCTTCGGGGCGAGCACCCAGGCCATGTCCAGCGCGGACGGCGAGCGGCAGTTCGCCGCCGGGTACAACCTGTCGGGGTACCAGCGCGCCGACGCGAACGGCGCACCGGTGCCGCACCCGATCGACGCGGCCATCGACCGCCTGCGCGAACAGGCCCTGTGCGGTACGAGCGCGCCGGCGACCGGCCGCCAGGCCGCCCCGCGGGGACTGCCCGGGTCACTGGACGCGCGGCTGACGGCCCCGCGTTAGCCCCTGCGACGCCGGACCCCGAGGCGTTGGTCCCCGCGCCGCCGGTGCCTACGCCGGATCGGGGATGCGGGCGGCCAGCAGCAGCGCGATGTCGTCCGGCCGGTCGGCGGAGTCTCCCGCTTCGCTGATCAGCCGGTCGGCCGTCTCCGTGAGCGGGACGGGAGCGGCCGCGGCCAGCGAGGCCCGCAGCCGCTCCACCCCGTCGTCGATGTCCGTGCCCGGCATCTCCACCAGCCCGTCGGTGTACAGGGCGAGCACCGCACCCGGCTCCAGCATCAGCTCCGTCACCGGGTACGCGGCGTCCGCGTCGACGCCGAGCACCACCCCGCCCGGCAGGTCCAGCACCCGCGTCCGCCCGTCGGGGTGCCGCAGCAGCGGCTGGGGGTGCCCGGCCCGGACGGCGCACGCGCGGCCCGACTCCCGGTCGAGCGACACGTAGCAGCAACTCGCGAACTGGCCGGGGTCCAAGTCGATCAGCAGCCGGTTGGTGCCGCGCACGATCTGCTCCGGGGTGTTGCCGCTGAGCGCGAAGGCCCGTACCGCGCTGCGCAGTTGGCCCATGGTCGCGGCGGCCGCCACCCCGTGTCCCTGGACGTCCCCGATGACCAGGGCCAGCATGCCCGGGCCCGTCTCGATGACGTCGTACCAGTCGCCGCCCACGTCCATGCCGACGGTGCCGGGCAGGTACCGGCCCACCGTGACCACGTCCTCGAATACCGGCAGCCGGTTCGGCAGCAGCGCCGCCTGGAGCCCCCGGGCCAGCGCGGCCTCGGTGTCGTAGCGCTGGGCCCGCTCCAGGGCCTGCGCGATCAGGCCGGCCAGCGCGGTCAGCACCGTACGCTCCTCGGGGCTGAAGCCGCGCGGGGAGTCGAACCCGAGGATGCACGAACCGACCGGCCGGCCCGAGGCGATCAGCGGAAGGAAGGCGCGCGCCCCGACGTGGGAGTCCAGCGGGATCCCCGGATAGGCCGCGGCCAGGTGCTGCATCGACTCGAAGAACATCGGCCGGCCGGTGGTGAGGGTCTCCACCCCCGGCAGCCGCACGTCGAGCGCCACCCCGTCGAACCGGTCGAGGAAGCCCTGCGGGAACCCGGTCTCCCACGCCAGGTACAGATGGCGCTCGTTGAGCAGGTAGATCGCCAACTGGCGGCCGCCGAAGGCCGGCAGCAGCTCCTCCGTGACCACCGCCGAGACCTGGCGGGCCGTCACCGCCTCGGTGAGCGCGATGGCGAGGGCCACCGGCCGGTACATGGCGGACGCCCGGTCGGCCGGCGAACCCAGCCCGGCGCCCGGCCGGACCATCGACGAGGGCGCGTAGGCGGGCGGATCGGTGGACGCGATGGTCACGGTCACCCCGTCCCGCCCGGGGTACAGGCCGATCGAGAGCCACTCCCCGGAGGGCAGCCGGCCGCGCCGGGCCGGGAAGAGCACGGGCGCGTGGGCCAGGAACACGGCCCGGAAGTGGTCCTCGTACGCGGGGTGGCCGAGCCAGGGGAGCGCCTCCCACAGGAGCCGCCCGCTCAGCCCCGCCCCATCGGGGCCGAGCAGCTCCCGCGCGGGGGCGCTGACGTAGCGGATCCTGCCCTGCCGGTCCAGCGACAGCACCGCCTGCGTGAGCCGGTCCACGGCCTCGCGGGCGTCGTTGTCCCGGGGCGGCGACGGGGCGTACACCGGGTCGCCTTCCCACACCAGCGGCGCCCCGTCCGCGGCGAGCGCCGAAAGCTCCCCGGCCAGGCGCTCGGAGATGGCCCGCAACGCCTCCCGGTCGTGGGCCGAGATGGCGATGCCCGGGGTCGCGTCGCGCAGGACGAACAGCACGCCCAGCCGCTCCGGCCCGGCGACGACCGGCTCGTACAGCGAGGCGAACGGGAACGGCAGCCCGGCCACCAGCTGCGGGAACCTCCGCATGGACGTCTCCGCGTCGGGCAGCAGCACCGACTGGCCCGACCGGTACGCCTCGCCGGCCGGGTACGGGCGGTTCACGTGGAGCCGCCACCACGGCCGGAACAGCCGCCCGGGCAGCCCCGCGATCACAGCGATCCGCAGCAGGCCCTGGGTGCCGGAGCGCAGGTACACCCCGCCCGCGTACCCGCCGACGGCTTCCACCGCATCCACCACGGCCCGTGCGAGCACCTGGGTCGTGGGGTCGGGGGCGGGGCCGCCGCCGCTGTCCGGTCTCGCCGTCACACAGCCAGGATGCGCCCTGGGGCCCGCGCGGCGCACCCGCACGCCGGGAGCCGGCGGCGCGGCCACCGGGAGGCCCGGGAGGCCCTGCGAGGCCCCGGGAGGTCCGGGAGGCCCCGGGAGGTCCGGGAGGCCCAGGCGAGGCCCCGGGCCCCTGCGAGGCCCCGGGCCCCTGCGAGGCCCCGGGAGGCCCCGGGGCCCCGGGGGGTCAGCTCGCGGCGGCCCGCTCCCGGTAGCCCATCGTCACGGTGGCCGCGGCCAGCAGCGCCACCACGCCCACCGTGCCCAGCGCCACCCCCATGGCATCGGTGAACGCGGTGACCTGCGCCGGGTCCCGAGGGTCCCCGTGGAAGCGGGAGGCCAGCACGGTGCCGAACACCGCCACGCCCAGCGCGGCGCCGATCTCGCGGGCGGCGGTGTTCAGCCCGGAGCCCAGGCCCGCCTGGTGGGCCGGCAGCTCGGCGACCACGGTCAGGGTCAGCGAGGGCGCGCTCAGCCCGGCCCCGGCGGACATCACCAGCAGGTAGACGGCGTACACGAGGTACGGGGTGTCCTTGTCGACCGTGGAGAGCAGCAGCAGCCCCGCGCCGACCATGGCGAGACCTACGCCGATCGGCAGCCTCGGCCCGGTCCGCTGCGCCAGCCGGGCGCCCAGCTTGGGCATCACGGCCAGGCCCGTGGTCACCGGGATGATCGCCAGCCCGGCCATCGCGGGGGAGAAGCCCTTGGCGTACTGGAGGTACTGGGGGTTCACGTAGAAGAGCGCGAACAGCCCGAAGAAGCCCGTACCGATGCCGAGCGTCCCGGCCCGCAGCTTCGGGGACCGGAAGATCCGCGGGTCCAGCAGCGGGGCCGCGGCGCGCAGCGCGTACAGGGTGAAGGCGGCGAGCAGCGCCGCACCGGCGCCGAAGGCGCTCAGCACGCGCACCGAACCCCAGCCGAAGCCCGGGCCCTCGATGATCCCGTAGACCACGGCGAGCAGCGCGCCCGCGAGCAGCGCCGCGCCCAGGGGGTCGACGGACGCGTCGGGCCGCGAGGGAGTACGGGGGACCGCGCGGGCCACGATCAGTGCGAGCAGCCCGCCGAGCGGGACGACGGCCCAGAACAGCGCCCGCCAGGTCAGGTACTGGCCGGCCAGGCCGCCGCCGATGTTGCCCGTCAGGCCCCCGAGGCCGATGGTCAGCGTCCAGGTGGCCAGGGCCTGGGCGCGCCGCTCGGGCGGGCTCAGGTGGACCAGGACGGACATCGTGGCCGGCATGATCAGCGCCGCCCCGGCCCCGCACAGGCCGCGCCCGGCGATCAGCACGGCCGGGGTGGTGGCGAGCGCGCTGACCGCGCCGCCCGCCGCGAACAGGCCGAGCCCGGACATCAGGGCGCCCTTGCGGCCGTAGCGGTCGCCGAGCGCCCCGGCCGGGATCAGCAGCGCGGCGAAGACGATGACGTACGCGTCGACGGCCCAGAGCAGCTGGCCGGGCGTGGGGTGCAGGGTGGAGGCGGCGAGCTGCGGGATCAGCAGGTTGACGGCCGCCACCATCGCCTGCGCGACGAGGACGCAGGCGCACAGCACCAGCAGGGTGGCGCGGGTCAGCGTGGGAGCCGGCCCGGGCACGGCCCGGTCCTGTATGTCGGCATGGCGGAGCAAGGCTCCTCCTCGGAGTCAGGATCGGGCTCGGGCGGGGGACTCATGTCCCGCCGCTCACCGTAGGGTTGGGCTGACCTGCTTTCCAGTGCAAGTTCTGCAAGGGATGAATGCGCGTGACGCAATCCGGGATGGACCTGAACCTGCTGGTCGCCCTGGACGTCCTCCTGGAGGAGTCGAGCGTCTCCAGGGCGGCGGCCCGCCTGCACCTGTCCGAGCCCGCCATGAGCCGCACCCTCGGCCGCATCCGCAAGGCCCTCGGTGACCCCGTGCTGGTCCGCGCCGGCCGGACCATGGTCCCCACCCCGCACGCCCTCGCCGTCCAGTGCGAGGTCAAGGCCGTCGTCGAGCGGGCCCGCGCGCTCTTCCTGACCGGCGGCCAGGTGGACCTGGCCACCCTGACCCGCACCTTCACCGTGCTGGCCAACGAGGCCTTCACCGCCGTGTCCGGGGCCACCCTGTTCACCCGGATCGCGCGCGAGGCCCCCGGGGTGCGGCTGCGCTTCCTGTCGGAGAGCCACGTCGACGTGCCCGCCCTGCGCGAGGGCATGGCCGACCTCGAACTCGGCGTCGTCGACACCCGCTCCCCCGAGGTACGCGTCGAGCACCTCTCCGACGAGCTCATGGTGGGCGTCGTACGCCCCGGGCACCCGCTGCTGGGGGGACGGCTCACCGCCCGCCGGTTCGCCGCCGCCGACCACCTGATCGCCTCCCGGCGCGGCCGCCTCGAAGGCCCCGTCGACACCGCGCTCGCCGAACTCGGCCTGACCCGGCGGGTGGTCGGCAGCGTCGGAACCTTCCCCGCCTCCCTGTTCGTCCTGCGCGAGAGCGACCTCGTCGGGCTGCTCACCACCCAGGCCGCGCCGCTCGCCGCCGGCCTCGGACTGGAGACCTTCCGGATCCCGCTCGATCTGCCGGCCCTGCCCTTCGGCATGGCCTGGCACCCCCGCCACGACGCCGACCCGGCGCACGCCTGGCTGCGCGGCTGCGCCCGGGAGCTGCTCACCGCGCGCCCGGCCGCGCACTGACGCCGGGCGCGCGGCGCCCCGTACGCCGTACGCACTGACCCGAACGCCTCCCCCGTCCGGGGGACGGTCCCGGTGCGGGGGCGGTCCCCCTCGCCGGGCCGGGGAGGCTTGCGGACATGCAACAGCCGTATGACACGTCAACGATCCCGACGGCTTTCTCGGTGGCGGACGGTTTCACCCTGTGCACCGCGCTCGACGCCCTCGGCGGGGTCCACGGCCTCGACACCCTCGACCTGGCCTGCGGCCACGGCGGCATCGTCCGGCTGCTGGCGAGCGGCGGCGCCCGGCGCACCGTCGGCGTCGACAGCTGCCCCGAACGCATCCGCCGGGCGCGGGCGGAGCACCCCGAGGGGTCCTCCGCCGTCGAGTACGTCGTCGCCGACGCGGTCGGCATGCCACAGCTCGGCCCCTTCGACCTCGCCACCGCCGTGTACCTCTTCAACCACGCGCCCGACCGGACGGCGCTGCACGCCATGTTCCGCTCCATCCGCGCCAACCTGCGGGCCGGCGGCCGGCTGCTGGCCATCGTCCCCAACGCCGGGGCGTTCCCGGAGGTGGACTGGTCGCCGTACGGGGTGCGGATCCTGGACCGGGTCGCGGACGGGGACGCACCGCTGCTGAAGGCGCAGTTCCTCACCGAACCGCCGCAGCACTTCGAGTACCGGGAGTGGACGCACTCCGACTTCGCCGAAGCGGCCGTGGAGGCGGGCTTCTCCACCGTCGGCTGGCAGCCGGGCCGGCCCCCGCCGGCCGACGCGGTGCGGGACGAGGCGTACTGGACGGCGTACCGCGCCTGGCCGGTCAGCTCGCTGATGACGTGCACGGCGTAGCGCGGCGGGGCCACGGGCCGGGGCCCGGGCGGGTGTTCAGGCCGGTGCGGGGGCGGAGCGGGACGGAGGGCGGGCGGAGCGGGACGGAGGGCGAGCCGTCACGGGCCGGCCGCCGTCCTGACCAGCTCCACGATCCGGTCGCGGGCCGCCCGCCCCTCCGGCACCGGCAGCAGCGGGTAGCCGTGCGGCATCCCCGGCTCCTCGTGGAACTCCACCTCGGTGCCGACCGCCCTGGCCCGGCGCAGCAGCTCCCGGCTGTCGGTGATCAGCACGTCCCGGGTGCCCGTGAACACGGTCAGGGGCGCCAGACCCGCGAACGACCCGTGCAGCGGACTCACCCGGGGGTCGTCGGCGGCGAGGTTGCCCGCGTACAGCCGGCCGGCCTCCAGCAGTCCCGGCCGGGCCAGTACCGGATCCGCCGCCTCGATCGCCGGCTGGTCCGGATGGCTCATGCTCACGTCCAGCCAGGGCGAGATCAGCACGATCCGGGACGGCTGCGCCACGGTGCGCTCCCGCAGCCGCTGCGCGGCGGCCAGCGCCAGCCCGGCCCCGGCGCAGTCCCCGACGAGCACCGTCCCGCCCGCGCCGGCGCTCGCGATCATGCCGCTCAGCAGATCGGCGGCGACCGGCACCGTCCGGTCGGCGCTGCCGCGCGGGGCCAGGATGTACGCCGGTACGACGACCTGCGCCCGGGCCCGGGTCACCAGGGTCCGCACCAGCGCCCAGTGCGGCCGGACCAGCTCGTTGACGTACCCGCCGCCGTGCACGTACAGCACCTGCGCGGCGGGTTCGCCCCCGAGCGGGGAGAAGTCGTACACCGGCCAGGCCCCCACGAAGGTCCGCGACACCTCGGCGACCCGGCCCAGCGAGCGCGGCGGCAGGTGCGACGCGGGCCGGCGCGCCGCCCGCGCCACCCGGGTCCGGACCGCCTCCGCGCTCGCGAACCGTCTTCGCCGTCCCGCCGCCGTCAGCGCGGCCGAAAGCGCCCTTCCGCGCAGACTCGGCACGCCCCCCACCTCCCCGTTCCCCTGCCCCGGACACTGCCGGGACCCCCGCCCCGTCACCTGAGGAGCATAGGCGTGAAGCTGCGCTGTCGACCCGCTTAAGAAAGTCTCGATGGACTGATCAAGGGCCCGGTCGGCAGATTGGTGCCCGTCACCCGTACCGCTCGCGCACGACGCCCGCGGTGCACCCTTCCGCATGCCTGGAGCCACCCCCATGAAGGCACTCGTCAAGCACAAGGCCGAGCCCGGGCTGTGGCTCATGGACGTCCCCGAGCCCGAGTACGGCGCCGGCGACGTGCTGATCAAGGTGCTCCGCACCGGCATCTGCGGAACCGACCTCCACATCCGCGCCTGGGACGGCTGGGCGCAGGGCGCGGTCAAGACCCCGCTCGTCCTCGGCCACGAGTTCGTCGGCGAGGTCGCGGCGCTCGGCGCGGACGTCCAGGACATCGAGATCGGCGCGCTGGTCAGCGGCGAGGGGCACCTGGTGTGCGGCAAGTGCCGCAACTGCCTGGCCGGACGCCGTCACCTGTGCCGCAGCACGATCGGGCTCGGCGTCGGGCGCGACGGCGCCTTCGCCGAGTACGTGGTCCTGCCCGCGCAGAACGTGTGGGTGCACCGGACCGCCGTGGACCTGGACGTGGCGGCGATCTTCGACCCGTTCGGCAACGCCGTGCACACCGCGCTGTCGTTCCCGCTGGTCGGCGAGGACGTGCTGATCACCGGCGCGGGCCCGATCGGGATCATGGCGGCGGCCGTGGCCAAGCACGCCGGTGCGCGCAACGTCGTCATCACCGACGTCAGCCCCGAGCGGCTGGAGATCGCCCGCAAGGCGGGCGCCACGCTCGCGGTGGACGTCCGCAACACCACGATCGCCGACGCGCAGGCGCGGCTGGGGCTGCGCGAGGGCTTCGACATCGGCCTGGAGATGTCGGGCCGCGCCGAGGCGATGCAGGACATGATCGCGAACATGACGCACGGCGGCCGGATCGCGATGCTGGGCCTGCCCGCGCAGGGCTTCCCGGTCGACTGGGCCAAGGTCGTCACCTCGATGCTCACCATCAAGGGCATCTACGGCCGCGAGATGTTCGAGACCTGGTACGCGATGACGGTGCTGCTGGAGGGCGGGCTGGACCTCAGCCCCGTCATCACCGGCCGGTACGCGCACACGGAGTTCGAGGCCGCGTTCGACGAGGCGTCGACCGCCCGCAGCGGCAAGATCATCCTCGACTGGACCGCATAACCGGACCGCCGACGCGCCGGCCGCGCCGTACGGGCCGTACGGGCCGGCCCGGCGCAGCCCGGCCCGCCCCGGGCGGCACGGCGATGGCACCGGGCCGCCGGTGCCCCGGGCAAGTTGCCCCGCGCCCAGGGCACGGGCCCGTCGGTAACGGCCGGACGGGGCCGATGGCACCGGGCCGCCGGGGACCGCCCCGGCTGCCGATGGGGCCGGGGGTACTCACGCCCCCGTGCGCGGGGCCCCGAGCCCGTCGGCGCCGCCGGGCCGGCAACAGCCCCGGGCCGCCGGTGGCGCCGGGGCAGCCGATGGCCGGGGTCACCGAGACTGCCCCGGGCCGTCGGTGGCGTCAGGCCGGCAGTGGCCCCGCGCCGTCGGTGGCTGGGGTCGCCGAGGCTGCCCCGGCTGCCGGTAGCGTCGAGGCGGCAACGGCCCTGGGGCGCTCGCGGGTGCCTGGTCGTTCACAGCCCCGCGCGGGCGGTGGCGCTCCCGGCGTTCCGTTCCGTGCCCACCGGCTCCGCCCGGTTCCGGTACCAGCCGCTCCCACAGACCATTTCCCTCCGGCCGGGCCCCGCCCACCCTCCCCCCTCCGGCGGGGCCCGGCCCCCTCCCTCCGCCGCCGCACACAGGAGAAAGAGAGCACCGCACATGTTCGAGACCGTCCGCGAGGACCTCCGTACCACCCTCGACGAGATCCGTTCCGCCGGACTGCACAAGCCCGAGCGCGTCATCGGCACCCCGCAGAGCGCCTCCGTCGCCGTCACCTCCGGCGGCGCCCCCGGCGAGGTCCTCAACTTCTGCGCCAACAACTACCTGGGCCTGGCCGACCACCCCGAGGTGGTCGCCGCCGCCAAGGACGCCCTGGACCGCTGGGGCTACGGCATGGCCTCGGTCCGCTTCATCTGCGGCACGCAGGAGGTGCACAAGGAGCTGGAGGCGCGGCTCTCGGCGTTCCTCGGCCAGGAGGACACGATCCTCTACTCCTCCTGCTTCGACGCCAACGGCGGTGTCTTCGAGACCCTCCTCGGCGCCGAGGACGCGGTGATCTCCGACGCCCTCAACCACGCCTCGATCATCGACGGCATCCGCCTGTCGAAGGCCCGCCGCTTCCGCTACGCCAACCGCGACATGGCCGACCTGGAGCACCAGCTCAAGGAGGCGGCCGCAGGCGGCGCCCGCCGCAAGCTGATCGTCACCGACGGCGTCTTCTCCATGGACGGCTACGTCGCCCCCCTCCAGGAGATCTGCGACCTCGCCGACCGCTACGACGCGATGGTCATGGTCGACGACTCCCACGCCGTCGGCTTCGTCGGCCCCGGCGGCCGCGGCACCCCGGAGCTGCACGGGGTCATGGACCGCGTCGACATCATCACCGGCACCCTCGGCAAGGCGCTCGGCGGCGCCTCCGGCGGCTACGTCGCCGCCCGCGCCGAGATCGTGGCGCTGCTGCGCCAGCGCTCGCGCCCGTACCTCTTCTCGAACTCGCTCGCCCCGGTGATCGCGGCGGCCTCGCTGAAGGTCCTCGACCTGCTGGAGTCCGCCGGTGACCTGCGCGAGCAGCTCGCCGCGAACACGGCGCTGTTCCGCTCGAAGATGACCGGGGCCGGCTTCGAGATCCTGCCCGGCGACCACGCCATCGCCCCGGTGATGATCGGCGACGCGGCCGAGGCGGCCCGGATGGCCGAGCTGCTGCTGGAGCGCGGCGTGTACGTGATCGGGTTCTCGTACCCGGTGGTTCCGATGGGCGCGGCCCGGATCCGCGTCCAGCTCTCGGCGGCCCACTCCACGGCCGACGTGGAGCGCGCCGTGGCGGCCTTCGTGGACGCCCGCGCGGCGCTCGCGACCGCTGGGGCCTGAGGGACCGGGGAGACCCCTGAGCCCTGAGACAATGGCGGTGTGATCGACCCCCGCCGGCTGCGCATCCTGCGGGCCGTGGCGGATCACCGTACGGTGACCGCCGCGGCCGCAGCCCTGTACCTCACCCCCTCCGCCGTCTCCCAGCAGCTCGCCGCGCTGGAGCAGGAGACGGGGCACGCGCTGCTGACCCGCAGCGGCCGCGGGGTACGGCTCACCGCGGCCGGCGAGATCCTGCTCGGGCACGCCCACGAGGTGCTGGCCCAGCTGGAGCGCGCGGAGGCGGAACTCGCGGCGTACGCGGGCGGCTCGGCGGGCGAGGTGACGGTGGCCGCCTTCGCGACCGGTATCGCCGAGGTGCTCGCCCCGGCCATCTCCCGGCTCGGCCGGGAGCACCCGGGGATCCGGCTGCGCGTGCGCGACGCGGAGGGCGACCAGAGCCTGCCGCTGCTGCTGGACGGCGAGGCCGACGTCGCGCTCGCGGTCGAGTACCGGGGCGCCCCGGGCGCCGACGACGGCCGGCTGTCCGTCCTGCCGCTGTACGCGGAGCCCTTCGACGCGGTGCTGCCCTCGGGGCACCCGCTCGCCGACCTCCCGGCGGTGGCGCTGGGGGACCTGTCGGACTCCGACTGGGTGGGCCAGTACCCGGGGAACCCGTGCCACGACGTGACCCTGCTGGCGTGCGAACTCGCAGGGTTCCAGCCCCGGTTCGCGCACTCCTCCGATGACTTCCGGGCCGTGACGGCGCTGGTGGGCGCGGGGGCCGGGGTGGCCCTGGTACCGCGGTCCGCGCTGCGCGGCATGGACCTCAAGGAGGTCCAGGTGCGCCCCGTCGCCGGCCCGGCGGCCACCCGCCGCGTCTTCGCCGCGACCCGCCGCGGCGCCGAGTCCCACCCGCTGATCGCCCCGGTCCTGGCCGCCCTGTCCCGCGAGGCGGAACGCCTGCCGGAGCACTGACGGCGGCCGCGGCTACACCCGTACGACCTCCACGCCCGCCGACTCGAACGGCTCCGCGCCCGCGTCCGAGAGCCCCGTGTCCGTGACCAGGACGTCCACCGCGGAGGTCGCGCAGATCCGGGCGAAGGCGCGGACGCCGAGCTTGCTGGAGTCGGCCGCGATGATCACGCGGCGGGCGCGCTCGCAGAGCAGGCGGTTCATCGCCGCCTCGTCCTCGTGGCGGGTGGCCGCCCCGTCGGCCGGGTCGAAGGCGTCGACGCCGACCACCGCCGTGTCCACGGTGAGCTGCCCGAGGAGGCCCTGGGCCAGCGGGCCGGTCAGCTCGTACGACTGGGGGCGGGCCACCCCACCCGTCAGCACGATCTTGAACTGCGGTCTGATGACGAGCTCGCCCGCGATGTTGAGGGCGTTGGTGACCACCGTCAGCGCGGGCGAGCCGGCGGCCGGTCCGGCCGGGGCCGCCAGGTCGGCCCGGCCGGCGAGGGTGCGCGCGACCTCCGTCGTGGTGGTGCCGCCCGTCAGGCCGATCACCTCGCCCGGCACGATCAGCGCCGCCACCGCCTCGCTGATCCGCCGCTTCTCGGCGGCCCGGCGCGAGGTCCGGTAGCGCAGGGGGAGTTCGTACGAGACCCCGTGCGGCACCGCCCCGCCGCGCGTGCGGACCAGCAGTTGCTGCTCGGCCAGCTGGTCGAGGTCGCGGCGCACGGTCGCCGCCGACACCCCGAGGGCCTCCGCGGCGGGCTCCACCTCCAGCTCGCCCCGCTCCACCAGCAGATCCAGCAGCGTCTGCCAGCGCTCCTTGCGGGTCATCCGGGCCCGCCCCCTTCGGTGTCTTCCCGGCTGCTCCGGGTGCTCTCTCGGCCTACCCGCCGACACTAACCCAGGCACTCAAGGGGCAAATGCTTGAAGTTGCGCGAAACAGGCCGATACCTTGCAGGAAAACGCAGGCATCGCAGCCAACGCGCTAGGGAGCCGCCATGAGCCACGTCGCGTACGAGTTGGGCACACAACCCGAGTGCTGGGAACGGGCCGCCGAACTGGCCCCGTCCCACCGGACGGTGCTGCCGAGGCCGGGGGAGCGGACCGCGATCGTCGGGTGCGGGACCTCGTACTACATGGCGCAGGCGGCCGCCGCGCTGCGCGAGGAGGCCGGCCAGGGCGAGACCGACGCCTTCCCCGCCTCCGAGTTCCCGCGCCACCGCCGCTACGACCGGGTCGTCGCGCTCACCCGGTCGGGGACCACCACCGAGGTGCTGGACCTGCTGGCCGCGCTGCGGGAGTCGGGCGTGCCCACCACGGCCGTCACCGGCGACCCGGCGACCCCGGTGATGACGCTCGCGGACGGGTTCGTCGTACTGGACTTCGCCGACGAGCGGTCCGTCGTCCAGACCCGGTTCGCCACCACCGCGCTGACCCTGCTGCGCGCCCACGTCGGCCGCCACACCCCGGGCGCGGTCGCCGACGCCCGGACGGCCCTCGCGGCGCCCGTGCCCGAAGAGCTCGTCAGCCGGGGGCAGTTCACCTTCCTGGGGCGCGGCTGGAGCGTGGGGCTCGCGCACGAGGCCGCGCTGAAGATGCGGGAGGCCTCGCTGTCGTGGGCCGAGTCCTACCCGGCGATGGAGTACCGGCACGGGCCCGTCAGCGTCACCGGGCCCGGCACCGTCACCTGGTCCCTCGGCGAGGCGCCCGAGGGGATCGCCGAGCAGGTGCTCGGGACCGGCGCCCAGTGGGTGGCCGGGCGGCTCGACCCGCTCGCCGAGCTGGTACGGGTGCACCGGCTGGCCGTCGCCGTCGCCGCCCACCAGGGGCTGGACCCGGACGCGCCGCGCCATCTGACCCGGTCGGTGATCCTCAACTCGGGCGAGGAGGCGGTCCGATGAGCATCGCCCCCGCCGGAGCGCTCGTCCTGGAGGCGGCCGTCGCGGGCCGCGCCGTCGCCGCGTTCAACATCATCACCTTGGAGCACGCCGAGGCCGTCGTCGCGGGAGCGGAGGCCGCCGGGCTGCCCGTCATCCTGCAACTGAGCGAGAACGCCGTGAAGTTCAGGGGCGGGCAGCTGCTGCCCATCTCCCGCGCGGCCGCCGCCTGCGCCGAGGCGGCCGCCGTCCCGGTCGGGCTGCACCTGGACCACGTCAAGAGCTCCGAACTGCTCCGGCAGGCGGTCGACGCGGGATTCGGCTCGGTGATGTACGACGCCGCGCAGCTTCCCTACGCGGAGAACCTGGAGGCGACCCGCTCCGCGGCCGACTGGGCACACGCCAACGGGCTCTGGATCGAGGCCGAGTTGGGGGAGGTCGGCGGCAAGGGCGGCGCCGCGCCGCTGGACCCGCACGCGCCCGGCGCCCGTACCGATCCGGACGAGGCGCGGCGGTTCGTCGCCGACTCCGGCGTGGACGCGCTGGCCGTGGCCGTCGGCAGCAGCCACGCCATGACCAGCCGCACGGCCTCGCTGGACCACGCCCTGCTGGCCCGGCTGGCCAAGGCCGTGGACGTCCCGCTGGTCCTGCACGGCTCGTCGGGACTGCCGGACAAGGAACTCGCGGCGGCCGTCGCGGGAGGCATCCGCAAGGTCAACATCGGCACGGCCTTGAACGTGGCCATGACCGGCGCCATCCGCGCCCACCTCACCCCGGCGGACCCGCGCCCGTACCTGACCGCGGCCCGCACGGCCATGGCGGCGACGGCCGAGGCGATGATCAGAGCCCTGAACTGACCGCCGGGCGCGCCGCGTCCACGATCCGGACGCGGCGCCCCCTCCGATCGGCGCCGCGTTCGCCACCGCCGGCGCCCTCGCCCTCCTCGTCGCCGTCCCCGGCTCCGCGCACGCGGCGGTGGGGGAGTTCGAGTACTCGGCGGTCTTCCTGCGCTGACCGCGGTCACCGGCCGGACCTGCCCGGCCCGGCCCGGCCCGGCCGGGACCTCGGGCCCGGCCGGGACCTCGGGCCCGGCCGGGAAGATCCCGGGCCGCCGACCCTTCCGGATTCTTGTAACAGGTTCTACTCTGCCCTCCGCCAGCGACGACGGACCGCGAGACTCCCGGAGGGGCCGTGCACCTCGAATACACGCCTGAGCAGCAGCGGTTGCGCACCGAGCTGCGCGCCTACTTCGCCGAGCTGGTGCCCGAGGACGTCTACGCCCGCTACGAGGACCCGGCCGCCCAGAAGCGCTTCTACCGCGAGACCATCCGCCGCCTCGGCGCCGACGGCTGGCTCGGGGTCGGCTGGCCCGAGGAGTACGGCGGGCGCGGCATGTCGCCCATGGACCAGTTCATCTTCTTCGACGAGGCCGCGCAGGCCGTCGTCCCGCTGCCGCTGATGGCCCTGAACACCGTCGGCCCGACGATCATGCAGTTCGGCACCGACGAGCAGAAGGCGTACTTCCTCCCGCGCATCCTCGCCGGCGAGATCGACTTCGCCATCGGCTACAGCGAGCCCGACGCCGGCACCGACCTCGCCGCGCTCAAGTGCAAGGCCGTCCGCGAGGGCGACGAGGAGAGCGGCACCTACGTCGTCAACGGGCAGAAGATCTGGACCACCAACGGCGACACCGCCGACTGGGTCTGGCTCGCCGTCCGCACCGACCCGGACGCCCCCGCCCACAAGGGCATCACCATGCTCCTGGTCCCGACCTCGGACCCCGGCTACTCCTGCACCCTCATCAACACCCTCGCCTCGCACGACACCACCGCCAGCCACTACGAGAACATCCGCGTCCCGGCGAACCGCCGCGTGGGCCAGGAGAACAAGGGCTGGCGCCTGATCACCAACCAGCTCAACCACGAGCGCGTCACCCTCGCCGCCCACGGCACCATGGCCATCCGCGCCCTGCACGACGTCCAGCGCTGGGCCGCCGACACCAAGCTCGCCGACGGCCGCCGCGTCATCGACCTCTCCTGGGTCCGCGGCCGCCTCGCCCGCACCCACGCCCGCCTCGACGCGATGAAGCTCCTCAACTGGCAGATGGTGGGCGCCGTCCAGGCCGGCTCCCTCACCCCGCAGGACGCCTCCGCGGTCAAGGTCTACGGCTCGGAGGCCCGCCGCGACGCGTACGCCTGGCTCATGGAAGTGGTCGGCGCGGCCGGCTCCCTCAAGGACGGCTCCGCCGGCGCGGTCCTGCACGGCGAACTCGAACGCGGCTACCGCAGCGCGGTCATCTTCACCTTCGGCGGCGGCAACAACGAGATCCAGCGCGAGATCATCTCCTGGATCGGCCTGGGCATGCCCCGCGTCCGCCGCTGACCGCGTGTGACGACAGACGATAGTTGGCACATACCGAGGCTAGTTGGCACCGAATTCCCGTGCGGTGAGGACTGATGCGGACTCAGTGTCAGAGGTGCCGGCGCATCGCCTGGATGCAGGCAGCGCGTGCCGTGTTCGAGCGGTCGCGGGGGTAGGCGGTGCCGAGGCTCATGCCGCTGTCCGTGTCGATCGGGGGCTGCTGCCATGCCTCGCTCATGTGGACGCCCGCTTCGGACCGCGCCGCAGCGACGAGCGCGGCGTACGGTTCGGCGACGGCGGAGGCTTCGATCTGGAGCCAAGCGTGGTGAAAGGCCATGCGGGCGAGAAGGGAGCTGGCCTCGTCGGTGAGCTCCCGTCGGACATCCGGGGAGGGCGGCCGTCGGCGGATGCGGTACGGCATCTCCAGATACTCCTCGACCGCTGTCAGGGCTTCGGCGAACGTCCTGGAGCGGCGTTCACGCCGTACTGCACGCTGATTGAGGGTGTAGGTGACGTAGACGCCGACGAGCGCGATGACAGGAACGATCAGAGCGGTGGTCTGGGCCCATGTCCAGCCGCTCGCCTGCGGCGCGGCCGAGATGATGACGACGGTGCCCACGTGCTACTCCCCGGCAGGCCGTGTGGTGCGTCCTCGATGAGCCATTCGCCGCCGGCGTCCCCGCCGGTGAGGCGCCACCAGTGCTCCATGAACAGGTGCGTCCGGACGATCTCGAACAGGTCGAGGAGGCCCTTCGAACTCGTCCACCGGTGTTCCTCAGGATCGTACGGCTGCCAGATGCACAAGGCGCCGTCCGTGCTGTACCGGTGCTTTGACGCGGCGCCGGGCTTCGCGTAGACGCGCGGGCAGTCGCGGGGGCGTTGCCCGAAGGTGGGATAGCGCGGCTCGTCGTAGAAGCAGACGGTGACCGGTACTGGAACTGGCTCGCCGATCACGTCGAGCCCGCTCAGCCGATACGTCAATCGGCCTTCGCCGTAGGAATGCCACAGGTCTTCGCCGAAGCGATGCCGTGCTTCCCGTTCGAGTGGGGCCCACCAGACTGGCTGAACCCCGTACCAGATTCCCATTCCTACGGGGTCCAAGCCCGGGTTCGGGTGACGCCGGGACCCACGAGCCCCAGTCCGGACGCTGCGCTCCCGGAGAGGATGGCGGCCCTGCGGAGCCGGGCGGCCTCCTCTGCACTGGCGTCCGCGTCGGGCACGATCTCGGGAAGGACCTTGTTGAGGACGTGCTGAGCACTCAGCGGGCGGCCCTCCGCCTCGTGCTCGATTGCGAGGTCGATGTAGGCCCGTGCTGTATCGAGGCGTTTGCGCACTTCGCCGATCGGCAGGTTGAGGGGGATGAGGCCGGCGACACCGGCCGGGTCGTCCGTTTGCCCAGATTCGAACTCCTGGGCCGCGTGCGCGAAGAAGGCTTGGATGGCCTCGGCCAGCGGCATGGGCGTCGTGATGCACTGCAGCGCGAGAGCTTTGATGTTCCACGAGCACAGAGGCTTGCTGTGGGTGCAGTTCCAGTGCTTCAGCAGCCGCACCGTCCGGGCGAACGTGTTCTCCGTCTTGTCGATGGCGTCCAGCACCATCTCGGTGTGTGTGATCGGGTCAGCCCGGTCCCACTTGTCGGCGACCTCCATGTTGGGGATGAACAGGCCATTGCCAGAAGGGTGCGGGATCGCCGTCATCACGTCGGCTGTGAAGTCCGGCTGGCTTGCGGTCACCGGGTCGCCGAACCGTACGAGGACGGCACGCCGGCGCCCGGCTACCTCTACCGTGAGCTTGGGGAACTCGTCGGCCAGATCCTCCCGGATCGCATCGCGGGCGCGCTCCATCAGAGGGAGCGCATCGTCGCCGTCGGGGCCGAATCCCTCAGCGTCGTCCGGGCTCAGCTTGGCGCCGAGGTCGACATCGGTCAGAGGCGTGTTGGCGTCACCGTGGGCGACGCTGCCGTTGAAGTAGATGGTCGATCCGGGGAAGGCACGTCCAAGTGCGTTGGCCAGGAGCTGTCTTCGTCGTTTCGCTTCGGCGAGCTCGTCGTCGTTGACCTGGATCTGATGGCGGGCCTCTTCGAGGAGTTGTTTCAGAGACTTCTCATTCATCAGTACTCCCTTCGTCTCGCCCTGGTTATCCCCAGTTACGCGCTGTCTGCACCTTCATTGGGCATATGACCGCAAGAATCGTCGCGATGAGGGAGAGCGCGGCCAGGCCGGCGAAGAGATGCCCGTAGCCGCCAAGCGGTCCAGCGAGGGCGGCTCCGGCCCAAGGGGCGAGTGCTGCGGCGATGTGACCGGGGGCGCCGAGGAGTCCGGAGAGGCGTCCGTAGTGGGTGGTGCCCCAACGGTCGGTGACTGCGGTGGCCTGAAGGAGTGTGAGGTTTCCTCGAACGACTCCCGCCAGGACCGCGACGATGACAAGGAGCGGAATGGGTCCCGGAATGAGGGCCAGGGCTGCTGTCGTAGCACCGCCGAGGGCGATGAGCGTGGCCGTGCGCCTCGTGACGGATGTACGGGCGGACAGGCTTGCATACAGAGTGCGGCCAAGGGTCTGACCCGCCCCACCGAGCCCCAGAGCCCAGGCTGCCGTGGACGGACTGGCGCCGCGTTCGGTGAGGAGCGGGATCAGGCCCATGACGACGGCGTACATGGCGAAGCTGGAGAGGGTGAAGGAGGCGGCCAGCAGGAGGAAGGGGCGGCTGCGGGCGATCGGGGTGCGGTCGTTGGTCGGTGCGGTGGGTGGGGCCGTCGGCCAGGGGGCCCGTAGGGCGAGCGCGTGGGCGGGAATGGTGACGGCGGCCAGGATCACGGCCAGGACGGCGTACGTCTGGCGCCAGGTGAGGTGTTCGGCGAGGGCGGCGGTGAGCGGGGCGAAGACGGTGGACGCGAGGCCCCCGGCGAGGGTGACGATCGTCAGGGCGCGGACGCGGTCGGGTCCCCACCAGCGGGTGATGGCGGCGAACGCGGGCGGGTAGAAGGTGGCTGCCATCGTGACTCCGGCGAGCAGCCAGCCGAGGGTGAAGACGGCCAGGTTGGGGGCGGCGGCGATGAGCAGGATCGCGAGTACTCCGAGGACGGAGCCTGCGGTCATCACGGCTCTGGGGCCTCGGCGGTCGAGGATGCGGCCGAGCGGGATTCCGGCGACGGCGGAGACGAGCAGGGCGAGGGAGAAGGCGGCCGTGGCCGCGTTCGTGGACCAGCCGGTGTCGGCCGTCAGGCGCGGGAGCAGGACCGGGAAGGCGTAGTAGACGATGCCCCAGCCGGTGATCTGCGTGGCGCAGAGGGCGGGCAGTACGGCGCGTGGCCGCGACCGGGCCCCCGTTCCGGTCGCGGCCACGCTGGCCTGGGTGTTGGTCACCTCGGTTAGCAGCCGCCGGAGGAGGCGGGAGCGCCGATGGTGAGGGTGGCCGGGGCGGCGCAGCAGCCGCCACCGGTCTCCTCGGCGGCCTCGGGCTGGTCGAAGAGGCCGGCGCCGCCGCAGACTCCGGTCTCGGGGAGCGTGAGCTCGACGCGGTCGGCGGAGTCGGTGTCACCGGCGAGGGCGGCGGCGATGGAGCGGACCTGCTCGTAGCCGGTCAGGGCGAGGAAGGTGGGGGCACGGCCGTAGGACTTCATGCCCGCGAGGTAGACGCCCTGTTCGGGGTGGGACAGTTCGCGGTGGCCGTGGGGGTAGACGGTGCCGCAGGAGTGCTGGTTGGGGTCGATCAGCGGTGCGAGCTCGAGCGGGGCCTGGAGGCGCTCGTCGAGGCCGAGCCGGATCTCGGACAGGAATGCCAGGTCGGGGCGGAAGCCGGTGAGGACGATGACCTCGTCCACCGGGTCGAGGCGGCGGCCGTCCTCGCCGACGAGAACCAGACGGCTGTCGGAGTCGCGCTCGATGGCTTCGGTACGGAAGCCGGTGACGGCGTCCGCGTGGCCGCTGTCGACGGCGGCCTTGGCGGCGAGGCCGAGGGCGCCGCGGGCGGGGAGCTGGTCGGCGTTTCCGCCACCGAAGGTGGAGCCGGAGATGCCGCGGCGCAGGATCCACAGGGCGTGCGTGCCGCTGCCGTCCTCGGCCTTGGCGAGGTCGGCCAGGTAGGCGAGGGCGGTGAAGGCCGAGGCTCCGGAGCCGATGACGGCGGTGCGCTTGCCGGCGTAGCGGGCGCGGACGGCCGGGTCCTTGAAGTCGGGGACGCGGTAGGTGACGCGGTCGGCCGCACTCTTCTCGCCGAGCGCGGGCAGTCCGCTGGCTCCGGCCGGGCTGGGGGTGGTCCAGGTGCCCGAGGCGTCGATGACGGCGCGGGCGAAGAGGCGTTCCTCGCCGCCGTCGGCGGTGGTCAGGTGCAGGACGAAGGGCTGGGTGTCGCGGTCGGCGTCGACGATGCGGTCGCGGCCGGTGCGGGAGACGCCGGTGACCTTGGCGCCGTAGCGGACGCGGTCTCCGAGGGCGTCCGCGAGCGGCTGGAGGTACTGCTCGGCCCAGTCGCCGCCGGACGGGTAGGTGGCGGCATCGGGCTTGGTCCAGCCGGTGGGGGCCAGGAGCTTCTCGGCGGCCGGGTCGGTGACCTCGCCCCAGGTGGAGAAGAGGCGTACGTGCGCCCACTCGCGCACCGCGGCTCCGGCAGCCGGGCCGGCCTCCAGGACCAGCGGTTCGATGCCGCGCTCGACGAGGTGCGCGGCGGCGGCCAGGCCCGCGGGGCCGGCTCCGATGACGACGACGGGCAGATCGGTGGTGGCAGGCGCGTTCACGGTCGACTCCTCGGTGTTTCGATATCTGTCGATGGCTTGCGTTGTCAGCATGACACCTGATTCGATGAGCGTCAACATAGACATTCGTCGAATCGGAGGGATTTTCATGGAACGCATCGACGTGGCGGTGATCGGGGGCGGTCAGGCCGGTCTGGCAACGGCCCACGCCCTGACGCAGCAGGGCCTGCGGCCGGTGGTACTGGAGGCTTCGGACCGGACGGCGGGATCCTGGCCGCGGTACTACGACAGCCTCACGCTGTTCTCGCCCGCCCGGTACAGCTCACTGCCCGGACTGCCGTTCGGAGGCGACCCCGAGCGGTACCCGCACCGGGATGAAGTCGTCGCCTACCTGACCCGTTACGCAGGGCGCCTGGATGCCGAGATCCGCACCGGCGCGCATGCAGCCACCGTCGATGCCGATACCAAGGGGAAGGGCTTCACCGTCAGCCTCACGGGCGGCGAACGGTTCTCGGCGCGGGCGGTGGTAGCCGCCTCCGGCACCTTCGGGCACCCTCACCTCCCCGCCCTGCCGGGCATGGACTGCTTCGAGGGGACGGTGCTGCACGCCGCCGACTATCGCAGCCCCGAGCAGTTCACCGGGCGACGGGTGGTCGTGGTCGGGGCCGGCAACTCCGCGGTGCAGATCGCCGTCGAGCTGGCCGACGTAGCGACGGTGTCGCTCACCAGTCGACAGCCCGTGAGATTCGCCCCCCAGCGCATTCTCGGCCGCGACATGCACTTCTGGCTGGTTCATTCCGGCGTGGACGCCGCCCCGGTCGGGCGCTTCCTGCGCACCCCGCCCACCCAGCCGGTCTTCGACCTCGGCCGCTACCGGACCGCAGTCCGGTCCGGGGAGCCGAACTGGCGCCCTTTGTTCGACCGCATGGACGGCCGGAAGGTTACCTGGTCGGACGGCGCGACGGAAGAGGTGGACGCGATCGTGCTGGCGACCGGCTACCGACCGAACCTGCCCTACCTGGAGCGCCTGAGCGTCATGGGCGACCACGGGCGGCCTCAGCACAGGGAGGGCATGTCGCTTGCGCACGACCGGCTGGCCTTCGTCGGACTGGAAGGCCAGCGAAGCCTGTCGTCGAACTCCCTACGGGGGGTCGGCCGCGACGCCCGGCGGATAGCCGGCCGGCTGGCCCGCGCCCTCCGCCGCTGAACGCACCCTGGCCCGACTGGTTCGACATGTGTCAACATAGACGTATGTCGAACGTGAGCGTGCTGCCGCTGCTGGAGCCGGATGCCGTCGTGCCGTGCTGCCCGCCACTGACCGAGCGCCCGCTGACCGCGGACGAGGCCGAGCGCACAGCCGTGATGTTCAAGGCCCTGGGCGACCCGGTGCGGCTGCGGCTCTTCTCGGCCGTCGCCTCGCACGAGGGCGGCGAGGCGTGCGTCTGCGACATCTCCGACGTCGGGGTCTCCCAGCCGACCGTCTCCCACCACCTGAAGAAGCTCAAGGAGGCCGGGCTGCTCTCCTCCGAGCGGCGCGGCACCTGGGTGTACTACCGGGTGGAACCCTCGGTCATCGCCGCCATGGGCGCCCTGCTGACTGGTGCCGCAAAGGGAGCCTGATCCGAGCGCGGCCCCCCCCCGATGCCTCAGAGGTGACCGAGCCTCTTCCCGCCGCCGTCGAGAGTGAGCCGAGGCGGTGGAAGTCGAAGTGCTGGGTCGGGTAGCGGTCGCGGGCCAGGTGGCGGCGTAGCGAGTCGACAACGCCGTCGAGTGCGGCACCCATACGGTGCGGCCCGTACATGTTCACCGCCCCGCGCGGCTCCAGGTAATTGACCAGGTTGAAAGCCGCCGTGTCGGCATTCAAAACCGCGCGAAAATCTTGCTCGGCCGACGCGGGAGCCGCCCGAAGGTGAGCGCCAGGACGCGCAGCGCCCAGACGACCATGTAGCCGAAGAGCATGTGCCACAGCAGCTGCTCGTTGGTTCATTTCGTGCCGCGGGAAGGTCGTTCAAGGTCATCCTTCGAGGCGGCGCTGAGGAACCGTGAAAGGTCTGGCGGGCGCCCTCGTGCTCGTCATAGACGGCCTGCCGGTCCGTCGGATCCAGGTTTGCCATGGAGCGCCGACCTTCATCGCTCCCACTCGGCTCGTCACCATGATGCCCGCTCAGGCACGCCCTCCCATCGACCGAGGTCGCGTTCAGCCGCCTGCGGCTTGGCCCGCGCGCAGGCGACCCAGGCTCAGCCGCGAAAGCCGGCAACCCCAACATTAGGCCATTCGAGGCTGATGTCAGCTTCAAATGGCATCAGGGTGAACTGATGTGGGAACATCAGTGATGGCTGACGTCAGCATTCCCTGATGTGATCGCTGTGTACGGCCTGCTCACGAGGCAACACCCTGAGCCAAGCTCGCCCCGATTTGGACGAAAGAGAGTCTGTTGATGACCGCGACCAAACCCGGTCCCAGCTCGCAGCCGCCAGCCACCGGAGACGCTTCGATCGTCGCCAGGCTGTCCACCCTCGACCGCTTCCTGGCGGTGTGGATCCTCCTGGCGATGGGACTCGGTCTCAGTCTCGGCCGCCTCGTGCCAGGAATGAACGACGCCCTGGCCAAGGTCGAGGTCGGCGGGATTTCCCTGCCCATCGGCATCGGCCTGCTGGTGATGATGTACCCGGTGCTCGCCAAGGTCCGTTACGACCGACTCGACTCGGTGACCGGTGACCGGAAGCTGATGTTGTCGTCGCTGTTCATCAACTGGATCGTCGGTCCGGCACTGATGTTCGCGCTGGCCTGGATCTTCCTGCCCGACCTTCCCGAGTACCGCACCGGGCTGATCATCGTGGGTCTCGCCCGATGCATCGCCATGGTGATCATCTGGAACGACCTCGCCTGCGGCGACCGCGAAGCCGCCGCCGTCCTGGTCGCACTCAACTCCGTCTTCCAGGTTTTCGCCTTCGGCGTCCTGGGATGGTTCTACCTCGACCTGCTGCCCCGCTGGCTCGGCCTCGGCGACGGGCAAGGGCTGGACGTACCCGTCTGGCACATTGCCTTGAACGTGATCGTCTTCCTCGGTATCCCGCTCCTCGCGGGCTACCTCACCCGCCGCATCGGCGAGAAGAAGCTCGGGCGTGCCGACTACGAGGCGAAGTTCCTGCCGAAGATCGGCCCGTGGGCGCTCTACGGGCTGCTCTTCACCATCGTCATCCTCTTCGCCCTCCAGGGGAAGACGATCACCTCGCAACCGCTGGACGTGGCCCGCATCGCGGTGCCGCTCCTCGTGTATTTCGCGGTGATGTGGTTCGGCACCTTCGCTCTCGGCAAGGTCATCGGCTTTGCCTACGACCGCACGGCCACCCTCGCCTTCACCGCTGCGGGCAACAACTTCGAGCTGGCGATCGCGGTCGCCATCGCGACCTTCGGCGTCACCAGTGGCCAGGCCCTCTCCGGCGTCGTCGGCCCGCTGATCGAGGTACCGGTCCTGATCGCCCTGGTCTACGTGTCGCTGGCCTGGCGCGGGAAGTTCACGGCGACCGAACTGGCCACCTCCGGAGAGGCCCGCTGATGCTCTGCCTCGACTGCAACACGGCTGGAACCACGAGCCCTGCTGTCGGTGTCTGCCGCGGCTGCGGCGCCGCTGTCTGCGCCAACCACGCGCGTGTGATCCAACGTGAGGTCCGGCGCAGGCCGCTGCTGGCGCCGCCGGTGGAGACCGCCGCCCGGACAGTGCACTGCTTCACGTGCGCCGCAGTACACACCGGCTGACCACTCGCTCTCACCGGGGGCCGTGCGGCCGACGACGGCAGGGCGCACGGCCTCACCCGGTGGCGTCAGGACCTGATGAGGCCGGCGATCTCGCGGGCGGCTTCCCGGGCAGGGCGGCCGACGCCGATGAGGGTGGCCGAGGCCGGGCCGGTCCAGTCGCCGTAGCCCAGCAGGTGGAGCCTCGGCTCGTCGATGGAGCGGGTGCCGATCGTGGCGATGTGGCCGCGGGTACCACGCAGGCGCAGGCCGGCGAAGTGGGCCAGTGCCGGGCGGAAGCCGGTGCACCAGATGATCGTGTCGGCCGGAGCGCTCGTGCCGTCGGGCCAGGCGACGCCGTCCTCGGTGAGGCGGTCGAACATCGGCCTCGCGGTGAGAAGTCCGACGTCCCGGGCTTCGCGCACGGGCGGTACGGCGACGATGTCGCCGAGCGAGGCGACGCCGCCGTTGTCGGTACGGCCGGCGTCGAGGGCGCGACGGCGGGCGGTCGCGGCGTCGAAGAGGGCGCGACCGTCGATGTCGTCGGCGAGGTAGCGGGGCGGGCGCTGGGTGACCCAGGTCAGGTCCACGTTTCCGGCGAGGTCTGCCGCGATCTGAGCCCCGGAGTTGCCTCCGCCCACCACGACGACGCGCTGTCCGGCAAGTTCTTCGGGGTTGCGGTACTGAACGGTGTGGAGCTGACGCCCTTGGAACTCGCGCCGTCCGGGTACGGCGGGCAGGAACGGGCGGGTCCAGGTGCCGGTCGCGCTGATGACCGCGCGGGCCTGCCAGGCTCCGCAGTCGGTCTCGACCTGCAAGAACGAGCCGTCACACTGGACCGCACCGACCGACACGCCACGCTCGACCGGCAGCTCGTACCGCTTCTCGTAGTCGGCGAGGTACGAGACGACGTGCTGCGCGTCGGGGTAGACCTCGCCGGGCTGCGGCGGCATGAGCCGACCGGGCAACGAGGAGTATGCGGCCGGGGAGAACAGGCGCAGGGAGTCCCAGGTGTGCTGCCAGGCACCGCCGGGCGCCTCCTGGGCGTCGAGGATTACGAATTCGATGCCCAGGCGGCGCAGGTGGTAACCGGCGGCGAGCCCGGACTGGCCGCCGCCGATCACCACCACATCCGTACGTCGCGTCATGCGGAAGGCTGCCCGCTGTCCTTCTTGCCCTGCATGAAGATGACCGCCACCAAGGCCAGACCGACCACCACGCCGGCCAGCTGCGCACCGATGAAACCGGGTACCGAGGCGGGGGCGATGCCCGCAAAGGTGTCGGTGAAGGCGCGGCCGATGGTCACGGCCGGGTTGGCGAAGGAGGTGGAGGAGGTGAACCAGTACGCGGCGCCGATGTACGAGGCCACTGCGACGGGGGCGAAGCGGAGGCGGTCGGTCTTCGCCAGGCCGAAGATCAGCATGATCAGACCGGCGGTGGCGACGACCTCGGCCAGCAGCAGGTTCCCGGCGGAGCGATCGTGCGTGGACCACTTCACCAGGGGCTCGCCGAACATCGCGTCCGCCAGGATCGCGCCCGCGATCGCGCCCACGATCTGCGAGGGGACGTACACCGCCAGCTCACGCGCGTTGACGCCCGCACCACCGCGGCGGGCCGTCCACCACTCGGCCAGGGTGACCGCCGGGTTGAAGTGGGCGCCCGAGACCGGGCCGAGGAGGGCGATGAGGACGCCGAGGCCGAAGACGGTGGCCGTGGAGTTCGCCAGCAGCTGGAGCCCCACGTCCTGGGTCAGCTCGGTGGCCTGGATGCCGGAGCCGACCACGACCGCGACCAGGGCGGCGGTGCCGACCAACTCGGCAGCGGCACGGGCGATCAGCGGGGTGCGGGGCGGGGTGGCGCCAGGTGCGGGCTGGGGCACGTCGGCGGCTATGACGGACTCCGCTGCGGGTGCGGTGCCGACGGGCTCGGTGGCGGTCAAGGCAGGTTCTCCTCGGGCAGGTGCGGGGAAAAGCGGGTTATGGGCAGGACCGCTTGAGGTTCGCTTCGGCGGTGACGCGCGCGGTCTCGGCGAGGTCGGCGAACTGACCGGCGAGCTGAGCGATGACATCCGGGCGCAGGCGGTAGTAGATGAACCGTCCGCATGGCTCCGTTTCCACGACCCCGGCCTCGCGCAGCACCTTCAGGTGGTTGGAGAGGTTCGTCTGTTTGGCACCCGTCTCCTCCACGAGATGGGTGGTGCAGAGCGTCTCCTTGGCGAGGAGGGTCACGATCTGGAGCCTGAGCGGGTCGGCCAGTACCCGGATCAGTTCATTGTCGACTGACGTCATCATGGGCTGATACTCTCACATCAGTGGTGGCTGACACCACCAGGTGCTGATCTTTTGCGGCTCCTACCTTTTTGAGATCGAGAGAGACGTCTGATGTCCGAGCAGTCCGGCAAGCCCTCTGTCCTGTTCGTATGCGTCCACAACGCCGGCCGCTCCCAGATGGCTGCAGCCTGGCTGTCCCACCTGGCAGGCGACCGCGTCGAGGTCCGCTCGGCCGGTTCCGCCCCCGCCGACTCGGTCAACCCGGCCGCCGTCGAGGCGATGCGTGAGGTCGGCATCGACATGTCCGCCGAGACCCCCAAGATCCTCACGATCGACGCGGTCAAGGCGTCGGACGTGTGCATCACCATGGGCTGCGGCGACACCTGCCCCGTCTTCCCGGGCAAGCGCTACCTCGACTGGAAGCTCGAAGACCCGGCCGGCCAGGGCGTCGAGTCCGTCCGCCCGATCCGCGACGAGATCAAGAAGCTCATCGAGGGCCTGATCGCGGAGATCGCCCCGGAGCCGGCGGCGTGAGCGAGCCCACCGACACCGCGGGGATACGCAACGTCATCGTCATCGGATCCGGCCCCGCCGGATACACCGCCGCCCTCTACACGGCGCGCGCGAACCTCCAGCCGCTCGTCTTCGGCGGTGCGATCTTCGTCGGCGGCTCGCTGACGACGACCACCGAAGTCGAAAACTTCCCCGGCTTCCCGGAGGGCGTCGACGGCCCGGTCCTGATGGAGAACATGCGGGCCCAGGCCGAGCGCTTCGGCGCCGAAATGATCGACGACGACATCGTCGCCGTCGACCTGACCGGCGAGATCAAGACCGTCACCGACTCCGAGGGCACTGTCCACCGGGCCAAGTCCGTGATCATCGCCACCGGCTCCGGCTACCGCAAGCTGGGCCTGCCCAAGGAGGAGGAACTCTCCGGCCGGGGCGTGTCCTGGTGCGCGACCTGTGACGGCTTCTTCTTCCGCGACCGCGACATCGTCGTGGTCGGTGGTGGCGACACCGCCATGGAAGAGGCCACGTTCCTCACCCGCTTCGCCCGCTCGGTCACCATCGTCCACCGGCGCTCCACGCTGCGGGCCTCCCAGGTCATGCAGAACCGCGCGTTCACCGACGACAAGATCTCCTTCCTCTTCGACAGCGAGATCACCGAGCTGGAGGAGAAGGACGGCAAGCTCGCCGGCCTCTCCCTCCGCAACGTACTCACCGAAGAGGTCCGTCACCTCGACGTGACCGGCCTGTTCATCGCGATCGGCCACGACCCGCGCAGCGAGCTCTTCACCGGCCAGCTCGACCTGGACGGCGAGGGCTACCTGAAGGTGCAGTCCCCCTCCACCCGGACGAACATCCCCGGCGTCTTCGCCGCCGGCGACGTCGTCGACCACACCTACCGCCAGGCGATCACCGCTGCCGGCAGCGGCTGCCAGGCAGCCCTCGACGCCGAGCGCTACCTCGCGGCACTCGCCGACGCCCGGTAATCCCGACCACCTGAGAGGAGGCCGCATCATGGCCCTCAAGAGCGTGACCGACGCATCCTTCCTGGAGGACGTCCTCCAGAGCGGCAAGCCCGTGCTCGTCGACTTCTGGGCGGCCTGGTGCGGCCCGTGCCGCCAGCTGACCCCCTCGCTCGAGGCCATCGCCGCCGAGCACGGCGAGAAGATCGAGATCGTCAAGCTGAACATCGACGAGAACCCGGAGACGGCCGCCGCGTACGGCGTCATGTCCATCCCGACGATGAACGTCTACGTGGGCGGCAAGGTCACCAAGACCATCGTCGGCGCCAAGCCCAAGGCGGCCCTCGAACGCGAACTCGGCGAGTTCCTCACCGTCTGACGGGCTTTCCACGATGCCCCCTGCGCCCCAACCGGCCGTAGGGGGCATCGCCGTTGAACCCCCGCAAGACAGCTGTTGTTCTCCTTCCATTCCCCTGCACGGCCGCCTTCATCGGCAAGCATCTATCCATTCCCCCGGTGTGCATGGAAGGACGAAACGAACGTGGAATTCCGACGCCGACTCAGACAGCGTTCCCTGGCCATGGCGGCCACCCTCGCCGCTGGCACCCTCCTGCTCAGCGCCTGCTCGCTCCTCGGCGGCGACGACGGCACCGGCTCGGCCCAGGAGACGGGTGCCGTCCGGGCGAACATCGAGTGCGCGGAAAAGGGCAAGGTGCTGGGCGCGGGTTCGACCGCGCAGCAGAACGCGATGAAGCTCTGGACCAAGACGTACCAGGACGCGTGCAAGCCGGTACAAGTCGCCTACTGGGCCCAGGGATCCACCGCAGGCGTGTCCAAGTTCCTTCTCGGGAACACCGCGTTCGGCGGCTCGGACAGCCCGCTCAAGCCTTCGCACGTCGAGCAGTCCCAGCAGGTCTGCCCCGGGGGTCGTGCCATCGACCTGCCGATGCTGGGCGGGCCGATCGCGATCGGCTACAACCTGTCGAACGTGCCCGACCTCGTTCTGGACGCCCCGACGCTCGCCAAGATCTTCGACGCGAAGATCACCACGTGGAACGACCCGGCCATCCAGGCCCTGAACCCGGGGGCGGCACTGCCGGCCCTTCCGATCAACGCGGTTCACCGGACCGACGGCTCCGGCACCACCAAGAACTTCGCCGCATACCTGGCCGGGGCCGCCCCGAAACAGTGGCCGTACACCCCGGAGAACGAGTGGAAGGGTCAGGGCGGGAGCGGGGCGAGCGGTTCGGAGAACCTCGCCAACCAGGTCCAGTCGACGGACGGCGCGATCGGCTACTTCGAGCTCTCGTTCGCCACAGCGCGCAAGATGCACACGGTCAAGATCGCCACGGGCGCACCGCAGCCCGTCCCGGCCAGCGTGGAGACCGCAACGGCCGGCATCGCCACAGCAGAGCTGGTCGGTGAAGCCGGGGACCTGACCCTGAAGCTCGACTACGCGACCAAGAACGATGGGGCGTACCCGATCGTCCTGATCACCTACGAGATCGTGTGCAACAAGGGGAACAAGCCCGAGACCCTGCCTGCCCTGAAGTCCTTCCTCACCTACACCGCCAGCGAGAAGGGGCAGGCCGTCCTCGCCGATGCCCATTACTCCCGGCTGCCTCCGGTCATCCTCACCAAGGTCCGGCAGGCCATCGAGACACTGTCCTGACCCGGGGCCCGCTCCGCGCGCGGCGTCGGTGGCCAGAGCGGAGCCGTACGGCGTGGTGGTTCAGTGAGCCGACGGCTCGAGTATGTCCCGCAGCTTGCGAAGCCCGCTGTGGTTCACCGAGTACCAGGACCAGGTACCGCGGCGTTCTTTGTTGAGCAGACCAGCGTCCGTCATGAGCTTGAGGTGATGACTCACAGTCGGCTGCCGGAAGCCGAGGCACTCGGCGAGGTCGCACACACACGCCTCACCCGTCGGCGCCCGCTCGATCAGGCGGAAGATCTGCAGCCGGGTCGGGTCGGCGATGGCCTTGAGCATCCCCGCCAGACGTTCGGCCTCTTCACGGTCGATGAGGAGGCAGGCCAGGCCCGGGCTGCAGGTGTCCGCCTCGGCCTCTTCCCCCACCGCGTTCGGGGTGCCGTATGCAGTGATACTCATCTATCCACCATAAGCGGGACCCCTGCCGCTTCCCGGGCCCATAAGGCCCGCTGGAACACGTGTTCACCTACAGTTCACTTTTTCTGCAGCCTATCCAGAACATAGACGGACGCCTATTCTTAATGGCAGGGGGTGGTCGGCGCCCCGTGTCGAGAGAGCTGCCCATGAACAATCAGAACGGCCTCGGCCCCTCCACGCCCCCGCTGCGGGACCTCCGTTCCGTGCTGGGACGCATCACCCGTCGGCTGGCCGTCCGCCACGCCCGGAGCTTCTCCCGCCCGACGGTCGAGCGGTACGTCGAGGAGTGCGCCGTCCTCCTCGCCAGGCGGGCCCGCCTGCCCCAGCACCTGCCCGTCCTCGTCGAGCGCTTCGCCGACCAGCGGCTGTCCGCTCTGGCGCGGGGCGCGGGTCTCACCCCCAAACCGGTGCCCGAGGTGCTCTTCGTCTGTACCGAGAACGCAGGCCGCTCGCAGCTGGCAGCCGCACTCCTACGGCATCGCGCAGGTGAGGCGGTGCGGGTGCTGACCGCCGGCTCGGAGCCGGCTGCGGACATCTCGCCCATCGTCCTGCGGCTGCTGGCCGAACTGGACCTCGACGCGGGCGAGGAATTCCCCAAGCCGCTGACCGACGAGATCGTCGACGCCGCGGACGTCGTGGTGACGCTGGGCTGCGGCGACGCCTGTCCCGTGCTGCCCGGCCGCCGCTATCTGGACTGGGACCTGCCCGAGCTCGCCGGCCTGGACATCGAGAGCGCCCGGTCGGTACGCGACGCGCTCGTTGGACGCATCCACACGCTGGCCCTCGAGCTCACCCAGGCCGACTGGAAGACCTGATTCCCTGCGGGGCCGGTGTTCGCCATTGCCTGCAACAGGTAGTCGGCGGATGCTTCTGGCCGTCTCAGGCATTGCCGGGTGCATCGCCCAGAGCTATCCGCCCTGCTCGGAACGGCCCTGTCCGCCTGCCTCTGTGGCTTTCTCCCAATCTTTCGCCCCGCACCCGTGGTGGTTCCGTGGGTGTGAATGAACATCGGGCCGTCCTCTTGCGCCCGGATAGTGGCATGCCTCTACCTTCCTGGCATGACTGAACGAGTACGGGAGCGGCGGCGGGCGCTGCGCTGGTCGCAGGAGGAGCTGGCGGATGCTGCCGGTGTGTCGCGGCAGTCGGTCGCTGCGGTGGAGTCCGGGCGGCAGGTTCCTTCGGTGACGGCCGCGATCGGGCTTGCAGCGGCTCTTGGCTGCACGGTTGAGGAGCTGTTCGCCCCTGCCGGCGGGGATGTGTTCGCTTCCGTGCTGGCCGATGAGGGCCGGCCCGCGGTGGGCACGCCCCTCGCCGTGGCCCGGGTCGGTGACACTCAGGTGTGGGCGCCTCTGGGTGAGGCGGACGGGCACGGTTTCGCGTTGGCGGACGCGGTCTGGTCGGAACGGGGCCCGCAGCTGCTGGACGGTGCGTCGGTGGATGGGTTCGTTGTAGCCGGGTGTGAGCCCGCCCTCGGCATGGCCGCCGCAGCTGCTCCGGGCCGTGGCGCCGGTCGGCTGGTGGTGGTGCATGCCTCCTCGGGCCGGTCGCTGACCGCGCTCGCGGCCGGGCGGGCGCACGCCGCTGTCGTTCACGGCCCGGCGGACTCTCTGCCACCGGTGCCGGAGAGCGTGGCGCGGTGGGAGCTGGCCCGCTGGCCCGTCGGCCTGGCCTTTGGCGGGAGTGCGCCGGGGCTGGCAGATGTCGGTGCCGGGCGTGTCCCGGTGGCCCACCGCGATGCCGGGGCCGGATCCGAGCAGGCCTTCCGTCGCGCCCTCGCGGAGGCCGGGGCATTGGACCGGGTCGCGGGACCGGTGGTCTCGGGGCATCTGGCGTCGGCGCGGATGACCCTGGCTGGGCAGGTTGCGGCCGGGGTGACCACGGCAGCCGCCGCGGCCTCGGTCGGTTTGGACTTCTCCCCCTGGGAGGAGCACGTCGTGCAGCTGTGGGTCGACCGGCGGTATGTCGAACACCCGGGCATGTCGACGTTGTTGCAGGTGTGGTGCTCGCCTCGGGTGAGTGCCCAGTTGCGCCGGCTGGGCGGATACACGCTCAGTGGCGCCGGACAAGAGGTGAACGCGTGAACCGCATCGACTCCGTTGGCTTCGGCCACGGGATCCCCACCGAGCTGCGAGAACAGTCGGTCACGGGCCGCGTGCGCGGGGGAACGGCGTGATCGACGTGGCACCGGACAAGAGTCTGGCCAGAGCCGCACGGGTGCAATCGGTGCCGCTGGTGTTGGCCGCCGGCGCCTCGGTCGGCGTGCTGGGCGGGATGATCGGCCTGGGCGGCGCCGAGTTCCGCCTCCCGATGCTGATCGGCATGTTCGGGTTTGCGGCGCTGTCGGCGGTCATCCTGAACAAGGCGATGAGCCTGGTCGTCGTGATCACCGCCCTGCCCGCCCGCCTGGCAGCCGTGTCATTCGGCGAACTCGGCGCCCACTGGGCGATCGCCGTCAACCTGCTCGCAGGAAGCCTCCTGGGAGCGTGGGCGGGGGCATCGTGGGCGGTGAAGATGCGCTCCGCCACCCTCTACAAGGTCCTCGCGGTCCTCATGGTCGGCATGGCCGCCGCCCTCGTCCTCACCCACACCACCGCGGTCGGCTCGCTCGAACTGCCGGTTCCCGTGCAGTTGGTGGCCGGAGTGATCGCCGGCTTCGGGATCGGTGTGGTCGCCGCGATCATGGGAGTCGCGGGTGGAGAGCTGCTGATCCCCACAATCGTGCTGCTGTACGGCGCCGACATCAAGCTGGCGGGAAGCCTGTCCCTGCTGGTGTCCCTGCCCACCATGCTCGTCGCGTTCGCCCGCTACAGCCGCGACGGCAGCTTCGCCGTCCTCGGCGCCAACCTGCGCTTCGCCGCTCTCATGGCAACGGGTTCGATCGTCGGCGCGCTCCTCGGCGGCCTCCTGCTCGGAGTGATCCCCGACCTCGTCCTCATCCCCGCACTCGCGGTCATCCTGCTGATCTCGGCGGTCAAGGTCGCACGCCACGGCTGACTACAGGCTTGAGTCGAGATGGCGGTGCCCAGGGGTGGCGCAACGCGAGCCGGCCGGCGGGGCACCGCCAAGCAGCCCGCCGGCCGGTGTTTGTGGGGCGCCACCTCACGAGGAGGCGCCTGACTTTGCGGCTCTACACGGTCGGGCTCGGCTGCAAGGGCAGAGACAGGGACGAGCCCGTTGACGGCGTCGGCTTGCACTCGAGCCGGTAGCCCATGCCGCGGATCGCGTCGATCGTGCAGCAGGTGCCGGAGCCTTCCTTGAGCCGGTTGCGGACCCGGCGCACGTGGACCGTGAGGCTGTTGCTGTCCAACGCCTCCACACCCCACAGCGCCCGCGTCAGCTCGGCACGGGTGACCAGCCGGTTCGCGTTCTCCATCAGGTAGCGCAGCAGCATGAATTCACGTACCGGCAACTGGAGCGAGCGCCCGCGTACGTAGACGTGAAACCCGGCGGGATCAAGCTCGATGTCACCGACAACCAGAGTTTCCTCGGACTGCCGCCCCAGCCGGGGGAACATCAGCAGCGGCAGGATCTCCTCGGCCCGGTAGGGGCGGGCGACGAAGGCGACCGCGCCTGCGGCCACCGCCGCCGTGGCCTCGTCGGCTCCCTCCGCTCCCGCACCGACGATGACGGGAACCGGATGGAGCCGGGCGATCAGTTCGGTGACCGCCGCAGCCCCCACCACGGGCAGCGGGGCACCGAGCAGCACGGCGCGCGGGTGGTGCACTCCCAGCTGGAGGAGGGCTTCCGCGCCGTCGTGACAGACGACGGTCTGCACCCCCGACTTCGCGAAGCGGGCTTCTGCCGTAGCGGCCAGCGCTTCGTCGGGCTCGGCCAGCAGCAGGTCGGGGGCGTTGCTGTCGTTACGGGCGCCGGCTTTGGATGCCGGTGACCGCCGTGCGTCGGGTGTCACCCGGGTACTCCTTCACGTGATGCGCGCAAAGGCCGGCGGAGCTGGATCGCTCAGCCGAAGCGGCCGGAGATGTAGTCCTCGGTGCGCTGGTCGGAGGGGTTGGAGAAGAGACGAGCCGTCTCGTCGTACTCGACGAGCCGGCCGTGGCGTACGCCCTTGTCGTCGACGTCGGCCGTGAAGAAGGCCGTGCGGTGCGAAACGCGAGCGGCCTGCTGCATGTTGTGCGTGACGACGATGATCGTGAACTCCTGGGCCAGGTGCTCCATGAGGTCCTCGATCTTGGCCGTGGCGATCGGGTCGAGGGCCGAGCAGGGCTCGTCCATCAGGATCACCTCGGGCTTGACCGCGATGGTGCGGGCGATGCACAGGCGCTGCTGCTGGCCGCCGGACAGGGCGAGCGCCGAGGTCTTGAGCTTGTCCTTGACCTCGTCCCACAGCGCGGCGTGGGTGAGGGTTTCCTCGACGAGGTCGTCGAGGTTGCCCTTGAAGCCGCCGACCCGGGGTCCGTAGGCGATGTTGTCGTAGATCGACTTCGGGAAGGGGTTGGGCTTCTGGAAGACCATGCCGATACGGCGGCGGACCTCGATGGGGTCGACGTCGCGGCCGTAGAGGTCCTCGTTGTGATACAGGACCTTGCCGGCCACGCGGGCGGAGGGCACGAGGTCGTTCATGCGGTTGAAGCAGCGCAGCACGGTGGACTTGCCGCAGCCCGAGGGGCCGATCATCGCGGTGATCTGGCGGTGCCCGATGTTCAGGTTCACATCGCGCACTGCCTCGTGGTCGCCGTAGAAGACGGACAGGCTGCCGACCTCGAAGACCGGGCTGGCGAGCGAGGGTGCCTCGCGGAAGGCGACGCGGGGAGTCCTGGTGCCGCCGGGGGCGTCGGGCGGAGGGGTCATGGCGGTCTCCTGCGGAGAGTCGACGGGCGGATCGAGCTGTGCGGTCATGGCGTCACCAGGTGCGGGAGTAGCGGTTGCGGAGCCAGATGGCCACGGAGTTCATGGCCAGCAGGATCACCAGGAGGATCACGATCGCGGCCGAGGCGAGGGCGACGAACTCGGCCCGGGACTGGCTGATCCAGTTGAAGATCTGGATGGGCAGGACCGTGAACGGGCTCTGCACGCCGGTCGGGTTGAACGTGATGAACGTCAGCCCGCCGAGCAGCAGCAGCGGGGCCGCCTCGCCGATCGCGCGGGACAGGGCGAGGATCGCACCGGTCGCCATTCCGGGCACGGCAGCGGGCAGGACCTGGCGGCGGATGGTCTGCCACTGCGTGGCACCCAGCGCCAACGACGCCTGGCGGATGGACTGCGGGACCGCGCGGATCGCCTCGCGGGAGGAGATGATCACGACGGGCAGAACCAGGAGCGACAGCGTGAGCGACGCGGTCAGGACGGTCTGGCCGAAGCCCAGGCCGCGGGAGATGACGCCGAGGCCGAGGATGCCGTAGACGATGGAGGGGACGGCGGCGAGGTTCTGGATGTTGATCTCGATCGCCCTGTTCCACCAGCGGTCCGGATCGGCGTACTCCTCCAGGTAGATCGCGGTCAGGACGCCTGTGGGCAGGCAGTACACGGCAGTGAAGCCGATGACCCACAGGGTGCCCATGATCGCCGACTGCGCGCCGCCCTGGGTGGGGTCGATCATGTCGGGAAAGTTCGTCCACAGCCGCGAGTCCAGCCGCGGCCAGCCCTCGGCGACGACGTAGGCGAGGAGCCCGATGAGGAAGACGACGCCTACGGCCAGCGAGGCCAGCAGGCTCAGGTGGAAGAACCGCTCCCGCCACGGGGTGCCGCGCCCCTTGAAGCGGGGTGCGCCCGGGTGGTCCGAGACGGACGTGCCGCGGTCGAGGACGTTGGAACTCATTCGTACACCTCGCGGTACTTGCGCACCAGACGGATGCTGACCAGGTTCATCACGAGGGTCATGACGAACAGCAGCGAGCCCACGGCGAAGATGGTCTGGTAGCCGGTGGAGCCGGTGGGCTGGTCACCGATGCCGGCGGCCGCGATGAAGGCGGTCATGGTCTGCATGCCTTCGAGCGGGTTGAAGGACAGGTTGGGCTGTCCGCCCGCGGCGAGGGCGACGATCATCGTCTCGCCCAGGGCCCGGGAGATTCCCAGGACGACGGCCGCGACGATCCCGGAGAGGGCGGCGGGGAACACGACCCGTGTGGAGACCTGCATCCGGGAGGAGCCCAGGCCGAAGGCCCCGTCGCGGAGCGCGCGGGGCACCGCGGACATGGAGTCCTCGGCCATGGAGGCGATCGTCGGGATGATCATGATGCCCATGACGAACCCGGCCGCGAGCGCGTTGAAGACCTGCGGCCCGTCGCCCGCCGGCCAGATGTCCTGGAGCAGCGGGGTGATCGCCTTGAGGGCGAAGAAGCCGTAGACGACCGTGGGGATGCCCGCGAGGACCTCCAGCACCGGCTTGAGGATGTTGCGGACCCGGCGGTTGGCGTACTCGCTCAGGTAGACGGCCGAGCCCAGCCCGAGCGGTACGGCGACCAGCAGGGCGATCGCCGTGACCATGAGGGTGCCGCCGACCAGCGGCAGCACACCGAACGAGGGCGGCTCGAAGAGCGGCGCCCAGTTGGTGCCGGTGATGAACTCACCGAATCCGACCTCGCCGAAGAACTCGCCGGCGGGCGGGATCAGGGCGACGACGATGCCGACCGTGGTCAGCACCGAGACCAGGGAGGCGGCCACCAGGAGGACCTTGATGGCCTTCTCGCCGTAGCGGGGCTGGGACCGCTTCAGGAAGCCGGGGCTTCCTGAAGCGGACCGCTGCCCGGAGAGGGAGGAACTCACTTGTGGGCGGCCTTCAGCTTGTCGAGGGCGGCCTTCAGCTTGGTCTCCTGCTCCGCGTTGAGCGGCACGAACTGGGCCTTCTTGGCGATCTCCGCGTGGTTCTCGACGTAGTACTCGACGAACCCTTCGACCTCCTTCTTGGCGAGGGAGGCGGCGTTGGGGTAGATGAACAGCGGGCGGCCGAGCGGCGCGTAGGTGCCGTCCTGGACCGTCTTCACCGACGGCTCGACGCAGCCCTTGCCGCCGTCGATCTTCAGGGCCTTGAGCTTGTCCTTGTTCTCCTCGAAGTAGGACAGGCCGAAGTAGCCCATGCCACCCTTGGAGCCCGAGACGCCCTGCACGGTGACGTTGTCGTCCTCGCTCGGGCTGTAGTCGGTACGCGAGGCCTTGCTCTTGCCGTTGACTGCCTCGGTGAAGTAGTCGAAGGTGCCCGAGTCGGTGCCGGCGCCGAAGAGGACGAGCTTCTCGTCCGGGAACTTCGGGTCGACCTGGTTCCAGTTGTTGACCTTGGAGCCGGGCTCCCAGATCTTCTTCAACTGCTCGACGGTCAGGCACTCGACGAAGTCGTTGTCCTTGTTGACCACGACGGACAGACCGTCGTTGGCGACCATGAACTCCTCGAACTTGATGCCCTTGGCGTCGCAGGCCGCCTTCTCGGCGTCCTTGATCGGACGGGAGGCGTCGGAGATGTCGATGTCACCGCGGCAGAACTTCTCGAAGCCGCCACCGGTACCGGACGTGCCGACCGTGACCTTGACCCCGGGGTTCTTGCCCTGGAAGAGCTGCGCCGCCACCGTGGACAGCGGCGCCACCGTGCTGGAGCCGTCGACCTTGACCGTTCCGGCCAGCTTGTCCTTGGTGTCGCCACCGGCCCCGCTGGAACCCGCGTCGGCCCCGCCGCACGCGGTAGCAACCAGCATGACGGCGGCCGTCAGGGCTGCGGGCACCGTGGCCCTGCGCAGCGAAGAGGAAATGTTCACGACTCTCGACCCTCGTGTCTGCCGGGCGTGCCGGCGATCTGGATCAGGGCGCCTGGGCGCTCCGTTTCGGACACTTGGATCGAAGCTCGCCTATATGAACGGCGGGTGTACGACGGGGTCTACATGAATGAACGATAGCCGGTCATCTATATAGATGGATCTTGATCAAATGTGACCGCCTGCGTTCGGTTCGATGATCTTCGTGACGTCGGCCTCGCGCACCCGGCGCAGGGTCGCGCCTCACGGGTCGTGCGCCTCCCGATCGGCGCCAGAGTTCGACCGCTGTTCACCGTCCGGCTGGCTGGGCGCGGCCGGAATCCGCCTAGCGTCGTGGATCGAAAGTCACCTATGCAAGGTGGCTGCAGAAGTCAACCGACTGTGTGGAGGAATAGCGTGTCCGATCAGCCCGGCGAGCACAGAGGTGCCGAACTTCCCCTGCTCGCCAGCCACAACACGGCCAGGTCGGCCCTGACCTGCCAGTACCGGTGCGGCAACGCCTGTTCCCACGAGGCCCCCAACCGCTCCTTGAACGCGTACTTCGGTGACGTGGTACAGCGCGCCCTCTCCCGCAGAGGCATCCTCAAGGGAGCCACGGTCCTCGCGGTCGGCGCGAGCGCGGCCGGGCTGGTCGCCACGCCCGCCGCAGCCACAGTGCCCGCCCGGTCGGGCCGCCCGCCCCGCGGCCTGGACTTCGAGCCCGTCCTGCCGAACACCGCCGACGCCGTGACCGTCCCCGAGGGCTACGCCCAGCAGGTCGTCATCCGCTGGGGCGACCCGGTCCTGGCCCGCGCCCCGCGCTTCGACGCCCGCAACCAGAGCGCGAAGGCCCAAGCCCTCCAGTTCGGCTACAACTGCGACTACATGGCCCTGCTCGACGCCCCGCGCGGCCGCGACCACAAGCTGCTCGTGGTCAACCACGAGTACACCAACGAAGAGATCATGTTCTTCGGCTACGACCCGGCCAACCCCACCCGGGAACAGGTGGAGACCGCCTGGGCCGCCCACGGCCTGACCGTCCTCCTGGTCCGGGCCGACCGACGATCGGGCCGCCTGTGGCCGGTCCCCGGCGACAGCATCAACCGCCGCATCACCGCCACCACCCCGTTCCGCTTCACCGGCCCGGCCGCCGGCAGCGACCTCCTCAAGACCGCCGCCGACCCCACCGGCCGCACGGTCCTGGGCACCCTCAACAACTGCGGCGGCGGCATCACCCCCTGGGGCACCGTCCTGTCCGGCGAGGAGAACTTCAACCAGTACTTCGCCAACGCCGCGGCCGTCACCGACCCGCTCGCCAAGCAGCGCCTGGCCCGCTACGGCCTGCCCGCCGGCGCCAGCCAGCGCGGCTGGGAGCGGTTCGACGACCGTTTCGACATCGCCAAGGCCCCCGATGAGCCGAACCGGCACGGCTGGATCGTCGAGATCGACCCGTACGACCCGACGTCCACCCCGCGCAAGCGCACCGCGCTGGGCCGCTTCAAGCACGAGGCCGCCGAGCCCCGCCTGACCCGCGACGGCCGCGTCGCCCTTTACATGGGCGACGACGAGCGCTTCGACTACCTCTACAAGTACGTCTCGACGAACGCCTTCCGGAAGGGCGACAGCCGCTCGGCCCGCGAGCACAACCTGCGCCTGCTCGACGAAGGCACCCTCTACGTCGCCCGCTTCACCGGCGACAGCCCGGCCGCCGAGATCGACGGCACCGGCAAGCTCCCCGCCGACGGCGCCTTCGACGGCTCCGGCGAGTGGATCCCACTCGCCACCGGCAACGTCTCCCACATCGAAGGCATGACCGCCGCTGAGGTGTACGTCTTCACGCGCTTGGCCGCCGACAAGGCCGGCGCCACCAAGATGGACCGCCCCGAGGACGTCGAGCCGCACCCCCAGACCGGCCGCCTGTACGTCGCGCTGACCAACAACAAGGACCGCGGCGCCACCGGCAAGCCCGGCGTCGACGAGGCCAACCCCCGCAAGGGCAACAAGCACGGCCACATCCTGGAGCTCGACGAGCACCGCTCCGACGCCGCCGCCCGCACCTTCCAGTGGCGCCTGATGCTGGTCTGCGGCGACCCCGCCGACCCCTCCACCTACTTCGCGGGCTACGACAAGTCGAAGGTCAGCCCCATCTCCTGCCCGGACAACATCGCCTTCGACGAGCACGGCAACCTCTGGCTCGCCACCGACGGCAGCGCCCTCGGCTCCAACGACGGCCTCTTCGCCGTACCGGTCAAGGGCCCCGAGCGCGGCCACGTCAAGCAGTTCCTCACCGTCCCGAAGGCGGCGGAGACCTGCGGTCCGATCATCACCGAGGACCGCATCCTCATCGCCGCCCAGCACCCGGGCGAGGCCGACGGCTCCACCACCGAGAACCCGGCCTCGGTCTGGCCGGACGGCCCGGGCAGCATCCCGCGCCCGTCCGTCGTCTCGGTCTGGAAGAACCGGCACTGAAATCCCTGTCCCGGGCTGCACCCGCGCAGCCCGGGGCAGAGGGCCTCAACCGGTTCAACTGCCGTTCACGCCGCGCTCGCCGGGCCTCCCTAGCCTCCTCCTGTCCATCAACCGACCGAGGGGAACCCGGTGTCCTTCACCGTCTCAGTCCGCGCCGCCGCACTGCCCGCCGCCGTCCTGGCAGTCCTGGCCCTGCCGGCCGCCCCCGCACACGCGGCGGCCGTATCCGTCACCGCGACCGTGGAGACCGCTCCGGTCTCGCACAGTGGCGACGCCGCAGACGACCCCGCGATCTGGGTCCACCCGACGGATCCCGCGAAGTCGGTGGTCGTCGGTACGGACAAGAAGGGCGCGCTGGAGGTCTACGATATGACCGGCGCCCGGATCCAGCGGATCAGCGGCGACTACGGCAACAACGTCGACCTGCGCGGCAACATCGTGGTCTCGGCGGACGACGAGGCCGCCAGCGGCAACGGTGCCATGCACATCTACCGCATCGACCCCGCGACCCGGAAGCTCACGTGGCTGAAGGACGTCCCCACCGAGGTCACCGCACACGGAATCTGCCTCTACACCTCACCGGCCTCCGGGAAGCTGTACGCCTTCCCCAACTCCACCTCCGGCCGCGTCGAGCAGTGGGAGCTCGCCGTCAACGGCGACTCGGTGACCGCGACCTCCGTCCGCCTGTGGGACGCGGGCTCCGCCGTCGAGGGCTGCTACGCCGACGAGACCACCGGCAAGCTCTACCTCGGCGAGGAGGACGTCGGCGTCTGGATCTACGGCGCCGAGCCCACCGCCGGCGCCAGCCGCACCAAGCTCGACTCCACCGGCTCCGGCGGCCACATCACCGCCGACACCGAGGGCATCACCGCCGCCGGCAACCGGATTTACGTCTCCTCCCAGGGCAGCAACGACTTCACCGTCTACGACCGCACCACCCGCGCCTACCTCGGCCGCTTCTCCGTCGCGAACGGCACCGCGGCCGACGACTGCGAGGACACCGACGGCATCGACGCCACCGCCGCCAACCTCGGACCCGCCTTCCCACAAGGCGTGTTCATCTGCCAGGACGGCTCCAACGGTGCCCCCGGCGCCAGCGGCAACCAGAACTTCAAGTTCGTCCCGCTCCAGCGCATCACCGCCCAGTTCGGCTGACCAGCCCGGGGGCGTCGGCGGTCCCGCCGACGCCCATCTGCTCCCAGAAGCACAGCCACCCGCCGGTCAGCCGCAGCAGGATGTCCCACTCGGTACTGCCCCCTCCTGGCCGACCAGCGGCAACTCGCCGCTCACCGTCGTCGGCTTGACTGCGCGGACAATGGCGGAGTGCATGCCGTCGGCCACCGCGTGGGTCGGCGTGATCTCCACGTCGGCAAAGCCGGCGGCCTTCAGCCCTTCGCGGTACTCGCCGAAGGACAACGCTCCGGCGATGCATCCGACGTAATCTCCGCGCTCCGCCCGCTCGGCGGGCGTGAGGCGGTCCTCGGCGACAACGTCCGAGATCCCGATACGCCCGCCCGACACGAGGACCCGGTACATCTCCGCGAAGACGGCCGGCTTGTCGACGGACAGGTTGATCACGCAGTTGGAGATGACCACGTCGATGGTCTGCGCGGGAAGGGGGATCGCCTCGATCGTGCCCTTGAGGAACTCCACGTTGGTCGTGCCCGCCTTCCTCTGGTTCGCCAGGGCCAGCGCGAGCATCTCCTCGGTCATGTCCAGCCCGTACGCCTTGCCGCTCACCCCGACCCGCCGGGCCGACAGCAGTACGTCGATGCCTCCGCCGGACCCCAGGTCCAGCACTCGCTCGCCCTCGCGCAGCTCGGCGACGGCCAGGGGGTTCCCACAGCCGAGCGACGCGGCCACCGCCTCGGCCGGCAAGGCGTCGCGCTCCGTCTCCTCGTACAGCCCGGACCCGAATTTTTCGTCGATCTCGACGCTTCCGGACCCGCAACAGGCCGTACCGCCCCCGGAGACCTGGAGCGCTGCCGCCGCGTAGCCGACACGGACCGCTTCGCGAAGATCAGCCTGATCACTCATGGCGCGCTCCTTTATCCACCACTTCGAGGCTTATGGAGTCAACGATGGACCTCACATCGACAAACGTCAACATAGAGATCGATCAAAACAAGGCTCTTTCACTTCTCCCTTTCATCGACTATCGTCGATAGTCGATGAAAGGGAGTTCCTTTGACCGCTGCCCGCCTGACCGACGAAGACGCTGCCACGTACGCGGGCTGGTTCAAGGCCCTGGCCGATCCGATGCGCGTCCGGCTGCTGCACCTCCTCGCCGGCGAACTGCGCCCCATGACCGTCGGCGAGATCACCGAGCACCTGCCCATCGGGCAGTCGACCGTCTCCCACCACCTGAAAACCCTGGCGGAGGTCCGCTTCGTCCTCGCCGAGCGGCACGGCACCAGCACCCGCTACGAGGTCAACACGGCGTGCCTGGACTGCTTCCCCGCCGCCGTACGCGCGATCCTGGGGCGCCCATGAGGATCATCCCGATGACCGCCGACCACGGCGAGCAGGTCCTGGTCATCTACCGGGCGGGCATCGGCGAGGGGAACGCCACCTTCGAAACCGAAGCACCGGACTGGCGGACCTTCGACTCGGCCAAGCTCCCCTCGCACCGGTTCGTCGCCACCGACGACGGCGACGAGAAGGTCCTCGGCTGGGTCGCGGCGAGCGGGGTCTCCGACCGCTGCGCGTACGCCGGCGTGGTCGAGCACTCGGTGTACGTCCACCCAGCCGCCCGCGGCCGAGGAGTCGCCCGCGCCCTCCTCGACGCCCTGATCACCTCGACCGAAGCCGCCGGCATCTGGACCATCCAGTCCGGCGTCTTCCCTGAGAACACCGCCAGCCTCGCCCTCCACCAGCGCGCAGGCTTCCGCATCCTCGGCACCCGCGAACGCATCGGCCGCCACCACGGCCGCTGGCGCGACGTCATCCTGCTCGAGCGCCGCAGCCTCAAAGACTTTTGAGGCTGCGCAGGCGGCAGCCAGTAGGAGCGTGGGGGCGTCATCCTGAGTGCGGCCACCAATGGCCGGCCGGAGTTGCCGGACGCCGACCGCCGGACACTCAGCGTCGCATCTGCCGAGGCGGAGCTGTCGCTGTGCCCGGCTCTTGGAGGGCCAGCATGACCTCATCGCGAACCTTCTGCCTGTCCTGAGCGGACCGTAGTCGCAGCCGTCCGTACCGCGTCAGGTGTGGTTCGAGCACATCCCGCATACGTCTGTAGAGGTCGGGGTGGCGACGGCCGAGTTCCTCCCGGGCCTTCCGAGCCGCCGCGGTGAGCAGAGGTTTGTCAGGATGTGCGTGCTCGGCGATGCTGATGGCATCGTGCACGGCGTACCGCAGACGCCGGTTCTCGCCGTACCGCTGGAGCAGATTCCCGAGCAGGCGCCGTCGTCCCGTCAGTTCCCTGACTTCGCGGAGCGACTGTGGGCGCAGGTCCTCCCAGGCCAGGGGGACGAGGCTTTGGGCGGAGGGGCTGAGAGCTCCCGGTGCCACCTCGGTCTGGAGCTGCTTCAGGTGCTGGCGCCAGCGGTGCAGGAGGAGCGGATGGGATAGCGCGTCAGCGCGATCGGCTTGCGTACTGGCGTCTTGAAGCACCCGGAGCCGGAACTCGTTCTCGTTCATGCCGTGGACGTGCAGGGCGTCCCCACGAAGGGGAGCGTGCAGTAGGCCGCGTGTTGTGGCCCGCTCGATGGCGCCATGTCTGGTCCGGACGGGCGCTGATGCCTCCGGCGGCAGGCCGGCGGCCGCCGCGTACTCGGTGAACAGGGCATGGAAGTGCGGTTCGAGGTGCTGAGCGAGCCACAGGAGCGTCTGCTCTCGCGGATCATCCGTGCCCGGCGAACCGGGAAGAACCCCTGCGGCAGTGAGCTCCTCCGTACGACGTCGCTGAAACTCCCGCCGGGCCTCCTGCGCGCGCTGCGCGACGGCCGTGTACTGCCAGTCGAGGTGTTGCGCTTCTTCGTCCCACCGGCCGATAACGAGGCATCGTTCCTCGCGCCGGATCTGCAGGTCGTGCTGTGCATATGTCAAGGCGTCGATGGAAGCGGACAGCCGATCGGCGTCGTAGAGGAGTTCGGTCAGCCCTGAGCGCTCGACTCCACATGCCTCTGCGACCACCACCTTGGCGTGGTCCAGGAAGCTGAAGGTGATGAGGTCGGCGAGCTCGTTCCGAGGAAGTCGCCAGGGTTCGTTGTGCGGCACTGGAACGGCTCGCAGCCCCGGGCCGGTGAACGACGGCGCAGTTGCCTCGGGTCCGCCCCTTTTGGGCCGCGTTGCGCGGAGGCCGAAGCGAACATTGAGGTAGCGGGACGAACGGCCGCGGTGGAGAACGTTCAAGGGATGGCCGCGCAAGCTCAGGCAGGGCTGGCCCTTGGACGCGTCGCAGGTGGGGCAGTCGACTGAGCGGACGTCGGTGGACGAGAGGTGCCAGGTCGGCTGAGCCGTCGGCCGGGATTGCGGAGAGATATGCGTGCGCATGCCGCGACCTTGGCACCCTGCGCAAGAAGTGCCGCAGCAGTGCTTGAGGTGTACCCCCGCATGGCCGACCAGAGTCGAGCTGTGATGCGGCATGCGAAAGCGTGTACGCATCTGTTCACCCGTCAGGGTTGAAGCGGAAACCAGAGTGCCGGTCGGCCTGCTACGGGGTCGGGGGGAGAGGTGGCGCGTGCCCCTGGCACATCAAACCCAGGATGTCGCCGAGGGGTGTGCCGAGCGCGTGTGCGATGGCATGCCAGGTGCCCAGACTGCCGACGGTCCGTCCCTGCTCGATCTCGATCAGGGTGCGGCGCGCCAGACCGCTGCGCTCGGCCAACTGGTCGTAGGTCCATCCGCGCGCTGCCCGGAGGCGAGACAGCTCCAAGCGGAGGGCCTCGAGGTTCGGGTCCGGCGGAAAGATCGTCACTTGGCTATCGCACGGTTCCGACCCCACTTCTGTCAGTGCAGACCTCTGCCCTATTTGGCAGTATCCGCGCAACCGTGATGTCGCTGCGGGCCGCTCTGCCGGCGTGGACGCCGGTGTGCGGCTCTGGGACGAGGAGAAGTGTGATGAAGCAGGTTTGGTCCGTGGCCATCCGGCCCGGCGACTACGGTCCGGTCGTCAGCTGCCAGAGCTGCGGTCGCGTGAGCGGCAGTAGCCGGGATGTGCGGTCCGCGGCCTTCGGGCATCTGGCGGAGCACGCCCGGCGCGAGGCCCTGCCGCAGCATCTGCGGGTCTGCCGATGCTCCGAGCAGGGTTGCCGCTGGCACCGTGGCCGCGGTCGGTGCCACGGAACGCTCGAACTCGTCCTCGTCAGGAGCGAGGGCGGGCGCCGCTGGACGCTGGTGGAGGCATGCCTGGCGTGTGCCCGGGCGACGGAACAGGCTGCGGTCATCCCCTCGACCGTTCAGGCGGACCGGCGCACGCTCGCCCCCGGCGTCTCGCCTCCGCTCGGCTACCGCCACGGTGACGCCCAGCGGAGGCGGGTGGCCTACCTACTCAACTACCTTGCATCGGCGCTTGATCCAGCTGTGGGAGCCCATGCGCGACTACTGGCGGTTCAATGCGCGTTGCGTGCTTCGCGGGCGGGCGGCGTCCGACTTCCCGCAGGTCTCCTGCGCGGAATGGGTGTGCACCGCGTGAGCCCGTGGCGGGAGCTCGAATTCGAGGGGTGGCTGCGACGGGCCGGGTACCAGCCTGCGAGCAGCTGCAGCTCTGCGGTGGAGGCGCAAGTACTCGATGGCGTGGCACTCCTGCAGAGTCCGGGGAGGGCCGACCGTGCGCGCTCCGCCGACTGGGCTTTGCGAACGACGGCGAGAGCACGGCATCTGGGTGCGTCCGCATCGGAAGAGCTCCTCCTGCTCGTACTGGCGGCTCATGTGCCGCCCGGGGCGAAGGCGGGGGATGCCGAGCTCGAGAAGCTGGCCCGCTGTTGCGCGATGCCGGCAGTGTCGTTCCCGCACGTGCTGCGCGCACTGCACAGGAAGGGAGTGGCCACGTCGTGGTCGGTCACATTGGACATGCAGGACGTGAGCTGGTCACAGCCAGTCCGGGTGGCCGTGCCATGACTGTGCCCAGGTGCCGAGGAGTACCTCACGTCCACGGTAAGCCCCCGTCGCAGCCTCGACCGTGCGGTGGGCCAGGATGGCCGGCGTCCGATCGGCTGGAGGCTGCTCGCGGGGAGTGGCTGGCGGCTACCGTAGAGGTGGCGGAGCTTCATTGCAGACCCGGGCGAGGTCGTCGGCGTAGTCGTTGATGCGCTGTAGGAAGCGGAGTCTGGCCCCTTTGCGGTTGCCGGGGGTCTGCAACTGCCCGATCGCAGCGACCAAGGGCTTGGTACCTTGCTGAGTTGTGCGAAGAGCTTCGACCGCCGGGCTGTGAAGGTGGTCGCCCTGGGTGACTCGAGCCCATACGAGCGCGGTCACCGCAGCCCGGGTCAGGGGGGACTCTGCGTTGGCAAGACGGACCAGGTCCGCTGTGAGGGCAGCAAGGTCGTCGGCAGGGATCTGCCACGTACTCAGCGATCGACGGCGTGCGGCGAAATCCACATGCCGTGTGTCATGGTCCAACCCCCGTGCGACCATCTCGACGGCGGTGTCGAACAGCGGCCACAGGCCGTCGGGCAGCAGGCTTCGCTTGAGTACGGTCAGGCTGCGTTGGGCGGTGGTCCACGGTATTCCCAGGATCGCAGCGCTTTGTGGCCAGGTTCCACCGCCGGCCATTTCGACGAGCCTGAGGGAAGCTACTCGGCGTAGATGGCGTGGTTTCCAGGTATCCCCGGGGCTCCATCGGGACGTCAAGTCGCCAAAGTGCGCGGCGCTCCAAGCCTCCGGCAAGAGCGCGGGGACATGGTCGACCCCGAAACGGCACCGGCGTGCGGGAATGTGCTGCCTGACGTGGTGATGGCCACCAGCACGGGTGAAGCCAAGGGGCCGCTGGATCAGGGCTTGCGCCAGGTCTGACGATACTTTCATCCGTCGGAAGGCGGCACCGGTGTTGGCGTCGTTGCGCATGAACGCGGCGGCGGCGAGCGGCTGGATCCGCTCGCGGAGGGCCGGACCGTCCTGGCCGCGGTCGCCGAGCAGGGCATCGGCGGCCAACAATAGTGCTCCGCACTCGGCGGGGTCTTGGGGGGCGGCCCATGCATCCCGGACGCGCCTGCCCGGGTTGCGGTTGTTATGGAAGCCGTTCCAAGCGGTGACGTGGCGGGCGATCAGGTCGGAGACGGCGGTGGAGGAGGCGAAACGTGCACTGTCAGGCCAGCTGAGCCGGATGAGTTGCGCGGCGGCGATCAGATCGGAGAAGAAGTGCTGTTCTGGGTTTGAGTGTTTGTCGCTGGTCGCGGGCGATTGCTCGGTGGGCGTCAGATGCCGGTCGATGCGCCTCTGTAGGGCGAGCATTTTGACAAGTTCGCTGTCTGGCTGCTCGGCTACACAGGTCTTCCGGTCGAGTCGCGCTGCACACAAAGGTGTTCGGATGTCGGTGCTGACAGTGCCGTCAGTGAGGTGGTGCCGGCACTGGGCTGGGTGTAGTCCACCGATGGTGCGCTGTGTGATGAGCCCTTGGCGCTCGGTGTTCGAGGGCTGGTTCGGGAGGCCTCCGCACTGCGGACATCCAAGCTCCAGGAGGCGGCCGTGGGCTGTGCACGCGAAGGAGACCGGGATGTGCCAGCGCAGTCTCCACGGCCCGCCATATGAGTTCTGGATGTCGCTTCCGTCCCCGGCGAGGCAGTTGGGGCAGTAGCGGCTGGAAAGGTTGAGAGCCCAGGTGCGCCGGGCGGAGGCCATGTTGCGGCTGCCGGCCAGACGCATGGTGGCCAGCGGCGGATAGGAGGCGGCCATGGCTGACAGAGTGAGCGCATCGGCTTCACCCTTGCGTAGGGAAGCAGCGACCTCAAGAGCCACCGTGAACTCCGCAGGCAGGCTGAGCAAGTATTCAACAGGCAACCGGTGTTGATGACTGCTCAGCCCGCACAGCGCGGCGATCCTCGCCGGTGAGCGATCCAGCCGGTAGGCCAGCCGCAGGAGAAGACCTGGCAGGGACTCTTCCGGCAGCGGGGCGAGGCTTCGCGCCAGCGGGCGTGTCGTCAACGGACGTGATCCTTTTGCTGCACGGCAGTGGTGGAGGCCCAGTTCGGCACTTCGATTCGCAGGTCAGATCCTTCGTCGCAGGCTCGGGCGAGATGGGCAGCGCCGGCCGCGAGCCGAGTTCTCAGAATCACGTAAGACGGCCTGCGTTGCCTGCTGTTCGCGAACAACGCGGTCTGTTCGGTTACCCGGCGGGGAGAATCTGCGGTGGAGCGGCGGTGCGTCAAGGTCGGGCTGTGAAGGTAGCTTGCCTGGTTGACCATGCTCCAGATGACGGCCTCGCCGACTCGAGGGTCTCCAGTCGCCTGACGCTGCTCAAGGCCGGGGATCCCGTCGCACAACGCCTTCCAATCCGCGAGTGAAAGACGCCACTCTGCTGTTGAGCGGCGACGGTGGGCGTAGTCAACGCGATGGTCCTGTCCATGCAAATTATGTGCGACCAGGTCGACCGCATCCTCGAACATGGGCCAAAGACCAGGATCAGTCAACTGCTTGCCCAGTACATTCATCGTCCGGAGGGCGCTGTTCTCAGGAATCCCGAGGGATTCTGCACAAGCCTGCCATTTCTGACCGCAGACCAATTCGGCGAGCCTCAATGAGCCGGCCCAGCGCAGGTGGCGTTCCAAGATCGGGGTCAGCTGGGGCAGGCGGTGTAGGAGAGGCTGGAAGTAGGCGTCGAACCACTCTCTTGGAAGGAGGGGAGGGATTTCGTCGGTGACGAATCGATACGAATTCGGGACGATGCGCAACGTGGAGCGGTTCTGGAACCCGTAGATGCGCTGTGCGGTGGCGCGCAACAAGGTGGATGAGACATCGCTGTCCTTGAAGAGCTTACTGCCGCTGGAGGTGGACCGGCGGTACAGCTCGCGCGCAAGCGGCTCGATCCGCTCGCGCAGGGGGACAAGATCCCGATCGCCGAGTGCAGTCGCGGCTGCGAGCAGCAGAGCCGAGGTCTGCGCCGTGCTACCGGGGGCGCTGCGCCGGATCTGCGGTCTGCGTTGGGATGGGTTATGCACGTAAGCCGTGGCGTACTCGTCCACGAGGTCTGCCAGCGTGGTGGAGGGCAGGAGCGAGGCGCCCTGTGGCCAACTGAGCGTGATCAGGCGCGCGGTTGTGATCAGGTCGGGAAAGTAGGTGTGCGGTGTCTGACCGTCGGCAGTACCGCCCAGTCGGCCTGGGGCCAGCCGCAGGTTCAGGTTGTGCTGGAGGTCAAGGACGTGCTGCATGTCCAGTGGCGACAGTGCAGCAGCAACGTCCCTCGGGGCGTCCAATCGTGCGCCGCATGGCACGGCGCGGGCCCACGGCTTGGGCGGTGGTCCGGGAGCACGGTTGCGGCACTGGCCCGGGTGTAGTCCGGAGACGTGGGGAATCTGGACAAGACTGTATCGCCTGATGACGCGTCCGCTGAGCGGCTGGGTGCACCGGGGACAGGTGTTTTCCAGGAGGCACAAGTGCTGCGTGCAAGCGAATACGACGGGCAGATGCCAGCGCAGTTGCCAGGCACCACCGAAGGCTTCCTGCACGGGACTGCCGTTCCCGCGCAGGCAGTGGGGGCAGTAACGGCTGTCGGGATTCACGGCCCAGTTGATGTTGAGCTTGGACCCGATGTTTGCCTGACCAGCACGAAGCCTGGCGAGTGGTGGGTAGGTTCTAGTGAGACTTTGCAGGGTCAGAGCCTGAACCTCGGGCACGGTCAGGTGCGCGGCCCGGGCCAGATGTTCGATGGCATCCGGGCTCAGCCCGCGAAGCTGCTCCTGGGGGATGCTGTCGCTGCGGCAGGTCAGACCGCACAGGGACGCCACGCGGTGGGGAGTGGATCCCATTCGATAGGCCAGGCGCAAGAGGAATCCGGCCAGGGATTCGCCGGGCAGCGGATCAAGGCTGCGCGCGAGCGGACGGAGAGCAGGTTGGTTCATCCGGCGGACTCTGCTGCCGGACCCGCGTCGTCGTAGACGGTGTTCCTGCTCTTCGACTTCTTCCTCGGACGCGAATCGACCGGCGGGATCAGCGGCTGTTCCCCGGAATCGGCGTCCAGGCCGGGAAGATCAGTCAGGCTGACGGCACAACGGTTCAGCAACTCCTTGCTCAGACGCTCACTGCCTCCCTCGATCGCCACCCGACAGCCCCGCTGGACCAACTTTTCGAGGAGTCCAACCACCCCGTTGGTCCGCTGGAACAGATACTCCGGCATGGATCCGGACGTGAGCATGCCGTCGGTGTCGTGCAGGAGCCGCAAGCTCTTCTCCAGATTCGCCAGGTGGTCAACCCAGGCCCTGATCTGCCCGGGAGTGTCGTAGCCGAACGGCTGTAGATCGATCATCTCGAAGCGTCGCTCATGCTGGGCCGCAGCATCCGGATTGGGACTGCGCCCCCGGTCCTTGACCGGAGGGACGACCCACTGCTTGGCGACTGGATCGAACTGACCGCGGCGCAACAGCCCTGAAGTGGGGATGCCGACCCCGACCAGAATGAGCGTGACGGACATACTCATCACCTCCAAGAGAAGGTCCAAGACGTCCTGGTCGCTCTCGCGGTGGAGTTTGAGACGGGTGATGTCGTCAATCACGAGTGCTTTAGTGGCGTGTGCGGTGATGGCGGCGTTCACCGTCCGGATCAGATCTTCCTGGCGCATGTTCTTGTAGTCCTCGCCATAGAAGTCGAGGATGCGCTGGCAGGTGGAGACAGGAGTCGCCTTGACCGGGCAGCGCACATACGCGACGGGAGCCAGGAGGTCCCTGGTGCCGGCCATGGCCTCCGGATTCATGTACTCGTTCACCTCCAGCCACTCCTCCTCGAACTCCGCCAGCGCCGCGCAGACCGTCTCGGTCTTCCCCTGGGCACCCCCGCCGTTGACCATGACCCCGGTACGGATCCCGGCCTTGTGGCTGTAGGCACCGTCCTCGATGCGTGCGTTCACCAGCCACACCACGGCCTCGCCCATCGGCGTGGACTGCACCGGCAGACTGCTGTGGGTGGCCAGACGATGCAGGTCGTGAATCCGGCGCCGACGAGGCGCCAACTGCAAGTAGTTCTCAAGGCTCAATACGGGCGCCGGCACGAAAAGCTTGCGGGTTCGGACCCAACGCTGCCAGCCCTCCACCCGAGTCCGGTCGATGGGCGGCCCGGGCAGGAACGAAGGAACTGCACCGCCGGCAGGCTGCGTCGGCTTGCTCACAGGTGGCCTCCAGGCTCATCGGCGCATTCCTGCTCATCGTCGAGCAAGTCCATCAGGCTGGGCCTCCGCAACCGCTGGCCGAGGGCGGACGGCGCGGCCGCTTCCTCGACAACCGCCTCACGCCGGCGCCGGCGCTCACCATCAATCGCGGCCTGGCCCTGCTCAGCCCGCTCGCGCCACCGCAGCGCGACGACATTGTCCACGTCACCGCCCAGGCGGGGCACAGACGATGCCACCTCGTCGGAGCAGGCGGCGGCAGGAGGCGGCTTTGGCCGGTCGGCTGCCGCTGCCGAGACCCGGGCCTCTTCGCGGGCGTGCTCCGTCCGCTGTGCCTTCGTCAGGCGAGTCGGCCACTGATCCACGGGGACACTGCCTCCGATGAGGTCCAGCAAGATCGGCAACAGATCCTTGTCGGACTTCGGCTTCAGGCCCCGGTTGCGCAGCTCACGCATCACCTGCCGCACACGGGCGTCACTGAACGCGGGCATCCTGCCCTCGTCCGGAAGCCCCACCCAACGCAACTGATGCCATTCATGGGTGAGCGGGTCCTGAAAGAAGACGAAACACGGGTCGCGCGGATCCCGGTGAAACACATACTTGTCCTTCGCCTCCCCGCCACGGCCTGAAAGACGGAAACGCCACTCGTCCAGCGCCTCCCCGTCGTACCAGAGGTTCTTGATCTTCACGCCGCGCCGACCGTGAATCATCACCCGATGGGTAGGAAGCAGTTGGTAGTACAACTCCGCCGGTGGAATCTGCAGCGCGAAACCGCCCTGCGCCATGGATGCGGCGAACAGAGTATTCGGACTGTGATCGCCAGCAGGATCCCAACTGGGCGCGTAAGAACCGAACCTGCGGTTCTGCCAGATCTTGACAACCCAGGTGGCAATCAAGTGCTCCATCTCCGCCACCGTGAGGCACGCGTCACCCTCTGGATCGATGCCGCGATCCGAGCTGTCGATGCCCTGATATCCGGGAAGAATCCGGAACAGCAGTGACTGGACCGCGCCGAAAGCCCGCTCCACCGCCTGCTTGTCGGTCGGCCGCAGCACCCGACTTGGCCGGATCGTCGCGCCGATCACCCGCTGCACCTCGATCAGGTGGTGATTCTTGTAAACCGACCCATGGTCGGTGGTGACGGTCTCGGGAGCAAAGAACGGCAGCCCGGCGACCTTGCCGCCGCTGAACCCCGCGATCACGGTGCCGGGAACTCCGGGATAGGCCCACTCCATCTCCTCGCCCCAGTCCGGCCGCATGGGCAACGGCATCATGACGTCCCGCAAGATCATGGCGACGTCGATCGAGGTGTCCGACACCAGCGTGAGCCGGAAAGCGACGATCGAATGCGTATATACGTCCAGAGCCAGCGTGAGATGCACTGAGACCGGATCGCCGAAGACCTGCTCACGGACCTTGACAGGGAGCACCGTCGTATCGAGTGCCACCACTTGGCCGGGCCGGCTCACCACCACGTGACGCCCCGTCGCCACTGCCTGAGCGCGAGCGGCTGAAACGGCATAGCGCTGACGCGCTCCGGACGGTCCGAACCACTCCTTCCACACCACCCGGAGAGTCTCGTAACTGGGTACGGGTTCGTCCTCCCCGAACTCCTCGCGCACGTACTGATGGATCAGCCGTTCACGGTCCTTCGCCGTCAACTTGGAGCGGTGCAAAGTCTCATGACGTACGGCAAAAATGGCCTCACGTACCGCGGTTGAGATGTGACGGCCGGTCGCCTCTCGCAGCCACCGGTCGTCAGCACACCCCACAGGACCGAAGCGGCGGCGGCCCAGATCCCAACGGATCAGAGTTCGGTAGCTGACCTTGTCCAGGCAGTGGGCGGCGGCCAGATCCGGGTTGCGCACCGACTCCTGTCGCAGCTCCCTCACCTTGGCATGACGGCGCTCTGTCAACGTGGTGGACTGCGGGTCGTAGCGCGGCTTCGGCTCTCCGGGCAGGGCGTGAAGTGGGTCACCGCTGCGGAACCCGGTCTCCACCTCCCGCAGGTGGTCCACTCGCAGCATCACCAGAGCACGCTTTCCCGGCGGCAGGTCGAGAACGCCCTTTGGCTGCCTTCCGCGGCTGGCGGCCGGAAGGTCCTTCCTCGTCCGTGTCGACGGCCGGATGCTCGGGTGATGCATCAGCTGCCGCACCGACGTCTTCCACGGCTCATGCTCGGGCCGGACCAGCACCACTTTCCCCACTTGGGGCTCGAACGCCTCTACGGTCCACGGCGCGCCGTTCACGACGAACTCGTTCCCGGGCGACAGGTCCCAGGCAACTGCAGCGGTCACCGTCACCACCCCCCGGTCACGGCGCTGAGAACGGGGGACAACCGGATCGTGCTGGCATCAGTCAGAGGGCCTGAGATCCGCACGCCCAACCGGCGATGCCACAGCAGATGGACTGCGTGCGCCCGGGCAACGGCTTCCAGGCTGCAGCGTCCCACGAGGGCACCGAATGGCTGCGGTCCGTCTTCGGCGGCCAGAAGCAACTGTTCCTGTAGTTGCAGTGGATCGGTCAAGTGCCTTCGCCCCGCCGAGAAGGTGTCGATGAGACCTACTGCCTGGTCGTGCCAGCCGGAAACCACCGCGTAGTTCCACCCGGCAGCCAGGGCAACCTCGGCCGCCGCGGCGAATTTGACCTCGTCCTCGGGCGCGACCCGCTTCGCTGGCCGCACGTCGATGAGCCACGGTGTGCCGTCGGTCAGCAGGAGATAGTCAGGCGTGTGCTCGACACTCCCGTTGACGGTCTGGAAGCGCAGACGGAACGGCTGAGCCAGAGCCTCCACAAGTGATCCTGAGAAGTCCGCTGCCAGAAGGAGGAGTTCCTCCTCGAAGCTCTCGAAGCCATGGTGGCGTTCGGTACTGACCAAATATCCAAGGCCGGGACGATGCCACTGATCAGTACGCCAAGTGAAACGGCGCACTGGAACAGTCGAGAGCAAGTCGATCTCGCCCAGGTCCCTAACGGCGCAGCCGACCAACGTACGTCCGAAACGCCACGCTGTGGTCCAACGAGCGGTCCAACCCGGCGTCGTGACGAGTTGGCCGACGGCATCAGCCGAGATGGAATGCATTCGGGCGAGGTCGTGCAGGGTCGATGTGTCTGACCAGGGGTCGGCGGCGCTCGCTGCGTCAACGGGGGCGTGATTGAGCAGCAGGGGCTGGGGAGCCACGTTTTCGCCTTACATGCCAAGAGTGCGGTGGGATTTCGAAGATCATCGCACGGGTCTTCCGGCTGTCCGTAAGGCGTCTCAAGGCGCGGGGAACCCAGTGGTGCGGCCTGCGGCAGACGCCGCGACACCCTGCCGAGCCCTCACTGATCATCCCCTGGATGGGGCCACAGGGCCGGTTTCGCGGGAGTTCCCTGTACCAATGTGCCAAGAAAACTCGGTAGATGACCCAGCAGGGCGCTGAAGCCAGTTGGCAAAACTGCAGGTCAGTGCAATGCGCCAGTGACACCTACCGGCTGTGGTCACACCGCGCCCGTCCGGGTCAGGGGGGTGTGGGGCGGTGCGGTGGGGTGCGCAGTGCGGTCAGCATGTCCAGGTCGGTCTGGGTCTCCGGGTGGTCGGGGCCGTAGGTGCGGAGGTCTTCTTCGTACGCCTCGCGCGCGGCGGTTTCCGCCTCGTCGAGGGCGCCCCGGAGCGCGTACGCCTGCGCCAGGTTGATCAGGGCCGCGGGCAGGTTGCCGCGGCGTTCGGGGCCCGTGGTGCCCCGGAGCTCTTCGACGGCCGCGGTGAGGTCGAGGACCGCGGCATCCGGCGGGACGCGGCCCGCCATCGCCTCGTGCAGCCGCAGGCGTCCGCGGATGCCGAGGAAGGTCGCGTACATCATGCTCGGGACGCCGAACTGTGCGGTCAGCGGGGCTTCGACGGCTTCCAGGAGCTCCCGGGCCAGCCGCAAGTCGTCCTGCCCGATCGCCACATCCGCTCGGTCGAGCCGCATCTTGAAGTGCATCCGGTCGGTGCGTTCGGCCTGGTGCCCCGGCTCCTCGCGCAGGTCGCCGTAGCGGTAGGCGGGAGGGAGGTCGGGATCACGGCTGAGCCGGCCCACCATGGCGGCGTCCGCGTGGACGACGCGCACGAGATCGCCCGGGAGCCGGTCGCCGAGCTCCCGTACGCAGGCGAGCGACCAGGCCACCGCCTCGGCGCCCTCTTCCAGCCGGTTCGTCAGATCGAGCAGCCGCCAGCGCACATGGGCCACGGTCAGCGCTCTCGCCGGCTGGCCAGAGTCCTTCAGTCGCTCGATCTCCGCCATGCCGGGGATGTGGCCGAGTACGGATTCGGCGACATCGCGGCGGCCGAGGTACACCGCCGCGGAGCCCAGCTGGAGGTAGGCCCGGGTGACGGCGTGCGCGTCGCGGACGGTCTGGGCGAACGTGAGGTTGGACATCGCCAGTTCCAGAGCCGTCTGCGGGTTCCCGCTGTGTACGTACGCCTGCACAAGGGCGGTGCGCATCCCGAACACCATGTGGTGGCGGGCCGGATAGTCGTGGGGAAGGCGTTCGGCCACCTTGAGGAGTTCGCCGCCGAGCCGCACCGCGAGCTCCTCGTCCCCCAGCGCGCAGAGCCGTCCGACGAGTGCGTGTCCCACGGCCAGGACCGCGGGTCCGTGCATGTCGTGCCGGAGGGCGACATCCACGATCTTGGTGATGTGGCCGACGTGACGATCGAGGACATGAGGGCTGCCTGCCGTGGCGGCCTGGAGCTGAGAGGTGAACAGACCGAAGGCGGTCTCGGTCCAGGTGGCCGAGTCCTCCGTGCCCTCGGCGATCAGCAGGCTGATCAGCGGGTGAACGGAGACCCGGCCGCCGTCCAGGGCGACGAGTGAGAACGCGCGCAGACAGGCGAGGGCCTCGTCCCGCTGGACGTCGTCGTGGAGGTCGGATCTGGCCTGCCAGCCCTCGTCGCTCAGTGTGAGGCAGTCGCCCCGGAGCGGCGGGGGCGAGCCGCTGCGGAGCAGACGGCGCCAGCCGCGCCGGGCAGGGGGGACGGAGGGCGCCGCGATGACGAACGGCCGGACCGGCTCTTCGTCGAACAGAGCCGTGTCGACCGCCTCGACGCCCAGATGGGACAGCAGGACGAGCAGCCGGCGCGCGAGCGGATTCCGTTCTTCCACGGCCTGCAAGGCCAGCTGCACCGCGGCCGCCACCGTTACGGGGTGGCCGCTCGCGGCCCCCTTGCTCAGCACGCTCGTCGCCGCCTTGTGGAGGCGGTCGAGGTAGCGGGGGACGTCGAGTTCCACGGTTCGGCAGTAGTTCACCGCCTGGTTGACGGCCAGCGGGAGGCCACCGAGGTGGACGGCCAGGCGCTCGGCTTCGGCGGGAGGGGTGGCGGGCAGCACCTGCGACACGAACGCGAGCGTCTCGTCGGTGGACCAGGAGCCGAGCGCGACGTGCTGGTACTCGTCGATGTGCCCCGTGGTCGTGGTGATGATGACCCGGCACGCGGACCGGCGCGGGACGAGCCCCTGGACCGTGGCCGGATCGGTGACGCCGTCCACGATGAGGAGCGTGTCGAAGCCCCCGGGGAGGGACGCCGCGACCGGTCCGGACAGGTCGATGGACCGGCGGGGCCGGCCGGGCCGGTCCGCCTCGTCGGCCAGTTCGCTCAGATCGAAGCGCAGAGCGGCCCGGTTGCTGCCGTCGACGAGCACCGGGTGCAGCCTGCCCGAGTGCAGCGCGGCGAACTGAAGGGCGAGGCTGGTCTTTCCGGTGCCGGTCAGTCCGTGGATGACGACCGGGGTGACGGGTTGCTCCGCTCCCGGTTCCAAGAGCGCTGTCAGCCGGCGGAGTTCGGCCTCTCTGCCGACGAACAAGGGGTCGGGCTCCCACTGCTGCTGCTGCTGCCGGGCGGGTGCGGGTGCGGGGGCGGGTGCGGGGGCGGCGGCTGCGTCCGGCTGGTCGGCCTGGGCGAGCAGCAGGTCTCGGGTCTCTTCCGCCGAGACGAACCGCTGTGCGACGGTGCGCAGGGCCGCGGCGTCCAGGGACTCGCGGATCGTGGCCGCGACATGCGCCGCACCGGGCCGGCGTGACACGGGCCGGTCGGTGCTCGCCGCGGCGATGCGCGTCAGCAGCGCTTCCCAGCACGCCGGGGCGTGGACGGCGGAACGGCCCCGGGCCACCAGCCAGTCCGCCGTGCGCCCCACGCCGACGTCGGTGATCTCGTTCCGCCGGGGCAGGGGGTGCCGCGGGAAGCTGAGCGCGGCGAGGAAGGCCGTGGCCTCCTCGGCCGTCACTCCCAGGCGCCGGGACAGTGCGGCGACCGCTTCCCGCACGGCGGACGGGTCACCCGGTGCGGTCGCGTTGCGCAGGACGCCCGCGGGACCGCTGAAGCCCGCGTTGCTGTGGAAGGCCACCGTGCACGCCCTCCCCGCCGCCACCCACGCGGCGTGCAGGTCGGCGAGGACGCGGTCCTTCTGCAGAGCCGCCCAGGTCCACCCCGGCTCCGCCCGGTGATGGGGCTCGCGGTGTTTGACGGACACCAACTCCGGAAGTCCCTCGCGAGGGATCAGGATGACGTCCGTCGAATGCTCCACCAGCACCCCGTGGAGATCGTCGGCCAGATGCTCCAGCAGCAGAAGGGCGATGCACTCGTCCTGGTACTCGAAGCGGGCTCGCGTCTCGGGCGCGGTGTTCCTGCGGTCCCGCGGCAGCGTGCGTAACGCCCGGAGGATCGGATCACCCGCGTCCGGGGAAGGAGACATCATGGCGGTGAGAATACGGGCGGCCACCGACAGCCGGCCGAGGTCGCGAACGATCGCGTCGCAACGGGTGATCCCTCGTCGCGGGAGGTGCGTCATGCGGCACAGCACGGCTGCGGTGCGACCGGATGCCGGGGGCGATCCCGGGCTGTACGGGCCGGGGTCCGTGACCTGGCAGTGCCACGGGGATCCGGTGATGTGGATCGCCGGCGTGCGGGCGCTGTACCTGCAAGCCCTGCATCCGCGCGCCGTCCGGGGGGTCATGGAGAACTCCGACTTCCGGGCGGACGCCTGGGGGCGGCTGCTGCGGACCGCCGACTTCGTCGGCACGCTCACCTACGGCACCACCGACGCCGCCGAGCGGGCCGGGGCCCGCGTCCGGCGGATCCACCGGACGCTGTCCGCCACCGACCCCGTCACCAAGGAGCGCTTCCCCGTCGACGATCCCGCGCTGCTGCTCTGGGTGCACTGCGCGCAGATCGACAGCTTCCTCCACGTCCTGCGCCGCTCCGGCGTGCCCCTCACCCCCGCCCAGGCCGACCGCTACGTGGACGAGAACCGGGTCAACGCCCGCCTCGTCGGGCTCGACCCGGGCGGGGTCCCCGCCGACACCGCCCAGTTGGCCGCCTACTTCGAGAAGGTCCGGCCCGAGCTCGCCGCCGGCGCCGACGCCCGCGAGGTGGACGAATTCCTGAGCGCCCCGCCCGTCCACCCGCTGCTCGTCCCTGGCCGAAACCTGTTGTGGCGGCCGCTCGCCGGCCTCGCGTACGGATCCCTCCCCGGCTGGGCGCACGAGCTGTACGGGAGACCCGCGCCGCCCCCGCGCACCATCACCCGGCGCCTGCGCCTCACGGGCCACCTGCTGCGCTCCGTTCCCGCAGGTCTGCGCTGGCAGCTGCCTCCAGGTCACATCTTGAAGGCGATGCGCCGCATGGGCCCCGGCAGTCGCCCCTCCCCGTACACACTGCGTACATCAGCCTCCATACTGGACCGGCCGGGGAGGGCACAGGACGCACAGGGCGCACAGGACGCGGCAGACGACGGGGGCGGCTTCAAGACATGGCGGAGTCCAGACTGATCCAGGGCCGGTACCGGTCGCTCGATCTGATCGGGCGCGGCGGCATGGGCGAGGTGTGGCGGGCCCGGGACGAATCGCTGGGCCGGCAGGTCGCCGTGAAGTGCCTCAAGCCGATCGGGCCCGAGCAGGACGCCCACTTCACCCAGGTGCTGCGCGAGCGGTTCCGCCGTGAGGCGCGCGTCGCCGCGTCCCTCCAGCACCGGGGCGTGACCGTCGTCCACGACTTCGGCGACGACAGCGCCGCGGGCGGCCCCCTCTACCTCGTCATGGAACTCCTCGAAGGCCGCAACCTCAGCCAGCTCATGGAGGAGAACGAGGCGCGCCCGCTGCCCGTGGACGTCGTCGTCGACATCGCCGAGCAGCTGGCCGCCGCCCTCGGCTACACCCATGACCAGGGCGTGGTCCACCGCGACCTGAAGCCCGCCAACATCATGCGGCTCACCGACGGCACCGTGAAGATCTGCGACTTCGGCATCGCCCGCCTCGCCCACGACATCGGCTTCACCGCCAAGCTCACCGGCGGCGGCATGGCCATGGGCACCCCGCACTACATGTCGCCCGAGCAGATCGCCGGCGGCGAGGTCGACCACCGCAGCGACCTCTACTCCCTCGGCTGCGTGCTGTACGAGATCGCCACCGGCGCCCCGCCCTTCGACCTCGGCGACTCCTGGTCCGTGCTGGTCGGGCACCGCGACAACATCCCCGTACCGCTGCGCGAACACCGCCCCGAACTGCCCGAGTACATCGAGCGGGCCGTCCTGGACCTGCTCGCCAAGCGCCCCGAGGACCGCCCCGGCGACGCCCGCCACCTGCACCGCACGCTCGTCGAGGCCCGCCTCGGCCCCGGCGGCCTGCCCGGCGGCCCGCACACCGCTCATCACGCCCCGCTGCCCGTGTGGGCCCAGGGCATGACCGCGGGCCGCAAGGCGGGCATCGACGCCCGCCCCGCCAGCGGCGAATGGGCCGTCCTCACCGGCTCCTGGACCGCCGCCCGCACCGCCGCCCCGGCCGATGGCGCGCCGCGCGTCAGCGGTGCCCAGCGGATCCTGCGGCCCGCGGCCGCCGAGGACCCGCGGCTGACCGCCGCCTACGGGCTGCCGCGGCCCGCCGGCCCCGGACCGGCCGACCCCGACCACCCCGACGCGCTCGCCGCCGGGCACACCCGCGCGTTCACCCTCAGCCGCGCCGGCCGCCCCGAGGAAGCCCTCGCCGTGTACGCGACGGTGGCCGCCGGGCGCGCCCGGGTGCTCGGCCCCGACCACCCGGACACCCTCGCCGCCCGCCAGGAGGAGGCGTACGAGCAGGGCCGGCTCGGCCGCCACCGCGAGGCGTACGAGATCTACGGGGCGGTACTGGCCGCCCGCGCCCGGACCATGGGCCCGCGCCACCCCGACACCCTGCGCTGCCGCCACAACCTGGCCTGCGCCATGGGCGCCCTCGGCCGGTACGAGGACGCCCTGCGCACCGCCGCCGACGTGGCCGCCGACCGGGCCGCCGTCCTGGGCCCCGAGCACGCCGACACCCTGCTGACCCGGTACGAGGTGGCCTACGCCCTGGGCCGGCTCGGCCGCTGGGACGAGGCACTGGCCGCGTTCCGCGAGGTGGCCGCCGTACGCGACCGGGTGCTCGGCCGGGACCACCCCGACGCCCTCGCCGCCCGCTACGAGATCGGCATCGCCCTCGGCCGCACCGGCCGCGCCGCCGAGGCCCTCGACCTGTTCCGGGGCCTGGTCCGCGACCGCACCCGGGCCTACGGCGCCACCGACCCCGAGACGCTCCGCGCCCGGCACGTCCTCGGCGTCAACCTGGGCCGCCTGGAGCGCTGGGAGGAAGCCGTGACCGAGGCCCGCCAGGTCGCCGCGGCGCGCGCGGCGGAGCTCGGCGCAGAGCACCCGGACACCCTGGTCAGCCGCCGTGAACTGGCCGTCGGGCTCGGCCGGCTCGGCCGCTGGCACGAGGCGCTCCCCGTGTACCGGGAACTCTCCGGCATCCGCGAACGATCCCTCGGCGACGAACATCCCGAGACCGTCGCGGCCCACGCCGACGAGGCACACTGTCTGGAGCGGCTGGGCCAGGTGTGTTACCAAGAGCCATGACGACGGACGTGTTCGGATCTGACGTATACGACGCGGTGATCGTGGGGGGCGGGCACAACGGCCTGGTCGCCGCCGCCTACCTGGCCCGGGCGGGGAAGTCCGTCCTGGTCCTGGAGCGCCTCGGGCACACCGGCGGGGCCGCGATCTCCACCCGCCCGTTCGCCGGCCTGGACGCCCGGCTGTCGCGCTACTCCTACCTGGTCTCGCTGCTCCCGCCGAAGATCGTCCGCGAGCTCGGACTCCGCTTCGAGGTGCGGCGGCGCTCGGTCTCCTCGTACACCCCCGCCGAGCGCGACGGACGGCCCGGCGGGCTGCTCGTCGGCGGCGACGAGGCCCGCACCAGGGAGTCCTTCGCCCGGCTGACCGGCTCGGACCGGGAGTACGAGAACTGGCGCGCCTTCTACGGGACGACCGGGCAGGTCGCCCGGAAGGTGTTCCCGACGCTGACCGAACCGCTGCCGACACGGGCGGAGCTGCGGGCCCGCGTCGACGACGAGGCCGCCTGGCGGATGCTCTTCGAGGAGCCGCTCGGGCAGGCCGTGGAGCGGAACTTCGCCGACGACCTGGTCCGCGGCGTGGTCCTCACGGACGGCCTGATCGGCACCTTCGCGGACGCCCACGACCCCTCGCTCGCGCAGAACCGCTGCTTCCTCTACCACGTCATCGGCGGCGGCACCGGCGACTGGGACGTCCCGGTCGGCGGGATGGGCGCCCTCACCGACGCCCTGGCCACGGCCGCGCGGGCCGCCGGAGCGGAGATCGCCACCGGGCACGAGGCGCTCCGGATCGACACGGACGGGACGGCTCCGGCCGAGGTGACCTTCCGCACCGCCACCGGGGAGGGCCGGGTCGTCGGACGGAACGTACTGGTCAACGCCTCGCCGCAGGCCCTGGCCGGACTGCTCGGCGAGAGCGCCCCGGCCCCCGCCGAGGGCGCGCAGCTCAAGGTCAACATGCTGCTGCGGCGGCTGCCCCGGCTGCGGGACACCTCGGTGGACCCGCGCGAGGCCTTCGGCGGCACCTTCCACATCGCCGAGGGGTACGAGGAACTGCGCCGGGCCCACGCCGAGGCGGCCTCCGGCGAGCTGCCCTCCGTACCGCCCTCGGAGATCTACTGCCACTCGCTGACCGACCCGTCGATCCTCGGGCCGGATCTGGTGGAGCGGGGCTACCAGACCCTCACGCTGTTCGGCCTGCACACCCCGGCCCGGCTGTTCGAGAAGGACAACCAGGGGGTGCGCGAGGTCCTGCTCACCGGCACCCTCGCGCAGCTCGACGCCCACCTCGCCGAGCCCATCACCGAATGCCTCGCGCTCGACGCCGACGGCCGGCCCTGCATCGAGGCCAAGACCCCGCTGGACCTGGAGCGCGAACTGCGGCTGCCCGGCGGCCACATCTTCCACCGGGACCTGTCCTGGCCGTACGGGGACGGGACGGACGGGTCCCGGTGGGGAGTGGAGACGACCCACCCGAACGTGCTGCTGTGCGGGGCGGGCGCGGTCCGCGGCGGCGGGGTCAGCGGGGTCCCCGGCCACAACGCGGCCATGGCGGTCCTGGAACGGACCTAGGCCGGGCCTGGAACGGGCCCGGGACGGCCCGGCTAGGCGTCCTTCGGCTCGATCACCACGATCGGGATCACCCGGTCGGTCTTGGCCTGGTACTCGTCGTACGAGGGCCAGTGCTTCACCATCAGCGGCCAGTACGCGGTGCGCTCCTCGGGCGTGGCCGTACGGGCCGTCCCCTGCATGACCTTCGGGCCGACCTGGATGCGGACCTCGGGGTGGGCCGTGAGGTTCTTGTACCAGAGCGGGTGATCGGGGGCGCCGCCGTACGAGGCGACGATGAAGTAGCGGCCGTCGTCCTCGCCGTAGATGAGCGGGGTCCGCACGGGGTTGCCGGAGACCCGTCCCACCGTGGTGAGCAGCAGCGTCTGGGTGCCGTTCCAGTGCTGGCCCTCGGCGCCGTTCGAGCTGACGTACTGCTTGACGTGGTCCAGGGCCCAGCCCGTCTTCGGGTCGTTCGGGTGGTCCCAGTCGATGTCTGTCATATCGCTGTGCCTGCCTTCGGTGTTGAACTGTCAACGAACCTCAACAACGAGTTCCAACACGGGCGGGCACGGTTGTATGCCGCGTCCGGGGGAGCGCACGCGGGCCGGGCGGGTGACGGGCGGGCAGCGCAGAGGTCCCCGGCGATCACGTCGCCGGGGACCTCTGGGTCGTCACACGGGGTGACGGGGTGTGACGGGTGGCCGCGGTGGGCCGGGGATCGGGCAGATCAGCAGATCAGGCGTTCGGCTGCTGCTTCTGCGCGCGCTCCGCCTTCTCGGCCTGCTTCTCCTTGATGCGGACGGCCTCCTTGCGGACCTCGGCCTGGGTGGCGCGCTCCTTCTGGAGCCACTCGGGGTTCTCGGTCTTCAGGGCGTCGATCTCGTCCGTGGTCAGCGGGTCGGTGATCCCGCCGCGGGCGAGGCCGGCGATGGAGACGCCGAGCTTGGCCGCGACCACGGGCCGGGGGTGGGGGCCGCCCCGTCGCAGATCCTGCAGCCACTGGGGCGGATCGGCCTGCAGCGCACTCAACTCGGTGCGCGAAACGACACCCTCCTGGAACTCTGCGGGTGTGGCTTCGAGGTACACACCCAGCTTCTTCGCCGCGGTCGCGGGCTTCATCGTCTGGGAGGTCTGGTGCGACGTCATGGTGTCAAGAGTAGCGAGCGTGTGCGATACCTCCGACCACGACCGGTAATCTGGGCGGGTGACAGGCTCGGAAGTACCTCCTTCGTTCCGGCTCGCCTACGTTCCCGGGGTGACGCCCAGCAAGTGGGTGCGGATCTGGAACGAGCGACTGCCCGACGTCCCGCTGACCCTCGTCCCGGTGGACCCCGTCGGGGCGCCCGACGTCCTGCGGGCCCGCGGTGCCGACGCCGGGTTCGTACGGCTGCCGATCGACCGGACGGCGCTCAGCGCGATCCCGCTCTACACCGAGGTGACGGTGGTCGTGGTCCCGAAGGACCACCTCGTGGCGGCCGTCGAGGAGATCTCCGTCGAGGACCTGGCCGACGAGATCGTGCTGCACCCGATGGACGACACCCTGGACTGGGAGCGGCTGCCGGGCAAGCCCGCGATCGAGCGCCCCGCGACGACGGCGGACGCCATCGAGCTGGTCGCGGCCGGGATCGGCGTGCTCGTCGTCCCGCAGTCCCTGGCGCGCCTGCACCACCGCAAGGACCTCACCTACCGGACCGTCTCGGACGCGCCGGAGTCGCGCGTCGCGCTGTCCTGGCCGGAGGACGAGACCACCGACCTGGTGGAGGAGTTCATCGGGATCGTCCGGGGGCGGACCGTCAACAGCTCCCGGGGGCGCGGCAAGCCGCCGGCAGCGACGCCGGCCGCGCAGCCGAAGGCCAAGCGGCCCGACACGGGCGGCGGGGCGCGGCGCAAGCCCGCGCCGGGCAAGAACCCCCGCGGCGGCTCCGGCGGCGCCAAGGGCGCGAAGGGCGGCGGCAAGGGCGCAGGCGCCCGCCGCGGCAAGCCCCGCGGCCGCGGCTAGGGCCCGCTCCCTGATCCGGCCTGATCCGAAAGGCAGGCCCTAGGGCTGTGACCGGGCCGTCTCGGACCTCCTCGGACCCGGCCCGGACCCCGCGTCCGGGCGCCTCGTCCCGGTGCCTCGTCCTCGGCCGGCTCCCGGCTAGTCGGCCGACCTGGTCCAGCCGACGGCCTCGATGAGGGCCGCGTCGCGCGGGCGGTCCTCGGCGAAGAGCAGGCGTGCCGGTTCCGCCACCCTTACGACGTCCACGTAGACCCCCCGCCCGACGTAACGGCCGGTCGCGGAGTGCCGGAAGCGCAGCCGCACCTCGCGCCCCGCCCAGGCGGTGAGCGGGGCTTCGAGGCGGTGCCAGATGCGGCCCGACCAGCCGCTCGCGGAGCCGGCCGGCCACTGCTCGGGGGTTCCGCCGGTGGACCGCAGCGTGCTGAACGGCAGCGGCTCCCAGGTCTCGCCGTCGGCGGAGGCCTCCAGGTGGAAGGCGCCCTCGCCGGGGACGGTGTCCCACCACACGGCGCAGCGCAGCCGTGCCGTGCCCGTGGCCGGGGTGAGCGGCGGCAGGGTGAGGGTCCCCGAGCCGCCCGGGGCGATCCCGGAGAACCAGGCCGGGCCGCCGTGCCGGGTACGGACCGGGACGGCGCGGGCGAACCGGTTGCCGACCGCCACCCGGGGGGCGCTGCCGGCGCGCCAGGTCCGTACGGGGTGGACGGAATTGCCCAGCAGGATCAGGAAGGTGTCGGTGGAGGGGTCCAGGACGATCGAGGTCCCGGTGAACCCGGTGTGGCCGGCGGAGTGCGGGGTGGCCATCGCGCCCATGTACCAGTGCTGGTAGAGCTCGAAGCCGAGACCGTGGTCGTCGCCCGGGAACGCGGTGTTGTAGTCGGTGAAGAGCAGTTCCACGGAGGCGGGGCGCAGGATGCGCCGGCCGGCGTAGACGCCGCCGTCGAGCAGGGCGCGCGCGAGGACGGCCAGGTCCCAGGCGGTGCCGAAGACGCCCGCGTGCCCGGCGACGCCGCCGAGGGCGTACGCGTTCTCGTCGTGGACCTCGCCCCAGACCAGCCCGCGGTCCAGGCCTGACCAGGGCGGCCGCTGCACCTCGGTGGCGGCGGTGACCCGGCGCCAGGAGAGCGGTGGGTTGTAACGAGTGCGGTGCATCCCGAGCGGAGCGGTGATCTCGTCGTGGAGCAGTACATCCAAAGTGCGGCCGGTGATCCGTTCCAGGAGCAGCTGGAGCGAGATCAGGTTCAGGTCCGAGTACCGGTACACCGTCCCGGGAGTGTCCTGCGGCCGCACCGACCACAACAGTCTCAGCTGACCCTCCCGGGTCGGCTGCTGGTAGAAGGGCGCCCAGGAGCGCAGCCCCGAGGTGTGCGTCAGCAGCTGGCGGACCGTGACCGCCTCCTTGCCGCCGCCGGTGAACTCCGGCAGGTACCGGAACACCGGAGCCTCCAGCTCCAGCCTGCCCCGCTCCATCTGCTGCACCGCCAGGATCGAGGTGAACAGCTTGGTCAGCGAGGCCAGGTCGAACACCGTGTCCTCGGCCATCGCGATGCGCTCCGACTCCGGGAACTCCCGGACCCGGTCGGTCCGCCCGTCGTACTCCGCGTAGCGGACCGCGTGCCCCATGGCCCGGTGCAGCGCGATGGTACGGCCCCGCCCGGCGAGCACCACGGCCCCCGCGTAGTAAGGATGTTCGGGGGAGGGGCCGAGGAACCGCCGCGCCTCCTCCGCCGCTCCTTCCAGGTGGGCGTCGAGCAGCCCCGCCTGGCGGGCGGAGCCGTAGCGCAGCCGCAGGCCCTGGAGGGCGCGCCGCTCGGCGGGACCCCCGGCGGCCCCGGCCGAGCCGGGTAGCGCGGCGTGCAGGACGAGCACCCCGCCGAGCGCGAGCAGCCGCGCCCCGAGCCAGCGCCGGCTCAACCCGCCCCCGCGCGAACCGGCAGCGCCCGCGCCCGTCCCCGCACCGGCGGATGCCGCGCCGCGCGTGCCCGTACCGGCGGATGCCGCACCGGCGGATGCCGCGCCGCGCGTGCCCGTACCGGCGGATGCCGCACCGTTCCCGACTGCCCCCGTGACCCCGTCCATACCGGTCTCCCGTCCGCTGTCGCGCCCTCTCGAAGTATCTGCCCGCCCGCTCCGCACCCTCCGCACCGACCGGCCGTCAAAGAATCTGACACAGCATCAGAAAATCTCTTCCCTCGGCCGCCGCGCTGCGGCATCCTGCGCCCCATGGAGACGGAGCTGAGCAAGAAACTGGGAGTCGAGCACGCCATCTTCGGCTTCACGCCCTTCCCGGCGGTCGCCGCCGCCATCACCCGCGCGGGTGGCTTCGGAGTGCTCGGCGCGGTCCGCTACACCGCCCCCGACGACCTCAAACGCGACCTCGACTGGATGCAGGAGCACACCGACGGCAAGCCGTACGGCCTCGACGTGGTCATGCCCGCCAAGAAGGCCGTCGACGGCGTCAGCGAGGCCGACATCGAGGCGATGATCCCGGCCGGGCACCGCGAGTTCGTCCGCGACACCCTCGCCAAGCACCACGTACCCGAACTGGCCGACGGCGAGGCCTCCGGCTGGCGGATCACCGGCTGGATGGAGCAGGTCGCCCGCGGCCAGCTCGACGTCGCCTTCGACTACCCCATCAAACTCCTGGCGAACGCCCTCGGTTCCCCGCCCGCCGATGTCATCGCGCGCGCCCACGACCACGGCGTCCTCGTCGCCGCCCTCGCCGGCAGCGCCAAGCACGCCCGCCGCCACGCCGAGGCCGGCATCGACATCGTCGTCGCCCAGGGCTACGAGGCAGGCGGCCACACCGGCGACATCGCCACCATGGTCCTGGTCCCCGAGATCGCCGAGGCCGTCGCCCCGCTCCCCGTCCTCGCCGCCGGCGGCATCGGCAGCGGCGAGCAGATCGCCGCCGGGCTCGCCCTCGGCGCCCAGGGCGCCTGGCTCGGCTCCCTCTGGCTCACCACCACCGAAGCCGACCTGCACTCCCGCGCCCTCACCGAGAAGCTCCTCGCCGCCGGATCCGGCGACACCGTCCGCTCCCGCGCCCTCACCGGCAAGCCCGCCCGCCAGCTGCGCACCGAGTGGACCGACGCCTGGGACGACCCGGACGGCCCCGGCGCACTGCCCATGCCGCTCCAGGGGCTGCTCGTCGCCGAAGCCGTCTCCCGGATCCAGAAGTACGAGGTCCAGCCGCTGCTCGGCACCCCCGTCGGCCAGATCGTCGGCCGGATGAACTCCGAACGCAGCGTCCAGGCCGTCTTCGACGACCTCACCGGCGGCTTCGAGCGCGCCATCGACCGCGTCAACCGCATCGCCGGCCGGGCCTGAGGAGTGAGTGTGAGCGAGAACGCGAGCGTGCGGTCCGACAACCAGCGGACCCCCAACGGCTTCTGGGCGCAGGCCACCGCCGACCCCGGCCGCACCGTACTGATCGCGCCCGACGGCGAGGAGTGGAGCGCCGGCCATCTGCACGCCGACGTCAACCGCCTCGTGCACGGGCTGCGCGCCGCCGGGATGGAGCGGGGCGACGCCCTCGCCGTCGTCCTCCCCAACGGCGTCGAGTTCCTCATCGCCTACCTCGCCGCCTCCCAGGCCGGTTTCTACCTGGTCCCGGTCAACCACCACCTCGTCGGGCCCGAGATCGCCTGGATCGTCTCCGACTCCGGCGCCAAGGTCCTCCTCGCCCACGAGCGCTTCGCGGGCGCCGCCGGCGCCGCGGCCGACGAGGCCGGGCTCCCCGCGAGCCACCGCTACGCCGTCGGGGCGGTCGCGGGTTTCCGTCCGTACGGCGAACTCCTCGACGGTCAGCCCGCTACCGTCCCCGCGGACCGGACCCTCGGCTGGGTCATGAACTACACCTCCGGCACCACCGGCCGCCCGCGCGGCATCCGCCGCCCGCTGCCCGGCAAGCTCCCGGAGGAGACCTACCTCGGCGGGTTCCTCGGCATCTTCGGCATCCGCCCCTTCGAGGGCAACGTCCACCTGGTCTGCTCGCCGCTGTACCACACCGCCGTGCTCCAGTTCGCGGGCGCTTCCCTGCACATCGGGCATCCGCTGGTCCTGATGGACAAGTGGACCCCGGCGGAGATGCTGCGCCTGATCGACACCCACGGGTGCACGCACACCCACATGGTCCCGACCCAGTTCCACCGCCTCCTCGCGCTCCCGCAGGAGACCCGGGAGGCCTACGACGTCTCCTCGATGCGGCACGCCATCCACGGCGCCGCGCCCTGCCCCGACCACGTCAAGCGGGCGATGATCGAGTGGTGGGGCACCTGTGTGGAGGAGTACTACGCGGCCAGTGAGGGCGGCGGCGCCTTCGCCACCGCCGAGGACTGGCTGAAGAAGCCCGGAACCGTCGGCAAGGCCTGGCCGATCAGTGAACTCGCCGTCTTCGACGACGACGGCAACCGGCTGCCGCCCGGTGAACTCGGCACCGTCTACATCAAGATGAACACCGGCGGCTTCAGCTACCACAAGGACGAGGGCAAGACGCGCAAGAACCGGATCGGCGACTTCTTCACGGTCGGGGACCTCGGACTGATGGACGAGGAGGGCTACCTCTTCCTCCGGGACCGCAAGATCGACATGATCATCTCGGGCGGGGTGAACATCTACCCCGCCGAGATCGAGTCCGCCCTGCTCACCCACCCGGCCGTCGCCGACGCCGCCGCCTTCGGCATCCCGCACGCCGACTGGGGCGAGGAGGTCAAGGCGGTGATCGAACCGGCCGAGGGCTTCGCCGCGAGCGCCGCGCTGGCCGCCGAGATCCTGCACCACTGCGAGCGGCAGCTGGCCGGGTACAAGCGGCCCCGGACGGTCGACTTCATCGAGACGATGCCGCGCGACCCGAACGGCAAGCTGTACAAGCGGAGGCTGCGCGACCCGTACTGGGAGGGACACGAGCGCGTCATGTGACGTACCGGGTCATTAGTCTGACGGTATGTCTACTGCTCTCGTTCTCGGTATAGACCCGCTCGCGGTCCCCGGCATCGACGCCGTGCCCTTCCGCGCCTCCCTCGACAAGGAGCTCGCCCGCTTCGGCGAGCACGGCATCGACGCGGCCATGACGCTGCTCGTCTTCGACGGGTCGGCGGAGTCCGTGATCGTCGCCGCTCTCGCCGAGCGCCCCTGGGACGTCGTCGTGGTCGGCGGCGGGCTCCGCAAGACGCCGGAACTGCTCCCGCTCTTCGAGACCATCGTGAACCTGGTGCGCCGGCACGCGCCGGACGCGGCCATCGCCTTCAACACGGGCCTCGACGACATGGTCGAGTCGGCCCAGCGCTGGCTCTGACAGTGGTCGCGGGCACGGTCACGGTGGCCGTCACGGTCGCCGTCATGGTCGCCGTCACCGTACTCGCCACGCCCGGCGAGGCGTGAGAAGTCCCACGTCAGGGCCCCGGAACCGCGCCGTACGCCGCACCGGGGGGACAGTTCTGGCAACTTGGGTGATATGAGTACGGCAACTCGCAAATCCCCCCTGACCGACTGGACCCTCGTGGTCCCCGTGGTGGCGCTCGTGGCGCTCGTCTTCAGCTGGGGACGCGACCTGCCCTCAGGTGTGGTGGCGCTGGTCGCCCTCTGCCTCGGTGGCGCGGTGCTGGCGGCCGTCCACCACGCCGAGGTCGTCGCCCACCGGGTCGGCGAACCCTTCGGCTCCCTCGTCCTCGCCGTCGCCGTCACGGTCATCGAAGTGGCCCTCATCGTCACCCTGATGGCCGACGGCGGCCCCAAGACCGCCTCGCTCGCCCGGGACACCGTCTTCGCCGCCGTCATGATCACCTGCAACGGCATCGTCGGTCTGTCCCTGCTCGTCGGCGCCCTGCGCAACCGGGTGGCCGTCTTCAACGCGGAGGGATCAGGCGCGGCCCTCGCCACCGTGGCGACCCTCGCCGTTCTCAGCCTCGTGCTGCCCACCTTCACCACCAGCAAGCCCGGCCCCGAGTTCTCCACCGCCCAGCTCGCCTTCGCGGCCGTGGCCTCGCTCTCCCTGTACGGGGTGTTCATCGCCGTCCAGACCGTCCGCCACCGGGACTACTTCCTGCCCGTGGACACCGGCGCGGGCCGCAGCCGCCCGGCCGGGGCCGCGTCCCCGTCGGAAGCGGCGACCGCGATGGCGTCGGCGTCGGCGTCGGCGTCGGCCGCGGCATCGGCGGGGGGCGACGCCGGCCGGGCGGCCCCGGCTCCCGGGGACGAGGACCACGCCGATCCGCCCTCCGTCCGCGACGCCCTGATCAGCCTCGGGCTGCTGCTCGTCGCGCTCGTCGCCGTGGTCGGCGACGCCAAGGCCGTCTCGCCCACCATCGAGGCCGGCGTCGAGAGCGCGGGCCTGCCCAACGCCGTCGTCGGTGTGATCATCGCCCTGCTGGTGCTGGCCCCCGAGACCCTGGCCGCCGTCCGCGCCGCCCGTCGCGACCGCGTCCAGACCAGCCTCAACCTGGCCTACGGCTCCGCCATCGCCAGCATCGGCCTGACCATCCCGGCCATCGCGCTCGCCTCCATCTGGCTCTCCGGCCCGCTGCTGCTCGGCCTCGGCCCGATCCACATGGTGCTGCTGGCCCTGACCATCATGGTCAGCGCCCTCACCATCGTCCCGGGCCGCGCCACCCTGCTCCAGGCCGGAGTCCACCTCGTCCTGCTGGCCGCCTACCTCTTCCTCGCCGTCAGCCCTTGAGCGCCAGGCGGGGCGGGTGCTCAAGGACTGACCCGCCGCCCGGGCGCTCGGGGCCGGCAGCCCGGCAGGGCCGCGGCCACGCACCGCGGCCGGCACGGTCAGTCCTTGAGCGCCCGGCGGGAGCGCCCCGCCCCGGCCCCGCCGGCCGGTGTCAGCGGCGTCAGCGGCGTTCGCGCGGCCAGAGCACCTTCAGCTTCGGCGAGGTGAGGATGTCCCGCTCGCAGAACCGCGCCTTCACCCAGCGCTCCTGCGAGAACAGCCGCGTCTGGTCCGCGTAGTAGGGCGAGTTCGGGTTCGCCGACTGGCCGTACGTGAGCAGCGTGCGCGCCACCGGGCAGGGCCCGCCGTCCCAGCCGACCGCCTGGATGTGACTGGAGCCGTGCACGACCTCCGGGTAGCCGCCCGCCGCCGCGTCCCAGGGGGCCTCGATCTTGTTCCAGACGCCGAGCGCCTCCGTGCCGCCGCCGACCGGCAGCCTGACGCCGCCGCGCACCACGAACTGGTGCTCTCCCAGCGGGGCGTCCAGGGCGATCCCGGCCGCCTTCAGCTCGGCGACCGTGTCCGCGAGGGCCCGCCCGACGCCGGGCGCCGCCTGGTTGAGCGTACGGGGCGTCCGTACCGGATCGGCCGCGGAGAACGGCACCAGCCACAGGTCCTTGGCCGGGGTGCCCGCCGTGAGCCTGCGCCAGAACCGGTCGAAGAGCAGCGCGCCCCGGCTGGCGGAGTCCGCCGTACGGTCCCAGGCCGCCAGCACGCCGCAGGCCGCGGAGACGTCCACCGCGGTCCCGTCCGTCCCGGTCGCCGTGCCGCCCGGCAGGGCCGCGCAGGCCTTCGCCGCGTCCGCCGCCGCGAGATCACCCGCCGGGACCCGGTTCGCGTACTGCTGCGCCTGTAGGTCGGCCACCGTCAGCCGGCCCTTCGCGGCCATCGCCGCCACGTCCTCGGCCGCCCCGCGGGTGCGCAGCGAGCGCGGGGTGGCGACCGTGCCCCAGATCCGCTCGTACCCGGTCAGCGGCCGGTCCGCATTGGCCAGCCAGGCGCTGTCGTTGCTGTTTTCGGCGTACGGGGCGTTCAGCAGGGTCGGCGCCCGGCCCGGGCCGAACACGCCCGGCTGCACCGCGTCCGGGTCCGAGCCGAGCGCGCAGTCACCGCGTGACCCGTCGAGCACCGCGAGCCCCGAGGAGGGGTACGTGGCCCTGCCGAGCGGGGTCGAACAGCGGGCCGCGAGCTCGTCGGTGATCCGGGGGAGCACCTGGGTCTGCGTGAACAGCGTGCCGCCCGCCGCGTCGGCGGCGACGGTGTTGACCCAGGGCAGGCCCTGGGTGCGCTTCAGGGCGGCCTGGACGCCGGCCACCGAGCGGGCCTTGCCCAGGGCCAGGGCGGTGTCGGAGCCGCGCAGGTTCGCGGCGTTCGGGTCGTTCAGCGCGTACGCGGTGCCGGCCGTCCAGGGCAGCGGCAGGCCCGTGCCGAGGCCGGTGATGACGGGTCCGTAGCGGGTCCACCACTGGGTGCGGGTGACCGGAGCCCCGCCCGCCACCTGGACGCTGACGTTCCGCTCGGTCATCTTCTCGGACTTCCCGTCGACCAGGTACGCCGTCGGGTCGGCCGGGTCAAGGGTGAGCTGGTGGAGGTTGACGGGGGTGCCGGTGGCGACCGTGTGGCTCCAGGCGGCCTTCTCGTTGAAGCCGATGTTCACCACCACCGTGCCGAGCAGCGAGCCGCCCGACACGTTCAGCTCGCCCGGAATGGTCTGCTGCGACTGCCAGAACCGGCGTCCGCCCTGCCAGGGATAGTGCGGGTTGCCCAGGAGCAGACCGCCGCCGGACGCCGTGGTGGACCCGGCGAAGGCGACCGCGTTGGAGCCCATGTCGTACCGGGTGCTGTCGAAGAAGGCCTTGGCGGCCTCGGCCGCGGTCGCCGGGTCCGGCGCGGGCTGCGCCTGGGGCGCGGCTTGCGGCGCGGCTTGCGGCGCGGCCTGCGGTGCGGCCTGCGGGCGGGCTCCGGCGGTCCGGGCCGGCGGCTGCGCCGCGGTGATCCCGTCGACCCCGCGCCCCTGGCCGCCGAGCACGGAGACCGCGAAGCCGCGCGCGGCCACGTCGGTGGCGCTGACCGGGCGCACCCAGCCGGCGCCCTTGCAGGCCGGGTCGGTGATCTTGTTCTGGGCGAGCCACGCGTTGTAGCCCGCGGCCCAGCCGCGCATCAGCTCCCTGAGGTCCTTGCTCGGCCCGGCCGGCGCGGGCGTGGCCAGCAGTTTCTCGACCGTCCCGGACTCCCGTACGCCCTTGAAGTACAGATCGCTGGAGAGGTTCTTCGTCGCCGAGGAGAGCGAGAGGTCGGGGGCCGCGTCGGCGCCGAACCAGCGGGAGCGCTCGCCGGCCACGGTCACGAACCCGTCGGCGAGGACACAGACCTGATCGGCCGCCTGGGCCCAGCCGGTGCCGAATCCGAGGTGCGCGTAGTCCTTCGCCAGAATGTGCGGTATGCCGTTCTCCGTGTACCGGATGACGGCGGAGAGTCCGCCTCCGGACGGACCGCTGTCCGCTGCGTCCGGCGCCGGAGCGGCGGTCGCCGCCTGCGGCAGCGCGGCCGCGGCGGCCAGCAGCGCGGCGCCGGTGAGGGCGACGCGACGGAGGAGCGGTCGGGTGCGGAATTGCAACGTACCTCCCAAGTAGCCTGCGGTTGGGCGAGGTTGCCCGTGAGACGGGCCGTGCTTCCGTGCCCCCACACTCATGCAGGCGACCCGATGATCTGTCAACATGCCGCTTGGTATGCCCCCGGGAATCGCGAACGGCCCCGGTCATTGACCCTGGGCGTGGCGGGAGACGAGGATCGCCCCATGACGGCAGCTCGGGCAGTGCGGCACAACACGGTCGACGGACTGGTACGGGACACCGCGCGCCGGGTCCCGGGCCGCACGGCCCTGCGCTACCGCGAGCGGAGCTGGACCTACGCGGAACTCGACGCGGCGGTCTCCACCGGCGCCGCCGTCCTGCGGGAGCGGTACGGGCTGGCGCACGGGGACCGGGTCGCCACCTTCGCCCACAACTCCGACGCCTACCTGCTGGCCTTCCTCGCCTGCGCCCGGGCCGGGCTCACGCACGTCCCGGTCAACCAGAACCTCACCGGCGAGGACCTCGCGCACATCCTGGACGACTGCGCGAGCGCCCTGGTCCTCGCGGATCCGGACCTGGCGTCCCGGGTGCCCGGCGGGCGTCCCGTACGGCCGCTGCGCGACGCGCCCGGTTCCTTCCTGGACGAGCTCGCCGAGCCCCGGGAGTTCACGCCCGACCGGGACGCCTACGGGGTGGCGCAGCTGCTCTACACCTCCGGCACCACGGCCGCGCCCAAGGGCGCGATGATGACCCACGAGGCGCTGGCGCACGAGTACGAGAGCGCGATCGAGGCGCTGGACCTGGCCGAGGGGGACCGGCCGGTGCACTCGCTGCCGCTCTACCACTCGGCGCAGACGCACGTGTTCCTGCTGCCGTACCTGGCGGTGGGCGCCGAGAACACCGTCCTGGACGCGCCGGTCGCCGAGGAGATCTTCGACCTGGTGGAGGCGGGCCGGGCCGACAGCCTGTTCGCGCCCCCGACGGTGTGGATCGCCCTCGCGGGCCACCCCGACTTCGAGCGGCGCGACCTGGGCGCGCTGCGCAAGGCGTACTACGGGGCCTCGATCATGCCGGTGCCGGTCCTGGAGCGGCTGCGGGCCCGGCTGCCCGGGCTGGGCTTCTACAACTGCTTCGGGCAGAGCGAGATCGGGCCGCTGGCCACCGTGCTCGGGCCGGACGAGCACGAGGGGCGGATGGAGTCCTGCGGGCGGACGGTACGCCACGTCGAGGCGAGGGTCGTCGACGAGGACGGGACGGAGGTCCCGGACGGCACGGCGGGGGAGGTGGTCTACCGGTCGCCGCAGCTCTGCCTGGGCTACTGGAACGACCCGGAGGCGACGAAGAAGGCCTTCCGGGACGGCTGGTTCCGCTCCGGGGACCTCGCGGTGCGGGACGCGCAGGGCTACTTCACGGTGGTGGACCGGGTGAAGGACGTCATCAACTCGGGCGGTGTGCTGGTCGCCTCCCGGCAGGTCGAGGACGCGCTGTACACCCACCCGGGGGTGGCCGAGGCGGCGGTGGTGGGCCTGCCCGACGAGAGGTGGATCGAGGCCGTCACGGCGGTGGTGGTGCCGCGCGGCGAGGTGACGGAGGCGGAGCTGCTGGCGTACGCCCGGGAGAAGCTCGCCCACTTCAAGGCCCCGAAGCGGGTCCTGTTCGTGGACGCCCTGCCGCGCAACGCCAGCGGGAAGATCCTCAAGCGGGAACTCCGGACCCGGTTCGGCGGGCGGCGGGACCACTGAGGCCGGGCTGACCGGGGCCCGGGCAGGCTACTCCGGTAGCAGGCCGTCCCGTCTGAGGCGGCCCAGGGTGAGGTGCTCGTGGACCAGCCGGCCGACGAGTGCCCCGCCGTACGTGACGAAGCCGACGCCGACCAGCCAGGACTGGACGACCAGCAGGGTGCCGAACTGGCCGTACGTCACGGCGTTGGAGGCGATCAGCGGGGAGAACACCAGCTGGGAGAAGAGCCGCAGACCGAGCAGGCCGACGCTGGTCGCCACCGCCCCCGGGAGCAGGGCGCGCCAGCGGACGCGGCCGCCGAGCAGCAGCCGCTGGGAGCCCCAGAAGAAGAGGCAGGTGCCGAGGAGGTCGCCCGTGGTGCCGAGGGCGGTCCCGGCCGCGTCGTTCGACGGCGCCGGGATCTCCACCAGCAGCCCGAGGTAACAGACCAGCAGCGCGAGCCAGACGACGTGCCGCCACATGGTGTGCCAGCGGGCGGTCGGCAGGTCCCAGACCTTCTCGTACCCGGTCTGCACCGCCGAGCCGAAGGTCAGACCGAACACGGCGAGGGCGGCGAGACCGAAGGCGGTGGTGCGCTCCAGCGCCTGGTCCGCCTCCCCGAACAGCATCTCGACGCGCGCCCGCGAGGCCTCGCTGACCCCCAGGGCCTGGCCGAGCCAGCGGCCGAAGCCGGAGCCGGAGCCGGGGGCGGCGGCCGCGACGACCACGAGCAGCGGCACGAGGGTGAGGAACCCGAGGGCGGCGAAGCCCATCGCCCGGTGCATCAGCTCCATCTCGCGCCCCCGGCTCCAGGCCAGCCCGGCGAGGGAGGCCTGGAACCGGTCGTACAGCGTCCGGGGCTTCGGGGTCACGCGCATTGGCCTACCCGGGAGCACCGCGCACGCCCCGGCGGACCCGGGGTAACAGGCCCGAAGGGGTGGATTTCCGGCGCCCGCGCGGGGGAACTCAGCCGGCCCGGGGGGTTTCCCGGAGGTCCACGAGCCGCTTGATCTTGCCGACGGAGCGTTCCAGGGTCTCCGGCGGGACGACCTCGACGGCGACGGAGACGCCGATGCCCTCCTTGACGGCGCGGACCACGGCCGCCGCCGCTGCCTCCCACTGCCCCGCGTCGGCCTCGCGGCGGGCCTCCACCCGGACCGTCAGGGCGTCCATCCTGCCCTCCCGGGTCAGCCGCAGCTGGAAGTGCGGGGCCAGGCCGGGCGTGCGCAGGAGCACCTCCTCGATCTGCGTCGGGTACAGGTTCACCCCGCGCAGGATGATCATGTCGTCGCTGCGGCCCGTGATCTTCTCCATCCGCCGGAAGGCCGGGCGGGCCGTGCCGGGCAGCAGACGGGTCAGGTCACGGGTGCGGTAGCGGATCACGGGCATGGCCTCCTTGGTGAGCGAGGTGAACACCAGCTCCCCGGGCTCGCCCTCCGGCACCACCGCGCCGGTGAACGGGTCGACCACCTCCGGGTAGAAGTGGTCCTCCCAGATGTGCAGACCGTCCTTGGTCTCCACGCACTCCTGCGCCACACCCGGGCCCATCACCTCGGACAGGCCGTAGATGTCCACGGCGTCGATGTCGAGCCGCTCCTCGATCTCGCGGCGCATCTCCTCGGTCCACGGCTCGGCGCCGAAGATCCCCGTCCGCAGGGAGGTGGCCCTCGGGTCGATTCCCTGGCGCTCCATCTCGTCCAGCAAGGTGAGCATGTAGGACGGGGTCACCATGATGACCTCCGGCCGGAAGTCCTGGATCAGCCGGACCTGGCGGTCCGTCATGCCGCCGGAGGCGGGCACCACCGTACAGCCGAGCCGTTCCGCGCCGTAGTGCGCGCCGAGGCCGCCGGTGAACAGGCCGTACCCGTACGCGATGTGCACGATCTGGCCCGCTCTGCCGCCCGCCGCCCGGATGGAGCGGGCCACGACATCCGCCCAGGTGGACAGGTCCCCGTCGGTGTAGCCGACCACGGTGGGGCGGCCCGTCGTGCCGCTGGAGGCGTGGATCCGGCGCACCTCGGAGCGGGGCACGGCGAACATCCCGAAGGGGTACTGGTCGCGCAGGTCGCCCTTGGTGGTGAAGGGGAAGAGGGAGAGATCGGCCAGGGAGTGGCAATCGTCGGGATGCACGCCCGCCTTGTCGAAGGCCTGCCGGTAGAAGGGCACCCGCTCGTACGCCCGCAGCAGCGTGGCGCGCAGCCGCTTGAGCTGGAGGGCGGCCAGCTCGTCGCCGCTCAGCCGCTCGCTCCCGTCCTGGACATCCGCGTATGCCGTCATGCCGTCACCTCGCCTTTGAGTCAACCGACCGATCATTCGGTAGCGTGCCGGACGCCGACGGCTAAATCAATGACTCGAACGAGTGATCGCATGATGGGATGGCCCCATGCCGATCTTCGACACCTACGACGGAACCGCGCTCGCCTACCACGTCCGGGGCGCGGGCGAGCCGCTCGTCTGCCTCCCGGGCGGCCCCATGCGGGCCTCCGCCTACCTGGGCGATCTCGGCGGGCTGACCGCCGGCCGCACGCTGATCCTCCTCGACGCGCGCGGCACGGGCGGCTCGGCGGTCCCGGCGGACACGTCCACGTACCGCGTCGACCGCCAGGTCGCCGACGTCGAGGCGCTCCGCCTCCACCTCGGCCTGGAGCGCATGGACCTGCTGGCCCACTCGGCCGGCGGCAACCTCGGCCTGCTGTACGCGGCCGCGCACCCCGAGCGGGTGCGCCGCCTGGTCCTGCTGACCCCGACCGGCTGGGCCGTGGACCTCGAATCGACCCCGGAGCAGAGCCTGGAGGTGGTCCGGTCGCGGTCGGGCGCCGAGCCCTACGACTCCGCGATCGCCGCCTACGAGCGGATGCTGGCGGCCGACGGCGCGCCCTCCCCGCAGGACCGGCGCGAGGCGATGGTGCTCGCGTACGGACGCTGGGACGAGCGGGCGCGCGCCCACCGCGACGCGAGCGACGGCGAGCGGAACGCTGCGGCGGCCGCCCTCTACGCCGGCCCCGGAGCCTTCGACCCGCCCGCCACCCGGGCCGCGCTGCGCCGGTTCGAGGGGGAGGCTCTGGTGCTGGCCGGGGAACTGGACGGCTACCCCGCCCCCGGCCTCGCCGCCGACCTCGCGGAACTCTTCGTACGGGGCACCGCCGAGATCCAGACCGGCGCCGCGCACTTCCCGTGGCTGGACGACGCCGAGTGGTTCGCGGCCCGCGTGGAACGCTTCCTGGCCACCGGCGCCTGAGCCGCAGGGGTCCCCGGCGGCGCGGTCACCCGGTCGCGTCCGCCTCCGCCGCCACCGACTTCGCCCAGCGGTAGTCCGCCTTGCCGCTCGGGGAGCGCTGGATGGCGGGGGCGATCACCAGCTGGCGCGGGATCTTGTACCCCGCCAGCCTGGTGCGGCAGTGGCTCCGGATCTCGTCCAGCGTGGGCTCCGCCGCGCCGGCCCGCAGCTGGACGACCGCCGCGACGTGATTGCCCCACTTCGTGTCCGGCACCCCGGCGACCAGGGCGTCGTACACGTCCGGGTGCGACTTCAGCGCCTGCTCGACCTCCTCCGGATACACCTTCTCGCCCCCGGTGTTGATGCACTGGGAGCCCCGCCCGAGGACGGTGACGATGCCCTCCCCGTCCACCGTCGCCATGTCCCCGAGCAGCACCCACCGCTCGGCGCCCCGCCGGAAGAAGGTCTCGGCGGTCTTCGCGGGGTCGTTGTAGTAGCCGAGCGGTACGTGGCCGCGCTGCGCGAGCCGCCCCGGCACGCCCACCGGCACGGGCTCGTGCGTCACCGGGTCCACCACCTGCGTACGGTCGTTGACCACCAGCCGGAAGCCCTTCTCCGGGCCGGAGTCGTCCGTCGCCCTGCCGTTGGAACCGGACTCGGAGGAACCGAAGTTGTTCAGCAGCAGCACGTTCGGCACCAGCCGCTGGAACTCGGCCCGGACCGTCTCCGACATGATCGCCCCGGACGAGGAGACGCTGAACAGCGAGGACAGGTCGGTCCCCCGGAGCGGGCCGTTCAGCGCGTCGATGAGCGGCCGCAGCATCGCGTCGCCCACCAGCGACACGCTCGACACCTTCTCCTTCTCGATGGTGCGCAGCACCTCCTCGGGCGCGTACTTGCGGTGGATGACCACCCGCTGCCCGTAGTTGAAGGCGATGAACGAGGTCAGCGTCGAGGTCCCGTGCATCAGCGGGGGAGCGGGGAAGAAGGTGAGCCCGGCGCCCTTCGAAGCGACCCGCTCGGCCAGCTCCTCGGGCCGCTTCACCGGCTCGCCCGAGGGCTCGCCGCCGAAGAGCCCGGCGAAGAACAGGTCCTCGGCGCGCCACATGACGCCCTTGGGCATGCCGGTGGTGCCGCCGGTGTAGATGATGAACAGGTCGTCGGGGGACCGGGGCGCGAAGCCGCGCGCGGGGGAGCCGGCCGCCTCCGCGTCCGCGTAGGCGACGGGGGCGATCGAGGGCTCCGGGGCGCCCTCGGGAGCGGACCCGACCCGGATCAGGTGCCGCAGCCGGGTGGTCCGCGGGAGGGCGGCGGCCACCCGTCCGGTGAACTCGCCCTCGAAGACGAGCGCGGCGAGGTCGGCGTCGTTGTAGAGGTAGACCAGCTCCTCCTCCACGTACCGGTAGTTGACGTTCACCGGCACCAGGCGGGCCTTGAGGCAGGCCAGGACGGTCTGGAGGTACTCGACGCCGTTGTAGAGGTGCAGGCCCAGGTGCTCGCCGGGCCTCAGCCCGCTGTCCAGCAGGTGGTGCGCGAGGCGGTTCGCCGCCGCGTCCAGCTCCGCGTAGGTCAGGCGCCGTTCGGCGCCGGTCCCGGGGTGGTCCACGTAGACGAGGGCCTCGCGGTCCGGGACCACGTCCACCACCGACTCGAACAGGTCGGCAAGGTTGTACTCCACCGTTCCTCCTGACCTGGAATTCCCATGGCCGACCCCGTCAGCGGTCTGCTCGGCGGTCATTACAGCGCCGCTCAGGCCAAGGGGGAAGGGAGCCGTCGAAGAAAACTGACTGGGTGTCAGAAAACTATTGAACTGCACTCGCCCCTCCTGCAACCTGTTCTAGGTCTTGAGACGGGAGGACGGCAATGGGTGGGACGGAACACCTGACCGTGGAACGCCGCGGCGCCACGCTGGTACTCACCATGAACCGGCCGGAAGCGAAGAACGCGCTCTCGCTGCCGCTGCTGGTGGGGCTCTACGACGGCTGGCTGGAGGCGGACGCGGACGACGGGATCCGCTCGGTCGTCCTGACCGGCGCCGGCGGGGACTTCTGCGCCGGCATGGACCTGAAGGCGCTGGCCGGCAAGGGCATGGCGGGGGACCGGTACCGCGACCGCCTGAAGGCCGACCCCGATCTGCACTGGAAGGCGATGCTGCGCCACCACCGGCCGCGCAAGCCGGTCATCGCGGCGGTGGAGGGGTACTGCGTGGCCGGCGGCACGGAGATCCTCCAGGGCACGGACATCCGGGTCGCGGGGGAAGGGGCCACCTTCGGGCTCTTCGAGGTCAGGCGCGGCCTGTTCCCGATCGGCGGTTCCACGGTGCGGCTGCCGCGGCAGATCCCGCGCACGCACGCGCTGGAGATGCTGCTGACCGGGCGCCCGTACTCCGCCGCCGAGGCGGAACGGATCGGGCTGGTCGGGCGGGTCGTACCGGACGGGACGGCGCTGGCGGAGGCCCTGGAGATCGCGGAAGCGATCAACGCGTGCGGGCCGCTGGCGGTGGAGGCGGTCAAGGCGTCGGTGTACGAGGGCGCCGAGATGACGGAGACGGAGGGGCTGGCCGCCGAACTGGTGCGGGGGTGGCCGGTGTTCGACACGGCGGATGCCAGGGAAGGCGCGAGGGCCTTCGCGGAGAAGCGGGCCGCGGTGTATCGGCGCGAGTAGTCGATTCCGGGGTGCCGGGTGCCGGGTGCCGGGTGCCGGGTGCCGGGTGCGGGTGCCGGAGTGCCGGTGCGGCGCCGTTGCCGGGGCTCCGCCCCGGACCCCGCGCCTCAAACGCCGGCGAGGCTGGAAGTGGTCGCCGGCGGTGCTGGGAGTGGCCGGCGGTGCTGGGAGTGGTCGGCGGTGGTGCTGGAAGTGGCCGGTGAGGCTGGAGGTGGTCGCCGGCGAGGCTGGAAGGGGTCGGCGGGGCTGGAAATGGCCGGCGGCCCGGAGGTGTACGTGTGTTGATCGTTTCGAACATCGGAGAGCCGCTCATGACCGCAGCCGCGTCGTCGGCCGGGGTGCTCCGTGCGCCCCTCGTCGTGGAGTTCCCCTTCACCCGGTCCCTCGGGCCCGTGCAGAGCGCCTTCCTCACCGGTCTGCGCGAACGCGTCGTCCTCGGGGTCAGGACCTCCGACGGGCGGGTGATGGTGCCGCCCGTCGAGTACGACCCCCGCACCGCCGAGGAGATCCGGGACCTCGTCGAGGTCGGCGCCACCGGCACCGTCACCACCTGGGCCTGGAACGGCGCCCCGAGGCCCCACCAGCCCCTGGACACCCCCTTCGCCTGGGTGCTGGTGAAGCTCGACGGCGCCGACACCGCGATGCTGCACGCCCTCGACGCGCCCGGCCCGGAAGCGGTCCGCAGCGGGATGCGGGTGCGGGTGCGGTGGGCCGAGGAGCGGACCGGGGCCATCACCGACATCGCCTGCTTCGAGGCGGGCGAGGGCGGTGAGGAGCCTGGCGCCCCCGCGCAAGGCGCCGCGTACGACGGGCGGTTCGGCGACCCGGTCACCGGGATCGTCGCCGAGGCCCGCCTCGACTACACCTACAGCCCCGGCCGCGCCCAGACCGCCTACATCAACGCCCTCTCCGAGCGGAAGACCGTCGGCGAGCGCTGCCCCTCCTGCCACAAGGTGTACGTGCCGCCCCGAGGCGCCTGCCCCACCTGCGGGGTCGCCACCACCGACCGGGTGGAGGTCGGCCCGGCCGGCACCGTCACCACGTACTGCATCGTCAACATCAAGGCGAAGGGCCTGGACATCGAAGTCCCCTACGTCTACGCCCACATCGCCCTCGACGGCGCCGGCCTCGCCCTGCACGGCCGGATCGGCGGCATCCCGTACGACCAGGTCCGCATGGGCCTGCGCGTCGAGCCCGTCTGGACCGAGGGCGGCCGCCACCCCGACCACTACCGCCCCACCGGCGAACCGGACGCCGACTACGACGCGTACAAGGAGCTCATCTGATGCCCCGGACCGGACCCGCCCGCGAGGTCGCCGTCGTCGCCTTCGCGCAGAGCGACCACCTGCGCCGCACCGACGAGCTGAGCGAAGTGGAGATGGTCATGCCGGTCCTGCACCAGGTGCTGGACCGGACGGGACTGAAGGCCAAGGAGATCGGGTTCACCTGCTCCGGCTCCAGCGACTACCTCGCGGGCCGGGCGTTCTCCTTCACGATGACCCTCGACGGCGTCGGCGCCTGGCCGCCGATCTCCGAGTCCCACGTCGAGATGGACGGCGCCTGGGCCCTCTACGAGGCCTGGGTCAAGATCCAGACCGGCGAGGCCGACACCGCGCTCGTCTACGCGTACGGCAAGTCCTCGCCGGGGCCGGTACGGGACGTCCTGACCCGGCAGCTCGACCCGTACTACCTCGCGCCCCTGTGGCCCGATTCGGTCGCCCTCGCCGCCCTCCAGGCACAGGCCCTGATCGACGCGGGCGAGACCGACGAGCGCGCCCTCGCCGCGATCGGCGCCCGCAGCCGGGCCGCCGCCGGGGCCAACCCGCACGCCCAGCTCAGCGGCGACGCCGTCCCGCAGGGCGAATACCAGGTCGCACCGCTGCGCACGGGCGACTGCCCGCCCATCGGCGACGGCGCGGCCGCCGTCATCCTGGCCGCCGGGGACACGGCGCGCCGACTGTGCGCGAGGCCCGCCTGGATCACCGGCATCGACCACCGCATCGAGGCGCACGGCCTCGGGCTGCGCGACCTCACCGACTCCCCGTCCACCCGGCTCGCCGCCGAGCGCGCCGGGGTCTTCGAACGCCCGGTGGACACGGCGGAACTGCACGCGCCGTTCTCCTCCCAGGAGGTGGTGCTGCGCAAGGCGCTGGGCCTCGGGGCGGACGTCGTCGTCAACCCGTCCGGCGGGGCGCTCGCCGCCAACCCGATCATGGCCGCGGGCCTGATCCGGATCGGCGAGGCCGCCGCCCGGATCCACCGCGGCGCGTCCGACCGGGCCGTCGCGCACGCCACCTCCGGCCCCTGCCTCCAGCAGAACCTGGTCGCCGTCCTGGAAGGGGAACGGGCATGAGCACCTCGGGCAAGGAGCCGGTGGCCGTCGTCGGCATCGGCCAGACCAAGCACGTGGCCGCCCGCCACGACGTCTCCATCGCCGGGCTGGTACGGGAGGCGGCCGCGCGGGCGCTCGCCGACGCCGAGCTGACCTGGGCGGACATCGACGCGGTCGTCATCGGCAAGGCCCCCGACTTCTTCGAGGGCGTGATGATGCCGGAGCTGTACCTCGCGGACGCCCTCGGCGCGGTCGGCAAGCCGATGCTGCGCGTGCACACGGCCGGTTCGGTCGGCGGGTCCACCGCGCTCGTCGCCTCCAACCTGGTGGCGGCGCGGGTCCACCGCACCGTCCTGACCCTCGCCTTCGAGAAGCAGTCCGAGTCCAACGCGATGTGGGGCCTGTCGCTGCCGGTGCCCTTCCAGCAGCCGCTGCTGGCGGGCGCCGGAGGGTTCTTCGCCCCGCACGTGCGCGCGTACATGCGGCGCACCGGCGCGCCCGACGCGGTGGGCTCGCTCGTCGCGTACAAGGACCGCCGCAACGCGCTGAAGAACCCGTACGCGCACCTGCACGAGCACGGCATCACCCTGGAGAAGGTCCAGGCCTCGCCGATGCTGTGGGACCCGATCCGGTACTCCGAGACCTGCCCCTCCTCGGACGGGGCCTGCGCGATGGTCCTCACCGACCGGGCGGGCGCGGCCCGTTCGCCGAGGCCGCCGGCGTGGCTGCACGGCGGGGCGATGCGCAGCGAGCCGACGCTCTTCGCGGGCAAGGACTTCGTCTCGCCGCAGGCGGGCAAGGACTGCGCGGCCGACGTCTACCGGCAGGCGGGGATCACCGATCCGCGCCGGGAGATCGACGCGGTGGAGATGTACGTGCCGTTCTCCTGGTACGAGCCGATGTGGCTGGAGAACCTCGGCTTCGCGGAGGAGGGCGAGGGCTGGAAGCTCACCGAGGCGGGGGTCACCGAACTGGACGGGGACCTGCCGGTGAACCCGTCCGGCGGGGTGCTGTCCACCAACCCGATCGGTGCCTCCGGCATGATCCGCTTCGCGGAGGCGGCCCTCCAGGTGCGGGGACAGGCCGGGGAACACCAGATTCCGGACGCCCGCCGGGCCCTGGGGCACGCGTACGGCGGCGGGGCGCAGTTCTTCGCGATGTGGCTGGTGGGAGCGGAAGAGCCCGGCCGCTGAACGCAGCCGCCCTTCCGGGGGAAGGGCGGCGGACCGGTCACCGGTCGCGCACGGCGGCCTGTGCGGCACCCGCCCGGGTGGTTAACCTGGCCCCCGGACGACGTACCGGGAGGAGCACGCACGTGGCCGACAGCATGATTTCGCAGCCTCTGGCCGGCTGGGGCAAGCCGGACCTCGATCTCAGCGGGGCGGACTGGCAGTCGAGCAGCCGGGGAGCGGGCGACGTCCAGATCGCCTTCGTCGAGGGGTTCATCGCGATGCGCAACAGCGAGCACCCCGAGAGCCCCTCGCTGATCTTCGCGCCGGACGAATGGCGCAAGTTCGTGGTCAACGCGCGGGGCGGCGCCTTCGACCTGACCTGACGCGGCCCGACCTGGCCCGGCCCGACCTGGCCCGGCCCGAGGCGAGCCGACGCGGCCCGAACCCGGCGCGGGAGCGGCGCACCACCGGGGCGCGGAACCGCCGCCCCGGTGGCGCCGAAATCCCCCGCGCCGCCTACGGGGCCGGCCGGGCGGGCCGCCCCCGCCGCCCCGGCCGGCGGCGCTCCGCCACCAGCCGGGTCCACGCGGCCGCCGCCACCAGGAGCCACACCAGGTGCGCCGCCCCCGCCTGCCGGGCCGCCGCCCCCGTCACCAGGACCGCGGCCAGGGACGGCCCCACCAGCAGCAGAGTCCCGGGCACCCCGCGGCCCGAGCAGAGCGCCGCCACCCCCGCGACGGCCAGGTACACCGCGAGGCTCCCGCACAGCAGCCAGCGCACCGGCTCCGGGACCGGGTGGTGCGTGTACTCCACCGCGTCGCCGAGCCCGGCCGCGAGCGCCGCCACCGCGCCCGCCACGAAACAGTGCGGCGGCAGCACCAGCCGTACCGGAAGCACGTCCCACGCCAGCAGCGGCACCCCGTCCGCGCCGTGCCGCAGCGACAGCGACCACAGCAGGAGCAGCAGCAGGAACGAGCCGGCGCCGACCGAGTACAGCGCCGCGTCCCACTCCGCTTGCGAGGCGGCCGCCACCACCTGCGCGACCGCCTCGCCGAGCACGATCAGCTGGAACAGGCCGAGCCGCTCCCCGAGGTGCGGCGCGTCCATCAGCGCGGCCTCGGGCTTGGCCGCCGCGCGCCGGCCGGACCCCGGCTCCCGCGCCTCCCGGGCGTACCGCGCGTCCACCCGGGCGGCCAGCCTGGTGCCGGAGACCGAGAACATGACGGTCAGGTCGATGAGCAGGCCCAGCGCCCACAGCGCGTACCGCTCCGTCCCGTCGAACCACATCGACACGACCCACGGCGTCAGCCCCAGCCCCAGCTGCGTGATCGGCAGCTCCGGCACGTACTCCCCGCGCCGCTCCCACGCCTTGCCGGCCAGCGACCGCACCAGGATGTAGGCGAGCGCGAAGGCCCCCGCCCGGTCCTCCCGCACGCCGTGCACCGAGGCCGCCATCACCGCCATGCCGAACATCCCCGCGAGCACGGTCCAGGTGCGGACCTCGTCCCCGCTGACGTTCCCGTACACCGTGAACAGCATCCAGCCCGTCCAGAAGGCGAGGAACATCACCGCGTACAGCGCCACGTCGTCCCAGCCGGGGCTGCCGTGCAGCAGGTGCGCCAGCTGGGCGACGCCCGCCACCGCCGTCAGGTCGAAGAACAGCTCCAGCCAGGAGGCGTGGCGCTCGCCCCCCGCGGGCGCCGACGCTGCCGGCGTGGATTCGGTCATAGCGGGATGATAGTTAGGGTGGTCGCATGAGCGGCGAGAGTGACCTGAGGAAACTGCTGAGCGGCATGCGCCCCGAACTGAACGAGGGGCGGTACGTGTTCTGCACGGTCCCCGGGGCCACCGCGCCCCCGGCCGGGACCGCCCCCGTCGCCACCGTGCTGGAGGCCGAGGGGCTCACCCTGGTGCTGCGCCAGGAAGACGCCGACGCCGCCGGCCTCGCCTACGACTACACGGCGGGATGGATCACCCTGCGCGTGCACTCGGCCCTCGACGCCGTCGGTCTCACCGGAGCCTTCGCCGCCGAGCTCGCCGCCCACGGGCTCAGCTGCAACGTCATCGCCGGATACCACCACGACCACCTGTTCGTGGCCGCCGACCGGGCGGCCGAAGCCGTCGCCGTACTACAAGAACTGGCCACGCGGTCGGCGGAATAAGAAAATCCCAAAAAGTATCTGATCTTTCCCGGCCGAGCCCTCCTGGCGCACGTACGCGGGCGTACGCTGAGGCCCCCGAACAGGCCTGGGGGGTACCAGCCATGACGGAGCGACCGATCCGCAAACGGCGCGTAATGTTCGAACGCGAGACCGAACTCGCCACCGTGGAAGAGGCGCTGGACCAGCTCACCGGCACCGGTGACGGCGACCCCGGCGGGGGCGGCACCCTGCTCGCCTTCTCCGGCCCGGCCGGACTCGGCAAGACCACGCTCCTCGCCGAGGTCCGCCGCCGCGCCCACGCCCGCTCCTGCACCCTCCTCGCCGCCCGCGGCGGCGAACAGGAACAGACCCAGCCCTTCCACGTCGCCCGCCAGCTCATCCAGCCCCAACTGGCCGGCCTCACCGAGCGGCAACTGCGCTCCACCCTCGGCAGCTGGTACGCCATCGTCGGCCCCGCCCTCGGCCTCTGCGCCCCCGAACAAGGCGCCCCGCCCGACCCGCAGGGCCTGCGCGACGGCCTCGACTGGGTGCTCACCCACCTCACCGTCCAGCGCGCCCCCGTCGTCCTCGTCCTCGACGACGCCCACTGGGCCGACCCCGAATCCCTCGGCTGGCTCGCCGCCTTCGCCCCGCGCGCCGAACACCTCCCGCTGCTGCTCGTCGTCGCCTACCGCCCCGACGAACTGCCCGCGCACGCCGAGGCCTTCCGTACGCTGCCCGGCCGGGCCGGACAGCGCCCGCTCACCCTCGCGCCGCTCACCGCCGCCGCCGTCTCCACCCTGATCCGCGAGGCCGTCGGCGAGCACGCCGACGACGCCTTCTGCCGGGAGGCCTGGGCCGTCACCACCGGCAACCCCTTCGAGGCCGTCGAACTCACCGCCAAGGTCCGGGACAAGGGACTGGAGCCCACCTCGGCCAGCGCCCCGCAGCTGCGCGACCTCGTCGCCGCACAGCGCGGCAGCGGCCTCGTCGCCCGGCTGCACAGCCTCGGACCCTCCACCGTCCGCTTCGCCTGGGCCTGCGCGGTCCTCGGCACCGCCATTCCGCAGGACCTCGCCGCCCGCGTCGCCGGCCTCGGCACCGAGGAGGCCGTCGACTCCACCGCACGGCTGCGCGACGCCCGCATCCTGGCGGGCGGCGCGGCTCCCGCCCTCACCGTCACCCTCGCCCTCGTCCCGGACGCCGACGCCGACGCGCACGCCTACGGTCACCCCCACCACGACGGCGCCACCGGTGCCCACGCCGGGCCGCTGGAGTTCGTCCACCCCCTGATCGCCACCGCCCTCTACCGGTCCATCCCGGACGCCCTGCGCGTCGCCCTGCACGGCCAGGCCGCCGTGGCCGTCGTCGATGCCGGACTCGGCGCCTCCGCCGCCGCCCGCCACCTGCTGGAGACCCACCCCGAGAGCGACCCCTGGGTGGTACGGACCCTGCGCGAGGCCGCCGGCGAGAACCTCCGGGCCGGCGCCCCCGAAGCGGCCCGCCGCCAGCTCGCCCGCGCCCTGCGCGAACCACCGGACTTCGACGAACGCGCCGCCGTGCTCTACGAACTCGGCTGCGCCTCCCTGCTCACCGAGCCCGCGAACACCGTCAACCACCTCCGCGCCGCCCTTGCCGAGCCCTTCGACGACCCCGCCCTGCGCCAGGGCATCGTCATCCGGCTGGCCCAGGTCCTCGCCCACAGCGACCGCCTCGCCGAGGCCTCGGAATCCCTCGCGCGGGAGATCCCCTACACCCAGGACGTGCGCGCCCGGCTGCGCCTGCAGTCCGAGCAGTTCATGTGGGACGCCTTCAACGCCCGCGAGAGCGACTCCCCGGCCCGCTCGCGCCGGCTGGCCCGGCTCGCCGACCGGCTCATCGGGCGCGACCTCACCGAGCGGTACGTCATCGGCCTGCGCGCCTGGGACGCCTGCCTGCGCGGCGAATCCGTCGACACCGTCCTGCACCACGCCCGCCGCGCCCTCGACGGCGGCCTCAGCTGGGCCCACGAGGACCGGGGGTTCGAGGTCCCGGTGCTGACCGCGATGGTCCACATGTACGCCGACCGGCCCGGCCGCGCCGAGGAGCTCTTCGAGGCCGGCACCGCCGAGTTCGAACGGGAGGGCTGGCGCGGGGCGCACCTGTCCTTCGGGTACAGCCTGCGGGCGTACATCCGCTACCGGCGCGGCCGCCTCGCCGAGGCCGAGGAACTGGCCCGGGCCGGGCTGCGGCTCGCCGAGCGCGTCGGGCGGCGTACGCCCGTCCACTGGTACGCCATCGCGATCCTCGCCACCACCCTGCTCGCCCGGGGCCGGGTGGACGAGGCCTGGGAACTGGCGCGGGAGCACGAGTTCGGGGAACCCTTCCCCTCCGCCGTCGTCTTCCCCGACTCCCAGACCGTCCACGCCGAACTGCTGCTCGCCCGGGGGCGGACGAAGGAAGCCGTCGGCGAACTGGAGGCGGTGGACCGCAGACTCACCCCGCGCGGCATCCAGAACCCCTCCTGGTGCCCGTGGCAGCTGCACCTGGCCCGGGCGGTCGCCGACGACGACCCGGAGCGCGCCCGCGCCCTGGCCGCCGACGCGGTGCGCCGGGCCCGCGCCTTCGGCGCCCCGTCCGGCATCGGCCAGGCGCTCCGCGTCGCGGCCGAGGTCGCCGCCCCCGGCGCCCGCGCGGCGCTGCTGACGGAGGCGGTGGAACTGCTGTCGGCCTCCCCGGCCGGATACGAGCTGGCCCGCGCCCTGGCCGCGCTGGGCACCGAGAGCAGGGACACGGAGCTGCTCGCCCGGGCGGTGGCCATGGCCCGGGAGTGCGGGGCCGACGGCCTCGTGGCGCGCGCGACCGAGGCCCTGCTGAGGCTCGGCGGCGCCCCGCCGCGCGGCGGCGACTGGCAGGGCGCCCTCACCGAAGAGGAACGCCGCCTGGCCGAACGGGCGCGCGACGGCGACCCGATGAGGACGGAGCCCGAACGGTCCCTGCTGTCGGCGGTGTGCCGCAAGCTGGGCACGGACCTGACCGGCCTCGCGGAGGCGCTCAACGCCTCCGCCTCCGCCGCCGTCAGCCGAGCCTGAGCCGTCCTCGCCCCCGCCGGCCTACGGGAGGATCCCGGCGATCGCCTCCCGCTCGGCGGGGCGCAGCGGCGGTCCGGTCAGCTGCTCCCGGCGCGGCCCCAGGACCGCCGCCAGCAGCACCGGCGGGGTGAACAGCCGGGCGGCGGGGCGCTCCAGGGTCACGACGTCGGTGACGGCGCGGGCGACCCGCCCGTTTCCGGTGCTCGTCAGCAGCAGCCGGCGCACGTAGGCCGCGCCGATCCGCTCGGTCAGCGTCGGGCCGCCCTCCGTCGCGCCCGGGTAGAACACGTCGTTGCCGGTGGACAGGGCCCAGGCGGCGGCGACCGGCCCGGCGACGGCCTTCTGCGCGCGGGCGCCGAGCCCCGGCGCCGACCAGCCCAGCGTACGGACGGTGTCCCGCAGCGCGACGGCGCTCTGCGCGGCCACCGCCATGCCGTGCCCGTACACCGGGTTGTAGGCGGCGGCCGCGTCCCCGAGGACGACGAACCGCTCGGGGAGCCGGGCCCGCTCGTAGGCGTGCCGGCGGTTGACGGTCGTACGGGTGACCGCGACGTCCGTCAGCGGCTCCGTCCCGGATATCAGCTCCCCGACGATCGGATGCCGCACCGACCGGGCGAACGCCTCGAAGAGTTCCGGGTCCTTGGTGGGCTCGCCGCCCCGGGTCCCGGACAGCGTGACGAGCCAGCGGTCGCCCTCGATCGGCACCAGCGTCGAGGACCGGCCCGGACCGGCCTCCCGCGGATCGGCCTGGACGTTCACGATCACGGGGAAGGTGCTCCCGAGGTCCTTCGGCGCCCGGAAGACCCGGCTCGCGTACACGAGACCGGGGTCGACCGTCCGTACCGCGGCGGCCGGCAGGCCGAACTCCCGCAGCCAGGCGGGCGTACGGGAGGACCGCCCGGACGCGTCGACCACCAGCCCGGCGGCGAGGACCCGCTCCACCCCGTCGGCGCCGCGCACCCGGACGCCGGTGACACGGCGGGCGTCGCCCTCCAGGCCCAGCACCTCGGTGCGGTCGGAGATGGTGACACGTGGCAGCGCCCGTACGGAACGGCGGACGTGCCAGTCGAGCAGGTCCCGCCCGGCGAGCACGACGTAATGCGACTGCTCCGCCCAGCGGCGGAACCAGCCGGCCGGCGAGAAGCCCACCATGTTGGTCGGGAGCGCGATCCGGTGTCCGCCGTCGGCCAGCAGCCGTCCCACCGTGCCCGGCAGCAGCGCGTCGATGGCGCGCGCCCCGCCGGACCACAGCAGGTGCGCGTGCCGGGCCTGCGGCAGCCCCTTGCGCGCCCCGGGTCCCTCGGGCAGTACGTCGCGCTCGACGACCACCACGTCGGCGAACTCGGCGAGCGCGGCGGCGGCGAGCATGCCCGCCAGGCTGCCTCCGATGACGACAGCCGTGCGCGGGCCCGGGGCGGACGGCGTATCGCTCATGGGGTCACGCTCTCTGGACGATCGGCCGGCCCGTAGCGGGCGCGGTGGGCAAGGACGGCGGGGGAGCGGCGCAGGGCCCTGGACACGGCGACCAGGTCCGGGGAACGCATCCCTCCGGGGGCGCCGGTCAGGAGGGTGGCCGCGTCCCCGGCCTGCGGCTCGGGGGCGAACTCGTCGCCGAGCCGCAGCCGGTGGATCGCGGCGATCACCGCGACCGCGTCGGCCGTGGCGGCCGCCCGCGCCGGGGCCTCGCCGCGCCCGGTGGCCTCGCCGAGCGCGCGCAGGCGCACCTCGGGGTCCATGTACGGCTGGAGGCGCAGGAGTCCGTCGCTGATCCGGGTCCTGCGCTGGACCAGGCGCCGGCTCATCGGGGCCCGTCGCGACAGCCGGATCGTCCCCGTGTCGAGGACGGCCAGTTCCTTCACGAACGGACCGAGGGAGCGGTACTGCCGGTAGTCCATGAAGAACCCCTGCACCGCCTCGCCGGCGTGCGGGAGGATGAACCCGACGGCGACGAAGAGCGCGCAGACCGAGGCGAGCGGCGGGGCGACGTACGTGCTGAGCCAGTCCAGGTCGTTGCCGGCCCAGCGGCTCACGACCGCGATGAGCTTCACGGTGTCGTAGGCGAGGTTCAGGATGAACCCGATGACCAGCAGCACCAGGCCGGCGCGCAGCCAGCCCGACACCTGGCGCAGCCAGGTCCAGGTGACCACCGAGGTGATCGCGCAGGCCGTGGTGTGGGCCAGCAGGTAGAGCAGGATGTGCTCGCGCATCCAGGGCGTGTTGGCGTAGTACGTGTCCAGGTCCCGCAGCCGTTCGACGGGTACGTCGGCGAAGGCGAAGGTGACCCAGAGGCCTGCGACGACCGCGGAGTAGATGACGCCGATCGTCCAGGTGGTCCGCCGCACGCGCCGGGGGTCGCCGCCGCGCCAGTGGATGATCATCACCAGGCAGGCGGCGCAGAACAGCGTGAGCACCGTGTAGACCACCGGCGCCGCGAAGTTGCTGATCCCGCTGCCTCGGTTGATCGCCGCGATGGTCTCGGGGCGGCCGAAGTAGAACACGGCGGAGCCCAGGAGCAGCAGACCGCCGACGTTGCGCACGTTGGGGTCGTTGCGCCAGAACCTCATCATCACCGGAAGCCGGATGACGAAGGCCAGGGTGAGGATCGCCGCCGGGATGAAATAGGGGATGTAGTACTTGTCCGAGGTCACCGTCAGCCGTTCGGTCCGCGATAGCCGAGTGTGTTGCCGATGCGGCCGGCCACGCCGCCGCGCCGGGCCGGGCCGGGGGCGGCGTCGTCGCCGGCCAGCCAGGCCCGGCACCGGTCGCCGAGGAGCAGGCCGAAGGTCTCGGCCTCGATCTCGTGGGCGTCCTCGTGGTGCGAGCGCGCGGCGACGGCGGCGTACGTCAGGTCGGTCCCGCCCGGCAGGGACCGGGCCGCCGCGGCGGCGCCGGGGCCGCGCGAGGCCGAGTGGCCTGCCTGCATGTGCCACAACTCGTGTCCGAGGATGACGAGTTGGTGGTCAGGGGTGGTGAACTTCTCCACGACGACGATGTCGTAGTCCTCCATGTTCAGCCACAGGCCCGAGGTGGTCAGCTGGGTGGGGAAGCGCTCGAAGCGCAGGATGATGGGGCGGCCGCCGCGCCGCGCGCTCATCGCGTCGCACAGCCGGCGGAACAGGGCGTGCGGTTCGACGGGTGCTTCGAGCTCGCGATCGAGGTCGAGGGCGGACGTCAGCGCGGCGCACAGCTTGCGCATGGAGCGGGCGACGCTCACGAAGCCCCCTCGGACGACAGAATTCCGGTGATCATGCCGAGCAGCAGTGTCTCCTGTGTACGGGTGAGGGGCTTGCCCGGGGTGGTGTTGCGGGTGGAGAGGGAGACGAGCCCGTACCGGCCTACGAGTTCGGCCATCATGTCACCCCCGGAAACGTGGTCGAGGGACCGGAGCACCGGCTGGAGGGCCCGGCTCACCGCCTGCGCCGGGGTGTCGGTGAGGAAGCCGGGACCGCGGCCGAAGAACGCGGCGATGCGCAGGAGTTCCGCTTCCGATGGCTGGTTCCCCGCCCTGCCGGCGACGAGGTCGGTGATGACGCGGGGGGCGGCGCCGATCGCCTCGGCGATGTCGGCGGCCCGGTACGGGTGCCCGGCCGCGTCGCGGGAGCACGCGCAGAGGAACGCGGCCCGCTGTCGCGCGGCCTCCCCGGGGGCGGCCTCGGCGGCGTCCTCACCGCGCAGCAATCCGGCCACGACCTCGGGGGGAACCCCGGTCCTGGCCGCGAGGTCTTGGACGTCGAGCATCTCGGCCGCGGTGAGTTGCCTCTCCTCGGCGAGCGCCCGGATCTGAGCGAGCGTCACGGCGAGGGAAGGAACAGACTCGATCATCTGCCTGCGCTTCCTGTGTCTGAGGGCAACCACTGGGGCGTGCGCGCGCCTGCGCCAAGCCTAGGGTCCCGAAAATACAAGATCCATATTGAGCCAACGATTGTTGTCGAATCGAAAGCGGCCACTCGCCGCCGGCGGCCGGTACCGAACCCGGGACACCCGCCCGCCCGGGTCCGCCGCCGGTCCTGGGTGGGGGAGGGGCCCCGGACGTGGACCGTGTGGTCGGCCGCGGCGCCCCGGGCCGGGGGCCGGCCCGGAGCCGCGCGGGCCGCGCGGGCCACGCGGGAGGCCGGGCCCGGGCGAGCCCGGTGGCCGAGCCGGGGGGCGGTGGGTCCGGGGTGAGCCGGGGGCCGGGTCGGGGCGAGCCCGGTGGTCGGGTCGGGGGTCTGGCCGGGGCGAGCGGGGGGCCGGGTCGGGGGCCGGGCGGGAAGGGCGCGGGACCGGATTCCGGGGCGCGAGTCGACGGCGGGCCCCGGGGGCGGAGCGGGGCCGGGCGGCGGCCGCTCCGGGTGACGGGGAAGCGGGTGGGGTTGAGGGGGGTAGCGCCGGGGAAGGGGCTCGGGCACGTACCATGGCGGCATGTCCTTCCTCCGCCGCCACCGCGCCGCCACACCCGCCGGCCCGGACTTCGACGTCCTGGCCATGGACCCGGGGGACTGGCCGGGCAATCTCGGGGCCGGGCTGCTCCCCGCCCCCGACGGCAGCTGCCAGGGCGTCTTCCTCCGCTACGACCTGTTCGGCGGACGCGGGCCCGCGATGATCATCGGCAACCTCCCCGAGGGCTCCCCCGCCCGGGACCTCGCCGACGGCCAGGTCCCCTTCGAGGTGGCCCAGCTCCTCGACGCCCTGGAGAACGAGGAGGACGTCGAGGTCACCGGCATCGAGGACTGCCCCGTCATGCAGGGCGACAACCTCCTCATCGTCCGGAAGGTCAAGCTCTCCGAGGGCCGGATCAGCTGCGTGCAGTTCGACCGCAGTGACAACGTCCTGGTCACCATCGCCAGCTGGGACCGGCCCATCACGGACGACCTGTACGCCCTGCTGAAGCCGCTCCCGGCCGAGCTCTTCCAGCAGGGCTGAGCCCGGCCCGGACGGCGGTCCGGGCCCCGGAGTGAGCTACGCGTCCGCGATGTCGTTCGCCGCCACGTAGCCGAAGGTCATCGCGGGCCCGATCGTCGAACCGGCGCCCGCGTAGCTGTGGCCCATCACCGCCGCGCTCGCGTTGCCCGCCGCCCACAGGCCCGGGATCACCGATCCGTCGGCCCGCAGCGCCCGCGCCCGCGCGTCCGTCACGATGCCGCCCTTCGTCCCGAGGTCCCCCGGCACGATCTTGAACGCGTAGAACGGCGGCACCCAGACCGGCGCCAGGCACGAGTTCGGCTGCACGTTCGGGTCCGTGTAGTAGTGGTCGTACGCCGTGTCGCCCCGGTGGAAATCGGCGTCGTTCCCGCTCCACGCCTGCGCGTTGAACCGGCTCAGCGTCGCCCGCAGCGCCGCCGCCGGCACCCCGATCTGGCCCGCGAGCGCGTCCCAGGTCCACGCCTTCTTCGCCGCGCCCGCCTCGTACCACGCGTCCGGGAACGGCAGCACCGGCAGGATGTCCTTGAACAGGTACCTGTTGCGGTAGTTCTGGTCCACGATCAGCCACGCCGGGATGTGCGACCCGGCCGCGCCGCGGTCCTTCTCGTACATCACGTGCACCACATCGCTGTACGGCGCCGCCTCGTTGACGAACCGCGCCCCGTTCCGGTTCACGATCAGCCCGCCCGGCAGGGTCCGTTCGGCGAGACAGAAGTACGGCTCGCCGGGAAGCGGGATCGAAGGCCCCCACCAGGCGTCCTCCATCAGCCCCAGCGCCGCCCCGGCGCGTTCGCCCGCCCGGATCCCGTCGCCCGTGTTCTCCTTCGCGCCCACCGACCACTGGGTGCCGATCGGCTGCTGCTGGTACCGCGCCCGCATCTCCGCGTTGTGCTCGAAGCCGCCCGAGCCGACGACGACCCCCTTGCGGGCGCGCACGACGCCCCGTACGCCCTCCTTGTCCACCACCACCCCGGTGACCGCCCCGCCCTCCCGCACCAGATCGACCAGGGGGCTGTTCAGCCACACCGGCACCCCGGCCCGCTGGAGCCCCGCCCGTAGCCCGGTGGCCAGCGCCTGGCCCATGGTCAGCGGCTTCTCCCCGCGCAGCGCCGCCTTCGTGCCGCGCGCCAGGCATTCGGTGGACACCGCCAGGCCCCTGGCGGTCACCGCCGCGAGGTTGAGCCACTTGTAGTCCTGGCTGAAGACCACCATCCCGGCCGGCACCGGCATGTACGCCGGGTTCAGGTGGGCGAGTTCCGCGCCGAGGACGTGGCCGTCGATCTGGTCCGGTTCGATGGAGCGGCCGTTCGGCAGGCCGCCCGGCAGGTCGGGGTAGTAGTCGCTGTACCCCTCCATGAAGCGGAACCTCAGCGGGCTGTTGGCCATCACGAAGTCCAGCATCCGGGGCCCGTTGGCGAGGAACGCCCGCTGCCGGTCGGCCGGCACGTCGGGCCCGACGACGGCGGAGAGGTACGCGGCCGCCTTGGCCGGCGTGTCCGGCACGCCCGCGCCCAGGATCACCGAGTTGTTCGGCAGCCAGATGCCGGCCCCGGAACGCGCGGCCGAGCCGCCGAAGGTCGGGGCCTTCTCGACCACCAGTACGCTCAGCCCCCGCTTGGCCGCGGTGAGCGCCGCGGTCATGCCGGCCGCCCCGGACCCGACCACGACGACGTCGTACTCGCCGAGCGGGGCTCCGTCGGCGGCCCGTGCGGCGGCGGGCAGCACGGCGGCGGCGAGCACCCCCGCCCCGGTCCCGGCGAGGACCGTCCGGCGGGACGGGAGGGGGGCGTGCGCGCGTTCGGTACGGACGTGTTCGGGACTCGCGGGCATGGGCAGGCTCCAGCGGGTGGGGAGGACGGGGCGGAACCAGCACGTCTGATGCTGAATCAGAAAAGGTGTTCGGGGGATCATGTGAAGTCAAGGCATACGGGCCAGTTGGACCGGGCGGACCGCCGATCCCCCGGAAAAGGCGGATCGATCCCCGGGAACGACGCCCGGAACGGCGCCCAGGAACGACGCCAGGAACGACGCCCGGGACCGACGCCCGGGAACGGCGAAATCCCGTGGCGGGCACGCCAGGTGTGCCCGCCACGGGATTCCCGTGATCACGCCGTCCTCGTCAGCGCGTCCCCACCGCCGCGCGCACCGCCCTGCGGGCCATCCCGCAGTCGTCGTGCAGGCGGCGCAGCAGCAGCCGCTGCTCCTCGCCCGAGGACAGGGAGCCCGCCTGTAGCGGCTGGGCCGGCGCGGTCGCCTGCATCGAGCGCTGCACCGCCGTCTCGGCCATCCGGATCTCCCGGGTCAGCACCAGCATCAGGTTCACCAGGAACGCGTCCCGGGCCGCCGGACCGGCCGACTGCGCGAGGCGGCTGATCTGGCCGCGGGCGGCCGGGGCGTCGCCCAGCACCGTCCACAGCGTGGCCAGGTCGTACCCCGGCAGGTACCAGCCCGCGTGCTCCCAGTCGAGCAGCACCGGCCCCGCCGGGGACAGCAGCAGGTTCGACAGCAGCGCGTCACCGTGGTTGAACTGCCACGGGGTCCCGGACAGCTTCAGCCCGTGCAGCAGCTTCTGCAGGTCACCGAAGTCCCGGTCGGTCAGGAGCCCCAGCTCGTGGTCCCGGGTGATCCGCCGGGCGTAGTCCACCGGGTGTCCGAACAACTCCCCCGGCGGCTGCCACTGGTTGACCCGGCACACCGCGCCCAGGGCCGCCCGCAGGTCCGGCCGCGGCGGGGCCTCCACGGGATGACGCTGCAGGGCCGCCACCCGGCCCGCCATCCGCTCGACCACCAGGGTGCAGTTCTCCGGGTCGGCCGCGATCAGCCGCGGTACCCGGACCGGCGGGCGGTGCCGGACGAACGCCCGGTACGCAGCTATTTCGTGCCGGTACCGCTCCCGCCACTCCGGCGAATGGTCCAGTAAGACCTTGGCGACGGCGGTCATCCGCCCCGTGGTCCCCACCAGCAGCACCGACCGGCCGCTCCGCCGTAGCACCTGCACCGGTGCGAACTCCGGACAGATCCGCTGCACCGAGGCGAGCGCGGTGCGCAGTTGCGCACCCTGCGGCCCGGACAAGTCGATTCTTCCGCTCAGCGGCTGCGACGGGGATCCGGGCACGCGCCGGGCCCGTACGCCACCCTGGGCCGGTGCCGCCGAGCGGCCGGGATCGAGGTAGGGGCCGCCGCCCGCGGGGATGGTGCGGTGCGGCCGGACCGGTGCGGACACGGAGGACGTTGCTGCGTACATGGCGGTTACGGTTCCCTTCGTGCGCCGACGACTTGCGTACGCCGCCCCGCCGGATCCCGTACTTCACCCTGGGGAGTTCCGCCGGTGAACCGGGTCGGGGAGGCGCATTCCTACCTGACACCGCGCTGCGGGTGGCACACCATCTGGCGGACCCTGGCGAACCCTGGCGAATAGTCGCTCGGCATCTGACGGCGGGCTACTGTCAACTCAGCCGAGAACCTGGGGGCTTGACGTGAGCAAAGGTCCAAACACCCGTCTGAACGACTTGTTCGGCCTGGCCGGCTGGTCGAAGGGCGAACTGGCGAGGATGGTCAACCGGCAGGCGGCGGCCATGGGTCACCACCAGCTGGCCACCGACACCTCGCGGGTGCGGCGCTGGATCGACATGGGGGAGACCCCGCGCGAACCGGTGCCCACGGTACTGGCAGCACTGTTCACCGAGCGGCTCGGTCGTGTCGTGACCATCGAGGACCTCGGGTTCGTACGGCAGCGGCGCACCACCAAACGGCAGTCCGACGGGGCGAAGGAGAACCCCGACGGCCTGCCCTGGGCGCCCGAACGCACGGCCGCGGTCCTCACCGAATTCACGGGAATGGACCTCATGCTCAACCGTCGCGGTCTGATGGGCGCGGGCGTCGCGCTCACCGCCGGCACTGCCCTCAGCAACGCCATGTACGACTGGCTGCGTGCCGACCCCACCCCGGCGAAGGCCGCCCCGGCCTTCGGCGACTCCTTCCAGGCCGACCAGGCGGGCTACGACCGCTACGAGGCCGCCCCGATCGGCTCGCAGGAGATCGAGGCCCTGGAGCGTTCCGTCGAGGTCTTCCGGGCCTGGGACGCCTCCAGAGGCGGCGGCCTCCAGCGCAAGGCCGTCGTGGGCCAGCTCAACGAGGTGGGCGGCATGCTCGCCTACCACCACCCCGACCACCTCCAGCGGCGGCTGTGGGGGGTGGCGGCCAACCTGGCCGTGCTCGCGGGCTGGATGTCGCACGACGTCGGCCTCGAACCCACTGCCCAGAAGTACTTCGTCATCGCCGCGCACGCGGCCCGCGAGGGCGGCGACCGGCCGCGCGCCGGCGAGGCCCTGTCCCGCGCCGCCCGCCAGATGGTCCACCTGGGCAAGCCGCACGAGGCCCTCGACCTGATGAAGCTGGCCCAGTCGGGCTCCGGCGAGGAGACCCTGCCGCGCACCCGCGCCATGCTGCACACCATCGAGGCCTGGGCGCAGGCCGCCATGGGCAAGGGGCAGGCCATGCGCCGCACCCTGGGCGAGGCCGAGGACCTGTTCGTGTCCGACAAGGGCGACGTACCGCCGCCGAGCTGGATGCAGAGCTTCGACGAGGCGGACCTGCACGGCATGCAGGCGCTGGCCTTCCGCACGCTCGCCGACCACGACCCCTCCGCCGCCCCGGTCGCCCAGCGGCACGCCATGGAGGCGCTGCGGCTGCGGGCCAGCGGCCACCAGCGCTCGCAGATCTTCGACTACATCTCGATGGCCTCCGCCTGCTTCATCGCCGACGACCCGGAACAGGCCGACCGCTACGCCCGGCTGGCCCTGGTCTCGATGAACGAGACCTCCTCGCACCGGACCTGGGACCGGCTGCGCGAGATGTACCGGCTCACCGGCCAGTACGCCGGCTACGCCCGCATCGAGGACCTGCGTACGGAGATCAAGCTGGCCCTCCCCAACAGCCCGACGCCGCAGCACGTCGTCTAGGGCGCGGCAGGTGACCACCGGGCACCCGCACCACGCACCCGTCCCGCACCACGCACCCGTGGAGCGCACGAAGAAGGCCGCGCCGGCCGGCGCGGCCCCGATCCCCCCCGGCGGCGGCCGCTACCCGCCGACCCGCGCCACCAGCACACAGGCGTCGTCCTCGCGCTCGCCCTCGCCGAACTCCTCGATCACCATCCGTACGCAGTCCCGCGCCGACCCGGCCGCCGAGAGCCGGGGCGCGAGCTCCAGCAGCCGCTCGGTCCCGTCCGTCCGGCCGAACTCGATGCCGCGCGGTGTCAGCCCGTCCGTGTGCAGGACGAGCACGTCGCCCGCTTCGAGCCGCTCCTCCGCCTGCCCGTACGCCGCGCCGGCGGTCGCCCCCAGCAGCACGCCCTCCGGCGGCTGTAGCGAGCGGCCCCGGCCGCGGCGGAACAGCAGCGGAGCCGGGTGTCCGGCCTGCGCCCAGGACAGCACGCGGCGCGCGGGGTCGTAGCGGCAGCACACGGCCGAACCGAGCGCCGGCTGTACGGAGTTCTCCAGCAGCCGGTTCAGCCAGCCCATCAGCGGGCCCGGCTCGATGCCCGCCATGGCCATGCCGCGCAGCGCGCCCAGCATCATCGCCATGCCGGAGGCGGCGGTGACTCCGTGCCCGGTCAGGTCACCGACCGTCAGCATCGAGCGCCCGTCGGGGAGTTCGAGCGCGTCGTACCAGTCGCCGCCGATCAGGGCGTCGTCCGGGGAGGGCAGGTAGTGCGCGGCCGTGTCCAGGGAGCCGGCGCCGTGGTGCGGGAACCGCAGGGAGCCGCCCCACGGGGGGAGGACGGCTTCCTGCAGTTCGACCGCCAGTCGGCGCTCGGTCCGCGCGATCTCCCGGCGCCGCTGGAGCGAGTCCCGGGTTTCGCGCACGGCCCGCTCACTGCGCCGCAGGTCGCTGACGTCGCGGAGCACGGCCCACATGGAGGCCGTGCAGCCGTCGTCGTCGAGGACGGGTTCGCCCCGCATGTGCAGGGTGCGGACCCGGCCGTCGGTCCGGACGATGCGGAACTCGCCGTCCAGGGGACGGCCGTCCACGAGGCAGGCCGTGACCATCGCGGTCAGCAGCGGCTGGTCCTCGGAGAAGAGGGTGGAGCCCAGTTCGTCCAGGGGCAGCGCGCCCGACTCGGGGGACCGGCCGAAGATCTGGAACAGTTCCTCGGACCAGGTGACCTCGTCGGTCAGCAGGTTCCACTCGGCGCTGCCGACCCGGGTCTGGCGGTCCTCCGGCGCGGGCACCGGCCCGGGCTCGGCCTGCCCCGGGAACGCGACGAGGTCGGGCGCGGGCGGCAGGCCTTCCTTGAGCCGGCCGAGGTGCTCACCGAGGTCGTCGAGGTGGTGCACGGCCAGATCGCAGAGAGCGCGCTGCCAGCGGCCCTGGGCGTCCTCCTCGTCGTCCGCGACGGTGTCGCGGCGCACCGCGTCCACGTCACCCCGGAGCCGTCGGGTCTGTGTGATCAGCGCGTCCACCGATCCCGGCTCGGGCGGTTGCGCGGGACGGTCCGCGAACAGGTGGGACGGCATGAGCACTCCGATACAGGCGCGGCGCGGCCAAGTCTGAAGGAAGGACCGCTCACGACTGTGGCACAGCGGGCGAGGGCCCGTAAGGCGTTTGGCAACATCCGTAGAGGCGTTGCTTCTGGCATGTGCCTGCGGCCCTCCGGAGGCTCCTCCGATCGTACGAACGAATCCGGTCAGCCCTTTTGTGGCGTTCCCGCCCGCCGGTCGTTCGCCGGTCGTTCGCCGGTCGTTCGCAGGTCGCCCGCCGCCCGGGCGCCGTCCGGCCCGGGCTGCGGGCGACCGGCGGGGGGATCACACCACGAGCGGGACCGGGTGGATCTCGCTGGCCGGGTGGCCCGTGCGCTCGTGGATCCGCATGACCGCGTCCGCCGAGGGCGCCTCGGACAGGCAGTAGACCGTCCCGGAGGCGGGGTCGGCCCAGGCCCGCTCGAAGTGGACCTTCTCTTCCCCCTCGATCGCCAGATCCGCCTTGTGGGCGGCCAGCAGCTGGTCCGCCGTGATGCCGTGCATGCCGTGGTGGACGTCCATGAACTTCGTCACCGCCGCACACCTCCTCGCTCCGTCTCGGTGCGCAGAACCGTTCTTTCTCCATCCTCCGCCCACGGCCGGAAACCGGCCCTCCGGAGGGGCCGGCTCGAAGGTACGGCCGATGCGTACGAGCCGTCCGCGCGCCCGGACGGGTGTGACGCGGTGTTCACGGACTCCGGGGGAAGACCCCCCGAACGGAGGAACCCGCTCGCTACGCTACGTGCCGGTAATGAACCGAGTGCTCCGCGTCGAGCGTCGCCGCCGCACAGGACACAGCCGACAGAGCGGCTGAACCGTGCCGTAAGTGGCTGATCATGCCTGAATGAGGCGTATCAATGCGAAACGCGTGCTGGTCGGCGAACCGCTCGACACCGCGCGCCTGGGCGAGACCCTGCTGCCGAAACGGCTCGCGCTCCCGATCTTCTGCAGCGACCCGCTCTCCTCGGTGGCCTACGCCACCGAGGAGATCCTGCTGATCCTCGCCCTCGGCGGTGTCACGCTGCTCCACCTCACCTGGTACGCGGCCGCCGCCATCGTCTTCCTGATGGTGGTCGTCGTCGCCTCCTACCGGCAGACCTGCCACGCCTACCCCGGCGGCGGCGGCGCGTACGTCGTCAGCGCCGAGAACCTCGGCCAGACCGCCGCGCTCACCGCCGCCAGCGCGCTGCTCGTCGACTACGTGCTGACCGTCGCCGTCTCGGTGGTCTCCGGAGTCGCCGCCATCACCTCCGCCGTCCCCGCCCTGAGCGACCACCAAGTCGGCCTCTCCGTGGGCTTCGTGGTGCTGCTGACCCTGATGAACCTGCGCGGCGTACGGGAGTCGGGGCGGATCTTCGCCATCCCCACCTACGGGTTCGTCCTCGTCATCTACGTCATGTTCGCGGTCGCGGCGGTCCGGTACGCCACCGGCGACACCATCCGCGCCGAGTCCGCCGACCTCCCGATCATCGCGGAGGGCACCTTCACCGGGCTCGGCCTGGTCCTGCTCACGATGCGCGCCTTCGCCTCCGGCTGTACCGCCCTGACCGGTGTCGAGGCGATCAGCAACGGCGTGCCCGCCTTCCGGAAACCCAAGAGCCGCAACGCCGCCAACACCCTGGCCGCGATGGGCATCCTGTCCGTCACCATGTTCACGGGCATCACCGTCCTGGCCATGGCCTACCAGGTCCACGTCGCCGCCGACCCGACCGAACTGGGCCTGCCCGCCGGCACCCCGACCTCCACCGCGCTCGCCCAGATCGGCCGCGCCACCTTCGGGAACTGGCACTTCCTCTTCTACCTGCTCCAGGCCGTCACCGCCGGCGTGCTGATCCTCGCCGCGAACACCGCCTTCAACGGGTTCCCGATGCTCGCCTCGATCCTCGCCAAGGACCGCTACGCGCCCCGCCAGCTCTTCAACCGCGGCGACCGGCTCGTCTACTCCAACGGCGTCGTGCTGCTCGCGCTCGCCGCCGTCGCCCTCATCGTCGCCTTCGACGCCCAGCTGACCCGCCTCATCCAGCTGTACATCATCGGTGTCTTCGTCTCCTTCACCCTGTCCCAGTCGGGCATGGTCCGGCACTGGAAGCGGGAACTCGACTCGCCCGGCACCCCCCGGGAGGAGCGGATCCACATCCACCGCCGGCGCGCCATCAACGCCGTCGGCGCCTGCCTGACCGCGCTCGTGCTCGTGATCGTCCTCATCACCAAGTTCACGCACGGCGCCTGGCTGGTCGTCATCGCGATGCCGCTGCTGTTCGTCGGCATGAAGGCGGTCCGGCGCCACTACGAGACCGTCGCGGCGCAGGTCGCCGTCGCCCCCGGGGTCAGGGCCCGCATGCCCGCCCGCCACCACGTCATCCTGCTCGTCGCCGCCGTGCACGCGCCGACGCTCAAGGCCCTCGGCTACGCGCAGGGGCTGCGGGCCGACACCCTGACCGCGCTGTCCGTCGCCGCCGACGAGGAGGACGCCCGCCGGCTGCGGGCGGCCTGGGCGGAACACGACCCCGGGATCCCGCTGACCCTGCTGCACTCGCCGTACCGGGAGGTGATCGGGCCGGTCCTGGCCCACGTACAGGAACAGGCCGCCGCCGAGGACACCGACGTCCTGTCCGTGGTCATCCCCGAGTACGTGGTGGGCCACTGGTGGGAGCAGCCCCTGCACAACCAGAACGCGCTGCGGCTCAAGGCGCGGCTGCTGTTCACCCCGGGAGTCGCGGTGATCGACGTACCGTACCTGCTGGAATCGGCGAAGCCGGGGCGGTAGCCGCCGCCCGCTGGACCACCGCCGCGTGGGCCAGCGCCAGCTCCACCACCTGCGCCGGATCGGAGAGCGACCGGCCGGTCAGCTGCTCCAGGCGGCGCAGCCGGTTCGAGACGGTGTTGCGGTGGCAGTACAGCCGCTGCGCGGCGTACGTCGTCGAGCCCTGGCAGGCCAGCCACGTCCCCAGCGTGGTCAGCAGCACCCGGCAGTCCTCCGGCGGCAGCGCCAGCACCGGGCCCAGCACCACCTGGCGCAGCCGGTCCGCGAGCTCGGCCTGGGCCGCGACGAGCGCCGCCGGGAGCCGCTCGTCCAGCAGGGCCGTGCGCGGCCCGCCCCCGGACCCCGGGGCGGTGCGCAGCGCGAGGTCGGCGAGCCGCCGCGCCCGCGCCAGATCGGCGGGGTCCTCCACCACCGGGCTGATCCCGGCCCGCACCCCGAGCGGCGCGAGCCCCTCCCGCAGCGACTCCAGCGGCAGGTGCCCCAGCTCCACCAGGGCGCTCTCCCCGTCGGCCCGGATCCGCCGCAGCACGCGCGGGGCGCCGGACCCGGACTCCAGGCCCTCGCTGCCGGAGCCGCCCGGCCCCAGGACGACCACCGCGAAGCGGCCGCGCTCCGGGAGGCCCAGCTGCGCGGCGGCCTCCGCGGCCGTCCCGGTGCCGTCCAGCAGCGCGTCCAGCAGGGCCGCCCGGTACGCGCGGTCGCGCTCGCCGCGCGCGGCCTCGGCCTGCCGGTACGCCTGCGAAGCGGCGTCCGTCATCTGGTCCAGTACGTCCCACAGTGCCGCGGCTCCCGGCAGCAGCCGGGGCAGCGCGGCCCGGTCGTGCGCGGCCACCGCCTCGACGAGGGTCTGCCACAGCATCCGGCCGCTGTGGCGGTAGGTGCGCAGCAGGGAGTCGAGCGGCAGCCCCTGCTCGGCGCGGAGCCTGCCGGTGGCCCGGGCGTCGGCGAGCTCCGGCGCCAGCCCGCGCCCGCTGCGGACCAGGCCCTCGACGGCCTGGCGCAGGGTCAGGTGGATCCGGTCGCGCAGCTCGGCCCGCCCGAGCAGCGCGGCGTACGCGGGATCCTCGGCCAGGGTGCGGTCGGCGAGCCGGTCGGCCGTCACGGCGATCCGGCGGGCCAGGTCCTCGCGTATCTGCTCGATGATCCGATCCATGACCGGCAGGGTGACACGGGGGAGGGGGCGCTGGGGAGGGCCCGAACCGCGCCACGTCCGCTAGCGTGTGCGAAGCACTGCGCGTGCAGTGCTTCGACATGCCGGCCCGGCCGCGCCGCCGTGCCCGTCCCCCGGGCCCGGCGCGACGAGCCCCTCACGCCCCCAGGGACCCGCCCATGCGCCAGAATCCGGAGCGCCGCGCCGCGCTGCTCGACGCCGCCATCGAAGTGCTGGCCGCCGAGGGCTCGCGCGGCCTGACCCTGCGCGCGGTCGACAAGGAGGCGGGCGTACCGACCGGCACGGCCTCGAACTACTTCGCCAACCGGGCCCAACTGCTCGTCCAGATCCTGCACCGCACCCGGGAACGGCTGGTTCCCGACCCGGCCGACCTGGCCGGCCCGCTGGACACCAAGGTGCTGCTCGGCCAGCTACTCGCCCGGATGCGGCGCGAGCGCAGCGTCCACATCGCGATGCTGGAGCTGCGGCTGGAGGCGACCCGGCGTCCCGAGCTCCAGGCGGAGGCCGCCCGGTTCCAGGGGGCCGAACTGGAGGCGAACGTCGCCTGGCACCTGGAGGCGGGCCTGCCCGGGGACCGGCAGGGGGTCGTCCTGATCTACCTGGCGATGCTGGGCCTGATCGTGGACGACCTGACCGTTCCGGCGGTCCTGGAGCCCCATCCCGTGGAGGGGCTCATTGAGGCAATGGTCGAGCGCCTCCTCCCGGATCCGCCCGCGGAGTGACTATCGTGCCGGTGGGGGAAGACCGGACACGGGAGGACACCGTGCTGACAGCCGACATTTCGGACGCCGTCGGGGACACGGGCGGCAGCGGCATCCAGTGGCTCGCCCACTGGGACGGCTGGTTCGTCAGCCTGACCTTCGCCCGGGGCATAGCGCCCGAGGAACTCGCCGCGCGGCTCGGCGCGCTGCCCGGCATCCGCCCCGGCCCGCTGGGCGCGACGGACGCGTGGAGCATGGCCGGCGAGACCGTGGACGGCGACGGCGTGGCCCGCGTCGGCCGCTGGGGCGGCTGGTCCTTCGCCGTCGAGCACGGCATGCCGTCCGGCGCCGAGCGGCTCGCCGAGGTCTCGTGGGGCGGCGTCGAGGCCGTCCACCTGGACCCGCAGCCCGACCACCCGCCCCGGCAGTTCGCGTACGCCCGGGACGGGGAGCTGCTGTGCTGCTTCGGCCTCGGCGAGGAGTGCTGGCGCGGCGGCCACCAGCCGGACCTCCTGCTCCCGGAGCTGGTCGCGGCCAAGATCCTCTCCCCGGACGGCGCCTGCGCCCGCCCCGAGGACGAGCCGTGCGAGGAGCGCGACCGGCTCACCCTCGCCGTACTGGAATCCCGCTTCGCGCTGGCCCTGCCGAGGCACCTGATCGAGGACACCCCGCTCCCGGCCTTCGTGACCTGCACGCGGTAGCGGCGGCGGAGGCGGCCGCGCCGACGGAGCCGCCACCCCGCGCCCGATCCCCACGCCCACCTTTCCCGTTCGCCCCTCCCGGGGGCGCGTTCCGGGCAGGATGGAGGGCCGGAGGGCGCTGGGCCGGCGTGCGGTGATCTTATGCTCAGGTTTAAGCGCGTCCGCTGGTTTTGCGGCCTGTGACCCACTTTGATGGGTTCGCCAGGCCTCGTACCGGAGCAGGGGGATCACTCATGGGCGCCGATCACAGCCAGAAGGACAGCACACCCACCCTCATCGGTTCCGTGCAGCGCGCGCTGCGCCTCGTAGAGGCGATGCACGCGGAGGGCGAAGCGACGGCGAAGCGCTTGTCGCGGGTGACCGGAATCCCGTTGCCGACCGTCTACCACCTGCTCCGCACCCTCAGCCACGAGGGTTATGTGCGGCGCGAGCACGGGGCGTTCAGGCTCGCGGAGGACCTTCCGCTTGCTTCGTGAGCAGAAGTGGACGGGTTCCGGCCAAGCTGCTTAGCACACCCGTGCATGTTCCAGCGGAAAATGCCAGAACGCCCTTTCGGACTCTGGAACTTGAGTAAGTTCCCTCCTGTCGCGCCGTACGACCGTGCACCCAGCACGTCTGGCCGGGAGGGGAGCCCGCGTGCCCGGGATCGACGAATGCCTGCTCGAAGCCATGACCCTGCCCGGGGCGCGGGGTGCCGCGCTCGTCGACTGGAGCAGTGGACTGGCCCTCGGCACCGTCGGGGAATCACCCGTGGGGGACCACGAGACCACCGCCGCGGAAACCGCCGAACTGGCCCGCGCCGCCGCCGAGTACGAGTCCTTCGCCCCGGCGGCACCGGAAACCGGAATGCCCGACCCGGCAGGTCCGCCGCTGGAGGACCTGATCGTCACCACCCGCACCGGCTACCACGTCCTGCGCTTCGTCGAGACGAGCTTCGACAGCAGCGTCTTCCTCCACCTCTGGCTCGACCGCGCCGACGGAAACCTCGCCCTCGCCCGCCACCGACTCCGCGCCCTCGCCGAGGGACTGGTACTCAGATGACCCCCTCCACCCTCCCCGGTATCTCCGTTGAGGTGTCCCCCTTGCTCACCCGGCTCGCCGCCGAACGCGCCACCGGCGCCCTCCTCCGCGACCGCGGCACCCTCTTCCTCGAAGACGGCCGCATCGTCCATGCCGAAAGCCCCGCCACCCCCGGACTCGACGTCCTGCTCACCACCGGCGGCGGACTCGCCCCCGAGCGCTGGCGGGAGGCCGTCGACCGGGCCGGCGCCCGCCGGCAGGTCGCCCGCTTCCTCGTCGACAGCGGCGGGCTCGCGGGAGGTGAACTGGAAATCTGCCACCTCGCCGCGATATTCGACGCCGCCTTCTTCGCCCTCTCCCCGGGCAGCGGCCCCTCCCGCTTCCGCCGCGGGGCCACCCACTGGATCGGATCCATGCGGTCCGTCCCCGCCGCCGCCGTGGAACGCGAGACCCGCCGCCGCCGCGAACTCCTCGACGCGGTCTGGCCCTACCCGCTGCTCGACACCGCCCCGGTGCTGCCGCGGGCCGCCGCGCCCGGCCAGACCGTCACCGCCCGCCAACGGCTCCTGCTGGCGCAGGCGGACGGCATACGGACGCCGGCCGACCTCGCCTGGGTGCTGGGCCGGCCGGCCTTCCACACGCTGCTCGACGTACGCAGACTCGCGGCGGCCGGACTGGTCGAAACCCCGCACGCTCCCGCTCCGGCACCGGTGGAAGCGCCGCTGCCCGACTGGATGACCCAAGCCCAACCTCCGGACGTGGCGCTGCTCCGCCGGTTACGCGACGCACTGGAGGCAAGCCTGTGAGGCTCCCGCTGCGACCGGTCCTGCGCACCGAACGCTCCGAGCGGAGGCAGCCCGAAAGGAGTAAGGCCGACATGAGTACGGCGATGGTGTCCGCCGAGTCCGAAGCCGAGATACTCGCCGAGCTCCGCCGGCTGCGCGCCCGCGTCCCCCAGCTCACCGGCGCCCTCGCCGCGAGCGTCGACGGCCTCGTGCTCGCCCAGGACAGCGCCGCCGCCGAGGCGGAGGCCGTAGCGGCCCTGACCGCCGCCGCCCTCGGCGTGGCCCAGCGGCTCAGCGACAGCACGGGCCAAGGCGGCTTCCGCGAACTCCTCGTCCGGGGCGAACACGGGTACGTCGCCACCTACGCGGCCGGCGAAGCCGCCGTCCTCACCCTCATCGCGCAGCCGCGCGTCAACGTCGGCCGCCTCCATCTGGAAGCGCGCCGCTCCAGCGTCCGCATCGCCGAGCTCATAGAGCACAGCCTCGGCCGGCGGGGCCCGGGTGCGAACCCCCCGGGCGCCCCGCCGGCCTGAGCCCCCCAGACCACCCCTCGCAGTACCGAAATCCAGGACAGTTCAGCAGTTCAACGAGAAAGAGGAACCCCTCATGGTCAACGTGGAGACCGCCCTCAAGGAAGCCACCACCACCATCGAAGGCGCGATCGGCGCGGCCCTCGTCGACTACGGCAGCGGCATGGCCCTCGGCACCATCGGTGGCGGCAAGGACCTCGACCTCGCCGTGGCCGCGGCGGGCAACACCGACGTGGTGCGCGCCAAGGTCCGCACCATGGAGATGCTGGGTCTCAAGGACGAGATCGAGGACATCCTGATCACCCTCGGCGGCCAATATCACCTGATCCGGCTGATGAAGGCGCGGGGATCCGACGGCTTCTTCCTCTATCTGGCCCTCGATCGGGGCCGGGCCAACCTCGCGATGGCGAGGCACCAGCTGAAGAAGATCGAAAACGATCTGGAGGTGTAGGGCCGCAGGCCGTCACAGCGCGTTCCAGGATGAAAGACGGACCGGTCCGGGCCGACCGATGAGTTTCGGTCCCGGCTCCGGTCTGTAGGTGCGGGACGCTGGTCCCGCACACACTCTGGAGGCAGTCATGAGCGTCAGCGGCAAGGGCTTCACCACCTGTCTGTGGTTCGACGGCGACGCGGAAGCCGCAGCCGACTACTACATGTCGGTGTTCAAGGACGGCAGGATCGGCCGCATCGGCCGCTACAACGAAGCGGGCCCCGGTCCGGCCGGCGAGGTGATGGTCGTCGAGTTCGAGATCAACGGACAGAAGTTCATCGGCCTCAACGGCGGACCCCAGTTCCCGTTCACCGAGGCCATCTCCTTCCAGATCCACGCGGAGGAGGAGGCCGAGGCGGACTACTACTACGACGCGCTCACCAGGGACGGCGGCCAGGAGTCCGCCTGTGGCTGGGTCAAGGACAGGTTCGGCGTCTCCTGGCAGGTCATCCCGCCGGGCGCCATCGAGCTGATCTCCGACCCCGACCCGGAGCGGGCGGCCCGCGCGACCGCCGCCATGATGAAGATGAAGAAGCTCGACGTGGCGGAACTGCGCCGGGCCGCCGACGGCGCCTGAGCGGCGCCCGCGCCGCTCGGCGGCCCCAGTGGCCTCAGTGGCGGGACCAGCCGCTCGTGACCCGGTCCCACAGGGAGCGGGTCGCGCCGAAGCCGCTCTCGTGCACCCAGACATGGGTGCACGACGGGCACTGCAGGTTCAGCAGGCTGCCGGTGTTGGACAGCATGTAGCGCCAGTGCTCGGAGCAGGTGCGGCGCTGCTCGCAGGGCTCGCAGCCGCGGGCGTCGTCACAGCTCGGGCAGGCCACCCAGGCCCGGCGTCCGATGTCCGCCTGCGGGTCAAGCGGCAGCACGGCCGCCCCCGCGCCGCGGCAGCACGCCGGCCGCGACGAGGTCGTCGTAGAGGCGCTGCTGGTCCGCGTCGAGACCGGAGTACAGCAGGTCGTACGCCGCCTCTTCGCCGCGCAGCACCGCGATCGGATCCCAGTCGGGGCCGATGGCGGCCAGGACCTGGGCCTGCCGGAGCGCCTCCTGCGCGGTGAGGTCGACGGTGAAGTCGACCAGCGCGGGGGAGCCGGGCCGGCCGGCGTCGTCCGGGCCGGTGGGGGGTGTGGGGTGAGAAGGAGCCATGCAACGAACTTAGGTAACCCTTCCTTCTCCGGGCAAGAGGGGGTGGGAGATGTCACAGCGGGCCGGGACGGGCTCCCGGGCGGAGCGCGCGTTGTGTTCCATGATCCACATCGGTGAGACTGACCGGTATGACAAAGGAACGAACGGGCCGGATCATCGGTGCGAGCTTCGGACTCGCCTTCATCCAGGTGAACGCGGGCGCCCTGCCGGTCGCGGCGGGCACCGTGCTGCGGGTGCTGGCGGTGGCCGCCTTCGTCGCTCTGCTGATCATGCTGCGCCGCGCCCCCGCGCCCGCGCCCCGGCCCGCGCCGGCCGCCGAGGCCGCGCCGGCGGTGCACTTCGGGCGGCGCTACCGGTACGTGGTGGCCGCCGAAGCGGTCGTCGGAGTCGCCGGCATCGTGGTCATCAACAACCTGCTGCACACCCCGCGGGCCACGGTGGGCTGGATCGCGCTCGTGGTCGGCGTGCACTTCTTCGGCCTCGCGGTCGTCTGGCGGATGCCGGCGCTCCACCGGCTGGGCGCGGGGCTGTCCGGGTGCGGCGCCGGGGGGCTGGCGCTGGCCGCCGCCGGAGCCCCGCAGGCGGCCGTCGCCGCCGTCGCGGGAGTGCTCCCGGGCGCGCTGCTGCTCGGATCGGCCTGGTGGAAGGTACGCGGCGGCGCGGAGCCCCGCCGCACCGCCACCCCCAGCTCCGGCGCGGCCGTGAGCTGACCCGCGCACACCGCCGGGCCCGGGATCCGGGGCCCGAGCGCGGCCGGGCCGGCGCCGGGGCCGGCGCCTGCCGGGCCCTGTCGTCACGCTGGCGCCCGGCCGCGTTGTCGGTACGCCCGACTGTCCGGTACGCGGGCGTCTCTCCGGCCTCGCGATGCACGGCGCCGGACGCTGCGGGCCTGACCGGCGCCACCGTGACGGCAGGACCCAGGGCCGCGTGTCTTTCGGATCATGCCGGGCTCGCGGGGCTCCCTGATCCGGCCTGGTCCGAAAGACAGGCCCTAAGCCGAGATCCGGGTGAGGAGGGCCGGCAGGGCGGTGCCGATCGGTTCGCGGATGACCTCGTCGGCCAGCTCGTCGTACGGGGTCTCCTCCGCGTTCACGATGATCAGCCGGGCCCCCGCCGTCGCGGCCATGCCGGCCAGCGAGGCGGCCGGCTGCACCTGGAGCGTCGTCCCGACGGCTATGAAGACCTGGCATCCCTTGGCCACGGCCACGGCCTGCGCCAGTACCTGAGGGTCGAGCCGCTCGCCGAACATCACGGTCGCCGACTTCAGGATCCCGCCGCACGCCAGACACGCGGGATCCTGTTCCCCGGCGGCGACGCGGGCCAGCGCCTCCTCCATCCCCGACCGGGCGTGACAGGCCGTGCAGAGCACCGACCGGGCGGTCCCGTGCAGCTCGAACACCTTGCGCGCGGGCATCCCGGCGAGCTGGTGCAGCCCGTCCACGTTCTGGGTGATCACCCGGACCGGGGTCCCGCCGCGCTCCAGCTCGGCGACGGCCCGGTGCGCGGCGTTCGGCCGCGCCCCGAGGGCGCCGATCTCGGCGCGCATCCGCCAGGAGCGCCGCCGGATCTCCGGGTCGGCCATGTAGTACTCGTACGTCACGAGCTTCTCGGCGTCCGGGTCGCGCCGCCACAACCCCTGGGGCCCCCGGTAGTCCGGAATCCCGGAATCGGTGGACATCCCGGCCCCACTGAACACTGCGACAAGCGGCTTTCCCATGATCCGACCCTACGTACGGCCCGCGTCCCCCCGCGAACGGATTAACCTCCGGCCCCGCAAGCGGCGCGCCGCCGGATGGTCGTGTCTGCGGTGAATCCCGCCCGCCACCGGAGTGAGATCCGCCCCGCGCCCCTCCTGCGCAGCCGCCCGGGCGGTTAAGAAACGGGGCATGAAGCCCCTGACGCACCTCCTCGGCGCCCTGCTCGTGACCGTCCTCGCCGCCGCCCCCTCCGCGGCGGCGACAACGGTCACCGCACCGGCCCCGCCCCACGACGCCGCCCAGATCAGAACCTTCCTCACCGATTTCTACGGCCATCACGGACCCTCCGAGGCCTACCGCTACCACCGGATCTCCCAGGCCCTCAGGGACAAACAGCGGCAATCCGACGTCGACGTGCTGTTGTGCTCCCAGAGCACCCCGGAGAAGATCGAGGTCGGCGCCGTCACCGTCGCCCCGGGAGCGCGCGTCGGATGGGCCACCGTCACCACCCACTGGACCCGCGGAGCCGACGCGCGCACCGACACCTTCACGGCGTACGTCCGCCTCGACTCCCGGCCGATCAGGCTGGACGACGTGATCTGCGCGGGCTGACACCGCGTACTCCGGGATCACGACGGCCGGTTGGCACCCGCTGCCGGGGCCGCCGCGCATCTGGTACAACACCCGACATGACGGGATTCGAGATCACCGGCGCCAGCGCCGCAGACATGGAAATGATCCGCGCCTGGGCCGATGAGGAGGGCTGGAATCCGGGCGACACCGACCGCTTCGCCTTCGCGGTCGCCGACCCCGAGGGCTTCCTCGTCGGCCGTCTCGACGGAGAACCGGTCGCCTGCGTCTCCGCCGTCCGCTACGGGGCCGGCTTCGGGTTCATCGGCTTCTACATCGCGCGCCCCGCCTTCCGTGGCCGTGGATACGGGATCCGGCTGTGGCAGGCCGGGATGGAGCGGCTCGACGGGCGGCTCGTCGGCCTGGACGGGGTGGTCGACCAGCAGGACAACTACCGCAAGTCCGGGTTCCGTTCGGCCTGGAACAACGTCCGCCACGAGGGTGTGCCGCAGGGGGCCGCGCTCGGCGCGGCCGGTGGGGACGGTGCGGACGGCGTGGAGATCGTGGACGCCGCCACCCTTCCCTTCCGCCAACTCGCCGCGTACGACCGCAGGTTCTTCCCCGCGTCCCGTGACGCCTTCCTCTCCGCCTGGACCGGCCTCCCCGGCCGCACCGCCCTCGCCGCCGTCCGCGACGGGCGGATCGAAGGGCTCGGCGTGATCCGCCCGTGCAGCTCCGCCTCCCGGATCGGACCGCTGTACGCCGCGACCCCGGGGGTGGCGGCCGCCCTGCTCCGGCGGCTCGCGGAGCACGCGCCCGGTGGGGAGGTCGCCGTGGACGTACCCGACGTGAACCGGGCCGCCACCGCCCTGTTCACCGGCCTGGGCCTGGTCCCCACCTTCGAGGCGGCCCGCATGTACACGGGCCCGGCCCCGGAGCTCGACCTGGCCGGCCTGTACGGGGTCACCAGCCTCGAACTCGGCTGACATCCGCGGGGCCGGGTCAGGAGCCGGGGCCGGGCGGCGGTCGCACGGCGCCGCCCGGCCCTCTCCCCGTCGATACCGCGGGACGTCGCGGGACGTCAGAACCCGAACAGGGCCCCGGTGGTGTTCCGCAGGCCGCACGGGTTGCCGAAGGTGTACGAGTAGCTCATCCGATGGCCCTGCCACACCCCGTCGGCCGTCACGGTCATGGGGTTCCACTCCCTGGTACACGCGGCGCCCCTGGCGGGCTTCGCCACCGTGTCCAACCGGTCGGAGTTCGCCCGCAGTTCGGCGCACGCGGCGGCGGGGGACGGGTGCGTGCCACCCGGCGTCGGTGCGCAGACGAGGGTCACCGCGCGCAGCACCGTCCCGCTCGCGGCGTCCTCCCCGGCGGTGATGCCGAGCACGAGCGCCGACGGCGCGTACAGGCTTGCCGTGCCGGAGGGTGCGGCTCCGGCCGTTCCGGGCCAGGCCAGCGCGGTGAGCGCGGTGAGAGCCATGGCGGCGGAACCGAGTCCGAGACCCCTTGCGATGGACCGCATTTCGAACACTCCCTTGGGTTCGCGTTTCGGATAACGGACGGGAGTCTTGCGCACACGGGCTGTGAACGCCCGTTCGGACCCCTATTTCTCGTCACCGATCGTGAGCGCATGAGTGCAGTCCGCAGCGGTGCCGGGATGCTGACCTGTGGGGGAGCGCACGGCGGAAACGGCCGAACACACCCCCAGAAGCCCTTCGCGCGCCCCCTCGGGGGCCGGCTCTAGCCCGCGATGGCGTGCGGGGCGTAGAGGTCGATCAAGCGGGTCCGGGTCTGCTGGAGCCGCAGCGCGAGGACGCGCCCGACCCAGTGCCCGATCGCGGAGCCGAAGGCGGGATCGGCGTCCATCAGCACGCGTACGGTCGTCGCGTCGAACTCGTACGCGCGGACCGGTGTCATCGCCTCGGCGCTCAGCTGCCACACGTACGGCGGGAACAGCCAGGACCAGCCGACCAGCTCACCGGGGCCGAGGCTCTCGATCGGCGTGGGCCGGCGGCTGGGCATGGGGACCTCCAGGGTCATCGTGCCGGAACGCACGATCCAGAAGGACTCCGCGCGGGCGCCTTCGTCGAAGACCCGGGCGCCCTCCGGGAAATTGACCTCGCGGGCGTGCGACATGAGCCGTCCACGGTGCTCGGTGGACAGGACGGCGGCGATCCGGACAGGGGAAGGTGTGCTCATGACAGCCTCCGATCACGACCCCCCAGGACGCTCCTGCTCCCCCCAGTGTCGCCGAATCCCGGCGATCCAGGGCCGGCCCGTCACGGATCGGTGCGTCGCGGCCGCCCGGCGGCCCTGAACGGGCCGCAGCGAGGCCCCGGCGGCCCCGGCGGCTCGCGCCCGGCGGCCCGAGCCCCGCGAACCTAGTCCTCGGCGTTGGCCTCCAGACAGGCCAGCTCCATCGCGTCGAGCACCGCCTCGTGGCTGCGCCGGCTCAGCTCCGCCACGTTCTCGATCTGGGCCGTCGCCCAGGCCGCCAAGGTCATCACGAGGACGCGGAGGCCGTCGGTGCCGTGCTCGGCGAGGATCGCGTCCGCCACCAGCATGGCCTCCTCGGGCACCTGCTCCGGGGGCTCCATGCCGGCCAGCCCGCGCAGCATCGCGAGCGTGCGGCGCGAGATCTCCGGGGTCATCCTCGCAAGCCGCATGTCTTCTTCGTCGTCCATCCGCCCCACCCTCCCGTGCCGTGCCCAACCCTGAGGGCACGGTAGGCCTGCCGGGGGCCGCGCGGGGCCGTTTCGACAGGGTGACCCTGTGTGAAGGGGTGGCGAGGGCCGCGTCCGGTTGACGGGACTCCGGGCCCGCGCGACCCCGCCAGGGGCCCGAAAGTGCCCGCGCGCGTGGCTTCCGCTCCAGCTGACCGGCCGGTAACTTGACCGCGGCAATCCCCCACGTCCGGCCCCTGTCAGGAGCGAGATGCACAACCACCTCTTACGCGCGATACCGGGCGTCCTCATGCTCCTGGTGGGGCTCCTGCCCGCCGTGGCGGCGACCCCGGCGGCCGCTGCCGCCGTCGTGCCCGCCGTCGCGCCCGTGCCCGCCGCCCCCGCCTGGACGGCGCCGCTGTCCACCCGCGGCCGCTACATCGTGGACGCGAACGGCGACCGGTTCCGCCTCCGCTCCGGCAACTGGGACGGAGCCCAGGGCTCCTGGAACGGCTCCGGCGACCGCGACGACCCCGCGACCCACCACAGCGGCCAGGACTCCCACGGCATCCCGCTCGGACTCGACCGGGTACCCCTGCCCACCCTGCTGGCCGACTTCCGCGCCCTCGGCCTCAACAGCATCCGGCTGCCGTTCTCCAACGAGATGCTCCGCACCACCGCCCCCGTCCCCGACGCGGCCGTCGCCGCGAACCCGGCCCTGCGCGGCCGCACCCCGCTCCAGGTCTACGACGCGGTCGTCGCCGCCCTCACCGACGCCGGGTTCGCCGTCATCCTGAACAACCACACCGGCACCACCCGCTGGTGCTGCGGCCTCGACGGCAACGAACGCTGGAACAGCGGCCGTTCCACCGCCCAGTGGGCCGACGACTGGGTGTTCCTCGCCCGCCGCTACCGCGACAACCCGCGCGTGGTCGGCGCGGACCTCTACAACGAGGTACGCCGCGACGTCTTCGACGACCCCAACTGGGGCCTCGGCGACGGCCACGACTGGCACGCGGCCGCCCAGGAGGCCGCCGACCGGATCCTCACCGAGGCCAACCCGAACCTGCTCATCGTGATCGAGGGCATCAACTGGACCGGCATCCCCGTGGACGGCTTCGCCCACGGCCGCCCCGCCCTCACCCCCGTCCGCACCCTCTCCCACACCCTGGCCGTCTCCCACAAGCTCGTCTACGCCGCCCACTTCTACGGCTACACCGGCCCCCACCACAGCGGCGCCACCGGCATCGGCGAGACCAGCGACCTCCGCTACCAGGACATGACCCCGGCCCAGCTCGAACAGACCCTCTACGACCAGGCCTTCTTCGTCTCCGCCGAAACCGGTACGCACTTCACCGCACCCGTGTGGATCAGCGAGTTCGGCATCGGCGCCGACGAGACCGGCGCGAAACCCCGCGCCTGGTTCGAGAACCTCACCGGCTACCTGACCCGCGCCGACGCCGACTTCGCCTACTGGCCCCTGGTCGGCTGGAGCACCACCGCGCAGGGCGCCCCGGGCGGCGACAGCTGGGCGATGCTCCGCTACGACAACACCGGCCGCCGCTCCGGCGTACTGGACCCGGCGGACTGGCGCACGCGGCCGTGGACCGCGCTCGCGGGCACGGCGGGCCGGACCGGCGCGATCCCCGACGCCCCCGCCTGGTACCAACTCGACATCGACCACCGCGACCACAACGCCTCGCTGCTCACCAGGGCCGCCGGGGACTGGGACAGCGGCGCCCGCAAGGCCGTCTGCCCCGACGGCTCCCGGCTGGCCGGCCTCGCCCACACCGGCGGCCGGGGCCTGTGCGCCGGCTCCGGCCTGCGCGCCCCGACGGGCGGGAACACCGTGGTCCGCGACGAGGCCCACGTCCCGCCCGGCGGGGACTGGGCGACCGGGTACACGAAGCTCCAGTGCCCGGCCGGGCAGTACCTGACCGGCTACAGCCTGCGGGGCGAACGCGTCTCGGCGGCCCTGTGCGCCCCGGCGCGCACCGCCCTCCCGGCGGCGGCCGGCCGCACGGTGTGGTTCGACCGCGGCGACAACCGCCCGCCCGGCGCGGGCGGCGGCGAGTTCGCGTACGGCAACTACAAGGGCCAGTGCCTGCCCACCGAGTACGCGGCGGGCATCGCCTTCACCACCCGCGCCGCCTCCCGCCAGGGCCCGGCCGCCCTCCTCTGCCGCTCCCTTCCGGCCGGGTGACCGGGGGCCCGCGCGCCGCCGCCGGACATCCGGGGCGGCGCGCGGCCCCAACCCCGCCGGAGCGGTGCCCCCGCGCCACGCGCTAGCGGCCGGCTCCGGCTCCGGCTCCGGCTCCGGCACCGGCACCGGCCTCGGCTCCGGCCTCGGCACCGGCACCGGCCTCGCGGAGCAGCCGGGCGACTTCCTCGTGCCCGTCGCGCACCGCCCACTCCAGTGGGGCCGGCCCCGTCCCGCCGTCCTCGCGCAGGCCCGGATCGGCCCCGTACGCGAGGAGCTCGCGGACCGTCTCCGTACGGCCCCAGCACGCGGCCGCGCACAGCGGGGTCCCGTCCGTCAGACCGCCGCTCTCGGCGTCGGGGTCCGCGCCGTGCGCGAGCAGCAGCCGTACCGTCCCGGCGTGGCCCTGGACGGCCGCCGCGTACAGGGCGGTCGTACCGTGCGGGTCGGCTCCGCCGGGGTCCGCCCCGCTCCTCAGCAGGGCGGCCACCCGGCCGGTCAGGCCGCTGCCGGCGGCGGCGACGAGGGCGCGGGAGAGCCGCTTTCCGGTCCGTCTGTTCATGCCCGGGAGGTCCCCGCGGCCGTCCCCGCGGCGGCGATCAGCGACGGCAGGTCGCGCATGTCGGTGAAGACCACCGTGCCCGGTCCGGAGAGGGTCGCCGCCGGGGTCAGCCCGCCCGCGTAACCGAAGGAGCGCATGCCCGCCGCGCGGGCCGCCTCGACGCCCGGGCGGCTGTCCTCGACCACCACGCAGGCCGCCGGGTCGACGCCCATCCGCCGGGCGGCGTAGAGGAACAGGTCGGGGGCCGGCTTGCCCCGGGAGACCTCGGTGGCGCTGTGGATCCGGCCCTCGAACCGCTCGTAGAGGCCGGTGCGGCCGAGGGTGTGCCGCATCTTCTCGTGCGAGCCGCTGGAGGCCACGCAGGTCGGCAGGGTGATCGCGTCGAGCGCCTCGGGCAGGCCGTCGACCGGGGTGAGCCCCGCGTCCACCGCCTCCGCGTGCAGGGTCACGAACCGCTCGTCCCACACCCGCGCCCTCTCGGCGCCGATCCGGGCGGCCACCAGCTCCCGGATCGAGGCGCTGGAGCGGCCGATGAACCGGCGGACCACCTCCTCCTCGGTGAGCGGCCAGCCGAGTTCGGCGCCGAGGGCGACGTTCACCCGGGCGGCGATCCGCTCGCTGTCGACGAGCACCCCGTCGCAGTCGAAGATCACGAGCTCGACCGGTGCGACCGGTGCCGTCGGTGCCGTCGGTGCGGTTGGCCGGATCGGATCGGACTGGGTGGTCTCGGTCGGCAAGATCATGGGGGAAGGATAGGCCGGACCGCCTGAGCCGGGTAAAGTCCCGCATCCCGTGGGCATCCGATGGGTCAAGTGGGGTGTCCGGCGGGCCGAATCGACCTAGAGTGCGGCCAACGCCTATGACGGTTCGGCCGTTCGCACGATCGGTTTCACGCCAAGAGCCAACGGTCCACGGCCAACGGTCATACGGCGGTGCGGCGCGCTCCCGTGCGCCGTGCGCGTACCACTCGGCACACCGAACTGGGGGGTTCATGCGTAGATCCAGAAGGTTGGCGGCCGCTCTCGCCCTGTCCCTGGCCGGCACCGGCGCGGCCGTGGGCCTCGGCCTCGCCCCGCAGGCGGCGGCACTCACCCCGCCCGTCGCCTTCACCGCCGACCCGCTGTCGACCTGGCAGCCCAACGGCGTCGTCTGGGCCCTCGCCGAGGCGGGCGGCACGGTATTCGCCGGCGGCACCTTCTCCGCCGTGCGCCCGCCCGAGGGCGCCGGCGGCAGCGAGCAGTCGGCGGTGAACTTCGTGGCGCTCGACGCCGCGACCGGAGCCCCGACCTCCTGCAAGCTGTCCTTCACCGTAGGCGGCGGCACCGCCACCGTCCGCGCGCTCACCCTCTCGCCGGACAAGCGGACCCTTTACGCGGGCGGCTACTTCGGGGCCGTCAACGGCACCCCGGTCTCCAGCCTGGCCGCCATCGACGTGGCGACCTGCACCGTCAAGCCCACCTTCCGGCCGGCCTTCGCGGCCACCGTACGGGCCCTCGCCGTCACCGGTGACACCGTCTACGCGGGCGGCGACTTCCTCACCGTCGCCGGCCAGCAGCGCGAGCGCTTCGCCGCCGTCGACGCCACCGACGGGACGCTGCGCCCCTTCGTCGCCAACGCCGACGAGCCCGGGCGCGCCGTCGAGGTCACCCCGGACGGCGACCACGTCGTCCTCGGCGGCGACTTCTTCACCCTCAACGGCGCGAACACGCACGCGCTGGCCGTCGTCGACGCCACCAGCGGCGCCCTGACCAAGTCGTACGCCGGCTTCATCGAGACCAACTCGGTGGTCAAGGACATCGCGAGCGACGACACCGGTTTCTACACCGCCAACGAGGGCACCGGCGGCGGGGTCTTCGACGGCCGCATCGCGCTCAACCTCAGCGACTTCAACCAGCGCTGGCGCGACACCTGCCTCGGCGCCACCCAGGCCGTCCTCCCGTACCAGAGCGTGCTCTACAGCGCCTCCCACGCGCACGACTGCTCCAGCGTCGGCGAGTACCCCGACGGCCAGCGCCACCACCTGCTCGCCCAGCCGACCAGCGGCACCGGCAAGCTCGGCTGGGCCCCCGACACCAACGACGGCATCGGCGAGGGCATCGGCCCGCGCGTGATGGCGGTCGGGTCCAAGGGCGGCGTCCAGTACCTGTGGGTCGGCGGCGAGTTCACCACGGTCAACGGGGCGGCGCAGCAGAGCCTGACCCGCTTCTCCTCCACGGGGGACACCGGCGCGCCCACCGTGCCCGTCGCCAGCGCCGTCAGCGTCAAGCCCGGTGAGGTCCAAGTGCGCTGGCGCACCAGCCTCGACCTGGACGACAGCGCGCTGACCTACCGGATCTACCGCAACGGCGCGGCGACGCCCGTCGCCACCGTCACCGCGGACTCGCTGTTCTTCAAGCGCCCGCAGGCCTCCTGGACGGACACCACCGTCACCGCGGGCCAGTCGTACACCTACCGGGTCACCGCGAGCGACGCGGCGGGCAACACCAGCGCACTGTCGGGGACGGCGAGCGTGACGGTACCGACCTCGGTGGACGGCTACCCGAACGCGGTCCGCGCGGACGGCGCCCAACTGTACTGGCGCTACGACGAGTCGGCGCTGCCCTTCGTCGCCGACTCCTCCGACGGCGGGAACCAGAGCGGGGTGCACCTGAACGGGCCCGCCCTGCGCCAGACGCCCGCAGCGGTCACCGGCGCGAGCACGGCGATCGGCTTCAACGGCACGGACAACCGGGTGTACGCGGACAAGCGCCAGAACGTGGGCGGCAGCTACACCATCGAGACCTGGTTCAAGACGAACACCACCCGGGGCGGCAAGCTCTTCGGCTTCGGGAACAACCAGGACCGGGGCAGCAGTCAGTACGACAAGCACATCTACATGACCAATGACGGCCGGCTCGTCTACGGCGTGTACACCGGGGCCACCCGCACCATCACCACCGGCGGCACCGACCGGTACAACGACGACCAGTGGCACCACGTCGTCGCCACCCAGGGGCCGGGCGGCATGACCCTGTACGTGGACGGAGCCCAGCAGGGCACCCTCAACGTCACCACGCACGAGAACTTCGCCGGCTACTGGCACGCCGGCGGCGACAGCCTCGGCGGCTGGCCCGACCGCCCCACCAGCGAGTTCTGGGCGGGCCAGCTCGACGAGACCGCCGTCTACCCGACCGTCCTGAGCGCGGCGCAGGTCCAGCACCACTACGCCCTGGCCTCCGCCCCGGCGGACTCGGTCGTCCAGGTCACCGCCGCCGAGGACACGTACGCCAACGCGGGCGCCCCCGGGAGCAATTACGGCACCTCGGGCTCGCTCGCCGTGCGGGGCACCTCCCCGTACGCCAGCTACCTGCGCTTCAACCTGCCCGCCGCGCCCGCGGGCACGGTGCTCAAGTCGGCCACGCTCAGCGTGAAGACCAGCACCATGAGCGGCGCCGGAACGACGGACACCGTCTCGGTCGTCCCGATCACCGGATCGTGGACCGAGAGCGGGACGACGTACAACAACCGCCCCGCGCTCGGCGGTCCGGCGCTCGGCGCCTTCGCCGGGATCCCGGACGGCTCGGCCGTGCACACCACCGGGCTGACCACGGGCACCGTCGCCGCGGCCCTCGGCGGCGGCTACGGCCTCGCGCTGACCAGCGGCGGGACGGACGCCCTGTGGCTGTGGTCCTCGGAGGCGGCCGCGGGCGAGGGCACGCCGCAGCTCACCCTGACGTTCGGGGCGCCGTGACAGCGGGCTGAGACAGGAGGGGCGCACCCCGGCCGGGGTGCGCCCCTCCGTACGTCCGGGGTCTGGAGAAGTGCGGGTTCCCGACGGTGAGCGGCAGCAGGTCGAGGCGCCGGGTGGCGATCCCGGCGGGCCGGACCGCGGGCCGCCGCACCTTCGCGGCTGTCACGGCCCAGGGGAAGTGGGTTTCGGCGGCCCGGGCGCTGGTTCCACCTCCAGGAAACGCCGCCGGCGCGGGCCCCGGTACAGCAGGCACTCCCATCCCATCGGCTCCAGCACCGCCGCGCAGGCCGTCAGACGCTCCTGTTCCTCCTCGGCCGCGCCGCCGCCCGGCGGGCCCGGCCAGGTCACCTCCACCCGCCCCGGTTCCGCGGCGGCGGCCACCCGGTAGCCGGTGCGCGTCCGCCGCCCCGCCGCGTCCACCGCCGACGGCGTGATCCCCGCCGCCTCCAGTACGAGGGCCACCGCGCGCGGCATCTGCCGCAGCTCCCACGGAGCGGGAACCCCCGTGCCCGCCCCGGCGTTCACCAGGCGACGGATCTGCAGCAAGCCCTCGTACGCCGTCCGCAGCTCCCGGGCGCGCGCGGCCGCGTCCCCGAGGTCCGCCGGTCCGTCGCCCGTGGCGGGCTCGAACCCCTGCCCGGGTACCGTCATCCCCCACCGCCCTTCGCCGCACAGGTCGCGTCTGAGTACCTCACGCCCAACGGCCTGAGTATCCGCCCCGATTCCCCGGGGCGCCGCCGGTGATCGAATGAGGGCATGACCTCAGCCGCCCCGCGCCCCGCGCTCCGCCCGCGCATGCAGCACGTGACCACCGCCGGCACCGCGCTGGCCGTGGCCCTGGTCCCGCTCGTCGTGGGGGTCCTGGTGGCCAAGGGCCTGGGAGCGGACCCGCTGACCCCGGTCAACGCCCTGATCAGCGGCGGCGGTCAGCGGGCCGGGCTGCCGCGGGCCGAATGGCGCCGCCGCCGGTACCGCACGATGCACCGGCTGCGCACCGCCCGTCGCGGCACGGCCGCCCGCTGCGCCCACGTGTGCGGCCGCCGCCCCTGAGCCCCGCCGGGCAGCCCGTCACGCCGCCCCGTCCTGCCGGGGCTCCTGGACCCGGAGCCAGGCCGCCGCGGCCCTCGGGGTGCGCAGGCGGACCACGCGCAGCGGGGCGAACCGGGCGTCGCCGGCCCGCCGGGCGATCTCGGTGCGCCGGGCCCCGTACTGCGACCAGGCCCACCACGCGGGGTGATCGGAGCGCAGCCACTCCCGCCACTTCTCCCGGTTCCCGCCGAACAGCCGCTCCCGCAGCAGGCTCCGCCGCAGCGAGCGCAGCAGTACGCGCCGCATCACCACGCGCCGGGGCAGGTCGAGCCACACGATGGTGTCGGCCCGCTCCCACAGCAGGTCCCGGACTTCCGGATAGCCCAGGGAGTCGAAGATCCACCGATCCGTCCCGGCCAGCCGCGCCGTGTCCTCGGCGAACGTCGCGCTGACCGCCCACCCCGGCCCGCCGAAATGGAGCGCGTCCATCTCGTGGAACGGCAGCCCGAGCCGCCGCCCCAATTCCCGGGCCAGGGTGGACTTCCCCGCTCCGCTGATTCCGACCACCAATACGCGCCGCATCCGCGGAGATTAGCGTTCAGGCACGGGTACGCACATCAGCGGCCCCGAGTCCGGCCGGCCGGTGGTCATCGCCGCTCACCTGCGCGGATTCGGCGCCACGCGGTTCCGCGACCCGGACACCCTCCGCAGTGGCCAGCAGGCCGCCGTCGGAACTGACATCGCCGTCAGAGCGTGGGCTGCCCGTACTGGCGGACGCACAGGTCCACGATCGACGGCGGTGCGGCGCCCTCCGCCGCCGCGCACAGCTCGTCGGCCCGGGGCAGCCGGCCCTGCGGCCGGGGGACCCGTGGCGCCGTGGGCTTGGCCGGGCGCACCCGGCGCGGCGGGACGGCGGGTTTCGCGCGCCGTTCGGAGGGCGGCCGGGCCCCTTTCGCGAGGGGCCGGCTCGGGTCGGGCTCCGCCCCGGGGCCGCTCTCCGGCCCCGCGCCGGGCAGGTCGCCCAGCGGCAGCGGGAGCGGCACGGACAGCGCCGGCAGCGGCCCGGCGTCCCCGGGCAGCACGGCCGCGCCGGGGACACCGGCGGTGTCGGGGGCGCCCACGGGCGGTACGGAACCCCGCGCGGGAGCCGGGGACCCCGGGCCGACGGAAACGCATCCGGCGCTCGCGAGGAGCGCGAGGAGGGAGAGGGGCACGGCCCGTCGTAACTGCATCGCTCCACCATGCCGCACGCCCGGCCCGCCCGAGTGCCGCTCTCACGCATCCGGGTGACGCTGGTTCAGGGCGCGTGGAGCCGAGCCGAGGCGGGCACGTCACGTCCGGGCCGGCGCGGAGCAACGGCCCCGCGCCTGACGGGAATGCCCCGCGCCTGACGGGAATTGGAACGACAGTGCGGGCGGTGGGGGAGGCGCGACCCCCGGCGCTCCGTGCTGCCGTGTCCGGTTCGTCGCCTGCCCCGTACGGAGTGCCGATTCATGACCGATGCCGATGCCGATGCCGATGCCAATGCCGTTGCTCCCGCCCGTACCGCTGCCGTCGCGCCCGGCAGCAGCCCCTGGAAGGGCTGGGCGGCCGTCTCGGCCGTCTCCCTCGGGATCTTCTGCCTGATCACCTCCGAGCTGCTGCCCGTCGGCCTGCTCACCCCGGTCGGGGACTCGCTCGGGGTGTCCGACGGCACCGCCGGGCTGATGGTCACCGTGCCCGGCCTGATCGCCGGGTTCTGCGCACCTCTCGTCACCGTCGGCGCCGGACGGCTGGACCGCCGGCTCGTCCTGTGCGTGCTGATCGCCCTGATGGCCGTCGCCAACCTCGCCGCCGCCCTCGCGCCCGACTTCGCCGTGGTCCTCGCGGCCCGGCTGCTCGTCGGGGTCAGCGTCGGCGGGTTCTGGGCGATGGCCGGCGGACTCGCCGTCCGCCTGGTCCCCGAGCGCCACGTCGGCCGGGCCACCGCCGTCGTCTTCGGCGGCGTCCCCACCGCCTCCGTGCTCGGCGTCCCCGCCGGGACCCTGCTCGGGGAGCTCGGCGGCTGGCGCACGGCCTTCGCCGCCGTGGCCGCCCTCGGCCTCGTCACGCTGATCGCCCTGCTCCTGCTGCTGCCCGCGCTGCCCGCCGACCGCGGCATCCGCTTCGGGGAACTCCCCGCCCTGCTGCGCGACAACCGGGCCGTGCGCGTCGGAGTGATCGTCACCTTCCTCGTCGTGACCGGGCAGTTCGCCGCGTACACCTTCGTACGGCCGATCCTGCGGGACGTCTCCGGCGTCGACGCCGAGTACGTCAGCACCCTGCTCTTCGGATACGGAGTGGCCGGGGTCGCCGGGAACTTCCTGGCCGGCGCGCGCGATCCCCGCCGGACCCTGCTGGTGGTCAGCGCCGCCCTCACCGCGGTGCTCGCCCTGATCGCCACCCTGCCCGGGGCCGTCGCCGGCACCGCGCTGCTGCTCGCCTGGGGACTCGGGTACGGCGGGGTGTCGGTGAGCCTGCAGAGCTGGATGATCCGGGCGGCGCCGCGCGCGGCCGAGGCCGCCTCGTCGCTGATGGTGGCCATGTTCAACTTCGCGATCGCCGCCGGCGCGCTCGCCGGCGGTCTCGCGGTCGACGGCCTCTCCGCGCCGGCCGCGCCGCTGACCGGGGCCGCCCTGATGCTGGCGGCCGCCGTCACCATCGGGACGACCTCGGCCTCGGCCCGCCGCCGGGAGCCGGCCGCCGGGATCCCGGACCACCCGCGCGGGGCGGCGGAGTCGGGCCGGACGGCGGGGGCGGAAGTCCCGTACACAACGGATGGATAGGGCGGATCGACTGTCCGGCTTGACCGGGGCCGTCCCGAAGGGCAAGAGTGCGCCGATCAAGAACCACCGCTCGGGCCGTACTTCGGAGATCCTCAGCATGCGCATGTCCGTTCGCTCTTCGCTCGCTTCGGCCCGGCCTTCCGCTTCGGCCGTGACCGGCGGTTCTCTCACGACCGGCGGCCCCGACGGGCCCGCCGTCGCCCCGGGCACGGTCCCCGCCGCGTGGCGGCGCGGGGCCTGACCGGCCGGGTGGAGGCCGCCGCCGCACCGCCGCGCCGGCCTCCGCCCCCGCCGGGAGACAACCGTGTCCCACCACCCCGATGAGAGCGGGGCCGTCCTCCCCGACGACCGCCTGCTCGTACGCTCTTACGTCGCGCCCTCGGGCCGTCCGTCCCCCTCGACGGCGCCCGCCTGGCCCCGGAGCGGCCCCGCCGCCACCCGCCGCGCTCCCGCACCGGCGGCCGCGCCCGGTCCTGCCCGCGGTTCCGGTTCGGGTTCGGGTTCCGCTCCTGTTGCCGCCGTCGGCCCGGACGGGACCGCGCGGCGCGGCCGCCGACTGCCGGTGGCGGTGTCCGTGCTGCTCGGGCTGGGCGCGGTGGGCGGACTGGCGCTGCTGCTGACCGGGCCCGAAGAGCGCCGGCCGGAGCGGGCGGTGGCCCCGCCCGGGCTGTCCGTACCGGTACTTCCGGCGCGCAGCCCCGGCGCCGGAGCCGAGCCCTCGCCCGGGCCGTCCACGCCGCCTCCCGGCTCACGGAGCCCCTCCGTACCGGCGTCGGCGTCGGCGTCCGCCCGGCCCGGGGCCGCGTCCGGCGTCTCCACGAGCCCGAACGCCCCCGCGTCGGGCTCCGCCCCGGCGGGCACGCCGTCCGCCCGGACGGCGCCCGCCGAGGGCGGGACACTGCGCCCGGGGGACCGCGGATCCGAGGTGCGGGCCCTCCAGGAGCGGCTCCACGGGCAGGGGTTCACGTACGTCGTGGTCAACGGGGTCTACGACGGCCGGACCCGGCGCGGTGTCGCGCAGTTGCAGAGCGACCGAGGCATCAGCGGCGATCCGCAGGGCGTCTACGGCCCGGCCACGCGAGCGGCCTTCGGCTGAGCGCCCTTCGGCCGAGCGCCCCCCGCCCCGTCCCTCAGCGGCCGCCCGCGACCCGCAGGACGGTTCCGGTGGTGTACGAGGCCTCCGGGGACAGCAGCCAGGCGATGGCCCCGGCGATCTCCTCGGGCTGCCCGGGCCGCCCGAGGGGGATCCCGGCGGCGGCCCGCGCCGGGCGGTCGGGGTCGCCCATCGTCGCGTGCATGTCGGTCTCGACGATGCCGGGCGCGACCGCGTTCACCCGGATCCCGTCCGGGCCGAGCTCCTTGGCCAGGCCCACGGTGAGGGTGTCGACGGCCGCCTTGGTGGCCGCGTAGTGGACGTACTCCCCGGGGCTGCCGAGGGTGGCGGCCGCCGAGGAGACGTTCACGATGACCCCGCCGTAGCCGCCGCCCGCCTCCGACATGTCCCGGGCGGCCCGGCGGCAGCAGAGGAGGTACCCGAGGAGGTTGACCTCCACCACCCGCCGCAGGTCGTCCGTCGTGGCGTCGGCGAGCCGGCCGAGCGGCCCGGTGACCCCGGCGTTGTTGACGAGCCCGGTGACCGTGCCGAGTTCCGCCCCGGCGATGTCGAAGAGCCGCTCGACGCCGCACTCCTGGGAGGTGTCGCCCCGCACGGTCACGCACCGGGCGCCGGCCTCCCTGACCCGCGCGGCGGTGGCCTCGGCCGCCGCGTCGTCCCTCGCGTATCCGAGGACCAGGTCATGACCGGCGGAGGCGAGCCGCACGCAGGTCGCCGCGCCGATGCCCCTGCTGCCTCCGGTGACTATGGTGACTGGGCGACGTGCCATGTGAGCCTCCTGTGCGACGCGGTGAGCGGCGCAGGCTAGCAGCCGGATGTCTGCCGACGTACGTGGCCGAGGCCGCGCGCGGCCGGTCACAGCTTGCGCAGCACCCCGCGCCAGGTCCATCCCGCGGCGAGAACGGTGTCGCGGAGGGGGTCCTTGACGTCCCGGGTGTCGAACCGGAACGTCTCGACGCGGTGGCGTCGGCCGTCGGCTCCCCTTTGGAACTCCCACTTCTTGTACACCATGGTTGCTTGCCCGCGGCCGTACTGTCCCCGGGAGTGCTCTTGTGACCGCTCCTCCCACTGCTCATCGAGGGCACGAACCTCACCCTTCGAGGGGACGAAGAGCATCCGGGTCTTGAGGGTGAGGCCCACCTCGGGGACTCTGCACTCCGCCACCAGGTCTGCCCGCTCTCCGGGGAGGGCGTTGCGTACGCGGAACCGTACGTCCGAGCCGCCCAGCGCGAGCAGTGCGTCGCGGACCTCCATGGCGGTCAGTGGCTCGACGCCACCGTCGGGGTACTTGGTGCCCATCCACTTGTCGAAGAGACGACCCATCGCTAAACCTCGTCTCCGGAGTTCGGGCGCACCGTGCGCACGAAGTCCTGGAAGTCTGCCAGCACGGCCTCGTGCTGGGCCGGCGTGGCGGTCAGGGCCAGACGGATCACCGCCCGCTCGCGCGGATCGCGGACGTCCAGCATGGACAGGTACACCTGGGACTGGACGAGGTCGCGGCGCACGCCGCCGGCGACGGCTGAGAAGGTCAGCTGTTGGGTCACGGCGGGCGCTCCGTCGGAATCTATCTCCCGGCGGTGGGCCACCACCACCGCCCCTACGACCTCGGACAGGCGCTCCACCGACTCGTCGGCGAGCTGTGCCAGGGTGGCGGTGTCCGGCCGGTACTCGCCGTCGATGGTGATATTGGCGGTGAATCCGGCGTCCGACAGCGGATGAACAGCGGCGAAGGCCACTCCCGGGGCGTCCGGCCCCTCCGGAGGGGAGGCCGGGAGCCAGCCCTCGGGCAGGCGGAACGAGATCGGCACTGGGAGAGTCGTGGGCACCGCCGGCCCTCCTTCAGGAGAGGGCATCAGAAAGCCAGGTCCAGGATGTGCTTCTTGAACGCCCTGGCGCCGGTGTTGACCCCATCGGCCATGTCACCCACCGCGTCCGCCGCACGGTCGACGGCTTTGGACACCTTCGCCGGATCGAAGGTGATCTCAAGTCCCAGCCCACCGCCGGAACCGGGCGAGAGGCCTGCTTTGCTGTCGTACTCCCATATGCCGGTTGTTTTGTCCTTCTCGTAGCCCCACTTGGCTTCCACGCCCGGCCCCTCCCACTTCTCGACCGTTCCCCCGATTCCGATCCCGGCGAACTCGAAACCTGCGGCAGCGGATACCTTTTTTCCGGCGAACGCCTTGAGCCCTCCGGTAAACTCTTCCCTGGTCGCCTTGGCGGTGGCCGAGATCTCGCCGCCGGCGAATCCCTCGGCCCGTACGTACGCGCCCGCCATTTCGCCGTATTGGGCACGCCCCTCGGCGAGCCCTCGAATTCCCACGGACGCCTCGGCCTTGGCGACGACGCCCTTGTCGGTCACTCCGGCGTTCGCGGTGGCTCTGGCACCGGCGTAGGCGTCGGCGATTCCAGAGAGCTTCCACGGTCCGTTGGTCAGCGATCCTTCCGCGGTGATGTGGAAGAGGTCGGCGTACGCCTTGGCCGAGACTTCCTTGCCGTACTTGGGGCCGCTGGCGGAAGCGCCGACGCTGGGCCCCGTCACAGTGAGTTTGCCCTCGGACTCCCACCCGTTCGTCTTGGTGGCGGCCTCCGCCGCGGGCTCCCTGGCCTTCGCCAAGTCGGTCTCGGCGTACGCGTTGAATCCGGTGAGGGTCTCGTCGGCGCCCTTGCCGAGGGCGTCCCTGTTGCTGTCGGCGACGGCCGCGCTGAGGGCCAGTTTGACCGTGTGGTCGGTGGTGGTGACGGCCTTCACCCGGTCGTCGATGGCCTGCTGCCACTTGGTGACCGCGGTACGGATCGACGCCTGGCCGTCCGGGTCGTGGTGGTAGGCGTTGCTCTCGGCGGGCGTGAGCTTGCTGTAGTCGAAGGCGACGTGTCCCTGGTCCGAGACGGTCATGCCGGCGGCTATCGCGTCCGCCCGGGCGCTCTCCAGCTTCTTCTTCAGGTCGGTGAGCGCCTCGTGCGCGGTCCGCAGCAGGGTCGCGGTCGCCTTGGCCTGGCTCTGCGCGGCGGTGTACTCGTAGCGGGTCGCCGCGAAACTCGTGTGCGCGACACCGGCGCTGACGCCGGACCAGTTCTGGCCCATGGTGATCTTCTGGACGGAGTTGCCGTAGCGGGTCTCGACCTTCTTCAGCTCGCCCGCCATCGATTCCCACTTGTCGGCCGCCGTCGTGAGCAGGCCCAGGTCCGTGGTCATGATCTCGTGGTAGTTCGGCACCGCGACCCCCTACAGACCGTTCAGCTTGGACTGCGTGAGGAACTGGTTGCCCAGACCGATGTCGTTCCGTGTGAAAAGACCCGAGGCCCCGCGCAGGGCGACCTTCTCCGAGGACAGGCGGCCCATCAGGGTCTTGACCTGCTGGTCCCAGGTGTCGGCCACGGTCTTCAGACCGGCGGCCGTCTCCCACCCGTCGAAGCCCTTGTGGGCGGTGGTGGTGGCGTCGTCCGCGTGCTCCGCGGCCTTCTTGGTGTTCGGCTCCAACTCGGTCTCGATCGTGCCCGCCGCGGCCTTCTTCTCCGCCGGGGTCGAAGCGAATCCGCCCGCCGCGCCGGGGGCCGGAGGCCCCGGCGTACCGTTCAGGCGCGTGCCCGCCCGCTGGTCCGAAACACCCGTGTGCCCGCGGTCCCACGTCGGACCGGAATCCCCTGACATGTCGCGCCTCCCCCGTTGTCGGCTGGCGCTGATCATATACATGGCAAATCGCAGCAGCAAAGCCTTTGGTTGCCGGTCCGAGCCCGGCATGATCCGAAAGACAGGCCCTAGCCGCGCCGGGTCAAGGCCGTGCGCCAGCCCGGCTGTTCGGGGGTGGCGGGCGGGGAGGTGCGGCGACCGCCGGTGGCGAAGAAGGCGGAGAGCGGGAGCGTGGCCGCGCCCACGGTGACCGCGTCCGGGCCGAGGGAGCCCAGGTCGATCGAGACCCGGGCGGCCGGGTGGCGCAGGGCGTGGCGCCTCGCGTGCTCCCGGACCGCGGGGAGGACGTACGGGCCCAGCAGCAGGCCCGCCCAGCCGCCGATCAGGATCCGCTCCGGCCGGAACAGGTTGATCAGGTCCGACAGGCCCGCGCCCAGGTACTCCGCCGTCTCGTCGAGGACGTCCCGGGCCACCGGGTCACCCGTGAGCGCCGCGGCCAGCAGCGCGGCGAGCGCCTCCTCCTCATCCGCCGGACCCCCGCCGCCGCGTTCCGCCCAGCGGGCCAGCAGCGACTCCGCCCCCGTGTACGCCTCCAGGCAGCCCCGCGCCCCGCACCGGCAGCGCCGGCCCCGGACCGCGACCGTCAAGTGGCCCCACTCCAGCGGGGTTCCCTCCGTACTGCCGCCCTCCGGCGAGCCGTCCGTGATCAGGCTCGCGCCGACCCCCGACCCGAACAGGACGACGACGGCGTCCCGTGCGCCCCGCCCCGCCCCGAACCACATCTCCGCCTGGCCGAGCGTCCGCGCGCCGTTGTCGATGAGGTACGGGACCTCCTCCGGCAGGGCGCCGGTCGCGCGCAGCAGGGCCTCCAGCGGCACCGCGTCCCAGCCGATGGTCTGCCCGTGGACGACCGCTCCGCCCCGCGCCTCGCGGTCCACGATCCCGGGGACGCCCACCCCCACGCCCAGCAGCCGGTCCGTGCCGACCCCGGCCCGCGCGAGCACCGCGCCGATACCGGCCCGGATGTGGTCCACGATCGGGCCGACGTCGTAGCAGCCGCGCGGCAGCAACGGGGTCTCGGCGCGGGCGAGTTCGGTCAGGGTGAGGTCGAACAGCCCGACGCGGACCCGGGTCTCGCCGACGTCGACGCCGATCAGGTGGGCGCTGCCGGGGGAGACCCGCAGCAGGGTGCGGGGGCGGCCCCCGTCGGAGTCCACGATGCCCGCCTCCTCCAGCAAGCCGTCCGCGATGAGTTCGCCGACGACGTTGCTGACGGATCCGGAGCTCAGCCCGGTCGCGGGTCCCAGCTCCTGACGGCTCATCGGCCCGCCGAAGTACAGCCGCTGGAGCACGGCGCCGCGGTTGCCGCGCCGCAGGTCCCGCACCGTTCGGCCGCTACGTCCTGTCGTCATCTGGCCTCTCCCGCGCTGTGGTTGGTCGCAACATACCCGTGCGCGAGCTCTTGACGCGACCCTTTCACGAGGCTTAACTCACGTCCTGAATTAAGGCCTGGACCAGCGGGCGCCGATGAGGCGTCGCCGGTGTCGCCGGTGTCGCCGGATTCCCGCTGCTTCAGCGGTACTTGGTGGCCGGACTCACGGCAGGAGCCGTCAAATGACCGATCACGCCATCGACCTCGCCGCACTGCCCCGGGACTTCGCCTGGGGCACCGCCACCTCCGCCTACCAGATCGAGGGCGCGGTCGACGAGGACGGCCGCGCCCCCTCCATCTGGGACACCTTCTCCCACACCCCCGGAACCATCGACGGCGGCGACACCGGGGACACCGCCTGCGACCACTACCACCGCTGGCACGAGGACATCGCCCTGATGCGGGGCCTCGGCGCCGACGCCTACCGGTTCTCCGTCGCCTGGCCCCGGGTGGTCCCCGGCGGTGACGGCCCGGTCAACCCCAAGGGCCTGGACTTCTACGACCGGTTGGTGGACGGCCTGCTGGCCGCCGGGATCGCCCCCTCCGTCACCCTCTACCACTGGGACCTGCCCCAGGCCCTCCAGGACCGCGGCGGCTGGCCCGAGCGGGCGACCGCCGAGCACTTCGCCTCGTACGCCGGGCTCGTCGCCGAACGCCTCGGCGACCGCGTCACCCGGTGGACCACCCTCAACGAGCCCCTCTGCTCGGCGTGGATCGGGCATCTGGAGGGCAAGATGGCCCCCGGTCTCACCGACCTGACCGCCGCCGTCCGGGCCTCCTACCACCTGCTGCTCGGCCACGGCCTGGCCACCCGGGCCATCCGTGCGGCCGCCCCGGGCGCGGAGATCGGCATCGTCAACAACCTCTCCACCATCGAGCCCGCGGGCTTCGGCGAGGCCGACCGGGCCGCCGCCGTACGGATGGACGGCCACGTCAACCGCTGGTGGCTCGACCCCGTCCACGGCCGCGGTTTCCCCGCCGACATGCGCGAGGTGTACGGCGTGGACCTCCCCGAACGCCCAGGCGACTCCGCCGCCATCGCCGCGCCCCTCGACTGGACCGGGCTGAACTACTACTTCCCGCAGACCGTCACCGCCGACCCGGCCGGCCCCGCCCCGTACGCCCGCCGGATCGCCCGCCCCGGGGTCCCGCACACCGGCATGGGCTGGGAGGTCGACGCGAGCGGCATCGAGACCCTGCTGATGCGGCTGACCGAGGAGTACGGGGCCCGGCGCATCCTCGTCACCGAGAACGGCTCCTCGTACCCCGACACCGTCGGCCCCGACGGCGCCGTCCACGACCCCGCCCGGGCCCACTACCTGACCGCCCACCTCGCCGCCTGCGCCCGCGCGGCCCGCCGCGGCGCCCCGCTGGCCGGCTACTACGCCTGGTCCCTGCTGGACAACTTCGAGTGGGCCCACGGGTACGACAAGCGCTTCGGCCTGGTCCACGTCGACTACGCCACCCAGCGCCGCACCGTCAAGACCAGCGGCCGCCGCTACGCGGAGGTGATCGCGGCCCACCGGGCCCTGCGCTAGCCCGAGCCCCGAGCCCCGAGCCCGAGCCCGAGCCTCGATTTCGGCCGTGCCCGCCCTGCTTCGGGGGACGGGCACGGCCTTCGTGGTGGGATACGGAGCGACTTATTCCAGTAGCTCGCAGAGAGGCCGGGTCCATGTCCCAGGAGACCGAGAACACCATGCGCGCGATGGCGTACGAGACGTACGGCGGGACGGAGGTGCTCACCGAGACCCGCCTCCCGATGCCCAAGGTCGGTCCCGGCGAGGTCCTCGTCCGGGTCAAGTGCGCCGCGGTCAACCCCGTCGACTGGAAGATCATGGCCGGTGGGCTGGACCCCCTGATGGACGTCATGTACCCCGTCGTCCCGGGCTGGGACGTCGCCGGGACCGTGGAGCGGGCCGGCATCGACGCGCCCGAGTACGCGGTCGGCGACGAGGTGATCTCCTACGCCCGCAAGGACTACGTGCGCGGCGGGACCTTCGCCGAGTTCGTCAGCGTCCCCGTACGCATGCTCGCGCCCAAGCCCGCCCGCCTCGGCTGGCAGGAGGCGGCGGGCCTGCCGCTGGCCGGGCTCACCGCGTACCAGCTGCTCACCCGGCTCGGCACGGGCAAGGAGGACACCGTCCTCATCCACGGCGCGGCCGGCGGGGTCGGTTCCTTCGGCGTCCAGATCGCGCGCGTGCTGGGCGCCCGGGTGATCGGCACGGCCTCCGAGCGCAACCACGAGCGGCTGCGGGCCATGGGCTGCGAGCCGGTCGAGTACGGGGACGGCCTGACCGGGCGGGTCCGCGCGCTCGCCCCCGAAGGCGTCACCGTCGTCGCGGACTTCGTCGGCGGCGTCCTCGACGTCACCCGGGCCGTGCTGGCCCCGGGCGGCCGGCACGCCTCGATCGCCGACCCCGGCGTGCTCGGCGAGGGCGGCCAGTGGATGTGGGTCCGGCCGATCGGCACCGACCTGGCCGAACTGGGGCGGCTCGCCGACAGCGGACAGCTCACCGTTCCCATCGAGCGGACCTTCCCCCTCTCCGAGCTGGCGGCGGCGTTCGAGCTCAGCCAGACCGGCCGCGCGGCCGGCAAGATCATCATCGAGCTCTGACGCGCGGACGCGCGGGACGGCCTCAGGGCCGCCCCGCGCGTCCCCGGCCTACGGGAACGAGGTGACGGTGGACGGGACGGTCGAGGTGCCCGAGGTCGGGGCCCCGACGGCGTTGATGACGTGCTCGTACTGGCCGTTGCCGCCGAGCGAGACGACCAGCAGGTCGTGGAACCTGACGCCCGGCCTCACCGGCGCCTGGAATCCGTGGTCCTGACGGATCGTCGGGTCCACGTTGTAGTAGCAGTAGCTGCCCAGCCCCCAGCCCTCGTGGGTGCTGACCGAGTCGGCCACCTTGTAGGCCGCGTAACCCTTGGTCGCGCCGTTCTGGATCGCCGCCTGGCTGGGGGCGTCGTACGCCTTCTCGTTCTGGAAGAAGACCGTGCGGCCGCGCTCGCCGTTCCACTCCACGTCGTACTTGTTGAAGTGCTCGACGAACAGCCCGGTGGCCAGGACGTCGTCCCCGTTCACCCGGAACCCGTAGTCGGCGCGGTTGGTCTCCCAGCCGACCCCGTCGCCGTGGTCCGCCCGCCAGATCCAGGTGTGGTCGACGATCGTGTCGTGACTGTTGACCACCATGCCCACGGTGGCCCTGCCGGGCCCGGCCCCGCCGACGCGCAGGAACACGTCCTGCACGGTGGTCGGGTTCGCGGCGTGGTCCGTGCCGGCGCCGGCCGGGCCGACCTCCAGCAGGCTCGGGGAGTTGACGGGACCCGCGTCGATCAGGAACCCCGCGAGCCGGACGCCGTCCACGTCGGCGACCTTCATCGCCGTCACCCCGTTGTCCGGGACGAGGGTGGCGAGGCCCAGACCGAGGACGACCGTGTCGGGGCGGTCGACCTGAATGGTCCGGTCGAGGTGGTAGACGCCCGGGGTGAAGAGCAGGTGCAGGCCCTGGGCCAGCGCCTGGTTGACCGTCGCGGCGCTCGCGCCCGGCTTCACCACGTAGAAGCGGCTCAGCGGCACCGAAGTTCCCTGCGGAGCAACGCCGTTGCCCCAGGAGGTGCCGCGTGCGTTCTCCCGCTTGGCCGGGACGAACACCTTGTACTCGGAGCCGTCCAGGTAGAGGAAGGGCTTCTCCCGCGACACGGGGGTGGTGTCGAGGGTGGTGTACGGGGCGCTGGGGAAGGACTGCGCCGGCGCGCCCTGGGTACCCGAGAAGACCTGGTTCCAGACGGCGTTGGACCAGCCGCCGATGGAGCTGTCCCGGGTGTACCACTGCTGCTGGGAGTAATTGCCCACCTGGCCGTCGATCTTCGAGTCGGCGATGTAGCCGCCGGAGGCCCAGCCATAGCCGTCGGGGGAGAGGTTGAGGCCGCCCCTGACGTGCATCCGGCGGAACGGCGCGGCCTGGGAGACCGCCCAGCGGTCTGTGCCGCGGACCGGGTTCAGCGCGAGGTTCTCGGCCGAACGCCAGAAGTTCTGCGTGGCGTTGCCGCCGAACCAGCCCGCGTCGACGGTCACGTCGCCGTTGATGGTGGTGTCGTCGGGGCTCAGGCCCAGCCCCGAGATCGAGGTGTAGAAGCCGATCTGGGCGTTGAGGCCGTTGTAGGTGCCGGGCTTGAACAGGAACTGGTAGCGGCCGGAGCCGAACTGGGCCGACTCCTGGCGGGCGAAGACCTCGTCGAGCCGGGCCTGGACGTTCGGCGTGGCGGGATCGAAGACGATCACGTTGGGGCCCAGGTCGCCGCCGCCGGGAAGCGTCGGGCCGGTGCCGGCGCTGCCGTAGACCTGGAACTCGTAGAGGGAGTAGCCCCAGGCCGTGGCGCGCTCGGTGCCGAAGACGCGGACGTGGCGGGCGGTGCCGGACACGGCGAGGGTCTGCACGCCGCCGGTGCTCGTGGTCGTCGAGTGGGCGGTGGACCAGGAGGCGCCGTCGGTGGACAGCTCGACGCGGTACGCCTTCGCGTACGCGGTCTCCCAGCGCAGCACGACCTGGCTGAGCGAAGCGGCGGCGCCGAGGTCCACCTGGATCCACTGCGGGTCGGCGAACTGGCTCGACCAGCGGGTGGCGTTGTCGCCGTCGACGGCGGCGGAGGCGGGCGTGCCGCCGTTCTCCTGGCTGGAGGCGGTGACGGGCCGGCCCTGCGAGAGCAGGACGGGCGCCGCGTGGGCCGCGCTGCCGGGGAGCAGTACGAGGAGGGCCGCGACCAGGGCGGCGGCGAGGGCCGCGGCGGTGAGTCGTGGTGGAGCGACGGAGGGGTGAGGCATGGGGGCACTCCTGACGTCGTGGATCCGGGGGGATCGAAGCGTGAGTGAACTGCGCCGCCACGAGGGCCGTCAAGGGGTTCAGCGTTCATGAAGTGAAGGCCGGATGTTGTGTCAACTCGCCCTCAGGGCTGTGAACTTGGGGTTTCTTCAATCCTTGTGAAAAGTGTTGACCAAAAAAGGCGGCAGGGCTGTACTGAGGCCCCTGACCGCTCCGTTCCACCGGTTCGCGTTGCCTGCCGGGCGGGACGGAGTGGTCAGGGAGGTTCGAGGAGTGACCTCGCTCCCGGGATGGGCGCTGCCGTGCGTTCGTTACTTGTCGGCCGGAACCGCGGGGTTCAGGGGAGGGCGGGGACCTCTCCGCACTCCGCCCAGGCGACCTCGACACCCACGAGGGCCGTGGCCCACGGGGCGCACAGGGCGGCCAGCCTGGCCGCGTCGGGCGGCTCGGCGCCGAGACCGATCGCGTACCGGGCCACGGTGTCACCGCGCTCGAACGGGCGGGGCCAGGCGTGCGCCTCCGCGACGCCGCCCTCCTCCAGGGCGCCGAGCAGCGCGCGCAGGCGGCCGCGCGTGCGCCCGAGCGACTCCTCGAACTCCTGCGGCGTGGCGCCCCGTACGGTGACCACGGCCCACGCCGCGTGCCGGCGGTGCGGCGACGGCGGCCCGGCCTGCGGGGACTCCCACGCCTCGTACAGCTCCCGCCCGAGCAGGTCGCGCAGCCCCGGCCCCACCTGGGCCGTACAGCTGCGGACCGGCTCGGAGGGGGTGAGGACCGTGACGGCCCCCTCCGAGCCCGGGGCCGACGGCGGATCGTACAGCGCGACCGGTTCGCGCCAGTCCCAGGCGGCCCAGGCCCCGAAGAACTCCCGGAGCAGGCCGTCCGGGGACGGGGCGCCCAGGGAAAGAGCGTCCGGGGACAGGGCGACCAGGGACAGGCCGTCCGGGGACAGGCCGTCCGGGGACGGGGCGACCAGGGACAGGCTGTCCGGGGGCGGGCCGGCTGCCTCTCGTACCGTCCGGGCCGCCAGTACCGCCCAGGCGATGCCCGGCAGGCCGCCGAACGGCGCCGAGTCCAGCCCCCGGGCCCGCGCCCACGCCTTGACCTCCCGCGCCAGCCGGGCGAACGCGGCGTGCTCCGCGCCCACCGACTCCCGCACCGCGTCCGCGTCGCTCACCGCGCTCAGCGCGAGCGCCGCCGCCTCGCCGAGCTCCGCCCGCCGGGCCAGGGCGCGCGCCGGGTCCAGCCCGCCGGTGGCCACGACCACCAGGTCCACGTCCAGCCCGGCCACGCGGAACCGCAGCCCGGGCACCCGCGCGCCCTTCACCTCGCGCAGCCGCTCCGCCTCCGGCAGGGCGGCCGCGATCCGCTCCCGGACCTCCGCGCCGCCCACCGTGCCCGGGAGCGCCGCCACCAGGTCCAGGTCCGCGTCCGGCCCGGCGCAGCCCATCCGCCGCGACCCGGCGAGGTGCACCACGCCGTCGTCCAGCGCCCGGGCGACCCGCGCGCGCACCGACTCGGCGTGCGCCTGCGCCGCCCCGGTCGGCGCCGGCCCCGCCTGCGGTTCCGGGATCCAGCGCACCTCGCCCGTCCCCAGCTCCACCGTCGCCCGTACCCGCATCGGCCCGTCCCCGCGCCGCGACAGCACGGCCAGCGCGCCGACCCGCGCCGGCGCCGGGGCCGCCGCGCCGCCGAGCCGGGCCGTGAACTCCCTTACGGCCCGCCGCGGATCCCGGCTGTGCCCCAGCGTCAGGTGCGGGGTGTACCCCTCGCGGCGCCCCCGGCACCCGGGGAACCGCTCCACCAGCGCCCGGCGCAGCTCCTGCCACGGGCCGTCGCCGTCCGCCGCCGGGTCCAGCCAGAGCGTCGCGCCCTCCCGGTGCCCGAAGTCGTGCACCCCCGCCATCCGGACCGTGAACGCCTGCGTCCGCGCGGCCACTTCGGCCAGCAGCGGCACGGCCGCCCCGAACGAGGACTCCGGCACGAAGCCGAACAGCAGGTTCACGTGCGCCGGCCAGCGCCCCGCCTGGGGGTCGTGCTCCCGGCGCAGCTCCTCGACCGCCGGATCGTGCGGCGGCAGCCAGGCCACCGCCGTCCGCGCCGTCGCCGGTACGTCGAGCGGCGCCGGCCCCTCGCCGGGCGCGCCGGACTCCAGCACCGCCTCCACGCCGTAGTGGTCCGAGATGAACAGCCCGTCGGGCGACGGGGAATCGCCCCGCAGCGAGGCCTCCCGTACCCGCACCGCCCCGGGTCCCGGGCCGGGCCGCAGCAGGATCCGGTCCAGCCGCGCGGAGCGCCCCGTCAGGGAACCCACGGCGGCCAGCGGATTGGCCGCGGGATCGAAGGTCGGCGTACCGTCCGCCGCTCCGTGTACGTCGCTCCACGCGTCCCGCATCCCGAGCGCGGCCGCCGGTCCCTCGGCCCCGCCCCGGCCGTCGTTGAAGTCGCCGACCAGCGCGAGATCGGCCTCGACCCCGCCGAACCCCTCGGCGATGGCGGCCAGTTCGGCGTCGCGGCGGCCCGCCCCGCCCTCGGTGTGATCGCTCGTCAGGTGGGTCGCGGCGACCACGAGGGGCCCGGCGGCGCCGTCCACCGTCACGGCGGCGACCCCCTTGTGCCGGCGCAGCACGTGCAGCCCGGCCTCCCGCACCGGCAGCCGGCTCAGGAGCAGCAGCCCACTGTCGGCGACGTCCCGGCCGCCCGGATCGGTGCCCAGGGTGTACCCGGCCCGCACCCACGGCGCCGCCAGCAGCAGGTCCAGCAGCGCGGGCTCCACCTCCTGGAGGGCGATGACATCGGCGTCGGCCCGCGCCAGCTCGGCCAGCAGCAGCGGCCTGCGCCGGGCGGTGGAGATGCGCGGGGCGTCGTACCGGTCCCACAGCGTGTTCCAGGTCAGCACCCGTATCCGGGCCGGCGGCCGCGCGGCCGGCCCGGGCTCGGACGGCCGCCAGGCGCCGCCGCCCGCCGGATCCCAGGCGTAGGGGGTGCGGGCGGTGAAGAAGGGGGAGCGCAGCAGCCGCGCGGCGCGGACCCGCCCGGCCCGTGTGGTGTCGACGAGGTCCAGGCCGGTCGCCCGGTCCCACACCAGCTCGCCGTCCGCCTCCGCGAACAGCACCCGGTGCCAGGGGATGTCGCCCCCGGGCACGAAGGAGGGCAGCGGGACCCGCTTCGGGGCGGCCCCGCGCTGGAGCAGCCCGAACACGAACCGCGACGGGTCGAACCGGGGGTCCCAGCGGACCTGGTGATAGAGCTCCTCACTGGTACGCATCAGCTGTCCCCGTCCCCGTCCCCGCGCCCGTTGCCGTCCCCGCTTCCGTCGCGGATGCCGCCCGCCGTGTCCTCGACCGTGCCGCCCGCGCCGATGTACCAGGTGCGGTGCGCCCGGCCGCCCTGACCGGGGTACGGGGGGCTGAACCGGTGCAGCTGCGAGGCCAGCACCGGCTCCGGCACGGGATGCTCCCGCGCCGCGTTGCGCCGCAGCAGCTCCGGCTCGTCCACCAGCACCACGGCCTGCGTGACCAGCGCGTCGCGGCGGCGCGCGACCGCACCGGCCAGGCCCCGCTGCTGTTCGGTGAGGGAGGTGGCGTCCCACACCACCGTCCCGCCCGCCGCCAGCGCGGTGTCCAGCCGGTCCAGGCCCTCGCGCAGCACGTCCGCGTTGTCCCGCTGCTCGGAGCGCGAACCCCGGGCCGCCCGCAGGTCGTCCAGAGAGATGTACGCGGTCACGCCCGGCAGCCTCCGCGCGAAGGTGCTCTTGCCGCTGCCCGAGGGCCCGCACAGCTGCACCATGCGCGGATACGCCCCGCCGCGCCACCGCCAGGTCGCGGCCACCGCCTCCTGCGGGGTGGAGATCCCGCCCCGGGCGAACGCCTCGCGGGCCTCGGCCCAGCAGCGGTCGGCCGCGTCCGGGTCGGTGTCGCCGAGCCCGCCGAGCGCCTCCCGCAGCCCGGCGCGCAGCGGTTCGAGCGGTGCCTCCCCGAGCAGACCCGCCTCCTCGGCGCAGAGCGCGGACCACTCCACGCACTCCCGTTCCACGGGATCCGCGGTGGCCCCGGCCAGCGCGTGCAGCACCCCGAGGTCGGCCGCGAGGCTCATCCGTACCAGCCCGGCGCGCCGCTCCGCGTCCGGGAACGGCCGCCGCAGCGACGGGTACAGCCCGGCCAGGTCGGCCACGCGCCGCGCGAGCGGCATCCCGGCCGGCCCCGCCGCCAGCCGCGCCGCGATCCGCGACCTCGGTACGCGGTGCAGCGCCGCGGCGAGCACACCGGCCAGCCGGGTCTCCCCGGTGCGGCCCAACCCGTCGAGCGCGGCGGCCACTTCGCCGACGACCGCGTCCTCGGCGCCCGGCACCTCGCCCGGCGCGAAGCCGACGGCGCGCAGCAGCCCGGCCGGGTCCGGGCCGGCCCCCGACCGCACCTCCCACAGCGGGGCGCGCGGGCCGAGTCCGTTCGGCACGACCTGCGCGTACATCCAGTGCGTGTCCGTCTGTACGTGCCCGCCGCGCACCCACTTGGCCACGCGCCGCCCGAAGTCGGCCCGGTCGAACCCGGCCGTGGTGCGGACCACGTACCCCTCCTGCCGGGCGGTGTCGAGCCGCAGCTTGCGCAGCGCCCGCTCGTCGAAGGTCCCGCGCCACAGCACGCGCGGGGCGGGCACCCCGAGGCCGTGCAGGAACCGCACGGTCCGGTCCCAGTCCAGGCAGCGCTCGCCGTCCCACACCGAGAACCCGTAGAACCAGCTGTCCAGGTCCTCGTACGGGAGGGAGTGCCGGGCGTACAGGTTCTCCCCGCACACCCGCCAGCCGGCCGGTATCCGGGCCCCGACGCGGCCCTGGAGGGCCTTCACCCAGGCCCGGGAGGGGTGGTGTCCGGAGTCGAGCGAGCGGGCGTGCAGTCCGTCGGAGTACAGCGTGGTGTTCTCCCCGTCGAGCTTCTCGGTGACGACCACCTCCTGCCCGGCCAGCCCCGCGAGCTCGGCCCCGGCCCGTACGTCATCCCCGCCCACCCCCGGTGACCAGGGCAGATGTGCTGTGCGGGGATAGTGGGTGCGCATGATCCGCTCCTGCTCGACGAGGCTGTGCCGGATCACTCTAGGTATCCGGAGCACCCCCATCCACCGGTTAAACCGGCGGTGGCCGGCTGCGCTTCAGCCGCCGAAGCGGCCCGTGCACAGGGCGACGATCGAGGAGTCGAGCATGCCCCGGGCCGCCGTGCACAGCGAGGCCATGTCGTAGGCGGACGGGGGCGCGGGCCGGGCCTTCGGGCGGGCCGCGGCGTGCGGGCGGGGCTTCGCGGCGGGGCGGGGCCGGGCCGGGCGCGCGGCCTTCGGCGGCCGGGCACGGCGCCCCTCGGACTCGACGGCCCGCGCGGGGCGGTGCGGCCATACGGGGCGCGGCGGGGGCACCGGCCCGGCCCGCTCCGGGGCGGCGGCCGCGACCGGTACCTCCGGGGCGGCGGCCGCGCCCCGTACCTCCGGGGCGTCCGGGGCCTGCTCGCCCGCGCCGGAGGGCGACGGCAGTCGGCCGAGCGGTAGTGCCACGGGCTCCGGTAGCGGGGCGGCCGCCGGCCGGGCCACCGAGGACCGGGCCGCCGCGGGCGCCGGACCCGGCGGTCCGGCGGGCCGTACCGTCATGCATCCGGCGGTCAGTGCCAGCGCGGCGAGGGTCAGGGGCAGGGTCCGGCGCAGCTGCATCCGCCCACCCTGCCGTACCGGTGCCCCGGGCGTACGGACCGTCACGCGGACGGGTGAACCGGGCCCGGCCCGGTCCGCCGGGGCGGCGTCCGGGGCTCCGCGCCGGGGCGGTGACGTGGTCGGACCGACGGTTCTTCACGCCGTCGGTCCGCGGGATGGACCGTAGCAAGATCGACATAACCCGGCAATAAGGAGGTATGGGGGCGGCGCGGGAGGGGCCGGTACCGGCCGTCCCGCCGTAACCCGGGGACGGTGCCCGCTGTTGCACAGCAGGCGGGTCCACCCACGGTGAACGGAGTTCCAATGCCGCAGCTGACCGACGAGGCCGTGACCGAGGACGCGGCGCCAGACGCGCCGGAGCACGCGGCGGAAGAGGCGCCCGAAGGGGCAGCGGCGGCCGCGGCCGGAGCCGCTGTGACCGGAGCGGCAGTGGTCGGAGCCGGCGTGGTCGGAGCCGGTGTGGCCGGAGCTGCGGTGACCGGAGCTGCGGTGACCGGAGCGGCCGTGGTCGGAGCTGCGGTGACCGGAGCCGCCGCGGCGCCGGAGCGGTCCGGGACCTGGATGACCCCGGCGGAGTACGGGGCCTCCCGCGCCGCCCTGTGGACCGGAGCCCTCGTCCTCGTCACCGACACCGACGGCCGGGTCCTGCTCCAGACCGTCGACTACCGGCCCGACCGCCTCATGCCCGGCGGCGCCGTCGACGCCGGCGAGTCACCCGCCGCCGCGGCCGCCCGCGAGATGCGCGAGGAACTCGGCGTGGACGGCCACTACCCGCACGGCCTCGCCGTCGACTGGATCCCCGCCGACACCCCCGGCTTCCCGCCCGAGACGTGCTTCCCCGGGGAGATCCTCCACGTCTACGACGGCGGTACCTGGACCCCCGACCGGATCGACGCCGTCCGCCTCCCCGCCCAGGAGATCACCGGCATCGAGTTCGCCGAGCCGGCCGACCTCCCCGCCCTGATGGACTCGGGCGACGCCCGCCGCGCGCTGTCCGCCCTGCGCGCCCGCGTGGGCGGCGCCGGCCCCGCCCTGCTGGAGGACGGCCGTCCCACCGCGCCCACCGCCCTCGACCGGCTCGGCGCCCTGCGCACCCGCCGCGTCCCCCAGCGCGCCGCCTGGCACCCCGGCCCCGTCCCCGCGCACCTGCCGGTACGGGAGCGCTCGGGCTGGCTGTTCGCACCCGACGGCCGCGTCCTGCTGCTGATCGCCCGCGCCACCGGCGCCGCCCACCTCCCCTCCCCGACGGCCGGACCCACCGCCGGCGCCCACCCGCTGGGCTACCGGCACGAGGCCGGGGCGGCGGGTCCCACCCGCGCCGACGCCCGTACCGCCGCCCGCCTCACTGCCCTGCCCCCGGCCGCCGACCCGGCGTACGCCCGACTGCTGGCCACCCCCGAACAGGTCCGGGAGCTCAGCGACTGGGGCCCGGCGGGGCTGCGGGAACTCGCCTCGGTGCACGAGGCCCGTGAACGCCTCCGCCTCCCGGCCCCGCCCCGGACCCCGCCCGAGGAACTCTCCGAGGACGGCCGCCACTTCTGACCCGGCGGGCCCCGCCGTCCCGGCCGGGGCGGCGGGGAGCCGCTCGCCGCCGTGGCCGCCGCGACCGGCGAAATCCCGGGCGCGCGGGCCGCGGTCCAGCAGCATGGCCCCATGAGCGACAGCGCGATCACCTACACCCTCTACATCCAGGCCGACCCCTCCCGGGTGTGGCAGGCCCTGACCGAGCCCGCCTTCACCCGCCGCTACTGGGGCCTGAGTTTCGAGACGGACTGGACGGTGGGCTCGGCCATGGCCTGGGTGGAGCGCGGGGCCCGCACCACCGACCCCGCCCAGGTGGTCCTGGCCTGCGTCCCCCACCGGATGCTCGCCTACACCTGGCACACCTTCACCCCGCAGTGGGCCGCCGCCGTCGGCATCTCCGAGGAGCTGCGGGCCGAGCTGGAGCGGGAGCCGCGCACGAAGGTCACGTACGAGATCGAGCCGGTGGGCGACACCCTCGCGCGGCTGACCGTCCGTCATGAGGGGTTCACCCCCGGCGGCACCCTGATCGGCATGTGCGGCCGCGCCTGGCCGATGCTCGCCTCCAGCCTCAAGACCCTGCTGGAGACCGGCGCCCCGCTGCCCGAGCCGGAGCACGAAGGCACCCAGGGCCACGGGGGCCACGAGGCGCACGAGCACTGACCGAGCGGACGGGGCGGCCCGGAGCCCGCACTCCGGCCGCACCCGGCCCCGACAGCACCCGGCCGCACCCGGACCCGGCCGCGCGGACCCGGCCGACCGGACCCGGCCGACCGGTCCCGCCCGAACGGGCCTGCCCCGCACCTGAGATCATGTGTATCGACCACGAATCAGGAGCGCCGCCATGACACTCGAACACCACCGTGTCGTCATCACCGCCGCCGGCCGCGACTTCGGGCGAACCCTCGCCCTGCGTTTCGCGAGCCTGGGCGCCGAGGTCTTCCTCTCCGCCCGCACCCTCGACGCCGCCGAACGCGTCCGCGAGGAGATCCGCGCGCAGGGCGTGGACGCCGACCGCGTCCACGCCTTCGCCTGCGAGCTCACGGACCCGGCCTCCGTAAGGGAGTTCGCCGCCGCGGTCGCCGCCCGCACCGGCCACATCGACGTCCTTCTCAACAACGGCTCCCGCTACCAGCACGGCACCGACCTGCTGTCCGCCTCCGACGAGGACGTCGTCGACACCCTCGCCTCGGGAGCCACCGGCACCGTCCTGGCCACCAAGGCCTTCCTGCCGCTGCTCCTCGCCTCCGCCAAGCCCGACATCGTCACGATGGTCTCCGGCTGCGGCGAGAGCGGCCACCACCGCTCCGAGGCCCACGACGCCTTCTACGCGGCCAAGAGCGCCCAGGCCGGATTCACCGACATCCTTTCCCGCCGACTGCGCGACCAGGGCGTCCGCGTGATCTCCCTCTATCCGCCGGACTTCGACAACCACGACCCGCTCTCCGAGGCCTGGGAGAACGCCCCGCGCACCGCGAAGGACCCGCTCACCGCCCAGTCGTTGGTGAACTGCGTCCTCTTCGCGATCGGCCAGCCCCGCGACTGCTTCATCAAGTCCTTCCACTTCGAGCAGGTCTGACGGGCCGCCCGCGCCCCTGACCGCCCCCCGCGCGCCGGGCGTGCGCCCCCGTCGTGTGGAATGGGGGGATGGGGACAGCCGAGAACCTGATACGCGGGGGAAGCGGCCCGGTGCGCCCCGCCGAGCCGCCCGAGTACTGGCGTTACACCCTGCACCTCGCCTCCCTGGCCGCCGCCCCCGACGAGGCCGACGAGGCCGAGCGGGTGGCGGCGGTCCTGCGCGATCCCGACCGGGTGATGGCCGAAAGCGCCGTGGTGACCCATCTGGACCGCCGGGCCGCGCGGCTGCTGGCCGACGAACGGTTCCAGGACTGGGCCCGCGCCGTGGGCGCCGCCCTCGAAGGCCGCGCCTTCCCGGTGGCGAGGCTGCGCGAGTGGAGCCTGCTGAATTCGGTCAACCAGGGCGAGCCCTGGTCCGCCGCCGAGCTCTCCGGCGCCTCCGACTGGTGCCAGCGGACCGCCGTCGCGCTCCTCACCTCGTACGAGGCGCTCCGCCTGCTCGCCGACACCGGCCGCACCCGCCGCGTCCGCCACGCCGCCGCCCAGCGGCTGCTGCGGCGCCCCTCGCTCTGACACCCGGCTCCGGGCTCCGGCCCGGCGCCGCGCGGTTCCGGGCCCGCGGCGGACGCCGGAGCTTCGGGCAGGTGTCGCCCCGCGGAACGGTGAGTGTCATTCCACCCCTGGCGCCGAAGAACCGCCTCGTGCGCCCATTCGGGGGTCTATGGTCTGCGTACCCGGCCGGTGCTCAGTGTTGTCCGATGCCACTCCGCTACGGGAGGACTCTCCGTGTCGCAGGCTTCACCCATGTCCGCCACCACCCCCGCCCCGCCGGTCCCCACGGCGTTCGGCCAGGTCAAGGGCTGGTTCTCGGCGTACGACCAGGCGCTCTTCGACTGGTTCCTGACCCGCCAGAACCGTGACGCGGACCAGCGGGGCGACATCGCGGAGCTCGGCGTCTACATGGGGAAGAGCGCGATCTTCCTCGGGCAGTACCTGCGGGACGGCGAGGAGTTCACCGTCTGCGACCTCTTCGACTCGCCCGCGCCGGACGACGCCAACCTCGCCGAGATGCGGGGCTCGTACTCCACCCTCACCCGCCGGGCCTTCGAGGCGAACTACACCGCCTTCCACGAGGAACTGCCCACCGTCATCCAGGCCCCGACCTCCGTGGTCACCGCCACGGTGCGCGCCGGCAGCTGCCGCTTCGTCCACATCGACGCCTCGCACCTCTACGAGCACGTCGTCCAGGACGTCGTGTCCTCGCGGACACTCGCCGCCCCCGGCGCCGTCGTGGTCTTCGACGACTACCGCGCCGCGCACTGCCCCGGCGTGGCCGCCGCGGTCTGGGGCGCGGTCGCCTCCGGCGACCTGCGGGTCATCTGCATCTCGCCGAACAAGCTGTACGCGACCTGGGACGACCCGGAGCCCCTCCAGAAGGAGCTGCGCACCTGGCTGGAGGGCCTCGACGGCGTCTGGCACGGCGTGGAGACCGTGGCCGGGCGGCCGCTGGTCCGCATCGGCGACAAGGGCCTCGTCGCCCCGGAGCCGCCGAAGCCGCTGCGCCCCGCCCCGGCCCCGGAGGCCGCCCCCGCCGCGGCTCCCGTCCGTACGCCCGTGGCGGCGGCCCCCGCGCGCGGGACGGCGAGCGGCTGGCGCGCGCTGGCCAAGGACCTGCTCCCGCCGGTCGTCACCCGCGCGATCGTGGCGGAGCGCAAACGGCGCCGCTGACCGCCGCTGACCGTCGCCGAACGCCGAGACGGCGCCGGCCCCCGCTCGGGGGCCGGCGCCGTCGTCCGTGCGGCTGCGGGCCGCAGGGCTCAGAGGCCCTTGCGGACCCGGGCCGCGCGGCGGGCCTCGGCGGCCTGCCGGGCCTCCGTCGTCTTACGGGACTCCTTGCCCTTGCCGGGCCGGCCCGGGCGGGTCCCGATGCCCCGGAAGCCGAGGTCGGAGCCGGACGGCCTTCCCTTGGCGTCGGTGGGCGCGGCTCCGGCCAGCGGCACCCCGGAGGGGGCCTTCGCGCCGGTGATCCGGCTGAGGGCGGCCTCGCCGGAGCGCACCTGGGTGATCGTCGGCCGGATCCGCGCGTCGGACATCAGGCGCACCATGTCGCGGCGCTGGTTGGGGGTGACCAGCGTGACGACCTTGCCGGACTCGCCGGCGCGGGCCGTGCGGCCGCCGCGGTGCAGGTAGTCCTTGCTGTCGGCCGGCGGGTCCACGTTGACCACGAGGTCGAGGTCGTCGATGTGGATGCCGCGCGCGGCGACGTTGGTCGCGACCAGGACGGTGACCGCCCCGGTCTTGAACTGGGCGAGCGTCCGCGTGCGCTGCGGCTGAGACTTGCCGCTGTGCAGGCCCTCCGCGCGCACGCCCATGGCCCGCAGGTGCTTCACGAACTGGTCGACGCCGTGCTTGGTGTCCAGGAACATCAGCACCCGGCCCTCGCGGGCGGCGATCTCGGTGGCCGCCGAGTACTTGTCGGCCGCGTGGATGTGCAGGACGTGGTGGTCCATCGTGGACACCGTGGCCGACTGCGGGTCCACCGAGTGCGAGACCGGGTCCTTCAGGTACCGGCGCACCAGCTGGTCCACGTTGCGGTCCAGCGTCGCGGAGAACAGCATCCGCTGCCCGGCGTGGTGGACCTGGTCCAGGATCTCGGTGACCTGGGGCATGAAGCCCAGGTCGCACATCTGGTCGGCCTCGTCGAGGACGGTGATCTTCACCCGCTCCAGGTGGACGTCACGCCGCCCGACCAGGTCGCTGAGGCGGCCGGGCGTGGCCACGACGACCTCGGCGCCGGTGCGCAGCGCGCCCGACTGCCTGCCGATCGACAGCCCGCCGACCACCGTGGCCAGCCGCAGCTCCAGCGCCTCGGCGTACGGGGTCAGCGCCTCGGTGACCTGCTGCGCCAGCTCGCGCGTCGGTACGAGGACCAGCGCGAGCGGTCGCTTCGGATCGGCCTTCTGTCCCGCGGTGCGCGCCAGCAGGGCCAGCCCGAAGGCGAGGGTCTTGCCGGAGCCGGTCCTGCCGCGCCCGAGGATGTCCCGGCCCGCGAGGGAGTTCGGGAGCGTGGCCGCCTGGATGGGGAACGGCTCCTTCACCCCCAGGCCGGTCATGGTCGTCATCAGCTCAGGGGGCAGGCCGAGCTCCTCGAAGGCCGCCACCGGCGGCAGCGCCGGGGTGAGGGTCGCGGGCATCGCGAACTCGCCCTGCGGTCCGAGGGTCCGGGGTGCCTTGCCGGAGCCCTTGGCGCCCGGCTTGGTGCCTGCCTTCGCTCCGGCCTTGATGCCGAAACGCCCATGAGGTGACGGGTTCTTCATGCAGAACCTTCCGTGAGGAGTGCGCACGCGGAATGCGGACAGGGTGGTGAACGGAGACGAGCCGGGGCCCGTACCCCTCGGTACGGGCCCCGGCTCGTCGTACGTGTCCGCACCGGGCGAAGGCGCCCCGCGCTTCAAGTTTCCCGGCCATTTTACCAGCCGGCGAGGGTGGTCACGGGGCGGTGGTCAGGGGGCCTCGGCCGCCGGACTCCGGCCGCTGCCGGAGCCGGCGATCCCCCGATCCGCGTACGAGGCGCCCATAAGTTCGATAACCCCCTGTTGGCCGCGCCCGGGGTGTGGCGGGGGTGACACCCGGGCACTATCGAGACGGCCGCGCGTGCGGCCCGCAGTGGAACGTTGAGAAGGATCAGTACCCATGGCAACAGGCATCGTGAAGTGGTTCAACGCGGAAAAGGGCTTCGGCTTCATCCAGCAGGACGACGGCGGCCCGGACGTGTTCGTGCACTTCTCCGCCATCCAGACCACCGGCTTCAAGGAGCTGGCCGAAGGCCAGAAGGTCGAGTACGACGTCACCCAGGGCCCCAAGGGCCCCCAGGCGGAGCGGGTGGTCGGCATCTGACGGCGCTTCACGAGTCCAGTCCGTGAGGGTGAGCCCCGCCGGGTCGGCCCGGCGGGGCTCGCGCGTGCCGCGACGACCGGAGCGGGGCGGCCGGCCCGGTCCTCACACCGCGCGGTGGAGGCCCTTCAGCAGTCGCCAGACCAGCTCCGCGAGCTCCTCGGGGCCCGCCGCCGGGATCCGCCCGTGCAGCCAGTCCGCGAGGACGCCGGTGAAGGCGGCGGCGACGGCCGAGGCGACCAGATCGGGGTGCGGGGCGCCCACCGCCGCCCGCTCGGCGCGGGAGCGGGCCCGCAGCTCCCGGTGCAGGCGCTCGCCCAGCGGCCCGCCGCCACCCGGCAGCAGCAGGGTCCGGTACAGCGCGCCGTGCTCGGCGGCGCCCGCGAGGAAGCCGGCCAGGGCCGCCGGCGGCCGGGCCGGGGGCGGCGCGGCGGGCTCCGTCTGCCAGGCGTGCAGGGCGTCGACCGCGGCGCGCACCACCTCGGCGCACGCGTCCACCGCCAGCGCGGGGAGGTCCTCGTAGTGCAGGTAGAAGGTGGCGCGGCCGATCCCCGCGCGGCGGACCACCGCCGAGACGCTGACCTCGCCGAGCGGGCGGTCCGCGCACTCCGCGAACAGGCTCTCGCGCAGCCGGGCCCTGGTCCGCGCGGTGCGCGGGTCCTCGGGGCTCACGCGGCCAGCAGCGCCGCGCCCAGGGCGAGGGCACCGGGAAGGGCCTGTGCGATCAGGATCCGCCGGTTGGCGGTGGCGGCCCCGTACAGCCCGGCGACGATCACGCAGACGAGGAAGAAGACCTGCGTCGAGAGCGAATCGATGACCAGCGCCCAGACCAGGCCGGCGGCCAGGAAGCCGTTGTAGAGGCCCTGGTTGGCGGCGAGCGGGGCGGTGAGGCGGGCGGTGTCCGCGTCGAACCCGGACAGGGCCCGGCCGGGCGGCCGCTGCCACAGGAACATCTCCAGCACCAGGAAGTAGCCGTGGAGCGCGGCGACTATGCCGATGAGGACCTGGGCGACCGTGTGCACGGTGATCTCCGCTCTGTGGGGCGTGCGCGACTGAGGCGGCTCACGGTAGCGAGTTCCTGGACAGGTGTCCAGAAACTCTCGGGAGCGGATAGGGTGGCCGCATGACCGTGCTCGTGTATGAGGACTTCGGTACCGGACGCCACCGTGAGAGCTCCCTGATCCGCCACGCCCTCGGCGGCGTGCACGACGAGGTGCTCCTCGCGGGCCTCGCCGGCGGCGTCGGCTTCATGTACTTCGTCTTCGAGTACCCGGGCCGGCCGCCGATCCCGACGATCGTCGCCCAGGCCCACCCCGAGCCCTGGGTCCAGGTCGCCCTCGGCCGCCTGGGCGTCCCCTACGAGGCCACCCGCAGCACCAAACCCCGCTGGGGCCGGGTGCGCGCCGCGCTCGACGCCGGGTGGCCGGTGTTCTGCACCGTCGACAGGTCCCGGCTGCCCTGGCACGGCGCCGCCGTCAGCCCCGAGATGGCCGGCGCCGACCCTTACACCGTGGTGGTGGCCGGGTACGAGGGCGAGGACCTCTACGTCGAGGACGATGCGGCGACCCCGTACCGGATCGGCCGCGAGGAGTTCGGCGCCGCCTGGTCCGGGCACGGAAAGGGCCACCACCAGATGGTCGTGCCCACGGGGCGGTCCACCGCCGGGCCCGACGTCGACGGGGCCGTCGCCGCCACCGTCACCCGCTTCACCGGACCCGTCCTCGGCAACCGGTTCGACGTCAACTTCGGCTTCTCCGGCATGGAGAGGTTCGCCGCGCAGCTGCGCGACGCCCGCACCGAGGCCGGCTGGGAACGCCGCTTCGGCACGCCGGAGGCCTTCGCGGCGGGGACCGGCCGGCTGGACGCCTGCCTGGAGCGGGAGTGGACCGCCCCCGGCGCCACCCGGCCGCTGTACGCCGACTTCCTCGACCTCGCCGGACGGCCGGAGGCGGCCGGGCTCTTCCGGGAGTCCGGCCGCCACTGGTCACGCCTGGCCGAGCTGGCCCGTACGGCCGCGCCGGACTCCGACGCGGCCGCGCGGCGGGCCCTGTTCGACGCCTGCGCCGACCTCGTGGACCGCTCCGCGGCCCTGGAGCGCGAGGCGGTCGCCCTGCTGGAGCGCTGAGCCCGGCCGGCCTCAGGTCTCCCGGGCGGAGACGGAGATGGCGGAGACCGGACAGGCCCGGGCCGCCTCCCGCACCAGGGCGCTGCCCGCGCCGTCCTCCCGGCCCGGCATCAGCTCGCTGAACCCGTCGTCGTCCTGCGTGAACACCTCGGGCGCGGTCAGGGCGCACTGGCCCGCGCCGATGCAGACGCCCGTGTCGATGGAGATCCGCACGGCGCTCACCACGCCACGGGGAGTTCGACCATGCCCTGGATGGTGTCCCCGGGCTTGAACGGGATCAGATCGGGCTCGGCCGCCAGCCGCAGCCCGGGCAGCCGGTCGAACAGGGTGCCCAGCGCGATCTCCATCTCGGCCCGGGCCAGGTTCTGCCCCAGGCACTGGTGGATGCCGAAACCGAAGGCCAGATGGTGCCGGGCGGGCCGGTGCCAGTCCAGCGCGTCGGGGTTCTCGAACACCGCGTCGTCGCGGTTGATGACGGAGGTGGAGAAGACCACCCCGTCGTCCGGGCGGATGGTCACCCCGCCGATCTCGATGTCCTCGGTGGCCACCCGCAGCATCCCGTCCGCGATCGACAGGAACCGCATCAGCTCCTCCACGGCCTCCGACATCAGCGAAGGCTCCGCGCGCAGCTCGGCCAGCTGCTCCGGGTGCCGCAGCAGGGTGAACGTACCGAGCGAGATCATGTTCGCCGTGGTCTCGTGCCCCGCGATCAGCAGGATCGCGGCGAGCGAGACGAGTTCCTCGATGTCCGTCTCGCCGGTCTCCAGGCGCGTCGCGATCAGCTCGTCCAGCAGTCCGTCACCCGGGTCCGTCCGCTTGCGCTCGATCAGGCCGGCCAGATAGCCGTTGATCTGATCGCGGGCGTCCCGCGTGTCCGCGGCCTCCGGGCCGCGCAGCAGCCGCCTCGACTGGGCCTCGAAGAACTCGTGGTCCTCGTACGGGACCCCGAGCAGGGCGCAGATCACCATCGAGGGCACCGGCAGGGCGAAGGAGCTCACCAGCTCGGCGGCCGGGCCCCGGGCGACCATCGCGTCGATCAGCCGGTCCACGGTCTCCTGGATCCGCGGCCGCAGGGCGGCGGTCCGCTTCAGGGTGAAGCTCGGGATCAGCATCCGGCGCTGGGTGTTGTGCTGGGGATCGTCGACGCCGAGGAGGGCGGTGCGGCGGTCCTGTAGGCCCTGGAAGCGGCGGCTGGGGGTGGGGAAGGACGCGTTCTGGCGGTCGGCGGAGAGCCGGCCGTCGGAGAGGAGGGAGCGGGCCTCGGGATGGCCGGTGACCACCCACACGGAGCGGCCGTCGAAGAGGGTGACCCGGGAGAGGGGCCGCCCCTCCCGCAGGGGCTCGTAGGCGGCCGGGGGGTGGTAGGGGCAGGTCCGGTCCTGGGGGAAGGCAACGGTTTCTGACATTCCAGCACCTCGCAAGCGATGGTTCCGTCGTTCCGGACTCCATTACATGCCTTGGGCACCTATCCCACCTATGCCACTTTCGGCCACATCATCCGAGTTCGCCCAGGTGGGTGTTCAGGAACGCGCGGAACTCCTCGGCGGTCATCGGCCCGGCCTGGCTCGCGACGGCCTCGCCGGCGCTGACCAGGACGGCGGTGGGGGCGCCGGTGACCTCGAAGCGCCTGGTCGTCCCGGGGCAGCGGGTCATGTCGGTGCGGACGGCGGTCAGCCGCGCCCCGTACTCCTCGGCGAGCTCGCCGACCACGGCGTCCATCGCCCGGCAGGCCTCGGCGGCCTTCGGCCAGGTGCCGGTGAAATAGGCGAGAACCGGCCCCGGGGCCATGGAGAGGATGAAGTCGAACTCCTGGTCTTCGAGTGGCTGATGGATCCGACGTGCCATGGGTGGGGCTCCTGCTCGTGCTCATCCGGCGTGGGTGACCATCATCGCCGCCCTCCGGAGTGGGTGTTTGCGCCAAGGCGCGCGGCCGGTTCCGGGGGGTCCGCGGGGGGTGTTCCGGTCGATGCTCCAGGACGCTTCGCGAGAGGTAGGGCAGATGCGTCCGCTGATGTATGTTGCGCACGGCATTTCCGCCATCAGGGGGCCGATCGCCTTGCACATGCGAGGTAGTTGATCGGTGCGTCGGGAGGGGTCGTCCATGACTTGTGGCAGGCAGAACCAGCGGAGAGCGGGCCTCGCGCTCGCGGCGGCGGCGCTGCTCCTGGCGGGCTGCGGGCAGTCGGCGGACACGAAGGGCGCGGACGGCGCGAAGGGCGGCGCGGCGGGGGCCGGTTCGGCGAGCCCGTCCGCGGGGGCCGGGGCCGGTGCCGGGGCTTCGGCTTCGGCGAAAGCCTCCGTCGCCCCGCTGGGGCCCGGTGAGGTACGGGTGGGCGGCGAGGTCGCCAAGCCGTACTCCGTCACCCTGGCCGATCTGCGCAAGCTGCCGCAGGCCTCGGTCGAGGTCAAGTTCACCAGCGCCAAGGGCGAGCAGCGGCACACCTATCAGGGGGTGCTGCTGCACGACGTGCTCAAGACGGCCGAGCCGCGGTTCGACGCCGCCAAGAAGAACGGCCAGCTGCGCGGCTTCGTCTCCGCGACGGGCGGCGGCGACTACCGCGCCGTCTTCGCCTGGGCCGAGATCGACCCGGGCTTCGCCAAGAGCCAGGTGCTGCTGGCCGTCTCCGAGGACGGCATGGCCTTCGACGACGCCGCCGGGCCCCGGCTCGTCGTACCGCAGGACACCAAGGGCGGCCGGTACGTGTCCGAGCTCAACCAGCTGTGGGTCGGGGTCGTCGACCCGGTGGTCGACGGGGCGAAGTGACGGTGGGTCCGCGGGAGACCGGCGGCGGCTCCCGGCCCGGGCGGCGGGCCGTCCTCGGCGCCGGGGGACTGGGCGCGCTCGCCGCCGGCACAGCCGTACTGACCACGGCCGGCGCGCGCACCCCGGGCGACGACCGGGAGGCCGCGGTCGCGTTCCACGGTCCCCACCAGGCGGGCATCCTGACCCGGCGCCAGTCCCACGCCCACCTCGCCGCCCTCGACCTCGCCGCTCCGGTCGGCGCCCCCGGTGCCGGTGCCGGGGCCGGACGGGCCGGGGCGGCCGCCCTGCTGCGGACCTGGAGCGCCGCCGCCGCGCGGATGACCCGGGGCGAGCCGCCGGTCGACGGCGGGGCCGACACGGGGGTGGCACTCGGAGCCGGGCCCGCCGCCCTCACCGTCACCTTCGGCCTGGGCCCGGGCTTCTTCGACCGGGCCGGGCTCACCGCCGCCCGGCCCGAGGCCCTCGCCCCGCTGCCCTCCTTCCCCGACGAAGAACTCGACCCCGCCCGGGGCGGCGGCGACCTGTTCGTGCAGGTCGCCGCCGACGATCCGCTCGTCGCCGTACACGCGCTGCGCACCCTCCAGCGGCTCGCCCGGGGCGCCGCGAGCACCCGCTGGGTCATGTCCGGGTTCACCCGCCCGGCCGGCGGGACGCACCGCAACCTCATGGGCCAGCTCGACGGCACCGCCAATCCGGCCCCGGCCACCGATCCCGCGCAGCGGGCCCGGATCCTCGTCACGGGCTCCGGCTCCGGCTCCGGTTCCGGCGTGCCCGGCTGGCTGGAGGGCGGCTCGTACGTCGTCGTACGCCGGATCCGGATGCTGCTCGACCACTGGGAGGGACTCCCCGCGCAGCACCGCGAACAGGCCGTCGGGCGGCGGGTGGCCGACGGGGCGCCACTGACCGGCGGCGCCGAGCGCACCCCCGCGGACCTCGACGCCGCCCGGCCCGACGGGGTCCCGGTCATCGCCGCCAACGCCCACATCCGGCTCGCCGCCCCGCGGAGCAACGCCGGGGCCACGATGCTGCGGCGCGGCTGGTCGTACTACGACGGGCTGCGCCCCGACGGCACGCCGGACGCCGGGCTGCTGTTCGTCGCCTGGCAGGCCGATCCCCGGACGGGCTTCATCCCCGTCCAGCACCGGCTGGCCCGGGGCGACGCGCTCGCGCGGTACGTCGTGCACGAGGCCTCGGCGCTGTTCGTCGTACCACGGGGCGCTGCCGAGGGGGAGTACGTGGGGCAGGCGCTCCTCGAAGCCTGACGGACCGGTTGTCAGTGCCGCCTGTGAAGCTTGGGGGCATGGACGACAGGATGCTGCGGCGCCGGGTCTACGGCGCCGACCACGAAGACCCCGACCCCGGGCCGCGCCCCGGCCATGTCTACGGCGAACTCGTGGGCGGTCCGCTCGACGGACTGCTCCTGGACGTCACGGGGTGGAGCGAACCGCAATGCGCCGAGGAGGCCCGGCTCCCCACCGAGATAGGCAGGTACGGGGCGGGCGGGCGCGCGCACTACCGCCGGCGGGCGGCCGATCCGGGGCGCTGGGACTGGGTGGGCGACAGCCCGTGACGCCGCGGCCGTGCGGCCGTGCGGTAGCGCGGCGACCGAGCCCCCGGACCGCCGACATGTGTCCGGGGGCTCTGTACTCCTCTTCTGCCGGAGGGGCCGATTCGGATGCGCCCGGTGCCCGGTCAGTCGCGGCCGGCCCCGCGGCTCACACTGCGGGCCCACAGGACCAGCGGGACCTGGAGCGGCAGCCGGCCGACCGCCACCGCCCGTACGGTGGGGGACCGGCGGCGGGCGTCGACCGCCATCTTCACGTTCGCCGGGAACACGCCGACGAAGAACGCCGCCGTGGCCAGCGCCGCCACGCGCCGGGTCCGAGGATGGGCGACACCGGCGGCGAGGGCGAGTTCGGCCACGCCGCTGGCGTACGTCCACTGCCGCGGGGTGCCGGGCAGCGAGCGCGGCACGATCGCGTCGAACTTCTCCGGCGCGACCGCGTGTGCCACCGCCGCGCCGGCCAGCAGACCGGCGAGCAGCAGGGGTGAGGAGGGGGTGCGCGGCATGGGAATCCTCTCGGAGGGGCCTGGGCCCGCGATCCTACTCGCCGGTAGCACGGACCGGGAGGGCCGGATTCCGGGCCCCGCGCCGCGCCGCCGCGGCCGCGCCGGGGACGGCCCGAATAATTTCCCGGAAGCTGTCGATCCGGGCCCCTCCCGTTCGACGCAGGGGTGAGAGGCGGGGAAGGCCCCCGCCTCCCGACCGAGGAGTCACCATGCCGCGCTTCCTTTCGCTCATCCGCATCGACGAGCAGAGCCTCAACGCCGACACCGAGTTCCCCCCGGACTTCATGGAGCGCATGGGCGCGCTGATGGAGGAGATGACCAAGGCCGGGGTCATGCTCGGCACCGACGGGCTGCTCCCCACCGCCGACGGAACCCGCGTCACCTGGTCCGGAGGCAAGATCAGCTACACCGACGGCCCCTTCACCGAGACCAAGGAGGTCGTCGGCGGCTACGCCATCATCCAGGCCAAGGACAAGGCCGAGGCCCTGGAGTGGACGAAGCGGTTCCTGGAGATCCACCCCGAGCAGTGGACCGTCGGCGCCGAACTCCGCCAGATCGCCGAAGGCTGACCGCGCCGCGTTTGCCCTGCCTCGTCACGGCTGCTCTGATGGGTGGCCGTGACGGCAGTGACGGCGGCCCAAGCGGTCGAGACGGTGTTCAGGATCGAGTCCGCGCGCATCATCGCCGGTGTCGCCCGCATCGTGCGGGACATCGGCATCGCCGAGGAGATCGCGCAGGACGCCCTGGTCGCCGCGCTCGAACAGTGGCCCGAGTCGGGTGTCCCGGAGAAACCGGGCGCCTGGCTCATGGCCACGGCCAAACACCGCGCCGTCGACCTCGTCCGCCGCAAGGAGACCTACGCCCGCAAGCTCGCCGAGGTCGGCCGCACCCTGGAGGACGTCCCCCCGCCCGCGGAACCGGCCGGACCGCAGGACATCGACGACGACCTGCTCCGGCTGATCTTCACCGCCTGCCATCCCGTCCTGGCCACCGACGCCCGGATCGCGCTGACGCTGCGCCTGATGGGCGGGCTCACCACCCAGGAGATCGCCCGCGCGTTCCTCACCTCCGAGCCCACCGTCGCCCAGCGCATCGTCCGGGCGAAGCGGGCCCTGGCCAAGGCCGGGGTGCCCTTCGAGGTCCCGTACGGGGCGGACCGCGACGAGCGGCTCTCCTCCGTCCTCGAAGTGATCTACCTGATCTTCAACGAGGGGTACGCGGCGACCGCCGGCGAGGACCTCGTCCGCCCGGCCCTGTGCGAGGACGCCCTCCGGCTGGCCCGCGTCCTGGCCGGCCTGATGCCGAAGGAGCCCGAGGTGCACGGCCTGGCGGCGCTGCTGGAGTTCCAGGCCTCCCGGACCACCGCCCGCACCGGCCCCGACGGCGAACCGGTGCTGCTCGCCGACCAGGACCGGTCCCGGTGGAACCGCCTCCTCATCCGCCGGGGCATCGAGGCCATGGGCCGCGCGGGCAGCGGGCCGTACTCCGTACAGGCCGCCATCGCCGGCTGCCACGCGGACGCCGTCCGGTACGAGGACACCGACTGGACGACCATCGCCGCGCTCTACGGGCGGCTCGTCCAACTGGTCCCGTCGCCGGTGGTCGAACTCAACCGGGCGGTCGCCGTCTCCATGGCGCAGGGCCCGCAGGCGGCGCTCGCGATCGTCGACGCCCTCGCGCGGGAGCCGGCCCTGCGCGCGTACCACCTGCTGCCGAGCGTACGGGGGGACCTGCTGTGGCGGCTGGGCCGCCGGGCGGAGGCCCGCGCCGAGTTCGAGCGGGCCGCCTCCCTCACCCGCAACGCCCGGGAACGGGCCCTGCTGCTGAGGCGCGCCGCCGAGGCGTCGGACACCTGAACGCGGCCCCGCGCCCGCCCGGCCGTCAGACCTCGACGCCGCCCCGCACCGGCTGCCGGGGCGGGGTCAGCGCGATCGGCCGACGGAAGCCGCCGCCACGGGCGATGTCCTGCACCGTGCGCCGCAGCGCCTCCTGGAAATCGCCCATCGTGCGGCGCGCCGCCGGGGTGTCCACGTACAGCGAGTTCATGTGCAGGCCGGCCGCGTCCCGCTGGAACCAGGAACAGGCCCCGTTGGCGCGCGCCGACCAGACGTGGGTGGCGGGCCGCCAGTCGCCGTGGCGTTCCGCGCCCGGGACCTTGCGCATGTCGATGTACGAGAAGAAGTTCACCGGGTACGGCCAGGACTGGGCGGCGAACTCCTCGGGCGCCAGCAGCTGCCACGCCCGGACGAACGGCACGTCGATGTGGCTGATCATCTCGCTGAATCCGGCCCTGACCCCGGCCATGACCTGGCCGAAGTCCCGGCCGGGCGAGGCGTCGAACTCGATCGGCATGGTGTTGACGAACCAGCCCACCGCCTGGTTCCAGGGGCCTCGACCGCGCTCGCTGACCGGCATGAACCCGCGGTACACGCCGGGCCCGCCGGCTTCCCGCAGACAGACCGCGACCGCCGCGAGCACGCCCATGAACGGCTTCCCGTCCACCGCGAGACAGGACTTCTCGAACACCTCGGCCTCGGCGGCGTCCAGCAGCTCGGAGGCCTCGTTGACGATCGGGTACATCCGGTCCGGCTCCACGCCGAGGTCCAGCGGGAAGCGCGGGAAGAACTCGCCGTTGCGCGCGATGAACGACTTCCAGTAGTCGAGGCGCTCGTCGCCCGCGTCGATGGAGAGGTAGCGACGGCGCTGCTCGTCGGCGAAGTCGAGGTAACTCGGGGCGGCGGCCGGCAGCCCGGCGTCCAGGCCGCGGCGCAGGGCCTCGTACTCGGTCAGCACCTCGCGGACGACGATCGGCATCGACATGCCGTCACAGACGATGTGGTCGAAGGCCAGGTACACCGTCGCCGAGTCCTCGCGCAGGACGGCGCCCATGGTGAACAGCGGCCAGGACAGCGTGTCGATGCTGCGCGTGAACCGCTCCGTCAGGAAGCGGCGCAAACCCTCCGAGGTGTCGAAGGAGCCCACGGGCACCGCGTCCAGGGCGAGTTCGGCGGGCGTGAAGGGCGCGCAGGAGAGCTCGCCCGCCAGCCGGCGGAACTCGCAGCGCAGCACCTCGTGCCGCCGGACGAAGGCCAGCAGGGCCTGGGCCAGGGCCTGTTCGTCCAGCGGACCGGCCACCTCGAAGGTCACCGCGAGCCAGGACGCGACCGGGTCGCCGGACCCGCGGCTCTCCTCGGCGACGGTGAAGTGCTTGTCCTGGTTGAAGGACGCCCTCCTGTCCGCCGCCCCGTCCCGGCCACGGGCCCGCGCCGCCGTGGACCGCAACCGCCACTCGACCACCCGTCCGGGCGCCAAGTGGTGCATCTCCAGAGGAAACTGCCGCATTCCGTCATCCCTTCGCCCCCAGAGTCAACCCCCAGCCCCTAACGACACCCGCCGCACGGAAGTGACGCCCGCCCCGGAGGGGGCCTACCGGGGGCCCGTCCCGTCGGGCTCCCCGGCGGCCTCGGGGTCCTCGGTGGCGTCGGGGCGGACGGCGATGTGGTCGGCGGCGAGGTCGACGGCGACGCGGTGTTCCATGCCGAGGGCCTGGAGGAACTTGTGGGGGAGCTGGACGCGGCCGGTGCGGTCGAGCATCACGTACTCGCGTTCGGTGGTGGTCTCCTCGCCGTGTTCGTCGGTGGTGGTGCGGCGCAGGACCTCGCTGCTGGTGCGGCCGTCGCGGATGGCGACGGTGCGGCGGACCTCGCCGGCGACGAGGGGGTCGTGCGTGACGATGACGACGGTGGCGCCGAGTTCGCGGTTGACGGTGCGGAAGGCCTCGAAGACGGCGGCGCCGGTTTCGGAGTCGAGTTCGCCGGTGGGTTCGTCGGCGAGCAGGACGGCGGGATCGTTGGCCATGGCGACGGCGATGGCGACGCGCTGCTGTTGTCCGCCGGAGAGTTCGGCGGGCCGGCGGGCGTGGAGGTCGCCGATGCCGAGGGCGTCGAGGAGCTGGTCGACGCGGGCCGCGTGCGCGCGGGCGGACCTGCGGCGGGGGTCCCCCAGTTGCATGGGCAGCGCGATGTTCTGGGCCGTGGTGAGGAAGGGGAGGAGGTTGCGGGTGGTCTGCTGCCAGACGAAGCCGACGGCGGAGCGGCGGTAGCGCAGGCGCTCCTTGGGCGGCATGTCGAGGAGGTCGTGCCCGGCGACCGTGGCCTGGCCGGCGGTGGGGGTGTCGAGGCCGGCGAGGATGTTGAGCAGGGTGGACTTGCCGCTGCCGGAGGCTCCGACGAGGGCGACGAGGTCGCCTTGGCGGACGGTGAGTTCGAGGCCCTGGAGGGCTTGGACTTCGATGCCGTCGGTGCTGAAGATGCGGACGAGGCGGTCGCAGGTGATGGCGGCGTCGGCGGCGTGGCCGAGCGGGGCGGCCGCGGCGAGGGCCTGGCGGCGCAGGTCGTCGAGGGTGGGGCTGGTCATCGGCTGTCTCCCGCTCGGAGCTCGGTGGTGATCTGGCGTCGTCCGGAGATCGCGGCTTCGGCCAGGACGGCGAGGACCGCGAGGGCGGCGAGGGTGAGGGTCTGGGTGGTGAGGGGACGGGGGAGGATGCGCAGGCCGGTGGGGACGGCGGTGCCGACGAGGGAGGAGAGGTCCACGGCGGGGCCGAGGAGCGCGACGGCGGCCGCGGCGAGCAGGCCTCCGCCGCAGGCGGCGGCGACGGCCTGGGGCAGCGCCTCGGCGAGGATGAGCGCGATGCCCTGCCGCGGCCGCAGGCCCATGGTCCGCAGCCGCGCCAGCGACGCCGCCCGCTCGGGCGCCGCCCGGGCCAGCGTGATCAGCAGCGCCAGCAGCGCGAAGACGGCCGCGGCGGCGACCGAACCCCAGAAGATCCGGCCCGCCGAAGCCTGGAGCGGATCGCGCCCGAGCTCGGCGGCGGTGGCCTCACTGGTCTGGATCAGCAGGCGCTCGGCGACCGCCGCCGGGACCGTCTCCCGGACGAGCGCCCGCAGCCGGGCGTCCGCGACCGGCCCCAGCCCGAACCAGAGGTTGGGCTTCGCGGCCCGGGGGACCTGGGCGAGCACGGGACCGGCGGGCAGCACGATCGTGGCCGCGCCGGCGCCGGGCAGCGCGGGCGTGCCGTCGAACTTCCCGACGGGCCGCGCCCGTAGCTCCTCGCCGCCGCCGAGCCGTAGCCGGTAGCCGCCCTCGGTGGCCTTCGCCGCCAGGTCCTTACTGAACAGCGCCGGTACCGGGGCGTCCGCCGCCGGGCCGCCCGCGAGCAGTCCCGGATCGAACTGCCCGCGCCCCACGGCCCGGGCCAGCTCCGCGTACGCCACCGGATCCGCGACCACCACCGTGATCCGCGGGGAACCCTGCCCGCCGGCGCCGAACAGGAACGCCTCGGAGTCCGTCCACACCGAGAGGCCGGTGCGTACCCCGGACAGAGCGGTGGCCGCCTCCGTCAGCGCCCGCGGCAGCGAGTCCCCGGCGGCCGCGGCGATCCGGGCGTCGCCGCCGACGCTCTGGCGGGCCGCCTGGGCACGGGAGCCGTCGACCGCCGTCAGGACGTTCGCCCCGAACCCGGCCGTGGTGACGGCGAGCAGCAGCGCCACCAGCGGCAGTACGGAGGGCCTTCCGCGGCCCCCGGCGCCCCGGGAGGCGCGCGCCAGGCCCAGGAAGCCGATCACTCCGGACCCCCGCCCGGCACTCCGGGCCAGGGCCCCCATCAGCGGGGGCTGGATCCTGGCCAGCAACAGCCCGCCGGACAGCGCCAGCAGCAGCGGCGCCGCGATCAGCAGCGGGTCCACGCCCTGCCCGGCCGGGGCGATCCCGCGCGAGCGGACCTCGTACACGGCCGCCGCGGTCGCCGCGACGACGAGCAGTTCCCCGACCAGGCGCCGGCGCGCGGCGGGCCGCCCGCGCCGGGCGGACAGCAGCACGAGCGCCCGTACGGGAAACGCCAGCAGGGCGAACAGCGTGGTGGCGGCGGCCGCGAGGAGCGCGGGCGCCAGCCGTGGCGTCGGCAGCAGCGACACCGCGAGCGCGGTCGCGAGCACCGCGCCCGGCAGTACGGTCACGGCACTCTCGCCGAGGAGCCTGCGCAGGATCTCGGGGCGCGAGCCGCCGCGCGCCAGCAGCAGGATCAGCTCGGTCCCGCGCCGGTCCCCGGTGAGCGCGGCGGCCAGGCAGAACACCACCAGGGCCACCCCGGCGACCCCGGCCGGACCGATCGCGGTGAGCGGCGCGGCGGCCTGCCGGCGCGCCTCGGCCTCCTCGAACAGGGCCGGCAGCCGGGAACTGATCCGCAGGTCGTTGCGGTTGGCGTCCCGCGTCAGCTGCGTGGCGGTGGGGCCGGACACGTACGCGGCGACCTGCCGCCGGGTCTCGGGCAGCTCGTGGACGTGCAGGCTCCCGGTGTCCACCGGGAGCCGCCAGAAGTCCGTGGCGCCGCCGCCCCATTGGACCAGCCGCTCCAGCCCGCCGGGGCCGACGAGGGCGAAGGTCTGCCAGTAGTTCTTGGGCAGGGAGGACGGGTACACCCGCAGGCAGGCGCGGGTGAGGCAGGGGAGGTCGCCCCAGTACGGATCGGCCTCGTCGGCCGCCTCGTACAGGCCGACCACCTCGGCGGAGGTCGCTCCGGTCACGGAGGGGGCCGCGTTCAGCACCGTGCCGACGCGGACGTTCAGCGTCTCGGCCGCGCGGTGCGACAGCGCGACCTCGACCGGCTTCCCGGGCGCCGCGCCGTCCGGCCAGCGGCCGGCGGCGAGCCTGGTGTGCTCCGGCGCCTGCTTGAGGTAGCCGAGGCCGAGGGCGACCGGTACCGCCTCGGGCTGGGGGAGTTCGGGGTTGGTGAGCGAGCGGGTCTTGAGCCCGAGCGAGCCGTGCACCTCGGCGCCGGGAACGAGGCCGAACCCGTCGCCCGTCTTCGCCCGCAGCACGTCCAGTACGGAGTCCAGTTCCGCGGCGGAGGGGCCGGCGGGCCGGGCGCCGGCGGTGGCGTACAGGCTCGCCGCCGTGGGTCCCTTGTCCGTCAGGTAGTCGCGCAGGGCCTGGTCGGCGCCCCGGTCCAGGGCGCGCGGCAGGCCGGCGGCCAGGAGGACGGCGACGAAGGCCAGGGCGGCGGCGAGCAGCGAGGCCGTCGGGGTCGCCCGCAGCCGGGTGCGCACCCAGGGCGTGGGGCGGGTCCGCCGGGGCGGGACGGGGCCGGGCGGCGGAACGGGACCGGGCGGCGGGCCGGGCGGCGGGGTGGTCACATCTCCTCCACGTGCCGCAGCCGGGCGGCTGTGTTCATGACGTTCCTGTTCCTCGTACTGCCGAGCACCGCCGACAGCAGCGGTACCGCGGCGATGGCGGCGGTCAGCAGTAGCGTTTCCCCGGCCGGCAGGTCCACCAGGACCTCCGGCACCGGACGGCGCGCGGCGGGGGTCAGCACCACCAGCGGGACCACCAGGTGCACGATGGCCGCGCCCAGCGCGAGCCCGACCCCGGCCCCGAGACCGACCAGCACACCGCTCTCGGCGGCGGCCGTCCGGGCCAGGTCCCGCCGGGGTGCCCCGAGCGCCAGCAGGATGGCGAACTCGCGGCCCCGCTCCCGCGAGGCGGCCGCCGCCGAGGCGGCGAACCCGATCGCGGCGAGCACCGCGCAGGCCAGTGCCAGCGCCGCCAGCGCCGCCTGCGGGCCCGCGCTCAGCGGGTCGTCCAGCAGCCCGGCGGCGACCTCCTCGCGCAGCTCCACCCGCTGGGTGCGGGCCCCGGCGCGCAGTTCGGCGGCCGCCTCGGCGGGAGCGCGGTCGTGGGCGGACGCGGCCGGCAGCCACCACTCGTCGGGCGGCGGCAGCTCCAGCCCGCCGCGCGTGGCCAGCAGCCGCCCGGCGGCGGCCGCGTCGACGGCCACGGCGGTGTCCCCGGCCGCGGGCAGCGAACCCACGGCGGCGGTGATCCGCACCGGTACGGAGGTGCCCGCCAGGGTGACGGGCACGACATCGCCGACCTTGGCGTCGACGGCGTCGAGATAGGCGTGCGTGGCGATCCCGGGGATGTCGGCGGCGCCGGCCCCGCCGGTGGTCACCGCGACTTCGGAGCCGGCCCCGCCGTTGTACCCCAGCCGCAGCAGGGGCGCAGCGCCACCGGAGGCGTTCGGCTCGTCCGGCAGCAGGATCCCGTTGGGGGAGGTGGCGCCGCTGCCGCTCCGTGCCGGGGCCGACAGGGTCCAGGCGGGCGCGGTGACCCGGAGGGGAACCGCCGGACCGGACCCGTCCTGCGCGACGGAGATCCCGCGCACGGCCAGCTGACCGGCGTTGCCCGAGGAGGTGTTGTGGGAGACCAGCACCCCGGCGATGCTCAGGGGCGGCGCCGCGGACCCGATCGGGGCGTCGACCAGGGCGCCGACGTCGAACGCCGCGGTGACGTCGCCGCTGTCCGGGAGGCGGACCATCGGCATCTGGTAGGTCAGCCCGAACCGGTCGCGCAGCAACAGGCCGAGGCGGGGCCCGCTCCCGTCACCGGTGCGCTGCACCGTCACGTCGAGATCGATGCGGCGCGGGGCCCCGGGCAGCGGGACGCCGGTCGACGCGGTCGACGCGGTCGACGCGGTCGACGCGGTCGACGCGGTCGAGGCGGTTGTGCTGGTCGCGCCGGTCGTGCTGGTCGCGCCGGTCGTGCGGGTCGAGGCGGTCGAGCCAGGGGAGCCGGCGGCATCCGCCGCGAGGGGGGAGAACAGCCGCTTCATCGACCGGCCGTCCCGCAAGTCCTCGCGCAGCGGCACCCGTTCGGCTACCGCGGCGGCGTCCAGCGCCAGCAGCTGCCCGGCCTTCCCGCCCGGCAGGTCCTGCCGGGAGCGGATCACGGGGAGCACCCGCTCGCCGCCGGGCAGCGCCGCGTACCGGCCGCCCCGGCCCAGCGGCGCCAGCTCGCTCTCGGAGATGCGCAGGCCCCCGGCGGTGGCGAAATCGGCCTGGTCGCGCTGGGATCCGGACCACGCGGTGTGCTGCCCCAGTGCCAGGACACCACTGGAGACGGCCAGGACCAGCAGCAGTACGGGCCCGGTGGCCCGCCCCGGCCGGCGGGCCAGCTGCCAGCCCGCCAGCGCCGGGCCCAGCCCGCGCCCGCGGGCCGCGATCCGCCCGCCCAGCCGCGCCGCGAACGGCAGCAGCCGCAGGACCAGCAGGGTGCCCGCGCACAGCGCCAGCGTCGGCGCCGCGACCAGCACCGGGTCCACCCCCAGGCTCCCCGTTCCGCCGGCCGGAACGCCGCCCTCCCCGCTGTACCGGTCGAGCTGGCGGTACGCGAGGAACGCGAGCGCCAGCAGCGCGAGGTCCGCGCCGGACCGGGCCGCGCTCCCCACCAGCGCCTGCCGGCGCCCGGCCAGGCGCAGGGCGCCCGCCGTCGCCCCGCGCAGTACGGAGGGCAGCGTCGTCAGCAGCACGCACACCAGCGCGCAGCCCGCCGCGACCGGCCACAGCAGCCAGGTCCCCGACGTGTCGCCCAGCGGCACCCGGGCCAGCGGGCCCACCCGGCCCAGCAGCCCGAGCAGAGGCGGGGTGAACAGCGGTGCGAGGACGGCGGCGGGCAGGGCCAGCAGCACCGACTCGGTCGCGGTGAGCGCCCCGAGCCGGCGGCGCGAGGCGCCGCGCGCCATGAGCAGGACCCGCTCGAACTCCTGTCGCTCCGTGAGCAGATGGGCCACCAGTAGCAGCGCCGCCGAGGCCAGTACCGCCAGTTGCAGAGCGCCGACCAGCAGGCTGGACCGGGCGACCACCTGCCCCGACTCCAACGCGGCGAGGAATTCGGGGAGTTCGGTCTGTGACTGGAGCGCCGACGAGGTCTGGAGCCCGGCCTGCAAACCCACCGCGCGCTCCCGCATCGCCGCCGCCTCCGCGGGCCGCAGGCCGTCGAGATCGGGCGTCAGCAGGGAGCTCCGGCCGTTCTGCGGCAGCCCGCCCGCGGTGAAGACGGAATCGTCCACGAGCAGCGGGCCGTACGTGGTGAAGGTGCCGACCCGCATCTCCCGGCCGCCCAGCGGATCGAGCCGCCAGTACGGGGCGTCGGGTTCGGCAGCCCGGTACACGCCGGTCACCAGCACCGTGAGCGGCGGGCCGCCGAACCGGTCGTCGAGCCGGACCTCGGCGGGCAGCGCGCCCGCCGTCAGCCCGAGCCGGGCCAGCGTCGTCTGCGGGACGGCCAGCTGGATCCGGCCGTCCGCGCCCGCCGCCGGCTGCGGCAGCCGGCCCGCGACGAGCCGTACCCGCTCGGGGTCGAGCGCCGCCAGCACGGTCAGGTCGGCGTCCTTGCCCGGGGCGTGCTCGCCGGGCAGCCCGTACGAACGGCTGCGCGCCAGGCTCTCGACCCCGACCCGCCGGTCGCCGAACAGGTCGGCCGCGAAGGTCCGTACGGCCCGGTCGTCCTCGGCGCGCGCCGACTGCGGATGGTCACCGGTGACCACGACCGCACTGCGCGCCCGGCCCGGGCCCTGGAGCGCCTGGCGCAGTCCGGCCTCGCCCACGGTCCGGGTGAACGCGAGCAGCGCGGTCAGCACGGTGGTGGTGATGAGCGCGGTCAGCAGCACCGCGGCGGCGAGCGGCCACCGCCCGCGCAACCGGCGCACGACGAAGCCGATCATCTGTTCTTACCCTCCCCGATCCGGACCTTTGGTACCGGATAGCGGACGATGCTGTCAGACGGAAAAGGGCAGGGGAAGGGCCTCGCGGGCAGGATGTGCATGATGAGCACATTCGAAAAAGCAGTGTGCCGGGGGGAATTGACCGGCCGAATCGAGGGGGATTCCAGCATGACGCGACAGCTGACCACGACCCTGGACCCGATCCTGGCCCCGATGGTGGTCGCCGAGGATCTGCACCGCAGTTTCGGTACCGGAGAACGGGCCGTTCACGCCCTGCGCGGAGTCTCTTTCGAAATTCGCCGCGGCGAACTCACCGCCCTTAAGGGACGTTCCGGTTCCGGAAAGACCACGCTCCTCAACCTGGTCGGCGGACTTGATTCCCCGACCCGCGGCAGCGTCACGCTCGACGGCACCGACCTGGCCGGACTGGACGAGAAGGGACTGCTCGCGATGCGCCGCGACCGCATCGGCTTCGTCTTCCAGTCGTTCGGCCTGATCCCCGTCCTCACCGCCGCCGAGAACGTCGGCGTCCCGATGCGGATGCGCAAGGTCGCGGCCGCGCGGCGCGAGGAGCGGGTCCGCACCCTGCTGGCCCTGGTCGGCCTCGCCGACCACGCGGAGCAGCGGCCCGGCGAACTCTCCGGCGGACAGCAGCAGCGCGTCGCCGTCGCCCGGGCGCTGGCCAACGACCCGGCGCTGATCATCGCGGACGAGCCCACCGGGCAGCTCGACTCCGAGACGGGACGCTCGATCATGCGGCTGCTGAGGGCGGTGGTGCGGAGCGAGGGAGTGACCGTACTCGTCGCCACGCACGACCCGGCCCTGATGGAACTCGCCGACCGGGTGGTGGAACTGCGCGACGGCCGCGTCGTGGAGCCGGCCGAGTAGCCCTCGGCCCCGGTCGCGGAGCTCCCTGGAGGCCGCCCCCGACGCGGTGGCCTGCGCACGCCACCCGGCGAAACCCACGGCGAAACCCACGGCGAAGCCGGATTCCGGTTCGGGTCCGCAGCCGCAGCCGCAGCCGCGCCCGGAGCCGGAGCCGGACCCCGGGCCGGCGTGGACTCGTGGGCGACGGGGCTCAGGGGCGCGGGGGCAGCTGATAGGCGCGCCGTTCCTCCCGCGTCGGCGGGTGCAGGATCCGGGCGGCGGCCAGCCGGAGCAGCGGCCCGGCATCGGCACCGGCCGGGGTCCACAGCCGTACGGTCCGGTCGCGCGAGGCGGTGGCGATCCGGGTGCCGTCGGGGGACCAGCACAGCCCGTTGACCCAGTCGGCGTGCACGCCGAGGACCGAGACGGCCGTACCGCCCGCCGGGTCCCAGAGCCGGACCGTCCGGTCCCGCGAGACCGACGCGAGCCGCGTACCGTCGGGTGACCAGGCGAGGTCCTGGACCCGCTCGTCGTGCCCGGAGAGCACGACGGGCCCGGCGGCGGGGCCGGCACCGGCCGCGCCGGGGAACTCCCACACGCGCAGGGTCCGGTCGCGCGATCCGGTGGCCAGCCGGGTGCCGTCCGGGGACCACGCGACCTTCCACACGTGGTCGGTGTGGCCGCGCAGGGTGGCGACGGCCCGGCCGCTCTCCGCGTCCCAGACGATGACCGTACGGTCGGTGCCGCAGGTCGCCAGCCACGCCCCGTCCGGGGACCAGTGCGCCCCCGTCACCCAGTCCGCGTGCCCCGACAGGACCCGGGGCGGCCGGCCGCCGGCCGCGTCCCAGACCCGTACGCTGCCGTCGCGCGAGGCGGTCGCGATCCCGGCGCCGTCCGGGGACCAGCACACCGCCGACAGCTCCTCGCGGTGCCCGTGGAGGGCGGTGTGCTCCGTACCGTCCGTCCCGTAGACGGCCGCGCTGCCGTCCCGGCGTCCCACGGCGATCCGGGTACCGTCGGGTGACCAGGCGAGGTCCCCGCACTCCCCGGTGCGCAGGATCCCGGCGGGGGCGCCGTCGGCCGGGTCCCACAGCCGTACGGTGCCGTCCTGCGAGGCGCTCGCGAGCCGGGTGCCGTCCGGCGACCAGTCGGTGCGCCACACGGAGTCGGTGTGCCCGCGCAGCACCGCCCGCGGGGCGCCCGCGTCCCACACGGCCACGGTCCGGTCGCGGGAGGCCGTCGCGAGCCGCGCCCCGTCGGGTGACCAGGCGACGGCGTACAGGGTGTCGGTGTGCCCGGCCAGCCAGACGGCCGCGGCGTCCTGCGGATCGGGCGCGTCCAGGTCCCAGATCCGGGCGCCCCGGTCCTGGTCCCCGGCGGCGAGCCGGCGCCCGTCCGGGGACCAGGCCAGGCAGTTGATGCCGTCCATGCTCCGCAGGGTGCGCAGGTTCTCGCCGGTGTACGGGTCCCAGAGCACGGCCGTCCGGTCCGTGGAGCCGGAGGCCAGCCGGGTGCCGTCCGGGGACCAGGCGAGCGCGGCCACGGTGTCCTGGTGCCGCAGCACGCGGACCACCCGGCCGTCCGCCACCCGCCAGATCCGCACCCGGCGGTCCTTCCCGGACGCGGCCAGCAGCGTCCCGTCCGGCGACCAGACCGCGTTCCACAGCATGCGGGCGTGCCCGACGAGGGTCCCGGCCAGGGTGAGGGTGTCGGTGTGCCACAGCCGCAGCGGGCCGGCGCCGCCCGTGACCAGGAGCCGGCCGTCCGGGGAGAACGCCACCACGGAGAGTCCGGCGCCGCCGCCCCCGCCGCGCATGTCCGGCTGGCTCACGGTGTTCAGCGGTCGCCAGGTGGTGGTGGACCACAGCGTGAGGCGGGCGTCGCGCGTCACGCACGCCAGCCGGGTGCCGTCGGGGGACCAGGCCACCGCGCGCGGCCAGTCGCCCGGGACCGGGATCTCGACCGGCGCCGCCGCGGAGCCGCTCCCTCCGTCCGCTCCCGCTCCCGCTTCCGATTCCGGTCCGGGACCGGATCCGGCTCCGGGCCCGGTCTCCGACGCGGCCCCCGCCCCGGATTCCAGCCCGGCACCGGACCACACCCGGATCCGCCCGTCCCCCGAACAGGCCGCGAGCCGGCTCCCGTCGGGGGACCAGGCCGCGCCCGTGACCGGCCGGTCGAAGTCCTGGTGGACGGCCCGCAGCCGGGAGGCGTCCACCGCCGACCGCAGCGCCTGGACGGCGGCCGGTGTCGGCGCGTACTCGGTGACCGCGGCGTGGGCGATGCCGATCGCGGTCTCCGGCTCCCGCTCCACGTTCTCCAGCACCCGCGCGGCCACGGCGTCCGCGGTACGGGCCCGGGCGTCGCCGTCGCAGCGGGCGGAGGCCCCGACGAACTCCGCCGCGAGCCCGGACAGCGGAGCCCCGGCGCCCGCCTGCCACGCCCGGGCCGCCTGGAGCCGCTCACCGGTCAGCAGGTAGGCCCCGGCGCGCCCGGCGAACTCCCACTCCTGGGCCCAGCGCTCCAACTCGGCCCGGCGGCGCAGCTGGTCGAGCCGGTCCGCGACGGCCAGCCGCAGCGGCCGCCACTGCCGCAGCAGCGCCTCGTGCGCGACGCCGAGCGTCCCGGCGTCCGAGGTGAGCAGCCGGCCGGCGACGAACGCGTCGGCCATCTCCCGCTCGGCGGAGCCGAGTTCGTCCCGCGGTACGCGCCGCCGCGTCGGCTCGCCCCGCTCCACGGTGACCAGCCGCAGCAGCATCTCCACGACCGGGTCGGCGCCCTCCCGGGGGCCCGGACCGAGCAGCGCCGCGTGGATCCGGTCGGCCTGCCCGACCAGCGCGCCCGCGACCCCGCCGGCCTCCCGGTAGTGCGCGTGGGTGAGGGTGGACCCGGCGCCGCCGGCGCGTGCGTACAGCTCCTGGAGGGCGTACGCGAGCAGCGGGAGGGCGTCGCCGCCGCCGCAGTCGTCGACGATCCGGGACACCAGGCCCGGCTCGAAGGAGGCCCCGGCCGCGGCCGCCGGCCGGGCCACCACCTCGTGCAGGGCGTCCCGCCCGAGGGGGCCGATCAGCACCGGTTCGTGGGCGAGTTCCGCGAGGTCCGCCTCCAGGAACCCGGTCAGGAAGTCGGACCGGAGCGTGCCGACGAGCCACACCTTCGGTTCCCGGCTCAGCAGTTCCCGTACCTCCGCGGCGAACGCCGTCCGCTCCCGGGGCCCCGACAGCGTCAGCAGTTCCTCCAGCTGGTCCACCACGAGCGCGAGCGGCCGCGCCCGCCCGGCCTCGGCGACCGCCTGCCGGAGCGCGCCGACCGGGTCGGTCCCCGGGGTGAAGACGGGTCCCGCGTGCCAGCGGGAGCGGCGCGCGGTCAGGGCGGGCAGCAGTCCGGCGCGCACCAGGGAGGACTTGCCCGATCCGGAGGGGCCGACGACGGTCACGAACCGCCGGGCCCGGGCCGGTACGGGCGGGTGCAGCCGGGCCACCAGCTCGGCGGTCTCCCGCTCGCGGCCGAAGAACACGGCCGCGTCCGCTTCCCCGAACGCCTCCAGGCCCGGGTACGGGGGCTGACCGGCCGTCCACGACGGCGGCGCGGGCAGCGGGCGCCGCTCCAGCCAGCGCAGCCACACCTGACCGCAGGCCAGGGCGAGGAGCGCCAGCCCGACCAGGGGTATCGACCACGCGCGCAGCACCCGCAGCGGCAGCGGCACCTCGCCCTCCACGCTCGTCGCGTAGTTGGTGGCTATCCCGAGCAGGGCTCCCAGCAGCATCAGAAGGACGTCGAGTACCAGTGCGAGGGGCCGTCGTTGCATAGCCGACGAACCTAGTCGCCGGGCCTCGGAGTTGGGAAACCGGGCCCGGCCCGTGGACGGCGCGGCAGGGCCGGAGGGCTTCCGCCGAGCGGTGTGCGGCGGCGTTGCCACCGTCATCCGCGCCGCCGACCGGGCCGTCGACCACCGGGCCGGTATCAGGGCGCGATCAGTGCTTCCATCGCCTCGGGCGGCAGCGCCGGATGGGCGGCCGCGGCTTCCGCGACCCGCGGGTCGGGGTGGGCGAGGAGGGCCACGAGGGTCTGCGGGGGCAGCGCCGGGTGGGCCGCGGCGTGGCGGGCGGCCCGCGTGTCGTCCAGGCAGGGGAGCAGTGCCTCGGCCGTCGCGTGCGGGTGCTCCGCGATAGCGCCCAGCGCCCGCCGCACCGGCGGCTCGTGCCGGGCCGGCTCCGCCAACAGGGCGCCCGGGGCGTCCGGGTTGGCCGCCACCCGCGCGTGGACGGCCACGCCGTGGCGCGCGACCATGGCGCGCAACCGGGCTTCGCCCAGCCCGGGGTGCGGGGCGACGGCCTTGGCCACCTTCGCGTCCGGATCGGCGGCGAGGGCGTCGCGTATCGCCGGCGGCAGGTCGTGGCGCTCGCCCACCAGAGCCCGTACGGTCGCGGGCGCCGACGCGACCAGCTCCGCGAGTTCGCCGGGCGGGGCGGCCGCGATCCGGGGCAGCGGGACCGCTGCGATCCTCGTCCCCCCGGCCAGCTCCGCGAGGACGTCCAGTACGTGGTTCACGAGCGCTCCATCCCGGCCGCGCCGGCCGCTTCGACGAGCGCTTCGACCAGGTCCTCGACGTACCGCGGCGGCGGCCGCCGGCGGCGGGCGGTGACCACCGCGATGTGCCGGGCGGGACGCGGTGGTTCGACCCTTACCAGGTGGGTTCCGGCGGACTCCGGGGCCAGTGCGATCCCCGGGATCAGCGAGACGCCGACGCCCGCCGCGACCAGCGTCCGGGCGAAGAAGTAGTCGGTGGTGGAGCCGGCCACCCGCAGCTCGAACCCGGCCCGCTCCGCGTACCGGCGCAGGAAGGCCTCCGTCCGCAGGCAGCCCAGCACCCAGCGGTCCGCCGCGAGTTCACCGAGGCCGACCGCCTCGCGCCCCGCGAGCCGGTGCCCCTCCGGGAGGACGACCCACAGCGGGTCCTCCGTCAGCGGCGTCCGGTCCAGCCCGGTGTGCGGCGGCAGCGGGCCGTCGAAGTGGTATGTCAGTGCCAGGTCGGCGACGCCGCGGCGCACCATCGGGACGGCGGCCTCCGGTTCGGCCTCCAGGACCGTCAGCTCCACCTCCGGATGCGCCCCGACGCACCGCGTCAGCGCCCCCGGCAGCAGCCGGCGGCCCCCGCTGGTGAACGTGGCGACCGTCAGCCGGGGCCGCTCCGTCAGCCGGTCGATCTCCCGGCGGACCAGGTCCAGTTCGGCGGTGATCGTCTCCGCCGTCTCCACCAGCAGCCGCCCGGGCTCGGTGAGCGTGACCCCGCGGGTGCTGCGCACGGCCACCGGCCGGCCCAGGCTCCGCTCCAGCGCCGCGATGTGCTGGGACACCGCCGACGGGGTCATGAGCAGGGCGGCGGCGGCCCTGCTGAAGCTGCCGTGCTCGGCCACGGACCGCAGCACCCGCAGCCGCTGCACATCGATCAACAGTTTTCCTTCACGCGCGTTCAGTGGGCCGCCAGTTCCGCCGGCGACCCTACAGCGGCAGGGTCGGACCCATGAAGCGAATTCTTGTCATCGGCGGCAGCCGGTACTTCGGAAAGCACCTGGTCAACCTCTTGGCGGAGGCCGGGCACGAGGTGAGCGTGCTCAACCGGGGCTCCGCCGTCCCGCCCCGGGGCGTGGGCCACCTCGTCGCCGACCGGGACGACGAGGAGCGGCTCCGCGCCGCCCTCGGCGGGCGCACCTTCGACGCCGTCGTCGACCAGGTCTGCTACACGCCCGGCCAGGCGGCCGTGGCCCGCCGCGTCTTCGCCGGCCGGACCGGGCGGTACGTGATGACCTCGACGATGGAGGTGTACGACCCCGCGCCGCCCACCGCCGAGGCCCTCGGCTACGCGGAGGGCAAGCGGCGGGCCGAGGAGGTGTTCCTGGCGGAGCCGGCTCCCTTCGCCTTCGCCGCCGTCCGCACCGCGCACGTACTCGGCGGCGGCCGGGCGGAGTTCACCGGGCGGCTGGCGCACTACGTCGGGCGGATCGCCGCCGGGGCCCCGGTCGAGGTGCACGCGGCCCCGTACGCGACCTCCTTCATCCACCACCACGAGATCGCGGAGTTCCTGGGCTGGGCGGCGACGGGTACCTTCACCGGCGCCGTCGACGCCGCCTCCCACGGCGCGCTGGACGTGCGCGAGCTGTGCGGGCTGATCGCGGGGCGGCTGGGCCGGCCGGTCCGCTACCGGGTCGTGGCCCCGGGCGCCGCCGCCTCGCCGTTCTCCTTCGACCGCGCGTACGCCCTGGACAACTCCCGCGCGGGCGCGCTCGGTTTCCGCTTCGGCCACGTCGCCGACTGGCTGCCGCGCGCCGTCGACGAGACGCTCCGCGCCGCCCCGGACCCGGCCTGAAGGAGACGGCCTGAAGGAGACGGACTAGCGGTCGCCCGCGTGCCGCTCCAGCGGCGTGGCCACCGCCGAGTTGCTCACACTGAACGTGACGCTCCCGGCCAGGTAGCGGTCGTCCGACCACTCGATCGGGCGCCCGGTGTTGGTGGCCGATACGTGCCGTTGGCGCAGCAGCGGGCTGCCGCGCCGGATCCCCAGCAGCCGGGCGTCCTCACTGCCGGCCGCGAGCGCGTCGATCAGGTGCTCGCCGTAGTGGGCGACGATCGCGGAGCCGGCCGCGAGGCCGTCCATGACCGAGCGGCAGTCCGGCTCCATCGCCTCGACCGCCGCCGCGACCCAGTCGGCGTACGCGGTCCGCTCCACCATGGTCGGCTCCCCGTCGAGCAGGCGCAGCCGCAGCACGGCCAGGATCTCCGTACCCGGTGCCAGCGCGAGGCGTTCGGCCTCCTCGGCGGTGGCCGGCCGCCGGGTCCGGGACAGGAAACGGCTGCGGACCTCGTGTCCGACGCCCTCCGCCCACTGGGCGAAGCTGTTCAGTTCGCCGAAGCTGTGCCGGCGCTCCTGGCGCAGCACGATCCGCCGGGCGCCCTGCCGGGAGCCGATCAGCCCCTCGGAAGCGAGGGTGGCCACCGCCTGCCGGACGGTGCCGCGCGAGGCGGACCAGCGCGCGGCCAGGTCGCTCTCGGAGGGCAGCTGGGCGCCCACCGGGTAGTCGCCGGAGAGGATCGCGGCGCGCAGCGCCTCGGCGATCTCCAGATAGCGGACCCTGCCCATCGCGTGTGCCCCCTCGCTCCTCGTCGTGTGCGGCCACCCTAACCAGGGGCCGTTCCCTTGATCATTGGAGCTGATCTGTCACGACTTCTTTCGGTCATTCGCATCTCTTCGTCGAGCCGTGCTCCACGGTCCAGCCCCCGTTCACCGTCCGTACAGCGGGCACGGGCGAACTGGAGCCAACTTGTTCAGACAAGTGATGCCCCCCTTAGTCTCCGGGAGAGACCGTGCTCAGTTCCTCCGCCCGTCGCGGTGCGGCCGTACTGCTCAGCGCCGCCGTCCTGACCACCCTCAGCGCGTGCGGCGCCGCACCCGAGGAGAAGACCGCCGGCGCCACCGCCGACGGCAAGGCCAAGGTCCAGCCGGGCGCCGCCACCTCGGTGGCCGACCTGGGCGGCATGGAAGCCCTGGTCGCGGCCGCCGAGAAGGAGGGCCAGCTCAATGTGATCGCGCTGCCGCCGGACTGGGCGAACTACGGCGAGATCGTCAAGGCCTTCCAGGCCAAGTACCCCAAGATCAAGATCAACAGCGAGAACCCGGACGCCGCCAGCGCCGACGAGATCGCCGCCGTCAAGTCCCGCAAGGGCCAAAAGCGCGCCCCCGACGTCCTGGACCTCGGCATAGCCTTCGCGCGCAGCGGCGCCACCGAGAACCTGTTCGCCCCCTACAAGGTCACCGCCTGGGCCAAGATCCCCGACGCCCAGAAGGACGCGGACGGCCGTTGGTACAACGACTACGGCGGCTACGTCTCCATCGGCTGCGACGCCGCCCGCATCCCGAACTGCCCGCAGACCTTCGCGGACCTGCTGAAGCCCGAGTACAAGGGCAAGGTCGCCCTCAACGGCAACCCCACCAAGTCCGGCTCCGCCTTCGGCGGCGTCTACGCGGCCGCCCTCGCCAACAAGGGCTCCTTCGCCGACGTCCAGCCCGGCATCGACTTCTTCGGCCAGCTGAAGAAGAGCGGGAACTTCATCCCGGTCGAGTCCACCCCGGCCACCGTGGAGAAGGGCGAGACGCCCATCTCCATCGACTGGGACTACCTGAACGCCGGCTACGCCGACCAGTTCAAGGGCAAGGGCGTCGACTGGAAGGTCGCCGTCCCCACCGACGGCGTCTACGCCCAGTACTACTCGCAGGCCATCAACAAGGAGGCCCCGAACCCGGCGGCCGCCCGCCTGTGGATGGAGTTCCTCTACAGCGCCGAGGGCCAGAACCTCTGGCTCAAGGGCTACGCCCGCCCCGTGCTGCTCCCCGGCATGACGCAGGACGGCACCGCCGACAAGGACGCCGTGGCCAAGCTCCCGAAGGTCGAGGGCACCCCGGCCTTCCCGGCCTCCGAGCAGCTCGACAAGGCCAAGGCCACCCTCGCCGAGAAGTGGGACAAGGCCGTCAGCTGATGTCCGCCACCACCACCCCCCACCCGAAGGGGACCGCCGGCGGCAACCGCCGCCGGCGGCGCGGCCCCCGCACCTGGCTCGCCGCCCTCCCCCTCCTCGCCTTCACCGGGCTCTGCTTCGGCATCCCGCTCGGTGCCATCGCCTTCGGCGCGGTCACCCGTACCGACCCGGCGACCGGCGCCGTCCGGCCGACCGGCGAACACCTCGCGCGCTCGCTCCAGGGCCCCTACCTCGGCTCGCTCATCGGCAGCGTCCAGCTCTCCGCCCTCACCGCACTCGTCGGCGGACTGCTCGGCGTCCTGATCGCCCAGGCCGTGGTCACCTCCCGCTCCACCGCCCTGCGCGGCGCCGCGCTGACCGCCTCCGGCGTCCTCGCCAACTTCGGCGGAGTCCCGCTCGCGTTCGCGTTCATCGCCACCGTCGGCATCTCCGGAGTCGTCACCCAGCTCGCCGACCTCGGCGGCCTCGGCTGGAGCCTCTACTCCTTCACCGGCCTCACCGTGGTGTACCTGTACTTCCTGATCCCGCTGATGGTGCTGGTGATCGCCCCGGCGCTGGACGGACTGCGCCCCCAGTGGCGCGAGGCCGCCCAGAACAACGGGGCCACCGCCGGACAGTTCTGGCGCCACGTCGGCCTGCCGGTCCTCGCCCCCTCCCTGCTCGGCGGGTTCGTGCTGCTCTTCGGCACCGCCTTCGCCGCGCACGCCACGGCCGCCGCCCTCGTCGGCGGCTCCGTCCCGCTGGTCACCCTCAAGATCGCGGACGCGCTGTCCGGCAACGTACTGACCGGCCAGGAGAACGTGGCGCTGGCCCTCGGCCTCGACATGATCCTGATCGCCGGCCTGGTCATGGCGGTCTACCTGCCCCTCCAGCGACGGAGCGCCCGATGGCTGCGATGACCCCGACCGCCCCCGACACGGTGGAGGCCGGGACCTCCGGCGCGGCGCCGCGCGCGAGCACCCGGCGCCCGCGCCTGCGTCCCCGCCCCCGTCCCCGCGTCTGGCGCGGAGCCGTCCTCGCGCTGGCGGGCGCGTACTTCCTCACCCCGCTCATCGCCTCCTTCGTCTTCACCGTGCACGTGCCCGGCCGGGGGATCTCCTTCGAGGCGTACACCGAGCTGCTCGCCGCCGACGGATTCACCCAGAGCCTGCTGCTCTCCCTCGGCCTGGCCGCCGCGACCATCGCGCTGTCGCTGCTGCTGGCCGTCCCGGCGCTGATCGCCGTACGGATCGGCTCGCCCCGGCTGCGGCCCGTCGTCGAGGTGGTGTGCATGCTGCCCCTGGTGGTACCGCCGATCGCCCTGGTCACCGGCATCACCACGGTGCTGCGCTGGGGACCGGAACACCTCTCGCGCACCCCGCTCTACCAGACGTTCCTGGCCGTCCAGAACGAGGACTTCCCCGTCGTCCTGGTCCTCGCCTACACCGTGCTGGCGCTGCCCTTCGTCCACCGCTCGCTCGACGCCGGCCTGCGCGCCATCGACGTGCCGACGCTGGTCGAGGCCGCCCGCAGCTGCGGAGCGAGCTGGCCGCACGTCGTCCTGCGCGTGCTGCTGCCGAACCTGCGGGCCTCCCTCGCCGGAGCGGCCTTCCTCACGCTGGCCCTCGTGCTCGGCGAGTTCACCATCGCCTCCCTCCTCGGCTTCCGGCCCTTCGCCGTGTGGATCGTCTCCATCTCCGGCGCCCAGGCCCGGATGTCGGTCGCCGTCTCCATCCTCAGCCTGGTGATCACCTGGCTGCTGCTGCTCCTCCTGTCGCGGGCCGCAACCGTCCCGGCCACCGTCTCCGCCGCTCCCGCCACCTCCCGCAAGGAGTCCTGAACCCTCATGTCCACCACCCTTCCCGCCGTGCGGAAGCCGGGAGACGCCGACGCCAGGGACACCGCCGCGGGCGCGCGCGTCGAATTCCGCGGTCTGCGCCGCGCGTTCGGCTCCACCGTCGCCCTCGACGGCCTCGACCTGACCATCGAGCCCGGTGAACTCGTCGCCCTGCTCGGCCCGTCCGGCTGCGGCAAGACCACCGCCCTGCGCGTCGTCGCCGGCTTCGAGCAGCCCGACTCCGGCGAAGTCCTCGTCGACGGACAGGACATCACCCGGGTCCCGGCCAACCGCCGCGACGCCGGCATGGTGTTCCAGTCGTACAGCCTCTTCCCGAACCTCAGCGCCCGCGACAACGTGGCCTTCGGCCTGCGCGTACGCAAGGTGGCGGCGGCCGAGCGCCGCGAGCGGGCCGCCGAACTCCTCGACCTGGTCGGCCTCCCGGACCACGGCGACCGCTACCCCCACCAGATGTCCGGCGGCCAGCAGCAGCGCGTCGCGCTCGCCCGCGCCCTCGCCCTGCGGCCGCGCGTGCTGCTGCTCGACGAACCGCTCTCCGCGCTGGACGCCAAGGTCCGGGCCAACCTGCGCGACGAGATCCGCCGGCTCCAGCTCTCCCTCGGCATCACCACCGTGTTCGTCACGCACGACCAGGAGGAGGCCCTGTCGATGGCCGACCGCGTCGCCGTGCTGAACGCCGGCCGGCTGGAGCAGTGCGCGGCCCCCGCCGAGCTGTACGAGCGTCCCGCCACGCCGTTCGTCGCCGAGTTCGTCGGCACCATGAACCGGCTCCCCGGGCGGCTCGCCGACTCCGGGCTCGTGGAGGTCGTCGGCGCGCGCCTCCCGGTGGACGGCCCGGTGCCGGCGACGCGGGACGTGGAGGTCCTCGTACGCCCCGAGAACGTCACCGTCACCGTCCCCGTCCCGGCCGACGCGGACGCGGACGCCGACCGCACGGCCACCGTGGTCTCCGCCTCGTTCCTCGGCTCCGTGACCCGGCTCCACCTGGTCCTGCCCGACGGCACCTCCGTCAAGGCCGACCTGCCCTCGCGCGACGCCGGCGCGCTGGTCCCCGGCGCGCGGGCGACCGTGGGCCTGACCGAGCGGCCCGTCCTCGTCGTGGCGAGGCCCGCGTGAGCGAGCTCGGCGCGGTCCTCTTCGACATGGACGGCACCCTCGTCGACACCGAGGTGCTGTGGTGGCGCACCACCGAGGAGGTCGCGGACGGCCTGGGGCACGCGCTGACGGACGCGGACGCCCCCGAGGTGGTGGGCCGCGCGGTGGAGGACACCGCCGCCCACCTGGTACGGGTGGCCGGCGCGGGCGACGCCGCCACGGTGGCGGCCGAGCTCACCGAGAACTTCTTCCGCAAGGTGGAGGCCGGGGCGCCGATGCGGCCCGGCGCCATGGGGCTGCTGACCGATCTGGCCGCCCAGGGCGTGCCGTTCGCGCTGGTCAGCGCCTCGCCCCGGGTGGTAGTCGACTCGGTGGTCGGTGGTTCGCTGGCCCGGGTGCCGTTCGCCTTCACCCTGTCCGCGGACGACACCCCGCGCACCAAACCGCACCCCGACCCGTACCGGGCGGCCGCCGAACGGCTCGGCCTCGCACCGCGGGAGTGCGTCGCGGTCGAGGACTCCCCGGACGGCGCCGCCTCCGCGGAGGCGGCCGGCTGCGGGGTCCTGGTCGTGCCCTCCCTGCTGCCGGTCCCGCCCTCCCCGCGGCGGGTGTTCGCCCGGTCGCTGGAGGAGGCGGACGCCGAACTGCTGCGGCGCTGCCTGGCCGCGGCCCACGGCGGCCCGTCCGCATAGGGCGCCGCAAAACCAGTGGAGCCGCCCCGCTGGGGGCCGTTACCGTGCTGCCGGACAAGTCGTCTAGGCAAGGACGTTCCGTTGTACACCCTGTGAGACCCCCCGAGTGCTGATTCGTCGCGCGGCGCGCATGTGCGCCGCGCTCCTTTCTGCTGCGGTCTTCTCACTGGAACCGGTGTACTTCTGTGCTCAATACCTGGGTGGTCACTCCCACCTGCCTGCCGCTCGTTCTCCGCCGATGCCACACGTGCGCGTCCGAGCGTTTTCGGGCGAACGGCAAATTCCGCGTCAACGCCAACCACAAGCTCCTCGACGCCTGGCTCCTCGTGCTGTGCACCGCTTGCGGGGACACGGCGAAACTCACGGTCCTGGAGCGGGTGCACGTGCGCTCCGTACGACCCGAGATGCTGGACCGACTGCATGACAACGACCCGGGCCTGGCAGCCGAACTGCTCCAGGATCCGGTCGTGCGGCGCCGCAATCACATCGCCCTCGACTGGGACGGCGCCTGGCGCCTCGACACCGGCGGATCGGATCACCTGGACGGCGAAGTGCTCGACGTCTCGGTCCGCTTCGTGGCGCGGATCCCGGTCCGGCCGGTGCGATTGATCTCCGAGGGGTGCGGTCTTTCCCGGGCCGAGGTCGAGAGACTGATCACGGACGGGAAGCTCGTCTCGGCGGTCCGGCTGAGCGGCAAGCTCTCCGGGGACTTCACCTTCATGCTCAAGCGCTGACCCCTCCCCGGGGCCCAGGGCCTGTCCGGCGGGATCCGCCGGACAGGCCCTGGCGCGGATCCGGCCGGCGGCCGTCTCCGGGCGGGTCAGGTCATGCCGAGGATGTCCAGGATGGCCCGGGCGTACTCGACGTTCCCGGCGGCCGGGCCGCCCGCCGCCTCCCGGTGCAGCCCGGCCGTCCCGGTCCGGATGAACGCGGCGCACTGCCCGTACAGCCCGGCCTCGTGGCTGCTCCCGTCGTCCACGCAGCACAGCAGGCACAGCAGCGTCCACAGCAGGGCCTCGCGGGTGTCCTGCCGGGGCGGGCCCGCGGCCCACACCGCCATCAGTACCCCGCACACCGCGGGGGCGGGCGGCTTCAGGGCCTCCGCGAAGAAGACGTGGCCCTCAAGGGCGCGGAACGCGGACGGATGGCCCTCGGCCGCGTCCCGTACGGTGCCCACCAGATGGCTCGCGGAATGCCCGCAGCCGCACGGGATCGCTTCCCAGTCGTGCCGGGCGAGCTCCGCCTCCACGGAATCCGGGATCAGCGGACTGAGGGGCGGCGCGGGGCGTCGCTTCCCCGTCCGCTGCGGCATGTCGTTTTCCCACATGGCGCACAGTATGAGGGCCCGGGCGGCAGGCCCGCGACGGTGGTCGGAACCGTATGGCGCGACGGGCCGTCCCAGACCCCGTGTGGATGAGACGAAGAATTACGGCCGTACTGTTCGCCCTGCTCGCGACGCAGCTGGGATCCCTGATCAGCCCGGCGTACGCGTGCGGGTGCGGGGCCATGATCCCCGACCGGATGGCCCGCATCGGGGTCGACCGGGAGACCTCCGTCGTGCGCTGGGACGGCCGGGCGGAGCAGATCGTCATGCGCTTCACCGTCGGGGGCGACGCCAAGCGGGCCGCCTGGATCATGCCCGTGCCGAACCGGGCCGCCGTCGAGCTCGGCGACGCCGCCGTCTTCGACCAGCTCGCCACGCTGACCCGGCCCGAACGCAAGACCCGTACCCACTTCTGGCCGCGCGAGCGCGACTGGCCGTTCTCCGCCGGCTCCCGGGACGGCGTCGGCGCCCCGCTCCCCGGCGCCGGGGCGCCGGCCGTCGGCGTCGTGGGCCGCGAACGCCTCGGAGACTTCGACGTCGCCCGCCTCACCGCCACCGACCCCGACGCACTGCGCGACTGGCTGCGGTCCAACGGCTTCGAGCTGCCGGACCGGCTCTCCACCGAACTGCGGCCGTACGTCGACCAGAAGTGGGAGTACGTGGCCGTACGCCTCGCCCCCCGCGAACCGGGCACACCGCTGCGCGGCAACCTCGACCCGCTGCGGATCCGCTTCGACAGCGACCGGCTGGTCTACCCGATGCGACTGTCCCGCATGGCCAGGACCGCCCAGTCCCTCGGCCTGTACGTACTGGCCGACCACCGGATGGAGCCCAGCTCGCCGATCGGCGGCGACGCCCCCGAGGTGACCTTCGCCGGGACCGTCACCCCCCACGGCTCACTGGCCGATCTCACCGACGGCAAACCGGCCTTCCTCACCGCCATCGACCAGCGGTTCCCCGAGCCGGGGCGGATCGACGGCGACCACGAACTGCGCCGGACCGCCGCCGACACCCCGTACCGCCGGGCCGTCTACCACGACGAACTGCTCACCTTCGGCGACGTCCCCGCCTGGATCCTGACCGTCGGGGGCGCCCTCGCGGCCGTGATCGCCGCGGGCCTCGCCGCAGGGCTGCGGATCCGCCGGACCAGGGTCCTGCGCCGCGCCGCGGCCTGACGAGGCGTACCGCGCCCCGGCGGGCGTTACGGCGCCTCGGCGCCGACCTCCGGGCGGGACAGGGCGAGGATCCCGGCGGCGATCAGCGCGAGGCCGAGCAGCTGGGGGAGCAGCCACCAGCCCGCCCGGACGTGCTCCTCATACAGCAGCACGCCCAGCGCGATGCCGAGCGTGGCGTCGCCGAGCGTCAGCGCGGGCTGCGAGGCGACCAGCGGCCCGCCCTGCATGGCGTGTTCGAGCAGCAGCAGGGCGCAGATGCCGGTCGCCACGAAGGCGTACGTCTGCCAGGCGGTCAGGAACGCGACGATGCCGCCGCCGTCGCCGAGGCGGACCACGGCGGACTTCATCAGCGCGGCCGTGAACGCGTAGCAGACGGCGGTGGCGGCCCCGAGGCAGCAGGCCCTGGCCCGCCCGGGCGGGCGCCGCAGCCCGGTCACGGCGAGGACGGCGACGGCCGCCGCGCCCCCCACCAGGGCCGGGATCCACCGATCGAGCGGCACGTCCGTCAGGTTCCCCTCGGGCGAGGCCCCCACCAGCGCCAGCCCCAGCCCGCCGACCACCGCGGCCACGGCCAGCCACAGCGCCCGCGGCAGCCGCCGCCGGCCCAGCAGCGAGGCGATCAGCAGCGCGAGCGGCAGCTCCAGCACGAACAGCGGCTGTACGAGGGCCAGCGGGCCCGTCGCGAGCGCGACGGCCTGCCCCGCCCCGGCGGCGATCACGGCGAGGATCCCGGCGACCCACACCGGCCGGCGCAGCAGATCGCGGATCAGGCCGAACCGGAATCCGGCGCTCTGCGGCACGGTGAGGGCCGCCCTCCGCTGGAGCACGGTGGCCAACGCGTTGCTGAGCGCCGCGAACAGCGCGAGGAGGACCGGCAGGACGACGCCCATCCCGCGATCCTCACGGCGCCCGCGCCCCGCCCGCCCCGCCGACACGCCGGCCCGCCCGCATTCCCCCGTCCGCGCCGCGCCGGAGCCGCGTGCCCTCGGCCGGGCCGGGGCCGCGTCAGGGGTGGTAGAGCCGTCGCGCCCGGCCGAGGTCGGTGGTGGCGGGCGTGCTGAGGTCGAGGAAGTGCTCCAGCTGCCAGGCCTGGGTACGGGCGGCCTGGCGGCTGGGCACGGTCACCCACGGCGGGTACACGCGCAGGGCCCGCTTGCCGCCGGCGCCGTCCACGGAGACCACTCCGTGCCGGCGCATCGCGTCCATGGAGAACACGAACTGGCCGAAGTGGCCCTGGTCGCGGCTGCTGATGACGAAGAGGTCCACGGGATCCGCCGCGTCGAACGGCTGGATGGGGCCGCCGGGGGACCTCTTCCACACCGTGACGAACTGACCGACCTTCGTCGGCGTCGTCCGCGCCACCCGGAACCGGACGGCGCGGCCGTCGAGGGTGAACGCATGGGCGGCGTACTCGGCGCTCTCGGCCTCCGGTACCGGCTCCGAGCAGGCGAAGCCGCACGGGTCGTAGGCGAGTTCGCGCGCCGCGCGCAGCTCGGGGTTCATGAGTCCGTCCCGTCACGAGGGGCCGGGACGGAGGGCGATCCGGCCCGGCGCAGGGTCAGTGAGGCCAGGGCCTCGGGGGCGCCGGCCTGGCCGCGGACGCCGGGGAAGGCGTTGACGTCCACGATCAGCGGGGCGCCGTCGCGGGATTCGATGATGTCCACGCCGTACACGTCGAGCCCGAACGCCTCGCCGACCCGCAGCGTCAGATCCGTCCAGGCGGACGGCAGCCGCGGCAGCGGCAGGTTGGGGCCCCGGCCGTCCGGCGAGAGTTCGGAGCGGCGCCGGGCCGCGAAGACCCGGCCGCCGATCGCCCAGAGCTTGTGGTCCCAGCCGTTGTTGGGTGTGAACGCCTGCACCACCACCGGCTCCCGCGGCCATGCGCGGGCCAGCTCCGCCAGCTCGGCGGGGGTGTCCACACGGGCGACCAGATCGCCCCGGCGGCTGCGCCGGCTCTTGACCACCACGGGGGAGTCCAGGGACTCCTCCGCGGCCCAGGCCGACAGCGAGGCGTGGGTACGGGTGGCCGCGAACGGCAGGCCCGCCCGTACGGCCAGTTCCGCCATCTCGGTCCGGTCCTGGCACCGTGCGGTCGCGGCGGCGGAGTTCACCACGGGCGCGCCGCGCCGCTCCAGCTCCCGCGCCAGCTCCAGGGCGCGGGGCGTGCGCGACTTCAGCAGGTACACGTCGGCCGGCGGCCCGGGAACCCCGGGCGCGTCCCCCGGATCCAGTACCTCCACCCGGTGCCGGGGTGCGAGCAGCGCGGCCGCGCCCGCCAGCAGCGGGTGCCCGGGTTCCGGCGTGATCAGGCCGATCCTCACAGCGGCTCACCCGCCCGGGCGGACACCTGCGCCGGGATCGACACGGACAGCGCCTGGGCCCGGGGCCGGGGCGCGGGCGGCGGGACGGGGGCCGGCGCGGAGAGGGGGGCTGAGACGGGGGCGGCGGCGGGGGCCGGGTGCGCCGGGGGGACGGGAGTGCCGCCCGCCCGCGCCAGGTCCAGTACCGCCCGGGCCACCCGGGCCGCCGCGTCGGGGACCTGACGGAAACTCGGGAAGTCGTTCACGTCGACCACCATCGGCCCCTCCGGTCCCAGGAGCACGTCCACCCCGTACAGGTCCAGCCCGTACACCGCCCCCACCTGCGCGGCGATCGCGGCGACCTCCGCCGACAGCGGCACCCGGCGCTCCCGGACCGCCGGATCCGGGTGCAGCGGCGAGCAGCGCTCGGTCGCGAACAGCTCTCCGCCGACGGCGTACACCTTGATGTCGGTGCCGGAGTTGCGCACGTACGGCTGCGCGATGAGCAGGCCCTCGCCCGCCAGTTCCGGGAGCAGCGGTTCGAGCAGCCCCGGCGAGGACACCAGGTGGACCGCCCGCCCCGAACTGCCGTCGGAGGGCTTGACGACGAGGGGGTACTCGGAGGCCGGGATCTCCCGCAGCAGCTCCGGCCGGGCCACGGCGTACGTCGTCGGCATCGGCAGGCCCCGGGTGCGTCCGATGGCGGCGGCCAGCGCCTTGTCCCGTACGCCCCGGATCGAGCGCGCGTCGTTGACGGTGGTCATCCCGGCCGCGGCGGCGGCTTCGAGCAGCGTCAGCCCCGGTCCGCCGGACACGGTCTTGAGCACCCACGCGTCGTGCGTGCCCGCGCCCATGACCTCGGTCATCCGCAGCAACGATCCGCCCGGCCGCACCACGTCGACCTCGTGGCCCCAGGCCGTCAGCTGCCGGACGACCTCGTTCGGCATGCCGTCGTGGCGGTAGTGCTCCTCCACCAGGAAGCAGAGCCTCATCGACCTTTCCCCACATTCCCCGGACGTCCGCCGATCCCGTCCGGCGAGTTGTGACGTCACAGGATGTCATGGACCGCAATGTGATGATCCCTCCGCATGCGCGGCCGTCGGTCCCGCCGGGGGTTCGGTGGGTGGAACGGCCCGGGGTCAGAAATCACCGTAGATGGTCTGTAATCGGTCCCGGCGGGGGGAGATTTCTGTCAGGGGCTATCTGAAACGATCAGTAACCCTCCTATAGTTGGCCATCGTTGCCGCAGGAACCCCTTCTTCCATTTTCGCCCCGGTTTGAGGCTCTGATTGATGACGGCGTCGTCCTCCCCCCTTCGCCCCTCCGCCCTCGCGCTGCTCGTCACCTCGGCGGCCTCGGGCGCGTTCTGCACGGCGGCGGTGGCAGCCGCCCCGTCGTCCGTCCAGCTCCCCCTCGGCTGGTTCGTCGGTTCCGGCGCGCTGCTGCTCAGCGTCGCGGCCTTCGCCGTGACCTGGCTCGCCCACTCCGCCCGGCTGCTGCGCCGTCAGGTCGGCGACGCCGAGGCGCGGAACGCGAGGCTGACCGCCGAGACCGCCGCCCGCGCCGCCGAACTCGACCGGCTCGCCGGGATCCACGCGCAGGAGACGGCGGCCCTCGCGGCCGCCCACGCCGCCCGCCTCGGCGCCGCGAACGCCGCCCACGCCGACACCCGCGAGCGCCTCGGCGAGGAGCTGCGGCGCGCCGAGTCCGGCCGGGCCGCCGCCATGGCCGCCGCCGCCAACGCGGCCGGGCGGATGCAGGCGCTCGCCACCGGGATGCTCGCCGACCTGCGCGAGATGGAGCACCGGCACGCCGCCGAGGACGTCCTGGCCGACCTGCTCCACCTCGACCACCGCACCGCCCAGGCCGGCCGCCTCGCCGACTCCGTCGCCGTCCTGACCGGAGCCCGCTCGGGCCGCCGGTGGGCCAGGCCCATCGTCATGGAGTCCATCCTGCGCGGCGCGATGGGCCGGATCGGCGGCTACCAGCGGGTCCGGCTGCACTCCACCAGCGACGCCGCCGTCGCCGGGCACGCCGCCGAGGGCGTCATGCACGCCCTCGCCGAACTCCTCGACAACGCCGCGAACTTCTCCCCGCCGACCGCCGAGGTCCACGTGTACGTGGAGGAGGTGCCGGCCGGGATCGTCATCACCGTCGAGGACAGCGGGCTGGTGATGAGCGACCTGCAACTGCGCCGCGCCGAACGCGCCGTGATGGCCGAGTCGCTGGACCTGGCCGGAATCTCCGGCACCCGCCTCGGCCTCGCCGTCGTCGGCCGCCTCGCCCGCAAGCACGGCCTCACGGTCTCCTTCCGCCCCTCCGCCCGCGGCGGTACGGGCGCGCTGATCCTGCTCCCGCACGACCTCCTCAGCACCACGACCCCCGACCCCCCGCTCTCGCCGTCCACCCTCCCGGCCGACCTGCCCGCGGCCACGGCCGGCGGCGCGGCGGACGAAGGCGGCGTTCAGGCCGAACGGGCCGAACGGGCCGCCCCCGCCCCGGCGGTCGCCGAGACCGAGACGGCCTGCGACCCCCCGGCCCGGCAGGGCGACGGGGAAGGGCCGGAGGTCGGCGAGAGCGGGCTTCCGCAGCGGCGCCGGGGGCGGACCCTGGCCGCCGCGCACCCCGACGGGCCGGGCGCCGCCGGCGCGACCCCTCGTATCCCGCCGGGCACGGCGTCCCGGTCGGCCGCCCGCTTCGGCAGCTTCCGCCAGGCCGTACGCGCCGCAGGCACCCCGCATTCGAACCCCCCGCACCCGGAAGGCGACACGGAAAAATGACCGGCACCACCACCGACGAGAAGCTCAGCTGGCTCCTGGAAAGCCTCCTGGAACGCACCCCCGGCGCCCGCCACGGCCTCGTGCTCTCCCGCGACGGCCTCAAGCTGTGCCGCACCCCCGAACTCTCCGTCGACCAGGCCGACCAGCTCGCCGCGATAGCCGCCGGCATCCAGAGCCTGTCGCACGGCGCGTCCATCGAGTTCGGCGACGGCACCGGCGGCGTGCGCTCCGCCATGGCCGAGTTCTACGGCGGGATCCTGTTCATCGTCGAGGCCGGCGAGGGCGCGCACCTCGCCCTGGTCGCCGCCGAGGACGCGGACGCCGGACTCGTCGGCCACAACATGTCCGAACTGGTGGAGCAGCTGAGCGAGCATCTGATCGCCAGGCCACGGGGTTGAGCCGGAGAAGGCCGGGCCGGGACGACTCCCCGGACCGGCTGTACACCCTCACCGGCGGCCGCAGCAGCTCCGGCTCCGACGCGTTCGACCTGGTCACCCTGATCGTCGCCGAGTGCGACCCGGTGCCCGGCATGCAGTCGGAGCACGCGGCGATCCTGCGGATGTCCCGGTTCCCGACGGCGGTGGTGGAGATCGCGGCCGAACTGGAACTGCCGGTGTCGATCGTCCGGATCCTCCTCGCCGACCTGCTCGGCACCGGGCGCATCAGCGCCCGGCACCCGCGCACGGCGCCCGGCTCGGCCCACTCGTCGTACCGACTTCCCGATCCCGACATCCTGGAGCAGGTGCTCGTTGGACTCCGCAATCTCTGAACGGGGCGCAGACCGGCCCGCCGACCGGCGCCCGACCCCGGCGCTGCGGAGCACCGCCGACAACGGCCTGAAGATCGTCATCGTGGGTGGTTTCGGCGTCGGCAAGACCACCATGGTCCGCTCGGTCAGCGAGATCCGACCGCTGAACACCGAAGAGACCATGACCAAGGCCGGCGAGGCCGTCGACGACACCGCCGGCGTCGCCACGAAGACCGCGACCACCGTCGCCTTCGACTTCGGCCGCATCACCCTCGACGCGCACAACGTCCTGTACCTGTTCGGCGCCCCGGGCCAGGAGCGGTTCTGGTTCCTCTGGGACCGGCTGTTCTCGGGCACCCTCGGCGCGGTCGTCCTCGTCGACACCCGGCGGCTCGCCGACTCCTGGTACGCCATCGACCGGCTCGAACACCACGGCACGCCCTTCGTCGTGGCCTGCAACGACTTCGGCGGCCCCGCCCACACCCCGGAGCAGGTCCGCGAGGCCCTCGACCTGCCCGCGGGCGTCCCCCTGGTGTTCTGCGACGCCCGCTCGCGCGAGTCCAGCAAGGACGTCCTGATCTCCCTCATCCAGCACCTCCAGGCGTACCCCGCGCCGCTGACCCCGGAGCCCGCCCCGTGACCACCCCCGCCGCCCACGAAGCCCCGCCCGTCTACCTCGGCGGCCCCCGCTTCCAGACCGACCCCGCCGAGCTGTACCGGGAGATGCGGCGCGACCACGGCGCCGTCGCGCCCGTCGTCCTCGACGGGGACGTGCCCGCCTGGCTGGTCCTCGGCTACCGCGAGCTGCACCAGGTCACCGGCGACCCCGTGCTGTTCTCCCGGGACTCGGACCTGTGGAACCAGTGGGACCGCATCCCGGCCGACTGGCCCCTGCTCCCGATGATCGGCCGCAAGCAGCAGTCGATCCTCTACACCGTCGGCGAACGCCACCGGGAGCGGGCCGGGGTCATCTCCGACGCCCTGGAGTCCGTGGACCCCTTCGAACTCAAGGGCCACGCCGAGCGGTTCGCCGACGAGCTGATCGACGGCCTGTGCGGCAAGGGCGCCTGCGACATCGTCGGCGAGTACGCGATGCTGCTGCCGCTGCGCGTCCTCGCCCGGATCTACGGGTTCTCCGACGAGCAGGGCCCCGGCCTGGTCACCGCCATGAACGACATGATCAACGGGCGGGAGGGCGCCCTGGAGGGCCAGCGCCACCTCGGCGAGTCGATGTACGGGCTGCTCGCCGCCAAGCGGGCCGCGCCCGGCCCCGACGTCGCCTCCCGGATGCTCGCCGCCGGAACCGGGTTCACCCTGGACGAGATCGCCCAGGACCTGATGGTGATGCTGGCCGCCGGCCACCAGCCCACCGCGGACTGGATCGGCAACTCGCTGCGCCTCATGCTCACCGACGACCGCTTCGCGGCCTCCCTCGCGGGCGGCCGGCACAGCGTCGGCGAGGCCATGAACGAGGTCCTCTGGGAGGACACCCCCACCCAGAACGTCGCCGGCCGCTGGGCCTCCCGCGACACCCACCTCGGCGGCCGCCGCATCGGCCGCGGCGACCTGGTGCTGCTCGGCCTGGCCGCCGCCAACTCCGACCCCCAGGTGCGCACCGACTCCGGCGCCCTCACCGGCGGCAACAACGCCTTCTTCTCCTTCGGGCACGGCGAACACCGCTGCCCCTTCCCGGCCCAGGAAATCGCCGAGGTCATCGCGCGCACCGGCATCGAGGTGCTCCTCGACCGGCTCCCCGACGTGGACCTCGCGGTGCCCGCCGACGCTCTCGCCCGGCGCCCCTCGCCCTGGCTGCGCGGCCTCACCGAACTGCCCGTGTCCTACACGCCCACCCCCGCCCTTGGAGCCGACCGATGACGTGCCCGATCGACCACACCGGCCCCGCCGCCATCACCCTGGACCCCTTCGTCACCGACCTCGACGCCGAGAGCGCCGCACTGCGCGCCGCCGGCCCGCTGGTCCGGGTCGTCCTGCCGGGCGGCGTCGCCGTGTACGCGGTCACCCACCACGCCGAGGCCCGCAAGCTGCTCACCGACCCCCGGGTGGTCAAGGACATCGACGTCTGGGGCGCCTGGCAGCGCGGCGAGATACCCCTGGACTGGCCGCTGATCGGCCTCGCCAACCCCGGCCGCTCCATGCTGACCGTGGACGGCGACGAGCACCGCCGGCTGCGCGGCCTCGTCGCGCAGGCCCTGACCGTACGGCGGGTGGAGAAGCTGCGGGCCGGCATCGAGGCGCTGACCACCGGCATGCTGGACCGGCTCGCCGCGCTCCCGGCCGGCGGGGCGGTCGACCTGAAGGCGGAGTTCGCGTACCCGCTGCCGATGAACGTCATCAGTGAGCTCATGGGCGTCGACGCCGCCGACCACCCGCGCCTGAAGGCCCTGTTCGAGAAGTTCTTCTCGACGCAGACGCTGCCCGAGGAGGTGCCGCAGATGATGGCGGACCTCGGCGCGCTGTTCTCGCGCATCGTGGAGTCCAAGCGGGAGAACCCCGGCGACGACCTCACCAGCGCCCTCATCGCGGCCTCCGAGGACGGCGACCACCTCACCACCGAGGAGATCACCAACACCCTCCAGCTGATGGTGGCGGCCGGCCACGAGACCACGATCAGCCTGATCGTCAACGCCGTCGTCGCCCTGGAGACCCACCCCGCGCAGCGCGCCCTCGTCCTGGCCGGCGAGGTCCCCTGGGAGAACGTCATCGAGGAGACGCTGCGCTGGTCCACCCCGACCTCGCACGTCCTGATCCGCTTCGCGAGCGAGGACATCGAGGTCGGCGACCGGATCCTGCCGAAGGGCGAGGGACTGATCGTCTCCTTCGGCGCCCTCGGCCGCGACGAGGCCCAGCACGGCGGGACGGCGAACGAGTTCGACGTCACCCGCACCCCGAACCGGCACATCTCCTTCGGCCACGGCCCGCACGTCTGTCCCGGCGCGGCGCTCTCCCGCCTGGAGGCCCTCGTCGCCCTGCCCGCCCTGTACGAACGCTTCCCGGGCCTCTGCCTGGCCGTCGCCCGCGAGGAACTGCGCAACAAGCCGGTCCTCACCCAGAACGACCTGTTCGACCTCCCCGTCCGGCTGGCCTGACGCCCCGGGAAAATCGAATGTGCCCGCGAACCGGAGCGGATAGGTTGCTCACGTGCCGAAGCTGAATCAGATCATCGCAGTCGAAAAGGGCGTCAAGTCCAAGTCCCTCCAAGAGCTGACCCAGGCTCATCACGACGTGCAGAAGCCCGCCCTGCTGGCCGGCATCTCGCGGACGTACCAGCCCAAGGACGAAGAGGGCGAGCAACTGCCGCCCGAATCCACCCGGGTCCAGGTCCAGGCGGAGGAGGTGCTGCGCGCGACGGCGCTCACGCTGACGCGGCTGTTCGACGTGACGGCGACCAAGGACTGGGCGAACCGCACGGCCGCCGCCGACGTCGTCGTCGACGGGAACACGCTGCTGGCGCAGGTGCCGGTCCCGTACCTGCTCTTCCTGGAGAAGCAGCTCACCGACCTGCACGCCTTCGTACGCAAGCTGCCCGTCCTGGACGCCTCGGAGTCCTGGAACCTCGACCCGTCCACGGACGCCTGGAAGACGGACCCGGTGCGCACCATCCGCACCAAGAAGGTGCCGCGCAACCACGTCAAGGCCGAGGCGACCGAGAAGCACCCGGCGCAGGTCGAGGTGTACTACGAGGACGTCGCCGTCGGGTACTGGACGACGGTGAAGTTCTCCGGGGCACTTCCCGCCCGCCGGGTCAACGAACTGCTGGACCGCGTCGAGAGGCTCCAGCAGGCCGTCAAGTTCGCCCGCGAGGAGGCGAACGGCACCGAGGTCACCGACCAGCGGGTCGGGGACGCGGTGTTCGGCTACCTGTTCCGGTAGCCCCACGATCTCCCCCTGGGAGCAGGGGGTGGCGCGAGAGCGCAAGCTGAAACTGACGTTGAAGCTGAATGAGGGGTGGCATCCCTCTCAATCTCAGATTCTTGCTCAAGTCTCAGTATTCGCCGCCGATCACCGGATCGACCGAGCGCGGACGACCACCGACGGATAGGGGTTCAAGTCCCTTCTGTGCCTCTCTCATGGCGCGGTAGTTCAAAGGTAGAACACGTCGGTATGAGAATGATCCGCGACTCTTAAACGCCGCCGGTGTGCGCAATTGGGTGGCAAGCAGGGGCCCGGGAGCTGGACATGCTCCCGGGCCCTGTCATGTTCGCTATACCCGGACGGAGACGAACCGGGTGCCGGCCTCGTTCTCGACGAGGACCTCCTTCACATCGGCGGGATCGACCGCCGCCGAACCGTCCAGCGCGGCGCCCTTGCCCTCGCCGTTCTCCTGGCCGCCCACGACCCAGCTGCCCGCGCTGGTGCGCTTGCCGTCCTTGGAGACCACGACCAGCCGGCACCGCTCGCCGGGCGGTACCCCGGTCACCGCGGCGTGCACCCGCACCCACTTCGCGGCGGGCGTCACCTGTACGGTCGCCCGCGCGCCGGTGACCTGGTCGGTCGCCGAGCCCACCTTGGTCCCCGGCACCGGGGTCGGGGCCGCCGACACCGTCGGGGACGGCGGGGGATCGAGGGCGACGTTCTGCCCGTCGTCCGTGCCCAGCTGCGTACCCGCCCAGAACACGGCGGCCAGCGCGGCCGCGGCCGCCAGTCCCGCCAGGCCCGCGCCACGGCGCCGCGCGGCCGTCCGCTCGGCCCGCACCTGCCTCAGCGTGCGCTGGAGCAGCAGATCGCCGCCCTGGGGCGGCCCGTCCAGGAACGCCTCTTCGGGAACCTCACCGAGCACCGCCTCCATTTCGCGCAATGCCGCCACCTCCTCCCGGCACCGCACGCAGCCGGTCATGTGTTCCTCGACCCGGCGGACCTCCTCCTCGTCGAGAACGCCGAGAACGTATGGTCCGAGCAGCTCCTCCTCGTGCCGCTGCCGGTTCATGCCACCACCTCCCGCAGTCCTGCCGGCTTCTGCGGCGGCCTGCCCCTTCGTCTGCCGTCCCTACCGCCGCTGTTCTGGAAGACCTCGCGCAAGGCCTTGAGCGCGTAGTGCGAGCGTGATTTGACCGTGCCCGCCGGGATGCCGAGCCGGTCGGCGACCTCGGACACGCTCAGCTGCCGGTAGTACAACTCCGTCAGCACGTCCCGGTGTTCCGGCGATAGCTGCTCCAGCGCCCCGAGCACGGCCATGGTGTTCACCACCGCGTCGGCGTGGTCCGCCTCGACCGGGGGAGCGGCCGCGGAACCCGACACCTCCGCCGGGCGGGCCGCCTTGGCCCGGTACCGGTCGGTGATGATGTTGCGGGCCACCGTGAGCAGCCAGCCGCGCACCGAGCCCTTCCCGTTCACCAGTGCCTCGGAGTGCCTCCAGGCCCGGATGAGCGTCTCCTGGACGACGTCCTCGGCCGCGGCGCGGTCCCCGGTCAGCCGGGTGGCGTACGCGAGCAGGGCATGGCCGTGCTCCTCGTACACCGACCTGATCAGTGCTTCATCGGTCGAGCCCCGCCGAGTGCGGGGCCACAGTGGTCCGGCCATCTCACCCTCTCCGTCTTCCTCGCGTTCCGTGGTGCGGACAGAACACGCCACCTGGCCGGGCCCGGTTCACGTGACCTGCGTCACTCGCGGTGCGGTCCGGGTCCGCGCGCCGCTCAGATCCGGCAGTGGCGGCCCTCGTTGAGGCAGTCGACGACCCCCTGCATCTGGCGGTCGGTCATCGCGTTCACGAACATCGCGTGGTCCGTCTTCGCGCTGTGCCGCTGCTCCGGGAAGGAGTCCAGCGCCAGCGGGACCTTGGGCGACACCTCGTACGCGAGGGAGAGCCGCAGCTGGGGCACGGGGAAGGTGCCCGTCGGGCAGACCCCGCCCGCGGTGGGGAACGTCAGGTGCGAGCGGTGCCCGGTGCTCTCGGTCTCCAGCCCGTTCCAGCAGCTGGGGAAGACCAGGGTGCGGGTCACGCGCTCGCCGGCGGGGCAGCGCGGGTAGCGGGTCGTGGAGCGGTCCGGGGAGCCGGAGCAGCCCCAGCGGGCCCGTACGTCGGCGTCGCTCGCCGCGGTGAACCCGACCGCGTCACCGGTCATGCCGCGCAGGAACCGGGGCATCGGCACGACCTTGCCGACCGGGCTGCCGCGGAACTCCACGCCCACCGCCTCCTCCGCCACGATCGCGCCCGCGTTGCCGTGCCCCGCGGAGCTCTCGTGCGCCCCGCCGCCCGGCCGGTCGGTGCGGCGCAGCACGGGCCAGTAGTACGTGGACCGGTCGCCGCCGCGGCAGCTGGTGGGCGCGGCGGCCAGTGTGGCGTCGGTGGACAGGGCGGTGGTGGACAGGTTCCCCACGTACGCGTGGGTGTGGTGGGCGCCGGCCGTCAGCCCGGGAGAGACGACCAGGTTGTCCTCGTTGTAGTGGCCCTCCTCGTTGCGGCCGCACTCCACCGTCACGGTGCCCGTCGAGGCGTCGGGCCCGGCCGGGCGCGGCTCCGCGGGCCCTGGCGGTACGTCACGTATGTCCACGTACTCCACGGCGGCCCCGGACCCTGCCGAGGCGTGCGCGCGCGACCCCGCCGCCCGCGAGGCGCCCAGTACGGCGGCGAGCAGTCCGCCGCCCAGGACCAGGCAGACGACCAGCGTGAGCAGTCGGTGTTCATTCCCCATGGCGGCCACCGTCGCCGGTGCCCGCCGCGCCCGTCAACCCGGTCTCGCGATGCCGCGAACGGCTGCCTCGAACCGATCGCACGGCGGGCCGCGAACCGGCCTCGGCCCGCTCGCTCGCCGGTCCGCGAACTGGCCCGCCCGGCCGCCCGGTTGGCCGGGCCGCCGCTTGCCCGCGCAAGCGGAGATCACGCAGAGTACGCGGTATGACACCCACGGAACTCTTCCGGGCGTTCGCCCGTACCCGCGCCTCGCTGGACGGGAGCGAGGTGACCTACTGGTGGACCGGCGACGTCCACTCCTCGGCCCCCGGCGAGCCCTACGAGCGCCTCTTCGGCTTCGAAGGGGTCAACGTCGGGCGCCTGGTCCCCGACGAGGACGCGGCGGCGGGAGCGGACGCGTACCGGTTCCTCAGCCGGGAGGCGGCCTTCTACCTCGACCCGCGCAGCCGCGAGATCCTGGACACCTGGCAGGACGAGCGGGTCGTCCACGTCTGGAACGACCCCGCCAACCAGCGGTGGCGGCCCTTCCCCGTCCCCATGACGGAACTCGGCGACCAGGTCTGCTTCAGCCTGGAGATCCCGCTCGCCTACCCCTCGCCGCTGCCCGTCGCCGACTACCCCGCCCACTCCGCCGACGACACCTACCGGGCGCTGGAGCTCTTCCAGTTCTTCGCCCCCGCCTCGGTCCTCACCACCGACGCGCCGGGCGTCGCCGCGACCATGTCGTGGACCCGGATGTCGCCCTGGCTGCCCTGGATGCGACAGGGGCAGCGGCCGGGCGGGCTCACCTTCCACTGCCGCGGCCGCAAGCTCGGCTCCTACGCCGAGGTGCCCGAGCGCACCCGTGCGTACATCGCCGCCAACCACCCCGAATACGCGCACGCGCCGGAGAAGTGGAGCGAGCCGAACGAGACCAGCTGGACGTACTTCCGCAAGCTGAACCCGCCCGCGTAACGCGCGCGTAACGCGCGTGTATCGCACGGGGGGTGCGGGGGCGGCGTAGGGGGGTCGACAAGGGTTTTCCCCGTATCGGGTTCATCCCCGCGTTGCCTACTGTCTGCCCACCGGCGATCTTCCCCGGCCCGTGAGGACCCCGCACCCACCCCACATGGTGCGAAGCCGCACGGCCGGGTCGACCGTCGGCAACGCCGTTGCCCAGCCCCGCCGTCGCGGCCGGGCAACGCGGCGCGCGGCGGTGGCCGGCGCGGGTTCGACCAGCCCGTGCCCGGCCCCGCGGTCCGCCGGTTCACCTCCCACACAGCTCAAACCGGCCGCTCCGGCCTGCCCGGAAACGGCCCGCGAAAGGGAACACCGTGCACGCAACCAGACGTCGGCTCATATCCGTGGTGGCCATGTCGGTCACCCTCCTCGCCGGCTCCGCCACCGCCTCGGTGGCCCTGACCCAGTCGGCACCCGCCGCGGCTCCGGCCGCGGCCGCCACGGTCCCCGCCCCCACCGCGCCGGTCGAGAACCTGATCGTCGGCTACAAGACCTCCGCCACGGAGGCCAGTTCCAACACCGCGGCTGCCGATGACGCCACCACGAAGGGCAAGAAGGCCGGCAAGAAGGCGAAGTTCGACCGCCGCCTCGGCACCGGAGCCGCCCTCGTCAACCTCGGCGGTGCGACCGCCCCGGCCGACGCGGCGAACGTGATCGCCCAGTTCCGCTCCGACCCCGACGTCGCCTACGTCGAGCCGGACACCCGCGCCTACGCCATGGCCGTCACTCCGAACGACACCGAGTACGCCAAGCAGTGGGACCTCTTCGAGCCCACCGCCGGCATGAACGTTCCGCCGGCCTGGGACAAGACCACCGGCTCCGGCGTCACCGTCGCCGTGATCGACACCGGTTACGTCGCCCACTCGGACGTCGCCCCGAACATCGTCGCCGGCTACGACTTCATCTCGACCTCCTCCGAGGCCCGCGACGGCAACGGCCGTGACGCCAACCCCGCCGACGAGGGCGACTGGAACGCCACCGACGGCGAGTGCGGCGCCGGCTCCAAGGCCAGCAACTCCTCCTGGCACGGCACCCACGTCGCGGGCACCATCGCCGCCGCCACCAACAACTCCAAGGGCGTCGCCGGCATCGCCTACGGCGCGAAGATCCAGCCCGTCCGCGTGCTCGGCAAGTGCGGCGGTGCCACCTCGGACATCGTCGACGCCATCACCTGGGCCTCCGGCGGCTCCGTCGCGGGCGTCCCGGCCAACGCCACCCCGGCCAAGGTCATCAACATGAGCCTCGGTGGCTCGGGCGCCTGCGGCACCAGCTACCAGAACGCCATCAACGCCGCCGTCGCCCGCGGTACGACCGTCGTCGTCGCGGCCGGCAACAGCAACGCGAACGCGTCCGGCTTCTCGCCCGCCAGCTGCAACAACGTCATCAACGTGGCGTCGACCAACCGCGCCGGCGACCGCTCGTACTACTCCAACTACGGCGCGATCATCGACGTCGCCGCCCCGGGCGGTGAGACCCGCCGCGCCACCGACACGCCCGGCACCGTCACCACCCCCGAGAACGCGATCCTCTCCACCCTGAACGCCGGAGCCACCACCCCCGGCGCCGAGACCTACAAGCCCTACCAGGGCACCAGCATGGCCGCCCCGCACATCGCGGGTCTCGCCGCCCTGCTGAAGTCCGCCAAGCCCTCGCTGACCCCGGCCCAGGTCGAGTCCGCGATCAAGAACACCGCCCGCCCGCTGGCCGGCACCTGCACCGGTGGCTGCGGCACCGGTCTCGCCGACGCGGCCGCGGCCGTCGCCTCCGTGGCGACGACGACCCCGCCCGCCGGCAGCTTCCAGAACACCACGGACTACGCCATCGGTGACAACGCCACCGTGGAGAGCCCCATCACCGTCAGCGGCGTCACCGGCAACGCCCCGGCCGCCCTCCAGGTCGGCGTGAAGATCGCGCACACCTACATCGGTGACCTGAAGGTCGACCTGGTCGCCCCCGACGGCAGCGTCTACACGCTCCACAACCGGACCGGCGGCGGCACCGCCGACATCAACCAGGTCTACACCGTCAACGCCTCCTCCGAGGCCGCCAACGGCACCTGGAAGCTCCGCGTGAACGACAACGCGGGCGGCGACACCGGCAAGATCGACTCCTGGAGCCTCGGCTTCTGATCCCGCCACCGCCCCGGGGGCCCCACACCCCGGCCGGACGGGATCCGGGCCGCGCCCCGGCCTGGCTGACGGGCCGAAAGTACGGACCAATACAGCCCGCGGGCCTGCCGGTACACCTCGTACCGGCAGGGCCGCCGGGCTTTCCCGGCATCCGACTGAATTCTGCGTCACAATCGGGGTCGACACGCCGTCCCACCTCGTATTGTCGCCTCTCACAGGAAAGGCACAGGAGCTGGGGACCGAGAGGCTGGTGGCTGTGCGTGGTGGCGGCGACGGGGAACGCTGACACGACCGTCGGACAGGGCGAGATCATCGAGGCGGTCGACCGTGCGCTGACCACGCACGGCAGGGCCATCCTCACCGGACCCGCCGGCGCCGGCAAAACGGAAGTGGTACGCGCCGTCGCGGCCGCCGCCGAGCGCCACGAGACCGTGCTCCGCCTCGCCCCCGAGGCCGGCGACGAAGCGATACCCGAGGCCTCGGCCGCCGCCCTGCTCTCCACCGTCCCCCGCGCCGCGCTGGAACGGCTGGCCGGACCGCAGCGCACCGCCATCGCCCTGCTGCGCCGCGAGACCGACGAGCCCCGCGACGGCCGCGACCACGTCGCCCTGCGCCTCGCCCTCGTCGAGGTCCTGCGCACCCTCGCCGCCCGCACCCCCGTCCTGATCGTCCTCGACAACGCCCAGTGGCTCGACGCCGAGAGCGCCGATCTGCTCCGGTTCGCCCTGCGCCTCACCCCGCCCCGCGTACGGGTCCTCGTGGCCGAACGCGTACAGGGCGGCGGCCCCGCCACCGAACCCCTCTGCGGCCCCGGCACCCCCGAGATCCGGGTCCCCCCGCTCGGCGCCGAGCAGATCGCCGAACTCCTCGTCCGCCACGGCCTGCCCGCCCGCCTCGCCGGCCGCATCCACCAGGCCAGCGGCGGCAACCCCCGCCTCGCCCTCGCCCTCGGCCACTCCCTCGCCGAAGCCGGCGGCGCCCGCGACGGCGGAGCCCACCACGCCGACACCCTGCCCGTCTCCGGACAGGCCCGCGAGGTCGCCCGCAGGCTGCTCGCCGAAGCCCCCGCCGAGGGCCGCCGCACCCTGCTGCTCGCCGCCCTCGCCACCCGCCCGACCACGGCCCTGCTACGGCGGGCCGGCCGCCCCGACGCGGAGACCGAGCTCGCACGGGCCGAACGGGTCGCACTGGTCACCGTGGGGGAGGACGGCGCGGTCCGGTTCACCGCCGGGGCGCTGCGCACCACGCTCGCCGCCGACGCCGGATGGCCCGAACGCGCCGCCGCGCACGCCGCGCTGGCCCGCGCCGTGGACGATCCCGTCCAGGCCGTACGACACCGCGCGCTGGCCGTGGACACCCCCGACCAGTGGCTCGCCGCCGAGATAACCGAGGCCGCCGCGGCCTGCCGGCGCCGCGGCCAGCGCGCCCTCGCCGCCGAACTCGGCCTGCTCGCCGCCGAACGCACGCCGGTCGACCTCGCCGGCGAGGAACTGGCCCGGCTCGTCGCCGCCGCCGAGGACGCCGGCTGGGCCGGCCGCGCCGACCTCGCCCGCCGCGCCACCCGCGCCGTCCTGGCCCGCGACGCCTCGCCCGCCGACCGGGTACGGGCCCGGCTCGCCGTCATCGACGCCGCCGGGCAGGCCCTCTCCGACCTCGACGAGACCTTCGCCCACGCCATGGCGGACGCCGCCACCGAGCCCTCCCTCCAGGCCGCCGTCCAGCTCCGCGTCGCCTGGAAGCACAACCTCAGCGACGGCGACCCCGTCCGCTCCCGCGACGCGGCCGCCGCCGCCGGAGAGCTCGCCGCCACCGGCGGGGACCAGGTCGCCGAGGCCATGGCCCTGACCGTCCGGGCCCGCATGGGCCGCATCCTCGGCGACCCCGACGCGGAGGAGATCCTGGCCGAGGCCCTCGCCGTGCCCGCCCCCGAAGTGCCCCTCGGCATGCGCAACGCGCCCCAGTACCTCGCCGTACGCCACGCCCTCTTCGACGACCGGCTCGACGACGCCCGCCGCCAGCTCCTGGTGCTGCTGCCCGCCGTCCGGCGCACCGGCTCCGCCGAGGACGTCTTCGAGGTGCTGCGCAGCCTCACCGAGGTCGAGCTGCGCGGCGGCCGCTGCGCAGCCGGCTCCGCGCACGCCCGCCACGCCCTGGAGCTCACCATCGAAGCGGGCCTCTCGCCCGGACCCGCCTGGTACTGCGCCGCGACCGCCGAGGCGCAGGGCGGCAGCTTCGCGCGCGCCGCCGGATACGCCCGGCGCGGCATCCAGGCCTCCGAGGAGGAACACGACCAGGTCTTCCTCTCCCGCAGCCTGTACGCCCTCGGCCTGGTGGAACTGGCCACGGGAGAGGCCGCGAAGGCGGTCGCCACCCTGCGCCGGGTCGCGGAACTGGAGGCCGCCCAGCAGGTGGTGGACCCCTCCGTCCTGCGCTGGCACGGCGAACTCGCCGAGGCCCTGGTCGCCGCTGACGCGCCCGACGAGGCGGCCCGGCTGATCGAGGACGTCCGTACGACGGCCCGCACGCTCGGGCGCACCACCGTGACCGCCGCCCTCGACCGGGCCCAGGGCCTGTGCCTGTCGGCGCTCGGCGACGCCGAGGAGGCCGTGGCCCTGCTGGAGGCCACCGCGCGGCGGTTCGAGGCCCTCGGGCTCCCGCTGGAGCGCGGCCGCACCCTGCTCGCGCTCGCCCGGGTGGAGCGGCGCCGTCGCCGCCGCGCCCCGGCGCGCGCCGCGCTGCGGGCGGCCGCCGAGGTCTTCGAGCGGGCCGGCGCGAAACCCTGGCTGGACCTGGCCCGGGAGACCGCGCCCGAGACCGCCGCCACCGCGGCCCGCCACCCCGGCGCGGCGGCGCTGACGGACGCCGAGACGAGACTCGCGCTGCTCGTCAGCCAGGGCGCCAGCAACCAGGAGGCGGCCGCCAAGCTGTTCCTCAGCGTCAAGACGGTGGAGTCCCGCCTGACCCGGATCTACCAGAAGCTCGACGTCCGCTCCCGGGCCCAGCTGGCCACGGCGCTGCGCATCGCCTGAGCGGACCGGGCCCGTTCCGGACGCGGCCGGGGGCCGTCCCCTTCGCCGACCCGCGCCGCGCGGCGCCCTGGTCATCGTCGGCGGCGAAGGCGCGGGCCCCCGGCAACCCCCGGTGGGTGGTCAGCAGCTGAGGTTGTTCCCCGGCGTGACACCGAGCAGCTGAGTGAAGCTCTGGTACTTCGAGACGCGGCTCTGGACCTGGCCGGGGTTGCCGCCGTTGCACTCCAGGGAGCCGTTGATGGAGCGGATCGTCTCGCCGAAGCCCGCGCCGTTCACCATCGCCGCGTGCGCGGTCATCGTGCCCGGGCCGTTCTGGGTGTTCCAGTACCAGAGCGCCGTCTTCATGGCGACGGCCGGGTCCTGCTCGACCAGGTAGGGGTTGGCGAGGAGATTGATGCCGAGGGCGTCACCGGCGGCCTTGTAGTTGAAGTTCCAGCTCAGCTGGATCGGGCCGCGGCCGTAGTAGGCGGCCTGGCCCGCCGGACAGCCGTAGGGCTGCGTCGCGTCGCAGTAGTGCGGGTAGTTGGCCGTGTTCTGCTCGACGATGTACACCAGCCCGCCGGTCTCGTGCGAGACGTTCGCGAGGAAGGCGGCCGCCTCGCGGCGCTTGACGGTGTCGTCGCCGGTGCGGGCGAAGGCGGGGTACGCCGACAGCGCGGCCACCAGGCCGTTGTACGTGTAGAAGGAGTTCCGGTTCGGGAACATCTGGTTGAACTGGGCCTCGCTGACGACGAAGCCGGAGGGGTTGCCCGGGTCCGGGTCCTGGCCCCCGCCGCCCCCACAGGCGCCCTGGTCCGACCAGACGCCCCACTGGCCGGTGGTGCCGGGCGTCTCGCCCTGCGTCCACCACTTCGCCAGCCAGTTGTGGCCGCCGTGCGAGGCGGTCATGCCGTTGGTGTAGACGGCCGAGGAGGCCCAGGCGCCGGCGCAGGCCGGCGCGGCGGCGGCGGGCGAGGCGGGCAGTGCGATCGCGAGGCCGAGGGTGACGGCAGCGGCGGCGGCCAGCGAGAGGGCGCGGCGGCGTAGCGCACGTATCACGTAAGAGCTCCTTGAGTGGGGGGAGTTGCCGTGGGGGAGCGACTACCGCCACTGAACCGAAGCTGGTCTGGACCTGTCAAGGTCTAGACCACATAAATCCTGAATCCCTCACTCCGTAAACGCCGGACCGGCGTGACGACGAAGGTCGTCACGCCAGTCCGGAGGGAACGGATCAGCTGCCGGCGGAGAGGTTGCCGGAGAGCACCGGGATGTTGTCGACGATGTGCGACAGGGACTCGTCGCCCTTCGCCTGGGTGGAGTTCTCGGCGCACTGCTGGTTCTGCGGGTTGGACAGCACGTTGACGTCCTGGACGCCGACGTTGGCGATGAGCGCGAGCAGCGACTGGGCGTTGACCTTGGCCGGCAGGCCGACGCAGAGCTTGTTCAGGGAGCCCTGGACGGCGCTGAGCTGCGGGCTCATGGCGCCGTGGGTCTCCTGGTTTCCGTAGATCTGCGCGGAGTTGTTGCCGTTGACCGTGTTGACGCCGTTGTCGTTGCCGATCGCCATCGCCGGGGAGGCGGCGACGGCACCCGCGCCCAGGGCGGTGGCGGCGATCGCGGCGGAGGTCATGAACTTCTTGAGCATGTCTCGGAATCCTTCTTGTCGCATGAGTCGTTCCCCGGCGGGACATGCTGGTCAACTGCCGACGGGGCCCGTGGTTATCGCCCATCACCCATGCGGCCCAACAACTCACCCCCTGTGCGCCGTGGCCGCCCCCGCGTGCGCCCCCTCGGCCCCCGGCGACCGGCGGCGGGGGACTCCGTCGAGGCCCGCAGCAGCAGGTCGCGCAGGGTCGTGGCGGCTTCCGAAGGCTCGGTGGGGGTGAGGACGACCTGCCCGACATGTCGGGCAACAACCGGAGCGGCGGCACCCGCGACGATGTGAACCGGCCGGCACGCCGACCGGGGGCCGGAGGGGCCGGAGGGGGCCGGAAAGGGCCGGCTCGCGCGGCGAGCGGATCACCGCGGAGCGGTACGGCGAGCGGATCGCCCGGCCGGCTCGGCGCCGGCTCGGCGCCGTGCCGTACGAGGCCCGGGCCCTGTCGGCCTCCCTCGGGGAGGCGGACGACGCGCCGGGAGTGCTCACCGGCGTCTGACCGCGCGGATCGTCCCACGCCCCGGGCGGCCGGCGGGGCAGGGCGGTCACCGGGGTGGCCGGTGCGGCCGGGGTGACCGGGAAAGGCGGAGTTGCCCGGTCCCGCCGTCGGGACGGCGAGACTGAGCTCCTCGACGGTGAGGGCGAGGGTCAGCCGGTCTTGCGGCGGACCTTCTTGTTCTTGCCGCCGGCGCCGCTGCTGGAGCCCTGCACCTTGGCCCGGTTCTGGTGGGCCTGCTGCGCGTGGGCGTTCGCCGCGTTGCGGTCCAGCGCCTCCCGGAACTTGCGCTTGGCCGCGTCGGCCGGCGACTCGTCCTGCGGGGTGTCTGTTTCGTCAGCCATTTTGTCCTCCTGGGGTGATCAAGCCGTTTCAGTCTGTCAGCTGCCGTGCCCGCTGACCAGCGGTTTCCCGCCGGACGTGGCGGACCGCCGCCGAACCGGCACCACATCGGCACCGCATCGGCGCCGGCCGCCGCGACCGCGATCAGGCCGGTGCGGTCGGTGCCTGCGCCCCGTTTCCCGCCCGGATCGCGGCGAGCGCGGCCCGGTGGAGCGCGTGCGGATCACCGTGCGGGAGCGGGCTGCCGCTGAGCGTGTACCACTCGTCGGCGTCGGTGTACTGGACCTCGAACCGGATCTTCCCGTCCGGCGCCGCGACGGTACGCAGCGTGAGCGGACCGGTGATGACGCCGACCTCGTCGGTCATCGCGCCGCCCGGCCCGGCCAGCACCTCGTCCTGCCACTCCTGTGGGGGATTCATCGGCCGCATGTGTCGATCATGGTGGTGAGCATGGCCCTCTCGGCTTCGGTGACGGTCAGACCATAGTCGGATTTCACGACGGCCCATGCCCGCCCGTACTGACACCAGCTGCTCTTGTCCGTCGGCTGCCACAGGTCGGGGCTCTGATCGCCCTTCGACCTGTTGGACGCCGCCGACACCGCCAGCAGCTGCGGGTGGGTCAGGTCGTTCGCGAAGGCCTTGCGGCGAGCGGCGTCCCAGCCGGCGGCGCCGGAGCGCCAGGCCTCCGCGAGCGGCACCATGTGGTCGATGTCCAGCTTCCCCGCGTCGGTCGTGGCCGAGCCGTCGTACAGGCTCTTCCAACTCCCCGACACGGCGCGGCACTCGGCGTCCTGGGTGACTCCGGAGCCGTCCCGCTTGAGGACGACCTCCCGGGTGTCGCACTTGTTGCCCTGCTCGGCCCAGTGCGTGAACTTGTCCCGGCTGTACCCGGCCATGGTGCCCGGTTTGGCCACCTTCAGGCCGGCCAGCCGGGTACGGGCCACGGCCGCGGTGACCATGCCGGGCAGCACGTCCCCGGCGACCGGCTTGCCGCCGCCGGCCGGCGCGGACGGGCCGGGCGCGGACGCCTTCCCGCTCGGCTTGCCGCCCGGCTTGCCGTCCGCGCCGCCGGTGGAGCCGGCGCATCCGGACAGGCCCAGCACCAGCGTCACGGCCAGTGCCCCGCCCCGTACGCGTATCTGACGTCCCATGACCCCACCCCGAGCAGACTCCGCACTCCGACCGGGGAAGACTACCCATAACCGGACATCCAACCGCCCGAAACGAGCCGATGGGCGGTGAAGATCACACCGGTTCATCCCCTTTCGAGAGCACTTCGCCCGATCAGGCCCAGGAGGCCGCCACCAAGGAACGCTCCGCCGCCGCGAGATGGGCCGCCGCCGCCAGCCAGGCCCACGCGTACCGCTCGGCCGACGCCTCCGCGAGGCGCCCGAAGGCGTCGCGCGGGCGCCGGTCCGCCTCCGCGGTGAGCGCGGCGGCCAGCTCCGCCGCCGAGCCGAACCCGGCCCGGCGCAGCGCCGCCGCCAGAGCGGCCGGCTCCGCGCCGCGCGCGGCCTCTGCCACCGCCCGCCGCCCGCCCGCGACGCCCGCCTCCAGCAGCCTCCGTACCCGCCACAGCGGGGAGTCGGCCAGCGGATCCGTGCCGGCCGCAGGCGCGGACACCTCCGGTACGAGGCCTTCGGCGTCACCCGGGAAATGAGCGCCTTGGAGGCGGTCGTAGCCGAGGTCCGCCCGGCCCAGCCACTCCGGCGGCAGCCGCAGCGAGTGCTCCGCACCGGGTACGGGGCCCACCGCGAGCGGCCGCAGCGTCGCGGCCCGGTCCAGGTCGGGGCGCCCCAGCACCCGCAGCACCAGCCCCGGACACCCCGCGATCCGGCGCAGGTTGGCCGCGTGCGGCAGCTCCGGATGCGGATGCGCGGGCGCCAGCCGCAACAGCGGGGAGCCCGGGGTCAGTTCGCGGACCAGGACGTGGTCGCCGCTCGCCCCGACCACCCGGACGTCGCAGCCCAGCAGCCCCGGCTCGGCCCCCTCGGCGGGCATCGCGGCCACCGCCTCGGCCGCCGGCCGGGAGAACAGGGCCGCCGTCGGGCCCTCGCCCCACGCCACGCCGCCCACCGCGGTCGCCCGCACCCCGCGCCCGGCCCCGAGCCGCCCCTCGGGGGACACGGTCGCGCCGACGACGCGCAGGCCGCCGCGCGCCAGCCCGGCGTGGTCCAGCACCGCCCCGCCGAGCGCCACGGAGGCGGCACCCGCACCCCGGGCGCGGGCCAGGCCGCCGGGGCGGACGTCGGACACCGAGTAGTGCGCCCCGTCCACACCCAGCAGGTGCGTGGCCACACCGCCGTACCCGGTCGCGGACAGCACCGGCTCCCGGCACAGCCCGTACACCCGCAGGCTGCCGCCCGCCTCGTAGGAGCGGCGGACGGCCCCGGTCAGCCCGGCTCCCGCCGCGCCGGACGCCAGCAGCCCGGCGGTGTACAGCAGTTCGCGGAAGGCCCCGGTGAGCTCCGCCAGCCGCTGCGCGGCGCTGCGGTCCCGGGCGGCGCGCAAGCCCCGTACCACCCGCAGGGCGGCGGCCTCGGCGCGCGGCAGCCCCGCGATCCGCGCGGTGTGCGCGGCCCGCAGCAACTCGGCCTGGACGACGGCGCCACCGGCCGTCACCCCCGCCGCGAGCGCCTCGGCGGCGGCTCCCCAGAGCCCGGCCGCCGCCCGCACCTGCGCGGCGGTGAGCGCCCCGTCTTCCGCGGCCCCCTCCGCCCCGGGCGCTGCCGTCGCCCCGACCCCTGTCCCGACCCCTGGACCGGCCTCTGCCGCCGCCCCGGGGCCCGCCGCAGGCCCGGCCACCGCGCGGGCCGCCGCACCGGGCCCGTCGGTTGCCCCGGGCCCCGTCACCGGGTCGGGCCCCGTCACCGGGTCGGGCCCCGGGGCCGGGGGCGCCGGCTCCTCCGGGTCCGCGATCGGGGACGCGCCGAGTACCGCGGCGCGGTGCAGGCAGCGCGGAGCCAACAGGCAGCCGCAGACGGCCTGGTCCGCCTCCGTGACCACCCCCGAAGGGCCCGGCCGGAGGGTGACCACCGCGTCCTCGCCGAACCGGACGCCGACGCTTCCGTCGGCGGCCCGGACGGCGCCGGCGGCGCAGCCCTCGATCGCGGCGTCGAGCTTCTTGCGCAGCCGTCCGCTCAGGTTCTCCACCGCCTCGGCGAGGACCTCGGGGGCGACGGCGGGAAGGAGGACCGAACCCGGCCCGCCGGTGCTCGACTCATCGATGCTCAATTGGAATCTCCACGAAGGCGTTCGCCCACCCAGCGGGCGAGGGCGAGAGGACTGAGCGCGGCCACCGGCATCCCGGCCGCCACGAGCTGCCGCGCCACCGGCACCGAGTACCGCGGCGTACCCGCGTCGTCGAGCGCGGCGCAGCCCAGCAGATGGGCGCCGGAGGAGGCCAGCGCGCGGACCTCGCCGAGCAGCCCGCCGAGCGGCGCGCCCTCCTCGAAGTCGCTGACCACCACGACCAGCGTCCGGCTGGGCACGGTGATCAGCGAACGGGCGTGCGCGAGGCCCGCGGCGATGTGCGTTCCACCGCCGACACGGACCTCCAGCAGCAGCGACAGCGGGTCCTCGACCCGGTCGGTGAGGTCCACCACCTGGGTGGAGAACGCCAGGAAGTGCGTGGAGAGGGTCGGTACCCCGCCCAGCACCGCCGCCGTCAGCGCCGACCAGATGACGGAGGCCTCCATCGAGCCGGACACGTCCACCACCAGGATCAGCCGCCAGTCCGCCTCCCGGCTCGCCCGCGTGCTGAACACCGGCCGCTCCGGTACGACCACCACCCGGCCGTCGGCCAGCCGCCGGGTGTGCGCCAGGTTGGCCCGCAGGGTCCGGGCCAGGTCGAGCCGGCCGCCGGGCCGCCGCGTCGGACGCGGGGTGGCGATGCCCGACAGCGCCGGCCGCAGCCGGGTCGCCAGCTCCCGGGCCAGCTCGTCGACGAGCCGCTTGACCAGCGGGCGCAGCCGGGCGAGCTGCGCCTCCGGCATACCCCCGGCGAGCGAGAGCACCGAGGTCAGCAGCTCGACGGAGGGGCGCACGAGCGCCGGGTCGAGCTGGGCCAGCACATCGGTGCGCCCCGCGCCGGCCGCGTCGGCGAGCACCTCCTCCCGTACGTCCGCGCCGAACAGGGCCTCCAGCTCCGCCGACCACTCGCGGGCGGTGGGGAAGGAGGGATCCTGGCCGCCGCCGCGGCCGGCGCCGCCCTCGACATCGCAGGCGCCCTCGCCGCGCCCCGCGCCGTACAGCTCGTCGAGCGCGCGGGCGTAACGGCGCGCGTCGGCCGGGAGCCGGCCCTGCTGGCGGCCGAGCAGCAGCCGCCAGCGGTCGGCCGGAGCCAGCCGCTGATCCGCCGGAACGGGGCCGCGACCGGTGGCGCCCGACGCCGCCGGGGTCCCGGGCTCGGCCGCGCCGGCCGTCCCGGTCGCCGGGGCCGGCAGCGGCAGGGACTTGAGCGCCGCGAGCCCCGCCGCGTCGGCCGCCGCCCACAGGGCGAGCAGCGCGGGCGGCGCGTCCAGCGAGACGTCGATCCGGTCGCCGAGCCGCTCGGTGACGGTGTCCAGGAGCCGCCCCCGGGCCGCCGGGGACAGCGCGTCGAAGCCGCCCCGCAGCGCCGGGAGCCGGTCCAGGAACGCCTGGTCGGCGAGGCCGTCCACACGGTCCAGCAGCGGGGTGAGCGCCGCCGGGGAGGACTGGAGCAGAGGACCGGCGGCGGTCAGCAGGCCGCCGAGCCTGCGGGCCAGCGCCCGCCGGGCCCCGGGGGTGACGGCGCCGTCGATCCACCCGGCGGCGCGGCCGCCCAGCCCGGCGGCCGGATCCAGGTCCAGGAGCACCCGTACGGCCAGGGCCGCGCCCTGCATCAGCGGCGACGCGGTGTCGGACAGCTCCGCGAGGGCGGAGTCGATGCGGAGCCCCAGGTGCCGGCCCGCGGCCCGGTCGGCGAGCGCCACCAAGGCGCCCGCGTCGGCGGGGTCGTCACTGCCGGCCAGGCCGGGCAGGGCCCGTACCGCCGCCTCCAGAAGCTCACCGGTCAGCTCGCCGGCCGCCGCCAGGGCCTCGGCGGAGGTCCCGGGGAAGTGCCCGCGCCGCAGGCCCTCCAGCAGCTCCAGCGCCTGGAGGAGCTCGGGCAGGGCGGCGGTCTCGGGCAGCACGGCGGCCGCCTCGTCCATGCGTACGTCGACCAGTTCGGGCAGCTCGCACCGCGCGGCGGCGGCGAGCCCGGTCAGGATCTGCGCCGGAGTCGGGCCGCCCTCGGCGGCGGCCCGGCGTGCGACGTCCCGCAGCGTCCCGGCGGCCGCCTGGGCGGCGTTGACGCCGCGCACCCCCGCCAGATCGAGGCGCGCGGGCACGGACGGCGTCCAGGACAGCCGCCACTTGGTGCCGAGGGCGGTGCCGTCGCCGGTGGCCGCAACGGCGAGCTGCTCCCCGTAGGAGGCCCCGCAGACCAGCAGCCGTTGCAGCATGACCTCGCGGCGGGCGTCGAGCGGCGAGCGCAGCGGATCGAGGCGGACCTCCCGGGGCGCGGGGTCCCTCGGGGACGGCAGCCGCAGCTCGGCCAGCTCGGCCTCGACGGAGGGTCCGAGCCCGGAACGCGGGGCGTGCGACGTGACCCGGCCGCGGCCGGTCCCGACGAGCACGGCCTCCAGGGCGCGGGCCTGGGGCCGCCCCTTTCCGAGCACGGAGCTCACGGCCTCCAGCAGTTCCCCCCGCCCGGGGGCCGGCAGCGCGCGCAGCCCTGCAAGGTCGCAGGCGACCCGCAGCATCTCGGCCGCCTCACCGGTCCCGGCGACGTGCCCGGCCCGGCGCAGCTCCCGGCACACCCCGACGATCGCGACGGACGCGGCCTCCCGCACCCGCTCCGGCTCCCCGCCGGCCTCCAGCACGGCCTGCTGCCACAACGGGTCCCGGATCCCGGCGGGATACCCGGAGCGGGAGTCGAGCAACTCGTACGCGTAGGCGACGAGCGACGTCACCACCCCCTGCCCGGAGCTCCCCCCGAACCCCGCCCCGGCGGGGGCCCCGGTCGTCGGGCCCGGGCCGGCCCGGCCCGGGGCCGCGTCGGGTTGTCCGGGGCCGGGCGCGCCCACCCGCCCGGCGGCGGCACCGGTCCGAGTGCCGGGCGGTACCGGGTTGCCGCCCGCAACGGTCGGGGCCTCGGCCACGGTGCTCGTGCTTGTGCCTGGGGCGGTCCGGCCCGGGGCCGCGTCGGGTTGTCCGGGGCCGGGCGCGCGCACCCGCCCGGCGTCGGCACCGGGCCGAGTGCCGGGCGGTACCGGGTTGCCGCCCGCAGCGGTCGGGGCCCCGGACGGCGGGTCCGTGGCCGCGCCGGTACCGGGGGTGTCCGTGTCGGGGAGCGGCAGGGCGCTCGTGGGCGCGGATGCCGGTCCGGGGTTGACCGGAGCGCGTCCGTGTGGGGCCGGGACGAGGAGGGACGGGGCGTGGAAGGCGCCGATGACGGCGGCCACGCGGCGGCCGCCGGACGCGGCGCCGGCGATGACCTCCCGCATCCGGGCCTCGCGGGCCAGGTCGGTCGCGGGGACGGCCGCGTCCGCGCGCAGCCCCCACCCGACAGCCAGCGCGGCGCGCCGTACCGCCTCCGGGGAGCAGCCCGGAGCCAGCACCTCCACCGCGCGGTCCCACAGGTCGTCACCGCCCCGTCCCGAGCCGGACGCGGACAGCGCGTCCGCGAACAGCCGCCGCCCCGGGGCCGGGGCCCCGGCCCCGCCCGGCGCCGTCCACCCCGGGTCGCCGAGCGGCAGGTCGCAGCACACGACCTCCGCCCCGCGCGCCCGCGCCCAGCGGATCGCCGCCAGCTCGGGCGAGAAGTCCGCGAACGGGTAGAACGCCAGCCGGCCCTCCGCGCCGGCCCCGGCCAGCGCGACCGGCGCCACCGTCTCCGGGTCGGCCAGATGCTCCAGCCACGGCTGGAAGTCGGCCGGCAGCTCCACGCAGACGACCTCCGCCCCCGCCGCGTCCAGCAGCGCCGGCACCACCGCGGCCAGCGCGGGGCTGTGGTGCCGCACCCCCAGCAGGTACGGCTCGCGGCACGCGGCGAGCGCGTCCACCGCCGCCCGCGGATCGATCAGCTCCGTCACCGAAGGCTCCCGCGCAGGTCCCACAGCCGCCGCCACATCGCCGAGCCGTCCTCCGCGCGGCGCCGCACCGGGCCGTCCCAGTACCCCAGCAGCCGCCCGTGGTCGGCCGGGTCGTCCTTGCGCACGACACCCAGCAGGTGCCCCGGCAGCAGGTCCAGTACGTCCCCGCCAGGCAGGTACGCCGCGGCGACCCCCAGCGACGCGGCCACCTGTACCGCCTCGGCGGTGGACATGACCGTGCCCGGCCGCTCCACGTCCCAGCCCTCGGCGGAGCGCCCGGAGCGCAGGTCCCGGAAGACCGTGACGAGCGCGTCGAGCACCGCGTCGTCGACCCCGAACGAAGCCCCGGCCCGCTGTACCGCCGCGACGGCCTGACGGCGGATCAGCGTGGCCTCCGCGTCCGCGTCGGCGATCGGCTCGACCGTCTCGAAGTTGAACCGCCGCTTCAGCGCGGCGGACATCTCCGAGACCCCGCGGTCACGCAGGTTGGCGGTGGCGATGACGGTGAACCCGGGGGCCGCCGAGACCACCGCGTCCTCGGTCGCGGTCAGCTCGGGCACGCTGACCCGCCGGTCGGACAGGATCGACACCAGCGCGTCCTGTACCTCCGGCAGGCAGCGGGTGATCTCCTCGACGCGCGCCACCCGGCCCGTCCGCATCGCGGAGAGCACCGGGGAGTCGACGAGGGCGCCCGCACTCGGGCCCTGGGCCAGGAGCAGGGCGTAGTTCCAGCCGTAGCGGAACGCGTCCTCCGTGGTGCCGGCGGTGCCCTGCACGGTCAGCGCGCTGGTGCCGCAGACGGCGGCCGACAGGAGTTCGGACAGCATGGACTTGGCGGTACCGGGCTCGCCGGTCAGCAGCAGCCCGCGTTCACCCGCGAGGGTGACCACGCAGCGCTCCACCAGCGCCCGCTCGCCGACGAACTTCGGGGCGATCACCAGCTTGGCCGGCAGGCCCGCGCGCCGGCGTCCCGGCAGGATCAGTTCGGCGCCGTCGCTGCCGCAGACGAACGTGACGACGGCGCGCGGGGTCAGGGCCCAGCCGGGCGGCCGCGGCCCGGTGTCCTGGGCGGCGAGGAAAGCCAGTTCGGCGGCGTACCGCTCCTCGGCCGGCATGACCTGCCGGGCGGGTGCGGGCTGTTCGGTGACGGTCATCGGGGTCGTCCTCTGAGGTGATGCGGGAATCGGGGATTCGGATCTGAGGCAAAGGGTGAAAAGGGAGGGCGGGGCGGGCGCGGCGCACCCCACAGGGCAGCGCCGCGCCCACCGACGGGAGCGCCCACAGGGGCGCCCGGTGTCAGCGCCGTCGGGTGCGGGTGCGCTTGACCTTGAGCTCCTCGAACCGCGGCGCGTCGCCCTCCCGCACCCGCCGCCAGGCCCGCTCGTACAGCTCCGCGACCGGCTCGGTCGGCACCAGCACGCCCAGCGTCGGGTACTCGCCGGAGGCCAGCCCGTAGAGCGGGAGCTTCCACACCTCCACCGGCAGCGTCGGCGCGGCCGTCTCGGCCCACCCGCCCGGCAGGAACAGCGAGCGTCCGGCCCGGCTGCGGCTGGCCTCCACCACCAGCTCGGTGGCGGCCAGTGCGGCGCGGGCCGCCTTGAGGCGGGCCGGCTTCCAGCCCGTCCACCGCGCGACGTTCCGGTCGGTGGGGTCGGGCATCGCGAGCAGCGTCAGGTACAGCACCGCGGCGTCGGCGTCCAGCCCGTACGCCTCGCCCACCTCCGCCACCAGCCCCGGTACGGAGCGGCCCGGGTCCTGCGGCCACCAGGTGCCGTCCGCGTCGGTCCCGCCCGCCGCCGGGGCGCCCGGGTCGGCGAGCAGCCGGGCGAACGCCGGTTCACGCACGGCCCGCAGCGCCGTCTCGACGGCGCCGGGCAGCTGCTCGTCCCCGCGCAGCAGCGGCAGGTACGGGTCGGAGCCGGTGGAGTCCAGCAGCGTCGGCACCAGCGCGGGCTTGGGCCGGTGGTCGTGCGTGGGCAGCACGACCGCGCCGTACCGCTCGTAGCCCTCGCCGGTCTCGGTCGGGTTCCCGGCCGCCGTGCGGAAGGAGCCGAGGTCGGCGTAGTGGTCGAGGCTCAGCAGCAGTCCGGGCGCCGCGAGCCGCTGCCGCAGGGCGGTGAGCACCGGCGGCAGCTCCGCGCGCAGCCCGTCACCGGCGGGCAGCCGGTGGGCGAGCCAGGCGGCCAGCCTCAGCGACCCGGTCAGGACGGCCGAGTTGAAGGGCTGTTCGGCCGGTACGGCCGGCTCCACGTGGTCGCCGACGACCTTCCAGGCCACGTCGGCGGAGAGTTCCGGCGCGGCCGCCGGGTCGAGCAGCGCGGCCAGTCCGCGCCGCGCGGCCCACCCGTGCCGCACGACGCGGGCGGCCTCGGTCGTCAGCCAGTCCGGTACCGGCGTACGACGGCCCACCCGCCGGTTCCACACCGCCGCGGCGGCGGCCACGTCCGGCCCCTCGCTCCACAGCCGCGCCGGATCGGCGGGCAGCAGCGCCGCGACCACGGCCTGCCGGACCCCGCAGGGGAGCGCCTTGAGCTCGTCGCGGGCGTGGCCCGCCTCGGTCGCCTTGACGCCGAGCACCTTGCGCTCCTCCGCGGGCAGGAAGTTGTTCTCCCAGCTGTCGACGCGGGGCAGCCCCGCGACGATCAGCCTGGCCATCACACCGGAGACCCCGGTGAGCCGGGAGAACTCCTCGGCGGCCTCCGCGACGAAGGGCGCCGCGCCCCGGCCGGCGGCCTCGTCGAGGAAGGCGGACAGCCAGCCCGGGCCGCGCTCCCGGTCGCCGAGCGGGGCGTCACCGAGCGCGGTGTACGGGCCGGGGACGCCGAGGCGGCCGGTGGGGTCGTACAGCAGCGCCCCGAACTGGTGGCCGTCCGGCACGGAGGTGTCGTCCTCGGTCAGGGCGAGGACCGCGCCGCCGCCGAGCGGGAGCACGGCCCGGTGCGGCACGCTCCGGGCGAGGCCGTCGGGGGTGCTCAGGTGGCTCTGGCCGAGGTGGATCCGGACCCGGCGCCAGTGCGCGGCGCAGCCCTCGGCGGAGTCCAGGCCGAGTTCGTCCACCAGCTGGAGCAGGGTGACGAGCGCCCCCCGCTCCTCCTCTGAGGTACCGACGGCGAAGGCCCGGTAGGCGAGGGCGGCGGGATGGTCCAGCAGCGCGGTGAACGGCAGCGAGCTGTACGGAAGTACCGGCACCTCGAAGTGCAGCCGGCCGGGCACCTCGGGCGCGTCCGTCAGGGAGCGGGCGGCGGCGATCTCGCGCAGGAACCGGTGCGCGGTGTCGTTGTCGCCGCCGTAGCGGTAGTACCCGGTGCCGGTCAGGCCGTTGAGGGCGTCGCCGAGCAGCCGGTCGGCGGGTCCCCGCACGGTCTCTTCGGCGGCCGCGGCGCCGGGGCGCAGGCGGGCCGCGACCCCGTCGAGGGAGTTCTGCTGGCTGACCGCGAACCGCAGCACCTCGACCACGCCGCCGATCATCTTCGGGTCGGTGACCCCCGGCAGCGCGGCGCTCACCAGGTCCGGCAGCTCGTCGGCCTTGCGGACCCCGACCGCGGCCTTGAGCAGCGCTCCGACGGTCTCCCGGTCGGCCGCGCGCAGCACCAGCGAGGCCTCGGGGTCGCGCGGGCGCAGCGCGTACCAGTAGTCCAGGGGCGGCAGGTCCACGCTGCCGGTGGTGAACCCGGCGGACCGGTGGGTGTCGCGCGAGCTGACGGTGATCACGCCGTCGGGGTCGGTCAGGCACAGTTCGCGCCAGCGCTCGGTGACGGCGCGCGGGCGCTCGTCTCCGGGGAACACGACGGCGGCGACGGGCATCTGGTGGCCGTCGGGCACGACGACCGTGCGCCCGGAGGTGTCGCAGGCGTGCCACCCCCGGTCGCGGACGTGGACGGGCCGCCAGCCGAGCAGGCCGTCGACGGGCGTGCCCAGCACCGAGCCCGGCACGGTCGGCGCGGGCCGCAGCCGGCAGGAGGCCAGGGCGAGCTCCGAGCCGTCCGGGTGTCCGCGCAGCGCGTCGGAGAGGACACCGGGCAGGGACCGGCGGCCGTGGCGGGCGCCGGCGGGGGCGGTGGGGTCGTACTCGCGCCAGCCGGGCTCGGGGTTCTCGGCCCGGTTGCGGTCCCACCCCTCCCACACCCAGTACGAGGTGCCGTCCGACAGCATCGCCCGCTCGGCGGGCAGCGCGGTGTCGCCCGCGTGCAGGACGCCGGCGCCGGTGGCCCGGCCGCCGCCCGGCAGCGGCAGGCTGATGTGCTCGGAGCGCAGGTCCCAGCGGCTCTGGCCGTTGGTCTCCAGGGTGAAGACCTCGTCGGGCGCGGTGTGCCAGTAGCCCTCCGTGGTGGGGGCGCTCCAGGACGACCAGTAGACGAGCAGCGCCCCGTCGACGTAGTGGAAGCCGTACCGGTACGAGGTGCCGACCGGGGCGCGCAGATCGTGCGTGAGGACGGTCCCGTCGGCGTCGAGGACACGGACCTGGGTCTGGCCCGCGACGATCAGGTACGGCCACGCCTCCACGACGGTCAGGCCCTGAGTCCCCTGGCCGGGCCGCATCTCGGCGACCGCGCTCTCCCAGGCGGGCCAGGCCAGTTCCTCCAGGAGGCCACCGCGCAGGGTGCGCGCCAGGGTTTCGCCCAGGTCGGTGGCGGCCGCCTCGGCCACCTCCCGCGGGGCCAGTTCCAGCGCCTCGTACGGCAGCCAGGTCAGCCGCCTGATCGCGTCGGGCACCCCGGGCAGCCCCGCGGCCCGCGAGGACCGGGCGACCCCGCGCACCCATTCGGTCAGCAGCGGGCGCCCGCCGGGCGCGGCGGCGACCTGGCGGACTATGTCCTCGCCGGCTTCGCTCAGCCCGTTCAAGGCCGTGCGGAAGGCGGGGTGGAAGCGCTCGTCGGCGCCGAGGGCGACCAGATCGCGGCGCTGCCCGGCGCGGCTCCAGTCGCTCAGGTTCAGCTGGGCGTTGCCCTTGGGGTCGGGAGCGACGACCGGGATCTCCAGCGAGAGCAGCAGGTCCAGCAGATCGACGTCCCCCACGCCCACCCGCAGGCCCTCCTCCCGGCCGGGCCGGGCCAGTTCGGCGCGCAGCCGCCCGGCGCAGCGCCCGACGAGGTCGAGCAGGAACGGCGGTGTGGGGCGCGGGCCCCAGCCGGTGTGGCGGGCCTTGTGGAAACGCTCCAGCCAGCCCGCGGTGCCGTCGGGGGAGCGTTCCTCGGCGGGCACCTCCTCGCCGGCCAGCCCGGCGGTCGCGCCGGACTCCTCCAGGACGTCCAGCCACATGCCGGTGAGGTCGCCGTTCCCGCCGCCGGGCGGGGTCAGCCCGAGCAGGGTGCCCCGTACGGACGGGACCCGGCGGGCCAGCTCGATCAGGGCGCCGCGGTGCGCCGTCCACCAGCCCTGCGCGGCGCGCATCGTCGCGGGCAGCGGCAACAGCTCGGCGAGGTAGTCCTGCTCGGGCTCGGTGCCCGTCAGCCCGGCGGCCCTGGCCAGGCGGCGCAGCTCGACGGCGACCTGCGCGGAGGGCGCCAGCCCGCCCGCGGTGCGGCGCACGCACAGTCGGCGGAAGCGCTCGAACGCCTCGGCGGGGGACACCCGCGCCGTCAGCTCCTTGCCGTACCCGGTGAGCACCTTCACCGGGAGGGCGCCGGCCAGCGCGAACTCCAGGAACGCGGCGTCCAGACGCTCCTCGTCGATGGTCAGCCCGTGCTGCGCCTCGGCCTTGCGGGCGCGGCTGAACAGCTGTCCGGCGTACGTGGTGTTCTCGACGCCGAGGAAGACCCGCGCGGCCTGCTCGTAGAAGACGGGCAGGAAGTGCGGGACGGAGGCGGCGAGCCGTTCGGCCATCTCCAGGCAGGCGTCGAGCGCGGCCTTCGGCTTGGTCTTGGCCTGCCGGGCGGCCCGGTCGAGTTCGGGGACGAGGGCGAGCGCGTGGTGCCCGTCCTTGGGGTGGTGCACCAGCACCCACTCGGGGAACCCGAGGGCCTGGCGCTGCCCGAGGCCGACCACGGGCGGCTCGGCGTCCTCGGGCACGAGGCCCAGGAAACCGGCGGCGAGGTCCTCGGCCGCGCCGAGTTCGGCGGCGGCGAGCCGGACGACGACGCGGTCCCCGTCGAGGGCCGGGTGCCGGTAGGACCGCGCGGTCAGGTCGACGGCCCCGGGGCCCGCGTCCGGGGTGCCCGTCGGGAGCACCGCGCCCGCCTTGAGCAGCAGTTCGGCCTCGCTGACGGCCCGGCCCTTGGTGTTCTCGGTCGTGGTGTTCACGCGTTCCCGCCCTCTTCGATCGTGCGCCCGGCGTACAACGCCGCGGCCATCCGCATCCCCTCGGACCAGGCCACCGGCCCGACCTGGGTCAGCCGCACCGCCCGGCCGTCCTCGCCGTGCCAGCTCAGGCCGCCGGTCGTCTGCTCGTCGTCGTAGTACGGCTCGCCGATCCACACCGACGCCTCCGTGGTGCGGCCTCCGTCGCGGACGGTGGTGGTGGCGTAGCCGCCGGAGACCCGGTAGCCGAGCCCGGTGGCCCGCGCGGCGAGGCTGAAACGGTTGGGGAACGCCCCGCCCGCGTAGTCCCGTACCTCGTTGGTGTTCGCCGGGAGCACCGCCGGGCGCTCCCAGGTCGCCCGGTGGATCTGCTCGACCCGCTGGGTGATGCCGAGCTCGGCCGCGAAGTCCCGTACGTCGTCCAGGTCGGGCAGCAGCACCGGGTGCGGCAGGGTCACCGTGCGCGGGGAGAGCCGTACGGTCTCGCCGTCCAGGTTGACCACCTTCAGCTCGCCGGCGTCGGTGGCGTCCCGCAGGAAGCCCACCTCGTCCGGGTCGTCGCCGACGACGGCCATGTCGCGCAGGGCCTCTTGCCAGGCCTCGTCCCGCCACACCCGGGCGAGCAGCGCGGTCGGCACCGGCAGGGAGGACACCATCCAGCCGTCCACCTGCGCGACGCAGGCGGCCGCGTGCCGGTCCAGCCACTCGGCGAGCTGCCGCAGCCGGTCCACCTCGGGGTGGTCGCGCAATGCCTTGGGCAACGCCTTCAACTGCCGCCCCGTGGCGCCGCGTGCCACCACGCGCCCGTCCACGAGGGCGATCTCGTACCCCTCACCCGCCGCCAGCCAAGCCATCAGCCGTGCCCCTCCGCCTGTTGCGAATCCGCTTCCGCGCAGCCCTCACCGAGGCGACGACAACGCCCCTGAGCTGCGGTATGCGGGGAGACTAGCGAGGGCCACTGACAACGCCGCCGGCAGGGAGGCGGGATGGGCGGTACGGGGGCGGCAGCGGGCCGGCGGGGGGGCGGCTGCGGGGTGGCCGGGGGCGGCCGGGCAGACGACGAAGCCCCGGGACCACCGGGCCCGGGGCTTCGCGCACTTCGCTTGACCGCCGTGTTCAACGACCGGCGCTCCCCGAGGTCACGCGGTCCACGGCGGCCATTCGCGTCAGGTCGGCCGTCAGCGCGTCCAGCCAGATGGCGGCGGCGAAGAACAGCGGCGGCCCGAGCTCCGGCGCGGCCGGCCCGTAAGGGGCTCCGGGGGCCGGTTCGGCTCCGGGGGGCGCGGGCGCCCGCCGCAGGCCGTCGGCGACCCCGGTCGCGTGGGTGTCCGCCCAGGCGGCGGCCTCCGGATCGAAGGCGGGGCCCGAGCGGGCGAGCAGCCGCCGCGAGCCCCACAGCACGTGATGGCCCGTCATCAGGACCGCCTGCCAGTCCGCGACGGGTCCGTCGTGCTCGCGCGGCTCGCTCTGGTACTGCGCGAAGGCCGACTCCGCCATGATCAGCGCGTGCTGGAGCGGCTCGTCGTCCGGGGCGTCCGCCGGCCGGGCCGCCGACACGGCGGCCGTCGTGTCCTCGACCGTCTTCGCCGCCGTGCGCAACAGGACGGAGGCGGACCGGCGCAGCTCCCGCTGCGCCCCGCGCGGCCAGGCCAGCAGCCCGAACACCACGCCGATCATGCTGCCGATCACCACGTCCAGGATCCGGACCTCGGCCAGCCGCCAGTTCGGGGGGGCGAGCTGCGCGAAGACGAGGGATACCACCACGGTGAACATGCCCTGCGCCCATCCCACGCCCCGGACCGGCCCCACGCTGAACGCGACCAGCATCACGACGGGCAGCGCGACGGCGTAGACGGTGGTGTGGCCGGCGACCGTGGCGAGGACGACTCCGGCCACCAGGGCTCCGATCAGGGTGCCGGTCAGGGCCTGGCGCACGCTCGCCTTGGTCTGGGCGACCGTGGTCCGGGTGAGCGTGAGGGCGGCCAGCATGGCCCAGAACCCGTGCGGGAGGGAGTCCAGGCCCGCCACCGTACGGGCGGCCGCCAGCGCGAGGCCGATCCGGACGGCGTTCTGGAAGTACACGGAGCGGGGCCCGGCATGCCCGGCCAGCCGGTGCCACCACAGCTGCGGGGCGCGCTTGCGGGCGTACCAGAAGCGGCCGGGTTCGTCCATGGAGGGCGCCGCCGCGCGGCCCCGCAGGGCCAGATCGGCGGCGGTCGCCAGGGCTGCGGTGACGTCCGCCACCTCCAGCAGCGCCGCCCTGCGGCGCAGTACGGCGGAGGTGGAGAGCGGCGGGTCCTGCGCCGTGGCCTCCCTGCGGGCCTGCCGCAGGGCGTCGGCGGCCTCGGTGCCGACGGCCCGCCCCTCCTGCGCGGTACCGCTCAGCTTGGCCGAGGTCTCGGCGACGGCCCGGCCCGCCGCGGCCAGCAGGTCGAGCGGGCCCTGCGGGGGCCGGGGGCCCGCGGGCGGGGTCAGCCGCGCCAGCCGGGCCAGCAGGGTGCGGGCGGCGAGACCGGCGTGCGCGAGCGCCCGCTCCCGCAGGCCCGGCCCGGAGGGCCGCTCCGCCTCCGCGACGAGGGAGGGCCGCAGCGACTCGCCCGCCGCCCTGGCGGCCTCCGTCGCGGCCGGGGACAGGGCGTACGGGGGCCGGCTCAGCTCGTCCGCGCAGCGGGCGGCGGTCGTGGAAGCCCGGGCCACCAGCCGCGCGTACGAGGTGTCGCGGCGTTCGGGCAGCAGGAACACCTCGGCGAGGATCAGCAGCACGATGCCGAGGGTCGCGCCCGCCAGCCGGGAACCCAGGGTGTCCGGGAGGTACGGCGGGAAGCACGGCAGGATGTACAGCAGTTGCAGCCCGGGGGAGGCGCCCGCGGCCTTCGGGCCGGCCGCCGCGACGAAGGCCACCGCGAAGCCGATGACCAGCACCCCGAGGACGGCGCTCCAGGTCCGTACGGCCAGGTACGTCCCGGCCGTCACCAGCACCCAGGCGACCGGCAGCGTCCACACCAGCACGGCCGCCCGCTGGGGTCCGGTACCGGGGATGTGGGACAGCGCGGCCATCGACACCGCCCCGAAGAGGGCGTACGTCGCCGCGACCGAGTCGTCCAGCCCGTACAGGCACAGGTAGAACCCGGCGCAGGCCGCGAGGGTGGTCCGCACCGCGCGGCGCGCCGCCAGGGCCTTCGGGCCCGGACCGCGCAGCCGGTGCAGCCAGTGCGGGCCGCGCGGGTCGAGCGGGCCGCGCTGGTCGAGCGGGCCGCGCGGGCCCGTCAGGCCGGCGCGGCCGCCGTGGTTGCCGCCGTCAGGATCAGCGCCCATGACTCCAGCATCAGCCCGCCGGCCCGAAGCCACCATCCCTGACGGATATGTCAGTCAGGGCGGCCGGTGGGCGGCGGGGCCGACGGGTAACCGATCACCGGTCGCCGCTACCGGATAATTGCGCCGTACCCCTGCCGGCGCGAGGCCGGCACGCCCCGGAAACGGGCGAGAAGACACCTGAGATGCCGGGCCGGACGATCGCGCGGCAGGAGATGGAGCCCCCGATGGACGTACAGCACTTCGAGCGGATCACCTCGTTCATCGAGGCGCGGCTCACCCCGCTGTTCGCCGCGGAGACCGGCAGCGACAACGGCTTCGCCATGGACGACACCTCCCGCGCCCTGCGCGCGCTGCGCAACGCGGTGCTGGAGGCGTCGGCGGTCAAGGGCCTCATCGAGAAGCGCGAGACGGCCGAGCCCGCGGTGCGCCGCGTCATCGACCAGTCGGTGGAGCACCACTGGGACGTACTGCGCGGCATCGCCCGGCAGTGGGAGGACCACGCCGACTTCGTCCGCGAGTTCAAGCGCCACGCCTGGGAGCTCGACGCGACCCCGGCGGCCGCGCAGTAGCGGCGGCCCGGCTACGGCCCGGCTACGGCCCGGCGGCGGGCCGCCGGGTCTACGGGCGGGGGCGGTGGTAGCGGACCTCCGGGACGGGGACGTCCGCCACGGGGTCGGCGCAGGTGCCGCCGTCCGGGCCGAAGCCGGCGCGCTCGTAGAAACGGCGGGCGCGGTCGTTGCCCTCCACCACCCACAGCCGCATCCCCGGGTACGGGGACAGGCCGAGCACCTGGTCCATCAGCGCCCGGCCCACGCCGCTGCCGATGAGGTCGGGACGGGCGTAGAGGGCGTACAACTCGCCCTCGCCCGGCGGCAGGTCCTCGTCCCGGGCGGGCCCGAAGCAGGCCCAGCCGGCGACCGCCCCGTCGGCGGTCTCGGCGACCAGCTGCGTCACGCCGGGGGCGGGCGCGGCGAACCGCTCGCGCCGCTCGGCGGCGTCGGCGGCGACGTCGAGCCCGTCCAGGTAGGACCGCGGCAGCAGCCCGGCGTAGGCGTACCGCCAGCCGGCGATCCGCAGGGCCGAGACGGCGTCGACGTCCGACACGGTCATCTCGCGGACGATGAGGGGGGTTTCACGCGATGCGGTGGTCATGCGGCCGAGTCTGGCAGGGTGAAATCCGGCCGGGCAAAGGGATTGACCGGCCGAAGCGTCCGATCATGGAACGGATCCGCCCGCGCCGCGCTCTAGCCTGACGCGCACCCGCAGAGGGTGCCACCGGGCCCGCGGGGCCCGGGCCGCCGTTTCGCAGAGAGCCCTCCTGATCCGTGAGTCTGACAAGCACCACGCTCCTGGCCGTCTTCCTCCTCGCCACCGCGATCGTGTTCACGGCCGCGGTCTGGCTGTGGCCACGGCTCGCGCGGCGGGGGTGGAGGCGGGTGCTGGGCCGGGTGGGGCTGGTGGTCGTCGTCCAGGCGCTGGTGCTGTCCTCGGTCGGACTCGCCGCGAACCGGAGCTTCCTGATCTACGGATCCTGGACGGAACTCGCGGGACGGGAGAAGGCGACGGCGGCCGACCGCGCGGACGTGGCCGGCGGCTCGGCCGTGGAGGTCATCGGCCGGGTGAAGCCGGACTACCCCGGCGGCGGGACGCGCCGGCTGGGCGGTGACATCCAGAAGGTCATGATCCAGGGCCAGAAGTCCAAGATCGCGACCCCGGCCTACGTGTACCTGCCCCCGGAGTACTTCCAGAAGGGCAACGAGAAGCGGAAGTTCCCCGCCGTCATCGTGCTCACCGGCTTCCCCGGCACCGCCGAGAACCTGCTGGAGGGACTGCGGTACCCGAAGACGGCGTGGACGCTGGCCAAGGAGAAGAAGTCGCAGCCGATGATCCTGGTGATGATGCGCCCCACCGTCGCGCCGCCGCGCAACACCCAGTGCGTGGACATACCGGACGGCGGCCCGCAGACGGAGACCTTCTTCGGCACCGACCTCCCACAGGCGATCTCCGGTGCCTACCGGGTCGGCACCTCGCCCCGGAACTGGGCCGTCATGGGCGACTCCACGGGCGGCTACTGCGCGCTGAAGGTCGCGCTCCAGCACCCGGAGAGCTACTCGGCCGGCGTGGGCCTGTCGGCGGACTACAAGCCGGACATCGACTCGAAGTCCGGCGACCTCTTCCACGGGAACACCAAGGAGGAGCGGCGGTCCGACCTGCTGTGGAGCCTGGACCACCTGCCGCAGGGCAACTCCTCCTTCCTCGTCACCACCTCCCTGCAAGGGGAGGGGAACTACGGTCCCACGCAGGAGTTCATCAAGAAGGTGAAGGCGCCGGCGCGCGTCTCGTCGATCACCCTGGGCAGCGGCGGGCACAACTTCAACACCTGGAACCGGGAGATCCCGCCCTCGCTGGTCTGGCTCAGCGGCCGCCTCAGCGCGCAGTGACCGCGGGATCAGGAGACGGCGCCCCAACGGCCGTTGTCAGTGCCTGGACCTAGCGTTCCGTCCATGACCCGATCCGTTCAGGCACTCGCCTACGCGCGCTCTTCCACCCTCACCTCCGACGCGGGTGGCCGGCTCCTCGGGCTGGAGACCGCCGGGGGGCTCACCCCGGTCGGGGCCGAGGCCCATCCCCGGTTCTTCGCCGGGTTCCTGACCTCGCCCCAGGCCGCCGCCCGGGGGCTGCTGGCCGTCGCCGACGTCGCCGCCACCCGCTACCACCAGCGCACCCTGCGGGCCTCGCTGGACCCGGTGGTCACCGGCAACGGCGACCGGCTGCGGTTCGAGTCCTTCTCCGGATGCTGCGGCGTGTACGCCCGCCTCGACGTGCTCCAAGGCGGCCTCGACGGGGCCGACACCGGCCACGGAACCACCAACGTCGATGTCAACAACCCGCTGCGCGAGGCGCTTTCCCGGCTCGCCGGAGACGACCCGCTGCACCTGCGGGTCGGCCCCGACGAGCTGGCCGTCACCACCCTGGACGGCCCGGTCGTGGAGAAGAAGGTGCCGCTGCCCGACCGCTGGCTGCGCGGCTTCGCCGAGTCCCAGGTGATATCGGTCGGCTTCGACCTGCGCGCCGAGCTCACCGCCGCCGAGGCCGTACGGTTCCTGCGCGCCCTCCCGCGCACCGCCCCGGGCGCCGGCGGCGCCCGCGGCCCGATGTGGGTCGTCCCCGCCGGCCGCACCCTGCGGCCCACCACCCGGCCGGTCCCCGGCGCCGTCTGCCTGCCCGGCCCCGACCGGCTCGCCGCGCTCCAGCGGGTCCTGCGGCACGCCACCGGCCTGCGCGTGTACGGCCCCGCCGCGCACGACGGCGCGCCCACCGCCTCCGCCTGGGAGGTCACCATGCCCGGCATGCGGCTCACCCTCACCCTCTCCCCGGAGCCCGCCCGGGGCTTCTCCGGCGAGGGCGGCGTCCTGGAGGCGCTCGCCACCGACGAGGCCGCCGGGGACGCCGAGCTGGTCTCGGTGCTGCTCGCCTGGGAACCCCGTATCGACACCGCGGACCTCGCCGAGCAGTCCGGACTGAGCGTGACCCGGGTGCGCGCCGCGCTGGCCCGCCTCGGCACGGCGGGCCGCGTCGGCTACGACGTCGCCGACGCGGCGTACTTCCACCGCGAGCTGCCGTACGACGGCGCCCGGGCCGAGCGGCACAACCCGCGGCTGGTCGCCGCCCGCGCGCTGCTGGCGGCCGGGGCGGTCCTCCCCGGGACCGGGGACACCTCCACCGTGGTGTCCGGGGACCGCCACTACCAGGTCCGCGAGGCGCCGGGCGGCGTCCTGAGCTGCACCTGCCAGTGGTGGGCCGACTACCGGGGCCGGCGCGGCCCCTGCAAGCACGCCCTCGCCGTCCGCATGGCGCGGCGCGCCACCCCCGCGCCCACCACCCCCGCGCCCGCCGCACACGTTTCCGGAGCCACCCGATGAACCAGATCCTCGACGCGGTCCGCGCGGGCCGCACCAGCCTGCTCCCCCTCCTGGTCAAGCGGCTCACCCTGCCCGAGCGCCGCGCCCTGCTCCCCGAACTCACCGCCCTGCGCAAGGAGGTCCGCGACTGGGACTGGGTCCGCCGCCGCGAACACGGCGGGGTCGCCTCCGCCCTGCTCGTCGCGGGCGCCGGCTGCCACACGGGCGCCGCCGCCGCGGCCGCCTGGATCGGCTCGCGCGACCTGGCCGAGGGGGGCGCGGCCCGCGGCAGCTCCCGGTGGGCCGGCCTGCTCGCCGTGCTCGGCGACCGCGAGCCCGCCTGGCTGGGCGACGTCGCCCGCCGCCTCGCCGCCCGCGCCGTCACCGTCGAGGACAACTACCCGCTGATCCGGGAACTGATCAGGCTCGCGGACTGCCCCGTCCCCACCACCGACGGGTTCGTGCACGCCTGGGCCGAGGACATGGCCTTCGGCGGCTACCCGCGCTCCTCGCACCACCGGCTCTCGGCGGCGCTGCGCGAGGATCCCCGGGCCGGGGAGATGGTGCCGCTGCTGTTCCAGACGGCCGAACCCGCCGCCACCCTGAACTGGTACGTCGATCCGCAGGCCCCCGACCACTGGCCGTCCGCGCTGACCGCGCTCGCGCGGGAGGGGATCGTCGAGCGCCGGGTCCTGGTCGACGGCTGTGTGGCGCGGCTGCTGCGCGGCGGGCGCCCGGGCGGGCTGAAATTCTACCAGGTGCTCCTCCAGCGCCTCGACCTCACCCCGGCGGAGCTGCGGGAGCACACCGCCGACTGGATCGCCATGACCGCCGACGCGCCGTCCGTGCTCGCCGGGCACGCCCAGCAGGTGCTCGCCGCGCTGTCCGAGGCGGGCGAGCTCCCCGCCGAGCGGCTCGCGGAGATGTCGGCCGGGGTGCTGTTCCGCCCGGAGAAGAAGCTCGTACGCGCCCAGCTGGTGCTGCTGGGCAAGGCCCTGCGCCGCGACCGGGAGGCCCGGCACGTACTGCTCCCGGCCGTCGCCGGAGCGTTCGGGCACGAGGACACCGCGCTACAGGAGCGCGCCCTGGGGCTCATCGGCAAGCACCTGCGGCCCGGCGACGAGGAGCTGCGTACGGAACTCGGCTTCCAGGCCGAGCTGCTGAGCCCGGTCCACCGGCGGGCGGCCGTCGAACTCCTCGGTGCCGAGGGCGGCGCCGACTTCGCCGACGAGCCGCCGTACGAGGAGATCCTGCCGCCCGCGCCGGTGCGCCGCCGTATGCCGGACCAGGCGCGGACGCTCGCCGAGACCGTCGAACTGGTGGCGGCCCTGTCCCGCTCCGCCACCCCCACGGTCGCCGAGTTCGAGTCGGCCCTCGACGGCCTGGTCCGCCACGCCCACCACGACCGGACTGCCCTGGCCACGGCGCTGCGCCCGGCGCTGGCCGACCGGTGGTGGGCGACGGGCGACCGGCAGGCCGAAGCCGACCGGATCCACGGGCTGGAGCTGGTCGCGGCGGCGGTACTGGGCTGCGTACGCGCGTACGACCTGAGGCCCGGGAGCGTCTCCCAGAGCGCCGGCTACCACCAGAACTGCGTGCACAGCATGCTGGGCGCGGTGGTCGCCGACCGGCTGCGGGAGGCGGCGTACCACGCGGTGAGCGGCACGCTGCCGTTCCTGCTCGCCACGCCCACCTGGGACACGGGCTCGCTGGAGCCGCGGGAACTCGTCGAGCGGCTCGCCGCGTACGGGCGCCTCGGCGCCCCGCCGGCCCCGGTGGACTTCGCCCAGGCGCTGCTGCGGGTCCGGCGCGACCCGGCCGCCGCCGAGGCCGCGCGGGCCCTCGGCACCCGGGAGGGCGAGCGGCTCGCGGCCTGGCTCACCACGGCCGGAGAGCCGCCCGAGCTGCTGCGCCGGGTCAGGGAGCCGGAACCGGTCCAGCGCGGCCACTGGTGGGACCGGGACTGGGAGACGATGCGGCGCATCGTGATCGAGACCGCCGAACGGCCCGTGCTCCAGAGCGAGTTCCCGCAGTCCTTCCACGGGCTCGGCCGGCCGCGCACGGGCAACGGCCACCGCTGCTACTGGGTCCCCGACGACGCCGGGTACGGAGCGGTGCTGCCCGAGGACCGGGAGACGCAGGCGGCCTGGCTGCTGCCCGAGGTGACGGTCTGTGCCGCCCTGGACGGGCGGGGCGCGGGCGCGCGGCTGTCGCGGCTGGCCGAACTCGGCGGCCCGGCGGGCCCGGCCGTCCATCTGGCGGTGGCCACGGGGCTGGGCGCCCGGCATGCCGAGGACCGGCTGGCGGCCGTGGACGCCCTGCTGGTGCTCGCGGCCCGGGGCGAGCTGGACACGGCGCTGCTCGGGCAGGACGTCGCCGAGCTGCTGCGGCTGGGCACGGTCAAGCCCAACCGGCTTGCGGACGCGGCCCGTACGATCGCCGCAACCGGGGCGTACGCCACCACCTGGGCGGTGCTCGACGGGGCGCTGCCGGCGCTGCTGGCGGCCGGCGCCCGAGTGGCGCGGGGCGCCGGGGAGCTGCTGGCCGTGGCGGCGGACTGCGTGGAGCGGTCCGGGGCGGGCGGGCCCGCCCCCGAGGGCCTGGCGGCGGTCGCCTCGCGCGCCGGCTCCTCGCAACTGGTCACGCAGGCACGGCGGTTGAGGGTGGCGCTGGCCGCGGCCGAACCGGAGGCCGTCGCACTGGTCTCGTAGGCGGCCCGGGCGGGGGCGGGGGCCGAGGACCCCGCCCCCGCCCGGGTTCTCCTCAGGGGCGGTAGACGCGCAGCCCGGACACCTCGTACGAGATCTCCGAGACGCCCGGGGCCGGGGGAGGGTGGTAACGCCCGGCGCAGATCGACAGGTTGACGATGAGGTACGCGCGCCAGCGGCGGCCCACCCCGCGCCGGTCCGCGAAGACCTGCTTGCCGCCCACGTACCAGACGACCGAGTCCGAACCGAACTTGATCTTGAGGTCGATCCAGGCGCCGGGTGCGACGGCCGGATCCCGGTAGTAGGAACCGCTCTGCCGCACGTGGTTGGAGAGCTCCAGCAGGTCGGGGTTGTCGGGGTGGTACTCGAAGACGTCCACCTCCTGGCCGCCGTCCCGCCAGGTCCAGATCGCGGGCCAGGCGCCGACCGCTTGCGGCAGCTTGACCCGGGCCTCCAGGGTGTCGTTCGCGCGGACCATGAAGCCCTCGGAGCTGCCCTCCGTGGTCAGCAGTCCGGCGTTCCAGTTGCCGTCAGGCCGGCGCGTGGCGCGGAAGACGCCGCTACGGCTGTACGAGGGGTCCGAGACGAGGTGGTCGAGTTTGTTGTCGCCCGGATTGACCGGGCCACCGTTGGGATAGGCCCACGAGCGCCCGGCGACCCACTGGGACGTCGAGCCGAAATCGGCGGTGAAAACGGGTGCCGCGGCGGTGCGCCGGAACCGTGTGAGGAATTGCGAGATCACCCTGTTGATCTGCCCATGTCGCACAACGGTCATTCCCGTGATGCCATCCGAAAACACCATCGAAGCCGCTCTTGGCGGGTCACCGGCTGTTACCGTGCCAATTCCGGGTGTCGTTCCCGCGCGGGCGGAGAGCCGCTCTCCGGGACGACGGGCAGAATTGAGGGCGTGGGCCGCGCGCGGAAGGGGGCTCGGATGCCACCGGACCGGCCGTCGGACGACCGGGATCCCGGCCCGATCCGTTCCGAGCCGGGATCCCTGCTCGAACACGTCTCCGTGGCCGTCTTCGGCATCGACGAGGACAACCGGGTCGCGTACTGGGGCCCCGGCGCGCAGAGCCTCTTCGGCCACGAGGCCCGCTCGGTGCTGTCCCGGCCCGCGGCCGCCCTCTTCCCCGGCCCGGCCCCCGGCGCCCCCGCGTCCGCCGAGCACCTCAACGAGCGCGCCCGGACCCTCGGCTACTGGCGGGTACGCCTGCCCGCCCTGCACCGCGACGGCTCCGTCTTCGACTGCGGTTTCCGCGTCTTCCCCGTCATCGGACCCGACGGCGGCGGCGTCGTCATGGGCCTGGCGAGCCGCTCCGACGAGCTCGACCGGGTGAAGACCAACCTGTCCTTCCTCGACGCGCTCTTCGAGACCTGCCCCATCGGCCTGGTCATGCTCGACGAGGAGCTGCGGTACGTCCACCTGAACCAGGTACTGGCCGACATGGACGGGGTCCCCCTCGCCGACCACCTCGGCCGCCGGATGCAGGACATCATGATCACCTCCGACGGCGGCGAGTACCAGCGCATGCTGCGCGCCGTCGCCGAGGAGGGCCGGCCGGTCGTCAGCACGCTCGTGGGACTGCGCACCCCGGGACACCCCGACCGCGACCAGGTGCGGTCGGTGAGCTTCTTCCCGCTGACCGGCGCCGGCGACACCCGTCGCGGGGTGGGCGGCCTGCTGGTCGATGTCACCGACCGCGAGCAGGCCATCCTGGAGGCGACGGCCGCCCGGCAGCGCCTCGCCCTGCTCGACCGGGCCTCGGCCCGCATCGGCACCACCCTCGACGTCCGCGTCACCGCGCGCGAGCTGGTCGAGGCCGCGATGCCGGACTTCTGCGACGCGGCCGTCGTGGAACTCGTGCAGTGGATGGCCGAGCCCGAGGTGTTCGACCCGGCGCTCCCCCTGATCACCCGCCGGATCGCGGCCGGCACCACCCTCGGCGACGCCGCCGTCGAGCTGGTGTCCGGCCTCGACACCGTCACGTACCCGCCGGACTCCAGCATCCACGAGATGCTGCGCACCGGGCGCCCCCTGTGCGTCCCGGTGAATGAGGACTTCGTGTCCCGGACCGTCGTGCACGACGAGCGTGCCCGGCTGCTCAGGGACAGCGGCCTGGCCGGCATCGTCATCGCCCCGCTCGTCGCGCGCGGCACCGTCCAGGGCGTCACCATGTTCGGCCGCTCCGCCGCCCGCCCCGCCTTCGCCGACGAGGACCTCAGCCTTGCGGGCGAACTGGCCTCCCGCGCCGCCCTGTGCCTGGACAACGCCCGCCTCTACAGCCGCGTCCAGGACATCGCCCTCACCCTCCAGCGGGCCCTGCTCCCCAGCGCCCCGGCGGCCGGCCCGTACGTGGACATCGCCCACCGCTACCTGCCCGGCAGCCACGTCACCGAGGTCGGCGGCGACTGGTACGACGCGATCAACCTCCCCGGCGACCGCGTCGCCCTCGTCGTCGGCGACGTGATGGGCCACGGCGTCCCCGCCGCCGCGGCCATGGGCCGGCTCCGGATCACCGCGAAGACCCTCGCGCGGCACACCGGGGAGCCCGGCGCGCTGCTCGAAGAGCTCGACGCCTGCGCCCAGGAGGCCGGCATCGACTGGGCCACCTGCCTGTACGTCCGCTACGACCCGTACACCGGCCGCGCGACCATCGCCAACGCCGGCCACCCCCCGCTCCTCGTGCGCCACGCCGACGGAACGGTGGAGACCGTCGGCGACATGCTGGGCGTCCCGCTCGGGGTGGGCGGCGTACCGTTTCTGACCACGGAGGCCGAGCTGCCCGAGGGGGCCACCCTGGCCCTGTACACCGACGGCCTCATCGAGACGCGCGGCCAGGACATCGACACGGGCATGGAGGCGCTGCGCGCGCAGTTGCGCGGGAACGTGGACTCGCTGGAGGAGGCCGCCGACCGCATCCTGGGGAACCTGCTGCCCGACACGGCGACCGATGACACCGTCCTCGTCCTCGCGCGGGTGCGCCGTGCGGGACAATCGCCGGCATGAAGATCAACATCGCGAGCGTCTTCGTCGACGACCAGGCCAAGGCCCTGCGCTTCTACACCGAGGTGCTGGGCTTCCGGAAGAAGACCGACGTCCCCATGGGCGGCGACGTGTCCTGGCTGACCGTGGTCTCCCCGGAGCAGCCGGACGGCACCGAACTGCTCCTGGAGCCCAGCGGGCACCGCGCCGTCGGCCCCTTCAAGGAGGCACTCGTCGCCGACGGGATCCCCTGGACCTCCTTCGCCGTCGACGACGTCCAGGCCGAGTTCCAGCGGCTGTCGCGGCTCGGCGTGCGCTTCGTCCAGGAGCCGGCCGCGATGGGCCCGGTCACCACGGCCGTCCTGGACGACACCTGCGGCAACCTGATCCAGATCGCCCAGATGCACTGACCGCCGGGCCTACCCGGCCGCGGCGCCGCCGCGGCGCGCGGTGACCAGCAGGTACTCCCACTCCATCGCCCCGTCCCGCAGCGCGCCGCCCGCCAGTTCGTCCAGCGCCCGGTCCAGGTCGGCGGTCTTGCCGGGGTCGTCGGCGATGTTCCGGTAGACCGCGATCGTCGGCCCGTACGTGGCCTTGAAGAACGTCCGGAACTCCTCGGGACTCCCGAAGTGGTCCACGCGGACGGTCCGCCGGCGCGCCTCGAACCCGCTGACGCCGTCGCCGAGCAGCGTACGGACGTGATCCTCCCGCCCCCACAGCGGCGGCGGCTGCGCCCCGGGCGGCGGGGGCGGCGCGTACGGCTTCATGGTGGCGAACATCTGCCCGATGAACCCCTCCGGGGTCCAGTTGACCAGCCCGATCGTGCCGCCCGGCCGGCAGACCCGGAGCAGCTCGTCGGCGGTCTGCTGGTGGTGCGGGGCGAACATGACCCCGACGCAGGACATGACCGTGTCGAACGCCCCGTCGGCGAAGGGCAGCGCCTCCGCGTCCGCCTCCTGCCAGCGCAGCTCGGCGCCGCGCGCCGCGGCCTCCCGCCGCCCCACCTCCAGCAGCGCGGGCGTGAGGTCGGAGGCGACCACGACCCCGCCGGCCAGCGCGGCCGGAACGGCGGCGTTCCCCGATCCGGCGGCGACGTCGAGGACCAGGTCGCCGCGTTCGACGCCGCAGGCCTCCACCAGTACGGGCCCGAGGGCCGAGACGACCTCCCGGGCGACGGCCGGGTAGTCGCCGAGCGCCCACATCGTCCGGTGCTTCGCCTTGAGCGCCCGGTCGGCCTCGCGCGCGTCCGCCGTATCCGTCATGCCGTCCGCCTCCATCGCCTGGTGCCTCGTTCCCGCCTCTCCCGAGCATAGGAACCCGGGCGGGCCCCGGCCCGTCGAGCGGCGGATGGCGGTAGGCCGGACCGGGGGCCCGGAGGTTCGGCGGAGTGCCGGCCGGCGGCGGGCACCGCTCCGTACAATGCCCGCCATGGGTACCGCGGAAGACCTCATCGAATGCACCCGCGAACTGCTCTGGGAACGCGGATACGTCGGCACCAGCCCCAAGGCCATCCAGCAGCGCGCCGGCGTCGGCCAGGGCAGCATGTACCACCACTTCACCGGCAAGCCCGGCCTCGCGCTCGCCGCGATCACCCGTACGGCCCAGGAGATGCGCGCATCCGCCGAGACCCGGTTCACCGCGCCCGGCACCCCGGTCGAGCGCGTCGCCGCGTACCTGCGCGGTGAGCGGGAGGCCCTGGGGGGCTGCCCCGTCGGCCGCCTGAGCCAGGACGCGGACGTCATGGCCGACCCCGTCCTGCGCGCGCCGGTCGTCGAGGCGCTGGACTGGCTCCGGGGCCGGCTCGCCGAGCTGCTGTCGCAGGGGCGCGAGCGCGGTGAACTGCGCCCCGGGCTGGACCCGGAGGCGACGGCCGACACCATCACGGCGGTGCTCCAGGGGAGTTGCGCGCTCACCCGCGCGGCCGGGAGCGGCGAGCCGTTCGCCGACGCGGTCGACGGGATCCTCGCCGTACTCGCCGCCGCCCCTGTCCCTGCCGCTGCCGCTGCGGCGGAGCCCGCTCCGGGACCCGGCTGACCGGGTGGTCAGGCGGTCAGCGCGGCACCGGGCTGCCCCGGTCCGAGACCCGCAGGATCCGCAGCGCCAGCTGGATCTCCAGGGCGCGCGCGGGGGAGTTCCAGTCCTCGCCCAGGATGTTCCCGATCCGCTCCAGGCGCTGCACGACGGTGTTCACGTGCACGTGGAGCGCGTCCTTGGTCCGGGTCAGGCTGCTGCCGTGGGCGAAGTACGCCTCCATGGTCGCCACCAGCTCCGTTCCCCGCCGGGCGTCGTAGTCGACGACCGGGCCGAGCACCTGGCGCACGTACCCGCCCACGTCCGTGCGGTCGCCGAGGAGCACACCCAGGAAACCCAGGTCCGCCAGGCCCGCTCCGTAGCCGGTGTGACCGAGCGCGTGCAGCGCCTCCAGGCAGCGCAGCGCCTCGGCGTACGCGTCCGGGAGGTCCCCGGGGCCGGCGGCCGGACCCGCCGCGCCCGCCGTGACGGGGGCGCCCAGCGCCTTGCCGAGATCCGCCGCGAGGGACCGCGCGAGGACACCCGGCTCCGCGGCCGGGGCCAGCAGCACGACCCGCCCCTGGTACAGGCCGGCCAGACCGTCGCGGGCCTGCGCGTGCCGGGCCGCCTCCGTCGCCAGCCGGGACCGCAGCGCGGCCTCGCAGTGCAGGACCACGACCGCGTGCGGCCGGGTGAGGACGACCCCGAGCCGGCGCGCCCGCAGGCTGTGGCTGCCGGTGTCGCGCGGGCGCCCGGGCTGCCCCGGGGTGAGCAGATCGCCGAGCAGCTCGCCCCGTACCCGGTCCTCGGCGTGGGCGATGGACCGGCGCAGCAGGAGCAGCAGCGCCGTCACCAGCCCGGCCCGCTCGAACAGCCGCCGGTCGCTGTCCGCCAGGTCGGCCCGCCCCACGAGGGTGATGCCGCCGAGGAGTTCCGGCCCGGCGAGCACCGCGCAGACCCACGCCCCGTCCACGGCCACCGCGCGGCCGCCGGACCGCGAGGCCGCCAGCCCGGACGCGGACGGGCCGAGCGGATCGGTACCGACCCGGGCGAGCTCCACACCGTCGGCGTCGTGCACCACCAGCCCGCCGCCCAGCAGCGTCGCGACCTCCCGCGCCACATCGGCCACGTCGCCCCCGCGCAGCACCAGGTGGGTGAGGCGGTCGTGGGTCTCGGCCGCGAGCCGCATCGCCTCGCTGTGGGCGCGGGCCCGCTCGGTCGCGGCGTTCAGCTCGACCAGGGCGGCGCGGGTCTCCTCCAGCAGCCGGGCGCCGTCGATGGCGACGGCCGCGTGGTCCGCGAGGGAGGCCAGCAGGGCCACCGCGTCCGGCGCGAACTCGCGCACCTCGCGGTCCGCCGCGTACAGCACGCCGATGACGCGGGTGCCGACGCGCAGCGGAACGCCGAGGATGCCGCGCAGCCCCTCCTCCCGTACCCCGCTGTCGATCGTCCGGGTGTGCCGGAACCGGTCGTCGCCGCGGTAGTCGGAGCTGGCGTACGGGCGGGCCGTCTGCGCGACCAGGCCGCCCAGCCCCTCGCCCATGCCGAGGCGCAGCTGCTGGAAGGCGGCGGAGACGGAGCCGTCGGTGACCCGCATGAACGTGTCCCCGGCGACGGGGTCGTTGAGGGTCAGGTACGCGACGTCCGTGCCCAGCAGCATCCTGGCGCGGTGGACGATGGCCCGCAGGACGGCGTCGAGATCGCGCAGGGCGGCCAGATCGCCCGCGGTGTCGAACAGCGCCGTGAGCTCCGCCTCGCGCCGGCGGTGCTGGTCGAGGGTCCGGCGGATCTCCAGCGCCACCCCGGTGGCCTCCTCGACGGCCCGCTGCTCACGGGCGCCCGCCCCGGCGCCCCGGGCGGCGGCGGCGGGCCGGGCGAACTCCTCGGCCGGCGCGCCGCGCCGCAGCAGGTCCAGCAACTCCCGTACGGGGTCCATCGCGGAGGTCATGCGGACAGTGTGCCCGCCGCGTCCTTCCGGTCGTACCCCGGTGCGGGTGCCGGGGCCGTACCCGTACGCGCCAGGTCGCGGCCCCGGGTCTCGCGGGCGAAGGCCACGGTGAGGGTGGTGACCACGGCGGCCGCGCACAGGTACAGCGATACGGGCAGGGACGAGCCGTGGTCCTTGAGGAGTTCGACGGCGACGATGGGCGCGAGCGCCCCCGCGACGATCGAGGCGAGCTGGGAGCCCATGGAGGCACCGGAGTAGCGGACCTCGGTGTCGAACAGCTCGGAGATGAAGGCGGCTTGGGGCCCGTACATCGCCCCGTGCAGCAGCAGGCCGACGGTCACGGCCGCGGTGATGACGACGAACGACTCCGAGTCGACCAGCGCGAAGAACGCGAACGCCCACACGGCCATGCCGGCCGAACCGATCAGCGTCACCGGGCGGCGCCCGATCCGGTCCGACAGCGCGCCCCAGGCGGGGATGGTGACGAAGTGGACGGCCGAGCCGATCAACACCGCGTTCAGGGCGGTGCTCTTGGGGAGACCGAGGTGGGCGGTGACGTAGACGAGGAGGAAGGAGGTGAGGACGTAGTACGAGATGTTCTCGCCGAACCGCGCCCCGACGGCGGTCAGCACCTGCCGCCAACTGCGGCGGAACACCTGCACGACGGGCAGCTCGCCGCGCGTTTCGCCCGACGCGCCGCGGGCGGCCCGCGCGGCGAGGAACACGGGGGACTCGGACACGGACAGCCGGATCCACAGGCCGACCACCACCAGGACGCCGGAGAGCAGGAACGGCACGCGCCAGCCCCAGGCCAGGAACGCCGCGTCCGACTGCACGGCGGCGAGCAGCGCGAGCACCCCGGTGGCCAGCAGGTTCCCGCCGGGCGCACCGGACTGGGGCCAGGAGGCCCAGAAGCCGCGGCGGCGGTCACCGCCGTGCTCGGAGACGATCAGCACGGCCCCGCCCCACTCACCGCCGAGGGCGAACCCCTGGACCAGCCGCAACACGGTCAGCAGGATCGGCGCCCCGACCCCGATGCTCGCGTGGGTCGGCAGCAGCCCCATCGCGAAGGTCGCCCCGCCCATCATGAGCAGGCTGAGGACGAGCAGCTTCTTGCGGCCGAGCCTGTCCCCGAAGTGCCCGAACACCACCCCGCCGAGCGGCCGGGCCAGGAACCCGATCGCGTAGGTGACGAAGGCGATCAGGGTCCCGGTCAGCGGGTCACTGGTGGGGAAGAACAGCTTGTTGAACACCAGCGCGGCGGCGGTGCCGTAGAGGAAGAAGTCGTACCACTCGATGGTGGTCCCGATGAGGCTCGCCGCGACGATCCTCCGGATTCCGGTTGGGGACGGTGCGGCTGTTGCGGGGGAGGACATGTGCACCACTTCCGGGGTCTGCAGGGACGTTTGGCGTGGCCACACCATAGAAGCCCGCAGTTCGGCGGCGTATGTGGCGGGACATCACATTCAGGCGCCACCCTGTGTACGCGACCGCCACATCGCCGACATGGACGCTCTGAAAGGCTGCCGGAACCACCCCCCCGACACCTGCCGGAATCGCTTGGATCAGCCCCCTCGGCACTGCCCGTCCGGCGATGCGGCCTCGCCAGGCGACGTCACGGGGGCTGGGTAGCGGTCACGGCGATGGCATCGTCGGCCGGGCCGAGTCGGACCGCGTCAAGGATCGGAGCTCCGGGGAGGTCCTTCCGGCCTGCGGCCTTCCGTGGGCCGTTCAGGGTGAGGTCGTGTGCGGAGCGGGGCCGGGGGCCGGGCTCTGGGTGAGGCGCCGCGTATGCGTGGTGGTGGGCATGGGCCGGTCCGGCTCGGGGGCGGTCTCCCGCGCCAAGCCGTTGAAGGTGGCGAAGACCAGGCGTTCGGTCTGGAATTCGACGCCTTGCCGGTCGTCGATGTGTACGAGGCCGTCGATGAGCAGGACGGCCAGGCCGTGGATGGCGGCCCAGACCACGAATTCGGCGCCCGGGCGGGCTCCCGAGGGCAGGTGGCCCGCGTCGGTCAGACGGTCGAGTTCGGTGGTGAGCACGTCGTGCGGGTGTGGCGATACGGCGGACTGCGCCGTTGTGGCGCCGCCGCGGAAGACGAGCCGGGCGACGGCCGGGTCTTCGACGGCCCAGGTGACATAGGCGCGTCCGCACGCGGCGAGACGTTCGGGACCCTGCTCCGGCGCTGCCTCCATGGTCTCGCGCAGGCGATTCCCCAGCCGGGCCAGCACGACCTCGGACAGGGCGGATACCAGTGCGTCACGCGAGCCGAAGTGGTGGTAGGCGGCGCTGGGGCTGACACCGACCCGCGCCGATGCCTCACGCAGCGACCAGCCGTCGACACCCCGCTCTCGTACGAGGGTCTCTGCGGCCTCTAGCAGGGCGCCGCGCAGGTCCCCGTGGTGATATCGCTTCCTTGCCATGCCTCCATCTTAGCGGTGTTCAAATTGAGTGTTAGGCTCCGACCGACATCTCAACGCTGTTCAGATTGATCTGGAGTTGCGCCATGTGCCCCACCGACCCCACGCCTCTCGCCTCCGACGGCGCGCCGGATGTGCTCCAGAGCCCCCCGCCCGTCGTAGCGGGACCTCCTGTCGAGGTGTCCGCGGGCGTTTTCGTCATCCCTGACCGCCGCGTCGAGTTGGTCCCCAACATCGGCATCGTCCTCGGGGAGAAGGCCGCGCTGGTCATCGACACCGGCATCGGCCCCCGCAACGGCGCGCTGGTGCTGGAGCAGGCCCGGCGCCTGGCCGGCGACCGCCGCCTGTACCTGACCCTCACCCACTTCCACCCTGAGCACGGCTTCGGCGCGCAGGCGTTCAAGGGCGCCGCCACGATCGTCTACAACAGCGGCCAGCGCGCCGAACTGCGGCGCAAGGGAGCCGGCTATCTCGGCATGTTCAAGGGCCTGAGCCCCGCGGTCGCCGCCGAACTCGAAGGAGTCGAACTGGTCGACCCCGATCTGGTCTACGAGGGCGAGGCCGAGATCGACCTCGGCGGCCGTACCGTGCTGCTGCGCGAGGTCGGTCCCGCGCACACCGGCTCCGACCAGGTCGTCCTCGTGGACGGCCGGGTGCTGTTCGCCGGCGATCTGCTGGAGACCCGCATCTTCCCGATCGCGCCGTACTTCCCGCCCCACGACACCGATGTGGACGGCGAGGGCTGGATCGGCGTGCTCGACCAGCTCGCCGCACTCGCCCCGCAGACCGTCGTTCCCGGCCATGGCGAGGTCACCGATGCCTCGCTCATCCACGACGTCCGCGACTACCTCGCCTACGTCCGCGACGAGGCCCTGCGGCTGCGCGAGTGCGGCACCAGCGCCGATGAAACGGTCGCCACCATCGACAAGAACGCCCGTGCCCGCTGGCCTTCCTGGGAGCGCCCCGAGTGGATCGGCCTCGCCGCCCGCGCCTTCTACGACACCCACGCATCGGCCTGAGCGGCATCACCCTCACGACCCGCCGGGACTCCGAGGCGGGCGCCCGGAATTCGCGCGGAGGGATCCCGTGGCGACCGTGTGCGTTCTGCCCGTGCCCCAGTGATTCCGGCGGGTTCAGTGCTCGCAGAGGGAGAATTCTCGTTCGTAGAGCTGATCGTTGTGTTCGGCGACGAAGAACTTGCGTTCCCGCATGAGCTGTTCGCGGTGTTCCTTCGCCTGTTCGAGCGTCATGGTCGAGGTGTCGGACCACGGTTGCTGCGGTGGCACGTCGGAGGTGGAGACGATGCTTTCCGACGGGTCGACCAGGAAGAACGCGAGGATCTTGCGGTGCCCCGGGCGGGTGGTGTCCGTCAGGCGGAACGAGCCGACGCGGTGCTGCAGGACGTTCGGGAACGCCAGACAGCGGCCCGCCGGGGTCGATGCCGATCCCAGCGTCTGGTTCAGCGCGTCCTCGTCCTCCAGGCCGTAGACCTCGCGCAGACCGTTGTCGTCGTTCTGCTCGTAGCTCGGGTCGTCGAGCGCCGCCCGGAAGCTGAGCCGGCTCTCGGTGATGTTCTCGCTGTCCCAGTAGTAGATGCCGGTCGAGACGATCCGCTCGTTCATCATCCCCTCGACGTGCCAGGAACCGCCGGCGTACTCGGGCTTGTCCGGAGTGAGGTGGATGGTGGCGAGCTTGACGATGACCTGGAGACGGCGGCCGCCCAGGTCGACCCGGTCGGATGCGCCGGGCCGTTCGGGCGGGGTGAAGTCCGGGGCGTCCGGGATGACCGGGCTGCGGTTCTCCCACCAGTCGTCCAGGGCCAGTTCCCACGCGCTCAGGGCTTCCGCGTAGGCCTCGTCGTCGCCGTGGGCGGACTTCTCCGGACGCTGAGGTTCCGAGTCGTACCAGCCGTAGGGATCGGCCTCGATCCGCAGGGGCCGGGGGTGGCGCAGATCGGTGAGCACGTTCTCGAACAGCGGGCGCAGGCGCGCGAACAACTCCGGCAGGACGGATGCCAGCTCGCGGTGAACCTCGGGGTGGACATTGTTGACGTACGAACGGAAGGCGACGTCGCCGTCCTTACTGACGTCGACGTCGGTGGGCAGCCACTGGAACTTCTCCGAGAACTCGTACCTCGAATAGCGGTCCGTCGGATTCAGCCAAGCCCGCTCGGGGCCGCCGCTCACCTCGTTCACCAGGCAGAACAGCGAGGGATGGACCAGATCCAGTACCTGGCCGTCGGAGCCGGGGTGCCAGTCCTTCTCCGCTTCGGGGACCTGCTCCAGAACCCGGACCGCCTCGCGCAGCCGGGACCTGAGCCCGTCGTCGACCAGCGCGTCCGACTGCCACACCCCGTCGACGGCGGACACCTCGACGCCGGTTCGCCCGTCCCGCAGCGCCGCGTAGTGCGCGAGTTCTGCGAGGACGTAGCGAACCTGCGCCTCGGTGAGGCCCTGGTCGAGCGCTTCACGCGTCCACCTGGCGACGACGTCGGCGTCGTTCCTCTTGTCGAACCATCCCGGCTTCGCCCGAAGGTGTGCGCTGCACCGCATCATCTCCAGCTCCCGCAGCGTCCGGGGTGCGGCGAAGGCTATGGAACGGGATGTGTGGAAGGGCAGCGGGAAAGCAGACAGGCCGGTCACTTCTTCAGGTCCTCTGACTCGATGTGCGGTGGCCGGAAGAATACTTCAGGGCACTGACACCGGGACCGGCACCGAGGAGAGGCGCCGAGGACTCCACCTGGCGGCGCTCAGCGGTTGTTGCAGACCCGGTTGAAGGAGCGGTTGGCCGCCTGGCTCCAGGCCTGCCAGTAGGCGTCGCTGTGCTGCGCGCCGGACTTGTCCGCCACCGGCTTGGTCTCGCAGCTCTTCTTGGCCGCCGCCGCGCCCGCCTGGGTGCCGGCCGCTCGGCCCTGGGCTACGTCCCGCCGGGAACCCGGCTGGAGGGGCGGGGTCGTGTTCTGCGGGTTCTGGGGCTTCGGTGTCGCCGCCGTGCCCACCCTCTTGCAGTTCACGAAGACGAAGTTCTGGTTCTCGTTCGCCGCGAGGACGGTGTAGTCGACGTTCTTCTGGAAGCGCTGCACGCGGAAGGTTCCGTCCGGGCCCACCGCCAGGTCCACGGTGGACTCGCCGTCGTTGAGCTTGCGGGGCGCCGTGAAGCCCTCGCCCGTGATCGTGACGTACGTGTCGTTCGGCCCGGGCGTGACCGTACAGCTGGCGGCCGGTGCCGCCGCGTCGGCGGCCGGTGCGAGGACGACGGCGCCACCGCATACGACCGAGGAGGCGAGCAGGGACGAGACCACGGCGCGTCGGGTGCGTCGGTACATGAGGGTGCTCCCATCGGATGTCGAGGAAGGGAGGGAGGGGCGGGGCGGCGCTTCGCCGGTGCCCGCCCCACTCCATGCTCCCCCGGCCACCGGGGGGGTGTCGACCGGGAGCCCTGGTTCCCGGTCGCGGGGCGGGCTCCGCGGCCGGTCAGAGGCTCGGGGGCAGGCGGTCAGAGGGTCAGGGGGAGGGCGGTCAGGCCGCGGGTGAGGCGGGTCCGGCGCCAGGTCAGGGATTCCGCGGGGACGGCCAGGCGGGTGTTCGGGAAGCGGGTCACCAGGGTGCGGAGTGCGATCTCCGCCTCGGCGCGGGCCAGGGGGGCGCCCGGGCAGCGGTGGATGCCGTGGCCGAAGGAGAGGTGGCCGCCGGCGTCGCGGTCGAGGTCGAGGCGGTGCGGTGCGGGGAACGCCGCCGGGTCGCGGTTCGCGGCCCCGGGGGCGATGAGCACCGGGAAGCCCGCCGGGATGTCGACCCCGCCGACGCGCAGGTCCTCCGTGCTGTGGCGGAAGGTGGCCACGCTCACCGGGGAGTCGAAGCGCAGCAGTTCGTCCAGGGCGCCGGGGATCAGGTCCGGGTCCCGGCGCAGGCGGTCGAACGCCTCCGGGTGCCGGAGCAGGGCCAGGACGGCGTTGCCGATGAACTGGGTGGTGGTCTCGTGCCCGGCGACCAGGAGGAGGGCGGCCAGGGAGACGGTCTCGTCCCGGTCGAGGCCGCCCTGGTCGCAGTCGCGCAGGAGGGAGTGGAGCGGGCCCTCGCCGGGGGTGGCGCGGGCCGTGTCGACGAGGTGGGTCAGGTAGTCGCCGATCCGGTGCGACGCGGCGTCGACACGGCCGTTGTCGGTCGCGTCGAAGAGGTCGTGGGACCAGCCCGCGAGCGCGGCGCGGTCGGATTCCGGCACCCCCAGCAACTCGCAGACGACGGTGACCGGCAGGGGCACCGCCAGCTCCGCCACCAGGTCGACCTCCGCGCCCGGCCGCCACGCGGCCATGAGGCCGTCGACGACCCGGGTGACGTACGGGCGCAGTTCCCGGACGCGTCCGGTGGTGAACAGGGGCGTCGCCACCCGCCGGTGGCGGGTGTGCGCGGGCGGGTCGCTCGCCAGCATGTTGCGGGAGAGCGCCGGGTGCAGGTCGCGGTCCGAGGGCCGGCCGGCGAAGAAGCGGGCCGTGTCCTTCGACAGACGGGGGTCGGTGAACGCCTCGCGGGCCTCGGGGTGACCGGTGATCAGGTACGCGTGGTGCCCGCCGGAGCCGGTGGGGACGCGTTGCACCGGGCAGCCTTCGCGCAGCCGGTCGTAGGTGGGGTAGGGGTCGGCGAAGAAGCGCGGGTCGCGCAGGGGGTCCTGCCGGGGGGCGGTCACGAGGCCGCGCCCGCGTGCTCGGGCGCCGGGCGCCGCGCGTAGGCGGCCGCCACGAGCAGCAGCCACGCGGTCTCCGCCGGGAGGTCGCCCTTGCGGGAGCGGGTGCCGGCGGCGGGCGGGGCCTCGTCGCCGTCGAGGGGGAGTCCGGAGCGCTTCGCCTCGACGGCCGCGGCGATGACCGCCGCCTCCACCTCGGCCTCGCCCCCGGGGGTGCCGGCCGCGCCCCGGCGGGCGACCTCGGCGGCCGCGGCGTCCCGTACCGATGCCTGACGGTACCGGCGCAGGGCCAGCACGCAGTCGTTGATCTCGATGACCCGGCGGTGGAGGTGGAAGTCGAGGTCGTGCGTGTCGGCCTCGGTGTTGCCCGGGTCGAGCACCACCTCGGGGACCGCCGAGGTGACCTCCCGCCACAGGGGCTCCAGCGCGGTGAACGAGTTCCGTTCCCAGCGGCGGCGGCGCAGTTGGCTGAGCGGCCACAGCAGGGCGGGGAGGGTGAGTCCGACGGTGATGAGGAGGACGGCGACGGCGGGCGCGCTCACGCTGAACGCGCAGCGCGCGGGCGTCAGCGGCGTCGAGCACCGGGCGTGGTCGGGCACGAGCCCCAGGCCGAGCCCGATGGAGACCAGGGCGAAGAGCTTGTACGCGGCGTAGACGAGGGCGAAACCACAGCCCACCGAGGTCGTGCGCAGGCCCCAGCGCTGACTGCGGCGGGTCGAGCGCTTGGACTGCGCCCAGGTCTGGAGCAGGAAGTCCTTGGCCGTGTAGCCCAGGTAGGAGATGTAGATGAGCACGTAGCACGCGTACAACACCGGGCTGCGCCCGGTGAGTTGTTCGGCCGCGAAGAAGGCGGTCATGCCGGCGACGCAGACCGCGAGGGCGATGACGCGCAGCCGGATCTGCCGGTGGGCCCGTTCGCGCTCCAGATTGAGCTGGAAGAGGAAGGCGAGGACCGAGGTGGCCGCCGTCAGGGTGAAGGTGTTGCTGAGGAGCCGGGCGACGTGGGGGACCACCGATTCGACCGCGCGCTCCACGGCGGGCGCGTAGGAGGCGAAGGCGAGGGCGAACGAGGTCAGCAGCGCCGCCATCGCCCAAGTCCCCCTGGGGCGGTGTCCGCCGCGCCCCCGCACCCAGTAGGCGGCGAAGCACAGCAGCACGACGGCCGTGCCCGTGAACACGATGTTGATCATTTTCGGTGGCGTTTCTTCCTGTGCGGCTCGGCGAACAGCGCGTCCCAGCTCTCCGCGCCGCTGGCGGGCCGGATCGACGGACTTTCGCGTCCCCGGTACATGAGTTGGCGGATCACGCTGGCCATCACCTCGGCCTCGCGTTCGTCCTCGCTGGTGTAGCTGGTCCGGCCGGACATGCGCCGCACGAGGGTGGGGTCGAACCCGATCGCGCGCAGGGTGTCCTGGTCCAGCTCCAGGCTGCCCGGGTGGTCGCAGATGATGTGGCTGATCTCGTGGGCGAGGATGTGGTTCTGGTGGAGGGGGGAGGTGGCCTCCTCGTAGAACAACAGGTCGGCGTCCGGGGTCTCCAGGCGGATTCCGCACGGTGCGTCCATGGCGCCCAGGGTGCTCAGGGGGCGCAGGACGATGGGACGTCCGCGCTGTTCGGCCACGGCGTCGCGGAGGTCACGGGTACTGAAGCGGTGCGGGAGCCGAAGCGCCTCGACGCGCGCCTCACACGTGGCGCGAAGCTGCTCAAGGTCCATGTCCTCACTCTGGTGACGCCGGCCGGCCGGGGCGCACCTCTCCCTGGAAGCCCGGTACGCGCGCGTCCCCATGCTGACATGTTCGTGACTCCGCTCCGAGGCCGGGGTGCCGCCGGAACGGGGCCGGCGCGCGGCTCAGTCGTCCAGGTTGAGGTCCTGCCCGCCGTCGTCGGTGGTGAGCCCTTCGAGCTTCCGGGCCTGTTCGATCACGGTGGACAGCATCTTCAGGCTGTCGACGCTCAGCCCGTTGGCGCGCAGGGCCACTTTGCGGACGTCCTGGTCGCGCATGGCGGCGAGGAGGCCGATCTCCGCCTTGGTGCGCTCGGCCGCCGCGCTGTCGACGAAGTAGCCCGCCGGTACGCCGAAGAAGTCGGCCAGGGCCTTGATGGTGTGCCGCGTCGGGTTCCGCTTGGCGCCGGTGCGCAGTTGCTGGATGGCGCTCGCCGTCACCCCGCGCCCCTCTCCGGTCGCGGCCTTGCGGATGCCCTCGGCGACCTCCGCGTAGGTGTAGGGCCCCCGGGAAGGGGGGTGCACCTCGCGGAAGAGGTGGTCCAGGAGTTGGGCGAAGGTGGGCGACTGGTCATCCTCCACGTACACGACCTCCTTGGTGTGATGCCGAGCCTTTGCCCACCACAGTGTTTCTCGAAGCCCCTCGGGCTGGCCCCGGCAACACTTTGGTTGACGCCGGACAGTCACTCTGGTGTACGTTATCAATGCTTCGCCGCCACTGAAGTGTTGAGGGGGGAGTGGTGGCGTTGCCGGTGGGTCGAGGTCGAGCTTCACGGGGGTGGGCTCGGCCGAAGGCCCGGAGCGCCGTGGCCGCGCCGGAACGGTTCCGTCCAGGCCGGCGCGCGGCGATGCCGGGGGGAGGCGCGGGCCTGCGCCGCCGTCCGCCGACCACGCGGTCGGCGGACACCCCCACGGCCCCGCCCCCGCCCCCCGCCGGCCCAGCCCGAGCGTGCCACTCCAAGCGGCTCTCGCCACTGACGCTGTCCCGACCGCGCCGCTTCGCACCCCTCACGCCGACGAAGCCCGCCAGAGCTTCACCTCCGGCCGAAGCAACCGTCTGCCCGCGCCGTACGAACTTGGCCCTCCGCAACGGCTTCCGCAGGGCGAACTTTTCGGTCTTCAGTGGAACGGCGTCGACCTCAGTGCCGGCACTGCCAGCATCCGCCGCACCCTCCAGCGCACCCAGAATGGCGGACTGATGACCCTGCCCATCAAGACCCGCTCATCCGGAAGGCGCATCGCCCTCCCCACCGAGGGCGTCCACCCGTTGAAAGGGCGCCGTGACGGTCAGGAAGCTGAACGTGAGGCGGTAGAGGAAGGCTGGAGGGGCGGCGGCCTCGGCTTCACCGCGCCAGCGGAAGGGGCGAGCGATCCGCCAACCTCAATCGCAGCTTCTGCGCCCTCCTCGATCGGGCCGGGCTCCGCCGCATCCGCTTCCGCAACCTACGGCACTCCACCGCCACCCTGCTTCTGGAACAAGGCGTCAAACTCGTCGTGTCAAAGAGCTCCTCCGGTGTCACCGCCACCGTCTACGCCCACGTCAGATGCTGGCTCCAGAGGGACGCCACCGACCTCCTGGGCCGCACCCTCCGGCGCTCCGACGAGACCACCGGGCAACCCGACGACCCTGACGAACCGCCACTCAGTGCAGCACCGATCCGCTAGCGTTGCCGTCAACTACTGCTGCCAGACAGTCCAGCGCATGCCAGAGGCCCCACCGTAAGATCGACCGGTGGGGCCTCTGGCGTACCTGCTCAGGTTTCACCGAGAACCATTCTTGACTAACATCCTTCGAAAGTTCCCAGATGAAGCCGTTCTACGGCACTCCTGAATCAACTCGTCTGCCGTCACCTTCGAATAAAACCCCTGACTCAAGTAGAATCTTTCGATCTGCCGCGAATCGAATAGACGGGTTGCGTCGGCAAGGAAATCGACATCGATTTCACGGCCATCAGTCGACACGAACTGGCAATCGTTCCCGTGCACCGCATACTTGATCCTGACTTTGACACCTCGTGTGCACGTACACGCCTTACGATCGCTGCCAAACTCGAACCCAGGTCAGGGATGTTTTTCGGAGGACTTCTGACTGAACACGAGTCAGGGACTCATGTACTCCGCCACTTCGGTGAAAGCGTTACTCATCATCTGTAGCCCGGCTCCGGTGGCTGTTCGCTAGCTATCGGGCCCCAGTTCATCCCATGCGGTAATCAGGTCGTCGGTGCCGCCCGAGTGGCGGGCTATCAGTTCCTGTTCCGGCGGAACCTGATATGGGTCATCTCCGCATGCTTAGCCGCTGCGCCGCGGTGGCGACTGTGCCGTCAGCGTTGCCGTTAAACAGCCCAGAGGCCCCTCCGGAATTAAATCTGGCGGGGCCTCTGGCAAACTGGATTAACGGTCGGACTGCTGGCAGGGCTGAGCCTTCTTGGCTAGCCGCAGCGACCAGGCTGCGTCACACTGAAAATTCCGATTTTCTCCAACAATTCGGAGAGGAGCGTACTCTCGACTAGAGTGCCTTCGAAGCCAGACTGTTTGAGTTCATCCGACAATCTCTTTGCCTCTTGAATTGACGTACCGAAGGCTGCCCGGAAGGACTTCAGTAGTGCTCCCCCGTGCGCTGTGACGTCGACGAGCCTCAGGCAATGGGGTCCATGCTGCTCCAGGATCGCGTTCCGCACTCTTGACGGTGCCCAACCCTCACCCGAGTCGTGCGAGATTCCGCACGTGTTGCAATCCCACTCGACTTCCCAGCCGAGGGACCCGTTGTTGGTGGATTGAACCAGCCACTCCGTGCCGACCCCGCCGCACTCGCGGCACGGTCCGGGTAGCCGAGCTGCCTGTTCTGTCATTGCCAGCCCCTGATCGACATGTAACGGTCGACGACGCCGTAAAATCGATCCGATGTACCGGAGCCGTCGCGTGGATGATGGTTGGTGAGACCGCGTGCGAACCAGCGGTGATGTAGTTCTTCGTGGACCACTGTAGTGCGTAGGAGCGCCCGACTCGCAAACCGCTTGAACCCAATTTGCGTTCCTACGTTAGGCTTGGCCATGCCGGAGTTGACCCCGTAGCTGTAAACGGGGCGGTGGGTGAGATTGAGGTCCGGGAAATCTTCCATGATGATGGCATTAATGGCACGATTTCTGGATGCTGTCGTCTTTCCGGTGGCTTTGCTGAGCTCTTCGCTGCTCTTCCAAACGTTGCCGCTCCCCATTTCTTCGCAACTTGCGACGATTCTCTCGGCGGCTATGGCACCCTTACCAGATTTCGCGACCTTGCCTGCAACGCGAGCCAATGGTCCTCCCGGGACGGGGGAGAGCAGCTCACCGACTTCGTAGTCTTGGCTTTGGGTGTCGAGGCCTAGGGATTCCATTCCGCTGCGGTACAGGTCGCCTGAGTCGGGCGCACCTAGGGCGTCGAGGAGCGGTTTGGCGGGGTTGAGGTGGCTCGCGAGGGAGCTGAGGTCGGCGAGGCCTTGTCCCATACCGCCAAGGATGTCCCTGACGCTGCTAAGTACGGGTTTGGGCTTAGGGGGCTTCCAGCTCATGTTCTTGTTGATCTGGCTGGAGATGGTGCGCCGGTTCCAGCCCTCGGGTCCGCTCTTCAGGCCGACCCGGGACTCGTAATACATGTACTGGGCATCAAAGCTGCGATAGGTGATTTCCTTCGTGTTGGAGAAGGTAATGGTGCCCTTGTCGCCGCAGTTGTAGAGGGTTCCGCATTCCTCGCTGCGTTCGCCGGTGGGATCGCTTTCCGTAATGGGGGTGTTGTTGGCGTAGCTGTAGCCGTTGAGGGACTGCGGCTGGTCGAGGCTGAGAAGTGGATCGACGCTGATGAATTGGCCGAGTTTGGTGTCGTAGTCGCGCGCCCCGATGTGGGTGAGGCCGGTGGTCTTGTCGATGTCTCCGCCGACGAACCCCTTCTGGCTCGGCCAGGCGGCGGGTGGCGCGCCGCGTTCCCCGCCGTAGGGGAGTTGCTTGCGCCGGTTGAAGGAGAGGGTGCTTGCGGCGATGGACAGGGTGTTGGTGCCGTGGTGGTCGGCGACGAGGAACCGGACGCGGCCGTCGGTGCTGGTACGCATAGCGGTTCCACCGGGCACGGAGTAGTAGCGGGTGCCGCTTACGGTGCCGGTGGTCTTGTCGAGGACGAGCTCCTGGCCTCCTGGCAGGTACAGCGTCGTGGCGGTGGGCTCCCGCTTGAGGACGCGGGTGCCCGTGGTGTCGTAGAGGAAGGAAGTGGTGGCTCCGGCGGTGGTCGAGGAGGCGAGGTCGCCTTCGTCGTTCCACGTCATGGTTTGGCCGCTGCCGGTGGCCGGGGTCTTGCCGGTCATGTTGCCGACGGCGTCGTACCCGTAGGTGTCGGTGCCGGTGGCACCCCCGGTGGCGGTGACGCTGCGGAGCGCGTGGCCTTGCGCCGCGCCCACGGTAGTGGGGTAGGTGTGCGTGCGGGTGATGTCGGCGGCGACAGGGCCGGCCTTGTGCTGGGTTTCGGTGGCGCGCTGGCCGGTGTCGGTGAAGGTCCAGCTGGTCCAGTACGGGTCCACGGTCCCGAGGTTCGGGGAGCCGGAGCCATTCACGGGCTTGGTAGTGCAGTTGTCGCCCGAGGTCCAGGCTTCGGAGAGACGGGCGGCCCAGTCATAGGCGAAGCACTGGTCGTCCTTGACGGTGAAGTCGTTCTGCTCGTCGAGGACACGGGTGATGTTGCCCGCGAGGTCGTAGGTGTACTTGGCGGAAGAGAGGTTGCCTGGTCCGCTGGCTTCCCGGTCGACGTCTGCTCTTACGACGCGGCGGGTGACCGGGTCACGGAAGAGGGACTGGATGACCATCGAGCCGAGGTTTCCGAGCTGGGCCTGCGCGAGTTCTCCGAACTCGCTGTAGGTGGCGCCTCGGAGGTAGGCCTGGTCGAGGTTGCTGCTGACAATGCCGAGCTGGTCCTGCGAGCCGTAGCCGTTGGTGACGGTTTCGGCGGGGAGGGCCGTGGTGGCGTTGGGGTTGGTGGTGCCGTATGTCACCGTGGCGGCGAGACCGCTGACGGGTGTGGAGGTACCGGTGAGGGTGTAGGTACCGGCGAGCTTCTCCTCGCCGGGGACGGAGGGAATCGTGACCTGTGTTCCGGCCGGCGCTCCTGAGCTGTCGTAGCCCGTCACAGCCGAGGTGTAGGCGGCGGTGCCGTCATAACGGGTGGTGGTGGCGGGTAGGCCGAGGCCCGCGGTGACAGTGTCGTAGGTCCATTCGGAGAGCTTGGCGCCGGTTACGGAGCCCTTCCTCAGGGTTTCTGGACGCCCCAGGATGTCGTAGGTGCTGGCGAGGGTGACACCGCGGGCGTCGGTGACGGTCTCGGTGCGACCATCGGGGCCGAACGTAGTGGTGGACTTGCCCTTGTCGGGGTCGACCGCCTCGGTTTGACGGCCGCGCAGGTCGTACCTGTAGGTCCAGCTGTTGCGACCGGAGTTGTCGGTGACCTTGGCCAGCTGTCCGGCACGGTCGTACGAGTAGGTGCTCTTTTCGTACTGGGTGGCGGCGGCGCCGATGAGCGGGTTGCGGTCCTTGTAGGTCCGGCGCTCGGTCACCCGGCCGATCGCGTCGGTGACGACAAGGGAGGCGGGAGCGCCGGTTGGGGGGACGACCGCTGTCCAGTCAGGCCCGTATGTGGTCGTCGAGCGCCATTTCTCCGTGTTCAGCGACAGCTGGATGGCGGAGATGGCACGGCCGCGCTCGTCGTACTCGGTGGTGGTGGCGGAAGGGATCGCGTTGTCGGGGACGACGAATAGGTTTCCCGAGACCGCTGAGGCGTTGTAGTACGGCGCGTTGGCCCGGTACGGGCGTCCGTGGTCATCGTAGAAGACGTCGGTGATGACCCTGCCCACAACGCCGGTCGCGTCGGACTGGGTCTGCCGCTGGCGCATCAGCGAGTCGTAGAAGGTCGTCGACGTGCTCCAGGTGCCGTCTTCGTTCAGGCCCTTGGAGACGATCGTGGAGGGAGCCGTGTTGGAGATGTTGTAGGTGACGGTGCCGTTCGGCTGGGCGGTGGTGGGCCTGCCGGTGCCCCAGGACTTGGTGAGCCGTCCGAGTGCATCGTACTCAGACGCGCTGCTGCGTCCGTTGGGGTCCTTCACGCTCAGGGGGAGGCTGCGGAGCCCGTCGAGTGTGGTGGTGAGGGTGTAGCCCTTGGGGTTGGTGACGGTTGTGCTGGTCGGTTGACCCCCGGTGGCGGGACCGTAGGAGGTGGTGGTGGTCTGCTGGTCCTGACCGGTGACCGTCAGGGGGCGACCGTACTGGTCGTGGGTGCTCTGTCCGCTGGTCTCCCAAACGAGCTGGTTGCTCGTGTCCAGCCGGCTGGCTTGCTCGACCTTCGTCTCGTTGGCCTGGCCTGCCTTGGGCGCGACGCCGACGGCCTGGCCGTCGTAGGAGGTGCGGCTGGCGGTCGTGACCTCGGCGTTGTTGATCGTTGTCGAGCACGGCGCGGAAGTAGTGGTGGTGACCTGCGCCTGGTAGGCGATCAGCCAGTTTGCCGTGTCCGGTGCCGTATAGGTGCTGACGCCGCACTTGGGGGTGGCGCCCCCGCCTCCGTCGTCGCCCTGGGTCAGGAGCAGGCCGTACGTGCTGTCGTAGACGCGGGTCAGGGTGACACTGCGCCAGCTGCCGTCTCCCATGAGCGTGCTGCCCACGGATTTCGCCATGCCGGGGAAGCGGGCGGTCTTGGGTTCGAGCGTGGGTGCAGCATCATTGGGCTTGTCGGGATCGGTGACGCCCTTCACCGATCGGGTGGCGTTGATGGCGGAGACCCACGGAACATTGACGCTCTTGCCGACGACGGCACCGGACTCGCCGGCGTAGCCGCGGTTCTCGGCGACTTGGCCCGCGAAGTCGTCGCGGTCGGTGACACCATTGATGTCCGCGACCGTGCGGGTGGTGCCATTGGCGAGCTTGTCGCCTGCCATGCCGGTGTAGTAGTCGGTCTCGCTCTTGATCCGGTTGGTGGTGCCGACCAGGGTGCGGACGGTGCGGTAGCCGCGGAAGTCGTTCCAGGTGCGGTGCTTGTCGACCGTGAATTCGTTCTGGTCCCGACGCCAGTTCGGCGTGCTCGGGTACTCGTAGGTGGTGGTTTTGGAGGGGGAGCCGGTACCTGCCGTGGTGTCAGTGTCCTCGACCTTGGTGACGAGGTATTTGTGGAAGTAGTCCTTGACCTCTTCCGTCCCGCCGTCACGCGTCCACCAGGACGGATAGCACCGCTTGGTGTTGGTGTCGTCGGCCGCCGGCAAGTTGGTCGGGGAACACTCGGCGGGACTATAGGTGACGAAGGTGTTGGCGCCGGTCTCGTTGGTGATCTGGGTGATGCGCCGCTTGTTGATCGGCGGCCGACCATCGGCCTTGTCGACTCGGTTCGGCATGGGCGTGCCGGTGAAGACGGTCTTCGGCATGGCGATGTCGGTGAGTGTGCCGGCCTTGCCGGTGTGCTGGATGGAGTCCAGCCACAGGGCCGGAGTGCCGGTGTCACCGGTGGACGGGTAGGACTGGGAGAGGGTCCAGGTGTCGACGGGCTGATGCGCGTCGCCCACCAGCGCGACGGTGTCGATGGACGTCAGCCGCTTGCTCGACCAGAAGGTGGGCGAACCCTGCAGGCACCGGACGCCTTCGTTGCAGTCCAGATGGACCGGGACGTCGGGCCAATCGCTGGCGTGCGCCTCGTCGAGGGTGCAGGTGCCGGCGGTGCACCGGTTGGAGACGTTGAAGTTGACCTGGGCAGGTGCCAGAGCGGGGGTGTAGACCTCGCCTGCCCGCAGCCCGTACGAGATCTTCTTCAGGACGCTGTCGCGGAAGTAGGCGACGGGTGCGTCGATCTTGCCGTTCTTGGCGTAGTAGGCGGTGTACCGGCCGTAGTACAGGGCCATGGCGTTGCCGTGGGGGTCGACGACGTAGTCGAGGTTCCACCGCCAGCCCTGCATCTCGCTGGAGGACGCGAAGTCCGCCGCGTGCCCCTGCTCGCCGGTGTGATTGCCGAAGACGGGCACCGTGTTGACGGACTTGGTTTCCTCTTTACCCGTGGTCCATCCCGGCAGTCGGTTCTTGCCGAACCAGTACTGCGTTCCGTCGGTGGTCGTCACCCGCCAGTACTCGGAGTCGGCGTCGCCGGAGTTGTTGCCGGGGGAGTCGTAGACCCGCTCGACCCGAGAGCCGTCGTCAGTCGACGGCTTCCACACCTTCTTGCCCGAATCCCAGACAAGCTCGCTGCTGGAGCCGTTCAGCGACATCGTCGCGTTCTCCGACTTCCAGCACAGGTCGCCCACCTTCTCGGTGTTGTTGCCGCCCTGTTTGTCGTACTCGCACGGCGCGTACGTCCGCTCGATGAACCCGGGGCTGTACTGCCAGCCCTCACCGATCCAGGACGCCTGGTTGTTGGTCGTCCCGGTGCGGCCGTCCACAGCCGAGGAGCTGTACGACAAGTTGATGCTCGGGGAGAGGCCACCCGCGACCGGGGGAGTGGCGATCGGGAGGTTCCAGCCGAAGCCGCCGGCGTTGCCGCCAGCTGACCAGGAGCCACTGGCTGCGAGGGACGTGGCCTTGAAGGAGCCATCGGATCCCGCAGCACCGGGCGCCGCTGCCAGGACGCTCATGCCTCCCGCCGGCGTCGCGAGCCACGATCCGCCAGCCGAGGACACCATCGCCTTGTTGGCCGAACCCTTGGCAGCCGGCAGATCCACGGCCGCGCTCAGTGTTCCCGTAGCCGGATTGTTGCGTGTGGGCAGGGGAGTGCCCTTGAGGCACTCGGGCTTCGCAGGTGTTGTCAGTGCGCAGTCGGGCAGCGCGATGAGTTGCAGGGAGGAGGCCCAGTTCGCGCCGTAGGCGCCCTTGATCTTGGAGTAGTCGACCTCGACCTGGGCGGTACCGGCGGAAGTCGACCCGTCGGTCCGCTGCACGGAGAGCAGCAGACCGTCGATGCCGGCCTGCTGGGTCTTCTCCCGGTCGGCCACGGTGACCTTCACCCGGCCGGGAGCGGCCAGGTCCTTCGCCGGGGCGAGGGATTTGGCCTTCGCGGACGGCGAGGGCTGCGCAGTCGGAGTGACGCGTACGGGCAACGAGCCCGCCTGGGACTGGGTGAACAGGTTTGTCTTCGCCAACGGCGAAGGGGTGGGCAAGGTGACCTCGGCGGTACCCGGCGTGGGCCACGCCACGGGCGTGGGCTTCCACTGCCCGGCCGGCGCGGGAGCCTTCTTCTTGCCAGGCTTGAGGTCCTGCCCCTTGACGGACTTGGTCTTCTGGACCTCGCGGAGCTTGAACTTCTGGGGACCGGCCCAAGCCGGTCCCGTCAGCATGGAAACAGTCAGCGCGGTTGATATCGCGCCGACGATTCCCGCCCTGAAGCATCGCTTCCGCTGAAAACGATCACCTCTGAACAAATCGGGCATCAGGCCCGGTCTGTTGGACACAGCAAACCCCCCACGAGAATAAGAGACAGATAAAACCGAAGCCAACACGCCCTGGGGCGTAGGGCGCAAGACCCTTCTTCGACACACTTGACCAGCTAAAACGCCCAGGGATGGTCGAATGCGGATCATGAGGACGGTGTGGCCACGCCAGAGACTGACCACAAGTCAGGAGCCTCTATGCCAATGCGAATGGCATCGCTTACCCTGCCGCTACCGATCGGTATAAAGTTCTCAGAGAGACCCCGAAACTCCCATGAATCAGCGAAGAGCCGGCGCAGGCATGACCCGCCCGCTGGCCACCGTTCTCGCCCTCGCATTTCCCCTCACCGCGATCCCCGCTCTCGCAGCGCCCATCGAGGCCTCGGCCGCAACCGCGGCGAGCAAGACCAACCCGTCGGCGGCGTCCGAGGCGGAAGCCTTCGGTCTCGCACGGACGTCGGGTAAGCGGATCGAGATCATCGACCGACGCACCGAATACTCCGAGACCTACGCAAACCCCGACGGCAGCCTCGCCCAGCGCCAATTCACCCTCCCCGCGTGGACCCGTCAGGACGCGACCTGGCGCAGGACAGACCCCACGGTGACCAGGCACGCCGACGGCAGCCTCGGGCCGACCGCCGCGTTCGGCATCACCTTCTCCGCCGGTGGGGACGGTCCCCTGGTCGCGATGGACAAGAACGGCAAAAAGCTTGCGCTGACCTGGCCGGGGAAGCTTCCGGAACCGGTGGTGGGAGGGAACACCGCGCTCTACAAGTCTGTCCTTCCCGGTGTCGACCTCAAGCTGATCGCAGAAGTCAACGGCTTCGCCGAACACCTCATCGTCAACACCCCCGAGGCCGCCGCCAACCCGGCACTGAAGTCCATCAAACTCGGCGTCAGCGCCACCGGTGTCACTCTCGACGACGACGCCACGGACAGGCTGCTCGCCAAGGATGCGACGGGTCAGGTCGTCTTCAGCGCACCCAGCCCCAAGATGTGGGTGCAGCCGGCCACCGAGACGGCAGAGCCCACCACCGCCAAGTCCGCCATGAACACCATGAGCCTTTCGGTCGCCGACGTCGATGAGGCTGCTGCTCCGCCGCACGCCCCTGTCGCGGCCGACGTCACGGGCAGCACCCTCACTCTGACGCCGGACGCAGCCATGCTGAAGTCCGCCACCCAGTTCCCGCTCGTCATCGACCCCGTCTTCACCGGTGGTAATCGCGAGAAGTGGGCCGTGGTCTACTCCGACACACCCAACGCGGATTACCCCAACGGTTCAGGCTGGAAGTCCGACAATCCTGCCGACGAGCCTCGGGTCGGCTACAACGGCACCGGCAACACCCAGTCGTTCTTCTCCATGAACATCAGCGGGCTGCAAGGCGCCACTGTCGGCAAGGTCACCTTCGCGGTCGAGCAGACCCATTCCTACGGCTGTGACGCTGCCGCGGCCGGCCCCACCGAACTGTGGACCTCCCGGGACATATCCACCACGCCGACCTGGAACACCCGCAACAACTACCTGGTCACGAAGCTCGCCCAGGGCAACTTCGCCCACGGCAACCCCACCTTCTGCCCCGGAGTCGAGGGATACGACTTCACCTCGGACGCGCTGACCTCCTACGTCCAGGACGGCGCGAACCATGGCATGAACCAGATTGGGTTCGCTCTGCGCGTCCCCGACTCCTACCTCGGCAAGAAGCAGAGCTTCAAGCGTCTGCGCAACAACCCGGTTCTGGAGTTCAACTACAACTTCAAGCCCGAGATCACTGGCGGCGGAGCCTTCGAGGGCACCTGGTCTCCTGGCGGCGACGGAAACAAGACCGTCCCCTGCGGCAGCACCATCGGGAACAGCGGCCTCGCCCTGACCGCGGTCCTGCAGGACAGGGACGGCGGCACCGTCACCCCCGAATTCGTCGTCACCACCGCGAGCGGCACCGCCGTGCCCGTCTCGAACACCACCACGGTCGCGAGCGGAGGCACCGCCTCCGCGACGGTCCTCGCCAAGAACCTCACCAACGGCACCTACCGGTGGAAGGTCCGCGCCAAGGACGGTGAAGGCCCCGACAGTCCCTTCACCGACGAATGCTCGTTCATCGTCGACAAGATTGGCCCCAGCAACCCCGCCACCGTCACCCGCGAAGACGGAAGTGCTCTGACGACACACCAGGCGCGCACCACGCTCCGCCTCAAGGTCAAGAACGACGCGGGCGACCTCGCAGGGTTCTGCTGGGCCATGGACCACCCGGTCTCCATCGACGGCAGCCGCTGCTACGAAGACAACTGGGTACCCGTCGCCGCGGGGACTGGGGAGGCAGTTCTCGAAGTCGTCCCCACCGGATTCCCTCAAAGCACCCTGCATGTCCTGGCCTACGACAAGGCCGGCAATCATTCACCCGTCGACGGCAACATCGACACCACCGTAGTGAAGACCGTCAAGGCCTCCTTCGTTCAGCAAGCAGGAACGAACCCCCTCACCAACCGGTCCACGCGTGACTTGCCCGGTGACCTCACCGGCGACGGCTACACCGACATGCTTGCCACCGACACCGACGCGAAACTCCGTCTCTACCCCGGCGATGGCACCGGCAATGTCCAGTCGATGAACGTCGTCGGCAACAGCGGCTGGACCGGTGCCCTCCTCGCGCACGGCGGCGACTTCACAGGCTTGGCCGGCCCCGATGCAGCCCCCGACGGCTACGAGGACATCGTCGCCCGTCTGAACAACAACAAGCTCTACCTCTACCCCGGCAACGGGCAAGGCGCAGCCTGGTACTGGACGCGCAGGGAACTCGCCGCACCATCCGACCTCGGTGACACCAACAAGGACCCGCGCAATGGCTGGGCACGCGTTCGGCAGATCGTCATGCCCGGAGACATGGACCAGCGCACGGACACGGGCTTCGCCAACGGCAACGACATGCTCACGCTGGAGTGCTTTGACGAGGGATGCGGAAACTCCCGGCTCCGCCTCTACTCCGGACGTACCATCGTCGGGGGCGGGGCTTACCAGGAGATTCCCTTCCAGATCCAGGACAACGCCAACATCATTGGTGCCACGGGTTGGAACGACTACACCATCCTGGCCGCGGGAGACCAGAACGGTGATGGGATCAAGGACCTCCTGGCGCGCAACAAGGTCGACGGCAACCTGTACCTCTACCCGGGCCAGTTCATCGGCGGTGTGTACACCCTCGGAGACCGGGCCGTCTACGGGCCCGGCGGCTGGCAGTCCAGCAGCCGTCCGCTGATCACCAGCTCTGGGAACGCCCAGGGTGTCGTTGCCAGCAAGACGGTCAACGACGACGGCACTCTCGTTCCCTACCGTGAGTTCCAGCCCAAGGCGGGGGACGAGCGTGGCGACCTCTGGGCCACCACCCCGGCGGATGCCAGCTACACCGTCAGCTACGACGACGGCACCGGTGCCACCGCCACCACCACCTGCCCCACAGGCTGTCTGCTCTTCTATCCTGGCGGCGCCACCACTCATCGCAAACCGCTGAAGGTCGGCAACAGCGGCTGGAGTTACTACATCACCAGTCTCTCCTGAGGCCTTACCACTGGGACGGCCCGTGCTCCCCGCTTGACAGCGGGGAGCACGGGCCGTCCCATCGGTCTCCACTCGCGGATTTCACCACTCAGAACGACAGGCCGTCGACGGCGGCCTCTTACCTGAAAGTCAGGACCTGTTGAAGAGGACTCTGCGCAGAGCGGCATCCATAGCCACGGCGACGGCGGCCGTGGCGGCCGGCCTCGCGGCGGTGGCCACCCCTGCGCTGGCCGTTGACTCCAACCCCGTGTTCGCCGCGCCCTGGGAAGAGGTGTTGCCGCCCGGTGTTCTCTGGCAGAACGGGACCGGGCTCGTCTCTGGTGTCGCGCGCGGCAAGATGATCTACGCGTTCTCCACGAAGCCCCTGGACGGGCCGGTGGCCGCGGCCGATGGGCTGCCCGTCTCCTTCGCCAAGCGGTCCAACATGTGTGAGGAGGTCGAGGGGGCGACGTCGGTCTATGCCTGTTCGGTGTGGGACGACGAGAAGCCGAACTTTCTCATCGGCCAGGACACCGCCGACTTGACGACGGTTTACGAGGGCTACGCCTACCTCCCCCGGGGCGGTGACCTGCAGGCCGCCGTCGCGGCGGCGCAGAGCGCCGGCACCCGCCCCAACAGCCCGACCGGCGGCGCGACCAAGCTGACGGTGAAGACCCTGGAGCGGGCCGCCCGCAACACCGTCACCTTCCACGCCCCCGATGTCCCGGCTGGTGCGTCCGTGCGCCACCGCGTCGAGGTGCACGCGCTGGACGCGGGCTGGCGGAACTTCGTGTACTTGCCGGGCGAGGGATCACCCGACCGGGCGTTCACCCCGCTGGCGCGACTGAGCGACGTGGCCACCAGCGAAGGCATGTCCTGCACGTTCGAGCCGACCATCGGCTTCTACCAGACGAACGGCAGCTGCACGTACCCTGCGGGCGAGCACTGGATCGAGTACACCCTCACGGTGCCCGCGGGCAGCGGCACGACGCCGCTGGTGGTCGACACCACCAGCAACATCTACACCAGTGGCCCCAGCCAGCGGGCCAAGACCTCCTTCAGCACAGGCAGCGGAGCGCCGCGTCGGCTCCACTACCTCCTCGCCCGTGACAATGGCGGTCAGCTGTTCCGGTACTGGGGGGACGGCGAGGACTCGCTGGCCGGTGACCGGGCCCTGATCGGCGGCGGCTGGAACACGTACGACCAGCTCACCAAGCTGACTTCGGTCACCGAGCACCTCAGCTACCGGGCCGACACGCCCGCCGATGTGGTGGCCGGGACCGGAGAGGTCGTGGGCCGTGATGCCTCGGGCGTGCTGTGGCACTACCGGCGGCAGTTCGGCGCCCAGAGCGGTTTCGCGGACCGCACCCGGGTCGGCGGCGGCTGGAACGTCTACGACCAGCTGATCGGCGCCGGTGACATCTACCGGGACGGGAAGCCGGACCTGCTGGCGCGTGACAAGGCCGGTGTGCTGTGGCTGTACAAGGGCACCGGTAACCCGGGCAGCCCGTTCCAGGACCGTGTCCGCGTCGCGGGCGGCTGGAACGTGTACGACCAGCTGATCGGCTCCGCGGACGTTACGGGCGATGGCCGGCCCGACCTGCTGGCCCGTGACAAGGCCGGTGTGCTGTGGCTGTACAAGGGCAACGACAACCCGACGGTTCCGTTCGACGACCGCACCCGGATCGCCGGTGGCTGGAACGTCTACGACCAGTTCAGTCTCGTCGGTGACATCACGGGTGACAACCGCGCCGACCTCGTCGCCCGCGACGCGGCGGGCGTGCTGTGGCTCTACAAGGGCAACGGCAAGCAGCCCGTCCCCTTCGACGACCGCACCCGCGTCGGCTCCGGCTGGAACACCTACGGGCAACTTCTCTGAACAGCACACGGAAACAAGAGGAAAGCGCATGAGCATGTGGAGAAGACGCGGGGCCGCGGCAGCGGCACTGACCGCCGCCGTGTTCCTGGCGGGGTGTGGAACCGAGACCGACGGCGCGGAGCCGGACACCGCGAGTTCCGGTGTCTCGCGCAAGCAGCAGGCGAACCGGGACAAGATCAGGGCACAGACGAACCAAGCGGCGCAGGATGTGCAGAGTGCGATGGTCGACGCCGGCATGCATGCTGTGGCGGTCACTCCTCCCCTGGGAGTCGCGACCGTAGAGGCGGCCCATCCCCGGGACACCGCGCTGAGCGCGCTCACCGCCGGATTCGACAACCTTGCCAAGAAGGGCTGGGAGCGGCAGAAGACCGGCAAGGAGACCACCATCACCGCGAAGAAGGGCGGCTGCACCGCCCTGGCGGACGGCACCTTCAGCCGGCATCGTTCCGAGACGAAGCCGGGCGATGCCGATGTCATCATCGCCGTGCTGTGCGAACTCCACTGACCTGACCGAACGCCCGTGAGGGTGCTCCGCGGGAGCGGCGGCCGGCCCGTGTGCGCGGGCCCACCTTTCAGGCCCGCGCACACGGGGCCGGCCGCCGCAGGGCCGGCATCGAGGGCTCCGGCCCTGGTGGCGCTGCGGCTTCAGGCGGGCGGGGGGTGCCAGGGGATTTCGGCCCATACTTGTTTGCCGCCGCTCAGGGGGACCGAGCCCCAGGCCGTCGTCGTCGCCTCGACGATCAGCAGGCCGCGGCCGCCCGTCGATTCCCAGCTCACCCAGGGCGGTTTGACGGGGCTGCGCGGCGAGACGTCGTTCACGGCGATCCGCAGCCGGTCCGCCGACAGGGTCAGATCCATCCCCACCTCGCCCTGGGTGTGCGCGATGGCGTTGGTGACCAGCTCGGACACGACCAGCAGGGCCGCGTCGAGCTCCTCCACCACTCCCCAGGACCGCAAGGTGCGCGCGGTGAACCGGCGCGCGTGCAGGACCGCGTTGGGCAGCCGCCACACCGTCCAGTGGCTCCGCCGCGGCCGGTCCCCGGTGCCGTCGTACCGCAGCAACAGCACCGCCACGTCGTCGTCGCGGCGGCCCACGCCCACGACCAGCTCGTCGGCGACCCTTCCGGTATCGGCCGGGTTGGCGGCGGCGAGCACCTCGCACACCCGCCGCATGCCCTCCTCCAAGGGCAGCCTGGAGGACTCGACCAGACCGTCCGTCAGCAGGACGAGCAGGGTGCCGGGGAGCAGCCCCACCTCGGTCATGGGGAACTCGGCCTCCGCGAGCACACCCAGCGGAGGCCCGCCCTCGACCGCCAACTCCTCGGCCACACCGTCGGGATGGCGCAGCAGCGGCGGCAGATGACCGGCCCGTACGAACCTGGCGATCCCCTCCTCCATGTCCAGGTCCACATACGCGCAGGTGGCGAACAGATCGGTCTCCATGCCGGCGAGCAGCCGGTTGGCCCGCGCGACCACCACGTCCGGCGGGTGGCCCTCCACCGCGTAGGCCCTGACCGCCGTGAGGATCTGGCCCATGATGGTGGCGGCTCCCGCGCTGTGCCCCTGTACGTCCCCGATGACGAAGGCCACGTGACCGGCGCTGAGCGGGATGACGTCGTACCAGTCGCCGCCGACTTCGAGTCCGGCGGTCGCGGGCAAGTAGCGGGCTACGGCGACCCCGCCCGCCAGCTCCGGGAGCTTGCGGGGGAGCAGACTGCGCTGGAGCATCGCGGCCAGTTCATGGCCCGCGTCCAGCGCGTGGGCGCGCACCAGCGCCTGCCCCACCAGTCCCGCGGTCGCGGTCAGCAGCGACCGCTCCTCCGGTCCGAACCGGTGCTCCTCGTCCCAGCCCACCAGACACACCCCGACCATCCGGCCGTCGGCGGGCAGCGGGAGCACCGCGAGACCACCGGGCCCGACGCCCAGCAGACCGGGTTCGAGGGCCGCGCCCGGCGGCCACAGGCTCATGTGGCCCCCGCGGACCGCGCTCCGCAGGGTGGGCAGGTCGTTGAGCGGCACGTCGGGCCACTCGGACCGCCATTCCGAGCGCCAGACCTCGGGCCAGGCATCGGGTTCCGGAGGGTCGAGGGCGGTGACGATGAGCCGCTCGGGCTCCAGTTCGCCGACCGCTACCCGGCAGGCGCCGAGCGGTTCGCGCAGGGCGGCGACCACCAGCCGGCTGACCTCCCGGATGGTCGCCGCTCCCGCCAGCGTGGCCGACAGCCGCTGTACGAGGGAGACCTCGTCGGCGCTGGGGCGCAGATAGGTGGCGTCGGCCACCACACCCAGGACGCGCCGCGGCGTGCCACCGGCGTCCACCTCCACCCGGCACCGCAGCCCCAGCCAGCGCAGCTCCCCGTTCGGGCGGCGGATGCGGAACGCCAGCTGCTGCCCGGTGGCGCCCGCCAGCCGGTCCGGCTCCACGATCGCCATCAGCGCGGCCATGTCGTCGGGGACGGCGCAGGCGAGCACGGTCTCCACCTGCCCGTCGAACCCCTCGGGAGGCAGACCGAGCAGGTCCAGCACGTGCGCGTGGGCCTCGATGCGGCCGGTGCCCAGTTCCAGGATGAACGCGCCGCCCTGGTCGGGCACCAGGGACTGGCTCAGATGTGCCTGCGGGGCCTTGCGCCCGGCGAAGCGGGCGGCGACGGACGCGAGTCCCGCCGCCACCTGGTCCGCGTAGAGCTCCAGCAGGCTGCGGTCGTCGGAGCTGAAGCCGTCACCGGCCTCCCCGGCGACGATCAGGCACCCGAGCTCCTGTTCGCCGTGGCCCAGTGGCAGCGCCCCCAGCGAGATCGTGGCCGGCGTGTCGGGGTCACCGTCCCGGACCCGGGTGGGGAAGTGATGGGGGTCCTCCTCGATGAAGGTGGCGAGTTCCTTGGGGTTCAGCCACAGCGGGCGGCCGGAGCGGAAGGCGTTGGCGGCGGGCGAATGGCTGTCGACGGAGAGGATCGCGGGCAGTCCGTAGAGGACGCCCCGGTTTCCGGTCAGCTCGGCGAGATGCAGCTCCCTGCCCTGGTCGGCGACCACGTAGACAGCGGCGAGCTCAGCCCCACAGAACGCGAAGCGATGACTGGGCACTGTCCCTACCACCTCCGTCCGAAGGCCGGCGACCGTCCTCTCCCCATGCTTCGCGCCCGGGACCGTCCGGGCGAGTCGGACCAGGGCCGCCCGGCGCCGCGGACACTACGCCGGGCCCCCGGCCGACCGGTGCCCCTCGTCCTCGCGCCGGTCGACGAGGACGACCGCCACGTCGTCCGACAGGCGGCTCTGGGTGTGGCGGAGCAACGCCTGGCGCAGACCCTCCAGGAACGCCTCCCGGGTGTGGTCACGCAGGGTCGCCATGGCCCCGGTCAGGTCGAAGAAGGTGTCGTCCGGGTCGCGGGCCTCGATGACACCGTCGGTGCACAGCAGCAGCCGGTCCCCCGGAGCGAACGGATAGCGGTCCGTACGCCCGGGAGGACCGCTGATGAACTCTTCGAGCCCGAGCGGCGGCATGGGGGCGGTGGGCATCAGGGCCCTGACCGTGCCGTCGCGCAGCAGCAGCGGCGGCGGATGGCCCCGGTTGATGACCTCGATGTGCGGGCCGTCCGGGATCTGGGCCACGAGCGCGGTCACGAAGCCCTCCAGGACGGCGTCGTCACCGCCGACCATGCCCGTGACCACGGCGTCCCGCCGCAAGGCCGCTCCGCAGTGGCGGATGACCTCCACCAGGTCCTCCTCGTAGTGCACGGCCTCGCGGAACGCCCCCAGCACGACCGCGGCGGCTCGGACGGCGGGCAGTCCCTTGCCCCGGACGTCCCCGACGATCATCCGGACCCCGTACCGGGTCTGGACCACGTCGTACAGGTCGCCGCCGATCTGTGCGCCGGTCTCGGCCGCCAGGTACATGCTGGCCGCCCGTACGGAGCCCAGCCGGTCCGGCACCGGCCGCAGCAGGACGTCCTGGGCGGCGGTGGCGATCCGGCGGACCTGGTTGAGCTCGTTCTCGGTACGCGTGCGCGCGGCGCGGCTCGTCATGAAGCTCGCCACGGCGACCAGGAACAGGGCGAGGAAGTTCGTGTAGACCTGCTGGCTGCCCCAGGCGTCGTTGTGGCTGGCGGTGGCCACGCTGACGGCCACGGCCACCCCCGCCGCCGCGAGCGTGCCCTTGGGGCCCATCGTCACGGCCGCCAGAGCGGGTGTCGCCACCAGCAGCGGGCCGGTGTACAGGACGTGCGCGGGCGAGAACTCGACGAGGAGCACCAGCAGGGCGATCGCGAACGGCACGCACTCCGCGAAGACGAAGAGGACCTGGTGGTGGCCGTCGGCTCGCGGTCCAAGGGACGAGCGCAAGGGCGCTCTCATGACTCCAGCCTGCCCCGGCCGCACCGGTGGCCGCCACTCCGGCTCGTCCGGGGCGCGGCCGGTGCCGGGCGCTCCGTGAGGACGAGGGCGCGAGCCGCTTTCGGCATTCAGGTGATCCGCAAATCCGGCAGGTGTGATTCGGAGAACGCAGGGCACACGTCTGAACGGAGGTTGATAATCATGGTCCCCCTGCTTCTCGTTCTTCTGCTGATCCTGCTTCTCTTCGGCGCCGGTTTCGCGGTGAAGATCCTCTGGTGGATCGCCATCATCGTGCTGGTGCTGTGGTTGATCGGTTTCGTCGCCCGTCCCAAGGGCGGTAGCGGACGCTGGTACCGCTGGTAGCGAACCGGCACGGCGTACGGAAAAAAGGCTTACCGGAGGAGTTGTTCTCGCGTGACTGAGTATATGTGGAGTTACAAGTCGACCTCGGGCCACCTGGCCGGTACCGACCTGAGGGGGTACAAGGTCGAGGCGATCGACGGCGGCGTCGGCAAGGTGGACAAGCACTCCGACGAGGTGGGCGACGCCTACGTGGTCGTGGACACCGGGATCTGGATCTTCGGCAAGGAGGTCCTGCTGCCGGCGAGCACCGTCATCCGGATCGAACCGGAGGAGAAGCAGATCTACGTCGACCGCACCAGGGAACAGATCAAGAACGCCCCTGAATTCCAGCGCGAAAAGCATCTCGAAGACGCGGTCTACCGCGAGGAACTCGGCGCCTATTACACCCCCGGCGCTCCCTTCGGCGGCCGCCCCGCCTGATTTCCGCGTAAGCCGAAAGGGCCCGGACTCGATCGTCGAGTCCGGGACCTTTCGACTACCTCGGGCGATTACGACAGGCTCAGCTCGAATCCGCTGCGCGGAAGCGTCGGCATTCGGGACAGCGGGATGGTCAGGTCCTGGTCGGGAACGGCGAAATCGAGCCCCGCCAATTCGGTGGCCAGGACCGCGAGCGCCGTCACGGTGATGTCCTCGCCGGGGCAACGGTGGCCTCCGGCCGGATCCCCGCCGCCCTGGGCGATCAGATGGTCCAGGGACTCGGCCCCGGTGGTGAAGCGGTGCGGGTCGAACCGGTAGGGGTGGTCCCACAGGGCCGGGTCGTGGTTCTGCCCGTAGAGGTCGAGCAGCACCAGCGTCCCCTGCGTGATGTCCTCGCCCCGCCAGTTCAGGTCCTGCGCCGCGAGGCCGCCGACGAACGGGGCGAAGGGGTAGAAGCGGCGCACCTCGTGGGCGAACGCCTCGGCGTAGCCCTTCTCGGATTCGGAGCGCAGCAGGTCGCGCTGGTGGGGCCAGCGGTGCATGGCGTGGGCGGCGAAGGTGGCGAACCAGGCGATCGCCACGGTGGGACGGATGATGTTGAGGAGTTCCACGGCGGCGGTGCGCGGGTCGAGCGGGTTTCCGTCCTGCCCGCGGTGCCAGGCCAGCGTTTCCAGCGCGGAGCTCTTGAGCTCCGGCTCCGGCCTCTCGCGGACGCCCCGGACCGTACGGGCGAGGGCCTCTTCCTGGCGGGCCCGGGCGCGGCGGGCGCGCAGGTGGCGGGGGCCGGGAGTCGCGAAGCCGTCGACCATCGCCGTGCAGTCGTGCGCGAGCTCCGCGGCCGCCGGGCCGGTGAGGGGGACTCCCACCCAGTCGCAGACGGCGAGGGCGAGGACCCGGGCGCTCTCGTCGAAGAGGACCACCCGGTCCCGACCCCAGCCGGCCACCGCTTCGCGCCACCGCCACCCGACGTGCCCGGCGAGTACGGCCGGGGCGTCCGGGGCCCTGAGGAGGGCGTTGAACATCGCCTTGCGGGCCCGGTGGGCGTCGCCGTCGAGGGTGTGCACGGCGCCCTGCCCGAAGAGCGTGTCGAGGACGGGATCCGGCAGCGCCGAGGTCCGTACGACGTGCTGCTCGTCGTAGAAGAAGCCGACCGCTTCCGGGCCGCGCAGCGCGACCGTCTGGCGGCCCAGGAGGCGGGTCCGGACGGTGCCGCCCGTCTCCGCGCGCATCCGGTTGGGCAGCCACGCGTAACCGTGGCTCATGAGACCGAGCGTGCTGTCGCTCCACGAGGCCACTGGATTCTTGAAGGGGGACATACGGGGCGGCTACCCGGTGCGACCCCTCGCACACCCCCGCGCGATCAATGCCCGACGCACTGCGTGATCCCCGGATTTCTGGGGAGGTGCCCAGAGAGGCGCGACGAGGGAAGGACACGTGCTCATGAGTGACTCTGACGCACGGGGCGACGACGTCTACCAGCCCCAGCCGGAGGACGAGCGGTCCGAAGGTCAGCCGGACATGGACGACAGCCTCGGGGAACCCGATACCGACGCCATGCTCGACCAGGGCTACTCCCCGCCCGAGCGCCCCTACGCGAGCGACCGCCACGCCACTACCGGCGAGGAGCAGCGGCTGGGGGAGAGCCTCGACGAGCGCCTGGCCCGGGAGCTCCCCGACCAGGGCCCCCCGGCGGGGGACGGGATCGGCGACCTGGCCGACGGGGAGGGCGAGCCCGTGGACCCGCAGGCGGGCGGGGCCCGCGCCGGCCGGCTGGCCCCGGCCACCGCCTTCCCGCGCGGGAACAACGTGCTCGCGCGTGACGTGGGCATCGACGCGGGCGCCGCTTCCGCGGAGGAAGCGGCCGTACACGTCATCGAGGACGAGGAGCCGCCGTAGACCCCGGCGGCCGGATCAGCCGCCGTCAGCCCGCGCCGGGTGCCGTCCGTGGTGCGAGCGCGGTGAACAGGGCGCCTTCCGCGTCGCCGAGGGTGACCCACCGGCCGGTGGCGGAGGTTTCGACGGGGGACGCGACCCGTCCGCCCGCTTCGAGGGCCGCCCGGACGGCCTCCTCCAGGTCGGGCACCCGGAAGTGGACGTGCCACCGGGGGCGGATCTGCGGGTCGGGGTCCTCGCCCACCGCTCCGCCGCTGATCCGGGCGACGGTGTCCGTGCCGTGGCGCAGTACGACGTGGTCCTGCTCGTAGGCCGCCGTCACACAGCCGCCGGGCGGCTCGCCGGCCCAGTCCAGCACCTCCCCGTAGAAGATGGCGGCCGCGAAGGCGTCGCGCGTACGCAGTTCCAGCCAGGCGGGAGCGGGACCGCGGCCCACCCTCCAGCCCGGGAGGACCCGGCCCTGCCACAGCCCGAACACCGCGCCCGCGGGGTCGGCGGCCATGGCGGCGCGGCCCCCGCCGAAGCTGAGCGGGCCCACCGCCACGGTGGCCCCGCGCTCTCGGATGCGCGCGGCGGCCACATCGGCGTCGGGGACGGCGAAGTACGGGGTCCACGCGGCGCGCAGCGACAGCTTCTCGGCGTACGCCCCGATGCCGGCGACGGGAGCGCCGTCACGGTAGGCGAGCGAGAAGCCCTCCCCGAGGCCGGGCCGCCGGAACGACCAGCCCAGCACGGCGCCGTAGAACCGCTGCGCGGACGCGAGGTCGCGGGTCAGCAGGCTCACCCAGCACGGCGCGCCGGAACCCTCGTGGCGTGATGTGGACACCGGGCCACCGTAACCGGGCAGGGCGGCGAAGGCCGCGAGGCGCCCGGCACCGATCATGGAAAGGGACCGTAAGGGGCCGCCCGGCCGCCCGGCTGCTTGGCTACCTGGCCACCCGGCTACATGGGGTCCATGGTTCCGCTGCCCCTGCCGTTGACCTGCTCGCTCTTCTCGCGGATGCGCAGGGCCTTGTCCGTCAGCCGCCGCCGCTCCGCCGGATCCATGGCGTGCTGCGCCGCCTGCTCCAGCTCTTCGGCCTTGTCCCGCATCTGCCGGGCCCGCTCGCTCGGCTGGCTCGCGTTGCTCATGATCAGTCCTCGGGTCGTGGGGAGCGCCGTCCCCCCAGCCAAACAGCACCGGGCGCCGCCCGCCACCGAGGCGGACGCCCTTCAGCGGGCCTGACCGGCGGGGTTCGCCCGCCGCCGCAGCTCCTCGTGGAGCAGCCGGCCGACGAGCGCGCCGCCGAACACGACGACGCCGATGGCGACGAGCCAGGACTGGAGGACGAGGACGGTTCCGAAGGGGCCGTAGGTGACGGCGCTGGACGCGATCAGCGGCGAGAAGACGAGGCGGGAGAAGATCCGCAGGCCGAGCAGGCCGAGCATGGTGGCCGCCGCGCCGGGGAAGAGGGCGGTCCAGCCCACCCGGCCGGCGAGCAGCAGCCGCTGGGACCACCAGAAGAACAGGGTGCCGATCACGACCGTCACGACGCCGCGGACGGTGGGGTCGCGCCACGGCGGGGAGATGCCCGCCAGGTAGAGGACCCCGATCAGAACGGCGAGCCACAGCGCGTGCCGCCACCGGGCCCACCAGCGGGCCGGGGGCAGGTCCCAGACCTGCTCGTAGCCGCTCTGCAGCATGGTCCCGAAGGACAGGCCGAACACGGTGAGCAGCGCCAGGCCGAAGGCCGTCGTGGTCCGCCACGCCTGACCGGGCAGGGCGAAGAGCCGCTCGATCTCCAGCCTGGCGGGCGCCGACACGCCGAGCCCGTCCCCGAGCCACTGCGCGAACCCCCGCCCGTCGGCGGCGTCCGCCGCGGAGACGACGATCAGCAGGGGGACCAGGGTCAGGAACCCGAGCGCGGCGAACCCGAGCGCGCGCTGCCACAGATCCAGGTCCCGTACGTGACCCCAGCGGCGCCCGGCCCGCGCACGGCGGAGCGCGCTGCGCATCCGGCCGACGGGCGAAAGCCGCCCGGTCGTCGCCGGAGGGCCGCGATCCGGGGAAGGCGGGTTGACGGGCATGGCCGCTCCAGCTGCTGCCTTCCCCACGGTAGGCCGTCCGGGGCGGCGGCTCCACCGGGTGCCCCATCCGAAGGACAGGGCCGTGGCCTCACGCGGGGCGGATGCCGGGTCCCTCCGCGGCGGAAACGAGGAGGAAGGCGTGGCCGGCGGGGTCGGTGAGCCGGCGCACGTCCGTACGGTCGTCCAGCCGGGTGCCGTCCTGTCCGGCCCCCACGGGCCGGGCCCCGAGGGCGACCGCCTCGCGCTCGGCCTGGTCGAGGCGGTCCGGCGCCACGAGGACGTGCAGGTGGGCCTGCTGTGAGTCCTCCGGGCGGGGCCAGCTCGGTGGCGCCTGCCCGGGGTCACGGCGTATCCCGACCAGGACGCCGGTGGCGCTGGTGACGAGGAAGAGGTCGGGGTCGGCGGAGGACTGGCCCGCGGCGGCGTCCAGGAACTCCGCGTAGAACCGGGCCAGGGCCTCGGGCTCCGCGCAGTCCAGGACGAGGAAGCTTGTCTTGGGAACCGTCATGTCGCCGCGTGTACCCCGCGGTTGGGGTTGCACACGGAGCCCGCCCGGCGCGCGCGGGCCCTCAGGCGGCGTGGCGCCGGTGCCGGCCCCGGGGCCGTTCCCGCTCGGGCGCGCCGGACGCCGACGCGTCCTCGTCCGGCGTGGGAGCGGGTACGGCGTGCAGGTGTCTGCCGGTCTGACGAGCCGGGTCCGGAGCGCTTTCCACCGGCCCGAGCACGCGCTCCTCGTACCGGCCGAGTCCGAGGGCGGCGCACATCAGCAGGGGCGGTACGAGCAGTGCCAGGAACAACACGGTGCTACCTGTGCCCGGCGAGGCTGACGTAGAGGACGAGGACCGCGAAGGCCATGACCAGGAGGTGCAGCCACGCGGGTCCGGCGTTCGCGGCCCATGCCAGCGTTGCTGTCGCATTCGATGTCATACCGACGCGCATGCCCGCCTTCGGCGAGCTGACGCACTTCCCCGCGATCGGCGCGTGACGAGGGGCCTGCCCGGCCGGCGCCGGGGACGACGGGGCCGGCCGCCGCGGCCACGGGCTCAGTGGGGGTAGGGGCACGCACCGGGGCCCGGATCCGGGGCGGGGGGATAGAAGTTGGGGCGCTGGTCCGCGTCGTCGTAGGAGCGGTGGAACACGGGGGTGATGCCGCCGGAGAGCGGCGGGACGATCCAGGTCCAGTCCGCGGGCACGGTGCGGCCCTCGCGCTCCTCCCTGGCCAGGTGCGCGAGGAAGCGGCGGGACTCGGTGTGGTGGTCGCTCATCCTGGCGCCCGCGGCGCGGAAGGAGTGCAGGACGGCGACGTTGAGCTCGACCAGCGCGCGGTCGCGCCAGAGCGTGCCCTCCCTGCTGGTGTCCAGACCGAGGCAGGCGGCGACGGCGGGCAGCAGGTTGTAGCGGCCTTCGTCGACGAGGTTGCGGGCGCCGATCTCGGTGCCCATGTACCAGCCGTTGAAGGGGGCGAGGGGATAGTCGATGCCGCCGACCCGCAGGCGCATGTTGGAGATGGCCGGTACGGCGTGCCAGCGCAGGTCCAGTTCGGCGATCCGCGGGCAGTCAGGGTGGGTGATCGCGACCTCCATCACCAGGTCGTGCGGCAGCTCGAAGAGCTGCGGTTTCTCGTCCGCGGTGTCGACGACCAGGGGCAGGATGTCGAAGGGTCCGTCGGGCCCCTGCCAGCCGAGGCCCCGGACCCGTTCGGTGAAGTCCACGTAGCCCGCGTCGCCCTCCACCGTGCCGTCGCCCCGGCGCTGGCCGGCGTAGCGGATGAGCTGGTCGTTCCAGATCCGTGGGCCGGGCCGGCCGGGTGCGTCGGGGGCGAAGACGGAGATCACGGGGCGGATGCGGCCGCGGTTGGTGGCCTGGCGCAGGTGATCGCACAGGTACCGGTGGATCTCCCCGGGGGTCTTCGCCTCGCGGCGGTCGAGGACGCGCAGGCTGTTCCAGTACAGGCGGCCGATGCAGCGGCGGGAGTTGCGCCACGCGACGCGGGCGCCGAAGGCGAGTTCGCCGGGGGTGTGCCGGTAGGTACCCGCGGCGTCGATGGCGGCGCGGACCTGGCGCAGGCGCCGGGCGAGGGGGACGGGCTGCTCGGGGTGCTCCGTGTGGAACTGGCGGAGGAACTCCTCCGCCTCGTCGCGTTCGGCGACCGTACCGGTCCCGGGTCGCCGGGCGGTGGCGGAGTGGGCACGTGTCGGGGTCGGGGCGGGCCGGGGTGTGGAGTTCACGGTTTCCTCGCGGAGGCGTGGCGCCGAAGTGGGGGCTTCAGCGGAGGCTGAGCGGTAACGACCGTAGCGACCGGAATTCGAGGTTCTGGTTCCAGACGGGCTCGCCGGCCGGCCGGACGGCGGGGAAGCGGCGCAAGAGCGCGACGAAGAACCACTTGAGCTGGAGGTTGGCGATCTGCCGCCCGAGGCACGCGTGGACGCCCTGGCCGAACGAGAGGTGCTTGGCGCTGTTGGGCCGGCCGAGATCGAACACGTCGGGGCGCTCGAACACCTCGGAGTCCCGGTTCGCCGCGCCGAGGAAGAGGGCGAGGCTCTTGCCCTTCCCGACGCGTACGCCGCCCACGTCGAGGTCCGTCGTCGCGACGCGCCAGGTGAACTGGTTCGAGGCGTTGTAGCGGACCACCTCGTTCGCCGTGTTCTCCACGCACGCGGGCTCGGCCAGGAAGCGGGCGATCTGGTCCGGGTTCCGCGCGAAGGAGAGCATGCCGCTGCTGAGGGAGCCCGGTGTGGTGGGCGCGAACAACGCGATGAACAGCAGCACCAGCTGGTGCACCGTCTGCTCCGGGGTGGTCTCCGTCAGACCGTCCTGGGCCGCCGCGAGGCGTGCGATGACCGTGTCCGGGAGGACCTTGCCCCGCTCGCCCTCGATGAGTTCGAGGGCGTACGTGTGGAGGTCCGCGAGGAGTTCCAGCAGGCGGCCGAGTTCCACCGGCTGGTCCTGCGGCCCGGACCAGTACGTCATGAGCGTCTCCACGCACGGGATGACGAAGGCCAGGTCGTCCTCAGGCACCCCGAAGGCGGACACGGCCGAGCGCACGGGGAGTTCCGCGGCGAACGCGGTAACGGCGTCGATCTCCTTCGTCCCGCCGGGCACCGAGGCGACGAGATCGGCCGCGACCCGCTCGATGACCTGGCCGTAGTGCTCGTGCGCGGCCCGGGTGAAGCCGGACTGGGTGGACCTGCGCAGGGCGTCGTGGAGCGGCGGATCCGTGTACATCATGACGTTCTTGGTGAACCGGTGGTAGATGTCGTCGGGCGGCAGCGGCTCGCCGGGGAACTTGACCTCCAGCACCTCCTCCATCCGCTCGGCCTTGAGCCGGGGGTCCTTCAGCGCTGCCGCGCAGTCGGCGTACTTCATGACCGCCCAGGCGTTCAGCCCTTCGTCCCAGTGGACCGGTTCGCGCCGCGCCAGGCGGGCGTAGACGGGATAGGGATCGGCCACGATGCCCGGGTCCGAGAGCGGGGACGGCTTGGTCACGGTGTCCTGCCTTCCTTCTGCGTTCCGGGGCCGGGGAGAGCGGCGGGGATGCCGGGCGGACCGAGCACCTCGATCCCGTACGGGGCCGCGACGGCGAGGATGTGCTCCAGGTCCGGCAGCGCGTTCACGTCCGACGGAATCTCCAGGGACCGGGCGGGCCGCGCCAGTTCGCGCAGGAAGCCGTCGAATCCGCCGGGTTCGGTCACATGGAGGAACCTCGCCTCCTCGGAAGTGACGAGGAACGTGTGGGGCGCGTGGCGGGGGCCGTAGACGAACGACCCTGCCGTCGCCGGGAATTCCCGGCCCGCCACCCAGAACGTCATCTCCCCGTCGAGGACGTACCACCATTCGTCGTCGTGATGGTGGACGTGCAGGGGCGAACCGGAGCCGCTCCGCCCGAGGAACTCGACGACCGACGACGCCCCGTTCATCTCCGCTGAGGAGCCCTTCACCTTCGCCAGGAAATCGAGGAACCACAGGGCTTCTCCCTCGTCCCGGCCCAACGCGATCGGCGCGGTCCGGCCGCCTTCCGCCATGTCTGGTCCTTTCATCGCGGGACCAGCCTGACCGGTACGGCCGACGGCACCACGGAGATCGTGGAATGGAACTGCACATTGATGTGCCGCAGGGGCACGACGTGGAAGTTCTTCAGGATTTCCGTCAGCAGCACGATGCACTGCTGCTCGGCGAGCCTGTTTCCCACGCAGTGCCGGGGGCCGGCGCCGAAGGGCAGGAAGCTGGAAATGGTGTCGTTCCGTTCCTCGCCGTCCGCCGAGAACCGCTCCGGGTTGAAGCGGTCCGGGTTGAACCGCTCCGCCTCGCGGAAGATTTCCGGGTTCTTTCCCACGGCGTTCTTCATCCACATGATGACGGTCCCCGGCGGAATGCTCATGCCCTGTTCCACCACCGCGCGTTCGTCGCTGAACTTCGCGCTGAAGGGGACCGGCGGAAACATGCGCAGCGTCTCGTAAACGATGTTGCGGACGTAAGGATCCGGGCCGGGATCACCCTCCTGGGCGGCGGACGAGGACGCCTCGATCGTCTTCCGCGCCTTCTCCTGGACGTGCGGATCGAGGGAGAGCATCACCAGGGCCTGGGACAGGACGTAGGACATCGGATCCGCGCCGCCGAGGATCAACGACATCAGCTCCTCGACGCGGTCCTCGGCGGACCACGGCGCCCGGGTCACCCGGTCGAGCAGGTCGCCGGCGGCGCCGGTGGCCGTGGTGGCTCCGGCGGTTCCGGTGGCTCCGGCGGCTCCGGTGGCCCCGTGGGCCGGGCAGGAGGCGGGGATCCGCTGCTCACGCCGGGTCACGACCCCCCCGAGTTCCGCCGCGACCCGGTGGTAGGCGGCCCTCACCCGACGCCGCCGCCTCGGGAAGACCCACCTGACGAAGAAGGGGTGGAAGGCCCGGAAGCTCACCTCCTCCTCGATGGCGCTCAGCGCGCGGTGGTACGCGTGCAGGTCCGCTCCGACGTCCCAGTCGTCGCCGAAGAGGAAGGCGCTGAGACAGTTCACGCTCCAGTCGCGCAGGTCGGACTGGAGGCCCTCGTACCTCTCGTCGACGTGCTTCCACTTGTTCACGTACCGGTCGGACACGTCCTTCAGCACGTACCCGCGTTCCGAGACGCCGCGGAAGGTCATGGAGGGGGCGATGACCTGCCGATGGGTCCGGTGGAGTTCACCCCCCGCCATTCCCATGAGGCTCCGGGACAGCACGGTCCGGTCGGCCCGGCGGTGCGAGTCGAGTTCCTTCCTGAGCAGGTTCGGGGACACGTACGAGAGCGACACGAACGGGGCGCTTCCCCAAGCGGAATGGAAACGCACGACGGGACCGTACTCGTCGTGCAGCGCCTGGAGGGATTCGTGCCGACCGCCGTGGCCGTGGAGCAGCAGATCGCTCATATTGCCGAGGAAGAACGACGGTTTCGGCCCGGGCAGATGCCGCCGGGACCGGAATTCGGTCAGACGCCTGTGTACGGCGAGAACCAGGAGCCCGGCCACGGCCACCGAGACGAGTGCCACCGGCCAGCTCGGCAGGCTGAGGCCGATCCACAATCCGAACCCCGCCACCAGGAGGGTCGCGGTGACTCCTGCCGCGTAAATGGCTCGATAGAGCGAAAGCAAAGGGCGTGTGCTGGGCGCGCTCATGGCTAATCCCCTCCACGGCTTGCGAGAGCCTTCCCGCGGCCTCAATCGGCTCGAACGGGCCAATGCTTGAGGGACTCTTGATGCACCGTCAGGCTATGGACGCGATTCCCGGCACCGCAATATCGCCGGAGGGGATGGCCGGTTCCCACTGGAGGGCCGAATCGGTGCGGCACCCGGGGCGGAGTCCGGGCACAGCAGGCCAGCGTTCCCCCCGGCGCGCTCCCCGCCGCGCCGGGGCAATCGCCCGTGCCGGGCGAGATGGCTTGTTCCGGGACGGCGGCCGCGCCGGGGAATCCGCGCCTCCTCCCACCGGGGGTGAACAGCGGGCGGCGCGCCGGCCACAACGCGGACCGCCGGCCACAACGCGGACCGCCGGGCGCGCCGCTACCGGCCGCGGCCCGATACGAAGTCGCGGGCGCGGTCGACCAGACCGGTCACGGGCGCCGGCAGCCGGCCCGCGGGCGGGGTGCCGGGCGCGCCCGGGTGGGGCCGCGTCGGCGCGAACTTCTTGGCCCGGCGCACCTTGTCGCCGAGCCGGTGCAGGTCCTCGGGCGAACACCCCTGCCGCAGCCGCGGGAAGAGGTTCTGCTCCTCGTCCCACACGTGGGCGGTCACCTCGGCCCGGAGCTCGGCGATCCGGCGGTCGAATTCGAGCCCCGCGCCGTCCACCCCTTCGAGGTCCTTCAGCATCCTCTCCACCCGGGCGTGGTCCGCGAGCTCCTTGTCCGCGATGAGCTCCCCGTCGGGGAAGTGTTCGCGGATCGCCGGGTAGAGGTGCTCCTCCTCGGCGACCGCGTGCCGCACGAGTTCGATCGTGAGCTGCTCGGCCAGCGTCTGCCGGTCGAGCGCCGGGGCGGTCCGTTCGATCGCGGAGAAAAGGTCGTCCACCTCACGGTGATCGCACATCAGCTCCTCGATGACATCCGCACCATGTCCCATGTCACTGCTCCGTTCCGATCGCCGGTGGCCGGGCGGAGTGCCGGTCGTTCCCCGCGTACCCGCCCGGCCACGGAGCTAACGCGGGCCCGTTCGGACGCCCGTGAGTTGCCCGGCGCACCGGGCACCGATGTCATGGGCGGGGAAGGGCCGCCGGCACCGCGCGGACCCGTTTCCTTGACGAAGGGGCCGGCGATGCGAAAGACCGGGACGGCGATACCGCTGCGCGCAGCCGCCGGGGCGGTGGCCGCCGCCCTGCTGGCGTTGCTGTCGGCCGCCGGCCCGGCGTCGGCGGGCGGACCGGGCGGCGGCGACGGCGGGGACGGCGGCCGTGGTGTCGTGCTGCGCTGGCAGCCCTGCGCGCGGAAGGCGCAGGCGGGCTTCGAATGCGCGGTGGCCAGGGTGCCCCTGGACCACGCCCAGCCCTCGGGCCGCACGATCGACCTGGCGGTGATCCGCCACCGGGCGGCCGCGGCGGGGCGGCGCGCCGCCGGGTCGCTGTTCTTCAACCCCGGCGGTCCCGGCGGCCCCGGGACGGTCGGACTGCCCGAGCTGTACCGCAAGTTCCCCGCAGAGCTGAGGGACCGCTTCGACATCGTCAGTTGGGACCCGCGCGGGGTCGGCGAGAGCACGGCGGTGCGCTGCTTCGACACGGCGAAGGAGGCCGCGGCCTGGCACGCGAAGGTCCCGCCGTTCCCGGTCGGGGCGGGGCAGCGGCGGGCGTTCGTCACCGCCTACGCGGAGCTGGCGAAGCGGTGCGAGCAGCGGGACCCCGCGCTGCTGCGCCACATCTCGACCGCCGACACCGCGCGCGACCTGGACCTGCTGCGCCGGGCGGTGGGCGAGGAGCGGCTGCGCTACTGGGGCGTCTCCTACGGCACGCTGCTCGGAGCGACGTACGCGAACCTGTTCCCGGACCGCGTCGGGCGGCTCGTGGTCGACGGGAACGTCGACCCGCGGGCGTGGACGGACGGCGGCGCGGGCGCCGAGCCCGCGCGCAGCACCTTCCTGCGCCTCGGCTCGGACCTCGGCTCCGCCGACACGCTCGGTCAGTTCCTCGACCACTGCGGCCGCGCGCCGATGACCGGCTGCGCCTTCTCCGCCGGCAGCCCGGCGGCGACCCGGGCCAAGTACGCCACCCTGCTGGCACGCCTCGCCGAGCGGCCGGTCGGCCGCTGGACGTACGCCCGCGCGGTGAGCGAGGTCCGGGGCGGCCTCTACACCGTGCACCCGGGCTGGTCCGGGACCGCCGCGACCCTGGAATCGCTGTGGCAGGGAGTGGCGCCCGGCGAGTCGCCGGCCGTGGCCGCGCCCGCCCGCTATCCCGGGTTCGAGCAGTCGCTGGCGATCCTGTGCGCCGAGAGCCCCAACCCCGCCCCGGCCGGGCGCTACACCGCGCTGGAGCAGCGGGCGGTGCGGGAGGCCGGTCCGCTCGCCCGGTGGTGGGTGTGGGCGAACGAGCCCTGCGCCGCGTGGCCGGCCCGGGCCGCCGACCCGTACACCGGCCCCTGGAACCGGCCCACCGCGCACCCGGTACTGGTCATCAACCCGGTGCACGACCCGTCCACCCCCTACCGCGCCGGACAGGCGATGGCACGGGAGCTCGGCCGGGCCCGGCTGCTGACGCTCGACGGCTACGGGCACACCGCGCTCGGCAACCCGAGCGCCTGCGTGGGACGCCATGTCGTCCGGTACGTCCTGACCGGGGCGCTGCCGGCGGAGGGCGCGCGGTGCGCGCAGGACACCCCGCCGTTCGTGAATCCGGGGGAGCCGTCGGCGGCGGCCGCCGCCGTCATCCGTCCGGGCGGGCTGCTCCGTACGTGGCCGCCGGCCTGGCTGCCGCGCACCGGCTGACGGATCGGCCGGAGACGGCCCCGGGGCGCCCGCCGTGCCGTCAGGCCGACGCGTTCCAGGCCGTCGTCAGGCCGTCCAGCCATGCGGGCGGCAGCTCGGCGGCGTCCCACTCCTCCCGCAGCGCCGAGGGCGCCGTGGCGAGGCGTTCCAGGACGGCGAGGCTGGTGGGGGAGTGGACGACGGAGTAGCGGCCGTGGATCGCGATGGCGCTGCCGGGGCCGTACTCCGTGTACAGCCGCTCCAGACGGGCCCGGTGGGACGCGCTGAACTCCGTGAGCCGGCCGGCGTACAGGGCCCGCTGCCTGGAGCTCATCGTGCCGAGGATGGCGGTGAGGACCTCGGAGGTGACCTCGGGGTCGAAGTCGGAGACGGAGGTGAAGGAGAGGTAGAGGGGGGTGACCGCCACCTGCGCCCGCTCCAGCTCCATCCGCCGCACGCGCGGGCGCTCCTCGGGCGACTCGTCCGGCGCGTCGGTTCCGGCGGAGCGGCGTCCGGCGCGGGTGGCGATGGCGCCGAGTTCGTCGACGACGTCGCGGGCTCCGTCGAGCCAGCCGGACTCGTACGGCTCGCCCTTGTCCCCCGGGGCGCTCCCCGCCCGGGCGGCGATCTCCTCGTACGCGCGGGCCAGGGCGCCGGCCTCGACGAGTCCGATCAGTTCCTCCGTGTCGCCGGTGAAGACGCCCGCGCGGGCGAGCAGCTGGAGGAGCGTCGTCTTGGCATTGGCGACGCTGACCGCGTCCGGCAGCTGCGGTCCCTCTCCGGCGGCGTTCATCGGATCCTCCTCATGACTCGGGCGGCGCGGCGCGGGTACGCGTACTCGCTCGGTCCAAGGATGCAACGCCCGATGATCGAGTCGCGAACCGCCACCGCCTCCGTACCCGGACGGGTACGGAGGCGGTGGCGGGCGCGGAGGCCGGTCCGGCGGATCAGAACGCGAAGGCGGCGTTCCCGTTCAGCGTCGCGGACATGGCGCACGCGTTGGAGAAGGTGTGCTTCCAGGCGATGCGGCTGCCCTTCCAGACGCCGTCCGCGGTGACGGTGACGGGGTCGTAGTGCATCGGACAGGCACGGTTGGTGTCCGGGGCCGCGAGGAGCGCGTCGAGGCTGCCGGCGGCGGCATTGAGGGCCGCGCAGGCGCCCCGCGGGTCGGGGTGCGTGCCCTGGGCGGTCGGTGCGCAGCTGACGGTGGTCGCCCGTACGACGGTGGCGGCGTTCTCGCCCTGGGCGACGGCGAGGACCACGGCGGACGGGGCGTACAGACTCGCGGGCTGTGCCTCCGCGATGCCGATGGAGCCGGCGATGGCGACGAGGGCGGCGGCGGAGACAGCAGCGATGCGGTGACGCACGACAAGACTCTCTTTCAATTCGAAGGACAGATGCAGCATTTGGCTGCGGTGTGTCGGGTTGACGTCGCTGAGTCTCTCGGGTGTGAAGGGCGTGCGCACATCGGTGACCGATTTCCGGACACTCCGTTCGAATGTCGGCGACCGAATGGTCGTTCGGCCAGCTCGGACGGGGTGTGTGCCCTTCGCGATCACGCGAAAACGGAGGGTGACGGCGGGGGTGACGGGCCGATCGCGGGCCGTTGACCTGCTGCCGGTCGCGCGCGGTTCATCGAACAGCCATCCAGGCTGACCGGATAGTGCCGTTCCGGATGCTCCGGGGACGGAGATTGAGGGCGCCGGTCAAGGCTGCCGGTCGCGGATGGCGTTCGCTGACGGCGCTCGCGGGCGCGCTCGGCTACGGGGCGCCGAGCCGGGCCAGCGCCGCCGTCGTCAGGGCCCGCACGCCGGCCGGCAGGGCGGTACGGACGTCGGGGGCGAAGTCCGGCGCGTGGTTGGCCGGCAGGGCGGCCAGCTTCTGCGCCGCCGTCGCGCCGGGGGCCCGGGACCAGGCGGCCGGGCCGGCCGCGCCCAGCATCCAGTACCCGAGCCGGATGCCCCGCTCGCCGTGCACGTCCAGCCCCGCGTCACCGAAGAGGGCGAAGTCCTCCGTCGCCAGCGACGGCGGCCACATCATCACCCGCTCCGCCCCGAAGGCGGCCGCGTGCGCCTCCCGTACGCTCGCCGTCACCCCCGGATCGGGATGGGTGACCGGGGAGGCGGAGACCCGGACGACCTCCGGCTCCCGGGGACAGGCCGCGGCCGCGCACTCGGCCCGCACGATCCGCTCCACGGCCTCGGCGGCCCGGGCCAGCGAGGCCTCGCTCACCGCCCGGACCGTGAGCGCCAGTTCGGCGCGGTCCGGGATGACATTGGCCCGGTCCCCGGCCCGGAACGAGCCGACGGTCACCGCCACCTGCTCCGCCGGGGCGGCTTCCCGCGCCACCACCGTCTGCAGCCGGGTCACCACGTGGGCCGCCGCGACGACCGGGTCCACGGCGAGGTGCGGGGCGCCCGCGTGCCCGCCGCGGCCGTGCACCACCACCCGGAAGGTGACGCTCCCGGCCGTCACGGGCCCGTACCCGTGGGCGACCATCCCGGCCGGCAGCGGCGCCGCGTGCTGGGCCAGGACCTCGTCCGGCCGGCCGCACCTGCGGTAGAGGCCGTCGGCCAGCATCGCCCGGGCCCCCTCCAGCGTCTCCTCGGCCGGCTGCCCCACCACCACGAGCGTGCCGCGCCAGGCCCGCGGCGTCTCGGCCAGCAGCGCGGCGGTGCCCGCCGCCGCGGCCAGGTGCAGATCGTGCCCACAGGCGTGCGCCGCCTCCCCGTCGGCCGCGTACGGAAGACCGCTCGTCTCCCGCACCGGCAGCGCGTCGAGCTCGGCCCGCAGCAGCACCGTGGGACCGTCGCCGTTGCGCAGCACCCCGGCGAGCCCGTGTCCGCCGATGCCGCGCGTCGTCGCGAACCCGGCGGACTCCAGCCGGGCGGCGAAGCGGTCCGCCGTACGCCGCTCCGCACCCGACAGCTCGGGATCCCGGTGCAGCTCCAGGTAGAGCGCCGTCAGGGCGTGCAGGTGCGCGTCCAGCCGGGCGAGCGGGGCGGGCGCGGGCGAGGAGGCGGGCGAGGAGGCGGAGGAGGCGGAGGAGGGTACGGGGCCGGTCATGCGGCCATGATCGGACAGCCGCTCCGGAGGCGGTGCGGCAGGGCGCTGACACCTCGTGTCAGAGGAGTGTCAGCGCCGCGAAGGGTCGGGTGACGGCGGCACCGGCTCTGATGGGGACAGACACGGCACGGCCCCGTGCCCGCCCCGCACCAGAAGGAGTCACCATGGAGAAGTCGCCGCTCGCCTCGCTCGCGGAGGAGATCCTGGAGCTGGAGTCGGAGACCTTCGAGATCTCCGACTACTCGGACGCCAGCGAGGTCGTGCTCGCCGGTTCCACGAGCTGCAGCTCGACCTCGACCTGCTCCTCGACCACCAGCACCACCTCCTGTTCCGCCTGATCCACCGGGCCGCACGGACACCGGCGCCCCGCCCCTCGCGCGGCGAGGGGCGGGGCGCCGCCGTCCACCGGTCCTACGGGAACGGGTGCGGAACCATCCGGACCTCCGCGTCGGTCAGGTCGGCCGCCCGCAGCCCCGCCCGCCGCGGCGCGCTCCGCAGCCTCGGCAGGTACGGCGCCCGCTGCCGGGACCACCCGAAGTCGATCGGCAGCAGCCCCGGCACCACCGCGCACACCGTGCGCAGCCCGATCCGCCGCTGCTCCGGCGTGGTCTGGTCGACGACGATGACGTCGTGCCCCGCCCGCGTCAACTCCTCGACGCAGCACAGCAGATCGTCCCTCAGATCGCCGGTGCGCGGGCGCCCGTGCTCCGTCCAGGACCGGTAGACCTCGTCCATCGCGCGCACGGCCACCGGCTCCCGGTACGGCCGTACGTGCTCCGCCATCGCCGGCAGACCGTACAGCTGGGCGTGGTCCTTCAGATGCCGCACCCGGCTGAAGTCCCTTGCCATCGCCTCCAGTTCACCCCGCCGCTCCTCGACCTGGCAGGGCAGGTGCGGAATGTAGGTGAGGACCTCCGACAGCGCCGCCTCCACGGCCGCCGCCGGATCGAGCGCCGCGCCGGCGCCGAAGGAGAACAGCCCCGGCCCGCCGTCGCGCCGCACCGCCAGCCCCGTCACCACCGGCACCGCGAGATCGATGCGGTTGTCGAAGGCGTGCACGTCGTACCCCTGCAACGCCGCCCGGTCGGCCATCGTGCGCACCGCCGTCCCCGGCACCGTCGCCAGGTCGATCTCGGTCAGCGGCAGACCGCCGTACCAGGCGATCAGGAACGCGTCCCGCTCGATGAGTTCGAGCAGCGCCCCGAGCAGCGCCTCCTCCAGGCAGCTGCCGATCGCGCAGCCGTTGGAGCACTCGAAGACGAAGTTGTCGGCGGCGACCCCCGCGCTGTAGTGCACCAGCCGGGCCGGGACCAGGACGGGCCGGTCGTCGCGCAGGGAATGCCCGTACACCCACGGGATCGGCCGCTCCGGGTCGAAGGGGGACACGAGCGGATCGTCACGGTAGGTCTCGGGAGCGTAGAACCCGCACTCGGCGGGGTCCAGGGCCCGGTCGCCCAGCTCCGCGTAGGAGGCGGTGAGCAGCGAGTTCCCGGTACGGCGGTGGGTTCCGGCGTATCGCTCCAGCCCCTCCAGGTGGGCGAGGTCGCGGCTCGCGGCGAAGCTGTTGGCCTGCCCGCTCCAGGTGACGTCCGTCAGCCCCGCGTACCCGCGCATGAAGACGCTCCCGGCGACCGGCGCGGTCGTCGGCGAGGTGACGTTGAGCCAGGTGCCGCCCCCGAGCACCCCCGTCACCGGATTGGCCAGCGCCGCGTACGGCATCGGGTACGAGGACGCGGCCCGCAGCCGCTGGGCGCCGGGATCGGGCTTGGGCCGGGACCCGGGGGAGAAGGGCCGGGGCGCGTCTGTGCCCCGCGGCCCGCAGTCCGGGCACAGCGGGTCGGCGAGCAGCGGGTACGTGCGGATCCGCAGCGTCTCCAGGTCGAGGCGCGACACCTGCGGCAGCGCCCGGTCGGCCGCCGCCCCGCCGGGCGCGCCGGCCCGACCGCCGTGGACGGCCGCGTGCAGCGCGGACACGGCGTCGTACGCGTACCGGGACAGCCGGGGCCACTCGGGGCCGGCCGCAGTGCCCGGCCCGCCGCCGGTCTCCAGCGCGTCGCGCTCGCTGCGGCTGCGCAGCCGCTGGCGGCGCATCGCCAGGCACTGGCCGCACGCCGGCGCGGTGCCGTCCCCGCCCCAGGGGCCGACGAGGACCTCGCGCGCGGTCAGGTGCACCGTCGCGCCGGGCCGGACCGCCGCGAACGGGTCGGCGGCGCGCGGCCCCAGGGCGTCGTGGACGCCCAGGGTCACCACGACGGCGCCGAGCGGCTCCAGCGCCCGGGCGAGGTCCCGGCGGGCGGCCTCCAGGGGGGTCCCGTCGGGGGCGAGCGGGCGTACGGACGGCGGCGTCATGTCCGGTTGCTCCAGCGGAAGGTCTTCAGCCCGATCGCGCCGAAGAGGAGGGCGAAGCCGAACAGGGCCGCGCAGCCGGATCCGATGGTGGCGAGGGATCCGCTGCCGGTGAGGGCGCCGGTCGCGGCGTCGTTGAGGTAGCGCAGCGGCAGCACGCGCGAGACCTGCCGGAGCCACGACGGCATCATGTCCAGCGGCAGGAACGAGCCGGACAGGAACGCCATCGGCACCATCAGGCAGTTGGCGATCGCGGCGACGGCCTCCGGAGTGTTCGCGTACGTGCCGACGATCACCCCGATGGCGAGGAACGCGGTGATGCCGAGCACGAGGGCGGGCAGCACCAGCGGCCAGCGGCCGTCCAGGGTCAGCCCGAAGCCCGGCAGCATCGCGACGGCGACGAACACGGCCGCCTGGACCACGCCGACGGCGAGGGCCAGTACGTACCGGGAGGCGAGCACGGTCGTCAGCGGGGTCGGCGTGAGCCGGATCAGCCGCAGCAGGTCGTCACGCCGCCACTGCATCAGGGTGAAGGCGATGCCGAAGACGGCCGCGTTGGCGACGCCCCAGGACATCACCCCGGGCGCGATGTACGAGATGTAGGGGCGGCCGGTCTCCTCGACGTCCTGGCCGCTGAAGATCAGGCCGAAGACGACCAGGAAGAGCAGCGGGAAGGCGAAGGTGAAGAAGAGGGTGGCCTTGTCCCGGACCTGGGCCCGGTAGCCGGCGGCGGTCAGGGCCGTGTACGCGCTCATGCCTGGTGCTCCGTCTGCGTGTGGGGGCCGGCCTGGGGGCCGAGGTGTCCGGCGGCGGGGTCCCCCGTGGCGGGGTCCCCGGCGGCGGGATGAGGGGCGGCGGGATGAGCGGCCCCGGGGTGTGCGGCGCCGGTGAGTTCGAGGTAGACGTCCTCCAGGGTCGCCGTACGGGTCATCACCCCGTCCAGCCCGGTGAGGGCGTCCACCGCCTGCAGCACCTTGCCGGGCGTCGCCGTCTCCAGCACCAGCGAGCCGCCCTGCACGGTGGCCCGGTCGACGCCGGGCAGCGCGGCGGCCTCCTCGACACCGAGCCGCCCCTGCGGCAGCAGCAGCCGGGAGGGCGCGCCCGCCGCCGTGACCAGCCGGTGCGGCGAGTCGAGCGCGGCCGTCCGGCCGTCGACGAGGATCGCGACCCGGTCGCACAGCGCCTCGGCCTCGTCGAGGTGGTGGGTCGTGTAGACGATCGTGCGGCCCTCGCTCTTGAGGGCGCGCAGCACCTCCCACAGGTCGCGGCGGGCCTGCGGGTCCAAGGCGGCCGTCGGCTCGTCCAGGAAGATCAGTTCCGGGTCGTGGACGAGGGCGGAGGCGATGGCCAGGCGCTGGCGCTGACCGCCCGAGAGGTTCTCCACCAGGACGTCGCGCTGCTCGGTGAGCCCGACGGTCTCCAGCGTGCGGTCCGCGGCCTCCGGGCCACGGCGGTACAGCCCGGCGACGGTGACGAGGTGCTCGCGGGCGCTCTGGCGCACGAAGAACGCCGAGGCCTGGGTCTGCACGCCCATCCGGGGCAGCAGCGCGGTGTCGCGGGGCCAGGGGCTGTGCCCGAGGACCCGGACCGTACCGGAGTCCGCCTGCCGCAGCCCCTCCATGATCTCGATGAGGGTGGTCTTGCCCGCCCCGTTGGGGCCGAGCAGGCCGAAGAACTCGCCGCGGCGCACGTCCAGGGACACCCCGTCCACCGCCTGGCGGTCGCCGTAGCGTTTGCGCACGTCCTGGACGGAGATGGCCGGGGAGCCGGGCGGCTGGGTGCTGTCAGTTGTCATGGGGCGTGCGTTCCTCTGTGTGTGCGTGCGGTCCGGACGTCGCGCCGGTCCCGGGGTGGTTCGGTCGTGGGGTCAGGTGGTGACGGCGTACCAGACGGCTCCCGTGAGGCCGGCCGCGAGCAGCAGGACGAGCAGCGCGGAGCCGATGCCGTACCCCAGGTAGAGGCGGCGGGCCCGCGCCGGATACGCGGCGGCGGCCGCCCGGTCGCGCATCCGTAGCCGCAGATACCCCGAACTCGCGGGCGCCAGCCGTGTCACGCGCAGGCCGTGGCCGAGCATCGTGTAGCCGTCCAGCGGGGGCAGCGGCAGCAGGTTGACGAGCGCCTGCGCACTGCCGAGCAGCAGGAGCGCGCCGAGCGCGCGGCGGGTGGGCTCGCCCTCGGGCAGCGCCGCCCACCAGCCGAAGAACGGCAGCAGGAACAGCAGGTTGGCGAAGGCGCCCGCGCAGGCCACCGCCACCTGGTGCCGACGCCGCGCCAGGAAGCGGTAGTTGTCGACCACGCAGTACATGATGGCGACGGGCAGCCGCCACCGCAGCCCGATCTCGCCGACGGTCCCGCCGAGGTGGCGGGCCGCGATGCCGTGCGCGAACTCGTGCAGCGCGGTGCTCAGCCACATGAGGGTGGCCACCGCCAGCAGGGGCGCCGGGTGGCGCAGCAACCACCCCAGCCCGTCCGCCAGTTCGGCGAACGAGACGGCCAGCGCGGCCTCCATGGCCAGGCAGCCGAGCAGCAGGACGACGAGCACCACGGGGTGCAGCAGCGGGCGCAGGGCCCGGTGCAGCCGGGCCGTGGCGGCGTCGGCGTCCGCGACCAGCCGCAGCCTGCCGCGGAGCAGGGTGCCCTCCAGCGGGCCGCCGGGCGGTGCGGGCGCGGCCGGCGGCGGCCCGCCGGCGAGCAGCCGGCGGGTGCCGAGCAGGGCCAGCAGCTGCTGCCAGTTGCCCTCGCCGAGCCGCCGCCCGAACGCCTGCGCGTACGCGGCGCCGATCTCGGCCAGACTGCGGGAGCCGTCCAGCCGAGAGACGAGGAAGAACTCCTTCGGCCCGATCTCGAACGAGGCCCCGGACACCGGGTCCTTGACCAGGTGGACGGTGGCGGCCCCGTTGAGCAGCGGCGCCGACAGCAGGACGTCCGGCCGCAGGGCGGGCCGGTGCCCGAGCAGTCCCGCCGGGCCGGGCGCGGGGGAGGGGCCGGTCACGGGGCGACCGCCGCGCCCTCGGGCACGCCCTCGCTCTCGCGCAGCACCCGGCCCAGCAGATGGGCCAGGTACGCCTCGTCGCGGATGGTGACGTGGAGCCGGTTGTTGGTCATGTGCATGTACGGGGAGAGCAGCAGCGGCAGTGCCTGCGCGGGATCCGTCACCCGCTCGTCCCGGGCGCCGTCCCAGGAGCGGAACACCAGCTCCCCGGCGACGGCGAGGGCCTCGGCGCGCTCGCGCAGCTCCCGGCAGTGCTCCGCCCAGCCGGCCAGGAACGCCGGGAGCCGGCCGGTCTCCCCGGCGGCGAGCGCCCCGCGCACGGCGGCGAAGCGGCGGCCGAGCCCGGGGGCGGTCTGCCCGTACGTCCGGTCGTACTCCTCGGACCCGATGAACCCGGTGCCGGGGAAGGCCCGGTGCCAGAACTCGTAGTACCGGTCGAGGTATCCGGCGAGTTCCCCGCGCTCCGGCAGGAAGACGCCCGCCATGACCATCATCAGCTGGGCGGAGGTGCCCAGCAGGACGGTCCGCAGGTGCAGGTTCATCCGGTGCAGGGCGTCCATGACGAGGTCGCTGGAGCGGGCGAAGTGCCATTCGGCGAGTTCGACGCCGGCCGGGCCGCCGTACTTGCCGAATTCGGGCTCGTAGGGCTCCCGGGCGTACGAATTGTTGGGCCGCAGGTTCATCCGGCCGTCCGGGCCCATGAAGGCGGCCCGGTCGCCCTCCGGGAACTCGATGTCGAACAGCGTGTTGTAGAACTCGTTGAGGAACCCGGAGTCCACCTCGTAGAGGGCCGGGCGGGCCTTCAGGAACGCGGCGACGGCCTCCTCGGCGCGGCGCCGCACCTCGGGCCCCGCCTCGGGCGTGACGGGGCGCAGCCGCAGGCGTACGTGCGGCCCCTCCAGCCAGTAGTTGATGAAGAAGTGGCCGGCGAGCAGGCCGTCGGCGGTGAGTTCGGCGATCAGCGGCCGCACGCACCGCGTCAGCAGGGGCTGCGGGTTGGCGGCGTAGAAGATGTGCAGGGCCTGCCATGCGCCGCGGGTGTCGGTGCGGCTGTCGGTGCGCGCGCCGGTGGGCGGGGTCATCTCGGACATCGGGTGCCGCCTTCCTGGTCTTGGATGGTTGAGGTGAACGTCTCGACGGCCAGTTCGGCGACGTGGGCGCCGCGGGCCGAGCGCACGTGCGGGCCGTCGGGGCCGGGGAGCATCTCGCGGAAGACGACCCGGTGCGCCGGATCGCGCAGCAGCGTCTCGAAGGCCGCGAGCGAGAGGAGGCTCGCGAAGTCGACGTACTGCGGTTTGGCCCCGGCGGCCGACGGGCCGGCCGAGACGGTGGCGAACACCTGCTCGGGCAGGCCGTGGGCGCGCCGCCAGCGCTGCCAGTCGAGGAAGTGCCCGGCCTCCCGCGCCCCCTGGACGGGCAGGGCGCCCGCCGTGGTGGTCCAGCTGCGCCGGCTGAGGACCACGTCGCCGTGGACCACCCGGGGCCGCGTGGTCACCCGGTCGTGCGCCGCGCCCTCCGGTACGCCCGCCCACACGTCGAGCGGGGACATCGACGACGGGGACAGCAGCAGGAGCGTGCGCGGGATCGCGGGCAGCGCGAGCGGCACCAGATAGCCGAGGTAGACGGGGATCACCTCGCGTCCCAGCCGCCGGGACCGCAGCACCACCCGCCCCGTCGCCGGCACGTGCTCGGCGTACAGGTCGTCCAGGTGCAGCCGGCGCTCCGGCGGGAGCGTGCCGCTCTCGCCCGGGCAGACGATCTCGTAGTCGGTCAGCTCCCCGTGCAGGTTGAGGTTGGTGGTGACCGGGCCCCCGGTGACCTCGGCGAATACCGCGCCCGGCGGGGTGACCCGGCGGGCCGTGTCCCGCAGCCCGGCGCAGAAGCCGGCGCCCGGCGCGTCCGCGGGCCCCGGCCCGCCCTGCTCTTCGTACACGTGCGTGAAACGGCTGAACGGGAAGGCCAGGCCGCCGTACGAGCGGTTCAGGACGGTCAGCGGGGTGCCGTCGGCGGGATCGCGGGCGAACTGCAGGTGGTGGCAGCGCGGTGCGAAGTCCGGTGTCACCGGCGCCAGTTCCGCCGCCACCTCGGCCAGGTCCGCCTCGTCGAGGCGGATGCGGTCCGCGTCCGCCCCGTCCGCCCCGGCCGCCCCGTGCGCGGCCTCGTACGCCGACCAGGCCCGCCGCATCCGGCCGACGAACGCCCGGCGCGCCGCGTCCAGGGCCCGGATCCCGGGCAGGCCCAGCCAGTTCTCCTCCGCGACGTACTCGCCGCGCTCGTCGAAGGGCCTGCGCCGGGCGGTGAACGACAGGTACTGGTCGTAGAAGTCCTCGTGGAAGTCGTGCACCAGCCCCAGGAGGTCCTCGCAGCGGCCCCCGGAGCCGTACCGCGCGGCGAAGAACCCCTCGAAGGTGATCCGCCCGGCCAGCGTGAGGTCGAAGGCGGGCAGGATCCGCTCGACCGAGCGCAGCGCGGTCCAGTCCGGGGGCGCGCAGGGCAGTTCGTGGCCCGCGCTCACGTCCTCGTACAGCAGGGTCTGCGGCAGGGCCGTGTCCGGTGCGCCGAGCTCCTCCCACGCCCGGTGCAGCCCGCTGCGCAGTTCCCGCAGCAGCCCGGCCCGTTCGGCGTGCCCGGCCTCCGGATAGCCGGCCAGCGCCGCGGCGGGCGCCTCCAGCAGGGCGGCGAGCCGGTCGGCCCAGGGCCGCTCCAGCGAGGTCAGCGACCGCTGGAAGGAGCGCAGCGGGTCCCCGCCGTGCACCTCGGTGTCCAGGCAGGGCACGCGCACCATGCCGAGCTGGAGGAGGGCGGCGACGTACGCCTCGCACTCGGCGGGATCCGCGGCGTGCTCGGCGGCCAGCCAGTCGGTCAGCTCCCGGTGCCGCAGCTCGGGCCGCCCGGCGAACAGGGCGAGGAGGCGGTCGAGCGTACCGCTGCGCCGCAGGAAGAACAGCCGGTCCTTGACCGCGTCGAAGGTGACGGCGGCCGTGTCGTCGCCCGCCGTGACCGAGCGGCGCACGTAGCGGATCCGGTCCTCCTCGTGCCCCCAGCCCGAGGCCAGGCGCAGCGGCAGGTCCCGGCGGCGCACGGGGTCGGCCAGGATCAGCTCGGCGAGCCGCGCGAGGACCACGACGTTGAGGCGGACGTGACTGCTCCAGGCGTCCGCGACCCGCGCTGCGCCGCCCGGTGCGGCATCGCCCGTGAAACGGCCGGTCGCCACCCCGGTGAAGGTGCTGAACGGGCTCGTCTTGCAGGCCGTCCGGTACACGTACGAAAGGACCGACCGCTCGGCCTTGCGGGCCCGCCCGCCCGGCACGCCCTCGGCGCTCGCGTACCCGTCGAGCTGCTTCTCCAGCACCGGGGAGGCCAGCAGCAGCCCGTGCCGCAACCGCTCGTCGGTCAGCAGCTCGCGCAGCGCGGCCCGGTTCCCGGCCAGGTCGGCGGCCAGCAGCGGCGGGCCCTCGGCCAGCAGTTTGTCCAGGAGCCCGCGCCGGTGCAGCCAGCCGGCGAGGTGCTCGGCGGCGTCCTCGTCCACGGCCGCCACGGCTTCCACGGCCGTCTCCGTCGACGCGTCCCGGCGGGCCGGCGGCCGGCCGTTGTGGATCTGGCGGCGCAGCCGCAGCAGCGCGCGCCGCTGGGCGGCGCCCGGGCCGTCCGGCGCCGGATCGGTGGCCCCGACGGCCTCGTGGAGCACGTCGCCCAGCCGCTGCTCGCCCTTGCGCAGGGCCGCCTCGGCGGTCAGGACCTCCTCGGCCCAGCGCCCGGTGTCCGGGGCGCGCAGGGCTTCGACCGCGGACAGCGGAAGTCCGGCGACCCGGAGCATGAAGCGGTCGCCCGCCTGCCATTCGGTGGTGTTCATCCTCGCGCTCCCCTCAGGCGATTTCGTGACGGAAGTCGGCCGGGCGCGGGCGGTCGTGCCCCAGCAGCATGATCAGCAGGGGCGCCTCGTCGGTCCCGGTCAGCCCCAGCTCCTCCCGGTACGAGATGTTGTCGAAGCCGAGCGCCACCCCGGCGCCCAGGCCGAAGGCCGCGGCCGTGGTGTAGAAGGTCTGGGCGACCGCGCCGATGGTGGCGCCCACCAGCCGGTAGCCGCGATCGCCCACCGCGTCCAGGACCGCGGTGGTGCGGACCGTCGGGACGATCACCGCGCCGGCCTGCTCCAGGTTGTAGTTGGAGAGGAAGTAGTTGCGCTGGAGGAAGGACCCGGGCGGCCCCGGCACCCTCAGCCGCAGGGTGTGGGAGGCCGGATCGTAGGCGTACGCGCCGGGCGCGATGCCCTCGACGTGGTTGACGAACGCGTACAGCGAGGTGAGCGGGGGCCCGCCGGGGCGCTCGGCCTCCGTGCCGTACGCGGTGGCCGCGCAGTCGGCCAGAGCGGCGGCGAACGGCCCGGCCGCGAGGGGACGGGAGGCGTCGAACCGGCCGAAGCTGCTGCGGCGTTCGCGCAGCGCCCGCCCGGTGGTGACCGGTGGCGCGGGGGGCGCGGGCAGCGGCAGCGGATCGCCGCCCCGGGGCGGGAACGCGGCGGCCGCGTCCAGCGCCTCCGGCGCGGGGCGGTCGGAGGCCCGGCCCGCGGTGGCCTCGTGGATGCGCAGCAGCGTCTCGAACACGAGGACACGGCGGGAGCGTTCGACGTCCCGGTGCCGGACGGCCGGGGCCGCGACCGGGGTCGGGGCGGGGGCCGGGGCGGGGGTCTGGGTCGCCGCAGGGATCGCGGCGGGGGCCGCGGCCGGGGTGACGGCGGGCGCCGGGGCAGCTCCCGCTCCGGACCCGGGCGCCCCGTCCCAGGTCAGGGGCACCACCGCGAAGATCCCCTCCTCCTCGGGCGCCACGCCCAGCAGCCGGGCCAGGCGTTCCTCGTCGAACCACAGGACCGGGTCGATCCGCAGCCCGTACCGCGCGGCCCACAGCCGCCACGTCTGCACCAGGGCGCCCACGTCCATGCTCACGGCGTGGAAGGAGAAGCTGTTGTACTTGAAGGCGTTCTGCCAGTACTTCACCCCGAGGACGAGGTAGTGCGTCGCCGCCGCGGCCGCGCCGGCCCCCGGACCGAGGGCCGACCGGACCTCCCCGGTGACATCGCCCGCCAGCAGTCGGCGCAGCCCGTGCTGGTGCGGCGCGTAGTGGTAGAGCCCCGGGGTCAGCGGCCCGCCCGGGCCCGCCGCCCAGTGGACGGACACCGGGTAGAGCCCGCCGCCCGACGCGGTGCCCCGCGACCAGTTCGCGTGGGTGTAGTGCGGCAGCGCCGCCAGGTCGGTGTTCGCCTGGACCGCGAGCCGCCGGCCGGTCAGCCCGTACGAGTCCCGGAGCATCCCGGACAGCAGCGGCAGGGTGAACCCCCGGACCGCACCGGCGGCCTGCTCCGGCGGCTCCGGCGATTCCGGCGTCTGCGGCAGCGGCAGGGTCTCGGCGTCCGGGTGGAACTTGGCCTTGCGGGGCCGGTCGGCCCAGTCGGGCACGAAGTCGGCGGGCTCCATCGGCACCCGGCCGCGGTGCATGATCTCGTGGGCGTAGACATGGGCGTAGCCCATGGGTCCTCCTACGTTCGGGTCGGACGCCGGTCGCGGCGGCCGGGTCAGGGGAAGGGGTGGGGTGCCGGGTTCAGGTCGCCGGGCTCCAGCGCGCGCTCGCGCAGCCCGGCGGTGAACAGGCCGGTCCGCATCCGTGGCATGCCGAGCGCCCGCTGCCGGGACCACCCGAAGTCGATGGGGAGCAGCCCGGGGACGAGCACGCTCACCGTGTGCAGGCCGAGCGCCCGCTGCTCGGGCATCGTCTGGTCCACGACCACGACGTCGAAGCCCTCCGCCGTGACCGCCGACACGCACCGCTCCAGATCGGTGCGCACGTCGTCCGACGCGGCCGCACCCCACCGGTCGGGCCACTCCAGCTCGGCCACCGTCCGCGTCGGCCCCCCGCCCGGCGCCCGCAGCAGGAAGTCCGCGTGCCGGCCCATCTCCGGGACCCCGTAGACGAGCGGATGGTCGTGCAGCGCCGTGACCAGAGCGAAGTCGGCCGCCATGGCGCGCAGCCGGGCCTCGTCGCGCTCGGTGCGCCCCGGCAGGTTGACGGCGTCCGTGGCGATCTCGCAGAGCGCCGAGTCCAGGGCCGACTCCGGGTCGAGACCGGCTCCCGCCCCGAAGCACATCCGGCCGGTGCCGCCGTCGAAGCGCTCGGCGACCGCCGTCACGACGGGGATCGGGAAGGTGATCCGGGTGTCGAAGAACCGGGCCCGGTAGCCGTACATCGCCAGCCGGTCGACCATCGCGCGCGTCGCCGGACGGGAGCTGCTCGCCGGGTCGATCTCGGGCAGCGGCTGCCGCCCGTACCAGGTGAGGAGGAAGGCGTCCCGCTCGACGACCTCCATCAGGGCGAAGTACACGGCCTCGGCCGCACTGCCGCCGGAGGCGCAGCCGTTGGAGCTCTCCTGCACGAACCGGTTCTCCAGGCCGGGCGCGTGGTAGTACGTCAGGATCTCCGGCACCAGCCGGGGCACCCTGTCGCGCAGCGACCAGCCCCACACCCAGGCGATCTCCCGGTCCGGGTCGAAGGGGCGCACGCGCGGGTTCTGCCGGTGGAAGGCCTCGCTGTACAGGCCCACCTCCCGCGGGTCGACGGCATCGGCGCCGAACCGCGTCAGCGGACCCGTGACGCTCGTGGTCCGCGACCGCGCCCGCATCCCGGCGTAGCGCTCCAGCCCCTCCAGGACCCCCACCTGCCCGCTGCGGGTGAAGGAGTCCGTGTGACCGCCCCAGAACGTCTCGCGCAGGTACTCGCCCGAGCGCATCGAGAAACAGCCGATGGTGGCGGAGGTGGTGGTCGAGGAAACGTCCTGGACGAGGGAGGGACCCAGCGCCCCGCACAGCGGGTTGGCGAAGGCCGCCACCTCGATCCCGTACGACTCGACGGGGCGGGTACGGAAGACACCGGGCCGGTACTTGGGCGCCGGCGGCAGGTCCAGGGCGGCCCCCGCCGCGGTGTCCGTCTCCGGCGCGGCGCACGCCGGGCACTCGGGGTCGGGAACCAGCGGATAACGGCGTACGGAGCCGGTCCGCAGGTCCAGGAGCCGCACCTGGGGGAAGGCGCCCCCGGGGGAGGCGGCGCCGGGCGCCCCGGCGGCGGTGATCAGAGCGGCCAGCGCGTCGGCGGCGAAGGGGTGCGCGTACGGCCAGTCACCGGCGGCAAGGGTGCCGCCGCCCAGCTCCAGGGCGTCCCGGAGCGCGACGGACCGCACGGCCTGCCAGCGGCGCTCCAGACACCGCGCACAGCCGCCGGGCGGCCCGACGACCGCCTGGTGGCCGTACAGGTGCACGGGCACCGGGGCCCGGCTCCCACCGGGTCCGGGGGCGGGGCGCGCGAAGGCGTCCGCGGTCCCCAGCGCCGACAGCGTCACCCTCGGCCCGCCGAGCGCGCCGAGGGCACGCTCCAGCAGCGCGGTGAAGCGGGCCGCCGCGTCGGGGCCGAGCGCGTGGATGACCTCGGGGCCGACCGCGACCCGGTCGGAGGGGACCCGGTCAGTGGTCATCGCCCGGCTCCTGGGCGCAGGTGAGGAGCACTCTGGCGGTGTGCAGTCCGGCGGAGGCCAGGTCGGCGGAGCCGGTGGGGACGACGTAGGCGTCACGGCCCGCCGCGCGCAACCGGTCCAGCACCCCGGCCCAGTCGGCGGCGACCGGGTTCCCGTGGGCGTCACCGACGTCGGCGGACAGCGTGAGCGTGCGGGCGTCGAGGTCCCGCAGCAGCGGATCACCGGTGTCGGCGGGAGTCCCGGAAGCGGCGGCGTCGCGCTCGTACTGCACGGCGCCCAGCAGGTCCCGCAGGGCGTCGGCCGTCGCCGTCCGCCGGTCCAGGCCGGCGCCCACGGCCCAGCGTTGCGCCGCCCGTGCGAGCAGCACCTGGACCCCGGACCGCGCGGACTCGCCGAGGTCGAGCAGTTCGACGGTGATCCCGAGGCGCTCCGCCGACCGTACGAGGAAGGCGAGTTCGGCGTCGGGCGTCCCGTCCGTCAGCGCGACCGGCGCGGCCGCCGCCCCGCGGACCGCGCGCAGCAGCGCGTCGTGGGCCAGCGCCGACAGCAGGCCGGCCGCCGCCGCGTCGGCGGGCGAAGGGCCCGCGCCGGCGCCGGCGCGGGTGCGTTCGAAGAGCCGGTCGCCGTTGTGCGGCCCGAACGGGCGCACCGCCGCCGCCGGAACCAGCGCGGGTTCCTTCGTGACCAGCGAGACGGCCCGCTGCCAGGCCCCGGCCGCACCCGGCAGACCGGAGGCGAGGGTCAGCGAGGCCTCCGCGACCGCCCCCTCGGCGCGTGCCACGACACCGCGCGCCGGGACGACGTGCTCGGCGTACACGAGGGCCGCGGCGTCCAGCGCCCGCATCCGCGCCCCGGCGACGTGGTGGACGTCGAAGGCCGCGACCGCGCGGGGGCCCGCGTGGCCGACGCCGAACTCGACCACGCTCAGCTTCAGGGGGATCTGGGTGAGCGGCTCGTCCGCGTAGCGCGTGAAGACGCCGGTGTACGGACGGACCAGTGCGGAGCGCCGGTTCAGCTCCTCCACCAGCTCGTCCGCCTCGCGCGCGGTCTCCAGGGCCGGCAGGGCGGGCGCCCCGGAGGTGCCCGCCTCGGTGAGGGCCACGGGCACCGGGGCCTCCCGGGCCGCCGCCTCCTCGGCCGGGGCGCAGAACGGGCACCGCGGGTGGACGAGGAGCGGTTCCGCGGTGACGTCCAGCGAGGCCATGTCCTGCACGATCACCTGGCCCGCGGTCTCGGCGGGCAGTGCTCCCGAGGCGGCGCGGAAGACCTCGTAGCCCAGGAGGTTGCCGATCATCGCGGCCAGCGGCCGGCCCGGCTCGGGACCGGCCGCAGCGGGGCTCCCGGGTAGCGCCAGCGCGCTCCACAGTTCGGCGGCGGCCGCGGTGTCACGGCCGGCGGCGCCGCCGAGCCGGAGCGCGGCGCAGGCCCAGCAGCCGGCGGCGCCGGCCGTCATCAGGGGGCCGATCACGGCGTCGGAGCCGTACGACCAGGCGGGCAGCAGGATGCGGCCGGCCGGGATCCCGGCGCGCAGCAGCGGCAGCAGCCGGGCGGGGGCGGTCCGGCCGCCCGTGACGACGACGAGGTCGTAATCGGCCAGTTCGGTCCAGCCGGGCTGCCGCCCGTCGGCCGGCGCCAGTGTGCGGAGCTCGACGGGGCAGCCGTCGCCGACGGCCTCCGCGACCTCCGGGCCGAGCGCCGAGGTGTCGAGGCCCGCCGTCACGCCGACGGTCGCGCAGCCGTTGCGTATCAGGCTCGACGCGCACCAGCGGGCCACGTCGTCCTCGCCGAGGACGGCGACCCGGGTGCCGCGGAAGCGCAGGAACCGGGCCTCGGCGTCGTCGGCGTAGTGGTCGGCGTACGCGATCTGCGGGGCGAACCGGCGGGCCACGTCGGGAGCGAGCACCGCCTGCCCGTCGGCGCGCGGGGCGGGGTCGGTGACGGGCCGGGCGAAGTCCCGCTCGTACAGGGTCCGGACGAGTTCGCCGACCATCGTCCGCTGTGCCTCGCCGAGGCCCCGGCACAGGTCGGCGACCGAGTGCTCGCCGGTGAGGTGGGGCACGATCAGCGTCGCGAAGCGGTAGGCGGACTTGGCCGTCAGGCGGAAGCCGCCGTCGGCGTTGTGGAACAGCACGCCGTCCGGCGTCTCGGTGAACAGCACGTCGCGGCGGATCCGGGGACGGGTCGCGGCAACGGCTTCGTAGCTGGCGTGAGCCATGGGACACCCCTGGGTGCGGTCTGGGCGGGATCGGGAGGGGGAGCGTAGGGGGGAGCGGTGAGTGGGGGGAGGGGTGGTACGACGGACCGCGCGGAGGTCAGCGCGGTGCGGCCGCCGCCGGGGCCGCCGCGGTCGTCCGGTGCGTGCGGACGTGCCAACGCGCGTAGACGCGGAGGAAGTCGTGGACGCGGTACGGGCCGGGCGGCCCGTCCTCCAACAGCCCGGAGTCCACGAGCTGTTCGAGAACCGTCTCGCTCTCCCCGGCCGACGGATCGCCGTCCGCGCCGGGCCCGCCCAGCCGGAGGAACGCCTCCCGCAGGTCCGGGGCCAGCGCGTCGAGCGCCTGCCCGAACACCTCCGGCACCGAGAGCCGGGCGTCCTCCGCGAGGGCCAGCCGGGCGGGGGGATCCGCCGCGAGCCATGCCGCGCAGTCCGCGACCGACAGCGCGGGCCGGGTCAGCAAGCGGCCGGCGGCGATCCGCAGGGCGAGCGGGAAGTGACCGCAGACGGAGGCCAGTTCCCGGGCGGCCGCGGGCTCGGCGGCGATCCGCCGGGCGCCGATGAGCCCGGCGAGCAGCCCGTACGCCTCGGCGGGCCGCAGCACGTCGAGCCGGTGCACCGCGCCGCCGTGCGTGGCGACGACCGCGGCCAGGGCGCGCCTGCTGGTCACGACGACCGACGCGTCTCCCGCCGCGGGAAGCAGCGGGGTCACCTGCCAGGCGCCGGCCGCGTCGTCCAGGACGATCAGCTGCCGGTCGGCGCCGGTACCCGCACCGGCTTCGGGCAGCAGCCGGGCCGCCTCCTCGACGGTCAGCGGTGTCCCGTCGGGCCGGGCCAGCGCGAGTACGAACACCCCGCCGGGGAAGGAGTGCTGTGTCTCGTGGGCCGTCTGACGGGCCAGCGCCGACTTTCCGATGCCCGGTGCGCCCGATACGACGACCAGCCGCGGCCCTTCGGCGCAGGTGAGCCGCTCGGCGATGGCTCTTCGGGCGTTCTCGCGACCGGCGAAGGCGGGGACGGGCGGCACCTCCCGCCTCGGCCGGCGGCCGTGGGCGGGCGCGCCGCGCGGCGGCAGCGCGCGGACCCCGGCCCCGGTCAGCGCCCGGGCGGGCGCCGACGGGGGCGTCGGCGGGGCGGGCGCCAGGTCTTCGGAGCGCAGGATGGCGAGCTCCAGACGGCGCAGTCCCGGGCCCGGGTCGATGCCCAGCTCGTCGCGGAGCCGGTCGCGCACGGTCCGGTACTCGGCGAGCGCCTCGGCCTGCCGTCCGGTGCGGTAGAGGGCCTCGATGAGCTGCTCGGTGAACCGTTCGCGCACCGGGTGGCGGCGGGCTCCCTCGTACAGGTCGACCAGGACCTGATGGCAGTTGCCGGCGGCGAGTTCCAGGTCGCAGACCCTTTCCAGGACCCGTAGCCGCTCCTGTTCGAGAGCGGGGACGGCATCCTGCTGGAGCATGCGCGAGGCCACGTTGGCCAAGGGCTGCCCGTGCCAGAGCGACAGGGCCTCCCTGAGCCGGTAGAGCTCCTCTCCCGGGCCGGTCGCGGATCCCGCGCCGGCCGTGAGCGTGCGGAAGAGCACGAGGTCGAGGGTCTCGGTGTCGTTGCGCATCCGGTAACCGCCCGGCACGGCCTCGATGGTGGTCGCGGATATGCCGTACTTGGCGAACAGCCGGCGCAACCGGAGCACGCACGTCTGCAGTGCGGCGCGGGCGGTGGCGGGCGGTTCCTCGTCCCACACGGCGCGCAGCAGATAGGTGGTCGACACGACGGAGTTGGGATGCAGCAGGAGCGCGGCGAGAAGACTGGTCGGCTTGGACGGTTTGAGTACGACGGTTTCGGGCCCGTGCGCAATGCTCAAAGGCCCCAGAAGCTGGAACCGGATGATTGATCCCCCGTGTCGGGTCACGCATTCCCCCTATAGGGAGCGTGGCGGGGGCGGTGGTCTGCCGGTTCCGCGGGGCCTGTCACACGCCGGAAATAGTCCGGACCAGGCCTGCAGTCGCTGCTCGCCCCCCGTTGGGCGGTGAATGACTGGAACACTACATAACGGATCTTGTGGAAGTCGAGCCGAAGGGTGGCTTGTTCGGCGCCCGTCGGCTGTTTCTCCCTTCTCCGTAACCTGGGCGCTTCGAGGAGTTACCGTCGGTTCGTCAAAACCGTTCAGTGCTAAACGAATTACGGTGGCGGCGCCATCCAAGCACGATGTGGTGATCCAGTTAAGGTACATATCCCGCCACTGATCTGGCCGGTCGTCACCCCCCGACCGGGACGACGACCGGCCGTCAGCCCTTCACGACGGCGCGCACGTGGTCGACGCGGCCACAGTCCGCCGCCAGTTGCCTCTCGCGCTCCTGGAGGAAGGCGGCGCCCAGCTCGGCGCGGCGCTCGTCGGGCACGTTCTCCCGGGCGCCGTTGAGGATGGTCCGTTCCTCCTCGTCGATGTGGTGCGACACGGCCTTCACCAGGTCTTCCAGCCGCTCGTCCCACCTGTCGGAGCCGACCTCGGACACCTCCAGCAGCGCCAGCAGTGCCGCGTTGCCCTCGGCGTGCTCCTCGGCCCCGTGCTCCACCTCTTCGTTGTCCACGTCCTTGAACCGCTTCAGGGCGCCGTACACCTTCGCCTCCTCGGCCTCGCCGTGGGCGATGAGCAGGGCCGAAAACTGTTCGAGCGCCTTCGCGCGGTCGGATTCCACGCTCCGCATCCGGCGGAGGAGGTCCTCCATGGTGCGGTGGTCCTTGAGGATCACCGCGACGACGTCGTGCTGCACGGTCATGGTCCGCTCCTGCTCGTGTTCGTTCCGGTTACCGAAGGGGGCTCAGCGCCGCCGGCCTCCACCGGAGACCATCCGGTAGGCGAGCAGCAGGATCATCGAACCGACGATCGCGGCGACCCATGTTGACACCTCGAAGAACCCGTCGATGGAATCGACACCGAAAAGCACCTTGCCGAGCCAGCCCCCGAGGAGCGCGCCGGCTATGCCGATCAGGATGGTGATGATGATGCCGCCGGGATCTCTGCCGGGCAGCAGGGCCTTTGCGATGATTCCCGCGAGCAGTCCGATGACGATCCACGCGATGATTCCCACGACGTCTCCTCGATTTCTCCCGGCGAGCCCCGATTGTTCGTGACTCCCGTCAATCGCCGGGTGCTCGCTGCGGAGGAATCCAAACGCCCGGCATCGGGGCGGGCCGCCGGAGGCCGCTCAGCCCAGGAAGGACAGCCGTACCGTGCGCTGGGGATTGTCCCGGTTGGTGTCCACCAGCACCACCGACTGCCAGGTTCCGAGGGCCAGCTCGCCCCGTACCACCGGAAGGGTGGCGTGCGGCGGCACGAACGCGGGCAGCACGTGGTCGCGGCCGTGGCCCGGTGAGCCGTGCCGGTGCCGCCAGCGGTCGTCGGCGGGCAGCAGCGTCCGCAGCGCGTCCAGCAGGTCGTCGTCACTGCCGGCGCCCGTCTCGATGACGGCCAGCCCGGCCGTCGCGTGCGGGGTGAAGACGTTGAGCAGCCCGTCCCGGCCACGGGCGGCCTCGCTCAGGAACTCCGCGCAGGCCGTGGTCAGGTCGTGGACGGTCTCTCCGGAGCCCGTCGTCACATCGAGCGTCCGTGTGGTGAACGTGTCGGTCATACGCCCATCCTCGCCGGGAACCCCGGCCCGTACGAACCGTGGTGGCGGCCCGCACGGGGTGGGCATCCCGCGCGAGCCGCGACCACACCCGGCTCAGCCGGCGACGCCGAAGGGACTCGCGTCGAGGTGTTCGAGCAGGTCCGCGGGATCCCGGTAGACCGGGCCGGCGCCGGCCGCTTCGAGGTCGTGACGGGGAATGCCGCCGCAGAGCAAGCCCACGGGCCGCACCCCGGCCCGGGTCGCGGCCTTCATGTCCCACACGCTGTCGCCGACGAACACGGAGCTGTGCGCGGACGCGTCCGCCAGCTCCAGCGCGTGGTGGACGGGGTCCGGGGCGGGCTTGCCCCGTTCCACGTCATCGGCGCTGGCGGTGGCGGTGAGGGCGTCGTCCGCGCCGATCGCCTTCCGCAACGCGCCGAGCTCGCCGCCGCCGGCCGAGGTGACCAGGACCACGCGCCAGCCCCGGCGGCTCAGCGTGCGCAGCAGGTCGTCCGCCGCGCGCAGCCGGGGCAGGCGCTCGAAGTACGTCGCGTACAGGGTGTCGTGGGCGGTGCTCAGCGCCCCGTCCCCGCCGGTGTCCCGCTCCTCGCCGAGGAGGTGGGAGAGCAGGTCCGCGCCCGGCAGGCCGAGCGCACGGTGGATGGCGTGCATCGGCACGTCGTGCCCCGCCTGGCGCAGCGCCTCCCACCAGGACGTGACGTGCAGGTGATTGGTGTCGACCAGGGTTCCGTCCACGTCGAACAGCGCGGCCCGGTTCATGTGCCTCCTCGTCCGGAGAGGGACGCGCACGTGGGCGCCCACGCGAGAAGTCTCGCGCGGGCGCCACCGGCACGCACCCTCAGCGGGCGGGTATCACCGAATCGTCGAAGGTCCCCGCACCGGGGAGCCGGTAGCGGGCGGCGACGACGGCCGCCTCCGCGCTGCCCGTACCGGTCGCCGTGCACAGCAGGGCCGAGAGCTCCTCGATGCGACGGACCGTCCGCGGACTCCCTTCGAGGGCGTTCAGGAGGCTCAGCGTCTCGTACTCACGGACGGCGGCGGGCAGCAGTGCGGGGTGGGCCATCAGCATGGAACGGGTCCCTTCTCCGGCGGTCTGTCTCTCTGCCGGGCTTCTGCCCCGGGTTGCGCCCGCCACACGCCCGGGACGCCACGCACCGGGGGCCGGCGGCCGCCTCAGGTGTTGAGCAGGCGGTTGAAGAAGGAGCGGTACTGCTGGAGCGCCAGCCGCAGCTCCTCCGTGGCGACCTGCCCGCCCTGGCCCCACTGTCCCTCCAGGCCCTGCTTGCGGGCGGAGAAGGTCCGGGCCAGGGTCTGCATCACCTCGGCCACGAGGGCGTCGGCGGACCTGACGGCCTCCTGCGGGTCGTCCACGAACCTGCCCTGGATCTCGCTCCACGCCTTGCGGTAGCCCTCCGCGTCCGGGGCGCCGAGCAGCGGTTCCTCATCCGCCGCCGGGGCGTCCACGGCCCCGCGCTCCGTCGCCGCCCGCCCCGGCTCCCCGTCCCACTGCTCCGTCGGCGCCCGCCCCGGAGCCCCGGTCCCGTCATCCGCCTCCCGCCTGCCGGGGTCCGTCTCCCGTACGCCCGCGGCGGCATCCCGCGTGCCCGGGTCCGTCTCCCGTACGCCCGCGGCGGCGTCCCGCGGGTCCGCGGTGGCCTCACCCGGGTACACGGGCACCTGCTGCCGCTCGTCCTCGCGGGTGGTCGCCGCGGGCGCCCCCGCCTGGGGGTGGGCGATGTCCTCGGTCGTCAGCCCCGCCTCGTCGGCCCGGGCGTTCCGCTCTCCGTGGTCGCGCATGTCACCGGCTCCTCTGATCACTGAGCAACTCCTCGAACAGCGCGCGGTAGTGCACCATCGCCCCGCGGAGTTCCTCCGTCGTCGTCTGTCCCGCGCCGCTGCGCACCTTGACGTCGTGCGCGGCGCGGTAGTGCTCCACCGTGCGTCCGTGTTCCACCGACAGGTCGCGCAGCTGCCCGCTGTAGTCCTCCGTGGGATAGCCGCGCTCGCGCATCAGCCGGGTGACCAGCTCGTCGGCCTCGCCGACGGAACGCTCCGGGCGGTCCACGAACGCCTCCTGGACGCCGCTCCACTCCTCGGTGTACTGCTTGCGCCGCTCCGGCGGCAGTTCCTTGATCTCAAGCGCGTCGTGGCGCGCCTCGCGGGAGCGCAGCTCCCGCTCCGCGGCCTTGCGGCCGCCTTCGGCCTCCACCGTGCGCTCGTACTCGGGACCGAACCGGCTGCGCAGGTGCCGTCGGCGGGACCTGGTCCACAGCCCCACGGCGAGTGCGATCACCAGGACGGCCGCGATCACGATCACGGCTATGAGCATGCTGGTCGACATGGCGTGTTCTCCATCCGGGCCTCTTCAGCCCCTGCCGCGCGCCTGCCCGTGGTGCCGTCGGTCAAACCGATCGGGCCTCGAAGTCCGCGAGGGCCTCCCCGGCCCGTCGGAGTACGGAGTCGGTGCCCGCGCCGGCGTCGAGGGTGAGGCCGTCCTCGTCGGTGCCCAGCGGTTCCAGGACCTCGTACTGGGACTCCAGCAGCCGGGCCGGCATGAAGTGCCCGGCCCGCCCGGCGACTCGGGCGCGCGCCACCGCCCGGTCCAGCGTCAGGTGCAGGAACCACATCGCCGGGGCGGCCTCGCGAAGACGGTCCCGGTAGGCGCGCTTGAGGGCCGAGCAGGAGACGACGGCGCCCTCGCCGGCGCGCACGACCTCGCGGACCGCCTCCGTCAGCGCGGTCAGCCAGGGCTCGCGGGCCGCGTCGTCGAGCGGGTGCCCGGCGCGCATCCTGGCGATGTTCGCCGCCGGGTGGAAGTCGTCGCCCTCCACGAAGGGCACCCCGCGGCGGGCGGCGAGGAGCCGGGCCACGGTGCTCTTGCCCGAGCCGGACACGCCCATGACCACCACGACGGCCGGGGCCGGCCGTGCCGGTCCGGATGTCTCCACAGCGCCCTCCCGGGTGGCCCGTGAGCCGGACGGTCCGGTCAGGAGATCATCCCGGCGACCGGCTCCCTCCGGCCGCTCCTTACGCCGTCGGAGGGGTGTGGTTGCCCCGATCGGCCGAGCGGCGCGAGCCGCCCGGCGCCGCCCGGTTCCGCGCGGGCGACCGTGGTCTGCCGGTGCCGGTACGTGAGGCCAACGATGGGAGAGACGAGTGATGTCGACCGGGGACCAGACGCTCAGGGAGATGCCGCGGATCCTCAAGGGGCAGAAGGCCCTGGTGACCGGGGCCAACTCGGGCATCGGCAAGGCGACCGCGATCGGGCTGGGCCGCGCGGGAGCCGACGTGGTCGTGAACTACGTCGCCGGAGCGCAGGAGGCCGAGGCGGTCGTCGAGGAGATCAAGTCCCACGGGGTGCGGGCCTACGCCCACGAGGCGGACGTCTCCCAGGAGGACCAGGTCGTCGCGATGGTCGACCGGATGGTCGAGGAGTTCGGGACGATCGACATCATGGTGGCCAACGCCGGCTTGCAGCGGGACGCGGCCGTCACCGAGATGACGGTCGCCCAGTGGCAGAAGGTGCTGGACGTCAACCTCACCGGCCAGTTCCTGTGCGCCCGGGAGGCGACGAAGGAGTTCCTCCGCCGCGGCGTCGTGCCGGAGGTGTCCCGCTCGGCCGGGAAGATCGTCTGCATGAGCTCGGTCCACCAGATCATCCCCTGGGCGGGCCACGTGAACTACGCCTCGTCCAAGGGCGGAGTCCTGATGCTGATGCAGACGCTGGCCCAGGAACTCGCCCCGCAGGGCATCCGGGTGAACGCCGTCGCGCCCGGAGCCATCCGCACCCCCATCAACAAGGACGCCTGGGACACTCCCGAGGCCGAGAAGGCCCTGCTCCAGCTGATCCCCTACCGCCGGGTCGGTGACCCCGAGGACATCGCGAACGCGGTGACCGTCCTGGCCTCCGACCTGATGGACTACGTCGTCGGGACCACCCTCTACGTCGACGGCGGGATGACCCTCTTCCCCGGCTTCGCGACCGGAGGCTGACCCACCGCCCTCACGAGTCACCGAGGACCGCACGATGATCCCAGTACACCTCCTGGCGGACGCCCCCGCGCAACTGCTGCCCGCGCGGGAACTGATGGCGTTCACCCTGGCCATGCACATCACCCTGGTGCCGCTGGGGGTGGCGTTGCCGTTCATCACCCTGGTCATGCACCACCGGGGCCTGCGCAAGTCGGACCCCGTCGCGCTGCTGCTGGCCCGCCGCTGGTCCGCCGTGATGGCCGTGCAGTTCGCCGTCGGCATCATCACGGGCACCGTGCTCTCCTTCGAGTTCGGCCTGCTCTGGCCCGGCATGATGGGCCGCTGGGGCGATGTCTTCGGCCTCGGCTTCGGCATCGAGGCCTGGGCCTTCTTCCTTGAGGCGATCCTGATCGCCATCTACCTCTACGGCTGGCGCCGGCTGCCGCCGAAGACGCACTTCTGGCTCGGCGTACCGCTGCCGCTGACGGCCCTGATGGGCGCCTTCGGCATCATCGCCGCCAACTCGTGGATGAACACGCCGCGGGGCTTCACCCTCGACGACAACGGCCGTCCGGTGGACGTCACCGTCCAGCAGGCGATCTTCACGCCGATGTTCGGCCCGCAGTACTGGCACTTCGTCGTCGCCATGTTCATCACCGCCGGCTACGTGGTGGCCGGGGTCTACGCGGTCGGCTGGCTCCGGGGCCGCCGCGACCGATACCACCGCCTCGGTTTCACCGTGCCGTTCACCGTCGCCGCGATCCTCACCCCCGTGCAGTTCGTGCTCGGCGACAACATCGCGAGGCAGGTCTTCCTCAAGCAGCCCATCAAGTTCGCCGCCCTCGAACTGGTCTGGGACACCGACACGCACGTTCCCGAGTACCTGTTCGGCCGGCTCCAGGAGGACGGCACCATCAAGGGCGGCATCAAGATCCCCGTGCTCGACTCCATCCTGGCCGGGAAGAGTCCCGACACGAAGGTCACCGGCCTGAGCTCGGTGGCCGCCTCGGACCGTCCCACCGCCACCCAGGCGACCATCGCGCACTGGGCCTTCGACATCATGGCGCTCGTCGGCAGCGCCCTGATCCTGCTGGCCCTCTGGTACGCCTGGTGCTGGTGGCGCCACCGCGACCTGCCGAAGTCCCCCTGGTTCTTCCGCTGCGCCGCCGTGTCCGGCGTGGCCAGCGTGGTGACCGTGGAATGCGGCTGGATCAGCACCGAGGTGGGCCGCCAGCCCTGGATCGTCTACCAGAACATGCGGGTGTCCGAGGCCGTGACGCCCACCGCCGCCTCCTCCCTGTGGGCCGTGTTCGGTCTCGTCGTCGTGGTCTACCTGCTGGTCTTCGGCTCGCTCCTCGGCGTGGTGATGAAGATGAGCGGCCGTTGGCGGCTCGCCGACGCCGCGTCCGGCCCCGGACCGGCCGGGGCGCCCGCCGACGACCCGGAGACGGACACCCCGTACGGTCCGCGTCCGGAACCGGCCGGCGCCGCCCCCGGCGACCACCGAGCACCCGGGAGCGAGCAGTGACCGCGAACATCGTCGCCTGGATCCTGCTGCTCGTGATCGCCGCCTACGCGTGCGGCGGGGGAGTCGACTACGGCGCCGGGTTCTGGGACCTGTTCGCCGGAGGCGCCGCGCGGGGCAAGCGCCCGCGCTGGCTGATCGACCACGCCATGGCACCGGTCTGGGAGGTCAACAACGTCTGGCTGATCTTCGTCCTGATCCTGATGTGGACCGGATTCCCGGAGTTCTTCCAGACGGTGTTCACCGCTCTGTGGCTCCCCCTGGCGCTCGCCGCCGTCGGCATGGTCCTGCGCGGCGCCGGGTTCGCCCTGCGCAAGCCCACCCGCAACCTCGCCGGCCGCCGGATCTACGGCGCCGCCTTCGCCGTCTCCTCCCTGCTCACCCCGTTCTTCCTGGGCACGGTCATCGGCGGCGTGGCCTCCGGGCGCGTCGCACCGGGCACCGTCGCCTCGGCCCACGCCTGGGCCAACACCACCTCGATCATGGCCGGCCTGGTGGCCGTCGCCGCCACCGCCTTCCTCGGGGCGGTCTTCCTCTCCGTGGACGCCCGGCGCTTCGGCGGCACCGACCTGATCGGCTACTTCCGCCTGCGGGCCCGGATCGCCGGCGCCGCCCTGCTCGTGGTCGGCGTGATCGGTGTGACGCTGACCGACCCGCAGGCCGCGTACGTCCACCACGGGCTCACCCACGGCGCCGGACTGGCCGCCCTCCTCGCCGCCGTCGCGGCCCTGGTGCTCACCACCTGGCTGGTCTCCGGCCCCGCCTCCGGGTGGGCGCGGTACTCCTCGGTGGCCACCGTGGCGCTGCTGGTCGCCGCCTGGGGACTCGCCCAGCGGCCCTACCTGGTGCCCACGAGCCTGACCGTCCAGCAGGCCGCCGGGGCGAGCGAGCCGCTCCACTGGATGCTCTTCGTCACGGCCGTCGCCCTGGTGCTGATCGGCCCCGCCCTGGTCCTGCTGTACCGCCTCGACACCCGGGGCGTACTGGAACCCCTCACCGACGAGGACGTCGCCGAATGACGGGAGGGGACGGGGCGCGGTGACCTCCAGCCAGATCCTGGCCGGCACCGCGCTGATCGTCGCCCTCGCCGTGGGCTCCCAGCTGGTGGCGAGCCTCCTGCGGATCCCGGCGATCCTCCTGCTGCTGCCGGCCGGTTTCATCACGGGCACCCTGACCGACGACGTCAACCCCGAGAAGCTGCTGGGCGCCGCGTTCTCCCCCCTCGTCTCGCTCGCCGTGGCGGTGATCCTCTTCGACGCCGGACTCGGCCTGGACACCCACCGCCTGCGGGGCCACACCCGCACCGTCGTGGTCCGGCTGATCTGGCTCGGGGCACTGATCACCGGGGCCGCGGCGGCGCTGCTGGCCGTCCCCGTCCTCGGCATGTCGTCCGGCGCGGCCGTCATGCTGGGCGTGATCCTCGTGGTCAGCGGCCCGACGGTGGTCGGACCGCTCCTCGACTTCGTCCGCCCGAGCGAGCGCCTCCAGCGAGTCCTCGTCTGGGAGGGCACCCTGATCGACCCGCTCGGCGGCATCCTCGGGGCGCTCGTCTTCCACGGGGTCGTGGCCGGCGGGCAGCAAGGGTTCGCCAGCCAGCTCCTGGAGTTCGGCGGCAGCGCGGCCGTCGGACTGCTCGGGGGCATCGCCGGAGCGGCGGCGCTCTGGCTGCTGCTGCGCCGCCTCGACCTCGGTGAGGTGCTCGGCACGACGGTCCAGTTCGCCACCGTGGTCGCGGTGGCGGCGGCCTGTGACGCGTTCCGTGACGACACCGGCCTCATCGCCGCCGTCGTCATGGGGATGGCCCTGGCCAACCTGCCGGGGCTGGACATCCCCGCCCGGCGGCCCTTCTTCGAGACGCTGGTCTCGCTGATCATCGGCGTGCTGTTCGTGTCCATCTCGGCCACCGTCACCCCGCGGTCCCTCAGCCACGTGGTGCTGCCCGCGCTCGTGCTCGTCGCCGCCCTCGTCCTCGTGGTCAGACCCCTGGTGGCGCTGCTCTCCACGGCCCGGACCGATGTCCCCTACCGGGAGAGGTGGTTCATCGGCTGGATGGCCCCGCGCGGCATCGTCGCCGCGGCCACCGCCTCCACCTTCTCCGTCTCCCTCGTACAGGCCGGCGTCGCCGGCGCGCAGAAGATCCTCCCGGCCACCTTCATCGTGATCGTCGCCACCGTCATGGTGTACGGCCTCACCGCGCTCCCCGCGGCCCGGCTGCTCGGCGTCCGCCGGTCCGCCCGGTCCCGGCCGCTCCTGGTGGGCGGCGACCCCTGGGTGGTGGAACTGGGCGGCGCCCTGCGCGCGGCGGGTCTGGACGTACTCATGTGGGCCGGCCTCGACCAGCAGCGCCAGAGCATCGAGGACGCCGGTCTCGGCCTGGCCCCGGGCGAACTGCTCGCCGCCGCGACCGGCGCCGGCGCCGAACTCGAAGGCATCACCGACGTACTCCTGCTCACCAGCGAGGACGACTTCAACGCGCTCGCGCTGCTCACCCTCAAGGCGACGGTGAAGGGCCCCGTCCACCGCCTGGAGCCGCCCACCCGCAGCCACGGGGTCATCGCTCCTTACACCGGCGGCGAGGCGCTGTTCTCCCGCGGTCTCAACCGGCCCGAGCTGGCCCGCCGGTACGCGGGCGGCGCCCGCGTCGTCGCCCTCCGCGTCGAGGGAGGCATCCCGCCCGGACACGAGGTGCTGTTCCTGGTGCGCTCGACCGGGCGGCTCATCGCGGTCACCGACACCACCGTGCCCGTACCGGAGGACGGGGACACCGCCATCCTGCTGACCCCCGCGGCCGCGCCCGGCCGCGGGTAGGCGCGCCACGGCTCAGCGGACGCGTTCGGCGATGAGGTCGCCGACGCGCATCGCGTTGGCGATGGCGGTGAGCGAGGGGTTCACGGCGCCGATGCTCGGGAAGAAGGAGGTGTCCACGACGTAGAGGTTGTCGAGGTCGTGCGCCTTGCAGTCGACGTCGAGCGCCGAGCTCCGCGGGTCGGTCCCGAAACGGACGGTGCCCGCCTGGTGGGCGGTGGCGCCGATCGGCATGCCCTTGTGCAGGTAGAGGCTGTGCGGGAGGAGATGGTGCGGATGCATGCCCAGCTTGCCGAGCATCCCCCGCAGCTTGTGCTGCAGCCGCTTCAGCCCTTCGATGTTGTTCTTCTCGTCCAGTGCCAGGTGGATGTCGCCGTTCTCGTCCAGCGTGACGCGGTTCTCCGGCTGGGGCAGGTCCTCGCCGCACAGCCAGAAGTCCACCGCGTGGTGGGCCAGCACCTCGAACGGCATGTCGGGCGAGGCCAGTCCCGCCCAGCGCGGCGCCTCGCCCTTGATCTGGTCCGCGTCGGACTTCCCCAGCATCTGGATGCCGCCGAGCGGGAACTCCCAGTCGTCCGCGCCCAGGTACCAGTCGTTCAGCGCGAGGGTCTTCTGGAACTGCGTGTCGTTCGGCTCGTGTGACACCGCCATCAGGGCCAGGTTGTTGTGCCGCATGTAGTGGCGGCCGACGACGTCCGAGCTGTTGGCCAGCCCGCGGGGGTGCCGCTCGTTCGCGGAACGCAGCAGCAGCGCGGCGGAGTTCACCGCGCCGCAGGCCACCACCACGATGTCGGCGCTGAACCGGGCCTCGGAGCCGTCCTCCAGCTCGGCGACCACCGCGGTGACGGTGCGCCCGGTGCCGTCGGTCTCCAGCTTCCGGACGTTGGCCCCCGTGACCATGTCGACGTTGTCGTGCGTCAGCGCGGGGTCGACGCAGACCACCTGGGAGTCCGCCTTGCCGCGCACCAGGCAGGGGAAGCCGTCCACCCGGTTGCAGCGGATGCACACGCTGTCGTGGGTGGCGCGGCCCTCGGCGTCCTGGGTGAGGTTGACGCCGATGGGCAGGTGGAAGGGGTGCAGGCCCTGGCTCTCCAGGTCGTCGCTGAGCTGCTGGATCCGGGGCTCGTGCAGCACCGGCGGGAGGGCGTACTGGGCGCTGACCGGCCCCTCGCCCGGATCCTCGCCGTGCCGGCCGTGCACGAGGTAGAGGTGCTCCGCCTCCGTGTAGTACGGCTCCAGGTCCTCGTAACGGAGCGGCCAGGCCGGGGAGATGCCGCCGTGGTGGCGCAACTCGCCGAAGTCCTCGGGGCGCAGGCGGAACAGCGCGGCGCCGAAGAACTTGGTGTTGCCGCCGACGTAGTAGTTGACCTCCGGCGGGAAGCGGTCGCCGTGCTTGTCGTACCAGAACTCGGGCGCACGGTACTTGCCCTTGACGAAGACGGCCGTGGACTCCCAGTTGTCGCGCTCCCGCGGGAGGTAGCCGCCGCGCTCCAGGATCAGGACGCGCTTGCCGGTCGGGGCGAGGCGGTGGGCGAGCGTGCCGCCGCCCGCACCGGTTCCGATGACGATGACGTCGTACTGCTGGTTGTCGACCATGGCGGCCACCTCGGTGTCGTTGGTCAGAGGATCGCGATGGGGTTGACGGGCGAGCCGGTGGCCCGGGGGAGCCGCAGCGGTGCCACCACGCAGAAGAACGACCAGCGGCCCTCCTCCTCGCAGAGCGGCACCAGGTCCTCGAACTGGAGGTAGTCCAGCAGGTACAGCCCGAGGGCGTGCACGCCCAGTACGTGGACGGGGAACTCCACGCCGTCCGTCAGGCTCGGGGCCGTGTCGTTGTTGCCGTCGCCGCCCAGGGCGGCCACCCGGCGCTCGGCCAGGAGTTCCATCGCCGCCGGGTGCAGCCCGGCCCGGGTCTCGGCCGCGTTCCAGGGACCGGACTCGGTGCGCCGGCGCCGGTGGCCGACCCGGACGAAGAGCAGATCGCCCTCGCCGACCCTGACGTCCTGGCTCCGCTCGGCGGCCAGCAGGTCGGCGGCGGTGACGTGGTCTCCGGGATCGAGCCAGGGCACCCCGCGCAGGCGCGGGATGTCGAGCAGGACGCCCCTGCCGACGATGCCGTCGCGCGCCAGCTCCACGGACAGCGCGGTGGCGCCGTCCGGGGTGAGCGAGGCCACGGAGACGCCGCCGTGCAGGGTGCCGTTCCAGACGACGTGGCAGAGGGCGTCGAGATGGCTGTCGGCGTCGCCGTGCACGTTCATGCCGAAGTGGTCGGTGGCGAAGTGCAGGCCGACGGCGAGCGCCTCGTCCTCGGAGGGGCCGGTCAGCCGGTGGCCGGCGGGCTGGGGGTTGTCCGGGGCGGACCGGGTCTCGACGGGGGCCGCGAGCGTGACCGTCCGGCCGGAGCGGATCTCGCCCGCGGCCGCCCGGACGCAGGCCGGCGGGATGCGGGCCGGCGAGCCGCCGGCGCCCGTCGCCCGGCGGCGGAGGACGGCGTACAGGGCCTCGAACTCGGCCGGGCTCTGGCGCGGCCCCCGGCCCGGCCGGTTCTCCTGGTCCGTGGACACCTCCGCTCCCGGGTTCACTTCGAGCGTTGCCGGTCGAGGGCCTCGTCCAGGGTGCAGGCCGCGGTGATCAGGGACAGGTGGGTGAACGCCTGAGGGAAGTTGCCGAGTTGCTCGCCGCTGGCGCCCACCTCCTCGGCGAAGAGGCCGACGTGGTTGGCGTACGTGTGCATCTTCTCGAACGTGTACCGGGCCGGCCGCAGCCGCCCGGCCCGCGCCAGCGCGTCCACGTAGAGGAAGGTGCAGAGGCTGAAGGTGCCCTCGGAGCCGCGCAGACCGTCCGGGGAGGCGGCCGGGTCGTACCGGTAGACGAGGCTGTCGGAGACCAGGGTGCGGTCCATCGCGTCCAGGGTGGACAGCCACGACGGGTCACGGGGGCTGATGAACCCCACCCGGGGCATCAGCAGCAGCGACGCGTCGAGCACGTCCTCCCCGCCGTAGTGCTGGACGTACGCCCGGTTCGCCTCGCTCCAGCCGCGCTCCATCACCTGCTCCAGGATGGCGTCGCGGGCCTCGGTCCAGCGGTCGGTGTCGGCGGGCCGGCTGAATTCGGAGGCCAGCCGCAGGCCGCGGTCGAAGGCGGACCAGCACATGACCCGGCTGTACGTGAAGTCCTTGCGGCCGCCGCGCGTCTCCCAGATGCCCTCGTCGGGGCGGTCCCAGGAGTCGGCCAGCCAGTCGAGGGTGTTGGACAGCACCTTCCAGCCCCGGTAGCCGGTCTGTACGGCGACCTCGCGGCCCGCCGACAGCGCGTAGAGCGCCTCGCCGTAGATGTCCAGCTGAAGCTGGTCCGCGGCGGCGTTGCCGAGGCGGACCGGGGCGGAGCCGCGGTAGCCCTCCAGGTGCCCGAGGACCTCCTCGCCGAGCAGGGGTTCCCCGTCGACCCGGTACATGATCTGGAGCGGCTCGCCGGGCTTGCCCGCGCTCTCGCGCAGCCGGTCGCCGAGCCAGCGCGTGAAGGCGGTGGCCTCTTCGACGTAGCCGAGGTCGAGCAGGGACCGGACGGAGAGCGATCCGTCCCGCACCCAGGTGTAGCGGTAGTCCCAGTTGCGTTCGCCGCCGACCTGTTCGGGCAGGCCCATGGTGGCCGCGGCGACCGGAGCGCCGGTGGGCGCGTAGGTGAGCAGCTTCAGGGTGATGGCGGAGCGGTTGACCATGTCGTGCCAGCGGCCCCGGTAGTTGGAGCCGCGGACCCAGGTCTGCCAGAAGTCGACCGCGGCCCAGAGCTGCCCGGTGACGCCGTCGACGGTGAGCGGAGCCGGGGGTGCGTTGTCCTTTCCGCAGACGGTGAGCACCGCGGCCGCCGATTCCCCGACGCGCAGCGTGACCGAGCCGCGCAGGTCGTCGCCGTCGCGTTCCAGGGGGAAGGTGCTCTGGAGGAACGCGGTCGCGCCCGGTGCCCGGAAGGTGGCGTCGGCGCCGCTCAGGTCGAGGGTGTGGGTGGCCCGGCCGTAGTCGAACCGGGGGCGGCACTCCAGGTCGAAGCGCACGGTGCCCCGCACGGTGCGTACGGCCCGGAGCAGGGTGTGCCGGTCGGCCGGGGTGCGGCCGGTGTTGGGCGGCATCCAGTCGATCACCTCGCCGACGCCGTCGGGCGACATGAACCGGGTGACCAGGAGGGCCGTGTCCGGATAGTAGAGCTGCTTGCAGCTGGCGTCCGGATCGTCGGGGCCGAGGCGGAAGTACCCGCCCCGGTCGTGGTCGAGCAGTGCGGCGAAGATGCTGGGCGAGTCGAAGCGGGGTGCGGCGAACCAGTCCACCACCCCTCGGGAGGTCACCAGTGCGGCCGTCTGAAGGTCCCCTATCAGGCCGTGCTCGGCTATGGGCGGGTAGCGTTCCATGAGCGTCCCCAGATGAGAGAGATCCTTACGACTCACTATCTGTCAGGAACCCCCGATGTGCCTGTTGCGCCGGTTGGTGGGCGGCTGACCTGCGCTAATCGTCCCGGTGGGAATGGCGGGCCCACGGGTGGCGCAGCCGGATCCAGATGTCCCGGGCCTGCCGTCCGGCAGCCGTCCGGCTGTGGGCCACCAGCCGCTCCGCCTCCCCGGGCGTCTCGACCATCGGCCCCGAGCCCCGCAGCGGCTTGCCGGCGGTCTCGTGGAGGAACAGCGTCGACACGAACCCGATGACGCCCGCGGCCATCAGGTAGTACGCCGGGACCATGTCGTTGCCCGTGGCCTCCACGAGCGCCGAGGTGAACAGCGGCGTCGTCCCTCCGAAGAGCGAGACGGAGATGTTGAAGGCGATCGACAGGGCGCCGTAGCGCAGCCGCGTGGGGAAGAGGGCCGGCAGGGTGGACGCGGCCGTACCGGCGAAGCAGACCAGCAGCAGGCCGAGGACGGCGCAGCCCACCGCGGGCAGCAGGATGCCGCCCTCGCGGATGAGCAGGAAGGCCGGGACGGCCAGGAGGATCATGGCGACGCTTCCCGTGAGGAAGACCGGCCGGCGGCCCCAGCGGTCGGAGGTGTGGCCCACCGCCGTGATCGTCAGGACCACCAGCAGCATGGTGGCGAGCACCAGGAGCTGCGCCGTGGTGTCGTTCTGGCCGAGGGTCACCGTCATGTACGTCGGCAGGTACGAGGTCACCATGTAGTTGGTGACGTTGTAGAGCAGGACCAGCCCCATGCAGATGAGCACCGCGTGCCAGTGGCGGGTGAAGATCTCCTTGAGGTGTCCCCGGCCGCTCTCGCCGGCCCCCTCGGAGCCCGGCTGCTCGGCCTTCCCCTCCGACGCCGCGTAGGCGGCCTCCTTCTTGAACGCCGGGGTCTCCTCCAGCTTCATCCGCATGTACAGGCCGATCAGACCCAGCGGTCCCGCGATGAAGAAGGGGATGCGCCAGCCCCAGTCCTGCAGCCCCTGCTCGCCCAGTACGAGCGTCAGGACGGTGACGAGGCCGGATCCCAGGGCGTAGCCGACGAAGGTGCCGAAGTCGAGCCAGCTGCCGAGGAACCCCCGGCGCTTGTCGGGGGCGTACTCGGCTATGTAGGTGGTGGCGCCGGCGTACTCACCGCCGGTCGAGAACCCCTGGAACAGCCGGCAGACGAGGAGGAGCAGGGGCGCGAGGAAGCCGACGGCGGCGTAGGTGGGCAGGAATCCGACGGCGAAGGTGCTCGCCGCCATCATGATCATGGTGGCTGCGAGCACCTTCTGCCGGCCGATACGGTCGCCCAGCGGTCCGAAGACCAGTCCGCCGAGCGGGCGGACCAGGAAGGCCGCGGCGAAGGTGGCGAAGGCGGCGACCACCTGGGCGCCGGGGGAGCTCGACGGGAAGAAGACCTTGCCCATCGTCCCGGCCAGATAGGCGTACACACCGAAGTCGAACCACTCCATGGTGTTGCCCAGCGCGGCGGCGGTCACGGCGCGGCGCACCTGCGGCCGGTCCGAGACCGTCACGTCGCCGCTGCTGAGGGCCTTCTTGCGGCGGCGGAGCAGCGTGCGCAGCATCCGGTCCGTCGCCGGATGGCCGCGGCGCGGGGGCGGCGGGCGGCGCGATGGTCCTGCCATGGTGACGCCCTCTCTGCCTGGTCCGCGGCGGTCGCGTCGATCCCTGATTCTCCGTCCGCCGCGCGGATCCGGCATCCCGGCAGGGCCCGTCCGCATGAGGACCGACGGGGCCCGCTGGTCCGCCAGTGGCTCAGGAACCCGCCGGGCCGGGGCCGTGGGCGGCCGCGCGCCGGGACGCCGCGGCGTCCGTCACGTCGAGGAACACCTGGTCCAGCTCGGGCCAGCGGGCCTTCAGCTCAGCCCGGATGCGGACCATCGCGTCCTCGACGGTCTCGCTGTCGTACCCGGCCGTCAGGTCGACGGACGCGGCCAGCAGCGCCGAGTCCGGCCCCAGGCGCATCGTGAGCAGCGAGGTGACCGAGTCGATCTCCGGCTGCCGCCGCAGCAGCTCCTTCACCGCGCGTTGCAGCGCGGGATCGGCCGCCTCGCCGATCAGCTGGGCCCGGGCCCCCTTGCCGAGCACGTACGCCACGTAGACCAGCAGGACGCCGATCAGGATGGAGGCGGCCGCCTCGTACGCCACCTGCCCGGTCGCCATGTGGAGGGCCATCCCGGCCATCGCCAGCAGCACGCCCGCGCAGGCCGTGCTGTCCTCCGCCAGGACGGTCCGCAGCGCGGGGTCGCGCCCTTCCCGGATCTCCTCGGCCGTACTGCGCCCGGCGGCCGCCGCCGCGCCGCGGACCTGACGGACCGCGCGGACCAGGGAGGCGCCCTCGGCGAGCAGCGCCACGAAGAGCACGGCCAGGCCGATCAGATAGCCGTCGTGGGATTCGGACGCGCCGGAGCGGAAGGCCTCGATGCCCTGGAACACCGAGAAGCAGCCTCCGGTGACGAAGATGCCCACCGCGGCGAGCAGGGACCAGAAGAAGCGCTCCTTGCCGTAGCCGAAGGGGTGCCGTCGGTCGGCCGGGCGCCGGCTGCGCTTGACCGAGGCCAGCAGGAACACCTCGTTGAGGCTGTCGGCCACCGAGTGGGCGGCCTCGGACAGCAGCGCGGGGGAGGCGGCGACGATGCCGCCGATGCCCTTGGCCACGCAGATGACCAGGTTGGCCGCGAGGGCCACCCACACCGTGAAACGGGTCTCGGTGTCCCGTTCGGCCGGGGTCGGCCCGGACCTGGTTCGCTCGGGCTGGACGCGCTCGGGCTGGGACATGCACCCTCCGTGGGCCGGAACCGTACGGGATCCCTGGTGGGCCACCCCTACCCCCGCGCCTGCCCCTGGCCCGGCCGCCCAAGCAGGCGGGTTCGGGCGGGGCCGGCCCTTTCCCCCGCCGAGGGGGGTGATCATGACGTATCCGGGTAGCCCCAGAACGTGATCACGGTTGGCGTCGAAGAAGAGTACTTGCTGGTGGACCCGGACACCGGGGTCCCCGCACCGCTCGTGGAGGACGTACGCCGCACGGCCGGCCTCGGGCCGCTCGCCGAGCGCGGCGAGGTCCAGGACGAGCTGCTCCAGGCCCAGGTGGAAGTGGCCACCCCGGTGTGTTCGAGCCTGGAGGAGGTCGGGGGCCACCTGCTGCGCCTGCGCCACGCGATGGCCTCGGCGGCAGAGGCGAACGGCTGCCGGATCGCCGCCACCGGCGCCGCGCCGGTCCGGGGCCCCAGCCCCGTACCGGTGACTCCGACACCGCGCTACCTGAGGATGGAGGGGGACGCCCGGCAACTGGTCGACGAGCACCTGATCTGCGGGATGCACGTGCACGTGGCGGTCCCCGACCCCGAGACCGGTGTGGCGGTGCTGAACCGGATCCGGGGCCGGCTCCCGACGCTGCTCGCCATGTCGGCCAACTCGCCCGTGTGGGACGGGCAGGACACCGGCTTCGCGAGCTGGCGGACCATCGTGTTCGGCCGCTGGCCCGTCAGCGGACCCCCGCCGCGCTTCGCGGGGCACCCCGACTACGAACAGCGCCTGGAGGCGCTGGTGGCGTCCGGGGTGATCCCCGACCGGCGCCAGGTGTACTGGCAGGCCCGGCTCTCCGACCGCTACCCCACCGTCGAGGTGCGGTGCTCCGACGTGCAACTGCGGGCCGACGACGCGGTCATGCTCGCCGGGATCGTCCGCGCCCTGGTCGCCACGGCCATCGCCGAGGAGAAGGCGGGCGTCCCGGTGCCCCCGTGCGCGCCGGAGCTGGTGCGCGCGGGCACCTGGCACGCCGCCCGGTACGGCCTGAACAGCACCCTGCTGGATCCGCGGGGCCACCCGCACACCAGCGGCGACGTGCTGTGCTCGCTGCTGCTCCACATCACGCCGGCCCTGGAGGAGGCGGGCGACTTCCGGCAGGTGAGCGCGCTCGTCCACCGGCTCCTGCGGGAGGGCACCCCCGCCGACCGGCAGCGCCGCGCCCTGACGGAGGGCGGGCTGCCGGGGCTGCTCGGCCTGATCACCGGGGCGACCGCGTCCGACTGAGGTGAGCGCCGCCCGGGGCCCCGGGTCCGGGGCCCCGGGTCCGGGGGTCAGCCGAGGTGCGCGGTGGGCCTGCCGTCCACGTAGGTCTCCACTACCTCGATGTCCCCGATCCGTGAGGTCTCCACCCGGCACGGATCGTCGCCCAGCACCACCAGGTCGGCCCGCTTGCCCGGGCTCAGGCTGCCCGCGTCGTCCTCCCAGTGGCAGGCGAAGGCGCCGGCGGCGGTGTACGCGTACAGCGCCTCCTCCACGGTGATCGCCTCGGCCGGGCCGATCGGCTGTCCCGAGTCGGAGGCCCGCTCCACCATGAACTGGACGGCGCGCAGCGGGGAGCCGTCGGCCGGGTGGGCGGCGACCGGGCGCAGGGTGTCCCCGGCGGCCATCAGCTGCACGCGCAGCGGCAGTCGGCCCCGGTCGCGCAGCAGCTGGTACGCACCCGCCTCGACCGGGCTGTGGCCGAGCAGCCCGCCGCCGATGCCGGCCTCGGCGCAGGCGGTGATGCCCTCGGCCAGGCACTGCCGCCCGGCGCGCTCGATCGCGTCGGCCAGCTCCTCCTGGGAGTACGGCAGCCGCAGCCGCCGGGCGGCGGTCATGGCGCTCTCGGCGAGGAAGCCCTGCCCGGCGGCGGCCTGGGCGGGGAGCAGGTCCAGGACGGCGCTGTTGACCACGCAGCCGTGCCCCGAGTCGTGGATCATGAACACCTTGCGGCCGTCACTGACCTTGTCCAGCTCCGCGGCGGTCAGGTGCCGGCCCAGCGCCCGCTGGTCGTATCCGGCGAGGTCCACCCAGGCGCCGTCCGGTTCGTCCGCGACGGCCCGGGCCACCACGGCCAGGATGTCCTCGGCCCGGGTGCAGGGGGCCACGCTCGGGGTGGCCGCCTTCAGGCCCGTCCAGGCGAGGTGGACGTGGCTGTCGATGAACCCCGGGAGCACGGTGGCGCCCTGGAGGTCGACGACCTCGCGGGCGGGCAGCCCCGTGACGGCCCCGTCGAGCCCGACGACGCGGCCGCGCCAGATGCCGAGGTCACGGGCGACGGGGTGGGCGGGGTCCATGGTGATGACGTGCGCGTTGGTCAGCCGCGTGTCGAGCATGGGCGTCGGGTCCTCAGGGTGTGTGTGCCACGGATTGCGGATTCACCTGGTGCCCCGGGCCCGCGAAGTGGCGGGTGCGGGCGGTGGGGATCATCAGCGGGGTACCGGTCTCCGGGTCCTCGATGATCCGGCAGGGCAGGCCGAAGACCTCCTGGACCAGCTCGGCCGTCATGACCGTCGAGGGGTCCCCCTCGGCGGCGATCGTGCCGCCGGGTTTCATGACCACCAGGTGACTGGCGTACCGGCAGGCCTGGTTGAGGTCGTGCAGCACGGCGACGATGGTGTGCCCGCGGCGCTCGTGCAGGTCGGCGCAGAGGTTGAGGACCTCCACCTGGTGGGCGATGTCCAGGTAGGTGGTCGGCTCGTCCAGCAGCAGTACGGAGGTCTGCTGGGCGAGCACCATGGACAGCCAGACGCGCTGGCGCTGGCCGCCGGAGAGGTCGTCCACGGGGCGGTCCGCGAGCTCCAGTACGCCGGTCTGCCCCATGGCCTCGACGACGGCGGCCTCGTCCTGCGGCGACCACTGCTTGAGCATCCGCTGGTGCGGGTAGCGGCCGCGGGCCACCAGGTCCCCGACCGTGATGCCGTCCGGCGCGGTGGAGGTCTGCGGGAGCAGGCCGAGCCTGCGGGCGACCTCGCGGGAGCGGTAGGAGGAGATCGCCGCCCCGTCCAGGTAGACCTCGCCCGCCTTGGGCTTCAGCATCCGGGCGAGCGCCTTGAGGAGGGTGGACTTGCCGCACGCGTTGGGGCCGATGATCACGGTGAAGGAGCGGTCGGGGATGACGACCCCGAGGCCGGTGGCCACGGTGCGTTGCTCGTAGCAGAGGGTCAGGCCCTCGGCCCGCAGCCGGGCCGTCGGGGCCGGTCCTTCCTCCGGTGGCGGGGAGGCGTCCGGAGCGCTCGTACGTGTCATGCGCGGCTCTTTCGCGACTCGGTGACCAGCAGCCAGATGAGGTAGAGCCCTCCGATGGTGCCGGTCGCCGTACCGACCGGCAGGAGGGCGGGGGAGAAGACGCGCTGCACCACGAGGTCGCTCACGGCCAGCAGGACGGCGCCCATCAGGGCGGCCGGAACCAGCCCGGACCCCGAGGAGCGGATCAGCTTGCGGGAGAGCTGGGGCGCCGCCAGCGCGATGAACCAGATCGGTCCGGTCACCGCGGTGGCGAACGCGGCCAGCGCCACGCTGATCAGGAGGAGGGCGGTGCGGCTGCGGGCCACGTCCACGCCGAGGGCCATCGCCGTGTCGTCCCCCATCTCCACCATGGTCAGCCGGCCGCCGAGGAGCAGGGCGGGCGGCAGCAGGACCGCCACCGCGAGCCCGACCGCCGTGGCGTGCTCCCAGGTGCGGTTGCCCAGGCTGCCGATCAGCCAGGCCTGCGCCTCCAGTGCCTCCTGCCAGGAGGCCCGGGTGATCAGGTACGAGTTGACGGCGAGCAGCAGCGCGCTGACGCCGATGCCCATGACGACGAGGCGGAACCCCTGGACGCCCCCGCCGAACACCAGGAGGTAGACCGCGAGGGCGGTGCCCAGTCCGCCGATCAGGGCGCCGAGGACGATCTGGGTCATGCTGCCGTGCAGGACGACGATGACGACGAGCGCGCCGGTCGCCGAACCGTTGGTGAAGCCGATGATGTCCGGGCTGCCCAGCGGGTTGCGCGTCAGGCTCTGTAGGACGGCCCCGCTCACGGACAGGGCGGCGCCGACGCACAGGGCGGTCACCAGGCGGGGCATGCGCAGGGTGTTGACGATGAAGTCGGCGCCGCCGGAGCCCTTGCCGGCCAGGGCCCGGAGCACCTCGGGGACCGGGAGGGCGAAGTCGCCGGTGGTCAGCGAGACCAGCATGACCGCCACCAGTACGACGGCCAACGCCGCGGTGACGGCCAGCGAACGGCTGTGGAAGCGCAGGGAGACACCGCCCCGGCGGCTGCGTACGACCCGGCCGGTGACCGCCCGGGGACGGGCGCCGGGCCGGTCGGCCGGGGCGGGCGGGGCGGAGGTCTTCGCCTCCGGAACCGGGCTCACAGCATGACCAGCTTCCGGCGGCGGCACAGGACGAGGAAGAGCGGCGCCCCGATGAACGCGGTGACGATGCCCACCTGTACCTCCCCGGGCGCCCCGAGCACCCGGCCCAGCACGTCCGAGCCGATCAGCAGGACCGGCGCCAGCAGCATCGAGTACGCCATCACCCAGCGCTGGTCGGGGCCCACCACGAAGCGCGCCACGTGCGGGACCACCAGGCCGACGAAGCCGATCGGCCCTGCGGCGGCGGTCGCGGCCCCGCACAGCAGCATCACGGAGACGACCCCGAGGACCCGGGTGCGGCCGATGTTCACCCCCAGGGCCTTGCCCAGCTGTTCGCCCATGGCGAGGGCGTTGAGGGAGGGGGCCAGCAGCAGCGCGACGACCAGCCCGGTCACGACGAAGGGCGCGATCACCCACACCACGTCCATCCGGCGGCCGGCGAGCGCGCCCACCGTCCAGAAGCGGAACTGGTTGAAGGCCCGGGGATCGAGCAGCAGGACGGCGGAGTTGAAGGCGTACAGCACCGCGGTCACCGCCGCCCCGGCGACCACCAGCCGGTCGGGGGTGGCCAGTTTGCGGCCCGCCGAGCCCAGCAGGTAGACGGCGACCGAGGCGAGGGCGGCTCCCGCGAAGGCGAACCAGACGTAGCCGAGGGCCGTTCCGACGCCGAGGAAGGCGATGGCCACCACCACGCCCGTCGAGGCCCCGAGGCTCACGCCCAACAGGCCCGGATCGGCGAGCGGGTTGCGGGTCAGGGCCTGCATGAGGGCGCCCGACAGGCCGAGGGCGATGCCCACCAGCAGGCCGAGCACGGTCCGCGGGATCCGGTAGCTGTGGATGATCACGGAGGTCTGTGACCCGTCGGGGTTCCACAGCACGCTCCAGGTGGAGGTGAACGGGATGTCCCGGGTGCCCAGCCAGACGCTGAGCAAGGAGATCAGGATGAGCGCGGCGAGGGCGAGGAGCAGGCCCGCGCCGCGCAGGGCGGTCACGGCGGTCCTGCGCGGGGCCGGGGCGGCCGGCTCCGCGGCGCCACTCCCGGCCGTCGCCCGGGTCTCGACCGACAACACGGCTCCCCTCGGCGACCTTTGGTTCGCGAAGCGATAACTTAGGTGAGGCTAACCGAATGAACCGGACAGGGTCAACGGCCTTGCGGACCTGGGAAGTCCAAGCGGTGATGTGGATTCGCACCCGGTCCGGAGTCTTGAACATTAGAGTAGCCTTACCTAAGTAGAGGCCACTTCGGAGGTCCCGCATGGCTGAGGGAAGTCCCCCCGCAGGCTCCGTCCTCCGGCGCGCGATCAGCGGGCAGCGGCGCCGGGTCGCCGCCGCCTCGCTCCTCGGTACGACACACCAGGCGTGCGAGGCCATGGTGCCCGTCGTCATCGGCGTCATCATCGACCAGGCCGTGGCCACCGGATCCACCACCGCGCTCCTGCGCTGGCTGGGGATCCTCGCCGCGCTGTTCCTCCTCCTGTCCACCTGCTACCGCACCGCGGCCCGCATCACCGACGGCTCCGGCGAACTCGCCGCCCACCGCCTGCGCACCGAACTCGCCGCCCGGGTCCTCGACCCCCGCGGCGGCGCCGACGCCGGCCGGCTCCCCGGCGCGCTCACCGCCATGGCCACCGGCGACGCCGCCCGGGTGGGAGCCGTGGTCGCCGCGCTCCCGTACTTCATCGCCGCCCTCGCCGGACTCGCCGTCAGCGCCGTCGCCCTGCTGCGCGTCTCGGTCCCCCTCGGCCTGCTCATCCTGCTCGGAGTGCCCCCGCTGCTCTGGCTCGGACACCGCATCAGCCTTCCGCTGGAGCGGCGCAGCGAGGCCGAACAGGAGCGGGCCGCGCACGCGTCCGGAGTCGCCGCCGACCTCGTCGCCGGACTGCGCGTGCTCAAGGGCATCGGCGCCGAACAGGCCGCGGTGGCCCGCTACCGCCGCACCAGCCAGGACTCCCTCGCGGCCGCCCTGCGCGCCGCGCGCAGCCGCTCCCGGCACGACGGCGCGATCCTCTCCCTGACCGGAGTCTTCATCGCCGTCATCGGCCTGGTCGGCGCCCGCCTGGCGATGGACGGCTCCCTCAGCGTCGGCGAACTCGTCGCGGCCGTGGGCCTGGCCCAGTTCCTCCTCGGGCCGTTCCAGCTCCTGACCTACGTCAGCGGCGAGTTCGCCCAGGGCCGTGCCTCCGCCGAGCGGATCGGCGAGGTGCTCGCCTGCGCACCCGCCGTGCCCGCCGGAACCGCCGCCCTGACCCGCCCGGTCACCGGAGGACTGCGGCTGCGCGGACTCTCCTACGGCGCCCTGCGCGGGATCGACCTCGACATCGCGGAGGGCAGCCTGGTCGGCGTCGTCTCCCCGGACCCGGCCGCCGCCACCGACCTGCTGATGTGCCTGGGACGCGAGAGCGACCCCGACGAAGGCGCCGTCGAGCTCGGCGGGATCGCCCTCTCCCGCCTCGACCCCGACGCCGTACGGCACGCCATCCTCGTCGCCCACCACGACGCCGACCTCTTCGAGGCCACCCTGCTGGACAACGTACGGGCCGGAACGGACACTCCGGAAGCGGACCTCGCACCCGTACTCACCGCCTCCACCACCGACGACGTGGCCCGCGCCCTCCCCCACGGCGTGCACACCCCGCTCGGCGAACGCGGCCGCTCCCTCTCGGGCGGACAGCGCCAACGGGTCGCGCTGGCCAGGGCGCTGGCCGCCGACCCGCACGTCCTGGTGGTGCACGACCCGACCACCGCGGTGGACACCGTCACCGAATCGCTGATCGCCGGCCGGCTGCGCGAGCTGCGGCGGGGCCGCACCACCCTCCTCGTCACCACCAGCCCGGCGCTGCTCGCCGTCACCGACCGGGTCGTCGTCATCGGCGACGGCGCCGTCACCGCCGACGGCCGCCACCGGGAACTCGTCACCTCCGACGCGGCCTACCGCTCGGTGGTGCTCGTATGAACCCGACGACGGAACCCGGAGCCGCCGCTACCGATACCGCTGCCGCCGGGCCGGCCGGTGACGCCGGCGAGCGCGCCATCCTGCCCGTCGCCACCGGAGCGCAGACCCTCGCCGCCGTCGGGGAACTGCTGCGCGGCCGCCGCCTCCAGGCCCTCACCGCCGCCGCCGTCCTGATCCTCGGCACCGGCATCGGCCTGCTCACCGCCCCGCTCCTCGGCCGCATGGTCGACCTGGTGGCCGGGCACCGGGGCACCGCCTCCCTGACCCTCCCGATGATCCTCCTCGTCGCCGTGGCCGTCGGCCGCGGCGTCGCCACCGCCATCGGCGGCTCGCTCGTCGCCCGCCTCGGCGAGACCGTCCTCGCGGGACTGCGCGAGCGATTCGTCGAACGGGCCCTGAACCTCCCGCTGGAACGCGTGGAACAGGCCGGTTCGGGCGACCTGACCTCCCGGGTGACCGGCGACGTCACCCTCATCACCCGGGTCGTGCGCCACGCCCTCCCCGAGTTCACCACCGCCCTGCTCACCATCGCGCTGACCCTCCTCGGACTCGCCGTGCTCGACTGGCGGTTCCTGCTCGCGGTCCTGCCGGCCGTCCCCGTCCACGTCCTCACCGTCCGCTGGTACATCCCGCGCGCGGTCCCCGTGTACGCCGCGCACCGGGTGGCGAACGGGGCGCTCCAGCACCAGCTCCTCGACAGCGTCGGCGGCGTCCGCACCGTCCGGGCGTTCCGCCTGACCGACCGGCACACCAGGCTCCTGGAGGAGCGCTCGCGGGAGGCCGTCGAGCTGGCCCTGCGCGGGATCCGGCTGGTCTCCGGGTTCTTCTCCCGCCTCAACCTCGCCGAGTTCATCGGACTCGCCGCCATCCTGGTCACCGGTTTCCTGCTGGTCGGCGACGGGTCGGTGAGCATCGGCACCGCGACCGCCGCCGCGCTGTACTTCCACAGCCTCTTCAACCCCGTCAACGCGGCCCTGTTCCTCATCGACGACGCCCAGTCCGCCGGGGCCGGCCTCGCCCGGCTCGTCGGCGTCAGCGCCCTGCCCGCCGAACCGGGCCCGACCGGGGCCGCCGAACCGGCCGACGCCTCCGTACGGGTGCGGGCGCTCAGCCACGCCTACACGCCCGGACACCCGGTGCTGAGCGAGGTCGACCTGGAGGTGCGCGCCGGGGAACGGGTGGCCCTGGTCGGCGCCAGCGGGGCCGGCAAGACCACCCTGGCGAAGCTGATCGCCGGGGTCCACCGGCCGGCCGGCGGCTCCGTCGAGCTCGGTGGGGCCGACACCCGCGCGCTCGGCCCGGCGGGCGTACGGCGGACCGTGACCCTGATCAGCCAGGAGGTCCACGTCTTCGCCGGGCCCCTGGCCGAAGACCTGAGGCTGGCCCGACCCGGGGCGAGCGACGCCGAGATCACCGCCGCGCTCGCCCGGGTCGACGCCCTCGCCTGGGTGGAGGCGCTGCCGGAGGGGGCCGCCACCGTGGTCGGCGAGGGCGGGCACCGGCTCACGGTGACCCAGGCCCAGCAACTGGCCCTGGCCCGCCTGGTGCTCGCCGATCCGCCGGTGGCGATCCTGGACGAGGCCACCGCCGACGCCGGGAGCGCCGGCGCCCGCACCCTGGAAGCGGCCGCGCTGCGCGCCCTGGAGGGGCGGACCGGCCTGCTGGTCGCCCACCGCCTCCCGCAGGCGGCGACCGCCGACCGGATCGTCGTCCTGGACCGGGGGAGGGTCGTCGAGACCGGCACGCACGCCGAACTCGTCGCCGCGGGAGGCCGGTACGCGGCCCTCTGGGCGGCCTGGTCGGACAGCCGCCGCCCCGCCCCGGCGCGGGGCGCGGTCCCTCGGCCCCGCCCGAGCGGGGGCGAGGCCTGAGAAGCGGCCGGGCCGTCGTCACGCCACCAGGCGCAGCCAGGCCGCCGCGAGTGCGGCGTGACCGGCCGGTGTCGGGTGGACGCCGTCCGCGGCCCAGTGCTCCGGCCCGGCCGTCGCGGAGAGCCCGGCGAACATGCCGTCGGCGGCGAGGAGGTGCGCGCCGTACCTGCGGGCGAGCCCGCGCACGACCTGGATCTTCGGGTCCAGGTCGGTGCGCCATTCCTCCCGCTCCGCCGGTCCGACGCGTACGGCGCCGCCGCCGGCCTCGACGACGCCGTGGATCGGCAGGAGGAACGGCTCGATGAGGATCAGCCGGGTACCCGCCTCGGCGAGGGGGGCGAGCAGGCGGTCGTAGCCCGCTTCGAACTCCTCGGCGGATATCACGTGCCCCTTCGGGTCCAGCGTGTGCCAGCCCATGTCGTTGACCCCGACGAGGACCGACACCACGTCCGGGCGGGCATCGAGTACGTCCGTCCGCCAGCGGGCTTCGAGGTCCCGCACCTTGTTGCCCCCGATCCCGGTGTTCAGCCAGGTCACCGGCCGGTCCGGGTACCGCAGGCCCCACTCGCCCGCGACGCGCAGCGGGTAGCCGAAGCCGAGACCGTCCTCGCTCTCCAGCCGTTGGCAGTCGGTGATCGAATCGCCGGTGAACATCACGGTGCTCCCCGGGCGGATCGAGATCGTCATGTGCGCTCCTCGCATTGCGGACCCGCGGCCGGATGGGTTACCCGGCCGACCTCCGCAACGCTGCCAACCCGCACCGACATCGCACCGACAGCGCCCGGACGCGTACCCGACGCGCCCCCGACGCGCCCGCGACACCCCGGTTCACGCCTCCTCGGTCCTCGTGCACATGATCGCGAACAGCTCCGAGAGCGGCCGGCGCGGGTCGGCCGTCACCTGTCCGATCAGCGTGTGGAGTTCCCCGGCGAGCCGCCGGGCCTTGGCCGGGCCGAGCAGTTCGGTCGCGTGGATCAGCTCGCCGTGCACCGGGCCGCCGTCGCGCGGCTCGTAGAAGCCGAGGGTCAGCTCCGCCGCCGTGCGGGCGGCCGGGACGGCGTGGAAGGAGCCCATGCCGCCCTCCAGTTCGCCCAGGTCCGCCTGCTCGTGGTGCACCACCATCACCTGCGGCCCCCCGGGTGCCAGCCCGGCCGCGCGGGCCACCTCGTCGTAGGGCACCTCCTGGCGGTCCAGCGCGCTCAGAGTCGTCTCCCGCACCCGCGCCAGCAGCTCCCCGAAGGCCGGGTCGCCCCCGGTGTCGGTGCGCAGCACCACCGTGTTCAGGAAGCAGCCCACCAGCGGGGCGAGCCGCTCGTCCGGCCGGCCCGCGACCATGGTCGCGATCGGCAGGTCGGTGCCCGCGCCGTGCGCGGTGAGCAGGGCCGCCAGCGCCGCGTGCAGCACCATGAACATGCTGGTCCCGCTCTCCCGGGCCAGCCCGTCCACCGCGGCGTGCAGTCGCGCGTCGAGGACGAAGGGCACCCGGCCGGCGGTGTACCCCGCCGGGCCGGCACCCGCCGGGCGCGGCCGGTCCGTCGGCAGGGCCAGGGCCCGGGGCGCGTCCCGCAGCGTCTCGCGCCAGTAGGTGAGCTGCCGCCCGCCGACGCCGTCGGGGTCGGCGAGGTCCCCGAGCACCTCCCGCGCCCAGTGCGCGTAGTCGGCGTACGTGACCGCCAGTGGCTCCCAGTCGGCCGCCCGGCCCGCCGCCCGGGCCGCGTACGCCCGGGTCAGGTCCCGGAACAGCGGCACCACCGACCACTCGTCGACGGCCAGGTAGTGCGAGGCCAGGAGCAGGGCCTCGGTCCCGTCAGGGGCCCTCAGCAGACGGGCCCGCAGCGGGGCCTCGACCGCCAGGTCCGGTGCCTGCCCGGCGAGTTCGGTCAGCCGGGCGTCGAGATCGCCGCACCGCTCGACGGTCAGCACCGGCGGCCGCGCGGCGGGCCGCAGCCGGAGCCCGCCGTCCCCGTGCTCCACGAAGGAGGTGCGCAGCGGGGCGTGCCGCTCCACCACGTCGCCCAGCGCCGCGGCCAGCGCGCCGGCGTCCAGCGCGCCCGCCGAGCGCAGCGCGAGCGCGCTGTCGAAGCCGGGCCGTCGCCGGTACGTCCCCCACTGGGCGCCCTGCACCGGCGCGGCCGGCGCCTCCCGGGCACCCTCCCCGCTCCCGCTCCCGCCTCCGGCGCCCGCGCGCAGCGGCGGCCTGGCCGTCCGGGCGCCGTCGAGCCGCTCGGCGATCCCGCTCACCGTCAGGGCGTCGAAGACGTCGCGGATGCTCAGCTCGACCCCGAACTCGTCCCGGATCAGGCCCAGCAGCCGCATGGCCGCCATCGAATGGCCGCCCAGCGCGAAGAAGTTGTCGTGGACGCCCACCTCCGCCAGCTTGAGGATCCCGCCGAACAGCCCCGCCAGCCGGGCCTGCGTGGCATCGGCGGGGCGGGCGTCACCGGTCATCCCCGACCAGTCCGGCGCGGGCAGCGCCTTGTGGTCGAGCTTTCCGTTGGGCGTCAGCGGAAGCGGCCCGTCCAGCGGCACCACGAGGGCCGGCACCATGTACTCGGGCAGCAGCCCGGCCGCGTGCGCCCGCAGCGCCCGCGCGTCGAGCTCCCCGCGCTCCGGCACGGCGTACCCCACGAGGCGCACGATGTCCCCGTCCCGGTCGGCCAGTACGGCCGCCTGGGCCACACCGGGGTGCGCGGCGAGGGCGGCCTCGATCTCGCCGAGCTCGATGCGGAAGCCGCGGATCTTGACCTGGTTGTCGACCCGGCCCAGGAAGTCCAGGTTGCCCTCGCGCCGCCACCGGGCCCGGTCCCCGGTGCGGTACATCCGGCCGCCGGGCGGACCGAACGGGTCGGCGACGAACCGCTCGGCGCTCAGCCCGGGCCGGCCGAGGTAGCCGCGGGCCAGCCCGCGCCCGGCCACGTACAGCTCGCCCGGCACGCCCGGCGGGACCGGCGAGAGGGTCGCGTCGAGCACGTAGCAGCGGGTGTTGGGGTCGGGGCGGCCGATCGGCACGCGCCCGCCGGGCCGTCCGCCGGCCTCGCGCGCCGGCCACAGCGTGGAGTTCACGGTGGCCTCGGTCAGCCCGTAGGCCGCGATGAGGTTGACCCGGTCCCAGCGCGCGAAGAGGTCCGGCGGCACGGTCTCGGTGCCCACCAGGATCGTCGACCCCTCGGGCAGTTCGCAGCCGGAGGGCAGCGCCGACACCAGGGAGGGCGGCAGGATCATGTGGGTGATCCCCTGTTCCGCGAGGAACTCGGTGAGCGCGGGCCCCGCGACCCGCGCCTCGTCGGGGACGAGCACCAGCCGGCCGCCGTGGCACAGGGCCATCGCCAGCTCGAACACGGCGACGTCGAAGCCGATCGAGGCGAACTGGAGCACCCGGCTGTCGGGCCGCAGCCCCATCCGGTCCACCGCGGTGGCGACCAGGCTGGCGATGCCCTCGTGCGGGACGGCCACGCCCTTGGGGCGGCCGGTGGAACCCGAGGTGTAGATCACGTACGCGGCGCCGTCCAGTGGTACGGGAGGTCCCTCCACCGGGGTCGGGGGCAGCCCGTCGAGTTCGGCCACGGCCCCGGGAGAGTCGAGCAGTACCACCGGCACCCCCGGGGCCGCGGGGATCTTCCCGGCGACGGACTCGGTCGCGACGACCAGCACGGCACGCGAGTCCCGGACCATGTAGGCCAGCCGGTCGGCGGGATGGGCGAGGTCGAGCGGCAGGAACGCGGCGCCGAGCTTGAGGGCGGCGAGCACCGTGGCGACCATGTCGGCGGAGCGGGGCACGGCCACGCCGACCACGCTCTCGGCGCCGACCCCGTGCCGGGCCAGCAGCCGGGCGATCCGGTTGGACCGGGCGTCGAGCCCGGCGTAGCTGAGCGTCACGGACCGGTCCACGACGGCGGGGGCGCCGGGCCGCTCCGCGAGCCGCCGCGCGAACAGCCCGGGCAGGGAGTCCTCCTCGACGGCCCGGTCCGTGGCGTTGAACCCCTCCAGGACCAGCGCGCGCTCCCCGGCGTCCATGATCTCCAGCCGGGACACCGGCAGAGCCGGATCGGCGGCCGCCGCCGTGACGAGCCGCCGCAGCCGTTCCCCGAGCAGCTCGGCGCTCTCCCGGTCGAACAGCTCGGTGGCGAACTCCAGCCGGCAGCCGAGCGCACCGGCATCGTCACCTGCGGCGGCACCCGTGTGCTCGGTGAAGCTGAACACCAGGTCGAACTTGGCGGAGCCGATCCGGAACGGCACGTACTCCACGGCCAGCCCGGGCAGGGCCGGTTCCTCGCCGGTGCGGTGGTGGTAGCCCACCATCACCTGGAACAGCGGGTTGCGGGCGAGCGAGCGGGTCGGGTTCAGCCGCTCCACCACCGCCTCGAACGGCACGTCCGCGTGCGAGAACGCGGCCAGCGCGGTGTCGCGCACCCGCGACAGCAGCTCGCCGAAGCCGGGATCCCCGCCGAGGTCGGTGCGGAGCACCAGCGTGTTGACGAAGAAGCCGACCAGGTCGTCGAGCGCCTCGTCGCCCCGCCCCGCGATGGGCGAGCCGACCGGGATGTCACTGCCGGCGCCCATCCGGTGCAGCAGCGCGGCGACGGCCGCGTGCACCACCATGAACATGCTGGCGTTGTGCTCGCGGGCCAGCCGCCTGAGCCCCTGGTGGGTCCCGGCGTCGAACGCGATGTCCAGCTCGCCGCCCGTGAAGGCGGGCCGGGCGGGCCGGGGCCGGTCGGCCGGCAGCTCGGTCTCCTCCGGCGCCCCTTCCAGCGCGCCCTGCCAGTACGCCAGTTGCCGGGCGGCGAGGCTCCCCTCGTCGTCGGCGTCACCGAGCAGGCGGCGCTGCCACAGCGCGTAGTCGGCGTACTGCACGGGCAGCGGCTCGAAGTGCGGCCGCCCGCCCGCGAGCCGGGCGGCGTAGGCGGTGGCCAGGTCGCCGAGGAAGGGGCGGTCCGACCACTCGTCGGTGGTGATGTGGTGCAGCAGCAGGACCACCACGTGGTCCTCCGGTCCCACCGCGAAGACCGAGGCGCGGAGCGGGAGTTCGGCGGAGAGGTCGAAGGGACGGCGCACGGCGGCGTCGATCAGCGCGGCCAGTTCCTCCTCCGAGGCGCGGGCCACCTCCACCACCGGCCGGGCCTCGGCGGCGGGCAGGATCCGCTGGAACACCCGCCCCTCGCGGGTCGCGAACAGCGTGCGCAGCGCCTCGTGACGGCCCGTCACATCGGCGAGCGCGGCCCGCCAGGCGGCCATGTCCAGGGGGCCGCGCAGCCGCATCACGAGCGGGAAGTTGTACGCGGCCGAGGCCGATTCGATCTGCTGGATGACCCACAGCCGCTGCTGGGCGTGGGACAGCGGCAGCTCGCTCGGCCGCTCACCGGCGGTCAGCGCGGGCCGCCCGGCGTCCCCCTTCCGCCCGGCGCGCTCGGCCAGTTCGGAGACCGTCGGCGCCTCGAACAGGTCCCGGATCGCCAGCTCCGCCGACAGCGCGGTCCGCGCCCGGCTGACCAGGCGGGTGGCCAGCAGGGAGTGGCCGCCCAGGTCGAAGAAGGAGTCGTCGATCCCGACCCCGCCCTCCGGCAGCCCGAGCACCTCCGCGAACAGGGCGCACAGCGTCTCCTCCCGAGGCGTCCGGGGCGGCCGGCGGGTGCCGGAGCCGACGGGATCCGGCGCGGGCAGGGCCTGTACGTCGAGCTTCCCGTTCACCGTCAGCGGCAGCGTCTCCACGGCCACCAGCGCCGCCGGGACCATATAGCCGGGCAGCACCGACTTCAGGTGCTCGCGCACCGCCGTGAGCAGGGCCTCGTCGACCCCGGCTCCCGGCTCGGGCACCACGTACCCCACCAGCCTCTTGTTCCCCGCGTGTTCGTTCACGACGACCGCCGCGTGGGCGATCCGGGGGTGGTCGGACAGCGCCGCCCCGATCTCGCCCAGCTCCACCCGGTAGCCGCGGATCTTGACCTGGTCGTCGGTCCGCCCCAGGAAGTCGATCAGCCCGTCCGGGCGCCGCCGTACGAGGTCGCCGGTCCGGTACATCCGCCCGCCCGGCGCTCCGAAGGGATCGGCCACGAACCGGTCCGCCGTCAGGCCCGGCCGCTCGTGGTAGCCGCGCGCCAGACCCGTACCGGAGATGTACAGCTCGCCCGGGCAGCCCGGCGGGACGGGCCGCAGCATCGCGTCGAGCACGTGCGCGCGGGTGCCGCGGATCGGCCGGCCGACCGTCGGGGTGGCGCTGTCGGCGGTCGAGCCGCCGAGCGTGTTGATCGTGTACTCGGTCGGGCCGTACAGGTTGTAGCCGTACGTGTCCCGCGTGCGGGCCAGTCGGCTCCACACGGCATCGGACACGGCCTCACCGCCGAGCAGCACCAGCGCCGGCCGGTGCCGGCCCGTGGCCTCGTCGCGCTCCAGCAGCCCTTCCTCGATGAGAAGTTGGGCGTAGGTCGGGGTCACGTTGACCACGTCGACCCGGTGCCGGTCGCAGTAGGCGACCAGGGCGGCGGCGTCGCGCCGCAGTTCCTCGTCGCACACGTGCACCTCATGGCCCTCGACGAGCCAGAGCAGCTCCTCCCAGGACATGTCGAAGGCGAAGGAGACGGTGTGCGCGATCCGCAGCCGCCGGCCGCCCGCCGACGCGATGGCCGGGTCGAAGATCTCCACCTGGTGGTTGAGCTGCATGTTCGTCAGCCCCCGGTACGGGGTGACGACGCCCTTGGGCCGGCCCGTCGAACCGGACGTGTAGATCACGTACGCCGGGTGCTCCAGCCGGTCCGCCACGGTGTGCGCGAACGCGGGCCGCTCGGCATCGGTCACCGCCCCGCCCGGGAGCGCCGCGAGGGCGGCGAGGGCCTCCGGCTCGTCCAGGAGGAGTTCGGGAGCGAGCGGCCCCGCCGGAGCGCGCAGCGTCGGCGCGACCGCCGCCGTGGACACCAGGCACAGCGGCCCGGTGTCCTCGATCATCAGGCGCAGCCGGTCCACCGGGTGGTCGAGGTCGAGCGGGAGGTACGCGGCGCCCGTGCGCAGCACCGCGAAGAGGGCCACCACCATCTCGATGGAGCGCGGCAGCGCCAGGGCGACGACCCGCTCCGGCCCCGCGCCCCGGGCCAGCAGCAGCCGGGCCAGCCGGTTGATCCGCGCGTCCAGCTCCGCGTACGTCAGGGCCTGTTCGCCGAAGACCAGCGCGACGGCGCCGGGGGTCCGGCCGACCTGGTCCGCCAGCATGTCGGCGACCGTCTCGTTCGGCACCGGCCGCTCGCCCGCCTCCAGGGCGGCCGCCCGGTCGGCGCGTTCGGCGGGCAGCAGCAGGTCCAGCGCCGCGACCCGCTCCGCGAGGCCGTCGACCAGCCGTTCCACCAGGGCCCGGTAGCGCTCCAGGGTGGCCGTCGCCCGGGCGTCGTCGATCAGGTCGGGCCGGTACTCCAGCTTCACGCGGACCGTCGAAGCCGGGTTGACGATCAGGGTCATCGGATAGTGGGTGGCGTCCACGCTGTCCACGCCGGCGATGCCGTGCCGGTCGGCGAGCCGCCGGAAGGCGTCCTCGTCGGCGAAGTTCTGCAGCACGTACAGCGTGTCGAAGAGCACCCCGAGCCCGCCGGCCCGCTGGAGCTCCGCCAGCCCGAGGTACTCGTGGTCCATCACGGCCACCCGCTCCGACTGCACGCGGCGCAGCAGTTCGAGGACCGTCTCCCCGGGGCGCAGCCGCACCCGCAGCGGGACGGTGTTGAGGAACATGCCGATCGCCGTCTCCGCGCCCGGCACGTCCGCCGGGCGGCCCGCGACCGTGGCGCCGAACACCACGTCGTCACGGCCCACCGCGGCCGACAGCACCAGCGCCCACGCCGTGGACAGCACCGCGTTGACCGTCAGCCCCTGCTCCCGGGCGCACCGGCGCAGCCGCCCGCTCAGCTCCGGGCCGAGATCGAGGGAGCCACGGCGCGGGATCGTCGGATCTCCGCCCTGCTCCCGGGCCACCAGGGTCGGTTCCGCGAGCCCCGACAGGGCGGCGCGCCAGGTCTCCCGGGCCGCGTCGAAGTCCTGCGCGGCGAGCCAGGCCAGGTAGTCGCGGTAGCTTCCGGGCGTGCCCATGCCACGGGCGTCGCCGGCCGCCTCGTACAGGGCGAGGAGTTCCTCCAGGAACAGCGACTGCGACCAGCCGTCCCAGGCCACCAGGTGGTGACTGAGCATCAGCCGGTCGGTGTCCGGGGTCAGCCGGATCAGCCGGAGCCGGAACAGCGGGGGCGCCGCCAGGTCGAACCGCAGCAGCCGGTCCGCCCCGGCGATCTCGGCGAGCCGCTGCGCGCGGGTCTCCTCGGCCAGGCCCGTCAGGTCGGTCTCGGTGAGCGGCGCGGCTATCGCGTCCGGCGGGCAGACGAACTGTACGGGGCCGGGCAGGCCGTCGCCGGTGATGCCGGTGCGCAGCCCCGGGTGCCGGGCGAGGAGGGTCGCGCACGCCGCGCGCAGCCGGTCGGCGTCGAGGCGGCGGTCGAAGTCGAAGCAGTCCTGGGCGGTGTAGACGTCCAGCGCGGCGGCGTCGTAGCTGGCGTGGAAGTGGATGCCCTCCTGGAGGGGGGACAGCGGCCAGATGTCGGCGACGGGCGCCGGGCTGGCCCGCTGGACCAGCCCGATCTCCTCCTGGGTGAGGCGTACCAGCGGCAGGTCCGCGGGGGTGAGCCGCCGGGGCCCGGGCGCGCCGTCCCCGAGGAGGCCGATCAGCTCGCGCAGGGCCGCCGTCCAGGCGTCGGCGAGTGCGGCCACCTCCCGGGCGGTCAGCGCCCCGCCCCCGGCCCCGTCCCCGGCCCCCGCCTCCTCTTCGGTCCCGCCCTGCGGCCACGTCCAGGTGGCACGCAGTTCGGGGCCGTCCGGGGTGTCCGCGCAGACGGCGTTGACCTGGAGCGGGTACGGAACGGCCAGCCCGGCGTCCGGTGCCATGCGCAGGGCGTCGGCCTCGGCGGCGGGGGCCCAGTCCCGGGCCTGCCCGGCGGGCAGCCGCCCGAAGTAGTTGAACAGCAGCTGGGCGCCGGACAGCCGGGCGAAGACGGGAGCGAGCTGTGGGTTGAGGTAGCGCAGCATGCCGTACCCGGCGCCGGAGTCCGGAGCCGAGCGCACCGCCTCCTTCACCCGCCCGAGCAGTTCGAGCGGCTCGCCCGCGGCGGGCAGCCGTACGGGGTGCAGACCGGTGAACCAGCCGACGGTACGGGAGAGGTCCATCGCCTCGCCGTACCCCTCGCGGCCGTGCCGCTCCAGGTCGACGAGGAGTTCGCCCTCCGGGCCGCCGCCGCCCTGCCGGGCGACCGCGAGCCGCAGCGCGGTGAGCAGCACCTCGGTGACATCGGCCAGGGCGGCCGCCGGGACGGTGGTCAGCAGCGCCCGGGTCTCGGCCGTGCCCAGGCTCACCCGGTGCTCCCGCGCCGACCCCGCCGTCCCGGTCCGCAGCGCGCCGGGCAGCAGCTCCGCCCCGGGGGCCAGCACTCCCGCCCAGTAGGGGAGTTCGGCCTGGCGGCGCGGCGAGGTCGCCTGTTCGGCCACCTCCCGGGCGAACCGCCGCAGTGAGGTCGGTACGGGCTCCAGCGCGGGCCGCTCGCCCCGCGCCACGGCCTCCCAGGCGGCGGCCAGATCGCCGAGCAGCACCCGCCAGGACACCCCGTCGACGGCCAGGTGGTGGACGGCGAGCAGCAGCCGGCCCGGCGATCCGGTACCCGTGTCGAACCAGACCGCCTGCAGCACGGTCCCCGCGTCGGGGTCCAGCCGGGAGGCGGCGGCGTCGGACTCCTCGGCGATCAGGGACCGCAACGCCCGGTCGTCCAGCCCCCGGGCGTCGGCGCGGCGCAGCAGCCCCGCCGCGTCCACCGCGCCCGGCGGGCGGATCGCGGCCGACCACAGCGCCGGGACGGCCGGGCCGAGGTCCATCCGGGACAGCGTCAGGCGCAGGCCGTCGTGATGGTCCAGGACCGCCTGGAGCACCCGGCCCAGGGATCCGGCGTCGGCCCCGGCCGGGGTCTGGAGCAGCATCGACAGGTTGAAGCGGCCGATCGGGCCGCCGTCCTCGCGGAGCTGGTGGACGATGGGCAGCAGCGGCAGGTCGCCCACCCCGTCGGAGTCGGAGGCCGCCGCCCCCGCCCCGGTCCCGGCCGCCGCGCCCGACGCCGCGCCGGAGGCCGCCAGCGCGGCCGGTGTGCGCAGTTCGAACACGGCCCGGGGCGTGACGGTCAGCCCGGCCCGGCGGGCCCGGGAGGCCACGGACATGGACAGGATGCTGTCCCCGCCGAGTACGAAGAAGTCCTCGTCGGCGCCGACCTCTTCGAGACCGAGCACCTCCGCGAAGATCGCCCGGAGCCGCTGCTCGCGGTCCTTGGGGGAGGTGGGGGAGGCGGGTGAGGCGGGTGAGCCCGCGCCGGACGGCCGGGGCCGGGGCCGCGCCGCGGGCGCCGGCAGCGCGGCGAGGTCGGTCTTGCCCGCCGCGGTCAGCGGCAGCGCGTCGAGGGTCACGAAGTGGCTCGGCACCAGCGGAGCGGGCAGCGACGCGGTCAGGGAGGCCCGCACGGCCTCCGGGTCCAGACCCGCGGCCGGGTCGGCCGGCACCAGGTAGGCCACCAGTCGGTCGGCCCCCCGCTCGTCGGCGCGGGCGACGACGACCGCGTCCCCGACGGCGGGCTCGCTGCGCAGACGTGCTTCGACTTCCCCGAGTTCCACCCGGTTACCCCTGATCTTGACCTGGTGGTCGGTGCGCCCCAGATAGGTCAGCACACCGTCCGCACTGAACTGGACGAGGTCGCCGGTGCGGTACATCCGCTCGCCGGGACCGCCGAACGGGTCGGCGACGAAACGCTCCGCCGTGAGGGCGTGGCGCGCGTGGTAGCCGCGCGCCAGCTGGGCCCCCGCGACGTACAGCTCGCCCGGCTCGCCCGCGGCCACCGGGCGCAGGTACCGGTCGAGCACGTACAGCCGGGTGTTCCACACCGGACGGCCGATCGGCACCGTGCCCGCCGCGCCGGAACCGGGAAGCGGATCCGGCCCCGCCGCCCAGCCGGTGACCTGGATGACCGCCTCGGTCGGCCCGTACACGTTGAACAGCGGCACCCCGGTCCGCTCCCGCCAGCGCCGCGCGAGCGGCACCGGCAGCGCCTCGCCGCCGCTGAAGGCCCTGCGCAACGTGGACCACCAGGGCGCGGCCTCGCCGGAGGCGGTGTCCTCCTCCGCGAGCAGCGCGGTGTACAGCGAGGGCACCAGGTCCACCGTGGTGACCCGCTCGGCGCGGATCAGCGCGGTCAGGTACGCCGGGTCGCGGTGGCCGTCCGGCTTCGCGATCACCACCGTCCCGCCGGTCAGCAGCGGGACGAGGACCTCCTGGAGGGACGGGTCGAACCCCGCCGCGTACTGGTGCAGCACCCGGTCCTGCGGACCGAAGCCGAACTCCGCCGCCGTCCAGGCAAGTTGGGCGGCCAGGGCGCGGTGGCTCACCACCACGCCCTTGGGGCGGCCCGTGGACCCCGAGGTGTACATGAGGTACGCGGCGCCGTCCGGATCCGCGGCCGGGAGCGCGCGCGGGGCCGCTGCGGACGCCCCCGCCGCCGTCCCGTCCGCCGCCAGCAGCACCGTGCGCGGCCCCTCGGCGGCGGGCGGCGCGGCCCCCGCGTCCGCGGTGGTGACCAGCAGCCGCGCCCCGGAGTCGGCGAGCACGTACCGGATCCGCTCGGGCGGCAGACCGGGATCGACCGGCAGGCACACGGCGCCCGCCCCGAGCACCCCCAGCAGCGCGACCACCTCGGCCGCCGAGCGGGGCACCATCACCGCGACCACGCTCTCCGGCCCCGCCCCCTCGGCGGCGAGCCGGTGCGCCAACGCCTCGGCCCGCCGGGCCAGTTCGGCGTAACGGGTGTCGCCGCCCCCGTGGCGCAGCGCGACCGCGTCCGGGGTCCGGCGGGCCTGCGCGGCGAACGCCCCGTACACGGTGGCGCCGGGCAGCGGTCGCCGCGCCCCGGCGAGCAGGTCCTGGGCCGGTCCCGGGCCGATACGGGCGACCGGCACCGCCGGGTCCGCGGCCAGCTGGCCCAGCAGGGCGCGCAGCCGGTCCGTGAACCGCCGCGCGGCCCGGTCGTCCAGCCGCGACCGGTCGTGGTCGAGCTGGAGGCGCAGCCGTTCGCCCGGCAGCACCGTCAGCGCGAGCGGATAGTGCACGGCGTCCCGGACGCGGGAGCCGGTGATCCGGATCAGTCCGGCGGGATCGCTCCGCTCACCGCCGTCCGGCAGGTTCTCGACCACCACGAGCGCGTCGAACAGCTCGCCGCCGCCCGCGGCCCGCCGGATGTCGGCGAGGCCGAGGTGCTGGTGCTCCATCAGCTCGGCCTGGCCCTCCTGGAACCGGGCCAGCACCTGTGCCAGAGACTGCTCGGGGCGCCAGGCCAGCCGCGCCGGAACGGTGTTGATCAGCAGGCCGACCAGGGTCGCGATGCCCGGGACCGGAGCCTGCCGGCCCGAGACCGTGACCCCGAGCACCAGGTCGTGGGAGCCGAGCACATCGCCGAGCACCAGGCCGAACCCGCCCTGGACGACCGTGCCCAGGGTCAGTCCGAGCTCCCGGGCCCGCGCCGTGAGCGCGGCGCTCTCCCCGACGGAGAGGTCCAGGGTGATCCGGCCGCTCCCGCCGCCGCCCGCCGCCACCGGCCGTACGGGCAGCCCCGCCGGAGCGCCCCGGCCCGCCAGCGCCGCGCGCCAGGCGGCGGCGGCCCGCTCCCGGTCGAGCCCGGCCAGCCAGCCCGCGTAGGCCAGGTAGCCGGGGTCCGGATCCGGCCGCCGGATCACCTCACCGGGCCGGTAGCCCGCCAGCAGCTCCCGCATCAGCAGGGACACCGACCAGCCGTCGACCACGATGTGGTGCAGGGTCAGGACCAGCAGCGACCGCTCCGGACCCAGTCTCAGCAGGGCGGCCCGCAGCAGCGGCGGGCGGCCGAGGTCGAAGCCGAGGCTCCGCTCGGCGGCCTCCGCCTCGGCCACCGCGGCGGCCTGCCGCTCCGGGTCCAGCCCCGAGAGGTCGGCGCGGGTCCACGGGAGGTCCACCCGCGCGGCGATGAGCTGGACGACGGGCCCGTCCGGGCGCTGCGCGAAGGCCGCCCGCAGCAGCGGATGGCGGTCCAGGAGGTGCTGTACGGACACCCGCAGCGCGTCCGCGTCCACCTCGCCCGCGAGCTCGACGGTGTCCTGCACGGCGTACCCGTCGGCCCCCGCCCCGTCCATCTGGGCGTGGAAGAAGAAGCCCTCCTGGAGCGGGGTGGCCGGGACGACGTCCACCAGGTCCGGGACCTCGGCGGCGAACGCCTCCCGCTCGGCCGGGGTGAGCGCCACGAGGGAGAACGGCCCGGGCGGCGCGGCGGCCGCCCCGGGCTCCGGGGCCGGGCTCCCGGCGGCGAGCGCGAGCGCCGCCACCGTACGCAGCCGGAAGACCTCGCGGGGACTGAGCGCGAGCCCGGCCTCACGGGCCCGCGTGACCAGCTGGATCACGACGATGCTGTCGCCGCCGAGTTCGAAGAAGCTGTCGTGGACGCCCACCGAGGGCAGCCCGAGGACCTCGGCGAACAGGCCGGCGAGCAGCGCCTCGGCCGGGGTGGTGGCCGCAGCGCCACCGGTCAGCGCCGCCCACCGGGGCGCGGGCAGGGCGCGGGTGTCCAGCTTCCCGTTGGGCGTCAGCGGCAGCGGCCCCTCCAGACGCACCACGGCCGAGGGCGCCATGTGCTCCGGCAGGACCTCCGACACCCGGGCCCGGGCGGCCCTCACCACGGCGTCGGCGCGGGCGTCCGAACCGGCGTCCGAACCGGCGTCCGAGCCCGCGCCCTCGCCGGCCCCCGCGTCGGCGCCGGTCACGAGGTAGGCCACCAGCCGCCGGGCCCCGCGCTGGTCCTCCCGTACGAGCACGGCGGCCTGCGCGATGCCCGGGCAGGCCATGAACGCGCTCTCGATCTCGCCCGGTTCGATCCGGTGGCCGCGGATCTTGAGCTGTCCGTCCGCGCGGCCCAGGAACTCCAGGTTCCCGTCGGCGGCCCAGCGCACCCGGTCGCCCGTGCGGTACATCCGGGAGCCCGGCGCCCCGTACGGATCGGCGACGAACCGCTCCGAGGTCAGCGCCGCCCGGCCCAGGTAGCCCCGGGCGAGGCCGCGCCCGGCCACGTACAGCTCGCCCTCGACGCCCGCCGGAACGGGGCGCAGCGCCGAGTCGAGCACGTACACGCGGGTGTTGGGGTCGGGGCGGCCGATCGGCGCCGGTCCCGGGCGCAGCGGATCGGCGCTCCACAGCGTCGAGTTGACGGTCGCCTCGGTCAGTCCGTACGCGACGACGACGCGCAGCCGCCCGGCCCAGCGGGCGATCAGCTCGCCCGGCACGGCCTCCGTACCGACCACGAGGACCGCCCCCTCGGGCAGTTCGCACTCGGGCGGCAGGGCGGACACCAGGGACGGGGGCAGGATCATGTGGGTCGCGCCGTGCTCGCGGACGTAGTCGGTCAGGGCGGCTCCGGCGACCCGCCGCTCGGCGGGGACCAGGACGACCCGGCCGCCGACGCACAGCGACATCACCAGGTCCCACACCGTGACGTCGAAGCCGGCCGAGGCGAACTGCACCACGCGGCTGTCCTCGTCCACGCCGATCCGCTCGGTGGCGGTGGCGATCAGGCTGCCGATGCCGTCGTGGGTGACCACCACGCCCTTGGGGCGGCCGGTGGAACCCGAGGTGTAGATGACGTACGCGGCCCCGTCCAGGGGGACCGTCACCCCGGGGTCCGTGGCGTCCTGCGCGGCGAGGGCGGCGGCGACGGCCGGGTCGTCCAGTACCAGCCGCCCGGCGGCCGGTCCGTCCGGCAGGCCTCCGGCGGCCTCCCGGGTGGTGATCACCGTCCGCGCGCCGGAGTCGGCGAGCATGTAGGCGATCCGCTCCCGGGGGTGGTCGGCGTCCAGCGGCAGGTACGCCGCACCCGCCTTCATCACCGCCAGCAGGGAGACGACGAGTTCGGGGGAGCGCGGGACGGCCACGGCGACGACGTCCTCGGCGCCCACCCCGCGCGCCCGCAGCAGTCGGGCCAGCCGGTCGGCGGCCGCGTTCAGCTCCCCGTAGGACAGCACGCGGTCCTCGCAGACCAGGGCGGTCCGCTCCGGCGCGAGCCGCGCGCGGTGTGCGAAGGCGGCCGGCCAGGACACCTCCGGGACCGCGTGCGGGGCGACGCCGAGGGAGGTCAGCAGGTGCTCCCGCTCTGGTTCCGCGGTGAGCTCGATCCGGCCGACCGGCCGGTCCGGGTCAGCGATCAGGGCGTCCAGGACCATCCGCAAGCGCCGGGCGTGGGCGCCGATCTCCTCGTCGCCGATCACCTCCGCGTCGGCGTCGAAGTGGAAGCGGACGGCGCCGCGCTGGGACTCGCCGACCGTCACGGCCAGGTCGCTGACCGGCCCCGTCCACTGGGGGCGCAGGTCCCCCGGGTGGTCGCCGAAGCGCAGCCGGCCCGTCCCGGGCAGCACGTTGACCGTCGGCCCGACGAGTTCCGCCACGCCCTCGACGAGACCGAGGTCCTTGGCCAGGTCCTCGGCCCGGTAGCGGCTGTGCTCGACGGCCTCCGCGATGCGCCCGGTCACCTCCCGCAGCAGCTCCCGCCCGGTGGTGCCCGGGCGGACGGCCAGGCGCAGTGGGAGGATGTTGGACACCATGCCGGGGACCCCCGCCGCCGCCGGGTCCAGCCGGGTGGTGACGGGCAGTCCGAGGACGAGCTCCCGCGCGCCGGTGACCCGGTGCAGATAACCCGCGAGGGCCGCGACGAGCAGCCGCGGGACACGGACCCCGGCGGCCGAGGCGGCGTCCCGCAGCCGTGCGGTGTCCGCCTCCGTGTACTCGTCGGTGCACCGCACGCGGTGGGCGATCACCGAGGGCCGGCGCTCGACCAGGCGGACCGGGTCGGGCCGGCCGGCGAGCCGCTCCAGCCAGTAGGCGCGGTCCGCCGCGTACTGCCCGGACGCCCGGTAGGCGGCCTCGGAGCCGGCGAGCGGCGGGAGCGCCCAGCCGGCCCCACCGACCGGTCCGGAGGCGCCGTAGACCTCCCCGGCCCGGCGCGAGAGCAGACCGACGCTCAGGCCGTCGATGACGATGTGGTGGTAGCGCTGGTACCACAGGACCCGGTCGTCGGCGAGACGGATCAGGGCGTGGTGGAAGAGCGGGCCCCGCGCGAGGCCCATGGGCAGTTGACGGTCCGCCTCCAGCCAGTCCCAGGCCGCGAACTCCGGGTCCGGCGCGTCCCGCAGGTCGACCGTGGGCACCTCCACCGGGAACCTGTGGACGCGCTGACGGGGCCGCCCGTCGGCCTCGGCCGTGAACCGGACGTGCAGGCAGTCCGCCTCCTCGACCACCTGCCGCACGGCGGCGGCCAGGCGGCCGAGGTCGACGTCACCGCGCAGCTCCAGGGTGAACGTGACGTGGTAGGCCGAACTGTCCGGCTCGATCCGCTGGGCCAGCCAGATCCCCGACTGCCCCCCGGTGACGGCCGTTTCGGGGCCGCCGGGGCTGTGGGGGGCGGATGCCGGCTCGTCCGGTTCGGCGGCGTCAGACATCGTTCGATCAGCCCTTCCCTGGTTCGCGCGTCGGGTATCGCGTCGGCGTGGCCCTGCGTTACTTGATGGCTTCGAGCTTCGGGACGACCTGGTCGATGGCGTACGGGATGCTCAGGACGGTGTTGAAGGAGAGCGCCGCGCCGATGTCCGGGCTGTCGTAGGGCAGGAAGAGGTCCCGCTTCTCCCGGTACACCTTGGTCTTCTGGTAGAGCGGGTCCGCCTTCATGGCGGCCTCCGTCTCGGCGTTGCCGAGCCAGACCGTGCGGTCGGCCTCCATGACGTCCAGGCGCTCCGAGCTGAGGTCGGCGACGTTCTCCTTGCCGAGGGCCGTGCGGTAGGCCTCGGGGGTGGTGAACCCCATCTCGCTCAGGAAGATGACCTTGGGGTCCTTGGGGGAGAACGCCGAGAACTTGCCCGGCTCGTAGGGCTCCCCGACGGTGACCGTCTTGCCCTTCCACTCCGGGTGCTTGTCCCGGACCGCCTTGAAGCGCGCATCGATGCCCGCGATGAGCTCGTCGCTCTCGGCGCCCTTGCCGAGGGCCTTGCCGATCTGCCGGGTCATCACCTGCCAGGTCGCCTGGTAGTCCTCGGAGCCCTTGGGCTGCGCCACCACCTTGGCGATCTTGGACAGCGTGTCGTACTGCTCCTTCTTCATGCCCGAGTACTGGGCGATGATCAGATCGGGCTTGAGCGCCGCGATCTTCTCCATGTTGTACTCGTCGCGCTCGCCGACGACCTGCGGGGGCGTGGAGCCCCACAGGTCCTTCGCCCAGGGCCACTTGCCGTACGGCTGCTCCTTGAACCAGTCGACCGCGCCGACCGGCTTGACGCCCAGGGCGAGGACGGCGTCCTGGTCGGACAGGCCGAGCGTGACGACCTTCTTCGGCTGCGCGGTGATCGTCGTACTGCCGTACTTGTGCTCGACCGTGACGGGGAAGGCGCCGGCCGCCGCGCCGGGCTCCCCGCCCTTGTCGGCTTTGTCGGTGTCACCGCCGCCACCGCAGGCGGTCAGCGCGAGCGCGGCCGCCGCGGCGACGGCGACGCGTGGGAGCAGGCCGGTGAACCGCGTCGGCGCGGGGCGTGTACCAAAGGGCACGGGTGTTTCCTTTCGCGGGGACTTCGGAGTGCTGCGTGCGGGGCGCCGCACCGGCCCGGCGCGCACTGCCTGCGCACCGGGCCGCCACGGCGGCGGGTGGGACTGGGGCTTGTCTTTCGGATCGGGCCGGATCAGGGAGCGGGGTCTGGTGCGTGCGATCGCAAGGCGGAGGAGGGAGCCAACGCGGAGCGTTGGCGACCGACGACAACGCGGCGAGGGTGCGTGCCAGGCCCCGCGAGCCCGGCATGATCCGAAAGACAGGCCCTAGAGCGGGGAGCCGATCTCGTCGGCCGCCCGGCGGGGTCCGCCGGCGGGCTCCGGACCGCGGCCGGCGATCGACCGCAGGATGTCCCCGACCCGGACCGCCGTGTTCGACAGCAGGGACGAGGTGATGCCGTGGGTGTGCTCGGTCCCGCCCTGGAGGTAGATCCCGCAGCGCAGTTCGGGGTCGGTCGTGACCCGGTAGTCGCGCTCGACCCGGACCCGGCCCCGGTCGTCGAGCAGGCAGTAGCGCCCCACCTCGCCGAGGAGTCCGAGCGGGTCGGCCGACCGGTATCCGGTGGCGTAGATCACCACGTCGGCGTCGAGCGGGGTCCGTTCGCCGGTCACCAGGGACTCCACGGTGGCGCGCACGCCGTGCGGCGTCTCGACCACCTCGCTGAGGCGGGAGACCTTCAGGAAGCGCAGCCGCTCGGTGCCGAGCACCTTCTCCTGGTACTGCTGCCGGTAGAGGTCGTCGATCAGATCGATGTCCACCACGGAGTAGTTGGTGTTGGCGTGGTACTCGATGAGCTTGCGCTTGACGTCCTCCGGGGCGGTGAAGTACTCGTCCACCGCGTCCGGGTCGAAGATCCGGTTGGCGAACCCGCTGTCGTCGGCCGGGCTGTAGCCGTACCGGGAGAAGACCGCGCAGACCTCGGCCTCGGGGAAGGTGCGGTGCAGGAAGGCCACGTTCTCCGCGGCGCTCTGGCCGGCGCCGACCACGACGAACCGGGAGGGCGTGGTGTCCTTGAGGGAATCCACCCGCGTCAGCAGGTCGCAGGCGTGCCAGATCCGGTCGGTGCGCCCGACGCCCTCCGGCATCCGGGGCCGCAGTCCGGTGCCGATGACCAGGTTGCGGGCCCGGTGGACCACCGGCTGCGAACCGGAGCGCGCGATCACGTCCAGGTACTGGATGACCCCGTCGAGCACGACGGGCCGTACGGCGATGACCTCGTGCCCGTAGGACACCATGTCGTCGACCTTGGCGGCCGCCCACGCGAAGTAGTCGTGGAACTCCACGCGCAGCGGGAAGAGGTTCTTGTGGTTGACGAAGTCGATGAGCCGTCCTCTGCTCTGCAGGTAGCACAGGAAGCTGAATTCGCTCGCCGGGTTCCGCAGGGTCACCAGGTCCTTGAGGAACGAGACCTGCATGGTGGCGTCGTCGATCAGCATGCCGCGGTGCCAGCCGAAACGCGGCTGTTGCTCGAAGAAGTGAGCGGTGACCGCGTCCTGCCTGTCGACGCTCGTGTTGTGCTCGCTGAGTGCGATGGCCATGGCCACGTTGGACGGCCCGAAGCCTATTCCAATGAGGTCGTGGATCAGTGGTGCATCGTCAGGAGGAGCCTGTGACATGTCACTCCCATCGGGGGGACGGCAGCCTGCCAGGTGTGAGGGGCGGGCGGAAACAAGGCATGCCGAGGTGCGACTGCAGGAGAACTTAGGGAAGGCTAACCTGATCTGCAAGCCCCTGTCGATGGGAAGAGGATTCCCTTCTGGGGGAATCTCGGGATCAAAGGGCCCCGAAAGTGGGGATGTTGCGTAGTTAGGTAAGCCTTGCTTTACTGGTTGTAATCCATCATTCGTCTGAGGAGGAACCGCATGCGGGTCGTCATGTTCGGATATCAGACCTGGGGGCACCGCACCCTGCGAGCGCTTCTGGAGTCCGAGCACGACGTGGTGCTGGTCGTCACGCACCCCAAGAGCGAGCACGCCTACGAGAAGATCTGGAGCGACTCGGTCGCCGACCTCGCCGCGGAACACGGCGTACCCGTGGTGATCCGCAACCGCCCCGACGACGAAGAGCTGTTGGCCCGCCTCAAGGAGGCGGACCCCGACATCATCGTCGCCAACAACTGGCGCACCTGGATCCCCCCGCGCGTCTACTCCCTGCCCCGGCACGGCACGCTCAACATCCACGACTCGCTGCTGCCGAAGTACGCGGGGTTCTCCCCGCTGATCTGGGCCCTCGTCAACAACGAGCCCGAAGTCGGCGTCACCGCCCACCTGATGGACGAGGTGCTCGACGCCGGGGACATCGTGGTCCAGCGGGCGGTACCGGTCGGCCCCGCCGACACCGCGACCGACCTGTTCCACAAGACGGTCGACCTGATCGCCCCGGTCACCGTGGGCGCGCTGGACCTGATCGCCTCCGGGCACACCGAGTTCACCCGGCAGGACCGCTCCCAGGCGACCTTCTTCCACAAGCGGGCCGAGGAAGACATCAGGATCGACTGGAACTGGCCCGCCGAGGACCTGGAACGGCTGGTCCGGGCCCAGTCCCACCCCTACCCGAGCGCCTTCACCCACCATCGCGGCCGGCGCCTGGAGGTCCTGGCCGCCGTGGTCTCCGAGGGCAGGTACGGGGGAACGCCCGGCCGGATCTTCTACCGCGAGGGCGACGGCGTGGTCGTCGTCGCCGGAGCCGACGCCCGCACCGGGCGCAACCGCGGACTCGCCGTCACCCGGGTCCGTACCGAGGACGGCCGGGAGCTGCCCGCGAGGGAGTACTTCACCTCGATGGGCGGATACCTGACCAGCAGGCCCTGAAGGACCGGGGGCGGACCTGACCAGTCCGCCCCCGGAGCGCCGCACACCGAAGCGGCCTTCGGCCGCCCGGCCGGACCATCGCCGTCGCGCGGATCTCCCGATCCGCGCGGCGGCGATGTCTTTCCGGCGGCCGCGCATGTACGAACGGACGGGGAATGAGGGAAAGCTGATGGAACAACCGGTGGCCGAGGGAACGAACGGGGGAGCCCCGGGGGCCCCGTTCGTCATCATCGGCGTGGCGAACACCCAGGCCGACTGGGCGCGCGTACTCGGCGCCCTGACCCACGCGGACCTGCCCCTCGGCGCCCCACCGGCGCCGGGGACCGCCGCCGAGCCCGCCGAGCCCCGAGCCGCCGGGGCCTCCGAGCCCCGAGCCGCCGCGTACGCCGGGAACGGACCGGCCCCGGCGCGGGACGGACAGCGGGGGAGAACGGGCGGCGGGGGCGTACCGGAGCCGACGAGCGCGACACCGCCGAGCGTGCTCGACCTCAACGCGTACCTGGTGTACGCGATCGGCAAGGCGGCCCGCCGCAGGCTCACGGCCAAACTGACCGAACACGGCCTGCGGCTGTGGCACCTGACGGTGCTCGCCCTGCTCTGCGACCTGGGCCCCCAGTCCAAGGGGACCCTGGCGACCCGGCTCGACATGAACGCCAGCGACCTCGTCAAAGTCGTGAACGACCTCTCCCGGTCCGGGTACGTCGAGTGCGTGCGCGACACCGCCGACCGGCGCCGCGTCGTCGTGGAACTCACCCGGGAGGGCCGCACCGCGGTCAGCCGCCTCAACGCGGACATCGCCTCCACCGACGAGGAGTTCCTGGCGCCCCTGAGCGGACCGGAGCGCGCCCAGCTCGGCTCCCTGCTGCGCCGGGTGCACCGGCACTTCGACACCACTCCGACGCACACCGTGTACGAGGACCCGGGCGCCGCGGCGCCGGACACCGCCCGGCCGCGGCCGGCGGGCGCCCGGTCCGTGGAGGCCCTGCGCATCGACTGGAACCGCTCCGCCGAGGACATCGAGAACCTCGTCCATGACCGGTCCCGGGGCGGGACGGGCGCGTACACCCACCACGGCGGGCGGCGCCTGGAGATCCTGGCGGCCACCGCCACCGAAGGCCGCTACGACGGCGCGCCCGGGCGCGTGGTGCGCTCGGGGACCGACGGCCTGGTGATAGTGGCGGGACCGGCCGACGGGGCGCCGGGCCGCGGGCTGTCGGTGGCACGGGTGCGCACCGAGGACGGGACGGAGATGTCGGCGGCCGACTACTTCCACCCGGAGGGCGGCGGGCTGACCACCGGGGAATGACTCCCGCCACGGCCCCGGGCCCCGGCCCACGGCGACGGCCCCGGGGTCAGCACCCACAGGCGGTGGTCCGGACAGCCGGTCGGTGAGACCGGGGCGTTCCCGGCCGGGCGGCGGCTCGGTGCTGAAGACGACGGGCAGCCCCGCCCGGGCGGCGCTCTCGCGCAGCCGGGCGATGTTGCCGATCAGTTCGACCAGCGGTGAGCCCCCGGCGGGAAACGCCTGGACCAGGTGGTTCTGCATGTCGTGGACCAGCAGCGCGGATCGCCCCGGATCGATCCGCCAGGGCGCGACGGAGTGCGGCAGCGCGTTCTCGGTGGGCATGGGGTAGTGCTCGGCCATCGGAAGTCCCACTGCCGCAATCCCCTCGGCACGGGCGGGTGTCCGCCTCGTCGGTAATACTTAACTTAGCCTAACCTAAGTTTTGTGATCTTGTCATCGTCCTGTCCCGAGGGGGAGGGCCGAGAGCCGCCCGGCGGCCGTCAGTTGGCGGCGGTCGCCGCCCTTCGCGGGCGCCGGTGCGCGGCCGGGCCCGCGATGTGTGCCATGTGCGCCCGTGGGGCGGGTTGCGGGGATGATCGGGGACATGTTCGTCGAGTTCCTGTCTGCCGCCGCCCTGGTCACCGTGCTGGTCTGCGCGGTGATCCGCCCCTTCCGCTGGCCGGAGGCCGCCTTCGCCGTGCCCGCCGCGGGAATCGTGATCGCCTCCGGCGCGATCCCGTGGGCCCACGTGGCCGAGGAGGCGGAACGCCTCGGTCCGGTCATCGGCTTCCTGGCCGCCGTCCTGGTGCTGGCCAAACTCTGCGACGACGAAGGGCTCTTCCACGCCTGCGGGACCTGGATGGCCCGCTGGGCCCACCGGCGCCCCCGCCGGCTCCTCGGCGCGGTGTTCGGCCTCGCGTCGGTGATCACCGCCGCGCTGAGCCTGGACGCCACCGTCGTCCTGCTCACCCCGGTCGTCTTCGCCACCGCCTCCCGGATGGGCGCCCGGCCCAAACCCCACGTCTACGCGACCGCCCACCTCTCCAACACCGCGTCGCTGCTGCTGCCGGTCTCGAACCTGACCAACCTGCTCGCCTTCAGCGCGACCGGGCTCACCTTCGTCCGCTTCGGCGCGCTGATGCTGCTGCCCTGGCTGGTGGCGATCGCGGTCGAGTACGCCGTCTTCCGCCGCTTCTTCGCGGCGGACCTCGACGCGCCGACCCCCGGGGGAGAACCGGAGGAGCCGGTCGAGATGCCCCTGTTCGCGCTGTGCGCGGTCGCCGCGACGCTCGCCGGATTCGCCCTCGCCTCGGCCCTGGGGGTCGACCCGGCGTGGGCCGCCGCGGCCGGCGCGGCCGTGATGGCCGTACGGGCCCTCGCCCGCCGCGAGACCACCCCGGCGGCGATCGTGCGTTCGGCCTCGCTGCCGTTCCTCGCCTTCGTCCTCGCCCTGGGCATCGTCGTCCGCGCCGTCGTCGACAACGGCCTCGGCGCCGCGCTCGCGCACGTGCTGCCCGACGGCACCGGCCTGGCCGCGCTCCTGGGCACCGCCGCGGTGGCCGCCGTACTCGCCAACCTGATCAACAACCTGCCCGCAGTGCTCGCCCTGGTCCCCCTCGCCGCCCCGGCCGGTCCCGGCATGGTCCTCGCGGTCCTGCTGGGCGTGAACATCGGGCCGAACCTCACCTACGCCGGTTCCCTGGCCACCCTGCTCTGGCGCCGGATCGCCCACCACCACGAGCACGAGGTCGACCTCAAGGAGTTCACCCTCCTCGGCCTCCTCACCACCCCGGCCGCCCTGGTCACGGCGACCTGCGCCCTGTGGGCGGCGCTCCAGGTCATCGGAACCTGACCCCGCGCGGCCCGGCCGGAGAGGGCGGGGAGGGCGGGGAGGGCGGCCCGGTGCGAGACGCGCGCACCGGGCCGCCCCGACGTCCGCCGGTGACGGCCCCTCAGGCCACCCTCGCCAGCAAGGCGCCGCCCGGGGCGCCCGCCCGCTCGCCCGCCGAGGGACCCGCGGCCGGCGGGGCGGCGGGGGTCCCGGTGTCGGTGAGGAGCTCCATCAGGGAGGCCCGGGCACGCGCCACCCGGGAGCGGATCGTGCCGATCGGGCAGCCGAGGGCGGTCGCCGCCTCGGCGTAGGGGAGTCCGAGGACCTGGGTGAGGACGAAGACGTCCCGCCGCTCGGCGGGGATCGTGGCCAGGAGTTCGGCGAGGGCGATGCCGTCCTCGAAGCCGGGCAGGCCGCGGGGCTGCGTCTGCTCGGCGGCGGTCTGCCAGTCGTCCCGGTCGGAGATCTTCGGCCGGGCCGCCTTGTGGCGCAGGCTGTCGATGACGGTGCGCCGGGCTATGGACAGCAGCCAGGTCCGGGCGGAGGAGCGGCCCTCGAACCGGTGCAGGCTGCCCAGGGCGCGCAGGAAGGTCTCCTGGGTGAGGTCGTCCGCCGACTGCGGATCGGCGCTGAGGTAGGCCACGTAGCGCCACACGTCGCGGTGCAGGGCGCGGACGAAACGGTCCACCGCGTCGGGGTCGCCGTCGCGGGCGGCGAGCGCCAGCAGGGTGGTCGACTCGTCCGGGCCGCCGGTGTGGCGTGCGGGCGCCGTCTCGGTGACGGTCGGACAGGGAAGCAGGGCAGGGGTCATCGCCTGATGTCCTTCTGGGAATCCGGGATCCGGGATCCGGCGCCGCGAACGCACTGCGGGCGGGTCGGGCCGGTGAGCGGTACGGCCTGCCGGACGGCATGGCCGATGACCGAGGCGCGCGGCGGTGTGGGCCGGGGCGCGTCGGTGTGCCGGCTGTCAGATGACAGCGATCCCGACAGGTGGGCCCCGCGAGGTGATGGCGTGGGCGAGGAGGAGCCCGCGCGGCGGGCGGGAGCCGCCGTCCCGGCGCGCGGTCAGGCGCGGCCGGTCGGGCGGCGCGGGAAGGCGGAAGGCCAGCCGCAGGGGTACGAGGAGCCAGCCCGCGACGGCGCGCAGGACCCGGAACGCGCCCTGTTCCCCGTAGGCGAGCCAGAGGCCGCAGAGCAGCGCGGCGAGCAGGTGGGCGGCGAGCATGCCGACCGGTGACACGGAGCCCATGGCGTGCCCGGCCGGCATGGACGCCGGCATCGGCATCGGCACGGACATCGGCAGGGTCATCGACATCGGCACGGTCGTGCCGCCGTCGGCCATCGCGTGCGCGGCCATGGTGTGGACGTGGCCGCCCGCGCCGGGCGGCGCGGCCGCGCCGCCCCCGGGACCGGGTCCCGACGGGTGCGCCGCCGCCTGCGCCATGGAGAACCCGGTGTGCAGGGCGGCCTGGACGGCGACGGTCGCCGCGGTGACGGACGCCAGGCCGCGTTCACGGTCCGCGAGGACCCAGGCGACCGCTCCGACGGCCGCGACGGCCACGGCCATCGCCCACCACGCGACGGCGGTCCGCGACATGAGGACGTGGCCGAGGGATGCGAGCAGCACACAGGTGACCGCGAACATCGCGGCCCTGATCGCGCGGCAGTACCGACCTGGGTTCATGGCTGACTCATCGTTGCACCCCCTCGGGATTGATCACCGGGGGGAGCCGGAAACTGATGTCAGATGACAAAATTCCCTGTGGCGCACACCACAACGGCTAGGGGGAACTGGGCTGTTCACCGGGCCGACTCCTCTCGTGGACCGCAGTGCCAGCCACGGGAACGGAGTCAGCGGTGGGGGAACAGACGGCGCCGGCGAAGGCGGCCGGACCAGGGGCGGACGGCCGGCTGACGGCGCTGCTCACCAGTGCCATGGCCTTCTCGATGCTGCAGCTGTTCCTGCTCGGCGCCCTGGGGCCCAGGCTGGTGCGCGAGTTGGGCGTGTCGGCGACCGTGCTCGGCCTGACGACCACGATCGGGTTCGGGACGGCGGCCGCGCTGTCGCCGGTCGGCGGCCGGGTCGTGGACCGGATCGGGCCCCGGCGCTCCCTCGTCGTCCTCCTGCTCGTGTCCGCGGCGGCCCTCGCGCTGATCGGGGCCGCGCCCGGGCCGGGATTCCTCCTCGCCGCCGTCGCGCTGGGCGGCCTGCCGCAGGCCCTCGCCAATCCCGCGACCAACAAGGCGATCCTGGCCGCCGTCCCGCCCGGCCGCCGCGGGCCCGTGACCGGGATGAAGCAGTCCGGTGTGCAACTGGGCGCCTTCGCCGCCGGGCTCCCGCTGGCCGCGCTGGCCGGCGGGATCGGCTGGCGCGGCGCCGTCTGGACGGCCGCGGCCACGGCCGCGCTCGCCGCCCTCTGGGCGCACCGCGCGCTGCCCGCCGACCCCCCGGCGAAGGCGGCGCCGCCGCGCTCCTCGCTCGTGCCGCGCGGCGCCATCGCCTGGCTGGCGGTCTTCTCCCTCTTCCTGGGCTGTGGAATCGCCTCGGTCAACACGTACGTGGCGCTCTTCGGCGCCCAGGAACTCGGCCTGGGCCCGAACGCGGCCGCGGGCCTGGTCGCGGTGCTCGGTGTCGCGGGCATCGCGGGCCGGGTGGGCTGGTCGAAGGCGGCCCGGCCGGGGCGCGCCGAGTGGCTGCCGGGCTGGCTGGCGGGCGGGGCGGTGCTCGCGGCGGGACTCCTCGCCGCCGCGCCGTACGCGGCGCCGCTGGTCTGGGTGGCGGCCGTCGCCGTCGGGGTGTTCGCCGTCTCCGGCAACGCCGTCTCGATGGTGCTGGTGATGCAGCGGGCCGCTCCGGGCCGGGCCGGGCAGGACTCCGCCCTGGTCGCCGCCGGGTTCTTCGCCGGGTTCGCGCTCGGGCCACCGCTCTTCGGACCGCTGGCGCAAGCGGGCCGGTACGGGCCCGGCTGGCTGCTGGTCGCCGCCGAGTTCGCCGCGGCCGGCGCCGTCGCGCTGACCTGGGCCGTCCGTGAACGGCGGCTCCTGGGCGCGGAGGCCGCGGCATGACCCCGCCGCCCTGGGCCGGGCGCGCGCTGTCCGACGTACTCGAACGGGCCGCCGCCACCCGGGCGGAGGCCGGCGACCGGTTCCCGCTGTACGCCGACCCGGACACCGGCCGGTGGGTGACCACCGGCCGCGGTTCGTGGACCGGCGGCTTCTGGGCCGGACTGCTGTGGCTGCGGGCCCGGCACACCGGCGCCGCGGACGACCGGGCCGCCGCCGCCGCGTGCACGGCGCGGCTGGCCGACTGGGTGGAGGCCGACACCTCCACGCGCGGGCTGATCCTCTGGTACGGGACCGCGCTCGCCGACGGCGACACCGGGGCGCGGGAGCTGCGGACCCGGGCGTCCCGGGCCGCGCTGGCCGCGCTCGACCCCGAACTCGCCCTGGTGCCCTGGGGGTCGGCCTTCGGCGGCCCCCGGCTGCTGGCCCGGGTCGACGGCGTGCCCGGCATGGTGCCGCTGCTCGCCGCCGAGGGCCCGCGGGGCGCCGAGGCGGCCGCCTCGCACCTGTACCGGCACCTCGACCTGTGCCTCGGCGAGGGCGGGCGGGTGGTGCCCGCCCGGGCGTTCGAGGCGGCCTCGGGGTGGTGGGAGTGCGCGAGCCCTCCGGCCGGCTGGAGCCGGGGCCGGGCCTGGCTGCTGCTGGCGGTGGCCGACGCGCTGCACCGTCCCGGTGTTCCCCGGCGGACACCGGGACGCCTGGAGGCCGTGGCCGAGCGGCTGGCCACCTCGTGGACGGGGCCCGGCGCACCCCTGGTCCCCCCGGCCGACGAGGCCAGGCCCGACGGCCCGCTCGACACCTCCGCCGCCGCCATCGCGGCCGTCGCGCTGCTCAAACTCGCCCGCCTGCCGGGCCCCCGGGCGGCCGGGTACGCCTACCGCGCGACGGCGGTCCTGGAACGCCTGGTCGGCGAGCACCTGACCCGCGGCATGCTGCTGGACGGCTGCTACGACGCGGAGCAGGGCACGGCCGTACGGCACGAGCTGGTGTGGGGCGACTTCTTCCTGGCGCTCGGTCTGGCCGCGCTCACCGGCCTGGCCGACGTCCGGGACGTCTGAACCGCCGCGCCGGCCAGGCCCGGTCGGCGCAGTGGCGCCGGACCCGCGACGCCCGGCGCCGGACGCCGCGGGCCCGGCCGGCGCCGCTTCCGGCGACAGGACCTACCCCCCGCGGGCCCCGTACGTACGCAGCACCCGCCGGGCCACCGAGGTGACGTGGAGCTCGTCCGGGCCGTCGAGGATGCGCGCCGCGCGCCCGGTGCGGAAGAGCGCCGGCAGCGGGGTGTCGGGGCCGAGCCCGGCCGCGCCGTGGACCTGGATGGCCGCGTCCGCGACCTGTTGCAGCATCCGGGCAGCGGCGACCTTCGCCAGACCCACCTCGACGTGTGCGTCCCGCCCGGCGGCGATCCTGTCCGCCGCCTCGTGGACCAGCGGCCGGGTGGTGCGCAGGGCCAGCAGCGCCTCGAAGACGTGCTGCTGGACGAGCTGGTGGTCCGCGAGCGGACCGCGTGATCCGGTACGGGAGCCCGCGCGCTCGCACATCAAGTCGAAGGCGCGCTGGGCCTGGCCGAGCCAGCGCAGGCAGCGCAGGGTACGGCCCAGCTGGAGCCGCTCGCCCGCGACGGCCAGCGCCCGCCCGCGCCCGCCGACCAGGTGGTCGGCGGGCACGGCCACCCGGTCGAACTCGATCTCCCACTGGCCGGTGGCCCCGAACACGGGGAGTTCGCGCACGACGCGGAAGCCGGGGGAGCCGGTCGGGACCAGCAGGAGCGAGAGCCCGCTCCGGTCGCCGTCCTCCCCGTCGGTGCGGGCGAGGACGGTCACGACATCGGCCTCGGCGGCGCCCGAGGTGAACCACTTGCGGCCGCTCACCCGCCAGCTGCCGTCGGCCTGTTCCTCGGCGCGCGTCGCGGTGAGGAAGGGGTCGGTGCCCGGTGTGCCGGGTTCGGTCATCGCGTAGCAGGCGCGCAGCTCCCCGGCGGTCAGCCGCTTCGGATACAGCTCGCGGATCCGGTCGCCGCCGTGGTTCCACAGCATCGTCACGTCCAGCAGGGGAGCGGAGCCCAGGGCCGCCGGACCGTGGTCGCTGGCCCCCTCGGCCTCGGCGATCCGGGCGTAGCGCGCCAGGGGGAGCCCCTGGCCGCCCAGTTCGACGGGCAGCGGGAGCGCCCACAGGCCCGCCTCCTTCGCCCCGTCGCGCAACTGCCGCAGGGCGGCGGCCGCCGCCGGGCCGCCCGCGTCGAGCACGGGCTCACAGGGCATGACCCGGCGGCGGACGAACTCCGCGACCCGGTCCCTCAACTCCCCTGTTCCGCCCTCGGGTTCAAGGCCGTCGCGGTCCGCGTCCCCTCGGTGCTCCACCAGTTTCCTCCACTCTGCCGGGAACCCATGGGAACGGCTGTCCGACTGCCTTCCCGAGGAACTGGTCGGGTGCGCACCCGGTCTGGTTCCCGCGTACCGCACATCCAGGGCGCCGGCCACCGCCGCGCGCCAGGAGAAGAGGAGAGGCATGGCGTCACCAGCCATCACTCAGACCGTGCAGCCACTCGAAGGGCTGCGGCTCGCCGCCTCGGGACCGCCCGAACTGGCCGGCCCGGCCGCCGCGCACCTGCGCCTCCTGGGCGCCCGCACGGAGACGGGACGGACCGGGCCGGATGCGGACGGAGCGGCGCACCTCGCGCTGTCCGGTGCGGGGTTCAGCGAGCAGAGCGCCACCGTCACGTGGGCCATGGACCGGGCGAGCGGCATCACCGACGAGGCCACCGTCCAGGCCGCCACCGGCATCATGGCCGTACACGGCAGACGCGACGGCGCCCCGCGCGGCCTCGCCGTCGACTACGCCGCCACCGCGACGGGCGTACTCGCCGTACAGGGGCTGCTCGCCGCACTGGTCGGCCAGGCCAGGGGCGGCCCGGCCGCCCGAGTGGGCACCAGCGCCGACCGGGCCGGACTGCTCGCCGTGTCCCAGTACCTCGCGGCGGCCGGAGCCGACGAGGGCGAAGCCGCCGAAATCTCCCCCGGCGGACCCCCGTTCACCTCGGCCGACGGCACCCTGTTCGAACTGGAGACCCTGGACCCCGGAGCCTGGGCCGCGTTCTGGCGGGCCCTCGCGGCCCCCTCCGACGCCATCCGGGCCGGCTGGCGGCCCTTCCAGTTCCGCTACGCCACCGCCTGCGCACCCTTCCCCGACGCACTGCACACCACCACCCGCGCCCACACCTGGCAGCGCGTCCGGGAGGCCGCCGCGGGCACCGGCGCCGAGGTCTGCCGGCTGCGGACCCTGGCCGAGCGCGCCGCCGAACACGACGGCGCCGCGCCCTGGGAGCTGGCCCCGTACGGCTCCGGCCACCGCATCCCCCGGGTGACGCCCACCGCCGCGCGGCCGCTGGCCGGGCTGACCGTCCTGGAGGCCGGCCGCCGCATCCAGGCACCGCTCGCCGCCCACCTGCTGGGGCTGCTCGGCGCCGACGTCATCCGGATCGAGCCGCCGGGCGGCGACCCGCTGCGCGGCATGCCCCCCACCTGCTCGGGGACCTCCGCCCGCTGGCTCGCCCTGAACCGCGGCAAGGACGCCGTCGAGATCGACATCAAGTCCGCCGACGACCGGCGCCGGCTCCTCGGCATGGCCGCCGAAGCCGACGTGTTCCTGCACAACTGGGCCCCCGGCAAGGCGGCCGAGCTGGGCCTCGACCACCAGGACCTGGCCTCCGTCAACCCCGCGCTCGTCTACGCCTACACGGGCGGCTGGGGGACGAACCGCATCGCCGGCGCCCCGATGGGCACGGACTTCATGGTGCAGGCCCGCACCGGCGTCGGCGAGGCCGCCCGCCCCCTGGGCGAGGTACCCGCGCCCTCCCTGATGACCCTGCTCGACGTCCTGGGCGGACTCGTGGGAGCCGAGGCCGTGCTGGCGGGACTGCTGACCCGCGAGCGCGGCGGGCGCGGAGTGCGCGTCGACTCCTCGCTGCTGGGCGCCTCCGACGTGCTCCTCGGCCCCGCCCTGCGCCGGGCCCGGCGCGGCCAGGAGCCCCGCCGCCCCGCCGGGTTCCGCCGGCCCCTGCCGACCGCCGACGGCTGGATCGCCCCGGCCGACGCCTGCGGGGCGGCCGCCGCCGCGTACGACCTCACGAGCCTGCCCACCGGCGCCGCGCTCGCCCAGCTGCGCACCCACGGCCTCACCGCGACCGCGGTCACCGCCGATCCCGCCGACCTGCACCACGACCCGCGCTTCGCCGGCTCGATCAGCCGCGACGAGCACGGTGCCCCCGCCGTTCCCGACCCCTGGAGCCTCGTATGACCGTCGCACTGCACGACCTGCTGCCCGCCGGGCTGCGCCGCTCGTGGGCCACCGACGGCACCTGCCCCGACCTGGACCTCTACAGCCTCTTCCGGGCCCGCCAGATCGCCGACCCGCACGCCACCGCTGTCATCGACGCCAAGGGAACGCTCTGTTACACCGCCCTGGACCGCAAGGTGCGATGTCTGGCCACCGGCCTCAGGAACCTCGGCATCCGGCCGGGCGACGTGGTCGGCGTACAACTGCCGGGCGGCCGAGGCGCCGTGATCGCCGAGCTGGCCCTGGCCGCCCTCGGCGCGGTGGCGCTGCCCTTCCCGGTCGGCCGGGGCAGCCTGGAGGCCGAATGCCTGCTCCGCCGGGCCGAGGCCGTCGCGGTCATCGCCGCCGTCGAGCACCGCGGCGACCACCACGCCGCCGGCCTGCGCGACCTCGCCCCGGCCCTGCCCGCGCTGCGCCACGTCATCGCCGCCGGACGGGCCGGAGCCGCGCCCGAGGGAACGGTCGCGCTGCACGAGCTGCTGCGCACCGACGCCACCGACTTCGTCCCGGCCCGCCCGGACCCCGACAGCGCCGCCCGCATCCTGGTGTCCTCCGGCTCGGAGGCGGAGCCGAAGATGGTCGCGTACTCCCACAACGCCCTGGCCGGCGGGCGCGGCAACTTCCTCGCCTCCCTGATGCCCGACAAGGCGCCGCCGAGATGCCTGTTCCTGGTGCCGCTCGGCTCCGCCTTCGGCTCCAACGGCACCGCCGTCACCCTGGCCCGGCACGGCGGGACGCTCATCCTGCTCGACCACTTCACCCCCGAAGCGGCCCTCGCCGCCGTGCGCGAGCACGCGCCCACGCACATCCTGGGCGTGCCCACGATGGTCCGGATGATGCTGGACCGGCTGGAGCGGAGCGGGCCCGAAGACGGCGCGCTGCCGTCCCCCACGGCCCTGGTCCTCGGCGGCTCGGCCCTGGACGAGACCACGGCGCGCAGCGCGAGCCGGGCCTTCGGCTGCCCGGTCGTCAACCTCTACGGCTCGGCCGACGGCGTCAACTGCCACACCGGGCTCGGCCACGAGGTCCCGGACGCGGACGGCGCGGGCGTGGTGGCCGGCCGCCCCGACCCCCGGGTCGCCGACATCCGCATCACCGACCCGCGCACGCACGAGAAGCTGGCCGACGGGGAGATCGGCGAGATCATCGCGCGCGGCCCCATGACCCCCATGTGCTACGTCGCCTCCCCCGACCTGGACGCCCGCTACCGCACCCCCGAGGGCTGGGTCCGCACCGGGGACCTCGGCCTGATCGACGACGGCGGCGTCCTGCACGTCGTCGGCCGCCTCAAGGACATCGTGATCCGCGGCGGCGCCAACATCAGCCCCGCCGAGGTCGAGCGGCAGCTGGGCTCCCACCCGCAGGTACGGGACGTCGTCTGCGTCGGCGTACCCGACGAACTGATGGGGGAGCGGCTCGCGGCGTGCGTCGTGGCGCGCGGCGCGCAGCCGCCCACCCTCGACTCGCTGACCGGACACCTCACCCGGCGGGGACTGGAGCGGCGCAAGCACCCCGAACACCTCCTGCTGGTGGCCGAGCTCCCGCTGACCCCGGCCGGCAAGCCCGACCGCGCGGCCCTGCGCGAGCGCCTGGCGCACGCCCCGCTCGCCGTCTCCGCGGCGACCCCCGCGCCCCCGCTCACCCGCGCGAGCTGACCCCGCCGGCGGCGCGGCGGCGCCGGGACCCGTCCACGTAGCGCGCGAAAGGGCGGGCGAGCACTCCCGGTGCTCGCCCGCCCTCTCTTCGTCCGTACGTCAGGAGGCGCCCATGGCCTTCTTCAGTTCCGCGGCCGCGTTGCGGTAGACCGGAAGCAGGTCGAGGTCGTTCCCCGGATAGTTGACGATCTTCACCTGCTTGGCGCCCGAGTCGGGCAGGACCGTCCCGGTCGACATGTGCGCGTTGTCCAGCACCAGGGCCGGCTTCTTCGCGGACAGCTCGGCGAGCTGCGCCGGAGTGACGGCCTCGGGCCCGTACGTGCCGACGGGGGTCGCGCCGGACAGCTTCGCGGACCAGACGGTGAACACCTGACTGACCACCACCGGGCTCTTCCCGCCGGGCCAGGAGCCCTGGACGTCCTTCGACAGCTTCGCGTACTCGGTGTCGAACGAGGCCGTCCACTTCGCGGCGGCGTCCTCGGTACCGAACAGCTTGCCCAGCCGGGCCACCTCGGTCTTGACCTTGTCGGCGTCGTTGTCGAGGTTCACCTCGACCAGCTCGGCCTTCGAGCCCGCCGCCTCCTTGATCTTCGCCGCGTACGGTTCGAAGGGCGCGTACAGGACGAAGTCGGCCTTGCCGACGGCGGCGAGGTCGGAGGGCTTCGGATCGTAGTCCGGGGCGTGGTGCACGGACTGCGGGACGATCACCTTGATGTCCTCGGCGCCGGCGGCCTTGGCGAAGGCGCCCTCCCACGTGGTGGTGACCACCACGACCGGCTTCCCGTCGTGGCTGTTCTTGCCGTCCTTCGATCCGGTGTCGCCGCCGCCGTTCCCGCAGCCGGTGACGAGGGCCAGAGCCGCACTCAGTGCGAGGAAGGAAGCGAATCGGACGCGGGTGCGCGCCATGTGCTGATTCTCCGTTCGGGGATGAGATGGACCGCGAGGACGAGCGTCCCGGCGGTGAGGACGAGGACCGGCCCGGGGGGCCAGTCGAGCCAGAGGGCGATCAGGAACCCGGTCAGGTTCACGGCGACGCCGATGCCGACCGCCCACAGGGTGATCGACCTGAGCGAAGTGCCCAGGCGGCGCGCCGCGAGCGCCGGCAGCAGGGTGAGGGCGTCCACCAGCAGCGCGCCGGTGAGCTTGATCGCCCCGGCGACCGCCACCGCGACCAGCACCAGCAGGACGGCGGTGAGCAGCCGGACCGGAACACCGGAACACTGGGCGAGCTCCCGGTCGTACAGCAGCAGCGCCACCTCGCGGCGCCGCCACCAGAACAGCGCGGGCACCAGGACGGCCAGCGCGCCCAGCACCACGAGATCGGCGGTGCCCACGGACAGGATCGAGCCCCACAGCAGCGCGAACGCCCCGGAGGCGTTGACCCCCGACACCGCCAGCAGCAGCAGCGCCGCGGCGATGGCCAGGCTCATCAGCAGCCCCATCGCCCCGGACAGCCCGTCCGGAGTACGGGCGAGCGGGGCCACCCCCGCACCGGCCAGGGCGCACGCCACCAGCGCGCACAGCATCGGGTCGAGACCGGTGAGCAGCCCGACCGCGATGCCCAGCAGCGCGACGTGCATCATCGCGAAGCGCACCGGCATGATGTCGAGCCCCACGATCACCACCCCGATCACGGGCAGGCCGACCGCCGCCAGCAGCAGGGCCACGCCCGCCCGCTGGACGGGGACCAGCCCCAGCAGCTCGCCGACGTCGGCCGTCGCGAGGATCACGCGACCTCCCGCAGCCGGCCCGCGGCCATCTCCAGCACCCGGTCGCAGCGCTCGGCGAGGGCCCGGTCGTGCGTCACCACGATCAGCGTCACCGGCAGCGACGCCAGTACGTCGGCCGCCTCCTCCTGCCCGCCGAAGTCCAGCGCGGCGGTCGGCTCGTCGGCGAGGAGCACCTCGGCGCCCGCCGCCACCGATCCGATGGCCCGGGCCAGGTACATCCGCTGCAACTGCCCCCCGGAGAGGGTGTGCAGCGGCCGCTCGACCAGCGAGCCGACCCCCAGCTTCCGCGCCGCTTCGGCGGCCTCGGCCGGTGCGCCGCCGCTGGCCAGCAACTCGTCCCCGAGCAGCGGGAACCGGCCGGCCGCCGGCTTCTGCGGGATCCAGGCGCAGGACCGCCGCCGCCACGCCCACTCGGCCGCCGAGCCGGTGCCCCGGCCGCCGACCAGGATCGAACCGCTGACCTGCCGGTGCAGCCCGAGGACCGCGCGCAGCAGCGTGGTCTTGCCCGAACCGTTGGTCCCGGTCAGGGCCACGCGTTCGCCCGCCGAGATCTTCAGGTCCACGTCGGCGACCGCCTCGACCCGGCCATGGCGGCAGGCGACCCCCCGCATGTGTACGTCCAGTCCGCCCATTCCACGCCCCTTCCCCGCTCCGTCGCCAGGTGCCGGCGGCGGGTGGCCCGCCGCCCTTCACTCCGCGTTAGTCGGGCGCGGGAGGCTTCCAGTTCCGGCGGGCGGCACATCCGTCACCGGCGCCGCCACCCGGGCAGGTCCGCGGCGGGCACGGTCAGCTGCCGGGCCGCACCACCACGGCCAGTACCTCGACCGGCGCGCTGTGGCGGAAGTGGAGGACGAACGGCACCACCTCGCCCGCGCGCCAGCGGGAGTTCATCCGGGTCATGACGCTCACGTCGAAGGGCGACATGGCCAAGGTGGCGCCCGCGGGGACCCGGACGGATTCCGTCATCCGCATGGTGTCGGCCCCGCGGCCCGAGCTCTCGTGCCGGCTCAGCATCGTCTTCCCGACGGCGTCGGAAGGAGAGGTCACCTTCGTCAACCGGTCCTCGCCGCCGCCGATGTTGGTCACCTCGAAGAAGGCGGCCGTGTCCCGGCTGTCGCCGTACGGAAGGAAGACGCGGCCGTTGCCGGCGGCGATCCGCGGCGGACTGCCCGCGGCGCCGGAGGCGGTCCACACGGTCAGCGCCGCCAGCGCCACCGAACAGGCGGCCAGCGGGGCGATCGCGGCCGACAGCGCCTCGCCCACCCGCCGCCGGGCCGGGCGCGGGCCGCCCCGGCCCTCAGCCGAACTCGCTCGCGTCATCGCCCCGTACCTTCCGCCCGGCCGCCCGGACGCGTCCGCCGGGCGCGCGGCGACGGCTGCCAGGTCCGCAGCCGCAGACTGTTGCCCACCACCATCAGGGAACTCACCGACATCGCGGCCGCCGCGGCCATCGGGCTCAGCAACCCCACCGCGGCCAGCGGCAGCGTCACCGCGTTGTAGCCGAAGGCCCAGACGAGATTGAGCCGGATCGTCCCGAGCGTCCGCCGCGCCAGCCGGACGGCGTCGGCGACCGCCTCGATGTCGCCGCGCACCAGCGTGACGTCGGCGGCGCCGATGGCCACGTCCGTTCCGCTCCCCATCGCGATGCCGAGATCGGCGCCGGCCAGGGCGGCGGCGTCGTTGACCCCGTCGCCGATCACCGCGACCCGCCGCCCCTGCTCCCGCAACTCCCGCACCAGCTCCGCCTTGTCCTCGGGCGAGCAGCCCGCGCGCACCTCCTCGATCCCGAGCGCGGCCGCGACATGGGCCGCGGTGGCCGCGCGGTCGCCGGTGGCCAGCACCGGCCGTACCCCCAGGCGCCGTATCCGGTCGACGGCCCGGTAGCTCCCGGGGCGCAGGACGTCGCCGACGCAGACCAGGGCCTGGTCCGCCCCGTCCACCCGGACCAGGACCGGAGTCCGCGCCGCGGCCTCCGCCTCGGCCAGCGCCTCGGCCAGCGACGGGTGCGCATCCGCGCCTGCGGCGCGGACCTCGACCCGGTGCCCCTCCACGACCCCGGTCACACCGACACCGGCGGTGGCCCGGAAGCCGGTCACCTCGGGGAGCGGCAGACGGGGCAGCTGCTGCCCGCAGTACGCGACCACGGCGCGGCCCAGCGGATGTTCGGAGCCCCGCTCCACCGCGGCGGCCAGCCGCAGCGCCCGCTCCCGCCCGATCCCGCCGGGCACCGCGGTCACCCGGGCCACGGTCATCCGGCCGGTCGTCAGCGTGCCGGTCTTGTCCAGGACCACCGTGTCGACGTGCCGCAGGGTCTCCAGCGCCCGGGGCCCGCTGACCAGCACCCCGAGCCGGGCACCCCGGCCGGTCGCCGCCAGCAGGGCGGTGGGCGTCGCCAGCCCCAGCGCGCAGGGGCACGCCACGACCAGGACCGCGACACAGGCCGTCACGGCCGCCTGCGGATCGGCCCCGGCGCCGAGCCAGAAGCCGAGCACGGTGACGGCCAGGGCCAGCACCACCGGAACGAAGGCACCCGCCACCGTGTCCGCCAGGCGCTGCGCCCGCGCCTTGCCCGCCTGTGCCTCGGTGACCATGTGGGTGATGCGGGCGAGCCGGGTGTCCGCGCCGACCTCCGTGGCCCGGACGACCAGCAGGCCGCCCGCGTTGACCGCACCGCCCACCACCGGGCGGTCCGGGCCCACCTCGACGGGCTCGCTCTCGCCGGTGACCAGGGAGAGGTCGAGCGCCGAACTCCCGGAGACCACCACCCCGTCCGTCGCGACCCGTTCGCCCGGCCGGACGATGAACTCCTGCCCCACCCGCAACCGCTCGATCGGGACGAGCCGCTCGGCGCCGTCCTCCCGTACGGTCACGTCCTTGACGGCCAGCCCGGCGAGCGAGCGGAGCGCCTCCCCCGTGCCGTGACGGGCCCGGGACTCCAGGAAGCGCCCCGCGAGGACGAACAGCGGCACCCCGACCGCGGCCTCCAGGTAGACGTGCGCGACCTCCCCGCCGGCGGAGGGCAGCAGGGTGAAGGGCATCCGCATCCCCGGCGTGCCCGCGCCACCGAGGAACAGGGCGTACGCCGACCAGCAGAACGAGGCGGCCACGCCCAGGGACACCAGGGTGTCCATCGTCGCCGCCGCGTGCCGCAGCCCGCGCACGGCCCGGGCGTGGAACGGCCACGCGCCCCAGACCACGACCGGCGCCGCCAGCACGAAGCACAGCCACTGCCAGTTGCGGAACTGCAGGACCGGCGCCATCGACAGCACCAGGACCGGAACCGACAACAGGGCGGTGACCAGCAGCCGTTGCCGCTCCTCGCGATCGCGGCCGGACCCCGGTGATCCCGCCGGACCCGACGCATCCGGCGGATCCGACGGCCGAGTCCGCCGGGGCGGGGGCGGAGCGGGCAGTTCCGCGCTGTAGCCGGCCCGCTCCACCGCCGCGAGGAGGTCTCCCACCGTGACGGCCTCGGGATGGCTCACCCTGGCCCGCCCGGTGGCCAGGTTGACCGTGGCGCTCACGCCCTCGATCCGGGCGAGCCGCTTCTCGACCCGGTTCACACAGGCCGCGCAGGTCATACCGCCCACGACCAGATCGGTGCTCGCCAGGGTGTCCGTCCGCTCCGTCGTCACCGGGCGTCACCCGTGCCGCCGTGCCCGTGCGGCCCCAGGGGGCCCCGCTCGGACCCGGTGGTGCCCGGGTCCGAGGAGCGCATGCCGGGGGCCACCGGACCGGCCGCCGCCCCCACCGCGTACGCCCCGGCGAACATCAGCCCGAGGAGCACCAGGAACCCGACCAGCGCCGGCGGCGGCGCCCACCTCGCGATCCCGCTCGCTGCCGGGGCTGGGGACTGCGGCCGCTGCGTCATCGTCACTCCGGGTTCTCGTACTCGGCGCCTGCCGTGACGTAGTCGTACGGGCCCGGGCGGAAGTTCCCGGTCAGCCGGCGGCGAGCGGGGTGTGGCCGGCGGGGACGGCTTCGGCGGCCGTGACGGGGCCGGGCGGCGTGCCGTCACCGAAGGGCCGGCCGCCCAGTGCCTCGCGGCCGTGCGGTGCGAGCCAGCCCGACAGGTCCGGGCCGGCCGGGACGATCCCGGTCGGGTTGATGTCGTCGTGCACCAGGAAGTAGTGCCGCTTGATGTGGTCGAAGTCGACCGTGTCCCCGAATCCGGGGGTCTGGAAGAGGTCCCGGGCGTACGCCCACAGCACCGGCATCTCGGACAGCTTCTGCCGGTTGCACTTGAAATGGCCGTGGTAGACGGAGTCGAAGCGCACCAGCGTGGTGAACAGCCGTACGTCCGCCTCCGTGACCGTGTCCCCGACGAGGTAGCGGGAGCCCTCCAGCCGCTCGGACAGCCAGTCGAGCCGGCCGAAGAGCCGCTCGTACGCGGCGGCGTAGGACTCCTGAGACCCCGCGAACCCGGCCCGGTACACGCCGTTGTTCACATCGGCGTACACCACCTCGTTCACCGCGTCGATCTCCGGCCGCGCGGCCGGCGAGTACAGCGCCGGCGCCCCCTCGCGGTGGTGCGCCGTCCACTCCAGCGACATGTCGATCGTGATCCGCGGGAAGTCGTTGGTCACGACCCGGCCCGTCGGCACGTCCACGATCGCCGGGACGGTGATCCCCCGGCCGTAGTCCGGATCGAGGGCGAGGTAGGCCTCCCGCAGCCGCTCGATGCCCAGCACCGGGTCACGGCCCCCCGGGTCGAGGTCGAAGGTCCAGCTGCGCTCGTCGTGCGTGGGCCCGGCCACGGCCATCGGCAGCGCCGCCTCCAGCCCCAGGAGCCGCCGCACGATCACCGCCCGACCGGCCCACGGACAGGCACGGCTGACCACCAGCCGGTAGCGGCCGGGCTCGACCGGGAAACCCTCGCGTCCGTCCGCGGTGATCCGGGTGGTGACGTACCGGTCGTCGCGGGAGTACTCCTGGCCCCGATGCACATAGCTCACCCCGTCCGCCTACCCAAGTGGCGCGGCCTCGAACGCGTACGGGGCGCCCGCCCGGGCAGGCGGAGGGACATGAAGGCATCGAAAGTCGCTTACAAGCCGGTTGCCCTGGCCCTGGGGGCCGGGGCCGGACTCCTGGCCGGGACGCTGTTCAAACAGGTGTGGAAGCTCGCGGGGCACGAAGACGACGCCCCCGATGCCATGGACGAGGAACGCCAGTGGCGGGAGATCCTGCTCGCGGCGGCGATCCAGGGGGCGATCTTCGCCCTCGTCAAGGCCGCCGTCGAGCGGTCCGGCGCCGTGGCCGTCCGCCGTGTGTCGGGCACCTGGCCCGCGTAGACCGGTCCGCTCAGTACCGCAGGGTGGTTCCCGCCAGTTCCTGCCCCGGCATCCAAGGAAATTTTCCGTACTGAGTGCGGTTTGCTGCGTGTAGCGGTCTTCCGGCCGGGCATTTCCATGGTGAATCGTCAATACAAGAGGGGAAGGGGAGGCCGTGCTGCTCTCTCATCTGTTCGACGGCGGCGTTCTGATCGTCCGGCTGCACGAAGGCCTTGATGTCGGCACGCGCGGCGCCGCCGTCTGGGAGTTCGAAGCGCTGCTCGGCAGCTACCGGCCCCGTACCGTCGTGATGGAACTGCCCCCGGCCGCGGGCGCCGCCGTCGTGAGCACCGTACTGCGCGCCGAACGGCTGTGCCGGGCGGCCGGGGCCTCGCTGGCCGTGGTGGCGCGCCACCTGTCCGAAGCGCAGGGCGCGCTGCGGTCGCACGGGCTGGAGGTGCACGCAACGGCCTCCCAGGCGATCCAGTCCGTCGAGTCCCTCCGGTCCGGAGCGGACCAGGACGCGGCGGCCGCCTGAGCCCGGCCCGCCGGGTTTGCGGCCGGGGAGACCGGTAAGGCGCAGCACATGGTGCGATTCGGATACACGATGATGACCGAGCAGGCCGGCCCCCGGGAGCTGGTGGAGCACGTGGCCGCCGCCGAACGGGCGGGGTTCGACTTCTCCGTCACATCCGACCACTACTCGCCCTGGCTCGCCGCCCAAGGGCACTCCTCGTACGCGTGGAGTGTCCTGGGAGCCGCCGCGCAGGCCACGACGACCATCCCCCTGATGACGTACGTGACCTGCCCGACGGTGCGCTACCACCCGGCGGTCGTGGCCCAGAAGGCGGCGACGCTGCAACTGCTGTCCGAAGGGCGCTTCCGGTTGGGCCTCGGCTCCGGCGAGAACCTCAACGAGCACGTCGTCGGCCCCGGGTGGCCCGCCGCGCACGTGCGGCTGGGGATGCTGGAGGAGGCGGTGGAGATCATCCGCGCCCTCTTCGCCGGCGGCGGCGTGAACCACCACGGGCAGTACTTCGACGTCGAGGACGCCAGGCTGTGGGACCTGCCGGAGCAGCCGCCGCCCATCGGCGTCGCGGTCTCCGGGGACCGGTCCTGCGACCTGGCGGGCCGGCTCGCCGACCTGGTGATCGCCATCGATCCCGACCGGGAACTCCTGGAGGCGTTCGACCGCGCGGGAGGCGCCGGCAAGCCCAGGGTGGGTCAGCTGGCGGTCTGCTACGACCCCGACCGGGACGCGGCCGTCGCCCGCGCCCACGAACAGTTCCGCTGGTCGGCGGGCGGCTGGCGGGTCAACGCGGAGCTGCCCGGACCCGCAGCGTTCGACCAGGCCACGCGGTACGTGCGACCCCAGGACATCGCGGAGTCGATCCCCTGCGGGGACGGGACCGACGAGTTCGTCGACGCGGTCCGCCCGTTCGCGGACGCCGGGTTCACGGAGATCGCGCTCGTACAGGTGGGCGGAGCACACCAACGCCCCTTCATCGACTGGGCCGAGAGCGTCCTGCTCCCCGCCCTGCGCGCATCGTTCGAACCGTAGGCCCACTGACCGGGCCGGACGGACGGGCCCAGCGTCGCCACCGGCATCCGCGGCGCGGGCGGGGCGCGGCCGCCCCGCGTGGCGGCCGCGCCCGGCAGGCGCCACGGTGGAGGGGGGCGATCGACAGCACCGACCGAAAGGCGAGGCATCATGCGAGCGACCCTCATCTACGGCGCGGGCGACGTACGCGTCGAGAACGTCCCGGACCCCGTCCTGCGCGAGCCCACCGACGCCCTGGTGCGGGTCCTGCGCTCGTGCGTGTGCGGCAGCGACCTGTGGCCCTACGGCTCCAAGCCCGCCGCGGACCAGGGCGACCGGATCGGCCACGAGTTCCTCGGCGTCGTCGAGGACACCGGCACCGAGGTGACCGGGCTGCGCCGGGGGGACGTGGTCGTGGCCCCCTTCGTGTGGGCCGACAACACCTGCGACTTCTGCCGCGAGGGCCTTCAGACCTCCTGCCGCCACGGCGGCTTCTGGGGGGCGCAGGACGTCGACGGCGGGCAGGGCGAGGCCGTGCGCGTCCCGCAGGCCGAGGGCACCCTGGTCAAACTGCCCGTCCGAGAGGACTCGGCCCTGCTGCCGTCGCTGCTGACCCTCTCGGACGTGTTCCCCACCGGCCACCACTGCGCGCTCACCGCCGGCGTCGGACCGCGTACGACGGTCACGGTGATCGGGGACGGCGCCGTCGGACTGTCCGCGGTACTGGCCGCCGGGCGGCTCGGAGCCGAACGGATCATCCTGATGGGCCGTCACAAGGACCGCACCGATCTCGGGCGTGACTTCGGCGCCACCGACGTGGTCGAGGAGCGCGGCGAGGAAGGCGTCGAGAAGGTGCGCGAGCTGACCGCGGGCGACGGCACCCACACCGTCCTGGAGTGCGTCGGCCTCAGGCCCGCCATCGAGACCGCCTTCGGCGTCGTGCGCGACGGCGGCACCATCAGCCGGGTCGGCGCCCCGCAGTACCCGGAGGTGCCCATGGACCTGCCGGTGTTCTTCCGCAACATCACCCTCACCGGCGGCGTCGCTCCCGCCCGCGCGTACATCGAGGAACTGCTGCCCGACGTCCTCGACGGGACGGCCGAACCCGGCCGCGTCTTCGACCGCACCGTCGGCCTCGACGACGTCCCCGCCGGCTACCGGGCGATGGCCGACCGTCAGGCGCTGAAGGTCCTGATCCGGCCGTGACGGCCCCGTGACGGCCCCGGGGCGGCGCCATGACGCGCCGACCCGCTCCGGCTCGCGCCGAGAGGGGCCCAAGTGCCCCGTGCCGACGGGACGTTCGGCCCTACGGCGGCGAAGCGGCCGTTCCTAGGCTGGAGCCGTGATCGCCACAAGGGAGCTGCGCGCCGACGGCCCGCCCCACCCCCCGGCTCCGTACGGCCCATCCCCTCACACCCCACCGGCCTTGCGGACGGCGGGCGTTCGACGGCGCGGGTCCGTTTCCGCAGCGGCCCCCGAGGGGTACGGGTCAGGGGACTTCCGGCCGCCATAGGGGTCCAACGTAGGGGTACTGACGGCATTGACCCTCTGCTAGACATGAGTACAACGGAACACGCGTACGGACGCGGTGGAAGAGTTCGGCCAACGAACCAGCGCGCCGCGTCCGCGCCGGAACAGGGAGTCTTCATCCCCTTGATCGACAAGCAGAATGCCGACGGCTGGATCCGCCGCTACCACGCCGCGGACGAAAGCCCGATCCGACTGGTCTGCCTCCCGCACGCCGGGGGATCCGCCTCCTTCTACTACCCCATGTCCCAGGCGCTCGCCCCCGAGGTGGACGTCCTGTCCGTGCAGTACCCCGGACGCCAGGACCGCCGGCACGAGCCGGGAATCACCGACATCGGCGTCTACGCCGACGCGGTGACCAGCGCGCTCGTGCCCTGGCTCGACCGTCCCCTGGCCCTGTTCGGCCACAGCATGGGCGCCGTCCTCGCCTTCGAGGTGGCCCGCCGCCTCGAACGCGAGCACCGCTTCGACCCCGTCCACATCTTCGCCTCGGGACGCCGCTCACCGTCGAGCCACCGCCCCGAGACCGTGCACCTGCGCGACGACGACGGCATCGTGGCCGAAATGCGGGAGCTCAGCGGAACCAACGCCGCGATCCTCGGCAACGAGGAGATCCTGCGCATGGTGCTCCCCGCCATCCGGAGCGACTACACCGCGATCGAGAACTACCGGGCCGCGCCCGAGGACACGGTGAACACCCCCATCACCGTGCTGACCGGCGAATCCGACCCCCGGACCAGCCGGGAGGAAGCCGACGCCTGGCGAGGGCACACCCGCGCGGCATTCGACATCCACCGTTATCCCGGGGGTCACTTCTTCCTCGCCCAGCATCAGCCGCAGATCCTGAAGGTCGTTTCCGAGGAGCTCGCAGCGGCCGTCCGAAAGGGCTGAGCCGCCCGCCGGGAAACCGCGTGACCAGCGGCACCCCAGACGGCGAACGGACGAGAACGGGCCCCGAGGCCGGGCCGGACAGCCCTCCCCGCACGGAGGGAACCGGCCCCGCCCCGGCGGCCCGCCCCGCCCACGAGGCGGGACGCGAGGAGGAACGACGCAGTGCAGCGCAGCAGCACACGTACAGAAGACTCGGGGGAAGGGAACCTGTTGGTGGCAAGGCTGGTCGAGCGCGACAAGCAGTGGGAGACGCTGGACGACCTGCTCGGCAGCGCCCGGCGGGGCCGCGGACGCGTCGCCGTCATCAGCGGGCCGATCGCCGGCGGCAAGACGACCCTGCTGGAGCACTTCACCGAACACGCCATGTCGGAAGGCGTACTGGTCCTCGAAGCCGCAGGATCCCGCGCGGAGCGCTACCTCCCCTTCGGCATCCTGCGCCGCGTCCTCGACAGCGCCGCGCCACTGGAGCCCGCCGTCCACGCCGAGGCCACCGCCCTGCTCGACGGCGTCGCCGCCCAGATCGCCGACGCCGAGGACGCCACCGGCGGCGTCGAGGCCGGAATGCGGGTCCTCCCGCACATCTGCGCCTCGCTGCTGCGGATCGCCCGGGACCGCACCCTCGTCATCGCCGTCGACGACGTCCACCACGGCGACGAACTCTCCCGCGCCTTCCTGCTCTGCCTCGCCCGCAGGGTCCGGCAGGCCGGCGTCCTCATCGTCCTCACCGAGGCCGTACGACTGCTGCCCGCCCAACTCGCCTTCCACGCCGAGCTGCAGCGCCAGCCCCACTGCACCACCATCCGGCTGCCGCTGCTCAGCGCCGACGGAACCGGACGCGTACTGGCCGGCCACTTCTCCACCGCCGCCGCCCAGCGGGTCTCCGCCGACTGCCAGGAAACCACCGGCGGAAACCCGCTGCTGGTCAAGGCCCTGCTGGAGGACGGCCTGACGGTCCTCGGCGACAGCGAGCCGTTCCAGCCGCTCGCCCCCGCCGAAGCCTTCGAACGCGCCGTGCTCGACTGCCTCCACCGGGGCGACCCGGAGACGCTGGCGATCGCCCGCGGCATCGCCGTCCTCGGCGACACCTGCCCGCCCCTCGTGCTCAGCCGCATCACCGACGTCCACGTCAAGACCGCCGAACTGGCCGTCCAGGACCTCAACCGCTGCGGCATCCTGCGCGGCGGCGCCTTCCGCGAGGCCGCCACCCGCGCCGCGGTGCTCGCCGCGACCCCGACCGGGGCGCTGTCCCTGCTCCACCAGCGCGCCGCTCGACTGCTGCACCAGGAAGGCGCACCCGCCCTCGACATCGCCCGCCACCTCCTCGCCGCCCGCAAGCCGGTGACGGACTGGGCGATCCCCGTCCTCCAGGAAGCCTCCGAGTACGCCCTCGTCGAAGGCGACCCGAAGCTGGCCCTGCGGTGCGGAGAGCTCGCCGTCGACTCCTGCCCCGAGGGCCCCTGCCGCACCGCTCTGAAGTCCCGCCTGGTCAGCATCGTCTGGCGCAGCAGCCCGGTCGCCGCCGAGGGCCACCTGCGCCAGCTGTCCCGGGAGTTCCGCGCCGGCCGGCTCACCGACCGCGACCTCCTCCACGCCGTGACCTGCCTCGCCTGGATAGGGGAGGCCCGGCAGGCGAGCGAGGAGATACGCCGCCTGCAAGCCGCCGCCGAGGAAGCCCGGGACGCCGGGGGGTCCTTCGCCTACCGCCCCGCCACCCTCGCCGCCGCGCAGAGCTGGCTCTCCGTGGTCAGCCCGCCGGTCCGCGAGGCGTTCGCGACCACCGGCGCCCCCTACGCCGCCCGGCCCGGCGCCCCGCGGACGCCGGCCCCGGCCACCGGGGCGGGCGCGGCGGGCGCAGCCCCGTACGACATGCCCGACGACGCCCACATCCCGGCCGTCGAGGCCATGCGGACCGCGCTGCGCGGCGGCCAGGGCGAAGCGGCCGTCGCCGAGGCCACCCGGGTGCTCCAGCGCTACCACCTCAGCGACCGCACCCTCACCCCCCTCGTCCTCGCCGTACTGGCCCTCGTCTACGCCGGCCGCCTCGACCTCGCCCTCACCTGGATCGACCGGCTCCTCGGCGAATGCTCCGCCCGCAACGCCCCGACCTGGCAGGCGGCCCTCGGCGTGGTCCGGGCCGAGGTCGCCCTCCGCCAGGGCGACCTGCCGGGTGCGGCCGCCCAGGCCCGCCAGGCCATGTCCCTCATATCGGCGCAGTGCTGGGGCGTGGCCATCGCACTGCCGCTGGCCATCCTCATCGAGGCCGAAACCCAGATGGGCAACCTCGACGAGGCGATGAGCCTGCTCGAACAGCCGGTACCCGACACCATGCTGGAAACGCAGGTCGGGCTGCACTACCTGCGCGCCCGGGGCCGCTGCCACCTCGCCACCGGCCGCTACCACGCCGCCGTCCGCGACTTCCTCACCTGCGGCGAACTGATGCAGGCCTGGGGCATGGACGCCGTGGAACTGGCACCCTGGCGGCTGGACGCCGCCGAGGCCTGGCTCGCCATCGGCAACGTGTCCCGCGCCCGGCAGTACGTCGAACAGCAGAAGCAGCGCGAACCGGGCCCGCCCGGCAGCCGCGCCCGCGGCGCCCTGCTGCTCGCCCTCGCCCGTACCAGTGGCGACCTCGCGTACCGCGTCAAACGGCTCACCGAATCCGTCGAGGCCCTGGAACAGGGCGAGGACCGGCTCCAACTGGCCGTGGCGCTCGGGGAACTGGGCAGCGCCCACCGCGCCGCCGGGGACTTCAACCGAGCCCGGATGCTCGTACGCAAGGCCTGGCACGTCGCCAAGTCCTGCGGGGCACAGCCGCTGTGCCTCCAGTTCACCCCCGGACAGGGCGACGGCGAGGCCGTCCCCGCCCCGCCCGGGCGCGAGGCCGAACCGGCGGCCGGCGAGGCCGAGGCGCTCTCCGAGGCCGAGGCGCGTGTGGCCCTGCTCGCGGCGCGCGGTCACACCAACCGTGAGATCGCCACCAAGCTGTACGTGACCGTCTCCACCGTCGAGCAGCACCTGACCCGGATCTACCGCAAGCTGAAGGTCAAGCGGCGCCGCGACCTGCCCGCCCGGCTGTGGGACCTGAGCCTGCCCGGCACCGCCTGAGACCCGGACGCGAAAGCCCGGCCGTACCCCGCCCCAGGGGTACGGCCGGGCCCTCGCGGCCGTGGCCCCTCAGGACAGCAGGCCCCGCTCCAGCGCCGTGATCACGGCCGCCGTGCGGTCCGACACCGACAGCTTCTTGAACGACCGCAACAGGTGCGTCTTGACCGTCGCCTCGCTGATGAACAGCCGGCGCCCGATGTCCGCGTTGGTCAGACCCTGCCTGACCAGCTGCAACACCTCGCACTCCCGCTCCGACAGCACCGGCGCCTCCACCACCCGGGCCCGGAACAGCTTCGGCGCCAGCGACGGCGTCAGCACCGTCTCACCGCGCGCCGCCGCCTTCACCGCGTTCACGAGCTCCTCGCGGGAACTGCCCTTCAGCAGATAGCCCGCCGCGCCGGCCTCCACCGCGCGCAGGATGTCGGCGTCGTCCTCGTACGTGGTCACGATGACCACCTTGCTCCGCGGCGACTCCCGCAGGATGTGCCCGGTCGCGGCCACCCCGTCCATCGCGCCCATCCGCAGGTCGAGCAGGACGATGTCGGGCCGCAGCCGGCCGGCCTGCAGCACCGCCTCCTCACCGGAACCCGCCTGCCCCACCACCCGGATGCCCTCGTCCAGCTCCAGCATGGCGCTCAGGCCCTCCCGGACCACCGGATGGTCATCGGCGAGCAGCACCCCGATCGGTTCGCGCTCACTCACCGGCCGACCCCCGCGCCACCGGGCCCAGCGGCACCGTCACCTCGATGACCGTGCCCGCACCCGGGGTGCTGCTGATCTGTGCCATGCCGCCGATCTCCTCCACCCGGGCCCGCATGCCGCGCAGCCCGAAACCGTTCCGCTCGCCGTCCGCCCCGCGCTCCCGCGCGTCCGCCGGCTCCGGGCCCCGCCCGTCGTCCTGCGCACGGAAACCGGCGCCGTCGTCGCGGACCACCAGCCGTACCGTGTCCGGCGCGAACGCCACCAGCACCTCCACCCTACGGGCGTTCCGCGCGTGCTTGCGCACGTTGGCGAACGCCTCCTGCGCCGAACGCAGCAGCACCACGCTGACCGCCATCGGCAGCGACCGCTCCTCGCCGCGGGCCGAGCACCGCACCGTCAGCCCCGTCTCCTCCCTCAGCAGATCGGCCTGGCGCCGTACGGCCTGCACCACCGAGCTCTCCCGCAGCGGCGGCGGGGTCAGCGCGGAGACGAACCCGCGGGCCTCGGCCAGGCTGTCCTGCGCGACCCGGCCCGCCAGCCCGAGCCGGGACCGCGCCCGCTCCGGATTGCCCACCACCTCCGACTCGGCCGCCTGCACCAGGCTGATGATGCTCGTCAGGCTCTGCGCCAGGGTGTCGTGGATCTCCCGGGCCAGCCGCTCCCGCTCGGCGGAGATGCCGGCCTGGTGGGACAACCGGGCTTCGCGCTCCCGGCTGCGCCGCAACTCGTTGATCAGTTCGCCCCGGTCGGTGCTCTGCCGCACCACCCGGGTGATCCACAGGCCCAGCAGCACCGACAGGGCGATGCCCAGCAGCGATATGGGCAGCACCGAGAGGATGTGGGGATCGAACTCCCCGCCCCGCAGCCACACCACCGTCACCGGCCACAGGTTGGCCAGTACGACCAGCACGATCGCCGGCGGCACCGACAGGCTCATCATGAGCATGGGCACCACCGCGAACAGCGCGAAGGAACCCGCGAGATCGAGCATGCTGGCAGAACCGAACAGCAGGAGGAGCCCGGCGGAGAACACGATGCTCCGCGGCCCCGCCGTCCGGTGGAGCATCAGCCTCCGGCCGAGCCCCGCGTACCAGGGCACGATCAGCGTCAGCGCGCCGACCGCGAGGGCCCGGTGGGCCTGGCTCTCGGCCGAGGTGAACAGCAGGATGACGGTGACGAGGTACGAGGCGGCGAAATAGCCGTCCCACAGGCCGAACCAGCGGCTTCCCGAGTCCGGGCCGTAGTTCGCGGCCGTCCGCGGGACCTCCGCCTGAGAATCTATGTGCACGGCACCAGTCCTACCACGAGGTCCGCCGGTGTCCGTCGATCGGTTGACAGCCGGTCCCACCGATCGGTCGTCCCCCGGACCCGGCCGCCCCGCCTACGTTGGAACCAGCGGAAGGAACCGCGACAAGGGATTCCGAGGGAACGCGGAAAGGACGGGTCAGGTCACGTGGGTCAGTTCACTACGGCGCTCATCACCTGCGGATCGATCCTGGCCGTCATCCTCGCGTCCGACTCCGGTAACCGGCGCATCACCGTGATGAGGATCGCCGGCCCCACACTGGTGGCTGTCCTCGCCGCCGCCGCTTGCGTACACTCCTTCCCGACGGCGGGCAACGACACATCGCTGCACCTCGCCGGCATCGGCATGGGCGCCATCTGCGGTCTCGGCGCGACCTCCCTGCTCACCGCCCACCGGGACAGCGCGGGAGGCATCCGCAGCACCGGCGGACCCGGCCACGCAGCGGTCTGGACCCTCCTCTCCACCGTCCAGATCCTCTTCGCGTACGGCTGCGAGCACTGGTTCGACGCCTCCGTGACCCGCTTCACCACCGACTATCAACTCAGCGGCAGTGAGGTCCTCGTGAGCTCCCTCGCGCTGATGTCGCTGTCGATGGTGACGGCCCGGGCCGCCGTCCTGCTGTCCCGGCTGCGCACCGTACGCACCGCGACGGCACCGGTCGCCGACCGGGGAGCGAACTGAAAGCAATGCGGTACGAGTCGACCGGCGACGAATCAGAATCCTTCAGGAACCAGGGTGAGGCAGTGCTAGACAACCAAGAACTGAGGCTCCGTCCGCCTCGCAACCGGGTCGAGAGCCGTGCGATCGGATGGTGGACCCTCCAGTCCTCCCTGTTCGCCCTGCCGCTCCCGCTCGTGTTCGGCGTGCTGTACCTCACCATCGCACCGGCCCGGTTCGTCTTCGGACCGCTCTTCCTCGCCGCCCTCGTCCCCGGCCTCCTCTACATGGGCGTCATGCCCATATGGCGCTACCGGGTGCACCGCTGGGAGATGACCGACGAAGCCGTCTACGCCGCCTCGGGATGGCTCTGGCAGCGCTGGCGGGTCGTCCCCCTGTCCCGCGTCCAGACCGTCGACATGCTCCGCGGCCCGCTCCAGCAGATGTTCCGGCTCTCCGGCATCACCGTCACCAGCGCCTCCTCCTCCGGCGCCGTGAAGATCAAGGGGCTGGACCACGGGACCGCCACCGAACTCGTGGAGCAGTTGACCAGGTCCACCCAGGCCGTACCGGGAGACGCCACGTGACACCGGACACCGCGGTACGAGAGGCGAAGCACGCCCAGGACGACCCGTGGGGGCGGCTCAACCCGCGCCTGTTCCTCGTCAACCTGAGCGTGGTGGCCACACCGCTGGCCACCTTCGGAGCCACCACCGTCCTCACCGGCGGCGAGGTCAACCTCCAGGTCCTGATCACGTTCGCCACGTTCCTCATCACCTGCCTCGTCATCTCCGGCATCAGCCTGATGCGCCTCATCACCACCCGGTACCGCGTCACCGAAGACCGGGTGGAACTCCACAAGGGATGGCTCTTCCGCAGCCAGCGCTCGGTACCCGTCGACCGCATCCGCAGCGTCGACCTGACCGCCAACCCCCTCCACCGGATCTTCGGCCTCACCTCCCTGAAGGTCTCCACCGGCGACCAGGCCTCCTCCGGCGGCGGCCTGTCCCTCGACGGCCTCAGCAACCGCGACGCCGACGCGCTGCGCAGCCGGCTCAGCGAACTCCGCCACGCCCGCCAGGGGCTGCGGACCGCCGACGGCGACACCGACACCACCATCGCCGAACTCGACTGGGCGTGGCTGCGGTACGCACCCCTGACCCTGTGGGGCGTCGGCGGCGTCTTCATCGCCGTCGGCAGCGTCTACCGCACCCTGCACGAGATGAAGATCGACCCCCTCGAACTCGGCATCGTCAAGGACCTGGAGCACCGCTTCGGCTCCGTACCGCTCTGGTACGGCATCCTCGTGGCCCTCCTCGTCATCGTCCTGATCGGCGTCGCCGGCTCCACGGCCACCTTCATCGAAGGCTGGGGCGGCTACCGCCTCGACCGCCCCGAGACGGGCATGCTCCGCGTCCGCCGCGGCCTGCTCATCACCCGCTCCGTCAGCATCGAGGAACAGCGGCTGCGCGGCGTCGAGGTGGCCGAGCCGCTGCTGCTGCGCTGGGCCGGAGGCGCCCGCGTCAAGGCCGTCGCCAGCGGCCTCGGCGACGAGGACGAGAACAGCAGCCGCAGCCGGCTCACCCCGCCCGTACCCCTGGCCCTGGCCCGCCGGATCGCCGCCGACGTCCTCGGCGGGGACGTGTCCCCGACCGACGAGGCGGACCTCGCACCGCATCCCCGCGCCGCCCTGCGGCGCAGGATCAACCGCGCCCTGCGCTGGGTCGTCCTGATCGCCGCACCGTTCGTCGGCCTCGGCCTGTGGCTCACACCGGCCCTCGTACACACCGGCTGGATCACCGTCCTGGTGCTCCTGCCCGTCTGCCTGGCCTTCGCCCACGACGCCTACCGCAACCTCGGCCACGCCGTCCACGGCCCCTACCTCGTCACCCGCGCCGGCACCTTCACCCGCCGCACCGCCGCCGTCCAGCGCGACGGGATCATCGGCTGGTCCATCACCCGCTCCGTCTTCCAGCGCAAGGCCGGCCTGCTCACCCTCGGAGCCGCCACCGCCGCCGGAAGCGGCGTCTACAAGGTCCGCGACGTCTCGGTCTCCGAAGGCCTCGCCCTCGCCGAAGAGGCGGTACCCGGCCTGCTCGCCCCGTTCATCGAACGGCACCCCGCCCGCCGCTGACCACCGACGGACACCACCCCCGATAACCAACTGGCGCACCCCCGGGAGACGGAGGGGCGGTCCCCCCGGCCGCCCCTCCGTCTCCATGTCCGCCCGCTCCCGGACGGCGAATCCGGAATCGGCCGATGACAAAGACATTCGGAATTCTTGCAATCGCCCATACTCCGGGGGCATTATGATGCGGCGCGCCCACTGAATCACGACGCCTTTCCTGGGGCCCCCGCATAGGGGCCCGTAGGGGACCGTTAGGGGTTTCTGTGGAGCCCCTCCCGTGCCAGGGTCATCTCTGGTCTTAGGTTTCTCTGCACGGAGTGATGGAGCGCGCGATGTTGAACGATTCCCAGGATTTCGCTGCCGAAACCGACGACGCCTCCGAGGCCGGCGGAACCCAGGGAACCGAGCGCGAACCCCATGGCACCGACAGCGGTGGAGCCGCAGGTGACGGCGGCGGTGAGACCAGCGGTGACGCAGGCTCTGAGACGGGCGCTGAGACGGGCGCTGACGCCGCGAGCGGCGGCACCGACGGGCCCGACGGATGGCGCGAGCGGCTGGCCGGGCTGACCGAGACCGAGCAGCACACCACGCTGCTCGACTGGGTTTCCTCCCTCGTCACCGCCTCCCTCCGCGACGCCGCACCCACCGCCCTGGACCCGCAACGCTCCTTCCTCGACCTCGGCTTCGACTCCCTCGCCGCCGTCGACCTGCACGCCCGGCTCGTCGCCGGCACCGGCCTGCGCCTGCCGGTCACCCTGGCCTTCGACCACCCCACCCCCGCCCACCTCGCCCGCCGGATCCACGCCCTGCTCCTGGGCCTGACCGCCCCCGCCGAGGCACCCGTCACCGCCGCCATCAGCAGCGACGAACCCATCGCCATCGTCGGCATCGGCTGCCGGTTCCCCGGCGACGTGCATTCCCCCGAAGCGCTCTGGGAACTCGTCGCGAACGGCACCGACGCCATCTCCGAATTCCCCACCGGGCGCGGCTGGAACCTCGACTCGCTTTACGACCCCGACCCCGACCGCGCCGGCACCACGTACGCCCGCGAAGGCGGATTCCTCCACGACGCCGACGAATTCGACGCCGCATTCTTCGGAATATCCCCGCGCGAAGCCCTCGCCATGGACCCCCAGCAGCGCCTCCTCCTGGAAACCTCCTGGGAGGCCTTCGACCGGGCCGGCATCGACCCCTCCGGACTCCGCGGCGGCCAGGTCGGCGTATTCGTCGGCGCCGAAACCCAGGAATACGGCCCCCGACTGGAGGACGCCGCCGACGGGTTCGAGGGCTACCTCGTCACCGGCAACGCCGCGAGCGTCGCCTCCGGCCGCATCGCCTACACCTTCGGCTTCGAAGGCCCCACGGTCACCGTCGACACCGCCTGCTCCTCCTCGCTCGCCGCCCTGCACCTCGCCGTCCAGGCCCTGCGCAGCGGCGAGTGCTCCCTCGCGCTCGCCGGCGGCGTCGCGATCATGGCCAGCCCCGGCTCGTTCGTCTCCTTCAGCCGCCAGCGCGGCCTGGCCCCCGACGGCCGCTGCAAGCCGTTCGCGGCGGGCGCCGACGGCACCGCGTGGGGCGAAGGCGCCGGCATGCTGCTGGTGGAACGCCTCTCCGACGCCCGCGCGGCCGGCCACCACGTCCTCGCCGTCGTCCGCGGCACCGCCATCAACCAGGACGGCGCCAGCAACGGCCTGACCGCGCCCAGCGGCCCCGCCCAGCAGCGCGTCATCCGCCAGGCCCTCGCCAACGCCGGCCTGACCTCCGCCGACGTGGACGCCGTCGAGGCCCACGGCACCGGCACCACCCTCGGCGACCCCATCGAGGCGCAGGCCCTGCTCGCCACGTACGGCCAGGACCGCCCGGCGGAGCGGCCGCTGCGGCTCGGCTCCCTCAAGTCCAACATCGGCCACACCCAGGCCGCCGCCGGTGTCGCCGCCGTCATCAAGATGGTCATGGCGATGCGCCACGGCATGCTTCCGCAGACCCTGCACGTGGATGCGCCGACCCCGCACGTCGACTGGGAAGCCGGAGCCGTCTCGCTCCTCACCGAACCCGTCGCATGGCCGACCGCCGACGCCCCGCGCCGCGCCGGCGTCTCCTCGTTCGGCATGAGCGGCACCAACGCCCACGCCATCATCGAGGAACCGCCCACCGAGGACGCCGCGCAGCACACCGCGGACCAGCCCCCGGCCCAGGAAGCCCCCGGCACGGACGAACCGGAAGCCGCGGCCGGCCAGCTGCCGCTGCTGCCCTGGGCCCTGTCCGCCAAGACCCCCGAAGCCCTGCGCGCCACCGCCCGACGCCTCGGCGACTGGCTCGACACCCACCCCGACGCCACCCCCCTCGACATCGGCCACTCCCTCGCCACCACCCGCAGCCGGTTCGAACACCGCGCCGTCGTCCTCGGCGACGACCGTGCCTCCCTCCAGCGCGGCCTGCACGCCCTCGCCGACGCCGCCGACACACCCGCCGTCATCCACGGCGAGCCCGCGGCCGGCCGCCCCGCCGTCCTGTTCACCGGCCAGGGCAGCCAGCGCCTGGCCATGGGCCGCGAACTGTACGAGACCTACCCGGTGTTCGCCGACGCCCTCGACGACGCCTCCTGGTACCTGGACGAGCAGCTCGAACACCCGCTGCTCGACGTCCTGTTCGCCGACGAGGACACCCCCGAGGCCGCCCTCCTCCACCAGACCGCCTACACCCAGCCCGCACTGTTCGCGGTCGAGGTGGCCCTGTACCGGCTCGTCGAATCCTGGGGCCTGCGGCCCGCGTTCGTCGCCGGCCACTCCGTCGGCGAGATCGCCGCCGCCCACGTGGCGGGCGTCTTCACCCTGGAAGACGCGTGCGCGCTCGTCGCCGCCCGGGGCCGCCTGATGCAGGCCCTCCCCACCGGCGGCGTGATGATCGCCGTGCAGGCCTCGGAGGACGAGGTCCTGCCGCTGCTCACCGACCGCGTCAGCATCGCGGCCATCAACGGCCCGCAGTCGGTCGTCGTCGCGGGCGACGAGGACGCGGCGCTCGCCGTAGCCGAGGCCTTCGAGGCGCAGGGCCGCAAGACCAAGCGCCTCACCGTCAGCCACGCCTTCCACTCGCCGCACATGGACGCCATGCTCGACGCGTTCCGCCGCGTGGCACAGGTCCTGGACTACGGCACGCCCACCCTCCCCGTCGTCTCCCTCCTCACCGGCACCACCGCCACCGCCGCCGAGCTCGCCACCCCCGAACACTGGGTCCGGCACGTACGCGAAGCCGTACGGTTCCTCGACGGCGTCCGCACCCTCCGCGCGCGCGGCGCCGACTCCTTCCTCGAACTCGGCCCCGACCCGGTCCTCACGGCCATGGCCCAGGACTGCCTCGTCACCGACCCGCAGGACACCACCAACCCCGTCTTCGCCGCCGCGCTCCGCTCCGGCCGCCCCGAGACCACCACCCTGCTCGACGCCGTCGCCCGCATGTTCGTCCGGGGCGCCGAGACCGACTGGGCCGCCTGCTTCGCCGGTACGGGCGCCCGGTCCGTCGAACTGCCGACGTACGCCTTCCAGCGGCAGCGCTACTGGATGAACGCCCGCACCCCCGCCATCGAGCCGGCCGCCTCGCCCGCGCACCGGACCGACCCGGCCGACAACGCGTTCTGGGACGCGGTCGAGCACCAGGACGTGGCCGCGCTCGCCGCCGCGCTCGAACTGGACGCGGACGGCGAACAGCCCCTGAGCGAGGTCGTCCCGGCCCTGTCGGCGTGGCGCCGCCGGGTCCGGACCCAGTCCGAGGTGGACGGCTGGCGCTACCGGGTGTCGTGGAAGCCGCTGACGGACGCCGCCGCTGGTGGCGTCCGGTTGTCGGGGTCGTGGCTGGTGGTGGTGCCGTCCGAGGGCGTGGATGACGCGCCGGTGGTGGGTGCGCTGGCCGGTCGTGGTGCCGAGGTCCGGCGGGTTGTTGTCGAGGCCGGTGCTGACCGTGCCGGGTTGTTCTCCGATGTCGGTTCTGTTGCCGGTGTGGTGTCGTTGCTTGCGCTGGACGAGGCTGCGGGTGTTGTCGCGACGGCCGGTCTGGTGCAGGCGTTGGGTGCTGCCGGGGTGGAGGCGCCGCTGTGGTGCCTCACCCGTGGCGCGGTGAGCGTGGGCCGTTCGGACCGTCTGGTGTCTGCGGTTCAGGCTCAGACGTGGGGTCTGGGTCGGGTCGTGGCTCTGGAGCTGCCTGAGCGTTGGGGCGGTCTGGTCGATCTCCCCGAGGTGTGGGACGAGCGCGCGATGGCCCGACTGGTGGGTGTGCTGGCCGGTTCTGGTGAGGACCAGGTCGCGGTGCGCTCCTCTGGTGTCTTCGGGCGTCGTCTCGTCCGGGCTGCGGATGGTGGCGCGGAGTCGTGGACGCCGTCCGGCACGGTCCTGATTACCGGCGGTACGGGTGCTCTCGGTGGGCGGGTCGCACGCTGGCTCGCCGGTGCGGGCGTGGAGCGTCTGGTGCTGACCAGCCGTCGGGGCATTGATGCTCCGGGCGCCGCTGAGCTGCTGGAGCTGGGTGTGGACGTGTCGGTCGTGGCGTGTGACGTCGCTGACCGGGACGCCCTTCGTACGCTGCTGGCGGCTGAAGCCGAGGGCCTGACGGCTGTCGTTCACACCGCTGGTGTGCTCGATGACGGTGTGCTGGATGCCCTCACGCCGGAGCGTTTCGAGAGCGTGCTGCGCGCGAAGGCGACCTCTGCCCTCAACCTGCACGAGCTGACCGTCGAGCTGGGTATCGAGCTCTCCGCGTTCGTGCTGTTCTCCTCCATGAGTGGCTCCATCGGTGCGGCCGGTCAGGGTAACTACGCCGCCGCGAACGCCTACTTGGACGCTCTGGCCGAGCAGCGTCGTGCCGCCGGGCTGGCGGCGACTTCGATCGCGTGGGGTCCGTGGGCCGAGGGCGGTATGGCCGCCGATGAGGCGATGGACGCGCGGATGCGGCGCGAGGGTGTGCCGCCGATGGCCCCCGATTCCGCGATCGCCGCGCTGGCGCAGGCCGTCGGCGCCGGCGAAGCCGCCCTGACCGTCGCGGACATCACCTGGGACCGCTTCTCGTCGGTCGTGGCAGCGGTTCGCCCCAACCCGTCGGTGGCCGACTTCGCTACCGCCACTTCGCAGGGCGCCGCCTCGGTCACCGGCCAGGGGACCGTGGTCACGGGCACGGACGTAGCGGGCGCCGCCTTCGCGAAGCTCGCAGAGCTGCCGCGCGCCGAACAGGACCGGGAGCTGCTCGGCCTGGTCCGTACGCATGTCGCGGCGGTCCTCGGGCATGACGGCGCGGACGCCGTCGGCGCCGAACGCGCCTTCAAGGAGCTCGGCTTCGACTCCCTGACCGCCGTCGACCTGCGCAACCGCCTGGGCGCGGCCACCGCACTGCGGCTCCCGGCCACCCTGGTGTACGACTACCCGACCTCGTCGGCCCTCGCGGAGTACCTGCGAGGCGAACTGATGGGCAACGCGCCCAAGGCGGACTCTCCCCAGCACGTTGCTGCGGCCACCGACGACGATCCCATCGCGATCGTGGCGATGAGCTGCCGCTTCCCCGGCGGGGTGCGCACTCCCGAGGACCTCTGGCGCCTGCTCGCGCAGGGTACGGACGCGGTAGCCGACTTCCCCGCGGACCGTGGCTGGGACCTGGACCGCCTCTACGACGCCAACCCGGAGCAGCCGGGCACCTCGTACACGCGCGAGGGCGGATTCCTCTACGACGCCGCCGAGTTCGACGCCGGCTTCTTCGGGATCTCGCCGCGCGAGGCCCTCGCGATGGACCCGCAGCAGCGGCTGCTGCTGGAGACCTCGTGGGAGGCCTTCGAGCGGGCCGGCATCGACCCCGCCCTGCTGAAGGGCAGCCAGGCCGGCGTGTTCGTCGGCACCAACGGCCAGGACTACCTCACTCTCGTCGCGGGTGAGGCCGACGGCCTCGAAGGCCACGTCGGCACCGGCAACGCGGCGAGCGTCGTCTCCGGCCGCCTGTCCTACGTGTTCGGCCTCGAAGGCCCGGCCATCACGGTCGACACGGCCTGCTCGTCGTCGCTCGTCGCCCTGCACCTGGCCGTGCAGGCGCTGCGGCAGGGCGAGTGCTCCATGGCGCTCGCCGGTGGTGTGACCGTGATGTCCACCCCTGATGCCTTCATCGACTTCAGTCGTCAGCGGGGGCTGGCGGAGGACGGCCGGATCAAGGCGTTCGCCGCGGGTGCCGATGGCACGGGCTGGGGCGAGGGTGTCGGCATGCTGCTCGTGGAGCGGCTGTCGGACGCGCAGCGCAACGGTCACCCGGTGCTGGCTGTCGTGCGGGGTTCGGCGATCAACCAGGACGGTGCGAGCAATGGTCTGACGGCGCCGAACGGGCCTTCGCAGCAGCGGGTGATCCGTCAGGCGCTGGCGAGCGCCGGTCTGTCGGCGGCCGAGGTCGACGCGGTGGAGGCGCACGGTACGGGTACTCGTCTCGGTGACCCGATCGAGGCGCAGGCGCTGCTGGCGACGTACGGGCAGGAGCGGCCGGAGGGACTGCCGCTGCTGCTGGGTTCGGTCAAGTCGAACATCGGGCACACGCAGGCCGCGGCCGGTGTCGCGGGCATCATCAAGATGGTGCTGGCCATGCAGTACGGGGTGCTGCCCCGGACCCTGCACGTGGACGCGCCGACCCCGCACGTGGATTGGTCGGCGGGCGAGGTCGAGCTGCTGACCGAGCAGCGGAACTGGCCGGAGACTGGCCGTCCGCGCCGGGCCGGTATCTCCTCGTTCGGCCTGAGCGGCACCAACGCCCACACGATCATCGAGCAGGCGCCGGACGCGGACGCGGACGAGGCGCCGGCGGCGCCCGCCGAGGGCACCGCGACTGCGGCTCTGCCGTTCGCCGTCACGGGCAAGAACCCCGCCGGACTGCGTGCCCAGGCGCAGCAGCTCGTCTCCTGGCTTGCCGAGAACCCGCAGGCCGCTCCCGCTGACATCGCGTACTCGCTTGCGGCCGGGCGGTCCACGTTCGAGACGCGGGCGGTCGTGGTCGCGGACGCGGCGGACCGCGATGCGCTGACGGCGGGCCTGCGGGCCCTGGCCGCCGGCGAGCACGCGACAGGGCTCGTGCGGGGCACGGCATCGGGTGGCGGACTCGCGTTCCTGTTCACGGGCCAGGGGAGCCAGCGGCTCGGGATGGGCCGTGAGCTCTACGACACGTACCCGGTGTTCGCGGACGCGCTGGACGCGGTCTGCGCGCGGATGGACGCCCACCTCGAACTGCCGCTGACCGAGGTGCTGTTCGGACCGGATGCGGCTGTGCTGGACCGTACGGAGTACACGCAGCCGGCGCTGTTCGCGGTTGAGGTGGCGCTGTTCCGGCTGGCCGAGTCGTGGGGTGTGAAGCCGGACTTCGTGTCGGGGCATTCGATCGGTGAGATCGCGGCTGCGCATGTCGCCGGGGTGTTCTCGCTGGAGGACGCGTGTGCGCTGGTCGCGGCGCGTGGTCGTTTGATGCAGGCGCTGCCCGAGGGCGGTGTGATGATCGCGGTGCAGGCGTCGGAGGACGAGGTCCTCCCGCTGCTGACGGATCGCGTGAGCATCGCGGCCGTCAACGGTCCGCGTTCGGTGGTCGTGGCCGGTGACGAGGATGCGGCTCTTGCCGTCGCGGCCGCGTTCCCGGACCGCAAGTCCAAGCGGCTGACCGTGAGCCATGCCTTCCACTCGCCGCACATGGACGGGATGCTGGACGACTTCCGCCGGGTGGTGGAGGGGCTGTCGTTCGGGGCCCCGCGCATTCCGGTCGTGTCCAACCTGACCGGCGCCCTGGTCGCTGACGAGATGGGTTCGGCGGAGTTCTGGGTGCGGCACGTCCGCGAGGCGGTTCGCTTCCTGGATGGCGTGCGGGTCCTGGAGGGTGCCGGGGTCACGTCGTTCGTGGAGCTGGGGCCGGACGGTGTGCTGTCGGCGCTCGCTCAGGACTGCCTGACCGGTGACGCGGATGTTGCGTTCGTGCCGGTGTTGCGTGCGGGTCGTGGTGAGGCGGAGACGCTGGTCACGGCCGTGGCGCAGGCGCATGTGCGTGGTGTGGAGGTGGACTGGTCCGCGTTCTTCGCCGGTTCGGGTGCTGGCCGGGTGGAGCTGCCGACGTACGCGTTCCAGCGGCAGCGGTTCTGGCCGGAGACGATCCTGTCGAACGGTGCTGTTGTCGCCGCCCCGACGGTCGACGCGGTCGACGCCCGGTTCTGGGACGCGGTGGAGCGCGGCGATCTCGCGTCTCTGGTGGCTGAACTGTCGGTGTCCGATGACGCGAGCTTCGGTGAGCTCGTCCCGGCTCTTTCGGCGTGGCGTCGGCAGAACCAGGAGCAGGCGCAGGTCGACGGCTGGCGCTATCGGGTCTCGTGGAAGCCGCTGGCGGGACCGGCGGCCTCCGCCGGGGTGCTGGGTGGCGAGTGGGTTGCCGTCGTACCCAGCGCGCGCGAAGACGATGCCCTGGTTGCAGGTGTGCTGGGCGCGCTGACCGGGCGCGGCGCTGAGGTGCGTCGGGTGGTTGTCGAGCCGGGTGCGGATCGTGTTGCTCTGGCCGAGCAGCTTTCCGGCTTTGGTTCCGTCTCCGGTGTGGTGTCGCTGCTTGCGCTGGATGAGGCGGCTGGGGTTGTCGCGACGGCTTCTCTGGTGCAGGCGTTGGGCGATGCCGGGGTCGTGGCGCCGCTGTGGTGCCTGACCCGTGGCGCGGTGAGTGTGGGTCGTTCGGACCGTCTGGTGTCCGCGGTGCAGGCTCAGGTGTGGGGTCTGGGGCGCGTGGCCGCTCTGGAGCTGCCCGAGCGTTGGGGCGGTCTGGTCGACCTGCCCGAGGTGTGGGACGAGCGGGCCATGGCCCGACTGGTGGGTGTGCTGGCCGGTTCTGGTGAGGACCAGGTCGCGGTGCGCTCCTCTGGTGTCTTCGGGCGTCGTCTCGTCCGGGCTGCGGATGGTGGCGCGGAGTCGTGGACGCCGTCCGGCACCGTTCTGATCACCGGCGGCACGGGTGCTCTCGGTGGTCGGGTGGCTCGCTGGCTCGCCGGAGCGGGCGTGGAGCGTCTGGTGCTCACGAGCCGTCGGGGTGCGGATGCCCCCGGCGCTGCCGAGTTGCTGGAGCTGGGTGTGGACGTGTCGGTGGTGGCGTGTGACGCCGCTGACCGGGATGCTCTGCGCGCGCTGCTGGCTGCCGAGGCCGAGACGCTGACCGCTGTCGTCCACACCGCTGGTGTGCTTGATGACGGTGTGCTGGATGCTCTGACCCCGGAGCGTTTCGAGAGCGTGTTGCGCGCCAAGGCGACGTCCGCGCTGAACCTGCACGAGCTGACGGGCGAGCTGGGCATCGAGCTCTCCGCGTTCGTGCTGTTCTCCTCGATGAGCGGCACGATCGGTGCGGCCGGGCAGGGCAACTACGCCGCCGCGAACGCGTACTTGGACGCCCTGGCCGAGCAGCGCCGCGCCGCCGGGCTGGCGGCGACCTCGATCGCTTGGGGTCCGTGGGCCGAGGGCGGCATGGCCGCCGACGAGGCCCTTGAGGCCCGGATGCGCCGGGACGGCGTGCCTCCCATGGACGCGCAGCCGGCGATGCGTGCTCTCCGGCAGGCCGTTGGGGCAGCTGACGCCTCCCTCACGGTGGCCGACGTGGAATGGGAGCGGTACCTGTCCGGCCACACGGCCGTACGCCGCAGTGAACTGTTCAGCGAGCTGACCGAGGTACGCGCGACTCGCGCCGGAACTGACGCCCGTACCCAGACCGCCGAGCACACGGGTGGGGCGGTCACCCTCGCCGGGCGGCTCGCCGCGCTCGCCCCCGCCGAACAGACGCGGGAGCTGCTCGGCCTGGTCCGTACGCATGTCGCGGCGGTCCTCGGGCATGACGGCGCGGACGCCGTCGGCGCCGAACGCGCCTTCAAGGAGCTCGGCTTCGACTCCCTGACGGCCGTCGAGCTGCGCAACCGCCTGGGTGCGGCGACCGAGCTGCGGCTGCCCGTCACGCTCATCTACGACTACCCGACGTCCGCCGCGCTGGCCGAACACCTCCGTGAGGAGCTCGTCGGCAGCATCCCCGTCTCCGGCGCCCTGCTTCCCGTCGCCGCGGCCGTCGACGGCGACCCCATCGCGATCGTGGCGATGAGCTGCCGCTTCCCCGGCGGTATCGCGTCCCCCGAGGACCTGTGGCAACTGCTCGCGCAGGGTACGGACGCGGTCGCCGACTTCCCGGCGGACCGCGGCTGGAACCTCGACCGCCTCTACAGCCCCGACCCGGACCAGCCGGGGACGTCGTACACCCGCCAGGGTGGTTTCGTCGCCGGAGCGGCCGAGTTCGACGCCGATTTCTTCGGGATCTCGCCGCGCGAGGCCCTCGCGATGGACCCGCAGCAGCGGCTGCTGCTGGAGACCTCGTGGGAGGCCTTCGAGCGGGCCGGCATCGACCCGTCGTCCCTGCGCGGCAGCCGGGCAGGCGTGTTCGTCGGCACCAACGGCCAGGACTACCTCTCGCTCGTCGCCCGCGAACAGGACGGCCTGGAAGGCCACGTCGGCACGGGCAACGCCGGCAGCGTCATGTCCGGCCGCGTCTCGTACGTGTTCGGCCTCGAAGGCCCCGCCGTGACGGTGGACACCGCCTGCTCCTCCTCACTGGTCGCCCTGCACTGGGCGATCCAGGCGCTGCGGCAGGGCGAGTGCTCGCTGGCGCTGGCCGGCGGCGTGACCGTCATGTCGACGCCCGAGAACTTCATCGACTTCAGTCGTCAGCGGGGGCTGGCGGAGGACGGCCGGATCAAGGCGTTCGCCGCGGGTGCCGATGGCACGGGCTGGGGCGAGGGTGTCGGCATGCTGCTCGTGGAGCGGCTGTCGGATGCGCAGCGCAACGGTCACCCGGTGCTGGCTGTCGTGCGGGGTTCGGCGATCAACCAGGACGGTGCGAGCAATGGTCTGACGGCGCCGAACGGGCCTTCGCAGCAGCGGGTGATCCGTCAGGCGCTGGCGAGCGCCGGTCTGTCGGCGGCCGAGGTCGACGCGGTGGAGGCGCACGGTACGGGTACTCGTCTCGGTGACCCGATCGAGGCGCAGGCGCTGCTGGCGACGTACGGCCAGGAGCGGCCGGAGGGACTGCCGCTGCTGCTGGGTTCGGTCAAGTCCAACATCGGCCACACGCAGGCCGCGGCCGGTGTCGCGGGCATCATCAAGATGGTCATGGCCATGCGCCACGGGGTGCTTCCGCAGACCCTGCACGTGGACGCGCCGACCCCGCACGTGGATTGGTCGGCGGGCGAGGTCGAGCTGCTGACCGAGCAGCGGGAATGGCCCGAGACTGGCCGTCCGCGCCGGGCCGGCATCTCCTCGTTCGGTATCAGCGGCACCAACGCCCACACCATCATCGAGCAGGCCCCGGACACCGAGCAGTCGGCGCCCGCCGACGCCCAGCCGGCCGTGCGACCGGCCCGTGTCCTCCCGTACCTCCTCTCCGGCAAGACCAAGGAAGCCGTACGGGCGCAGGCGGCCTCCCTCACCGCGCACTTGGACGCGGCCGAGGGCGCCGACGGCGGCGTGGACGCGGTGGACCTGGCCTACTCCCTCGCCACGAGCCGCGCACACCTCGACCAGCGCGCGGCCCTCGTCCTGACCGTCGCAGACGGCCAGGACCTGCGGGAGACCCTGGCGCGCCTCGCCGCCGGTGAGTCCGTGGCCGGCATCACCACGGGAACGGCCGGTGACGCACGTACCGCCTTCCTGTTCACGGGCCAGGGGAGCCAGCGGCTCGGGATGGGCCGTGAGCTCTACGACGCCCACCCGGTCTTCGCGGACGCGCTCGACGCGGTCTGCGCACAGCTGGACGCGGTGCTCGACAGGCCGCTGAAGGACGTGCTGTTCGGGTCGGACGCGAGCCTGCTGGACGAGACGCGGTACACGCAGCCCGCACTGTTCGCGGTCGAGGTGGCGCTGTTCCGGCTCGTGGAGAGCTGGGGTGTGCGGGCGGACTTCCTTTCCGGGCACTCGATCGGTGAGATCGCCGCCGCGCACGTCGCCGGAGTGTTCTCGCTGGATGACGCGTGTGCGCTGGTCGCGGCGCGTGGTCGTTTGATGCAGGCCCTCCCGGCCGGTGGGGTCATGATCGCCGTGCAGGCCTCCGAGGAGGAGGTTCTGCCGCTGCTGACGGATCGCGTGAGCATCGCCGCGGTCAACGGTCCGCGTTCGGTGGTCGTCGCCGGTGACGAGGACGCGGCGGTCGCCGTCGCGGACGCGTTCCCGGACCGCAAGTCCAAGCGTCTGACCGTGAGCCATGCCTTCCACTCGCCGCACATGGACGGCATGTTGGAGGACTTCCGCCAGGTGGTTGAGGGGCTGTCGTTCGAGGCCCCGCACACTCCGGTCGTCTCCAACCTGACCGGCGCCCTGGTCACCGATGAGATGGCTTCGGCCGAGTTCTGGGTGCGGCACGTCCGCGAGGCGGTCCGCTTCCTCGACGGTGTGCGCGCTCTGGAAGCCGCGGGTGTGACGGCGTACGTCGAGCTCGGTCCCGACGGGGTGCTGTCCGCCCTCGCCCAGGACTGCCTGACCGACACCACCCACACCACCTTCGCCCCCGCCCTCCGCGCCGGCCGCCCCGAGGCGGAGACCCTCGTGACGGCCCTCGCCCGGGCGCACGTTCACGGTGTCGAGGTCGATTGGGCGGCGTACTTCGCGGGGAGCGGTGCGCGGCGTGTTGATCTGCCGACGTATGCGTTCCAGCGGCAGCGGTTCTGGCCGAGTGCGGCGTTGTTCGCCGCTGGGGATCCGGAAGCGATCGGGTTCGGTGATGCCGGGCATCCGCTGCTGAGTGCGGCGGTGGCGCTGGCCGACTCCGAGGGCGTGCTCCTTGCCGGCCGGCTGTCGGTGGAGACCCACCCGTGGCTCGTGGACCACACGATCCTCGGCAGCGCTCTGCTGCCGGGTACGGCCTTTGTGGAGCTGGCGATTCGTGCCGGTGACGAGGTCGGGTGCGATGTGGTGGAGGAGCTGACGCTTGAGGCGCCGCTCGTTCTGCCCGAGCGGGGCGGTGTGCAGCTCCAGCTCGTCGTCGAAGCCCCCACGGAGCCCGGCCGTCGGCCGTTCAGCGTGTACTCCCGCCGCCGTGATGCCCTCGCCGAGGAGTCCTGGACCCGGCACGGATCCGGTGTGCTGGCTGCCGGCGCCCGGCCGGAGGCCTCGCTTGCCTTCGCCGACCTCGCTGCCTGGCCGCCCGCCGGCGCCGTGCCCGTCGACATCGACGGGCTGTACACGGACCTGGCGCAGGCCGGTGTCTCCTACGGGCCGCTGTTCCAGGGGCTGAAGGCTGCCTGGCGGCGCGACGGTGAGCTGTTCACCGAGGTGGTGCTTCCGGAGGACGGGCGTGGGGACGCGGCCCGGTTCGGGCTGCACCCGGCGCTCCTGGACGCGGGTCTGCACGCCATCGGCCACGGAGACCCCGCCGAGCAGGCGGCCACTGGTGCGCTGCTGCCCTTCTCCTGGGCCGGCGTCTCCCTCTACGCGGCGGGCGCCTCTTCGCTGCGCATGCGTCTGACCCCGAATTCCGCGGGCGACCCGCACACCCTGGCCCTGCTGGTCGCGGACGAGACCGGGCGCCCCGTCGCAGCCGTCGAGTCGCTCACCCTGCGCCCGGCCTCGGCCGACCAGGTCAGCGCCGCCGGTGCCGGTCACCTGGAGTCGCTGTTCCGCGTGGAGTGGGTTCCCGCCCCTGTGGCCACGGCTCCCGCCGGTCTCCGGTGGGGTGTGCTGGGCCGGGACGAGATCGGGCTGGCCGGCAGCACGGGCGCCCAGGTGACCGAGTACGCCGACGCGGCTGCGCTCGGTGCGGCGCTCGTGGCCGGTGAGCCGGCATTCGATGCCGTGTTCGTCGTGCCGTCCGCTCCCGTGCGGGGCGCCGATGTCATCGGCTCGGTTCACACGGCGGTGAATGACGCTCTGGCGGTGGTCCAGGAGTGGCTGGCTGACGAGCGGTTCGCTACGACTCGTCTGGTGTGGCTGACGTCCGGTGCGGTGGCCGTTGGTTCCGGTGAGGGTGTCCGGGATCTGGCGGGTGGCGCGGTGCGTGGTCTGCTGCGTTCGGCGCAGTCGGAGAACCCCGGGCAGCTGCTCATGCTGGACGTGGACGAGGCGTCGCTGGCGGCGGTTCCGGCCGCGTTGGCGGCGGGCGAGTTCGAGCTGGCGATCCGTAGCGGTGTGGTGTGTGTGCCGCGTCTGGTGCGCGTGCCGTCATCGGAGAGCATCGCCGACTCGCCGGTCGTACTCGGTGACCCGTCCGGGACCGTCCTGGTCACGGGCGCCACCGGCAGTTTGGGCCGTTTGTTCGCCCGGCACCTGGTGACCGCGTACGGCGCTGAGCGGCTGCTGCTGGTCAGCCGTCGGGGTCCTGCCGCCGACGGCGCCGATGAGCTGATCGCGGAGCTGGCCCGGCTGGGCGCTCACGCGGATCTCGTGGCCTGCGATATCGCGGACAGGGGTGAGCTGGCCGCGCTGCTGGCGTCGGTCCCGGTCGAGCACCCGTTGACCGCTGTGGTTCACACGGCGGGTGTGCTGGACGACGGTGTCCTGTCGTCGCTGACGCCGGAGCGGGTTGCTTCGGTGCTGCGGCCGAAGGTGGATGCCGCCTGGAACCTGCACGAGCTGACGCGGGATCTGGATCTGTCGGCGTTCGTGTTGTTCTCGGGTGCGGCTGCCGCGTTCGGTGCGGCGGGGCAGGCCAACTACGCTGCCGCGAACGCGTTCCTGGAGGCGCTCGCCGAGCAGCGTCGGGCTGAAGGCCTGCCGGCCGCTTCGCTGGCCTGGGGTCTGTGGGCTCCGCAGGCGGGCAGCAGCGGTGAGGGCATGGCCTCGCGGCTCGACGAGGTCGACCTGCGGCGTATCGCGCGGGACGGTGTGGGCGCGTTGGGTGCGGAGGAGGGGCTTGGGCTCTTCGACACCGCCATGACGGTGGACTCGGCCGTACTGATGCCGATCCGCCTCGACCTCGCCGTACTGCGTGCGCAGGCGGTCTCGGCTGGCTCGACCCCGGCCCTGCTGAAGGGTCTGGTCCGGGTGCCGGCGCGCCGGACGCTGGAGCGGCGGACCGGCGGTGGCGCGGACGCCGGATCGCCCCTGGTGGCGCGCTTGCTGGCGCTGCCGGTCGCGGAGCACGAGGGTGTGCTGCTGGATCTGGTCTGCGGACGGGTGGCTGCCGTGCTGGGCCACACCGGTGCCGACGCGGTCGACGCCGAGCGGGCCTTCCGCGACCTCGGCTTCGACTCCCTCACCGCCGTGGAACTGCGCAACGTACTGAAGGCCGAGACCGGCCTCCGGCTGTCCCCGACGCTGATCTTCGACTACCCGACGCCCGTCGCACTGGCCCGGCACCTGCTGGCCGAGCTCGCCGTGACCGGGGGCCTCGGTGCCCGGGACGGTGTACGGGTGCCCGTCCGGGCCGCCGTGGACGTCACGGACGATCCGATCGTGATCGTCGGCATGGGCTGCCGCTACCCCGGCGGCGTCCGCTCGCCCGAGGAGCTGTGGCAGCTGGTGGCCACGGGTGGCGACGGCGTCACCGCCTTCCCGTCCGATCGTGGCTGGAACGTCGAGGCCCTGTACCACCCGGATCCCGACCACGCGGGTACCTCCTACACGCGTGAGGGCGGCTTCCTGCACGACGTCGCCGACTTCGACCCGGCGTTCTTCGGGATCTCGCCGCGTGAGGCCCTCGCGATGGACCCGCAGCAGCGGCTGCTGCTGGAGACCTCGTGGGAGGCCTTCGAGCGGGCCGGCATCGACCCGGCCACGCTGCGCGGCAGCCGTACCGGTGTCTTCGCCGGCGTCATGTACCACGACTACGTCACAGGCTTCGGCCTCGGGGACGGCGCCGGCAGCGGCGACGCACTGCCCGAGGGCGTCGAGGGCTACCTCGGCACCGGCAACGCCGGCAGCATCGCCTCCGGCCGGATCGCCTACACCTTCGGCCTCGAAGGCCCTGCGGTGACGGTCGACACGGCGTGCTCCTCGTCGCTGGTCGCTCTGCACTGGGCGATCCAGGCGCTGCGGGGCGGCGAGTGCGATATGGCTCTCGCGGGTGGTGTGGCCGTCATGGCCACTCCGGAGACGTTCGTCGACTTCAGCCGCCAGCGCGGTCTGTCCGCCGACGGCCGCTGCAAGTCCTTCGCGGCGGCCGCCGACGGCACGGGCTGGGCTGAGGGCGCGGGCATGCTCCTCGTGGAGCGGCAGTCGGACGCCCTCCGCAACGGCCACCCGATCCTGGCCGTGGTGCGGGGTTCGGCGGTGAACCAGGACGGTGCGAGCAACGGTCTGACGGCGCCGAACGGCCCGTCCCAGCAGCGCGTTATCCGTGAAGCTCTGGCGAGCGCCGGTCTGTCGGCCGTGGATGTCGACGCGGTGGAGGCGCACGGTACGGGTACTCGGCTCGGGGACCCGATCGAGGCGCAGGCGCTGCTGGCGACGTACGGTCAGGACCGGCCGGAGGGCCGGCCGCTGCTGCTCGGCTCGATCAAGTCGAACATCGGTCACACGCAGGCCGCGGCCGGTGTCGCGGGCATCATCAAGATGGTCATGGCGATGCGCCACGGCGTGCTCCCGCAGACCCTGCACGTCGACGCGCCGTCGACGCAGGTGGAGTGGGAGGCCGGCGACGTCAGCCTGCTGACGCAGGCGATGGACTGGCCGCAGACCGGGCGTCCGCGCCGGGCCGGCATCTCCTCGTTCGGTATCAGCGGCACCAACGCCCACACCATCATCGAGCAGCCGCCGGTCCTGGAGCGGGCGGAGCCCGAATCCGCCGCTCTGCTTCCGGCGGTGCCGTGGGTGCTCTCGGCAAAGGGCGAGGACGCCCTGCGGGCGCAGGCGCGCCAGCTCCACTCCCACGTGACGTCCACTCCGGGTGCGCGTCCGGTCGATGTCGCGTGGTCGCTGGCGGCCAACAGGGCCTCGTTCGAGGACCGTGCGGCTGTCGTGGCCGCCGACCGTGAGGGTCTGCTGGCCGGACTGGCCGCGCTGGCGGAAGGCCGCTCGACGGCCACGCTCGTCGAGGGCTCGCCCGTCGCCGGGAAGCTCGCCTTCCTCTTCACCGGTCAGGGAAGCCAGCGGCTCGGCATGGGGCGTGAGCTGTACGACGCCTACCCGGTGTTCGCGGCCGCGCTCGACGCGGTGTGCGAGCAGCTCAACCTGGAACTGCCTCTGAAGGAAGCCCTGTTCGGGGGCGACCGAGAGGTTCTGGACCGTACGGAGTTCACGCAGCCGGCGCTGTTCGCGGTTGAGGTGGCGTTGTTCCGGCTGATGGAGAGCTGGGGTGTGCGGGCGGACTTCCTGTCCGGTCACTCCGTGGGTGAGATCGCCGCCGCGCACGTGGCGGGGGTCTTCTCGCTGGAGGACGCCTGCACGCTGGTCGCGGCGCGCGGTCGCCTGATGCAGGCGCTGCCGTCCGGTGGCGTGATGATCGCCGTGCAGGCCTCGGAGGACGAGGTCCTCCCGCTGCTGACGGATCGCGTGAGCATCGCGGCGATCAACGGTCCGCGTTCGGTGGTCGTCGCCGGTGACGAGGACGCGGCTCTTGCCGTCGCGGAGGCGTTCCCGGACCGCAAGTCGAAGCGGCTGACGGTGAGCCACGCGTTCCACTCGCCGCACATGGACGGCATGCTGGAGGACTTCCGCGAGGTGGTGGCGGGGCTGTCGTTCGGCGCCCCCCGTATCCCGGTCGTCTCCAACCTGACCGGCGCCCTGGTCACCGACGAGATGGGTTCCGCCGAGTTCTGGGTGCGGCACGTCCGTGAAGCGGTCCGCTTCCTGGATGGCGTGCGTGCTCTGGAGGCGGCGGGCGTCACGTCGTTCGTGGAGTTGGGGCCGGAGGGTGTGCTGTCGGCGCTTGCCCAGGACTGCCTGGCCGGGGCTGCGGATGTTGCGTTCGTGCCGGTGTTGCGTGCGGGTCGTGGTGAGGCGGAGACGCTGGTCACGGCCGTGGCGCAGGCGCATGCGCGTGGTGTGGAGGTGGACTGGTCCGCGTTCTTCGCCGGTACGGGTGCCCGATCCGTTGAGCTTCCGACGTACGCGTTCCAGCGGCAGCGCTACTGGCTGCAGCTGACGGGTGCGGTCCGGAGCGGCGCCGGGTATGACGTGGACTCCCGCTTCTGGGACGCGGTGGAGCGCGAGGATGTAGCGTCGCTCGTCGGCACGCTGGCCATGGACGACGAGAACGGCTGGAGTGCGGTTCTGCCGGCTCTGTCGGCGTGGCGTCGTGGCCTGCGGACCCAGTCCGAGGTGGACCGCTGGCGCTATCGCGTCTCTTGGAAGCCGCTGACCGATGCTGCGGCTGCCGGTGTGCGGCTGTCGGGGTCGTGGCTGGTGGTGGTGCCGTCCGAGGGCGTGGATGACGCGCCGGTGGTGGCAGCGCTGGCCGGTCGTGGCGCTGAGGTCCGGCGGGTGGTCGTCGAGGCCGGTGCCGACCATGCTGGTCTGTTCTCCGATCTCGGTTCTGTCGCTGGTGTGGTGTCGCTGCTCGCGCTGGATGAGGCGGCGGGTGTTGCCGTGACGGCCGGTCTGGTGCAGGCGTTGGGTGCGGCTGGGGTGGAGGCGCCGCTGTGGTGCCTGACCCGTGGTGCGGTGAGTGTGGGCCGTTCGGACCGTCTGGTGTCCGCGGTGCAGGCTCAGACGTGGGGTCTGGGTCGGGTCGCCGCTCTGGAACTGCCCGAGCGCTGGGGCGGTCTGGTCGACCTGCCCGAGGTGTGGGACGAGCGGGCCATGGCCCGACTGGTGGGTGTTCTCGCTGGTTCTGGCGAGGACCAGGTCGCAGTGCGCTCCTCTGGTGTCTTCGGGCGTCGTCTGGTCCGTTCCACCGCTGGGAACGCGGAGTCGTGGACGCCGTCCGGCACGGTCCTGGTGACCGGTGGCACGGGTGCTCTTGGTGGTCGGGTCGCGCGGTGGCTGGCCGGTGCCGGTGCGGAGCGGCTGGTGCTGACCAGCCGTCGGGGCATGGATGCTCCGGGCGCCGCTGAGCTGGTGGCGGATCTGTCCGGGCTGGGCGTTGATGTGTCGGTGGTGGCGTGTGACGCTGCCGACCGGGATGCCCTTCGTACGGTGCTGGCGGCCGAGGCCGAGGGCCTGACGGCTGTCGTTCACACCGCTGGTGTGCTCGATGACGGTGTGCTGGATGCCCTGACGCCGGAGCGTTTCGAGGGAGTGCTGCGGGCGAAGGCGACGTCCGCCCTCAACCTGCACGAGCTGACCGCCGAACTCGGTATCGAGCTCTCCGCGTTCGTGCTGTTCTCCTCGATGAGCGGTGTGACCGGTGCTGCTGGTCAGGGCAACTACGCCGCTGCGAACGCGTACTTGGACGCTCTGGCCGAGCAGCGTCGTGCCGCCGGGCTGGCGGCGACCTCGATTGCTTGGGGTCCGTGGGCCGAGGGCGGTATGGCCGCCGATGAGGCGATGGACGCGCGGATGCGGCGTGAGGGGCTGCCGCCCATGGCGCCGGACACGGCGATGGCCGTGCTGCGACAGAGCGTGGTCCCGTCCGCGGACGCGGCTCTGCTGGTCGCGGACGTGGACTGGGAGCGGTTCGGGCCCGCCTTCACCGTGGCACGCCCCAGCACGCTCTTCGCCGAGCTGTCCGAGACCCGGCCCGCCGCTGAAGGTGCCGCAACCGGCACCGGTTCGTCGGTCGACCGGTTCGCCGGCCTGGCTGCCGTCGAGTTGGAGCGGGAGCTGCTCGGCCTGGTCCGTACGCACGTGGCCGCTGTCCTCGGGCACGAGGGTGCGGAGACGGTGGGCGCCGAACGCGCGTTCAAGGAGCTCGGCTTCGACTCGCTGACCGCGGTTGAGCTGCGCAACCGGCTCGGAGCCGCGACTGGCGTGAGCCTGCCGGCCACGTTGATCTTCGACTACCCGACCGCCTCTGCCATCACGGCGTTCCTCCGCGACGAACTGCTCGGAACCCAGGCCCGGATCGCCGGGCCGGTGTCCACGACGGTCACGGCCGTGGACGACGACCCCATCGCGATCGTCGCGATGAGCTGCCGCTTCCCCGGCGGGGTACGCACTCCCGAGGACCTCTGGCAGCTGCTGGCGACCGGTGGGGACGCCATCGGCGAGTTCCCCGTCGACCGCGGCTGGGACCTCGACCGTCTCTACAGCCCCGACCCCGATCAGCAGGGCACGTTCTACGCCCGCGAGGGCGGCTTCCTCTACGACGCCGCCGACTTCGACGCCGACTTCTTCGGCATCTCGCCGCGCGAGGCCCTCGCGATGGACCCCCAGCAGCGGCTCCTCCTGGAGACCACCTGGGAGACCTTCGAACGCGCCGGGATCGACCCCGCCGCCGTGCGCGGCAGCCAGGCCGGTGTGTTCATCGGCACCAACGGCCAGGACTACGACGCGACGTTCCACTCCGTACCCGACGGGATCGAGGGCTTCCTCGGCACCGGCAACGCGGCGAGTGTCGTTTCCGGCCGGCTGTCCTACGCCTTCGGTCTCGAAGGTCCGGCGGTCACCGTCGACACCGCTTGCTCGGCTTCGCTGGTCGCTCTGCACTGGGCGATCCAGGCGCTGCGGAACGGCGAGTGCGACATGGCTCTGGCCGGTGGCGTGACCGTCATGTCGTCGCCGGGCGCGTACATCGACTTCAGCCGTCAGCGCGGGCTGGCGGAGGACGGCCGGATCAAGGCCTTCTCCGCCGACGCGGACGGCACGGGCTGGGGCGAGGGTGTCGGCATGCTGCTCGTGGAGCGGCTGTCGGGTGCGCAGCGCAACGGGCACCCGGTGCTCGCAGTGGTGCGGGGCTCGGCGATCAACCAGGACGGTGCCAGCAATGGCCTGACGGCCCCCAACGGGCCCTCGCAGCAGCGCGTCATCCGCGCCGCCCTCGCGAGCGCCGGTCTGTCGGCCGCCGAGGTGGACGCCGTCGAGGCGCACGGCACGGGTACCCGGCTCGGTGACCCCATCGAGGCGCAGGCACTGCTCGCCACCTACGGCCAGGAGCGCGCCGAGGAGCAGCCCCTGCTGCTGGGGTCGATCAAGTCCAACATCGGTCACACCCAGGCCGCCGCCGGTGTCGCGGGCGTCATCAAGATGGTGCTGGCGATGCAGCACGGGGTGCTGCCGCAGACCCTGCACGTGAACGAGCCGACCCCGCACGTCGACTGGACGGCGGGTGAGGTCGAGCTGCTGACCGAGCAGCGGGACTGGCCGGAGACGGGGCGTCCGCGCCGGGCCGGTATCTCCTCGTTCGGCTTCAGCGGCACCAACGCCCACACCATCATCGAGCAGGCTCCGGACGTCCTCGACGTGGAGCCGCCCGTACAGCCGCAGGAGCGGCCCGGCGGGGTCCTGCCGTGGGTGCTGTCCGCGAAGAACGAGGCGGCCCTTCGAGTGCAGGCCGAGCGCCTGCTGGCGGCCGTGACCTCGGACGAGCTCCTCGAACCCGCTGACATGGCCTACTCGTTGGCCACCTCCAGGTCCGCCCTGGAGCGCCGGGCCGTCGTGGTCGCGGGGGAGCGGGACGAGTTCCTCGCCGCTCTGCGGGCCCTCGCGGCCGGCGAGCAGACGGCGGGCGTGACGCACGGAACGGCCGCCGTCGGCGGCACGGCGTTCCTGTTCACCGGGCAGGGGAGCCAGCGGCTCGGCATGGGGCGTGAGCTCTACGACGCCCACCCGGTCTTCGCGGACGCGCTCGACGCGATCTGCGCCCGGATGGACGCCCACCTCGAACTGCCCCTGGCCGACGTGCTGTTCGGGTCGGATGCCGCCGTGCTGGACCGTACGGAGTACACGCAGCCCGCGCTGTTCGCGGTCGAGGTGGCGCTGTTCCGGCTCGTGGAGAGCTGGGGTGTGCGGGCGGACTTCCTGTCCGGTCACTCGATCGGTGAGATCGCCGCCGCGCACGTCGCCGGAGTGTTCTCGCTGGATGACGCGTGTGCGCTGGTCGCGGCGCGTGGTCGTTTGATGCAGGCCCTTCCGGCCGGTGGGGTCATGATCGCGGTCGAAGCCTCGGAGGACGAGGTCCTGCCGCTGCTGACCGACCGGGTGAGCATCGCGGCCGTCAACGGTCCCCGGTCCGTGGTCATCGCCGGTGACGAGGACGCCGCGGTTGCTCTGGCGGAGTCGTTCGCCGACCGCAAGTCCAAGCGGCTGACCGTGAGCCACGCGTTCCACTCGCCGCACATGGACGGGATGCTCGATGAGTTCCGCCAGGTGGTAGCGGGGCTGTCGTTCGAGGCCCCGCGCATTCAGATCGTCTCCAACCTGACGGGCTCGGTCGTCTCCGACGAGATGGCCTCGGCCGAGTTCTGGGTCCGGCACGTCCGCGACGCCGTCCGCTTCCTCGACGGCATCCGCGTCCTGGAAGCCGCGGGTGTGACGGCGTACGTCGAGCTCGGTCCCGACGGGGTGCTGTCCGCGCTCGCCCAGGGCTGCCTGGCCGATGAGAACAGCGACGCCCTCTTCATGCCCGTGCTCCGCAAGGGCCGGCCCGAGGTGGAGACCCTCGTCACCACCCTCGGCCAGGCTCATGCCCATGGCGCCGAGGTCGATTGGGCGGCGTACTTCGCTGGCAGTGGTGCGCGGCGTGTTGATCTGCCTACGTATGCGTTCCAGCGGCAGCGGTTCTGGCCGAGTGCGGCGTTGTTCGCCGCTGGGGATCCGGAAGCGATCGGGTTCGGTGATGCCGGGCATCCGCTGCTGAGTGCGGCGGTGGCGCTCGCCGATTCCGAGGGTGTGCTTCTCGCCGGGCGGCTGTCTCTCGACACGCACCCCTGGCTCGCCGATCACATGATCCTCGGCAGTGCTCTGCTGCCGGGTACGGCTTTCGTGGAGCTGGCGATTCGTGCCGGTGACGAGGTCGGGTGCGATGTGGTGGAGGAGCTGACGCTTGAGGCGCCGCTCGTTCTGCCCGAGCGGGGTGGTGTGCAGCTCCAGCTCGTAGTCGAGGCCCCCATGGCGCCTGGGCGTCGGCCGTTCAGCGTGTACTCCCGCCGTCAGGACGCGCTCGCGGAGGAGCCGTGGACGCGTCACGGGTCGGGTGTGCTGGCCGCCGGCGCGCAGCCTGAGGCTTCGCAGGAATTCGGCGAGCTCGCCGCGTGGCCGCCCGCGGGCGCCGCGCCGGTCGACATCGACGGGCTTTACGCGGAGCTGGCCGGTGACGGAATGGCGTACGGGCCGCTGTTCCAGGGGCTGAAGGCCGCCTGGCGGCGCGACGGTGAACTGTTCACCGAGGTGGTGCTTCCGGAGGACGGGCGCGGGGACGCGGCCCGGTTCGGGCTGCACCCGGCGCTCCTGGACGCGGGTCTGCACGCCATCGGTCACGGAGACCCCGCCGAGCAGGGTGCTTCCGGTGCACTGCTGCCGTTCTCCTGGGCCGGTGTCTCGCTCTATGCCGTGGGCGCCTCGGCACTCCGCATGCGTCTGACCCCGAATTCCGCAGGTGACCCGCACACCCTGGCGCTGCTCGTCGCGGACGAGACCGGGCGACCGGTGGCGGCGGTGGAGTCGCTGATGCTCCGCCCGGCCTCTTCGGACCAGGTCAGCGCGGCAGGAGCCGGTCATCTGGAGTCGCTGTTCCGCGTGGAATGGCTGCCCGCGCCCGTGGCCACGGTTTCCGCTCCCGCCGGTCTCCGGTGGGGTGTGCTGGGCCGGGACGAGATCGGACTGGGCAGCAGCACGGGTGCCGAGGTCACGGAGTACGCCGACGTGACCGCGCTCGGTGCGGCGCTTGCCGCCGGTGAGCCGGCCCCGGACGCCGTGTTCGTCCTTCCGACCGCGTCGGCGAGCACCGCTGACACGATCGGCTCGGTTCACACGGCGGTGAATGACGCCCTGGCGGTGGTCCAGGAGTGGCTGGCTGACGAGCGGTTCGCTACGACTCGTCTGGTGTGGCTGACGTCCGGTGCGGTGGCCGTCGGCTCTGGCGAGGGTGTCCGGGATCTTGCGGGCAGCGCGGTGCGTGGTCTGCTGCGTTCGGCGCAGTCGGAGAACCCCGGGCAGCTGCTCATGCTGGATGTCGACGAGGCGTCGCTGGCGGCGGTGCCCGCCGCGTTGGCGGCGGGCGAGTTCGAGCTGGCGATCCGTAGCGGTGTGGTGTGTGTGCCGCGTCTGGTGCGCGTGCCGTCATCGGAGAGCATCGCCGACTCGCCGGTCGTACTCGGTGACCCCTCCGGGACCGTACTCGTGACCGGTGCGACGGGTGGTCTGGGTCGTTTGTTCGCCCGGCACCTGGTGACCGCCTATGGCGCTGAGCGGCTGCTGCTGGTCAGCCGTCGGGGTCCTGCCGCCGATGGTGCCGATGAGCTGATCGCGGAGCTGGCCCGACTGGGCGCCCGTGCGGAGCTTGTCGCGTGTGACATCGCCGATCGCGAGGCACTGGGCGAGCTGCTGGCGTCGGTGCCGGCTGAGCACCCGTTGACGGCCGTGATTCACACGGCGGGCGTCTTGGACGACGGTGTCCTGTCGTCGCTGACGCCGGACCGGGTTGCTTCGGTGCTGCGGCCGAAGGTCGACGCCGCCTGGAACCTGCACGAACTCACCCAGGGGCTTGACCTCTCCGCGTTCGTGTTGTTCTCGGGTGCGGCTGCTGCCTTCGGTGCGGCGGGGCAGGCCAACTACGCTGCCGCGAACGCGTTCCTGGAGGCGCTCGCCGAGCAGCGTCGGGCTGAGGGTCTGGCCGCTGTTTCGCTGGCCTGGGGTCTGTGGGCTCCGCAGGCGGGCAGCAGCGGCGAGGGCATGGCCTCGCGGCTCGACGAGGCCGACCTGCGGCGTATCGCGCGGGACGGTGTGGGCGCACTGGGCGCCGACGAGGGGCTTGGGCTCTTCGACACCGCCATGACGGTGGACTCGGCCGTACTGATGCCGATCCGCCTCGACCTCGCCGTACTCCGCGCACAGGCGGTCTCGGCGGGCGCGACCCCGGCCCTGCTGCGTGCCCTCGTACGCGTTCCCGCGCGCCGCACCGCGACGCGTCGGGACGGCGGCGCCGAGTCCGGGTCCCCGCTGACGGCCCGCTTGCTGGCGCTGCCGGTCGCGGAGCACGAGGGTGTGCTGCTGGATCTGGTCTGCGGACGTGTGGCTGCCGTACTGGGCCACACCGGTGCCGACGCGGTCGACGCCGAGCGGGCCTTCCGCGACCTCGGCTTCGACTCCCTCACCGCCGTGGAACTGCGCAACGTACTGAAGGCCGAGACCGGCCTCCGGCTGCCTCCCACGCTGATCTTCGACTACCCGACGCCTGCGGCGCTGGCCCGGCACCTGCTCTCCGAGCTCGCCGTGACCGGTGGATCCGGTGACCAGGACGGTTCGCGCGGGGTGTTGACGCCGGTCCGGGCCGCCGTGGACGTCACGGACGATCCGATCGTGATCGTCGGCATGGGCTGCCGCTACCCCGGCGGGGTGCGGACGCCCGAGGAGCTGTGGCAGCTCGTCGCCTCGGGAGGGGACGGCGTCACCGCCTTCCCGACGGACCGTGGCTGGAACGTCGAGGCCCTGTACCACCCGGATCCCGACCACGTGGGTACCTCCTACACGCGTGAGGGAGGCTTCCTGCACGACGTCGCCGAGTTCGATGCCGCCTTCTTCGGCATCTCGCCGCGTGAGGCCCTCGCGATGGACCCGCAGCAGCGGCTCCTCCTGGAGACCTCGTGGGAGGCCTTCGAGCGGGCCGGCATCGACCCGGCCACGCTGCGCGGCAGCCGCACCGGCGTCTTCGCCGGCGTCATGTACCACGACTACGCGACGGGCTACGGGAACGGCGAGGAGCTGCCCGAGGGCGTCGAGGGGTACCTCGGCACCGGCAACTCCGGCAGCATCGCCTCGGGCCGTGTCTCGTACGCCTTCGGTCTGGAGGGCCCGGCGGTCACGGTCGACACGGCCTGCTCGTCCTCCCTCGTCGCTCTCCACTGGGCGATCCAGGCGCTGCGGGGCGGCGAGTGCGACATGGCTCTCGCGGGTGGTGTGGCCGTCATGGCCACTCCCGAGACGTTCGTCGACTTCAGCCGCCAGCGCGGTCTGTCCGCCGACGGCCGCTGCAAGTCCTTCGCGGCGGCCGCTGACGGCACCGGCTGGGCCGAAGGCGCGGGCATGCTCCTGGTCGAGCGCCAGTCGGACGCCCTCCGCAACGGCCACCCCATCCTGGCCGTGGTGCGCGGCTCCGCGATCAACCAGGACGGTGCGAGCAACGGTCTGACGGCGCCGAACGGCCCGTCCCAGCAGCGCGTCATCCGCCAGGCCCTCGCCAGCGCGGGCCTGTCGACCGCCGAGGTGGACGCCGTCGAGGCCCACGGCACCGGCACCCGGCTCGGTGACCCCATCGAGGCGCAGGCGCTGCTGGCCACCTACGGTCAGGACCGGCCCGAAGGCCTGCCGCTGCTGCTCGGCTCCATCAAGTCGAACATCGGTCACACCCAGGCCGCCGCCGGTGTCGCGGGCATCATCAAGATGATCATGGCGATGCGCCACGGCGTACTCCCGCAGACCCTGCACGTCGACACCCCGTCGACCCAGGTGGAGTGGGAGGCCGGTGACGTCAGCCTGCTGACGGAAGCGATGGACTGGCCGCAGACCGGGCGTCCGCGCCGGGCCGGCATCTCCTCATTCGGTATCAGCGGCACCAACGCCCACACCATCATCGAGCAGCCGCCGGTCCTGGAGCGGGCGGAGCCCGAATCCGCCGCTCAGCTGCCGGTCGTGCCGTGGGTGCTGTCCGCGAAGGGCGAGGACGCCCTGCGGGCCCAGGCACGGGAACTCCAGGCACACCTTCTGGCCGCGCCTGACGTGCGTCCGGTCGACGTCGCGTGGTCGCTGGCGGCCAACAGGGCCTCGTTCGAGGACCGTGCGGCTGTCGTGGCCGCCGACCGTGAGGGTCTGCTGGCCGGACTGGCCGCGCTGGCGGAAGGCCGCTCGACGGCCACGCTCGTCGAGGGCTCGCCCGTCGCCGGGAAGCTCGCCTTCCTCTTCACCGGTCAGGGCAGCCAGCGGCTCGGCATGGGGCGTGAGCTGTACGACGCCTACCCGGTGTTCGCGGCCGCGCTCGACGCGGTGTGCGAGCAGCTCAACCTTGAACTGCCGCTGAAGGACGTGCTGTTCGGGACGAATGCGGCTCTGCTGGACGAGACGCGGTACACGCAGCCGGCCCTGTTCGCCGTCGAGGTGGCGCTGTTCCGGCTCATGGAGAGCTGGGGCGTGCGGCCGGACTTCCTGTCCGGTCACTCGATCGGTGAGATCGCCGCCGCGCATGTCGCCGGGGTGTTCTCGCTGGAGGACGCGTGCACGCTGGTCGCGGCGCGCGGTCGCCTGATGCAGGCGCTGCCGTCCGGTGGCGTGATGATCGCGGTGCAGGCGTCGGAGGACGAGGTCCTGCCGCTGCTGACCGACCGGGTGAGCATCGCGGCCGTCAACGGTCCGCGCTCGGTGGTCATTGCCGGTGACGAGGACGCCGCGGTCGCTCTGGCGGAGTCGTTCGCCGACCGCAAGTCCAAGCGGCTGACCGTGAGCCACGCCTTCCACTCGCCGCACATGGACGGCATGTTGGAGGACTTCCGTCAGGTGGTCGAGGGGCTGTCGTTCGGGGCCCCGCGCATCCAGATCGTCTCCAACCTGACCGGTGCGCTGGTCACTGACGAGATGGGCTCGGCGGAGTTCTGGGTGCGGCACGTCCGCGACGCCGTCCGCTTCCTCGACGGTGTGCGCGCCCTGGAAGACGCCGGGGTCACGACGTACCTCGAACTCGGTCCGGGTGGAGTGCTCTCGGCCATGGGCCAGGAGTGCCTGACCGGTGAGGGCGCTGCCTTCGTACCCGTGATGCGGAACGGACGTCCTGAGACCGAGGCGATGGTCGCAGCGGCCGCACAGGCCCATGTACGCGGCCTGAAGGTGAACTGGCATGAGTTCTTCGTCGGTTCGGATGCCCGGTCCGTCGAACTGCCGACGTACGCCTTCCAGCGGCAGCGGTACTGGCTGCAGATGGCGGGGGTGACCCGGAGCGGCGTCGCCGACGAGCTGGACTCGCGCTTCTGGGACGCCGTGGAGCGCGAGGACATGGAGTCGCTCGCGGCCACGCTGGACATGGACGACGAGAACGCCTGGGACACGGTTCTGCCGGCCCTGCCGGCTCTGTCGGCGTGGCGTCGTGGCCTGCGGACCCAGTCCGAGGTGGACCGCTGGCGCTACCGCGTCTCTTGGAAGCCGCTGACCGATGCTGCGGCTTCCGGTGTGCGGCTGTCGGGGTCGTGGCTGGTGGTGGTGCCGTCCGAGGGTGTGGATGACACGACTGTCGTCGATGCCCTGGCCGGTCGTGGTGCCGAGGTCCGGCGGGTGGTCGTCGAGGCCGGTGCGGACCGTGTCGGTCTGTTCTCCGATGTCGGTTCTGTCGCTGGTGTGGTGTCGCTGCTCGCGCTGGATGAGGCGGCTGGGGTCGTCTCGACGGCTTCTCTGGTGCAGGCGTTGGGTGCTGCCGGGGTGGAGGCGCCGCTGTGGTGCCTGACCCGTGGTGCGGTGAGCGTCGGCCGTTCTGACCGTCTGGTGTCGGCGGTTCAGGCACAGACATGGGGTCTGGGGCGCGTGGCCGCTCTGGAACTGCCCGAGCGTTGGGGCGGTCTGATCGATCTGCCCGAGGTCTGGGACGAGCGGGCCATGGCCCGACTGGTCGGTGTTCTCGCCGGGTCCGGCGAGGACCAGGTCGCGGTCCGGTCGTCCGGTGTCTTCGGGCGTCGGGTCGTCCGGGCTGTGGGTGGCGACACGGGTTCGTGGACGCCGTCCGGGACGGTCCTGGTGACCGGCGGTACGGGTGCTCTGGGTGGCCGGGTCGCCCGCTGGCTGGCCGCTTCGGGTGCGGAGCGCCTGGTGCTGACCAGCCGTCGGGGCGCGGATGCTCCGGGCGCCGCGGAACTCACCGGGGAGCTGTCCGGGCTGGGTGTGGACGTGTCGGTGGTGGCGTGTGACGCCGCTGACCGGGATGCGCTTCGTACGCTGCTGGCGGCCGAGGCCGAGACGCTGACCGCTGTCGTTCACACCGCCGGTGTGCTTGACGATGGCGTTCTCGACGCCCTCACGCCCGAGCGTTTCGAGAGCGTGCTGCGAGCGAAGGCGACCTCCGCCCTCAACCTGCACGAGCTGACCGCCGAACTCGGCATCGAGCTCTCCGCGTTCGTGCTGTTCTCCTCGATGAGCGGTGTGACCGGTGCTGCTGGGCAGGGCAACTACGCCGCTGCGAATGCGTACTTGGATGCCCTGGCCGAGCAGCGTCGTGCTGCCGGGCTGGCGGCGACCTCGCTCGCGTGGGGTCCGTGGGCCGAGGGTGGTATGGCCGCCGACGAGGCGATGGACGCGCGGATGCGGCGCGAGGGGCTGCCGCCCATGGCGCCCGACACGGCGATGGCCGTGCTGCGGCGAAGTGTTGCTTCCTCCTCCGATGCGGCCCTGCTGGTCGCGGACGTGGACTGGGAGCGGTTCGGGCCGGCCTTCACGGTCGTGCGTCCGAGCAGCCTGTTCGCCGAACTGGCCGAGCTGGCTGAGGTCCGGCCCGCCGGGCCCGTTGCCCGCACCGCAGGCGGCACCGGTTCGTCGGTCGACCGGTTCGCCGGTCTGGGCGCCGTCGAGTTGGAGCGGGAGCTGCTCGGCCTGGTCCGTACGCACGTGGCCGCTGTCCTCGGCCACGAGGGTGCGGAGACGGTGGGAGCCGAACGTGCCTTCAAGGAGCTTGGTTTCGACTCGCTGACCGCGGTTGAGCTGCGCAACCGGCTGGGGGCCGCGACAGGTGTGAGCCTGCCTGCCACGTTGATCTTCGACTACCCGACGGCCGCCGCCATCACGGCGTTCCTCCGGGACGAGCTGCTGGGTTCGGAAGTCCAGATGACCGCCCCGACGGTCACGGCCGTGGCCGACGATCCCATCGCGATCGTCGCGATGAGCTGCCGCTTCCCCGGCGGCGTGCGGACCCCGGAGGACCTCTGGCAGCTGCTGGCGGCCGGTGGTGACGCCATCGGCGAGTTCCCCGTCGACCGCGGCTGGGACCTCGACCGCCTCTACAGCCCCGACCCGGACCGGCAGGGCACGTTCTACGCCCGCGAGGGCGGCTTCCTCTACGACGCCGCCGAGTTCGACGCCGACTTCTTCGGGATCTCGCCGCGCGAGGCCCTCGCGATGGACCCGCAGCAGCGGCTGCTGCTGGAGACCTCGTGGGAGGCCTTCGAGCGGGCGGGTATCGCACCGTCCTCGGTGCGCGGCAGCCAGGCCGGTGTCTTCATCGGCACCAACGGCCAGGACTACGGCGCGACGCTGCAGGCTCTTCCGGACGGGATCGAGGGCTTCCTCGGTACCGGCAACGCGGCGAGTGTCGTTTCCGGCCGCCTGTCCTACGCCTTCGGTCTCGAAGGTCCGGCGGTCACCGTCGACACCGCTTGCTCGGCTTCGCTGGTCGCTCTGCACTGGGCGATCCAGGCGCTGCGGAACGGCGAGTGCGACATGGCTCTGGCCGGTGGCGTGACCGTCATGTCGTCGCCGGGCGCGTACATCGACTTCAGCCGTCAGCGCGGGCTGGCGGAGGACGGTCGGATCAAGGCCTTCTCCGCCGACGCGGACGGCACGGGCTGGGGCGAGGGCGTCGGCATGCTGCTCGTGGAGCGGCTGTCGGATGCGCAGCGCAACGGGCACCCGGTGCTGGCTGTCGTGCGGGGTTCCGCGATCAACCAGGACGGTGCCAGCAATGGCCTGACGGCCCCCAACGGGCCCTCGCAGCAGCGCGTGATCCGCGCGGCCCTCGCGAGCGCCGGTCTGTCGGCCGCCGAGGTCGACGCGGTCGAGGCGCACGGCACGGGTACCCGGCTCGGTGACCCCATCGAGGCGCAGGCGCTGCTGGCCACGTACGGCCAGGAGCGGCCGGCCGACCAGCCGCTGCTCCTCGGCTCCATCAAGTCCAACATCGGTCACACGCAGGCCGCGGCCGGTGTCGCCGGTGTGATGAAGATGGTGCTGGCGATGCAGCACGGGGTGCTGCCGCAGACCCTGCACGTGAACGAGGCCACCCCGCACGTCGACTGGAGCACGGGCGAGGTCGCCCTGCTCACCGAGCGGCAGGCGTGGCCCGAGACCGGGCGTCCGCGCCGGGCCGGTATCTCCTCGTTCGGCTTCAGCGGCACCAACGCCCACACCATCATCGAGCAGGCACCGGACGTCCTCGACGTGGAGCCGCCCGTGGCTCCGCAGCAGCGGCCCGGCGCCGTGCCGTGGGTGCTGTCCGGGAAGAGCGAGGCCGCTCTGCGGGCCCAGGCCGAGCGCCTGCTGGCGACCGTGACCTCGAACGAGCTCCTCGAACCCGCCGATGTGGCCTACTCGTTGGCCACCTCCAGGTCTGCCCTGGAGCGCCGCGCCGTCGTGGTCGCGGGGGAGCGGGACGAGTTCCTGGCCGCTCTGCGGGCCCTCGTGGCCGGCGAGCAGGCGGCGGGCGTGGCGCACGGAACGGTGTCCGCAGGTGCCTCGGCGTTCCTGTTCACCGGGCAGGGGAGCCAGCGGCCGGGGATGGGGCGTGAGCTCTATGACACGTACCCGGTGTTCGCCGACGCGCTCGACGCGATCTGCGCCCGGATGGACGCCCATCTCGAACTGCCCCTGAAGGAAGCACTGTTCGGGTCCGATGGGGCCCTGCTGGACGAGACGCGCTTCACCCAGCCGGCGCTGTTCGCCATCGAGGTGGCGCTCTTCCGGCTGCTGGAGTCGTGGGGTGTGCGGCCGGACTTCCTCTCCGGGCACTCGATCGGTGAGATCGCCGCCGCGCATGTGGCGGGGGTGTTCTCGCTGGAGGACGCGTGCGCGCTGGTCGCGGCCCGGGGCCGTCTGATGCAGGCGCTGCCGTCCGGCGGGGTGATGGTCGCGGTCCAGGCCTCGGAGGAGGAGGTCCTGCCGTTGCTGACCGACCGTGTCAGCATCGCCGCCGTCAACGGCCCGGAGGCCGTCGTGGTCGCCGGTGACGAGGACGCCGCCGTCGCCGTCGCGGCTGCCTTCCCGGACCGCAAGTCCAAGCGGCTGACCGTCAGCCACGCCTTCCACTCGCCGCACATGGACGGGATGCTCGCCGACTTCCGCAAGGTGGCCGAGAGCCTGTCCTACGGGTCCCCGCGCGTCCCGGTCGTCTCGAACCTGACCGGCGCGCTCGTCACCGACGAGATGGGCTCCGCCGACTTCTGGGTCCGGCACGTCCGCGAAGCCGTCCGCTTCCTCGACGGCATCCGCGCCCTGGAAGCCGCCGGGGTCACGACGTTCGTCGAGCTCGGTCCCGACGGGGTGCTGTCGGCGCTCGCCCAGGACTGCACCGAGCAGGACGCCCTGTTCGTGCCCGTCCTCCGCAAGGGCCGGCCCGAGGCCGAGGCCGTCGTCACGGCCCTCGCGCGGGCTCATGTCCACGGCGTCACCGTCGACTGGACGGCGTTCTACTCCGGTACCGCCGCCCGTCGCGTCGACCTGCCCACCTACGCCTTCCAGCGCAAGCGGTACTGGCTGGAGGAGGCTCCCCGCCCGTCGGCGGTCGAGTCCGGTGCGGGATCCGCCGCCGTGGTGGACGCCCCGTTCTGGGAGGCCGTCGACAACGCCGACCTCGACGCCCTCGCCGCCACCCTGGAGATCGACGCCGACCAGCCGCTGAGCGCCGTACTGCCGGCGCTGTCCGCCTGGCGTCGCCGGCGCGCGGACCGGTCGGTGGTCGACGGCTGGCGCTACGGGGTGACCTGGAAGCCGCTGGGCGAGCCGGACGGCTCCCGTCCGTCCGGTACCTGGCTCGTCGTCACCGCCACCACCGCCGAGACCGCCGGCTCCGGGCTCCCGGAGATCGCGGACGCGCTGCGGGCGCGGGGCGTGGACGTACGGGAGGTCGCGCTGGACGCGGCCGCCACCGACCGGGCCGTCGTGGCCGAGCGGTTGGGTGCGGCGCTCGCCGGGAACCGGGCCGACGGGGTGCTGTCCCTGCTGGCGCTCGCCGAGGCCCCGCACCCGGCCCATCCGGCCGCGCCCGCCGGTCTGCTGCTGACCGGGGCGCTCGTACAGGCCCTCGGCGACGCAGGGGTCGACGCCCCGCTGTGGTGCGTGACCACCGGGGCCGTCGCGACCGGTCCTTCCGACCGGGTGCGCAGTGCCGCGCAGGCGCAGATCTGGGGCTTCGGACGGGTGGTCGCACTGGAGCACCCCGAGCGCTGGGGCGGTCTGGTGGACCTGCCCGCCGGCGTGGACGCCCGGGCGCTCGACCGGCTGCTCGCCGTACTCGCCGGCGGCCGCGCGGCCGCCACGGCCGGGAGCGGGACCGAGACCGGGACCGCGTACGAGGACCAGGTCGCCGTACGTTCCGCCGGTCTCCTCGCCCGCCGCATCGGCCACGCCGCCCCGGCGGCCGGAGCCGGCGGCGACGCGGGGGCCGACCGCGCCCCCTGGCGGGCCCGCGGTACCGTCCTGGTCACCGGCGGCACGGGCGCGCTCGGCGCTCACGTCGCCCGCTGGCTCGCCGCCCAGGGCGCCGAGCACCTGGTGCTGGCCGGCCGTCGAGGGCCGCGGGCGCCGGGCATCGAGGCCCTGGTCGCGGAGCTCGCCGCGCTCGGGGCGCGGGCCACGGCCGTCGCGTGCGACGTGACCGACCGGCGGTCCGTCGGCGAACTCCTCGCCGCCCTCCGCGAGGACACCTCCGGTCCCGGCCTGACCGCCGTCTTCCACACGGCGGGCGTCGGCCAGTTCGCGCCGCTCGCCGAGACCGGCCCGGACGAAGTCGCCGCGGTCCTCGCCGCGAAGGTCGCCGGGGCCGAGCACCTCGACGCGCTGCTCGGTGACACGGAGCTGGACGCCTTCGTCCTCTTCTCCTCCATCGCCGGTGTCTGGGGCAGCGGCGGGCAGGGCGCCTACGCGGCGGCCAACGCCCACCTCGACGCCCTGGCGCAGCGCCGCCGGGCCCGCGGGCTGACGGCCACCGCCGTCGCCTGGGGTCCGTGGGGCGAGGGCGGTCTGGTCGCCGACGAGGAAGCGGCCGGTCAACTGCGCCGCCGCGGCCTGCCCGTGATGGCGCCGGAGCTGTCGATCACCGCGCTCCAGCAGGCGTTGGACGCGGACGACACGACCGTGACCGTCGCCGACGTCGACTGGGCCCTGTTCGCCCCGGCCTTCACGGCCGCCCGGCCGCGCCCGCTGATCGCCGACCTCCCCGAGGTGCGCCGCGCGCTCGCCGCGGAGCAGCCCGGCGCGGGCGGCTCCGGCTCCGCTGCCGGAGACGACACCGCGGGCGAAGCGGCCCGGCTGGCCGGCGAGTTGCGGGGGATGGGCGCCGACGAGGCCGAACGGACCCTGCTCGGTCTGGTCCGTACGCACGTCGCGGCGGTCCTCGGGCACGACGGGGCCGCCACGGTCGAGGCGGGCCGCGCGTTCAAGGAGCTCGGATTCGACTCGCTCACCGCGGTCGAACTGCGCACCCGGCTCGGCTCCGCCACCGGACTGCGGCTGCCCGCCAGCCTGGTCTTCGACCACCCCACCCCCGCCGCCCTGGCCGCGCACATCCGCGCGGAGCTGCTCGGCGAGGACACGGCGCCCGAGGTTCCGGCGCTCGCGGAGATCGACAGGCTGGAGTTCCTCCTCACGTCGGTCGCCGAGGGCGACGACGCCGCCGAACGCGGTCGCGTGACGGCACGGCTCGAAGCGCTCCTGGCGCACTGGAACCGGACGGAACGGGCCGCCCACCCCCTGGAGGACGAGGAGAGCGCCATCGAATCGGCGTCCGCCGAGGACCTCTTCGACATCATCAACAACGAATTCGGAAAATTCTGACCTGATGCCCGATCCGAAGCCCGATGTGATGCCCCGCCCCAGTCCCCACGCCAATCCCCATCACATTTCCCGCCCGATTTCCGTATGCATCGCGCATTTCTCCAGGAGGTGACGTTCCAGTGGCCGGCACGAACGAAGAAAAGCTTCTCGAAAACCTGAAGTGGATGACCACGGAGCTGCGGCGGGCCCGCCGCCGCATCCAGGAGGTCGAGCAGGACGCGCAGGAGCCCATCGCCATCGTCGCGATGAGCTGCCGCTTCCCCGACGGGGTGCGGTCTCCGGAGGACCTGTGGCGACTGGTGTCCGAGGACGGTGACGCCATCACCGGATTCCCCGACGACCGGGGCTGGGACATCGCGTCCCTCGCCGACCCCGACCCCGACCGGAAGGGCACCTTCTACAACACCGGCGGCGGATTCCTTTCCGACGCCACCGTGTTCGACCCCGGATTCTTCGGGATATCGCCGCGCGAGGCACTGGCGATGGACCCGCAGCAGCGCCAGATCCTGGAAACGTCCTGGGAGGTGTTCGAGCGCGCCGGAATCGATCCGGCGTCCGTACGCGGCAGCCGCACCGGCGTCTACATCGGCGCGGGCGCCATGGGGTACGGGGCCGACCTGAAGGAGGTCCCGGAGGGTCTCGAAGGGCTGCTTCTGACGGGCGGCGCGACGAGCGTGCTCTCGGGCCGGGTCAGTTACGTCCTCGGCCTGGAGGGCCCCGCCGCCACCATCGACACGGCCTGCTCCTCCTCCCTCGTCGCCCTGCACCTGGCCATCCAGGCCCTGCGGCAGCGCGAGTGCTCGCTCGCCCTGGTCGGCGGCGTGTGCGTGATGCCCACGCCCGACGTGTTCGTCGAGTTCAGCCGCCAGCGCGGCCTCGCCGCCGACGGGCGCTGCAAGTCCTTCGCCGCGGCCGCCGACGGCACCGGCTGGTCCGAGGGCGTCGGCGTCCTCCTGGTGGAACGCCTCTCCGAGGCCCGCCGCAACGGGCACCCCGTGCTCGCCGTGGTCCGCGGTTCGGCCGTCAACCAGGACGGCGCCAGCAACGGTCTGACCGCCCCCAACGGCCCCTCCCAGCAGCGCGTCATCCGCCAGGCCCTGGAGAACGCCCGGCTCTCCGCCGCCGAGGTCGACGCCGTCGAGGCCCACGGCACGGGCACCCGGCTCGGTGACCCCATCGAGGCGCAGGCGCTGCTCGCCACCTACGGCCAGGACCGCCCCGAGGGCCGGCCGCTGCGCCTGGGCTCCCTCAAGTCCAACATCGGCCACACCCAGGCCGCGGCCGGTGTCGCGGGCATCATCAAGACGGTCATGGCGATCCGCCACGGCGTCCTCCCGCGCACCCTGCACGTCGACGAGCCGACCCCCGACGTCGACTGGTCGGGCGGGGCGGTGTCGCTGCTGACCGAGCCGATGGCGTGGCCCGAGACCGGCGCCCCGCGCCGCGCGGCCGTCTCCGCGTTCGGCGTGAGCGGCACCAACGCGCACACCATCATCGAGCAGGCTCCGCCGGAGGCGGGCCCCGAGGGCGAGGGCACGGACGGGGCCGCCGCCCCGGAGGCCGCCCCGGCCGCCGCCGGGCCCGCCGTGCTGCCCTGGACGCTCTCGGGCCGGACCGCCGCCGCGCTGCGCGCCCAGGCCGCCCGGCTGATCGCCGCCCGCGCCCAGGACGGCGCCGCCGCCCCGGCCCTCGACCTCGGCTACTCCCTCGCCACCACCCGCGGCGCCCTGGAGCACCGCGCGGTGCTCATCGGCCGCACGGACGAAGACCTCGACACCGCCCTCGCCGCCCTCGCCGCCGGCGAGGAAGCCGCCGGCCTGGTCACCGACAGCGTCACCGAGGGCCGGACCGCGTTCCTCTTCACCGGCCAGGGCAGCCAGCGCCCGGGCATGGGACGTGAACTGTACGAGAACTGCCCGGTGTTCGCGGAGGCCCTCGACGCGATCTGCGCGCAGCTGGAACTCCCCCTGAAGGACGTCCTGTTCGGATCCGACGCCGCCGCGCTGAACCGGACGGAGTACGCGCAGCCCGCGCTGTTCGCCGTGGAAGTGGCCCTCTTCCGGCTGCTCGAATCATGGGGTCTGCGACCGGACTTCGTGTCCGGGCACTCCATCGGCGAGATCGCCGCCGCGCACGTCGCGGGCGTCCTGTCGCTGGCCGACGCCTGCACGCTGGTCGCCGCCCGGGGCCGTCTGATGCAGGCGCTGCCGTCCGGCGGGGTCATGATCGCGGTGGAGGCCTCCGAGGAGGAGGTCCTGCCACTGCTGACGGACCGCGTCGGCATCGCGGCGGTCAACGGGCCGCGCTCGGTGGTCGTCGCCGGTGACGAGGACGCGGCGCTCGCCGTCGCGGAGGCGTTCGCCGACCGGAAGACCAAGCGGCTCACCGTCAGCCACGCGTTCCACTCGCCGCACATGGACGGCATGCTCGACGCCTTCCGCGAGGTGGCCGAGCGGCTCACGTACGCGAGCCCCCGCATCCCGGTCGTCTCCAACCTGACCGGCGCCCTCGTCTCCGACGAGATGGGTTCGGCGGAGTTCTGGGTCCGGCACGTCCGCGAGGCGGTCCGGTTCCTCGACGGCATCCGCGCCCTGGAAGCCGCCGGAGTCACCACCTACGTCGAACTCGGCCCCGAGGCCGTCCTGTCCGCGCTCGCCCAGGACTGCGTCACCGGTGAGACGGCGGCCTTCGTCCCCGCGCTGCGCGGCGGCCGGCCCGAGCCCGAGACGGCCCTCGCCGCCCTCGCCCGCGCCCACGCCCGCGGCGCCACCGTCGACTGGACGGCGTACTTCTCCGGCACCGGCGCCCGCCGAGTCGACCTGCCCACCTATGCCTTCCAGCACTCCCGCTACTGGCTGGAGCCCGCCGCCACCACGGCCGGAGACGTCAGCGTGGCCGGACTCGACCCGGCCGCGCACCCGCTGCTCGGCGCGGCCGTCACCCTGGCCGGCTCCGACCGGGTGCTGTGCACCGGCCGGCTCGCGCTCCGCACCCAGCCCTGGCTCGCCGACCACACCGTGGCGGGCACCCCCGTACTGGCCGGCGCCGCGTTCGTCGAACTCGCCGTCCGCGCGGGCGACCAGGCCGGCTGCGGGCACGTCGAGGAGCTGGTGCTCGACGCGCCGCTGACGCTGCCCGCCGACGGCGGCGTACGGGTCCAGGTGCTCGTGGAGGACCCCGACGAGCAGGGCCGCCGCGGCTTCACCGTGTCCGCCCGGCCCGAGGGCGACGCCGCCGAGGACACCGGCTGGACCCGCCACGCCCACGGCGTCCTCGCACCCGCCGAGTCCCCGGCCGCGGCCGCCGGTCTCGCCCAGTGGCCGCCCGCCGGGGCGCAAGCCCTCGACATCAGCGGTCTCTACGCCACCGACGGCGCCACCGACGGCGCCGGCACCGGCCCGGCGCGCGGCCCGCTGTTCCGGGCCGTCGAGGCGGCCTGGCACCACGACGGCGCCTACTACGCCCAGCTGCGCCTGCCCGAAGACGCCCCGCAGGCAGCCGACTTCGGCCTCCACCCCGCCCTGCTGGACGCCGCCGCGCACACCGCGCTCGCCCTGGCGGCCCCGTACGCCGACGGCGCGGGCAGCGGTGTCGGACCGGGCAGCGTCTGGTCCGACGTGACCCTGCACGCGACGGGCGCCGGCGCCCTGCGCGTCCGGATCCGGCCCGCCGCCGACGGGGCGTTCGCCCTGGACCTCGCCGACGACCTCGGCGACCCGGTGGCCACCGTCGGCCGGCTGACCCCGCGGCCGTTCACGGCCGGGACCACCGGCGCCCCCGCCGCGGTACCGGCCGTCGTCCGCGAGGCACTGTTCCAGCTCGACTGGACGCCGCTGCCGCTGCCGTCACGGCCGGAGGGCGTCGCAGCGCCGGCCGAACCCGCGGGCGGATGGGCGGTGCTGGGCTCCACCGGAAGCGGTCCGGCCACCCGCCACGCCGACCTGGCGGAGCTCGCCGCGGCGATCGACGCCGGCGCCCCCGTGCCCGCGTACGTCCTCGCCCCCTTCCCCCGGCAGGCCGACGGCCTCGCGCCGGACACCCTGCGCGAGGCCGCGCACCGGGCGCTCGCCCTCGTGCGCGGCTGGCTGGCCGACACCCGGTTCGAGACGTCCCGCCTGGTCGTCGTGACCAGCGGCGCGGTCGCCGGGCCCGGTGAAGGCGGCACGGACCTGCCGCACGCCGCCGTACGCGGCCTGCTGAGGTCGGCCGAGACCGAGAACCCCGGCCGCTTCCTCCTCGCCGACGTCCGCGACCTCGCCGACCTCGACGACCCGGCCGGCGCGGCCCTCCTCGCCGAGGCCCTCGCGTCCGGCGAGCCGGAGCTGCTGCTGCGCGACGGAGCCGTCCACGTACCGCGACTGCGGCGCACCCGCCCGGCCGCCACCCCGACGGCCGGAACGACGGACTCCGACCCGGCGGCCGGGGCCGGCGCCGCAGGCCCCGCCGTCGTCGACCCGAACGGCACCGCGCTGATCACCGGCGGCTCCGGCACCCTCGCCGGGATCGTCGCCCGCCACCTCGTCACCGCCCACGGCGTACGCAGGCTGCTGCTGCTCAGCCGTCGCGGCGCCGACGCGCCCGGCGCCGCCGAACGGACCGCGGAACTCGCCGCGCTCGGCGCCGAGGTCACCTGGGCGGCCTGCGACGCCGCCGACCGCGACGCCCTGGCCGCCGTCCTGGAGGCCGTCCCCGCCGAACACCCCCTCACCACCGTGGTCCACACCGCGGGCGTCCTCGACGACGGCGTCGTCGGATCCCTCACCCCCGAGCGCCTGGACACGGTCCTGCGCCCGAAGGCCGTCGCCGCCCTCCACCTGCACGAGCTGACCCGCGAACTGCCGGTCACGGCGTTCGTCCTCTACTCCGCCATCGCCGGCACCCTCGGCAGCGCGGGCCAGGCCAACTACGCCTGTGCCAACGTGTTCCTGGACGCCCTCGCCCAGCACCGCCACCACCAGGGCCTGCCGGCCACCGCGCTCGCCTGGGGCCTGTGGGCCGACGCCAGCGGGATGACCGCCGGCCTCGACGAAGCCCAGCTGCGCCGCATGGAGCAGCACGGCGTGGGCGCCCTCACCGCCGGCGACGGAACGGCCCTGCTCGACGCGGCGCTCGCCTCCGGCCGCCCCGTCCTGGTCCCCGCCCGCCTGAACCCCGCCGCGCTGGCCGCCGCCGCCGCGCCCGGGCCCGTGGCCCCCGTCTTCCGGGAGCTCCTCGGCCCGGCCGGGCGCCGTACCGCGCGCACCCGTACCGACGGGGGCACCCCGCTCGCCGAACGGCTCGCCGCCCTCACCCGGCCCGAGCAGGACCGGGCCCTGCTCGATCTCGTACGGGCCCAGGTCGCCTCCGTGCTCGGCCACGCCTCGGCCGAACAGGTCGAGCCCGCCAAGGCGTTCAAGGACCTCGGCTTCGACTCGCTCACCGCCGTCGAACTGCGCAACCGCCTCGGCGCGGTCACCGGACTGCGCCTGGCCACCACGCTCGTCTTCGACCACCCCTCGCCCACCGCGCTCGCCCGGCAGCTGCGCACCGACCTCCTCGGCGACGCGGACGAGGCCGGCCAGGAGGGTCCCCAGGACCTGCGGGGCGCGGCACCCGGCGCCGACGACGCCATCGCCATCGTCGCCATGAGCTGCCGCTACCCCGGCGGCGTCCGCGGCCCCGAGGAGCTGTGGCGGCTCGTCGAGACCGGCGGCGACGCGATCGCCGGGCTCCCCGGCAACCGCGGCTGGGACACCGCCGAGCTGTACGCCGGGCAGGACGGCCGGACCTTCGCGGGCGGCTTCCTCCACGACGCCGACTCCTTCGACGCCGACTTCTTCGGGATCTCGCCGCGCGAGGCCCTGGCCATGGACCCGCAGCAGCGGCTGCTGCTGGAAACCTCCTGGGAGGCGATCGAGCGGGCGGGCATCGACCCGTCGTCGCTGCGCGGCACCCGGGCCGGCGTGTTCGTCGGCGCCTCGGCCGGCGGCTACGACGCCCAGCTGGAGCGGTCCGCCGACGTGGACGGCGTCCTCGGCCACGTGATGACCGGCAACGCGGGCAGCGTCATGTCCGGCCGCGTCTCCTACGCGCTGGGCCTGGAGGGCCCCGCCGTCACCGTCGACACCGCCTGCTCCTCCTCGCTGGTCGCCCTGCACTGGGCCGTCCAGGCGCTGCGCAGCGGCGAGTGCTCGATCGCGCTGGCCGGTGGTGTCACCGTGATGTCCACGCCCGGGACCTTCAGCGAGTTCAGCCACCAGGGCGGGCTCGCCCCCGACGGCCGCTGCAAGGCGTTCGCGGCCGCCGCGGACGGTACGGGCTGGGGCGAGGGTGTCGGCATGCTGCTCGTGGAGCGGCTCTCCGACGCCCAGCGCAACGGTCACCCGGTGCTGGCCGTGGTGCGGGGTTCGGCGATCAACCAGGACGGTGCGAGCAATGGCCTGACGGCCCCCAACGGGCCCTCGCAGCAGCGCGTGATCCGCGCCGCCCTCGCGAGCGCCGGGCTGTCGGCGGCGGATGTCGACGCGGTCGAGGCGCACGGCACGGGTACCCGGCTCGGTGACCCCATCGAGGCGCAGGCACTGCTCGCCACATACGGCCAGGACCGCGCCGACGGGCAGCCGCTGCTGCTCGGCTCCATCAAGTCGAACATCGGTCACACCCAGGCCGCCGCCGGTGTCGCGGGCATCATCAAGATGGTCATGGCCATGCAGCACGGGGTGCTCCCGCAGACCCTGCACGTGGACGAGCCGAGCCCGCACGTCGACTGGTCGGCCGGGGACATCGCCCTGCTGACGCGGGCCACCGCCTGGCCCGAGACCCGTAGGCCGCGACGCGCCGCGGTGTCCTCGTTCGGCATCAGCGGCACCAACGCCCACACCATCATCGAGCAGGCCCCGGAGCCCGCGGACCGGCCCGCGCCGACGGCCACGCCGGTACCGGTGCCCTACGTCCTGTCGGCCCGGAGCCCGCAGGCGCTGCGCGCCCAGGCCGCCCGGCTGCTGCCCGTCGCCGAGGAAGCGGTCGCCGCCGACGGCTCCGGTCTGCCGGACCTGGCCTACTCCCTGGCCACCGGCCGCGCGGGCCTCGAACACCGGGCGGCGTTCGCCGCCGACGACCGTGAGGGCCTGCTGCGCGCCCTCGCCGGCCTCGCGGCCGACGAGCGGCCGCCGGGGCTGATCCGCGGCACGGTGTCGGGCGGCGGGCTGGCGTTCCTGTTCACGGGGCAGGGCAGCCAGCGGCTCGGAATGGGCCGTGCGCTGTACGCGACCTACCCGGTGTTCGCGGACGCGCTGGACCGGGTGTGCGAGCGGTTCGACCTCGAACTGCCCCTGAAGGACGTGCTGTTCGGTACGGACGCCGAGGCGCTGGACCGTACGGAGTACACGCAGCCCGCGCTGTTCGCGGTCGAGGTGGCGCTGTTCCGGCTCCTGACCTCGTGGGGCCTGCGCCCGGACTTCCTGTCCGGTCACTCCATCGGTGAGATCACCGCCGCCCACGTGGCGGGCGTGCTCTCGCTGGAGGACGCGTGCTCGCTCGTCGCCGCCCGGGGCCGCCTGATGCAGGCGCTGCCGTCCGGTGGCGTGATGATCGCGGTCCAGGCCTCGGAGGAGGAGGTCCTGCCGCTGCTGACCGACCGGGTGAGCATCGCGGCGGTCAACGGGCCGCGCTCGGTCGTCGTCGCTGGTGACGAGGACGCGGCGCTCGCCGTCGCGGAGGCCTTCCCGGACCGCAAGTCCAAGCGGCTGACCGTCAGCCACGCCTTCCACTCGCCGCACATGGACGGGATGCTCGCCGACTTCCGCAAGGTGGTCGAGGGGCTCACGTTCCAGGACCCGCGCATCCCGGTCGTCTCGAACCTGACCGGATCGGTCGTCACCGACGAGATGGGCTCCGCCGACTTCTGGGTCCGCCACGTCCGCGAAGCCGTCCGCTTCCTCGACGGCATCCGCGCCCTGGAGGCCGCCGGCGTACGGACGTACCTCGAACTCGGCCCAGACGGCGTCCTGTCCGCGCTCGCCCAGGACTGCCTCACCGAGGACGCCGGCTTCGTACCGGTCCTGCGCGCGGCGCGTCCCGAGGCCGAAGCCGTGACCGCCACCGCCGCCCTCGCCCACGCGTACACCCGTGGCGTCCCCCTCGACTGGCGGGCGTACTTCGCCGCCACCGGGACCGGCGCCCACCGCGTCGACCTGCCCACCTACCCCTTCCAGCCCGTGCGCTACTGGCCCGAGCCCGCCGCCCCCGGCGGCGCGGCGCAGACCGCTCCCGCCGCGGCCGGGGCCGACGCCCGGTTCTGGGACGCCGTCGAACGGGCCGATCTGACGGCGCTCGCCGACGAGTTCGACGTCGAAGGCGACCAGCCGCTCAGCACCGCGCTGCCCGCCCTCTCCGCATGGCGGCGGGACCAGCAGGCCCGGGCGAAGGCCGAATCCCTCCTCTACCGCGTCACCTGGCAGCCCTGGTCCGGCCCCGACCGGGGAACCCCGGCCGGCACCTGGATCGTCCCCGTCCCCGCCGCGCAGGCCCAGGACCCGTGGGTGCGCGCGCTGACCGACCGCATGAGCGGTGACGGCGCCCGCATCGTGCCGCTGCCGCTCGACGTCGCCGACGGCGACCCGGCCGTCCTGCGCGCGCACCTGGCCGCCGCCGGACCGGTCAGCGGCGTCCTCTCGCTGCTGGCCCTGGACGAGCGGCCGCACCCCGAGCACCCGTCGGTGCCCGTCGGGCTCGCCCTGACCGCCGCCCTCGCCACGGCGCTCACCTCGGAGCCCGACGCCGATGCGGACCAGCCGGGCGGCCACGCGAACGCGCCCCTGTGGTGCGTCACCCGCGACGCCGTCGCCGCCGCTCCCGGCGACACCCTCGGCGGGGCCGCCCAGTCCCAGGTCTGGGGCCTCGGCCGGGTCATCGCCCTGGAACACCCCGACCGCTGGGGCGGCCTCGTCGACCTGCCCGAGGTGTGCGACGAGCGCGCCCTGAACCGGCTGTCGGCCGTACTCACCGGCGCCGGCGACGAGGACCAGCTGGCGATCCGCGCCGCCGGACCGCTCGTACGACGCCTCGTCCACGCCGCCCCGTCGACCGGCGCCCGCACCGCACCGCCGTGGACCCCGGACGGCACCGTGCTCATCACGGGCGGCACCGGCGCCCTCGGCCGCCACGTGGCACGGCACCTCGCCGCACGCGGCGCGCGGCGGCTCGTGCTCGTCAGCCGCAGCGGCGCCGACGCGCCCGGCGCCACCGAGATCCGGGCGGAACTCGAAGCGCTCGGCGCGGCCGTGACCCTCGCGGCCTGCGACGTCACCGACCGGGACGCGCTCGAAGCACTCGTCACCCGCCTCGCGGCCGACGACACCCCCGTACGCGCCGTCGTGCACGCCGCGGGCGTCTCCCAGCCGCCCGGCACCGGCACCGACCTGCCCGGCTTCGCCCGGGTCGTCACCGCCAAGACCGCCGGCGCCGTCCACCTCGACGCGCTGTTCGACACCCCGGACTCCCTCGACGCGTTCGTCCTCTTCTCCTCCATCGCCGGCGTCTGGGGCAGCGGCGGCCAAGGGGCCTACGCCGCCGCCAACACCTTCCTCGACGCGCTCGCCGAGCGCCGCGCCGCCCGGGGGCTCGCCGCCACGGCGATCGCCTGGGGACCGTGGGCCGACGGCGGCATGGCCACCGAGGGCGACGCGGAGGAGCAGCTCACCCGTCGCGGACTGCCGCCCGTCGACCCGGGGACGAACCTCCTCGCCCTGGAACGCGCCCTCGCCGGCCGCGACGCGGCGGTGACCGTGGCCTCCGTCGACTGGGCCCGGTTCGCCCCGGTGTTCGCCGCGGCCCGCCCCCGCCCGCTCGTCGGCGACCTGCCCGAGGTGCGCGGCGTACTGCGCGAGGAACCGCACGCCGGCGCCGGCACGTCCGCCGACGCGGCCGCGACCGTCCTCGGCCGGCTCGGCGAGCTGTCCGGGGACGAGCGCGACACGGCGCTCCTCGACCTCGTGCGCGAGCACGCGGCGGCCGCGCTCGGCCACCCCTCCGCGGACGCCGTCGCACCCGACCGGGCCTTCAAGGACCTGGGCTTCGACTCGCTGACCGCGGTCGAACTGCGCGACCGGCTGGGCGCCGCGTGCGGCCTGCGGCTGCCGTCCAGCCTCGTCTTCGACTACCCCAACCCGCAGGCCCTGACCCGCCACCTGCTGCGCACCCTCTTCCCCGAGGGAAGCGGCGGCGCGGCCGTCACGGACCTCGACAGCGACCCGCAGGACGCGGAGCTGCGCAGGACGCTCGCCACCATCCCCCTCGGCCGGATCCGCGAGGCCGGACTCCTGGACACCCTCCTGCGGCTCGCCGGACCCGACACCCCGGCCACCGAGCCCGGTGCCGAGGCCGTCGACCCGGGCGGGTCCATCGACACGATGGACCTCCAGGACCTCCTCGACCTCGCCCTCGACGGCGGGGGCGGCCTCGACGACGACACCCCCGACACCACCACCAGCAACAGCAACTTCTGACGTGCCCGAAGTGCGGAGTAAGTGATGACCACCCCGAACGAAAAAGTCGTTGAAGCGCTGCGGGCCTCCCTCAAGGAAACCGAGCGGCTGCGCCGCCGGAACCAGGAGCTGACGGACGCCTCCCGCGAACCGATCGCCATCGTCGGCATGAGCTGCCGCTTCCCCGGCGGCATCGGCTCGCCCGAGGACCTGTGGAAGCTCGTCGAGAGCGGCGGCGACGCCATCTCCGGCTTCCCCGACGACCGCGGCTGGGACGTTGAGTCGCTGTACGACCCCGACCCCGACCACCCCGGAACCACGTACGCCCGCGACGGCGGATTCCTCTACGGGGCACCCGAGTTCGACGCCTCCTTCTTCGGGATCTCCCCGCGCGAGGCCCTCGCGATGGACCCGCAGCAGCGGCTGCTGCTGGAAACCTCCTGGGAGGCCTTCGAGCGGGCCGGCATCGACCCGGCGACCCTGCGCGGCAGCCGCGCGGGCGTCTTCGTCGGCGCGTCCGCCAACGCCTACGGCGCCGGCTCGGGCGAGCTGCCCGACGGCGTCGAGGGGCACCTGCTCACCGGCACAGCCTCCAGCGTGGTCTCCGGCCGGCTCGCCTACGTCTTCGGCCTGGAGGGCCCCGCCGCCACCGTCGACACGGCCTGCTCGTCCTCCTCCGTCGCCCTGCACATGGCCGTCCAGGCCCTGCGCCAGGGGGAGTGCTCGCTGGCCCTGGCCGCCGGCGTCACCGTCCTCGCCGGCCCTGACGTCTTCGTCGAGTTCAGCCGGCAGCGCGGCCTGTCGCCCGACGGCCGCTGCAAGTCCTTCGCCGAGGCGGCGGACGGCACCGGCTGGTCCGAGGGCGTCGGCGTACTGCTGGTGGAACGCCTCTCCGACGCCCGCCGCAACGGGCACCGGATCCTGGCCGTCGTCCGGGGTTCGGCCGTCAACCAGGACGGCGCCAGCAACGGGCTCACCGCCCCCAACGGCCCCGCCCAGCAGCGCGTCATCCGCCAGGCCCTCGAAAGCGCCCGGCTGACCACCGCCGACGTCGACGCCGTCGAGGCCCACGGCACCGGCACCACCCTCGGCGACCCCATCGAGGCGCAGGCCCTGCTCGCCACGTACGGCCAGGACCGCCCGGCGGACCGGCCGCTGTGGCTGGGCTCCCTCAAGTCCAACCTCGGCCACACCCAGAACACCGCCGGCATCGCGGGCATCATCAAGATGGTCATGGCGATGCGGCACGGCGTGCTGCCCAAGACCCTGCACGTGGACCGGCCCACCACGCACGTCGACTGGACGGCCGGCGGCGTAGCCCTGCTCACCGAGCAGCGCGCCTGGCCGGAGACCGGCCGCCCGTACCGGGTCGGTGTCTCCGCCTTCGGCGTCAGCGGCACCAACGTCCACACGATCATCGAGCAGGCCCCGGAGGCCGACCGGGCCCCGGAGGCCGACCGGCCCGAGGGCGCCGCGGGGCCGGAGCCGAAGGCCGTGCCCTGGCTCCTGTCGGCCAAGGGCCAAGACGCCCTGCGCGGGCAGGCGGAGCGGCTGCTGGCCCACGCCGGGGAGCACCCCGGGCTGAGCCCCGTCGACGTCGCCCGGTCGCTGGCCGTCGGCAGGACGGCCTTCGAGGACCGCGCCGCGGTCGTGGCCGCGGACCGCGAGGGCCTGCTGGCCGGTCTCGCGGCGCTGGCGGCGGGCGACGCGGCGCCGGGAGTGGTGACGGGCTCGCCGGCCGGCGGGAAGGTCGCCTTCCTGTTCACCGGCCAGGGCAGCCAGCGCCTCGGCATGGGCCGTGAGCTGTACGAGACCCACCCGGTGTTCGCGGCCGCGCTGGACGCGGTGTGCGAGCGCCTGGACCTCGAACTGCCGCTGAAGGACGTCCTGTTCGGGACGAACACGGATGTTCTGGACCGGACCGAGTACACCCAGCCCGCGCTGTTCGCGGTCGAGGTGGCGCTGTTCCGGCTGCTGGAGTCCTGGGGTGTCAAGCCGGACTTCCTCGCCGGGCACTCGATCGGTGAGATCGCGGCCGCGCACGTCGCCGGGGTGCTGTCCCTGGAGGACGCGTGCGCGCTGGTCGCCGCGCGCGGTCGCCTGATGCAGGCGCTGCCCGGTGGCGGTGTGATGATCGCGGTGCAGGCCTCGGAGGAGGAGGTCCTGCCGCTGCTGACCGACCGGGTGAGCATCGCGGCGGTCAACGGGCCGCGCTCGGTGGTCGTCGCCGGTGACGAGGACGCCGCGACGGCGGTCGTGGCGGCGTTCCCCGACCGCAAGTCCAAGCGCCTCACCGTCAGCCACGCGTTCCACTCGCCGCACATGGACGGCATGCTCGACGACTTCCGCCAGGTGGTGGCGGGGCTGTCGTTCGAGGCCCCGCGCATTCCGATCGTGTCCAACCTGACCGGTGCTCTCGTCTCCGACGAGATGGGTTCCGCCGACTTCTGGGTCCGGCACGTCCGCGAGGGCGTCCGCTTCCTCGACGGCATCCGCGCCCTTGAGACCGCGGGCGTGACCACGTACGTCGAGCTCGGCCCCGACGGCGTCCTGACGGCCCTCGCCCAGGACTGCGTGGAACAGGACGCCGTCTTCGTCCCCGTGCTCCGCAAGGGCCGCCCCGAGACGGAGAGCCTCGCCCTCGCCCTCGCCCGGGCCCACACCCACGGCACCCGGGTCGACTGGCACGCCTACTTCTCCGGCACCGGCGCCCGGCGCGTCGACGACCTGCCCACCTACGCCTTCCAGCGGCAGCGCTACTGGATCGAGCCGGGCACCCGGGCCGGCGACGTGAGCACGGCCGGGCTGGACGAGGCCGCGCACCCCCTGCTCGGCGCCACCGTCGCCCTCGCCGACTCCGACGGCTACGTCTTCACGGCCCTGCTCTCCTCCACCACCCACCCCTGGCTGGCGGACCACCAGGTCATGGGCAGCGTCCTGCTGCCCGGCACCGCCTTCGTCGACCTGGCGATCTGGGCCGGGGACCAGGTCGGCTGCGACCTCGTCGAGGAACTGACCCTCGAAGCGCCGCTGATCCTGCCCGAACGCGGCGGCGTCCAGCTCCAGATGTACGTGAGCGCGCCCGACGCCGACGGAACGGGCCGACGCGCGTTCGGCCTCTCCTCCCGCCCGAAGGACAGCGCGCCCGACGAGCTCTGGACGCGCCACGCCAGCGGCGTACTCGCCCGGGGCGCCGTCCCGGCCCGGCCGGACTCCGCGTTCGAGCAGTGGCCGCCGGCGGGAGCCGAACCCCTGGCCACCGACACCCTCTACGCCGACCTCGCCGAGGTCGGCATGGGCTACGGCCCGGCGTTCCGCGGCCTCACCGCGGCCTGGCGGCACGGCGACAGCGTCTACGCCGAGGTCACCCTGCCCGAGGGAACCGCCTCCGCCGCACGCGACTTCGGCCTCCACCCCGCCCTCCTCGACGCCGCGCTCCACACGCTGGGCCTCGGCGTCCTGGGCGGCACCGAGGGCGAAGGCCGCCTCCCGTTCACGTGGAGCGGCGTGAGACTGCACGCCGGCGGGGCCGACGCCCTGCGCGTGCACCTCGCGCCCCGCGGGGCCGACGGCGTGCGACTGGAGATCGCGGACACCACGGGCGCGCCCGTCGCGAGCGTCGACTCCCTCGTCCTGCGGGCCGTATCGGCCGAGCAGGTCCAGGCGGCGCGCACCGCCCACCACGAGTCCGTGTTCCGGACCGAGTGGACGGCGCTGCCCGCCGCTGCCGCCGCTGCCGACCTTTCGGACCCGGTGCGCGAAGGCCGGTGGGCCGCCCTGGGAGCCGCGGCTCCCGCCGCCCTGCTTCCCGACGCCGCTGCCGACGCCGCCGCCATCACCGTCCACGCGGGCCTGGCCGAACTGGCGGCGGCGGTCGAGGCCGGAGCGCCCGTACCCGAGGCCGTGTTCGTCGGCTACGGACAGGCCGACGCCATCGCCGATGCCGATGCCGGTGCACCCGCCACGCCGGAGCTCTCCGCCGAGGCCGTCCACCGGGCCGCGCACCACGCCCTTGACCTGGCCCGGACCTGGCTGGGCGAAGCACCCTTCACCGGCGACCGGTTCGCCGCCACCCGCCTGGTCGTCCTCACCCGGGGCGCCGTCGCGGCCGACGACACCGACACCGTCACCGACCCCGTCCACGCGGCCGTCCACGGCCTGCTGCGCTCCGCCCAGGCCGAGCACCCCGACCGGCTGCTGCTGATCGACACCGACGGCGCCGAGGACTCCGTACGCGCCCTGCCCGCGGCCCTCGCCGCAGGTGAGCCGCAGCTCGCCGTACGCGCCGGAACCGTGCACGCGCCCCGCCTCACCCGCGTGGCCCGGGAGGACGCCGACGAGCCGACCCCGACCGACGCCGCCTCCGGCTCCGGCCAGGTGTACGCGCCGGAGTCGACCGTACTGATCACCGGCGCCGGCGGCCTCCTCGGCGGCCTCATCGCCCACCGGCTCGTCGCCGAGCACGGCGTACGGCACCTGCTCCTCGTCGGCCGCCGCGGCGGATCCACCCCCGAAGCGCAGCGGCTCGGCGCCGAACTCGCCGCCGCGGGCGCCTCGGTGACCTGGGCGGCCTGCGACGTCGCGGACCGGGACGCGCTGGCGGCCGTACTGGCGGCGATACCCGCGGAGCACCCGCTCGGCGCGGTCGTCCACACCGCCGGCGTCCTCGACGACGGCGTCATCACCTCCCTCACGCCCGAACGCCTGTCAGCCGTACTGCGGCCCAAGGCCGACGCGGCCGTCCACCTCCACGAACTGACCCGCGACCTCGACCTCTCCGCCTTCCTGCTGTTCTCCTCCATCGGCGGCGTCTTCGGCGGCGCCGGCCAGGGCAACTACGCGGCCGCCAACGTCTTCCTCGACGCCCTCGCCCGCCACCGCCGCTCCCTGGGGCTCCCCGCCACCTCCCTGGCGTGGGCCCTGTGGGCCGACGGCGCGGGCATGGCCGGCAGCCTCACCGACGCCGACGTCAGCCGCATGACCCGCGGCGGACTGCCCCCGCTGACCTCGGCGGAAGGCCTCGACCTCTTCGACCTCGCGCACCGGCTCGACGAGGCCGCGCCGGTCCTGATGCGCGTCGACCTCGCGGGCCTGCGCACGCAGGCCCAGGCCGGCACCCTGTCCCCGCTGCTGCGCGGGCTCGTACGGGTTCCCACCCGCCGGCACGCGGGCGGCGCGGCCGCCGTGGCCGGCGGCTCCGGCCTGCGACAGCGCCTGGCGGGCCTCCCCGCCGCCGAGCAGGACCGTATGCTCCTCGACCTCGTACGGGGGCAGGTCGCCACCGCGCTCGGCTACCCGGGCGCCGCCGCCGTCGAGCCGGGCCGCTCCTTCAAGGAGCTGGGCTTCGACTCGCTCACCGCCGTCGAACTGCGCAACCTGCTCGGCGAGGCCACCGGCCGCCGACTGCCCGCCACCCTCGTCTTCGACTACCCGACGGCGACCGCCCTCGCGCAGTACCTCCGCCAGGAACTCCTCGGCGACCTCGACGCCGACCCGGGCAGCGGGGCCGACCGGGGCGGCCTCCCGGCCCGCCGGCCGGCCGCCCGGGCCGCACGCGCCGCGGACGACGACCCGATCGCCGTCGTCGCGATGAGCTGCCGCTTCCCCGGCGGCGTCACCTCGCCCGAGGAGCTGTGGCAGCTCATCGCCGAAGGCCGCGACGGCATCACCGCGTTCCCCGCCGACCGCGGCTGGGACCTCGACACCCTCTACAGCGACGACCCCGACCGGGAAGGCACCAGCTACGTCCGCGAGGGCGGCTTCCTGCACGAGGCCGCCGACTTCGACGCCGCCTTCTTCGGGATCTCCCCGCGCGAGGCCCTCGCCATGGACCCCCAGCAGCGACTGCTGCTGGAAACCACCTGGGAGACCTTCGAGCGCGCCGGCATCGACCCCACCGGCCTGCGCGGCAGCCGCACCGGCGTGTTCATCGGCTCCAACGCCCAGGACTACCTCCAGCTCTGGCTGAACGACGCCGACGGCCTCGAAGGCCACCTCGGCACCGGCAACGCGGCCAGCGTCGTCTCCGGCCGCATCTCCTACTCGTTCGGCCTGGAGGGCCCGGCGGTCACCCTCGACACCGCCTGCTCCTCGTCGCTCGTCACCCTGCACCTCGCGGCCCAGGCCCTGCGGCGGGGCGAATGCTCGATGGCCCTCGCGGGCGCGGTGACCATCATGTCCACCCCCGGCGCGTTCACCGAGTTCAGCCGCCAGCGCGGGCTCGCGGAGAACGGCCGCATCAAGGCCTTCGCCGCCGCCGCCGACGGCACGGTCTGGTCCGAAGGCGTCGGCCTGCTGCTCCTGGAGCGACTCTCGGACGCCCGCCGCAACGGCCACCCGGTCCTCGCCGTCGTGCGCGGGACCGCCGTCAACCAGGACGGCGCCAGCAACGGGCTCACCGCCCCCAACGGGCCCTCGCAGCAGCGCGTCATCCGCGAGGCCCTCGCCGACGCCGGCCTGACGGCCGGGGACGTGGACGCCGTCGAGGCCCACGGCACCGGCACCCGGCTCGGCGACCCCATCGAGGCACAGGCCCTGCTGGCCACGTACGGCCAGGACCGCCCGGCGGACCGGCCGCTGCTGCTCGGCTCCGTCAAATCCAACATCGGGCACACGCAGGCCGTCGCCGGTGCCGCGGGCGTCATCAAGATGGTCATGGCCATGCGGCACGGGGTGCTCCCGCAGACGCTCCACGTCGACGAGCCGACCCCTTACGTGGACTGGTCGGCCGGTGACATCGAGCTCCTGACCGAGCAGCGGGACTGGCCCGAGACCGGGCGTCCGCGCCGGGCCGGCATCTCCTCGTTCGGCTACAGCGGCACCAACGCCCACGCCGTCATCGAGCAGGCACCGCGGCACACGGAAGCGCCGGCGCACGAGGCGCCCGCCGCACCGGGGCTCCCGGGTCTCCCCGTGCTGCCGTGGCTCGTCTCCGGCCGCACCGCGGCCGCCCTGCGCGCCCAGGCCGAACGACTGCTTCCGACCGCTGCCGACGTATCGGCGACGGCAGTCGGTGACCGGAGCGCACTCGACCTCGGCCACTCCCTCGCCACCCAGCGCGCCGCCCTGGAGCACCGCGCGGTGGTGATCGGCGCGCCGTCGGACGGCGAAGCCCTCGTGGCACGCCTGGCGGCACTGGCCGCCGGCGAGCAGGTGCCAGGTCTGGTACGGGGCACGGTGTCGGGCGGCGGACTCGCCTTCCTGTTCACCGGTCAGGGCAGCCAGCGCCTCGGCATGGGGCGCGAGCTGTACGAGGCCTTCCCGGCCTTCGCTGCCGCGCTGGACGCGGTGTGCGAGCGGCTGGACCTGGAACTGCCGCTGAAGGACGTCCTGTTCGGGACGGACGCGGAGCTCCTGGACCGTACGGAGTACACCCAGCCGGCGCTGTTCGCCGTCGAGGTGGCGCTCTACCGGCTCGTGGAGAGCTGGGGCGTACGGCCGGACTTCGTGTCGGGGCACTCGATCGGTGAGATCGCGGCTGCGCATGTCGCCGGGGTGTTCTCGCTGGAGGACGCGTGTGCGCTGGTCGCGGCGCGTGGTCGTCTGATGCAGGCGCTGCCCGAGGGCGGTGTGATGATCGCGGTGCAGGCGTCGGAGGAGGAGGTCCTCCCGCTGCTGACGGATCGCGTGAGCATCGCGGCGATCAACGGCCCGCGTTCGGTGGTCGTGGCCGGTGACGAGGACGCGGCTCTTGCCGTCGCGGCCGCGTTCCCGGACCGCAAGTCCAAGCGGCTGACCGTGAGCCATGCCTTCCACTCGCCGCACATGGACGGGATGCTGGACGACTTCCGCGAGGTCGTGGCGGGGCTGTCGTTCGAGACCCCGCGCATTCAGATCGTCTCCAACCTGACGGGCTCGGTCGTCTCCGACGAGATGGGCTCGGCCGAGTTCTGGGTCCGGCACGTCCGCGAGGCGGTTCGCTTCCTGGATGGCGTGCGGGTCCTGGAGGGTGCCGGGGTCACGTCGTTCGTGGAGCTGGGGCCGGACGGTGTGCTGTCGGCGCTCGCTCAGGACTGCCTGGCCGGTGCTGCGGATGTTGCGTTCGTGCCGGTGCTTCGTGCGGGTCGTGGTGAGGCGGAGACGCTGGTCACGGCCGTGGCGCAGGCGCATGTGCGCGGTGCCGAGGTGGACTGGTCCGCCTTCTTCGCCGGTTCGGGTGCTGGTCGGATGGAGCTGCCGACGTACGCGTTCCAGCGGCAGCGGTTCTGGCCGGAGACGATCCTGTCGAACGGTGCTGTTGTCGCCGCCCCGACGGTCGACGCGGTCGACGCCCGGTTCTGGGACGCGGTGGAGCGCGGCGACCTCACGTCGCTCGCCTCCGAACTCGCCGTGGACGGCGACGCCCGCTTCGGCGAGCTCCTCCCCGCCCTGTCGGCCTGGCGTCGCCAGGGCCAGGAGCAGTCCGAGGTGGACGGCTGGCGTTACCGGGTGTCGTGGAAGCCGCTGACCGATGCCGCGACGGGTGTCCGGTTGTCGGGGTCGTGGCTGGTGGTGGTGCCTGCCGAGGGCGTGGATGACGCGGCTGTGGTGGCTGCGCTGGCCGTTCGTGGCGCTGAGGTCCGGCGGGTGGTCGTCGAGGCTGGTGTCGATCGTGCCGGTCTGTTCTCCGGTGTGGGTCCTGTCGCTGGTGTGGTGTCGCTGCTTGCGCTGGATGAGGCCGCAGGTGTTGTCGCGACGGCCGGTTTGGTGCAGGCGTTGGGTGCGGCCGGGGTGGAGGCTCCGCTGTGGTGCCTGACCCGTGGCGCGGTGAGCGTGGGCCGTTCGGACCGTCTGGTGTCGGCGGTTCAGGCGCAGGCGTGGGGTCTGGGTCGCGTGGCCGCTCTGGAGCTGCCCGAGCGTTGGGGTGGTCTGGTCGATCTGCCCGAGGTGTGGGACGAGCGGGCGATGGCCCGACTGGTGGGTGTTCTCGCTGGTTCTGGTGAGGACCAGGTCGCGGTCCGGTCGTCCGGTGTCTTCGGGCGTCGTCTCGTCCGGGCCACGGGTGGCGGCGCGGGTTCGTGGACGCCGTCCGGGACGGTCCTGATCACCGGTGGCACGGGTGCCCTGGGCGGTCGGGTGGCGCGTTGGCTGGCCGGTGCGGGTGTGGAGCGTCTGGTGCTGACCAGCCGTCGGGGTCTGGATGCTCCGGGCGCTGCTGAGCTGGTGGCGGAGCTGGGCGTGGATGTGTCGGTGGTGGCGTGTGATGCCGCTGACCGGGATGCGCTGCGTGCGCTGCTGGAGGCCGAAGCCGAGGGCCTGACGGCCATCGTTCACACCGCCGGTGTGCTCGATGACGGCGTTCTCGACGCCCTCACCCCGGAGCGTTTCGAGAGCGTGCTGCGGGCCAAGGCGACCTCCGCCCTCAACCTGCACGAGCTCACCGTCGAACTCGGCATCGAGCTCTCCGCGTTCGTGCTGTTCTCCTCCATGAGCGGCACGATCGGTGCGGCCGGTCAGGGCAACTACGCGGCCGCAAATGCCTACTTGGACGCTCTGGCCGAGCAGCGCCGCGCCGCCGGACTCGCCGCGACCTCGATCGCGTGGGGTCCCTGGGCCGAGGGCGGCATGGCCGCCGACGAGGCCCTTGAGGCCCGGATGCGCCGGGGTGGTGTCCCGCCCATGAATGCCGATCTCGCGATCACCGCGCTCCGGCAGGCCGTCGGCTCGGACGACGCGGCCCTGACGGTCGTCGACTTCGACTGGGCGAAGTTCGTACCGGGATTCACCTCGGTGCGCGCCGGCAAGCTGCTCGGCGATCTGCCCGAGGCCGAAGCCGTCACCCGCGCCACGGAGAACGCGGGCGACCGTTCCGAGCGTTCGGGTTCCTCGCTCGCCGAGCGTCTTCGGAGCATGTCCGCCGGCGACCGCGAGCCGTTCCTCCTCGACCTCGTGCGCCACCAGGTCGCCGAGGTCCTGGGGCACTCCGGTGCCCAGGACATCGAGGCAGGGCGTGCCTTCCGCGAGATCGGATTCGACTCGCTCACCGCCGTCGAGCTCCGCAACCGGCTCGGCGCGGCGACCGAACTGCGGCTGCCCGCCACGCTCGTCTACGACTACCCGACCCCGGCCGCGCTCGCCGCCAACCTGCTCTCCGAACTGCTCGGAGCCCAGGTCGAGGTGACCGGCCCGGTGGCGGCGGCCGTCGAGGACGACCCGATCGCGATCGTCGCGATGAGCTGCCGCTTCCCCGGCGGGGTGCGGACTCCGGAAGACCTCTGGCAGTTGCTCGCCTCCGGCTCCGACGCGATCTCGGACCTTCCCCTGGACCGAGGCTGGGACCTCGACGCGCTGTACGACGCCGACCCGAGCGCGCAGGGCACCTCGTACGCCAGGCAGGGCGGATTCATCTACGACGCGGCCGACTTCGACGCCGATTTCTTCGGCATCTCGCCCCGCGAGGCCCTCGCGATGGACCCGCAGCAGCGGCTCCTGCTGGAGACCTCCTGGGAGGCCTTCGAGCGCGCCGGGATCGACCCCGAGACGCTGCGCGGCAGCCAGGCGGGCGTGTTCGTCGGCACCAACGGCCAGGACTACCTCTCCGTCCTCATGGAGGAACCGGAAGGCCTTGAGGGTCACCTGGGCACCGGCAACGCCGCCAGCGTCGTGTCCGGCCGCCTGTCGTACGTGTTCGGGCTCGAAGGCCCGGCCGTCACCGTCGACACGGCCTGCTCGTCCTCGCTCGTCGCCCTGCACTGGGCGATCCAGGCGCTGCGCAGCGGCGAGTGCTCGATCGCGCTGGCTGGCGGTGTCACCGTGATGTCGACGCCCGGTACGTTCATCGAGTTCAGCCGTCAGCGCGGCCTCGCCGCCGACGGCCGCATCAAGGCGTTCGCCGCCGCGGCCGATGGCACCGGCTGGGGCGAGGGTGTCGGCATGCTGCTCGTGGAGCGGCTCTCCGACGCCCAGCGCAACGGTCACCCGGTCCTGGCCGTCGTACGGGGCTCCGCCGTCAACCAGGACGGCGCCAGCAACGGCCTGACGGCCCCCAACGGGCCCTCGCAGCAGCGCGTCATCCGCGCCGCCCTCGCCAGCGCCGGACTGTCGTCCGCCGAGGTCGACGCCGTCGAGGCGCACGGCACCGGCACCACCCTCGGCGACCCGATCGAGGCGCAGGCGCTGCTGGCGACGTACGGCCAGGACCGCGCCGACGGGCAGCCGCTGCTGCTCGGCTCCGTCAAGTCCAACATCGGTCACACGCAGGCCGCGGCCGGTGTCGCCGGTGTCATCAAGATGGTGCTGGCCATGCAGCACGGGGTGCTCCCGCAGAGCCTCCACATCGACGAGCCGTCGCCGCAGGTCGACTGGGAGACGGGCGAGATCGCCCTGCTCACCGAGCAGCGCGCGTGGCCCGAGACCGGGCGTCCGCGCCGGGCCGGCATCTCCTCGTTCGGCTTCAGCGGCACCAACGCCCACACCATCATCGAGCAGGCGCCGCTGCCGCAGGCAGCGGGAGAGGCCACCGGACCGGTGGAACCGCACTCCCTGCCGCTCCCGCTGGTGATTTCGGCGAAGAACGACGAGGGACTCCGCGCCCAGGCGGACAGCCTGCACGCACGACTGCTCGCGGACCCCGAGCTCCGTCCGAGTGACGTCGGCAGGACGCTCGCGACCGGGCGTTCGGCCTTCGAAGAGCGGGCGGCGGTGGTGGCCGTGGACCGTGAGGGTCTGCTGGCCGGCCTCGCGGCGCTGGCCGCGGGCGAGTCGGCCGCGGGCGTCGTCAAGGGTTCACCCGCCGGTGGAAAGGTCGCCTTCCTCTTCACGGGGCAGGGCAGCCAGCGCCTCGGGACGGGGCGCGAGCTGTACGACGCCCACCCGGTGTTCGCGGACGCCCTGGACGCGGTGTGCGCTCGATTCGACCTCGAACTGCCTTTGAAGGAAGTGCTGTTCGGGGATGACGCTGACCTGCTGGACCGTACGGAGTACACCCAGCCCGCGCTGTTCGCGGTCGAGGTGGCGCTGTTCCGGCTCGTGGAGAGCTGGGGTCTGAAGCCGGACTTCCTCTCCGGTCACTCCATCGGTGAGATCGCGGCCGCGCATCTGGCCGGGGTGTTCTCCCTGGAGGACGCGTGCACGCTGGTGGCCGCTCGCGGTCGCCTGATGCAGGCGCTGCCCTCTGGTGGCGCGATGATCGCCCTCCAGGCCTCGGAGGAGGAGGTCCTGCCGCTGCTGACGGACCGGGTGAGCATCGCCGCCGTCAACGGCCCCCGGTCGGTGGTCGTCGCGGGTGACGAGGACGCGGCGGTCGCCGTCGCGGACGCGTTCCCGGGCCGCAAGTCCAAGCAGCTGACCGTGAGCCACGCCTTCCACTCGCCGCACATGGACGGCATGTTGGAGGAATTCCGCCAGGTGGTGGAGGGGCTCTCGTTCGAGACGCCGCGGACGCCCATCGTCTCGAACCTGACCGGAGCGCTGGTCACGGACGAGATGGGCTCGGCGGAGTTCTGGGTGCGGCACGTCCGCGACGCCGTCCGGTTCCTCGACGGCATCCGCGCCCTGGAAGCCGCCGGCGTCACGACGTACGTTGAGCTCGGTCCCGACGGCGTCCTCTCCGCCCTAGGCCAGGAATGCCTCAGCGACGACGGCGCCGTGTTCGTACCCGTCGTGCGCAAGGGCCGCCCCGAGACCGAAACGGTCATGGCCGCTCTGGCCCGCAGCCACGTCCGAGGGATCCCCCTCGACTGGCAGGCGGTCTACGGAACCGGTGTCGTACGGGTCGACCTGCCGACCTACGCCTTCCAGCGCCGGCGGTACTGGCCGGAAGCGGCGCTCGTGCGACGCGGCAGCCTGGGCGCGCAGTCGGACATCGACGGCTGGCGCTACCGGGCGTCGTGGAAGCCGCTGACCGATGCCGCGACGGGTGTCCGGTTGTCGGGGTCGTGGCTGGTGGTGGTGCCGTCCGAGGGTGTGGACGACACGGCTGTGGTGGACGCGCTGACTGCTCGTGGTGCGGAAGTCCGGCGGGTTGTTGTCGAGGCCGGGGTTTCCGGTCTGTTCTCCGATGCCGGTGCTGTTGCCGGTGTGGTGTCGCTGCTTGCGCTGGATGAGGCGGCTGGGGTCGTCTCGACGGCCTCTCTGGTGCAGGCGTTGGGTGCTGCCGGGGTGGAGGCTCCGCTGTGGTGCCTGACCCGTGGTGCGGTGAGCGTGGGCCGTTCGGACCGTCTGGTGTCGGCGGTTCAGGCACAGACGTGGGGTCTGGGGCGGGTCGCTGCTCTGGAGCTGCCCGAGCGTTGGGGCGGTCTGGTTGACCTGCCTGAGGTGTGGGACGAGCGGGCGATGGCCCGTCTGGTGGGTGTCCTGGCTGGTGCTGGTGAGGACCAGGTCGCGGTGCGGTCCTCCGGTGTCTTCGGGCGTCGTCTCGTTCGGGCTGCGGATGGTGGCGCGGGTTCGTGGACGCCGTCCGGGACGGTCCTGATCACCGGTGGCACGGGTGCCCTGGGCGGTCGGGTGGCGCGTTGGCTGGCCGGTGCGGGTGTGGAGCGTCTGGTGCTGACCAGCCGTCGGGGTCTGGATGCTCCGGGCGCTGCTGAGCTGGTGGCGGAGCTGGGCGTGGACGTGTCGGTGGTGGCGTGTGATGCCGCTGACCGGGATGCCCTTCGTACGCTGCTGGAGGCTGAGGCCGAGGGCCTGACGGCCGTCGTTCACACCGCCGGTGTGCTCGACGACGGTGTCCTCGACGCCCTCACCCCCGAGCGCTTTGAGAGCGTGCTGCGGGCCAAGGCGACGTCGGCGCTGAACCTGCACGAGCTGACCGTCGATCTGGGTATCGAGCTCTCCGCGTTCGTGCTCTTCTCGTCCGTCACCGGTACATGGGGTACGGCCGGGCAGGGCAACTACGCCGCCGCCAACGCCTACCTGGACGCTCTGGCCGAGCAGCGCCGTGCCGCAGGCCTCGCCGCGACCTCGATCGCGTGGGGTCCGTGGGCCGAGGGCGGTATGGCCGCCGACGGTGCGCTGGACGCCCGGATGCGCCGGGGTGGTGTGCCGCCCATGAACGCCGATTCGGCCGTCGAGGCCCTGCACCGTGCCCTCGCCGTGAACGACACCGTCGTCACCGTCGTGGACGTGGACTGGGCCCGCTTCGCCCCCGGCTTCACCGCCGTGCGCCCCAGCAGCCTCCTCGCCGAACTGCCCGAGGCCCGCAACGCCCTCGCCGCCCGCGCGGGCCGCGAAGGCGGGGCCGACACGGCCGCCGACGGCCGTCACTCGCTCGCGCAGCGGCTGGCGGGCCTTTCCGCCGCCGAGCGGGACCGGGTGCTGCTGGATCTCGTACGCAAGGAGGTCGCCGCGGTCCTCGGCCACGCCGGCGCGGAAAGCGTCGGTGCGGGACGGGCGTTCAAGGAGCTCGGCTTCGACTCGCTGACGGCGGTCGAGCTGCGCAACCGCCTGGGCGCCGTCACCGAGTTGCGGCTCCCGGCCACGCTGATCTACGACTACCCGACCTCCGCCGACCTCGCGGACCACCTGCGCGGCGAACTGCTCGGTGACGAGGCCGCGGTGGCGGCCCTCGTCCCGGCGGCCAGGGCCCTGGACGACGGCCCCATCGCGATCGTCGCGATGAGCTGCCGCTTCCCCGGCGGGGTGCGCACTCCCGAGGACCTCTGGCAGCTGCTGGCGACCGGTGGCGACGCCATCGGTGAGTTCCCGGCCGACCGCGGCTGGGACGCCGAGTCGCTGTTCGGGCCGCAGGCCGAGCAGGACGCCTCGTACGCCCGCGAAGGCGGGTTCCTCTACGACGTCGCGCAGTTCGACCCCGGCTTCTTCGGGATCTCGCCGCGCGAGGCCCTGGCCATGGACCCGCAGCAGCGGCTGCTGCTGGAGACCTCGTGGGAGGCGTTCGAGCGGGCGGGCATCGACCCGTCGTCGCTGCGCGGCACCCAGGCGGGCGTGTTCGTCGGCACCAACGGGCAGGACTACCTCTCGCTCGTGCTGAACTCCGCCGATGGCGGCGACGGCTTCATGAGCACCGGAAACTCCGCGAGCGTCGTCTCGGGGCGGCTCTCCTACGTCTTCGGGCTCGAAGGTCCGGCCGTCACCGTCGACACGGCGTGCTCGGCGTCGCTCGTGGCCCTGCACCTCGCGGTGCAGGCGCTCCGGAGCGGCGAGTGCTCGATCGCGCTGGCCGGTGGTGTGACCGTGATGTCGACGCCGGGCGCGTTCGTCGAGTTCAGCCGGCAGGGCGGGCTCGCCGCCGACGGCCGGATCAAGGCGTTCGCCGCTGCCGCGGACGGTACGGGCTGGGGTGAGGGGGTCGGCATGCTGCTCGTGGAGCGGCTGTCGGACGCCCAGCGCAACGGTCACCCGGTCCTGGCCGTCGTACGGGGCTCCGCCGTCAACCAGGACGGCGCCAGCAACGGCCTGACGGCCCCCAACGGGCCCTCGCAGCAGCGCGTGATCCGCGCGGCCCTCGCGAGCGCCGGTCTGTCGGCCGCTGAGGTGGACGCGGTCGAGGCTCATGGCACGGGTACCCGGCTCGGGGACCCGATCGAGGCGCAGGCGCTGCTGGCCACGTACGGCCAGGAGCGGCCGGCCGATCAGCCGCTGCTGCTCGGCTCCATCAAGTCGAACATCGGTCACACCCAGGCCGCCGCCGGTGTCGCGGGCGTCATCAAGATGGTCATGGCCATGCAGCACGGGGTGCTCCCGCAGACCCTGCACGTGGACGGCCCCACCCCGCACGTCGACTGGAGCACGGGCGAGGTCGCCCTGCTCACCGAGCGGCGGGACTGGCCGGAGACCGGGCGTCCGCGCCGGGCCGGCGTCTCCTCCTTCGGCGTGAGCGGTACGAACGCGCACACCATCCTGGAGCAGGCTCCGGCGGCCCCCGCGGCCGTGGAGGAGGACAGCCCCGGTACGTGGCCGTGGATCCTGTCGGGCAGGACCGAGAACGCTCTGCGCGACCAGGCGGCCCGGCTCCTCGCGCACCTCGGCGCGGAGGAGGAGCCGCGTCCGGTGGACGTGGGCCACTCGCTCGCGACCGGCCGGGCGCTGCTCGACCACCGCGCCGTGATCGTGGCGGGGGAGCGGGAGGAGTACCGCGAGGCCCTGTCCGCGCTGGTGGCGGGCGACTCCGCCGCCGCGCTCACTCGGGGCGTGGCGAGCACCGAACAGCAGACGGCGTTCCTGTTCACCGGGCAGGGGAGCCAGCGGCTCGGGATGGGGCGTGAACTCCACGACGCCTTCCCGGTGTTCGCGGACGCCCTCGACGCGATCTGCGCGCACATGGACGCCCACCTCGAACTGCCGCTGAAGGAAGCGCTGTTCGACGCGGACGCGGATGTCCTGGACCGTACGGAGTACACCCAGCCGGCGCTGTTCGCCGTCGAGGTGGCGCTGTTCCGGCTCGTGGAGAGCTGGGGTGTGCGGCCGGACTTCCTGTCCGGTCACTCCATCGGTGAGATCGCCGCCGCCCATGTGGCGGGCGTGTTCTCGCTGGAGGACGCGTGCGCGCTGGTCGCGGCCCGGGGCCGTCTGATGCAGGCGCTGCCGGCCGGTGGCGTGATGATCGCGGTCCAGGCCTCGGAGGACGAGGTCCTGCCGCTGCTGACCGACCGTGTCAGCATCGCCGCCGTCAACGGCCCGGAGGCCGTCGTGGTCGCCGGTGACGAGGACGCTGCCGTCGCCGTCGCGGCTGCCTTCCCGGACCGCAAGTCCAAGCGGCTGACCGTCAGCCACGCGTTCCACTCGCCGCACATGGACGGGATGCTCGCCGACTTCCGCAAGGTGGCCGAGAGCCTGTCCTACGGGTCCCCGCGCGTCCCGGTCGTCTCCAACCTGACCGGCGCGCTCGTCACCGACGAGATGGGCTCCGCCGACTTCTGGGTCCGGCACGTCCGCGAAGCCGTCCGCTTCCTCGACGGCATCCGCGTCCTGGAGGCCGCCGGCGTGACGACGTACGTCGAGCTCGGCCCCGACGGGGTGCTGTCCGCGCTCGCGCAGGACTGCGTGACCGCGGACGCCACCTTCGTGCCCCTGCTCCGCAAGGGCCGCGCCGAGGCCGAAACCCTCGTCACCGCCCTCGGCCGGGCGCACGTCCACGGCGTCACCGTCGACTGGGCGGCCCTCTACTCCGGAACCGGCGCGCGGCGCGTCGACCTGCCCACGTACGCCTTCCAGCACGAGCGCTACTGGGTGGACTCCTTCGTCACGCCGGAGGACGCCCAGTCGCTCGGCGTGGAGTCGGCCGGGCACCCCCTGCTCGGCGCCGCGGTCGAGCTGCCGGACACGGGCGGGTTCCTGTTCACCGGCCGGCTCTCCCGCCGGACGCACCCGTGGCTGGCCGACCACGTCGTCGCCGACTCCACGGTCCTGCCCGGCGCGGCCTTCGTCGAACTGGCCCTGCGGGCCGGGGACGAGGCCGGTTGCGGGCAGGTGCGGGAACTGACCCTGGAACAGCCGCTCGTGCTGCCCGAGGACGGGGCCGTTCAGCTCCGCCTCACCGTGGGCGGCGCGGACGGCGACGGCCGCCGCCCCGTACAGGTGCACGGCCGCCCGGAGACGGCGGACGGCGACGGGGCCGACGGCGGGACCTGGTCCCGTCACGCCACCGGGTTCCTCACCGCGCCCGGCGAAACGGCCGCCCCGGCCAACACCGGGCCGTGGCCGCCCGCCGGAGCCGAGGAGATGCCCGTCGAGACGGTCCACGACCGGCTCACGGCCGCCGGACTCCACCACGGGCCGGCCCTGAAGACCCTGACCCGCGTCTGGGTGCGGGGCGAGGAGGTCTTCGCCCAGGCACGACTGTCCGACGAACTCCACGCCTCGGCGGGCGGATACGCCCTCCACCCGGCCCTGCTCGACACCGCCGTTCAGGCGCTGGCCGCTGCCACCACCCCCGGTGACACCGCCGGCCGCGAAGCGCTCGTCTGGCGCGGGGTACGGCTGCACGCGGCCGGAGCGGACGCCGTGCGGCTGCGGATCACGCCCGACGGCGCGGACACCGTGTCCGTCGAGCTGGCCGACGAACAGGGCGCGCCCGTCGCCACGGTCGAGGCCCTGGTGACGCGGGAGCTCGACGCCGAGCGGTTCACGGTGGCCCCGGACGGGGTGCACGACGCGCTGTTCCGGCTCGACTGGGTGCGTACGGCGGTACCGGCCCGGCACGCCGCCACCACCTTCGCGGTCATCGGCGGCGCCACCGACGCCGCGGCCGCCGCGCTGGGCGGCGCGGGGATCCCCGCCGCCGCGTACGAGGACCTCGCGGCGCTGGACGCGGCGATCACGGCGGGACGGCAGCCGATGCCGGACACCGTGGTCGTGCCGTTCACGACGGCCACCACCGGCGCGCCGGAGCAGGTGACCGCCCTCCTCGCGCAGGAGGTGCGCGAGACGACGCACCGCGCGCTGGCGACCGTGCAGAGCTGGCTGGACAACGGCCGCTTCGCCGGTGCGCGCCTCGCCTTCGTCACCCGCGGCGCGGTGGCGGCCCACCAGGACACCGAGGCCGGCGACCTCGCCCACGCCCCGGTGTTCGGTCTGCTGCGGGCCGCGCAGACCGAACACCCCGACCGGTTCGTCCTCGTCGACCTCGACCCCGGCGCGGACGACATCCCGGGCCGGGCACTCGCGGGCGCCCTCGCGTCCACAGAACCCGAACTGGCCGTACGCGGCGGGGCGCTGTACGCACCCCGTCTCGCCCGGGTCACCGCCCAGGCGGCGGCCGACGCCACGCGGAGCCGGATCGACGCACGCGGTACCGTCCTGGTCACCGGGGCCGGCGGCGGACTGGCGGGGCTCCTCGCCCGCCACCTCGTCACCGAACACGGGGTACGGCACCTGCTGCTCACCGGCCGCAGGGGCGCCGACACCGACACCGCCGCCGAACTCACCGCGCAGCTCGGCGCGTTGGGGGCCGAGGTCACCTGGGCGGCGTGCGATGTCGCCGACCGGGACGCGGTGGCCGCGCTCCTGGCCTCCGTACCGGCCGACCGCCCGCTGACGGCGGTCGTCCACACGGCGGCCGTCCTCGACGACGGAGTCGTGGACCTGCTCACGCCCGAGCGGGTCGACCGGGTCCTGCGGCCCAAGGTCGACGGGGCACTGCACCTGCACGAACTGACCCGGCACCTCGACCTGTCGGCGTTCGTCCTGTTCTCCGCCGCCGCCGGTACCCTCGGCGGCGCCGGCCAGGCCAACTACGCGGCGGCGAACGTGTTCCTCGACGCCCTCGCGCAGCACCGGCGGGCCCGCGGCCTGACCGCGCTGTCCCTGGTCTGGGGCATGTGGGCCGAGGAACGCGGCATGGCGGGCCGCCTCACCGGCGCGGAGCGGGCACGCGCCGCCCGCGGCGGGGTCACCCCGCTGTCGGCGCGGGACGGTCTGGAGCTCTTCGACCTGGCCCTCGCGGCGGAAGACGAGCCGGTCCTGCTGCCGGTCGGGATCGACCTCCCGACCCTGCGGGCCCGGGCCGCCGACGGCGGCATCCTGCCCATGTTCCGCGGTCTGGTCCGCACTCCGTCGCGGCAGCGGCGGACGGCGGCGGCGACGCCCGGCGCGCACCGTACGGAGGAGACGGCCGCGGCCGCGTCCACCGGGGCGGGCGAGCCGACGCTGGCACAGCGGCTGGCCGAGCTGTCGGCCGCCGAGCGGGAACGGACCGTACTGAACCTGGTGCGGGGCCAGGTGGCCGCCGTACTCGGGTACAAGTCGGCCGAACACGTCGGCGAGGAACAGGCGTTCAAGGAGCTCGGCTTCGACTCGCTGACCGCGGTCGAACTGCGCAACCGGCTCGGCGCGGCCGCCGGGCTCCGGCTGCCCGCCACCCTCGTCTACGACTACCCGAACCCGGCCGCTCTCGCCCGGCAGCTGCTGAGCGAGGTCGCCCCGGAGGGCACGGCCGGACGGAAGCTCTCCGTACTGGAAGAACTCGACCGCCTCGAAAGCACCTTCGCCTCGCTGGACCCGGCGGAACTCTCCGCCGCGGCCGACGACGACGCGGCCCACGCGCGCGTCGCGGTGCGACTCCAGGCCCTGCTGGCCCAGTGGAACGACGCCCGCCAGACGGACGGCGAGACCGCGGCCGACGAGATCGAGGACGCGAGCGACGACGAACTGTTCGCCCTCATCGACAAGAAGTTCGGCCAGGGCTGAACCGCACCTCCCCGCCGTGCCGCCGGAACTCGATTCCGGCGGCACGGCCCCCTTGAATTCTTGAATTCCCGATCTCCTGAATTACTTCCACGATCTCGACCACCCGAATAGGTGAAGTGCCAGTGGCGAACGAAGCAAAGCTCCGCGAATACCTCAAGAAGGTCACGACGGATCTCGACGAGGCGTACGGACGCCTGCGCGACATCGAGAGCCAGGCCCATGAGCCCATTGCCATCACGGCCATGAGCTGCCGCTTCCCGGGAGGCGTACGGTCCCCCGAAGAACTGTGGGAACTGCTGACCTCGGGCGGCGACGCCCTCACCGCCTTCCCCACGGACCGCGGCTGGGACCTGGAGCACCTGTTCTCCGACGACCCCGACGACCAGGGCACCTCGACCACCCGCGAGGGCGGGTTCCTGAGCGGCGCGTCCGCGTTCGACGCCCACTTCTTCGGGATCTCGCCGCGCGAGGCCATGGCGATGGACCCGCAGCAGCGGCTCCTGCTGGAGACCTCCTGGGAGGCGTTCGAGCGGGCCGGCATCGACCCGAACCTCCTGCGCGGCAGCCAGTGCGGTGTGTTCGTCGGCATGAACGGCTCGGACTACCTCACCCCGCTGCTGGAGGCGGCCGAGGACTACGCGGGCCACCTCGGCACCGGCAACGCCTCCAGCGTGCTCTCCGGGCGCCTCTCCTACACCTTCGGCCTCGAAGGCCCCGCCGTCACCGTCGACACCGCCTGCTCGGCCTCGCTCGTCGCCCTCCACCTGGCGGCGCAGGCACTGCGGGCCGGGGAGTGCTCACTGGCCGTCGCGGGCGGCGTCCACGTCATGTCCACCCCCGGGCTCTTCGTGGAGTTCAGCAAGCAGCGCGGACTCTCCACCGACGGCCGGTGCAAGGCGTTCGCGGCGGGCGCCGACGGCTTCGGCCCCGCCGAAGGCGTGGGCGTCCTGCTCCTGGAGCGGCTCTCCGACGCGCGCAAGAACGGCCGCCCGGTCCTGGCCGTGCTCCGCGGTTCCGCGATCAACCAGGACGGTGCGAGCAACGGGCTCACCGCCCCCAACGGCCCCTCTCAGCAGCGCGTCATCCGGCAGGCCCTGGCCAACGCCCGGCTCTCCGCCGATCAGGTGGACGTGGTGGAGGCGCACGGCACGGGCACCTCGCTCGGTGACCCCATCGAGGCACAGGCGCTGCTGGCGACGTACGGGCAGGACAGGCCGGCCGACCAGCCGCTGCTGCTGGGGTCGGTGAAATCGAACATCGGGCACACCCAGGCCGCGGCCGGTGTGGCCGGTGTGATGAAGATGGTGCTGGCCATGCAGCACGGGGTGCTGCCGCAGAGCCTCCACATCGACGAGCCGTCGCCCCACGTGGACTGGGCGGCCGGCACGGTCGAACTGCTCACGGAGCAGACGGCGTGGCCCGAGCGGACTCATCCCCGGCGTGCGGGTGTGTCGTCGTTCGGTTTCAGCGGGACGAACGCGCACGTGATCGTGGAGCAGGCTCCGGAGGCGGAGGCGGCCGGAGTGGACGGCCGTTCGGGGATGCCGGTGGTGCCGTGGGTTCTGTCGGGCAAGAGTGCGGGGGCGTTGCGGGGGCAGGCGGAGCGGCTGTCGGGCTGGCTGGCGGTCACGGCGGACGTTGATCCGCTGGACGTGGGCTGGTCCTTGGCGTCGACGCGCGCGGGGCTGGACCACCGGGCGGTGGTGCTGGGTGATCACGCGGCCGGTGTGTCCGCCGTGGCGACTGCCGGCCTGGCCGCCGGTGTGGTGACCGGGTCGGTGGTGGGCGGCAAGACGGCGTTCGTGTTCCCGGGTCAGGGTTCGCAGTGGGTGGGCATGGCGGCGGAGCTGCTGGAGTCCTCGCCGGTGTTCGCCGCGCGGGTGGATGAGTGTGCGAAGGCGTTGGAGCCCTTCACCGACTGGTCGTTGGTGGATGTGCTTCGCGGTGTTGAGGGCGCGCCGTCCCTTGACCGGGTGGATGTGGTGCAGCCGGCGCTGTTCGCGGTGATGGTGTCGCTCGCGGAGGTGTGGCGGTCGGCGGGTGTCCGTCCGGGTGCGGTGATCGGGCATTCGCAGGGTGAGATCGCGGCCGCATGTGTGGCCGGGATCCTGTCGCTGGATGACGCGGCCCGTGTGGTGGCGTTGCGGAGCCAGGCCATCGGCCGGGTGCTCGCGGGTCTGGGCGGCATGGTGTCCGTGCCCCTGCCCGCCGCCGAGGTCCGGGAGCGGATCGCGCCGTGGGGCGAGCAGCGGATCTCCGTCGCCGCTGTCAATGGCCCTTCCTCGGTCGTGGTTTCGGGTGAGGCGCAGGCGCTGGATGAGCTCCTGGTCGCCTGTGAGAAGGACGGGGTCCGTGCCAAGCGGATCGCGGTGGACTACGCCTCGCACTCCGCCCAGGTGGAGCTCCTCCGCGAGGAGCTGGCCGGTCTGCTCGCGCCGATCGTTCCGCAGGCGGCGGAGGTTCCCTTCCTGTCGACGGTGACGGGGGAGTGGGTGAAGGGCCCCGAGCTGGACGCCGGGTACTGGTTCCGCAACCTTCGCCAGACCGTGGAGCTGGAGCAGGCCACCCGCACGCTGCTGGAGCAGGGTTTCGGGGTGTTCATCGAGTCCAGCCCGCACCCGGTGTTGACCGTGGGCATGCAGGAGACCGTCGAGGACGCCGGCCGTGAGGCCGCCGTACTCGGTTCCCTGCGGCGTAACGAGGGTGGTCTGGAGCGGTTCTGGCTGTCCCTCGGCGAGGCTTACGTCCGTGGTGTGGCCGTGGACTGGGACGCCGTGTTCGCCGGTACCGGCGCCCAGCGCGTCGACCTGCCCACCTACGCCTTCCAGTCTCAGCGGTTCTGGCCGGAGGCCGCGCCGGTCGAAGCGGGTGAACTGCCCGTGGAGAGCGCGATCGACGCCCGGTTCTGGGACGCCGTCGAACGCGAGGACGTCACGGCGCTGGCCGAGGCGCTGGCCTTCGACGCGCCCGACGCGATCCAGTCGCTGGGCACGGTCCTGCCCGGACTCTCCTCCTGGCGGCGGCAGAGCCGCGAGCAGTCCACCGTCGACGGCTGGCGCTACCGGGTCGGGTGGAAGCCGCAGGCCGATGCCGTGACCAAGCCCCGGCTCTCGGGGACGTGGCTGGCCGTCGTGCCCGAGGCGCCGTCCGACGCGGCCGGTGACACGGTCGCCGCCGTCCTGCGTGTCCTCGCCGAACGCGGTGCGGAGGTCCGTACGGTCACGGTCGCCGCCGGAGCGGCCGGCCGTGACGCGCTCACCGCCACCCTCAAGGCCGCCACCGCCGGGGCGCCCGCCCCCGCCGGTGTCCTCTCCCTCCTCGCCCTCGGCGGCGACGCCGCCGCCCACGCGCTGTCCCAGGCCCTGGGCGATGCGGAGGTGGCCGCGCCCCTGTGGTGCGTCACCCGTGGCGCCGTCGTCGCCGGGCGGTCGGACCGGATCGCGGACCCCGGGCAGGCGCTCGTCTGGGGCCTCGGACGCGTCGCCTCCATGGAGCAGGGCGGCCGTTGGGGCGGCCTCGTGGACCTGCCCGGTACGGACGCGGCCGACGACCGGACCCTCGAACGGCTCGTCGGGGTGCTGGCCGGGGACGGCGCCGAGGACCAGGTCGCCGTGCGGTCCTCGGGGCTGTTCGTACGCCGTCTCGTGCGCGCCCGCCTGGCCGAGACGCCGGCGGTCCGGGAGTGGCGTCCGCGCGGTACGACGCTGGTCACCGGCGGTACGGGCGTACTCGGCGGGCAGGTGGCCCGCTGGCTCGCCGGGAACGGCGCCGAGCACCTGCTGCTGGCCAGCCGCCGCGGAGCCGAGGCGCCCGGCGCGGCCGAACTGCGCGAGGAGCTGACCGCGCTCGGTGCCCGGGTCACCCTCGCGGCCTGCGACGTCAGCGACCGCGAGGCCCTCGCCGGACTCCTCGCCACCGTCCCCGCCGACCAGCCGCTGACCGCGGTGATCCACGCCGCGGCCGTCGTCGACGACGGGGTCATCGAGACGCTCACGGCCGAGCAGGTCGCCGCCGTCCTGCGGGTCAAGGTGGACGCGACGCGGCACCTGCACGAGCTGACGCGCGACCTCGACCTGTCCGCGTTCGTCCTCTTCTCCTCCTTCGCCGCCACCTTCGGCGCCCCCGGCCAGGGCAACCAGGCACCCGGCAACGCCTTCCTCGACGCCTTCGCCGAGTACCGGCGCGCCGCCGGACTGCCCGCCACCTCCCTCGCGTGGGGCCCCTGGGGCAGCGCGGACGGGGACGACAGCGCGGCCGGCGACCGGATGCGCCGCCACGGCATCATCGCCATGCCGCCCGCGCGGACCCTGGCCTCGCTCCAGCACGCCCTGGACCGCGACGAGACCACCCTGACCGTGGTCGACATGGACTGGAAGCGGTTCACCCTCGCCTTCACCGCCGACCGGCCGCGCCCCCTGCTCCTGGAGCTGCCCGAGGCCCGGCGGGTCATCGAGAGCGCGGAACGGGAGTCCGCCGAGGACCTGGCCGGGGGAGTGCCGCTCACCCAGCAGCTCGCCGGACTGCCCGACGTCGAGCAGGAGCGCCTGCTGCTCGACCTGGTCCGTACCGCCGTCGCCGCGGTCCTCGGCCACGCCGACCTCACGGCCGTCGAAGCGGGCCGGGCCTTCAAGGAGCTCGGCTTCGACTCCCTCACCTCCGTCGAGCTGCGCAACCGCCTCGGCGCGGTCAGCGGCCTGAAGCTGCCCGCCAGCCTGGTCTTCGACCACCCCACCCCGGCCGCCGTCGCCGCGTACCTGCGGGCCGGGATCGTGCCCGACGCGGCCGCGGGAGGGGCCCCGCTGCTGGAGGAGATCGACAAGCTGGAGTCCGTACTGGAACGCGGCACCGCCGACAACGTCGTACGCGCCCGGGTGACGATGCGGCTGCAGTCACTGCTGGCGAAGTGGAGCGACACCGAGGACCCGGCCGAGGAGGACCCGGCCGACGAGGCCGAGCAGGTCCAGGACGCGAGCGACGAGGAGCTCTTCGCCCTCATCAACAACGGCCTCGGACGTTATTGACGGCTTGCCGATTATTGGTGAAGATGGCCAGCCCCCTGGGTAATTCCACCGGGGTCACTGCCCCCTACGCACCTCCCCACCCAGGGGTGCGTAGGGGGCAGTTAGGGGTTGTCGGGGGGATTGACCCGGAAATAGCCTGCCGCCGAGCAGTCGCTTCGTCAGATGGGTGAAGTGACCGCGTTTTCCGATGTCATTCTCGGCTCTGCGCTCGGTTTTTCCGGTGCCGTCTGCTGCAAATGGGTGGTTGCGTTAAATGGCGAATGAAGAGACGCTGCGGGACTACCTGAAGCTGGCGACGGCGGATCTCCAGCAGACGCGTCAGCGACTGCGCGAGATCGAGGCGAGGAACCAGGACCCCATCGCCATCGTCGGCATGGGCTGCCGCTACCCCGGCGGCGCGACCTCGCCCGAAGAGCTGTGGCAGCTGGTCGTCGACGGTGTCGACGCCATCACCGGTTTCCCCGCCGAGCGCGGCTGGGACATGGAGACCGTCTACCACCCCGACCCCGAGCACCCGGGCACCAGCTACGCCAACCAGGGCGGCTTCGTCCGGGACTTCGCCCGGTTCGACCCCTCGCTCTTCGGGATCTCCCCGCGCGAGGCCCTCGCCATGGACCCGCAGCAGCGGCTGCTCCTGGAGACCTCCTGGGAGGCCTTCGAGCGCGCGGGCATCGACCCGACCTCGATGCGCGGCAAGCAGGTCGGCGTGTTCGTCGGCACCAGCAACCACGACTACCTGACGGCGCTGCTGAGTTCCTCCGAGAACGTGGAGGGCTACCTCGGCACCGGCAACGCGGCGAGCGTCGCCTCCGGCCGCCTCTCGTACACCTTCGGCCTCGAAGGCCCCGCCGTCACCGTCGACACCGCCTGCTCGTCCTCGCTCGTCGCCCTGCACCTGGCCGTGCAGGCGCTGCGCAACGGAGAGTGCTCGCTCGCCCTCGCGGGCGGCGCCACCCTGATGTCGGCGCCCGGCACCTTCATCGACTACAGCAAGCAGCGGGGCCTGGCCACCGACGGCCGCTGCAAGGCGTTCTCGCCGGACGCCGACGGCTTCAGCCTCGCCGAGGGCGTCGGCGTCCTCCTCGTGGAGCGGCTCTCCGACGCCCGCCGCAAGGGGCACCACGTCCTCGCCGTCATCCGCGGTACGGCCGTCAACCAGGACGGTGCCTCCAACGGCCTGACCGCCCCCAACGGCCCCTCCCAGCAGCGCGTCATCCTCCAGGCGCTGTCCAACGCCCGGCTCACCCCCGACCAGGTGGACGCCGTGGAGGCGCACGGCACCGGAACCGGCCTCGGCGACCCCATCGAGGCGCAGGCGATCATCGCCACCTACGGCCAGGACCGGCCCGACGGACGGCCGCTGTGGCTCGGCTCGCTCAAGACCAACATCGGGCACGCGCAGGCCGCCGCCGGTGTCGCCGGAGTCATCAAGAGCGTCATGGCGATGCGCCACGGCGTCCTGCCCAAGACCCTGCACCTGACCGAGCCGACCCCGCACGTCGACTGGTCGGCGGGCGAGGTGTCCCTGCTCACCGAGGCGCGGCCGTGGCCGCTGCACGAGGGGCCCCGCCGCATCGGCGTCTCGTCCTTCGGCATGAGCGGCACCAACGCGCACATCATCCTGGAGGGCGCCGAGGAGCCCGCCGCCGGCCTCGCCACGGATCCCGCCGCCGAACCGGGCACCGAGCCGGGCACCGGACCGGCCGTCCTGCCGGTCGTGCTGGCCGGCAAGACCGAGTCCGCGCTGCGGGCGCAGGCGAGCGCACTGCACGCCCACCTCACGGCCCGGCCCGAGCTCCGCGTCGAGGACGTCGCCGCCGCGCAGGCGCTCACCCGGGCCGCCCTGGACCGCCGGGCGGCGGTCGTCGCGCAGGACCGTGACGAGCTGCTGGCGGGGCTCGCCGCGCTCGCCGAGGGCAGCCCTTCGGCCGACGTGGTCGAAGGGGCCGCCACGGAGGGCAAGCTGGCGTTCCTGTTCACGGGACAGGGCAGCCAGCGCCTCGGCATGGGCCGTGAACTGTACGAGTCCCAGCCGGTGTTCGCCGCCGCACTGGACGAGGTGTGCGACCGGTTCGCGCTCTCCCTCGAACTGCCGTTGAAGGACGTGCTGTTCGGGTCGGATGCGGATGTTCTGGACCGTACGGAGTACACCCAGCCGGCGCTGTTCGCGGTCGAGGTGGCGCTGTTCCGGCTCGTGGAGAGCTGGGGTCTGAAGCCGGACTTCCTCTCCGGTCACTCGATCGGTGAGATCGCCGCCGCGCACGTCGCCGGGGTGTTCTCGCTCGATGACGCGTGCGCGCTGGTCGCCGCCCGGGGTCGCCTGATGCAGGCGCTGCCGTCGGGTGGCGTGATGATCGCCGTGCAGGCCTCGGAGGACGAGGTCCTGCCACTGCTGACCGACCGGGTGAGCATCGCGGCCGTCAACGGTCCGCGCTCGGTGGTCATTGCCGGTGACGAGGACGCGGCGGTCGCGGTCGCGGAGGCGTTCGGCGACCGCAAGTCCAAGCGGCTCACCGTCAGCCATGCCTTCCACTCGCCGCACATGGACGGGATGCTGGACGAGTTCCGCGCGGTCGTGGCGGGGCTGTCGTTCGCGGCCCCGAGCATTCCGCTCGTCTCCAACCTGACCGGCTCCCTGGTCACCGACGAGATGGGCTCGGCCGAGTTCTGGGTCCGCCACGTCCGCGACGCCGTCCGCTTCCTCGACGGCATCCGCTGGCTGGAGAGCCGCGGCGTCACCGCGTACCTCGAAATCGGCCCCGGCGGCGTCCTCTCCGCCCTCGGCCAGGACTGCCAGACCGCCACCGGCCCCCGCGCCGCCGCCTTCCTGCCCGCGCTGCGCGCCGGCCGCCCCGAAGCGCGGTCCCTGACCGCCGCCGTCGCCGGCGCCCACGTCCGCGGGCTCTCCCCGGACTGGGCCACCCGCTTCCCCGGGGCCGGTACGCGGCGCGCCGAACTGCCGACGTACGCCTTCCAGCGCGACCTCTACTGGCCCCGCGACCCCTTCACCGACCTCAGCGAACCCGTCGACGGCCGCGAACTCGGCCTCACCGACGCCAAGTTCTGGGAGGTCGTCGACAGCGAGGACCTGGCCGCGCTCGCCGCCACCCTCGGCGTCGAGGGCGACGAGCCGCTCAGCGGCGTGCTGCCCGCGCTCTCCGCCTGGCACCGCCGCCACCGCGACCGCGACACCGTCGGCAGCTGGCGCTACCGCGTCACCTGGAAGCCGCTCACCGACACCGCACCCGGCCCCCTGGCCGGCCACTGGCTCCTCGCGATACCCGCCGGTCACGCCGACGACCCCTGGGCCGTCGCCGCCGCCCGGACGCTGGCCGCGCGCGGCGCCACCGTGAGCAGCGTGACCGTCGACGCCCTAGCCGACGACCGGGCCGCCCTCGCCCGGCGGATCACCGAAACCCTCGCCGGCACCCCGGAGACGGCCGCGCCCGCCGGGGTGCTCTCGCTGCTCGCCCTCGACGAGCGCCCGCACCCCGAGGACCCGGCGCTGCCCGCCGGGCTCGCCGCCACCCTCGCCCTCGTCCAGGCCCTGGGCGACGCCGACGTGGCCGCCCCCCTGTGGGCCGCCACCCGGGGCGCCGTCTCCACCGGCCGCTCCGACCGGCTCGCAGGCCTCGCCCAGGCGCCGCTCTGGGGCCTCGGCCGGACCGCCGCCCTCGAACTGCCCGACCGCTGGGGCGGCCTCGTCGACCTGCCGCCGACCCCCGACGAGCGCGCCGCGGGCCGGCTCGCCGACGTACTCGGCGGCCTCGGAACCGAGGACCACCTCGCCGTACGCTCCACCGGCGTCTTCGTCCGCCGGCTGACCCGGGCCCCCCAGGAGCAGCCGCCCGCCGGGGAGTGGACCACCTCCGGCACGGCCCTGGTCACCGGCGGCACCGGCGCCCTCGGCCGGCACGTGGCCCGCTGGCTCGCCCGCACCGGCGCCGAACACCTGCTGCTGGTGAGCAGGCGCGGCCCCGACGCCGACGGCGCCCCCGAACTCGCCGCCGAACTGCGCGAACTGGGCGCCCGCGTCACCCTCGCGGCCTGCGACGTGTCCGACCCCGACGCCGTGGCCGCACTCCTCGCCGACGTCCCCGCCGACGCCCCCCTGACCACCGTCGTCCACGCCGCCGGAGTCCTCGACGACGGCGTCCTCGAGGCGATGACGCCCAGGCGCCTGGCCGACGTCATACGGCCCAAGTCCCACGCGGCGAACGTCCTGCACGAGCTGACCCGCGAACTGGACCTCTCCGCGTTCGTCCTGTTCTCCTCCGTCGCCGCCGCGTTCGGCGCCGCGGGCCAGGCCAACTACGCCGCCGCGAACGCCTCCCTGGACGCCCTCGCCGAGCAGCGCCGCGCCGACGGCCTGCCCGCCACCGTGATCTCCTGGGGCGCCTGGGCCGAGGGGGGCATGGCCACCGACGAACTCGTCGCCGAGCGCCTGCGCCTCGCCGGACTCCCCGCCCTCGCCCCCGAACTGGCCCTGTCGGCACTGCACACGGCCCTCAGCCTGGACGAGACCTCCTCCCTCGTCGCCGACATCGACTGGGACCGCCTGGCGCCCGGCCTCAGCGCCGTACGTCCCTGCCCGCTGATCGCCGATCTCCCCGAGGCCGCCCACGCCCTCGCCGCCGCGGCCGCCGCACCCGACACCGCCACCGAGGGCGCCGACGCCTTCGCCCGGCAGCTCGCGCAAGCGCCTGCGGCCGAACGCGACGCGCTCGCTGTGGAGTTCGTCCGTACGCAGGTGGCCGTCGTACTCGGCTACCCCGGCCCCGGATCCGTGGACGCGGCCATCGCCTTCCGGGACCTCGGCTTCGACTCCCTGACCGCGGTGGAGATCCGCAACCTCCTCGCCTCCCGGACCGGGCTCAGGCTGCCCGCCACCCTGATCTTCGACTACCCCAACTCCCTCTCCCTGGCCGCCTTCCTCCAGGAAGAACTCCTCGGCACCCGGCCCGCCGACCCGGCCGGGGCCACCGGCGCCGCCGCCGCAACCGGCTCCGGCTCCGGTACCGCGACCGACGACGACCCCATCGCGATCGTCGCCATGAGCTGCCGCTTCCCCGGCGGGGTCAACACCCCCGAGGAGCTCTGGCAGCTGCTCGTGACCGGCCGCGACGCGATCTCCGGGTTCCCGGCCGACCGCGGCTGGGACCTCGACGGCCTGTACGACCCCGAGTCCCTCCGCGACAACACCACCTACGTCGGCGAAGGCGGCTTCCTCGCCGGCGCCACCGAGTTCGACCCCGGCTTCTTCGGGATCTCGCCGCGCGAGGCCCTCGCCATGGACCCGCAGCAGCGGCTGCTCCTGGAGACCTCCTGGGAGGCCTTCGAGCGGGCCGGCATCGACCCCGCCACCGTGCGGGGCGAACGGATCGGCGTCTTCACCGGCACCAACGGACAGGACTACCTCGACGTCATCCTCGCCGCCCCCGACGGCTCCGAGGGCTTCCTGGGCACGGGCAACGCGGCGAGCGTCGTCTCCGGCCGCGTCAGCTACGTCCTGGGCCTGGAAGGCCCCGCCGTCACCGTCGACACGGCCTGCTCCTCGTCGCTGGTCGCCCTGCACTGGGCGATCCAGGCCCTGCGACAGGGCGAGTGCACCATGGCGCTGGCGGGCGGCGTGACCGTCATGTCCACGCCCGCGTCCTTCATCGACTTCAGCCGCCAGCGCGGACTCGCCGCCGACGGCCGCATCAAGGCCTTCGCCGCCGCCGCCGACGGCACCGGCTGGGGCGAGGGCCTCGGCATGCTCCTCGTCGAGCGGCTCTCCGACGCCCGCCGCCACGGACACCCGGTCCTCGCCCTGGTCCGCGGCTCCGCCGTCAACCAGGACGGCGCCAGCAACGGCCTCACCGCCCCCAACGGCCCCTCCCAGCAGCGCGTCATCCGTCAGGCCCTCGCCAGCGCGGGCCTGACGACCGCCGACGTGGACGCCGTCGAGGCCCACGGCACCGGCACCCGGCTCGGCGATCCGATCGAGGCGCAGGCGCTGCTGGCGACGTACGGCCAGGACCGCGCCGACGGGCAGCCGCTGCTGCTCGGCTCCATCAAGTCCAACCTCGGTCACACCCAGGCCGCCGCCGGTGTCGCGGGCGTCATCAAGATGGTGCTCGCCATGCGCAACGGGGTACTGCCCCCGACGCTGCACGTCGACGAGCCCACCCCGCACGTCGACTGGACGGCGGGGGACATCGCCCTGCTGACCGAACCGGTCGAATGGCCCGAGACCGGGCGCCCGCGCCGCGCGGGCGTCTCGTCCTTCGGCATCAGCGGCACCAACGCCCACACCATCATCGAGCAGGCCCCGGAGACCGCGGCCCCCGCGCTGCCCGTACCGGCTCCCGACACGGTCACGCCGGACGTGCCGCCGCTGCCCTGGATCCTCTCCGGCAAGAGCCGGGACGCCCTGCGCGACCAGGCCCGCCGACTGCACGCCCACGCCGTGCTCCACCCCGAACTGCGCCCCGCCGACCTCGGGCTCTCCCTGGCCCTCGGCCGGTCCGCGTTCGAACACCGCGCCGCCGTGGTGGCCGCGGACCGCGCCGCGCTGCTCGCCGGCCTGGAGACGCTCGCCGAGGGAGGCTCGGCCGCCGGACTCGTCGAGGGCTCACCGGTCGCGGGCAAGCTCGCGTTCCTGTTCACGGGACAGGGCAGCCAGCGACTGGGGATGGGCCGTGAGCTGTACGAGTCCCACCCGGTGTTCGCGGACGCCTTCGACGGGGTGTGCGCCCATGTCGACCTCGAACTGCCCTTGAAGGAGGTGCTGTTCGGGTCGGATGCGGATGTTCTGGACCGTACGGAGTACACCCAGCCGGCGCTGTTCGCGGTCGAGGTGGCGCTGTTCCGGCTCGTGGAGAGCTGGGGTCTGAAGCCGGACTTCCTCTCCGGTCACTCGATCGGTGAGATCGCCGCCGCGCACGTCGCCGGGGTGTTCTCGCTCGATGACGCGTGCGCGCTGGTCGCCGCCCGGGGTCGCCTGATGCAGGCGCTGCCGTCCGGTGGCGTGATGATCGCGGTCCAGGCCTCGGAGGACGAGGTCCTGCCGCTGCTGACGGACCGGGTGAGCATCGCGGCCGTCAACGGTCCCCGGTCCGTGGTCGTCGCGGGTGACGAGGACGCGGCTCTTGCCGTCGCGGCCGCGTTCCCGGACCGCAAGTCCAAGCGGCTGACCGTGAGCCATGCCTTCCACTCGCCGCACATGGACGGGATGCTGGACGACTTCCGCCAGGTCGTGGCGGGGCTGACCTTCGAGGCTCCCCGTATCCCGATCGTGTCCAACCTGACCGGTGCTCTCGTCTCCGACGAGATGGGTTCCGCCGAGTTCTGGGTCCGGCACGTCCGCGAGGCGGTCCGTTTCCTCGACGGCATCCGCGCCCTTGAAGCCGCCGGGGTGACCACGTACGTCGAACTCGGCCCCGACGGTGTCCTCTCCGCGCTCGCGCAGGACTGCATCGAGCAGGACGCCGTGTTCGCACCCGCGCTCCGCAAGGACCGCCCCGAGGCCGAGGCCGTCACCACGGCCCTCGCCCGGGCCCACGTCAACGGAGTCGGCGTCGACTGGGCGGTGTACTTCGCGGGCACCGACGCCCAGCGCGTCGACCTCCCCACCTACGCCTTCCAGCGGCAGCGTTACTGGCCCGCCCTCTCCGGCCTCTACCTCGGGGACGTCGAGGCGATCGGCCTCGACGACACCGCCCACCCGCTCCTGAGCGCCGGTGTCGCCCTGCCCGAGTCCGACGGCATGGTGTTCGCCGGACGCCTCGCCCTGTCCACCCACCCCTGGCTGGCCGACCACGCCATCCTCGGCAGCGTCCTGCTGCCCGGCACGGCCTTCGTGGAACTCGCCACCCGCGCCGGTGACCAGCTCGGCTGCGACCACGTCGAGGAACTCACCCTCGAAGCGCCCCTCGTCCTGCCCGAGCGGGGCGGCGTGCGGCTGCGCGTATGGGTCGGCGCCGCCGACGACTCCGGCCGCAGGCCGTTCGCCCTGCACTCCCGGGCCGAAGGCCTGGCGGCCGAGGAGCCCTGGACGCGGCACGCCGCCGGTGTGCTCGCCGAAGACGCCCGGCCCGCAGCCGGCTTCGACCTGACGGCCTGGCCGCCCGCCGGTGCCACCGAGGTGCCGCTCGAAGGCCGCTACGACGCGCTCGACGCCATCGGATTCGCCTACGGCCCCACCTTCCGCGGCCTGCGTACGGCTTGGCAGCTCGACGGCGCGGTGTACGCCGAGGTCGCGCTGCCCGACGGCGCCGAGGACCAGGCGGCCCGCTTCGGACTGCACCCCGCACTGCTCGACGCCGCCCTGCACGCCATCGGACTCGACGGCATCGGAGCCGACGACGGCCAGGGGCGGCTGCCCTTCGCCTGGTCCGGGGTGTCGCTGTACGCGGGAGGGGCGAGCGCGCTGCGCGTCCGTCTCACCCCGGCCGGAGCCGAAGGCGTCCGGCTGGAGATCGCCGACGCCTCCGGGGCCCCCGTCGCGGCCGTCGAATCGCTCGGGCTGCGCCCGGTGACCGCCGGACAGCTGCGCGCCGCCCGCACCTCGTACCACGAGTCGGTGTTCCGCCAGCAGTGGACCGAACTCGGCGGCCTCGGCGCCCCGGACACGGTGGCCCCGGCGCGCTACGCCCTGCTCGGCGACTCCGGAGCGCGGATCGCCGGGGACGCGGACCACTACGCCGACCTGGCGGCGCTGGCCGCCGCCGTCGACGCGGGAGCCGCCGTCCCGGACGAGGTGGTCATCCGCCTCGCCCCGGCGCCCGGCCCCCTGTCCGCGCCGGCCGTGCACGACGCCGCGCACGCCGCGCTGGCCCTCGCCCAGGCGTGGCTCGCGGACGAGCGGTTCGCCGCCGCCCGGCTGGTGGTCCTCACCCGTGGCGCGGTGGCCGCGACCGCCGACGAGGACGTGACCGACCTGGCCGCCGCCACCGTGTGGGGCCTGCTGCGGTCCGCGCAGACGGAGAACCCCGGCAGGATCGCCCTCGTCGACACCGACACCGGTCAGGACGGCGGACACGCCGCGCTGCGCGCCGCGCTCGGCTCCGACGAGGAGCGCTTCGCCCTGCGCGCCGGCGCCGTGCTCGTGCCGCGCCTCGCCCGTGTCGAGACCGGCCGGGAGGACGGCGCCCGCACCCCGGCCTTCGGGCCGGACGGCACGGTGCTGATCACCGGCGCCACCGGAGCGCTGGGCGGCCTCGTCGCCCGGCACCTGGCCACCTCGTACGGGGTGCGCCGCCTGCTCCTCGTCGGCCGGCGCGGCGCGGACGCGCCCGGAGCCGCCGAACTCGTCCGGGAACTCGCCGAGTCGGGCGCCACCGCCATCTGGGCGGCCTGTGACGTGGCCGACCGGGACGCCCTCGCCGCACTGCTCGCGGAGGTCCCCGCAGACCACCCGCTCTCGGCGGTCGTCCACACCGCGGGCGTCCTCGACGACGGGATCGTCTCCTCGCTGACCCCCGACCGGCTGTCGGCGGTCCTGCGCCCCAAGGTGGACGCCGCCTGGAACCTGCACGAGCTGACCCGGGGCCTGGACCTCACCGCGTTCGTGCTCTTCTCCTCCACCTCCGGCGTGTTCGGCGGCCCCGGCCAGGGCAACTACGCCGCCGCCAACTCCTTCCTCGACGCCCTCGCCCAGCACCGCCGGGCCCAGGGCCTGCCGGCCACCGCGCTCGCCTGGGGCCTGTGGTCCGTGGCCGAGGGCATGGCCGGCGCGCTGGACGCCGCCGACGTCAACCGGATGCGCCGCGCCGGACTGCCCCCGCTGACGGCCGCGGACGGCCTCGGCCTGTTCGACACCGCGCTCTCCCTCGACGACGCGGCCCTCGCCCTGATGCGCGTGGACACCGAAACCCTGCGCCCCCAGGCCGCCGCGGGCACCCTCGCCCCGCTGCTGCGCGGACTCGTACGGGGTGTCGCCCGCCGGTCGGCCACCGCCACGGCCGGCGCCGCCGGGGGCGAGACGGAGCTGCGGGCCCGGCTGGCCGCGCTGTCGGCCGCCGAGCAGGACCGCGCGCTGCTGGAACTGGTCCGTACGCAGGTCGCGGCCGTCCTCGGGCACGCGTCCCCCGCCGCCGTCGAGTCGGGGCGGGCCTTCAAGGAGCTGGGCTTCGACTCGCTCACCGCGGTCGAACTCCGCAACCGGCTGAACGCCGCCACCGCCCTGCGCCTGCCCGCCACGCTGATCTTCGACTACCCGGACCCGACGGTCCTCGCCCGCCACCTGCGCACCGAGCTGATCGGCGACGACCCGGAGCCGGGCACCGCCGCCGGCGACGCCCCCGGGGCCACGGCGCCCGCGACCGCGGCGGCCGCCGACGACGAGCCCATCGCCATCGTCGCCATGAGCTGCCGCTACCCCGGTGACGTCCGCACCCCCGAGGACCTCTGGCAGCTCCTGACCGCCGGCGCGGACGGCATCACCCGCCTCCCCGAGAACCGCGGCTGGGACACCGACGCCCTCTACCACCCCGACCCCGAGCACCCGGGCACCTCGTACGCCCGCGAGGGCGGCTTCCTGCACGACGCCGCCGAGTTCGACGCCTCCTTCTTCGGGATCTCCCCGCGCGAGGCCCTCGCCATGGACCCCCAGCAGCGACTGCTGCTGGAGACCACCTGGGAGGTCTTCGAACGGGCCGGCATCGCCCCGTCCTCCGTGCGCGGCAGCCGTACCGGCGTCTTCGCCGGCGTCATGTACCACGACTACGGGGCGCGCCTGCACGCCGTGCCCGACGGTGTCGAGGGCTACCTCGGCACGGGCAGCTCCAGCAGCATCGTCTCGGGCCGCGTCGCCTACACGTTCGGCCTGGAGGGCCCGGCGGTCACCGTCGACACGGCCTGCTCCTCCTCGTTGGTCGCCCTGCACCTCGCGGCGCAGGCCCTGCGCGGCGGCGAGTGCTCCCTGGCGCTGGCGGGCGGCGTCACCGTGATGTTCACACCCGGTACCTTCATCGAGTTCAGCCGCCAGCGCGGGCTCGCCGCCGACGGCCGCTGCAAGTCCTTCGCGGCCGCCGCCGACGGCACAGGCTGGGGCGAGGGCGCCGGCATGCTCCTGCTGGAGCGGCTCTCCGACGCCCGCCGCAACGGCCACCAGGTACTGGCCGTGCTCCGCGGCTCCGCCGTCAACCAGGACGGCGCGAGCAACGGCCTGACCGCCCCCAACGGCCCCTCGCAGCAGCGGGTCATCCGCCAGGCCCTCGCCAACGCCCGCCTGTCGGCCGACCAGGTCGACGCGGTCGAGGCCCACGGCACCGGCACCACCCTCGGCGACCCCATCGAGGCGCAGGCGCTGCTGGCCACCTACGGCCGCGAGCACAGCGACGACCGGCCGCTGCTGCTCGGCTCGGTGAAGTCCAACCTCGGGCACACCCAGGCCGCCGCCGGTGTCGCCGGCATCATCAAGATGGTCATGGCGATGCGGCACGGCGTCCTGCCCAAAACCCTGCACGTGGACGAGCCGACCCCGCACGTCGACTGGACCGCGGGAGCGGTGTCCCTGCTCACCGAGCAGGTGGCCTGGCCCGACACCGGCCGGCCGCGCCGCGCGGGAGTCTCCTCCTTCGGCATCAGCGGAACGAACGCCCACGCCATCATCGAGCAGGCCCCGCAGCCGGACCCGGATCCCCGGCCCGCCGCCGGGCCGGACGCGGACACGGACACCCACGCGGGCGGGGAGCCGGAGGGCGCCCCTGCCCCCGTCGTGCCCGTGGTGCTGTCCGCCCGCGACGAGGACGCGCTGCGCGCCCAGGCCCGCCGCCTCCTCACCCGCGTCCACACCGACGAGGGCCTGCGCACCGCCGACCTCGCCCTGTCCCTGGCGACCACCCGATCCGCCCTGGAGCAGCGCGCCGCCCTGGTGGCGGCGGACCGTACGGAGCTGCTCCGCGGCCTCGACGCGCTCGCCCGGGGCGAGGACACGGCCGCGGGACTGGTGCGCGGGAGCGCCCGGGACGGCCGGCTGGCGTTCCTGTTCACCGGGCAGGGCAGCCAGCGGCTGGGGATGGGCCGCGAACTGCGCGACGCCTACCCCGCCTTCGCCGAGGCGCTCGACCACATCTGCGTCGAGCTCGACCGGCACCTCGAACTGCCCCTGAAGGAAGTGCTGTTCGGTTCCGACGCGGCCCTGCTGGACCGGACGCGGTACGCGCAGCCCGCACTGTTCGCGGTCGAGGTGGCGCTGTTCCGGCTGCTGGAGACGTGGGGCGTGCGGCCGGACTTCCTGTCCGGACACTCCATCGGCGAGATCAGCGCCGCCCATGTCGCCGGGGTCCTCTCCCTCCAGGACGCCGCCGAACTGGTCGCCGCGCGCGGCAGGTTGATGCAGGAGCTGCCCGCCGGCGGGGTGATGATCGCCCTCCAGGCCTCGGAGGACGAGGTCGTGGCGCTGCTCACCGACCGGGTGAGCGTCGCCGCGGTCAACGGCCCGCAGGCCGTCGTCGTGGCCGGGGACGAGGACGCGGCCGTCGCGGTCGCCGAGGTCTTCGAGGCGCTGGGCCGCAAGACCAAGCGCCTCACCGTCAGCCACGCCTTCCACTCGCCGCACATGGACGCCATGCTCGCCGACTTCCGCAAGGTCGCCGAGGGCCTGGTGTACGGGACCCCGCGGATCCCGGTCGTCTCCAACCTGACCGGATCGATCGTCTCCGACGAGATGGGCTCCGCCGACTTCTGGGTCCGCCACGTCCGCGAGGGAGTCCGCTTCCTCGACGGCGTGCGCGCCCTGGACGCCGCCGGGGTGACGACGTACGTCGAACTCGGCCCCGACGGGACCCTGTCCGCGCTCGTCCAGGACTGCCTCACCGACACCGCGACGGCCGCTGCCGGGCCCGCCGCCGACGCCGCCGTCCGCGTGCCCGTACTGCGCAAGGGCCGCCCCGAGGCCGAGGCCCTCACCACGGCCCTCGCCCTGGCCCACGCCCACGGAGTCACCGTCGACTGGACGGCGTACTTCTCGGGCACCGGCGCCCGCCGCGTCGACCTGCCCACCTACGCCTTCCAGCGCAAGCGCTACTGGCTCGACGTCGGGGTCTCCGTCGAGGACGTCCTCGCGGCCGGCCTCGACACGCCCGGCCACCCGCTGCTCGGGGCGACCGTCCCGCTGCCCGCCACCGACGGCCTGGTCCTCACCGGACGCCTCGCCCTCTCCACCCACCCCTGGCTGACCGACCACACGGTCATGGACACCGTCCTGCTGCCCGGCACCGCCTTCGTCGAACTGGCCCTGCGGGCCGGTGCGGAGGTCGGCTGCGACACCGTCGAGGAGCTGGCCATCGAGGCCCCGCTCACCCTGGCCGACCAGGGCGCCGTACAGCTCCAGCTGGCCGTCGACACGGCCGACGAGACGGGCCGGCGCACCCTGACGCTGCACTCCCGCCCCGCCGACGCCCCGGCGGGAGAGCCGTGGACGCGGCACGTCACGGGCGTGCTCGCCCCGGCCGGACCGGCCCGCGCCTTCGACCTGGCCCAGTGGCCGCCGGCCGGAGCCGAACCGGTGCCCACCGACGGCTTCTACCCGGCCGCCGCCGCGGCCGGCCTCGGATACGGGCCGGTGTTCCAGGGCCTGCGCGCTGCCTGGCGCGGCGAAGGCGCACTGTTCGCCGAGGTCGCGCTCGACGAGGCGTACGCGGCGGAGGCCGACGCCTACGGCGTCCACCCGGCGCTCCTCGACGCCGCCCTACAGGCCATCGGCCTCGGAGTGCCCGGCGATACCGGCACCGGCTCCGGCTCCGACACCGGCTCCGCCGACGGCGCGCGGCTCCCCTTCGCCTGGACCGGCGTACGGCTCTACGCCGCCGGCGCGACCGGCCTGCGGGTCCGGATCACCGCAGGGGAGTCCGGCGGCCTGGCCCTGGACGTCGCCGACGCCACCGGAGCCCCGGTGGCCTCGGTCGACTCACTGGTCCTGCGCCCGGTGTCCGCCGCCCAGCTCGGCGCCGACCGCACCGCGCACCACGAGTCGCTGTTCGGCGTCGAGTGGGCGAAGCTGCCCCTGGCCGCCGGCGCGATCCCCGCCGGCGAGCGGTGGGCCGTACTCGGCGAGGACCCGGCGGAGTTCCGCATCGCCGGCGAACCGCTGGAGCGCCACCGCGACCTCACCGCGCTGCGCGGGGAACTCGCCGCCGGCGCCCCGGCACCCGACGTCGTGGTCGTCCCGCTGTCCGGGACGGCCCCCGCCGGCGGCCGCGCGGCCGCCGCCCGGACCGCCGCCCACCAGGCGCTCGCCCTCGTCAAGGAGTGGCTGGCCGAGGAACGCCTCGACGACTCCCGGCTCGTGCTGCTCACCTCGGGCGCGGTGGCCGCCGTACCGGGCGAACACCTCACCGACCTCGCCCACGCCCCGGCATGGGGCCTGGTCCGGTCGGCGCAGTCGGAGAACCCCGGCCGCTTCGTCCTCGCCGACACCGACGGCTCCGAGGCCTCCCTCGGCGCGCTGGCCGCCGCCCTGGCGGGCGACGAACCGCAGCTCGCCCTGCGGTCGGGCGAGGCGTACGCCTTCCGCCTGCGCCGCATCGGCCGCACCGCGGCGACCGATGCCGTCGATGCCGTCGACGGCATCGACACCACCGGCACGGTCCTCGTCACCGGAGCCGGCGGCACCCTCGGCAGCCTCTTCGCCCGCCACCTCGCCGACGCCCACGGCGTACGCAACCTGCTGCTGCTCAGCCGCCGCGGCGACACGGCGCCCGGCGCGGCGGACCTGACGCGCGCACTGGAGGCGTCAGGCGCGGCCGTCACCTGGGCGGCGTGCGACGCGGCCGACCGGGACGCGCTGGCCGCCGTACTGGCGGCGGTCCCCGCCGACCGGCCGCTGACCGCCGTCGTCCACACGGCCGGCGTCCTGGACGACGGGATCATCGACTCCCTCACGCCCGAACGCCTCGACACCGTCCTGCGGCCCAAGGTCGACGCGGCCTGGAACCTGCACGAGCTGACCGAAGGCCACCGGCTCTCCGCGTTCGTGCTCTTCTCCTCCGTCGCCGGCTGCTTCGGCGCCGCCGGACAGGCCAACTACGCCGCGGCCAACGCCTTCCTGGACGCGCTGGCCCAGCACCGCGCGGCGCGCGGCCTGGCCGCCAGCTCCCTCGCCTGGGGCCTGTGGGCCACCACCGACGGCATGGCGGGCGCCCTCGACGAGGCCGACCTGACCCGGATGGCCCGCGCCGGTGTCGGCGCGCTCGCCCCCGAGGAGGGGCTGGCCCTGTTCGACACCTCCCGGACCCTGGACGAAGCCGTCCTCGTTCCCATGCGGGTCGAACCGGCCGCGCTGCGCGCCCAGGCCGCCGACGGCACCCTGCCGCCGCTGCTGCGCGGACTGGTCCGCACCCCCGCGCGCCGGGCCGCCGTGGACCCCGCGCGCCGCGCCGCCTCCCGCTCCGCCGCCGAACCGGCGGACTCCCTCCAGGAGCGGCTGGCGGGCCTGCCGGCCGCCGAACGCGACCAGGCGCTCCACGAGCTGGTCCGCACCCAGGTGGCCGCGGTACTCGGCCACGGCACGGCCGACGACATCGACCCCGGCCGGGGCTTCCTCGACCTGGGCTTCGACTCGCTGACCGCGGTCGACCTGCGCAACCGGCTCACCGCCGCCGCCGGGCTGCGGCTGCCCGTCACGCTGATCTTCGACTACCCGTCGCCCGCGGCGCTCGCCGCGTACATCGGGGAGAAGCTCGGCCGGGGCGACGCCGCCCGCAGGCCCGTCCACACGGAACTCGACAAGCTCGAATCCCTCCTCTCGGCGATCGCCCCCGACGACGCCGAACGCGCGGGCATCACCACCCGCCTGCGCGACCTACTGGCGAAGTGGAACGACACGCACAGTGCACAGGACAGCGCCGCCGAAGAGCGGGACATCCAGGCCGCCACGGCCGACGAGCTCTTCGACCTGCTCGACGACGAACTCGGCCTGTCCTGAGATGCCCCCGACGACCTTGACGGGCTTGACGACCTTGAACACTTCGACGACTTCGACGACTTCGACCACGGGGATGGCGTAAAGAATGGTGAACGAGGAGAAGTACCTCGATTACCTCAAGCGGGCGACGTCCGATCTCCGCGAGGCACGGCGACGGCTGCGCGAGGTGGAGGAGCGGGACCAGGAGCCGATCGCGGTCGTGGCGATGAGCTGCCGCTACCCCGGTGGCATCGACACCCCCGAACGCCTGTGGGAGCTGGTCGCCGACGGCGCCGACGCCGTCTCGCCGTACCCCGCCGACCGGGGCTGGCCCACCGAGGTCCTCTTCGACCCCGACCCCGACAGCGGCATCGAGGCGTACGAACAGGTCGGCGGATTCCTGCACGACGCCCACCACTTCGACCCGGCCTTCTTCGGGATCTCCCCGCGCGAGGCCCTCGCCATGGACCCGCAGCAGCGGCTCCTGCTGGAGACCTCCTGGGAGGCCTTCGAGCGGGCCGGCATCGACCCGGCCTCCCTGCGCGGCAGCCGCACCGGCGTCTTCGCGGGGCTCATGTACCACGACTACGCCGCCCGGCTGTTCAGCGTCCCCGAGGAGATCGAGGGCTTCCTCGGCAACGGCAGCTCCGGCAGCATCGCCTCCGGCCGCATCTCCTACACCCTCGGCCTGGAGGGCCCGGCCGTCACCGTCGACACGGCCTGCTCGTCCTCGCTCGTCGCCGTCCACCTCGCCGCCCAGGCCCTGCGCAGCGGCGAGTGCACCCTCGCCCTCGCCGGCGGTGTCACCGTCATGTCGACGCCGGGCACCTTCACCGAGTTCAGCCGCCACCGCGGACTGGCCGGCGACGGCCGCTGCAAGTCCTTCGCCGACGCCGCCGACGGCACCGGCTGGGGCGAGGGCGCCGGCATGCTCGTCCTGGAACGGCTCTCCGTCGCCCGCGAGAACGGCCACCCCGTCCTCGCCGTGATCCGCGGCACGGCCGTGAACCAGGACGGCGCCAGCAGCGGCCTCACCGCCCCCAACGGGCCCTCCCAGCAGCGCGTCATCCGCGAGGCCCTCGCCGGGGCCCGGCTCTCGGCCGCCCAGATCGACGCCGTGGAGGCCCACGGCACGGGCACGACCCTCGGCGACCCCATCGAGGCGCAGGCGCTGCTGGCCACCTACGGTCAGGACCGCGCCGACGGCCGGCCGCTGCTGCTCGGCTCCGTCAAGTCCAACCTCGGGCACACCCAGGCCGCCGCGGGCGTCGCCGGGATCATCAAGATGGTCATGGCGATGCGCCACGGGGTCCTGCCCAAGACCCTGCACGTGGACGAACCCACCACGAACGTCGACTGGTCGGAAGGCGCCGTCCGGCTGCTCACCGAGTCCGTGCCGTGGCCCGAGACCGGCGCGCCCCGCCGCGCGGGCGTCTCCTCGTTCGGCATCAGCGGCACCAACGCCCACACCATCATCGAACAGGCCCCCGAGCCCGAGCCCGATGCCGGGGCGAACGCCGGTGAGGCGCCCGCCGTCGCCGCCCCCGTGCCGCCGCTGTGGAACCTCTCCGCCAAGACCCCGGCAGCGCTGCGCGCCCAGGCCGGGAAGCTGCGCGCGCACCTGAGCGCCCACCCCGGCCTGAGCGCCGGGGACATCGCCCACTCGCTCGTGAGCGGGCGCACCGACTTCGAGCACCGGGCGGTCCTCACCGCCGTGGACGAGCCCGGACTGCTCCGCGCACTGGAGTCCCTCGCCGCGCTCGACCCGGACGCATCGGCCCCGGGCGTCACCCTCGGCCGCCCGGTGGCCGGAAAGCTGGCGTTCCTGTTCACGGGGCAGGGCAGCCAGCGCCTCGGCATGGGGCGCGAGCTGTACGAGGCCTTCCCGGTGTTCGCGGCCGCGCTGGACGCGGTGTGCGAGCTCCTGGACCTCGAACTGCCGCTGAAGGACGTCCTGTTCGGGACGGACGCGGAACTGCTGGACCGTACGGAGTACGCGCAGCCGGCCCTCTTCGCGGTCGAGGTGGCCCTGTTCCGGCTGCTGGAGTCCTGGGGCGTGAAGCCGGACTTCGTGTCCGGTCACTCGATCGGTGAGATCGCCGCCGCGCACGTCGCGGGCGTCTTCACGCTGGAGGACGCGTGCGCGCTGGTCGCCGCGCGCGGTCGCCTGATGCAGGCGCTGCCGACCGGTGGTGTGATGATCGCGGTGCAGGCCTCGGAGGAGGAGGTCCTGCCGCTGCTGACGGACCGGGTGAGCATCGCGGCGGTCAACGGTCCGCGCTCGGTGGTCGTCGCCGGTGACGAGGACGCCGCGACGGCGGTCGTGGCGGCGTTCCCCGACCGCAAGTCCAAGCGCCTCACCGTCAGCCACGCCTTCCACTCGCCGCACATGGACGGCATGCTCGACGACTTCCGCCAGGTGGTGGCGGGGCTGTCGTTCGGCGCCCCCCGCATCCCGGTCGTCTCCAACCTGACCGGCGCCCTCGTCACCGACGAGATGGGTTCCGCCGACTTCTGGGTCCGGCACGTCCGCGACGCCGTCCGCTTCCTCGACGGCATCCGCACCCTCGCCGGCCGGGGCGTCGTCCACTTCCTCGAAATCGGCCCGGACGCCGTCCTGTCGGCCCTCGCCCAGGACTGCCTCACCGACGACGCGGACACGGCCGCCTTCCTGCCCGTACTGCGCGCCGGCCGCCCCGGCACCGAAACCCTGACGGGCGCCCTCGCGCGGCTGCACGTCCGCGGCTGCGCCGTCGACTGGGACGCCTACTACGCGGGCACCGGCGCCCGGCGCGTCGACCTGCCCACGTACGCCTTCCAGCGCGAGCCGTTCTGGCTCGACGCCGGACGCCCCCTCGGCGACGTCTCCGCCGCCGGTCTGGGAGCCGCCGGCCACCCGCTGCTCGGCGCCGCCGTCTCCCTCGCCGGCCTCGACGGATTCCTCTGCACCGGCCGGCTCTCGCTGGACACCCACGGCTGGCTCGCCGACCACACCGTCATGGGTTCGGCCGTGCTGCCCGGCAGCGCCTTCGTCGAGCTCGCCATCCGCGCCGGCGACCAGGTCGGCTGCGACCTCCTCGAAGAACTCACCCTGCACGCCCCGCTCGTGCTGCCCCCGACCGGCGGCGTCCAGCTGCAACTGTGGGTCGGCGCCCCCGACGCGACCGGCCGCCGCTCCCTCGGCGTGCACTCCCGCCCCGAGCCGGCCACCGACACGCCCGGACCCGACACCGACACCACCGAACGGCCCTGGACCCGGCACGCCGACGGCGTCCTCGCCGTCGGCGCGCCCGAGCCGACGTTCGCCCCCGAAAGCTGGCCGCCGGCCGGCGCCACCCCCCTGCCCGTCGAGGACCTGTACGCCGGGCTCGCCGACGCGGGACTGGAATACGGTCCCGCCTTCCGGGGCGTGCGCGCCGCCTGGGTGACCGACGAGGCGACGTACGCCGAGATCGAGACCGAGCCGACGGACGGACAGCCCGCCGACACCGCCCTGTTCGGGCTGCACCCCGCCCTCCTCGACGCCGCCCTGCACACCATCGGCATCGCCGGACTCGTCGAGGACACCGGGCGCGGCCGGCTGCCGTTCTCCTGGACCGGCGTGGCCCTGCACGCCGCGGGCGCCCCGGCGCTGCGCGTACGGATCACGAAGGCCGGACCGGACACCGTGTCCCTCGCGCTGGCCGACGGCACCGGAGCGCCCGTCGCCGACATCGCCGCGCTCACGCTGCGCACCGTCTCGGCCGAGCAGTTCGACACCGCCACCGGCGGCCCCCGGGACTCCCTGTTCCAGGTGGCCTGGACCCCGCTGACCCTCCCGGCCCCGGCCCCGGCAGCCGTCGAGCAGCCGCTGCTCCTCGACGGGCCGTCCGCCGCCGAGGCACTGGACGCGTTCCTCGACACCGACGCGCCCGTACCGGACACCGTCCTCGTACACCTCCCCGCCGCGCCCGGACTCACCCCCGAGGCCGTCCGCGCGGCCACGCACGACGCGCTGCGCCTGCTGCGGCGCTGGCTCGCCGACGACCGGCTCACCGACAGCCGGCTCGTCCTCCTGACCCGGGGCTCGGTCGCCGTCCGCACCGGCGACCGAGTACCCGGCCCCGTTCACGCCGCCGTCTGGGGCCTGGTGCGCTCCGCGCAGTCCGAGCACCCGGGCCGCTTCGTCCTCGTCGACACCGACGTACCGCCGGCCCAGGTGCCCGCGGACGTCCTCACCGCCGCCCTCGCCGCGCCGGAGCCGCAGCTCGCCCTGCGCGAGGGCGCCGCCCACGCACCCCGGCTGGCCAGGACCCCCGCCGACGCCGGGACCCCGGCCGAGCCGCCCTCGTACGCCCCCGAAGGCACCGTCCTGGTCACCGGCGCCACCGGCACCCTCGGCCGGCTCGTCGCACGGCACCTCGTCGCCGAGCGCGGCGTACGCCACCTGCTGCTGCTCAGCCGTCGCGGCGACACCGCACCCGGCGCGCCCGAGCTGACCCGCGAGCTGAACGCGCTCGGCGCCGAGGTGACCTGGACGGCCTGCGACGCCGCCGACCGGGAGGCGCTCGCCGCCGCCCTCGCCGCCGTCCCCGCGGCCCACCCGCTGCGCGCGGTCGTCCACACCGCCGGTGTCCTCGACGACGGCGTCATCGACTCCCTCACGCCCGAACGCCTCGACGCCGTCCTGCGGCCCAAGGCCGACGCCGCCCTCCACCTCCACGACCTCACCCGCGACCTCGGTCTGTCGGCGTTCGTGCTGTTCTCCTCGGCCGCCGGCGTCTTCGGCGCGCCCGGCCAGGGCAACTACGCCGCCGCCAACTCCTTCCTCGACGCCCTCGCCCAGCACCGCCGCGCCGAGGGCCTTCCGGCCGTCTCCCTGGCCTGGGGCCTGTGGGAGGACGCCGACGGAATGGCGGGCGCCCTGGACCAGGCCGACCTCGACCGGATGAAGCGGGGCGGCGTACAGGGGCTCACCGCCTCCGACGGCCTCGCCCTCCTCGACCTCGCCGACACCCTCGCGGCGGCCGCCGCGAGCGGTGCGGGGCAGGCCCTGCTCGTGCCGATGCGGCTGGACCCGCCCGCCGCCGGAGCCGACGTGGCCCCGCTGCTGCGCGGGCTCGTCCGCACCCCCGTACGGCGCACCGCCGCGACCGGCGCCGCCGCCGGCGGCCGTACCGGCACGGAGCCGTCCGCTCTGGAGCGCCGCCTGAGCGGCCTCGACGAGCCCGGGCGGGAACGGCTCCTCCTCGACCTCGTCCGGGGTCACGTCGCCGACGTCCTCGGCCACGGCACCCCCGAGGCCATCGAACCCGAACACGCCTTCAACGAGCTGGGCTTCGACTCGCTCACCGCCGTCGAACTCCGCAACCGGCTCGGCGCGGCCGTCGGCCGCCGGCTGCCGGCCACGCTGGTCTTCGACTACCCGACCTCCCGCACGCTGGCCCGCCACCTCTGCGCCGAACTCGGCGGAGACCGCCCCGGGTCCCAGGGCCCCGCGGCCGGGCCCGGCTCCGGCGCCGTCGGCGGTGACGCCGACGACCCGATCGCGATCGTGGCCATGAGCTGCCGCTACCCCGGCGGCGTCACCACCCCCGAGGAGCTGTGGCGGCTCCTGGAGAGCGGCGGCGACGCCATCACCGGCTTCCCGGCCGACCGCGGCTGGGACGTCGAATCGCTCTACCACCCCGACCCCGACCACCCCGGAACCTCCTACACCCGCCACGGCGGCTTCCTGCACGACGCCGCCGGGTTCGACCCGACGTTCTTCGGGATCAGCCCGCGCGAGGCCGTCGGCACCGACCCGCAGCAGCGCCTGCTGCTGGAGACCACCTGGGAGGCCTTCGAACGGGCCGGCATCGACCCGGCCGCCGTCCGCGGCAGCCGGACCGGCGTGTTCGCCGGCGTGATGTACCACGACTACGCCGCCCTGCTGGAACGTTCGGCCGACGGCGCGGACGGTTCGCTCGGCTCCGGCAGCACGGGCAGCATCGCCTCGGGACGCGTCTCGTACACCTTCGGCCTCGAAGGCCCCGCCGTCACCATCGACACCGCCTGCTCGTCCTCGCTGGTCGCCCTGCACATGGCGATCCAGGCCCTGCGCACCCGCGAATGCGACCTGGCGCTCGCCGGCGGTGTCACCGTCATGGCCACCCCGGGCACCTTCGTCGGCTTCAGCCGCCAGCGCGGCCTCTCCGCCGACGGCCGCTGCCGCGCCTTCTCGGCCGACGCCGACGGCACCGGCTGGGGCGAGGGCGCGGGCATGCTGCTCGTGGAGCGGCTTTCCGACGCCCGGCGCAACGGGCACCCCGTGCTGGCCGTGGTGCGCGGTTCCGCGATCAACCAGGACGGTGCGAGCAACGGGCTCACCGCGCCCAACGGGCCCTCGCAGCAGCGCGTCATCCGCGCCGCCCTCGCGAGCGCCGGCCTGTCGGCCGCCGACGTGGACGCGGTCGAGGCCCACGGCACGGGCACGACCCTGGGCGACCCCATCGAGGCGCAGGCGCTGCTGGCCACGTACGGCCAGGACCGCGCCGACGGGCAGCCGCTGCTGCTCGGCTCCGTCAAGTCCAACCTCGGCCACACCCAGGCCGCCGCCGGTGTCGCCGGCATCATCAAGATGGTCCTCGCCATACAGCACGGGGTCCTGCCCCGCACCCTGCACGCGGAGCAGCCCTCACCGCACGTGGACTGGTCGGAAGGCGCCGTCAGCCTGCTGACGGAGCCGGTTCCGTGGCCGGAGACGGGCCGGCCGCGCCGGGCCGGCGTCTCCTCGTTCGGCATCAGCGGCACCAACGCCCACACCATCATCGAGCAGCCGCCCACCGCCGCCACCCCGACCGAAACGGAGAGCACGGGCACACCCGGCGTGCTCCCCCTGCGCCTCTCGGGCCGCAGCGCGCACGCCCTCGCCGCCCAGGCCCGCGCCCTCAGCGAGCACCTCGACGCCCGCCCGGACCTCGCGCTCGCGGACCTCGCGTACTCCCTGGCCACGACCCGCGCCGGCTTCGACCACCGCGCGGTGATCGTGGCGACGGACCGCGACACGGCCGCCACCGCCCTCGACGCCCTCGCAAACGACCGGACGGCACCGGGCCTAATCCGGGGCACGGTCACCAAGGGAGGCCGCACCGCCTTCCTGTTCACGGGGCAGGGCAGCCAGCGGCTCGGGATGGGCCGTGAGCTGTACGAGGCCTTCCCGGTGTTCGCGGCCGCGCTGGACGCGGTGTGCGAGCGGCTGGACCTTGAACTGCCGCTGAAGGACGTCCTGTTCGGGACGGACGCGGAACTGCTGGACGAGACGCGGTTCACGCAGCCGGCGCTGTTCGCGGTCGAGGTGGCGCTGTTCCGCCTCGTCGAGTCCTGGGGTGTGGAGCCGGACTTCCTGTCCGGTCACTCCATCGGTGAGATCGCCGCCGCGCATGTCGCGGGTGTGTTGTCGCTGGACGATGCCTGTGAACTGGTCTCCGCCCGTGGGTGGTTGATGCAGGCGCTGCCGTCCGGTGGCGTGATGATCGCGGTCCAGGCCTCGGAGGACGAGGTCCTGCCGCTGCTGACGGACCGGGTGAGCATCGCGGCCGTCAACGGTCCCCGGTCCGTGGTCGTCGCGGGTGACGAGGACGCGGCTCTTGCCGTCGCGGCCGCGTTCCCGGACCGCAAGTCCAAGCGGCTGACCGTGAGCCATGCCTTCCACTCGCCGCACATGGACGGGATGCTGGACGACTTCCGCCAGGTCGTGGCGGGGTTGTCCTTCGAGGCTCCGCGCATTCCGATCGTGTCCAACCTGACCGGTGCTCTCGTCTCCGACGAGATGGGTTCCGCCGAGTTCTGGGTCCGGCACGTACGGGAGGGCGTCCGTTTCCTCGACGGCATCCGCGCCCTTGAGGCCGCCGGGGTCACGACGTACGTCGAACTCGGTCCCGACGGTGTCCTTTCCGCCCTCGCGCAGGACTGCATCGAGCGGGACGCCGTGTTCGCGCCCGCGCTCCGCAAGGACCGCCCCGAGGCCGAGGCCGTCACCACGGTCCTCGCCCAGGCCCACGCACACGGCGTCACCGTGGACTGGGCCGCGTACTTCTCCGGCACCGACGCCCACCGCGTCGACCTCCCCACCTACCCCTTCCAGCGCGAGCGCTACTGGCCGGAGACCGGCACCCCGCTCCCCGGGGACGCGACCGGCCTCGGCCTCGCGAGCGCCGGACATCCGCTGCTGGGCGCGGCCGTCTCCCTCGCGGACGCCGACGGGTGCGTCCTCACGGGCCGGCTCTCGCTGCGCACCCACCCCTGGCTCGCGGAGCACTCCGTCATGGGCTCCGTCCTGGTCCCGGGGACGGCACTCGTCGAACTGGCCCTGCACGCGGGCGAACGGGTCGGAGCCCCGGCCCTCGACGAGCTGACGCTCCAGGCACCGCTGGTGCTGCCGGACACCGGCGACGCCGTGCAGATCCAGGTCACGGTCGGCGCACCCGATGCCTCGGGCCGGCGCCCGGTCGCCGTGTTCTCGCGCTCGGCCGATGCCGCCGACACCGCCGAAGGTGACGACGAGCCGTGGCTGCGGCACGCGGCAGGCCTGCTGGCCGACGAGGTCCGCCCCGCCTCCGCCGACCTCGGCACCTGGCCGCCGACCGGTGCGACCCCCCTCCCGGTCGACGACGCGTACGAACTGCTCGACGCCTCCGGGCTCCGCTACGGGCCCCAGTTCCGGGGGCTGCGGGCGGCCTGGCGGCGCGACGGCGAACTGTTCGCCGAGCTCGCCCTGGCCGGCCGCGCGCAGGAGGACGCCGACGCGTTCGGCCTGCACCCCGCACTGCTCGACTCCGCCCTGCACACCCTCGCGCTCGGCGCGGACCTACCGGCGGGCCCGGATGGCGAGGGCGCCGACGGCGCCCGGTTGCCCTTCGCGTGGAACGGCGTACGGCTGCACGCGGCGGGCGCCTCCACGGCGCGCGTCCGCCTGGCCCCCGCCGGACACGGCGCGGTGTCGTTGGAGTTGGCCGACTCCGCCGGTCACCCGGTCGCCTCGGTGGACTCGCTGGCCCTGCGGGCGATCTCGCCCGAGCAGATCGGCGCGGCGGCGCGGGCGGGCCGCCCGGAATCCCTGTTCCAGGTCGACTGGACGGAGTACGCCGCGGGCACCGCCCCGGCCGAAGTCACCCGGGCCGTGGTGGGAATCGCGGTGCCCGGACTCGACTGCTGCCCGTACGCCGACCTGGAGGACCTGGCAGCAGCGGGCGGTGACATACCGGACCTGGTCTTCGTCACCTCGGGTGCTCAGGACATGCCCGCGCTGCCGGGCGCCGTGCACGGCCGGGCCGCCGAGGGACTCGCTCTCGTACGGTCCTGGCTCGCCGAGGAGCGCTTCGCTTCCTCGCGGCTGGTGTTCGTCCTGCCCGGCGCGATGCCGGCGCACGGTCCGGCCGGTGCCGTCCGCGATCTCCCGGGCGCCGCGCTATGGGGCCTGGTCCGCTCCGCCGCCACCGAGCACCCCGGGCGGTTCGCCCTGGTCGACCTCGACGTGGACGGCGCGGCCCTGCCCGAAGGGGCGCTCATCGCGGCGCTGGCCTCGGGCGAGTCCGAGGTGCTGGTGCGGGACGGGTCGCTGCTGGTGCCGAGGCTGGCGCGTGCGGCGGTCGTGGCTGACGCGGGCGTCGAGTGGGATGCCGAGGGCACGGTCCTGGTGACCGGTGCGAGTGGTTCGCTCGGTGGGCTGTTCGCCCGCCATCTGGTGGCGGAGCACGGTGTGCGGCGCCTGCTGCTGGTGAGCCGTCGCGGTGAGGGCGCTGCCCTTTCCGCGGAGCTGGTGGGTCTGGGTGCCGAGGTGTCGTGGGCGGCGTGTGATGTGGCCGATCGCGATGCGCTGGCGGCCGTACTCAGTGCCGTTCCGGCGGAGCACCCGCTGACGGCGGTCGTGCACACGGCGGGCGTGCTGGATGACGGTGTGGTCGGTTCCCTGACCACCGAGCGGCTGTCGGCCGTGCTGCGTCCGAAGGTGGATGCGGCGTGGAACCTCCACGAGCTGACCCAGGACCTCGGTCTGTCGGCCTTCGTACTGTTCTCGTCCGCCGCCGGTGTGTTCGGTGGCGCGGGGCAGGCCAACTACGCGGCGGGCAACGTGTTCCTGGACGCGCTCGCCGCCCACCGCCGGGCCCAGGGCCTGGCGGCGACCTCCCTGGCCTGGGGCCTGTGGGCCGAAGCCGGCGGTATGGGTGGTGCCCTGGACGCCGAGGACGTGTCCCGTCTCGGCCGTGGCGGTGTCAATGCCATCACCGCCGCCGAGGGTGTGGCGTTGTTCGACGCCGCTTGCGCCGCCGAGCAGGCGTTGCTGGTGCCGGTGAAGCTGGACCTGGCCGCGCTGCGCGCCCAGGCCGGCTCCGGAATGCTCCCGCCGCTCCTGTCGGGGCTGGTACGTACCCCCGCACGTCGCGCCGCCGGTGCGTCCGCCCCCGAGGCCTCCGGCCCGGCGGCGCGACTCGTCGGGCTGGCCGATGCCGAACAGCTTTTCTTCGTACTGGAGTTGGTGCGTACGCAGGTCGCGGCGGTGCTCGGCTACGCCGGGCCCGAAGCGGTCGAGGCCGACCGGTCCTTCCGGGAGCTGGGCTTCGACTCCCTCACCGCCGTCGAGCTGCGCAACCTGATCGGCGCCGCAACCGGACTGCGGCTGCCCGCCACGCTCGTCTTCGACTACCCCACCTCGGAGGTCCTGGCCGGTCACCTGCGGGCCGAACTGCTCGGAGCGGCGCCCGCCGCGCCGACCGCGCCGGTGGCCGTCGCCGTCCGCGACGACGAGCCCATCGCGATCGTGGGCCTCGGCTGCCGGTATCCGGGAGGCGTGGAGAGCCCGGACGACCTGTGGCGGCTCGTCCTGGAAGGCCGGGACGTCATATCCGGGTTCCCCGACGACCGCGGCTGGGACGTCGACGGCCTCTTCGACACCGACCCCGGCCGCGAGGGCACGAGCTACGCCCGCGAGGGCGGCTTCCTGACCGAAGCCTCCGCCTTCGACCCGGCGTTCTTCGGGATCTCGCCGCGCGAGGCCGTGGCCATGGACCCGCAGCAGCGGCTGCTGCTGGAGACCTCCTGGGAGGCCTTCGAGCGGGCCGGCATCGACCCGCGGACCCTGCGGGGCACCCGGACCGGCGTCTTCGCGGGCGTCATGTACCAGGACTACGCCTCCCGGCTCGCGGCACTGCCCGAGGGCGTCGAGGGCTTCCTCGGCACCGGCAACGCGGCCAGCGTCATCTCCGGCCGGCTGTCGTACACCTTCGGCCTGGAGGGCCCGGCGGTCACCGTCGACACGGCCTGCTCCTCCTCCCTGGTCGCCCTGCACCTGGCGGTGCAGGCGCTGCGCTCCGGCGAATGCTCGCTCGCCCTGGCGGGCGGCGTGACCGTGATGGCGACCCCCGCGGCGTTCGTGGAGTTCAGCCGGCAGCGGGGCCTCGCGGCCGACGGCCGGTGCAAGGCGTTCTCCGCCGACGCGGACGGCACGGGCTGGTCCGAGGGTGCCGGTGTGCTGCTGGTGGAGCGGCTTTCCGACGCCCGCCGCAACGGGCACCCGGTGCTGGCCGTCGTCCGGGGAACGGCGATCAACCAGGACGGCGCCTCCAACGGCCTCACCGCCCCCAACGGCCCCTCGCAGCAGCGCGTCATCCGGCAGGCCCTGGCCAACGCCGGTCTGTCCGCGGCCGAGGTGGACGCCGTCGAGGCGCACGGCACGGGCACGTCGCTGGGCGACCCGATCGAGGCGCAGGCGCTGCTGGCGACGTACGGGCAGGACAGGCCGGCCGACCGGCCGCTGCTGCTCGGCTCGATCAAATCCAACATGGGCCACACGCAGGCCGCATCCGGTGTCGCCGGCGTGATCAAGATGGTCCAGGCGATGCGGTACGGGGTACTGCCCCGGACCCTGTACGTGGACGAGCCGACCCCGCACGTCGACTGGACGGCCGGAGCCGTGACGCTCCTGGAGTCGGCCACGGACTGGCCGCGGACGGGCCGTCCGCGCCGGGCCGCGGTCTCCTCCTTCGGCTTCAGCGGCACCAACGCCCACGCCGTCATCGAGCAGGCCCCCGAGCCGGCGGAGCCCGAGGCTCGGCCCGAGCCCGCCCGGGTGCCCGGCAGCCAGCCGTGGCTCCTCTCGGCGAAGGACCCGCAGGCCCTGCGCGACCAGGCCGCGCGCCTTGCGGCGCACGTGGTCGAGCACCCCGAACTGCCCCTGGTCGACATCGGCTACGCCCTGGCGACGAGCAGGACCGCACTGGACCGCCGGGCCGCGGTGGTCGCGCCGGACCGTGCCGGATTCCTGACCGGTCTCGCGGCGCTCGCCGACGGCGGCTGGACGGCCGGTCTGCTGGAAGGTTCCCCGACCACGGGGAAGCTGGCCTTCCTGTTCACCGGTCAGGGCAGCCAGCGGCTCGGGATGGGCCGTGAGCTGTACGAGGCCTTCCCGGTGTTCGCGGCCGCGCTGGACGCGGTGTGTGACTCGCTGGAACTGCCGCTGAAGGACGTTCTGTTCGGGACGGATGCGGAACTGCTGGACCGTACGGAGTTCACTCAGCCGGCGCTGTTCGCGGTCGAGGTGGCGCTGTTCCGGCTCGTGGAGAGCTGGGGTGTGCAGCCGGACTTCGTGTCCGGGCACTCCATCGGTGAGATCGCCGCCGCGCACGTGGCCGGGGTCTTCTCCTTGGAGGACGCGTGCGAAATGGTCTGCGCCCGTGGGCGGTTGATGCAGGAGCTGCCGACCGGTGGCGTGATGATCGCCGTCCAGGCCTCGGAGGCGGAGGTGCTGCCGCTGCTGACGGAGCGGGTGAGCATCGCCGCCGTCAACGGTCCCCGGTCCGTGGTCGTCGCGGGTGACGAGGACGCGGCTCTTGCCGTCGCGGCCGCGTTCCCGGACCGGAAGAGCAAGCGGCTGACCGTCAGCCACGCCTTCCACTCGCCGCACATGGACGGCATGCTCGACGCCTTCCACGAGGTCGTACGAGGGCTGACGTACTCCGCCCCGCGCATCCCGGTCGTCTCGAACCTGACCGGATCGGTCGTCTCCGAGGAGATGGGTTCCGCCGAGTTCTGGGTCCGGCACGTCCGGGAGGGCGTCCGCTTCCTCGACGGCATCCGCACCCTTGAGGACGCGGGTGTCACCACGTACCTCGAACTCGGGCCCGAAGGGATCCTCTCCGTACTCGCCCAGGACTGCCTCACCCGGGAGGACACCACGGCGTTCCTCCCCGTCCTGCGCGCCGACCGCCCCGAGGAGGACGCCCTCGGCTCCGCCCTCGCCCAGGCGCACCTGCGGGGGATCGCCGTCGACTGGCACGCGTACTACGCCGGCACCGGCGCCCGCCGGGCCGACCTGCCCACCTACCCCTTCCAGCGTCAGCGGTACTGGCTGGAGGCACCCGCGCACGCCCTCGCCGGCGACGTCGCCTCCGCGGGGCTCGGCCCGACCGCGCACCCCCTCCTCGGGGCGGCGGTCGACCTGCCCGACTCGGACGGCTTCCTCTTCACAGGCCGCCTCTCCCTGCGCACCCACCCCTGGCTGGCCGACCACCGGGTCGCGGGCACCGTCCTGCTGCCGGGCGCCGCGCTGGTGGAACTGGCCGTCCGCGCCGGCGACCACGCGGGCTGCGGCCGCCTGGACGACCTCACCCTCGAAGCGCCCCTGGTACTGGCGGAGTCGGGCGGGACGCAGCTGCGGCTCGCCGTGGCCGAGCCGGACGCGGACGGGCGCCGGACCTTCCAGGTCTACTCGCGCCCCGAGCGGACCGCCCCCGACGCGCCGTGGACCCGGCACGCCGAAGGCGTCCTCGCCCCCGGCACCGATGCCCCCGGCACCGACGCCCCCGATACCGCGGCGGGCCTGGGGGAGTGGCCGCCGGCCGGAGCCGTCGCCTGTGCCGTGGACGAGCTGTACCCCGGCTTCGACGCCATCGGACTCGGCTACGGTCCCGCCTTCCGCAACCTGCGCCGGGCCTACCGGCTCGGCGACGAGGTGTTCGCCGAGGTCGCCCTCGACGAGGACCGCCTCGCGGAGGCCGCCCCGTACGGCCTCCACCCGGCGCTGCTCGACGCCGCCCTGCACGCCGTCGGACTCGGGGAGTTCTTCCCCGACGGCCCGCCCGGCGCGCGGCTGCCCTTCTCCTGGGACGGGGTCCGGCTGTACGCCGCCGGCGCCGAAGCGCTGCGCGTACGGATGGCACCGGCCGGCCGAGACGCGGTGGCGCTGACCCTGTGGGACGGCACGGGACAGCCCGTCCTGACCGTCGACTCGCTCGTCCTGCGCCCGCTGGCCGCCGAGGCCATCGCCGCCGCCGGTACCGGACCCGTGGCGGAGGCGCTCTTCCGGATCGACTGGGCCGCCCTGACGCTGCCCGAGGCGCCGCCGACATCCGGCGGCGGCTGGGCGCTGCTCGGCGCGGACCCGCTCAAGACGGGCGCCGGCCTGGAACGGGCCGGGCTCCTCGACGACCCGTCCGCATCGACCCACCCGGACCTCGACGCGCTGGGCGAGTCCTTCGACCTGGCCGAGGCCCTGGGGGAGCCGGCGCCGGAGACGGTCCTCGTCTCCCTGGCGCCCGACCTCGCGGCGCCGGCCGCGGCCCCGGCCGCGCACACCGCGACCCGGCACGCCCTGGAACTCCTCCAGGGGTGGCTGGCGGACGACCGGTTCGCGGCCGCCCGGCTCGCGGTCGTCACCCGCGGCGCCATCGCCGCGGACCTCGACGAGGACGTCACGGACCTCGCGCACACCACGGTGTGGGGGCTGGTGCGTTCCGCGCAGGCCGAGCACCCGGGCCGGTTCGTCCTGGTCGACCTCGACGGCGAGGACCCCTCGTACCGGGCCCTGCCCGCCGCGCTCGCCACCGACGAGACCCAGCTCGCCCTGCGTGACGGCGCCGTACGGGCACCCCGGCTGGCCCGCGCGGCCCTCACGCCGCCCGCGGAACCGACGGAAGACGGCACCCGTGCCATCGACCCCGACGGCACCGTCCTGATCACCGGGGCCACCGGCACCCTGGGCGGCCTCCTCGCCCGCCACCTCGTCACCGAGCACGGCGTACGGCACCTGCTGCTCACCAGCCGCCGCGGAGCCGCCGCGGCCGGCGCCGGCGAACTCGCCGACGAGCTGGCGGAGCTGGGCGCGCGGGTCACCTGGGCCGCCTGCGACGCAGCCGACCGGGACGCCCTGGCCGCGCTGCTGGCTTCCGTACCGGCCGAGCACCCGCTGACGGCCGTCATGCACACCGCCGGTGTGCTCGACGACGGCACGCTCACCTCGCTCACCCCCGAGCGGGTCGCGCGGGTGCTGCGGCCCAAGGCCGACGCGGCATGGAACCTGCACGAGCTGACCCGGGACCTCGACCTGGCGGCGTTCGTCCTGTTCTCCTCGGCGGCCGGTGTGTTCGGCAACGCCGGACAGGCCAACTACGCCGCGGGCAACACCTTCCTCGACGCGCTCGCCCAGCACCGCAGCGCGCAGGACCTGGCGGGCCTCTCGCTCGCCTGGGGCCTGTGGGACGACGAGGCCGGCATGGCCGCGACCCTCGACGAACAGGACCGGCGACGCCTCCACCGCGGCAGCATGGACGCGCTGTCCGCCGCCGACGGCCTGGCCCTCTTCGACGCCGCTCTGCGCGCCTCGACCGAGAGCCTGCTCGTGCCCGCCCGGCTCGACCTCGCCGCGCTCCAGGCGCAGGTGGGCGACACCGTCGCACCCCTGCTGCGCGGCCTGCTCCGGACACCCGTACGACGCAGGACGAGCGCCGGCGCGGCGGCGGACGCCCCGGGATCGCTGGCGGAACGGCTGGCCCAGCTCCCGCCCGCCGAACGGGACCGGGTGCTGCTCGACACGGTCTGCACCCACGTCGCCCAGGTCCTGGGCCACAACGGCGCGGCCGCCATCGAACCGGGCAGCGCGTTCAAGGAGCTGGGCTTCGACTCGCTCACCGCGGTCGAACTGCGCAACCGGCTCGGCGCGGCCACCGGGCTCCGGCTCCCGGCCACGCTCATCTTCGACTACCCGACCCCCGAGGGACTCAGCGGATACCTGCGCTCCGCCCTGCCCCTCGGTGCCGACGGACCCACCGTCTTCGGCGAACTCGACCGACTCGAAACCGCGTTGGGCGCGGCCGACGCCACGGACGCGGACAGTGTCACGCGCTCGCGGATCACGATGCGCCTCCAGGCCCTCATGGCCAAGTGGAGCGCAGGCCAGGACACCGGACGGCGCACGGGCGCCGACGAGGACACCGACGACGACCTCGACACGGTGTCCGACGACGAGCTCTTCGACCTGCTCGACGACGAACTCGGCGCCTCCTGAGCACGCCGGGCGGGGCCCCAGGCCCCGCCCGGCACCCCGAACCACCACCACGGACAGACCCGTACGACCGCCTCTCTGGCATGGAGCCACGCACATGGTGAACGAAGACAAGCTTCGCGACTACCTCAAGCGGGCAACCGCCGATCTGCGCCAGGCCCGCAGGCGGTTGCGCGAGGTCGAGGAGCAGAACCAGGAACCCATCGCGATCGTCGCGATGAGCTGCCGCTACCCGGGCGGCGTCCGCACCCCCGAGGACCTGTGGCGGCTCGTCGCCGACGGCACCGACGCGATCGCCGGATTCCCGGTCGACCGCGGCTGGGACGTGGAGTCGCTCTACGACGCCGACCCCGACAGCGCCGGATCCAGCTACGTCAGCGAGGGCGGCTTCCTCTACGACGCCGCCCGCTTCGACCCCGCCCCCTTCGGGATCTCCCCGCGCGAGGCCCTCGCCATGGACCCGCACCAGCGGCTCCTCCTGGAGACCTCCTGGGAGGCCTTCGAGCGGGCCGGCATCGACCCGACCTCCCTGCGCGGCAGCCGGACGGCCGTCTTCGCCGGCGTGATGTACCACGACTACACCGCCCGCCTGGACTCCGTACCCGAAGGCGTCGAGGGCTTCCTCGGCACCGGCAGCTCCGGCAGCATCGCCTCCGGCCGCGTGGCGTACACCTTCGGCCTCGAAGGCCCCGCCGTCACCGTCGACACGGCCTGCTCCTCCTCCCTCGTCACCCTCCACCTGGCCGTACAGGCCCTGCGGGCGGGGGAGTGCACCATGGCCCTCGCCGGCGGTGTCACCGTGATGGCCACCCCGGCCACCTTCACCGAGTTCAGCCGCCAGCGCGGGCTGGCCGCCGACGGCCGCTGCAAGCCCTTCGCGGCCGCCGCCGACGGCACCGGCTGGGGCGAAGGCGTCGGCATGCTGCTCGTGGAGCGGCTGTCGGACGCCCAGCGCAACGGACACCCGGTCCTCGCCGTGATCCGCGGTTCCGCGATCAACCAGGACGGCGCGAGCAACGGCCTGACCGCGCCCAACGGCCCCTCGCAGCAGCGCGTCATCCACCAGGCGCTCACCAACGCCCGTCTGACGACGGCCGAGGTGGACGTCGTCGAGGCTCACGGCACCGGTACGACCCTGGGCGACCCGATCGAGGCGCAGGCGCTGCTGGCCACCTACGGCCAGGACCGGTCGGCGGACCGGCCGCTGCTGCTCGGCTCGATCAAGTCGAACATCGGTCACACCCAGGCCGCCGCCGGTGTCGCCAGCATCATCAAGATGGTCGAGGCGATGCGCCACGGCGTCGTACCGAAGACCCTCCACCTCGACGAGCCGACCCCGCACGTCGACTGGGAGGCGGGTGCCGTCTCCCTGATCGGCGAGACCGTGCCCTGGCCGCAGACCGGCGCCCCGCGCCGTGCGGGTGTGTCGTCGTTCGGTTTCAGCGGGACGAACGCGCACGTGATCGTGGAGCAGGCTCCGGAGGCGGAGGCGGCTGAGCCGGAGGCCGGTTCTGGGATGCCGGTGGTGCCGTGGGTGCTGTCGGGCAAGAGTGCGGGGGCGTTGCGGGGGCAGGCGGAGCGGCTGTCGGGCTGGCTGGCGGGCACGCCGGACGTTGATCCGCTGGACGTGGGCTGGTCGTTGGCGTCGACGCGCGCGGGGCTGGACCACCGGGCGGTCGTCTTCGGTGATCACGCGGCCGGTGTGGCCGCGGTGGCATCGGGTGCGCTGACCGCCGGTGTGGTCACCGGGTCTGCCGTCGGCGGCAAGACGGCGTTCGTGTTCCCGGGGCAGGGTTCGCAGTGGGTGGGCATGGCGGCGGAGCTGCTGGAGTCCTCGCCGGTGTTCGCCGCGCGGGTGGATGAGTGTGCGAAGGCGTTGGAGCCCTTCACCGACTGGTCGTTGGCGGATGTGCTCCGGGGCGTCGATGGCGCGCCCTCGCTCGACCGGGTGGATGTGGTGCAGCCGGCGCTGTTCGCGGTGATGGTGTCGCTCGCGGAGGTGTGGCGTGCGGCGGGTGTCCGTCCGGGTGCGGTGATCGGGCATTCGCAAGGCGAGATCGCGGCCGCTTGCGTGGCCGGGATCCTGTCCCTGGACGACGCGGCCCGTGTGGTGGCTCTGCGAAGCCAGGCCATCGGCCGGGTGCTCGCGGGTCTGGGCGGCATGGTGTCCGTGCCCCTGCCCGCTGCTGAGATCCGGGAGCGGATCTCTGCGTGGGGTGAGGAGCGGATCTCCGTCGCCGCCGTCAACGGCCCTTCCTCCGTGGTGGTTTCGGGTGAGGTGCAGGCTCTGGAGGAGCTCCTCGCTTCCTGTGAGGCGGACGGGGTCCGTGCCAAGCGGATCGCCGTGGACTACGCCTCGCACTCCGCCCAGGTGGAACTGCTCCGCGAGGAGCTCGACACCCTTCTCGCCCCGATCGTTCCGCAGCCCGCCGAGGTTCCCTTCCTGTCCACCGTCACCGGTGAGTGGGTCAACGGCACCGAGCTGGACGCCGGTTACTGGTTCCGGAACCTGCGCCGGACCGTGGAGCTGGAGCAGGCCACCCGCACCCTCCTTGAGCAGGGTTTCGGGGTGTTCATCGAGTCCAGCCCGCACCCGGTGCTGACCGTGGGCATGCAGGAGACCGTCGAGGACGCGGGCCGCGAGGCCGCGATCCTGGGCTCCCTGCGGCGCAACGAAGGTGGCCTGGAGCGGTTCTGGCTCTCGCTCGGCGAGGCCTACGTCCGTGGTGTGGCCGTGGACTGGGACGCCGTGTTCGCCGGTACCGGTGCCCAGCGCGTGGACCTGCCCACCTACGCCTTCCAGCAGGAGCACTTCTGGCTCGAAAGCGGTACCGCCGAGGACCCCGGCACCGCCGCCTACCCGGCCGACGCCACCGACGCCCGCTTCTGGGAGGCCGTCGAGCGTCAGGACGTGGCCGCCCTCATCGCCGAGCTGGACATCGACGGGGACGAGGCGCTCACCGCGCTCCTGCCCGCCCTGTCCTCCTGGCGCCGCCAGGGCAAGGAGCGCTCCACCGTCGACGGCTGGCGCTACCGGATCACCTGGAAGCCGGCCCCCGAGCCCGCCGCCACCCGTCTCAACGGCGCTTGGCTCGTCGCGGTTCCCGAGAGCGGTGGAGCGGCCGACGCCGTGGCGGGTGCGCTGGCCGAACACGGCGCCGACGTACGGCAGATCACGGTCCCGCGCACCCACGACGCGCGGGCCCGGCTGGTCGAGCGGATCCGTGAGGCGCTCGCCGACGGGCCCGAGGTAGCGGGCGTGCTGTCCCTCCTGACCCCCGTGGCGGTCGAAGCGGAGCCGATCGGCTCGGCCGCGCCCGCCGGTGTGAGCGCCACCCTCGCGCTCGTCCAGGCGCTCGGTGACGCCGATGTCGCCGCCCCGCTCTGGTGCGTCACCCGTGGCGCGGTGTCCGTCGGCCGTTCCGAGCAGCGGGCCGATCCCGCGCAGGCCCCCGTCTGGGGGCTCGGCCGTGTCACCGCACTGGAGCACGGCGAGCGCTGGGGCGGTCTGGTCGACCTGCCCGCGCAGGCCGACGCCCGGACGCTCCGACGGCTCGTCGGGGTACTCGCCGGGGACGCCGCCGAGGACCAGGTCGCCGTGCGGTCATCGGGGCTGTTCGTACGCCGTCTCGTGCGCGCCCGCCTGGCCGAGTCCCCGACGGTCCGGGAGTGGCGTCCGCGCGGTACGACGCTGGTCACCGGCGGTACGGGAGCGCTCGGCGCGCACGTGGCCCGCTGGCTCGCCGGGAACGGCGCCGAGCACCTGATCCTGACCAGCCGTCGCGGAGCCGAGGCGCCCGGCGCGGCCGGACTGCGCGAGGAACTGACCGCGCTCGGCGCCCGGGTCACCCTCGCCGCCTGCGACGTCAGCGACCGCGAGGCCCTCGCCGCGCTCCTGGCCTCCGTCCCCGCCGACCAGCCGCTGACCGCCGTCGTGCACACGGCGGCCGTCCTGGACGACGGGGTCATCGAAGCGCTGACACCCGAGCAGGTAGAGCGGGTGCTGCGGGTCAAGGTCGACGCGACCCTGCACCTGCACGAGCTGACGCGCGACCTCGACCTGTCCGCGTTCGTCCTCTTCTCCTCCTTCGCCGCCACCTTCGGCGCCCCCGGCCAGGGCAACTACGCGCCCGGCAACGCCTTCCTCGACGCCTTCGCCGAGTACCGGCGCGCCGCGGGGCTGCCCGCCACCTCCCTCGCCTGGGGCCCCTGGGGCGACGGAGGCATGGCCGAAGGCGCCGTCGGTGACCGGATGCGCCGCCACGGCGTCATCGAGATGGCCCCCGAGCGGGCCGTCAGCGCACTCCAGCACGCCCTGGACCGCGACGAGACCACCCTGACCGTCGCGGACATGGAGTGGAAGCGCTTCGTCCTGGCCTTCACCTCCGGCCGCGCCCGCCCGCTGCTGCACGACCTGCCCGAGGCACGACAGGCCATGGAGGCCACCCGGACCGACGCGGCGGAGGACAGCGGCAGCGCCGCCGTGCTCGCCCAGCGGCTCGCCGGGCAGCCCGAGGCCGAGCAGGAACGGCTGCTGCTGGAACTGGTCCGTACGGCCGTCGCCGCCGTCCTCGGCTACGCCGGGCCCGACGCCGTCGACGCCGGCCGGGCGTTCAAGGAGCTGGGCTTCGACTCCCTCACCTCCGTCGAACTGCGCAACCGCCTGGGCGCCGCCGCCGGCCTCAAGCTGCCGCCCACCCTCGTCTTCGACTACCCGACGCCCACCGTCCTCGCCCGCCACCTGCGGGCCGAGTTCTCCGGGCAGAGCGCCGCGGCACCCGTACCGACGGCCGCCGCCGGATCGGACGTCGAACCGATCGCCGTCGTCGCGATGAGCTGCCGCTTCCCCGGCGGCGTCCGCAGCCCCGAGGAGCTCTGGCAGCTGCTCGTCTCCGGCGGGGACGCCCTCTCGCAGTTCCCCGCCGACCGAGGCTGGGACGTCGAGGCGCTGTACGACCCCGACCCCGACGCGCAGGGCACCTCGTACACCCGTGAGGGCGGCTTCCTCTCCGACGCGGCCGCCTTCGACCCGGCGTTCTTCGGGATCTCGCCGCGCGAGGCCCTCGCCATGGACCCGCAGCAGCGCCTGCTGCTGGAGACCACGTGGGAGGCCTTCGAGCGCGCCGGGATCGACCCGGAGACCCTGCGCGGCAGCCAGTCCGGCGTCTTCGTCGGGACCAACGGCTCCGACTACTCCCACCTCGTACGGGGCGCCGCCGACGGCCTCGAAGGGCACCTGGCCACCGGCAGCGCCGGCAGCGTCGTCTCCGGGCGCCTCTCCTACACCTTCGGCCTCGAAGGCCCCGCCGTCACCGTCGACACCGCCTGCTCGGCCTCGCTCGTCGCCCTCCACCTCGCGGTGCAGGCACTGCGGAGCGGGGAATGCACCATGGCCCTGGCCGGCGGGGTCACCGTCATGTCCACCCCCGGCACCTTCATCGAGTTCAGCCGCCAGCGCGGACTGTCCACCGACGGCCGCTGCAAGGCGTTCTCCGCCGACGCGGACGGCTTCAGCCCCGCCGAGGGCGTCGGCATGCTGCTCGTGGAGCGGCTGTCCGACGCGCGGCGCAACGGGCACCCGGTCCTCGCCGTGGTCCGGGGTACGGCGATCAACCAGGACGGTGCGAGCAACGGCCTGACGGCCCCCAACGGGCCCTCTCAGCAGCGCGTCATCCGGCAGGCCCTGGCCAACGCCCGGCTGACCACGGCCGAAGTGGACGTGGTGGAGGCGCACGGCACGGGCACCTCGCTGGGCGACCCCATCGAGGCGCAGGCACTGCTGGCGACGTACGGCCAGGACCGGCCCGAGGGCCGGCCCCTGCTCCTCGGCTCGGTCAAATCCAACATCGGCCACGCACAGGCCGCGGCGGGTGTCGCCGGTGTGATGAAGATGGTGCTGGCCATGCAGCACGGGGTGCTGCCGCAGAGCCTGCACATCGACGAGCCCACCCCGCACGTCGACTGGAGCGCGGGCGAGGTCGCCCTGCTGACCGAGCGGCGGGCCTGGCCCGAGACCGGTGACCGCCCCTGGCGGGCGGGAGTGTCGTCGTTCGGGTTCAGCGGGACCAACGCCCATGCCATCATCGAGCAGGCCCCGGTGGAACAGGGGTCCGACGAGCAGGGGACCCCTGCGCCGCCGACCCCCCACCCCCTACTGACCACGACCACCCCGCACGACACCGGTTCCGACCCGCGGACCCCCCTGCCCTGGGCGCTGACGGCCAAGACCGAGAAGGCGCTGAGGGGCCAGGCCGACCGCCTGCTGGACCACCTCGCCACCCGTCCTGACCTGCGACGGGTCGACATCGGCCACTCCCTGGCCAGCACGCGCACGGCCCACGACCGGCGCGCGGTACTGATCGGCCGGGACCAGCGGGAGCACCTCGCGGGCCTGGCCGCCCTGGCCGCCGGAGGCACGGCACCCCTGCTCGTCCAGGGGTCGGTCATCGGGGGCAAGACCGCGTTCGTGTTCCCCGGACAGGGGTCGCAATGGGTGGGCATGGCACAGGCGCTGATGGACGCTTCACCCGTGTTTGCTGCCCGGGTGGATGAGTGTGCGAAGGCGCTGGAGCCCTTCACCGACTGGTCGTTGGTGGATGTGCTCCGGGGCGTCGATGGCGCGCCCTCGCTCGACCGGGTGGATGTCGTCCAGCCCGCGCTGTTCGCGGTGATGGTGTCGCTCGCCGAGGTGTGGCGTGCGGCGGGTGTGCGTCCGGGTGCGGTGATCGGGCATTCGCAGGGTGAGATCGCGGCCGCGTGCGTGGCCAGGATCCTGTCGCTGGATGACGCTGCTCGTGTGGTGGCGTTGCGGAGCCAGGCCATCGGCCGGGTGCTGGCGGGTCTGGGCGGCATGGTGTCCGTGCCCCTGCCCGCGGCTGAGGTCCGGGAGCGGATCTCTGCGTGGGGCGAGCAGCGGATCTCCGTGGCCGCCGTCAACGGCCCCTCCTCCGTGGTGGTGTCCGGCGAGGTCCAGGCTCTGGACGAGCTGCTTGCCGCGTGTGAGAAGGACGGGGTCCGTGCCAAGCGGATCGCGGTGGACTACGCCTCGCACTCCGCCCAGGTGGAACTGCTCCGCGAGGAGCTCGACACCCTTCTCGCCCCGATCGTTCCGCAGGCGGCGGAGGTTCCCTTCCTGTCGACGGTGACGGGGGAGTGGGTGAAGGGTCCGGAGCTGGACGCCGGTTACTGGTTCCGCAACTTGCGTCAGACGGTGGAGCTGGAGCAGGCGACCCGGACGCTGCTTGAGCAGGGTTTCGGGGTGTTCATCGAGTCCAGTCCGCACCCGGTGCTGACCGTGGGCATGCAGGAGACCGTCGAGGACGCCGGCCGTGAGGCCGCCGTACTCGGTTCCCTGCGGCGTAACGAAGGTGGTCTGGAGCGGTTCTGGCTCTCGCTCGGCGAGGCTTACGTCCGTGGTGTGGCCGTGGACTGGGACGCCGTGTTCGCCGGTACCGGCGCCCAGCGCGTCGACCTGCCCACCTACGCCTTCCAGTCGCAGCGGTTCTGGCCGGAGGCCGCGCCGGTCGAAGCGGGTGAACTGCCCGTGGAGAGCGCGATCGACGCCCGGTTCTGGGACGCCGTCGAACGCGAGGACCTCGCCGCGCTCACCGCCGAACTGCGGATCGAGGGCGACCAGCCCCTGACCGCCCTGCTCCCCGCGCTGTCCTCCTGGCGTCGGCAGAGCCGCGAGCAGTCCACCGTCGACGGCTGGCGCTACCGGGTCGTGTGGAAGCCCCTGGCCGAAGCCGCCACCACCAGGCTCTCCGGCACCTGGCTGGCCGTCGTACCCGAGGCGGTCTCAGGACCGGCCGGTGACGCGGCCGCCGCTGTCCTTCGTACGCTCGCCGACCGGGGCGCGGAGGTCCGTACCGTCACCGTGGCCGCCGACGCGGCCGGCCGGGAGGCGCTCACCGCCGCCCTGAAGACCGCCACCGCCGCGACGGCCCCCGCCGGGGTGCTGTCCCTGCTCGCCCTCGGCGACGACAGGGCCGCGCTGCGCGCGCACTCCGGGCTCCTCGGCACCGCCGCGCTCGTCCAGGCCCTCGGGGACGCCGACGTGTCCGCGCCGCTGTGGTGCGTCACCCGCGGCGCCGTCTCCGTGGCCCGCTCCGAGCGGCTCCAGGATCCGGCGCAGGCACTCCTGTGGGGCTTCGGCCGCACCGTCGCGCTCGAATTCCCCGACCGCTGGGGCGGCCTGCTCGACCTGCCCGCGCAGGCCGACGACCGGACCCTCGAACGGCTCGCGGGGATCCTGGCCGGTGACGGCTCCGAGGACCAGGTGGCGCTCCGCGCCTCCGGGCTCTTCGGCCGGCGGCTGGCCCACGCCCCGCTCGCCGACGCGCCGACCCCGCCCGGCTGGCGTCCGCGCGGTACGACGCTGGTCACCGGCGGTACGGGAGCGCTCGGCGCGCACGTGGCCCGCTGGCTCGCCGGGAACGGCGCCGAGCACCTGATCCTGACCAGCCGCCGGGGAGCCGAGGCGCCCGGCGCGGCCGGACTGCGCGAGGAACTGAGCGCGCTCGGTGCCCGGGTCACCCTCGCCGCCTGCGACATGGCCGACCGTGACGCCGTCGCGGCGCTTCTCGCGACGGTCCCCGCCGACCAGCCGCTGACCGCCGTCGTGCACACCGCCGGTGTCCTCGACGACGGGGTCATCGACGGGCTGACCCCCGAGCGGTTCGCGACCGTGCTCGCCCCCAAGGCGGACGCGGCGCTGACCCTGCACGAGCTGACCCGCGACCTGGACCTGTCCGCTTTCGTGCTCTTCTCCGGGGTCGCCGGCACCCTCGGTGACGCCGGGCAGGGCAACTACGCGGCCGCCAACTCCTACCTCGACGCCCTCGCCGAGCAGCGGCACGCCGACGGCCTGCCCGCCACCTCGGTGGCCTGGGGCCGCTGGGGTGACAGCGGGCTGGCCGCGGGCGGCGCCATCGGGGAGCGGCTCGACCGGGGCGGTGTGCCCGCCATGGCGCCGCGCGCCGCGATCCGGGCGCTCCAGCAGGCCCTCGACCACGCCGAACCGGCCGTCGCCGTCGCCGACATCCAGTGGGAGCGGTTCACGCCGGGCTACACCGCCGTACGGCCCAGCCCGTTCCTCGTCGACCTGCCCGAGGTGCGCGCGCTCGTACGGGCCGCGGCGGCCGCCGGTGACGCGGGCGGCGCGGCCGGGGAGGGCTCCCCGGCCGAGGCGCTGCGCCGACGCCTGTCCGTGATGCCGCAGGCCGAACAGGCCCTGGCCGTACTGGAACTGGTCCGCTCGCACGCGGCGACGGCCCTCGGGCACCCCACCACCGACGAGGTGGGCGCGGGCCGCGCGTTCAAGGAGCTCGGTTTCGACTCCCTGATCGCGCTGGAGCTCCGCAACCGCCTGAACGCCGCCACCGGGCTGAAACTCCCGGCGACCCTGGTCTTCGACCACCCGACCCCGGCGGTCCTCGCCGACTTCCTGCGCGGCGAGATCGTCCAGGACGGCAGCGCCGCGGCGGCGCCGGGGATCGCGGAACTCGAAAAGCTTGAGTCCGCGCTGTCCGTCATCGACCCGGACGGCGAGACACGTTCCGACATCGCCTCGCGCCTGCAGGCACTCCTGGCGAAGTGGGGTGAACCGCAAGCCCATTCGAGTGGGGGGGCCGTGGCCGAGAAGCTCCAGGAAGCCACGGCAGACGAGCTCTTCGACTTCATCGAGAACGAGCTCGGCATCTAGCACAGCGGACAGCGCAGGCAGTAGCAGCACAAGGGTTTGTGACGAACATGGGTGAGGTTCCAATGGCGGATCAGGTAGCAGATCAGGACAAGATCATCGGCTACTTGAAGCGGGTGACGGCCGATCTGCACCAGACGCGGCAGCGCCTGCGCGAGGTCGAGGCCCAGGAACCGGAGCCGATCGCCATCGTCGGCATGGCCTGCAGGTTCCCCGGCGGCATCCAGTCGCCGGAGGACCTGTGGGACCTCGTCGCGGGCGGCCGGGACGCCATCACCGACTTCCCCACCGACCGCGGCTGGGACATCGAGTCCCTGTACGACGCCGACCCCGAGCAGCGGGGCACCTCGTACACCCGCGAGGGCGGATTCCTCGACGGGGTCGGCGAGTTCGACGCCGCGTTCTTCGGGATCAGCCCCCGCGAGACCCTCGGCATGGACCCTCAGCAGCGCCTGCTGCTCGAAACGTCCTGGGAGACCTTCGAGCGCGCCGGCATCGACCCGGCGACGCTGCGCGGCAGCAAGGCCGGCGTGTTCATCGGCACCAACGGCCAGGACTACCCCGACCTGCTCCGCGACGGCGTCCCCCAGGGCGTCGAGCAGTACCTCCTCACCGGGAACGCCGCCAGCGTCGTCTCCGGGCGCCTCTCCTACACCTTCGGTCTCGAAGGCCCCGCCGTCACCATCGACACCGCCTGCTCGTCCTCGCTCGTCGCCCTCCACCTCGCGGTGCAGGCGCTGCGGGGCGGCGAATGCTCCCTGGCGCTGGCGGGCGGCGTCACCGTCATGTCCAGCCCGCGCGCCTTCGTCCAGTTCAGCCGCCAGCGCGGACTCGCCCCCGACGGCCGCTGCAAGCCCTTCGCCGACGGCGCCGACGGCACCGGCTGGGGCGAGGGCGTCGGCATGCTCCTCGTCGAGAAGCTCTCCGACGCCCGCCGTCACGGGCACCCCGTGCTCGCCGTGGTGCGCGGCAGCGCCATCAACCAGGACGGCGCCTCCAACGGCCTCACCGCCCCCAACGGGCCCTCCCAGCAGCGCGTCATCCGCCAGGCGCTGACCAACGCCGGACTCACCCCGGCGCAGGTCGACGTCATCGAGGCGCACGGCACCGGCACCACCCTCGGCGACCCGATCGAGGCCCAGGCCATCCTGGCCACCTACGGCCAGAACCGGCCCGAGGGCCGGCCGCTGTGGCTGGGCTCCATCAAGTCCAACATCGGGCACACCCAGGCCGCCGCCGGTGTCGCGGGCATCATCAAGATGGTCGAGGCGATGCGCCACGGCGTCGTGCCCGAGTCCCTCCACATCGACCAGCCGTCCGGCGCCGTCGACTGGGCCACCGGCGCCGTCGAACTGCTCACGCGGGCCGTACCGTGGCCCGAGACCGGGCAGCCGCGCCGCGCAGGCATCTCCTCCTTCGGCGTCAGCGGCACCAACGCCCACACCGTCATCGAACAGGCCCCGCCCGCCGAGGTCCCCGGCGCGGACGCGAAGGCCGAGGGCACGGGCGCCACGGACAGCGGCGACAAGGCCGCCGACGCGGAAGGCGCCACCGGCCCGGTACCGCTGCTGGTCTCCGGCCAGGGCGACGACGCCCTGCGCGCCCAGGCCGGCCGCCTCGCCGCCCACCTGCGCGCCCACCCCGAACTCGCCGCGGACCCCGCGGCCCTGACCGACCTCGGGTTCTCCCTCGCCACCAGCCGCTCCGCACTGGACCGCCGGGCCGTCCTCTTCGCCGCCGACCGCGAACGGCTCCTCGCCGACCTCGACGCGCTCGCCGCCGCGGAGCAGCCCGCGACCGCCGTCCTCGGCGCCGTCGGCGACGGCAACACCGCCTTCCTCTTCACCGGCCAGGGCAGCCAGCGCCCCGGCATGGGCCGGGAGCTGTACGCCACCCACCCCGGGTTCGCGCGCGCCCTCGACGCGGTCCGCGACGAACTCGACCGGCACCTCGAACGCCCCCTGTACGAGGTGCTGTTCGCGGCCGAGGGCACCCCCGAGGCGGCGCTCCTCGACGCGACCGCCTACACCCAGGCCGCCCTGTTCGCCATCGAGGTCGCCCTCTACCGGCAGCTCGAACAGTGGGGCGTCACCGCCGACTTCCTCATCGGGCACTCCATCGGCGAACTCGCCGCCGCCCACGTCTCCGGGGTCCTCACCCTCCCCGACGCGGCCGCCCTCGTGGCCGCCCGCGGCCGCCTCATGCAGGCCCTGCCCGCCGGCGGCGCGATGATCGCCGTCGAGGCCACCGAGGACGAGATCACCCCGCTGCTCACCGACCGGGTGTCCGTGGCCGCCGTCAACGGCCCCCGCTCCGTGGTCGTCTCCGGTGACGCGGACGCCGCCGGGGAACTCGCCGAGACGCTGCGCGCCCGCGGCCGCCGCGTCAAGCGGCTCACCGTCAGCCACGCCTTCCACTCGCCGCTCATGGACGCCATGCTCGACGCGTTCCGCGAAGCCGCCGAAGCCGTCTCCTACGCGCCGCCCGTCATCCCGATCGTCTCCAACCTCACCGGCGCCTCCGTCACCGCCGAGGAGATCTGCACCGCCGACTACTGGGTCCGCCACGTCCGCGAGGCCGTCCGCTTCCACGACGGGGTGCGGGGCCTGGCCGCGCTCGGCGTCACCACCTTCGTCGAGGTCGGCCCCGGCGGGGTCCTCACCGCCCTCGCGCAGGACTGCCTCTCCGGCGAGAACGACCGGGACGACGCCGTCTTCATCCCCGCCCTGCGCGCCGACCGCCCCGAACCGGCCGCGTTCGCCGCCGCCGTCGCCCAGGCGCACGTCCACGGCGTCACCGCCGACTGGTCCGCCGTCTTCGCGGGCCGCGGCGCCACCCGCGTCGACCTGCCCACGTACGCCTTCCAGCGCGGCCGGTACTGGCCCGAACAGCCCACCGCCTGGACCGGCGACGTCACCGCCGCCGGGATCGGCTCCGCCGACCACCCGCTGCTCGGCGCGGCCATCGCCCTGGCCGACGGAGACGGCTACCTGTTCACCGGCCGGCTCTCGCTGGCCACCCACCCCTGGCTCGCCGACCACACGGTCATGGACACCGTGCTGCTGCCCGGCACCGCCTTCGTGGAACTCGCCCTCCAGGCCGGCGAACACACCGGCTGCGAACTCCTCGAAGAACTCACCCTCCAGGCCCCCCTGGCCCTGCCCCCGCACGGCGGCGTCCAGATCCAGCTCGCCGTCGGCGCCCCCGACGGCGACGGACGGCGCTCCCTGACCCTGCACTCCCGGCCCGAGGACGCCGCCGACGACACCTGGGGCGAAGGTGCCTGGACCCGGCACGCCACCGGCTCCCTCGCCCCCGCCACACGCGACACCGTGGGCACCCCGGCGGGCGCCGACCTCACCACCTGGCCGCCGCAGGACGCCACCGCCGTCCCCGTCGACGGCCTCTACGAGCACCTCACCGCCTCCGGCTTCGCCTACGGGCCCGTCTTCCAGGGCCTGACCGGCGCCTGGCAGCGCGCCGACGAGGTCTTCGCCGAAGTCCGCCTGCCCGAGCAGGCGCACGCCGAAGCCGCCCTGTTCGGCCTGCACCCCGCCCTGCTGGACGCCGCCCTGCACGCCGTCGGCATCGGCTCCCTGCTGGAGGACACCGAGCACGGCAGGCTGCCGTTCTCCTGGAGCGGCGTCACCCTCCGCGCCGTCGGCGCCCGCGCCCTGCGCGTCCGCCTCGCCCCCGCCGGCCAGGACACCGTCTCCGTCGACCTGGCCGACGAGACCGGCGCGCCCGTCGCCTCCGTGGCCGCGCTGCTGCTGCGGCCCGTCTCCCCGGACCAGGTCCACGCCGCGCGCACCGCCTTCCACGACTCCCTGTTCCGCGTCGAGTGGAGCCCGCTGGCCCTGCCGGCCGCCACCACCGTCGCCCCCGGCCAGTGGGCGCTGCTCGCCGGCGCCGCGGCCGACGCCGCAAGCGAAGCCGACGCAGGTGCTCCCGCCGGCACCGCGGCCCGGTTCGCCGCCGTGCTGCCCGCCGCCGCCGTCCACCCCGGCCTCGCCGCGCTCTCCGCCGCGATCGAGGCGGGCGGCCCCGTACCGCAGGCCGTCGTCGTCCCCGTCGCGGCCCCTGGCACACCCGCGCCGACCCCCGTCGACGCCACCCTGCCCGCCGCCGTCGGCGACGCGCTGCACCACGCCCTGGAACTGGCCCAGGCCTGGCTCGCCGACGACCGCTACGCCGGCTCCCGGCTCGTCCTCGTCACCCGGGGCGCCGTCGCCACCACCGCCGGCTCCGACGTACCCGACCTGGCGCACGCCCCGCTGTGGGGCCTGCTGCGCTCCGCCCAGTCCGAGCACCCCGACCGGTTCGTCCTGCTCGACCTGGACGACCGCGAGGAGTCCCTGCGCGCCCTGCCGGCCGCGCTGGCCACCGCCGAACCCCAGCTCGCCCTCCGCGAGGGCCGCGCCGTCGTGCCCCGGCTCGGCCGCGTCCCCGCCCTGCCCGCGGCCGAGGGCCAGGAAGCCCGGCCGCTCGACGCGGACGGCACCGCCCTCGTCACCGGCGCCACCGGCACCCTCGGCGGGCTCGTCGCCCGCCACCTCGTCACCGGACACGGCGTCCGCCGCCTGCTGCTGACCAGCCGCCGCGGCGAAGCCGCCGCCGGCGCCCCCGAACTCCTGGCGGAGCTGCGCGCCCTGGGCGCCGAGGTCACCCTCGCCGCCTGCGACGCCGCCGACCGCGAGGCCCTCGCCGCGGTGCTGGCCTCCGTACCGGCCGCACACCCGCTGACGGCCGTCTTCCACACCGCCGGAGTCCTCGACGACGGCATCCTCGAAGCGCTCACCCCCGAGCGGCTCCACCACGTCCTGCCCGCCAAGGTCGACGCGGCCGTCCACCTGCACGAACTGACCCGCGACCTCGACCTCGCCGCGTTCGTCCTCTTCTCCGCCGCCGCCGGCACCCTCGGCGCCGCCGGACAGGCCAACTACGCCGCCGCCAACACCTTCCTCGACGCCCTCGCCCAGCGCCGCCACACCGAAGGCCTGCCCGCCACCGCGCTCGCCTGGGGCCTGTGGGCCGAACGCAGCGGGATGACCGGCGACCTCGCCGACACCGACCTGGAGCGGATCTCCCGCGCCGGAGTCGCCGCCCTGTCCTCCGCCGAGGGCCTCGCCCTCATGGACACCGCCCGCGCCACCGGCGACCCCACCGCGGTCCCCATGCACCTCGACCTGGCCGCGCTGCGCCACGCCGACGCCGACATGGTCCCCGCCCTGCTGCGCGGCCTGGTCCGCCCCGCCGCGCGCCGGGCCGCCGCCCAGAGCGCCGCACCCGCCGACGGCCTCACCGAGCGGCTGCTGCCGCTGACCGCCGCCGAACGCGACCGGCTGCTGCTGGCCACCGTCCGCGTCCAGGTCGCCGCCGTCCTCGGCTTCCCCGGCCCCGACGCCGTCGACCCCGGCCGCGCCTTCAAGGAACTCGGCTTCGACTCGCTCACCGCCGTCGAGCTGCGCAACCGCCTCGGCTCGGCCACCGGCGTCCGGCTGCCCGCCACCCTCGTCTTCGACTACCCCACCCCGAACGCCCTCGCCGCGTTCCTGCGCACCGAACTCCTCGGCGACCAGGCCGCCCAGGCCCCGGCCGCCACCGCCGCCGCCACCCGGGCCGTCGCCGACGAGCCCATCGCCATCGTCGCCATGAGCTGCCGCTACCCCGGCGGCGTCAGCACCCCCGAGGAGCTGTGGCAGCTCGTCGCCGGTTCCGCCGACGCGATCTCGCCGTTCCCCACCGACCGCGGCTGGAACCTCGACGCGCTGTACGACTCCGACCCCGGCCGCGCCGGGACCTCGTACACCCGCGAGGGCGGCTTCCTGCACGACGCCGCCGACTTCGACCCGGACGTCTTCGGCATCAACCCGCGCGAGGCCCTGGCCATGGACCCGCACCAGCGGCTCCTGCTGGAAACCTCCTGGGAGGCCTTCGAGCGCGCCGGGATCGACCCGGCCACCGTCCGAGGCAGCCGCACCGGCGTCTTCGCCGGCGTCATGTACCACGACTACCTGACCCGGCTGCCGGCCGTCCCCGAGGGCCTGGAGGGCTACCTCGGCACCGGCACCGCCGGCAGCGTCGCCTCCGGCCGCATCTCCTACACCTTCGGCCTGGAGGGACCCGCCGTCACCATCGACACGGCCTGCTCCTCCTCCCTGGTCGCCCTGCACCTGGCCGCGCAGGCCCTGCGCAGCGGCGAATGCGACATGGCCCTCGCCGGCGGCGTCACCGTGATGTCCACCCCGGACACCTTCATCGACTTCAGCCGCCAGCGCGGCCTGTCCACCGACGGCCGCTGCAAGTCCTTCTCCGCCGACGCCGACGGCACCGGCTGGGCCGAGGGCGCCGGCATGATCCTCGTCGAGCGGCTCTCCGACGCGCGCCGCAACGGCCACCCGGTCCTCGCCGTCGTGCGCGGCACCGCCGTCAACCAGGACGGCGCCTCCAACGGCCTCACCGCCCCCAACGGGCCCTCCCAGCAGCGCGTCATCCGCGAGGCCCTCGCCCACGCCGGGCTGACCACCGCCGAAGTCGACGCCGTCGAGGCCCACGGCACCGGCACCACCCTCGGCGACCCCATCGAGGCACAGGCCCTGCTCGCCACCTACGGCCAGGACCGCCCCGCGGACCGGCCGCTGCGCCTGGGCTCCATCAAGTCCAACATCGGCCACACGCAGGCCGCCGCGGGCGCCGCCGGCATCATCAAGATGGTGCTCGCGATGCGCCACGGCGTGCTGCCCGCGTCCCTGCACATCGGCGAGCCGTCCCCGCACATCGACTGGACCGCCGGCGCCGTCGAGCTGCTGACGGAGTCCGCCGCCTGGCCCGAGACGGACCGCCCCCGCCGCGCGGGCATCTCCTCCTTCGGCGTCAGCGGCACCAACGCGCACGTCATCATCGAGCAGCCGCCCGTGGAGCAGCCCTCCGACGAGGAGGACGGCGAACCCGGCGCGGCCGGCGTCCCCGCCGTCGCCGGGGGCACGGTCCCCGCCGGCACCCCGCTGCCGTTCGTCCTCTCCGGACGCACCCCCGACGCACTGCGCGCCCAGGCCGCCCGGCTCGTCGACCACCTCGCGCACCACCCCGGCGCGACCCCCGCCGACGTGGCGTTCTCCCTGGCCACCACCCGTACCGCCCTGGACCGCAGGGCCGCCGTCGTAGCGCCCGACCGCGACGCACTCCTCACCGCCCTCGCCGCCCTCGCCGAAGGCCGCGACGGCGCCCGGATCGTGCGGCACGACACCGCCGACGGCCGCACCGCCGTCCTGTTCACCGGACAGGGCAGCCAGCGCCCCGGCATGGGCCGCGAGCTCCACGCCACCTACCCGGCCTTCGCCGCCGCCCTCGACGCGGTGTGCGCCGAGCTCGACCGGCACCTCGAACAGCCCCTCAAGGAGATCCTGTTCGACGAGGACGCCGGCGACCTCCTGAACCGGACCGGCTACACCCAGCCCGCCCTGTTCGCCCTGGAGACCGCGCTCTACCGCCTCGTCGAGTCCTGGGGCCTGCGCCCCGACTTCGTCGCGGGCCACTCCATCGGCGAGATCACCGCCGCGCACGTCGCGGGCGTCCTCTCACTGCCCGACGCGGCCACCCTCGTCGTCGCCCGCGGCCGCCTCATGGAAGCCCTGCCCCAGGGCGGCGCGATGATCGCGCTGACCGCCACCGAGGACGAGGTCCGGCCGCTGCTCGCCGGCCACGAGGACCGCATCGGCATCGCCGCCGTCAACTCCGCCTCCAGCGTCGTCATCTCCGGCGAGGAGACCCTCGCGCTGGAGATCGCCGCCGAGTTCGAGCGGCGCGGCCGGCGGACCAAGCGGCTCACCGTCAGCCACGCCTTCCACTCCCCGCTGATGGACGGCATGCTCGACGCCTTCCGCGACGTCGCCGCCTCCCTCACCTACCACGCGCCCGCCATCCCCGTCGTCACCCACCTCACCGGAGCCGTGGCCGGCGACGAACTGCGCACCGCCGAGCACTGGGTCAGCCACGTCCGCGAAGCCGTCCGCTTCCTCGACGGCATCCGCACCCTGGACGCCGAACACGTCACCACCTACCTCGAACTGGGCCCGCAGGGCGTGCTGTCCGGCCTCGGCCGCGACTGCCTCCCCGAGACCGACGGCGCCACCGACACCGTCTTCCTCCCCTCCCTGCGCCGCGACCGCGGCGAGGCCGAGGCGCTGACCGCCGCGATCGCCGCCCTCCACACCCGCGCCGTCCCCCTCGACTGGCCCGCGTACTTCGCCGCGACCGGCGCCCGCCGCGTCGACCTGCCCACGTACGCCTTCCAGCGGAGCCGCTTCTGGCTCGAAGCGCCCGCCGGATACATCGGTGACGTCGAATCGGCCGGTCTGGGCGCCGCCCACCACCCGCTGCTCGGCGCGGCCGTCCCGCTCGCCGACGGCGAGGGCTTCCTCTTCACCGGCCGGCTCTCCCTCGACACCCACCCCTGGCTGGCCGACCACGCCGTCATGGGCACCGTCCTGCTGCCCGGCACCGCCTTCGTCGAACTCGCCGTCCGCGCCGGTGACCAGGCCGGCTGCGACGTCCTGGAAGAACTCACCCTCGAAGCCCCGCTGGTCCTCGCCCCGCACACCGCGGTCCGCCTCCAGATCGTGGTCAGCGCACCCGACCAGGACGGCCGGCGCACCCTGGACCTGTACTCCGGCGACCCCGACGCCGCCGACGACGAGCCGTGGACCCGGCACGCCGCGGGCGTCCTCGCCACCGGCGCGCCGCGCCCCGCGTTCGACCTCTCCGCCTGGCCCCCGCCGGGCGCCGAAGCCGTCGGCGTCGACGGCCTGTACGAGCACCTCGGCCAGGGCGGCTTCGCCTACGGCCCCGTCTTCCAGGGCCTGCGCGCCGCCTGGACCCTCGGCGACGACGTCTACGCCGAGGTGGCCCTGCCCGACGACCGGCACACCGAAGCCACCCGCTTCGGCCTGCACCCGGCCCTCCTCGACGCCGCCCTGCACGCCACCTTCGTCTCCCACGACGGCGACCGGCAGGCCGGACTGCCGTTCTCCTGGCGCGGGGTGTCCCTGCACGCCGTCGGCGCGTCCGCACTGCGCGTGCGCCTCACCGCCGACGGCGAAGACTCCCTCTCCCTCCAGCTGGCCGACACCACCGGCGCGCCCGTCGCCACCGTCGACCACCTGATCGTCCGGCCCGTCTCCGCCGACCGGCTCGCCGGCGCCTCCCGCACCGCGTACCACGAGTCGCTGTTCCGGATCGAGTGGGCGACCCTGCCCCTACCGCCCGGCGCCCCCGGCGAGGACACCACCGGCACCTGGGCGGTCATCGGCGAGCCCGCCGACGTCACCGCCGAGCTGTCCGGCCCGGTCCACCCCGACCTCGGCGCGCTCGGCGCGGCCCTCGACGCCGGCGCCCCGGCGCCCGCACACGTCCTCGCCCCCTGCCTGGCCGCCCCGGCGGACGCCCTCACCGCGGACGCCGTCCGCGCCGCCACGCACCGGGCCCTCGCCCTCGTCCAGGGCTGGCTCGCCGACGACCGGTTCGCCGCGTCCCGCCTGGTGTTCGTCACCCGGGGCGCCGTCGCCACCCAGAGCGACTGGGACCTCGCCGACCCCGCCCACGCCGCCGTCTGGGGCCTGGTCCGCTCCGCGCAGTCGGAGAACCCCGACCGCTTCGTCCTGGCCGACCTCGACGCCGACGCCGCCGCCGGGACACTGGCCGCCGCCCTCGCCACCGGCGAACCGCAGTTCGCACTCCGCCGCGGCACCGTCCACGCCCCCCGCCTCGCACGGGTCCCCGCCACCACCCCGCTGACCCCGCCCCCGGGCGAGTCCGCCTGGCGCATGGACATCGAGGACAAGGGCACCCTCGACCACCTCACCCTCGTCCCGAGCCCCGAGTCCGCGGCGCCCCTGGAACCCGGCCAGGTCCGCGTCGCCGTACGCGCCGCCGGCCTCAACTTCCGCGACGTGCTCAACGCCCTCGGCATGTACCCCGGCGACCCCGGCCTCATGGGCAGCGAAGGCGCCGGCACCGTCGTCGAGACCGGCCCCGGCGTCACCGACCTCGCCCCCGGCGACCGCGTCATGGGCATGCTGCCCGGCGCCTTCGGCCCGCTGGCCGTCGTCGACCGGCGCATGATCGCCCCGATGCCCGAGGGCTGGACCTTCGCCGAGGCCGCGGCCGTACCGATCGTCTTCATGACGGCCTACTACGCCCTCCACGACCTCGCCGGACTGCGCGAGGGCGAATCCCTCCTCGTCCACGCCGCCGCCGGCGGCGTCGGCATGGCCGCCGTCCAGCTCGCCCGCCACTGGGGCGCCGACGTCCACGCCACCGCCAGCCCCGCCAAGTGGGACACCCTGCGCGGACTCGGCCTGACCGACGACAAGATCGCCTCCTCCCGCACCCTCGACTTCGAGAACACCTTCCGCACCGCCACCGACGGACGCGGCGTCGACGTCGTCCTCGACTCCCTCGCCCGCGAGTTCGTCGACGCCTCGCTGCGCCTCCTGCCGCGCGGCGGACGCTTCGTCGAGATGGGCAAGACCGACGTCCGCGACCCCCGCGACGTCGCCGCCACCCACCCCGGCGTCTCCTACCAGGCGTTCGACCTCACCGAAGCGGGCCTCGACCGCATCCAGGAGATGCTCACCGAGCTGCTCGGCCTCTTCGAGGCCGGCGCCCTGAACCCCATCCCCGTCTCCGCCTGGGACCTGCGCCAGGCCCCCGAAGCCTTCCGCTACCTCAGCCAGGCCCGCCACACCGGCAAGATCGTGCTCACCGTGCCCGCCGACTGGAACCCCGACGGCACCGTCCTCATCACCGGCGGCACCGGCACCCTCGGCGCACTCGTCGCCCGGCACGCCGTCACCGTCCGCGGCGCCCGCCGCCTCATCCTGACCAGCCGCCGCGGCGAAGCCGCCGCCGGCGCCGCAGAACTCGCCGCGCAGCTGCGCGCCCTGGGCGCCGACGTCACCGTCGCCGCCTGCGACGCCGCCGACCGCGAGGCCCTCGCCGCACTCCTGGCCTCCGTACCCGCCGCACACCCGCTGACCGCCGTCGTCCACACCGCCGGCGTCCTCGACGACGGCATCGCCGAGGCCCTCACCCCCGAGCGGCTCGACCGGGTCCTGCGGCCCAAGGCCGACGCCGCCCTCCACCTGCACGAGCTGACCCGCCACCTCGACCTGGCCGACTTCGTCCTCTTCTCCTCCGCCGCCGGCACCTTCGGCGGCGCCGGCCAGGCCAACTACGCGGCCGCGAACGTCTTCCTCGACGCCCTCGCCCGCCACCGCCAGGCCCACGGCCTGCCCGGCACCTCCCTCGGCTGGGGCCTGTGGGCCGAGGCCAGCGGCATGACCGGCGAGCTCGACAGCGCCGACAAGGACCGCATGACGCGCTCCGGAGTCCTCGGCCTCTCCTCCGAAGAGGGCCTGGCCCTCCTCGACACCGCCCACCACACCGGCGACGCCCACCTCGTCCCCATGCAGCTCGACCTCGCGCCGCTGCGCCAGGCAGACGCCGCCATGGTGCCCGCGCTGCTGCGCGGCCTGGTCCGCGCCCCCGCCCGCCGGACCGCCCAGGCGGCCGCCGCCGGGACCGGAACCCCGCTGGTGGAGCAGCTCGTACGCCTCCCCGAGAACGAGCGCGACACGCTCCTCCTCGACCTCGTACGCGACCAGGTGGCCGCCGTCCTCGGCCACGCCACCTCCGACGCCGTCGAACCCGGCCGCGCCTTCAAGGACCTCGGCTTCGACTCGCTGACCGCCGTCGAGTTCCGCAACCGGCTCGGCGCCACCGCCGGAGTCCGGCTGCCCGCCACGCTCGTCTTCGACTACCCCACCCCCACGGTCCTCGCCGGATACCTCAAGGACGAACTCCTCGGCTCCGAGGCCGCGGTGGCCGCCGCCGCCCTCCCGCGGCACCCGGCCGGCGCCGTCGCCGAGACCGACGACCCCATCGCCATCGTCGCCATGAGCTGCCGCTTCCCCGGCGACGTCCGCAGCCCCGAGGACCTGTGGGAACTCCTCGCCGAAGGCCGCGACGGCATCGCCGACCTCCCCGCCGACCGCGGCTGGGACACCGAGGCGCTCTACGACCCCGACCCCGACAGCCCCGGCACGTCCTACGCCCGCGAAGGCGGCTTCTTCTACGACGCCCACCACTTCGACCCGGCGTTCTTCGGGATCAACCCCCGCGAGGCCCTCGCCATGGACCCGCAGCAGCGCCTGCTGCTGGAAACCTCCTGGGAGGCCTTCGAACGGGCCGGGATCGACCCGACGGGCCTGCGCGGCGGACAGGTCGGCGTGTTCGTCGGCCAGATGCACAACGACTACGTGTCCCGCCTGAACACCGTCCCCGAAGGCGTCGAGGGCTACCTCGGCACCGGCGGCTCCAGCAGCATCGCCTCCGGCCGCGTCTCCTACACCTTCGGCTTCGAGGGCCCGGCCGTCACCGTCGACACCGCCTGCTCCTCCTCGCTGGTCGCCCTGCACCTCGCCGCGCAGGCCCTGCGCTCCGGCGAGTGCTCCCTGGCCCTGGCCGGTGGCGTCACCATCATCACCACCCCCGACGTCTTCACCGAGTTCAGCCGCCAGCGCGGACTCGCCGCCGACGGCCGCTGCAAGCCGTTCGCGGCCGCCGCCGACGGCACCGCGTGGGGCGAGGGCGTCGGCATGCTGCTCGTGGAGCGCCTCTCCGACGCCCGCCGCAACGGCCACCAGGTACTGGCGGTCGTCCGCGGCACCGCCGTCAACCAGGACGGTGCCAGCAACGGCCTGACCGCCCCCAACGGCCCCGCCCAGCAGCGCGTCATCCGCCAGGCCCTCGCCAACGCCCGGCTGACCTCCGCCGACGTCGACGCCGTCGAGGCGCACGGCACGGGTACCACCCTCGGTGACCCGATCGAGGCGCAGGCGCTGCTGGCCACCTACGGTCAGGGCCGTCCCGAGGACACCCCGCTGTGGCTGGGCTCCGTCAAGTCCAACTTCGGTCACACCCAGGCCGCCGCCGGTGTCGCGGGCATCATCAAGATGGTCCAGGCGATGCGCCACGGCGTCCTGCCGAAGACCCTGCACGTGGACGAGCCGTCACCGCACGTCGACTGGTCGGCGGGCGCGGTCTCCCTGCTCACCGAGCAGCGGGCATGGCCCGAGACCGGCCGCCCGCGCCGCGCGGGCGTCTCCTCCTTCGGCATGAGCGGGACGAACGCCCACGCCATCATCGAACTCCCGGAGACCCCCGCCGCAGCGGTCAGCCCGGCCGTCCCGGCCCCTGCGACGGCCCTCCCGTGGCACCTGAGCGCCCGCACCCCCGAGGCCCTGCGGGCCCAGGGCGAGCGGCTCCTGTCCCACCTGGAGGCGCACCCGGACACGCTGCCGGCCGACATCGGGCACTCGCTGGCGACCGCCCGCGCCGTGTTCGAACACCGCGCGACGGTCGTCGCCGCCGACCCCGACGCCTTCCGCACCGGCCTGGCCGCCCTCGCCGAGGGCAGCTCGGCGGCGGGCCTGGTCCAGGGCTCGTCGGCCGCGGGAGGAAAGCTGGCCTTCCTCTTCACCGGTCAGGGCAGCCAGCGGCTCGGAATGGGCCGTGAGCTGTACGAGACCTACCCGGCCTTCGCGGCCGCGCTGGACGCGGTGTGCGAGCGGATGAACCTTGAACTGCCGCTGAAGGACGTCCTGTTCGGGACGGACGCGGAACTGCTGGACGAGACGCGGTTCACGCAGCCGGCGCTGTTCGCGGTCGAGGTGGCGCTCTTCCGCCTCGTCGAGTCCTGGGGTGTGAAGCCGGACTTCGTGTCCGGTCACTCCATCGGTGAGATCGCCGCCGCGCATGTGGCGGGTGTCCTGTCGCTGGCCGACGCGTGCACGTTGGTCGCGGCTCGTGGCCGTTTGATGCAGGCGCTGCCGTCCGGTGGCGTGATGATCGCGGTGGAGGCTGCGGAGGAGGAGGTCCTGCCGCTGCTGACCGACCGGGTGAGCATCGCGGCGGTCAACGGGCCGCGCTCGGTGGTCGTCGCGGGTGACGAGGACGCGGCGCTCGCCGTAGCGGCCGCGTTCCCGGACCGCAAGTCCAAGCGGCTGACGGTGAGCCATGCGTTCCACTCGCCTCACATGGACGGGATGCTGGACGACTTCCGCGCGGTCGTGGCGGGGCTGTCCTTCGAGGCTCCTCGTATCGCGGTCGTCTCCAACCTGACCGGTGCTCTCGTCTCGGACGAGATGGGTTCCGCCGAGTTCTGGGTGCGGCACGTCCGGGAGGCGGTCCGTTTCCTCGACGGCGTGCGCGTCCTTGAGGCGGCGGGTGTGACCACGTACGTCGAGCTCGGTCCCGACGGAGTCCTCTCCGCGATGGCCCAGGCCTGCCTGGCCGACGACACCGGCGCCGCGGCCTTCGCCCCCGCGCTCCGCTCCGGACGCGACGAGCCCGCGAGCCTCCTCTCGGCCCTCTCCACCGCGTACGTACGCGGTACCGCCGTCGACTGGTCCGCGTACTACGCCCCGCTCGGGGCCCGGCGCGTGGACCTGCCGACGTACGCCTTCCAGCGCTCCGTCTACTGGCTCGACGCAGGCCGCGCCGACGGCGACGTCGCGGCGGCCGGACTCGGCGCCGCCGATCATCCGCTGCTCGGCGCCGAGGTCCAACTGCCCGACTCCGACGGCCACCTCTTCACCGGACGGCTGTCCCTGACCACCCACCCCTGGCTGGGGGACCACCGGGTGATGGGCGCGGCCCTCCTGCCCGGCACGGCCTTCGTCGAGCTCGCGCTCCAGGCCGGCGAGCACGTCGGGTGCGACCTGGTCGACGAACTCACCCTGGAGGCACCCCTCGTCCTGCCCGAGCACGGTGGCGTGCAGCTGCGGCTCTCCGTCACGGCCGCCGACCCGGCGGGCCGGCGCCGCAGCCTCACCCTGCACTCCCGCCCCGAGGGCGCGGACCCGGACGAGCCGTGGACGCGGCACGCCGTAGGTGTGCTCGCGACCGGGGCCGCCCCGGCCCCGCAGGACCTCACCGAATGGCCGCCGTCCGGGGCGCAGCCCGTCCCGGTGGACGGCCTGTACGAGGGCCTCGCCGAGGCCGGTTTCGGATACGGGCCGGTGTTCCAGGGCCTGCGGGCCGCCTGGCAGCACGGCGACACCTCCTACGCGGAGGTCGCGCTCCCCGAGGGAGCCGAGGGTGAGGCCGCACGGTTCGGTCTGCACCCGGCGCTCCTCGACGCGTCCCTGCACGCGCTCGGACTGCGCGCCGCGGACACCGGCGCCGCCGACGGACGACTCCCGTTCTCCTGGTCCGGGGTCTCCCTGCACGCAGTCGGAGCCTCCGAGCTCCGGGTACGCCTGACCACCGGCCGGGGCGGCGAGGTGGCCCTCACGATCGCCGACGCCACCGGAGCGCCCGTCGCGTCGGTCGCCGGCCTGGCCCTGCGATCCGTCAGCCGTGACCAGCTCACCGCCGCGCCCGAACTGACCCGTGACGCCCTGTTCCGGGTGGAGTGGGCGCAGACGGCCGTCGGTGACGGGTCCTTCGACGACTGGCTGATGCTGGGCGAGGAGGGCGATGCCGGGCTTCCGGCGGCACTGGTGGTGCCGTGCGTGGAGCCGGCCGCCGGTGACGTGGCCGGCGCGGTGCACGCGGAGACCGCCCGGGTGCTGGGGCTGGTACAGGACTGGCTGGCCGAGGAGCGGTCCGCGGACGCGCGTCTGGTGTTCCTGACGCGGGGCGCGGTGGCCGCCGTACCGGGCGAAGGGATCGCGGATCTGGCGCATGCGCCGGTGTGGGGCCTGGTGCGCTCGGCGCAGTCGGAGAACCCGGGCCGCTTCGTCCTCGTCGACATCGACGCGGAGGGCGACCTCGCGGCCGGTCTGTCGGCGGCGCTGGCTTCGGGCGAGTCCGAGGTGGCGGTGCGCGGCGGTGCCGTCCTGGTGCCGAGGCTGGCGCGGACGGCGGTCGCCGCTGACGCCGGCGCCGAGTGGGATGCCGAGGGCACGGTCCTGGTGACCGGTGCGAGTGGTTCGCTCGGTGGGCTGTTCGCCCGTCATCTGGTGACCGAGCACGGCGTACGACGCCTGCTGCTGGTGAGCCGTCGCGGTGAGGGCGCGGCCCTTTCCGCGGAGCTGGCCGCTCTGGGTGCCGAGGTGTCGTGGGCGGCGTGTGACGTGGCCGACCGCGATGCGCTGGCGGCCGTACTCAAGGCCGTTCCGGCGGAGCACCCGCTGACGGCGGTCGTGCACACGGCCGGTGTTCTGGATGACGGTGTCGTCGGTTCGCTGACGACCGAGCGGCTGTCGGCCGTACTGCGTCCGAAGGTGGACGCGGCCTGGAACCTGCACCAGCTGACCCAGGACCTCGGTCTGTCGGCCTTCGTACTGTTCTCGTCCGCCGCCGGTGTGTTCGGCGGCGCCGGGCAGGCCAACTACGCGGCGGGCAATACCTTCCTCGACGCGCTGGCCGCCCACCGCCGGGCCCAGGGCCTCGCGGCGACCTCCCTGGCCTGGGGCCTGTGGACCGGAGTCGGCGGCATGGGCGGCGACCTGGCCGACGGTGACCGCGAGCGGATCAACCGCGGCGGCATCGGCGCCCTCTCGCCGGAGACCGGCCTGGCCCTCTTCGACGCGGCCCGCCGTACGGACGACGCGCTCCTCGTGCCCCTCCCGCTCGACCTGGCCGCCCTCCGCGCCCAGGCCCGGGGCGGGATGGTTCCCGACCTGCTGCGCGGGCTGGTCCGCGTACCGGCGCGCCGCGCGGCGGGACAGGGGGCCACGGCCGACGGGTCCGCCCTGCGCACGCGGCTGGCCGCGCTGCCCGCCGAGGAGCGGGAGGCGGCCCTGCTGGAGATGGTCCGGGCCGAGGTGACGGCCGTACTCGGTCACGCCTCGACCGACGAGGTACCGGCCGACCGGGCGTTCAAGGAGCTCGGCTTCGACTCCCTGACCTCCGTCGAGCTGCGCAACCGCCTCGGCGCCGCCACCGGCGAACGGCTGCCGGCCACGCTCGTCTTCGACTACCCCACGCCGAGCGCGCTCGCGGCGTACCTGAGGACCGAGGTCCTGGGCCTGTCCCTGGACGGGGAGACGGCCGGCGCGGCCACGGCCGGGCCCGCTTCCGCCGGCGCCGCGCTCCACGACGACCCCATCGCGATCGTCGGCATGAGCTGCCGCTACCCCGGCGGGGTGGAAACCCCCGAGGACCTGTGGCGCCTGGTGGTGGGTGGCGTCGACGCCATCTCGGAGTTCCCGCAGGGCCGCGGCTGGGACCTGGAGTCGCTGTACGACCCGGACCCGGACGGCAAGGGCACCAGCTACACCCGTTCCGGCGGATTCCTGCACGACGCGGGCCGCTTCGACCCGGCGTTCTTCGGGATCTCGCCGCGCGAGGCCGTGGCCATGGACCCGCAGCAGCGGCTGCTGCTGGAGACCTCCTGGGAGGCCTTCGAGCGGGCCGGCATCGACCCGGCCACGCTGCGCGGCAGCCGGACCGGCGTCTTCGCCGGCGTCATGTACCACGACTACGCCACCCGCATCACCTCCGTGCCGGACGGTGTCGAGGGCTACCTCGGCACCGGCAACTCCGGCAGCATCGCCTCCGGCCGCGTCTCGTACGCCTTCGGTCTGGAGGGCCCGGCGGTCACGGTCGACACGGCCTGCTCGTCCTCCCTCGTCGCCCTGCACTGGGCGATCCAGGCGCTGCGGGGCGGCGAATGCACCATGGCCCTGGCCGGCGGTGTCACCGTCATGTCGACGCCGGGCACCTTCACCGAGTTCAGCCGCCAGCGCGGGCTGGCCGCCGACGGCCGCATCAAGTCCTTCGCCGCGGCCGCCGACGGCACCAGCTGGGCCGAGGGCGCGGGCATGCTGCTCGTCGAGCGGCTGTCGGACGCCCGCCGCAACGGGCACCCGGTGCTCGCCGTGGTCCGGGGCTCCGCGATCAACCAGGACGGCGCCTCCAACGGGCTGACCGCCCCGAACGGGCCCTCGCAGCAGCGCGTCATCCGCCAGGCGCTCGCCTCCGGCGGACTGACCAGCGAGCAGATCGACGTGGTCGAGGCGCACGGCACGGGCACCACCCTGGGCGACCCGATCGAGGCGCAGGCGCTGCTGGCCACGTACGGCCGGGAGCGTGCGGCGGACGAGCCGCTGTGGCTGGGCTCGATCAAGTCCAACATGGGTCACACGCAGGCCGCCGCCGGTGTCGCCGGTGTGATCAAGATGATCATGGCGATGCGGCACGGGGTGCTGCCCCGGACCCTGCACGTGGACGAGCCGACCCCGCACGTGGACTGGGAGGACGGCGCCGTCACGCTGCTCACCGAGAACACGCCGTGGCCGCGGACCGGCCGTCCGCGCCGGGCCGGTGTGTCCTCGTTCGGCATCAGCGGCACCAACGCCCACACGATCATCGAGCAGGCCCCGGACGCGGTCGCGGTGACCGCCGCCGCCGAAAGCGGTGCGGCGGCGCCGGTGCTGCCGTACGTGCTGTCCGCGCGGTCGGCGGACGCGCTGCGCGGCCAGGCGGCCCGTCTGCGGGTCCACCTGGAGGACTCGGCCGAGCTGAGCGTCACGGACGTGGCCTACTCGCTGGCGACCCGGCGTGCCGCCTTCGACCACCGCGCGGTGGTCGTGGCGGGCGACCGCGAGGAACTGCTGCGCGGGCTGGAGGCGTTGGGGACCAACGACCTGGCCGACGCGGCCGTGACGCGTGGCACGGTGGGCGCTGCCGGGGCCGGGAAGCTCGCCTTCCTGTTCACCGGTCAGGGCAGCCAGCGCCTGGGCATGGGCCGTGAGCTGTACGAGACCTACCCGGCCTTCGCGGCCGCGCTGGACGCGGTGTGCGAGCGGCTGGATCTGGAACTGCCGCTGAAGGACGTCCTGTTCGGGACGGACGCGGCTGTTCTGGACCGTACGGAGTACACGCAGCCGGCCCTGTTCGCCGTCGAGGTGGCGCTCTACCGCCTCGTCGAGTCCTGGGGTGTCAAGCCGGACTTCCTTTCCGGCCACTCCATCGGTGAGATCGCCACCGCACACGTGGCGGGCGTCCTCTCCCTGGAGGACGCGTGCGAACTGGTCCGCGCCCGTGGCCGGTTGATGCAGGCGCTGCCGTCCGGTGGCGTGATGATCGCGGTACAGGCGTCCGAGGACGAGGTCCTGCCGCTGCTGACCGACCGGGTCAGCATCGCGGCCGTCAACGGACCGCGCTCGGTGGTCGTCGCCGGTGACGAGGACGCGGCGCTCGCGATCGCCGGGGCCTTCCCCGACCGGAAGTCCAAGCGGCTCACGGTGAGCCACGCCTTCCACTCGCCCCACATGGACGGCATGCTGGCCGACTTCCGCAAGGTCGCCGAGGCACTGTCGTACGGCGTTCCGCGCATCCCGGTCGTCTCCAACCTGACCGGCGTCCTCGTCACCGACGAGATGGGCTCCGCCGACTTCTGGGTCCGGCACGTCCGCGACGCCGTCCGCTTCCTCGACGGCATCCGCACCCTGGAAGCCGCCGGAGTCACGACGTACCTCGAACTCGGCCCCGACGGCGTGCTCTCCGCGATGGCCCAGGACTGCCTGACCGAGGACGGCGCCCGGTTCGCGCCCGCCCTCCGCACCGGCCGCCCCGAGCCCGAGACCCTGAACAACGCCCTCGCCCACGCCCACACCCACGGTGCGGCGGTGGACTGGGAGGCGTACTTCGCCCCCACCGGTGCCCGCCAGGCCGAGCTGCCCACGTACGCCTTCCAACGCGACTGGTACTGGCTCGACTCGGCACCCACCGCGCACAACACCCCGGGCGACGCCGCGGGCTTCGGCCTCGGCGCGACGGACCACCCGCTGCTCGGCGCGGCCGTCGAACTGCCCGACTCCGACGGGTTCCTCTTCACCGGCCGGCTGTCCCTGGCCACGCACAGCTGGCTCGCGGACCACGCCGTCCTCGGCTCGGTCCTCCTGCCGGGCACGGCCTTCGTGGAACTGGCCGTCCGCGCCGGGGACCAGGTCGGCTGCGACGTCCTGGAGGAGCTGACCCTGGAGGCCCCGCTCGTCCTCCCCGAACGCGGCGGAGTCCAGCTGCGGCTCTCCGTCGCCGAAGCCGACGAATCCGGCCGACGCGCCCTGTCGCTGTACTCCCGTGACGAGGACACCCCCGCCGACGAGCCGTGGACGCGGCACGCCGCCGGCGTCCTCGCCACCGGCGACGCCCCGGCCCCGACAGCCGACCTCACGGTCTGGCCTCCGGCCGGAGCCGAACCGGTGGACATCGACGGCCTCTACGAAGGCCTCGCCGCCGCCGGATTCGACTACGGCCCCGCCTTCCAGGGCCTGCGCTCGGCCTGGCTCCACGGCGACGCCGTGTACGCGGAGGTCGGCCTGGACGAGGAGACCGCGGAGGCGGCCGACTGGTTCGGCCTCCACCCGGCGCTCCTGGACGCCACCCTCCACGCGGCCGGTCTCGGCGCGCTCGTCGAGAAGACCGGCCAGGGACGGCTCCCGTTCGCCTGGAGCGGTGTCCGGCTGCACGCGGCCGGCGCCTCCGCCGTACGGGTCCGGCTGGCCCCGGCCGGCCGCGACGCGGTCGCGCTGGAGCTCGCCGACCCGGCGGGCGCACCGGTCGCCTCGGTCGAGTCGCTCGTACTGCGCGCGGTCTCGCCGGAGCAGATCGGCGCGGCGCGCGGCGGTCGCCCGGAGTCGCTGTTCGAGGTCGAGTGGACGGCCGTACCGCTGACCCCGGTGTCGGCGTCGGAGCAGAGCCCCTGGGCGCTGCTCGGGGGCGGCCACGCCGGGCTGGACGCGGTGGGCGTGCGCTACACGGCGCACGACGGCGGGCTCGCGACGCTCGCGGACCCGGCGCTGGTGTGCGTACCGCTGTCCCCGGTGGCCGACCCGGAAGACGTGACGGGTGCGGTGCACGCGGAGACGGGCCGGGTGCTGGCGCTGCTCAAGGAGTGGCTGGCCGAGGACCGGTTCGCGGACTCGCGCCTGGTGTTCCTGACGCGGGGTGCGGTGGAAGCCGTACCGGGCGAGGGCGCGGCGGACCTGGTGCACGCATCGGTGTGGGGTCTGCTGCGTTCGGCGCAGTCGGAGAACCCGGGGCGGATCGTCCTGGCCGACACGGACGGCACCGACGCCTCCTTCCGCGCGCTGCCCGCCGTAGTGGCCTCGGGCGAGTCCGAGGTGGCGGTACGGGGCGGCTCGGTCCTGGTGCCGAGGCTGGCGCGTGCGGCGGTCGCGGCTGACGCGGGCGTTGAGTGGGGTGCCGAGGGCACGGTGTTGATCACCGGTGCGAGTGGTTCGCTGGGCGGCCTGTTCGCGCGTCATCTGGTGGCGGAGCACGGTGTGCGGCGCCTGCTGCTGGTCAGCCGTCGCGGTGAGGGCGCTGCCCTTTCCGCGGAGCTGGTGGGTCTGGGTGCCGAGGTGTCGTGGGCGGCGTGTGACGTGGCCGATCGCGATGCGCTGGCGGCCGTACTCAGTGCCGTTCCGGCGGAGCACCCGCTGACGGCGGTCGTGCACACGGCCGGTGTTCTGGATGACGGTGTGGTCGGTTCGCTGACGGCCGAGCGGCTGTCGGCGGTGCTGCGTCCGAAGGTGGACGCGGCGTGGAACCTGCACGAGCTGACCCAGGACCTTGATCTCTCCGCGTTCGTGTTGTTCTCGTCGGCCGCCGGTGTGTTCGGTGGCGCGGGGCAGGCCAACTACGCGGCGGGCAACGTGTTCCTGGACGCGCTCGCCGCCCACCGCCGGGCCCAGGGCCTGGCGGCGACCTCCCTGGCCTGGGGCCTGTGGGCCGAAGCCGGCGGTATGGGCAGTGCTCTGGACGCCGAGGACGTGTCCCGTCTCGGTCGTGGTGGTGTCAATGCCATCACCGCTGCCGAGGGTGTGGCGTTGTTCGATGCCGCCACCTCCGCCGAGCAGGCGTTGCTGGTGCCGGTGAAGCTGGACCTGGCCGCGCTGCGCGCCCAGGCCGGCTCCGGAATGCTCCCGCCGCTCCTGTCGGGGCTGGTACGTACGCCCGCACGCCGCGCCGCCGGTACCACCGCTGCCGGCACGGACGGTGGAGCCGAGCTGCGCGAGCGCCTCACCGGGCTCTCGCCGGCCGCGCGGGACGAGGCACTGCTGGAACTGGTCTGCACGTACGTCGCCGGGGTCCTCGGCTTCGCCGGACCCGAAGCGGTCGACCCGGCACGGTCGTTCAACGAGGTCGGCTTCGACTCGCTGACCGCCGTGGAACTCCGCAACCGGCTCGGCGCCGCCACCGGCGTCCGGCTGCCCGCCACCCTCGTCTTCGACTACCCGACGCCGACGGCGCTGGTGGAGTACCTGAAGGACGAGCTGTGGCAGGACGGCGCGGCGGCCGTACCCCCGCTGCTCGCCGAACTGGACCGGCTGGAGAAGTCGCTCGTCACCTCGACGCCCGACGGCGCCGGCCGCGACCGCATCACCGAGCGGCTCCAGGCACTGCTGGCCGCCTGGAGCGAGGCCGGTGAACTGGCGGCCGCCCCCGCGGACTCCGACGGCCCCGACGTGGCCGAGGCACTGGAGAGCGCGACCGACGACGACCTCTTCGACTTCATCGGCAAGGAGTTCGGAATCTCATGACGCGGCAGTTCCACTCCGCCCCCTCCATCGACTCTGACCTTCTGGCTTCTGTACAAGGGATGCACGCATGAACGAGGAAAAGCTCCGGTATTTCCTGAAGCGGGTGACGGCAGATCTCCACGAGACCCGCCGTCGGCTCCAGGAGGTCGAGTCGGAGGAGCAGGAGCCGATCGCGATCATCGGAATGAGCTGCCGCTACCCGGGAGACGTCGAGTCCCCCGAGGACCTGTGGCGGCTGGTGTCCGACGAGACGGACGCCATCTCCGCCTTCCCGACGGACCGGGGCTGGGACACGGGTCAGCTGTTCGACGCGGACCCCGACGGTCGGGGCACGAGCTACGTGCAGGAAGGCGGCTTCCTGCACTCCGCCAACCGCTTCGAGCCGGAGTTCTTCGGGATCTCCCCGCGCGAGGCCGTGGCCATGGACCCGCAGCAGCGGCTGCTGCTGGAGACCTCCTGGGAGGCCTTCGAGCGGGCCGGCATCGACCCGACCTCCATGCGCGGCAGCCGGACCGGCGTGTTCACCGGCGTCATGTACCACGACTACGCCTCGCGGCTGCGCGCCGTACCCCCGGAGGTCGAGGGCTACCTCGGCACCGGCGGCTCCAGCAGCATCGCCTCCGGCCGCGTCTCGTACACGTTCGGCCTCGAAGGCCCCGCCCTCACCGTCGACACGGCCTGCTCCTCCTCCCTCGTCACCCTGCACCTGGCCATGCAGGCACTCCGCAAGGGCGAGTGCTCGCTCGCCCTCGCGGGCGGCGTCACCGTCATGCCGACGCCCGGCACCTTCACCGAATTCAGCAAGCAGCGCGGCCTGTCCTTCGACGGCCGCTGCAAGTCCTTCGCGGACGCCGCCGACGGCACAGGCTGGGGCGAGGGCGCGGGCATGCTGCTCGTGGAGCGACTGTCCGACGCCCGCCGCAACGGCCACCGCGTGCTGGCCGTCGTCCGCGGCTCGGCCGTCAACCAGGACGGCGCCTCCAACGGGCTGACCGCCCCGAACGGCCCCTCGCAGCAGCGCGTCATCCGCCAGGCCCTCGCCGACGCCAGGCTCACCGCCGCCGACGTGGACGTCGTCGAGGCGCACGGCACCGGTACGACCCTGGGCGACCCGATCGAGGCCCAGGCCCTGCTGGCGACGTACGGCCGCGAGCACACCGAGGACCGCCCGCTGTGGCTGGGCTCCGTCAAATCGAACATCGGACACACGCAGGCCGCCGCCGGTGTCGCCGGCGTCATCAAGATGGTCATGGCGATCCGGCACGGCCGGATCCCGCGCACGCTGCACGTGGACGAGCCGTCGACCAAGGTCGACTGGTCCGCGGGCGCCGTGTCCCTGCTGCGCGACACCGTGGAATGGCCCGAGACCGGCCGCCCGCGGCGCGCCGCCGTCTCCTCGTTCGGCATCAGCGGCACCAACGCGCACACGATCATCGAGCAGGCCCCGGTCGCGGTGCCCGCCGAGCCGGCCGAGTCCGCCGACACCGACACCGACGCCGACGCCGACGCCGTCGACGCCGCAGCCAACGCCGACGAGCCGCGCCCGCAGGCGCGGCGGCGCACCGTCGTGCCTCCCGTGCTGCCGTGGCTCGTCTCGGCCCGTACGGAGGAAGCCCTGCGGGCGCAGGCCGAGCGCCTGCTCACCCACCTGCGCGCGCACCCCGACCAGCGGCCGGAAGACGTCAGCCACACCCTGGCCACCGGTCGCGCCGCGCTCGAACACCGGGCGGTCGTCGTGGCCGGCGACCGCGAGAAGGCCCTGGCCAACCTCGCCGCACTGGCATCCGGCGACACCACCACGGCACAGGTCGTACGCGGCGTGGCAGGCGCGCGGGGCAAGGTGGCGTTCCTCTTCACGGGGCAGGGGAGCCAGCGTCTCGGGATGGGGCGCGAGCTGTACGACGCCTACCCGGTGTTCGCGGAAGCGCTGGACGCGGTGTGCGCGGAACTGGACCCGCGCCTCGAAATTCCCCTGAAGGACGTCCTGTTCGGGGCGGACGCGGCTCTGCTGGACGAGACGCGGTTCACCCAGCCGGCGCTGTTCGCGGTCGAGGTGGCGCTGTTCCGGCTCGTCGAGTCGTGGGGTGTGAAGCCGGACTTCCTGTCCGGTCACTCGATCGGTGAGATCGCCGCCGCGCACGTGGCGGGCGTCTTCTCCCTGGAGGACGCGTGCACGCTGGTGGCGGCCCGTGGCCGGCTGATGCAGGCGCTGCCGTCCGGTGGCGTGATGATCGCCGTCCAGGCCTCCGAGGAGGAGGTCCTGCCGCTGCTGACCGACCGCGTCAGCATCGCGGCCGTCAACGGACCGCGCTCGGTGGTCGTCGCCGGTGACGAGGACGCGGCGCTCGCGATCGCCGGGGCCCTCCCCGACCGGAAGTCCAAGCGGCTCACGGTCAGCCACGCCTTCCACTCGCCCCACATGGACGGCATGCTCGACGCCTTCCGCCAGGAGATCGAGGGGCTGACCTTCGCCGCCCCGCGGATCCCGGTCGTCTCGAACCTGACCGGCGCCCCCGTCACCGACGAGATGGGATCCGCCGACTTCTGGGTCCGGCACGTCCGCGACGCCGTCCGCTTCCTCGACGGTGTCCGTGCCCTTGAGAGCGCCGGCGTGACGACGTACGTCGAACTCGGTCCCGCCGGTGTGCTGTCCGCGATGGCGCAGTCCTGCCTGACCGAAAGCACCGGCCCGGTCGCCTTCGTTCCGGCCCTCCGCAAGGGCCGTTCCGAGGCGGCGACCCTCACCACCGCCCTCGCCGAGGTCCACGCGCGAGGCATCGCCGTCGACTGGCACGCCTTCCACCGCGACACCGGCGCCGAGCACGTCGACCTCCCCACGTACGCCTTCCAGCGCGAGCACTACTGGCTCGATGCCGGATCCCTCGGCGGGGACGTGACCACGGTGGGCCTCAGGTCTGCCGACCACCCCCTGCTGGGCGCCTCGGTCTCCCTGGCCGACGCCGACGCGCTGCTGCTCACCGGGCTGCTGTCGCTGACCACCCACCCCTGGCTCGGGGACCACCGCGTCATGGGCTCCGTTCTGCTGCCGGGCACCGCTTTCGTCGAGCTGGCCCTGCGCGCGGGCGAGCAGGTCGGTTGCGACCTGGTCGACGACCTCACGCTCGCCGCTCCGCTGGTGCTGCCCGAGGAGGGCGGCGTCGAGCTCCAGATCTCCGTCGCGGCGCCCGACGCGTCCGGCCGGCGCTCGGTCGTCTTCCACTCCCGCGCGGACCGCGCGGGGGACGACGAGCCGTGGGTCAGGAACGCGACCGCGATCCTGACCGAAGGAGCGGGCGACAGCCCCGGCTTCGACCTCGTCGAGTGGCCGCCCGCCGGGGCGGATACCGTCCCCGTGGAGGGCCTGTACGAGGGCCTCTCCGACTCCGGTTTCGGATACGGGCCGGCCTTCCAGGGGCTGCGGGCCGCCTGGCGTCGGGGCGAGGACGTGTTCGCCGAGGTCAGCCTCGACAGTGAGACCGAGCCGGGTGCGGAGCAGTTCACGATCCACCCGGCACTGCTCGACGCCGTTCTGCACGGTATCGGCCTTGGCTCGCTGGTGGAGGACACCGGTCAGGGGCGGCTGCCGTTCTCGTGGTCCGGTGTGGCGGTGCACTCCGTCGGCGCGGACAGTGTGCGGGTCCGGCTTTCGCGGGCCGGCCGGGACGCGGTGCGCCTGGAGATCGCCGATGTCGAGGGCGCGCCCGTCGCTTCGGTGGACAGCCTGGCCCTGCGCGCGTTCTCGCCCGAGCAGCTGGGCCGGCAGGCCGGCGGGCACGGAGACTCCCTGTTCCGCGTGGCCTGGTCGCAGGTGGCGTCCGGCGAGTCGTTCGGTGACTGGCTGATGTTGGGCGAGGGTTCGCAGGTGTTCGCGGACCTCGCCGGGCTGGCCGTGGCCGTGGCCGAGGGCGGTGAGATTCCGGCGGCGCTGGTGGTGCCGTGCGTCGAGCCGGCCGCCGAGGACGTGGCGGGCGCGGTCCACGCGCAGACGGGCCGGGTGCTGGCGCTGCTCAAGGACTGGCTGTCCGACCGGCGCTTCGCCGATGCGCGAATGGTGTTCCTCACCCGGGGTGCGGTCGAGGCCGTACCGGGCGAGGGCGTGGCGGACCTGGTCCATGCCGGTGTGTGGGGCCTGGTGCGTTCGGCGCAGTCGGAGAACCCCGGCCGGTTCGTCCTGGTCGACGTCGACGCCGAGGGTGACGTCGAAGCGGGCCTGTCGGCCGCGCTGGCTTCGGGCGAGTCCGAGCTGGCGGTACGGGGCGGCTCGCTGCTCGTGCCGAAGCTGGCCCGTGCGGCGGTCGCCGCGGACACGGCCAAGGGGTGGGCCACTGAGGGCACGGTGCTCGTCACCGGTGCGAGTGGTTCGCTGGGCGGGCTCTTCGCCCGTCACCTGGTGACCGAGCACGGTGTGCGGCGCCTGCTGCTGGTGAGCCGGCGCGGTGAGGCGGCCGAGTTGTCGGCCGAGCTGGTGGGTCTGGGTGCCGAGGTGTCGTGGGCCGCGTGTGATGTGGCCGACCGCGACGCGCTCGCCGCCGTACTCGCCGCCGTTCCGGCGGAGCACCCGCTGACGGCGGTCGTGCACACGGCGGGTGTCCTGGACGACGGTGTCGTCGGTTCGCTGACGGCCGAGCGCCTGTCGGCGGTGCTGCGTCCGAAGGTGGACGCGGCGTGGAACCTCCACGAGCTGACCCGGGACCTGGACCTTTCCGCCTTCGTGTTGTTCTCGTCGGCCGCCGGTGTGTTCGGTGGCGCCGGTCAGGCAAACTACGCGGCCGGCAACACCTTCCTGGACGCCCTGGCCGCCCACCGCCGGGCCCAGGGTCTGGCGGGTGTCTCGCTGGCCTGGGGTCTGTGGGCCGAGGTCGGCGGCATGGGCGGTGACCTGGCCGACGGTGACCGCGACCGCATGAACCGCGGTGGCGTGGACGCCCTCTCGCCCCAGACCGGTCTCGCCCTCTTCGACGCGGCCCACGCCGCGGACGACCCGCTGCTCGTGCCGGTCAAGCTCGACCTGGCGGCGCTGCGCGCCCAGGCGGGCAGCGGGTTGCTCCCGCCGCTGCTCTCCGGCCTGGTCCGCATGCCCACCCGCCGCGCCGCCAAGGGCGGCACCTTCGCCCGGCAGCTGTCCGCGCTGGCGAAGGAGCGGCAGCCGGGTGCCGTGGCCGACCTCGTACGTGGCCAGGTCGCCGCCGTCCTCGGCTTCGTCGGGCCTGAAGTGGTGGATCCGGCACGGTCGTTCAACGAGGTCGGTTTCGACTCGCTGACCGCCGTCGAACTCCGCAACCGCCTCGGCGCCGCGACCGGTGTCCGCCTGCCCGCCACCCTCGTCTTCGACTACCCGACCCCGGCGGTCCTGGCGGAGTACCTGTACGCCGAGCTGCTCGGCGTACAGGAAGCGGACGTGGCCGTGGTCGCGGCCCCCGTACACGACGACGAGCCGATCGCCATCGTGGCGATGGCCTGCCGCTTCCCCGGTGACGTCCGCTCGCCCGAGGACCTGTGGCGACTCGTCCGCGACGGGCGGGACGCGATCTCGGACATGCCCGCCGACCGGGGCTGGGACCTCGAAGGACTCTTCGACGCCGACCCGGACCGGCAGGGCACCAGCTACAGCACGGCCGGCGGGTTCCTGCACGACGCGCACCACTTCGACCCCAGCTTCTTCGGGATCTCCCCGCGCGAGGCCCTGGCCACCGACCCGCAGCAGCGGCTCCTGCTGGAGACCTCCTGGGAGGCCTTCGAGCGGGCCCGCATCGACCCGGCATCCATGCGGGGCAGCCGCACGGGCGTGTTCGCCGGCGTCATGTACAACGACTACGGCACCCTCCTCCACCGGGCCCCGGAGGGCCTGGAGGGCTACATGGGGACGTCCAGCTCGGGCAGTGTCGCCTCGGGCCGCGTCTCGTACACGTTCGGCCTCGAAGGCCCGGCGGTCACCGTCGACACGGCCTGCTCCTCCTCGCTCGTCACCCTCCACCTCGCCGTCCAGGCGCTGCGCAACGGCGAATGCGACCTCGCCCTCGCCGGCGGCGTGACCGTGATGGCCACGCCCGGCACCTTCATCGCCTTCAGCCGCCAGCGCGGCCTCGCGACGGACGGCCGCTGCAAGCCGTTCGCCGCCGCCGCCGACGGCACCGCGTGGGGCGAGGGCGTCGGCATGCTGCTCGTCGAACGGCTCTCGGACGCCCGCCGCAACGGGCACCCGGTGCTCGCCGTGGTCCGCGGCTCGGCGATCAACCAGGACGGCGCCTCCAACGGGCTGACCGCCCCGAACGGCCCCTCGCAGCAGCGGGTCATCCGCCAGGCCCTGACGAACGCGGGCCTGACCTCCGCCGACGTCGACGTGGTCGAGGCGCACGGCACGGGCACGACCCTCGGCGACCCGATCGAAGCCCAGGCGCTGCTGGCCACGTACGGGCAGGACCGGCCGGGGGACCGGCCGCTCCTGCTCGGCTCGATCAAATCCAACATGGGCCACACGCAGGCCGCCGCCGGTGTCGCGGGCATCATCAAGATGGTGCAGGCCATGCGTCACGGGACGGTGCCGAAGACGCTGCACGTGGACGAGCCGTCCCCGCACGTCGACTGGTCCGAGGGCGCCGTCGAGCTGCTGACGGAGTCGGTGGCCTGGCCGGAGACCGGACGTCCGCGCCGAGCGGCCGTCTCGTCGTTCGGCATCAGCGGAACGAACGCGCACACGATCATCGAGCAGGCCCCGGACGAGGCCGCGGTGACCGTCGCCGAGACCGGTACGGAGCCGGTGCTGCCGTACGTGCTGTCGGCGAAGTCGGCGGACGCGCTGAGCGCCCAGGCGGCCCGCCTGCGGACCCACCTGCAGGACACGCCGGAGGCCGGAGCGGCCGACATGGCCTACTCGTTGGCCACCCGTCGCGCGGCCTTCGCCCACCGGGCAGTGGTCGTCGCCGGGACCCGGGAGGAACTGCTCGGCGCACTGGCCGCGCTTGCGGACGGAGACGTGTCCGCCGCCGGGATCACGAGCGGCACCGTGGGCGCCGCCGGAGCCGGGAAGCTGGCCTTCCTGTTCACCGGGCAGGGCAGTCAGCGGCTCGGGATGGGGCGTGAGCTGTACGAGGCCCATCCGGTGTTCGCCGCCGCGCTGGATGCGGTGTGCGAGCGCGTCCGACTGCCCCTCGGGAAGGTCCTTTTCGGTACGGACGCGGAGCTGCTGGACCGCACGGAGTTCACGCAGCCGGCACTGTTCGCGCTGGAGGTGGCGCTGTTCCGGCTGCTGGAGTCGTGGGGCGTGAAGCCGGACTTCCTGTCCGGTCACTCGATCGGCGAGATCGCGGCCGCGCACGTGGCCGGGGTGCTGTCCCTGGACGACGCGTGCACGCTGGTGGCGGCCCGTGGCCGGCTGATGCAGGCACTGCCGGGCGGCGGTGTGATGATCGCACTCGAAGCCTCCGAGGGCGAGGTCCTGCCGCTGCTGACCGACCGGGTGAGCATCGCCGCGATCAACGGTCCGCGCTCGGTCGTGGTCGCTGGTGACGAGGACGCGGCGGTCGCCGTCGCGAACGCCTTCCCGGACCGCAAGTCCAAGCGGCTCACGGTCAGCCACGCGTTCCACTCGCCGCACATGGACGGCATGCTCGACGCCTTCCACGAGGTCGTACGAGGGCTGACGTACTCCGCCCCGCGGATCCCGGTCGTCTCGAACCTGACCGGCGCCCTCGTCTCGGACGAGATGGGCTCCGCCGACTTCTGGGTCCGCCACGCCCGCGAGGCGGTCCGCTTCCTCGACGGCGTCCGCGCCCTCGAAGCGGCCGGGGTGACCACGTACCTCGAACTGGGCCCCGACGGCGTCCTCTGCGCCATGGCGCAGGCCTGCCTGACCGACGACACGCGTGGTGCGGCGTTCGCCCCCGCTCTGCGCAAGGAGCGTCCCGAGACGGTCGCCCTCACGGCCGCCGTCGCCGAGGCCCACGCCCACGGGGCCCCTGTCGACTGGGAGTCGTACTTCGCGGGCACGGGTGCCCGGAGCATCGACCTGCCGACCTACGCCTTCCAGCACGAGCGGTACTGGATCGACCTCCCCGTCGGGTCCTTCGCCGACGCGGCCGCCGCGGGCCTGCGGCCCGCCGACCACCCGCTGCTCGGTGCCTCGGTGATGCTGGCGGACGCCGACGGCCTGCTCCTCACCGGGCGGCTGTCCGTCGCCACCCATCCGTGGCTCGCGGACCACGTGGTCATGGGCGCGGTGACGCTGCCCGGTACGGCGTTCGTCGAGCTGGCGCTGCGCGCCGGTGAGCAGGTCGGCTGCGATCTGGTGGAAGAACTGACCCTGGCCGCCCCCCTCGTCCTCCCCGAGGACGGCGGCGTCGAGCTCCAGATCGCCGTCGGGGCGCCCGACGAGTCGGGCCGCCGGCCCCTCGCCTTCCACTCGCGCGAAGGCCTGGCGGCGGACGACGCCCTCTGGCTCCGCAACGCCACCGCGACCCTCGCGGTGGGTGCGCAGGAGCCCCCGGTGTTCGACCTCGCGGCCTGGCCGCCGGCCGGCTCGGAGCCCGTCGACGTCGAGGAGCTGTACGAGGGCTTCGCTGAGTCCGGCTTCGGCTACGGGCCGGTGTTCCAGGGCCTGCGGGCCGCCTGGCGCAAGGGCGACGAGGTGTTCGCCGAGGTCGGCCTCGGCGACGAGCAGGGGCCGGACGCCGAACAGTTCACGATCCACCCGGCGCTCCTCGACTCCGTTCTGCACGCCATCGGGCTCGGCTCCCTCGTGGAGGACACCGGCCAGCCGCGGCTGCCGTTCTCCTGGTCCGGTGTTGCGGTCCACTCCACGGGAGCGGACACCCTGCGCGTACGGCTCTCCCGGGCCGGCCGCGAAGCGGTGCGTCTGGAGATCGCCGACGCCGAAGGCGTCCCCGTCGCCTCGGTGGACAGCCTCGCCCTGCGAGCCTTCTCGCCCGAGCAGCTCGGCCGGCAGGTCGGCGGCCACGGCGACGCGCTGTTCCGCGTCGAATGGCGCGAACTGATGCCTTCGGACGCGCTGTTCGCCGACTGGGTCATGCGGGACGGGGTCGACGCGCAGGTCCTCGACGATCTCGACACGGTCCCGGGTGCGCTGGTGCTGTCGTGCCGGGAGCCCGCCGGAACGGACGTGGCCGACGCGGTGCACGCCGAGGCGGGCCGGGTGCTGACGCTGCTCCAGCGGTGGCTGTCCGACGACCGCTTCGCCGACGCGCGTCTGGCGTTCCTGACCCGCGGCGCCGTGACCGTCGCCCCGGGTGACGGTCCGGCGGGCCTGGTGCACGCCTCCGTGCGGGGCCTGGTGCGTTCGGCGCAGTCGGAGAACCCGGGCCGGATCGTCCTGGTGGACGTCGACGCCGACGGCGACGTGGAGCACGCGCTCTCGGCGGCCCTGGCCTCGGGCGAGTCCGAGGTGGCGGTGCGCGGGGGCGTCCTGCTGGTGCCGCGGCTGGCGCGTGCGTCGGTCGCCGGCTCCGATCCGGAGTGGGCGGCCGGAGGCACGGGCACGGTGCTGCTGACGGGTGCGAGCGGTTCGCTGGGCGGGCTCTTCGCCCGTCACCTGGTCGCCGAGCACGGTGTGCGGCGCCTGCTGCTGGTCAGCCGGCGCGGCGACGCCGCCGCGGGTGCCGCCGACTTGTCGGCGGAGCTCACCGGGCTGGGCGCCGAGGTGTCGTGGGCCGCTTGTGACGTGGCCGACCGTGACGCGCTGGCCGCCGTCCTGGCCGAAATCCCCGCCGAACACCCGCTGACGGCGGTCGTGCACACGGCCGGTGTCCTGGATGACGGTGTCGTCGGTTCCCTGACCGCCGAGAGGCTGTCGGCCGTACTGCGTCCTAAGGTGGACGCAGCGTGGAACCTGCACGAGCTGACGGCAGGCCTCGACCTGGCCGCGTTCGTCCTGTTCTCCTCCGCCGCCGGTGTCTTCGGTGGTGCCGGTCAGGCCAACTACGCGGCCGGCAACACCTTCCTGGACGCCCTCGCGGCCCACCGCCGGGCCCGGGGCCTGGTGGCGACCTCCCTCGCCTGGGGCCTGTGGGGCGAGGCAGGCGGCATGGGGGACACCCTGGAAGCCGACGACGTCTCGCGCATGGCCCGCGGTGGTGTGACCGCCCTGACCGCCGCCGAAGGCGTGGCCCTGTTCGACAGCGCGTGCGCCTCCGGGCAGCCCCTGCTGGTGCCGGTCAGGCTGGACCTGGCCGCGCTGCGCGCCGCCGCACGCGGCGGATTGCTCCCGCCCCTGCTCTCCGGCCTCGTCCGCATGCCCTCGCGCCGTGCGGCCCGGGGCGGCACGGCCGCCGGCGGTGCCTTCGCGCGCCGGCTCGCCGCGCTGCCGCAGGACCAGCGGCCGGGAGCCGTCATGGAGTTGGTCCGGGGCCAGGTGGCCGCGGTACTGGGCTTCGCGGGCCCCGAAGCGGTGGACCCGGCGCGGTCGTTCAGCGAGGTCGGCTTCGATTCGCTGACCGCGGTGGAGCTGCGCAACCGCCTCGCGGCGGCGACGGGCGTGCGCCTGCCGGCCACCCTCGTCTTCGACTACCCGAATCCGGCGGTCCTGGCGGAGTACCTGCACGCCGAGCTGCTCGGTGGGCATGGAGCGGACGTGGCCGCGGTGGCGGCCTCCGTACACGACGACGAGCCGATCGCCATCGTGGCGATGGCCTGCCGCTTCCCCGGTGACGTCCGCTCGCCCGAGGACCTGTGGCGACTCGTCGCGGACGGCCGTGACGCCATCTCCGCCATGCCGGACGACCGCGGCTGGGACCTCGCCGGAATCCTCGATCCCAGTCGGCCGGGCGCCGACTACAGCCCGACCGGCGGGTTCCTGCACGACGCGCACCACTTCGATCCCAGCTTCTTCGGGATCTCCCCGCGCGAGGCCCTGGCCACCGACCCGCAGCAGCGGTTGCTGCTGGAGACCTCCTGGGAGGCCTTCGAGCGGGCCGGCATCGACCCGGCGTCCATGCGCGGGAGCCGGACCGGCGTGTTCGCGGGCGTGATGTACAACGACTACGGCACGCTCCTCCACCGGGCCCCGGAGGGTCTGGAGGGCTACATGGGGACGTCCAGCTCGGGCAGTGTCGCCTCGGGCCGCGTCTCGTACACGTTCGGCCTCGAAGGCCCGGCGGTCACCGTCGACACGGCCTGCTCGTCCTCGCTCGTCACCCTCCACCTCGCCGTTCAGGCGCTGCGCAACGGCGAATGCGACATGGCGCTCGCCGGTGGCGTGACCGTGATGGCCACGCCCGGCACCTTCATCGCCTTCAGCATCCAGCGCGGCCTGGCGGACGACGGGCGTTGCAAGCCGTTCGCCGCCGCCGCCGACGGCACCGCGTGGGGCGAGGGCGTCGGCATGCTGCTCGTCGAACGGCTCTCGGACGCCCGCGCCAAGGGCCACCCGGTCCTCGCTGTGGTCCGGGGCTCGGCGGTCAACCAGGACGGCGCCTCCAACGGCCTCACGGCCCCGAACGGCCCCTCCCAGCAGCGCGTCATCCGCCAGGCCCTGGCCAACGCCGGTCTGTCCGCCGCGGAGGTGGACGCCGTCGAGGCGCACGGCACCGGCACCACGCTCGGCGACCCCATCGAGGCGCAGGCGCTGCTGGCCACGTACGGGCAGGACAGGCCGGCCGACCGGCCGCTGCTGCTCGGCTCGATCAAATCCAACATGGGCCACACGCAGGCCGCAGCCGGTGTCGCGGGCGTCATCAAGATGGTCCAGGCGATACGGCACGGCGTCCTGCCGAAGTCCCTGCACGTCGACGAGCCGACCCCGCACGTCGACTGGTCGGCGGGAGCGGTCTCGCTCCTGGAATCCGCCACCCCCTGGCCGGAGACCGGACGCCCGCGCCGCGCGGCCGTGTCGTCGTTCGGCATCGGCGGAACCAACGCGCACACGATCATCGAGCAGGCCCCTGAGGTGGCCGTGGTGACCGCGGCCGAGACCGGTACGGAGCCGGTGCTGCCGTACGTGCTGTCCGCGAAGTCGGCGGATGCCGTGCGTGGCCAGGCGGCCCGCCTGCGCAGGCACCTGGAGGGCTCGGCCGGGCTCAGGTCCGCAGATGTGGCGCTCTCCCTGGCCACGACCCGGGCCGTCTTCGACCACCGCGCGGTGGTCGTGGCCGGTGACCGGCAGGAGCTGCTGCGCGGTCTGACCGCGCTGGAGGACGGGGCCGCGGCCGCCGGAGTGGCACGCGGCTCCGTGAGCACCGGGAAGACGGCGTTCGTGTTCCCGGGTCAGGGTTCGCAGTGGCTGGGCATGGCGGCGGAGCTGCTGGAGTCCTCGCCGGTGTTCGCCGCGCGGGTGGATGAGTGTGCGAAGGCGCTGGAGCCCTTCACCGACTGGTCGTTGGTGGATGTGCTTCGCGGTGTTGAGGGCGCGCCGTCCCTTGACCGGGTGGATGTGGTGCAGCCGGCGCTGTTCGCGGTGATGGTGTCGCTCGCGGAGGTGTGGCGGTCGGCTGGTGTGCGTCCGGGTGCGGTGATCGGGCATTCGCAGGGCGAGATCGCGGCCGCTTGCGTGGCCGGGATCCTGTCCCTGGACGACGCGGCCCGTGTGGTGGCTCTGCGAAGCCAGGCCATCGGCCGGGTGCTGGCCGGGCTGGGCGGCATGGTGTCCGTACCCCTGCCCGCCGCTGAGGTCCGGGAGCGGATCGCGCCGTGGGGCGAGCAGCGGATCTCCGTGGCCGCCGTCAACGGCCCCTCTTCCGTGGTCGTGTCCGGTGAGGTCCAGGCCCTGGACGAGCTGCTCGCCTCCTGTGAGGCCGACGGGGTCCGTGCCAAGCGGATCGCGGTGGACTACGCCTCCCACTCCGCGCAGGTCGAACTGCTGCGGGACGAGCTGGCCGAACTCCTCGCACCGATCGCCCCGCGCACCGCCGGAGTTCCGTTCCTCTCGACCGTCACCGGCGAGTGGGTCGAGGGCCCGGAGCTGGACGCCGGCTACTGGTTCCGCAACCTTCGCCGGACCGTGGAGCTGGAGCAGGCCACCCGCACGCTGCTGGAGCAGGGTTTCGGGGTGTTCATCGAGTCCAGTCCGCACCCGGTGCTGACCGTGGGCATGCAGGAGACCGTCGAGGACGCGGGCCGCGAGGCCGCCGTACTCGGTTCACTGCGGCGCAACGAGGGCGGTCTGGAGCGGTTCTGGCTCTCCCTCGGCGAGGCCTACGTCCGCGGCGTCGCCGTGGACTGGGACGCCGTCTTCACCGGTACCGGCGCCCAGCGCGTCGACCTGCCCACCTACGCCTTCCAGCGCGACCGCTACTGGATCGACGTACCGATCGGCCAGGTCGGCGACGTGGCCTCGGCCGGGCTCGGCTCGGCCGGGCACCCGCTGCTCGGCGCGGCCGTCGAACTGCCCGACTCCGAAGGGTTCCTGTTCACGGGGCGCCTGTCGCTCCAGAGCCACCCCTGGCTGGCCGACCACCGGGCCGCGGGCGCCGTCATGCTCCCCGGGACGGCCTTCGTGGAACTCGCGCTGCACGCCGGCCGGCGGGCCGGCACCGACTCCGTCGAGGAGCTGACCCTTGAGGCTCCGCTGGTGCTGCCCGAGCAGGGCGCGCTCCAGCTCCGGCTGTCGGTGGCCGCGCCCGACGAAGCGGGCCGGCGCGCGCTGCACGTCCACTCGCGACCGGAGACCAGCGGAGACGACGGCGGCGAGGGCCATGGGGTGCCGTGGACGCGGCACGCCAGTGGTGTGCTCGGCGCGGGCGGCGCGGCGGCCGCCCCGAAGGTGTCGTGTCCCGATGTCTGGCCTCCCGTAGGGGCCGAACAGCTCGACGTGGCCGACCTGTACGAGCAGTTCGCCGCCATGGGGTACGCGTACGGCCCCGCCTTCCGCAACCTGCGGGCCGCCTGGCGCGGCGGGGACGAACTGTTCGTCGAACTCGCCCTGTCCGAGGGCCCCCAGGCCGATGCCGCGCACTTCGGTGTGCACCCGGCGCTGCTGGACGCGGGGCTGCACGGCCTCGCGCTGGGCTCCTTCCTGACCGGCGGCGACGAGGAAGGGGACGAGGGCGACCGGATCCGGCTGCCGTTCTCCTTCACCGGTGTCGGCCTGCACGCCGTCGGGGCGGGTGCCCTGCGGGTGCGGCTGGCCCCCGCGGGATCCGCCGGCGTCTCCCTGACGGCCTTCGACGAGCGGGGCGAACCGGTCGTCTCGGTGGATTCGTTGCTGCTGAGGGCGCTCGACCCGACCCGGCTGCACGCGGCCCGGCCCACGTTCCACGAGTCGCTCTTCCGGCTGGAGTGGCCCGCTACGGCAGGCAACCCGGCCTCCCCGAGCGGACGCTGGGCCGTCGTCGGGACCGACACGTTCGGTCTCGAAGCGGCGCTGCTCGAAGCGGGCATCACCGCCGACGTCTACACCGACCTGGACGTGCTCGCGGGCGTGGTCCTCGCCGGCAAGCCGCTCCCGGACACCGTGCTCGTCCCGTACGCCGCGGACCCCGCGGCCGACACCGCCGGGGCCACCCGGGAGGCGACGCACGAGGCCCTGAAGCTCGTACAGACCTGGCTGGCCGAGGAGACCCTCGCCGGGGCCCGCCTGGTGGTGGTCACCCGGGGCGCGGTCGAGGCACGGCCGGGCGAGGGCGTGGCGGACCTGCCGGGCGCGTCGGTGTGGGGGCTGCTGCGGTCCGCGCAGTCGGAGAACCCCGGCCGGTTCCTGCTGCTCGACCTCGAAGCCGGGCCGGAAGGTGCCGCCGGCGGCGCGGCGGTGGGCCTCGCCCCGCTGCTCGCGGCCGCCGTGGCCGGCGGAGAGTCCCAGGTCGCCGTACGTGACGGCGTCCCGCACGCCGCCAGGCTGGCACGTATCCCCGCCGCCCGCCCCGAGACGGACGGCGCCGACCTCGGCGCACCGGCGGCCACGCTCGACCCGGACGGCACCGTCCTGATCACCGGCGGCACCGGAGTGCTCGGCAGCCTGCTGGCCAGGCACCTGGTGACCGAGCGGGGAGCACGGCGCCTGCTGCTCACCAGCCGGCGCGGCCCCGCCGCCGCCGGCGCCCCGGAGCTCGTCGCGGAACTCGCCGCGCTGGGCGCCGAGGCGGCCGTCGTCGCCTGTGACGCGGCCGACCGGGAGGCACTGGCCGCACTGCTCGCGGGCATCCCGGCCGAGCACCCGCTCACCGCGGTCGTCCACACCGCGGGCCACCTCGACGACGGACTCGTACCGTCCCTGACCCCGGAGCGGATCGACGCGGTCCTGCGGCCGAAGGTCGACGCGGCCCTCCACCTGCACGAGCTGACCCGGGACCTGGACCTCGCCGCGTTCGTGCTGTTCTCCTCGGCGGCCGGCACGCTCGGCAGCCCCGGGCAGGCCAACTACGCGGCGGCGAACGCCTTCCTCGACGCGCTGGCCCAGCGCCGGCGTGCGGCGGGCCTGCCCGCGGTGTCGCTGGCCTGGGGGCTGTGGGAGCAGCGCAGCGAGATGACCGGCGACCTCACGGACGCCGACGTCCAGCGGATGGCGCGCGCCGGACTGGCGCCGCTGTCCTCCGCGGAGGGCCTCGCCCTCTTCGACACGGCGTGCGCCCTGAGCGCGCCCGCCACCGGAGCGGACGCCGGGGCGGACGCCGCCGGGGAGCCCGGTGGGCCCGACGGCACCGTCTTCGTCGCGATGCGGCTGGACACCGGGCCCCTGCGGGCCCAGGCGGACGCCGGGGGCCTGCCGCCCCTCTTCCGCGGACTGGTCCGCGGGGGGCTCCGCAGGGCCGCCGCCCCCGGGGTCGCCGACGCGGCGGTGTCCGACGCCGCACGACGGCTCGCGGGCCTGTCGGGGCTGCCGGAGGAGGAGCAGGAGCGGGTGCTGCTGGAGGTGGTGCGCGCCACGGCCGCCGCGGTGCTCGCCTATCCCTCGCCCGACGCGGTGGGGGAGTCCCAGCAGTTCCTGGAGCTCGGCCTGGACTCGCTGACCGCCGTCGAGCTGCGCAACCAGCTGAACGCGGCGACGGGCCTGCGGCTGCCCGCCACCCTGCTCTTCGACCACCCGACTCCGCTCCTCGTCGCGGCCCGGCTGCGCGCCGAGCTCGCCGGAGCCCCGGGAGGCCCGGCCGGGCCCGACGGGGCGGCGGAGCAGGGCGGGGAGGAGGACGCCGGAGTGTTCGGCTCCATGCTCCGGGAAGCCGGGACGCAGGGCGCGTCGGGGCAGTTCATGGAACTGCTCATGCAGGCGTCACGGTTCCGGCCCTCGTTCGCCTCGGCGGCCGAGCTGCGCAAGGCGCCGAGCCTGGTGCGGCTCTCGCGCGGCGGGACGCGGCCCGGACTGGTCTGCTTCTCCTCCATCCTGTCGATCTCCGGTCCGCACCAGTACGCCCGCTTCGCGTCCGCCTTCCGCGGCCGGAGGGACGTCCACGCGATGGCCGCGCCCGGCTTCCTGCGGGGCGAGCAACTGCCCTCGACGGCCGAAGCGGTGATCGAGGCGCAGGCCGAGGCGGTCCTGCGGCACGCGGACGGGGAGCCGTTCGTCCTGCTCGGACACTCCTCCGGCGGCATGCTCGCCCACGCGGTGGCCGGCCGGCTGGAGGGCGCCGGGGTCTTCCCGGAGGCGGTGGTCCTCGTCGACATCTACTCGCACGACGACGACGCCATCATGGGCATCCAGCCCGGGCTGTCGCAGGGAGTGGACGAGCGGCAGGGCAGCTACGTACCGGTCGACGACAGCCGGCTGCTGGCGATGGGCGCGTACTTCAGGCTGTTCGGCGGCTGGAAGCCGGAGGCGGTGAAGGCGCCCACGCTGCTGGTCCGGGCGCAGGAGCAGTTCTTCGACTGGACCCGCGCCACGGACGGCGACTGGCGTTCCTACTGGGACCTGGAGCACACGGCCGTGGACGTCGCGGGCAACCACTTCACGATGATGGAGCAGCACGCGACGACGACCGCGGGCACCGTCGAGGAGTGGCTGGACGCCCACCTCTGAGGGCGGCCGGCCCGGTGACATGAAGGCCGGTGACACGAAGGCCGGGCCCCACCCCCGAGGGGTGGGGCCCGGCCCCGTTCGCTCCGTCAGGCCGTCACGGCCTCGGGACGGCCCGCTGGGCCCGCGTCGCGCGGGACCGCTCCAGCGCCCGCTCCCGCTCGCGTTCACGGGCCCGCTTCTTCGGCAGGCCCACCGCGACGACCTCGAAGTTCGCCTTGGTGACGTCCAGCCGGTGGAAGAGGCTGTCCGGGCCGGTCACGTACAGCGTGCCCACGCCGAGGCCCTTGAGCGACTCCACCATGCCCGGCCAGTGGATCGGCCGGTCGAAGGTGTCCAGCATCATCGCGCGCATCCCCGCGGCGTCCCGGACGACCGACCCGTCGTGGTCGGAGACCACGGGAAGGGCGGGGGCACCGGGCTCGTACGCGCCGAAGACCTCCTCCTCGGCCTTGCGGCGCAGCGCGGAGAAGGCCGCCGCGTGCACGGGCGGCCGCATCGAGTACATGGAGTAGCCGCCCGCCGCGCTGATGCCGGCCGTCAGGGCGTCGAGGTCCTTCTCACGTACGGACAGCATGTGGAAGCCGGCGTCGAGGTGGCCCGAGAAGTCGTACCAGGCGCCCCGGTCGTCGAACCCGGCGAGGATCTCGTCCAGGCGGTCCTGCGGGGTGCGGACGAAACAGTGGGTGACCACGTCCTCGTACGCGCCGGAGGAGAAGAACTCCTCCTCGCAGCGGACCAGCTCGGCCGTCAGCCGGACCACCTCGGGGAAGGAGAGCGAGCCGACGAAGGCGGCCGTCGCCCGCTGGCCGAAGCTGGGGCCGGCGCAGACGGTGGGGGAGACGCCGAGGGTGTCCACGGCCCGGTCCGCCAGCGCCATCGAGTTCACCAGGAAGGCGATCTGGAAATCGACCGAATAGTCTTCCTCGGCATCCCGGAAACGGTCGAACACCGAATAGCCGAGGGCGTCGTCGGCTTCCGCCAGACGGACCCGTGCGTACGGGTCGAGCATCAGGAATTTGCCGACCTCGGCGAAGGACGCGGGGCCCATGCCGGGGAATACGATCGCGGTGCCGGTCCGGGAATTGGCGGATTCGGCCGTACTGACCGCGGGAATCGCATCGGAATGAGTCATGATCCGTGAAATACCTTTGCTTCCGGGATGCTGTGACACCGGTCTGTTCTTTCGGTGCCATTTCGGTGTCATTGCGGTGCCGTTGACGGGAAAAGACCTCGTACCCGGGCCGGGCGCGGGTGCGCCGGTCCGGGCACGAGGCCGGAGGGGAAGGCGGAGCGGGTCAGTCCTGGGCCCTGCGGTGGAAGCCCTTGATGCCGATCGTCCCGAAGATCAGGATGGCGGCGGTCAGGGCCAGCACGTCCACCCACAGCGGGATCGAGCCGGGCCCGCCGGGCGGCAGCAGCAGGGAGCGGATCCCCTCGCTGACGTAGGTCAGCGGGTTGAAGGCGCACAGCACCTGGAACCAGCGGATGTCCGCCAGCCCGTGCCACGGGAACTGGGTGCAGCCCGTGAACATCAGCGGGGTCAGCGTGACCGCGAAGACGATGCTGATGTGGCGCGGCGGGGCCAGGGTGCCGATGGTCAGGCCCACCGTGCTGCCGGCCAGCGCGCCCATCAGCAGCACGCCGAGGGTGGCGGGGAAGCTGTCCATGGGCCAGGAGGCGTGATCGAGGACGAGGAAGCCCATCGGGATCATCAGCAGCGAGGCGATCACGCCGCGCATCATGCCGAAGACCAGCTTCTCGATGGCCACCAGGGTGGTCGGGATAGGGGCGAGCAGCCGGTCCTCGATCTCCTTGCTCCACGAGAAGTCGATGATCAGCGGGAGCGCCGTGTTCTGCAGGCTCACCAGGAAGGCGTTGAGCGCCACCACGCCCGGCAGCAGCACCTGCTGGAAGCCGCCGCCGGTGAAGCCGAGTTCGCCGAGGACCTTGCCGAAGACGAACAGGATGAAGAACGGCTCCACGAGCACCTGCGCCAGGAAGGTCGGCAGTTCGCGGCCGGTGACGAAGATGTCCCGCCAGAGGATGAAGAAGAACGTACGGGTCACCGAGCGGATGCCGGCGGGCGCGGGCCTCAGCTCCCGCGGGAAGCCCGCGACCGGGTCGGCGGCGGTGGCGGCGGCCTTCTCGGTGGCCGTGGCGGTCGTCATCGCAGCTCCCGCCCGGTCAGTGAGATGAAGACGTCCTCCAGTGTCGCGGTGCCCACTTTGATGTCCTTGATGTCGCAGCTCGCCGCCGTCAGCGTGGTGATGGCGGCCGGAAGCACCGCGCCGGACGGCGCGTCGCTGTAGATGCGCAGCCGTACGGGCGCGTCCGCGCCGTCCCGGCCCGCCGGAAGGTCGGGGACGTCCGCCGCGGTGCCCGGCGCCGTCGTGTCGTCGGCCGTGCCGTCCGCGGTTTCGGCGTGGTGGCCCGGCTCGATGCGCTCGACCCGGGTCACCCCTTCGATCCGCTCCAGCAGCCGGATGACCTCCGCCGCACCGGCGGCCTGAGCCGGCCGCACGGTCACGGTGAGGGCGGTGCCGCTCAGGCTCTGCATGAGCGCCTGCGGGGTGTCCAGGGCGAGCAGCCGCCCGTGGTCCACGATCCCGACGCGGTCACAGAGCCGGGCGGCCTCGTCCATGTCGTGGGTGGTGAGCACGGTGGTCACACCGCGCCCGCTCAGCTCGGCCACCCGCTCGTGGATGAACAGCCGGGCCTGCGGGTCGAGGCCGTTGGCCGGCTCGTCCAGGAAGAGCACGTCCGGCCGGTGCATCAGGGCCCGGGCGATCATCACGCGCTGGACCTGGCCGCCGGAGAGCCGGTCGCCGCGGTCCTTGCCGCGGTCGCCGAGCCCCACCCACTCCAGGCACTCGTCGGCGAGCCTGCGCCGTTCGGTGCGGCCCATGCCGTGGTAGCCGGCGTGGAAGGTCAGGTTCTGTCGCAGTGTCAGCGACTGGTCGAGGTTGTTGCGCTGCGGTACGACGGCGAAGGCGCGGCGTGCCTGGGCGGGATGGGCCACGACGTCGACGCCCTGCACGAAGGCGCGCCCCGCCGTGGGGGCCACGCGGGTGGTGAGGATGCCGATGGTCGTGGTCTTGCCGGCCCCGTTCGGGCCCAGGAATCCGAAGACCTCACCCCGGCGGACCGAGAAGCTCAAGCCGTCCACCGCCGGCCGGTCACGGTCCCGGTACTTCTTGACCAGTCCGTCGACCACGACAGCGGAATCCACGGGTCGTTCAGGTTTCATTTATGCCTGCGAATCAAGCGGGACGCGGCGACGGCGGGCCGGCGGGTCCGCATGAGAATATCGCGTGACCGGCCGCGCGTCGGGCGCCGACTGAATGGGACGCGGAAATGATGTGCGTCGCCATGTGTAGCACGCGGGACTTCGTCGCGCTCCGGCCGGACCCGCACCTAGGGGGGAATAAGGAAATACTTAGGGGGGAATAGGGGTGATCACGTCTGGCGGTCCCGGCGAATATCCTCATAGCATCCCCGGGTGACCGCGCCGGATCAGCTCCGCTCGCCTCACCATTTTCGCGAGGAGACCCCGTGAAAGCACTCGTCCTGTCGGGGGGATCCGGCACCCTTCTGCACCCCCTGCCCGTCAACTCCCCCGAGCAGCCCCACCCCGCGGCCGACAAGCCCGTCCTCTTCCACGCCCTTGAGGACATCGCCGACGCGGGCATCACCGATGTCGGCATCGTCCTCGGCGACACCGCCGACGAGGTACGGGCGGCCGTCGGCGACGGCGCCCGCTTCGGCGTCAGCGTCACCTACCTGCCGCGCCGCCGGCCGGCCGGGCTCGCCCACGCCGTGCGCACCGCGCGGGACTGGCTGGGCGACGACGACTTCGTGACGCACCCGGGCGACGGCTTCGTACCCGGCGGGATCGGCGAGCAGCTGGAGGAGTTCCGCAGCCGCCGCCCGGTCGCGCAGGAAGTGCCGGGCAGGGCCGGGGTGTACTTCTTCACCGACGCCGTGCACCAGGCCGTCGAGGCCGTCCAGCCCTCCGCCCACGGCGAGTTGGAGATCACCGAGGTCCTCCGGTGGCTGACCGGCCAGGGCCTGGAGGTCGTATCCGGCACCGCCGGCGACCACGACGAGGCCCAGATCGCTTCATGAAGGCCCTCCGCACCGGAGGCGCCGGCCATGCACCCGGCCCGCGGGTCACAGGCACCGTCCGGGGCGCGGCTCCGGGGAGCGCGCCCCATGAGCACACCCGGCCGCCGACGGGGGAGGCCACCCCCGACGAGGTCAGCCTGATCCAGATCAGGCAGCCCGCGCTCCCGAGCAGCTACCGCATGATCTGCTTCCCGAGCTCGCGCAACTCCCCGCTGTGCTACCTGGCCATGGCCGAGCTGCTGCTGCCCACCGTGGAGCTGCTCATCGTCCAGTACCCCTCCTCCATGCCCGCCGACGAGGACCTCGACCCCGAGGCGGCCGCGTTACTCGCCGATCAGGTCTTCGAGGCGGTACGGGGCTGGGCCGACCGCCCCTTCGCGCTGTTCGGGCACCGGCTGGGCGCCGAACTGGCCTACTCCGTGGGCTGCCGGCTGGAGCGGGAGACGTACGCACACGCGCCGCTGACCCTCTTCGTCTCCGGGCGGACGGCCCCCGGCCACCGCGGCAACCTCGGACCGCCCGCCCTCAACTGCCGGGTCGTCGCCCTGACGGCCCACCACGACCCGCGCGCCGCGCTGGCCGGAGTCCGGGCCTGGCGGCGCTGTACCTCCGGCCGGTTCGACCTGGAGGTCTTCCCGGGCGCCCAGGGATACCTGAAGTCACACCGCCGGGAGGTGGTCAACATCGTGCACGACCAGCTGATCTCGCTCGGTGCACCGGACCCGGAGTGACCCGGGGCGGCCCCGCCGTACGGACCGCGGGGCGGCGCCCACCGAACCCCCATCCCCATGTGAGGAAGGACATTGTGCGACCGATGACCGCGAGAATACTTGCAGCCGACTCGGTACGGCCCGTCGACGACTTCGAACAGGACGCCCTCCGGGTGGCCGAGGCGATCCGCGAACGCGGCATCGGCCTCGGCGACCGGGTCATGCTCAAAGCGGGCAACTCCGCGAGCTACGTGTGCGTGCTGTACGCGCTCATGCACGTCGGAGCCTCGATCGTCCTCGTCGACCAGCAGGAACACCCGGAGGAGACCCGCCGGATCGCCCTGCGCACCGGCGTCAAGGCCACCTTCGTCGACGACGAGACCCCCGTCTACCCCGACGCCGACCCCATCCACCTGTACGAGCTCATGGTGGCCGTCGCCGACCACGAGCCCACCGCCCCCGCCCTGTCCTTCGACGCCTGGGGCGAACTGCCGGACGGCCTCATCATGTGGACCTCCGGCTCCACCGGATCCCCCAAGGGCGTGGTGAAGTCCGGGGGTTCCTTCCTGCGCAACCTGCGGCGCAACGCCGACCAGGTGGGGCACCGGGCCGATGACGTCCTGATGCCGCTGCTGCCCTTCGCCCACCAGTACGGCCTGTCGATGGTCCTCATCGCCTGGCTCACCCGCTGCTCTCTGGTGATCGCCCCCTACCGGCGTCTCGACCGCGCCCTGCGGATGGCCCGTGACGCCGGGGTCACGGTCATCGACGCGACCCCGTCCAGCTACCGCAGCATCCTCAGCCTGATGAACCGCAAGCCGGCGCTGCGCGAGCACCTGTCCGCCACCCGCATGTTCTGCGTCGGCGCCGCCCCGCTCGACGCACCCCTGGTCGCGCAGTACGTGGCCGAGTTCGGGCTGCCGCTGCTGGACAGCTACGGCTCGACGGAACTCGGCAACATCTCCTTCGCCACCCTCGACAACCCGGTCGCCTGCGGCCGGGCCATGGAGGGCATCCGCCTGCGGATCGTCGACGAGGACGGCCGCGAGCTGCCCGCGGGGGAGACGGGCGAGATCCAGGTCGACACCCCCGACGCCCTCGAAGGCCAGGTCGCCGACGACGGCACCATCGCCTGGGCCGACGCCACCGGCTGGCAGGCCACCGGCGACCTCGGACACCTCGACGCCGGCGACAACCTGCACGTCCTGGGGCGCAAGTTCGCCGTGCACCGCATGGGCTACACGCTCTACCCCGAGCTGATCGAACGGAAGGCGGCCGCCGAGGGCTGTCCCACCCGGATCGTTCCCCTCCCCGACGAACTGCGAGGCTCGCAGCTGGTGTTCTTCGTCGAGGACGAGGAGATGCGGGAGGCGGGCCACTGGCGGGAACGGCTGTGCGCCGTACTGCCCGCCTTCGAACAGCCCAACAAGGTCGTCGTGCTGGAGCGGTTCCCGCTCAACCGCAACGGCAAGCCCGACAAGAAGGCGCTGACGGAGCTGGCCGCCGCCCAGGCGTGACCATCCCGACGGCACGGTGAAGGCGCCCCCGCCCGAGGCGGGGGCGCCTTTCGCCGCTCGTCAGTGGCGTCCCGGGTCATCAGTCGCGTCCCGAGCCGTCAGCCGCCGGACGTCACTCCTCGTAGGGCAGTTCGACGGGAGCCAGCTCCTCGTAGAGGTCACCCGGGCCGGGGTTGTCCGGATGGGTGGCCCCGCCCAGGTGGTCCAGTACGCCCCACACCGCGTTCAGGGCCGTAGTGACGGCCCCCTCCGCGAACCCCGCGGTCCACGACACGTCATCGCCGCACAGGAAGAAGCCGCGCCGCCCGCCGGGCAGCCCGCGCTGCATGAACTGCGTGAACAGCCTTCGCTGGTAGCGGTACTGGCCCGGCAGGTTCGACTTGAACGCGCCCATGAAGTGCGGCTCGTTCTCCCACGTGATGGTCAGCGGATCACCGATCACGTGCGAGCGGATGTCCAGCCCGGGGTAGATCTCCGCGAGCTTGCCCAGCAGCACGTCGAGCCGCTCCCGCGCGCTCAGCGTCGCCATCTTCAGGGAGTCGTCGTTCCACGTGTACGACAGGCACATCACCCCCGGGCGGTCCGGGCCGTCGTCGAAGAGGTAGACCCCGCGCGGCATCCTGTCGGTGAGCGTCATGCTCATCACCGGCAGCCCCGTCTCCGGATCGACGTCGTGCCAGAACGGCCGGTCGGTCAGGACGAACAGCTTGGACGAGCCCATGTAGTGGGTCCGCTCCACCGCCGTCCACAGCGGCGGGCTCAGCAGCTCCGGATCGGTCTCCACACGGTTCAGCAGCGTCCACACGTGCGGGGTGTAGACCACGGCGGGGAACCGCTCCCGCCGCCCGTCGGCGTCGGTGACGGTGAACTCCGCCCCGTCGCGCCGCACGGCGCGCACGCCGGGCCGGGCGGAGCCGCCGTGCAGGGAGGCCAGCGAGGTGCCCGCCGGCCAGTGCGCGCAGTCCTTCGGCCGGTGCTCCCACAGCCCGCGCGGCACCTGCTGGGAGCCGCCGAGGATGGCCACCTGATGGTCGTCGGCCTCGGTGTAGACCACACGCAGGATCTCCAGCAGCGAGTTGGGGAAGTCGGTGTCCCAGCCGCCGGTCCCGAAACCCACCTGACCGAAGATCTCCCGGTGCCGGAAGGACCGGAACGCCGCGCTGGTGGCGAGGAAACCGTAGAAGGACTGGTCGTCGAACTCCCGGACCAGCCTGTTCCAGACGTGCTTGAGCGTCTCGACGTCACGCCGCCGGACGGCGTCGCGCATCGTGGCCAGCTCCGCCCGCTCCTGGAGCGCCTTCTCCCAGGCGACGGCCACCTCCTGGTAGACGTCGGGCAGTTGCTCCGCGCTGCGCACGGTGTGCCGTACGCCGCCCAGGTCCACGAGGGTGCTCGGGGTGTGCGCCGCCAGCGGGTTGGGGAAGGGGCTCGTCGCCAGCCCCAGCAGGTCGATGTAGTGGAACAGCGCGCGGGCCGACAGCGGGAAGCGCATCGCGCCCATCTCCGCCACACAGCCGGGCTGCCCCGGGAAGGGCACCGAGCGCATCCGGCCGCCCACCTGGTCGGCCTCGTAGACGACCGGGCGCAGCCCCAGCCGCATCAGCTCGTACGCCGCGGTGAGCCCGGCCATTCCGCCGCCCACCACGGCCACGGGCGTCCCGGCGCGCCCGGGCGGCAGGGAGCCCAGACCCGCCGGGTGGCGCAGCCAGCCGTCGTAGGAGAACGGGAAGTCCGGCACGAGCATGGTGGTCGGGGCCGGGCTTGCTGATGTCATCTGGAGTACCTCTCGGGCCGGTTCGGCATCGTGTCCGGGGAAACCGGAGACGAGCCGGGCGAGCCGGGCGCGGCCGGGGACGCGGCGTCACGGCGGGGCCCGGACGGCGGGAAACCCACGCGCCGTGGTACGCCGTGCACGGTCGGTCCGGTCCTCGCACGCTACGCAGCGGCCCCGGAGCCGGACAACCCCTATCGACCCGGGTGACCCACCCCGCCCGCGGCGTCGTACGGGGCCGAGTCCGCCGCCCGGCGGGCGGGTACGGCGATCGCGGTGACGACCAGGCCGCGGTGCGCGAGCCAGTGGCCGCCGAACCCGGTCACCGGCCGACCGTCGGGGGCGGTTCCCGGGCGCAGGACCCGGGCCCGGAACGTACCGCGCCGCGAGCCGTCGGCCCAGCCGTCGTCGTCCACGCGGAAGGAGAGGGCCGCGTCCTCGAAGTCCAGCTCGGTGCCCACCCAGGGGTACCAGGTCTTGTACACGGCCTCCTTGGCGCTGAACAGCAGCCGGTCCCGGCACACCCCGGCCACCGGCGTGCGGGCCCACGCGAGCTCCTGCGGCAGGGCGATCGACTCCAGCACGCCCCCCGGCAGCGGAAGGTCGGGCTCGGCGTCGATGCCGACCGCCACCAGGTCCGCGTCCCGGGCGAGGACGGCGGCCCGGTAGCCGGCGCAGTGGGTCATGCTGCCCACCACCCCGGCGGGCCACCCCGGCACGTTGCGCCTGCCGGGCAGGACGGGCGCCGGCGGCAGCCCGAGCGCCGCCATCGCGCGGCGGGCACAGCCCCGTACGGTGGTGAACTCCTCGCGCCGCCCCTCCGTCGCGGCGGCGACCAGCGCCGCCTCCTCGGGATAGAGCACCGCGGCGCCGTCCGGCCCGAAGGCCTCGCTCGCGCACACCCCTTCGGGCAGCAGGGTCTCGATCACGTACGGGCCTCCTCGCCCTCGGTGTAGGGCAGGATCTGCCGCAGCAGCCCCTTGGGGTGGCCGCGCCGGCGCCACTCGCGCGGGTAGCCGATCGACACCTCCTCGAAGCGCACCCCGTCGTACCAGGTCGTCCGGGGGATGTGCAGGTGTCCGTAGACCACGGCGGCCGTGGGGAACCTGCGGTGCCAGTCGGCGGTGAGCACGGTGCCGCACCACTGGGCGAACTCCGGATGCCACAGCACGTCCGTGGGCTCCCGGACCAGCGGGAAGTGGTTGACCAGGACCAGCGGCACCGCCGGGTCGTGCGCCTCCAGCCGGCGCAGCGTGTGCTGGACGCGGGCCCGGCACCAGGCGTCCCGGCTCGGGTGGGGGTCGGGGTGCAGGAGGTACTCGTCCGTGCAGACGACGCCCGCGTCGTACGCCCGGGCCAGCGACTCCTCCTTGGTCGTGGTGCCCGCCACCCGGAAGGTGTAGTCGTACAGCAAGAACAGCGGGGCGACGGCGACCGGCCCGCCGGGCCCGCGCCAGACCGGCCACGGGTCCTCGGGGCTGACCACGCCCAGCCTGCGGCACAGCTCCACCAGGTACTGGTAGCGCTGCTCGCCGCGGGACTGGACCGGGTCCTCGCGCGGGGTCCACAGCTCGTGGTTGCCCGGGGCCCACACCACCTTGGCGAAGCGGCCGGCCAGCAGGCGCAGCGCCCACTCGATGTCCTCGGTCAGCTCGCCGACGTCACCGGCGACGATCAGCCAGTCCTCCGGGTGCGTGGGCCGCAGGGACTCCGTGATGGGCCGGTTGTCGGCCATCCCGATGTGCAGGTCGCTCACCGCGAGCAACCGCGGCCCGGGCGCGGGCCCGGCCGAGGCGGTGGGTTCAGGCAGTGTGTGCGACATCGATGTCCCAACTGACCGGCAGGTCTTGACGACGAGTTATGTTGATCTTCCGGTAGACCCGGGTCAGATGCTGCTCCACGGTACTGACGGTGATGAACAGCTTGGCCCCGATCTCCCGGTTCGTATACCCGTGCGCGGCCAGCGCCGCCACCCGGCGCTCGGCGTCCGTCAGCGTGGACACCACCTCCGGCCCCGGCCCCGGCTGTACGGAGCTCGGCTCCGGCGCCGCCACCGGCCGCGGTGGCGCGCTCTGCGGGGGCTGGTCGGCCTGGAGGCGCAGGGAGAGGTCCCGGGACCCGCAGGCCTCGGCCATCCGCCACGCCCGGCGGGTGCAGGTCTTGCCCCGGGCCGTGTCGCCGAGCTGCTCGTACGCGACCGCGAGGTCGGTCAGGGCGCGGGCCAGCTCGTGGGAGTCGCCCTCTTCCTGGAGCAGGGTCACGGCCCGCTCCAGCAGCGCGGGCCGCTCGGCCAGCGGCCGGGCGCCCGCCAGCACCCGCAGGGCCAGGCCCCGCACCCGCTGTCCGGCGTCCTCGGCGAGCTGCTCGCGGGCGTAACGCTCCGCCTCGCCGCGGTTGCCGAGGGCCAGCGAAGCCTCGGCGACCCCGACCCGCCAGGGAGTCACTCCCGCCCGGTCCATGTCCCACTCGCGCATCAGCCGCCCGCAGGTCATGAAGTCGGTGAGGGCCGCGTGGTGGCGTCCGGTGGCGAGCTGGTGCCTGCCACGCGCGTAGACGTAGTGCAGTCCGTAGCGGGTGAGCAGCATCTGCTCCGGCACCGGGTGGTCCACCAGCGCTGCCGCCGCCTCGTGGTCGCCCATGGCGGTCCGTGCCTCGATGAGGGCCGCCAGCGGAATGCCGATGCCCACGCCCCAGCCGTGCGGGGGGAGTTGCTCCAGCGCCTCCTCCGCGAGCCGCCGCGTCTGCGCCAGCTCGCCGCGGCGCAGCGCCATGTGCGCGCGCATCGCCTGCATGACCGCGGTCCAGCCGGGCGCGTCGCGTTCGGCGGCCTCCTCCAGCAGCCGGTCCGCCCACAGGGTCGCCGCGCCCAGCCGGTCCGCGTACAGCAGGGCCAGCAGGCACGCCCGTACCGTGACGTGGGTCTCCTCGGTGAGCCGCGTACCGGACAGGATCCGCTCGGCGCGCTCGGTCAGCTCCTCGTCCGCGGGCCTCCCGGGGCCCGCGCTCAGGACGCCTTGGAGCGCTCCCATCGCGGCCATGATGCCGTCCTCGGGAGTGAGCGCGGGGAACGCCGCGCTCTCCAGGGCCGGCCCGAAAGCGCTGTCCAGCCGGTCCAGCAGCGTGGGGTACGTGGAGGCCAGCACCAGCCGCACGCTGCCCAGTTCGGCGGTGAGCGCCGCGTCGGGGTTCCCCGGCATGCCCTCCAGGGCGTGCCGGATGGCCGTCGAGGCGTCGTCGATCCAGCCGTTCCACAGCAGGTCCCCGACGAGCCGCAGCGATTCGGTGACCGGCAGCGAGCCCTGCTGGGAGGCGGCGTTCAGCGGCCGCAGTTCGCGCGCCCAGGCGGAGGGGTTGACCCGCCAGATGAACTTGGCCATGCTCGCCCGGAGCTGGAGCCGCTCCCGCTGGTCCCGGGAGCAGCGCTCCGCGAGCCGCAGGCAGCGCACCGCGAACCCGACCCGCTGGGAGGCCAGCGCGGTGTGGGCGGCGTCGCTCAACACCCCCGGCACCCACTCCTCTTCGGGCAGGGCGGTCCCCAGGCCCAGGAGCTGCGCGGCGACGGCCACCGGCGCTGCCCCGGCCTCGTACAGCAGCCGGGCGGCGCGCCGGCGCAGCAGGGACACGTCGTCGTCGGCCAGGCTCTCCAGTACCGCCGTCCGCACCGATCCGTGCCAGAAGCGGACCCCCTGGAGGACGCCCGCCTCACCGAGGGCGGCGACCACCTCCTCCACCGTCCGCTCCTCGGCCTCCACCAGCCGGGCCAGCAGCGGCAGCGGGGCGGCGCTGCCCAGCAGCGCGATGCCCTGGGCGACCAGCAGGCCGTCGGGTCCCGTCCGGTGGACGCAGAACAGCGCGTTCTGCAGGAACCGCTCACCCGGGTGGATGGATCCGGCGGCCGGGTCCGCGCCCCGCCGCCGGGGGGCGTTGTCTTCGAGGAGGCTGTGGACGAGCAGCGGGTTGCCGCCGGTGGCCGCGTGCAGGGAGGAGGCCAGCCGGGCGGTGTGCGCGGGGTCGGGCGCGCCCGTGGCCGTACGGGGCGCCTCCTCGGCCCGGTGGGCCAGCAGCGCCTCGATTCCCCGGGCGCTGAGCGGGCGCAGCCGCAGGCGAAGTCCCTCGCTCTGGCGCAGGAGTTCCTCCAGGACGTACGGCGGGCTGGCGCCCGCGTCGGGGCCCCGCGTCACCATCAGGGAGAGCCGGGCGCCGGTGCCGCGCGCCCGGTCCAGGGCGTACCGCAGGCAGTGCAGGGACTGCGGATCGGCGTACTGCACGTCGTCGATGGCGATCAGGACGGGGCCGTGCGCCGCGAGCCCGGCGAGCCGGGCGTGGAAGGCCATGAGGGTCTGGGCCGGAACGAGGTCTTCGGCGCCGGCCGGCCCGAGGAGCGGGAGGGAGCCCGCGGTGTCCGTGGTGTCGCGCAGCAGTTCCTCCACCACGCCGAAGGGGATGTCCTGTTCGGCGGCCGAGGTCACCGCGCTGAGGAGCCGGACGCCCGAGTCGGCGGTCCGCTCCAGTACGCGGTGGAGCAGGGCCGTCTTGCCCGACGCGACCGGGCCGCTGATCACCGCGATCCGGCCGGGTCTGGCGGGGTCTTCAGGGGCGCTGCCGAGGGTGGCTCCGCGGGCGGCTCCGTGTGCGCTTCCGTGGGGCCGGGCGGCGCCGGACACCCAGGAGGTCAGCTTGGCGATCTGTTCGTCTCGCTCCACCAACATGGATGTGGAAGCCTCCCCGGTGAGATACGAAAACGTCGCATGTCGGTCTCATGGCATGACATGGCTATTCATTCGAGCGCCCGCGCGCAGCAGGAAGTCGGCGCCCGAGAGCGCATGGAATTGAGCGCCCGCCGTTGGTCAAACGGCAGGCCGGTTCTTCCCGTTCGGCAGCTCGGACAGAACTCTATCAACATTGCTCCGCTTGCCTGCCTGCGATCCTTATCTCTTGACGCGACGCAGCCAAGTCACGATCGGTTCAACCGAAAGGCAGATGGTTCCGTATCGCCACGTTCGGAAACCTCAAGGAAACCTCAAATACACATGGATTCCCCTGATTCCGCTCTAGGGGTGGTCGCGCGGAGATTAGGGGTCGGAGGCGGTGGAGAAGCCGCCCGTGCCGCTCGTTTAATGGCGGGGTGCGGGCCCTTGGAGGCCCGCGCGAACCGATGACGCCCGCATCCGCGGGGCCGGGGGCGAGAGGGCACATGACGAAGAACCTCACCGGGAAGGTGGCCGAGCTGCGCGAGCTGCGTGAGCAGGCCCGGCGCGGCCCCAGCGACCGGGCGACCGAGGCGCAGCACGCCAAGGGCAAGCTGACGGCCCGGGAGCGGATCGCGCTCCTCCTCGACGAGGGTTCGTTCCACGAGGTCGAGCAGTTGCGCCGGCACCGGGCGACCGGGTTCGGTCTGGAGGGCAAGAGGCCCTACACCGATGGTGTGATCACGGGGTGGGGGACGGTCGAGGGCCGGACGGTCTTCGTCTACGCGCACGACTTCCGGATCTTCGGTGGCGCGCTGGGTGAGGCGCACGCGACGAAGATCCACAAGATCATGGACATGGCGATCGCGGCGGGTGCGCCGCTGGTGTCGCTGAACGACGGTGCGGGTGCCCGTATCCAGGAGGGCGTCTCGGCGCTGGCCGGTTACGGCGGGATCTTCCAGCGGAACACGAAGGCCTCGGGTGTGATCCCGCAGATCTCGGTGATGCTGGGCCCGTGCGCGGGTGGTGCGGCGTACTCGCCGGCGCTGACGGACTTCGTGTTCATGGTCCGTGACACCTCGCAGATGTTCATCACCGGTCCGGACGTGGTCCGGGCGGTGACGGGCGAGGAGATCTCGCAGAACGGTCTGGGCGGCGCCGACGTGCACGCCGAGACCTCGGGCGTGGCGCACTTCGCGTACGACGACGAGGAGACCTGCATCAGCGAGGTCCGCTACCTCATCTCGATGCTGCCCTCCAACAACCGGGAGAACCCGCCGGTCCACGACAGCGGCGACCCGGCGGACCGCCGCTCGGACGTCCTGCTCGACCTGGTTCCCGCCGACGGCAACCGCCCGTACGACATGCTCAAGGTCATCGAGGAACTCGTCGACGAGGGCGACGTCCTGGAGATCCACGAACGCTGGGCCCGCAACATCATCTGCGCGCTGGCCCGTCTGGACGGGCAGGTCGTCGGCATCGTCGCCAACCAGCCCGGTCACCTCGCCGGCGTCCTGGACATCCACGCCTCGGAGAAGGCGGCGCGGTTCGTCCAGCTCTGCGACGCCTTCAACATCCCGATCATCACCCTCCTCGACGTCCCCGGCTTCCTGCCCGGGGTCGACCAGGAACACGGCGGCATCATCCGCCACGGCGCCAAGCTGCTGTACGCGTACTGCAACGCCACCGTGCCGCGGATCTCGCTGATCCTGCGCAAGGCGTACGGCGGGGCGTACATCGTGATGGACTCCCAGTCCATCGGCGCCGACATCACCTACGCGTGGCCGACCAACGAGATCGCCGTGATGGGCGCCGAGGGCGCGGCCAACGTCATCTTCCGCAAGCAGATCGCGGACGCCGAAGACCCCGAGGCGATGCGCGCGCGCATGGTCAAGGAGTACAAGGCCGAGCTGATGCACCCGTACTACGCCGCCGAACGAGGCCTCGTCGACGACGTCATCGACCCCGCGGAAACGCGCGAGGTACTCGCGAGCGCCCTCGCGATGCTCCGCACCAAGCACGCCGATCTGCCCGCGCGCAAGCACGGCAACCCGCCGATGTGACCCGTCGGCGGCCCGGGCAGCGCCCGGTGCCCGGCGCTCCCGACCCCCTGGTGGTCCCGGCACGGGGCACCAGGCCGAAGTCCCCTGGAAAGGCACGGAACGCACCATGACCGCCCACCCCAACGGAGTGACCCCGCCGCTCGCGCCGACGGAGACCGACCGGACCCTGCACTTCGCCGGCCAGGCCACCTTCGGCCGCGTCCCCCGCCTCGACCAGGTGGAGAAGGCGGACATCGCCGTGGTCGGGGTCCCGTTCGACGGGGGAGTCACCTACCGCCCGGGAGCCCGCTTCGGCGGCAACGCCATCCGCGAGGCCTCCCGGACCCTGCGCCCGTACAACCCGGCGCAGGACGTCTACCCCTTCCACTTCAGCCAGGTCGCGGACGCCGGGGACATCAGCGCCAACCCGTTCGACACGAACGAGGCCGTGGAGACGATCGAGGCGGCCGCCGACGAGCTGCTCGCGGGCGGCGCCCGGCTGATGACGCTGGGCGGCGACCACACCATCGCGCTGCCGATGCTGCGCTCCGTGGCCAAGAAGCACGGGCCGGTGGCGGTCCTGCACTTCGACGCGCACCTGGACACCTGGGACGACTACTTCGGTCAGCAGTACACGCACGGGATGCCGTTCCGCCGGGCCGTGCAGGAGGGCGTCGTCGACACCTCCGCGCTCTGCCACGTCGGGACCCGCGGCCCGATCTACGGCAAGAAGGACCTCGACGAGGACGCCAAGCTGGGCTTCGGCATCGTGACCTCGGCGGACGTGATGCGGCGCGGGGTGGACGAGATCGCGCAGCAGCTGCGCGAGCGGGTCGGCGACCGGCCCCTGTACGTCTCCATCGACATCGACGTCCTGGACCCGGCGCACGCCCCCGGCACCGGCACGCCCGAGGCCGGCGGCATGACCTCCCGCGAGCTGCTGGAGATCCTGCGCGGCCTCTCCGACTGCCACCTGGTCTCCGCCGACATCGTGGAGGTCGCGCCGGCGTACGACCACGCGGGCATCACCTCGATCGCCGCGTCGCACGCGGCCTACGAGCTGATCACCATCATGTCGAAGCAGATCGCCCCGGTCCGCTGGGGCATGACGCAGTAGCCGCCGCGGGCGCGACCGGCCGTGCGCGGCCGGTCGCGCACGCATTCGTCTGTGAATTTAGCCTGAGAAAACGCCCGGGGCGGCGCGTCGGCTTGACTCGGCCTTACTTGTTTTCCAGTGCCCGGGAAGTCGTCCGGCGTTCCGCTGAGGTTCTGCGGCCCGCAACAATAAAATGCCGTTAAAAATTCGATGACGGCTTTATGGCGGGCGCGTGCACGCGCACAATTTCCGTTGCAGGGCGCAATGGAATTGCCCGTGCCGATGTCTGCCCGAATCCGGGCAACCCGTCGGCCGGAGCGTCATTCCGGCGTCCCGTGCGAGCGCCTGGCGGCGGCGCGTCCCCAGACGATCGCCCACCGGAGCCGCTCCGGTCATCCTTTCGTTCATTGAGTTCACGGCCCGCCGCCCGCGCGGCCCGGGCGCGCGGGCCGCGCTTGCCGCGGCGGCGCCGCCGGGTTTGACTGAAAACTGGCGCACGGGAGCCGTTCCGCGTCCCCGGCGTGCCCCGGAGGCTGGCATGAGCACGCACACGACCCGGACCTTCGACCCCACCCGGGTCGCCCACCTCAGCGGACCGTTCGAGCCGGTGACGCGCGAAGTCGACGAGGTCGGCCTGCGGGTGGAGGGCCGGCTGCCCGACGGCCTGGACGGCGCGTACCTGCGCAACGGACCGAACCCCCGGTTCAGCCCGATCGGCTCCTACCTGTACCCCCTCGACGGCGACGGCATGCTGCACGGCGTCTGGATCCACGAGGGCACGGTCCGCTACCGCAACCGGTTCGTCCGCACGCCCGGCGTGCTGGCCGAGGAGCGGGCCGGCCGGGCGCTGTGGGGCGGGCTCGAATCGATGGTCATGCCGCAGGAGCCGGACGTACCCGCGGACCTGGCCGGCACCTTCAAGGACCTGCCCGACATCAACGTGGTGCGGCACGCGGGCCGCCTGCTGGCGCTGGCGGAGTCGAGCTGCCCGTTCCGGATGTCCCCGGAGCTGGACACCTTGGGGCCCGAGACCTTCGACGGCGCGCTGCCGGCCGGGATCACCGCGCACCCCAAGGTCGACCCGCGCACCGGTGAGATGGTGGTCTTCTGCTACTGCCTCGAACCGCCGTTCCTGACCTGGTCGGTGCTCGGGCCGGCCGGAGAGGTGCGGCGCGGGCCGACGCCGGTCGACACCGTCGACGAGCCGATGATGATCCACGACATGGCGCTGACGGCGCGGTTCGTCGTCCTGGTCCTCGCGCCCGCGTTCTTCGACATCGACGCCGCGATGGCCGGCACCGGTTCGTTCGTGGCGTGGCGGCCCGAGCGCGGTACCCGGATCCTGCTGGTCCCGCGCGACGGCGGACCGGTGCGGCAGGCCGCCGACGACGCGTACTGGATGTGGCACACGGTCAACGCCTATGACGCGGACGAGGGGCAGGAGGGCGGCGCGCCCGGCCACGGCGGGGACGTCGTGCTCGACTACGTCCAGTGGGACCACCTGGCGATGGGTCCCGCGACCGGCGGCCCCAACCCCGGCGGCCTGGTGCGCGCCGTGATCAGCCCGGAGGCGGGCAGCATGCGCCGCACCCGGCTCGACGACGCGGCCATCGAGCTGCCGCGGATCGACGACCGCCTGATCGGGCGCCGCCACCGCCGGCTGGCCGCCGCCTCCGGCTCGGGCGCCCGGGACCTGCTCCCCGGCGAACACGACGCCCTCCGCTGGTACGACCTCCGGCGCGGCGGCAGCGAACTGTGGGCGGCCGGGGACCTGTCCGTCGGCGAGCCGGTGTTCGCGCCGACACCGGGCGGCGCCGACGGCGAGGGACACTGGCTCACCCTCGCCACCGACCGTACGGACGGCACCAGCTGGTTCCTCGTGCTCCCGGCGGACGAACCGGAGTCCGGCCCGGTGGCCCGGGTCCGCATCCCGGTACGGGTCCCGCTGGGCCTGCACGGGACCTGGCTGCCCACCGAGGAACCCGCACCGGGCTAGTGGAGGTGGTCCCGTGGAACTGGACGAATCGCAGAAGGCCTGGCTGATGGTGCTCGGCGTCCTCGCCGTGATCCTCGCGAACCTCGTGGCGATCATCCTGATGAACACCGTCGGGAAGTGAACCGGACCGGCGCGCGGGTCAGGCGGGCTGCGGGGTCAGGCGCTTGTGCCCCGCCCGGTCGTAGTACGTGGTCATCGCGAAGCCGAAGACCAGGGCGAGGACCGCGCCGATCGCGATCATGATCCAGGAGCGGGTGAGTCCCGCGTCGCCGCGCGCGTCGAAGTAGAGGATCGCCCGTACCCCGTCGCTGAGTTGCCGCATGGGCTCGAAGTGGGAGAGGAAGCGGTAGAACCCGGGGACCGCCTGGAGCGGCACCGTGGCGCCCGAGGAGGGCAGGCCGAGGACGATGAACACGAACATCGACACCAGCTGGCCGATCCCGCCGAACGCGGCGTTGATGGCCTGCACGCCCAACCCGACGGCGAGGGCCGCGCAGTAGGAGTAGACCCACAGCAGCGGCAGGTGCGAGGCGTCCATGCCGAGGACGGCGACGCAGGCGACGAGCACCAGCGAGGCGCTGACGAGCGTGATGCCCGCCGTCATCGCCATCTTCAGCAGCAGCGTCTGGGTGCGGTTGATCGGCACCGTGGGGCGGCGGGTGTGCCAGGGGCCGATCTCGTTGTCCGCGTACCCGAGCGCGGTGTCGACGCCGTTGCTGATGACGTTGCCGCCCATGAACCCGGCCAGCACCAGCAGCAGGGTGTAGTAGAAGGCCGTCAGACCGAGGCCGCTGTTGGCGCCGATCGGGTGGCCGACCTGGGTGACGACCTTCACCGGGTCGGTGAGCAGCGTCTTCACGGTCGGGCTCGTCCGCTCGCCGGCCGCCGTCGTGAGCTGCTTGCCGATGCTCTGGGACGCCTGGTGCGCGGCCTTCGTCGTGATCTGCCCGGCGAGGGAGGAGCCGAGGCTGCCCTTGCCGGGGTTGGTGAGCACGACGATCGTCGGCTGCCGGGTGGCGCCCGAGGTGGTGAGGGCGGTCACGGAGTCCGTGAATCCGGCCGGGACGACCAGGGCGCCGTAGACCTTCCCGGAATCGAGCTGGTCCTGGGCCTGGGCGCGGGTGAGCGTGCGCCAGTCGGCCTTGCCGCCCCCGGTGTCGGCCGCGACGGCGGCGGTCACCTGGGCGCCCAGGTTCTCCTGCTGCCCCGGCGGCGGCTTGCCGGTGTCGTCGTTGACGACGGCGATGGGGAGGTCGTGCAGTTCCCAGTTGGGGTTGACGATGCCGCCCATGTACAGCAGGGACAGCAGCAGGGCGAGCAGCCCCGTGAGGACGGTGGGCACCAGCCACAGCTGTGGGCGCCGCAGCAGCTTCGCGGCGGTGGCCTGAGGGGCGGCGGCCTGGGGGGTGGCGGCGGGCTCGGCCATGGTTCTCCGTGGGCTCCGGGCGGTGCGGGGACCGCGCAGCGGGTGAGATCGGCCGAACGGGTGGTGCCGCGGCGACCGTACGAGAGGTCAGGATGCGGCCCGCACCCGCGCGGCCCGCTGTACGCCTCGCCTTCCTCCCCCCGTTTGCAGTACGGCCGCGGCGACGGGCCCGCCGCCGGCTCAGGGCGCCAGGAACCCGGTCAGCGCGGCCGACACCGCCCCGGGATCCTCCAGCTGCGGGTAGTGCCCGACGGGCGGCGGCCCGGCCAGTTCCACCACCTCGGCCCGCGGCAGGCGGGCCCGGATCCGGGCCAGTACGTGGGCCCCGCTGATCGGGTCGGCCGGTCCCCACACGAACAGCGCGGGCCCGGGGAAGCCCTCCAGGGCCGAGGCCCAGCGCGCGGCGTGCAGGCGGCGCTCGTCGATGTAGCGCAGCAGGCGCGGGGCGAGGCGGTGGCCGCCGGCGCGGGACACGGCCGCCCACAGGTCGCGTACGTCCTCGTCGTGCACCGGCCGGGCCAGTACGGCGCGCAGGGTCGCGGCGAACCGCCGCTCCGTGGTGAGGGGCGCCAGCAGCGGCCCCAGCGGGCCGTGCAGCAGGCGCTGCACCCGCACGGGGCGGTGCAGATCGGGGTAGAGGCCGCCGTTGAGCCATGCCACGCGCGTGATCCGGGCCGGGTCGCGGGCCAGCAGCTCCTGGCCGACGCTCACCCCGTAGTCGTGCACGACCAGGGCGGTGGCGCCGGTTCCGTGGTGGCGCCAGACCTCCTCGACCAGCGAGGCCTGGTCGAGGACGGAGTAGCGGTGGCGCCGGGGCTTGTCGCTCTCCCCGAAGCCGAGCAGGTCCAGCGTGGTGACCCGCAGGCCCGCCGCGACGAGCGCCGGGACGACGGCGGCCCAGTCGTGGGAGGAGGTCGGGAAACCGTGGACGAGGGTGACGGGCGCGCCGTCAGCGGGCCCGTCCCGGCGTACGAAGACGCGGTGGCCGGCGATGCGCGGGAAGCTCCCGCCTTCCGTCCACGCGCGCAGCGGCGGCAGGACGCGTTCGCCGGTCATACCGGGGCCTCCTCGGATTGCGGGTGGTCCAGCCCGTGCAGCAGTGTCCGCAGGCCGAAGTCGAACTCGGCCTGCGGGTCGAGGGAGTTGAGCAGCTCGGCGTGCCGGTGGACCACCGGGTGGGTGCGGGGGGAGAGGGAGGCGAACAGCTCGGCCATCGCGGCGCGCTGTCCGGCGGTGCGCGCCGCGCCGGCGGAGTCGAGCACCGCGGCGCCGATCACGAAGTGGGTGACCGTGAGGTAGACGTGCACGGCCGGCCGAGGGGCCCAGCCGTGCGCGAGGAGCTCCGCGAGGGCGTGCTCACGGGCCCGCAGCGCGTTGGGGCCCAGCAGCTGCCCGGCGGTCAGCAGGGGGACGACCGCCGGGTGCGCCGCGAGCACCCGGCGGAACTCCCGGGCCCCGGCCTCCAGCCCGGCCCGCCAGTCCCCGCCGAGCGAGGGCAGCCGGATCTCGCCCAGCATGTGGTCGACGGTCTCGATCAGCAGCTCCTCGCGGCTCGCGACGTGCCGGTAGAGGGAGGTGTGGCGGACCTGGAGGTGCTCGCCGAGCCGGCGCATCGTGAGCGCCTCCAGGCCCTCGCGGTCGGCCAGTTCGAGAGCGCCCGCGGTGATCCGGTCGAGCGTCAGCCCGCCCTGGCGGGGCCTGCGCCGCTCGCGTTCGGCGTACCGGGCCCGCCACCAGGCGGGGGAGCCGGGCTCGGCGGCGGGGGCGGGGGCGGGTCCGGCGGCGGCCCGGGCATCGGGCCGGGTCGCGGGCCGGGCATCAGGCTGGGCATCGGGCCGGGTCGCGGGCTGGGGGTTCATGGGTGGCGCCTATTCGAAGAGGTCGGGTTCCGTACGGATGATCTCCTCCCAGAGCGGCTGGAAGGAGAACCAGCCCGCCAGGGGGAACCCGGTCTGGTCCCGGGTGTGCCGGGCGGCCTCGGGTTCGATCAGGTGCGGTGTGCCCGCGGCCTCCGCCAGCAGCTGCGCCTGGGCGCTGCGCTCCATGGAGACGAACCACCAGGCCGCCTCGTCGACCGAGGCGCCGACGGTGAAGATGCCGTGGTTCTGGTGGATGACGGCCTTGTGCGGCCCGAGCCCCGCGGCGAGTTGCCGCCCGGCCTCCTCCTCGATCACCACCGCGCCCGCGCCGTCCCGGTGGACGGTGTGCTGCTCGTACACGGCGCAGGCGTCCTGGGTGATCGGGTCCAGCAGGCGCCCCAGGCTGGAGAAGGCCTTCCCGTGGACGGCGTGGGCGTGGCAGGCGGCGACCACGTCGGGGCGGGCGGCGTGGATCGCGGAATGGATCACGAACCCGGCCCGGTTGACCGGACGCCTGCCGTGGCGGACCCGCCCCTCGTGGTCGACGAGGATCAGGTCGCGGACCCGGACGTGCCGGAAGGACATGCCGAACGGGTTGACCCAGAACATGTCCGGGTGCTCCGGGTCCCGCACGGTGATGTGTCCCGCGACCCCTTCGGAGAAACCGAGCCGGCCGAAGACGCGGCAGGCGCCCGCGAGCCGCTGCTTGCGGTGCTCGCGCTCCTGCGACGGGTCCTCGAACACGGGCGGCAGGGACAGTTCGAGGTCCTCCTGCCGCGGGACGAAGGCGCTCCCGCGCACCGCGTCCGCCGCTCCTGCGGCGTCCCCCGAGGCGCCGCCCGCCGCCCGCGCCTCCCTGCTCGCCGTCCGGTCCATGTCCGTCTCCTCCGCTGTGCGTCCAGTGGACGCACATCATGCGTCCACTGGACGCACAGCGCAAGACCTCCGCGACCACCGCTGGACACCCGCGACCGGCAGCCGCGATGATCTTGGCCGGGGCCGGGACCGCCGCGTCCGGGACCCGGCCGCCCGCCACCACCGGGCGCCGCGCACCGGACACGCGAGCGAGGAACCAGATGAGCGACGCCGCCGCCCTCCTTCACCCCGGCTCTCCCGAGTCCCCCGTGATCCTCCACGTCCCGCACTCCTCCCGCGCCGTACCCGCCGCCGTCCGCTCGGGGATCCTGCTGGACGACCGGGCCCTCGAAACGGAGCTGGACCACATCACCGACGCGCACACGGCACGGATCGCGGCCGGGGCCGCCGAGGCCGCGCACGTCACCCCCTGGCGGTTCGAGAACCGGCTGTCACGGCTGGTCATCGACCCCGAGCGGTTCCCCGACGAGCGCGAGGAGATGCTCGCGCGCGGCATGGGCGCGGTGTACACGCGCACCACGCACCGAGAGCCGCTCCGCCCGGCCGACTTCGACGGACTGCCGCTGATCGAGCGGTACTTCCACCCGTACGCGCGGGCGCTGACCGACGCCGTGGAGGACCGGCTGGCGGCCGTCGGGCGGGCCGTGATCATCGACGTGCACTCGTACCCGACCAAGGCGTTGCCCTACGAGCTCCACGGCGACGGACCCCGTCCCCCGGTCTGCCTCGGCACCGACGCCTTCCACACGCCCCCCGCCCTCCTCGACGCGGCGCGGCGGGCCTTCGCCGGCTTCGGCGGCACGGGGCTGGACAGCCCGTTCGCGGGCACCTACGTACCGCTGCGCCACTACGGAAAGGACCCGAGGGTGTCCGCGCTGATGGTGGAGATCCGGCGCGACCTCTACATGAGCGAGCCGGGCGGACCCGCGGGCCCCGGCCTCGACGCGCTGGCGGGAGCGCTCGCCGCGCTCGTCGAGACCCAGGGCGGCATCCGATCAGGAACGGAGAAGCGCGGGGCGCCGCACCCCACCTAACGTGATGGTCATGGACATCACCATTCACACCAGCGTCCTCGCGCACGACGACCCGGACGCCGCCCTCTCCTTCTACCGCGACATCCTCGGCTTCGAGGTCCGCAGCGACGTCGGACACGGCGCGATGCGCTGGATCACCGTCGGCCCCGTCGGCCAGCCCGGTACGTCGATCCTCCTCGCGCCGCCGGCCGTCGACCCCGGCATCACCGAGGACGAGCGCCGCACCATCGCCGAGATGATGGCCAAGGGCACCTACGGCTGGATCCTGCTGGCCACCCGGGACCTCGACGCCACGTTCGAGAAGGCGCGGGCGGCCGACGCCGAAGTCGTCCAGGAGCCGACCGAGCAGCCGTACGGCATCCGCGACTGCGCCTTCCGCGACCCGGCGGGCAACCTGGTCCGCATCCAGGAACTGCGCTGAACCACCCACCGCACGAGGCCGCCGAGAGGGGAGTTCCGGCATGTGTCATCCCGCCTGGGCGCGCGCACTCACCGAGGCGCAGCGCCTGAAGGACCTCGCACGACCGCGCCGCGACCGGATCGACCGGGAGTACGCGCTGCCGCACCCGGGCGGCTTCGGCGTCACGGACGTCAGCGCCCCGGTCGGCTGCGAACCGACCCCGACGACGAGCTCCGGACCGCCGCACCCGTCGAGCGGACGGTGAGCCGGCGCCGTCACCCGACGCGTTTTCCGGCCAGCCCGTGGACCGGCGTCGGCCAAGCTCGCGAGCAGCCCGGCACGCACCTTCTGGGCATGCACCTCCTGGGGCAACATACGTGATGTCACTGGCAGTCGCGGGATGTGTGACCCCACCCCGTTCCGGTCGGGACGACCCGGGATCCCGCGCTGCCACCGGTAGGCGGAGGTGTGGTCTTGGTGGTGCGGTCCTTACCGATACGGCGCGTACGGGCACCGCGGGAGACGACCGGGGTCGGCTCGGGGACGGGGCGGGCCCGGTCGTTCATGATCGTGGCCACCCTGCTCTACCGGGCGAGCCACCTGGCGGTCGGCGTCCTCGCCGTCGCCCAGCGCCGGCCGGAGGTCCCCCTGCCGTACGCGGGCATCGCCGCGGCCCTGGGGCTCAGCGCCCTCCTCTACGGAACGGCCCTGCGGCGCGGCCGGTTCGACCGGCGGTACGTCTGGGCGGACGTCCTCGTGACCGGCTGCACGCTGCCCCTGGCCCTCTGCGCCTGGGGCGACGTGCACGAGCCGGCCACGCTCGCGTGGGCGATGCTGCTCGGCGGGTCGGGGAGCGCCACCGCGGCCATCACCCTCCCGCGGCTCCACGTCCTCGGTGTGGTCGCGCTCCTGATGGTGACCCACCTCATCGGCTACCGCGCGGTCGGCACCAGCCCCGCCGTGATCGCCGGCCACCTCAACGCGCTCGTCTCGTCGGCCGTGATGGCCTGGGCCTTCACCTGGTACCTGCTCCGCCAGGGCCGCCTCCTCGACGGGGCCAACGCCCGCGCGCTGGCCGCCGAGGCGCACAAGGCGCGCTACGCCGAGCGGCTCGAACACCACCGCGCGCTGCACGACACCGTCCTCGCCACCCTGACCACCCTGGCGTCCGGCGCGGTCGACGCCAACGCCCCCGAGGTGCGCGAGCGGTGCGCCCGCGAGGCCTCGTACCTGCGCCGGCTGATCCAGCAGACCGCCGAGGAGGTCCACCACCGGGAGATCGGCACGGCCCTGGAGGATGCGGTCGGCTGCGTCGAGGGCCTCCAGCTGCGGGTCACCGCCCAGTACCACGACCTTCCGCGGGTGCCGCCCGAGGTCGCCGCTGCGCTCGGCGACGCCGTGCGCGAAGCCCTGAACAACGTACGCCGGCACGCCGGCACCGGACACGCGTACCTCACCGCGACCGGGGACCCGGACGGACGCGGGGGAGCCCTCGTCACCGTCGTCGACCGGGGGCCCGGCTTCGACCCCGGGCGGCACCGGCCGGGCTTCGGGCTGCGCGGCTCCGTCCACGACCGGATGGCCGAGGTCGGCGGCCGGGCGACCGTCGACACCGCCCCCGGAGAGGGCGTACGGGTGGAGCTGAGATGGCCCGGGTGATCACGGTCGCGGTGGTCGACGACGACCGGATGCTCCTGGACGGCCTGCGGGCCTGGCTGGGCGGGGTGCCGGAACTGCGGCTCGTGGCCACCGCGGCCACCGTCGGGGAACTCCTCGGCGCCGCGGACGGCCACCTTCCGTACGGGGCCGGCGCGCCCGGGGGCACCCCGCCCGGCATCGTCCCGCCCGACATGGTCCCGCCCGACATCGTCCTGCTCGATCTCGTACTGCGGGACGGATCCGCCCCCACCGACAACATCCGGCGGCTGCTGCGCACCGGGAGCCGGGTGCTCATGATCAGCACGGTGCCGGACCGCTCCCGGATCATCGAGGCGATCCGGGCCGGCGCCGACGGCTACCTGACCAAGGACCACGACCTGCCGACCCTGGTCACCGCCATCAAGGACCTCGCGACGGGCCGGGGCGCCCACTCCCCGGAACTCGCCTTCGCCTGCGCGCACGACAGCAGCCCCGCCCGCCCCCGGCTCTCCCCCCGGGAGCGGCAGATCCTGCTCGACTACGCCTCCGGGATGACCCTCAAGTCCGCCGCCCGGCGTGCGGGCATCACCGTCCACACCGCCAAGGACTACCTGGACCGGGTCAAGGCCAAGTACCAGCAGGCCGGCCGCCCCACGTACACCAAGCTCGACCTGGCCCGGCGGGTACGGGAGGACCACCTCGACGGGGGCTGAGCATCCGGCGGCCGCCGGTCCGGCGCAAGCCCCCCAAACGGACGGCTTCAGACGGTACCCGCCCCCTTCCTATCGTCATCCCCGGCGGCGTCTCGGAAGGCCCGCCGGGGAGGGGACGTTCCGGTGTTCGAATCATGGCCTGCCCTACCGCACGACGACCGCGGCGCCGCGGGCCCGCACGAGGGCCTGCGGACCGGACCGGCGCAACTCATCGGCCGCGCGGCCGAGATGGGCAGGATCACGGCCGCGCTGACCGCCGCCCGGGCCGGGCGGGGCGGAGCGCTCTTCGTCACCGGCGAGCCCGGCGTCGGCAAGACCCGCCTCGCCGCCGAGGCCCTCGCCGCGGCCGCGGCGGCGGGCATGGCCACGGCGAGGGGGAGGGCCAGCGCGGTGGGCTCGCCCGTCCCCTACCGGCCCCTGGTCGAAGCGCTGTTCCTGCTGGCCCGCACCGGCCTGCTCCCCGGCCCGGACGCGCTGGGCCACCACGGCCCGGTCCTGGCCCGGCTGCTCGGCGACGACCGGGACCCGGCCACCGCCGCCTCGCACGTCATGGTCGGCGAGACGGTGCTGCGCCTGCTCGGCGCCGTCGGAGAGAGCCGCGGCTGCCTGCTCGTCCTCGACGATCTGCACGACGCCGACGCCGGGACCCTGGCGGTCCTCGAATACCTCCTCGACAACATCGGGCAACAACCGGCCGCGCTCCTGCTCATCGCGGGGCGGGCCTGCGGCGCGGCCGCCGAACTCGCCGCCCGGGCACGCCAGCGCGGCGCCGCGACCGCGCTCGACCTCGGGCCCCTCGACCACCCCGAGGTGCGCCTGCTCGTCGCGGCCGAGCTGGGCATCGCCCCCGGAGAGGTCTGCCCCGAGCTCCTCCGGCGGGCGGTGGCCGGCTCCGCCGGAATCCCGTTCGTGGTCAAGGAACTCGTCCACGACCTCACCGGACACGCGGGCCGCCGAGGCCCGGGGGCGCCCCCCGTCCCCGCCGGCGTCGCGGACACCGTCCGGCGCCAGGCCGCGGGGCTCGGCCCGCTCGGCGCGGAACTCCTCGGCATGGCCGCCCTGTTCGGCCGGCGCTTCCCCCTGCCGGTGCTGGAGCGGGCCCTCGGCCGCGACCACGGCGAGCTGTCCGCGGTCCTGCGCGCCGCCGTCGCCTCGTACCTGATCACCCCCGACGGGCCAGGCACCCGGCCGGGCACCCAGTGGTACGCCTTCCGCTACCGGCTGGCGGCCGAGGCGCTGCTGGACGACCTCGGACCGGGGGAGCGGGCCGGGTACGCGCGGCGGGCGGTGCGCGCCCTCACGGCCCTGCACCCCGGGCTGCCCGGCGCGTGGTGCGCACCGGCCGCCCGGCTGTACGAGCACGCCGGCGACGCCCGCGAGGCCGTCCGGCTGTACGGCGAGGCGGCGCGGCGGGAGATGAACGAGGGCGCGGTGGAACGGGCGCTGGAGCTGCTGACCCTAGCCCACCGCCTCGTCGAACCCGGCACCACCAGCCCCGAAGCGCACGCCACGCTGCTGGAGCGCCTGCTCGACGCCGTCGCCTGCTCGGGGCGCCTCGACCGGGTACCGGCGCACCCCGGCCCGGACGAGGGCGACGGCGACGGCGACGGAGGCGGAGGCGGCGGAGGCGACGGCGACGGCGACGGCGGCGGCGGTGGCGACGGTGGCGGCGACGAGTGCGGCGCCGCCCACCACCTCCCGGCCCGGCGGCGGGCCGGGCTGCACGCCCGGCTCAGCGAGATCGCCACCTTGCGGGGGCGACCCGCGCGGGCCCGCGCCCACCTGGACACCGCCCGCCGGCTGCTCGACGGTCACCCGTCCGAGGCCCACACCCCCGTGGTGGACCTCGCCGCGGCGCACGTCGAGCTGAGCCGGGTGGCCCCCGACCGGCTGGCCACCGCCGCCGCGCTCGCCCGCCGGGCGGTGGACGGCGCCCAGCGCGCCCGCCTCCCCGACGTGGCCGGCCGAGCCCTGCTGCTGCTCGGCCGGCTGGAGCGGGAACAGGACGAACCGGCGGCGGTGGCCCACTTCAGCCGGGCCCGCGCGATCGCCCTCGCGCGGCACCTTCCCGTCCTGCGCGTCCGTGCCGAGGTGGAGCTGGCCACGGTCGCGGCGAGCCACGACGACCGGCCGACCCGCGTCGAGCGGGCCCGCCGGGAGGCCCTGCGCATGGGCCTGCTCCCCCTCGCGCACGAAGCCGGCCTCGTCCTCGCGCTGGACCGGATCCGGCGCTGCGCGTTCGAGGAGGCCCGGGACCTGATCCACGACGCCGCCGCCGACGCGGCACGCCTGGGGCTCGGCCGGCCCCTGGCCGCGCTGCGGCTCGCCGAGGCCGTACGCTGCGCCCACCAGGGCCGGCGCCCCGAGATGCGGGAGGCGCTGGAACGGCTCACCCCGCTCCTCGACGCCGAGCCCACCGCCCGGGCGCTGTCGTACGGGCTGGCCCGGGCGTTCTGCTCGCTGCTGGAGGAGCGACACGACGAGGCCCGCCAGGAGTTCGCGCAGGCCCTCGCCCACGACGCCGAGAACCCCGCGGCCGGCGACTTCGGCAGACACGGCGTCATCCTGCTGCTCGGCGTACTGGACGGACGCATGGGCCGGCGCCACCTCGCCGCCGCCGCGCGGGCCAGCGCCGGCGGCACCCGCTGGAACCACCAGTTCGCCGGCCTGGCGCACGCCGTGCTGCTCGGCCGCGAGGGCCGGCCCGAGGAGGCGACGGCCGTCGCGGGCAAGGCCCTGGAGGCGGCCGAGCTCTACCCCATGGCGCGCCGGCTGTGCTTGCGCCTGGTGGCGCGGGCTGCGTACGAGGACGGCTGGGGCGAGCCCGTCGACTGGCTCCGCGAGGCGGAGGAGTACTTCCACGGCGCCGGCCTCCGGGCGGCCGCCGGCGCCTGCCGGGCCCTGCTGCGCGGCATGGGCGCGTCCGTCCGGCAACGGCGCACCGGGACGGAGCAGGTGCCGCCCGCACTGCGCCGGTACGGCATCACCGCCCGCGAGTTCGAGGTCGCCCGGCTGGTCGCCGTACGCACCAGCAACAAGGACATCGCCGCCCGGCTGCACATCTCGCTGCGCACCGTCGAGAAACACGTCGCGAACCTCCTGAGGAAAACCGGCCACCCGAACCGGACCGCCTTCGCCGACTCCGCCCACGACCTCACCTCCTAGGGCGGCCGCCCCCGCCAAGGTGACCACCCGGTCGAAACGGTCGTCGAGGTCCTCGTCCCCGTGGTGCCTCGGAGGGCGTGCGCGGGACGCGCGGCTGACGTGGGGTCCGTGCCGGCCGATCGGCATGCCCGACTCAACGCCATCCGGGCCGCCCGCACATGGGCGGTGGCCCCGCACAATTCCCGTCCGTGCCCCCCACACCGGGCCCGCCGGGCGCGCGGGAGAATGGTGGTGGTCGCCCGCCGGGCCGGCCGCGCCCCGTTCCGTGCCGCCCCTCCCGTCAGCCCTGCCAGATCTTCTCGTACGCCTCCCGGTACCCCTGGGGATCCCAGGAGGAGGCTCCGGCGCTGTTGGCGGCGGTGGAGATGTGCACGGGTGCGACGTAGCCGCTGGCGGGCCGGCCGGCGAAGGCGCGGTTGAACTCGTCGACGATCTGCCAGCCCTGCTGCGCGAGCGGCTCCGGGACGGTGGCGGCCTGGAACCGCTCGCTGTTGACGCGCCGGAACGCGGAGGGGTCGCCGTCGCCGGCGCCGATGTTGAGCGGCGGCCCGGCGCCCGGCTTTCCGGCGGCGCGGAAGGCCGGGGCGGCGTCGTCGAAGTACAGGTCGTTGATGGCGACGGAGTACGTCCAGTCCTTCGGGAAGCGGGACAGGAGCGAGGAGACCTCCTGGGGGGTGCGCCGGCTCGCGTCCGGAATCGGGATGTTCGCCTGCGCCAGGAGCCGCACGCCGGGGCAGGCGGCCAGCCGCTCCTCGATCAGCCGGGACTTGGTTTCGGCGAACGGGATCGAGTCGTCGGTGAAGACGACGACTCCGGCGTGCCCCCCGGACCCGGCGATGACCCAGTCCGCGGCGGCCTTCGCCACCTCCTCCACCCTCGTGGTGACGTTGGTGAACAGCCGGGGACTCGTGCTCGGGCCGGGAGAGCTGAGCGCGTGCCAGCCGACGAGCGGGATGCCCTCGGCCCCGGCCCGCGCCACCTGCCGCGAGGTCAGCCGGGGATCGAAGCCGCCGATGACGATGCCCGAGGGCTTGAGGGTGACGGCCTGGCTGAGCGCCGCCTGGATGCCGGCCGGGGTGCCCTGCCCGTCGATCACCCGGACCGTCCAGCCGATGGTCCGCGCCGCCTCCCGGACGGCGTTCGCGACCCCGGCGACGCCCGGGTTGGTCATGGTCTGCGCGACGTAGACCAGGGATTTTCCGGGGACCGCCGCGGGGCCGGTGGTGGGGCCGTTCCACGGGGTGACGGCGCGCTCGGCCCGCTCGACGGCCGCCCGCGCCGCCTGGAGGACGGCCGGGCAGCCCGCGCCGGCCGGGGAGGGGCCGCCGGTGTCCGACGGGCCGCTCCCACAGCCCGCGAGGGCGGTGGCGGCCACCGCCAGCAGGGCTGCGGCCGCGAGGGAGGTCTTGCGGTTCGGGTCCACGGTGCTCCTGAGGCTGGTGTGCGCTGCGAGGTGTCCTACCGGGCTACCGGGCTACCGGGCTACGGGGCGGCTGCGTCGGCCCGCAGCCGCCGGCGGGCGGAGTAGCCGGCCAGCCCGACCGCGAGGAGCAGGGTGGCGCCGTTGAACAGCGGGGTGGCCCAGAACTGGGCGCCGAGCTGGCCGATCCCGGCGAGGCCGACGGCGAGCACGGCCACCGCCACCAGGGTGCCCAGGGCGTTGGCCCGGCCCGGCTTGATCGCGGTGGCGCCGAGCAGGGCGCCGACGAACGCGGGCAGCAGGTAGTCCAGCCCCACGCTCGGGTTGCCGATCTGCTGCTGCGCCGCGAGCAGCACACCGGCGAAGCCGACGACCGTGCTCGACGCGGCGAAGGCGTAGACGCAGTACCGGTGGGTGGGGATGCCGATGATCTCGGCGGCGCGGGGGTTGGAGCCGATGACGTACAGGTACCGGCCGAACGGCAGCCGCTCCAGCACCACCCACAGCACGATCACGAGGCCGAGGACGTAGAAGGCGGGGACCGGCAGGCCGAGGAAGGCGGCGTCGTAGATCCCGGTGAAGTCGGCGGGAAGGCCCTCCGGGCCCGGGACGATGCGGCCCCCGTCGGTGATCCAGCCGGTGACGGCGTACATCATGCTGCCGGTGCCGAGCGTCGCGATGAAGGAGTCGATGCGGGCGAATTCGACGATGACGCCGTTCACGGCGCCGGCGAGGGTGCCGCCGAGGACGACGGCGAGGCAGGCGAGCGGCCAGGGCCAGCCCTCCTCGACGATGAGGTACAGCACCAGCACGTGCGCGAGGCCCAGGCCGTACCCGATGGACAGGTCGAACTTGCCGCTCGCGACGGTGATCGTGGCCCCGAGCGCCAGAACGGCCGGGATGGACTGGTTGGAGAGGATCGAGGAGACGTTCTCCCGCGTGGGGAAGGTGTCGGGCAGCGCGACGGAGAAGAGCAGGAAGAGCAGGACGGTGAGGGCCAACAGGCCGTACGTGCCGATGAAGTGGCCGTGCCCCGGCCGCTGACCCGGCAGGGACCGACGCGAGGAAGGAGGGCTCACCGGCTCTCGGCGCTTCCGGTGACCGGGGGCAGGGCCGAGGCGGTGCGGGTGAGTTCGGTGACGCTCAGGTCCGCGCCGGCCAGCTCGGCCACCACGGTTCCGCGCCCGAACACGAGCGCGCGGTGGCACACGTCGGCGACCTCCTCGAAATCGGTGGAGACGAGCAGGACGGCCAGGCCCGCGGCGAGCGCCTCGTCGAGGAGCCGGTGGATCGAGGCCTTGGCGCCGACGTCCACGCCGGCCGTCGGCTCTTCGAGGATCAGCAGGCGCGGCTCGCCCCGGAGCGCGCGGCCGAGCATGACCTTCTGCTGGTTGCCGCCGGACAGGGTGGCGATCGGCACCTCGCTGTCGCGGGGGAGCACCGAGAACCGCTCGATCAGGTCGGCGGCCTCGGCGCGCTCCTGGCGCGGCCGCAGCCAGTGCCACGCAGGCACCCCCGCCGCCCGGGGATTGGCCAGGAAGTTCTCCCGAACGGTCAGTTCCGCGGCGCAGCCCTCCTCCTGCCGGTTGGCGGCCACGAAACCGACGCCGCGGCCGAGGGCGGCGGCGACCGTGCCCGGGCGGTACGGACGGCCGTCGAGCAGCGCCCGCCCGCCGAGGAGCGGCAGCGCGCCGGCGAGGGCGCGGCCCAGGTGCGCGTGGCCGGCTCCGGTCAGCCCCACCATGGCGAGGACCTCGCCTTCGCGCAGGTCCAGACTGACGGGGCCGGTGCGCGCGGTCCGCACGCCGTCGAGGCTCAGCACGGGCGGGCGGCGCGCGGGCCCGGCGCCGGACACGGGAGCGGCCGCCGGCGGGCGGGGCGCCGGTTCGTGGCCCACGATGTCGCGCACCAGGCGCTCCGGGCCGTACGGGGCGAGGGGGCCGTGGCTGACGATCCGCCCGTCGCGCAGGACGGCGAAGGTGTCGGCGACCTCGTACACCTCGTCGAGGCGGTGGCTGACGTAGAGGATGCCGTGCCCCCGGTCCCGCAGGGCGTGCAGGACGTCGAAGAGCCGGGCGCAGTCCGCGGCGGGGAGCGTGGCGGTCGGCTCGTCCAGCACGAAGAGCCGCGCCCGTCTCGCCAGGGCGCGGGCGATGGCGACCAGGGAGCGTTCGGCGGGGGCGAGGTCGGCGATCCGGGCGTCGGCGTCGAGGTGTCCGGCGACGATCCGCAGCGCCTCGTCGCAGCGGCGCCGGGTCCGGCGCCAGGAGATCAGGCCGCCGCGGCGCGGGTAGCCGGTCCCGAGGGCGATGTTCTCGGCGACGGTCATCCACTCGACGAGGCCGAGGTCCTGGTGGATGAAGGACATGGCGCGGTGGGCCGCCTCGGAGCCGAGCGGGTGCCCGGCCACGGTGACCTCGCCCTCGTCGGCGTGATGGACCCCGGCGAGCACCTTGATGAGGGTGGACTTCCCGGCTCCGTTGGGGCCGAGGAGGGCGAGGACGCTGCCCCCGTGGACGTCGAGGTCGACCCCGTCCAGGGCGACGGTGCCGCCGAACCGCTTGCCGAGGCCGCGTATCCGGACGAGGAGTTCCGCGCCGGGGCGCGGGGGCGGGCTCGGCGAGGTGACGGGAGTGTCATGCACGGACTTCTCCGGGGCCGCCTGTGGGGAGGGACTGCCTGAAGCGAGGGGGAACACCGGTGATGCTACTGGTGACCATGGGGATATGGGCGATATGTGGCGGTCTGTGTCTCCGGTGGCCGGCAGGACCGCCGTACGGGGCGCGCCGCGCCGGTCAGGCCGCGTCCAGGGCGCACTCGGCCCAGATGACCTTGCCGTGGGGGGTGTAGCGGGTGCCCCAGGCGTGGGCGAGCTGCGCGACGAGGAACAGGCCGCGCCCGCCCTCCTCCGTGGTGGCCGCCCGCCGCAGGTGCGGGGCGGTGCTGCTGCCGTCGGAGACCTCGCAGATCAGGGTGCGGTCGAGGATCAGGCGCACCTGGATGGGCTCGGTGCCGTAGCGGACCGCGTTCGTGACCAGCTCGCTGAGCATCAGCTCCGCGGCGAACGCCTGCTCCTCCAGCCCCCAGTCGGCCAGCCGGCGGGTGGCGGCCGCGCGGACCCCGGAGACCTCGGCCGGGTCGGCGGGCACGTCCCAGCTGGCCACCCGGTCGGCGGGCAGCGTACGGGTCCGGGCGACGAGCAGCGCGATGTCGTCCTCCGGGTGGTCCGGCGCCACGGCGTCGATGACCGCCCGGCAGGTGTCCTCCGGCGTACGGCCGCGGTGGGCCAGGGCGCGGCTGAGCCGGTCGAGGGTGACGTCGAGGTCGCGATGGCGGCCCTCGATGAGCCCGTCGGTGTAGAGGACCAGCGTGCTGCCCTCGGTGAGCCGGATCTCGGCGGTCTCGAAGGGCAGACCGCCCAGGCCCAGCGGGGGACCGGCGGGCAGCTCGGGGAAGACCACACCGCCGTCGGGGTGGACCAGTGCGGGCGGGGGGTGCCCGGCGCGGGCCATCGTGCACAGCCGCGAGGTGGGGTCGTAGACGGCGTAGAGGCAGGTGGCGCCGACGATCCCGGTGCTGCCGGCGTCGTTCTCGCCCCCCTCCTCCCGGTCCAGGCGCACCAGGAGGTTGTCCAGGTGGGTGAGGAGCTCGTCGGGGGCGAGTTCCAGCTCGGCGAAGTTGCGCGCGGCGGTGCGCAGCCGGCCCATGGTGGCGGCGGCGTGCAGCCCGTGTCCGACGACGTCCCCCACGAGCAGCGCGACACGGGCGCCGGAGAGCGGGATGACGTCGAACCAGTCGCCGCCCACCCCGGATTCGGCGGGCAGGTAGCGGTGCGCGACCTCCACGGCGCCCTGCTCGGGCATGCCGTGCGGCAGCAGGCTCCGCTGCAGGGCCAGGGCCAGGGTGTGCTCGCGGGTGTACCGGCGGGCGTTGTCGATGCAGAGGGCGGCGCGGGCGGCGAGCTCCCGGGCCAGCCGGCTGTCGTCGTCCCCGTAGGGCGCGGGGTCCTGCGACCGGTAGAAGCTCGCGATCCCCAGCAGGACGCCGCGGGCCAGCAGCGGGACGCAGACGAGGGAGTGCACGCCGCGGTCGAGGATCCGGCGCGCGTGTTCGGGCTCCTGGTCGATCCAGCCGACGGCGGCGCTCAGATCGGGTTCCAGCACCTCCTGCCCGCTGTCCAGGCACCGCATGTGGGGGGTACCGGCGCGGAGCTCCACCCGCCGCCCCGCGGGATAGAAGGGGCAGTCGTCGCGGACGCCGTGGACCACCGCGCGGTGCAGCTCGGTCCCCGGATGGGCGGACTCCTCACCGCGCAGCACGGCCTCGGGCACGTCGATGGTGACGTAGTCCGCCAGGCGCGGCACCGCCATCTCGGCGAGCTCCCGGGCGGTGCGGGTCACGTCCAGGGTGGTGCCGATGCGGGTGCTGGCCTCGGCCAGCAGCTCCAGCCGGCGCCGCGCCGCGACGGCGTACTTGCCCACTTCCGGCTCGCCCACCAGCACCAGTCCCCGGGTGGGGCCGGCGACGTGGTTCGCGGGCGTGGGGCCGGCCACGTGGTTCGCGGGCCCTTCGTGCCGGGCCGCGGACGCCTCGCCGGTGAGCACGGCCTCGACGACGACGCCCTCCACCCCGGAGCGGCTCGTGACCGGGCGGCTCATCAGGGTGACCCCCCGCCCGTGCGGCAGGGCCACCTCCACCGCGGCCCGCTGGGTCGAGCAGATGAGCTCGGTCGCCTTCTCCTTGAGGATCAGCTGATCGCCCCGGCCGAACCCGCTGTCACCGAGCTCGGCCAGTGTGATCAGATGCCCGTTCCCGGTGTCCGCGCCGCCGTGGGCGAGGTGGCCGGCGTCGAGGTACGTCCGCAGCAGCGCGAGCTCCCGGGCCGACCGCTGCTCCATCAGCCGCCGCTCGACGGTCTCGGCGGCCCGTCGGACCAGGGCGGCCAGGGCGGGGTCCTGGTAGCTGTGCGGGTACCCGAAGCACAGCACGCCGACGATGTCCCCGCTCAGCTGGTCGCGGATCGGGGTCGCGGAGCAGGCGCTCGACTGGGAGCGCTGGGCGAAGTGCTCCGCCCCGTAGACCTGGACGAGCCGCCGTTCGGCGAGGGCGAGGCCGATGCCGTTGGTCCCCGCGACCCGTTCGGCGAAGACGAAGCCGGGCACGCTCTGGATGGGCGGGAGGGTGCGGGCCAGGCCCGCTTCCCCGAAGCGCCGCTCCAGCACCGTTCCGGCCGCGTCGGCGAGGGCCACGTTCATCGGGCTGCCCGAGAACCGGGACGCCAGCTGGTCGAGCACCGGGGCCGCCGCGCGGACGAGCCGGCTGTCCGGATCGAAGTCGTCCCGGTAGGGGAGCTCGGTCTGGTCCGGTGAGAGCCCCAGCGACTGGCAGCGCAGCCAGGAGTTCATGATCGGGCTTCGCACCCCGCCCGTGAGCGCCTCGCCCCCGAGGAACCGCTCACGGGAGCGTGCGGGGCCGATCTGCTCTCCCGTCGCTCCCATGCGCATCATCCCCTCGCCGAGCCCCTTCGAGTGCCTTTCGAGTATATTCCTCCCCATTTTGTTCTTATCAGAGGATCGCGACCGGATTGACGGGCGAACCCGTCCCGCCGGGCACGTTGAGCGGCGACACGACGATCATGAACTCGTAGCGCCCCGCCCCGGCGCAGGCGGCGGATAGCGCCTCCAGGTCCAGGTTGTCCAGCAGCGGCACCCCCATGGCGGCCACGGCGAGGGCGTGGACGGGGGAGTGCACGCCCTCGACGGGCGAGGGCCGCAGATCGCTGTCCCCGTCGCCGCCCAGCAGGGCGATCGCACGCCCGGCGAGCAGGGGCACGGCGTCCACGTGCAGGCCCGCGCTCGCGGCGCCGACGTCCCAGGGGCCGAGTTCCCGGCGCCTGCGGAAGCGGCCGGAGCGCAGCAGCACCGCGCAGCCGTCGTCGACCGTCACCCCCAGGGCCCGTTCCGCGGCGGCCACGTCCCGCGCGTGGACCGGGTGCCCGGGCTCCAGCCAGTCGACCCCGAGGACGGCCGGCAGGTCCAGGAGCACGCCCTTGGTGACGAGGGGGCCGAGCGCCGCCACCGAGCCGAAACGCGCGCCCGAGGCGTCGACGGCCTCGCGGGCCGTCCGCCCGTCGTAGAGCCGTCCCCCGTAGGCGACGTGTGCCAGGGCGTCCAGGTGGCTCACGGCCTTGCCGTGGAAATCGGCGGCGATGAAGTCCTTGTAGGTGGCGGGTTCCGGGGCCTCCACGTCACCGAGGTCCGTCATGTGGTGCAGGGCGGGCCTGTCGTTGTCCGGGCCGGCCCGGGTGTCCCAGGGCAGCCCCAGCGGGACCGCCGTCCCGGACCGGACCAGGGCCGTCGCCCTCCGTACGTGGTCGGGGGTGACCCGGTTCCAGGCGCCGCGGTCGGCCGGGGACCAGCTGCCCCACGTACGGACCGCGGCGAAGATCGCGTCGAACTCCTGACGGGAGACCGCGGGACTGCCGCTCATCCGAACTCAGCGCTCCAACGCTCGGGGCCCCGCCCGGGGCGGGGCGGGGGGCCGGCGCCGGGGCGCCCGCACGGGAGGCCCCTGCCCACCCGCCCCGGCGCTACGCCTCACGGGCCACGGGGGTGCCGGACGGGAGCACCGCGCGGTGTGCGAAGGAAACCGGCCGCCCTGGCCGGTCCGCGCCGACGCGGGGCCCGCCGGAAGGGCCCCCGGGATGGGTACCGGCCGTGGACGGGCCGGGAACGGGCCGTGGACGGGCCGGTGTGCCGCCCCCCGGCGGGCCGGTCCTCCGAGGTTGCGTCAGGATCAGGCCGAACGAGGCTGTTCGACCCGGCCGGATACCGCCGTGGCGATCTCCAAACACCCCGCGGGTCAAGATCATCGCATCGAGGTAATCCGAACGCCTTTCGGGAGTCGTCGCGGTGCGCCCGGGGCTAGTGTGCTCCCGAATCTGGACGGATTACCCGCATATTCACCCTCTTTTTTCTTCCACCGGCCGCCGCGCGCGTGCGCCGACCGCCGCCTCACGAAGGAGAGCCCGCCCGATGACCGTGGACACCAGCCCGGAGGCGCGGCTGGAGCCGCCCCGGCAGACCAGCCTGGGTACGGCGGCCGCCCGCAACCTCGCCACCACGACCAAGTCCGCCCCGCAGATGCAGGAGATCACCTCCCGCTGGCTGCTGAGGATGCTCCCCTGGGTCGAGACCAAGGGCGGCGCCTACCGGGTGAACCGCAGGCTGACCTACACCGTCGGCGACGGCCGCATCGAGTTCGTCCAGGACGGCGCCCACGTCCGGGTGATCCCCCGCGAGCTCGGCGAACTCGCCATGCTGCGCGGTTTCGACGACGTGGAGGTGCTGACCGCGCTCGCGGGCCGGTGCGTCCAGCGCGACTTCCGCGCCGGTGAGGTGCTGGTCGAGCGAGGCGCCCCCGCAGGCGAGATCCACCTGATCGCCCACGGCCGGATCAACCAGACCGCCGTAGGCAAGTACGGCGACGAGGTCGCCGTCGGCGTGCTCGCGGACGGCGACCGGTTCGGGGACCACGCCCTCCTGGACGGCGCCGGGACGTGGGACTACACCGCCACCGCCGCCACCGCCGGCACCCTGCTCACCCTCTCCCGCGCCGACTTCGACGCGGTGCTCTCCTCGGCGCCCCACCTGCACGCCCACGTCCAGCGGTTCGGCTCGCTCCCGCACCAGCGGCAGAACAAGCACGGCGAGGCCGAGATCGCCGTGTCGGCCGGCCACAGCGGCGAACCCGAACTGCCCGGCACCTTCGTCGACTACGAGCTCAACCCGCGCGAGTACGAACTCTCCATCGCGCAGACCGTGCTGCGGGTGCACACGAGGGTCGCCGACCTCTACAACGAGCCGATGAACCAGACCGAGGAGCAGCTCAGGCTCACCGTCGAGGCGCTGCGCGAGCGCCAGGAGCACGAGCTGATCAACAACCGGGAGTTCGGTCTGCTCCACAACGCCGCCTTCAAGCAGCGGATCCAGACGCACTCCGGCCCGCCCACCCCGGACGACCTCGACGAACTGCTCTGCCGCCGCCGCGGCTCCAAGCTCTTCCTCGCCCACCCCCGGACCATCGCGGCGATCGGGCGCGAGTTCAACGCCCGCGGCCTCTACCCGGACCACGTCGACCTCGGCGGGCAGCAGGTACCGGCCTGGCGCGGGGTCCCGATCCTGCCCTGCAACAAGATCCCCATCAGCAAGGAGAACACCAGCTCGATCCTCGTCATGCGTACCGGCGAGGACAACCAGGGCGTCATCGGCCTGCACCAGACCGGTCTGCCGGAGGAGTACGAGCCGGGCCTGTCGGTGCGCTTCATGGGCATCGACGAGCGCTCGATCATCTCCTACCTGGTCACCACCTACTTCTCCGCGGCGATCCTGGTGCCCGACGCGCTCGGTGTGCTGGAGAACGTCCAGATCGCCCGCAGGAACGACTGACCGGCCCGGCCCGGACCGTCCTGCCCGGGATCAGGGATCCGGGACGGCCCCACCACCCACCAAGGAGCCACGGATGCCCGATCCCGGGCCTTCCCCCCTGCAGTCGAGCCTCCCCGCCGCCGCGGCCCGCTTCGGGACCCACGGCCACGGCCGCGGGGTCGAAGCCTTCGGCGGCGGTCCGCCCGCCCCGCCCGTCCTGCCCGCCGCGCCCCCGGCCCCCGCCGCGCCCGCCGCGCCCGTCAGGACCCCGAACCCCGCCATGGAGCGGATCCTGCGCGGCCCCAGCGGGCTGGGCACGGCAGGGCTGTTCCTGTCCCGGCGCGAAGAGCCGCCCGCCCCCGCGGCGGAGCCGGCCGAGGCGGCGTCGGGCCGTCCGGTCCCGGGCCTCTACCACCACCCGGTGCCCGAGCCCGACCCCGTACGGGTCGAGGAGGTCAGCCGCCGGATCAAGGAATGGGCGGTCGACGAGGTCGAGCTGTACCCCCCGGAGTGGGAGGACCAGTTCGACGGGTTCTCCGTGGGCCGCTACATGGTCGCCTGCCATCCGGACGCCCCCACCGTCGACCACCTGATGATCGCCACGCGGCTGATGGTCGCCGAGAACGTGGTCGACGACTGCTACTGCGAGGACCACGGAGGCTCGCCCGTCGGCCTCGGCGGGCGCCTCCTGCTGGCGCACACCGCGCTCGACGCCCTCCACACGACGAAGGAGTACGCGCCGGACTGGGAGGAGTCGCTCCACTCGGACGCCCCGCGGCGCGCCTACCGATCGGCCATGGAGTACTTCACCCGGGAGGCCACCGCCTCCCAGGCCGACCGGTACCGGCACGACATGGCCCGGCTGCACCTCGGCTACCTCGCCGAGGCCGCCTGGGCCGAGACGGACTACGTCCCGCAGGTGTGGGAGTACCTGGCGATGCGCCAGTTCAACAACTTCCGCCCCTGCCCCACCATCACCGACACCGTCGGCGGCTACGAACTGCCGGCGGACCTGCACGCCCAGCCCGCCGTGCAACGGGTCATCGCGCTCGCCGGGAACGCGACCACCATCGTCAACGACCTCTACTCCTACACCAAGGAACTCGCCAGTCCAGGGCGGCACTTGAACCTGCCCGTCGTGGTGGCCGAACAGGAGGGGTGCGACGTCCGCGACGCGTACCTGAAGGCGGTCGAGGTCCACAACGACCTGATGCACGCCTTCGAGGCCGAGGCCGCCGAGCTGGCCGCGGCCTGCCCCGTGCCGAGCGTGCCGCGCTTCCTGCGGGGCGTGGCCGCCTGGGTCGACGGCAACCACTACTGGCACCAGACCAATACCTACCGCTACAGCCTGCCCGACTTCTGGTAAGGACGGACTTATCCGTGACCAACACCGAGCTCACCATCGCCCCCGCCACCACCGCGTTCATCCCCTCCCCGGCGACGCCCTACCAGGGCGACATCGCCCGTTACTGGGACCACGAGGCCCGGCCGGTGAACCTGCGCCTCGGCGATGTCGACGGCCTCTACCACCACCACTACGGCATCGGTGACGTCGACCACGCGTCCCTCGGGGACCCCGCGGACAGCGGATACGAGAAGAAGCTGATCGCCGAGCTCCACCGCCTGGAGTCCGCGCAGACCGACATCCTGCTGGACCACCTCGGCGAGATCGGCCGGGGCGACACCCTCGTGGACGCCGGCTGCGGCCGCGGCGGCTCGATGGTGATGGCCCACCAGCGCTTCGGATGCAAGGTCGAGGGCGTCACCCTGTCGGCCAAGCAGGCCGAGTTCGCCAACGGCCGCGCCCGTGAACTCGGCATCGAGGACTCCGTCCGGGCCCGCGTCTGCAACATGCTGGGCACGCCGTTCGAGACCGGCCGGGCCGCGGCCTCGTGGAACAACGAGTCGAGCATGTACGTCGACCTGCACGACCTGTTCGCCGAACACTCCCGCGTCCTGGCGGTCGGCGGCCGCTACGTGACCATCACCGGCTGCTGGAACCCCCGTTACGGCCAGCCGTCGAAGTGGGTCTCGCAGATCAACGCGCACTTCGAATGCAACATCCACTCCCGCCGCGAGTACATGCGGGCCATGGCCGACAACCGCCTCGTTCCGCAGGCCGTCATCGACCTGACCCCCGCGACCCTGCCCTACTGGGAGCTGCGGGCCACGTCCTCCCTGGTCACCGGCATCGAAGAGGCGTTCATCAACTCGTACAAGGACGGCTCGTTCCAGTACGTCCTGATCGCGGCCGACCGGGTCTGACCGCGTCTGACCCACCGGATCCCCGGATCTCCGGAACCCCGACCATCGACGCCGGGCCCGTACCCCACGGGCCCGGCCCTCGCGTTCCGGCGCGGCGCGCCGACGCCGGGCGCCGCCGAAGACGAGGTGCGTCATCGTCTGGGGCTGCCCGCCGGGTTGTGTGGGTCAGGCGGTAACGGAGTCACCCGGTACCGCCTTTGCTGCCTTTCGCGTCACGCCATGGGCTGGAGGACGGCCTCTTCCTCGTTCGGGTCCGTGGCGAGGAATTCCGACGTGGTGACGGAATTAATGAGCAGCGTGCCGTCAGGTAACCTCTTGACCAGTCCCCGGCAGCTGAAATTCTTCAGGAAGAACCCTATCCGCGACCGGGTGGTTCCCACCATGGCGGCGAATTCGTCGTGGGTGATCCGGGCGTCGATGTGCTGCCACTGCGGGCCGTGGCCGGCGAACCGCTGCGACAGGTCGAGCAGGATCGCGGCGAGCCGGTATTCGCACTTCATGGTGACCAGGTGCTTTATGGTGCTTTCCCGTTCGCGGATCCGCTGGGCCAGGTGCTGGCTCCAGATCTCGAACAGGTCCGGGTCGTTGCGCAGGATGCGGACGAACTCGCGGCGGTTGAAGCGCAGCACGTGGCTGTCCAGCATGGCGGTCGCGGACTCCTCGTGCACGGAGGGGATGAGCGAGAGTGCGCCCAGCACGTCGCCGCGTCGACAGATGTCCAGGATGCACTCCTTCCCGCTGTGCGCACTGGTGGTCAGTTTGATGCCGCCTTGGACGATCAAGTACAGGTCGTCGATGCTCTCCCCGCAGGTGTAGAGGTTGTAGCCCCGCCCCAGATTGATGGGTGTCAACGAGATTTTGTTGTTGTCCATGTTTTGCAGCATGCGAAGATAGAGAGCAGAATTACCGTGCTTTACCTGATGCACCCGGAAAACCCCCGCCTCGTTGTTTAGGTGCTGCACCGCACGATGGTGGCCGGGGTCCGGTCGCTCTGGATGGTGCCGGACCGGACCTCGGCCACATGTGTCATCGCGGATAAATCTTCTCGTTGTTCGCCAGCATCGTGACGAATTTCTCGATGCGCTGGGCCCGTGTCTCGGCCTTCTTCGCGCTCTGGATGCGATATAGAATCGCATACCGGTTCTTGCTGTCCAGGGTTGCGAAGAAGTCCGCTGCGGCATCATTCTCCCGCAGCGCCGTCTCCAGGTCGTCCGGCACGGTCATCTTGCTCTGCGAGGCGTACGCGGCGTCCCAGCGCCCGTCGGCCTTGGCCGCCTCGATCTCCCGCCGGCCCGCGGGCCGGATCGCCCCCTCCGCCTCCAGCCGCTCCACCCGCTCCCGGTTCACCTGGGACCACGGACTCTTCTTGGTGCGCGGGGTGAACCGCTGCTGCCAGTAGAGGTCGTCGACCTTGTCGCGCTGACTGTCGATCCAGCCGAAGCAGATCGCGACGTCGAGCGCCTCCGCGTACGTGATGCTCCGCAGGCCACTGGCCTTCTTGGCGATCCTGACCCACATGCCGGGCTCGGTCTCGTGGTGCTCATCCAGCCACTCTTCCCACTGTGACGGGCTCTCGAAAAAGATGCTCGGTTCGCTCATGGGTCGGATCCAATCAGAACAAGGCGGGGCAAGAACGGTCATCACCGATTCCCGTCGCGTGCACGCGGACGGTCACGTCCGGAGCCCGAGCATGCACCCCGCCGGCCTGTACCGCGAGGGCCAGGAACCCGCTGCCGCGCACCGGCCACTGGCGGAAGGCGTACTGGAGGTGCCCGGGGCCCGCGGCGAGCGAGCGCAGGGACGGACTCCGCGTTCCGACCTCGAACTCGCAGGCGGTCATGGGGAAGCGCATACCCGTACCGATCGCCTTGAGGTACGCCTCCTTCAACGTCCAGTACCGGTAGAACAGTTCCTGCCGCCGGCCCGGCGGAGCGAGGTCGAACTCGCGCTGTTCCCCCGCCGACAGCACGGACCGGGTGAGCCGGTGCAGGGCCAGCGGCCGGCCCATGCGCTCCACGTCGACACCGCACCGCGCGCCGCGGGTCACCACGCACGCCACCACCCCCTCCGTGTGCGAGAGGTTGAACCGCAACGAGCGCGCCCAGGAGGGGTGTTGCACCTCCGGACGGCCGAGCCCGGCCCGCAGGAAGTGCCACTCGTCCGGCGCCACCCGGGGCTCGACCTCGCTGAGGGCGTGCCGCACCAGACCCCAGGCGGCCGTGTACAGGACGCGGTCCTGCGCCCGCCGCAGCCGCTCGCGCCGCACCCGCTCGGCATGCGACAGCGCCCACTCGACGTCATCGGCCGCCGGCACGGAGCCGGGAGCGGCCGCGCCGTCTGCGAGCGCCCGGCACCACACGTGCGCCACCGTTGCGGGACCTGGCATCGCGTCTGAACCTCCTAGCGGACGCGCCGGAACCGAGGGATCTCTTCCAGACATCCGTTCACTCTTAAGTGTGATCTCAGAGGCGAATCGGGACTGCGCAATTGTGCGCAGTCATCATGCGGCGATCCGGGGCATGCTCGGCGCCGTCCGGACGGACGCCGGGGCATTCCGGCAGACGGGAGAGCCGCATGGGCGTCGGAATCAGAGCCCTCCATCCCTACGTGGGACGGATCTGCGTCGACATCAGGACCCTGTACGAGACACGGGGCCACGACATGAGCCGCTTCGGCAACCTCATGATGAGCCGAAAATCGGTCAACATGCCGTTCGAGGACGCGGTGACCAACGCGGTGAACGCCGCCCTGCCGTTGGTCCGCCGGCTCAGCCCGGCCGAACGGGACCGCATCGAGGCGGTCGTGGTCGCCACCGAGTCGGGCGTCGACCTCGGCAAGTCCCTCAGCACGTACGTCCACCACTACCTCGAACTCAGCCCGCGCTGCCGCTCCTTCGAGGTCAAACAGGCCTGCTACGGCGGCACCGCCGCACTGCACACCGCGGTCGGCATGGTGCACGCCAGCCCCTACGACGACGCCCTCGCCCTGGTGATCGCCGCCGACTCCGCCGGAGTCCCGGCGCTCGGCGAGCAGTGGGAGGGCGCCGAGGGCGCCGGCGCCGTCGCCATGCTGGTCGGCCGCGAGGCCACCACGCTGGAGATCGACCTCGGCGCCCACGGCTTCCACACCTTCGAGGTGATGGACACCTTCCGCCCCGGCCCCGGCATCGACGTCGTCAACCAGGACGTGTCCATGCTGGCCTACCTCGAATGCCTGCAACGGGCCTTCACGGCGTACCGGGACCGGGTCGACGGCGCCGACATCGTCGACAGCTTCGCCTACCTGGCCTTCCACACCCCGTTCGTGGGCATGGTGCGCGGCGCCCACCGGCGGCTGCTGCGCCAGCAACGGCAAGCCGGCCAGCACGAGGTGGACTCCGACTACGAACAACGGGTGCGCCCCTCCCAGGAGTACGGCGCGGAAGTCGGCAACATCTTCTCAGCCTCGCTCTACCTGGCGCTCTGCTCGCTGATCCGCCACGGCAGCTTCCCCGAGCCCCGGCGCGTCGGCCTGTTCTCCTACGGATCCGGCTGCGCCTCGGAGTTCTTCAGCGGCGTCATCCACCCGCGGGCCGTCGAAGACCTCGCCGCGCTCGGCGTCGAGGAAGCCCTCGCCGCCCGCAGACCCCTCACCGTCGCCGAGTACGACAGCGTCGCCAAGGACGGCGACCGCGCGCAGTTCGGCGTCCGCGAGGCCGTCTTCGACCTCGACGAGTACGGCGACCTCGGCAAGGAGTTCACCGGCCGCGGGCTGCTGGTGCTGGACCGCATCGAGGGCTACCACCGCACGTACAGGTGGAGCTGATGAGCGCCCCCACCGTCGGCCCCGACGCGGGCCCCGCGGGCGCCGCGGGCCCCGCCGTCCTCGCCGACCAGGACGGGCCGGTCACCCGCCTCGTGATCAACCGGCCGCACCGCCAGAACAGCCTCACCGCCGAGGACGTGGCACTGCTGCGCGACGCCCTGGAACGCGCCGCCGCCGATCCGCGGACCCGGGCCGTGGTCCTCGAAGGCAGCGGCGGCAGCCTGTGCACCGGCATGGACCTCGCCGAGCTCTCGGCCGACGACGACGCCGACGCCGGGGGCGAGTTCTTCGACCTGCTGCGCCGGCTCACCGAGGTCCCCGTGACCGTGGTGGCGGCCGTCGACGGCCGGGCCGTCGGCGGCGGCGTCGGCCTGGCCGCCGCCTGCGACCTCGTCATCGCCACCGAGCGCAGCAGCTTCAGCCTGCCCGAGGCCCTGTGGGGACTGCTGCCCTGCAACATCCTGCCGTTCCTGGTACGCCGGGTCGGCTTCCAGCGGGCCTACGCGATGACCCTGTCCACCGCATCCGTCTCCGCCGCCGACGCACGCCTGTCCGGGCTGGTGGACGAGGTGGAGGGCCCGCACGGGCAGCAACTGCGCCGCCTCCTCGGCCGCGTCACCAAACTCGACCGGCCGACCGTCGCCGAGGCGAAGGCGTACTGCGCGGGCCTGGCGCCGATCCCCGACACCGCGCGCGCCCACGCCGGCGAGGTCTTCGCCCGGCTGCTCGCCTCACCGGTCGTCCGCACCCGGATCGACAACTTCGTCCACCACCAGCGCATGCCGTGGGAGGGGTAGACCCGTGCTGACCGCGCTCGCCTTCCCCGGGCAGGGGGCGCTGCGCGGTCACAGCGGCGCCGGCCTGCTCGACCGGCACCCCGGACCCGCCGCGCAGGCCGAGGAGATCCTCGGCCACCCGCTGCGCCCCGTACTCACCGCCGAACCCGGCAGCTCCGAGCGGCACTTGACCCGGGTCCAGCCGACCCTCTTCGTCCTGACCCGGCTCGCCGCGCTCGACCGGCCGGACCCCGACTACCTCGTCGGCCACAGCATGGGCGAACTGACCGCGCTGTGCCACGCCGGATGCGTCGACTTCGCCACCGGACTGCGGCTGGCGCTCACCCGGGCCCGGCTGATCTCCCGGTGCCCGGTGCCCGGCGGCATGCTGGCCGTCACCGGCATCGGCGCCGCCGAACTGACCGCGGTGATGGCCGCCGAGGGGTTCGCCGACCTCGACCTCGCCAACCTCAACGCCCCCGACCAGACGGTGCTGGCCGGGCCGACCGGATCGCTGCGCGCGCTCGCCGCGGTCATCCGCGCCGGCGGCGCCGCCAAGGCGACCCTGATCGACGCCCCCAACCCCGGCCACTCCCGCTACATGGCCGAGGCGGCCGCCGGCTTCGCCGAGGTGCTCGCCGGCGTCTCCTTCGCGGCCCCCCGCATCCCGGTGATCTCCAACGTGACCGCCCGGCCGCACGTCCCCGAACGGATGGCCGAGCTGCTGGCCCAGCACCTCTACCGGCCGGTCCACTGGTCCGCCAGCATGCGCTACCTGAGGACGGCCGGGGTCACCACCCTCCACCAGGCGGGCCCCGGCAGCCTGTTGCCCCGGCTGTGGGACGCCTGCGCGGTCGAGGACGACCCCGGGCGGGCCCGCCGCGACGCTCAGGAGTGAGCGGGCCGTACGCCCGTGCGCCGCTAGCGTCCGTCCCGTAACAACGACGCCGGACGACAGGGGTGAGCGTGGTGCACAGCGAGCAGGTACAGATGGTCCTCCTCTCGGCAGCCGACGACGAGAGGCTGGTACGCCTCGCCCGCCTGTACCACGACTTCCTCGTCGACGCGGGGGAGGGCCCGCGGGCTCCCGAGCTCGCCGACATCGCCTTCACCAGCCAGACGGGACGGGTGCCGCTCGGCCACCGCCTCGCCGTACTGTGCCGCACCTCCGCGGAGTTGCGCGCCGCGCTCGACGACGTGGCGCACGCGCGGCCGTCGGCGGCGGTCCGGACCTCGGTGGTGCACGTCCCCGCCGCGCACGGCGGCGCCCCCACGGTGCCGGGTGACCCCCAGGAGGCACTGGCCGCGTGGCTGGCGGGCCAGGACGTCGCCTGGCGCCGGCTGTGGCCGACACCGGCGCGCCGCGTCGTGCTGCCGCCGTACCCCTTCGAAGACACCGCGCCCCCGGCCGCCGCCCCGGCTCCGGCTCCGGCGTCCGCCGCCGCGGCTCCGGCCTTGGCTCCGGCTCCGGCTCCGGCCGCGGCCGCGGCCGCGACCCCGGCTCTGGCCCCGGCCGCTCCGGCCCTGGCCGTCGTCCCGGTGCCCGGCGCCCCGGATCCCGCTCCGGGCCCGGCTCCGGCCGCCGCCCCGGCGGCCGCCACCGACGCCTGGGCGGTGGACTACCTGTGCCGGGTGTTCGCCGAGACGGCGGGAGTGGAGCTCGCGGAGGTGCTGCCGCACGCCGCGCTGGAGGAACTCGGGCTCAGCTCCTTCCTGATCACCCGGCTGAACACGCGTCTGGAGCGGGACCTGGGCGAACGCAGCCGGACCCTGTTCTTCCAGCACGGCACCCTCGCCGCCGTCGCCGCGGTACTGGCCACCCGCCACACCGCCCCCTCAACCGCGCCGACGGCCCAGGCGGCTCAGGCGGCCCCCGCGCCCCGTTCCGTACGGCCCCGCGGTGGGGGCGGGGAGCCGCTGGCCGTTGTCGGGATCGCCGGGCGCTTTCCCGGGGCGGCGTCGTTGGCGGAGTTCTGGGAGGTGCTGCGTACCGGCGCGACCACCGTCGGACCGGTGCCCGCCGACCGGCTGCGGCCCGGCTGGCCCGCCTCCCTGATGCACGGCGGCTACCTCGCCGACGTCGACCGCTTCGACCCCCTGCTGTTCGGGATCAGCCCCCGGCACGCCGAGCTGATGGACCCGCAGGAGCGCCTCTGTCTGGAGACCGTCTGGGAGGCCCTGGACGACGCGGGCTACCCGGCCCGCCGGCTGCGCGCGGCCCACGCCTCGCGCGTCGGCGTCTACGTCGGCTCCATGTACAACGAGTACCCGTACTTCGGGGTCGAGCAGAGCCGCCTCGGCGCGCCCGCCGACAGCGGCTCCACCGTGGCCGGCATCGCCAACCGGGTCTCGTACGCCTTCGACCTGCGCGGCCCCAGCATGACCGTGGACACCATGTGCTCCGCGTCCCTGGTGGCGCTGCACCTGGCCGCCCGCGCCCTGCGCGCCGGCGAGTGCGAGGCCGCGGTCGTCGCCGCGACCAACCTCTCGCTCCACCCGAACAAGTTCCGCCAGATCGAGCGGCTCGGCGGCGCGTCCAGCGACCACCTCTGCCGCAGCTTCGGCAAGGGCGGGGACGGCATGGTGCCCGCCGAGGCGGTCTGCGCCCTGATCCTCAAACCGCTGTCCGCCGCCGAGGCCGCCGGGGACCGGGTGCACGCCGTGGTGTCCGGCACCGCCGTGCTCAACGCCGGGCGGACGAACGGCTGGATCGTACCGAGCCCCACCGCGCAGGCGGAGGTGGTCGGCCAGGCCCTGGCCGACGCCGGCCTCGCCCCGGGCGACATCGGCTACCTGGAGGCGCACGGCGCGGGCACCGCGCTCGGCGACCCCATCGAGGCCGACGGCCTGCACCGGATCTTCGGCCCGGACCGGACCGGCCGCGCCACCCTGCCGATCGGCTCGGTCAAGTCCAACATCGGCCACGCCGAGGCCTCCGCGGGCCTCGCCGGGATCGCCAAGGTGGTGCTCCAGTTCGCGCACCGCACCCTCGTGCCCTCCCTGCACGCCGACGAACTCAACCCGGACATCGACTGGGCCTCCTCGCCCCTGCGGGTCCAGCGGTCGACGGGGCAGTGGACACCGCCCGACGGGGCACCGCGCCGGGCCGGCGTCAGCTCCTTCGGCGCCGGCGGCACACTGGCCCACGTCGTCCTCGAAGAGCCGCCCGCCCACCTGGCCCCGGACGCCCCGCGGCCCGCCACCCCGGCCGCTCCCGCGCCCGTGCCCGTCCTGCTGTCGGCCTACGACAAGGACCGGCTGCGCGAGGTCGTCACCCGCCTGCTCGACCACCTGAGCGAGCACCCGCACACCGACCTCGACGACCTCGCCTTCACCCTCGCCGAGGGCCGCCACCACCTGCGCGAACGCGCGGCGGCGGTGGTCTCGGGCACCGACGAGCTGGCCGGCCTGCTGCGCCGTCACCTGGACGGCGACCCGACGGCCCTGCTCCACGGCCGCGCGCCCTCCGGCCGGGAGCCGGACGCGCCCCCGCTCACCGGGGACCCGGCCGAGCTCGCCCGCCAGTGGGTCACCGGCCGGCCGGTCGCGACCGCGCCGTCCACCGGACGCCCGCCGCGGGTCCTGCCGCTGCCCGCCTACCCGTTCGCCCGTACCCGCTGCTGGCTGCCCGAGCCGGCGGCCGCCCCCGGCCCGGCCGCGCCGGTGCCCGCGCCGCCCTCGGGGGCCCCCGGCGAGCTGCCGCTGTACCGCAGGACCTGGCACGAGGCCGGCCCCGTGACCGTTGCCCCGGGCCGGCCCGCCGGCAGCCTGCTGTGCCTGTACGGGGCCGCCGGCCGGGACCTGGCCCGCGCCCTCGTCGCCGAACTCGGCGCCGACCGCGTCCACCTGATACGGGAGGACTCCGGCGACGGAGAGGCACACGGGGTCCTCACCGGCGGCTCCGGCGCCGAACTCGCCGACCGGGCCCTCGCCGCCCACCCCGATCTGGCGGGCGTCTTCGACCTCACCGACCTCGGCCGGGCCCCCGGCACCGCCGGACCCTGGCCGGTGCGGCTCGCGCTGCTCCAGCGGCTCACCGCGACCGGCGCCGCCCGCCGGGCGGGCGGCCGGGCCCCGCTGCACGTCCTGCACGCCACCCGCGGCCGACGCGCCGTCCAGGGCGCGCCCGGCCACGACGCGGGCGCGCGGATGGCGGGGTTCGTCCGCTTCCTCGGCGCCGAGACCGGCCACCTCACCGGCGTCACCCTCGACCTCGACGACCGGGTCGGCGACCCCCGCACGGAGGTCGCCGAGCTGCTGTCCGCGCTCCCCGGCAACGCGTACGGGGAGGCCGTGCACCGCGCCGGGCGGCGCTACCTGCCGGCCCTGACCCCGCTCACCGGCCCGCCGCCCCCGGCCCTGCGGCTGGACCACTTCGGGGCGTACCTGCTCACCGGCGCCACCCGCGGCATCGGCTCCCGCGTCGCCCGCCACCTCGTCGAGAGGGGGGCCCGGCACCTCGCCCTGCTCGGCGCCCGCTCCCTGCCCCCGGCCGAGCGCTGGGACGCCCCGGACCTGAGCGCCGAGGCCCGGGCCGCCGTCGCATCGGTGCGCGCGCTGGAGGGCGCCGGGGCGCGGGTCCACGTACACCGGGGGTCCCTGCTCGACCGGGCCGGGCTCGAAGAGTTCCTCCAGGGCGTACGGGAGGACAGCGGGCCGGTGCGCGGGGCCGTGCACTGCGCGGCGGTGACCCCGGCCGTGGGGTCGTTCGCCGGGCGGGACACGGCCGACGTCCGGCGCGTCCTGGAACCCAAGGCCGACGCGCTGGAGGTGCTCTACCAGCTGTGCCTGCCCGACCGCCCCGACTTCCTGGTGGCCTTCTCCTCCCTGGCCGCGGTGGTGCCGCCGGTGGCCGCCGGGGTGCTGGAGTACGCGGCGGCCAACAGCTTCGTCGACGACTTCACCGAGCAACTGGCGCAGGTCACGCCCTGGGTGCACTCGGTCGCCTGGCCGATGTGGCGCGACAGCGGGGCGCGGCGGGGGGCCGAGAACCCGGGAGCCCGCTTCGGGCTGGACTCGGCCGGGGACGAGGAGGCGCTGCGGGCCCTCGACCGGGTCATCGCCTCCGGCACCGGCGGCCCGGTGGTGGCCCTGCGGACCCTGCGCGACACGGACCCGGGCGAACTGCTCCGGCTGGCGACCCCCGCCGGGCCGGCCGGGCCGGTGGCGGAGGCGCCCGTACCGGCGGCGCCGGCCGCCGCTCCCGCTCCGCGCCGTACCGTGCCCGCGTGGCTGACCGGCATCTTCGCGGGGGTGGTCGGCATTCCGGCCGCCGAGTTCGACCCGCTCGCCGAATTCGCCGAACTGGGGGTGGAATCGGTGATGCTCGGCGAGCTCCTCGACGCGATCGAACAGCGGGTCGGACAGGCCCTGGACCCGGCGCTGCTGCTGGAGTACAGCACGCTGCGGACGCTGGCGGTCCGGCTGCAGGAGATCCTGCCGCCGGAGGACCCGGACCCGGCCCCGGAGTCCGTGCCGCAGCCGCCGCCCCCGGCCGCCGCCGCGGACACCAACGGGCCCTGGCCGCCGCAGGAGGTCCGCGAGCCGGAGCCGACCGGCGCCGCACCCGCCGCGCCGTCCGCGTCCGCGCCCGGCGGGCCCGCGCTGCTGCCGCCCGTGTCCGTACCGCCCGCGCTGTCCGAGTCCGCGCCGCCTGCCTCCGCGCCGCCCGTGTCGCCCGCGTCCGCTCTGTCCGCGCCCGTGCCGCCCGCGCCCGGCGAGACCGCGTTCGCCGCGACGGGGTCAGCGCCCGACGCGACGGGGCCCGCCGCGCCCGCGCCCGAACGGGATGCCATCGCGGTGATCGGGATGGCCTGCCGGCTGCCCGGGGCGCCCGATGTCGGGACCTTCTGGCGCAACCTGCGCGCCGGGCACCTGGCCATCGGGGAGGTTCCGCCCGAGCGCTGGGACGCCTCCCGGTTCTACCGGCCCACTGCGGGCGCCGGCCGCACCGTCGGAAAGTGGGGCGGCTTCGTCGAGGGGATCGAGGAGTTCGACGACGGCCACTTCGGCCTGACCGAGACCCAGGCCCGCTACCTCGACCCGACGATCCGGCTGTTCCTGGAGACCACCGCCGACTGCCTGCGCGACGCCGGTCTCGAAGGGCCCGAACTCGCCGGCCGGGACGTCGGCGTGTTCGCCGGCGCGCGCGGCACCGGATACGCCGCGCGCGGCCCGATGCGCGCCGAAGTCCCCGAGTCCGACCCCAACTTCGTCGCCTCCCACGTCGGCCAGCACTTCGATCTGCGCGGCCCCCACCTGGTCGTGGACAGCGCCTGCTCCTCGTCCCTGGTGGCGATCCACCTGGCCTGCCAGAGCCTGCGCAGCGGCGAGATCGAGGCGGCCGTCGCCGGGGGCGCCAGCATCCTGCTGGACGAGGAGCCGTACCTGGAGTTCTCGGCCGCGGGAGCCCTGTCGCCCACCGGCCGGTGCTCCGCGTTCGACCGGCGCGCCAACGGGTTCGTCCCCGGCGAGGGCAGCGTCGTCCTGCTGCTGAAGCCGCTGTACGCCGCCCTGCGCGACGGCGACCCGGTGCACGGGGTCATCGAGGGCTCCGCGGTCACCAACGACGGCCGGACGATGGGCCTGACCACACCGAATCCGGCCGCCCAGGCCGCCGCCGTCCGGCGGGCGCTGCACGCCGCCGGGCGGGCCCCCGCCGAGGTCGGCATGATCGAGGCGCACGGCACCGGCACGGCGATCGGCGATCCGCTGGAGTTCCGCGCCCTGCGCACCGTCTTCGACGAGGACCGCGACGCCCGGGCCGGGCAGTGCCTGTTCGGCTCGGTCAAGACCAACGTGGGCCACCTGCTGCACGCCGCCGGTGCGGTCGGTCTGCTCAAGGCGCTGCTGGCGGTGCAGCACGGCATCGTGCCGCCGACGCTGCACTGCGAGGAGCCCAACCCCCGGCTGAAGCTGGAGGATTCCCCGTTCGCGCTGGCCACCGAGGTACGGGAATGGCCGCTGCCGGGACTGCCCCGGGTGGCCGGAGTCAGCTCGTTCGGCTTCGGCGGCACCAACGCCCACGTCGTGGTGGCGCAGGCGCCGGCGGAGCGGCTCGCGGCCGCCGGCCCGCGCCGCAGGAGCCGGCCGCCCATCGCCTTCGAGCGGCGCCGGCTGTGGCTGGAGCGGCCCGCGCCCCGGCAGCCGGAGCAGCCGGAGCAGCCCGAGCCGCAGCCGGTGCCGCAGCCGGTGCCGGTGGCGGCCGAGGCGTCCACGCCGCTCGCTGCCGCGCAGCGGTCGCCGCTGCGCCTCGCCTTCACGTGAGCGCCACCGGCGCGCCGCCCGTGGACGGCGGTTTTGGGACATCCCTCGGCCGACGGACACGAGCGGCGGCCGAAGGCATGACAGGGGACCGACCGGCCGGGTATTGTCCCGCGCCTGTGCGGGCGTCCTGAAGTCGCTTGCGGTGAAAGGTCGTTGGGTCGGACCCGCGACGAGACCAGGCCAAGAAGATCATCGAAATGCCGTATGCGGGAACACCGCACGCGCGGACTGGAAAGGGGGACGGGGGACGGCCCCGCGCGGACCGGACCCTGACTGCCCATGGCAACGTCGTCGGATGCGCAGGCCTCGGCCGAAACCGGGCTGAGCAAGAAACAGATCAATCGCGCCGTGGCCGGCGTGATGACCGGCCTCTTACTTTCCGCGCTGGACCAGACGGTGGTCAGCACCGCCCTGCCCAGCATCGTCAGCGACGTCGGCGGCCTGGAGAACCTGGCCTGGGTGATCACGGCCTACCTGCTGACCTCGATGGCCAGCACCCCGGTCTGGGGCAAGGTCTCCGACCAGTTCGGCCGCCGCATCGTGTTCATCGTGGCGACCAGCGTGTTCATCGCCGGCTCCGTCCTGTGCGGGGTCGCCCAGGAGATCGGCCAGCTGATCGCCGCCCGCGCGGTCCAGGGCCTCGGCGCGGGCGCGCTCTACGCCCTCGCGCTGTCGGTGATCGCCGATGTCGTCCCGCTCCGTGAACGGGGCCGCTACCAGGGCATGGTGGCCGGCGTCTTCGGCATCGCCACCCTGGCCGGGCCGCTCGTCGGCGGTGGTCTGGTGGACGCCATCGGCTGGCGCTGGATCTTCCTGATCAACGTACCGCTCGGACTGCTCTCGCTGTTCGTCACCGTCTCCGCCCTGCGGGTGGCCGGGGAACGCCGCCCGCACACGGTGGACTACCTGGGCGCGACCCTCGTGATCGCCGCCACCACCCCGCTGTTGCTGTACTTGAGCTGGGCCGGTGGCGCCCGCGGCTGGACCGACCCGCTCTCGCTGGGCCTGCTCGCCCTCTCCCTCGTACTCGGCGTCACCCTGGTCCTCGTCGAGCGGCGGGCCGCCGAACCCGTGGTGCCGATGACGCTGTTCCGGCTGCGGCTGTTCTCCCTCGGCTCCGTCTACAGCCTGGTGGCGGGCCTGGCGCTGTTCACCGGCGTGGTCTTCCTGCCCGTGTACTTCCAGGCGGTCAAGGGCATGTCGCCCTTCGTCGCCGGTACCGCCGTCGTCCCGACCATGATCGGTGTCGGCTTCGCCTCCGTCTACGCCGGCAACCGGATGAGCGCCACCGGGCGCTTCCGGATCTTCCCGGTGCTCGGCGCCGTCCTCCTGGTGGCGACGCTGCTCCCGCTGGGCTTCATCGACGCCGACACCCCGAGCTGGCTGATGATCCTGCTGGGCATGGTCCTCGGGGTGGGCGCGGGCTTCACGCTCCAGCCCATCATCACCGCGGTCCAGGGCGTCGTGGCCCAGGAGGACATCGGCGCGGCCACCGCGGCCGTCAGCTTCTTCCAGCGCCTCGGCTCGGCCGTCGGCGTGGCACTCCTCGGTGCCATCCTCAACAGCCGGTTCGCCTCGCTGCTCGCCGAACGGGGCGGCGCGGCGCTCGGCGTGGACGAGAAGTCGGCGGGCAGCGTCGACACCATCCGGACCCTGGCCCCGCAGCAGCGCGAGCTGGTCGTCGGGGCGTACGGCGACGCCCTCGCGACCGTGTTCCTGACCGTCGTGCCCTTCGCCGTCCTGGCGGTCGTCCTGAGCCTCCTCATGCCGGAGACCCAGATCGCCGCCGACGCCCCCGCGGAGAATGCCCCCGAGCCGGAAACGGTTTCCGAAAAAGAGCAGTGACCGTGTCTGCGCAATTCTGCGCGTCGCCGCGATCCCCGCTCCTCCTATGGTCGGCACAGCAAAAGCCGAAGAGGATCGGAGATCGCGGTGAACGAGATTATGAGGCCGGCGAGCCACCAGGTCGACAGGCCAGAGAGCCAATTGCTGCACTCGGGTAATGCGGGATTCATCATCTCGCGTTATGCCCATTTCAAGCCGGGGCACGAACAAGAGGGCCTGAATTTCGTCGGCGAAGTCCTCAAGCACATGAACAAGGCCGACCTCAACGGCATGACGTTCTTCTTCTTCCAGAAGGCGTTCGGCGACCAGGCCAAGCACCACTGGTTCATCAACATGAAGAGCCCGCTCGACTACGCCGCCAGCCTGGAGATGGTCGACCACGACGAGACCACCAAGGTCCTCCTGGAGGACGGCGTGGTCTCCGACGACGGCGGCTTCGGCAGCTGGGGCAGCGCCGTCGAGCAGGGCTCCATCACCGAACACATCCTGGTCCCGCAGCACGGCCTCGACTACAGCCACGACGAGGAGCACGAGGCGTGGGTGCCGGAGGCCTGGCGGCAGACCGCCGTGCCGCAGGAGGAGCAGCTCAACTCCGCCAACGCCCCGCTGATGGTGCACCGCGTCGCCTACGCCCGGTACCCCACCCGCAAGGAGGCGCGGTACTACGCCTTCGCCTGGCAGAACTACGTCAACGAGCACCTGCGGGGCAAGGTCACCGCGTACCTGTACGAGGAGACCTTCGGCGCGATGGACCGGCTGCACATGCTGATCCACCTGGCCTCGTACGAGGCGTGGGAGGAGCTGCGCAACCTGCCGCACCGCGACCCGGAGTTCCGCAAGCTGCTGGAGCGGCAGATGATCTCCCCGGAGAAGGGCGGCGGCACCGGCGCCCAGGCGTTCGTGCCCGGGGGAGTCACCGACACCCTCCTCGTCCCGCGCCAGCTCTGACGCCGTGCGCGCGTTGCTCTTCGCCGGGCAGGGCAGCCAGCGCCAGGGCATGGGCGCCGAGGTCCTCGACGCCTTCCCCGAGCACTGTGCCCTGGCCGACGACATCCTCGGCCTCTCCATCCGGGAGCTGTGCCTGCACGGCGGCGACCGGCTCCGGCTGACCCGGTACGCCCAGCCCGCCCTGTTCACCGTCCACGCCCTCACGTACCTGGCGGGACGCGAGGAACAGGGGGAGCCCGACGTGGTCGCCGGTCACAGCCTCGGCGAGTTCAACGCGCTGATGGTGGCAGGCGTCCTGGACTTCGCGGGCGGGCTGCGGCTCGTCGCGGAGCGCGGCAGGCTCATGGGCGAGGCCGACGGCGGCGCGATGGCCGCCGTCCTCGGCGCCGGTCTCACCGGGGTGGAGCGGACCCTCGCGGCGTCCGGCCGTACGGACGTGGAGGTCGCCAACGACAACTCGGCGACCCAGGTGGTGATCTCCGGGACGGCCGCCGGCGTGTCGGCCGTCACCGCGCTGCTGACGGCGGGCGACCCGGCGATCCGCTGCGTGCCGCTGCCGGTCAGCGCCGCCTTCCACTCCCGCGAGATGGCCCCGGCGGCGCGGGCGTTCGCGGCCGTGCTGGCCGGAACCCCACTGGCGCCGCCCCGGCTGCCGGTGATCTCCAACGTGACGGCCCGGCCGTACCCGCCGGGCGAGCCGGTGGCCGCGCTGCTGGGCCGCCAGATCCGCTCCCGGGTGCGGTGGACCGAGACCATGGAGCACCTGCTGGACTCCGGGGTGGACGAGGTGACGGAGATCGGCCGCGGCCGCACGCTCACCGGCTTCTGGCGGGAAGCGGCCGCCACCCGCCGCCCCCCGGCCGCCCCCGGCCGGGCGACGCCGGCCTCCGCCCCCGCCGTCCCGGCCCTCGCCGTCCCCGGCCGGGCGACCCCGGCCCCCGCCGTCCCGGCCGCTCCCACGGCCCCGGTGGCGTCGGCCGTCCCGGCCGCTTCCACGGCCCCGGCGGAGCCGGCCGGCTCCGGGCTGGGGTCGGCGCGGTTCCGTGAGGTCTACCGCAGCCGGTACGCCTACGCCGCCGGATCGATGTTCCAGGGCATCGCCTCCACCGACCTGGTGGTACGGATGGCCGGGGCCGGGCTGTTCGGCTTCTTCGGCACCGGAGGACTGCCCCTCTCCGGGATCCGGGCCGCGCTGGACGACATCGGACGCCGGCTGCCGCCCGGCGCCCCGTACGGAATGAACCTCCTGCACGACATGACCGACGGCGCGGGGGAGCGGGCCACCGTCGACCTCTTCCTCCGGTACGGGGTGCGGTACGTGGAAGCCGCCGCCTTCACCCGCGTCACCGCGCCACTGGTGCTGTACCGGGCCAAGGGCGCCCACCGCGACCCCGGCGGGCGGCCGGTCGCCGTGAACCAGGTGCTCGCCAAGGTGTCCCGGCCGGAGGTCGCGCGGCAGTTCCTGGCCCCGCCGCCGCCCGAACTCCTCGACCGGCTGCGCGCCGAGGGCGCGCTGACCGCCGAGGAGGCGGCGGCCGCGGCCGCGCTGCCGGTCGCCTCCGACCTCTGCGTGGAGTCAGACTCCGGCGGCCACACCGACGGAGGGGTCGCGCTCGCGCTGCTCCCCACCTTCGTACGGCTGCGCGACCGCGCCGCCGCGGCCGCGGACGGGGAACCGGTACGGGTCGGCGCGGCGGGGGGCATCGGCACCCCGGAGGCGGCGGCCGCCTGCTTCCTGCTCGGCGCGGACTTCGTCCTCACCGGCAGCGTCAACCAGTGCAGCCCGCAGGCCGGCACCTCGGACGCGGTCAAGGACCTGCTCGCCGGGCTCGACGTGCAGGACGTCACCTACGCGCCCGCCGGCGACCTGTTCGAGCTCGGGTCGCGGGTCCAGGTGGTGCGCAGGGGCACCCTGTTCCCCGCCCGCGCCAATCAGCTGTACGAGCTCTACCGCAGGCACGCCCGCCTGGAGGACATCGACGCCCGGACCCTTGCCACCCTGGAACGCGGCTGCTTCGGCAGACCGCTGGCCGAGGTGTGGGACCGGACCGCGCGGCACTACCGGGACACCGGCCGCCCGGAGATCGTCCACGACGCCGAGCGGGACCCCAAGCGGCGGATGGCCCTCGTCTTCAAGTGGTACTTCGCCGAGTCCTCCCGGGCGGCGCTGGCCGGCGCCAAGGAGAACTCCGCCAACTTCCAGGTCCACTGCGGCCCCGCGATGGGCGCCTTCAACCGCCTGGTCGAGGGCACCGCGCTGGAGTCGTGGCGGCGGCGCGACGTCGACGCCATCGCGGACCTGCTGATGACGGGCGCCGCCGAGGTGCTCGCCGCCGCCCGCTGACCCCGGCCGGCCCGGCCCGGCCTTGCCTTGCCTGGCTCGGCCCCGGCCCCGGCCCGGCTCGGCCCCGGCCCGGCTCGGCCCCGGCCCGGCTCGGCCCCGGCCCGGCTCGGCTCGTCCCGGCCTGGCCTGGCCCCGCCAAGCCCTACCCCGCCCCGCCCCGCTCCGAACGAAGGGAAGAACACCCATGGACACCGCCCGGCCCACCGCGACGACCGCCCAGCACCAGGTGAGCACGCCCCCGGACAAGACCCTCGACACGGCCACGGCCGGGGCCGTGCTGTGGCGTACCGCCCAGATCCGGGCCGGTCACGGACCCCGCGCCCGGGCGGCCACCCGCGCCCTCGCCGAGGACTTCAACCAGGAGTACGAGGGCGTGGCCACCGCGCTCAGCTTCGAGGACGGCTTCGGCACCCGGGGGCGGCTGCACTGGCTGATCCACCTGCGCTCCCTCCAGGACTACACCGCGCTCACCCAGCGCGGCGCCGACCGGGGGAGCGGCGTCTTCGGGCGCGCCGCCGGGGAGGACGACGGCTGGGAGGAGCTGTTCGAGGCGGGCAGCGTGCGGGAGACCGTCCTGCTGCCGCACCGCTGGGGCATCTTCGGCACCGCCACCGAGGCCATGATGCAGCAGCGGATCGACCCGATCGAGTCCGTGGACGGCCGGAGCCGCTTCCGGCTGCTGCCCGCCGCGGAGCAGACCTCGCTGCCCGTCGAGTCGCTGCTCACCAGCGCGTCCGCCGGCCTGCTGATGCACCGCACGGCCCAGGTGCACTACGCCTACCGCGCAGAGGCCCGGGTGCTCGCCCGGACCCTGGCGGAGACGTACAACCTCAACGCGAAGGGCCGCACCTCGGTCCTGATGTTCGAGGAGGCGTTCGGGCAGATGGACCGCATCCACTTCTTCATCCACATGGCCGACATCGAGGCCTACCAGGAGCTGATGGCCCTGGACGCCAGCCCCGACCCGACCGCGCCCCGCGCCTCGTACATCCAGGACTGGATCTCGCCGGAGCGCGGCGGAGGCACCTGGGACAAGATCGTCATGCAGGACAGCACGCGGGACGGCCTCCTCGTGCCGCGCACCTTCGGCTGAGCCCGCGAAACGGCGACGGCCGTGTCCCCCGCCCCGCGAACGCGGGGCGGGGGACACGGCCGTCAGGCGTGCCGGCTGCCGGTCAGCCCGCCATCGTGGTGATGCAGAACGGGTAGCCGGCCGGGTCCAGCAGGACCGTCCACTTGCCCTCGCCCGGCTGGTACTCCGGCTTCACGGCGCCCAGGTCCACCAGTTCGGCCTCGGCCTTGTCCAGGTCCTCGACGCTGAAGTCGATGTGGAGGCGGTGGGCCGCCTCGGGCCAGGCCGGGGGCGCGTACCCGTCGATCTTGACGAAGCCGAGGCGCATGCCGTTCTGTCCGGCCAGATAGGCCGCCGTGTCACTGCTGAAGATCTTCTGCCACCCGGTCGCCCGGGCGTAGAACTCCGCCAGGGATTCCGGGTCGGGACAACTCACCGTAATGGCTCCGGGCTGAGCGATCGCTGCCATGGAAAGAACCTTTCACGCATGTGTTCCTGGAAGGCTGTAAGGGTGCAGCCGCTCGCAGTCTTGCATATCCGCGGCGGGGGCGGGACGCCACGATTCGCCGGACAACGGCCTTGCGGCAGCACACTATTGAGCATGCACCGCCTTTGCCCGGCCTTACCGTCGGATCATGACCGAAAACCTGGAACGTATGCCTGAGGACTGGGAGAATGCCCTCGTCCTTGCCGCCCACCCGGACGACATCGAGTTCGGTTCCGCCGGCGCCGTCGCCGTGTGGACCCGAAAGGGGCGTGCCGTCTCCTACCTGCTGGCCACCCGGGGCGAGGCCGGGATCGACGGCATGGCCCCCGAACAGGCCGCCGGGGTCCGGGAGGCCGAGCAGCGGGAGGCCGCCTCCCGGGTCGGGGTCACCGAGGTCGAGTTCCTCGGCCACCCCGACGGGGCGCTGCGCGCGGGCGAGGCGCTGCGGGGCGACCTGGTGGCCGCGATCCGCCGCCACCGCCCCGAGCTCGTGGTGGTCTTCAACCACCACCGGCGCACCGGCACCGGCCGGTGGAACGCCCCCGACCACCGGGAGTTCGGCATGTGCGCGCTGGACGCGCTGGTGGACGCGGGGAACCGGTGGCTGCTGCCCGGGGCGGGGGAGCCGTGGTCGGTGAAGTACGTCGCCGTGGCGAACTCCCCCGAGCCCACCCACGCCGTGGACATCTCCACCGGCCTGGACGCGGCCGTCGAGTCGCTGGCGGCGCACGCGAGCTACCTGAAGGGACTCGGCCACCCCCCGGAGGCCGTACGGCCCGCGGTGAGCGGGCAGGCGCAGTCGGTCGGCGCCCGCTTCGGCGGCGTGCCCGCGGCGGCCTTCGAGCTGATCCCCCGCTGATCCGCCGCTGACCTCCGGCCGACCGGGACCGCTCGACGCCGCCGCGGGCACGGGAGGCATCAGACCGGCTTCTCGGCGGCGGTCAGCCAGCACGACCACGCCTGCCGGCGCACCCGCTGGGGCTCCGGCAGCGCGTGGAGCTGCTCCAGGATCGGCGCGACGACCTCCGCCGCCCGGGCGGGATCCAGCTTCTGGAGGAACGGCACCTGGCGGTTGGTGATCAGCGCGATGAAGGTGTCCGGGTCCATCCCGCTCTCGTACTCCGGCTCCAGAGCCTGCCGCAGCACCCGCAGGCCGGCCTTCTCGGCCGCCGTCCGGACCGCCTCCGGCTCGTCCGGGCGGGCCGGCTGCATCGCCTGCACCTGCCGCAGGATCAGCACCAGGTCGTCCGCCTCGGCCACGGGATCGCCGTGCCGGACCACCACGCGCCCGCCCGGCCGCAGCACCCGCGCCGCCTCGGCCAGCGCCGCCGGCATGTCGGGCATCAGGTGCAGCGCGTGTACGTACACCACGTTGTCCTGGGAGCCGTCCTCGAAGGGGAGCGCCATCCCGTCGCCGATCAGCAGCTCGCCGCCGAAGCGGGTCGCGGCGACGTCCAGCATCGGCTGGGAGACGTCCACCCCGCGCACGGTGTGCCCCAGGGCGGCCAGGCCGGCCGCCACCACCGCCGTGCCGACGCCGACTTCGAGCACCGAGCCGGGTGCGAGATGCGTGGAGATGGTGGCCGCGGTCATGTGGCCGCGCCCCTCGCCGCCGCGCGCCGCGTCGTAGTTGGCGGCCATCTTGTCGAACTTGACGGACTCCGTCATGAGGTCACTTCCTCGTCGATGGGGCTGATGGGCTTGATGAGTTTGATGGGGTGAGTGGGGCCGCCGCTGTTGACCAGCGGACCTCGCGCGGGCCGCCCGCTGCCGGTGGGCCCTTGTGCGGGTCGTCGAGGAACGCCCCGCACACGGCGGCCACCACCTCCGGGCGGTCGAGCATGCTGTAGTGCGTCGCGCCGACGAGCAGGCCGTGGCCCGCCGTCAGCAACGGGACCAGCGCCGCCGGAGGTTCGGGCGCGGCCACCCGGTCCAGCTCGGCGCCCAGGGACAGCAGCGGCGGCAGGCCCGCCGCGGCGGCCGGGATCGGGTGCCGCCACAGCTCGGTCAGCTGGCGGCTGTATCCGGCCAGCGCCCGCGCGTCCCGGAACGGGCGTCGCAGTACGGAGTCCAGGCCCGGCGGCGTCCGCGCCAACACCTCGACGGCCGCCAGGTGTTCGTCCCGCGGCAGCGGTACGGGGACGGCCTCGCCGCCCAGCGCCCGCAGCGCCCTCGCGGCCCGCCCGGGGCGCGCCGCCACCGAGGCGCACACGGCGCCCAGGTTGCGCTCGTACGCGGAGCTCGGATCGCTCCCCGCCCTCGGGTACGAACCGTGCAGCAGTACGGCCGCCCGTACCGCCGCCGGACGCCGGTGCGCGTACTCCACCGCGATCTGCGCTCCCGAGCACCACGCGATGACGTCGCAGCGGTCCGCGCCCTCGGCGGCGAGGACCGCGTCGAAGTCGGCCAGCTGACCGGCCAGGGTCCAGGTCTGCCCGTACGGACCGGTTTCGCCCGCGTCCCACATCACCACCCGGCGGCCGGGCAACAGCCGGTCGGCCAGCGGGTACCAGACCTCGTCGGTGTGCCCCAGCGCGGTGAGCAGCACCAGCAGAGGTCCCCGCCCGCCGGCCCGGTAGCGCACGGCGCGCCCGGAGTGCCGTGCCACGCGGTGGTCCATGGCGCGGGCCAGGTGCGCGGCCCGGGCGGCCCGGAAGGCCGCGCGCCGGTCCTGTCGGCGGCGCCAGCGCTCCCAGTCCCCGGCCGGACCGGAGTCGCCGGAGCAGCCGGTCCCGTCGGCGCGGTCGGCCCGGTCGATCCCACCGGTCCCACCGGTCCCGTCGGCGCGGCGGCGGCGGTCCAGCAGGTCGTCCACCGCCGTGAACTCCCGCGCGGCCACGGCCGACAGCCGCACGCCCAACGCGGCGGCGACCGCCCGCGCCGAACCGGCCGGCGGGTCGCTCGCGCGCAACGGGCGGCCGTCGAAGTAGTCGGGGGCCCTCCGCGTCACCTCGACGAACGTCCGGTGCGCGGCGGTCAGGAACGACTCGATGGTCTCGGACATGATCCTCCAGCTCTCCGGCCGCGGTCCGAGCATGATCGGGCCGTTGCCGGGGTGCTGCTCAGTAGTGAGCGGCACGGCCCGCCGGGCACCGGTTCTCTGTGCGGGTCACCGAAGAGGGAAGGGCGCCGTGGAAACGATCCGATACGAGATCCTGGAAAAGATCTTGCGTGCCCAATTGCCCGCGCTGGAGCGGGAGGCGGTGATCCCACAGGACCTGCCGCTCGCCACCGTCGGACTGGACTCGGTCGCGACGGTCGTCCTGATGGACACCCTGGAAGACATCTGTGGCGTGACCTTCCCCGACGAAGCGATCGCCCCGGCCACCTTCCGCACCCCGGGTTCGCTGTGGGCCGTCCTCGGCCGGCTGGCGAGCGGCTGACCGGGTGGCCGCCGAGGAAGTGGTGCTGCTGGACCAGTGGTTCGACCGGGGGCGCGCACTCGCCCCCGGCGGCCCGGCCCTGCGCGTGGCCCAACAGACGCTGACCTACGAAGAATTGGACGCCGAAGTGACGGCGCTGGCCGGCCCGCTCGCGGCCGCCGGCTGCCGCCGGGTCGGTGTCCTGGCGGCGAAGAGCGTGACCGCGTACGCCGGATTCCTGGCCGCCCTGCGCGCCGGGGCCTGCGCCGTCCCGCTCGCCCCCGACGCGCCGCCGGACCGGCTCGCCGCCATCGCCGCGGCGGCCGGTCTCGACGCGGTCGTGGTGGACACCACCGGCGCCGCCGCGCTCCCCGCCCTGCTGCCCGGGCTCGCGCCGGGCACCGTACTCGTCACCGCCCTGCCGGAGCCGGCGGACCTGCCGCCCGGGATCCGGCTGTGCCGGCCCGGGCCGCCCGGCCCCCTCCGGGTCGCCGGGCGCGGCCCCGACGACCTCGCGTACCTGATGTTCACCTCGGGCAGCACCGGTACGCCCAAGGGGGTGCCGATCCGGCACCGCAACATCAGCGCCTTCGTGCGCACCGCCCTGGAGCGGTACGAGGTCGGGCCGGGCGACCGGTTCAGCCAGATCTACGAGCTGACCTTCGACCTCTCGATGAGCGAACTGTTCCTGGCCTGGGGCTCCGGGGCCTGCCTGTGCGTGCTCAACCGGATCCAGGCCCTCTCCCCGGCCCGCCTCGCCGACCAGCGGATCACCGTGTGGCACGCCACGCCGAGCCTGGCCGCCTCGCTGCACAACGCCGGCCGGCTGCCACCGGGCTGCCTGCCCGACGTCCGGACCACCGTCTTCTGCGGGGAGCCGCTCACCAGCGGCACCGCGCGCGCCTGGCACGGCGCCGCCCCCGGCTCCGTCATCGACAACCTGTACGGCCCGACCGAGGCCAGCGTCGCCTGCATCGGCCACGTCTGGGACGCCGACGGCCAGCCCGACGACGCCACCGTGCCGATCGGCCGGGAGTTCCCCGGCGTCCACACGCTCGTCGTCGGCGCGGACGGCGCCCCCGCCGACACCGGCGAACTCTGCCTGCGCGGCGAGCAGGTCTTCACCGGCTACCTGGACCCCGCCGAGGACGAGGGCAGGTTCCTCGACCACGAAGGCCACCGCTGGTACCGCACCGGGGACCTGGTGCGCCGGGACGCCGGCGGGCTGACCCACCTCGGCCGGACCGACACCCAGGTCAAGGTCCAGGGCTACCGGGTGGAGATCGGGGAGGTGAGCGCCGCGCTGCGCGCAGCCGCCCCGGGCGCGCAGGTCGCCGTCCTCACCGTCGACGGGGACACCGGCCCGCAACTGGTCGCCTGTCTGATGGGCGGACCGCCGGTGGCGCAGGCCGACGTGCTCGGCCGGGCCGCCCGGCGGCTGCCCGCCTACATGCTGCCGCGCATGCTCTGGTGGCTTCCGGAGCCCGTTCTCAACGCCAACGGGAAGATCGACCGGCCGCTGCTGCGGCGGGCGGCGGAGCGGCGGCTGGCGTCGTCCGCCCCGTCCCCTTCCGCCCCCACTCCGTCCTCGTGACCCCGGTCCGCTCAGATCTGAGCGGGCACCGGCGTCCCCACCCATGATGCTGAGCCGGTCCGGGCCACACCGGACCGCGCACGGGAGGTAGTCATGCTCAGTCCGGGTTCCCGCGTCGAGGCGGTGGTCGCCGTCGAACCGACCGACTTCGTCGTCCACGAGCACCGTCTCCGCGATGTCTGCCTGCTGCCGGGCAGTGCCTTCTTCGACGTGGTCTGGCGGATGCTGGAGGCCCGGGGCCTCGACCCCGCGCGCGCGGTCCTCAGCAACGTGCTGTTCTCCGAGCCCGTCACCACCGCCGCCGGCATCGGCCGCGAGGTGCGCGTCGTGGTGGAGGCCGACGAGTACGGCAGGGCCGGGGTCCGCGCCACCAGCAGGCCGGTCGGCGAGACGGCGGCGAACACGGACTGGGTGGAGAACCTCCGCGCCGAACTCGACTGGACCGACCGGGCGCCCGCCGCGCTCGACCCGGCCGTCCGCTCCGCACCCGGAACCTACGGCGACATGACCGCCGTGTACGACCGGGCCCGCGCCCAGCAGGTGCACCACGGGCCCCGCATGGCCTGCGTGGGCACCGTCCGGCGCGGCCCCGACGGCCTGTTCGCGGAGATCGACCTCGGCGACCGGACCGGGGGCGAGGACTTCTACCTGCACCCGGCCCGCCTCGACGCGGCCACCCTGCTGGGCTTCTGCCAGGCGGCCGTGGAGGACGACCCGTTCGTCCCGATGTTCGTCAGCCGGTTCCGGGCCGTCCGGCCGCTGCGCGGACCGGCGCTGGTGCACGTACCGAGACCCGAACAGCTCACCGATTCCGGTGAGTTGCTCGGCAACGACATGTACGTCTACGGGCCCGACGGCGAACCCGTCGCCGAGATCGTCGGGTTCGCGTCGAAGCGGCTCCGGCCCGGCGCGCGCGTCACGGCGCCGCGGACCACCGACGCCGCCCCGGACCGCATTCCGCAGCCCGCGGCGGCGGCACGGCCCCGGACGCCGGCCGGGGAGCAGGCGGCCCGGGGCGCGGCGGCCGGCGGTGGTCTGGCGGACCGGGTCCGTGCGGTGATCGCCGAGCACCTGGGACGGCCCGCCGCCGAAGTCCCCACCGACGTGGGCTTCTACGAGCTCGGCCTGAACTCCGTCGACGTCCTGCGGGTCGGGGAACGGCTGGAGGAACTGGTCGGCACGACCCTCTACCCCACCCTGCTCTTCGAGCACACCACCGTCGAGGCGGTCGCCGCCTTCCTCGGCTCCGAGTTCGGCGACTCCCTCGCACCCGCGCCCGTCTCCACGGCCATCGAGGCCGGCACGGAGACGGTGGCGGTCGCGCCCCCGTCGGCGCGGGAGGCTCCCGAAGCGGGCGAGCTCAGCGCGTTCGAGCCGGTCTGGGTTCCGGCCCCGGCCCCCGAACCGGCCCCGGACGGCGGCGACCTCGTGGTGTTCGGCGCGGAACTGGCGGCCGCCCTGCGCGCCGCCCGCCCCGACCGCCGGGTGGTCCCCGTCGTCGCGGACGGCCCTGCCCCCGACGGCGGATACGTCGTCGACCAGAGCGACCGTGCCGCCCTGGGCGACCTCCTGCGCAAGATGGCCGCCGACGGGATCGAGCCGGCCGTGTTCGTCGACGCGACCAGCCCCGCGCCCGCCCCCTACCCCCGGCTGTGGGCGCTGGCCTGCGCCCTCGTCGACAGCCGCAGGCCCGGCCCGCACCGGCTGCTCGCGGTGCTCGGCCCCGACGCAGGACCGGAACACCTCGCGCTCGGGGCGCTGCTGCGGACCGTGAGCGCCGAGGTCCCCGCGCTGCGCTGCCGCGCCGTGTCCCTGGACACCGCGACACCCGACCCGGCGGCCGTGTTCGCGGAGGCCGACGACCTCACCACCGAGGCGGAGGTCCGGCACTCCGGCGGCCGCCGCCTGGTACGCCGCCACCGGCCCGTCCCGCTGGCGCCCGCCGGGCGGGCACCGGTGCGGCGCGGTGGCTCGTACCTCATCGCCGGAGCGGGCCGGATCGGCCTGCACGTCGCCGACTGGCTGGCCCGCGAGCACCGCGCCGACCTGACGCTGGCCGCCCGTGGCGAGGAGTCCCCCGAGATCGCCCGCCGCATCGCCGAGTGGCGGGAACTCGGCGTGACGGCGCGCTACGTCCGGGCCGACCTCACCCGCGCCGCCGACGTGACACGCCTGACCGACATCGCCCGGCGGGCGCACGGCCGCCTCGACGGGGTGTTCCACTGCGCCGGAGTGGTCGACGACGCGGTGTTCTTCCGCAAGCGGCCGGACCGGTCCGCCGCCGTGCTGGCCGCCAAGACCGAGGCGGTGGCCCTCCTCGACGCCGCCACGGCGGCCGACGACCTCGGGCTGTTCGTCGCGTTCTCCTCGCTCGCCGCCACCCTGCCCAGCCCCGGCCAGTGCGACTACGCCTACGCCAACGCGGCCCTGGCCGGCCTGATGCGCCGGCGCACCGGCCCCGGCCTCGGCCTCGCCGTCGAATGGCCGTACTGGGCGGACGGCGGGATGAGCGCCCCGGCCGAAGCGCTGCGCCACGACCGGGAGACCCACGGACTGGTGCCGATGCCGACCTCCGCCGGACTGCGCGCCCTCGGCGGCGCGCTGGCCTCCGGCGCGCCGCAGCTGCTGATCGGCTACGGGGAGCCGGCCCGGCTCCTGACCGCCCTCGGCGCGGCCCCCGACCCGGACCCCGCGGCGGTGGCCGTGGCGGAGCCCGTGGCGGAGGCCGTGGCGGAGGCCGTGGCGGGGGAGACGGCGTACACCGCCGTACGGGAACCCGAACCGGGCACCCGTGCGCACACGGACGCGGAGCCGGGCACGGACGCCATCGCCGTCGTCGGGCTCGCCGGACGCTATCCGCGGGCCGCCGACCCCGCAGAGTTCTGGCGCAACCTGCGCGCGGGACTCGACTGCGTCACCGAAGTGCCCGCCGACCGCTGGCCGCACGAGCGGTACTTCGACCCCCGGCCGAACACCCCGGGACGCACGTACGGCAAATGGGGCGGCTTCATCGACGGCGCCGACCGCTTCGACCGGGCCTTCTTCGGCATCTCCCGCCGCGAGGCGGAGCGGATGGACCCGCAGGAACGGTTGTTCCTCACCGCCGCCTGGCAGGCCTTCGAGGACGCCGGCTACCGGCCCGACCGGCTCGCGGACCGCGAGGCCGGGGTGTTCGTCGGTGTGATGTCCTCCCACTTCCAGCTCGTCGACGACGACCCCGGCCAGCCGCTGCCCCTCGCGCTCCACTCGTCGGTGGCCAACCGGGTCTCGTACCGGATGGACCTGCGGGGACCCAGCATCGCCGTCGACACCGCATGCTCGTCGTCGCTGACCGCGATCCACCTCGCCGTACGGGCCATCCGGGCCGGGGAGTGCGCCTGGGCGGTGGCCGGCGGGGTCAACGTCATGCCGCACCCGGAGAAGTACCTGCAACTGGCCGCCGGACAGTGGCTGTCGCGCGACGGACGCTGCCGCAGCTTCGGCGCGGGCGGCACCGGCTACGTACCCGGGGAGGGAGTCGGCGCCCTGGTGCTCAAGCCGCTCGCCGCCGCCCGCGCCGACGGCGACCACGTGTACGGGGTCATCCGCGGCTCCCGCCTGGGCCACGGCGGGCGCGCCAGCGGCTTCACCGTCCCCAATCCCGCGGCGCAGACCGCGGTGGTGACCGGCGCGCTGACCGCCGCAGGGGTCGACCCCACCACCATCGGCTACATCGAGGCCCACGGCACCGGCACCTCCCTCGGCGACCCGATCGAGGTGCAGGGGCTGCGGGACGCCTTCGCCGGGGTCGACACCACCTGCGCGCTCGGCTCGGTCAAGTCGGTCATCGGCCACCTGGAGAGCGCCGCCGGAGTGGCCGCGGTGACCAAGGTGCTGCTGCAACTGCGGCACCGCACCCTCGTCCCCACCCTGCACTGCGAGGAGGTGAACCCGGCGCTGCGCCTCGACGACAGCCCCTTCCGGCTCCAGCGCACCACCGAGCCGTGGCCCGCCGGGCCGGCCGGGGTGCGGCGCGCGGGCGTCAGCTCGTTCGGAGCGGGCGGCTCCAACGCCCACCTGATCCTGGAGGAGGCCGAACCCCTGCCGCCGGCCGCCGAACCGGCCGGGCCCGCCGTGCTGGTGCTGTCCGCCGAGGACGACGACCAGCTCGCCCGGGTCGCAGGCGACCTGCTCGCCGTCCTCGAACAGGACGGCGGCGCGGTACGCCGTGAACTGGCCGGACTGCTGGGCGTACGGCCCGAGGACGTGCCCACCACCGTGCCGCTGCGCGACATGGGCCTGGAACTCGTCGACCTCGACCTGCTCGCCGCCTCCGCCGGGCTGCGCGCCGACGAACTGGCCCGGCGCACCCTGGAAGACCTGGCGCCGGCCGATGGCGAGACGCGGCTGCACGACATCGCGTACACCTGCCAGGTCGGCCGGACCCCGCGCGCCCACCGGCTGGCGGTCGTCGCCGAGGACGCGGCCGCCGCCCGCCGGGCGCTGGGGGCCTACCTCGCGGGCGAGACCCCGCCGGCGGGCGCCTACTGGGGGCGGCCCGGGGGCACGGCCGCGGCGCCCGATCCCGGGGTGTTGGCCGACGCGGTGCGCGAGCGGCGCTGGGAGTGGCTGGCCGAGGCCTGGACCGCCGGGGCGGAGGTGCCGTGGCACCTCGGCCACCCGGCGGGGCTGCGACGCGTACCGCTGCCGCCGTATCCGTTCCGCGGCGAACGCTGCTGGCCGGGGCTGTGGCGCGCGGAGACGGCCGCGGCCGCGCCGACGCCGACGCCGGCCACGCCGGTCGCGGCCCCTGCCGTCGTCGCCGTCCAGGACCCGGAACCGGAACCGGACCCGGAACCCGATCAGGACCAGCCGGCCTGCGAGGTGCGCCGGCTGCCGGACGGCATCCTGCTGATCACCCTGGGCCGCAGCACGTTCACGGACGAGCTGCTCGAAGGGTTCCGGGCCGCCATGACGGAGGCCACCGCCGACCCGTCGGTGTCGTGCGTGGTGATCACCGGCAGCGGTGACGTCTTCAGCATGGGCGCCACCCCCGAGGCGATGGCCCGACTGGCCGCCAAACAGGGCACGTTCGCCGACGTGTCCTTCCTGCACGAGCTCGTCCTCGGCTGCGACAAGCCGGTCATCAGCGCGGTCCAGGGGCATGCGAGCGGCGGCGGAATGGTGTTCGGGCTGTACGCCGACATCGTGGTCCTGGCGCAGGAGGCGCGGTACGGCGCGCCGTTCCTCAGCTTCGGGTTCACCCCCGGCGCGGGCGCCACCTTCTTCGTCGAGCGCAAGCTCGGCACCACCGTCGCCGAGGAACTCTTCTACACCGGCCGCACCCTGACCGGCGCGCAACTACGCGCCCGGGGCGCCTCGGTGGACGTACGCCCGCGCGCGGAAGTCCTGACCGCCGCGCTGGGCCACGCCCAGTCCGTCGCCCGCCAGTCGCGTGCCGCCGCCTCCGAACTCAAACGGGAGCTGGCAGGCCGCACCTTTGCCGCCTTGTCCGACGTGATCGAACGGGAATTGCGCATGCATGAGCGAGTGCTGGGCGGCGAGGCCGTCGAACGCGTACACATCCGCCTGGGCCACGAGCCCCCCACGCCGGCGCCGGTCGCACCGGTCGCACCCGCGGGGGTTGAGGGGATGCCGGGTGGGGCTGCGTTTGCCGGGGATACGGCGGCGGAGACCGTGCCGGTTGCGGCTCACGCCACTCCGTCTGCCGGGACCGTTCCCCCTGCGACCGACCCGACGGGGGCCGCGCCCCTCGCGGCCGCGTTTGCCGGGACCGTGCCGGGAGTAGCCGCGCCGGTTGCCGCCGCGTCGCCTGCAGCACCGCCCGCCGCGGCCGTGCCCCCTGCGCCCGCGCCCCTCGCGGCGGCGCCTGCCGGGGCCGTGCCGGTTGCCGCTGCGTCGCCTGCCGCACCGCCTGCCGCGGCCGTGCTCACTACGGCCGATCGTGTGGGGGCCGTGCCCTTCACCGCCGCCGCCACTGCCGCGCCGCTCGCGGCTGCGCCTGGCGGGGCCGTGCCGGGCGGAGCCGTGCCGGTCGCCGCTGCGCCGCATGCCGCACCGTCTGCTGGGGCCGTGCCCTTCATCGCCGCTGCTCCCACGCCCGCGCCGCTCGCGGCTGCGCCTGGCGGGGCCGTGCCGGTCGCGCCTGCGCCGGTTGACGGCCTGGCGGGCGAGGCCGCGCCGCTCGCGGCTGCGCCTGCCGGAGCGATGCCTTCTGCGGCCACGCCGGGTGAGGCCGTGCCCGTTGCGGCTGCGCCTGCGGCGGTCGTCGCCCATGGTGCGGGCGCGCCTTCCGGGGCCGTGCAGGCCGCCGCTGCCGTGCCGGCCGGGCCCACTGGTGACGACCTGCGCGACGAAGTCCTCGCGGTCGTGGCGGCGCAGCTCTACCTGTCGCCCCACGAGGTCGACACCCGGCAGACGTTCTCCGACATGGGGCTCGACTCCATCGGCGCCGTCGAGGTCACCAACATCCTCGCCACCCGCCTCGGGGTGCACCTGGAGTCGGTGCTCGTCTACGAGCGGCCGACCGTCCCCGAACTGGCCGATGCGGTGGCCGAGGCCGTACGGCACACCCGGGCGATCGCCGAGGCCGCCGTCGCCCCACGGCCTACGGCGCCGGAGCCCGTGGCTCCCGCCCCGCCGCCGGTTGTGACACCGCGCCCCGCAGCCCCGGCGGGTGCGCAGCCGCTCGTCCTGCGCGGGGTCGCCCCGGACCGGCAAGCCTCCTCGGCGCCACGCCCCGTATCTCCGCTGGCCGCCCCCGCCCCGGCTTCCGTTTCCGCTCCGGTTTCCGAGCCCACACCGGCTTCCGTTCCCGCCCCGGCCATTCCCGTTTCCGCTCCCGAGCCCGTCCCGGTGCCCGCCCACGCCCTGGCCCAAGGGCCCGCCCAGGCCCCGGCCTCCGTATCCGTCCCGGTCCCGGCCTCCGTCCCCGTCCCGGGGTCGGTCGTGGCTCCGGCTCAGGCCTCGGCTCCAGCTCCCGCGGCTGCCCCGATGCAGGCACAGGCCCCAGCGTTCGCCCCGGCGCCGGCCTGGGCCCCGGCTTCAGCCCCTGAGCTCCTTTCGGCGTCCGCCCCGGCCCCGGCCCCGGCCCCGGCTCCGGCCCCGGCTCCGGCTCCGGCCCCGGCTCCGGCCCCGGCTCCGGCCCCGGCCCCGGCCTCCCTCCCCGTCCCGGGGTCGGCTGCGGCTCCGGTGCAGGCCCAGGCTCCCGCGTCCGCCCCGATGCCGGCACAGGCCCCAGCGTTCGCCCCGGCGCCGGCCTGGGCCCCGGCTCCAGCCCCTGAGCTCCTTTCGGCGTCCGCCCAGGCCCCGGCCTCCGTCCCCGTCCCGGGGTCGGTCGTGGCTCCGGCCCAGGCCTCGGCTCCAGCTCCCGCGCCGACGCAGATACAGCCCCCTGCGTTCGCCCCGGCCCCGGCGTGGGCCCCGGCTTCAGCCCCTGAGTTCGTCTCGGCGTCCGCCCAGGCTCCCGCCCCGGCTCCGGGACCGATGCCCGCCGCCGCCACGGCTCCGAGCCGCGCTCCGGCTCCGGCTCCGGCCTCGGCTCCGGCCCCCGCCCAGGGGCCCGCCGCCGCCCAGGGCCCGGCCGCCGCCAAAGGCTTCGCAGAGGGGCGGGGTGACGTGGGGGCCGTTGCCGTGATCGGGATGTCCGGGCAGTTTCCGAACGCGCCTACGTTGGACGCGTTCTGGGGGGACCTCGCCGCCGGGCGGCGGCTCACCGGGGAGGTGCCGGCCGAGCGGTGGGACGTCGCCGCCCACTACGACCCCGCGGGGCGCCCCGGTACCACCACGAGCAAGTGGGCCGGGTCCCTCACCGACATCGACCGCTTCGACGCCCCCTTCTTCCGCATGTCCCCGCTGGAGGCGGAGGACATGGACCCCGAGCAGCGGCTGTTCCTCACCGAGGCCTGGCGGGCCCTGGAGGACGCGGGCTACGCGATCGGCCCCGACGAACCCCTCGCCTGCGGCGTCTTCGTGGGCTGTACCCAGAGCGACTACCGCCACGTCCGCCGCGCCGCCGGCCGTCACGACACCGCGCACAGCTTCCTCGGCGGCGCCCCCTCCGTGCTGGCCGCCCGGGTCTCGTACTTCCTCAACCTGACCGGCCCGACCGCCGCCGTGGACAGCGCCTGTTCCTCCTCGCTGCTCGCCGTCCACCTCGCCTGCCAGAGCATCCTGAGCGGCGACAGCGAGATGGCGATCGCCGGCGGGGTCGCCCTGATGCTGGGCCCCGAGATCCACGTGCAGACCAGCGCCGCCGGCATCCTGTCGCCGACCGGCCGCAGCGCGCCCTTCGACGCCACCGCCGACGGCATCGTGCTCGGCGAGGGCGTCGGCGCCGTGGTGCTCAAGCCCCTGGCCCGGGCGCTGGCCGACGGCGACCACGTCCACGGCGTCATCCGGGCCGGCGGCGCCAACGGCGACGGCCGCAGCAACGGCATCGCCGCGCCCAGCGGACGCGCGCAGGCCGACCTGCTCACCCGCGTCTGGCAGCGGGCCGGAGTCACCCCGGACCAGATCGGCCTGATCGAGGCGCACGGCACCGGCACCCCGCTGGGCGACCCGATCGAGGCCAAGGCGCTCGCCGAGGCGTTCACCCGGGCCGGCGCGGCCCCCGAGTCCTGCGTGATCGGCTCCGTCAAGGGCAACATCGGCCACACCACCATGGCGGCGGGCATCGCCAGCCTGCTCAAGGTGCTGCTGGCGCTCCGCCACCGGCAGCTCCCGCCGACGGCCGGGTTCACCTCGCCCAACCCCCGGCTCGACCTCGACACCGGCCCGTTCCACGTGCTGACCGAGCTCCAGGACTGGCCGTCACGCCCGAGCGGCCGCATCGCCACCGTGAGCAGCTTCGGCGTGAGCGGTACGAACTGCCACCTGGTCGTCTCCGAGGCCCCGCGGCGGCCGCGGCACACCACCTCGCGCGCCTTCGTCGTCCCGGTCTCGGCCCGGACGCCCGGAGAGCTCGGCGCGCAGCTCACCGCCCTCGCCGAGGCCGTGCCGGGCGCGGGTGAACTCGCCGACGTGGCCTACACCCTGAGCGTCGGCCGCCGCCACCACCAGGCGCGCGCCGTCTTCCTCGCACGCACCCCGGAGGGTCTCGCCGCCGCGTTGCGGGCCGCGGTCGCGGGCGCGCCCGCCGACCTCGCGGACGCCACCCCAGAGCAGCGCCGGCTCGCCGAGGAGTACCTCGCCGGCGGCCGCCCCGACCTCGGCGCGCAGTTCCGGGACGTCGAGGCGCGCCGCACCCCGCTGCCGCCGCACCCGCTGCGCGGCACCCGGCACTGGCCCACCCCGGCCCCCGCGCCCACCCCGGCCCCCGAGCCCGCGGTGGCTCCCGCGCCCACCCCGGCGGCCGGGCCCGCGCTCACCTGGTGGATCGCCCCCGACGCCTGGCAGGTCGCCGACCACCGCGTCGGGGACACCCCGGTGCTGCCCGGCACCGGCGCCCTCGCGCTCGCCGCCGCCCTGGCCGGTGACGAAGGGCCGCTGGAGATGACCGGGGTGCGCTGGCTCCGGCCGCTGCGCACCGACACCGCCAAGGAGGTCCTGGTCGAGCGGGACGGCGAGCGCTTCACGCTCCGCTGCGCCGGCGTCGACCACGCCACCGGTACGGTACGGCCCGCCACCGAGCCCGCCGCGACACTGCCCGTCGAGGACATCGCCCGGCGATGTACCACCGGGCACCGCTCGGGCGCGGAGCTGTACGCCCGGTTCACGGCCGCCGGTCTGCACTACGGCCCGGCCTTCCAGGTCGTCGAAGAGCTGTGGGCGGGCGAGGGCGAGGCGCTCGGCCGCCTGACCGGCTCGCGGCGGCCCGGCTGGAGCGCCCTCGTCGACGTGGCCGCACTCGACGGCGCGATCCAGGTCGCCGCCGCCCTGGCCGGCGAGGGGGAGCTGCTGATGCCGTTCGCCGCCGCCCGGGTACTGCTCCGTCCCGCCGCCGGCCCCCCGGCCTGGGCGCACGTCAGCCGCACCCCCGACGGCCTCCTCACCGTCCGCCTCGCCGGGGCGGACGGCCGCGAGCAGGCCCGTATCGAAGGCCTCGCCGCCCGCCCGGCCCGCTCCGACGGGCCGCCGGCCGGACAGCCGGCCGAACCGGCGGTCTCCGTACTTCTGCCCCGCTGGACACCGGTGGGCGAGGAGGAACCGCCGCCCGTACGGGGCGGCCGGACCCTGGTGCTCCACACGGACGACGCCCAGCCGCTGGCCCGCGAGCTCGCGGCCCGCCGCGGCGCCGAATGCCTGCCGCTGGCCGCCGGACCGGAGCGGCTGTCGCGCCCCGACGTGGACGCCGTCTACCTGGTGGCCACGGGCGGCGCGCAACCGGACGCCGCTCCCGGCGCCGATCCCGACGCCGACCCCACCGTGGCCCAGGTGTTCGAGTGCGTACGGATCCTGGCGCGCGGCCCCGCCGCCGGCCGGGCCCTGCGCCTGACCGCCGTACTCGACGGGGTGCTGCCCGCCGACGGCAGCCCCGTCACCCGCCCGCTCCGCGCGGGCGTCCTCGGCGTCCTGCGCGCCGCCGGAGCCGAACACCCCCACTGGGAGACCGGCGGCCTCGACCTCGGCGGCGCCGGCGCCGACGCGGTGCTGAGCGCACCAGCCGGCCACCCCGTGCTGGCGCTGCGCGACGGGCGGTGGCTCACCCAGGTCTTCGAACCCGCCGCACCTGACGGCCCCGGCGCACCTGACGGCCCCGCCGCCCCCGGTGGCCCCGGCACGCCCTGGCGCACCCGCGGCGTCCACCTGATCGCGGGCGGGGCCGGCGGCATCGGCTTCGAGCTGAGCCTCCACCTGGCCCGCCACACCGCCGCCGACGTGGTGTGGCTGGGCCGCCGCCCCGCCGACGCCGCCATCACCGAACGGCTGGCCGCCGTCGAGGCCGCCGGTGGCCGCGCCCGGTACGTGCGGGGCGATGTCGCCGTCCCCGCCGACGTCAAGGCCGCCCTCGCCGTCGCCCACGCCGAATTCGGCCCGGTGACCTGCGCCGTGCACGCGGCCCTCGAACTGCGGGACCGCACGATGGCGTTCGCCGGCCCCGACGACCTGCGCGCCGCCCTGCACGCCAAGGTGCGCGGCGTACGCGTGCTGCACGAGGCCCTGCGCGACGAACCCCTCGACCACTTCGTCCTGTTCTCCTCGGCCGCCTCCGCCATCGACTCGCCCGGCCAGGCCGCGTACGCCGCCGCGAGCGCCGCCGAGGACGCCCTCGGCCAGGCGCTGCACACCGCGGGCCCGGTCCCCGTCACCGTCGTCAACTGGGGTTACTGGGGCAGCGTCGGGGTCGTGGCCGACCCGGTGCGCGCCCGCGCCATGGCCGACGCCGGCGTGGGCTCGATCGAGCCCGCCGACGGGTTCGCCGCCCTGCGCGCGATCCTCACCGCCCGCGTCCCGCAGGCCCTCGTCGCCCGCGCCACTCCCGAGGCCCTGCGCGGCCTCGGCGTACGGGTGCGGGAGAGCGCCGACAGCACACTCGAAACGCTGGCCGGCGCGCTCCTCGCCGCCGAACTGACCACCGCCGGCGTGCTCCCCGGAGCCGGTGGGCGCACCACCCTCGCGGCGATGGCCGAGCGGCTCGGCGTGGTCCCCGCCCGGCGGCGGCTCCTCGACGCCCTGCCGGAGATCCTCGAACGCGCCGGCGCGCTGCGCCGCGAGGGCCCGGACCTCATCGGCACCGGGCCGGTCCCGGTCCCGGTCCCGCTCCCCGCGCACTCCGCGACCGGGGCCGAGGAAGAGCTGCTGAGGCGGTGCGTGGCCGCGCTGCCCGACGTACTGGCAGGACGCCGCAACCCGCTGGACGTCCTGTTCCCCGGCGGCTCCACCGCACTGCTGACCCGGTTCTACGAGGGCGGCGCCGCCGAACGCGCCGCCAACCGCGCCCTCGCCGAGCAGGTGCGCCGCCGGGTCGACGCGCGCGGCCCCGGCACCCGGGTGCTGGAGATCGGCGCGGGCACCGGCGCCACCACCCGGGTCGTACTCGCCGCCCTGGCCGGTGCCGGGCCCGTCGAGTACGTCTTCACGGACCTGTCGCCCACCTTCCTGCGGCAGGGTGAGGAGGCGCTACGGGCACACCTGCCGGCCTCGGTCACCCTGCGCGGCGCCCGGTTCGACGCCGAGAGCGACCCCGCCGCCCAGGGCTTCGGCGCGGACCACGACGTGGTCGTCGCCGCGGGCGTCCTGCACGGCACCTCGGACGTGACCGCGGCGCTGCGCCACGCGGCCGCGCTCCTGCGCCCCGGCGGCCTGCTCCTGGTGCACGAGACCACCGGCCGTTCCGACTACCTGACCCTCACCTTCGGCCTCACCGAAGGCTGGTGGCGCTACCAGGACCCCGGCCTGCGGCTGCCGCACTCCCCGCTGCTCGCCCCCGACAGCTGGCGTACGGTCGCCGGGCGCGCCGGACTCACCGACGTCGAGGTGCGCGCCGACGTGGCGCCGGGTACGACGGGCCCCTGCCTGATCACGGCCGGACGGGCGGCGGCCACCGGGCCCCGGCCGGTCGCGGCCCCGGCCGGCGCCGCCCGCCACTACGTGCGCTCGGTGTTCGCCGAAGTGCTGCGGCACGACCCGGAGAACCTCGGCGACCACGCCCCCTTCGACGAGTTCGGCATCGACTCACTCGTCAGCCTCTCCCTCGTGTCCCGGTTCGAGACCGATCTCGGTCCGCTGCCCTCCACCCTGCTGTTCGAGCACCTGACCATCGCCGCGCTCGCCGACCACCTGCGCGCCGAGCACGGGGAACGGCTGGCGGCGGCCACCGCCCCGGCCGGGGCGGCGCCGTGGCCGGAGGCGGTCCCCACGGTCTCCGCCGACGCCCCGCCCCCGGCCGCGACCGCGACGGCGACCGCAACGACGACCGCGACCGTCGTACCGGCCGGGGCACCCGAGGGACCGGCCGTACGTCCCGAAGACATCGCGATCATCGGTGTCAGCGGCCGCTACCCCGGCGCGCCGGACCTGGACGCCTTCTGGCGGCTGCTGTCCTCCGGGGAACACGCCGTCACCGAGGTCCCGGCCGACCGGTTCGCCTGGCGCGAGCTGTACGACCCCAGGCCGGGCACCCCGAACCGCCTCTACACCGCCAACGGCGGCTTCATCGACGGCGTCGACCGGTTCGACCCCGGCTTCTTCGGCATCCTCGCCCGGGACGCCGTCAAGATCGACCCGCAGGAGCGGCTGTTCCTGGAGACCTGCTGGGACCTGCTCGAACAGACCGGCAACCTCGGCGCCCGCGCCACCGGGCGCACCGGAGTCTTCGCCGGCGCCATGTACGGCACGTACGGCCAGCTCGGCGCGACCGCGTGGCCGCAGGGCGAACTGACCGGAGCGCACTCCTCGTACTGGTCGATCGCCAACCGGGTGTCCTACCTGCTGGACCTCTCCGGGCCCAGTTACGCGGTGGACTCCGCCTGCTCGTCCTCGCTGACGGCGCTGCACCTGGCCTGCGACAGCCTGCGGCGCGGCGAATGCGACACGGCGATCGCCGGCGGCGTGAACGTGATCATCCACCCGGCGCACTTCGTCTCGCTCTGCTCGCTGACGATGCTCTCGCCGACCGGGCAGTGCCGGGTGTTCGACGCCGAGGCCGACGGGTTCGTACCCGGTGAAGGGGCGGGCGCGGTGCTGCTGAAGCCGCTGAGCCGCGCGATCGCCGACGGGGACGACATCTGGGCGGTGGTCAAGGGCAGCGCGGTCAACGCGGGGGGCCGCACCTCCGGTTACACGGTGCCGAACCCGAACGCCCAGGCCGCCGTGATCACAAGGGCCCTCGCGCAGGCCGGTGTCGACCCCGCCACCATCGACTACGTCGAGGCGCACGGCACCGGCACGGCGCTGGGCGACCCCATCGAACTGGCCGCGCTGCGCCGGGTGTTCGACAGCCCTCGTACCGGCGCGGACGTCACCGACGGCGCCGACCGCGCCGACGGGGGACGCGCGGTGGCGGTGGGCTCGGTGAAGGCCAACGTCGGGCATCTGGAGGCGGCGGCCGGGATCGCCGGTCTCACCAAGGTCCTCCTGCAGTTCCGCCACGGCGCCCTCGCCCCCTGCGCCAACCTGAACACGGTCAACCCCCGTATCGACCTAGGCGACCGGCTGGAGCTGCCGAGGGAACTGCGCCGCTGGGAGGCGGGGGCGCGGCCGCGCCGGGCCGGCGTGAGCTCGTTCGGCGCCGGCGGCGCCAACGCGCACGTGGTGCTGGAGGAGTACCGGCCCGCCGTACCGCCGCGCGCCCTGCCGCCGGGCGGCGACCAGCTGTTCACGCTGTCGGCGCGCTCGCCCGAACTGCTCGCCCGGTACGCCGGCGAGGTCGCGGCCGCCCTGACCGCACCGACCGCCGCGGGCGCCGGGCTGAGCGAACTCGCCTACACCAGCCAGGTCGGACGCCCCGAGTTCCGGGCCCGTGTCGCCGTGCTCTGCGGCAGCGTGCCGGAGCTGGCCGAGCGGCTGACCGCGTTCTCCCGGGGCGAGAGCGCGCCGGGCGTGTGGCAGCAGGCCGATGCCAAGCCCGCCGAGGAGGACGCCGGGAACGGCCTCGGGACCGCCGCGTCGTGGGCCGAGACGGCCGCGCGCTGGGTCGGGGGCGCGTCCGTCGACTGGGCGGCGCACTGGCCGGAGCCGCCGCGCTTGGCCGCCTTCCCCGGGCACCCGCAGCAGCGCCGCCGGATCTGGTGGCAGCCCGCCACGCCCGTGTCCCTCACGACCGTCTCCGCCCCGGTCGCCGTCCCCGAGTCCGTGACGGTGTCCCTGGACGTCCTCGGCGAGGCGATCCGAGGGCACCACGTCGGCGGCCGGCGGATCCTGCCCGGCGCCGCCGTGCCCGAGCTCGTCCGTACGGCCCTTCCCGGGCTCTGCGGCGCCGCCACCCGGTTCGGCGGCCTGACCTGGCACCGTCCGCTGGACCTCGACCGCACGGCCGAGGTACGGGTCGTCGCGGGCGACCACCGTCCCGGTGAGCCGGTCCCGTTCACCCTCACCGACCCCGACGGGGTGGTCCACGCGACGGGCACCGTCGAGGCACTGACCGGCACCGCGCTCCCGTCCGCCGCCGCGCCCGCCCCCGAGCAGGTCGGCGCGCCCGTGGCGCCCGCCGTGGTCTACGCCCGCCTCGGCGCCGGCGGCGTCCGGCACGGCAGCGGCTTGCAGGTGCTCCAGTCGCTGTGGGCCGGCCCGGGGGAGTGTCTGGCCGACCTGGCCGCACCGCCCGCCGCCCCCGGCGTGCTCCTCGACCCGGTCGTCCTCGACGGCGCCCTCCAGGCGCTCGCGGTCCTCGACGACACCACCGGCTACCTGCCCACCGCCTTCGCCGAACTGACCGCAGGCCGTCCGCTCCCGGCCCGCTGCCGGGTGCACGCCCGCGACGTCACCGCTCCCGGCACCACCGGCTCGCGCACCGTCGACCTGGACGTGTTCGACGGCGCCGAGCACGTCCTCGCCCTGCGCGGGCTGACATTGACCGCCGTCGGCGCGCCCGCGGCGCGACCGGCCGCCGACCGGGAGGAGGAGCCGGTGGAGCCGGCCGTGACGATCCGGCACCGGCGGCCGCGCTGGCAGCCCGCCGGGCCGCCGGAGCCCGGCCGCCGTCCGGTCCACCGCGTCCTGCTGCACTGCGAGGACCAGGGCCTGCGGACCGCCCTGGCCGCCGAACTCGACCGACGCGGCATCGCGAGCGACACCGGCTCCGCGAGCGACACCGGCTCCGGGAGCGACACCGGCTCGGGGAGCGACGGCGCGACCGACGCCGTCCTGCACCTGTGCCTTGCCGCCGAACCCGACCTGGCCGCGCAGCTGCACGACGGCTTCGACTCCGCCCTGCGACTGGCGACGCGCCACCTCGGCGAGGGCCGCGACGTGCTGCGGATGCTGGTGGCACACCACAGCGACGCGCTCACCGGGCAGGCCCGTCCCGCGTACGCCGCCACCGGCGCGCTGCTGCGCACCCTCGCGCTGGAGCACAGCGGCTTCTCCGGGGTGAACGTCCGCGTCGACGGTGCCCCCTCGGGGCTGGCCCGGCTGCTCGTGGACGAACTCCTCGGCGGGGCGGCGGGCGAGGTCCGCCTCGCCCCCGCGGGCCGGCAGGTCCGGGCGTACGAGGAGTACGAGCCCGCGCCCGCCGCCGCACCGGCTCCCGCCGGGGGCTCGGCGCGGACCTTCCTGATCACCGGCGGCGCCGGCCGGATCGGCACGACGATCGCCGCCCATCTGGCCGGGCGCGGCCCCGTCAACCTCGTCCTGTGCGGCCGCCGGGCCGCCGACGACACCGTCGAGGAGGCCCGGCGGGAACTCTCCGCGACGGGCGCGCAGGTGACGTACCGGCAGTGCGACGTCAGCGACCGGCGGCAGGTGGACGCGCTCGTCGCGGAGATCCGGGAGCGGTTCGGCGCCCTGCACGGCATCGTGCACGCCGCCGGTGTCACCCGTGACTCCCGCGCGGTGCGCAAGACCCGCCGGGAGATCGCCGAGGTCCTCGCCCCGAAGGTGTGGGGCGCGGTCCACCTGGACGCGGCCACCCGGCACGAACCCCTCGAATTCCTGGCCCTGTTCTCGTCCGTGGCCGCCACCACGGGCAACCTGGGCCAGGCCGACTACGCCTTCGCCAACGCCTTCCTCGACGCGTTCGCCGAGGAACGGGCCGCGCTGCACACCGCCGGGCGGCGGCCCGGCCGGACGGTCTCGATCGGCTGGCCGCTCTGGGCGAACGGCGGGATGCCGGTCCACGAGGCCAGCCGCACCCTGATGGCGCAGCACACCGGCATGGTGCCGCTGCCGGACGCGGACGCGGTGCGCGCCTTCGACGCGTTCCTGACCGGCGCGGAGACCTGCCCCGGAGTCGTCGCGTACCAGCCCGGGTTCACACCGCGCGCAGCCCCTGCGGTGACCGGCGAGGACACCCCGGTCGCCGACCGGATCCGGGCCGTCGAGCGGGACCTGCGCTCCCTCGCCGCCGGATTCCTGATGGTGTCCGACGAGGACGTGGACACCGCCACAGACCTGATGGAGCTGGGCTTCGACTCGATCTCGCTGACCGAGCTGATCACCCGGATCAACGCCCGCTACGGCCTCGACCTGCTCCCGACGGTGCTGTTCGAGACCCCGACCCTGGAAGCCCTGGCGATCCGCCTCGCGAACGACCACCCCCAAGCCGGCCGCCCCCCGACCCCGCAGCCGTCCGCCCCCCGCAACCAGACCCCGGCCCTGGCTCCGGCTCCGGCTTCGGCCCCGGTCCCGGCTCTGACTCCGACCTCGGCCCCGACCTCGGCCCCGGCCTCGGTGCCGGCCTCGGCCCCGGCCCCGGCCCCGGCCCCGGCCTCGGCCTCGACCTCGGCCCCGGCCCCGGCCTCGACCTCGACCCCGGCCTCGGTGCCGGTCGCCGGGGTCGGGGTGCCCGTCGCCGTCATCGGGATGGCCGGGCGGTTCCCCGGTGCCGATGACCTGGCCGCGCTCTGGCGGGTCGTATCGGAGGGGGAGGACCGGGTGGGTCCCGTACCCGCCGACCGCGCCGAGCTCCTCGCCGACCCCGGCATGCGCGACGTCCGCGCCGGATTCCTGGAGCGGGTCGCCGAGTTCGACGCGGCCGCCTTCGGGATCTCCCCCCGCGAGGCCGGCTTCATGGACCCGCAGCAGCGCCAGTTCCTGGAAGTGACCTGGCAGGCCCTGTACGACGCCGGCCGCCGCCCCGGCGAGCTGGCCGGCTCCGCCACCGGGGTGTTCGTCGGTGTGGCCACCGGCGACTACAACGAGCTGATGGCCGCGCACGGCGGCGCCCCCGAGGCGCACATGGCCACCGGCGTCGCGCACGCCGTCCTCGCCAACCGCGTCTCGCACCTCCTCGACCTGCGCGGCCCCAGCGAGGCGATCGACACCGCCTGCTCCAGCTCCCTCGTCGCCGTCCACCACGCGGTCCGCGCGCTCCAGCACGGTGACTGCGAGCTGGCCGTCGCCGGCGGCGTCAACCTCACCCTGAGCCCCGCCCTCTACACCACCTTCGACCGCGCGGGGATGCTCAGCGCCCGCGGCCGCTGCGCCGCCTTCGACGACTCCGCCGACGGCTACGTCCGCGGCGAGGGCGTCGGAGCCGTCGTGCTCAAACCCCTGGACCGGGCGCTGGCGGACGGCGACCCCGTTCAGGCCGTCATCCTCGGCAGCGCGGTCAACCACACCGGGCGGACGCCCTCACTGACCGCCCCCAACCCCCAGTCCCAGGCGGAGGTGATCGTCGAGGCCGTCCGGGCCGCCGGGATCGACCCGCGGACCATCGGCTTCGTCCAGGCCCACGGCACCGGCACCCCGCTCGGCGACCCGGTCGAGATCGAGGGACTCAAGCAGGCCTTCGCCCGGCTGTACGAGGACCACGACCTGCCCGCGCCGGCCGAGCCGCACCTCGCCGTCGGCACCGTCAAGGCCAACATCGGACACCTGGAGGCGGCGGCCGGGATCGCCGGCCTGCTCACCACCGTGCTCGCCATGCGGCACGGCCTGATCCCGCCCCACCCGCACCTGCGCGAGCCCAACCGCTACCTGCGCCTGGACGGCACCCCGCTGACCCTGGCGCACGAGGCCCGCGCCTGGGAGCCGACGGCGGACGAGTCCGGGCGGCCGGTACGGCGCGCCGGAGTCAGCTCGTTCGGCTTCGGCGGCTCCAACGCCCACGTGGTGCTCCAGACCGGGGGAGCGGCCCCGGCCCGGCGGCCCGCCGCGCGGGGGCCCCTCGTGGTGCCGCTGTCGGCCCGCGACGGGGCGGCGCTGGCGGACTACCGCCTCCGGCTCGCCGACGCCCTCGACGCGCTGCCGGACGCCGGCCTCGACCAGGTCGCGTACACCTTGCAGGTCGGCCGGGAGGAACTCCCGCACCGGTTCGCCGTGGTGGCCGCCGACCGGACGCGGCTCGTCGCCGCGCTGCGCGGCACGGACCAGGGCGGCGTGCACCTCGGCGACGGGACCGCCCGGCCGGGCGGCGAGGCTTCGCCCGTCACTCCGGAGGAACTCGCCGCCGCGTGGTGCGCCGGCCGTTCCGTCGGCTGGGCCGGTCTGTGGTCCGCCGCCCCGGGCCGGATCCCGCTGCCCGGACCCGGCTTCACGCGGACCGCGTACTGGTACCCCCGCGCCGCAGCCCCCGCGGTCGTCCGGCCCGCGCCGGCGGGCTCGGAGCGGACGGCGGACGGCCGGGTCCGGCTGGCGCCCGTACGCCGTTACGAGTCGCCGCGGCTCCCCGCGCCGGCCGCGGCGCCGCAGGCGTCTCCCGCCGCCCCGGCGCAGCCGGTGGCCGAGGTCGCCTCCGCGCCGGGGACCGGCGTGACCCTGGCGGACCTGCGCGAACGGGTCGCCGGGACGCTGGGGCTGCCCGTGGCGGAGATCGGTGACCAGGACTCGCTGACCGGGCTCGGCCTCGACTCGATCATGCGCGTCGAACTCGTCCGCTGGCTGCACGAGAGCCATGGCGTCACCGTGCCGACCAGCGAGCTCTACGAGCACGACACGCTGGCCGCCCTGGCCCGCCACCTCGAAACGGCCGCGGCCGCCGAACCGGAGACCGCCGCCCCACCGGACACCGCCGCCGAACCGGAGGCCTCTGCCCCGGATCCGGCCGCCGTGGTGCGCGAGGCCGTCGAGCGCGCCGTACGCACCGATCTGGGTCCGGACGGCAGGTTCACCGACGGGGCGCTCAGCTCCCTCGACATGGTGCGGGCGGTGCGGGCCCTGGAGACGGTGCTGGGCACCCTGCCCAAGACGCTCCTGTTCGACCAGCCCGACTGCACCGCCCTGGCCGCCCACCTCACCGAGCGCTTCGGCGCCGAGGCCGTGGCCCGGCTCGCCGACGCGACCGCGCCCGCCGCCCCGGCGGCCGCCGCGCCGTCCTCGAAGGCCGCCGCCGCGCCCGCCGCGTCGGCCGCCCCCGCCGCCCCCGCCGGATCCGGCGCGCTGGTCGTGGCGCGCGAGGAACTGGCCGGTCACCCAGGCCTGCTCGACCTGGTCCGGGACGTCGAGGAGCGCCACGGCATGGAGTCCGGCCTGGCCGGCCTGAGCATCGCGCCCCTGCTCTTCTTCCCGTCGACCCGCGACGCCTACCTGGCGATCGGCCGTACCGGTGACTCGGTGCTGGTGTGGCGCTACACCGGAGCGCCGGAGCGGTTCGCCGACGCGGCCGGCGAACTGCTGTCCCACTGCGCCGAGAACGGGCTCAAGCTCAACCTGCTGTCCACGGAGCCCCTCGCCGAGCTGACCGGCACGCCGATGCTGGCCACCGCGTTCGGTGTCGTGCAGCGGCTGGAGGACCTGGCGTCGTTCACCCTCGCCGGCGGCCGCCGGAGCAAACTGCGCTACCTGGTGAAGAAGTTCGGCCGGCACGGTGACAACCGGGTCGAGGAGTACGTCAGCGGCTCGGACCCCGCCACCGACGCGGCGATCGTCGATCTCGTCGACCGCTGGTCGGAGGGCAAGGAGATGGTGAACGCCTACGTCGCCGAGGCCCGCGAACTGATCCGGGAGGGCCGGCTGCCCGACCGCAACCGGATCTTCCTGACCTACCGCGACGGGCGGCTGCTCAGCGCCATCGTGCTGGCCGCGCTGCCCGCCGAGAACGGCTACCTGCTCGACGTGGAGTTCTACCCGGGGGACATGCCGCTCGGCGGACTGGAGTACGGGCTGGTCGAGATCATCGGACGGCTCGCCGCCGAGGGGGTCGACGTGCTCAGCTTCGGCGGCAGCTTCGGCGTCGAGGTGACCACCACCGCGAACCCGGCGCAGGACGTGCGGCAGGCGCTCGCCGAACTGCGCTCCGTCGGCATCTTCGACGAGGGCAACTACCGGTTCAAGAAGAAGTTCGGGCCCGTCGAGGTGCCGCTGTACCTGTGCCAGCCGGCCGCGGACCGCACCGACGCCCTCGACCTGATCATGATGATCGCCAACGCCCCCGAGTCCGGGGCGGCGGCCGGCACCCCCGCCGCCGCGACCTCGGCGACCTCGGCGACACCGGTCACACCGGCCACGCCCGCGACCGGTCGCGAGGCGGTGCTGGTCCGCGCCGGGCACAACCCGGTGCTGCTCGACCACACGGAGGTGGAGTTCGACCTGCTCACCGACTCGTGGTTCGAGCGCACCGACTCCTTCGTGACCGACCGGATGGCCGCGCTGGCCACCGAGGTCGCGGATCCGGGCGCCGCCCCCGTCGCGCTCCCCGGCTGGCTGCCGCTGCCGCACGCGTCGTGGACCGCCTCCGGCCGCTCCGCCGAGCTGCGGCTGTGCCGGTCGTGGCCCGGCCGCCGGGGTGTGGTCCTGCACAACGACCTCTTCCCGACCTGGCAGTTCGCGCTCGCCGAGGCCGGCCTGCGGGCCGTCCGGATCCCCCGCGAGGACGACGCCCCGACGGCCGACGCCCCCGCGACCGGCGACGGACGGCTCGCCGGGCTCGCGGCCCTGCTCGACGAGCACGGCGACGCGGTGTCGTTCGTCTGCCTGGAGCTGAGCACCAACGCCGCGGGCGGTCTCCCGCTGTCCCTCGGGGCGCTCCGCGCCACGGCCCGTACCCTGCGCGAACGCGGTGTGCCGCTGGTGCTGGACGCCACCCGGGTGGTGGACAACGCCCTGGCGGTCGCCGAGGCGGAGGGCGCCGACCTGTGGCGGACCGTCCGCGACCTGCTGGACACCGCCGACGCGGTGACGGTGAGCCTGTCGAAGAACTTCGCCGTCGGCATGGGCGGGCTGGTCGCCACCCGCCAGGGCGACCTGGCCGAACGCCTCGCCGAGGACGAGGACGCCTACGGCCGTCAGCTCGGCCGCCAGCAACAGGCCGTCCTCGCAGCCGCGTTGGCGGACACTCCGCTGATCGGCGACCTGGTCCGGCGCCGCGCCGAGCAGGTCCGCACCCTGCACCAGCGGCTCGTCAAGGCCGGTGCCCCGGTGTACGGAGGGCCGGGCGCCCACTGCGTCCTGCTCGACCCGCGCCGCGACGAGGCCTTCGCCGGCCTGACGCATCCCGCGCCGGCCCTGCTCGCCCGGCTCTACCGGGAGACCGGGGTGCGCGGCGCCCCGCACGTGGGCGACGACCCGGCGGGCCTGGTCCGCCTCGCGGTGCCGATCGGCCTGTCCGACCCGGACGCCCAGACGCTCGCCGACCGGCTCTGCGACTGCTTCGCCCACCGCACCGGTGTGGTGGACCTGCTGCCGACCGGGCCGGCGGCCACGCCGATGGCCCTGGCCCGCGCCCGGTTCGAACCGGTGGAGCGGATCCCCGAGGACGTCCGGGCCGCGCTCGCCGAGGGCTACGAACGGGCGGGGGAGAACATGGCGGTGCTCACCGAGCACGTCCCGGCCGTCCGGCGGCACCTGGTCGAGCTGGAGGACGCCACCGTGGAGGCCTTCGTCCACGGCATCGGCCCGACGCTGCTGCTGGCGCACCCGTTCAACATCGGGGCCGGCATGTTCGCCCGCCAGTTCGCCGCCCTGGGCGCGGACCACCGGCTCGTGGTCCTGCACCACCCCGGGGTGGGGGCCACCCGCACCGGCGGCGCCCTGTCCCTCGACCACATCGTCGACCTGTACACGGCCACCCTGACCCGGCTCGGCATCGACGGACCGGTGCACCTGGTCGGCGCGTCCTGGGGCGCGCTGGTCGCCGAGACCTTCGCCCTGCGCCACCCCGGCCGCAGCGCGTCCCTGACCACCGTCGGAGGCTCGTACCGGTACGCCAACCGGGTCGGCGAGGTGAACCGGCTGGAGGTCATCGTGGCCGAGGACATGGCCGCCGTGGCCGCCGCCACCGGCGACGGCGCGCGACTGCCGGGCCGCGCGGCGGAACTGCTGCGCTGCGAGAGCATGGACGCCTACGTGGGCCTGTCGTACCTGGACCTGTTCGCCGGCGAACCGGACCTGTTGCGCCGGCTGCCGGAACTGACCGGCATGCCCACCGCGGTGATCCACGGCCGCCTGGACTCCGTGGTGCCCCTGGACACCGCCCAGCGCCTGGCCGCCGCCCTGCCCGGCGCCCGGTACGAGGAGCTGGCGGACGCCGGCCACTTCCCCTGCGTGACCCACGCCGACGACGTCAGCCGTGTCCTGGGGGAGGTCGTCGCGGCGGCCACCGCCGACCGGCCCACCGAGGAGACAGCATGAACAGCGGACCCGTCACGGTGGGCGTCGAGGCGCTCGACGTCTACGGCGGCAGCGCCTGGATCAGCGCCGACGACCTGGCCGAGGGCCGCGGCCTGGACCGGGCCAGGGTCAAGAACCTGATGCTGTCGGGCCGTTCGGTGGCACTGCCCTTCGAGGACCCGGTCACCCACGCGGTGAACGCCGCCAAGGGGCTCCTGGACGACCTGGACCCGGCCGTCCGCGACCGGATCGAGGTCGTGCTGGTGGCGACCGAGTCCGGCGTCGACTACAGCAAGTCGATCGCCTCGTACGTACACCGCCACCTCGAACTTCCCGAGCGGTGCCGGCTGCTGGAGGTCAAGCAGGCCTGCTACGCGGCCACGGCGGCCCTGCAACTGGCCGCCGGATACCTCGCCTCCGGGGCCTCGCCGGGCGCCCGCGTCCTGCTGATCGCCACCGACGTGGGGCTCGCCGACGAGCGCGCCGAATACGCCGAACTGGCCACCGGCAGCGGCGCGGTGGCCCTGCTGCTCAGCGAACGGCCCGACGTCCTCGCACTGGACCTGGGCGCCTTCGGCCTGCACAGCTTCGAGACGATGGACACCGCGCGGCCCGGCCCGGACACCGAGTTCGCCGACGCCGACCTCTCGCTCGTGGCCTACCTGGAGTGCACCGTCCGCAGCTTCGCCGACTACGCCCGCCGGGTCGCCGACGTACGCCTCGACGAGACCTTCGACCACCTGGTCTTCCACACCCCGTTCGCCGGCATGGTGCGGGCCGCGCACCGGCGGGCCATGCGCGAGTTCACCGGACTCGACCCGGCCGCCACCGCCGCCGACTTCACCCGCCGGGTGGAACCGGGCCTGCGCTACCCGGCGCAGGTCGGCAACCTCTTCTCCGGCTCCCTCTACCTGGCGCTCGCCAGTCTGGTGGACGAACTGCCCGTGGCGGCGCGCGAGTCCAGGGTGGGCCTCTTCTCGTACGGGTCGGGCTGCTCGTCGGAGTTCCTCAGCGGCACCCTGGGCGAAGCGGCCCGCGACACCGTGGCCGCCCGGAAGATCGGCCCCCGGCTGGCCGCCCGCCGCCGGCTCGGCTTCGCCGAGTACCGCGAACTGCTCCCGTACGGCCAGGCCTGCCTGCTGCCCCGCCGCCACCTCACCCTCGACCCGCACCCCGAGTGGCGGCCCGCCGCCGGGGGCCGCGCGCCCCTGCTCGCCCTGCGGGGCATCGACGACTACCACCGACGCTACGACTGGATCTGACCGCAAGGACAAGGGAGACACCATGGACCACACCGACGGGGTCGTGCTCGCCGCCATCCGCGCGCACGCGACCGCGATCCTGCCCGACCTCGCGCCCGCCGACATCGTGCCCGAGCGCACCCTCGCCGAGCTCGGCCTCAACAGCGTGGACCGCAGCGAGGTCGTGACCAACGTGATGGACGACCTCGACGTACTCGTCCCGATCACCGAGTTCCGCCAGGCCATGCCGGTCGCCGAGCTGGTCGTCCTGTTCGAACGGTACCGGTGAAGCCGCCCGGCGCCCGGGTTCTGGTCACGGGCCTGGGTGCGCTCTCGCCGCTCGGGCCCGACGTGCCCCGGCTCGCCGACGCCCTGCGCGCGGGCCGCCCGGCCATCGCCGCCACCGGCCCCGGGGAGCCGGTCCCCTACCGGGCGGCCCTCCCGGACGCCGCCGTGGGCGAGGCGCTCACCGCGGCGGCGCTCCCGCCGGCGGCGACCCGCCGCACCTCCCGCCCGGTCCGCGCGGCCCTGGCCGTCGCGGGCCAGGCGTGGCGGGCGGCCGGTCTGCACCTGCGCGCCCCCGACCCGCGGCGGATCGCCGTGGTCGTCGCCGGGAACAACCTCAACGGCGCCCAGAGCGCCGCCGCGGCGGCCCGCCTGGCGAAGGACCCGATGCTGGTACCGCCCCGGCTGGCGCTCCAGTACCAGGACACCGACCAAGTGGCCACGCTCAGCGAGGCGTTCGGGATCCGGGGCGAGGGCCTGACCGTCGGCGGCGCCTCGGCCAGCGGCAACCTCGCCCTGATCCACGGCGCCCGGCTGGTCTCCTGGGGCGTCGCCGACGTCTGCCTCGTCGTCGGCGCGCTCGCCGAGCCCGCCCCGGCCGAACTGCGCAGCTACCTGAACCTGGGCGCCATGGTGCCCACCGCGGGCAGCGGACCGGGCGGCCCCTTCGACCGTTCCCACCGGGGCTTCGTCCACGGGCCCGCGGCGGCCGCGATGGTGCTGGAATCAGCCGGGTCGGCGGCGCACCGCGGAGCGGCGGCGCAGGCCGAACTCGCGGGCTGGGCCGCCGGACTCGACGCGAACAGTCAGCCCGACCCCACCGTGGACGGCGAGGCCGAGGTCATGGCCCGGGCCCTCGCCGACGCGGGGATCAGCGCGGCCGAGGTGGACCTGATCGGCGCGCACGGCACCGGCTCCCCGCTGGGCGACCGCGTCGAGGCGGACGCCATCGCCCGCGTGTTCGGCGCCGCCGACCCGTGGGTCAACGCGGTCAAGGGACTGGCCGGACACGCCCTCACCGCCGCCGGTACCCTCTCCGCGGTGGCCGTCGTCCTCCAGCTGCGGGGCGGCTTCGTCCACCCGACGCCCTGGGTGTGCGACCCGATCGACGGCGCCCCGAGACTGGTCGGGGACACCGCCGTCACCACCCCGCTGCGCTGGGCGCTCTCCAACGCCTTCGGCTTCGGGGGGTTCAACTCCAGCCTGGTGTGGCGGGCCGCGCCGTGACGCGCCGCGCCGCGTCCAGCAGGGTGCGGCGCAGCGCCTCGGGCAGCCCCTTCAGGTAGAAGTGGTCCCCCGGGAAGACGTGCAGGCCGAACCCCCCGGTCGTGAGCTCGGCCCAGCGCGCCATCTGCGCCGGGCTGACTTCCGGGTCCGCGTCGCCGGTCAGCGCGGTCAGCGGGCCCGTCAGCGGCGGGGTCGCCGCCGGGCGGTAGGTCTCCACCAGGGTGAAATCGGCCCGCAGGCACGGCAGGAACAGGTGCGCCAGGTCGGGCGAGTCCAGCACCGCCGACGGCGTGCCGCCGAGCCCCGCGACCACGTCCACGAGTTCCCGGTCGCCCAGCAGATGGCGTTCCCCCGTCACGCCCGGCATCCGCCGCCCCGAGACGAACGTCATCGCCGGCGCCGGGCGCAGCCGCTGTGCCACCTCGTAGGCGACCATCGCGCCCATGCTGTGCCCGAACAGCATGTACGGCCGGTCCAGGAGCGGCTCCAGCGCCGGGACGAGGTCCTCGACCAGGTCCGTCATCCTGGTGTACGGGGCCTCGTGGATCCGCCGTTCCCGCCCGGGCAGCAGCACCGGGACGACGTCGATCTCCGGCGCGAGCATCCGCCGCCAGGGCAGGAACAGGGCGCTCCCGCCGCCGGCGTGCGCGAAGCACAGCATTCGCAGGGGCGCCCGCGGATCGCGTGCCCCCGCCGTCCAGTTCGCCGCCGCCACCGTCATCGCGTTCCTCCCGCGTCGCGTACCACCAGGTGCCCGTACGAACCGCCCGATCCGACGGCGTTGACGATCGCCCGCCGAGGTTCGCCGGACGGCGCCCAGTCCAGCGCCTCCCGAGGTACCACCACGGTCCGGTTCGCCCAGTCCACCAGCGGGTTCGGCCGGTCGGAGAGCAGGGTCGGCGCGATCCGGCCGTGCCGCAGCTGGAGCAGCACCTTCATCAGCTGCCCCATCCCGGCCGCCGCCTCGGCGTGCCCGATGTTGGGTTTGAGCGTGCCCATCGGGACGGGCCGCCCACCGCCCGCCAGTACCTCCGTGAAGGCCGCGACCTCCGCCGCGTCGGCCAGGCCCGCGCCCGCCGCCGCGCTCTCCACGTAGGACACGCCCGCCGGGTCCAGCCCGGCCGCCGACAGCATCCGGGTCAGCGAGGACACCAGCGGCGCCGGCCCCGGCGCCCCGAACCTGCCGCCGCCGCCCGCGTGCGCGCTCCACGAGGTCTCCAGCACCCCGTGCACCCGGTCGCCGTCGCGGGCGACCGCACCGGTGCGCCGCAGCAGCACCGCGCCGACCGCCTCGCCCGGACACCAGCCCGGCGCGACCTCGTCGTACGCCCCGCGCGGCAGACCGTCCGGCGGTACGCAGAGCAGCCCGAGCCCGTCCAGCAGCCCCAGGTGGCGGCGGTGGGCGACCAGGTTGACCCCGGCGACCACCGCACTGTCGCACTCCCCGGCGCGCAGCGACTCGACCGCCAGGTGCAGCGCGGTCAGCGCGGACGAGCAGGAGGTGTCCACGGCCAGGCTCGGACCCTGCCAGCCGAAGGCGTGGGAGAGCCGGTGGGGCAGGCTCGCCCTGCCGTCCACCACCTCCAGCGCGTCGCCGCGCTCCCAGGCGTCCCCGGCCGTCGCGAGGTGGTCGTCCCACATCGACGCCACGAACACGCCGACCCGCCCGCCGTCCTCGGTCAGCGACCGGGGCGTGTGCCCGGCCTGCTCCAGGCACTGCCAGACCGTCGGCAGCAACAAGCGCAGCTGCGGGTCCAGGACGGCCGCCTCGGCGGGCGAGATCCGCAGGGGCCGCAGGTCCACCGGGCCCAGGGTGTCCAGGAACCCGCCCACCACGGGCCGCCCGGTCCAGCCGAGCGCCGCCGCGCGCGCGGCCGGCAGCGGGGCGAGGGCCGAGCGGCCCTCGGCCAGCAGCCGCCACAGCGCGTCCGGCCCGGCGGCGCCGGGGAACCGCCCCGCCATCCCGACGACGGCGATCTCCTCCGGGCGCCGCACCGAGGCGGCCGCGGGCGCCGACCACAGTGGTTCCACCGGTCCGTTGTCGTCCGACGCGTCCAGCGGAGCGCACAGGAAACCGAGCTGGAACGTGTGGGACGGTCCCAGCGCGAACGCCTCGGCGAGGTCGCCCTGCCGCAGGTCGCCCACCGGACACAGGGCGACACCGGCCGGCACCTGCTGCTGCATCAGCAGCTGCGCCATGTGCCCGCTCTCCAGGGCGAGATACCGCGAGGCCTGCGCCCCGTACAGCGGTTCGATGCCCCGCTCCTCGCCGACCAGGTAGATCTCGGCGGCGGCGTGCGCGGCGAAGGGCCGGTTGTAGAAGACGTGCGCGTTGACCGGTACGACCGCGCCGGCGCCGACCGGCTCCAGCGCGTGCTCGCGGGGCCGGTAGTAGTACGCGCCTTCGGCCAGCCCGTCCACCGCCTCGCCGCGCACCAGCACGTACACCTGGACGGCATAGGTGTCCCCGGCGGAGGCGTAGAGCGCGCCCGCCGCCTTGTCCTCGCCCGTCCGGGCCAGCACCCGCAGCAGCTCGCCGAGCCGAGCCGCGCCCAGCCGCCGGCCGGCGACCGGGCGGCGGCTGGCACGCCAGCGCCGCTGCCCCTCGGTCGGCCGCTCGCCCGCCAGCGGCAGCCGCGCGGTGCGTTCCGCGGCGGGCCGCTGACCGAAGTCGCCCTCCTTGAAGCGTGCCCGCTCGTCGGCCGCGAAGAAGTCCACCCGCGCCGGCGCCGTCCGCTCCGCGACCGGCTCCGTGACCGGCTCCACGACCGGATCCGGCGCCCGGGCGGGCTCCGGCTCCGGCTCCGGCACCGGCTCCAGATCCGGCTGCGGGACGGGTTCCGCCGCCGCCTCCGACGCCCCCGGCCCCGCCAGGTGCGCGGCGATCGCGGCGACCGTCGGATCGGCCAGCAGCACCGACACCGCGACCTCGCGCCCGTACCGCTCCAGCAGGATCCGGCTGGCCCGCACCATGGTGAAGGAGGTGGCCCCCAGCTCCCACAGATCCGTGTGCGGATCCACCGGAGGCAGGTCCAGGAGCTCCCCGAACAGCGCGGCGATCGGCTCGACGTCGCCGACGGCCGGCGCGGGCGCGCCCGTCACCGGCCACGGCAGGGCGTCGCGGTCCAGCTTGCCGTTCGCGGTGGCGGGCCACCGCGCGACGAACCCCACCGCACTGGGCACCATGTAGTCGGGCAGCGCCGCCGCGGCGTGCGCCCGCAGCGCCTCCGCGGCCGGCGGCGCGCCGTCCGGGAGCACGTACGCCACCAGCCGGTCCTCCCCGGAGGCACCGGACCGCAGCAGCACCACCACGTCCCCGACCCCGGGGTACGTCCGCAACCGGTGCTCGATCTCCTGGAGTTCCACCCGGAACCCGCGCACCTTCACCTGCCCGTCACGCCGGCCGAGGAAGTGCAGGAGGCCGTCCGGCGCGTAGCGGGCCCGGTCGCCCGTGCTGTACATCCGGGTCTCCGGCAGACCGGGGAACTCCCCGGTCACGAACCGCTCGGCGGTCAGCCCGGGCTGCCGGTAGTACCCGTCGGCCAGACACGCACCGGCGATGTACAGGTCACCCTCGTCGCCCACCGGCACCGGACGCCGCTCCGCGTCCAGGACGTAATAGCGGCAGTTGTCCAGCGGCCGCCCGTACGGGACGCTGCGCCAGCCGGGATCGACCCGGTCCACCACGAAGTAGTTGGACCAGACCGCAGCCTCGGTCGCCCCGCCGAGACTCACCAGCGTGGCCCCCGGGAACGCCTCCCGCAGCCGGTCGGGCAGCCACAGCGGCGTGTAGTCACCGCTGAGGAACACCAGCCGCAGGCTCTCGCCGCCGGGCAGGGCCGAGCCGGCGGGGAACTCCGGAGCCAGGTTCGCCAGCGTGGTCGGGGCCGAGTTCCAGAAGGTCACCGGCTCCTCGCGCAGCACCCGCGACAGCAGCCGGGGGTCGCGCTGCTGCTCCTCGTCGGCCACGTACAGCGCCGCGCCCAGGCTGAGCAGCCCCAGGATGTCGAAGACCGACAGGTCGAAGCCCAGCGAGGTGACCGAGAGGCCGAGGTCACCGGGCCCCAGGGCGAAGGTGCGGCGGGCCCACTCGAACAGGTTGAGCAGCGGGCGGTGGGCCATGCTCACGCCCTTGGGCCGCCCGGTGCTGCCCGACGTGAAGATCACGTACGCCAGATCGTCCACGTCGTTCACCGGCTCCGGGGCCCGCTCCTCCCGGCGGTGGGGCCGCGCGAGGACCGCGTCCAGGTCGACCGCCCGTACGCCGGTCACCGAGGCCGCCCACGGGCACGCCGAGTCGTGCAGCAGGAACGCGGCGGCCGCGTCGGTGAGCAACACCTGGGCGCGGTCCCGGGGCAGGGACGGCAGCACCGGCAGATAGGCGCCCCCCGCCTTGAGGATCCCGAGCACCGCGACCACCATGTCGGGGCCGCGCCGCACCGACACCCCGACCATGTCGCCGCGCCCCACCCCCGCCTCGCGCAGCGTCCAGGCCAGCCGGTTGGCGCGCAGGTCCAGCTCCTCGTACGTCAGGGCGCCACCGGCCCAGCGCACCGCCACGTCGGCCGGGCGGACGCGCACCTGGTCCTCGATCAGCACCTGCACCGGCAGCTCGGCGGGGAAGGGGCGCGCGGTGTCGTTCCAGCGCGCCGCCGGGACCGCCGGATCGTCCACCGGCGCCCCCGTGAGCTCCGCCAGCCCGGCCAGGTCGGCGGCGAAGCGGGCGAACGCCTCGTCGAGGAGCCCCTCGGGCAGCCGCTGCGGCAGCGCGTCCCAGGCGAACTCCAGTACGTCACCGTCCTGGACGGCCACGCAGTCCAGGGCCACGCCCGGAGTGCTCGACAGCCAGCCGGTGGCGCTCACCCCGTCGGGCAGCGGGTGCGCGTCCAGGTCGAACAGGCTGGTGTACACCACCGGCATGCCGGAGCCGGCGCGCCGCGATCTGCGCAGCTCGGCCAGCCCGCTCGCGGCGTCGGCCGTCCGGTCCGCGGCGAGCACGGCGTCGTAGCGCCGGGCCAGGTCCAGCAGCGGAGCGCCCTCCGCCGAGGCCGTCACCCAGCTCAGCGCGGTCAGTTCGGCCGGCCGGGCCGCGTCCGAGCCGTCCGTCCAGCGGACCACGGGGACGGTGAACACATCACCCAGCCCGGGGGAGAGGGCGCGGGCGTACGCGGCGAGCAGCAGGGCGTCGGGCGAACAGCCGTGCGCCGCGGCGCCGGTCACCACCGCGCGCCAGCCCGGCACCGTGCCGCGCAGCCGGGTGCGGGCCCCGTCGTCCGGGGCCTCGGCCAGGCGGGGCCCCGGCGGCAGTCCGGCCACCCGCCGCCGCCAGTGCTCGCGCGCCGCGCCGGCGTCCAGCGGCGCGGGCCCGGCCGGGGGCGCGCCGTCGTCAGGGCCGGTACCGCCGGCGCGGACGCCGGGGCCAGCACCTCCATCGCCGACGACCCCACCGTCGTCGTACGTGTCGCCGCCCTCCGCGTACAGCCGCATCAGCTCCCGCCCGACCAGGTGGATGCTCCGCGCGTCGATCAGCGCGAGGTCGACCGACAGGAACACCACGTCCGCGCCGTCCTCGCCGCGGCCCACCCGTACCGCCAGGTGGCCCGCGTCGGGCGCGTACGGCTCCCGCAGCAGCTCCGTCCGGGTCCGCGCGGTGAGTTCGAGCGCCCGCACGGCCGGTGGCACCGGCGCCGCGGGCACCCGTACGCCGTGCTCGGCGTCGACCCGCGCGGCCAGCACCGGATGCCGGTCCACCAGGCGCTCCAGCGCCTTCTCCAGGCGGGCGAGGTCCAGGTCCGCGACCTCGTGGCCCAGCAGGACCCGGCAGCCGCCCGCGCCCTCGGGGCCGTCGGGGCCCAGTTCCCGCGCGACCAGGTACGCCTGCTGCAGATCGTTGAGCGGCACGTCCGCGGCGTCGGCCGCCACCGCCGCAGCCGGGCGGGGCACCCGGGCCAACGCCCGCAGCCGCCCGGTGTACGCGTCGAGCAGGGCCTGCGCGCCGGGCGCCGCGAAGGCGTCCTCGACCACGTCCCACCGGTAGTGCAGCGCGCCGTCCGCCTCCCACACCTGGTGGTCCAGCGCCACCCCGGAGGTCCGGCCGACCGCGTACCGCACGGCCGTGGTGAAGCCGCCCACCGGCTGCTCCTCGCCGAGCATGCCGGTGAACACCACGGGCAGGTCCGGCACGTCACCGCGGCGCTGCCGCAGCGCGGCGACGCCGGGCACCGTCGCGTGCTCCAGGTCCTCGGCGAGCAGCCGGTGCACCGCGCGCGGGTCCGGGTCGGACACGGGGAAGACCAGGGTGGAGGTGAACGTGCCGACGGTGTCCTCGGCGCCCCGCATCCGCGCCCGGTCGCTCGTGGTCAGGACGAGGGTGAACGGCAGCCCGGCCCCCGCCCCGGCGAGGGCCGCCGCGAACTCGGCCAGCAGCAGCGCGGTCGCGGTCACCCCCCGGCGGGCCGCCTCCGCGCGCACGGCCGCCCAGGCGACCGCGTCGAGGGATCCCGTCAGCGGCCGCCGGTCCGGCCCGCCGCCCACGTCGCCCGGCCCCCGCGCGGGCGTACGCACGATGCCGGGACCCGGCGGCAGGCCGGCCAGCCGGCGCTCCCAGTGCCGCAGGCCGGCGGCGTACCGCTCGCCGGTGGCCTCCCGCGCCACGGCGCCCGCGAACCCGGCGAAGGGGGCGGGCGCCGGCTCGGCCGCCAGCACGGCCGGCGACCCGTCGTAGGCGCGCCACCAGTCCCGCAGCAGCACGTGCAGGCTCCGGCCGTCGCAGATCACCCCGTCGACGGCCAGGTGGACCAGGGAGCCGCCGCCGGTCAGGGCGGTCGCCTCCACCTCGTACAGCGGCCCGTCCCCGGCGGTGTAGCGGCGGCGGGAGAGCCGGGCGCGGACCTCGGCCGGGTCGTGACCGGCGGGGTGCGCGGGGATCGGCCGGTCCCTCGCGGGCCGCGGCCGCAGTGCGCCGCCGGCGGTGAGCTCGCAGTCCAGCATCGGGTGCCGTCGGCGCACGGCCAGCCAGGCGCGCCGCAGCCGGGCGACGTCCAGGTCGGCCACCGCGAACTCCCGGTAGTGGTGGCAGCCCACCGCGTCCGCCACCAGCCCGTCCTCCTTGCCCACCAGGTACGCCTGCTGGAGCGGCGTGGGGGAGAACGGCGCATCGTCCGCCCCGGCCCCGGCGACCCCGGCGGCCCCGGCGTCCCCGGGCGGAGCGGTCAGCCGCCGCCCGGCCGCCGCCGTCTCCCGTACCTCGGCGGCCAGTTCGGCGAGAGCGGCCGTGGTGAGCCCCTCGCGGAGGCCGGCCAGCGGCACGGGGGCGCCGATCCGGTCCTCCAGCGCCAGCGCGAGGCGCACCACCGTCATCGAGTCGGCCCCGGCGGGCAGCACCGGTTCGTCCGGCGCGGGCAGCCGCCCGTCGAACGCCTCGCGCAGCGCCGCGACGACCTCGTCGAGGGGAGGCCGCCCGGCGCCCTCCGTCCGCCGCGTCACCAGGTCCAGCTTCCGAGCCGGCCGTGCCGCGTTTCGAGGTCTTCCTTGCTCATCCGGGACGCCCGCGCGGTGATCGCCGACGCCCGCCGCAGCTCCTGCTCGAAGCGGGTGCGGAAGCGTTCGTCGTCGGGCAGCCCGACCTCGTCCGCGGCGGCCAGCATCAGCTCCACGAACCGGTCCCGCTGCTCGTCGGTGATGCGCAGGTCCGCGTGCATCCGCTTGACGTGCTCGAACCCGCCGATCTCGTCGGTGAACGCGGTGCCCGACCCGAAGACCTCGACGAAGTAGGCGGTCAGGTGACGCACGTGCGTGTCACCGGTGTAGCGGAACATCCGCCCGATCAACGGGTCGGCCACCGCGGCCCGGTGGAACGCCTCTGCCAGGCGCCCCAGGGGGCCCTCGCCACCGACGTGCTCGTACATCGTCACCGCGACCTCCGGGGTCGTGCGCGCCTTAGGGAAGGGAAACCGCCCCGACCATAGGCGCGCCGATCACGGCCGCCCGCTCACGTTTGAGCGTCTCGCGCCTCGCGCCTGTGCCAACCTCGGTCCGTCCCGCGGAGGTTGCGGATCTTGCCCCGTCCGAGCAGGAAATGAGGTCGCAGTGGCTGACCAGCTCCCCACTTACCCGATCACCGAGCGCACCTGTCCCTACGACCCGCCCGCCGGTCTGCTGGAGTTGCAGAGCCAGGCACCGCTGGTCCGCGTACAGCTGCCCACCGGCCCGGCGTGGCTGGTGACCGGCTACGACGCGGCGCGAGCCCTGCTCGACGACCCGCGGATGAGCTCGGACATGGGCCGCGAGGGCTTCCCGACGCTGTACAAGCAGAAGATGCGCCCCGTGCTCAAGGGCTCCTTCATGCGCATGGACGGCGACGACCACGCCTTCTACCGCACCATGCTCGCCGGGGAGTTCTCGGTCAAACGCGTCGCGGCGATGCGCCCCGAGATCGAGGAGGCGTGCGACCAGCTCCTGGACGAGATGGTCCGCAAGGGGCCGCCGACCAACCTGCACGAGGCGTACGGGATCCCGGTCTCCTCCCGCTCGATCTGCCGGCTCCTCGGAGTGCCCTACGAGGACTCGGAGTTCTTCACCACGCACCTGGAGGCGCTGTTCGACCCGCACCGGGCCGGCGCGCCCGAACGGATCGCGGCCAGCAAGGCCGCGCTCAGCGGGTACCTCGACGAACTCGTCACCCGCAAGCAGAAGGACCCGGGCGACGACATGATCAGCCGTCTCGTCGCCGACTACCTGGTACCGGGCAAGGTCGAGCGGCCCGAACTCCTGCTCACCTCGTACCTGTTGCTCGCGGCGGGCCACGAGACCACCGCCAACATGATCACCACCGGGACCGCGGCGCTGCTGATGCACCCCGAGCAGCTGACCGCCGTACGGGACGAGCCGCAGCTGCTGCGCGGCGCCGTCGAGGAGCTCCTGCGCTACCTGAGCATCTTCCAGTTCGGCATCACCCGCATCGCCGTCGAGGACGTCACCTTCGGGGACCAGACCGTCGCCGCGGGCGAGGGCATCATCGTCTCCCCGCTGCTGGGCAACCGCGACCAGGACGTCTACGGAGACCCGCACACCCTCGACGTGCGCCGCCGCAGCCGCCCGCACCTGAGCTTCGGGCACGGCCCGCACCTGTGCGTCGGCCACACCCTGGCCCGCATCGAACTCCAGATCGCCTTCGAGCGGCTCCTGACGCGCCTGCCCGACCTGAGCCTCGCCGTGCCCGCCTCCGAGGTGCCCTTCCGTACCGAGACCCTCGTCTTCGGCACCGTCGAACTGCCGGTCACCTGGGGCGGGCGCACCGCCGGGGCCTCCGCGTGAGTGCCGCCGCCGAGCCCGGCCGGCTGCTGCGGGTGGACCATGCCGCCTGCTGCCGCTCCGGCGCCTGCTCGCTGGTCGCTCCGGACCTCTTCGACCAGGGCGACGACGGCAAGGTGCTGCTCAAGACCCCCCGGCCGCCCGCCCACCTGTGGGAGGCGGCGGAAGAGGCCGCCGACTACTGCCCTGTCTCGGCCATCGAGCTGGAGACGCTGCCCGAGTGACCCGGCCGCCCGGCGGCACCCGGCGACAGGAACTCGACGTCGATCGCGAGGAACGCACATGGACCCGCTCAGCAAGGCCGTGCTCAACGGCGCACCCCCCGACGAGATAGAACGGCTCCCGCTGCCCGACGAGTTCCTCGCCGGGCACCTGAGGGCCACCGACGCCGACGCATCCGCCGGTACGGGCGTCAAGGACGTACGGAACACCTTGCACGTGGGCCCCGTGCCGATGCCCGAGCCGGCCCCGGACGAGGTCGTCGTCGCCGTGATGGCCAGCTCCATCAACTACAACACGGTGTGGTCGGCGATGTTCGAGCCGATCTCCACCTTCACGGCCCTGCGCCGCTTCGCCAAGCAGGGCGGGTACGCCGCCCGGCACGACCTGCCGTACCAGGTGGTCGGCTCCGACGCGGCCGGTGTCGTGGTCCGCACCGGCGCGGGCGTACGCCACTGGCGGGCCGGTGACCACGTGGTGGTCAGCCCCGCCTACGTCGACGACCAGGACCCCGGCTCGCACGACGACGGCATGATGGGCGAGAACCTGCGCGCCTGGGGCTACGAGACCAACTTCGGCGGCCTCGCCCACTACACCGTGGTGCGCGCCAGCCAGCTCGTCGCCAAACCCCCGCACCTCACCTGGGAGGAGGCGGCCACGGTCACGCTGTGCGCGGGCACGGCGTACCGGATGCTGGTCAGCGACCACGGCGCCCGGATGAAACAGGGCGACGTCGTCCTGATCTGGGGCGCCACCGGCGGCCTGGGCGCCTACGCGATGCAGATGGTCCGCAACGGCGGCGGCATCGCCGTCGGCGTCGTCAGCTCCGCCGCCAAGGCCGAGTTCCTGCGCGCCCAGGGCTGCGACCTGGTCATCGACCGCCGTGACCTCGGCATGGGAGACGACGCCGACCCCGCCGCCGACGCCGCGGAACTGGGCCGCAGGCTCCGCCGCGCCGTCGTCGCCGAGATCGGCGAGGCCCCCCGCATCGCCTTCGACTACGTAGGCCGGGCCACCTTCGGCACCTCGGTGCACGTCGTACGGCGCGGCGGCACCGTGATCACCTGCGGGTCCAGCACCGGGTACCAGCACACCTATGACAACCGGTACCTGTGGATGAACCTCAAGCGGGTCATCGGCAGCCACATCGCCAACCTCCAGGAGCAGACGGAGTGCCTCCGGCTGTTCAACCAGGGCCGGATCGTGCCCGTCCTCACCCGGGTCTTCCCGCTGGAGGAGGTCGCGGACGCCGCCCGGCTCGTCCAGGAGAACCGGCACGTCGGCAAGGTCGCCGTCCGCTGCCTGGCCCCCCACGACGGGCTGGGCGTGACCGACCCGGCCGCCCGCGCGCGCATCGGCGAGGACCGCCTCACCGCCTGGCGCCGCGTTCCCGCGCCGGCCCCGACCGGGGCCGGCCGATGAGCGCCCGGGGCATCGTCGGCACCGGCTCCTACCTGCCCGAGCGGGAGGTGAGCAACAAGGAGGTCGCCGAGTGGTGCGGCATCACCGCCGAATGGATCGAGGAGCGCACCGAGATCCTCACCCGGCGGTACGCGGCGCCCGACGAGGCCACCTCCGACCTCGCCGCGCACGCCCTCACCTCGGCCCTGCGGTCGGCGGGCATCACCGCCGACCGGCTCGACTACCTCATCGTGTCGACCTCCACCGGAGACTCGCCCCAGCCGCCCACCGCGAACCTGGTGCAGCACGCCGTCGGCGCGACCGGCGCCGCCTGCTTCGACGTCAACGTGGTGTGCAGCGGCTTCGTGTTCGGCCTCGAACTGGCGCACCGGCTGCTCGCCGCCCGCCCCGACGGCTACGCCGCCGTCATCGGCGCCGACGTCTACTCCCGCATCCTCGACCACGCCGACCACCGCACCACCGTGCTCCTCGGCGACGGCGCGGGCGCCGCGATCGTCGGCCCGGTCCGCGACGGGCACGGCTTCCTCGGCGCCGAGCTGGTCAGCCGAGGCGACGCGCACCGCCTGATCCGCGTCGAGGCGGGCGGCAGCCGGATCCCCACCACCCCGCAGACGCTGGCCGACGGCGGCCACTACTTCCGCATGGAGGGCCGCGGTGTCCGCGACTTCGTCATGGACCACGTACCGCCCGTCCTGGACCGCCTGCTGCGCGGCGCCGGGTTTACGGCCGCCGACGTCGACCACTTCGTACCGCACCAGCCCAACGGGGTACTGCTGCGGGGCCTGGTCGACAAGATCGGGATGTCCCACGCCCACACCCACCGCACGCTGGAGAAATACGGGAACGTGGGCAGCGCCTCGGTTCCGGTAGCCCTCGACGACGGCTGCCGCTCGGGCCTCATCCGCGACGGAGACCTCGTCGTCATGGCCGGCTTCGGCGGCGGCATGTCGGTCGGGGCCACCCTGATGCGCTGGCAGGAGCAGTCATGACCCGGGCAGCCGTGACGCGGGAGAGCCCCTCCCGGGTGGGAGTGGTCGGCTGCGGCGTGATGGGCGCGGGCATCGCCGACATCGCCGCCAGGGCCGGACTCGACGTCCGCGTGGTCGTCTCCCGCGCCGCCGCCGTCGCGCCCGCCCTCGACCGGATCCGCGGCTCGCTCGGCCGCTGCGTCCGCAAGGGCCGGCTCACCGAGGAGCAACAGGACCGGGCCCTCGACCGCATCGAGGTGACCGCCGACCTCGAACGGCTCGCCGACCGCGAGTTCGTGATCGAGGCGGTCCCGGAGGACGAGGCGCTCAAGACGGACCTGTTCACCCGGATCGACGGCATCCTCAAGGACGACGGCGCCGTCCTGGCCACCAACACCTCCTCGCTCCCGATCAGCCGGCTCGCCCGCGCCACGCACCACCCGGAGCGGGTCATCGGCGTGCACTTCTTCAGCCCGGTGCCGGTGATGTCCCTGGTCGAACTGGTCAGCGCGCTGCCCACCTCCGAGCAGACCCGCACCCGCACCACCGCGCTGCTGACCGGCCCGCTCGGCAAGACCGTCATCGACGCCCCCGACCGGGCGGGCTTCATGGTCAACGGGCTGCTCATCCCGTACCTCCTCGGCGCGATGCGCATGCTGGAATCGGGCCGGGTGACCGCCGAGGCCGTCGACCAGGGCATGACCCTGGGCTGCGGACACCCGGTGGGCCCGCTGCGCCTCGCCGACCTCATCGGGCTCGACGTCGTCAAGGCGGTGGCCGACGCCCTGCACCGCGAGTTCGCCGAGCCGCAGTACCTGGCGCCGCCGGCGCTGCTGCGGCTGGTGGAGTCGGGCATGCTCGGCAAGAAGAGCGGGCGCGGCTTCCACTCCTACGCGCGCTGAGCCGCCGGAGCCGCTGGAGCCGCCCCCCGTCGCGCTCCGTCAGCCCCGCCACCGGCGACGGCCCGCGGGCTCGCCGTTCGTGGGCGGGTACCCGGGCCTCGCCGGAACCGACGGGGCCGCCGGCTGTGCGGGCGCGGCGGGCGGCTCGGGCAGCGGGGGGAGGGCCGGCTCGTACAGCCAGGCCGAGAACAGCTCGTCCACCGGCTCGGCCGCGTAGCGGGCCACGTGGGCGGTGAAGGCGGCGCTGGTCACCACGCCGCCCCGGTGCACGGTGGCCCAGTCGCGCAGCATGCGGAAGAACGCGGCGTCGCCGAGCGCGCAGCGGACCGCGTGCACGGTGAGGCCACCACGCTGGTACAGCCGGTCGTCGAACATCAGCTTGCGGCCCGGGTCGGCCAGCGTGAGGTCCTGCGGCCGCAACGCCAGCAGCCGGTGCGCGACGGCCGCCCGCTCGTGCGCGGTTCGGCTGCCCGAGCGCTCCGACCAGAGCCACTCGGCGTACTTCGCGAGGCCCTCGTTCAGCCAGATGTGCCGCCAGTCGGCGATGGTCACGCTGTTGCCGAACCACTGGTGCGCGAGCTCGTGCGCGATGAGGCGCTCGGAACCCCGCACCCCGTCCACGTGGTTGGCGCCGAACAGGGAGAGGCCCTGGGCCTCCACCGGGACGTCGAGTTCCTCGTCGGCTACGACCACCGCGTACTCGCCGAACGGGTAGGGCCCGAACAGCTCCTCGAACAGCCGCATCATGGCGGGCTGCCGGGCGAAGTCGCGGGAGAACCGCGCCAGCAGGTGCGCCGGCACGTGGGCGCTCTGCGGAACACCGCCGAGCCCCGGCTCGCCGAGCAGCACCGTCTGGTACATGCCGATGGACAGCCCGACCAGGTAGCTGGAGGTGGGCGCGGACTGCTCGTACACCCAGGTCGTCGTGCTGGCCCGGGTCGTGCGGGTGAGCAGCCTGCCGCCGGCCACCACCGTGTAGGCGGACGGCGTGTTGATCGAGATCTGGTACGAGGCCTTGTCGGCGGGCCGGTCGTTGCAGGGGTACCAGGAGGGGGCGCCGACGGGCTGGCTGGCCACCAGCGCGCCGTCGGTCAGCTCCTCCCAGCCGATGCCGCCCCAGGGGCTGCGCACCGGTTTGGGATTGCCCGCCCAGTGCACCTCCACGGTGAAGGCGGCGCCGGCGGCCGGCGGCTTGGCCGGCCGGATCCGGAGCTTTCCGCCCCGGTGGGCGTAGTGCGCGACCCGGCCGTTCACCAGCACCCGGCCTATTTTGAAATCGGCCAGGTTCAGGTGGAACTCGGCGAGCGGCGCCCGGCCGGCGATCGCGCTGAGCCGGGCGGTCCCCGCCAGCCGGTTGGGGCCGGGCCGGTACTCCAGAGCGAGTTCGTACCGGTGCACGCGGTAACGGGGATCACCGTTGGCCGGAAAGTACGGGTCCGATGCCGCTGTCTTCTGGCCGTTCATTGCCGCTTCCGCTCCCTGCGCCGTGCTCGGTCCCGCTCAGGTCCGCCATGCCTCGATCGGATTGCCCAGCCAACGGGTGTCGGCGGGGACGGATTCCCCGGCCATCACGAGCGAGGCGGGCCCCAGTGTGCTGTGGGCACCGACCGTACTTCCTGGCAGGACGATTCCGCCCGGACCCAGGGTGGCGCCCTCGCGGAGGACCACAGTATCCGTCCTCAAGATCCGGTCGTGGAAGAGGTGCGTCTGCAACACACAGCCCCGGTTCACGGTCACCGCGTCGCCCAGCGCCACCAGGTCCGTCTCCGGAAGCCAGTAGCTCTCGCACCACACGCCCCGGCCGATCCGGGCCCCCAGCCCGCGCAGCCACAGCGCCAGCACCGGCGTGCCGGGTACGGATCCGACCAGCCACGGCACGGCCAGGACCTCGACGAACGTGTCGGCCAGCTCGTTGCGCCACACGAAGCCGCTCCACAGCGGATGCTCGCCCGCCCGGTGCCGGCCCACCAGCAGCCACTTCGCGGCCATCGCGACCCCGCACGCGGCCGCCCCGGCGGCGAGCAGGACCACCCCGGACAGCAGCGCGGCTCCCCACACGCCGGGCCCGCCGCTCGCCGTGGCCAGCGCGCAGAGCGCCGCCAAGGCCAGCACGGCCAGCCCGGCCGAGCAGAACACCGGGACGAGCCGGCACAGCTCCACCAGGCCGCGCGCCCACAGCAGCCGCGCGGGCGGATCGTAGGTCCGGCTCTGGTCGTCGGAGGCGGCGGACCGAGGCAGCTTGACCGGCGGCAGGCCCAGGTACGAGCTGTTCTTCTTGGCCTTCTTCGGAGTCGCCGACAGCACGCCGACCAGCCCGCCGTCCGGCACGTTGCGGCCCGGCGCGGTCATGCCGGAGTTGCCGAGGAACGCCCGGCGGCCGATCTCGGAACGGCCGATCCGCATCCAGCCGCCGCCCAGCTCGTACGGGGCGGTGAGGGTGTCGTCGGCGAGGAACGCGCCCTCGCCCACGGTGGTGAGGCTGGGCAGCGCCAGGACCGTGGACACCTCCGCGCCGCGGCCGATCTTCATGCCGAGCAGCCGCAGCCACACCGGGGTGATCAGCCCCGCGTACAGCGGGAAGAGCGTCTCCCGCGACAGGTCCATCAGCTGGGTGACCGTCCAGGCCTGCCAGCCGACCCGGCTGTGCGTCGGATGGGTACCGCTGTGCAGCCCGAGGCTCAGCAGGCGTACGGCGACCAGCAGCAGCAGCGCGTACGCGAACCCGAAGGCGAGCGCCCCGGGCACCACGGCGAGCAGCGCCCCGCGCAGCGCCTCGGCGAAGGCGGCGTCGGAGGGCACGAACCGGCTCAGCACGAGCAGCGCGGGCACGGTGGCGAGCACGGGCAGCGCCGTGAGGCCGAAGCCGGCCGCCCCGTAGGCGGCCCGCCAGGGCAGCCCGCGCGGCGGGCGCGCCGTGGGCCAGTTGCGCTTGGCCTTGCCGAGCTTGACGGCGGGCGCCCCGCCCCAGCGCTGCCCGGTCGGGATCTGCCCGACCACGGCGGAGCCGGGCGCCACCTCGGCCCGCTTGCCGACCCGCGCACCGGGGAAGAGCATGCTCCGGGTGCCGACCACCGCGCCCGCGCCGACCCTCACCGGGCCGATCTCCAGCCGGTCCCCGTCCAGCCAGTGCCCGCACAGGTCCACCTCGGACTCCACGGCGCAGCCGCGGCCGAGCCTCAGCATGCCCGTCACGGGGGGCAGCGAGTGCAGGTCCACCTCGGAACCGACCTTGGCGCCGAGCGCCCGCGCGTACCGCTCCAGCCAGGAGCCCGTCAGGGACGTCGCGCCCGCGTACTCGGCCAGCCGCTCCGCCGTCCACAGCCGCAGGTGCACGCTCCCGCCGCGCGGGTAGCGGCCCGCCCTCACCCCGCGCAGCAGCAGCCGCGCGCCGCCGGCCGCGATCGCGAGCCGGCCCGGCGGGCTGAAGAACAGCGCCGCGCCGGCGGCGACCAGCCACCACGAGGCGGTCGGCGCCCACGGGTACGGCCCGAACCGGTGCAGTACGTTGCCCAGCGCCAGCAGCGCCACCGACCAGCGCAGTCCCACCAGGGTGAACAGCGGGATCAGCAGGAGCGTCTGCGCCAGCTGCGTCCGCCGCGGTACGGGCGCGACGACCCGGGCCGCGTCGTCCTCCCGGACGGACTTCTCCAGCCGCCGGGCCAGCTTGCGCAGCACGGGCTGCTGGTAGATGTCGAGGACGGCCGCCCGCGGGTAGCGGGTGCGCAGCCGGGTGGTGAGCCGGGCGGCGGCCAGGCTGTTGCCGCCTATGGCGAAGAAGTCGTCGTCGGCGCCGGTGACGGCCACCCCGAGGGTCTCGCCCCACTGCTCGGCGAGCCAGGCCTCGGTGCCGTAGAGCTGCTCGGCGGGGCCGGTGGTCTCCGCTTCGGGCAGCGGCCAGGGCAGCGCGTCCCGGTCCACCTTGCCGGAGGTACGGGTCGGCAGCTCGGCGACCGGCGCCAGCAGTGGCACGAGGGCCGCGGGGAGCTCGGCGCGCAGCCGCTCCACGGCCGCCGCCCGGTCCCAGCCCTCCTGCGCGACCAGGTAGCCGACCAGGAGCTGGTTGCCGCCGCGCGCCGTACGGACGGCCGCGGCCGCTCCGGCGACCCCGGGCAGGGCCTGGAGGGCGGCGTCCACCTCGCCCAGCTCGATCCGGCGGCCGCCCAGCTTGATCTGCTCGTCGCCGCGGCCGAGGAAGACCAGCCCCTCGGGTTCCGCGCGCACCAGGTCGCCGCTGCGGTAGGCCCGCTCCCAGCCGAGGGATTCCAGCGGGGCGTACTTCTCGGCGTCCTTCGCGGGGTCGAGGTAGCGGGCCAGACCGACGCCGCCGATGACGAGCTGGCCGCTGCCGCCCATGGGCACCGGCTCGCCCGACTCGTCGACCACGGCCAGCTCCCAGCCGTTCAGGGGCAGGCCGATCCGGATGGGCTCCGCCCCGGTCAGGAGCGAGGCGCAGGCGACGACGGTGGCCTCGGTGGGCCCGTACGTGTTCCAGACCTCGCGCCCCTCGGTGACCAGCCGCTGGGTCAGCTCGGGCGGGCAGGCCTCGCCGCCGAAGATCAGCAGCCGGACCTCGTCGAGGGTCTCGGGCTCCCAGAGCGCGGCCAGCGTCGGCACCGTGGAGACGACCGTGATCTCCTGTTCCACCAGCCAGGGGCCGAGGTCCGCGCCGCTGCGCACCTGGGAGCGGGGGACGGGCACGAGGCAGGCGCCGTGGCGCCAGGCCAGCCACATCTCCTCGCAGGAGGCGTCGAAGGCGACGGACAGTCCGGCCATCACCCGGTCGCCGGGGCCGATCGGCTCCTCGGCGAGGAACAGCGCGGCCTCGGCGTCCACGAACGCGGCGGCGCTGCGATGGCTGACGGCGACGCCCTTGGGCTTGCCGGTGGATCCGGAGGTGAAGATGATCCACGCGTCGTGCTCGGGGCCGGGCCGCGCGGCGGGCACGGCCCGGTCCGCGAGGCCGGTGACCTCGATGCGCTGCCCGGCGCCCAGCACCGCCCGGACCCCGGCCTCGCCGAAGACCAGCTCGGCGCGCTCGTCCGGGTCCTCGGCGTCGACCGGTACGTAGGCGGCGCCCGCGGCGAGGACGCCGAGGACGGCCGCGTACAGCTCGCTGGTCCCGGAGGGCACGCGTACGCCGACCCGGTCGCCGAGCCCCACCCCGGCGGCCTCCAGGGCGCGCCGGCGGCGCTCCACCTCGGCCGCCAGCGACCGGTAGGTCAGCCGGGTGGTGCCGTCGTCCAGGGCGAGCTCGTCGGGGTAGGCCCGTACCGACGCCTCGAAGACGTCGACGAGGGTGCGCGGCGGGGCCGCCGGACCGGCCGAGAACCGGGCGGACTTGGCCCCGGCCTCATCGGACCCGTCGTACACCTCCCCGTCGTCGAGCAGGGTCAGTTCACCGCGCTCAGGTGTGGCTGCCATCGGCCCTCGCGTCTCGGTCCCGGAAGCTCCGGGTCGCCGGCGGAGCCCAGGTTTGCCCGGGTTGTTCCGGTCCAGCGCCAAACAACCCGCCAGTCTAGTGCGGTGCCGTGAATTTTCCCGTTGACGTCCCGGGCGCGTGGCGCGGAAGCGACGGTGGGGCGCCTCGGGCGGGGACCGGACAACGGGACCGGGGCAACCATTCGGCGTTCGGCGAAGTTTTGCGGCACTCTGGAAGGCATGAACGACATGCGGGCCGCACGGCCGACCGGCGCGGGCGCCGCCGATACCGACGCCGACGCTCCTGACCCGGCGGCGCGCCTGGCCGCCCTCGCGGCGGCGCTGGCCGACGAGACCAGGGCCGCCATCTGCATGACCCTGCTCGAAGGGCGCGCCTGGACCGCGGGCGAACTGGCCCGGATCACCTCGGTCGCGCCGTCCACCGTCAGCGGCCACCTGGCGCGGCTGCTCGACGCGGGCATCTGCGTGACCGAGCGGCAGGGCCGGCACAGCTACGTCCGGATCGCGGACGCGGCGACGGCCCGCCTGGTGGACGAACTCGCCTCGCACGCCATTCCGGGCCGGGACGCCGCCCACGCGGTGCCCGTGGTCTCCGCGCCCGATCCGCTGGCCCGCGCCCGCACCTGCTACGACCACTTCGCGGGGCGGTTCGGCATGGCGGTCACCGACGCCCTGGAGCGGCGCGGCCTGCTGCGCACCGAGGGCGCCTTCCAGCTGACCGAGGAGGGCCGGGAGTGGTGCGGGCGGGCCGGTGTCGACCTCGCCCACCACGGGCGCAGGCCGCTGGCGAGCTCCTGTCTGGACTGGACGGAGCGCCGCCGCCACCTGGGCGGCCTGGCCGGGGCGCGGCTGTGCGCGCGGGCGCTGGGGGAGCGGTGGGTGGTGCGGCCGGAGGGCGGCGGGCGCGGGCTGCGGGTGACCGAGGCCGGGGAAACGGCCTTCGAGGCCCTGCTGGGGATCACTCCGGACGCCTGGGCCTGAGCGGCGTGCGCAGCCTGAGGGCAGAAAACATTTCGGTGGACACCGAAATGTTGCCTGGGTAGGGTGCGGCTTATGAAGTCCCGCCTGAGTCTGCTCCCGCCCGGCGCCCTCACGGCCGGCGCCGTGTCCTTCACGGTGTTCGCCTGGGCCTCCGCCTTCGTCTCCATCCGCAGCGCCGGCTCCGCCTACTCGCCCGGCGCCCTGGCCCTCGGCCGCATGCTGACCGCCTCCGTGGTGCTGATAACCCTGCTCCTGGTACGCCGCGTGGGCCTGCCGCCGCGCGGGGCCTGGCGCGGCATCCTGATCTCCGGCCTGGTGTGGTTCTGCGGCTACACGGTCGCGCTGAACTGGGGAGAACGACTGGTCGACGCGGGTACGGCGGCCCTGCTCGTGAACACCGGGCCCATCCTGATGGCGCTGCTCGCCGCCCGCCTGCTGGGTGAGGCGCTGCCGCCGCGGCTGCTCGCGGGCATGGGCGTGTCCTTCGTCGGCGCGGTGGTCGTCGGCCTGTCCATGTCCGGCGGCGGCGGCTCCACGTCCGTCCTCGGGGTGGTGCTGTGCCTGCTGGCCGCCGTGGCGTACGCGAGCGGAGTCGTCGCGCAGAAGCCGGCGCTCTCCTTCGGAACGCCCCTGCAGATCACCGCGTACAGCTGCCTGACCGGCGCCGTGGCCTGCCTGCCCTTCGCCGGACAGCTCGTGGCGGAAGTCCCCGAGGCGCCGCTCTCGGCCACCTTGAACATGGTCTACCTGGGCGTGGTGCCGACGGCCCTCGCCTTCATCGCGTGGACCTACGCCCTGGCCCGGATGCCGGCCGGGAAGCTGGGCTCGACCACGTACGCCGTCCCGGCCGTCGTGGTGCTGCTGAGCTGGGTGTTCCTCGGTGAAGTGCCCGCCTGGCTGACCCTGCTCGGCGGAGTGCTGTGCCTGGCCGGCGTGGCGGTGGCCCGCAGCCGGCCGCGCGCGGCGGCCCGCGCGGCGGCGTAGGTTCCGCGCCCCGACGAAGGGGCCGGCCCGCGCGTAGGTTCCGCGCCGCGGCGTAGGGCCGGCTCCGCCGCGAAGGGGCCGGCTCCGCGGTGTAGGTTCCGCGCTGCGGCGCGGGCCGCGTCCGGCGAGGACGGGCCTGCCGGGCGCGGGGGCGCTCAGGGGGTCGGCGCCGGCGGGTCCGTCGCCGCGAGCAGGGCCTGGACGGCGGTTCCCATCGCGCGGCGGGCCGCCTCGACGTCCAGCCCGCTGCTGCGCCAGTGGTACCAGGCGCCCCAGGTGGTGACCGCGTCCAGCCCGTTCAGCAGGTCGGCCGCGCGCGCGGCGGGAACCCGGCCGAGCTCCTCGGCGAAGACCGCGGCCAGCCGCGCGCGGGCGAGGTCCAGTACCTGCCGGGTGACCTCGTCGATCCGCGCGGACCGCTGCTCCAGGCGCATCGTCGTCAGCTGCGCCGGGGTGATCCACTCCAGGATCCGGGCGCGCTGTTCGGTGAGCGCTTCGACCCGGACCGCGCGCGGGCCCTCCGTGGGCAGCGGCCTGATCTGCTCCATCAGCTGTTCGAGCCGCCGGGTGATGGCCGTCTCGATCAGCTGGGCCATGTCGGCGAAGTGGTGGAACACCAGGCGCCGCGAGACGCCGGCGCGCTCGGCCACCCGGTCCGCGGGGAACTGTGACTCGCCCTCGTCGAGCAGGGCCAGCACGGCGTCCGCGATCTTCACGCGGGACTGCCGCCCGCGCTCCGTACGGCCGTCCGAAGAGCGGTCCTGCGCCTGATCGGCCACCTGCTCCACCTCGGTCCCTCCCCGTCGTCACCCACCGGCATTGTCGCAAACGCCGGGTGCGGGCCGTGCGGCGGCGCGAGGTGATTGACGTTATTGCACTCGGAGTGCAAAAGTGGCCCGGCGGCGGCTGCCGTCGCCGGACCAGAGGGAGCGATCGAGGATGTTCGTCAGTGTGGGGCGATGGTGTGCCCGCAGGCCGAAGCGGACCATCGCCGCATGGCTCCTGCTGCTGCTCGCGCTGGGTGCGGCCGTCGCCCTGTGCGGCCGGGTCACCAGCGAAGCGGTCTCCATCCCCGGCAGCGACAGCCAGGCGGCCGCCGACGCCGCCCGGGCGTTCCCCGGCTCCGCCTCGGGCAAGCAGCCGCTGGTCCTGCACACCGGGGCCGGCGGCGCCGACCTGACCTCGGCCGGGGCGCGGGACGCGGTCGCGGCGGCGGCCCGGAACATCACCGGCGTGGACCACGTCGTCGCGGTCACCACCCCCTACGAGGGCGCCGGGCGGGCCGCGATGAGCGCCGACGGGCACACCGCCTTCCTCTCCGTCGAGCTCGACGTGACGGACCGGGACATCACCCCCGAGGTCACCCGGCGGATCGTGGACGCGGCCCGGCCCGCCGAGGCGGCGGGGATCGAGGTCACGCCCGGCGGCAGCCTGGCGGCCGCGGCCGACAAGGGCTCCACGCGGCACAGCGAGATCATCGGGCTCCTCGCGGCCCTCACCATCCTCTGGTTCGGCTTCCGCAGCGCCGTCGCCGCCACCGTGCCGCTGATCGCCGCCGTCGTCGGACTCGGGGTGTCCCTCTCGGTGGTCGGGCTGCTCGGGCACCTGATGGACATGCCGTCCGCCGGATCCACCATCGCGGCGATGATCGGCCTCGGCGTGGGCGTCGACTACAGCCTCTTCTGCCTCACCCGCTTCCGCGAGCTACTGGGCGACGGAGCCTCGGTCGAGGACGCCGCAGCCCTGACCACGGCCGCCTCCGGCAAGGCCGTGGCCTTCGCAGGCTGCGCGGTCGTCGCCGCCCTCGCGAGCCTGGCCCTCGGCGGACTGCCGCTGCTCCACGCGCTGGCGCTCGCGCCCGGCATCGCCGTACTGGTCGCCGTCGCCGCCACCCTCACCCTGCTGCCGGCCCTGTTCGCCCTCCTCGGGCGAAGCCTCGCCCCGACGCCGACCACCCCGCCCCCGTCGGCGCCCGCCGCGGCCCCGGACGCAGCGGCGCCCGACCGGGCGGCGGCCCGCGGCTCAGCGGCCTCGGACCCGGCGGAGCCGGGTCGGGTTGCCCTGGACTCGGCGGTGTCTGATGCGGCGGCGGCCTCGGGCGGGTCGGCGGCCGGGGGTGGGGCCGGGTGGCGGCGGGTTGCCGAGCGCGTCGCCAGGCGGCCCTGGCGCCATTTGACCGGCGCTCTGCTGCTGGTCGCCGTTCTGGCCGCCCCGGCCGCCGGGCTGACCTTCGGTCAGCTCGACGGCGGCGACAAGGTCTCCTCGACCGCGAGCCGCACGGCCTACGACCGGCTCGCCCACGCCTTCGGGCCGGGTGTCAACGGGCCGCTCCAGGTCACCGACGCCCTGCCCGACCCCGCCTCCGGCCCCACGGACCCCCGTGTCACCAAGGTCACCGACGCCCTGGCGGACACCCCCGGCGTGGCCGCGGTCGGCCCCCCGCAGCTCAGTCCCGACGGCCGGACCGCCCGCTGGCAGGTCACCCCGACCACCGCGCCGGGCGATCCGGAAACCGCCCGCCTGGTGCACCGGCTGCGCGAGACCACCCTCCCCGCAGCCACCGCTGACACCGGCCACGGCGCCCACGTGAGCGGCGCGCCCGCCGCGCAGCTGGACCTGAACGACCGGCTCTCCCGGCGGCTGCCCGCGATCATCGCGTTCGTCCTCGTCATCGCCGCCCTGCTCCTGCTGCTGGCGTTCCGGTCCGTGGTCGTCGCGGCGACGGCCGCCGTACTGAACCTCGTGTCCGTGGCCGCCGCCTACGGGGTGCTCACCGCCCTGTTCCAGGAGGGGCGGGGGGCGGGGGCGCTGGGGCTCGACGGGCCCGTGCCCATCCCCGGATACGTTCCGCTGCTGATGTTCGCCGTCCTGTTCGGGCTGTCGATGGACTACGAGGTCTTCCTCCTCAGCGCCGTCCGCGAGGCCTACCTGAAGAGCGGCGACCACCGCGGCTCGGTGGTCACCGGCCTGGCGAGGACCGGCGGGATCATCACCTCGGCCGCCCTCATCATGGTCTGCGTCTTCCTGAGTTACCTGCTCTCCGGCGACCCGGTGGTCAAGATGTTCGGCATCGGCCTCGCCACGGCGGTCGCGCTCGACGCCACCCTCGTCCGCGGGCTCCTCGTCCCCGCCGCCATGATCCTGCTCGGCAAGGCCAACTGGTGGCTGCCCGGATGGCTCGACCGGGTGCTGCCCCGGATCGACATCGAGGGCGGCGACCACGCGCCACCGCCGAGGACGGCGACCGAACCAGAACCAGAACCAGAACCCGAACCCGAACCCGAACCCGAACCCGCCCCGCCCGTCACCGTGAGGAAGACATGAACCGCACCGCCCAGGCCGAGTCGGCCGCCGTCACCGAGCCGCGGCGCGCCCGGCGCCGGTCCGGCGCCCGCCGGTGGGTGCTGATCGGCGCCGGTGCGCTGGTGGCCGTGGCGGCGCTGGCCGACACCATCGCCGCCGGGGTCACCGAGAGCGATCTCGCCGACCGCGTCGAACGCCGGCAGAGCGCCCTCACGGAGTCCCCGGACGTCTCCGTCGACGGGTTCCCGTTCCTGCTCCACGCGGCTCGCGGGACGTTCCCCGAAGTGGAGGTGCGGGCCAAGGCCAAGACGGGTGAGGGGCTGCCCGTCACCGCCTCCGTGGACCTGCGGGACGTGTCGAAGACCGAGGGGGGTTACCGGGCCGCCACGGCGCGGGCCGACTTCAGCGTCCCCCTCGACGCACTGGCCGCGCACCGGGGCGAGGGCGTCCGGCTGTCCGAGTCCGACGGCCGCCTGCGGATCACCCGCGAGTTCCTCGGCATGCCGCTCGTCGTCACCGCGGAGGTCGGGCTGAGCGGTGACACGGTGACGCTGGAGCCCTCCGCCGCCACCTTCGCCGGGCGTCCGCTGGATCCCGCCAACCCCCGGATCGCCGCCGCCGTCAAGGAAGCGGAACGCGAGATCCCCGACCTGCCCCTCGGCCTCGAACCCTCCGGAGTCTCGGTGGCCGAAGGGGCGGTGACCGTCCACGCCCGGGCGAGCGACGTGGCCCTCGACCCGGCGTGACACCGGCCCCGCGCACACCGGCCCCGCGTGACACCGGTCCCGCGCACACCGGCCCCGCCCCCGCGTGACACCGGCCCCGCCCCCGGCGTCCCCGGGCCGTGCGCCCGGTGCGCCCCCGTGCACCGGACGCGGCGGGTCCGGTGACACCCCCGTGGCCCCGTGAGCCCCCCACACGCCCCATCAGGCGGAATTGCATTGCGTAGTTGATCCACTCCATACTGTGACCGGACTTCTCGGTGCTCGGGGTGGCGAGGGATGCGCCCCCCGGCGCCCGTTCGGCAAGGGGGGTGGCATGTCGGGTTCGCTGGCAGCCGGTGAGGACCGGCCTCGGCCGGGACGCGCCGCCGTACGGGCCGCCGCCCGCGTGGTGCTGGCCCGGGCGGCCCACCCCGTCCTGCTCCTCGCGGTGGTGGCGGTGTTCGTCGCCACCGTGCGCCGGGGCTGGCAGCCGGGCCCGGTCACCTTCGCCTTCCAGTTCGCGACGCTCTGCTACCTCGCGGGGCTGGAGCGCCTCATCCCGTACGAACGGAGCTGGCGCCCCAGCCGGCGCGAATGGCGTTGGTACGGCGTCTACTACCTCCTCACCACGCTGGGCGGCAGCACCGGGCAGACGGCGGTCCTGCTCGCCGCGGGCGCCGTGGCCCCCGCGCGCCCCCTGCTCCCGCTCGCCGCCGAGATGCCCCTCGCCCTGCTGCTGGGATCGCTGGCCAGCTACGTCATCCACCGGCTCGGACACACCAACCCGTGGCTCTGGCGGCTGCACGGCGTGCACCACGTGCCCGACAAGGTCAACGTCGGCAACAACGGCGTCAACCACGTCCTCGACGTCTTCGTCTCCCAGGCCTGCGCCCAGCTCCCGCTGGCGCTCATCGGGTTCTCGGAGCGGGCGGTCTTCGGAGTGGGCCTGTTCGTCATCGCGCAGGGCTACTTCGTGCACGCCAACGTCGCCGTCCGGCTCGGTCTCCTCAACCACGTCCTCGCGGGGCCGGAGCAGCACCGGCTGCACCACAGCACCGACCTGGCCGAGGCCGGGCACTACGGCTCCGACCTGTCCGTCTGGGACCGGGTGTTCGGCAGCTTCACCTGGCGCCCGGGCCGGGAGCCGGCCGCGGTCGGCCTCCTGCGGCCGGAGTCGTTCCCGGCCACCGGCGCGATCGGCGCCACCCTGGCGCACCCGTGGCGCGTGCCCGCGAAGACGGGCGAAACCGCTGGCTGACCTCCCCGCACCCGTACGCGCCCCCCTCCCGTCCCGCACGGGCTCCGCACGCCCCCGCGCGCGCAGGCGTGCCCACCCCTGCCCTCCCCAGCGGTACTTGTCGACGACCTAAGGACCTGACCACCATGGCTGAAGCGATCCGCGTCACCCCTCCGGAGAAGATCGCGATCATCGGCATCGGCTGCCGGTTCCCCGGCGGCGCTGGTGACCACCGGGTCTTCTGGCAGAACCTGCTCGACGGCAAGGACTGCATCACCGCGACGCCCCGCGACCGGTACGACGTGAGCACGCTCGGCAGCCGTGACAAGGCCAAACCCGGGCGGCTGGTGGGAGGCCGGGGCGGCTACATCGACGGGTTCGACGAGTTCGACCCCGCCTTCTTCGGCATCAGCCCCCGCGAGGCGGACTCCATGGACCCGCAGCAGCGCAAGCTGCTGGAGGTGGCCTGGGAGGCACTGGAGGACGGCGGCCAGAAGCCGGCCGAACTGGCCGGCGGCGACGTCGGCGTGTTCATCGGGGCGTTCACCCTGGACTACAAGATCCTCCAGTTCGCCGACTTACGGTTCGACACGCTGGCCGCGCACACCGCGACCGGCACGATGATGACGATGGTGTCGAACCGCATCTCGCACTGCTTCGACTTCCGGGGCCCCAGCCTCTCCGTCGACACCGCGTGCAGTTCCTCCCTGGTCTCGGTCCACCTCGCCTGCGAGAGCCTGCGCCGGGGCGAGAGCACCCTCGCGCTGGCCGGCGGCACCCTGCTCCACCTCACGCCGCAGTACACCATCGCCGAGACCAAGGGCGGCTTCCTGTCCCCCGAGGGCCGCTCCCGTACGTTCGACGCCGACGCGGACGGGTACGTCCGCGCCGAAGGGGTCGGCGTCGTCGCCCTCAAACGCCTCTCCGACGCCCTCCGTGACGGTGACCCGGTCCATGCCGTGATCACCGCGAGCGGGGTCAACCAGGACGGCCGCACCAACGGCATCACCGTGCCCAGCGCCGACGCCCAGGTCGCCCTCATCCAGCGGGTGTGCGCCGAGGCCGGCATCACACCCGGCGACCTCCAGTACGTCGAGGCCCACGGCACCTCCACCCCGGTGGGCGACCCCGTCGAGGCCGCCGCCCTCGCCCGGGCCCTCGCCGTCGGCCGCGCCCCCGGCGCCGCCTGCTACGTCGGCTCGGTCAAGACCAACATCGGGCACACGGAATCGGCCGCGGGCATCGCCGGCCTCATCAAGACCGCCCTCAGCATCCGGCACCGCCGGATCCCGCCGCACATCAACCTGCGGCGGATCAACCCCGCCATCGACCTCGCCGGCGCGCCCTTCGACATTCCGACGCGGGTCACCGCCTGGCCCGCGCACCGGGGCCCGGCGCGCGCCGGCGTCAACTCCTTCGGCTTCGGCGGCACCAACGCGCACGTCCTGCTGGAGGAGGCGCCGGCGGCGCCCGATCCCTCCGTCGAGGGGCTCGTCGCGGGGCCCGGTGCGAGGCCCGGAGCATCCCGCCCGCGGTACACGATCCTCCCGCTGACCGCGCGCGACCCGGCCGCCCTGCCCGAGAGGGCCGAGGCGATCCGCCGCGAGCTGGCCGGGCCCGCCGCCGCACCCGCGTCCCTCGCCGACCTCGGGTACACGCTCGCCCACCGCCGCCAGCACCACGACGCCCGGCTGTCCGTCGTCTACGGCTCCCGCGAGGACCTCGACGAGGCACTCGCCGCCCACCTGCGGGGCGAAACCCACCCCCGCGTACTCCTCGACCGCCGCCGCCCGGACCAACACCGGCGGCTCGCCTGGGTGTTCACCGGCATGGGACCGCAGTGGTGGGGGATGGGCCGCGAGCTGTTCGCCGCGCAGCCCGCCTACCGCGACGCGATCGAACGCTGCGACCACGAGATCGCCGAACTCACCGGCTGGTCCCTGACCGAGGCGATGGCCGCCGACGAGGCCGGCTCCCGGATGGCCGAGACCTGGCTGGCCCAGCCCGCCAACTTCGCCGTCCAGGTGGGCCTGTCCGCCCTGTGGCGCGCCCACGGCGTACGTCCCGACGCCATCGTCGGGCACAGCACGGGCGAGGTCGCCGCCTTCCACGAAGCGGGCGTCTACAGCCTGCGCGACGCGGTGCGGATCGTCGTCCACCGCAGCCGCCTCCAGCAGCGGCTGGCAGGCACCGGAACCATGCTGGCCGCCGGACTCACCGAGGACGAGGCGCTGCGCCGCCTGCGCCCGTACGGGGACCAGGTGTCCCTCGCCGCCGTGAACAGCCCGGCGGCGGTCACCTTCGCCGGGGACCAGGCCGCGCTCACCGCCCTCGCCGGGGAACTCCACGCCGAACAGGTCTTCGCCAAGTTCCTCACCGTCCGCGTGCCCTACCACAGCGCCCGCATGGAGGAGATCAAGGACGAGCTGCTCTCCAGCCTCGCCGGCATCGAACCGCGCCCGGCCCGGGTGCCGTTGTACCTGACCGGCAGGGAGGGCCGGGCGGTGGGCAACGAACTCGACGCCGACTACTGGTGGAGCAACGTCCGCGACAGCGTCCGCTTCCGCCAGGCCGTCGAGCGGATGGCCGCTGACGGCCACCGCACCTTCCTGGAGATCGGCCCGCACCCCGTCCTGACCCACGCGATCAAGGAGTGCCTGGCCGGCGTTCCCGCCGCCGCGGAGCCGGGCGCCGAAGCCGTCACCCTGGCGTCGATCCGCCGGGGCGAGGACGAGGAGGCCTGCTTCACGGCCTCCCTCGCCGCGCTCCACAACCTCGGCTTCGACATCGCCTGGGACGTGCTCCAGCCCGCCGGCCGGACCGTACCGCTGCCGCGCTACCCGTGGAAGCGCGACCGGTACTGGACCGAGCCGCGCCCCGTCGCGCAGGTCCGGCTCGGTCAGGTCGACCACCGCCTGCTCGGCCGCCGGCTCGCCACCGCGGAACCCGTGTGGGAAGCGGAGATCGACCTGGAAACCGCCCCCTACCTGGCCGACCACCGCATCCAGGGCCGCGCCCTGTTCCCGGCCGCCGGCTACCTCGAAATGGCCGCTCAAGCCGTCCGCACCCTGACCGGCGGCACCGAGATCGCGCTCGGCGACATCGAGTTCCGCAAGGCCCTGTTCCTGCCCGACGACGCCTCCCGCACCGTGCAACTGGCGCTCTCCCTGGAGGACGCCGCGTTCACCGTCGCGACCGGCGGCCCCGGCACGACGGAACGCGCCGTCCACGCGAGCGGCGTCGTCCGAACCGGCCACCGCCCCACGCCCCGGGCCCCGCTGGACATCGAGGTGGTCCGGGCGCGCGCCGACCGCCACTACGGCGGCGCGGCCTGCTACGCCGCGCTGGAAGCCCTCGGCTACCACTACGGGCCCGCCTTCCAGGGCATCGAGGAGGTGTGGACCGGCCCCGGCGAGGCACTGGCGCGGATCCGCCGCCCCGACCCCGTGAGCGGGGACGCGGCCGCCGGCCACCACATCCACCCCGTGCTGCTCGACGCCTGCTTCCAGACCCTCCTCACCGCCGCGGACCGGGGCGGCCCGGAGGACGGCTCCACCGGCATCCTGCTGCCGCTGTCCATCGCCGACGTCCGCACCGGACCGGTCGGCGACCAGCCGCTGTGGGCCCATGCCACGGTCACCCGCCGGCACGACGGCGAACTCGTCGGGGACATCGCCCTCCACGACGACGCCGGGCTCCCGCTCGGCCACGTCGGCGGCTTCCGCGCCGCCGACGTCGAGAAGGCCACTGCCGCGGTCGGCCTCGCCACCATCGACGGCTGGCTCGCCGAACCCACCTGGAGCGAACGCCCCCTGGAGCCCGCCCCGGCCACCGCCGCTGCCCCCGGCACCTGGCTGGTGTTCGCCGACGCCCCCGGCGGCGTGGCCGACGCGCTCGCCGAACTCGTCACGGCACGCGGGGGACACTGCCACCTCGTACGTCCCGGCGACGCCTACGTCACCCACCGGGACACCCGTACCTCGACCGTGGTCCCCGGCCGGGCGGAGGACCTGCGGCGGCTGCTCACCGACCCGGCCGGGCCGGCCGAGGTCCCCGACACCGTCGTCCACCTGTGGAACCTCGACCTGCCGGCGCTGGACGCCACCGAGCGCCGGCACCTCGAAGCCCACAGCACCACCGGGGCCTACTCCCTGATCGCCCTCGCGCAGGCGCTCCTGAGCGACCCGGACCAGAGCGCCGCGCCCGCCGCCCTGCACATCGTCACCCGTGGCGCGCAGGCCGCCGATCGCGGGCAGCCCGTCGAGCCGCTGGGCGCGCTCGCCTGGGGCGTCGGCCGCGTCCTGCGCCACCAGGAACTCACCGCCCACCGGGGCAAGCTGATCGACCTCGCGCCGAACGCCGGACCCGGACGTGGACCCGGACCCGGGCCCGACGAGGTCAGCCGGGCCGAGGCGCGGGCCCTGCTGGACGAGATCCTGCACACCCCGGCCGCCGATTCCGACGCCGCCGATGCCGTCGGCCCCGCCGGGCCGCCCGAGGACGAGATCGCGCTGCGCGACGGCCGCCGCCTCATCAGCCGGCTCACCCGGCCCGAAGGCCTCACCCGCCCCCTGCCCACCCGGCTGCGCCCCGACGGCGCCTACCTGGTCACCGGTGCCTTCGGCGCGCTCGGCCGGCTGCTGTGCCGGTTCCTGGTCCGGCGCGGCGCCCGCCACCTCATCCTGGCCGGCCGTACGCCGCTGCCCGACCGCGCCGCCTGGAGCGGCCTCGACCCGGCCTCCCCGGCCGGACGGAGCACCCGGTTCGTCAAGGAACTGGAGGCACTGGGCGCCCACCCCGTCCACGCGGCGCTGGATGTCGCCGACGGCGCGGCCCTGGCCGCCTGGCTGGACACCTACCGCACCCTGGACGCCCCGCCCGTGCGCGGCGTGTTCCACCTGGCCGGGCACGTCCAGGACACCCTGCTGCCCGCCATGGACCGGCCCGCCTTCGACTCCGTCCTCGCCCCCAAGGCCGCCGGCGCGTGGCTCCTCCACGACCTGCTGCGCGACGCGCCGCTCGACCACTTCGTACTGTTCTCCTCGGTCGCCTCGCTGCTCACCACCGCGGGCCAGACCAACTACGCGGCGGGCAACGCCTTCCTCGACGCGCTGGCCCACCACCGGCGCGCCCTCGGACTGCCCGCGCTCAGCATCGACTGGGGCCCCTGGGCCACCGGGATGATCGAGGAACTCGGGCTGGTCGAGCACTACCGCCTGGCCCGCGGCATGAGCTCGCTCGCGCCCGACGCGGGCACCGCCGTCCTGGAGCGCGTCATCGGCCAGGACCGCCCCCAGCTGCTCGTGGCCACGGTGGTGGACTGGAAGGCCTTCCTCTCCTGGTACCCCTCCCCGCCGCCGCTGGTCACCGAGCTCGCCGCGACCGCCGACAGCGGCGCCGGGGCCGATGCCGCCGCGCACAGCGGATTCCTCGACCTGTTCCGTACGGCGGACGCGGAGCACCGCGCCGCACTCGCGCTGGAGCGGTTCACCGCGGTCGCCGCGACCGTTCTGCGGGTGCCGGCGGAGCAGCTCGGCGAGGCCGGCAGCCTCGCCGCCCTCGGCCTCGACTCGCTGATGGCCATGGAACTGCGCGTCCGGGTCCAGGCCGAGACCGGAGTGGCCCTGCCCCTGGTCGCCCTGCTCAGCGGCGCACCGCTCGCCGAACTCGGCGACCAGCTCTGCCGGGCGGCAGCCGCCCGCCTCGCCGACACGGCGGACGGCGACGGAGCCGTGGCGGAGGTCGAGACCCACCACGACGAGCTGCGCCACCCCCTCACCCAGAACCAGAAGGCCCTCTGGTTCCTCAAGCAGCTCAACCCCGACGGCTTCGCCTACAACATCGGCGGCGCGGTCGAGATCAGGGCCCGGCTCGAACCGGAGGTGATGTTCGACGCCGTCCGCGCGCTCGTGGCGCGCCACCCCATGCTGCGCGCCAACTTCACGCTGGAGGAAGGCCGGCCGGTGCAGCAGATCGCGACCGGCGGGGAAGCCGACGTGGCGCTGTTCGACGTCCAGGACCGGGACTGGGACGAGATCCACGCGATGATCGTCCGCGAGTACCGCCGCCCGTACGACCTCGAACACGACCCGCTGATCCGCTTCCGGCTCTTCCGGCGCGGTCCGGACCGCTGGATCGTCATGAAGGCCGTCCACCACATCATCTCCGACGCGATCTCCACCTTCACCTTCATCGAGGAACTCCTCGCGCTCTACGAGGGCATGCGCGCGGGCCGGCCCGTCCCGCTCCCGCCCCTGCGGGCCCGCTACCTCGACTTCCTCAACGGCCAGAACCGCTTCCTGGCCTCACCCGACGCCCGGCGCATGCTGGAGTACTGGCGCGGCGTCCTGCCCGCCGAGGTGCCCGCCCTCGACTTGCCCTCCGACGGCCCGCGACCCGCCGTGCAGACCCACAACGGCGCCTCCGAGTTCTTCGTCCTCGACGCCGAACTCAGCGCCCGCGTCCACGCCCTGGCCCGCGCGCACGACGTGACCGTGTTCATGGTGCTGCTCAGCGCCTACTACGTCCTGCTGCACCGCTACTCGGGGCAGGACCGGATCGTCGTCGGCAGCCCGGTGACCGGCCGCACCGAGGAGGAATTCGCCTCCGTCTACGGCTACTTCGTCAACCCGCTCCCGCTGTACGCGGACCTGTCCGGGGCCCCCGGGGTCGGCGCGCTGCTGGCACAGGTCCGCGAGGTCGTCCTGGGCGGACTCGACCACCAGGAGTACCCGTTCGTACTGCTCGTCGAGGAGCTGGGGCTCCAGCACGACCCGAGCCGCTCCGCCGTCTTCCAGGCGATGTTCATCCTGCTCGCCCACAAGGTCGCCACCGAGCAGTACGGATACCGCCTCGACTACATCGAACTCCCCGAAGAGGAAGGACAGTTCGACCTGACCCTGTCGGCCTACGAGGACGCGTCGGAAGAGCGCTTCCACTGCGTCCTGAAGTACAACACCGACATCCTGCCGCCCGAGACGGTACGCCGGATGGCCTCCCACTACGTCAACGTCCTGGACGCCCTCACCCGCGCCCCCGCCGACCGGCCGGTGGCCCGCCTCGAACTGCTCTGCGCCGACGAGCGCGAAGGGGTCCTGACCGACGCCTGTGCCCGGGGCCCGGTCCTCCCGGAGGAGCCGGCCGTGCACCGGCTGATCGCCGGGGCCGCCGCCCGCCACCCGGACGCCGTCGCGGTCTCCGTCCCCGCCGAGGCGGGGCCCACCCGCCACCTCACCTACGGGGAACTGGAGCGCCACGCCCGGCTGCTGGCCGCCCGGCTGCGCGACCGGGGCGTGGGACGCGGGGCCGTCGTCGCCGTCTGCCTCCCGAAGTCCCCCGAGCTGATCGTGGCCCTGCTCGCCGTCCTCAAGGCGGGCGCCGCCTACCTGCCGCTCGACCCCGACCACCCCGCCGACCGGCTCGCCGGCATGGCGGAAAACGCCGGGGCGGCGCTCGTCATCACCGACACGGCGGGCCCCGCACGCCTGGCCGCCCTCGGCATTCCCGTGCTCACCGACCTCCCCGCCCCGGACGGCCCCGCCGACCTGGAGGCCGCCGCGGACGCCGGAGCCGAGGACGCCGGAGCCGAGGAGGGCACCGCGGCGGACCCGGACGCGCCGGCGTACGTCATCCACACCTCCGGATCGACCGGCCGCCCCAAGGCCGTACGCGTCGGACACCGCGCCCTCAGCGCCCTGTACGCCGCCTGGCGCGCGGAGTACGGACTGGACACCGCCCCCGGCGTCCACCTCCAGATGGCCGGCGTCTCCTTCGACGTCTTCACCGGCGACCTCGTCCGCGCCCTGTGCTCCGGCGGCCGCCTGGTGCTGATCGGCCGCGAGCTGCTGCTCAACACCGCCCGCCTGTACGAGACGATGACCACCGAGCGCGTCGACTGCGCCGAGTTCGTCCCCGCCGTCGTCCGCTCCCTCATGCACCACTGCGCACACGGCGGACACCGCCTGGACTTCATGCGGCTGCTGATCGTCGGCTCCGACGTCTGGAAGGTCGGGGAGTACGAGCGACTGCGCCGCCTGTGCGGCCCCGGCACCCGCGTGATCAACTCGTACGGCCTGACCGAGGCGACCGTCGACAGCGCCTGCTTCGAAGGCCCCACCGACGGACTCGACCCCAACCAGCCCGTCCCGATCGGCAAGCCGCTCCCCAACTGCACCCTGCGCATCCTCGACGAGCACCGCGCCCCCGTGCCGCCCGGAGTCACCGGAGAACTCTGGGTCGGCGGCGCGGGCCTCGCCCTCGACTACGCCCACGACCCCGAACAGACCGCGCTGCGGTTCGTGTACCTGACGCTGGGCCGCGGCCCCGGGGCCGAACCGGAGCGGCTCTACCGCACCGGCGACCTCGCCCGCCGCGACACCCGGGGCCGCGTCCACCTCCTCGGCCGCGCCGACGCGCAGCTGAAGGTGCGCGGCCACCGCATCGAACCCGGTGAGATCGAATCCCTGCTGCTGTCCTGGCCCGGCCTCACCCAGGCCGTCGTCACCGTCCGCGCCGACGCCCACGGCGAAGCCGCCCTGTGCGCGTACTACGTCCCCGCCCCCGGGAGCGCACCGGATCCGGCCGAACTGCGCGGCCACCTCTCGGCGGCGCTGCCCACCCATCTCATCCCGGCCCACTTCACCGCCCTCGACGCCCTGCCGCTCACCCCGAACGGCAAGGTCGACATCGCCGGCCTGCCCCAGCCGCGCGCCGCATCCGCCGAGGAGGGGCACGAACCGCCGGTCACGCTCTACGAACGGTCCATGGCCGCGCACTGGCAGTCGCTGCTCTGCCTGGAACGCGTGGGCCTGCGCAGCGACTTCTTCGCCTCCGGCGGCAGTTCCATCAAGCTCATCGAGCTGATCCACCGCCTCCAGGCCGAGTTCAACCTCACCGTCCCGGTCAGCCTGCTCTTCAAGGTCACGACCCTGCACGGCATGGCCAGGACCGTCGAGGACATCATCACGGGCAAGATCGCCGGCGGCCGCCCCCACCTGACCTTCAACACCGGCCGGGGCCCCGCGCTGTTCTGCTTCCCGCCGGCCGGCGGGCACGGACTGGTCTACCGCGGCTTCGCCGCGCACCTGCCCCAGTACGAACTCGTCGCCTTCAACCACCTCTACGGCGACGACAAGGCCGTGCGCTACGCCGACCTCATCGAGAAGCTCCGGCCCGACGGCGCCTGCCCGCTCCTCGGGTACTCGCTCGGCGGCAACCTCGCCTTCGAGGTCGCCAAGGAACTGGAACGGCGCGGACGCACGGTCCCGCACGTCGTGATCATGGACTCCTACCGCATCCTGGAGTCCCAGACGATCGCCGAGGAGCACGTCGAGGCCTTCGAGCGCGAACTGCGCGGCCACCTCCACCGCCACACCGGCTCCCGTTCCGTCGCCGACGAGACCCTCGCGCAGGCCAGGGACTACCTGGACTACTGCGGCCGCACCCCCAACCTGGGCACGGTGACGGCGGCCGTCAGCGTGATCTCCGACGAGCCCAAGGCCGCCTTCTACGCGGCCGGCCGCCAGGGCACCTGGCACGGCAGCTCGACCACCCGCACCGAACTGCTCCGGGGCCACGGCACGCACGCCGAGATGCTCGACGAGAAGTACGCGGAGCGCAACGCCGCACTCACCCTGGCCGCGCTCACCGGCGACGCCGTCCAGGCAGGCGGCGCCGTCCACACCGGCGACGCCGTCCACCCCGACGGCGCGGTCCGGGCAGGCGGCGCCGTCCATGCCGGCGGCGCTGCCCAGACCGGCGCCGGGTCCACCGGAGGTGAGACGCATGCCGGGTGAAGCCCGCACCGTCTGGCCCCCGCGCGAGCGGGCACCGGGCCGGCCGCCCCGCGTCATCATCATCGGCGCCGGCATCGGCGGCCTGTCCACCGGCTGCTACGCCCAGATGAGCGGCGCCGAGACCCGCATCTTCGAGCGGCACGTCCTGCCCGGGGGCTGCTGCACGGCGTGGTCCCGGCAGGGCTACGTCTTCGACTACTGCATCGAATGGCTCACCGGCACCGGCCCCGGCAACGACGCCAACCGGGTGTGGCGCGAACTCGGCGCCCTCGACGGCAAGACCATCGCGAACTTCGAGATGTTCAACACCGTCGTCGACGAGCACGGCCGCTCGGTGACGTTCTACAACGACCCCGGCCGCCTCGAACGCCACCTCCTGGAGATCTCACCCGCCGACGCGCGGCCCATCCGCGCCTTCTGCCGCGACCTGAGGCGCTTCACCGACACCAACCTGTACCCCTTCCTCACGCCCCCGCCGCTCCAGACGCCCCGGGAGAAACTGGCCACCCTGCGGGCCGTCCTCCCCAACTTCCTGCTGTTCTGGCGCACCGCAGCGACCCGAATGGAACGCTTCGCCGGACGGTTCCAGGACCCGCTGCTGCGCCGGGCGTTCCCGTTCATCTTCTTCCAGGACCACGAGGTCTTCCCGCTGCTGCCCTACCTGTTCAACATGGCCAGTGCCCACCACCGCAACGCCGGCTTCCCCCAGGGCGGGTCACTGGGCCTGGCCCGCTCGGTCGAGGAGCGCTACACCTCGCTCGGCGGCCGGATCGACTACCGGGCCAGGGTGGCGCGCATCCTCGTCGAGGACGACCGGGCCGTCGGGGTGGAACTGCGCGGGGGCGAGCGGCACTACGCCGACCACGTCGTCTCCGCCTGCGACGGCTACACCACGATCCACGGGCTGCTCGAAGGCCGGTACAGCAGCCCCAGGGTCGACACCCTCTTCCAGGAGATGATGAACCGCCCCGAGCTCGTCTACCCCGGCGTCGTCTCCGCCTTCGTGGGCCTCGACGGCGAGTTCGCCGCGACCGAGCGGCACAGCACCACGTACCTGCTGTCCGACGAGGACGCCGCCGCCCTGCCGGGCGTCCTCCAGAAGAGCCTCGTCGTCCAACTGCGCTCCCACTACTCGGACGGGTTCGCCCCGCCCGGCAAGTCCGTCGTGCACTGCACCTACTTCAGCGACTACGCGTACTGGAAGCAGCTGCGGCTCACCGACCGCAAGGCGTACTGGGCGCGCAAACAGGAGGTGGCCGACTTCGTCCGCGCCTTCCTGGAACGGCACCACCCCGGCATCACCGACGCCATCGAGGTCGTCGACGTGGCCTCGCCCGCCACCATCGAGCGCTACACCGGCGTCCGCGGCGGCAGCATCCTCGGCTGGAAGTCCTTCACCGAGGCCGACGACGTGATCACCGGGCTGATCAACAAGGACCGGATGCGGCTCCCCGGACTGCGCGGCCTCTCCCTGGCCGGCCAGTGGTTCGGCGGCGGCAGCCTGATCCGCGCCGCCGCGAGCGGACGGTTCGTCACCCAGTACGTCTGCCGGGAACTCGGCCTCGACTTCCGGGCCTGGGAGAGCGGCGGAACCACGCCCTGGCATCCGGAAAAACTCGGCGTACTGCCGCAGCTCGAAAGGCGGCGGGTCCGGTGACCGGTCGGAACAGGCAAACCATGATCGTGATCGGCGGGGGGCTCGGCGGCCTGTCCACCGGCTGCTACGCCCAGATGAACGGCTACCGCAGCCGGATCTTCGAGATGCACGACATTCCCGGCGGCTGCTGCACCGGCTGGGGCCGGGGCGACTTCACCTTCGACTGCTGCGTCAGCTGGCTGCTGGGCAACGGCCCCGGCAACGAGATGCACCAGATCTGGCTCGAACTGGGCGCGCTCCAGGGCAAGGAGATGCGGCACTTCGACGTGTTCAACATCGTGCGCGGCCGGGACGGGCGCGCCGTGTACTTCTACAGCGACCCCGACCGGCTCGAAGCCCACCTGCTGTCCCTCTCGCCGGCCGACGCCCGCCTCATCCGCGGGTTCTGCGCCGGACTGCGCAAATTCCGCACCTGCCTGTCCACGTACCCCTTCCTCAAGCCCGTCGGGCTGATGGGCCGGTGGGAGCGCTGGCGCATGCTGGCCGGCTTCGTCCCCTACCTCAACCTCTTCCGCACCTCGATGTCGGTGCTGATGACGGAGTACTCGGCCCGCTTCCAGGACCCCCTGCTGCGCGAGGCGTTCAACTACATCCTGCTGGAGAAGCACCCCGCCTTCCCCGTACTGCCCTTCTACTTCCAGATGGCCGCGCAGGCGAACCGCTCGGCCGGGGTGCCCGAGGGCGGCTCCCTCGGACTCGCCCGCTCCATCGAGGCGCGCTACGCCCGGCTCGGCGGCGAGATCACGTACAACGCCAAGGTCGAGCGGATCCTCGTCGAGAACGACCGCGCGGTCGGCGTGCGGCTCGCCGACGGGAGCGAACACCGCGCCGACATCGTCGTCTCCGCGTGCGACGGGCACACCACCCTGATGAAGTTCCTCGAAGGCCGCTACCTCGACGACACCTACCGGCGGCTCTACACGCAGACCATCGACGAGCCCGGCATGGTCTTCCCCGGATACGTCAGCGTCTTCCTCGGCCTGCGCCGTACCTTCCCCCAGGGCGACCCCACCACCACCCACCTCCTCGACGAGGCCACCGCCGCCCGGCTGCCCGGCATCCGCCACCCCAGCCTCAACGTCCAGTTCCGCAGCCGGTTCTACCCCGAGCTGTCGCCCCGCGACACCACCGTCGTCTACGCCACGTACTTCTCCGACACCGACCCCTGGCGGGGGCTGAGCGAAGGCCCCGAGCAGCTCAGCCGGCCCCGCCGCGGAGAGGAGCACCACACGCTCCCCGTCCGGCGCGGCCGCGCCTACTCGGCCGCCAAACACCGGGTCCGGGACACCGTCGTCGCCTTCCTGGAAGAGCGCTACCCCGGGCTGAAGGACTCCATCGCGGTGCGCGACACCTCCACGCCCCTCACCCAGATCCGCTACACGGGCAACTACGACGGGACCGTCCTCGGCTGGCAGCCCTTCGTCGAAGGCGGCGAGACCATGGAGGAACTCGTCAAGAAGCACGGGCCGGTCCTGCCCGGCCTGCGGAACTTCTACCTCTCCGGCGTCTGGGCCACCACGGGCGGCCTCATCCGGGCGGCCGCCGCCGGACGGCAGGTCATGCAGTTCGTCTGCCGCGACGACGGCCTCGACTTCACCGCCACCGTCGACGACAGCGCGCCGCCGCCCACGCACGTCGTCGTACCGGTGGGCCCCCGCTGACCGCGCCCGGCGCACGACCGCTCCCCGACCGCTCACCCCCTCCAGGAAAGGGCTGACATCCCATGTCTCTCCACCCGGACCCCCTCGACTACCCCTTCTGGTCGGCCCAGGGACTGGACCCGTACCCCGGCTACCCCGCGTTGCGGGAACGGCCCCTCGCGCGGGTGCGGCTCCCCTACGGAGAGGAGGCCTGGCTGGCCACCCGCCACGAGGACGTCCGCACCGTCCTGTCCGACCCCCGCTTCAGCCTCGCCGAAGCCGCCCGCCGCGACCCGCCCCGCACCACGCCCGAGGTCAGCCACCTCGGCGGACTCGTCGGCAACGACGCCCCCGACCACACCCGCCTGCGGTCCCTGCTGGGCAAGGCGTTCACCGCGCGCCGCGTCGAGCGCCTGCGCGACGACATCCGGGGCATCGCCGACGGGCTGCTCGACCGGATGGGCGACACCGGGCCGCCCGCCGACCTGGTCGAGGACTTCGCGTTCCCGCTGCCGGTAACGGCGATCTGCGCGCTGATGGGCGTACCGGCCGCAGATCACCCCCGCGTACGGGCCTGGGCCGACACCGTGTGCTCGGGCCGGGTCGCGCCCGAGCGGATGCGGAGCGAAGCCGCCGAGTTCACCGCCCTGCTGGCGACCTGGGTGGAGGAACGCCGACGGGAGCCCGCCGACGACCTGCTGAGCCTGATGACCGGAGCCTGCGACAAGGACGGGACCCTCTCCGAGGAGGAGGTGATGATCCTCGTCAACGAGATCCTCGTCGGCGGCTTCGTCACCACCGCCAGCCAGATCGGCAACTCCTTCTCGCTCCTGCTGCACCCCGACGGCGCCGGCCGGCACCTCTGGGCCCGGCTGCGCGCGGACCCGGGGCTGATCCCGCAGGCCGTCGAGGAACTGCTGCGCTACCTGCCGCTGTTCAACGGCATGCCGCTCTCCCCGCGCTACGCCCTGGAGGACATCGAACTCGGCGGGGTCTTGGTGCGCCGCGGCGAGCCCGTCATCGGGGACCTGTCCGCCGCCAACCGCGACCCCGCCGCCTTCCCCGACCCGGAACGGCTCGCCCTCGACCGCTGCGGCACCTCGCACCTCACCCTCGGGTACGGCGTCCACTACTGCCTCGGCGCGCACCTCGCCCGGCTGGAACTCCAGGTGGCCCTGGAGCGGGTCCTCCTCCGCATGCCGGAACTGCGCCTCGCCGTTCCCCACGGCGAACTGAGCTGGCGCTCAAGGGAGTTCTTCAACGGCCTGCACGCCCTCCCCGTCACCTGGTGACACCCGGGCGCAGGCCCCGGAGGCCGCGGTGGTTTCGCGGGCCCCGGCGGCGGCGTAGCGGCGGGCCAGGTGGGCGAAGGCGGCCCTGAGCTCGGGCGGGCCGACGACCTCGATGTCGGCGTCGAACTTCCCGATGGTCGCCGCCAGTCCGGGCCAGGACCAGGCGCCGAGCACGAGACGGCACCGGTCCGGGCCGAGTTCCTCGACGATCCCGTCGCCGGCGTAGCGGGACACGGCCGCGGCGGGCAGGTCGAGGACCACCTCGCCGCGGCAGGGCCAGTCCCCGGAACCCGCGGCGCCCCGGAACCGGGCGGAGACGAAGGCGGCCACGTCCCCGCCCGGCAGCTCGCGCGGCGCGAACCGGGGCCCGGTGGGGGAGCGCGGGCCGATCCGGTCCGCGCGGAAGGTCCGCCAGTCCGTACGGTCGAGGTCCCAGGCGACGAGGTACCAGCGGCCGCCCCAGGTGACGAGGTGGTGGGGCTCCACCCGGCGCGCGGGGGCGTCGGCGGCGCCGTCGGCCGCCGGGTAGTCGAAGCGCAGCAGGTGGCGGGCGTGGACGGCGGCGCTGAGCGTCAGCAGCACCTGCGGGTCGGCCTGCGGACGCGGCCGGTCCGGCGCCCGTTCGACCGCCGTGACCCGCAGGGCGTCGATGCGGTGGCGCAGCCGGGCGGGCATGACCTGCCGGACGGTGTTCAACGCGCGCGCCGCGGCTTCCTCGATCCCGGCGCCGGTACCGGCGGCCGTCTGGAGGGCGACCGCGAGGGCGACGGCCTGGTCGTCGTCGAACAGCAGCGGCGGCAGCTCCGTACCGGCGTCGAGCCGGTAGCCGCCGTCGGGGCCCCGGGTCGCGGCGATGGGGTAGCCGAGCTCGCGCAGGCGGTCCACGTCGCGGCGCACCGTGCGCGCGGTGACCTCCAGGCGATCGGCCAGCAGCTGTCCCGGCCAGTCCCGGCGCGCCTGGAGCAGGGAGAGCAGGGACAGCAGCCGTGCCGAGGTCTTCGCCATGACACCCATGGTGCCCCAGGTAGCGGACAGTACCTGTCCGCTACCCCTGTGACCGTGACCGTACCGAACGACAAGAACGACAGGAAGGAGGCCGGCCACGATGACCGTGCTCGACGCGCGGGCGCTGGGCCGCGCCACTCTCGCCCGGCAACTGCTGCTCGATCGCGCCGATCTGCCGGCGCTCGACGCGGTGGCGCACCTCGGGGGCATGCAGGCTCAGGAACCCCAGGAGCCGTTCGTCGGGCTCTGGACCCGGCTGCGGGCCTTCGATCCCGGCACGCTCTCGGAGCTGCTGGTCCGGCGCCGGGTCGTACGGACGCACCTCATGCGCCGGACCGTCCACCTCCTCGCCGCCGAGGACGCGCTGGCCTGGCGCTCCCGCCACGACGCCATGCTGCGCGGGCGGGTGCTCGGGAACTACCGCGCCGAGCTCGCCGGAGTGGACCTCGACGAGCTCGCCGCGGCGGGCCGGGCGGTACTGGCCGACGGGGAGCCCCGCTCGATGACCGAACTCGCGCGGGCGCTCGCCGGGCGCTGGCCGGAGCCGGGGCCGCGGGCCCTGGGGGAGATGCTGGTCGCCGCCCTCGTCCCGGTGGTGCAGCTGCCGCCGCGCGGGCTGTGGCGGACCAAGGGCGGCGTGCGCAACGTACCGCTCTCCTCCTGGCTGGGCCGCGAGATCGACCCGCCGTCCCCGGACGGCTCCGATCCCGTGGGCCAGGCGCTGGTCCGCCGCTACCTGGCCGCGTACGGCCCCGCCGCCCCGGCCGACCTGCGCGCCTGGTGCGGACTCGCGGGGCTCCCGGCCGCGGTGGCCGCGATGCGCGCGGAACTGGTCACCTTCCGGGACGAGCGCGGCCGACAGCTGCTGGACCTCCCCGACGCCCCGCGCCCCGACCCCGCCACACCGGCCCCGGTGCGGTTCCTGCCGGCGTTCGACAACGCGATCCTCGGCTACCAGCACCGCGGCCGGATCATCGACGACGCCCACCGCGGCCTGTCCGTCGCCGGCGAGCGCGTCGTCCTCGTCGACGGCCGGGTCGCCGCGACCTGGAGGGCCGGGGCCGGCGCCGTGACGGTCACCCCGCTGCGCCGCTTCTCCCGGGCCGAGAGCGCCGCCGTCGCCGAGGAGGGCCGGGCCCTGGCCTCGTTCCTCGCCGACGGAGCCGGGGCGGGCCACGAGGTGCGGATCGCCCCGGCTCCCGGCTGACCGGGATCCCTACCCGGGCCCGGCCGGCCCGGCGGCGGCCGGCTGCGTACCGTCACGGTCGTTCTGCTGCTTCAGCCGCCGGGTCAGCCCGCCGCCGACGACGATCAGGGCGACGCCGAGCCACCACAGCTGCCCGTCGAAGACGAGGACGGCGATCCCGATCGGTACGAGCAGGCCTGCGAGGGGGAGCAGCAGCCCGGCGAGCGGCAGGCGCTGGGGGCCGCCGTGCGCCCGCGCCCGGACGACCTCGGGGTACCAGGCGGTGAAGCGCAGGGCCGCGACGATGGCCAGGACCTGGATGATCCACCCGGTCCAGATGTTGTTCGGGTTGTGCAGGACCAGGTCACCGAAGGCCCCGGCGATCGCGGCGACCAGGAAGGCCAGCCCCCACACCCCCGTGATCATGTAGTTGGTCCGGAGGAAGGCCGGGGAGTACCACAGCGCGGGATCGACCCGCTCGCGCGCGTACTGGAGGGTGAAGGGCTTGCGGAGGGCCATGGATCCGAAGGCGATGGTCATCAGGGCGATGTTGGAGACCTCGCCGGCGTAGGTCTCCAGCCAGCGGTGCGTACCAGGGCTGGCCAGGGCGCCGATGACGGCGAGGATCGCGAAGAACACGACGTCCGAGACCTCGAGGATCTTCAGCGAGCCGCCGGGCTTGAGCAGCCGGCTCACGACGACGAGGGCGATGGAGATCGTGAGCGCGATCACGACCGCCCACTCGAAGCGCCCCGGCCCCACGAAGAGCGAGAACACGATCCACGGGGACATCCCGATGAACGGACTGTCCAGCAGCCCGGCCGCCTTCTGGCGGAGGGGAGTACCGGAGGCCTCTGCCATGGGCCCGCCCTTCCTGCGCCACCACCCCCCGCAGTCCTTTCCAACGTACGCCGCCCCCCGCCTCCCGACCTTCCGAACGGCCCCGGCTCAGCCCTCCCCGTCGCGTTCCTCCGCGCCCCCGCGCCGACGGCGCGTCCGCTCGGCGATCCCGCTGGAGAGCCTGCCCTTCACCGAGCCGGCCCGGTCGAGGGTCTCGGTGCCGAGGGTCCTGGCGGCACCGACGCCCTTCGCTCCCGCCGCGAGCGCCTTGTCCTTCGCCTCCGCGGCCGCGTCCGCCCACCGCCTCGCCTCGGATGACCGCCGACCGGACGTGATCCCGAGCCGACCGTGGAAGTCATGGACTCAGGTCGCGATGTCGTTGCTCGACTGGACGACGGCGGGAGACTTGGCCGGGTGCAGCAACACCTTCGCGTTGGCGGCGCCGGCGGCCGCGTTCACCCTGGCCACCAAGCGTTCCGTGCTCCGCGAAATGTGCTCCAGCCGGGTCTGCCGGGCGGCCTTCAGCCCGAGGCGATGCCCGTGCAGCTCCTCCGGAGACGCGTCCGGCACGGGCCAGCGCGGCGTCCTTCTGCGCGCGCAGCACGTCGACGACCTTCTCGTCGATCGTGGCGAGGCAGTCGGTGATCTCGTCCATGGTCTGCTGCATCGCGACCTGCGTCATGATCCTCGCGGCGCCCGCGAGAGCCGCCGGGTTGGTCAGAAGCGACCGGGGCCCCTTCACGAACTCCAGGAACCCCCTGACCTGGCCCTTGTGCCCCTTCACCACACCGGTGCTGAGACCCGTCTTCGAGCTTTCCCTCAGCCCGTACTTCTCGACGAGCCGCGCCGACTCCTGAGTCAGCTGCACCCAGCGGCCGGAGTCGGCGGCGATCTCCGAACCCGCCTGCGCGGCTCCAGCCCCCCTACCGGCAACGGACTTGAGCCGCTGTAGTCCGAGGTCCTTCGACGAAAGGCCCTCCGAGGTGAGGAAGCGGTCGACATCCGTCGGGTTCCCGATGACCGCCAGTCCGTCGCCGTCACTGATCAGCTGAATCTCGTTGTCCATCGCCCGCTCCTGAAGTGGCTTCACGCGGTTGAGGGTGGTGCGGGGCGCGTGGGGGCGGTGGGGGCGCTGTTTCTGAGGTGGTGCTTACCCCTGGCTTAAGGGCGCCTCAAGAACGGAGGGGCGGGGGGCGGGGCGGGGATTTGCCGGGTTTGTGGTCGCTAGCGTGCTGATCGATCCTCATCCCGACTCCAGAGGCAGGTCCCCATGGCTGGCAATTCCCATCGCCGTACGACGAGCGGCAAGGCAAAGGCGGCCGGGGCGTTGGCCGTCGCGGCCGCCGTCGGGGGCACCGCGCTGGCGTTGACCGGTACCGCGCAGGCGGCGTCGGTCGGCGCCGCCTTCACCAAGGCGAGCAGCTGGAACACCGGTTACACCGGTCAGTACGTCATCACCAACCACGGCGGTGCGGCGCTGAAGGACTGGACCCTTGAGTTCGACCTGCCCACCGGTACGAGCATCGCCTCGCTCTGGAACGGCGAACAGACCGTCAGCGGGCAGCACGTGACGGTCAAGCCGCCCCGCTGGGACACCGCGGGCCTCGCGCCCGGTGCCTCGGTCACCGTCGGATTCGTCACCGCCGCCGGACAGGACGCGGGGGCGCCGACGGGCTGTCTCATCAACAAGGAGAAGTGCTCCGCGGGAACCGGGGCGACGCCCAGCCCCAGCGGCCGGCCCACCACCGCGCCGACCGCCACCGCCCGGCCGACCGCCAAGCCCACGGTCAAGCCGACCGCCCAGCCGACCGCGCCGACCACGGCGCCCACCGCCACCACCGCGCCGAAGCCGACCGCCACCGCGCCCCGGCCCGCAGGCGGCGCCGCCTTCGCGCCGTACGTCGACACCTCGCTCTATCCGTCCTACGACCTCCTCGACACGGCGGCGAAGACCGGGGTCAAGGAGTTCAACCTCGCCTTCGTCACCTCCGGCGGTGCCTGCTCCCCGCTCTGGGGCGGCACCACGGCCCTCGACGCGGACCGGGTCGCCTCGCAGATCGCCGCCCTGCGGGCGAAGGGCGGGGACGTCCGGGTGTCGTTCGGCGGCGCGGCCGGCTCCGAACTGGGGCTGGTGTGCACCTCCGCCGACAGCCTCGCCGCCGCGTACGGGAAGGTCGTGGACGCGTACGGGCTGACCAAGGTGGACTTCGACATCGAGGGCGCGGCCCTGCCCGACACCGCCGCCAACACCCGGCGCGCCCAGGCCATCGCGCAGTTGCAGAAGTCGCACCCCGGGCTCGACGTCTCCTTCACCCTCCCCGTGATGCCCGAGGGCCTCACCCAGCCGGGCGTGGACCTGATGGCCAACGCCCGGCAGAACGGGGTGGCGATCTCCGCCGTCAACATCATGGCGATGGACTACGGCCCGGCGTACAGCGGGGACATGGGCGGGTACGCCATCCAGGCGGCCACCGCGACGCAGGCGCAGATCAAGGGGGTGCTCGGCCTCAGTGACGCGGCGGCGTGGAAGGCCGTGGCGGTCACGCCGATGATCGGCGTCAACGACGTCAGCAGCGAGGTCTTCACGGTGCAGGACGCCACGCAGCTCGTGGAGTTCGCCCGCGCCAAGGGTCTCGGCTGGCTCGCCATGTGGTCCGGCGCCCGCGACAAGCAGTGCCCGGGCGGCGCCAAGAACTCCGCCGACCCGACCTGTTCTTCGATCCTCCAGGAGCCGCTGGCCTTCACGAAGGCCTTCGCCGCCCGCGGCTAGGCCGCCTCTCGCGGATTCCGCCGGGGCGAGCGGCTGTTCTACTGTGCGCTGAGCACAGGAATGGCAGAACGGCGGGGCAGCGCGTGGAGATCGGGACCCGGAACGGGTGGGAGAGCGCGAGCGGGACGGCGGCGCAGGCGGAACCCGTGGAGCCGGCAGAACCCATGGAGCCCGTGGAGCCCGCTCCGGGGCCCGACCGGACCGGGCGCGGTCCGGAGCGGGCGCTCCTGGAGCCCGCCCTGGCCGCCGTCCGCGAGACCGGCGCGGCGCTCCTGCTGCGGGGCGACCCCGGCATGGGCAAGACCGCCCTCCTCGACTGGGCGGAGGACCGCGCCGCGCGCGCCGGTCTGCGCGTGCTGCGGATGGCCGGGGCCGAAGCGGAGTACGAGCTGCCGTTCGCCGCGCTGCACCAGGTGCTGTGGCCGCTGCTCGACACCGACCACACCCTCCCGGACGGCCGGCAGGGCCCGCTGGAGCGGGCCCTGGGCCTCAGGGAGGGCGCCCCGCCCGCCGTCACGGAAGTCGCCGACGCCGCGCTCGCGCTGCTGGCCCGCGCCGCCGCCGACCGGCCCCTCGTGCTGCTCCTCGACGGCCTGCAGTGGGCCGACCCGGCCAGCGCCGCCGTGTTCCGCTCCGTGGCCGAGCGGGCGGCCGGGCTCCCGCTCGTCGTCATCGGAGCCACCCGCCACGAGGGCACGTACGCGACCTGCCCGGCGGGCCGCGCGATCGACCTCGAACCGCTGGACGACGCCCGGGCCGCGCGCCTGCTGCGCGTACTGCACCCCCATCTCGCCGACTGGGCCCGCCGCCGCGTCCTGCGCGCGGCCGGCGGCAACCCCCTCGCCCTGCGGGAGCTGCCGGCCGAGCTCGAACGGGCCGCACCGGACCGGCTCGCCGTCCTCGCCGACCCGGAGAGCGCGGAACTGCTCGGCGAACTCCCGCTGGGGGAGCGCCTGGGCCGGCTGTACGAGGACAGGCTGCGCGCCCTGCCGCAAGAGGCCCGGCGCGTCCTGCTGCTGGCGGCGCTCGGCGGCCCGGCCGCGCCCAGCCCGCCCGGTACGCCGAGTCCCTGGCGGGCGATCGCGGACTCCGGCCTCGCGCGCCTCGACCCGGCGACGGGCCGCGTACGGTTCCGCCACCCCCTGGTACGCGCCGGCCTCGTCCACATCGCCTCCTCCGCGCAACGCCGCGCCGCCCACCGCCGGCTCGCCGACACGCTGCCGCCGCACGACCCGCGGCGGATCGCCCACCTCGCGGCCGCCGCGATCGGGCCCGACGACGGCCTCGCCGCGCTGCTGTACGCGGAGGCGGAGGCCATGGGGGACCGTGGCGCCGAAGCGGAGGCGGCGAGCGTCATGGCGCGCGCCGCCGGACTCACGGCGGACGTGGAGCGCAGGGCCGCCCGGCTCGTCGCCGCGGCGGAGATGGCCGCCCGGGGCGGCCGGCTGCGCTTCGCGGACCGGCTGCTCGCCGAGGCCGCGACGGAGGCCGCCCCGCGCACGCCGGAGCCGGGGGCCCTGTACGCGCTCGTCGTCGCCTACGTCCGGCTCCACCGCGAGTGCGACTCGGTCCCCGCGGTCGAAAGACTGCCCGCGATCCTGGACGCCGTTGCCGCCGCCTCCGGCGAACCCGCAGCCCCCGGGGACGCCGCCCGGCGGGCGGCCCTGGTCGAGCCGGCGCTGTTCGTCCTCTTGCTGGTCGCCGTGCACACCGGTGACGAGCGGGCCCGGGCCGCTCTGGAGCGGCACGCCGCCGGCGGCTCCCCGCTCGCCGCGCTCTGCCACCAGGCGTGGGCCGACCCGCCCCGTACCGCGCGGGACGTACCGGCCCGCTTGCGCGCCGCCGCCGCGGAGCTGGGGGACGACGCGCACCCCCTCGCGGACCGGCTGCTGCTGTGGACCGCGATGGCGGTCGACACCGTCGGCGAGCACGACGCCCTGTGGAACCGGCTGGCGCACCGCGGCACCTACGTCACCCAGGCGTTCATCGACCTCGCCCGCACCCACGACGGCTTCCTGCACGGCCGGTGGGACGAGGCCCTCGCGCGCGCCCGCCGCGGCACCGCGGCCTCCGCCGCGCACGGCTACGGCTTCAACGAGATGATGTTCCTCCTCCACGAGGCCCAGGTCCTCGCCGGCCGGGGCGACACCGCCGGCCTGGAGGCCATCGGCCGGACCCTGTCGCCCTGGGCGAGCGAGCACCGCGTCCGCCTGGTCACCGGACGGCTGCTGGGCCTGAAGGCGCTGTGCGCCCTCGGGCACGGGCGGGTCGGCGAGGCCTGGCACCACGTACGGTCCCTGACCCCGCCCGGTGTGCTGCCCCCGGACGTGCCGTGGATCCAGCTCACCCTGCTGGACTTCGCCCAGGCCGCCGTGGAGAGCGGCCACCGGGACGAGGCCCGGGCACACTTGTCGGCCGTACGGGCGGCCGGGGTCGCGGAGGTCTCGCCCCACCACGCGTTCCTCGTCGCCGCCGCCGAGGCGCTGGCCGCGCCCGACGACACGGCCGAGGAGCGGTACACCGCGGCGTACGCCGTTCCGGGCGCCGGAGACTGGCCCTTCGAGCTCGCCCGGCTCCACCTCGCCCACGGCGCCTGCCTCAGGCGCCGCTCCCGGCGCCGGGAGGCCGCCGCCAGGCTGGCCGCCGCGCACACCGTCTTCGAGCGGCTGCGCGCGACGCCGTGGGCCGGACAGGCGGCCCGGGAACTCGCCGCCGCCGGCGGCGCGGGACCGGAGCCGGAGCGGCCCGGAACCCCCGCCCGCGGCATCCGGCACCCGCTGTCCGCACAGGAGTTGAGGATCGCCGAACTGGCGGCCCAGGGACTGACCAACCGGGAGATCGGCGCGCGGCTGCGGCTGTCCCCGCGCACCGTCGGCGCACACCTCTACAAGATCTTCCCCAAGCTCGGCATCACGACCCGGGGCGGCATGGCCCAGGCCCTGCGCGAAGCCGGCCCGCGAGACTAGGGCTTGTCTTTCGGATGATGCCGGGCTCGCGGGCCGGGCCGCGTCACCAGCGGTCGGGGCGCGCCGCGAGTTCCCACTCGGCGGTACGGGTCACCTCGCCCGGAGGCTGCGGGGCCTCCTCCGGGTGCCGCTGCGCCCACTTCGCCACGTACGGGCAGAGCGGCACCACGGGGACGCCCTCGCGCAGGGCCATCGCGTAGAACTCCCGGGCCAGCGAACCCGCGATGCCCCGGCCCTCGTTGCCCTCCTCGACGACGGTGTGCACCGCGACGAGGGCGTGCGGCGCCGCGTCGAGCACGAAGTACGCGATGCCGCCGAGGTAGGTGCCGTCCTCGAACGCCCCCAGTACACCGCGCTCGCGGTCGTCGCGCAGCACGAGATCTGCCATGTCCACCCCTGGTGGTGTCGTCGTACCGCCCCGTGGACGGTACGGATGGGTCACACCCGCGCCACCGTGCGCGGCCGTCGCAGGGACGATACGGCAGCGTCCGCCCCGGCGTCCGCCCGCCGGGGCGCCGCGGCGCGGGCCGTGCACGGCGGGACCAGCGCCGGGCGCGTCCGGTTCGCTCACGGTCAAGTCGACGGGCCGTCAGGCGTCCCGGCCGGAGGCCTCCGCCGGACCCTCCGTGAGTCCTCCCACAGACCCCCCTCAGCCCTCGCTCAGACCACCGAGGGCCCGGGCCACGGCGGCCCGCGAGGTGATCCCGAGCTTGGGGAAGACCTTGTACAGGTGGGCCGCGACCGTGCGGGGCGACAGCCGCAGCTCCACGCCGATCTCCTTGTTCGTCAGCCCGGTGGCGACCAGGCGCGCGATCCGCAGCTCCTGCGGGGTGAGCGGCTCCCCGCCCACCGCTCCGACGCCCACCGCGCCGTCCACCGCCCGGCCCGCCGCCCGCAGTTCCTCCCGGCACTGCTCCGCCCAGGGATCGGCCCGCAGGTCCAGGAAGGCGTGGTAGGCGGCGCGCAGCACGTCGTCCGCCTCGGCGCGCCGGCCGCGGCGGCGCAGCCGGGAGCCGTGGGCCAGCCGCAGCCGTGCCAGGTCGAACACCCACCGGTCCGCGCCGGGCACCGCGTACGCCGCGGCGAACCGGGCCCCGGCCTCCTCGGCGTCCTCCTCCTCGGCCCCGGCCGCCAGCGCGTCGGCCGCCGCCAGGAGGAAGGCGTGGTGCCCGGAGATCTCGTCCATCCGCGCCGCCCGCCCGGCGGCCACGTGGGCCACCGCCTCCGCCCGCCTGCCGCACCGCACGGCCGCCAGGACGAAGTCGAAGAAGGGCAGGTGGAACCAGGGCAGCCCGGAGGGCAGTTCACCCGGGGCCATCAGCCGGCGCAGCCGTCCGTACGCCTCTTCGTGGCGGCCGTGCGCCAGCGCGGCGAGCGCGCCGAGGTGTGTCAGCTGGTCGGTGACGAAACGCATCCGGGCCGCGGCCGCCGCGGGCTCGATCCGGGCCCGGACCTCACGCAGTCCCCGCTCGTCGCCGCGCCCCGCCAGGAAGTGGGCGTAGTAGTGCCGGAACAGCAACGCGTTGGAGTGGTAGCCGGCTTCCGCCGCGGCGTCCGCCTCGCGCAGGCACTCCTGGGCGGTGTCCCAGCGGCCGCGCAGGAAGTGCCGGTAGGCCCTCGCCTTGGCCACCGATCCCTGGGTGGCGAACGCGTGCTGACCGGCGAAGAGCCGCCACAGGCCACAGTCGGCGCCGTCCACCGCACTGGCGGTCCACAGCAGCAGCCAGGACTTCCCGGTGTCCTGATCGTTCGTCATGCGCGCCACCATGGAGCGCAGTTCGGTCTCGACGCCGTGCGCGGTGCGCGGCGGATCGGCCCAGGCGCGGTGACACAGCCGCGCCGCGGGGGAGACGTGCTCCAGATGGGCCTCCAGCGCCCGCCGCCCCCTCGGGTCGCCCGTGTACACGGTGGCCAGCAGCAGTTTGAAGAACGCCTGCTCGGCCAGGTCGTCGCCGAACGGCCGGGCGGCGGTGGCCGTCAGCCCGGCCAGGGCGCGCGGCAACAGGGTGAACGAGGACTCGAAGTCCATGTGGTGGCTCTGGTCGACGTACACGACGGCGTACGCGAACAGCGGGGCGATGTCCGCCGGCACCGGCCCCTGCTTGAGCTCCTCCACCAGCCGCGCCGTGTACGGCAGCCGGCCGCCGCGCGCCGACATCACCGCGGCCAGCGTCAGCCGCCTCGCCCGGTTCCCGGCGTCGGTGCTGAGCGCCGCCGCGCGGTCCAGGAGCAGCGCCCCCTCCGCGTCGGCGCCGCGCAGCGCGAGCCGCGAACCGGCCTCCTGGAGCCGCGCGGCGAGCGGTTCACCGGGGGATTCGGCCGCGGAGGCCTCGTGCAGGAGACGGCGCGCGTCACCCTCGGGCGCGTACCCCGCCAGGGTCCGGTGGGCGGCGCGCCGCTCCGCCTCCGAGGCGGCGGCGATCACCGCGCTGCGGACCAGCGGATGCCGGAACACCAGCCTTCCCGCGTGGTCCAGCCGGGCCAGCCCGCTGGCCTCGATGCGGTCGAGGGCCACCTCCGCCCCGTCCCCGCCGGCGGCCCGCCACCAGCCGCCGCCCTGCCCGGCGGCCTCGTCGCCGCCCAGCGCGGTCAGCAGCAGCACCCGCATCGGCTCCGCGGACAGCGACCGCAGCCGCTCCGTGAAGAGCCGCTCCAGCCGCTCCCCGAGCGGGAGCCGTTCCGGGAGCGGTGCGATGCCCCGCTGGTGCTCCAGGCGCAGCTGGCGCGGGAGTTCGGCCAGCGCGAGAGGATTGCCGGCGGCCTCGTCCACCACGCGCTCGGCGGTGGTGGCGGCCAGCTCCGGATGCCACTGCCGCAACAGGGTGCGGGCGTCCGTACCCGACAGGGCCTCGACGTCCACGGGATGGGTGGGCCATCCCTCCAGGGCGGATCCGTCCGGGCGGGTCGTCGAGAGCATCACCAGGGGGAGGTCCCCGATCCGCTGGTGGAGGAAGGCGAGGACGGCCTTGCTGGAGGGGTCCACGCAGTGCAGGTCGTCCACGAGGATCAGCAGCGGCCGGCGCCGGGCCTCCTCCGCGAGCAGGGCCAGCGCGGCCGCGCCCACCATGAAACCGCCCGGCGGCAGCCCGTCCCGCAGTCCCAGCGCGTACTCCAGGGCGACCCGTTGCTTTCCGGGCAGGGCCCCCGAACCCGCCAGCAGCGGCCGCAGCACCTGGTCGAGCACGCCGAACGCGGACGCGACCTCCGCCTCCACGCCGACGGCGCGCAGGACCGTGAACCCGTGCCCGACGGCGCGTGCCGCCGCCCGGTCCAGCAACGCCGTCTTCCCGATGCCCGGTTCGCCGCGCAGGACCACCGCCGACCCGCCCGTACCGGAGCGCGCGCCGTCGAGGGCCCGCTCCAGCAGCAGGAGTTCGCGCTGCCGGCCCACGAGCGCGGGCCCGCCGTACTCGCTGTGCCCGGTGGATGCGCTCTGCCGGCCGTACTCGGTGCCCACGGTTGCTCCCAGCCGGCCGGGGGCGAGCGCCGGCCCGCCGTGCCTCGCCGGAAGTGGCCGCCCCCGGACCCTTCCGCCCTCGGCCCGTGCGCGTCGCGGCGGGGTTCGAGTGCCACGCCATTATCCCGTACCGGATCCCGGGCGCCGCCACGCCGGAGCGAGGCGGCCCCGAGCCTCCACCGGATCGGTGGCCGCGTGGTGGAAGACGTCCGGGCCGGCCCGTGGGGGCCGGCCCGGACATCGGATCAGGCGTCGGATCAGACGAGGTCGAACCGGTCCAGGTCCATGACCTTGGCCCACGCGGCGACGAAGTCCGTCACGAACTTCTCCTTCGCGTCATCGCTCGCGTAGACCTCCGCGACCGCGCGCAGCTCGGAGTTGGAGCCGAAGACGAGGTCGGCCCGGGTGCCGGTCCACTTGACCGCACCCGTGGCGGTGTCGAGGCCCTCGAAGGTGTTGGCGTCCTCGGACGTCGCCTTCCACGCCGTACCCATGTCGAGCAGGTTGACGAAGAAGTCGTTCGTCAGGGACCCGGGGGTCGCCGTGAACGCACCGAGCTGCGACTGCTGGTGGTTCGCGCCGAGGACCCGCAGGCCGCCGACGAGGACCGTCAGCTCGGGGGCGCTCAGCGTCAGCAGGTTCGCCTTGTCGAGCAGCAGGTACTCGGCCGGCAGCCGGTTGCCCTTGCCGAGGTAGTTGCGGAACCCGTCGGCGGCCGGCTCCAGGGCGGCGAACGACTCCACGTCGGTCTGCTCCTGCGAGGCGTCCGCGCGGCCCGGCGTGAAGGGGACCCGGACCTCGAAGCCGGCGTCCTTCGCGGCCTGTTCGACACCCGCGCCACCGGCGAGCACGATCAGGTCGGCGAGCGAGACGCGCTTGCCGTCGCTCTGGGCCGAGTTGAAGGACTCCTGGATGCCCTCCAGGGTGCGCAGCACCGTGGCGAGCTGGTCGGGCTCGTTGACCTCCCAGCCGCTCTGCGGCTGGAGGCGCAGGCGCGCGCCGTTGGCGCCGCCGCGCTTGTCGCTGCCGCGGAAGGACGAGGCCGACGCCCAGGCGGTGGAGACGAGCTGGGACACCGTCAGGTCCGAGGCGAGGACGCTGCTCTTGAGGGCGGCGACGTCCTCGGCGCCGACGAGCGGGTGGCTCACCTCGGGGAGCGGGTCCTGCCACAGCAGGGTCTCGGAGGGGACCTCCGGGCCGAGGTAGCGCACGACCGGGCCCATGTCGCGGTGGGTCAGCTTGAACCAGGCGCGGGCGAAGGCGTCCGCGAACGCGGCCGGGTCCTCCAGGAAGCGCCGCGAGATCTGCTCGTACGCCGGGTCGACGCGCAGCGAGAGGTCGGTCGTCAGCATCGTCGGGGCGTGGGTCTTCGACGCGTCGTGGGCGTCGGGGACGGTGCCCGCGCCGGCGCCCTCCTTGGGCCGCCACTGGTGGGCGCCCGCCGGGCTCTTGAACAGCTCCCACTCGTAGCCGAAGAGGATCTCGAAGAAGCTGTTGTCCCAGGTCACCGGGGTGTTCGTCCAGATGCCCTCAAGGCCACTGGTGATCGCGTCGGCGCCCTTGCCGGTGCCGTAGGTGTTGTTCCAGCCGAAGCCCTGCTGCTCGATCGAGGCGGCCTCGGGGTCGGCGCCCACGTTCTCGGCGGGGCCGGCGCCGTGGGTCTTGCCGAAGGTGTGGCCGCCGGCGATCAGCGCGACGGTCTCCTCGTCGTTCATCGCCATGCGGCGGAACGTCTCGCGGATGTCGCGGGCCGCGGCGATCGGGTCGGGGGTGCCGTTCGGGCCCTCGGGGTTGACGTAGATGAGGCCCATCTGGACCGCGCCGAGGGGGTTCTCCAGCTCCCGGTCACCGGTGTAGCGCTCATCGCCGAGCCAGGTGGTCTCGGGACCCCAGTAGACGTCCTCGTCGGGCTCCCAGACGTCCGCGCGGCCGCCGCCGAAGCCGAAGGTCTCGAAGCCCATCTGCTCCAGGGCCACGTTGCCGGTGAGGATCATGAGGTCGGCCCAGGAGAGGCTCTGGCCGTACTTCTTCTTGACCGGCCACAGCAGGCGGCGGGCCTTGTCGAGGTTGCCGTTGTCCGGCCAGCTGTTGAGGGGGGCGAAGCGCTGCTGGCCCGCTCCGGCGCCGCCGCGGCCGTCGCTGATGCGGTAGGTGCCGGCGCTGTGCCAGGCCATCCGGATCATGAAGGGGCCGTAGTGGCCGAAGTCGGCGGGCCACCAGTCCTGCGAGGTCGTCAGCACCTCGGCGATGTCCCGCTTGACCGCCGGGAGGTCCAGGCCCTGGAAGGCCTCGGCGTAGTCGAACTCCTCGCCGAGCGGGTTGGCCACGGCCGGGTTCTTGGCCAGGATCTTCAGGTTCAGGCGTTCGGGCCACCATTGGCGGTTTCCGCCGCCTTGGGTCGGGTGGGGGGCGCGGTCGTGTGCGACGGGGCAGCCACCTCCGCCCTCGTTCTTGGCGTCTACGACGATCGCGTCATGGTTGTCAGACATGGGAATCCTTCCGGGCCGGGCGGATCACGGTGCTGAATAACTGCGGGCGGCGACACAAGCGGTTCAGGCTGTTCAAGCGGTTCAAGGTCTTCAAGGGGTTCATGTCCTTGGCTATCGACGGAACCGATCCTACGATGGACAGAATCCAAGTCAAGAAGGATGCCAAACCCGTATCCGATAGGATCCCGGACAAGCATGCGGACGCCGGGTGTCCCACCGAACCGGAATAGGTGAACCCGATATGAGTGACCTGCTGGAACGGCTCAGAGGGCGTGGCTGGCGGATGACCTCCCAGCGCCGTGTGGTGGCGGAGGTCCTCGACGGCGATCACGTCCACCTCACGGCGGACGAGGTGCACGCCCGCGCCGCGGAGCGGCTGCCGGAGATCTCACGGGCGACCGTCTACAACGCCCTGGGTGAGCTGGTCCTTCTCGGCGAGGTCCTGGAGCTGTCCACCGACGGCCGGGCGAAGCGCTACGACCCCAACGCGCACCACCCGCACCACCACCTGGTGTGCTCCGGCTGCGGGACCATCCGCGACGTCAACCCGGCCGGCAACCCGCTGGCGGACCTTCCGGAGCGGGAGCGGTTCGGGTTCGAGGTGTCGAAGGCCGAGGTCACCTACCGCGGGCTCTGCCCGTCCTGCTCCGGAGCCACCGGATAGGGCGCCCGCGTGCTCCGGCAGCGGCGGCCGGCCGGCTCGCCGCCCCCGGGGCGCCCGTCGGGGGTGACGTCCCCCTCGACGGCGAAGCCGAGCTCGGCCGGCGGGGTCAGAAGGGCCTGGTGGGGAGGTACTTGCCGTCGAGGGTGATGACCGCGCGCTCGCCGCCGTCGGGGTCGGCGACCTTCCTCACGTCCAGCTTGAAGTTGATCGCGCTGATGATGCCGTCGCCGAACTGCTCGTGGACCAGGGCCTTCAGGGTGGTGCCGTAGACCTGGAGCATCTCGTGGAAGCGGTAGATCGTCGGGTCGGTCGGGATGCCGCCCGGGATCGAGCCGCGGGTCGGGACGGTCTCCAGCAGGAGCGCGGCGTCGTCGTCGAGGCCGAGGAGAGCGGCGACGGCCCGGGCGGCAGGGGCCGGGAGCGGGTGCTGGCCGAGTACGGCCGCGGTGACGAAGGCGACCGACAGGCCGGCCGCGTCGGCGATCTGCTGCCAGGAGAGGTCCTTGCGGGTCTTGGCCGCGACGGCCTCGACGGCGAGGGCCTGACGGGCGGCGGGGTCGAACTGGGACTGCAGCATGAGAAATCTTCCTTAAAGGGGGGAGGGAGGGGGAGAGGGGTTACGCCGCCGGGGTGAGGCGGTCGACCGTGCCCGTCGGGATGTCGTACACCCAGCCGTGCAGGGTGAGCGCGCCCGACGCCAGGGCGTGGGCCACCGGGGGGTGGGTGGCGAGGTTCGCCAGCTGCGCGGTGACGTTGTCGCGGATCAGGGCGTCCACCCGGTTCGTGGTGGAGCCCGCGACGGTGCCCGCGTGACGCAGCCAGCGGCCCACGGCCGGTACGGCGGAGAAGTCGTCGCCCCCGGCGAGGGCGGTCATCGCGCCGCAGGCGGAGTGACCGCACACCACGATGTCGCGGACGCCCAGGACGGCTACGGCGTACTCGATCGAGGCCGCGACGCCGTCCGGTCCGGTCGCGTGGGCGGGCACAAGATTGCCCGCGGTGCGGATGACGAACAGCTCGCCCGGTTCCCGCTGGGTGATCAGCTCGGGTACGACGCGGGCGTCGGAACAGCCGATGAACAGCGTCTGCGGCCGGTGCGTCGTCGCCAGCCGGGCGAACAGGTCCGCCTTCGCCGGAAAGACGTCCCGCTGAAAGCGCTCTACGCCCTCGACGAGGTCCCGCATGGTCCGTACGGCCTGCATGGTCACTCCCTTCGGTGGATGCCGCCCCGTGGGGCTGACGAGATCCACCATGCATGACCTGCACTCATAGTGTCCAAGGCGTACTGCGCATACTTCCTATTGGTCTCATCTATAGTTGACCGCATGGCCCCGGAACTGCGTCACGTCCGCTATCTGCTCGCCGTCGCCGAACACGGCAGCTTCACCCGCGCCGCCGAAGAACTGCGCGTCTCCCAGCCCACCCTGTCCCAGCAGGTCAAACAGCTGGAGCGGGCCGTCGGGGTCCAGTTGCTCGACCGCTCGGGCCGCTCCGTACGGCTCACCGACGCCGGAGCGGCCTACCTCCCCTACGCCCGCCGCGCCCTACAGGACCTCGCCGCCGCCGAACGCGCCGTCCTCGACGTCGCGGACCTCTCCCGCGGCGCCCTCCGCCTCGGCATGACCCCCACCTTCACCGCGTACCTCCTCGGCCCGCTCGCCGCCGAGCTCCACACCCGCCACCCCCACATCACCCTGGACGTGAGGGAGTTGGCCCAGGACCGGCTGGAGCCCGCCCTGCTCGCCGACGAACTCGACCTGGGCATCGCCTTCCACGGCCCCCGACTGCCCGGCATCGGCGCCCTCGACCTGTTCACCGAGACCCTCGGTCTCGTCGTCGGCCCCGCCCACCCCCTCGCCGGCCGCACCGAACCCCTGCCCGTACGCGAACTCGCCGCCCACCCGCTCGCGTTGCTCAGCGGCGACTTCGCCACCCGGGGCCACATCGACGCCCACCTCGCCCGGCACCGCGTCGAACCGCCCGTCGCGGCGCAGGCGAACACCATCAGCGCCCTCACCGAGATCGTCCGGCGCACCGGCCTCGCCACCGTGCTCCCCGACGCCCTCACCCGCGACGACACCCGCCTGCACCCCGTCCCGCTCGACCCCGCCCTCCCGGCGCGCACCGCCACCCTCCTGCGGCGCGAGGGCGGTTACGAGAGCGCCGCCGCCCGCGCCTTCACCGCGATCGCCCACGACTGGGCGGCGACGGCGACGGCGACGGCGGCCGCGGACCTCGGCGTCACGTCAGCGGGCTGAGCCGGGGCAGCGCGGCCGGGGCCCGCACGCCACCGGCCAGGGCGCTGCCCGCCAGCCAGGCCCGCCAGTCCAGGTTCCAGTCGCCGAACCCGTTGGCGAACGGCGCCATCTCCTCGCCGCCGCTGTTGACCACCTCCACGATGTCCCCGACCCGGACCGTCTCGAAGAACCAGGCGGCGTCCTGCGTGCTCATGCCCGTACAGCCGTGGCTGACGTTCTCCTCGCCCTGCGCCTCGACCGACCAGGGCGCGGCGTGCACGTACTCCCCGCTCCAGGTCACCCGGGTCGCGTAGAACACCGGCAGATCGTAGAACTCGCTCGTGCCGGGCCTGATGCCGACGGTGTCCCCGCGCATCCGGACCTGGTACTCCTTGCCCAGGACGACCTTGACACCGGTGCGGGTGCGGAACCCCGCCTTCCCGGTGGTGACCGGGATGGTCCGCAGGACCCGGCCGTTGCGGCGCACCGTCATCTCGTGCGCGGCGGAGTCGGTGACCGCCTCGATCCGGTCCCCGATGGAGAGCTGGAGGGACTCGGAGGGGCCGCCGTAGACGTGATCCCCGAACTCCACCCCGTCGAGACCGCCGCGCACCCGCACCACGGCGTGCGCGGGCCAGTACGTACGCGGCCGGTAGTGCAGCGTCGAGTCGTCGACCCAGTGCCAGGCCCCCTCGACCGCCGGCTCCGAGGTCACCTGGAGCGTCCGCTCCAGCCGCGCCCGGGACGTGGGGTCGGAGGCGGGGACGGGGTGGCTGAGGGAGGCCGTCACGATCTGCCCGGCGCCGTAGGTCCCGGCCTTCGGCCCGAACTCCACCGTCAGCCGCTCGTCCTCGGTGGGCGGGGCCGTCCGGAACGCCATGGTCACCCCGACCGGGGTCCCGGCCGCGTCCTGCGCGCCGACCCGGACCGTGTAGACCTCGCCCGCCCGCAGTGGTTCGGTGTTGGTCCAGTGCCTGCTCTTCGCCCCGAGCGCGCCGCCCAGGTAGCGCCCGTGCGCGTCGTGGACGGTGACGTCGGTGAGCCGCCCCGGCTCGACGAGGGAGATCTCCAGCGGGCCGTCCGCGTCCGTCGGCAGTGCGATCGTGCGGGCCTCCCGGGCCGCCGTCTTCCGCGACACCGGGTCCCGCAGGACCGCCCCGGCGCCCCGGGCGGTGGCCAGCACCCGCTGCTGGCGCCCGTCGTCGCACAGACCGGAGTGGAAGGCCTCCCGCCCGCACCGCCCGCCCGCGCCGCCGGACCCCTCCTCCAGGACCCGCGCGACCAGCAGCGTGACCGAGGCCTCCGCGCTCCCGGCGGCGCCCCGCGCCGCGTCCGGGTCGGGCATGCGCACCGGCGCCGCCGCGATGACGAGGGCGGCCCCGGTCACCGCGGCGACCGCGCTCCACGCCCTGCTCGACCGCGGCGCCGACCGACCCGGCCCGCCCGCTCGCCCTGCCCGTACCACTGCCCGTTGCCCACCGTGCGCCGACTCCATCGCCCCGTAGCCCTTCCAGATCGCCCAAGACCGGATGGCAGCATCAAAACGATTGCGGGCCAAAATGATGATCATGAACGCGGGTTATACGGCCGAACGGGAACCCAAGAGAACTCGTACGGAGCAACTTCAGGCGGCGACCCCGGCTCCCGTCCGCGACAATTCCCGCAGCCGTTCGAGGCGCTCGCGGGTCTCCTCGTCCATCGGGACGTACGTCACCAGGCGCGGCCCCGCCCCCGGGCCGAGCCACAGGTGCGTGTGCTCCAGGCGGAGCAGGCCGACGTGCGGGTTGCGGATGTACTTGGACCTCCCGCCCGTGCCGACCACCTCGTGGCGCGCCCACGCCTCCCGGAAGTCCGCGGACGCGGCCTCCAGCCTTCCCAGCAGCGTCTTCCAGGCCGGCTCCGACAGGTGCTCCGCCATCGAGGCCCGGAACTTGGCCGCCATCACCCGGTTCACCTCGTGGAGGTCGACCACGGCCGCCCGCCACACCGGGTCGGTGAACGCCAGCCACATGCAGTTGCGGTCCTCGGGCCGGACCCCGTCCAGATCGCACAGCAGCCGCGAGAAAGTGTCGTTGTACGCGAGGATGTCGAACCGGCTGTTCTGGATGAACGCCGGCATCGGACTGAGCTGTTCGAGCATCGCCCGCAGCGCCGGCGTGATGCTCGGGCAGGGGGTGTCCGGCGCCGGATCGGAGGTCCCGGCCAGCGCGAACAGGTGCGCCCGCTCGCTGCGGTCCAGCAGCAGCGCCCGCGCCACCGCGTCCAGCACCTGCGGGGACACCTTGATCTCGCGGGCCTGCTCCAGCCACGTGTACCAGGTGACGCCGACCGCGGACAGCTGCGCGACCTCCTCGCGCCGCAGCCCCGGGGTACGCCGGCGCCGGCCGTTCGGCAGCCCCACCTGCTCGGGGGTGATCCGCTCGCGGCGGCTGCGCAGGAATTCGGCCAGCTCGTGCCGGCGGACATCGCCCTCGGGCGCCACAGTGGTCATGACACCAGGGTGCCTCACCCGTGATCCACGTGCCAGGTACTGCCGGTACCAGGATAAAGAGACTCTGGTACCAGGCTGGGAAGGGGAGCATCGTAAACACCGTGAGTGAGACAACGCTACGCCCGACCCCCCAGCCCCCGACCACCCCGCAGACCCCCGTCGGGGCCCGCGCCGAAGCCGCCATCGGCCCGCTCGGCCTGTTCACCGTCCTGCTGGGCGCCGCCCTGCCGCTGATCGACTTCTTCATCGTCAACGTGGCGCTCCCCGCCATCGACAGCGACCTCGCCGCCGGCCCGGCCATGCTCGAACTGATCGTCGCCAGCTACGGAGTCACCTACGCGGTGCTCCTCGTCCTCGGCGGCCGGCTCGGCGACACCGCCGGCCGGCGCAGGCTCTTCCTCATCGGCATGGCCGCCTTCGGCGTCACCTCGCTCGCCTGCGGCATCGCCCCCACCGCCTGGACCCTGGTCGCCGCCCGCGTGGCCCAGGGCGCCGCCTCCGCGCTGATGCTGCCGCAGGTGCTCGCCACCATCCAGGCCACCACCCAAGGCCCCCGCCGCGCCCGGGCGATGAGCCTGTACGGGGCCACCGCGGGCCTGTCCATGGTCACCGGCCAGATCCTCGGCGGCGTCCTGGTCGCCGCCGACATCGCCGGCACGAGCTGGCGCGCGGTGTTCCTGGTGAACGTGCCCGTGGTCCTCGTCGGCCTGGTCCTCGCCGTCCGCGCCGTCCCCGAGACCCGCTCGGACCGCCCGGCCTCCGTCGACGTACCGGGAACCCTGCTGCTCGCCCTGTCCCTGCTGTCGCTGCTGCTCCCGCTCACCGAGGGCCGGGCCGCCGGCTGGCCGCTGTGGACCTGGGTCTCCCTCGCCGTCTTCCCCTTCGCCGCCGTCGCGTTCTACCTGACGGAACGCCGCGCCGACCGCCTCGGACGCACCCCGCTCGTCCCGCCGAGCCTGTTGCGCCTGGAATCGCTGCGGCGCGGCCTGATGATGGTGGTGCCCTTCTCGATCGGCTTCAGCGGCTTCATGTTCGTGATCGCCGTGGTGCTCCAGCAGGGGCTGCACAAGGGCCCGGTGGCCGCCGGCCTCGCCCTCGTCCCGATGGCGCTCGCGTTCTTCGCCGCCTCCCTCGCCGGACCGCGGCTGGTCGGGCGGTTCGGCAGCAGGGTCGTCACCGCGGGCGCCCTCCTCCAGGCGGTGGGCATAGGCCTGCTCCTGCTGGCGGTCCAGCGGGACTGGCCCGGCCTCGGATTCGCCGAACTCGCCCCTGGCGTGGCCGTCGCCGGCCTCGGCCAGGGGCTCCAGCTCCCGGTCCTGATGCGGCTGATGCTCTCGGACGTACCGACCGACCGGGCCGGTGTGGGCGGCGGAGTCATGATCACCACCCAGCAGTCCGCCCTCGCGCTGGGCGTCGCGACCCTGGGCAGCCTCTTCCTTGCCCTGGCCGAGACGGCCGGCATGCGGGAGGCGCTCACCGTCACCCTGCTGGTCCAGGCCGGCCTGATCGCGCTCACCGCGCTGCTGAGCCTGCGCCTGCCCCGCGTCGTGCGGTGAGGCGCCCCCGCGCCCGGCGCGGGCCGCCGCCCGGGGGGAGGGCAGTCCCCCCGGCGCCGTCCCGCCGCACGCCGTCCCGCCGCACGCCGTCCCGCCGTCAGGCCGCGATGCCCTGCGGCAGGCGGCCGGTGTGGACCACACCGAGGGTCTGGGTGGCGCGGGTCAGCGCCACGTACAGATCGCTCGGCTCGTGGTCCGCGGGCTCCACGACGATCACCGTGTCGAACTCCAGCCCCTTCGCCTGGCGCGGGTCCAGCAGCACCACGGACCGGGTGAGATCCGGCTCCTCGCCCGCCCGTACGCCGGGCAGCGCGGCGGCCAGCGCCCCGTGCAGCGGCCGCGGCGCGATCACCGCCAGCCGGCCCTCCCGGGGAGCGCCCTCCCGCACCGCCTCGGCGACCGTACGGGCCGGGTCGTCCGTCTCGCGCACCCAGGGCCGTACGCCCGTGGACCGCACCGACCGGGGCGGCTCGAAACCGGGATGACGGGCCCGCAGCACGGCGGCCGCCACGTCCATGATCTCGGCGGGCGTACGGTAGTTGACCCCGAGGCGCACCAGCTCCCAGCGGTCGCCGACGTACGGATCCAGGATCCGCCGCCACGAACCGCAGCCGGCCTCGTCACCGGTCTGGGCCGGGTCGCCCACCAGCGTCATCGAGCGGGTCGGGCAGCGCCGCATCAGCATCCGCCAGGCCATCGCCGACAGCTCCTGCGCCTCGTCCACGATCACGTGCCCGAAGGCCCAGGTGCGGTCGGCGGCCGCGCGCTCGGCGGTGCTGCGGTGGTCGGCCTCCTCGTGCCGCTCCGCCATCCGCTCCGCGTCGATGATGTCGTGCGCGGCGAGGAACTCGTTCTCCGCGTCCTCGAATTCGTACGACTCCGAGCCCAGCGACAGGTCCAGGACACCCTGCGCGTACGCGATGCGCTCCAGCCGCTCCCGCTCCTCGGCCGCCCGCAGCGCGCTGTCGTCCACCCCGAGGAGCTCGGCGGCCTCGTCGAGCAGCGGGACGTCCGCCGGGGTCCAGCCGTCGCCCGCGTTCCCGGTCCGCCGGATCAACTCGGCATCGGCCGGGGCCAGATGGGTCGGGTCGGCGAGGAACTCCGCGATCAGCTGCCGGGGCGTCAGGGGCGGCCAGAGCGAGTCGATGGCCGCGTGCACCTCGGCGCTCGTGGCGATCTCCTTGCCGAGCTGCGCCACGTCGTCCGGGCCCAGCAGATTGGGCCCGCCGTACGGGTCCGCGCCGAGCCGGTCGGCGAGCTGCTCGGTGAGCGCGTCGATGACGCGGAAGGCGAAGTACGGACGCGCGAGGTTGTGCGGCAGTCCGGTGGCGCGGGCCCGGTCCCGGGCCTCGTGGGCCATCGTCCGGTCCAGCAGCAGTGTCCCGTAGTCGTCGTGGTCGATCTCCAGTGCCGGTTCGGGGACCACGGAGCTGTCCTCGCCGCTGCCCGGGGGCACCTCCTCCGGCAGCGCCTGCCGGTCGCGCACCACGCGCGCCAGGACCTCGGCCATCTCGGCGCGGCCCTTCACGGCGGCGGCCCCCGGCCGGTCGGAGCCGGTCGCGCGGACGCCGGGGAAGAGCTCGCCCACGGTGGCCAGCAGCACCCCGGTCTCGCCGAGGGCCGGGAGCACCTCGCCGATGTAGCCGAGGAAGGCCGGGTTCGGGCCGACGATCAACACGCCCCGCTTGGCGAGGTGTTCCCGGTGCGCGTACAGGAGGTACGCCGCGCGGTGCAGGGCCACCGCCGTCTTCCCGGTCCCCGGCCCGCCCTCCACGACGAGCACGCCGCGGTGCGGGGAGCGGATGATCCGGTCCTGCTCGGCCTGGATGGTCCGCACGATGTCGTGCATCCGGCCGGTCCGGGCCGCGTCCAGCGCGGCGAGCAGCACGGCGTCCGCGTCCGCACCCTCGTAGCCGGTGCGCTCGGTGTCGGCGAGGTCGAGGATCTCGTCGTGCAGCGCGGTGACCTCCCGGCCCCGGGTGCTGATGTGGCGGCGCCTGCGCAATCCCATCGGATGGTGCCCGGTGGCGAGGTAGAAGGGGCGCGCCACTTCCGCCCGCCAGTCGAGAACGAGCGGAGTGCGCTCCGCGTCGTCCTGGCGGACGCCGATCCGGCCGATGTGATGGTCGCGGCCGTCGGAGAACTCCAGCCGGCCGAAACAGTGTCCGTTCTCGCCCCGGTCCAGCGCGGAAAGCAGCCCGGACTGCTCGGCGACGAGCACATCGCGCTCCAGCCGCGCCTGGAGCCCGCTCCCGGCGTCGGCCAGCGCGCCCCGTACGGCGCGTTCGGCCTGGCAGCGCAGTTCATCGAGACGCTCATAGAGCGCGGTGATGAATTGCTGCTCATTCCGGAATTCCTCGATTGACAATTCCACTCCCGACGCGGTACAGTGTCCTCACAAAGCTTCTTCATGCTCCCGGTTAATGGGAACGTGAAACATCCAATATATGCAGACGAATACCCCGGCCGTCAATCGGACCGGGGTTTTTTCGTGTCTCCCTATTCATGCGGCATGATCGGGGGATGTCTGAACGGATCATTGCCGCCTGCGACGGTGCGGCCAAGGGGAATCCCGGGCCCGCCGGGTGGGCGTGGGTCATCGCCGACGCGCAGGGCCGTCCGGAGCGCTGGGAGGCCGGGGCGCTCGGCCGGGCCACGAACAACGTGGGTGAACTCACCGCGCTGCAAAGGCTGCTGGAGGCCCTGGCCCCCGGCACGGCCGTCGAGGTGCGGATGGACTCCCAGTACGCCATGAAGGCCGTCACGCAGTGGCTCCCGGCGTGGAAGCGCAACGGGTGGAAGACCGCGGCGGGCAAGCCGGTGGCCAACCGGGAACTCGTCGAAAGCATCGACGCCCTGCTGGCCGACCGCGAGGTGGAGTTCCGCTACGTGCCGGCCCACCGCGAGGACGGCGACCACCTCAACGCCATCGCCGACCAGGCCGCCAGCGACGCCGCCCGCACCCAGCAGCCCGCCGGCACCGCCCTGGGCCAGGAAGCCATGCCGGTACCGGCCGAAGTGCGCGCCGCCCCCGCCCGCCGTACGTCCGCCGCCCCGGCCAAGAAGGCGGCGGCCGCTCGCGGACGCGCCACCATCAAGGCGAAGTTCCCCGGCACCTGCCCCTGCGGCACGTCGTACGCGGCCGGCGAGAAGATCGCCAAGCTCGGTACCCGGTGGGGACACCCCGACTGCGGCAGCGCGGTCGCCGAGGCCGCCGCCACGTAGAACCGTCTCCGGGCGCCCGTCGGCCAGGGGCCGGAGCGAGTTTGGTCAGGAGTCTGACAAATCGCTCCGCCCCGGCCGGGACCGGGTGAAAAGATCGACTTCGAGACGTGCCCGGACCGGGGCACGGCCGAGGCCGACTTCGAGATGGCGGAGATCATCATGCCCGAGCCCTACGTCGTCGTCGGCACCGGAATCGCCGGTGCCAACGCCGCCCTCACCCTCCGTGCCGAGGGCTACGCCGGAGACCTCGTCCTCATCGGCGAGGAGCCCGAACTCCCTTACCGCAGACCGCCCTTGTCCAAAGAGATACTCTCCGGGGCGCAGCCCCCGTCGCGGAGCCTGCTGCGGCCCGCGAGCAGTTGGGCGGAGCAGGACATCGAGCTCCGCACCGGCACGGCCGTCACCGCGTTACGTCCCGCCGACCGCACCCTCGTCCTCGACGACGGCAGCCCGCTCCGCTACGACCGGCTCCTCCTCGCCACCGGCGGCCGCCCCCGGCACCTCCCCGGGACGGAGGGGCTCGCCGGGGTCCACCGGCTCCGGACCCTCGCCGACGCGCGCGACCTGCGCGCCGCGCTGATCGACGGCGGCCCCGTCCTCGTCGTCGGCGCCGGCCTCATCGGCCTCGAAGTCGCCGCCACCGCCAGCGGGATGGGCTGCGAGGTCACCGTCACGGAGACCGAGGCGCACCCCCTGCGGCGCGTCCTGCCCGCAGCGATCGCCGACGCCGTCACCGGGCTGCACCGCGCCCGCGGCGTCGACGTCCGCACCGGTGTCCGCCTCGAACGCTTCGAGCGGCAGGGCGACTTCGTGGTCGCCACCGACGCCCGGGGCGCCGCCCTGTCGGCGCGTACGGTGGTCATCGCCGTCGGCATGGCCCCGGACACGGGCCTCGCCGAACGCGCCGGGCTCAAGGTGGACGACGGGATCGTCGTGGACGCGTTCGGGGAGACCTCCGTCCCCGGGATCTACGCGGCGGGCGACGTGGCCCGCCGGCCCGCCCGGGCCGACGGCGGCAGCTGCCGCGTCGAACACTGGACCAACGCCCAGGACCACGGCGCCGCCGTCGCCCGCAGCATGCTGGGCGTCCCGACCCCCCACACCCCCGTCCCGTGGTTCTGGACCCACCAGTACGGGACCAACATCCAGGCGGCCGGCCACCCCCAGGGCCCGGGCACCCTGACGGTGGAGGGCGACCTGGAGGCCCTCGACTTCACGGCGCTCCTCCACCACGAGGGCCGGCTCACGGGGGTGGTCTGCGCCGGCCGCGCCCGCGAGTTCAAGGCGCTGCGCACCCGGCTCGACACCACGTGACGACGAAGGCGTGGCGTCGTTGCCCCGATATGACCGATCTCATGGTGAAGATGCCGGCCCACTGGCTGGCCACGGTGTTCCTCCTCCTGCGCCGCAGCGCGTCCGGGGAGGTGCAGGCCCTCGCCGCCGAGTTGCGGCCGTTCACGGAGCAACCCGGGCAGCGGGTCCAGGTTCCCCGGGCCGTGGTGCGGCGCACCGAGCTGGCGCTGCGCGGGGAACTGGAGCGCAGCCCCCGGCGGTCCGAGGAGGTCCGCCATCTGATCAGGGCCCGGTCGGGCGGCTGGTAACCCGTACGGCCTGACCCGCGCGGGACGCTCCAGGTCCTTCCGGGTCAGGCCGCCGCCCGGCTTGGACCCCGCTCCGGCGCGCCGCCGCCACCCGCGGGTTTCCCGGCCTCTAATGTCGCCGCATGGCTGACATGTTCGATCACAATCCGCAGGTGTGGACCGCAGGACGGCTCCGCGAGGCGCTGGCCGGTCTGCCCGACGAGACGCCGATCCACGTGGGCGTCGCCGACGGCCCGGGGGACTTCGAGGGCTACGGGGAGTACGTCCTCGTGGACGCCGAGCCGGTGGAACTGGACACCGACGGCGAGGAATCCGGCGAGCCCGGGCCGCGCGTCCAGTTCACGCTCTTCGCAGACGCCAAGGCCGGGGTCTACTACCCCGACATGGACTGACCCGGCGGACCGCTCCGGCGGACCGCCCGGCCGTCACCGCTCCGGCGGACGGTCCCGGCGGACCGCCCCGGCCGTCACCGCCCCGGCCACCCGGGCATCGACCAGGTGGCCGTCCCGGTGCCCACGTCCGGGTGACACCGCCGTAGGCCTCGGCGATCGGCGGACGGCCGTGTCCGACGATCGCCAGCGGCCGTACCCCGTTCCGGTGTTCCGGCTGCCGATCGCCGAGGTCCGGCCGCTTGGGAGATCCAGTGCACATCCTGCTCGCCGTCAGCGCGTTCAACAGCCTCACGCAGCGCGTCCACGCCGAACTCAGGGACCACGGCCACAGCGTGGCCGTCGAACTCGCCCTGCCCGGCGGCTCCCTCCCCGACGCCGTCCGCCGCCACCGGCCGGACCTCGTCCTCGCGCCGATGCTGAAGACGGTCGTGCCCCGGGAGGTGTGGTCCGCCCACACCTGCCTCATCGTCCACCCCGGTCCCCTCGGCGACCGGGGCCCCTCCTCCCTCGACTGGGCCGTCACCCGCGGCGCCACCCGCTGGGGCGTCACCGTCCTCCAGGCCGGCGCCGACATGGACGCGGGCGACGTCTGGGCCACCGTCGACTGCCCCGTCCCGCCCCTCGGCAAGAGCGACCTCTACCGCGGCGAGATCGCCGACGCGGCCCTGAGCGCCGTCCTGCTCGCCGTCGACCGGTTCGCCTCCGGCACCCACACCCCGCGGCCCCAGCCCCCCGGCGCCGGCCGCACCCTGCCCTACCTGCGCCAGGAGTTCCGCCGGATCGACTGGCGGATCGACCCCACCGAGAGCGTCGTACGGGCGCTGCGCGCCGCCGACTCCCGGCCCGGCGTCCTCGACGACCTGCTGGGCGGCCAGTGGTACCTGCACGGCGGCCATCCGGAGGACCGGCTGCGCGGCCGCCCCGGAGAACTGCTGGCCACCCGCGCGGGCGCGATCTGCCGGGCGACCCGCGACGGCGCCGTGTGGATCCCCGAGCTGAGGGCCCGCCGCGAGCCCGGCCGTCCCGCCCCCGTCAAACTCCCCGCCGCGCTCGCCCTCGGGGACCTGCTGCCGCCACTGCCCGAGATCCCCGCGCCGCAGCAGCCCGACCCGCGCGTACGCACCTGGTCCGACATCGGCTACGAGGAGCGCGACGGAGCCGGCTTCCTGTCGTTCTCCTTCCCCGGCGGCGCGATGGGCACCGGGCAGTGCCGGCGGCTGCTCGCCGCCTACCGGGAGGCCTGTTCCCGGCCCACCTCCGTACTCGTCCTCGGCGGCGGCCGCGACTTCTTCTCCAACGGCATCCACCTCGGCGTCATCGAGGCGGCCGCCGACCCGGGCGCCGAGTCCTGGGCCAACATCAACGCCATGGACGACCTGGTCGAGGCCGTCCTGACCACCACCGACAAGCTCGTCGTCGCGGCCCTCGGCGGCAACGCGGCCGCCGGCGGCGCCATGCTCGCGCTCGCCGCCGACGAGGTCTGGTGCAGGGCCGGGGCCGTCATCAACCCGCACTACCGGCTGATGGGCCTGTACGGCTCGGAGTACTGGACGTACACCCTGCCCCGCCGGACCGGGACCGGCGTCGCCGAGCGCCTCACCGCCGAGGCCCTGCCGCTCAGCGCCGAGGCCGCCCAGCGGATCGGCCTGTCCGACCGGACCGTCGCCTGCGGTCCCGGGGCCTTCGCCGACGAGACCGCCCGCCTCGCCGCCCTGCTGGCGCGGTCGCCCGGCACCCGGTCCCGGATCGCCGCGAAGAAGGCCCGGCGCGACCGCGACGAGGCGGAGCGGCCGCTCGCCGCCTACCGGGAGGCCGAGCTGACCCGGATGCGCGTGACCTTCTTCGACCCGCAGGCCCCGTACCACGCGCTGCGCCGTGCCTTCGTACGCAAGGAGCCCCCGGACGGCACCCCGCCGCACCTGGCCAGGACGGCGGCCGGACGGCACCGGGCGCCGCTCCCCTTCCGGCGGCCCGGCGTCACTGGACCGGCCCAGCAAGACAGGGCGCCGGCACCGGGCGGCTGCTAGCAAGAAGGGTGGGACCGGAACCGGAACTCCCCGGCGCCGGCCCGCCCCGCTCCACCCGGCTCCGTACGCGCGAGCCCCCACCCACCTCCCCCGCATCCCTTCCCAAGGAGCGATCCTCATGGATGCAGCAACGCCGAGCACGGTAGAGGACCCTCCGATCCACATCCTCTGGATCAACGCGGGACTGAGCTGCGACGGCGACTCAGTGTCCCTGACGGCGGCCATGCAGCCCAGCATCGAGGAGATCGTCACGGGCACCCTCCCGGGCCTGCCCAAGATCGCCGTGCACTGGCCGCTGATCGACTTCGAGTGCGGTCCGGTCGGCGGCGCCGACACGTTCATCGAATGGTTCTTCAAGGGGGAGCGGGGCGAGATCGACCCGTTCGTCCTGGTCGTCGAGGGCTCGATCCCCAACGAGAAGATCAAGCCCGAGGGCTACTGGTGCGGCTTCGGCGACGACCCGGAGACCGGCCAGCCCATCACCACCAGCGAGTGGATCGACCGGCTGGCACCCAAGGCCCTCGCCGTGGTCGCGATCGGCACCTGCGCCACGTACGGCGGCATCCACGCCATGGAGGGCAACCCCACCGGCGCCATGGGCCTGCCCGACTACCTGGGCTGGGACTGGAAGTCGCACGCCGGCATCCCGATCGTGTGCGTACCGGGCTGTCCGATCCAGCCCGACAACTTCTCCGAGACCCTCACGTACCTGCTCTACCAGGCGGCCGGCTCCGCCCCGATGATCCCGCTCGACGACAAGCTGCGCCCCACGTGGCTCTTCGGCGCCACCGTGCACGAGGGCTGCGACCGGGCCGGCTACTACGAGCAGGGCGAGTTCGCGCACACATACGACTCGCCCAAGTGCCTGGTGAAGCTCGGCTGCTGGGGCCCGGTCGTGAAGTGCAACGTCCCCAAGCGCGGCTGGATGAACGGCATCGGCGGCTGCCCCAACGTCGGCGGCATCTGCATCGCCTGCACCATGCCCGGGTTCCCCGACAAGTTCATGCCGTTCATGGACGAGCCGCCCGGGGCCACCGTGTCCACCGCGGCCAGCGGGGCGTACGGGATGGTCATCCGCCGGCTCCGGGCGATCACGCTGCACACCGTGGACCAGGAGCCGAAGTGGCGCCGCGCCGGCAAGAAGCTGGCCACCGGCTACCGCCCGCCCTGGTGACCTGACCCGCCGGCCCGGGCCGCCCCGCGGCCCGGGTCCCTCACGTCCAGTTCACGCCCCCAAGTCCAAGAAGGGTCACGGAAGACAAGATGGCACCGAAGACGAAGGCGGCCGGCGACGGCAGCGGGCTGGTCGAGATGGCCTGGGATCCGATCACCCGGATCGTGGGCAGCCTCGGCATCCACACGAAGATCGACTTCAAGCAGAAGCGGGTCGCGGAGTGCTACAGCACCTCGTCGGTCTTCCGCGGGTACAGCGTCTTCATGCGCGGCAAGGACCCCCGCGACGCGCACTTCATCACCAGCCGCATCTGCGGTATCTGCGGCGACAACCACGCCACCTGCTCCGTGTACGCGCAGAACATGGCGTACGGCGTGAAGCCGCCGCACCTCGCCGAGTGGATCATCAACCTCGGTGAGTCGGCGGAGTACATGTTCGACCACAACATCTTCCAGGAGAACCTGGTCGGGGTCGACTACTGCGAGAAGATGGTCCGCGAGACCAACCCGGGCGTCCTGGAACTCGCCGAGCGCACCCCTTCCCCGCACGCCGGCGAACACGGCTACAAGACCATCGCCGACATCATGCGCTCCCTCAACCCCATCGAGGGCGAGTTCTACCGCGAGGCGCTCCAGGTGAGCCGCTACACGCGCGAGATGTTCTGCCTGATGGAGGGCCGCCACGTGCACCCCTCCACCCTCTACCCGGGCGGCGTCGGCACCATCGCCTCCGTCCAGCTCTTCACGGACTACATGAGCCGCCTCATGCGGTACTGCGAGTTCATGAAGCGCGTCGTCCCGCTCCACGACGACCTCTTCGACTTCTTCTACGAGGCGCTGCCCGGGTACGAGGAGGTCGGCCGCCGGCGCGTCCTGCTCGGCTGCTGGGGCGCCCTCAACGACCCCGAGTACTGCGACTTCACGTACGCCAACATGACCGACTGGGGACGGAAGATGTTCGTCACCCCCGGCGTGGTGGTGGACGGCAAACTGGTCACCAACGACCTCACCGAGATCAACCTCGGCATCCGCATCCTGCTCGGCAGCTCGTACTACGACGACTGGCAGGGCCAGGAGAAGTTCGTCACCCACGACCCGCTCGGCAACCCGGTCGACGCCCGCCACCCGTGGAACCAGCACACCATCCCCGCCCCGCAGAAGCGGAACTTCGACGACAAGTACAGCTGGGTGATGTCGCCGCGCTGGTTCGACGGCAAGGACCACCTCGCCCTCGACACCGGCGGCGGCCCCATCGCCCGCCTGTGGTCCACCGCCCTGTCCGGCCTTGTGCACACCGACTACGTACAGGCGACCGGCCACAGCGTGGTCATCACCCTGCCGAAGACGATGACCAAGCCCGAGACCCGCTTCGAGTGGAAGATCCCGAAGTGGAGCAACGCGCTGGAGCGCAACCGCGCCCGCACGTACTTCCAGGCGTACGCGGCAGCCATCGCGCTGCACTGCGCCGAGAAGGGGCTCGCCGAGGTCCGCGCCGGACGCACCCAGACCTGGGAGAAGTTCGAGGTCCCGGACGAGGGCCTGGGAGTCGGCTTCACCGAGGCCGTCCGCGGCGTGCTCTCGCACCACATGGTGATCCGCGACGGCAAGATCGCCAACTACCACCCGTACCCGCCGACCCCGTGGAACGCCAGCACCCGCGACACCTTCGGCACGCCCGGCCCCTACGAGGACGCCGTGCAGAACACCCCGATCTTCGAGGAGAACACCCCGGAGAACTTCAAGGGCATCGACATCATGCGCGCCGTGCGCAGCTTCGACCCCTGTCTGCCGTGCGGCGTCCACATGTACGTCGGCAGCGGCAAGACGGTCAAGCAGATGCACGTCCCCACCGGCCTGAGCGGGCTGGGCGGATGAGCGCCGCCGTCACCGACGCCCGGCAGGCGGGCCGGCGGGTCGACGAGGTCCTCGACCGGCTCGCCGCCACCGGCGACCGGGAGGCGAGCGCGGCCGCCGAGGAACTCGTGCGGGTGCTCATGGAGTTCTACGGCGCCGGGCTCGCCCGCGTCGTGGAGCGGATGGGGCAGGGAACGCTGTCCGGGATGCTGGACGACGAGCTGGTGGCGGGGCTGCTGGCGCTGCACGACCTGAACCCCGAGGACCTGCCCACCCGGATCGGGCGCGCCCTCGCGACGGTACGGGAGCCGGTCGAGCTGCTCGGCATCGACGAGGCCACCGCCACCGTGCGGCTGCGCACCGAGGAGAGCGGCGGCTGCGGATGCGGCGGTTCGGGCGACGCGGCGCGACAGGCCGTCGAGGACGCGCTGGCCTGCTTCGCGCCCGAAGTGACCGTGGTGGAGCTGGAAACGGCCCCGAAGTCCGCGCCGCTGCTCCAGATCGGCACCCGCCCGCAGACCCCGGCACGGGTGCGGTGAGCGCCTTCCACGCGGGAGACGCCCCTGCCGCGTCGCGGGGCGTCCCGATCTCCCCGGGCGCGGCCGGTACGTCCGGCGCATCCGGCGCATCCGGTACGCCCGGCGCGTCCGGCCAGCCCGGCCAGCCCGGTACGGCCGGTACGCCCGGCCAGCCCGGTACGCCCGGCGCCGCCGGTGCGTCCGGCCTGGCCGGGCCGTTCGGGCCGCACGGGCCGTTCGGCGGTCGAGGGACGGGCGGTGCGCGCGGGTTGCGGCGGTTCGCGGGGCGCCGGGCGCCCCGGCCCGAGGTCTGCGAGCTGTGCGGGGTGGCGGTCGCCGAGGACGCCCACCGCCACCTCGTGGAGGTCGAGAAGCGCTCCCTGGTCTGCGCCTGCACCGCCTGCGCCCTGCTCTTCGACCGGCCGGGCGCCGGCGGCGGCCGGTTCCGCCTCGTCCCGCGCCGCTACCTCGCCGACCCCGGGCACCCGCTCGACGACGGCGCCTGGGAACTGCTGCAGATCCCGGTCGGCGTCGCCTTCTTCTTCCGCAACGCCGCCCTCGACCGCCTCGTCGCGCTCTACCCGAGCCCGGCGGGCGCCACCGAGAGCGAACTCGACCCCGAGACCTGGCAGACCGTACTCGGCGCCGGCCGGCTCGCCGCGCTCCTCGAACCCGACGTGGAGGCGCTGCTGCTGCGCCGCGCCGAGGGCCGGACCGAGTGTTACCTGGTGCCGATCGACATCTGTTACGAACTCGTCGGGCGGATGCGGATGCTGTGGACCGGCTTCGACGGCGGAGCCGAGGCCCGGGCCGCGCTGGGGACCTTCTTCGAAGCGGTCGAACGGCGCGCCAAGGTCCCGGCGGGGGAGGAGCGCCGGCCATGACCGACTTCACCTTCACCTGCACCGGGGTGCGCGCCGACCCGTACGCCGCCGGCCCGACGCTCGTCTTCCGGCTGCGCGTCACCGCGACCGCCGGAACCCGCGTCCACGCCCTCGCGCTGCGCTGCCAGATCCGCATCGAACCGGCCCGGCGCGGCTACGGCCCCGGTGAGGCCGCCGCGCTCCACGACCTGTTCGGGGAGCGCTCGCGCTGGGGCACCACCCTCCAGCCCGTCCAGTTCGCCCAGGTCTCCGTCATGGTCCCCAGCTTCACCGGGGAGATCGAGACCGACGTGCCCGTGCCCTGCTCCTACGACATGGACATCGCGGCCGGCCGCTACTTCAGCGCCCTGGAGGACGGCGAGGCACCCCTGCTGATGCTGTTCTCCGGCACCGCCTTCACCGGCGCCGGGGGCTTCCACGTCGAACCCGTGCCCTGGGACCGCGAGGCGTCGTACCGGATGCCCGCCCCGGTGTGGAAGGAGATGATGGAGCAGCACTTCCCCGGCTGCGGCTGGCTCAAGCTGCCCACCGACACCATGGACGAGCTGCTCGCCTTCCGCTCGCGGCACTCGCTCGCCTCCTGGGAGGCGACCGTACGGACCCTCCTGGACGCCGCCGTGCTCGCCGAGCCCCCGCCCCCCGGCCCCGGCCGGGCCGGCCCCGTACTGCCGCGTGCCGCCGAGAGGACCGCGCCATGACCACCACGTCCTCCCTGCCCGCCTCCCGGTTCGACGTCGCCCGCCAGGTCGCCGACGCCGTCCTCTTCGAGGGCTACGTCCTCTACCCGTACCGGGCCTCGGCCGCCAAGAACCGGCTGCGCTGGCAGTTCGGCGTCCTCGTCCCGCCCGCGTGGGCCCCCGCGCACGAAGAGCACTCGTTCCAGCGGACCGAGATCGTGATGGAGCCGCGCGGCGAGGCCACCCTCGCCGTGGAACTCCGCTTCCTGCACGCCCGCCGCCGCACCGTCCAAGAGGCCCGTGCGGACGGCTCGTTCGCCGAGGTCGCCGAGCTCCAGCTGCCCGACCGGGTACTCGTCCCCTGGGACGAGGGCGCCGAGGAGCGGATCGACCTGACCGTTCCCGTGGCCGAGCTGGAGGCCGGGGAGGTGTCCCTGCCCTTCGCCCGGCCCGCCGGCGAGGAGACCGAGCCCGTCGTCGACGCCGACGGCCGGGAGATCGGCCGCCTGGTCCGGCGCAGCGCCCGGATCGACGGGGTGCTGCGCCTGCGGGCCGAGGAACTCGGCGTCCCCTACCGGGCGTTGAAGCTCACGGCCGTCGTGGAGAACACCAGCGCCTGGACCCCGCCGCGGCAGGGCGCCGACCGGGACGCCGCCCTGCCGCACTCACTGGTCGCGGCCCACCTGCTGCTCGGCCTCAGCGCCGGGTCCTTCCTCTCCATGACGGACCCGCCCGAGTGGGCCAAGGGCGTCGTCGCCGACTGCGCCAACCGGCACACCTGGCCCGTGCTCGCCGGGGAACCCGGCCGCGCCGACGTGGTGCTCTCCTCCCCGATCATCCTGGAGGACCACCCCGCCATCGCCCCCGAGAGCATCGGGGCCATGTACGACGCCACCGAGATCGACGAGATCCTCGCCCTGCGCACCGCGGCCCTGACCGACCAGGAGAAGCGCGAGGCGCGCGGCACGGACGCCCGCGCCGCCGCCGTGATCGACCTCGCCGACACCATGCCCCCCGAGGTGCTCGACCGCCTCCACGGCGCCGTGCGGGCGCTGCGGGAGATCACCGGGCCGGGCGCGCCCGCCGACGACCGGATCCCCGAACTGTGGGAGGAGGAAGCGGTGTTCAAGCCCGACACCCCCTGGTGGGACCCGGCGCGCGACGACACCGCGGACCCCGCCCGCGACCGGATCCCGATCGACGGCGTCCTCGTCGGGGTCGGCAGCCGGGTCCTGCTGCGCCCGGGCCTGCGGCGCACCGACGCCCAGGACCTGTTCCTCCGGGGCCACACCGCCCTGGTCGAGGCCGTCCTCCACGACGTCGACGGAGGGGTGCACCTCGCCGTCACCGTCGAAGGCGACCCGGGCGCCGACATCCGCCGCGAACAGGGCCGGTTCCTCTACTTCCAGCCCGACGAGGTAGCCCCCCTGGAGGTCAGGTGAACGGCCGGATCCTGATCGCCGGCATCGGCAACGTCTTCCTCGGCGACGACGGCTTCGGCGTCGAGACCGTCCGGCGGCTGACGGAGCCGGGGCGCCGGCTGCCGGAGCACGTCGAGGTGGTGGACATCGGTGTCCGCGGCGTCCACTTGGCCTACCAGCTCCTCGACGGCTACGACACGCTCGTCCTGGTGGACGCCACCGCCCGCGGCGGCGCCCCCGGGACGCTGTACCTGATCGAGGCGGCCGAGCCCGGCTCCATCGCCCCCGGCAGCCCCGTACTCGACGGACACCACATGTCGCCGGACGCGGTGCTGGCCCTGCTGGGCACCCTGTGCGCCGGCACCGGCGCCGCCCCGCCCCGGCGCACCTGGGTCATCGGCTGCGAACCCGCCTGCCTGGACGAGGGCATCGGCCTGAGCGACCCGGTGGCCGCCGCCGTGCCGGAGGCCGTACGGATGATCGTGGACCTGGTCCGGGACGAGGCCCGGCGGCCCGTCCCGGAGGACGACCGCAACGCCGCCGCCACCTGAGGAGAATCGAGAACCCCATGAAGAAGGCCATCTTCGGCGGCGTGGCCGCCGCCGCGCTCGCCGCCGCACTGACGGTGCTCCTCCCGGACATCCAGCGTTACCTGCGCATCCGCCGGATGTGACCCGCGGCGCCGGGGCCGCCGCTCGCACCCCTGTGACGCCCCGGCGCCGAATGGCGTACGGGGCGTCGGCGCGTCGGCGTGCCCGAGCGCGCCCCCCGCCTCCGGCCGGTCTAATGAAGCCCGGCAGGACGGAGCCCCCATGCACGAGATGTCGATCGCCATGGCCGTAGTGGCCCAGGTCGAAGAAGCCGCCCGGAGCGGCGGCGCGACCGCCGTCACCTCGGTCCGGCTCCAGATCGGCGAACTGGCCGGCGTCGTACCCGACGCCCTGGCCTTCTGTTTCGAACTGGCCTGCGCCGGCACGGTCCTTGAAGGCGCCGAACTCGTCACGGAACCCGTGGCCGCCCGCGCGCACTGCGGTGCCTGTACGGACGGCTGGGCGGTCGGCATGCCGCCGCGGCTGGTCTGCCCCCGGTGCGGCCGGGCCACGGACGTCGAACTCCGTTCCGGGCGCGAGTTGCAGATCCTCAGCGTGCGCTGGGAGGACGGCCTTGCCCACGTCCCGCCCGCCGCCGCCCACGCGGGGAACCCCGCCCGCGAACCGATCTCCGAGGAGCGCTGAACCATGTGCCGTGTGGTCGACCTTCAACAGGCGGTCCTCGCCAAGAACGACACGACCGCGCACGCCCTGCGCACCGAACTCACCGCCCGTGGCACCACGGTCGTCAACCTCCTGTCCAGCCCGGGCAGCGGCAAGACGGCCCTGCTGGAACTGGAACTCGGTCTGGCGCGGCAGCGGAAGGTGCCGGTCGCCGCCCTGACGGCCGACCTCGCCACCGAGAACGACGCGGTGAGGCTGGCCCGTTCGGGCGTCCCGGTCAAGCAGGTGCTCACCGACGGGCTCTGCCACCTGGAGGCCGGGATGCTCGGCCGGCACCTGGACGGATGGCTCGCCGACGACACCCGGCTGCTGTTCGTGGAGAACGTCGGCAACCTCGTCTGCCCGGCCTCCTACGACCTCGGGGAGTCGCTGCGCGTCGTCCTGGCCTCGGTCACGGAGGGCGAGGACAAGCCGCTGAAGTACCCGACGGCCTTCGGGCTGGCCCACCTCGTCGTCGTGACGAAGACCGACATCGCGGCCGCGGTGGAATTCGACGAGGCGGCCTTCCGCGCGCACGTCCAGCAGGTCAACCCGGGGGTGGAGGTGGTGCTGACCTCGGCCCGCTCCGGGGCCGGCGTGGGCGAACTGCTGGAGCGGGCGCTGGCCGTCGGCGACGGCGCGGCGGTGCACCAGCCGGTCATGGCGGGGCAGCAGCACGGCCACCACCACCATCACCACGACCACAACGGTCACGACGGCCACGACCACGGGCACCACGGCCACGACCACCGTGACGGCCACGGCGCCGGTCACGGCCACACGCACCCCGCCGCGGCGCAGACCCGCTGATGGAGGCCGTCCAGCGGCGCCGGGTCACCGTGCGGGGCGTGGTGCAGGGCGTCGGGTTCCGCCCGTACGTCTACACCCGCGCTACCGGACTCGGGCTCGCCGGGCACGTCACCAACACCCCCGACGGCGTCGTCGCCGAGGTCGAGGGCGCCCCCGCGGCCGTCTCGGCCTTCTGCGAGCGGCTCGCCGCCGAGGCCCCGCCGCTGGCCGTCGTCGACGCCGTCGACCACTGCGAGGTCCCGGTCGCGGGCGGCGCCGGCTTCACCATCGTCGCCTCCCGGTCCGGCGGCCCGGCCCGTACGCTCGTCTCCCCGGACGTCGCCACCTGCGCCGACTGCCTGGCCGAGCTGGCCGATCCCGCCGACCGCCGCCACCGGCACCCCTTCATCACCTGCACGCACTGCGGACCCCGCTTCACGATCGTCACCGGGCTGCCCTACGACCGCGCGCACACCACCATGGCCCGCTTCCCGATGTGCGCCGACTGCGCCCGCGAGTACGCCGACCCCACCGACCGGCGCTTCCACGCCCAGCCGGTGGCCTGCCCCGCCTGCGGACCCCGGCTGCGCCTCCTCGCCGGCACCCCGCCCCGCGAGACGGCCGGCGCCGACCCGGTCGCCGAGGCGCGCCGACTGCTGGCCGACGGGGCGATCCTCGCGGTCAAGGGGCTCGGCGGATACCACCTGGCCTGCGACGCCGCCCACCCCGGGGCCGTCGCCGAGCTGCGCCGCCGCAAGGACCGCGGGGCCAAGCCGTTCGCGCTGATGGCCCGCGATCTCGCCGACGTCGAGGACCTCGTCCGCATCGGCCCCGAGGAGCGGGCGCTGCTCACCGGCGGGGTACGGCCCATCGTGCTGCTGCGCCGCCGCCCGGGTGGCCCCCCGCTGCCCGGGGTCGCCCCCGGCAGCCCCGACCTCGGCGTGATGCTCCCGTACACCCCCGTCCACCACCTCCTGCTCGGCCTGGACGGCGATCCGCAGGGCCCGCGACTGCTGGTGATGACCAGCGGCAACCTGTCGGGCGAGCCCATCGTCACCGACGACGCCGAGGCCCTGGACCGGCTCGGCCACCTCGCCGACGCCTGGCTCACCCACGACCGCCCCATCCACGTCCCCTGCGACGACTCCGTGGTGCGCGTCTGCGACGGCGAACCGCTGACCGTGCGCCGCTCCCGCGGCTACGCCCCGCTGCCCCTCACCCTGCCGTGGCCGGTCCCGCCGACCCTGGCCACCGGGGGCGACCTGAAGAACGTCTTCTGCCTCGGCGAGGGCAGCCAGGCCTGGCTCTCCGCGCACATCGGCGACATGGACGACTTGGCCACCCAGTACGCCTTCGAACGCGCCGAGCGACAACTGGAGTCCATCACCGGCGTGACCCCCGTCCTGCTGGCCGCCGACCGGCACCCCGGCTACCGCTCGGGGCGGTGGGCCCGGCGCAACGCCGGGGCCCGTCCCCTCGTCGAGGTCCAGCACCACCACGCGCACATCGCCTCCGCCATGGCCGAACACGGTCTCGACGGCAGCGGCCGGGTGATCGGCTTCGCCTTCGACGGCACCGGCTACGGCGACGACGGCGCCGTATGGGGCGGGGAGGTCCTCCTCGCCGACTACACCGGGTACGAGCGGTTCGCGCACCTCGGCTACGTACCGCTGCCCGGGGGCGACGCCGCCGTACTGCGCCCGTACCGGATGGCCCTGTCCCATCTGCGCGCCGCCCGGATCGCGTGGTCGCCGGACCTGCCCTGCGTGGCGGCCTGCCCGCCCGACGAACTCCGCGTACTGGCCCGCCAGTTGGACCGGAACCTCAACTGCGCCCGGACCTCCGGCATGGGGCGGCTCTTCGACGCCGTCTCCTCCCTCGCCGGCATCTGCCAGCTCGTCGGATACGAGGCCCAGGCCGCCGTGGAGCTGGAGGCGGCGGCCCTGTCGGCGCCGCCCGCCGGGGCCGCCGGCGGCTACGCCTTCGCCCTGAGCGACGGGTCGGCGCGGGGGGCCGGCGCCCCGGTCACGGCCGACCCGGCGCCCGTCCTCGCCGCGGTGGTGGCCGACGTACGCACGGGCACGCCGCCGGCCCTGATCGCCGCGCGCTTCCACACCGCGGTCGCCGCTCTCGTGGCCGCGCTCGCGACCCTGGCCCGCGAACGCCACGACCTGCACACCGTCGCCCTCAGCGGCGGGGTCTTCGCCAACACCCTGCTCTCCGCAGCCTGTTCGAGCGCCCTGCGCGAACGGGGCTTCACCGTCCTGCGCCACCACCGGATCCCCCCGAACGACGGGGGACTGGCACTCGGCCAGCTGATGGTGGCCGCGGCGCGCACCACGCCACCCCCACAGCAAGGAGAGGTCCATGTGTCTGGCGGTACCCGGCAGAGTGCTTGACATCGGGGAGAAGGACGGCACCCGGATGGCGACCGTCGACTTCGGCGGCGTGGTCAAGGAGGTGTGCCTGGAGTACCTCCCGGACCTCCAGGTCGGCGAGTATGCCATCGTCCACGTCGGCTTCGCGCTCCAGCGCCTCGACGAGGAGTCCGCCAAGCAGACCCTGGAGCTCTTCGCGCAGCTCGGCATGCTCCAGGAGGAGTTCGGCGATCCGTGGGAGCAGGCCGCGGCGGCCGGGGGCGAGCCCTGGCCGTTCACGGACGACCCGGCCGACGACCCGGCCGGCGGCGTACCGGCGGAGCCGGCGCCGGCCCGGCGGCAGGAGCCGGTGCTGGAACTGGGCCGGCAGGAGCAGCAGTCGGAGCGGGAGGCGCGGCAGCCGTGAAGTACATCGAAGAGTTCCAGGACCCCGAGCTGGCCCGCCGCCTGCTCGACGACATCCACGCCACCGTCACCCGGCCCTGGGCCCTGATGGAGGTCTGTGGCGGCCAGACCCACACCATCATCCGGCACGGCATCGATCAACTCCTCCCCGAACAGATCGAGTTGATCCACGGACCGGGCTGCCCGGTGTGCGTGACCCCGCTGGAGGTCATCGACAAGGCGCTGGAGATCGCCTCCCGCCCCGAGGTCATCTTCTGCTCGTTCGGCGACATGCTCCGCGTCCCGGGCAGCGGCCGCGACCTCTTCCGGGTACGCAGCGAAGGGGGCGACGTACGCGTCGTCTACTCCCCGCTCGACGCCCTGCGGATCGCCCGGCAGAACCCGGACCGCGAGGTGGTGTTCTTCGGCATCGGCTTCGAGACGACCGCGCCGCCCAACGCCATGACCGTGTACCAGGCGAAGAAGCTCGGCATCCCGAACTTCAGCCTCCTGGTCTCCCACGTCCGGGTCCCCCCGGCCATCGAGGCGATCATGACCTCGCCGAGCTGCCGGGTCCAGGGCTTCCTCGCAGCCGGGCACGTGTGCAGCGTGATGGGCATGGGCGAGTACCCGGAGCTGGCGGCCCGCCACCGCGTCCCGATCGTGGTGACCGGCTTCGAACCGCTGGACATCCTCGAAGGCGTACGCCGGGCCGTGCTCCAGCTGGAGCGCGGCGAGCACACCGTGGACAACGCCTACGCCCGCGCCGTCCGTCCCGAGGGGAACCCGGCCGCGCTCGCCATGCTGGAGGACGTCTTCGAGGTCACCGACCGGGCCTGGCGCGGCATCGGCGTCATCCCGCGCAGCGGCTGGCGGCTGTCCGCGCGCTACCGGGACTTCGACGCCGAGCACCGCTTCTCGGTGACGGACATCGCGACCCTGGAACCGGCCGAGTGCCGCAGCGGCGAGGTGCTCCAGGGGCTGATCAAGCCGCACGAGTGCGAGGCCTTCGGTACCACCTGCACCCCGCGCAACCCGCTCGGCGCCACCATGGTCTCCAGCGAGGGCGCGTGCGCCGCGTACTACCTCTACCGGCGCCTGGACATCGCGGCGGCCCGCAAGCCGCAGACAGAGACCGCATCCGAGACCGCACCCGAGTCCGCACCCGAGTCCGCGCCGCTGGAGGCGAGCCCCGTTGTCTGACACCGCTCTCGACGTCACGGGCTGGACCTGCCCGGCCCCCCTGCGCGACCACCCCCGCGTGGTGATGGGCCACGGCGGCGGCGGAGCGCTGTCCGCCGAACTCGTCCGGCACGTCTTCGCCCCCGCCTTCGGCGGCGAGGTCCTCGCCCAGCTCGGCGACTCCGCCGCCATCACCCTGGGCGGGGCCCGGCTGGCCTTCTCCACCGACTCGTACGTGGTGCGGCCGCTGTTCTTCCCCGGCGGCGGCATCGGCGACCTCGCGGTCAACGGCACCGTCAACGACCTGGCCATGAGCGGGGCCCGGGCCGCCTACCTGTCCTGCGGGTTCATCCTCGAAGAGGGCGTCGAGGTCGCCACGGTGGCCCGGGTGGCCGAGGCCATCGGCGCCGCCGCGCGCGCCGCGGGCGTCGAGATCGCGACCGGCGACACCAAGGTCGTGGAGGCCGGCCACGGCGACGGGGTGTACATCAACACCGCGGGCATCGGCCTCATCCCGCAAGGGGTGGACCTGCGCCCGCAGCGCGTCGTCCCGGGCGACGTCGTCATCGTCAGCGGCGAGATCGGCCTCCACGGGGTGGCCATCATGAGCGTCCGCGAGGGCCTCGGCTTCGAGGCGGACATCGTGAGCGACTGCGCGCCGCTGGGCGGCCTCGTCGAGACCATGCTCGCGGTCACCCCAGACCTCCACGTCCTGCGCGACCCCACGCGCGGCGGCCTGGCGGCCGCCCTCAACGAGATCGCGGCCGCCTCGGACACCGGCGTCGTCATCAACGAGGGCCGCGTGCCGGTGCCCGAGCCGGTGGCGAACGCCTGCGCCATCCTCGGCCTTGACCCCTTCTACGTGGCCAACGAGGGCAAGCTGGTCGCCTTCGTCCCCCGCGAGCACGCCGACGCCGTCCTCGACGCGATGCGCGCCCACCCGCTGGGCCGGCACGCGACCGTGATCGGCGAGGCGGTCGAGGCACACCCGGGCCTGGTCGTGGCCCGCACCGGCCTCGGCGGCACCCGGGTCGTCGACCTGCCGATCGGGGAGCAGCTGCCCCGGATCTGCTGACACCGGCGATCGCCCGAGAGCCCGAGTGACAAGGAAGGTCCCATGCGGAGCGTCACCCTCAACAACGGCGTCCGAATGCCGATCCTCGGCTTCGGCGTCTACCAGATCCCGCCGGAGCAGACCGAGCGGGCCGTCACCGACGCCCTCGCCGCCGGCTACCGGCTGCTCGACACCGCGGCGGCCTACGGCAACGAGGAAGCCGTCGGCCGCGCCGTCAGGAGCAGCGGCATCCCGCGCGGGGAACTGTTCGTCACCACCAAGCTGTGGATCCAGGACGCCCCCGCCGAGGACAACGCCCGCCGGGCCTTCGAGACCTCCCTGACCAAGCTGGGCCTGGACCACGTCGACCTGTACCTGATGCACCAGCCGTTCGGCGACGTCTACGGCCAGTGGCGCGCCATGGAGGACGTGGGCCGGGAGGGCCTGGCCAAGGCGATCGGCGTCGCCAACTTCTACCCCGACCGTCTCCTGGACCTGATCCTCAACAACGAGGTCGTCCCGGCGGTCAACCAGATCGAGACGCACCCGTTCTTCCAGCGCACCGCCGATCAGGAGCTCATGCGCGAGCACGGAGTCCAGCACCAGTCCTGGGGCGGCTTCGCCGAGGGCAAGAACAACCTGTTCACCGACCCCGTCCTCAGTGAGATCGGCGCGGCGCACGACAAGTCCGCCGCCCAGGTCGCGCTCCGCTGGCTGATCCAGCGCGACATCATCACGATCCCCAAGTCGGTGAACCCCGGCCGGATGGCACAGAACCTCGACGTCTTCGACTTCGAACTCGGCGAGGACCAGATGGCCGCCATCGCCGCACTCGACACCGGCGCGTCGGTGTTCTTCGACCACCGCGACCCCGGGGCGGTCGCCCAGCTCGGCAGGCACCGTCTGGACGGCTGACCGGGCGGGGGCGCCCGGTCACCGGCTCAGAGCCGCTCCTCCAGCCGGATCGCCGCCTCAAGGTCTTCCTGGGCCCGGCTGCGCTCGCCCTCGCCCTGCCGCAGTTCCAGGACCACCGCCGCGATGGCGTCGAGCTTGCGCTGGACGGCGTGCTCGGCGCGGCGCTCGGCGTTCTTCAGCAGGGCCAGCAGCAGGAGGGACACGGCGGCCATCGCGTCGCCCGCGAGGTGCTGCCATTCCGTGGGCAGGCCCGCCACGTGGACGGCCACGAAGCCGAGCACCAGCAGGACGCACAGGAGCGAGAAAACGGGGGAACTCGTGAAGTTGGAGGCCAGCTCGGCGAGCTTCTCGAAGCGCCCGACCTGCCCGTCCGCCTTGCGCCGCGCCGGATGTTCGAAGGTCACGCCGTACGCCTTCCCGCTACGGGCCGGGTGACACACCCGAGGTGGCCGGTGGGTGGCCGCGGTAGGGAGGGGGAGTACCGCGGCCACCCGGCGGACCTCGTGGGCCGCTCACCGCACGAGCCGCCACCTCCAGCGTAGGCGGTAGTCGCCGACGCCGCTGGGAGCGTGCCCCGGCTACCAGCCGAAGCGGCGGTCCACCTCGCGGGAGAATTCCTCGAAGCTCAGCACGTCGTCGCCGTTCTGGTCGGCGGCGTCGAACAGGGCCGAGGAGGCGTCCGCGTCGCCCAGGCCCCAGAACGGCAGGTCCCCGCCCGCGGCGAGGGTCGGGCCCTGCGAACGCAGCGCCGTGATCACCTCGGCGCGCGTCAGGACGCCGTCACTGTTGAGGTCGAGCGCGTCGAACAGCTTGCGGGTCTTCTCGCTCATCGCATGGTCCTTCCGGCAGGAAATCGGGCGGACTTTCCCGCCGCCCGACAGCCTATGTCCGCCGCTCGCCGCCCCCGCGGCCCCCTCCCCGCAGGCCGCTCCCCGCAGGGCGCCCGCCTACTCGAACCGGGAGGGGTCGCCCGCACCGCGGCGCACGATCTCCGCCTCGCCGCTGGAGAAGTCGATGACCGTCGTCGGTTCGGTCCCGCACTCACCCGAATCGATCACGCTGTCCACGACGTGGTCGAGCCGGTCCTTGATCTCCCAGCCCTGCGTCATCGGCTCCGCCTCGTCCGGCAGGAGCAGGGTGCTCGACAGCAGCGGCTCACCGAGCTCGGCGAGCAGCGCCTGCGTCACGACGTGGTCGGGGATGCGGACGCCGACCGTCTTCTTCTTCGGGTGCAGCAGCTGGCGCGGCACCTCCTTCGTGGCCGGGAGGATGAAGGTGTAGCTGCCGGGAGTGGCCGCCTTGACCGCGCGGAACACGTTGTTGTCCAGGTTCACGAACTGGCCCAGCTGAGCGAAGTTCTGGCACACGAGGGTGAAGTGGTGACGGTCGTCGAGATTCCGGATGGTCCGGATGCGGTTCAGGCCGTCACGGTTGCCGAGCTGGCATCCCAGTGCGTAACAGGAGTCCGTGGGGTACGCGACGAGCGCGCCGCCCCGGATGGAGTCCGCGATGCTGCTGATGGTGCGCGCCTGAGGATTCTCGGGGTGCACGTCGAAGTACTTCGCCATCCGCCGAGACTACGCGATCAGGCCGCTCCCGCCCCCGGCGGCATCCGGCATGCGGGATCCGACGTGCGCTGCTGCCGGATGCCGCCGGGGGCGGTGCGTCGTCAGGCCCTCGGGACGTACGCGAGGCCGTGCGCTCCCGCACCGTCGCGCCGGCCGACCTCCAGCCGCCCCAGCCGGCGCATCGACTCCAGGTCCACCACGTCCACCGTCGACGACACCACACAGGCGACGTAGCCGGTCCGGCCGTCGGGCGACGAGGTGATGGTGAGCGGGAACAGGCCGACCCCGATGCCGCCGAGGCGCTCGCCACCGTCCCCGGAGAACACGGTCAGCCGCCCCGGGGCGTGCCGGCCGAGCGGGGCACCGGGATCGGGCGCCATGCGCAGCTCGCCCGCGAGGACCCGGCCGGTGGCGGTGTGGTGGACGGGGAAGACGAGGCCCTCGGTGGCCAGCGTGGCGGTGACCTCGGCGCGCGCGGTGTCGATGACCCGTACCCCGTTCGCGGGCCGTTCGCCGTCACCGTCCTCCCGGCCGGCGAACGAGCCGTAGGGCGCCGCCACGAACACCCGGGAACCGTCGCGGGAGACGGCGATGCCCTCGCTGCCCGGGACCTCGATCCGGTCGGTGAGCTTCCCGAGGCCCAGGTCGACGACCGAGACGAAGGGCGCCTCCTTGTTACTCGCGTACCCGGTGGTGCCCGTGGCGTCGACGACGAACCAGTGCGGTCCCGGCGCCCCGGTGTCGATACGGCCGATCGGCCGCCGCGTCGCGGTGTCGATGACCACGACGCCGCCGGAGCGGTCGGGGCCGCCCTCGACGCTCACGTACAGCAGGCCCCGCCCCGCGTCGAGCGCGAGGCCGTGCGGGGCGTGCTCGGGCGCCAGGTCGACGACCTCGACGATCCGGCGGGTGTCCGGGTCGATGACGGTCAGCTCGCTGCGCCGGCCGCTGTTCGCGTGGTAGAAGCCCGACCGGTAGGAGGTGGCGCACCACAGCAGGCGCCGCGTCGGGTCGAAACAGAGCTCGTGGGGCTCGGCCGGCACCTCGACGCTGCCGAGCGGGGTGTGGCGGGCGGCGTCGAAGAAGGAGACATCGCCGCCGCTCTGGCTGACCACCGCCAGTACGTCGCCTTCCGCTCCGGGACGGATCAGTTCCTGCATGTCGACTCCGGTGTGACGCAAGGGGGATGTGCCGCGGATCCGCGGCGCAAGGGGGATGTGCCGCGGATCCGCGGACGAGTCCCAGTCTCGAAGACGGTCGCACCCCCGGGCAATGCAAAGATCAGCATCATATGGTTGCGCCGAACGCAATCATCACCGCCCGGAGTCGCCATGGACCTGAACCTGCTGCGCGCCCTCGACGTCCTCCTCCAGGAGAGCAGCGTGACGCGCGCCGCCGAACGGCTCGGCACCTCGCCCGCCGCCGCCAGCCGCATGCTGGGCAAACTCCGCCGGGCGGTGGGCGACCCCCTGCTCGTGCGGGCCGGCCAGCGGATGGTGCCCACCCCGCGCGCCCTGGAGCTGCGCGACGAGGTCGGCGCGCTCATGCGGCGCACCGACACCCTGCTCACCCCCTCCGCCGGATTCGACGCGGCCCACCTGCACCGGACCTTCACCGTCCAGGCGGGAGACCTGCTGCTGACCGGGCTGGCCGGACCCCTGACCGACCGGGTGGGCGCCGAGGCGCCCGGAGTGGACGTGGTGTTCCTGCCGGAGTCGGGGGAGGGCGGGCCGGGGCTGCGGCTGGGGGACGTGGACGTGGAGCTGGGGGTGCTGGACCACCTCGATCCGGAGACCCGGACCGAGGAGCTGGCCCGGGTGCCCCTGGCCGCCGTCGCCCGCACCGGCCACCCCCTCTTCGACGCGCCGATCGACGCCCGCCGCTTCGCCGAGGCGGGCCACATCGGGATCTCCCGGCGCGGCCGGCGGCTCGGCCCGATCGACGTCGCCCTGGCCCGCCAGGGGCTGCGGCGCCGGGTGGCGGTCGTCGTGCCCGGTCACACCAGCGCGATGATGCTGGCCGCCACCACCGACCTGGTGGCCCTCACCGTGGCCGACTGGCTGCCGGAGACCACCGCCGCGCTCGGCCTGCGGACCTTCCCCGTGCCGCTGGACCTCCCGCCGCTGGACATCGGGATGGCCTGGCACCCGCGCAACGGCGCGGACCCCGCCCACCGCTGGTTCCGGAGCCACGTCCGGTCCGCCGTCACCGGCCGGGCCGTCACCTGACCGGTCAGCGTCCGCCGCCCGGGCGGTGGACGCTCAGCTCCCCGTAGGCCGACAGGGCGGCGGGGAGATCGCCGCCGCCGTCCCGCAGCACGGCGTCGAGGAAGGCGAGGCAGGGCGCGGCGGTGGTGCGCACGCTCTCCGCGCGGCCCAGAGATCCGACCAGCGAGGGCACGGGGGGCAGGTAGAGAGGGGCGTCGGTGAAGGTGAGGTGCGCCGCCCCGGGAACGGTCAGGCGGTAGCCCGTCGCGGTGCCGAGCTCCAGGACCCGGGTGAGCTGCGGCAGGTAGTCGGGGTCGGTCGCCGGGCCGATCTCCTGGGTGAGTGCGAGCACCGGCTGGTGGTAGGGGGCCGGGGCGGGGTCGTGGGGGAAGCCGTCCAGGTCGATGACCGCGGCGAAACCCGGATCCTGGCGGGCCGCCTGTAGGGCGGCGCCACCGCCGAGGGAGTGCCCGGCGGCGGCGACGCGGTCGGCGTCGAGGCGGCCGGCGAGCACGCCCGCCGCCTCCCCGCGCGCGATCCGGCCCAACTCGGCCCGTACGAAGGAGAGGTCGGCGGCCCGGACCGCCGTCCAGCCGGCCGCCCGCCGCTCGTCCTCGGCCGCGTCCCCGCTGGAGCCGACCCGCGTACGGACCACCCTGCCGTCGGCGAGGAGGACCGCGGCGGAGTCGTACGGGTGGTCCACGGCGGCGACCACGTAGCCGTGGGCGGCGAGTTCCTCGGCCCAGGCCGTGTTCTGCGTACGGACTCAGCCCAGCCCGGGTGAGAACAGCACGACGGGGAACCGCCCGCCCCGCCCGGCCACCGGGGCGCCGGGCACGGCGTGCGTACGGGCGCGGCCGAGGCCGTCCAGTACGAACCCGGGGACGCCGGCATAGGCCGCGAGGCCGTCGGAGACGATGCGGGCCTCCCGCTCGGTGGCGCCGAGGCAGCGGGCCCGCGGGGTCCCGGCGGGGCTGTCCCCCGCGGGGTACCAGAGCTGCACCACGACCGTCCGCCGGTCGTCGGGGGCGGCCGTGGCGGGCTCCGGTCGCCCGGGGTCGGTGAGCTCCAAGACGGCCGTACCGACCGGGAATTGGCCCGACGGCTCGGGGAACACCGGCACGGGAAGGGCCCAGGAGGCGACCGGGCCCGCGGCGATCAGCGCGAGGCAGAGCGCCGACCCGGGCAGCGCCAGCCACCACCGCGCCCGGCGCGGCGCCCGCCCGCCGCGCCGGGGCAGCAGCGGGGCGAGCGCGAACGGCAGGGCGGCCGCCGCGCCGACGAACACCGGGAGCAGCTGCCAGCGCGCCCCGATGACACCCGATGCCGCGCCCGACGCCAGGAAGAGCGCCGCCGCGGCGATCGTCACCGGCCGGCGGGCGCCGGCGGGCAGCCAGCGCGCGAGGACCAGCGCGACGGCGGCCGCCACCAGGAGGACTTCAAGGGGGGACAGGGGTAATCCCACGAGGGTTTCCTTCACATGGCGATGCTCGCCGTGCGAGCGGGCGGCTTCATCGCTCTCCGGTCGCGTGCGCCGTACGACCTGAGTCGTACCGGATCCCTTGCGGCGCACCGGCCCCACCGGCGGCCGATTGCGGGGCCCGGCACCCTGTGCCAGCGTGGGTAGCCGGGGAGCTCGGGGACGTGAGGGGCGGGGCGACACCCAATCCCGACGAGGGGAAACTCATGAGGCGCATTCTGAGTACGGCCGTGAGCACCGCCGCGGCGCTGGTCCTGGCCGCAGGCGGAGCCTCCGCGGCGTTCGCGGCGGGCCCGAGCGGTGAACCGAGCGGTCAGCCGAGCGCGGCCGCGGCGGAATTGTGCACCGACCTGACCAAGCTCAACTCCGATACCGCGGCGCTCAACGCGCTGAATCCGTCGACCGCGACGAAGGACCAGGTCAAGACCGCCTACGACGCCGTCCAGAGCGACTGGGAGACGGTCGCGAAGTCCACGGCGACGTGGGAGGCGGCGCAGAAGGACGCGGTGAAGTCCGCCGCGGACGGCCTGAAGAAGTCCTACCAGGCCCTGCCCGGCGACACCACCGGCAGCGATGCCGTGAAGAAGCTGCAGCCGCAGGCCCAGACGCTGGACGCCGCCGTGAAGGCCGCCCGGACCGGACTCAGCTGCCCCTCCTGAGGAAGCCGTACGGAGTCGCCGGCCGGGCGCGTGCTCACGCGCTCCGGCCGGCGGTGCCGGTGCCCGTACTGGCGAGGGCCGCCTCCACGGCGGCCTCCGCGTGGATCCGGGCCGTCGGGAAGACCGGAACGGGGCTGTCCGCCGCGCCGACGAGCAGCTCGATCTCGGTGCAGCCCAGGATGATCCCCTCGGCGCCGTCGGCCACGAGCTCCCCGATGACCCGCCGGTAGTCGGCGCGGGAGTCCTCGCGCACGATGCCCTGACAGAGCTCTTCGTAGATCACCCGGTGCACCAGCGCGCGTCCGGCGGCGTCCGGCACGCGCACGTCGAGTCCGGCCGCCGCGAGCCGGCCGCGGTAGAAGTCCTGCTCCATGGTGAACGCCGTGCCGAGCAGCCCGACCCGGCGCGCGCCGGCGGCCTTGACGGCGTCGGCGGTCGCGTCGGCGAGGTGCAGCAGCGGCACCGAGATCCCGGCCTGGACCTGGTCGGCGACCTTGTGCATGGTGTTGGTGCAGATCAGCACCAGATCCGCGCCCGCCGCCTCCAGGGAGCCGGCGGCCGCCGCCAGGACCTCGCCCGCCTCCGACCAGCGGCCCCCGGCCTGGAGCCGCTCGATTTCCGCGAAGTCGACGGAGTACAGCACGCATCGGGCGGAATGCAGGCCGCCGAGGCGCTCGCGGGTGAGCTCGTTCAGCAGCCGGTAGTACTCGGCGGTCGACTCCCAGCTCATCCCGCCGAGCAGTCCGATCGTTTTCATGGCAGCGCTCCTCGGATTCGGCTCGGGCGAACCCGCCCTTCCATAAGTAATCACCATATCAGCGGCTTGATCCATAAGTATGTCTTTGATACGGTGAAGGGCTCGCGGCGCTGTGGAAAAGTCGGATGACTGCGGTCCGTATCGCCACGTATCGTTGCGTGACATGGACCCGCTCAACGAGAAACAGATCCGTTCCTCCTTCGTGAACTGCACCAAGGGTGAGGCGGCCCGTCTGAAGCTGCCGGCGGATTTCGCCCAACTCCCGTGGAGTGACCTCGACTTCCTCGGCTGGGTGGATCCGGGTGCGCCGCTGCGCGCCCATGTCGTCCGCCCCGGAGCGGACGGCTCCGCGGTCGGCATCACCCTCCGGGTCCCCGCCGTCAACCGCACCAGCGCCCTCAAGTCCAGCGTCTGCCAGATCTGTATGACCGGACACGCCGCCTCCGGCGTCTCGCTCCTCGTCGCCCCGCTCGCGGGCGCCCGCGGCCGCGAGGGCAACACGGTGGGGGTCTACGTCTGCGCCGACCTGGCCTGCTCCCTCTACATCCGGGGCAAGCGGCAGCCCAAGCTGAGGGGTACGGCCCACGAGGAGACGCTGACCGTGGACGAGCGCATCGCCCGCGCCAACGCCAACCTCGACGCGTTCGCGTCGCGCGTCACCGGCTGACGCGGCCCGGCACCACCCCGTCCGGCAGGCCGACGATCGCCTCGACCTCTCCGGTCCGGCGGTCCGGCCCGAGCCACTCGGCCAGCACCACGGTCGCGTCGTCGGCCAGCCGCTCGCGATGGTGGTCGAGGATCGCGTGGGTGAGCCGGCGCAGGGTCTCGGGGACGGGCAGCCCGTCGGAGTGGTGCCGGATGAGGAAGTCCATGAACCCGTCGAGGCCGAACTGGAGGCCGTCGGGATTGCGCGCCTCGGTGATGCCGTCCGTGTACAGCACCAGCCGGTCGCCCGGTTCGAGCTGTTCGTGGCAGACGGTCGTCGCCAGCCCCAGATCGGTTCCCATGGGGTGGCCGGGCGGGCAGTGCAGCAGGGCGGACCAGCGGCCGCCGCGGATCACCACCGGCGGGTGGTGCCCGCGGTTGACCCAGGTCAGCCGGCCGGTCCGGGTGTTCAGATCGGCCAGCACCGCCGTTACGTACCGCTCCCGCCGGAACTCGCCCAGCAGCACCTCCTCGATGGCCTCGCTGGTCCGCGCCAGGTCCATCCTGTGGCGGCGGTTGTTGCGGCTGGTGGCGACCGCGAGGTTGGCGGTCATGCCCGCCGAGGTGTCGTGGCCCATGGCGTCGAAGACCGACAGGTGGAGCACGTCGTCGGCGAGGGCGTAGTCGAAGGCGTCCCCGCCGATCTCGTAGGCGGGCTCCATCACGCCGCAGATGACCACCTGGCCGTCCGCGTACGTCTGCGGCGGCGTGAGGTTCCACTGCATCTCCGCGGCCACGTTCATCTCCCGGGTGCGGACCAGGCGCGCGTGCGCGTCGCTGGAATCCCGCTTGCTCACCACCAGGAGCGCGACCGCGGTGGCCAGCAGCCGCATGCGGCCGGCCGTCGCCCCGTCGTCGCCGGCGGTGGTCACCCGCAGGACGCCCAGCCGTTCCGTGCCGTTCAGCAGCGGCAGCCACCATTGGTGACCGCCCTCCACCCCGCCCGGGCCCTGGGACAGCACCCGGCCCAGCTGGAAGGCCCGGCCGGCCACGGTGGCGTCGATCCGCAGCTCGGCGTCCGCCCCGGAGCCCGCCCCGGCGCCGGGGCCGGTGCCCGGACCGGTGCCTCCCGGGGCGGCGTCCGGCAGCAGCACCAGCAGGCGCTCCTGAAGGTCCGCGAGATAGATCAGCGCGTCCTCCAGCCCGGCGCGCGCGGCGTACGTACGGACCGCGCCAGGCAGGTCGCGCCATGACATCAGGTGACTGGCGGCCAGCAGCCCGCCGAGCAGGTCCGGGGCCCCGGGTGGTCCCTGATCGGCCATGCTCAGCTCCCTAGGTCCGCTCCCTCCAGCGTAAGAGCCGACCCGGAACGCGGCGCGCGGTCAGCGCCGGCCGGCGCCGCGGCCCCGGCCGCGGACCCACAGGGGCAGCGCGAACCAGCACAGCAGGTACCAGAGGAGGACTCCCGCGACGAGCCAGGGAGCGAGCGCGTTGTGCGTGGTCACGCGCAGGACCAGGAACAGGGCGGTGGTCAGGGTCGCCAGCAGCAGCAGGATGCCGATGAAGGTGAGCCGCGAGGCCCACACGACCGTCTCGGGTTTGATCCGGCGGCCCCACACGAGGCGGTGGAAGGCGACGGGACCGATGAGCGCGCCGGTGGCCAGGGAGGCGAGGACCACGGTGACGATGTAGATCGTCGTGTCCGTCTGCGAGAGGCGCCGGAACTCCGTGGTGAAGGCGACGGAGAGCAGGAAGCCGAAGAGGATCTGCACCCCGGTCTGGGCGACCCGGATCTCCTGGACCAGATCCTGCCACTGCCGGTCCGCGCGTTCCTCCGGACTCTCGTCCCTGCCGTCGTCCCTGCCGTCGTTCCGGCCGCCGTCACGCGCGTCGTGCCCGACGGGGTCCGGCCGGGCGTCGCCACTGCTGCTCATCGATCCTCCCTCGGGCGGCACCCGGCTCCTGCCCGCCCGGCCCACCCCCAACCCTCACGGGCGGAACCGGAGCGGATGGTCCGCCGGGACCTCCACGACGGCGATGCGCACGTCGTCCGGGTCGGCGATCCACATCTCGATCAGTCCCCAGGGCTCCCGCAGCGGCGGCCGCAGCACCTCGGCGCCCCGCGCCCGCAGCTCCTCATGTACCGCCTGTACGTCGGCGACTTGGAGCCACAGCCGGAGCCCGGGCGCCGGTGGGTCCTCGGAGCGGCCCGAGACCTCCAGGAAGCCGCCGCCGAGGAAGTACACCGTGCCCCGCTCCGGACCGGTGCCGAACTCGCGGTAGACGGCGAGGCCGAGGGTCTCACCGTAGAAGGCCCGGGAACGCTCCGGGTCCGTGGGGCGCAGCAGGACCCTGCTGCCCAGTACATGCACCATGCGCCGACTGTAGGGCCTGCGCGGTGGTGGCCCCCGGTGAATCGCGGCGGAGCGTCGCTACCGGGTCATGTACGGGCCACCTCACCTCACCTCACCACGCCGCGCAGTGCGGACCCGCCTTGATCGACTCGAAGTTCGCCGCGAACGCGTCGTACACCGCCGCGTCGTCGATCTTCAGCAGCGTCTCGTCGTGCGAACGCAGGTTCGGGAAGGTGTAGTTGTGGCTCCCCGTGAAGACCAGCTTGCGGTGGGCGCCGCCCAGGTAAGTGCCCTCGATCAGCAGGTACTTGGAGTGGATGCCGATCGCCCGGGTCGCCCCGGCGGCATCGGTCGCGGTGCCCGCGCACCGCGCGGTGTAGTCGAGCCGCCCGGCGATCGCGTCCCGGACGCCGTCGCCGAGGTTGCCGTCCTCCCCGTTGTGCAGGAGCTCCACCCGGCAGCCCGCGGCCTTCAGCCCGACGAGCTTGTCCGCCACCTGGGGGCGGGTGAAGGCGTACATGCCGATCCGGACCTTGGTCGCCCCGCCCGCGCAGTCCACGTTGTTCAGCAGCGAGACCACGGTGTCGGTACCGGGGTCGGTGGCGTACGTCGTCCCCGCCTTCTCCTGGCGCGGGAAGAAGTACGTCTTGTACGGGCCCGCGTCCGTGGTCTTGTAGTACGTGGCCAGGCCGTTCCCGGAGGCGCCGTACCCGCGCAGGTCCTGCCAGTACGCCAGGTACGACGCGTACAGGCCGGAGCCCGCGTCCGGGATGGTCACCGCGTTGTTGAAGAGGTTGCGCCGCTGACTGGTGGTCAGGTTCGCGGAGGTCTGGAACACCACCTTCTCGGTGGCGCCGACCTTGGAGAAGAGCAGGAACTTGTTGTGGTTGATGGCGCCGTCGTCGCCCCCGCCCAGGTTCCGGTTGCCGACGCACCCGCGCGTCGCCGGGCAGGCCAGCACCCACGAGTCGGCGGCGAGGTCAGTTCCCAGGCCGGTCGCCGCCGCGAGCGTCGCGTACTCCGAGCCGGTGGGCTTGCCGTCCGGGCCGGTGTCCGCCACCGCGTCACCGTCCACGATGAGCCTGACCTTCACCCCGCGCTTCTTCGCCGAGATCAGCGCGTTGCTGACACCGCCGTCCGTGAACAGGTACATCGAACCGTTGATCTCCGCACCGGCCGGCGTCCGGTTGACCAGGGAGATCAGCTGGTTGCGGATCGCGTCCTGCTGCGCCGCCGTCCCGGCGGGGTCGTTGAAGGTCGCGGTGAGCGCCACGGTGTCGTCCGCGGCGACCGCGCCCGGCGCCTCCAGCAGCGCGGCCCCCAGGATGAGTGCCCCTGCCGCCGCTGCGTTGCGTATGCGCACGCCTTGCTCCGATCTGATCTTCCAACGAGTCGATCTTGGAACCTACCGCACCGCGCGGCACCCGCCGGCGGGCGAGGGTGCCGTGCTCGTCTCCGGTTCTGTTGACTTCGGACGGGGCGGTCAGGATCCTGGCTCTTGCCGTGACCGGGGCGCGCTCCCGACGGGGCGCGCGCACCCGACGAGAGGAACCGACGCAGTGGGGGAGTACGAGGGGGCGGCCGCCTTCGCCCGGCACTTCGGCGGCGCGGCCGAGGGGGTGTGGTCGGCACCGGGCCGGGTCAACTTCATCGGTGAACACACCGACTACAACGACGGCTTCGTCCTCCCGATCGCCCTGCCCCACCGTACGAGGGTCCACGCCCGGCGCCGCGCCGACGACACGCTCCACCTCGTCTCCACCGCCGCGCCGACCCCGGCGTCCTACGACCTGACCGCGCTGCGGCCGGGCGCGGCGGGCGCACCCGGCGGCTGGTCCGCGTACGCCGCCGGAGTCGCCTGGGCCCTGCGCGACGCCGGACACCGCGTGGGCGGAGCGGAACTCCTCCTCGACGGCGACGTGCCCCTGGGCGCCGGACTGTCCTCCTCCGCGGCCCTCGAATGCGCGGTGGCCACGGCGCTCCGCGCCCTGTACGGGATCGTGCTCACGGCTCCCGAGACGGCCCTGCTGGCCCAGCGCGCCGAGAACGCCTTCGTCGGCGTCCCGTGCGGAGTGATGGACCAGATGGCCTCCATGTGCTGCACCCCGGGGCACGCCCTCTTCCTCGACACCCGCTCGCTCGCCCTCGCGCAGGAGCCGCTGGACCTGGCGGCCGCGGGCCTGTGCCTCCTCGTCATCGACACCGGGGCCAAGCACGCCCTGGCCGACGGGGAGTACGCCGCACGACGCCGGGAGTGCGAACTGGCCGCCGTCCTGCTCGGGGTCGACGCACTGCGCGACATCGAGTCCGTGGCGCAGCTGAACGTCCTGCACGACCCGGTGCTCCGCGCCCGGGCGCGGCACGTCGTCACCGAGAACGCCCGGGTGCTGCGCACCGTCCGCCTGATCCGCTCCCACCGGCTGCGGGAGACCGGCCCGCTCCTCACCGCCTCCCACCTCTCGCTGCGCGACGACTTCGCCGTCTCCTGCCCCGAGCTGGACCTCGCCGTGGAGGCCGCTCTGGCGGCGGGCGCGCTCGGCGCCCGGATGACGGGCGGCGGGTTCGGGGGCTCGGCGATCGCCCTGGTCGAGGCCGCCGGGGTGGGAGCGGTGTCGGCAGCGGTCCTGCGCGCGTTCGCCGCGGCGGGCTTCGGCGCGCCCCGCCTCTTCGAGGCGGTCCCGTCCGCCGGGGCGTCGTGACCGGCGGGCCCGGTCAGGCCACCCCGCGGATCCGGCGGACCAGGACCGATCCCGCGAGGGCGAGGAAACCGGCGAGCGCGTACAGCGCGGTGTAGCCGCCGAGGTGGGAGACGACCGGAGCGGCGATCACCGGGGCCAGGACCTGGGGCAGGGCGTTGGCGATGTTGATGACGCCGAGGTCCCTGCCCCGGTCCTCGGCCGTCGGCAGCACGTCCGTCAGCAGGGCGAAGTCCACCGACGTGTAGACGCCGAAACCGACACCGAGGACGAGCGAGGCGACGACCGCGCCGGTCCAGGTCTGCCAGACGGCCAGCAGCAGGGTGGCCGCCGTGATCACCAGCCCCGACCCGATGACGTACGCCTTCCGCCGGCCCGAACGGTCCGATCGGATGCCGCTGACGACCACCGTCGCCAGCAGGGTGAGCGCGTTGAGCGCGGTGAGGATCAGGACCCCGGTGTCCGCGTCACCCCCGTAGCGCACCGCGTCGGTCAGGTAGTAGAGCAGGTACATCGTGCTGATGGAGTACGACAGGTTCATCAGGAACCGGGTGAGCCAGGCCCACCCGAAGTCGGGATGGTGGCGCGGGTCGATCCAGAAGCCGGTGAGGAAGGACCGCCACCGGAACGGCGGCCGGTCGGCGGGGGAGAGCCGTACGTCCCGCCGCATCAGGACGTACGGCACGGCCGCGAGCACCGAGAAGGCCGCACAGGCCAGGTATCCGGCGGTGATCCCGCCCGCGGCCGTGGCCAGCGCCGTGCCGACCAGGATGCCGCCGACCTGCGAGACCCCCAGCCAGCCGCCGACCAGGCCGCGCTGCCGGCGCGGGACCTGGTCGGGGACGGCCGCGGTGAGGGCGGCGAACGCCGCGTTGAGGGCGAGCTGCACCAGGCACCAGCCCGCGATCACGGCCGTGACGCTCGCCGCCCGGGACAGCAGGAGGAGCCCGGCCGCGCCGCCCGCCACCCCGGCCACCACCCACGGGACGCGGCGGCCGACGCGTGCCGTCGTGCGGTCGGACAGGGCTCCGAAGACCGGGTTCGCCACCATCGAGACGGCTGCCCCCACCCCGGTCACCAGGGCGAGCGTGGACGTCTTGTGCTCCGGGGCGAGGTGCTCGGCCTGGCGTGCCAGGAGCAGCTGGAGCGGGCCGAACCAGCCGACCCAGACCCCGAGGTTCGCGAGGGACAGGGCGCTCACCCAGCCGCCGCCGACCCCGGTTCCGGTGGGTGCGGCCGCCTCCCGGGAGCCCGTCACCGGTTGCTCTCGACCACGTCGCGGTACCAGGCGTACGAGTCCTTGGGGGTGCGCGCCAGCGTGTCGTAGTCGACGTGGACGAGCCCGAAGCGCTGCCGGTACCCCTCCGCCCACTCGAAGTTGTCGAGGATCGACCAGATGAAGTAGCCGCGGACGTCGACCCCTTCGGCCATCGCCCGGTGCAGGGCGCGCAGGTGGCCGTCGTGGTAGGCGATCCGGCGGGCGTCGGCTACCCGGCCGTCGGCGGGGTCGGGCGCGTCGCCGTACGAGCAGCCGTTCTCGGTGATGTACACGGGCGGCAGCCGGTCGCCGTAGCGCTCGCGCATGGTGACGAGCAGTTCGCGCAGCCCGTCGGGCACCACCGGCCAGCCGAAGTCGGTGTGTTCGTACCCCTCGATCGGGCGGATGGCGAAGGGCAGGTCGGAGGGTATCTCGATGCCGCCGAAGCCGGAGGGGGCGGCGGCGGCCGCCGGTCGCGGGGCGCCGACGAGCATGGGGTTGTAGTAGTTGATCCCGTACCAGTCCAGCGGCGCGGAGATCGTCTTGAGGTCCTCGGCCACCGGGCCGGGGAGCAGCGCGGCCAGGTTTTCGTCCGGGTAGGCGCCGGTCAGGAGGGGGTCGGCGAAGAGGCGGTTGGTGAGCGTGTCGTACAGCTCGGCGGCGGCCCGGTCCTCCTCGCCGTCCCCGGCGGCCCACACGGGGCTGTGCGAGGCGGCGATGCCGATCTCGCGGGCACCGGCGGCGCGCAGCGCCTGCACGGCCAGGCCGTGGGCGAGGAGCTGGTGGTGCGCCACGGGCAGCGCGTCGAAGACCAGGCGCTCGCCGGGGGCGTGCTCGCCGAGCCCGTACCCGAGGAGGGTCACCTCGGCGGGCTCGTTGATGGTGATCCACATCGGGACGCGGTCGGCGAGCCGCTCCGCGACCACCGAGGCGTACGAGGCGAACCGCTCGGCGGTGTCGCGGCTGAGCCAGCCGCCCCGCTCCTCCAGGGCGAGCGGGGTGTCCCAGTGGAAGAGGGTGGGCGCCGGGGCGATGCCGGCGGCGCACAGCTCGTCGACGAGCCGGTCGTAGAAGTCCAGCCCCTTGCGGTTGACCCGGCCCGCGCCCTCCGGCAGCACGCGCGACCAGGAGACGGAGAACCGGTAGGCGCCGACGCCGAGGCCGGCCATCAGCGCCACGTCCTCGCGGTAGCGGCGGTAGTGGTCGGTGGCCACGTCCGCGTGCGAGCCGTCCTTGACGGCTCCCCGCCTCTTGGTGAAGGCGTCCCAGGAGGACGGGCCCCGGCCGTCGGCGGTGACCGAGCCTTCGATCTGGAAGGCGGAGGCCGAGACGCCCCACAGGAAGCCGGCGGGGAACGGGGGCAGGGGGGCTGTCATGCGCACTCGCTTCGTTCGGGGGGATCCGGGCGCGTCGACATGGCCAACAGGGCTCCACTGGAGCGGCGTTGGCGATGTCTTTGACGGCACTGTTGGGCCCCGCGGCCCGCCCTGTCAATGGAAAGTGAACAATTCTCAACTTTCACCGGGGCGCGGTGGGCCCGGACGGCGACCCGGCACGGGTGTCCGGCTCAGCCGCAGTCGGCCGGCCAGGTCCGGCCCCCCGTCGCCGGTGAAGCGTCCCCGGCGCGGCCCGCGGTCAGTTCGCTCTGGGGGTGGGCGGCGGGGCCGGGGTCGTGCCGGATGTACCACTCGGTGGACAGCAGCGACTGCCTCGCGGCCGGCGGGAGTCCGGCGAGATGGCCCGGCATGGCCCCGCGCGTCACCTCGGTGCGGTGGGCCAGCACGGCGGCCCACTTCCGCCCCAGCCAGGGCCCGACATCGACGGTCGCGGTCACCAGCTCGTCCGCGACGGTGTTCATCCCCTTCCCCGTCGGGGCCAGGTACCCGCCCAGCGTCCGGACCGCCGAGTGCGGGTGGGTGGCGAAGTACAGGGCGCCCGGCTGCCAGGGCGCGCCGGCGTCCGGGTAGAGCCGCTCCAGTCCGGCCGCCTGTACGGCCAGCAGCGTCACCCGGTGCGTGTGCACGTGGTCGGGGTGGCCGGGCAGCCCGCCGTACGCGTCGTGCGTGACCACGACGTCCGGGCGGAACTCCCGGATGTGCGCGACCAGCCGCCGCACCGCCTCGTCCAGCGGGGCGTCGCAGAACCGGGCCGCGCCCGGCGCCGACTGCGGTGCGCGCGCGTCGGCGTACCCGAGCAGCCGCGGCTCACCGGCGCCGAGGATGCGCAGCGCCTCGGCCAGCTCGGCGGCGCGCCGGGTGCCGGCCGCCCACGTCGCGGTGACCACCGCCGTTCTCGCGCCCGCGGCGGCGTGCATGGCGAGCACCCCGCCCGACGACAGGGACTCGTCGTCCGGGTGTGCGTAGACCGCGAGCAGGCTCGGTGCGGGCATCGATACGTGACCTTTCGCTGCGGGAAGCCGGATCGCGAGCCGGCGCGCGCGCCGGTCCGTGTACCGGTTGTAGCGGGGGCCACCGAAAGAAGCTGATGACTCGTCATGATCGAGGAGCGGCGCACACCTGAATCCGGCCACCGGCCGGCCCTGGTTCTGTTCGGGCGGCAGCGCGCTGAACGGCAGGAACGACAATCCGCTCGCCCCGTCCGCCGCGCTCCCGGCAGCCGGCGCGACCGGCCCGTACGGCCTCTGACCCGCACCGTCACGGCCGGGCCCCGCACCCGCGCCGCCGCCCCGCCGAATGGCGCGAAGCGGCGGTCCGGGCGCGGCCTCAATGGCCCACGGTGACCACGATCTTGCCCACCTGCGTGTTGGACTCCAGGTGCTGGTGCGCCCGTACGATCTCCTCCAGCGGGAACAGCCGGTCCACCACGGGCCGGAACGCCCCGCCGCGCAGACCCGAGGTGACGAAGGCGACGGCGCGGCGCATCCGCTCCGGGTCGCGGGTGACCTCAAGCATCGTGTACGTCCGCATGTTCAGCGCCGGCATCCCCAGGTCGAACCCCGGATAGGGCGTCGGCTGCCCGCTCTGCGCACCCCACAGCAACAGCGTCCCGCCGTCGGCCACGGCGCGGGCCAGCTCCACCACACCCGGCCCGGCGACCGCGTCGAAGACGAACTCCGCGCCCCTGCCGTCCGTCAGCTCCAGCAGGCGCTCCGTCACGTCCTCCTCCTCCGTGACGATCACCTCCGCCGCGCCCTCGTCGAGCAGCCGCTGCCGTTTGGCGCGGGTCCGCGTGAGCGCGACCGGAGTGGCGCCGAGGCGGTTGGCGGTGTGGATCGCGGCGATTCCGACACTGCTGGAGGCCGCGTTGAGCACCGCCACCTCGCCCGCGCGCATCCCGGCGACCTCCACCATCGCGCCGTAGGCGGTGAGGTACGGCATCCACACGGCGGCGCCGGACACCGCGTCCACCCCGTCGGGGCGGTGCAGCAGCGCGCTCGCCGGCACGACGGCCCGCTCGGCGTACACGCCGTAGTCGTTGTGCGAGAAGGAGGGGATGACGCTCACCGCCTGCCCCGCCTCGAACCCGGCCACCCCCGGCCCGACGGCCTCCACCACTCCCGCGGCCTCGTTGCCGAGCGTGGCGGGGAGCCGTCTGACCGGCTGGATGTACCGGCCGCCGCGGAACAGGGCGTCGGCCCTGTTGACCCCGATCGCGTCCACCCGGATCCGTACCTCGCCCGGGCCCGGCTCGCCCGTCTCCAGGTCCTCCAGCCGCAGCACCTCGGGTCCGCCGATCTCGTGGAACCGCACGGTCCGTGCCATGACACCCTCCTCGGTCATCGTGAACGCCCTTACTGTGCCGGGAAGTTCGATGACCGTCAAACTTTTATCGCCGTCGTACTATGGGTCGCATGGGACGCACGCCGCCACACCCCGAGGTGTCACAGTTCGACCTCCAGCAGGTGCTGGAGGCCCTCGTCGACCCGGTGCGGCGCGGCATCGTCACGCAACTCGACGCTGCGGGCCGGGACATCACCTGCGGCGGCTTCGACATGCCGGTCAGCAAGTCCACGGCCACCCACCACTTCAAGGTGCTCCGCGAGGCGGGCCTGATCCGGCAGTACTACGTCGGCACCTCGCGGATGAACGCGCTGCGCCGGGCCGACATGGACGAGGCCTTCCCCGGCCTCCTCGCCGCCCTCACCGCGCCCGGGGCCGCGGGCCGCTGATGGCCCCCGCGTCGCGGCTCCCGCGCCGCGGCTCCCGCTCCCGGTCCGCGGCGCCCCCGGTCGCGGCGCGACCGGTCAGGGGATGACGGGGGAGGCCGGGGACGGGGCCGGGACCGGGGCGCTGCGGCACGGGTGCGCTTCCGCGCGGTGGACCAGCGCGGCGATCCGCTCCGCGAGCGCGGGCCACAGGGCCTGCGGCAGGCCGTGGCCCATCCCGTCGATCACCATCAGTTCCGCGCCGTCGATGGCCGCCGCTGTCGCCTGGCCGCCGCTGACGTCGCACATCGAGTCGTTGGCGCCGTGGATCACCAGCGCGGGCACCCGCAGGGTCCGCAGCCGCTCCGTCCGGTCGCCCGAGGCGAGGGAGGCGACCGCCTGGCGGGTGATCCCGACGGGGTCGTGGGCCCGGTCGTAGGAGCGGCCGGCGCGCTCGACGGCCGCGGCTTCGTCGAAGCCGAACCCGGGCGAGCCGAGCGCCCGCGCGATGCGGACCATCCGCTCCACGGCCTCCTCCCGGTTCGTGGGCGACGGCCCCGCGAACGCGCTGAGCGCATCGGGACTGGCCCGGCCCACGGACGGGTCACCGGTCGTGGACATCACGGAGGTCAGCGAGCGGACCCGGCCGGGGTGCTCGATCGCGACCGTCTGGGCGATCGCGCCGCCCAGCGAGGCGCCGACCAGGTGCGCGCTGTCCAGCCCGAGCACGTCGAGCAGTCCGACCGCGTCGGCCGCCATGTCGGAGAGGGTGTACGAAGCCGAGGACGTATCGCCGGACAGCGCGGCCATGAAGTCCGGCTTCGGGGCGTCGGGGAAGTGCGACGACAAGCCGCTGTCGCGGTTGTCGAACCGGATCGGCTGCACGCCGCGCGCCACGAGCTCGGCGCAGAAACCGTCCGGCCAGCCGATCAGCTGCGCCCCGATCCCCATCACCAGCAGGACGGGCGGCGCCTGCGGCTCCCCGAGGCGCTCGTACACCACCTCGATCCCGGCCGGTCCGACGTTCACGGCCCGTTCCTCGCCCATGGCCACACCACACCCTCTCCTCGGGACACGCTGCGCCCGCCAGCCTGCCGCAGGCCGGGGCCGATCCGGGCCAGGCGCGACGGCCGGCCCCGGGACGGTGCGCAATCCGTTTACGGGCGGGGCTCGCCGGCCCAGGCGGTCAGGGCCGACGAGCGCTCGGCGCGGCGGGCGTCGGCGTCGGTGGTCCGGCTCGCCCAGGCGACGTGGCCGTCGGGGCGTACGAGGACCTCCGCCACCCCGTCGAGGCGCGGGTGCCCGGCGCCGCCGGAGGGGGCCGCAGGTGCGGCCGCGACGGCGGTGACCCGGTCGGCCCACGCGCGGGTGCCGTCCGCCGCGCCGGCGTCCCCGCTGAGGTCGAGCAGCACGAAGCGGCCGTCGTGCAGCAGCTCGTAGACCCGGGAGGCCGCCGAACCGGCGACGCTCAGCGCGATGTCCGGCATCCGCCCGCCGACCAGCGGATCGGCCCCGGAGCCGGCGGGGGCCGGGTAGGCGGTGTCGAGGGCGGAGACCAGCCCGGCCAGGTGCCGGTTGACCTCCGGCATCCCGAGCAGCCCGTCGACCAGGCTCCGCAGGGCCGCGGCCGGGCGCGCGTACCGCGGCACCAGCGTCAGTTCCAGCAGCAGCGTCTGGACCTCGGTGTTCTCCGTGACCGCCCGCCCGACCGGGTGGCGCTCCCCGTGGTAGCTGTCGAGCAGTCCCTCCGGCGCCCAGCCGTGGATCTCGGCCGCCAGCTTCCACCCCAGGTTCATCGCGTCCTGGAGCCCGGTGTTGAGGCCCTGTCCGGCCGCCGGGAAGTGGATGTGTGCCGCGTCCCCCGCCAGCAGTACCCGCCCGGAGCGGTACTGCTCGGCGAGCCGGGTGGCGTTCCCGAACCGGGACAGCCAGCGGGGCTCGGCGACCCCGCAGTCGCTCCCGCAGGCCCGTATCAGCGCGGCGCGGAACTCCCGGGCCGTGACCGGCTCGGCGCTCGGGATCCGCATCCGCTCCGGGTCCACGAGCACGAAGCGGGTCAGGCCCCCCTCCAGGGGGACGGCGAGCGCCCCCTGGGCGCGGGCCCGCCCGAGGGCCTCGGGGTCGGCCTTCGCGAAGTCGCCGAGCATCCCCGTCAGGGTCTCGTCGGTGCCGGTGAACTCGATGCCGGCCGCCCGCCGTACGAAGCCGCGCCCGCCGTCGCAGCCGACGACGTACCGGGCGCGCAGTGTTTCGACGCCGTCGGGACCGCGTACGTCCACCTCCGCTCCCTCCGGGTCCTGGCGCAGGCCGACGCTCTCGCGCCCCCGGCGGATCTCCACGCCGAGCTCGTGCGCCCGCGCTTCCAGGAGCGCCTCGGTGTGCGCCTGGGCCAGGAACAGCGTGTACCCGTGCCGGGTGTCCAGCGCGCTGAAGTCCAGCGGGGTGTCCAGCGCGGCGAAGTGCCAGCCGGGCAGGGTCCGGCCGAGCGCGAGGAAGCGGCCGGCCAGACCCCGCTGGTCCATCAGCTCGACGCTGCGCGGGTGCAGGGTGAGCGCCCTGGAATGCGGCTGGGGCTCCGCGCGCCGCTCCACCACCAGGGTCCGTACGCCGGCCAGCGCGAGCTCGCAGGCGAGCATCAGCCCGGTCGGACCCGCGCCCACGACGATCACATCGGTGTCCATCGCAACCTCTCCCTATTTAGTGAACGGTGTTCACGTGAACGATGTTCACTATAGTGGGGGTCATGAGCTCACCGTCCACCCCGCACCCCGCCGAGGGCGCCCGCGCGGCGCGCGGCCGGCCCCCGAGGCTCGACCAGGGCCGCACCGCCCGGGCCGCGCTCGACCTCCTGGACGAAGCCGGCCTGGACGCGCTCACCATGCGGCGGCTGGCCGACGCGGTCGGCGTCCAGGCCGGGGCCCTGTACCGGCACTTCGCCACCAAGCAGGACCTGCTCACCGTCATGGCCGAACGGATGCTGGAGGGCTGCTCCGCCCCGCCGCCGGAAGGCGACTGGAGCGAGCGGCTGACCGTCCTCGCCCACCGGATGCGGGCGGCGCTCCTCGCCCGTCGCGACGGCGCGCGCGTCTACGCGGGCACCCACTCGACCGGCGCGAACACGCTCGGCTTCGCGGAAAACCTGGTCGGCGTCCTGCGCGAGGCGGGCTTCCGCGACGAGGACGCCGCCCGCGCCGTCCTGGCCGTCGTCAACTTCACCGTCGGGCACACCCTGGAAGAACAGGCCGCCCTCCAGCCGGGGGACTCGGACGCGGCCGGAGCGGGCGCGGCGGAAGCGGGCCCGGCCGACCCCGACCGCCTGCGCCGGGCGGTGGCGGCGCAGGGGTTCCCCCACCTCACCGCCGCGCTTCCCGTCCTCACGAGCACCGACTTCGCCGCGCACTTCGCCTTCGGCCTGAACCTGCTCGTCCAGGGCCTGCGCGCGACGGACCGGAACGGGCCGGCCGGCGCCTCCGAGGCCCGGCCGTGACCCCGGGCGCCCCCTCGCGGGGGCGCCCGCCCCCTTCCCGCGGGCTCAGCGCCCGGCGGCCGGCCCGTGATCGGACCGCAGCCGCGCGACCTCTTCCGCCACGGCGCCGGCCTCCGTGGTGCGGCCCATCAGGGCCAGCTGCTCCTCGTAGTGGACCAGCGAGGTGACGAGCAGCCCCGCCCAGCCGGGTTCGACCGCGTGCATCCGGCGCGCGGCGGCGACGGACTCGGCCCGCAGGGCCAGCCCTATCTCCGGCCGGTGGGCGAACTCGTGGGGGTTGTACTCCCACAACGCCTGTGCCAGCAGGGGCAGATAGACCAGCGGGCTCACTTGGGCGAGCAGACGGTAGGCCGCGACCTGTTGCCGCAGCGGCAGCACCTCCGAGCCGAGCAGGGCCACCCTCGCTCGCAGGACCGCTTCGTGACTGATGTTCGCCGAGTGATTCATGACGGTGATTCTCAAAGCCGCACAGTCGCCCAAACAAGGGCAATCGACTGTGCTCTCGGTCCTACGAAAACGCCCTCTGACCTGTCATGATGGATACGTCATCACCCCTGTGCCCCCCAAGTCCCCCCGGGAGTCGGCGCAATAGGGTGGATACCCCCTCGAAGGCCCCGCCCCGGCGTCGTTCCCGCGCCCCGCCCGACGACCGTTCCCTAACGGTCCGTCAGAACTCCGAGCGCCGCCAGCGCCGAGTGGGCGGCCTTCTCGCCCTCCTCGTAGGCGTGCGCCCGCGCCTCCCGCAGGGCGTCACCGAGCTGGCGGACGGCCTCGCCCGTACGGCCCGTGGCCGCGAGCGCCTGCCCGTACAGCGTGCGCAGCACCACCCGCCGAGGCGCGGCCAGCGGCGGCGCCAGGGCCAGGCCGCGGGCCGCGTGCGCGGCGGCCTCGGCGGGGGAACCGTCGGCGAGCAGATGGTGCGTCAGGTGCTGGTGGGCCAGGGTCACGGTCTCGGTGTGCCCGGCCCGTTCGGCCAGGGCGAGCGCCCGCACCAGCAGGTCCCGGGCGCGCTCCCGGGCGCCGTCCCGATCGTGCGCCCCGTCCCGCTCCCGGGCGCCGTCCCGCTCCGCTGCGCGGGACCGCGTCAGCGCGACGGCCAGGTTGATCCGGGCGATGGCCTCCCCGGCCGTGTCCCCGGCCAGGGCGGCGAGTTCGGGCGCCCGCTCCAGCTGTACGAGGGCCTCCGCGGGCCGGCCCTCCTCGGACAGCACCCAGCCGAGCAGCGCCCGCGCGCGGGACTGGCCGCCGGGATCCCCGTCCAGCTCGGCCGAGGCCAGACCCCGCTCCAGCAGCGGCACCCAGCCGTCAAGCACCTGCCACACGATCAGCGGCCACTGGAGCAGCACCAGCCGCCAGGCGCGGTCGTGCAGTCCCGCCGCGGCGGCGGCCTCGACCGCGCCGCGCAGCGCGTCCCGCTCGGCGGAGTACCAGGCGAGCGCCCCCGCACGGTCGTCGAACGCCCTGATCCCGACGGCCGGCCGGGCCCCGGGCGGCAGGGCGCAGCACGGCTCGCCGCCGGGCTCGGCGGCGGCGCTCGCCGCGAGGAGCGTGTGCAGCCGGTGATCCAGCAGCCGCAGCAGCCCGTCCCGGTCGCACCCCGGGGTCAGGCTGCGCGCGTAGAGCCGTACGAGGTCGTGCAGTACGTACGCGTGCGGGCCCGCCTCCACGACCAGCTGGGCGGCGGCCAGCTGGTCCAGCGCGGCGGCCGCCTGGGCGGGCGCGCAGTCGGCGAGCGCCGCGGCGGTGCAGGTGTCGAGCGTGGCACCCGTGTGCGGACCGAGCCGGTGGAACATCCGCCGCGCGGGCTCGGGCAGTTGCCGGACGGTGAGGCCGAGGGCGGCGGCGACCCCGGTGTCCTCGACCCGCAGCAGGTCCAGCCGGGTGTGCTCGTCGGAGAGTTCGCCGGCGAAGGCGGCGAGCCCCCGGTGCGGGCCGGTGGCGAGCCGGGCGGCGGCGACCCGCAGGGCGAGCGGCAGGCCGTCGCACAGTTCGGCCAGCCGCACCGCCGCCTCGGGCTCGGCCGCGACCAGGTCCGGGCCGAGGACGGCGGCGAGCAGCGCGGTGGACTGCGCGGCCGGGAGCGCGGCGAGCGGGACGGGCCGGGCGGCGTCCGAGGCCACCAGCCCCCCGAGCCGGTCGCGGCTCGTGATGAGGGTGACGCAGTCCTCCCCGCCGGGCAGCAGCGGCCGGACCTGCGCCGAGTCACGGGCGTTGTCCAGGACCACCAGCATCCGGCGGCGGCCGGTCAGCTCGCGGTAGCGGGCGCCGAGGGACTCCGGCGTACCGGGCATCCCCTCGGCCGGGACCCCGAGCGCGAGCAGGAACTCGCGGAGCACGGCGGCGGTGTCGCGGGCCGGGGCGGGGCTGTAGCCGCGCAGGTCGACGAAGAGCCGGCCGTCGGGGAAGTCCGCGTGGCGCAGATGCGCCCAGTGCAGGGAGAACGCCGTCTTCCCGACCCCGGCGCTGCCCGTGATCATGGCGATCGGGCCGGGGGCGCCCGCCGTGGCCCGGTCGAGCGCCGCGAGTTCCCGCTCGCGCCCCGTGAAACCGCGCGGGCGGCGCGGCAGCAACTGCGCCGCCGCGGGGGCGGGAGGGGCGGGCGCCGGGGCGGGGCCGGCCGGCGGATCCGGGGCCACCGCCGCGTCGGGTGCGGCCGCCGGCGGCGCGCCGGCGCCCGCCATCGCGCCCGCCACCACGGGCGCCGGTGGAACGGCCGCCTCCGCCGCGTCGGCCCGTAACAGAGCGGTGTACGCATCGGTGAGCACCGCTCCGGGACCGACGCCGAGCTGATCGGCGAGCAGCCGGCGCGTGCGGTGGAACCAGTCGAGCGCGTCCGACTGCCGCCCGGCCCTGCCCAGCGCCAGCATCAGCCCCGCGATCAACGGCTCCCGCAGCGGGTTCGCGGCGACCTCGGCCCGCAGGACGGCCGCTGCCGCGCCGTGCTCGCCGAGCCGCTCGTGAGCCGCCGCCAGCTCTTCCACGGCGGCCAGCCGCAGCTCCTCCAGCGCGTGCGCGGCGTTCTCCAGCAGCGGGCTGCGCACGGTCCCGGCGAGCGCGGGTCCCCGCCACAGCGCGAGCGCGTCCCGCAGCACCGACACGGCCTCGCCCGGCTCGCGCAGCGACCGGGCGGCGCCGAGCAACTCCTCGAAGCGGTGCGCGTCCACCAGGGCACCGGGCAGCCGCAGGACGTACGCCGGGCCCTGCGTGACGAGTTCGATGCCCTGGGCGGCGGCTCCGTACTCGGTGAACAGCGCGCGCAGTCGCGAGACATGACCCTGTAGGACGGTCCGGGAGTGCCGGGGCGGATCCTCCTCCCACAGCGCGCCGGTCAACCGGTCGACGGTGACGGCCGTGTTGGGGTGCAGCAGCAGTACGGCGAGCAGGCTGTGCCGCTTGGCGGGGCCGAGCGGCAGCGGATCCCCGTGGTCCGTCACCGCGGCGACCGTTCCCAACACGCGGAACTGCATGCAAGCCCACCCCTGTTCACTCGTCCGTCCACGGCCCCGGCTGAGGATACGTCGGGTGATTTCGGGAAATGAGTGTGTTCCCGGCCAATCGGAACGGGCTGCGTTAGCGGGGTGTTAGCGGGCCGTTGCCGGGGGCCGGCAGTATCGGCCGTGTCGATCGGCCGGCGGGGAACGGGAGGCTCCGCCGGCCGACGCGCGTCAGTCGGCTTTCCGGTGTCCCAGGACGCCCGCGGCGCAACCGAGGACGACCATGACGGCGTAGCCCGGGACCTCGTGACCGTCGGGGACGAGGAAGCGTACGAAGCCCATGAACCGGATGAAGCCGAACCACTCGTGGAGCAGCCCACTGGCGCCGCCCACGACGAGGACGAAGGCGAGCAGGCCCAGGGGGCCCTTCAGCGAATCGGGTAAGCGGGAAGAGGAGGACATGCCCCGACCGTACGGGCCGGGGCGCGGCCCCCACGTCCTCCTTTCGGTGTGACCCGTGACGACGAAAGTGAACCGCCGCCACCCCTCCGGCTCAGCCGCCCACCACGGGGACGCCTTCCGGGCGGCCACCGAGCAGCGCCGCGATGTGGTCCGCACACGCCAGGGCCGCCGTGGCCATGGCACCCCGTGTCATCCCGGCGACGTGCGGGGTGAGCAGCGCGTTCGGCAGCCCGAACAGGGGCGAGGCGAAGGCGGCGTGCTCGTGGGCGAAGGTGTCGACGGCGGCCGCGGCGAGCGGCGCCGCCGGATCGCGCAGGGCCTCGGCCAGTGCCTGTTCGTCCACGATCCCACCCCGGGCGGTGTTCAGCAGGACCGACCCCGGCCGCATCAGGGCCAGTTCCGTCCGGCCGATCAGCCCCCGGGTCCCCGGGGTGAGCGGGAGGTGCAGGGAGACCACGTCGCTCGTGGCCAGCAGCGCGGCGAGGGACGCGGCCCGGGGCACCGGGGCCGCGGCCGGACGGGGGCGCGGGTCCCGCGAGAAGGCCTGGACGGCCATGCCCAGCGCGGTCGCCCGCTCGGCCAGCGCCACACCGATCCGGCCCAGCCCGACGATGCCGAGGGTCAGCTCCGCCAGCCCCACGGCGGGAGCGGCCGGTGTGCTCCAACGGCCCTGGTGCGCGGCCTCGTTGTACGCCGGCAGGTCGCGGGTCAGCGTGAGCAGCTGAGCCAGGGCGAACTCGGCGACCGCGGTCGCGTTGGAGCCCGGGGTGTGGGTGACGGCCACGCCGTGGCGGGCGGCCGCGGCCCGGTCGACGTGGTCGGTGCCCGCCCCGGCCCGGCCGATCACGCGGAGCGGGTGGGCCAGCGCCGGATCGGCCGCCGCCGCGAGGAAGGCCTCGCGCAGCGGGACGCCGCCGCGGGACTTCACCGCGTGGTGGCCGATCCCGTCCCGGACGGTCTCGGCGACGAGCGCCGCCTCGTCGAAGGCGTCGAAGTCGGTGAAGTCCACCCGGCCCGCCCACGCGGCCCGGGCCGCCGCCTCGTCGGTCACCCGCCGGAGGTTCAGCGTGACGGCCAGCCCGTGGCCGAGCAGCCGCTCCAGCTCCCGGTCCAGCAGCGCGCCGGGCGCCGCGTCCAACAACAGGACCCGCGCTGGCGCCACGGGATCCCCCTCCCCGACCGAACGGTCCACGACGGGCTTCGACCGTGGTGAAGCCCTGATTCGAACTGGAAGGATATTCCAGAAATCGGCTTCCGGCGGCTCCGCGCGGTGGCCGGAGGCGGCCCCGGCGCGAGGCCTTCGCCGCCGGGCCCGGGCCGCGTCGTGAAGATCACGGACGGCTGGGCCGCGGCGGCCCACGGTGGGCCGCGGCGGGCTCGCCGGGACGGCCGGTCCCGACGGGAGGGCGGGCGGCGGGGGAACATGGTGGGGTGGACAACCTTCCGGGGCGCGATCAGGACGCCGGCCAGCGCGAGCTGGGTGAGGCGCTGGTCGAGTCCTGCGGTACCGCCGGCGCGTCCACCGGCATGCTCTACCTGCCCGACCCCGACCCCACCCGGCGCGTACTGCACCTGACGCTGACCACCGGGCTCTCCCGCGAGTTCGCGGCCCCCTGGTCCCGGGTGGGGCTCGACGACCCCATTCCGGTGGCCGACGCGGTCCGCGAGGGCCGGCTCGTCTGGCTCGGGGGCCAGGAGGACACGGCCCGGCGCTACCCGCGCCTCGGGCTCGTCCTCCCTTACGACTTCGCCCTCGCGGCGGCCCCGCTGACCGCGGCGGGCACCGACCCGACGGGGGCCGGCCTGGTGTTCCTGTGGCCGGGCTCGCACGAACCCCACCTCAGCGAGCGCGAGCACCAGGCCCTCCAATCGGCCCGCGACCGCCTGACGGGCATCCTGCTGCGGGCCGCCGGGGAAGGCCGGCCCGCCCGTCCGGCCGCGTATCCGGTCGTACTGAAGCCCCTGCCGCCGCCCACCCCCGGACCGGCCGAGGCGGCCGCCGCCATGGCCTTCATCCGGCGCCTCCCCGGCGGGAGCTGCGCCCTCGACCTGAACGGCACCATCACCTTCCTCACCCGGGAGGCGGCCGACCTGCTCGGCGCACCCGTCTCCGGCCTGCTCGGAAACCTGCCCTGGGAAGCCCTTCCCTGGATGGACACCCCCGTCATCGAGGACCACTACCGGGCCGCGGCGATCAGCCGGCTGCCCCGCACGTTCACCACCCCGCACCCCACCGGCCGACTGCTGCGCTTCGACCTCTACCCGGACGACACGGGCATCAGCGTCCGCATCACCCCGGGAAGCGACGAGCCCGACGAGCCCGCCACCTCCGCCGTCCCGCGGCCGGGCGTACCCAAGGAGCCCGCGCCCAGCCGGGCCACCGCCCTCTACCCGCTCATGCTGCTGGCCGCCACCCTCACCGAGGCCGCCCACGCGCAGGACGTCGTGGAGAAGGCCGCCGACCAGCTCGTACCCTCATTCGGCGCCCAGGCCATGGCCCTGCTGGTCGAGGAGGACGGCCGGCTGCGCGTCGTCGGACACCGCGGCTACCCCGCCGCGCTCATGGCCCGCTACGACGGCACGCCCGTCCGCGCCGCCACCACGCACGTCCTCAGCACCACGACCCCGCTGTTCTTCGGCGACGCGGGCGAGCTCCTGGCCGCCCACCCGAGCGTGATGATCGAGGACGGGATGGCCGCCTGGGCCTTCCTGCCCCTGATCGCCTCCAACCGCCCCGTCGGCTGCCTCGTCCTCGCCTACTCCCACCCCCACACCTTCGCGCCCGGGGAACGCGCCGTCCTGACCTCCATCGCCGGGCTCATCGCCCAGGCCCTGGACCGGGCCCGCCTCTACGACACCACCCACCAGCTCGCGCACAGCCTGCAGACCGGGCTGCTGCCCCGCGTCCTGCCCCGGATCCCGAGCCTTGAGGTCACCGCCCGCTATCTGCCCGCCGCGCGCGGCCTCGACATCGGCGGCGACTTCTACGACCTCATCCGGATCGACGACACCACCGTCGCGGCCGCCATCGGAGACGTCCAGGGCCACAACGTGAGCGCCGCCGCGCTCATGGGCCAGGTCCGCACCGCCGTCCACGCCAGCGCCGGCGCACCCCCGGCGGAGGTGCTCGCCCGGACGAACCGGCTGCTGACCGACCTCGAACCGGGACTCTTCACCAGCTGTCTGTACGTCCACATCGACCTCGCCGCCCGGCGCGCCCAGCTGGCCTCCGCCGGTCACCCGCCGCCCCTGCTCCGCCACGCCCGCGGGACGGCCGAGATGCTCGGCCTGCCGCCCGGACTCCTCCTGGGCATCGACCCCGAGGCCTCCTACACGGCCGTCGACGTGCCGTTCGCCCCCGGCACCCTCCTCGCCCTCTACACCGACGGCCTCGTCGAAGTCCCCGGCAGGGACATCGAGGAGGCCATCGGTGAGGTCGGCGCCCTGATCACCGCGGCCCCCGAGCGCCAGCCGCTCGACGACCTGGCGGACGAGCTCATCGGCCACTCCGACCGCGGGGCGCCCCGCACCGACGACATCGCGCTCCTGCTGCTGCGCTCCGAGGACCCCGAGGACCCCGAGCCCTCCGAGGACCCCGAGCCCCGCGAGCCGCCTAGCGGTAGTCGTCCTCGTCGAGCATGACCACGCGCGCCTGCTCGGCCGCGTCGCCGTCCGCCACCTCGGGGGCGTCCGCGTCGCGAACCTCCCGGAAGTGGTCCTCGAAGGTGTCCGGGTCGGTCGGGTCAACGGGCATGGGGGCACTCCCTCGGGCTCAAGGCGTTCCAGCGGTGGCGCGGCGCGTCCGCCCGTCCAACGAGCACCGGGCGGGGCCGGGCACGCGGCCGTTCGGGTCACAGGGGGTCACCTCCCCCGGGATCGGCCGACGGGGCACCGGCCCGGCCCCGCCCGCCGCGGGGTGCGGCCGGGCCGGAGGGCCGGGGGCCCCTACCGGCCGCCGTCCGAGAGCAGCGACGGCGGCGCGTCGCGCTGGTGGGGGACCGGCGCGGACGGCGCCGCCTGGAACTCGTCCCGGTGAACGGCGACCGTCCGGGTCGGGGCGGGGATGGAGATGCCCTCCGCCCGGAACCGCTGGTGCAGCCGCTTGATGAACTCGTGCTTGATCCGGTATTGGTCGCTGAACTCGCCGACGCCCAGGATCACCGTGAAGTTGATCCGGGAATCCGCGAACGTGTGGAAGCGGACCGCCCCTTCGTGATCGGGGACCGCGCCGTTGATGTCGGCCATCACGCTGTCGACCACGTCGAGGGTGACCCGCTCCACGTGCTCCAGGTCGCTCTCGTAGCCCACCCCGACCTGCACCGAGATCGACAACTGCTGCTCGGGCTGGGTGAAGTTGGTCATGTTCGTCCGCGCGAGACGCCCGTTGGGGATGATCACGAGGTTGTTCGACAGGTTGCGCACCACGGTGTTGCGCCAGTTGATGTCGACGACATAACCCTCCTCGCCGCTGCTGAGCCGGATGTAGTCGCCGGGCTGCACGGTCTTCGAGGCGAGGATGTGCACGCCCGCGAAGAGGTTGGCGAGGGTGTCCTGCAAGGCGAGGGCGACCGCGAGACCGCCGACTCCGAGAGCGGTCACCAGCGGCGCTATGGACACGCCCATCGTCTCCAGTGCGACGAGCACGCCCATCACGAGGACCACGACGCGGGTGATGTTGACGAAGATGGACGCCGACCCGGCCACCCCGGTCCGCGCCCCCGCCACGGACTGGACGAGGCCCGCGATGACGCGCGCCGCGCTGAGCGTGGCGATGAGGATGAGCACCGCGGTCAGCGACTGGTTGACGAACCCCTCGACCCGCGCGGTGAGCGGCAGGGTCGTCGCCGCGACCGCGGCGCCGGCGATCAGGGCGGCGCCGGGCGCGATGGTGCGCAGCGCGTCGACGATGACGTCGTCGCCCCGCCACCGGGTGCGCTCGGCGTGCCGCCCCAGCCACCGCATCAGGGCGCGCAGCAACAGCCCGGCGGCGGCTCCCGCGGCCAACGCGATGCCGGCCACCAGCCAGTCGTGCAGGAGGAGCTCCCGGTTCAACGGACGCCCTCCGCTCCGCGCCGGACCGGGGGAGTGGCGGCGGGCGGTGCCGGCCGTCGTATGAGGTGTGTCGTCACCTTGTCACCTGTCAGTTCGTCGTGCCTGGAGCTCCGTTCGGGCGTACGCACACATCCGGAACGGGCTGCCATCCTGCCCCATGGCATCCGACGGCACCGCAGGTGGGCCGGTGTGGCACCCCGGCACCCCCGCGCCGGCCCGGCCGTTACGGACGGGCGGCGGCGTGTTCCAGGATCGCGCGGACCTCGGCGGTGATCGCGCTTTCGTTGCGCTCGAACTCGGGGCCGGTCAGCAGCTGCTGGTCGGCGGGCAGCCCGGTGAGCACCGGGGTGTGCAGGTGGCCGCCCGGCAGTCGCGGGGCGAGCTCGGCGCGCAGCCGGTTGGAGCGGTACGCCACCTCGTTGGACAGGTAGCCGCCCCCACCGCCCTCCACGGCCCGCGAGCCGGGGGTGGGACCGTCGGCCCGGTCGACGGGCGCCGTGCCACCCGCGGGTATCTCGGTGACCTCGGTGTTGAGGAGGACCGGGTACGGGCCCCGCACCGCGGCGGTGACCGCGGCGGCGGGCAGCGTGGTGCGGATGAACTCCGGCCCGGGGCCCAGGCCGGGCGCGGTGACCGGGTGCTCGCGGGTGCCCCCGGAGAGGGCGCGGTTGTTGTCGGGGTACGGGTCCGCCGAGCGGGCCCGCCCCGCCCAGTCCTCCAGGGTGAAGATGCCGGGGTAGCCCTGGCTGACGCTGGTGATGACGTCCGCCGCCCCGGGGCCGCCCGCCAGCCTCGGGGTGAATGCCCGCTCCACGATGCCGGCGTCGAAGTCGGCGTACCGCACGGGCAGGACCACGGCGCGGATCTCGGCGCTGCTGCCGTCGGCGAGGGTGACGCGGCGGCCGCTCAGCTGGAGCGCGGCCGAGCCGGAGGGGTTGGCCCGGCGGATCTCGGCATCGAGCCCGAAGGGGTCGAACCCGCTGATGAACACGCGCCGGACGCCTGGTGCGGTCCGGAAGGCGTTGTTCGTGAGACCGCGGGAGGCGTCCTCGAAGCGGCCGCGGAGCGCGGCCCGGTCCAGGGCGAACCCCGGTTCCCAGCGGGCGAGTCCGGCGGTCATGGCCACGCGCGCCCAGTAGAGCGGCCGGTCGTCCCCGGCCGGGAGGTCGCCGCCGGGCCGCTGCCCCTGGGCCCGGCGCACGGCGGCCTGCCAGAGGGCCTCGCCCCAGGAGTCGACCAGCCGGCCGGCCTCGTCCTCGCTCCGTACGCCGCACAGCGCGGCGGGGAAGCGCCGTACGAAGTCCGTGAATCCGGCGCGCTCGACGAGCGCGGTGGTCCGCGCGTCCGCGAGCCGCGCCTGTTCGGCGTCGAGCGCGACGGACACCGGGGTGCGGCAGGGGGAGGAGCCGCCGTCCGCGTGGGCGGGCGAGGTGACGGCCAGGGGGAGGACCGTGGCGAGAAGGGCCGCGGCGGACGCGGCGCGCCGTAAGGGCATGATGCGAGAGGTCATGCGATGTGACATTACATATGCCCTGCCGCCCCCACCAGACGCCCGGGCGCGGCGACGCGCGGGGCGGCCGGCGCCGCCCGGGTGAACTCCGCGCACCACCCCGGCCGGACGGCCGCCGGGCCGCCGCCGGACCGCTCAGGGGCGGATCCCGTCGCAGGTCACGTACAGGTGGCGCGGTCCGCGCAGGACCGCGTTCTGCCGGTAGGGCGGCGGGTCCTCGATCAGGCGCGGGTTCTCCAGGCGCCGGGCCAGCTCGCTCAGCGCGAGCTGCGCCTCCAGCCGGGCCAGCGGGGCGCCGAAGCAGCTGTGGATGCCGCTGCCGAGCCCCAGGTGCTGGATGTCCTTGCGGTACGGGTCGAAGCGGTCCGGGTCCTCGAACCGGTGCGGGTCCCGGTTGCCGGAGGCGAGGATCAGCCACATCGAGGAGCCCTTGGGGATCGTGACCCCCCGGACCTCGATGTCGACGAGCGGCGTGCGCTGCGGCAGCAGCTGCACCGGGGGCTCGAACCGCAGCAGCTCCTCCACCAGAGGCACCACCAGCCCCGGGGTCTCGCGCAGCTGCCGCAGCACGTCCGGATTGCGCAGCAGCGTCAGCATCCCGTTGGTGATCAGGTTGACGGTGGTCTCGTGGCCCGCGATGAGCAGCAGGGCGGCGGTGCTGAGCAGCTCCATGGTGCTCATCGAGCCGTCCTCGCCGTGCGCGACGGCCAGTTGCGACAGCATGTCGTCCTTGGGGTCCTTGCGCCGCTCCTCGATCAGCCCGGCCAGGTACATGCCGAGCTCCATGCGGGCGTCGTGCGTGGTCTTGTCCCGCTCCGTCGGATCGGCGTCCGGGTCGGGGTCCAGGCTCGCGGCGAGGGTGTCGGCCCAGACGTGGAAGCGGGCCTCGTCCTCGCGCGGCACACCGAGCAGCCGGCAGATCATGGTGACCGGGAACGGGTACGAGAACTGGTCGACCAGGTCGATCCGCCCCGGGTCGCCGAGGTTGTCGATCAGACCGGTGACGATGCCGCGGAGGTCGTCGCGCATCCCGTCGATCCGGTGCGGGGAGTGCGGGGGGCCGAACGGCCGGTTGGTCATCCGGCGCAGCCGGTCGTGCTCCGGCGGGTCCAGCTTCAGGAAGCTCGGCGGCAGCGCCGCCGCCCCCTCCTCCCCGCTCTCGGCCAGCGGATCCCCGGCCGTCGCGGCCAGGTTGTGGGCGTCGGAGCTGAGCCGCGGGTCGTGCAGCAGGCTCTGGATGTCGAAGTAGGTGCTGATGACGTACGGGCCGTCCCCGTCGTGGAACACCGGGGTCTTGCGCAGCTCCTCGTACAGCGGGTACGGGTTCGCGCGGTTGGAGTAGTCCAGGATGTCGGTCAGGATGCCGTGCTTCATGCCGGGTCCTCCGGAGGGCGGTCGGGTCAGTGCCCGGCGGGGGTGAAGGTCATCCGCCGGTCGGCCGGCGAATATCCGCTGAGGGTGATGGTCGGCCCGTGCGTGGGCACGGACGGGTCGGGGAAGTCCGCCGGCAGCGCCTTCTGCCCCTCCGGGCGCCGGTCCACGGTGGGGAACGGCGGCGGGAAGGGGGCGGTGGCCTCGATCTGCTGCTGGTAGAACTGCAGCCAGCGGCAGTTGTCGAAGGTGACCGCCCCGATGATCCGGCCCTGGTAGCCGTAGACACCGGTGAAACGGCGCTCGGCCCGCGAGCCCTGGGCGATCATGATCTCCGTGCCCATCGGGGGCACGCCGACGGACTTGATGTTCACCCCGAACTGGGAGGACCAGAACGCCGGCACCCAGATGTGGGGGCGCCGGTCGGTGCTCTCGCTGAGCATGTTGTGGGCCGCGGTCTCCGCCTGGGAGACGGCGTTGCCCCAGTGCTCCAGGGACAGGAACTGGTACCCGAACAGCGGGTGCGGGGAGCGAGCGACGTCGCCCGCGACGAAGATGTCGTCGGTGACGATGCCGCGGATGTCGAAGGCCCGGCAGCCAGCGTCGCAGGCGATGCCGCGCGGGCCGGCGCCGAGCCCGGATCCGGACAGCCACTCGGTGTTGCGCTGGGCGCCGAGCGAGACGACGACGACGTCGCACTCCAGGGTGGTGCCGTCGGAGAAGTGCGCGGCGCGGACCCGCCCGGTGGAATCGCCCTCCAGGGCCGTGACCATGATGCCGGTGCGCAGATCGACCCCGTTCTCCCGCTGGAGTTCGGCGGCGACGGCCCCGATGACCCCGCCCAGCGCGCCGACCAGCGGCGCGTCCCCGCGTTCGGCGACGGTCACCTCCAGCCCGCGCTCACGGCAGGCGGAGGCGATCTCGGAGCCGGTGAACCCGGCGCCCACGACCAGGACCCGGCGCGGTCCGGCGTCGAGCCGCCGGGCCAGCGCCGCGCCGTCGTCCCGGGTCCGCAGTACGAAGACGCCTTCGAGTTCCGCCTCGGCCTCGTTCGGCCAGGGCCGGGCGCGTACACCCGTGGCGATGAGCAGCCGGTCGTACGGCACCTCGTCGCCGTCGGCCAGCTTGACCCGCCGGGCCGCCATGTCGAGGCCGGCGGCCGGTACGCCGAGGCGCCACTCGGCGTCGATCTCGCGGCGCCGCGGCAGCGCGGTCCGGTCGGCGTCGGCCCGGCCGAGCAGCACCTGCTTGGACAGCGGCGGGCGGTCGTACGGCTCGTACGGCTCGTCGCCGATCATGGTGAGCGAACCGGCGAAGCCCTTGTCGCGCAGGGTCTCGGCGGCCCGCAGGCCGGCGAGGGAAGCCCCGACGACGACGATCCGGCCCTCGCGCTTGAGGTGTTCCAGGACCCCGTCAGGCATGGGAGGCCTCCCCGGCGCCGGACGCGGCGGCCAGGTCCAGCTCGTCCACGAGGATCGCCTGGACGGGGCAGGCCGCGACGGCCTGGGCCACCCGCGCCCGCTGGGCGTCCTCGGCCTCCGGGTCGTAGAGCAGCCCCTCGTCCCCGTGCATCGCGAAGACATCGGGCGCCAGGAAGGCGCACTGCGCGTATCCCTGGCATCGGTTGAGATCGACGACAAGCCTCAGCAAGGTGCGGTCCTTTCGACGGCCCCCGGGTCCTTGGCCCCGTGGCTCCCCGGCTCAGCGTGCGCCGCGCGGCCGCCTCCGGCCCGTCCGGCCGGTCCGTTGGAGTGACCGCCGCGTGCGTGAATCACCCTGAGGCCCCTGAGGCCCCGGAGCGCCCGGACAGGATGCACAGGCTGACGATCAGCGCCCAGGCGGGGAAGACCATCTCGCTCCACGGGAAGGAGGAGCCGGCCACCAGCAGGACCAGCCCGACCGCGTACCCGAACAGGGCGACCGGGCGGGGGAGGGCGCCGAGTTTGCGTCCGATGGTGGAGGTGGCGAACACGAAGACGGCAGCCATCCGCATGGCGTACGTGGTCAGCAGCGTGTAAGCGAAGTGGCGGCCGAACTGCGAGCCCTGGTCGCTGTCCAGCACGGTGCCGGCGGCCGCGACGGAGGCGAACAGGGCGCCGACGAAGATCAGGCCGCTGCCCAGGAAGACGGTGGTGATGAAACGGTCCTCGGCGTCCCCGGCGTTCTCGCGCAGCGCGCCCATGAACCACAGGAAGGCGATGCCGGCGAACGGTACGAGTTCCAGAGCCGCGGCCAGCGCGCCCCGCCGCCCGGGGGCGAGCGTCACGTCCGCGCCGCTGGCCCCGTCGGGCAGCGCGATCCGTACGAGTGCGATCGCCGCCGCCAGCAGGACGGCGAAGGCGATCCCCGCCAGAGCGGCGGCCCGGGGCGTGCTCAGGTTCCCGGCGGATGACGCGTGTGGTGCGGGGTGTCTCATTCGTCCAGCAAGCCGGGTGCCCGTCGCCCGTGCCAGCGGAGCCGGGCGCACGGGTGAAGCGGCGGGAGTCCGAGGAGGGGACCGGGCGTGTCACGCGGACGAAGAACCGGTTCGCCCGCCGTGCCCCTCCTAGGGTGCTCTGTGGCCCGTCACGGCCATCTGTCCCCCGGGAAGGACGTCCCCCCATGCACACCGACAACCCCGGCCTGCTCGCGCCCGCCGAGGCGACGCTGCTCATGTTCGCGACCGACATGGACCCCGAGACGCGCAAACTCGTCCACGTGACGTACGGGGCCCAGGGCAACGGCAAACGCAGGATCATCTCCATCGGCACCGACGCGGCCCACACCGACGCCGTGGTGGCCGCGGACCGGCCCTGGGAGGACTCGCCGGGGCTCAAGGGGGTCACCTCGCCCCTCATGACGATCCCGGTGCCGGGCCGCGACCTGGTGGACGGCGGCAGCGAGCACTACCTGTTCTGGCACGACGAGGGCACCAAGCAGCTCAAGTACCGGACGGTCCGGACCGTCCACGGCGCCCCCTACACGATCACACCGGTGACCGACGACCGCGCCGTCTCCGCGCACTGGGAGGCGCTGAAGGACGTGGTCTGGCCAGTCACGAGCATGCCCGTGCCCGGCCGGCAGGGGGTCGACGGCCGTAACGAGAGCTACCTCTTCCACTACGACACCGAGGGCCGGCTCTGGTACTCGACGATCTCGATCAGCCACCACGCTGACCACGCAGACCATGCCGACGCGCTCGTGGCCGAGGCCCGGCCGGTCGCGGACTGGTGGCAGGCGTCGCTGAAGGGGATCGGGCAGCTGATGGAGATCCACCCGGTCCCGGGCCGGCAGAACGCCGGCGGCGCGAGCGAGTTCTACGTCTTCCACCAGGACGGCCGGCCCGGCACCGCGCGGAAGCTGATGTACCGGAGGATCGCCGTCGCCACCGTCGCCGAGCACGCCGACACCCTGGTGACGGAGGACCGCCCCGTCGCCGACTGGTGGTCCACGTCGCTCAAGGGCGTCGCCTAGGGCCGGACACCCGGCCAGGCGGGGACTTGGCTCCCCCCTCGGTGGCGGCAGCGCCGAAACGCGTACGGCGCGTGCCGGGTCGGCCCGGCGAAAGCGGGCGGGGAGGCGTATCTTCACTGCGGGGTCTGATGTCCGCCGGAGACGGAAACGGAAACGGAAGCGGGGCACCGGGTGGCAGTGGATGGGTACGGGACGGCCGGCGGCGACGGTCCGCGATTCACCGTGGACGTGCGCTGGAGCGGGCGTACGGCCGTGGTGGCCGTCGCCGGGGAGCTGGACCACGACCACGCGGAACCGCTGCGCGAGGCGATCTCCGGGGCGCTGGAGCAGGGGGCCGAGCGGATCGTGGTCGACTGCGGGCGCCTGGAGTTCTGCGACTCGACCGGGCTCAACATCCTGCTCAGGGGACGGCTTGAGGCCCGCGAGACGGGCAGCTCCGTGGAACTCGCCGCGTTGGGGCCCACCGTGGCCCGCATGTTCGACATCACCGGCGCGAAGGCCGTGTTCACCGTGTACCCGGAGCTGCCCGAGGACCTGGCCGACCGGGACCGTCCCTGAAGCCGGTTCTCTGAAGCCGATTCCCTGAAGCCGTTCCCTGGCGGCCCGGCGTCACGCGGGGTGGCCCGGGGTGAGCCCCTCCACATCGCGCAGGGCCAGCAGGCGGGGCGCGGGCCCGGCGTCCCGGTCGGGCGACTGCTCGACGGGGGCCAGCAGGAAGCCCACGTGGTCGCCGGCGCCCTCCATGCGCTGCTCGATCCGGCCGACGAACCAGGCGCGGGCCCCGCTCAGCACCGGAGCCCCGTCCGCGCTCGGCCGCCAGGCGACCCGGGTGAACTTGTCGACGCGGGCGCCGCACTCGGTGCCGAAGAGTTCCGCGAGCTCCCGCTGGTCGCCGCCGAGCACGTGTACGGCGAGGAAGGAGGCCTCGCGGGCGACCCGGAGGGTGTGGTTCGCCGTGGACAGCCACACGACGAAGCGCGGCGGATGGATCGAGCACTGCGAGGCGAAGCCCACCAGGCACCCCGCCCGCGCGCCGTCGGCCGCCGCCGTGACCACGTACATCGTGCCGTCCGGCGGCTCCGCGAACGCGACCAGCTCGGGATCACTGCCGGTCATGGCCGGCTCCCTCCGGATCGGCGCAGTCGGGGAAGTACCGCCGGGTGCCGGTCAGATCGAGGAGACGGGCCACTTGCCCGCTCATGCCGTGGATCCGGAACCGCCGGACGCCGTCGGCCCCCGACTCCATCGCCTCCAGGCGGGCCCGCAGCAGGGCGTTCAGCCCCGCGCAGTCGCAGAACGTGACGGCCGCGAGATCGACCGTCACCCGGGGGCTGGAGCGCAGTGCCGAAATCAGGACATCGCGCACGTCCTTCGCGCGGTCGAGATCGACTTCTCCGGCGAGGACGACGACCGCGCCCCCCGTGCCGTCCGGTTCCACGCGGACGGTCAGCTGCGCGTCGCCGGGCGGTGTCGTCGCCGTACCTTCACGAGCGAGGGACATCTCCGACTCCCTTGGCCCCAGTGGATCGCTGACAAGGCGATCGTGCGCCGAGGCTCTGTCTTACGTCAAGAATTACGGGAAATGTATTTCGCGTGTTGTCTCACGCGAATGGGACGACGCATGATGGAGGCATGGAGAACCATGAGACGCGGCGTCCGGCGTGGACGTTCCTGACGAACCACGCCCGGGTGCTCGTGGCGATCTCGAGGGATCCGGGCGTCCGGCTCCGCGATGTGGCGGCCGCTTGTGAGCTCACCGAGCGGACGGTCCAGTCGATCGTCGCCGATCTCGAAGCCGACGGCTACCTCACCCGCTCGCGCGACGGCAGGCGCAATCGGTACGAGATCGCGGAAGGTGCGATGTTCCGGCACCCGGCGGAAGCGGGGCACGAGATCGCGGGCCTCCTCGACCTGCTGGCGGACGACACCCGCTCCGTCCGGATGCCGTGACGCCGCTCGGGGTGTGCTTCCCCGGTGAGGGGGCACACGAAGGGGAGAGAGCACCAGCAACACCAGCCACTACGGGACGTGAATGGCGTGACTCCTGGGGAGCATGCGTCACACCGGACGGGACTCAGGACTCCCTCCGGCGCCGGTGAGGCCCGCGCGCTCATGGCCGAACTCCTCGGGGCCGCCCCCGGGGCGGCCGGGCCGCCGCTCAGCGAGGAGGCCCGCGCGGACGCCTTCCTGGTCACCTCGGAACTGGTGACCAACGCCGTCCGGCACGGCGGCGGCCTCACCGGATTCGCCGCCGAGATCAACGGGGAGCTGTTGAAGATCACCGTCACGGACGCCAGCGACAAGTCCCCGCGAACCGCCGAGAGCCACAGCGCGATGTCGGAGGGCGGCTTCGGCTGGCCCCTGATCTGCCTCCTCGCCGAGCAGGTTTCCATCGCCCCGCTCCCCGGTGGCGGCAAGACCATCCAGGTGACCCTGCCGCTGCGCTGACCAGGCGTTCCGGTGCACCGGAACGCGGCCGGCGGGCGCGGCGCGTTCATGGACCACCCCCGTGAGCTTCGGGGCGCGCGGCGCCCCGCAGCGCCTCCGGTTAAGCTCGGAATGGCCGGAAGGGGATGATCGCGATGTGCCGCTGGCTCGCGTACTACGGTTCGCCGATGATGCTCGACGCGGTTCTCTACCGCCCCGAGCACTCGCTGATCAACCAGAGCCTGCACGCGCGCATGGGCGTGGAATCCACCAACGGCGACGGGTTCGGCGTGGGCTGGTACAGCGAGTACGGCGACGGCACGCCGGCGGTGTTCCGCGACATCGGCCCGGCCTGGAGCGATCGCAACCTGCTGGAACTGTCCGGCCACGTCCGTTCGAGCCTGTTCTTCGCCCATGTCCGCGCGTCCACCGGATCGGCGATCCAGCAGACCAACTGCCACCCCTTCCGGCACGGCCGCTGGCTGTGGATGCACAACGGCGCGATCACCGACTTCCACCGGCTGCGGCGGGACCTGTGCATGGCCGTGGACCCGGCCCTGTTCTCGTCCATCGAGGGCTCGACCGACTCCGAGGTCATGTTCTACCTGGCGGTCACCTTCGGCCTCGACCAGGACGTCCCGGGCGCCGTGGCCCGTATGGCGGGCCTGGTGGAACAGGTCGGCAAGGAGCACGGGGTCGAGGACCCCATGCAGATGACGGTCGCGGTCAGCGACGGCGTCCGCCTGTGGGCGTTCCGCTATTCCAGCCAGGGCAAGACCCGGTCGCTCTTCTACAGCAGCAAGGCCGAGACGGTACGACACCTCCACCCCGAAATCGACTTCCTGCGGGAGGTCTCCGACGACACCCGGCTGGTCGTGTCCGAGCCGCTGGGCGACCTGCACGGGGTGTGGAACGAACTCCCCGAGGGCAGCTACACGGTCGTCCCGTCCGGCACGTCGGGCGACTACTTCCCGTTCGTACCCGAATTCCCGCTGGACCGGCCCCTCGTGCCCCCGGGCGAATGGAGCTGAACCCCGGCGAGGCCGTTTGACGGGCCCCCGGCCTGCGGAAGATAACCCTGTCGGCCGACGGATCCGAACGGACGACGTCGAGGGGGAACGCGGGTGTGGAAACGTGTCGTACAGGACGGACGTTGGGCGCTCTGGCTGGTCTGCGCCTGCTACCTCGTGGTGGTGTACATCACCAGCCGCGGGCTGATCGGCGCACCGCGCTACCGCCTGTTCCAGGCGCGCGTACACGACTGCCGGGCGCGCGCCGCGGTCCTCGCCGCCACGATATCCCCCGAATCCACCGAGTCCACCGGATCCGTTGATTCCACCGATTCCGCCGCCAAGTCCGCCGTGGCCAAGTCCGCCGTCCTCAAGGCGGTCAACGAGCGGCTCGACGGGTTCGGGGTCGGCGGACAGGTCGTCTGGCGCCTGCTGCCGCAACGCGCGGTCATCGCCATTCCCCTGTCCAAACTGGCCGCCGCCTGGCGGGCCTTGCACCACGCCGAGACCCAACTCCTGCGCCTGGAGCACCCGGAGGAGATCACGCTCCGCATCCTCGCCCTCCGGCTGCGCCTCGCCTCCGACCCCGACCCGGTCAACAACTCCCTCGGGACGGAACTCGCCGCGCACGCCGGTGACGCCCCGGCCGAACGCGCCCTGCTCATCGCCGCCACGGAAGACCTCCACCGGCAGGAGGACGACGACTTCGAGCGTGAGTACGAGCACCAGCGCATCGCGCTCTGGCTGGCGCTCACCGGTATCGCCGCCGTGCTGCTGCTCGGGCTCGCGCTCGACCACCGGCTCTCCATGCTCCTCGGCGGCCTGGGCGGGTTCCTGTCGCCGCTCATCGGCGTGATGCGCTCGCAGCGGCCTACGTCCTGGGGCGTCCTCGTGCTCGCGCCGGTCGGCGGCGCGCTGGCCGCCCCCGGCGGGCTGCTCCTCGTACGGATGCTCGCCGATCCGGAGCTGAACCTCCTCGGCCAGGTGTTCCTGCACAACTCGTGGGGCGCGCCCGCGCAGCCGATCTCCCTCGCCGTCGCCCTGCTCTTCGGGTTCTCCGGCACCCTCTTCTCCCGGCTCGCGCTCGCCGCCACCGGCCAGCTCGTCCCCACCGCCGGGCGGACGGCGCGACCGGGGCCACCAGGCCGTCCCTGACCGGCGGATCCGGGACGTCGGCGGGAGGCGCCCGCCGCCCGAGGCGCTGCCGCCGGCCCGGTCGTCGTCGGACACGGCCACGGCCACGGCCTCCGAGGTCTTCCCGGCGGCCAGCCGGGGGAGTGCCGGCACCGGGCCCGAACCCGGCCACGGCACGGCTGGTCGGCCCCGTCGTCCTCCGGGTGGAAGCGGGCCGAGCCCACCGCCGTACGGGTGGTGGGGCTGATCCCCTCGAAGCCCGCCGACGGGTGGGTGCTGAGGCGGCCCGGCGAGGAGCCCGGGGTGCCGTACGGGGCCGCCCGCACCCAGGCGGTCCACTGGTGGCCGGGCCCGTACCACTCACCGCCGACGAGGGTGCCGTCGTCCGAGACGCCGGTCACCCAGCTGTCGTTGGCCCCCGTGCCGGCCTGCGGGAGGACCCGCGCCGGGCCGCCGTCACCCGGCCACACGACCGGATGGGGGGGGAACTCCACGGGTCCCGTACGGCGTGTACCGACCGGCGCGCCGTCCACTCGGCCGTCCGGCATCGGGACCCGGTGCACCGTCGTGCCGGTCCAGTAGACGGGCTTGCCCCGGGAGGAGCCGACCGACAGGGCGCCGCGACCCAGGGCGCGCACGCCCTCCTTCGGCCCGGCAGCCTCCGCCCCGGGCGGCGCCCCGAGCGCGGTCAGCGCCGGCTTGCAGGCGGCGGCGGACGCGCCGGCGGCGGCCGTCACCCTTCTCATGGGCCTTCCCCCTGTGTCGTACGTACGCATACGTGTGGTGCTCATGTTGACCCGGAAGCGGGGCGGAAAGCCCCGGAATGGGGCATACTGCTTGGAACGCCACGATCCCAAGTCGACTTGACGCGCCGCCCGTTGGATGCAGGAGGGGGCGGAGTCCGTTTGTGATACGGCCAATTGGCCCCGGGCTCGCGCGGTCGCGGAACTTGTCGCCGTGGCCGTACGGGAGTTGCCGGGCCGGGTGGCAGGGATCATCCGGATGCGGGCCGCCGCCACGCGGGGTCTCGACGGGCCGTGGGGCGTGGCCGTCGGGAATGACCCAAACGGCGGTCTCCGGGCTGAATTCAGGAATGGCGGTCCTAACTATTGTTTAGCACTTGGTGTAAAAACGGGACAAAGTTCCTCGTGTCCGATGGGGTTGGGCGCAGCAGATCGGAGAAGACTGGACGGCCATTGGGAGCCACGACACAAGCCGACACGAAACCGGATCTCCTCAGCGATCTGACTGTTGCCTGTAAGTGATTACGGAGGTAGCACGGTGCCCAGCTCCAGGACGGAATTCCGCAAGGCCCGGAGGGACACGTTTCCCCTCGCCGTTCCCCCCAGGACTCTCGCTTCCCTTTCCCTCGTCACGCTCATGGCGGCCGGTACGCTGACCGGCCCGGCGGCCCCGGCCCAAGCGGCCGGCCGATATGGCGTCCAAGCCGTCGCGGTGGCCGCTTCCAAACAGGGCTCCCCGTACGCGTACGGGGCGACGGGGCCCAACCGGTTCGACTGCTCGGGCCTGATCCTCTACGCCTTCCGCAAGGCGGGCAGACGGCTTCCACGGACCGCCAACCAGCAGTACCAGCACACCAGACACATTCGGCAGGCCGACCGCCTACCGGGTGACCTGGTCTTCTTTCCGCGCGGCGCGACCATGACCCACGTGGGCATCTACGCGGGCCACGACAGGATCTGGCACGCCCCGCGGCCCGGCACCCGCGTCCGGCTGGAGAGGATCTGGAGCGAGCGGGTCCGATACGGCCGCGCCACCTGATGACCCAAGCGGAGCCATTCGGGAGCGTGTTACCGTCGCGCCATGTCCAAGGGCGAGATCGACGCGGTGACCGCCGAATTCTTCGGTGCCTTCGACAACCGGGGCGGCAAGGCCGCCGACCTGGACCGGATCCGGAGGCTGCTCCTACCGGGTGGTGTGATCGTCAAGACCGGCCCGGAGTTCGCGGCGTACACCGTGGACGAGTTCATCGAGCCGCGTCGGCGGCTGCTGTGCGGGGGCCGGATGGTCGAATTCTCCGAGTGGGAGACCTCCGAACGGACCGATATCGCGGGAGACATCGCGTCGCGCTTCGGCGAATACCGCAAGTCGGGGATTCTGGACGGTGAGGCCTTCGAGGGCGGCGGAACCAAGACCATCCAGTTCGTCCGTACCCCCGAGGGCTGGCGGATCGCGGCATTCGCCTGGTACGACCAGCCCTGATTCCGGCGACGAATGCCGCCCGGACCCACCGGCTCCGCCCGCGGTGGCGACGGCCGTCGCGTCACCCGTACGGCCCGATTCGGTCCCTACGGCCCGGTCAGGGGATGGCCCGTCCTTCCCCCCCCCACCAATCCGGAGGCATCCGTGCCCGACATGAACGGCCCCTACAAGCCCGGCACCCCCTGCTGGGTCGATCTGATGGTCCCCGACCAGCAGGCGGCGCTCGACTTCTACAGCGACCTGTTCGGCTGGCAGGGCGAGGTCGGCCCGCCGGAGACCGGCGGGTACTCGGTCTGTCAGCTCAAGGGCAAGCCGGTCGCCGGGATCATGAAGGCGATGAACCCCGACGGGACCGTGCCGGACCCGATGCCACCGACCGTGTGGACGACGTACCTGTCCACCGACGGGATCGAAGCCACCCTCAAGGCGGTCACCGACGCGGGCGGCAGCGTCATGGTGGGCCCGATGGACGTCATGGAACTCGGGAGGATGGCCGTCATCGCCGACCCGACCGGCGCCGTCGTCGGCCTCTGGCAGGCCGGCTCCTTCGACGGCGCCGGCATCGTCAACGAGCACGGCGCGCTGATCTGGAACGAGCTGAGCACCTCGGACACCGACGCCGCCGCCGCGTTCTACTCGGCCGTACTCCCCATCAGCCCGGCCCCGTCCCAGATGCCGGGCGCCCAGGGGTACACCGAATTCAACGTGGGGGGACGCGCGATCGGCGGAATGATGGACCTCTCCTCGATGCCGCCCGGTGTCCCGCCGCACTGGCTGCCCTACTTCCACGTCGATGACGTCGACAGCATCCAGGCCGCCGCGGTGCGGGCCGGCGGCAGCGTCAAGGCCCCCGCCTTCGACATGGCCGCCGGCCGGATGGCCGTCCTCTCCGACCCGCAGGGCGGAACCTTCGCGGTGATCACCGCGTCGGAACCGGAGCAGTCGGCTTAAGGGTTTGTCTTTCGGATCAGGCCGGGCTCGCGGGGTCTGGCACGCACGCTCGCCGCGTTGTCGTCGGTCGCCAACGCTCCGCGTTGGCTCCCTCCTCCGCCTTGCGATCGCACGCACCAGACCCCGCTCCCTGATCCGGCCTGATCCGAAAGACAAGCCCTAGGCCGTCCGCGGCCCGGTGAGGAAGTCGAGCAGGATCTGGCGGCTGGTCTGAGCGGTGAGGCTGCCGTACGCGTCGTCGAAGGCGTGCTCGGCGAACGGCAGGGTCTTCACCATGGTGTCGACGCCCTCGGCGCGCAGCGCGGCGCCGAAGCCGGTCACGCTCTCGGGCCGGGCGCTGCGGTCCCGGTCGCCGACCACCAGCAGGGTGCGGGGCAGGCCGGCGCGTATGCCGGTGGTGGGAGAGACCTCGCGGTAGCGCTCGGGATACTGCCGCGGGGTGCCTCCGGTGAACAGTTCGGCCGCCTCGCGGGTACCGGCGACATCCTCCTCCCACATCCGGGCCACATCGGTGCCGGGGTAGAAGCCGACGACGAGGTCCACGGGTACGGGCATTGCGCCCGCGCTGGGAGAGATCGTGCCCGCCCGGAGCCGGTAGGCGGCGTTCAGCGCGAGCGTGCCACCGGCGGACGTGCCGCCGAGGGAGACCCGGGAGGCGTCGATCCCGTACTGAGCGGCGTTCCGCTGCACCCAGCCCACGGCACTCACCAGGTCCTGCGGCGCCTTGTCCCAGGTGGGCTGCCCGGGGGAGGCCAGCCGGTAGTCGACGGCGACGACCGCCACGCCGTGGTCGGCCAGCCAGCGGCCGGTGCCCCGCAGGTCGCTCTTGTCGAAGGTGTGGAACCCGCCGGAGTGCGCGAGCACGATGGCGGGCGCCGTCTCCGAGGACCGCCCCGATGCCTTCTTCGGAAGGTAGAGGTCGGCCTTCAGCGGTCTGCCGTCCGGGCTGGCGTACGTGGCCGTGGTGTCCGGCGCGGTGTCCGGGTAGGAGAGCCGGCTGAACACCTCACCGAAGGAGACGTCGACGCCGGCCTGCCGGGCGGCGGCGAGCTGCACGCCGCCGATGACCAGCGCGCCGACCGCCGACAGCGCGGTGACCACGGTGAGCGCACGGCCCCAGCGCACCAGACCGCCGCGCCAGGCCAGCCAGGCCAGGGCCGATCCCACGAGGGCGATGACCGCCACCTGGAACGGGTACTGGCCGCCGAGGACCGGGCCGATCACGCCGGCCTTCGGGACGGCCGGTACGTACGCACCCAGCACCACCGCCCCGACCAGGAAGGCCACGGCCGAAGCGACCACGGCGGCGACGACGCGGCCGACCCGCCTGACCGGTCCCGGCGCGGGCGGTGAGCTCGGCACCGGGCGTTGGCGTAGAGGCATGAAGGGCTCCTGCGAGGTGTTGTGGGATCGGGAGGCGATACCGGCCTCCACCTGCTGCCTCACAAACTTCGCCCCCGGGAACCCCCTTGAGCGTCCCCCGCCGGAGCCAACCTCCCGCGTAGCTCCCGCGAGGGACCCCGCCGGCCCCTGCTAGAGCCCCGAGGCGCCAGGAGTGACGAGACCGTTCTCCCAGGCGAGGACGGCCGCCTGGGTACGGTCGCGCAGCTGCAGCTTGTGCAGGATGCGGCCCACGTGCGTCTTGACCGTCTCCTCGGCGACGACGAGCCGCTCGGCGATCTCCGCGTTGGACAGCCCCTGGGCGATCCGCCGGAGCACCTCGTTCTCACGGTCGGTCAGTTTGCCGATCCGCACCCCGGTCGGCGGCTTTTCCGCCCCGCCGATCCGGGCGAACTCCGCGATGAGCCGCTTGGTCAGGTCGGGGGACAGCAACGCCTCCCCACGGGCCACCACCCTGACGGCCTCGGCCAGCTGGAGACCCGAGGCGTCCTTGAGGAGGAACCCGCTGGCCCCGGCGCGCAGCGCCTCGTACACGTACTCGTCCAGGTTGAAGGTGGTCAGCACCAGGACCTTCACGCCCGATCCGGGCCGGGACGTGATCCGGCGGGTCGCCTCGATGCCGTCGACGCCGGGCATGCGGATGTCCATCACGATCACGTCGGGCAGCAGCTCCTCCGCCTTGGCCACGGCGTCGCTGCCGTCCTCGGCCGTCGCGACGACCTCGATGTCGCTCTGGACGCCGAGCAGGATGGAGAACGCCTCGCGGACCATGGCCTGGTCGTCGGCGATCATCACGCGGATCGTCATGGGGAGGCTTCCCTGTCGGTGGTGGGGGCGGCGGAGAAATCGGGGGCGGGCAGGCTCGCGGTGACCGCGTAACCGCCGCCCGGGGCGGGGCCCGCGCAGAAGTCGCCGTCGAGCATCGCGACGCGCTCCCGCATGCCGGTCAGACCGTGCCCCGCGCCGGGAGAGGGCGCGGCAGCCCGCGCCGCCGGCGTGTTGACGACCCACAGGTGCAGCTCGGCCGGGGCGTAGGACAGCCGGACCACGGCCTCGGCACCCGGCGCGTGCCGCAGCGCGTTGCTCAGCGCCTCCTGGACGACCCGGTACGCCGACAGCTCCACCCCCGCGGGCAGCGGCCGGCGTTCGCCCCGGACCTCCGAGGTCACCGCGAGTCCCGCGGTCCGCACATTGGCCAGCAGCGTGTCCAGCTGGGCCAGCGAGGGCTGCGGGGCCGTCCCCTCCGGGCTCTCGCCGGGGGCCGGGGAACGCAACAGCCCCAGCATCTGACGCAGTTCGGCCAGGCCTTCCTGCGCGTTCGCACGGATCGACGCCAGTTCCCTGACCAGCTCCTGCGGCGGGTCCTGAACCCGGTGGGGCGCGGCGTCCGCCCGGATGGAGATGACGGACATGTGGTGGGCGACGACATCGTGCAGCTCGCGCGCGATACGGGCGCGCTCCTCCAGCACGGTGCGCAGCGCCCGCTCCTGCGCGGTGACCGCGATCTGCTCGACGAGCCGTGCCCGGTCCTCACGGCGGGCCCGCGCGACGGAGCCGACGAGTACGGCCAGGGCGTAGATGGTCAGGACACCGGCGGGCCAGGTCCACGACCCGACGGCGCATCCGGTCGCCTTCAAGGCCACCGGCAGGACGGCGCTCAGCAGCGCCGCCACGGCGGCCGAGGGTATGGGGACCCGCAGCGAGAGGAGGAACAGGGCCCCGGCGTTCACCACCCACACCCACAGCCGGTTGTCGTGGGTGGGCGGATGGCCGACCACGATGGCGACGGTGAACCCCGTCGACAGCCACCACGCCGGCACCGGCCTGCGCAGCCCCACGACCAGCACCGCCGCGTGCCCCGCGGCCAGTGCCGTCGCGGTCGCGTCCGCGCCGGTGGCCGACAGCGCCGCGGCGGCGAGGACGATTAGCACCTGCGGCAGCCATCGCAGCCATCGCGGCCAGGACAGCGGAGGCATCGGCTGGGCGCGTCGCGTGCACAGGTCGGCCCGCAGGGAACGGAAGCCGAACCTGTCCGCCGCGGTCGTCGTGGTGTCGGGCACGTGATCATTATTGGTCACCGTGTGTTCTCCTCTCGCCCAAGGAGATGGCACCACGGTCCCGCCCCGGCCCGCGTCCCACCACGGAGCCGTCCTCCCCCGTAGCTCTCCAGAGCTACCCGAGGCGGGCCGCGCGCAGCTGGAGGTAGCGCCGCTCCGGGACGCTGAGCGTCCGCGCCGCCGCCTCGGCGTACGCGGCTCGGGCCGCGACCGGGTCGCCCGCCCTCTCCAACAGGTGGGCGCGCACCGCGTACAGGCGGTGGTGCCCGGCCAGCCGGTCGTCCTCGCCCAGTACGGCGAGGAGCGCGAGGGCCTGCTCCGGCCCGTGCACCATGGCCACCGCGACGGCATGGTTGAGGAGCTCCACCGGCCCCGGGACCAGCCGGATCAGCACCTCGTACAGGGCGAGGATCTCCGGCCAGTCGGTCTCCCGCGCGCTCGGCGCCTCGTCGTGCACGGCGGCGATCGCGGCCCGCAGCTGGTACGGACCCAGCCGGGTGTGCGTCAGCGCGTCGCTGACCAGCGCGACCCCCTCGGCGATGGCGGCGCGGTCCCAGCGGGCGCGGTCCTGGTCGGCGAGCGGGACCAGGCTGCCGTCGGCCCCGGTGCGGGCTCCGCGCCGGGCATCGGTGAGCAGCAGCAGCGCGAGCAGGCCAGCCACCTCACCGACCTGCGGCAACAGGGCGTGTACCGCGCGGGTGAGGCGGATCGCCTCGGCGGACAGTTCCACCCGCGTCAGATCCGGCCCGGACGTCGCCGTATAGCCCTCGTTGAAGATCAGATACAGCACCTGGAGCACATCCGCCAGGCGCCGGGCGCGTTCACTGTCGGGCGGCAGCGCGAACGGCGCCCCGGAGGCCCTGATGTGCCATTTCGCCCGGCTGATGCGCTGGGCGACGGTCGCCTCCGGCACCAGGAGCGCGCGGGCGATCTCCGCCGTGGTCAGGCCGCCGACCGCACGGAGGGTCAGCGCGATCCGCGCGGGCGGCGAGAGCTCGGCCCGGCAGCAGAGGAACAGCAGCTTGAGCGTGTCGTCCTCGGCGGGGCCGCGGTCCTCGCCGGGCGGCGCCACCGTGAACGCGTCGCGGGGCGTCAGGCTGTGCTCGCGCGACTCCCGCCGCCTGCGCGCCTCGTCGGCCCGCAGCTGGTCCACGAGCCGCCGGGAGGCGACCCGGATCAGCCATCCGCGCGGGTTACGCGGCCGGCCCTGCCCGGGCCACTGCCGGGCGGCGGCGAGCAACGCTTCCTGAACGGCGTCCTCGGCCGCGTCGAAATGCCCGTAGCGGCGCACGACCGCGCCGAGGACCTGCGGCGTCAGCGGGCGCAGCAGGTCCTCGATGGGTACGGCCGGATCTCCGGCCCCGTCCGTCATGCCGTCACGTCCCGGCCGTCACGCGGGGCTGTACCGTCCGGGCCGTCACGTCCCGGCCGTCACGTCCGGGCGGTACCGTCTCGGCCGTCACGCCTCGACCGTCGGGCCCTCGTCGATCGGCTGGACGACGACGGGATACGCCGGGGCGCCCTCCGGGACGGGGCACAGGTAGGCCCGCGCGGCGATCTCGGCCGCCCGGGCGAAGTCCGCGACATCGACGATCCAGTAGCCGGCGAGCACCTCCTTGGCCTCGCCGTAGGGGCCGTCGGACACCACCGGGGTCCCGTCGGCGTCCGCCGTCACCAGCCGGGCCAGCCGGGGCGAGGCCAGGCCCGCGGCGTCGATCAGCTCGCCCGCCTCGGCGAGGTCGTTGTTGATCGCCTCCATGTGCGCGTACATCGCCTTGAGGTCCGCCTCGGACCACGCGGTCCCGCCCTCGCCGGCGGCCCCGCCCATGGCGGCGTAGTCCTCCTGCTTGCCGAGCACCATCAGCATGTACTTCATGGCGTGCCACTCCTTCTGCTCGTGGCCCTTCGGGGCCGTTCACACGAGACGTCGGAGGCCTCCCCCCATTCTCGACACGCCCCGGAGGGAAATCCCGCCGGGCGCGCCCGGCGCGCCCGGCGGCGGGGGTCAGGCGGTGGCGTCCGGGATCCAGGAGCCGTGGATCATGGCGGGGACGCGGCGCGGCAGGTGGATGGTGGCGACCGGCGGGACGGCCAGGTCGGTGGCGTCCAGGACCAGCAGCTTCGAGGCGTTCGCGTTCAGGTCGCTGACGACGGTCAGCAGGTACCCGGCGTCCTCGTCCGAGGCTCCCGCTCCCGCGGCGGGGACGAAGACGGCCTCGCTGGGCAGCTGTCCCGTACCGAAGGGGCGCAGCTGCCGGCCGCCGGTGGTGCGGTCGTACTTGACGAGCGCGTGGTTGCCGATGCCCAGGTCGTCGGGGAAGGAGAGGGCGTACTGGTAGCGGTGTTCGCGCCCGAGGAACTCCTCGTTGATGGTTGGGAACTCCACGGTGAGGTCGTCGGTCTGCTCCTCCTTGACGGACCCGACCGCCAGGTCCACCGTCCAGCGGCGGCCGCGGGAACCGGAGTTGGGCTCGGCGCCGCGGTCCGGGGCCCCGACCCACCAGTTCCAGGAGCGCTGCCAGCCCTCGCGGCCCACGGACGGGCCTTCGATGACGATCCGCCCGTACCTGTCCTCGTAGGCGTTGGCGAAGTGCATCCCGTAGCCCTGTCCGATCTCGAACCAGCGGATCTCGCGGGCCGCGCCGGCACCGCGCGACATCACCCCGATCCGGGCCACCTGGTCCTCGCTCCAGCCGTACGGGATGCCCGAGTGCTCGGCGGGGTCGAAGGTCACCGAGCCCTCCAGGAACACGACGCAGTGCTCGGTGAGGGCGAAGTCGTGCTTGAGGGCGGCGCTCGCCCCGGGGACCTCCTGGCTCTCCAGTACCCGCCCGTCCGCGGAGGCCACGTGGTGGATCAGGAACGGCGGGAAGGGGGAGGAGGAGAAGAAGTGCAGTTCGCCGGTGACCGGGTCCTCCTTGGGGTGGGCGGTCATCGCCGAGGTCAGCTTCCCGTCGAAGTCGTACGCCCCCACGGTCTCCAGATCGGCCGTCAGCTCGAACGGCAGGGCGGCCTCGCTGAGGGCGAGCAGCCGGCCGCCGTGCTCGATGACGTGGGTACCGGCGGTGCTGGCGGTCAGATCGGGCCCCTTCTCCGTCATGTACGGGGCGCCGTCGAGGGCGGGGGTGTGGACCCAGCGGTTGCGGTACCACTCGGCACGGCCCTCCCGGAGCCGGATCCCGTGGACCATGCCACTGCCCTTGAACCAGTGGGTGGGGGTGATGCCGGGCTTCGGGTTGTGGCTGTTGCGCAGGAGCCGGCCGGTCAGTTCGGGCGGCAGGGTGCCCTCGACGGTGAGGCCGGTGGCGGTGATCTCGTCGGCGACGGGGGCGTAGTGGCCGGTCAGGTAGGGCTCGTTCATGATGGTGCGCTCCTTCTATGGTGTGATCAACGGGTCTTGGCGGAGGTGTCGGGGGAGTGCGGCAGGGGGTCCGCGCCGGCGGCGTCCCGCTCGGGCCGCGGTGCGCCGCGGACCAGGAGGCGGCTGAGGACCGCCGCGGCGCCCAGGACGGCGGCGGAGACGAGGAAGGCGGTGCGGTACCCCTCGGTGAGGGCCGCGGTGTGCGGCAGTGCGGTGGCTCCGGCGGTACGGGCGGCGGCGAGCGTCCCCAGGACGGCGAGGCCGACCGAGCCGCCGATCTGGCGGGTGGTGTTGACCAGGCCGCTGGCCAGCCCCGCGTCCGCCGGCCGCACCCCGCTGACGGCGGCGCCGGTGAGCTGGACGAACGCCATGCCGAGGCCGAGGCCGATCAGGAGGATGGGGCCGAGCACATCGGTGAGGAAGGTGCCGTCGGCGGAGATCCGGGCGAGCCAGAGGAGTCCGACGGCTTGGATCAGCAGGCCCGCGACGAGGGTGCGGTACGCACCGACGCGGCGGGTGAGGGCGGGCGCCAGCGCCGATCCGAGCATGTTGGCCGCCGCCAGCGGGAGTTGGGCGAGCCCGGCCTCCAGGGGGCCCGCTCCGAGCACCTGTTGCTGGTAGAGCGGCAGGAAGAAGAACAGGCCGACCCAGACCGAACCGAGCAGCGTCATGACGAGGTTGGCGGGGCCGACGGAGCCCTGCGAGAAGATCCCGAGCGGCAGCAGCGGGTCGGGGTGGCGCCGCTCGACGAACACGAACAAGGTGAGCAGGAGGGCGGCGGCGCCGAAGGCACCGAGGACCAGCGGGTCCGTCCAGCCGGAGCGGCCGGCGGCCGTGAGCCCGTACACGAGGGCCACGAGTCCGGTGGTGACGGTCAGCGCGCCGGCCAGGTCGAGCCGTGCCGGAGCCCGCTCGGTTTCCTCCAGGCCGCCCGGGACGAGGCGCAGCGTAGCGAGGAGCACCACGGCCGCGCCGATGGCGGAGGCGTGGAACACCCAGGGCCAGCCCAGGGTTTGGGTCAGGACCCCGCCGAGTAGGACCCCCGCCGCGCCGCCCGCCCCGGACACGGCGCCCCAGACGCCGAGGGCCCTGCCACGGGCGGGCCCCGGCGGATGGAGCCGCATGACCAGGGAGAGGGCGGCGGGGGCGATGGCGGCGGCGCCGACCCCTTGGGCGGTACGGGCGGCGACGAGCGTCCAGGGGGTGCTCGCCAGCCCGGCGGCGAGCGCCGACACGGCGAAGAGGAGGAGGCCGGCCAGCAGGACGCGCCGGCGGCCGAGGAGGTCGGCCGCCCGGCCGCCGAGCAGCAGGAGGGCTCCGAAGGCGAGCCCGTAGGAGTTGACGACCCAGGACATGCCCGCGTCGGACAGTCCGACCCCGTCGCGTACGGAGGGAAGGGCGACGTTCACGATCGAGGTGCTGAGCGCGACGGCGAACTGCGCGGAGGCGAGCACCGCGAGGATCGCCGCGGGCCGGGCGACCGCTCGGGGGCGGGTGGTGGCCTGCCCGTGGGCGGGCGGTGTGCTGGACATCGGTGCTCCTCTGTGTGTGGTTGACCACTCACTCTTTTGCCCAAAAGGAAGGCGGTCCGTGGTCCGGGATGCCCCGGCCGACGTCCGCCGTCCCCGTCAGTAGTGCCGGACCCCTGCCGAGAGGGTCCGCGACCAGGGTGCGTCCACGTCCTGGACGTCGAGCGACACCAGCAGGTGGCAGAGCATGCCGGTCGCGAAGAACCGCTGGATCTCGCTCTCCGCGGCGCCCGACGCGCCGCGCACGTACTCCACCATGCGGGCGTATCCGGTCCGTACGGCCTCGCGCACGGCGGCCTCGGACACGGCCGCCGCCTGGGCGTGGGTCAGGACGAGGAGCAGGTCCTTGTCCGCGATCAGGCGGGCGTACGTATCGCCCATGGCGTACAGCACGGCCTCCGGGGCGCTGCCCCGCGACTGCGCGGCGCCCTCTTCGAGGCTGGCCCGGACCCGGGAGAAGCAGTGCTCCACCACCGCGGTGAAGAGTGCCTCCTTGTTCGGGAACAGCCGGTAGACGTACGACTGGGAGATGCCGGCGGCCTTGGCCACCTCCGTGGTCGTCGTGCCGAAGTAGCCGCGCGCCGCGAAGGCGCCGATGGCCGTCCGCAGGACGGTCTCGCGGCGCTCCTCGGCCGAGGAGAGTTGTCGTCGTCGTTCCGTGTTCATGTGAGTAATAAACCACTCACACTTCTCGGTGTCAACGCGCGCCGCTGCCCGTCAAGGGGCTCGTTCAGGGGAAGAGCTTGAACGTCACGTCCTTGGGCACGGGGGCCGGCGCCGCGTCGGTGTAGAGGAGCCGGATCGTCGTGAACCGCTGGACGTCGGGGTGGTCGGGCCAGGGCTTCGGGTTGCTGAGGGTCACGGTGACCGGGTACGGGTGGAAGCGGCCGGCCGCGCAGTACGGGCGGCAGTCGTTCACCAGGTTGGTCCCGGTGGCCGTCGCGTTCCTCGATCCCCACTTGTCCCACTGGAGCCGGACGAGACGGCTGTTGCCGTCGCCGCAGGCCAGCAGGTACTCCTCGGGCTGTACGTGGGCCTTGGAGAAGCAGTCGAGGATCACGACCGGCTCCGGCTCCGGGGCGATCCGGGTCTGTGCGGAGGCGGGTACGGTGCCCGCCGCCAAGGCCGCGGCCGCGCAGAGCAGGAACGTCGTGCGGGCCCTGGGCCGGGATCGGAGTGGGGGAGCGAAAGCGCCGTCTCCTGCAGCGTCCATGAGACCTCCTCGTGCGGTCCGTCCCGCCGTCGGTGCGGCGATCATGCCCAGCTTCCCCCATCCGGGCGTACCCCGCACCCGCTGAGCCGACGGAGCCCGTGCGGCACGGGCCGCGGCCGGTCCTTGTCCTGCCCTTGCCCGAAGGCGCATCGGCCGCTTTAATAAATGAACAGGCAGTTATTAATTGATGAGGGAGTGGTGGCCGTGGTCGGACGTCCGCGAGGGGTCGAAGACGCGGTGATCCTGCGGGCGGCGACCGAGGTGCTCGGGCGGGTCGGCCCCTCGGGTCTGACCCTCGCCGCGGTCGCCCGGGAGGTCGGGCTGGTGCCCGGCACCCTCGTGCAGCGCTTCGGGTCCAAGCGGGGGCTGATCCTGGCCCTCGCCGACCAGTCGGTGAAGGACGCGGACGCGCTGCCGGACCGGGTGCGCGGGGAACACGAAGCCGCGCTCGGGGCGCTCGCGGCCCTGATGACCGAGTGGACGGCCCCGCTGGACGCACCGGAGACCTTCGCCAACCACCTGGCCGCCCTGTGCGCGGACCTCACGGACCCGGAGCTCCACGCGCGGGCCCTCGACGTCCACCGGGCCCAGCGCCGGGCGATCGAGCGGCTGCTCGCGGAGGCCGCCGCCGGGGGCGAACTGCGCGCCGGGGCGGACACCGCCTCCCTCGCCGGAACGGTGCAGGCCATCGCCGCCGGGGCGGCCCTGAGCTGGGCCCTGGACCGCCGGGGCACCCTCGCCGAGCGGGTCCGGCACGAGCTCGACGCCGTACTGGGCCCCCACACCGCGGCCGGTGACCGAAACGCGTGACCGCCCGGAGCCGGCCGCGAACGAGAACGCGAACGAGGACGAGGGCACGAGCGTGAACGTGAACACGAACGGGGACGAGGGCACGCACATGACGATCGGGACACCCCCACTCGCCGGGAAGGTCGCGCTGGTCGCCGGCGGCACCCGGGGCGGCGGCCGCGGCATCGCCGTCCAGCTCGGCGCCGCCGGCGCGACCGTGTACGTCACCGGCCGCAGCAGCACGGCCGGGCGCTCCGACCTGGACCGCCCGGAGACCATCGAGGAGACCGCCGCGCGGGTGACCGAGGCCGGCGGGCTCGGCATCCCGGTCCGCACCGACCACGGCAACCCGGCGGACGTCCGGGCCCTGACCGAGCGGATCGCGGCCGAGCAGGACGGGCGGCTCGACGTCCTCGTCAACTCCGTGTGGGGCGGCGACCCGCTCACCGACTGGGAACACCCGCTGTGGGAGCAGGACCTGGAGCAGGGCCTGCGCCTGCTGCGGCAGGCCGTGGAGACCCACGTCATCACCAGCCGGTACGCGCTCCCGCTGATGGTCGCCCGGGGGAGCGGTCTGGTGGTCGAGGTCACCGACGGCAACACGGCCCGCTACCGGGGCTCGTTCTTCTACGACCTGGCGAAGTCCGCGGTGATCCGGCTCGCCGTCGCCCAGGCCGCCGAGCTGAAGCCGCACGGCGTCACCGCCGTGGCCCTCACTCCGGGGTTCCTGCGCTCCGAGGCCGTGCTGGAGCACTTCGGCGTCACCGAGGCCACCTGGCGTGACGGCGCGGCCAAGGACCCGGACTTCGCCCACTCCGAGAGCCCCGCGTACCTGGGCCGCGCCGTCGCCGCGCTGGCCGCCGATCCGGACGTCATCGCCAAATCCGGCCGCGCGCTGGCGACGTGGGACCTCTACGAGGAGTACGGATTCACCGACACGGACGGGAGCCGGCCCGATTTCGCCGCCCACTGGGCCGAGCACCTCGTGGAGCGGTTCGGGCCGCTGGGCGACCCGTTGTAAGCGCTCCGTCGAGCGGGAGTGGGAGAATGGCGCCATGTGCGGCCGATATGCCTCTTCCCGAGCCCCGGGCGACCTCGCGGACCTGTTCCGGGCCCAGTGGGACAGCGACGAGACCCTGGCCGCGAGCTGGAACGTGGCCCCGACGGACCCCGTGTGGGCCGTCACCGAGCGCCCCGACCACAACAGCGGCGAGGTGGAGCGCCGGCTGCGCGCGGTGCGGTGGGGTCTCGTGCCGTCGTGGGCGAAGGATCCGGGCGTCGGCTCCCGCATGATCAACGCCCGTGTGGAGACGGTGCACGAGAAGCCGGCGTACCGCCGGGCCTTCGCCAAACGCCGCTGTCTGCTGCCGGCGGACGGCTTCTACGAGTGGGTGCCGGTCCCCGCCACCGACACGGCCAAGGCCTACAAACAGCCGTACTTCATCACCCCCGAGGACGGCGCGGTGATGGCGATGGCAGGCCTGTACGAGTTCTGGCGCGACCCGGCCGTACCGGACGCGGACGCCCCCGAGGCATGGCTGATCACGGCCACGATCATCACCACCGAGGCCACCGACGAGGCCGGCCGGATCCATCCCCGGATGCCCCTCGCCCTGCACCCGGACGACTTCGAGGCCTGGCTCGACCCCGCCCACCAGGACACCCACGACCTGCGCGCGCTGCTCCACACCCCCGCGGACGGCCGCCTGCGGGCGACCGCGGTGTCGACTGCGGTCAACAGCGTCCGCAACAACGGCCCCCAGCTCCTGGAACCCGCGGCCTAGCATGGCGGTTGACGCGGGCGCGGACCGGGGCGCGGACCTGGACGTGGACGTCGGAGGCCGAGTGCGCGGGGGTGCGCGTACACCGCTCCGCGGCCGTGAGCTCGGTCCACGAGGACGCCGACGGCGTCACCGTACGCTCCGACGCCCTCGAACCGCTGCGCGCCCGCTGGGTGGTGGCGGCCGACGGCGCGGCGAGCACGCTCCGCGCCCTGTCCGGTACGCCGTTCCGCGGCCGTACCTACGCCGGTACGTGGCAGCTCGCCGACCTCCGTGTCGAAGCCCCCTCGCTCGACCCGGCGCGCGTGCACATGGTCGGCGGCCCGCGCGGCCTCCTGGTGGTGCTGCCGATGCACCTCGACGGGTGGGCCCGGGTGGTGCTCCACCTGCCGGACGGCCCCGCGCCCGGCGGCGCGGCCACCCCGGCGGCGCTCGCCGCCGAAGCGGCGGCCCGGGGATGGACGGCTGCCGTCCGCGAATGCCGCTGGACGAGTACCTTCCGCACCGGGCGGCGCCTCGCCGCGGACCACGGGAGCCGACGGGTGCTGCTGATCGGCGACGCCGCGCACGTGTGCAGCCCGGTCGGCGGCCAGGGGCTCAACCTCGGCCTGCGGGACGCCGTTTCCCTCGCGGCCGCGCTGCCCCGCGCGGCCGACGCCGAGGGGCTCGCGGCCTGGCGCCGCGCCCGCCGCGCCGACGCCCTGGGCGTACTCGCCCGCACCGACCTCGCCACCCGCGCCTGGACCCTGCGCTCGGCCCCCGCCCGGGCCGTACGGGACACCGCCCTGCGCGGCGTCCTCACCACCCCGGCCGGGCGCCGGCTCCTCGCCGAGTCGGTCGCCGGCCCCCGCCGGAAGCCGCAGGGCGGGGACCGGCAGACGCTCGGGTGAGCGGCCGGCCCCGACCCCGGCCCCGTGCGTCAGCGGCCGGCCGCGTTCGGACGTACCAGCAGGACGTTGCTCAGCGACCGCTGGCCCGTGGTGTCCGAGGGGCGGTTGACGATGCCCGAGCCGGTGGTGACCATCACGCTCGATCCGCCGCCGTCGAGGTTCAGCGCCTCCCGGGCGCCCAGCGACTTCATCAGCTCCGCGCCACCCGTGATGCTCAGGCCCGAACTCCAGCCGACCTGGCGGCCGTCCACGACCACCAGCAGGAGGCGGCCCTGGTCGTCGACGCCGACCATGGAGCGCGGGTTGCCGCGGACCACCCAGTTGTAGGTGTGCGTCTGGTCGATCCCCTCGCGGATGATCCCGTCGCCGACGGCGTTCACCGAGACGAGGCCGTCCCGGACCAGCGTCGGGCCGACCTGGAGGATCGTGGTGTCGGCGGTGAGCGGGACGTCGTGCCCGCCGCCGTCCAGGACGCGCTGCGTGATCCCCAGCCGGGCGCCGGTACGCGCGTGCCCGATCAGCCACTGGGCGCCCTCGCCGATGCCCTGGATGGTGGAGCCGCCCGCGGGCGGCTTGGCCCCGCGGGTGCGGTTCACCGCGGTCACGCGGTCGTCGCGGTCCAGGACCACCTCGGCGCCCGCTCCGGTCGGCGGGGTGGTCCAGTCGGAGGTGAAGCGGACGAGCTCGCTGTCGTCGGTGCACTTGAAGTCCTGCTGGGGGTGCTCGGTCGGCTGGTCACCACCGACGCCCCCGCAGTTCCAGATCTCGCCCGGAATCCGGTTGATGCCGTCGATCTCCCGGGTGGCGCCACCCGCGCTGACCGTGATCCGCGTCGTATACGTGTCGACGTCCAGCTCCCGCCCGCCGCGTGCCATCCGGACCCCGCCGCGGCCCTGGGTGGCGGCGCTCAGCAGCCGGCCGTCCTTGACGTACAGGCCGAGCGGCGCGCCGCTGTCCGCGGACCACTGGGCGTTGATGCCTGCCAGCGCGCGGGTGCCGGTCACCAGGTCGGTCAGGTGCTCGGTGGCGTCGACGCTCGGCCCGAAGTCGCTGTCGACCCGGCCGGTGAACTGCTTGAAGTCCACGCGCAGGACGAAGACCCGCTGGAGGGCCTCGGGATCCGTGCCGTCCTGGGCCGTGTACCGGTTCTCCCCGGCGAACCCGGCCCTGGCGAGCCCGGCGAGCACGTCCGCCGCAGCGGGCCGGTCGGCGTACCGCCCGACCCGCACCGTCCAGCCGAGCGTGCCGGCCGGGCGGTCGGCGTAGGCGGGAGTACGGATTTCCTCCACTCGGGGGGCGTAGCCCTTGGCCCGCAGGGCCGCGGCCAGCCGGTCGGCGCGGGCCTTGGGCCCGAGGGCGGCGGTGGCTCGGTCGTAGGGGCCGCCGTCGGTCAGGGGCTGGTTGACCTGGACGGTCCAGGCGTCGGCCGTGTTGGTCCGGCCGACGACGAGGGAGGTCTCGGTCACCCCGGGGGCGATCACGGTGGAGGTGGCCGACCGGGTGAGCGGGAGCGCGGGGGAATCGGGGCCGGCGGCCGTCACCGGGCGCCCGGCCGCGGCCGGCCGTGCGGCGGCCCCGGTGGTCGGTACGGTGCCCAGCGCGGTGAACGCGCAGAAGGCGAGGACGGCGGCGGCGGACGAGACGGCGAGGTGCGTCGACTTGCGCATACGGCTCTCCCTGGGGGTGAGGAGGTGCGTCCCCCCAGTGCAGGCGCGGTATGTGGCGCGTGCAGCAACGCAGCTTGCTGCGCGCGTGAATTCCCCGGGTACCCGACGGCGCGCTCGACGGCGCCGCCGGGCGCTGCGGCGTCCTACGCCGCGGTCACCGTCCACTTCTGGTTGGCGGCCCCGGTGCAGGTCCAGATCTGCAGCCGGGTGCCGTTGGCGGAGCCGTTGCCGACGGCGTCCAGGCACTTGTTCGCCTGGGGGTTGACGATGTCGCGAGCCCCGCTCACGACCCACCGCTGGGCGGCGGTGCCGTTGCAGTCCCACAAGCGCACCTGGACGCCGTCGGCCGTTCCCCCGGAGGCCACGTCGAGGCACTTGCCGAGCGCCCTGACGGTGCCGTCACCGGCGACCGTCCACCGTTGCGCGGCGGTGCCGTTGCAGTCGTAGAGCTGGACGGGGGTGCCGTTGTCCGTGGCCGCCCCGGCGACGTCCACGCACTTGCCGCCGACTCCGGTGATCGCAGCGCCGGTCGTGGGGGCGTCGGCCGTCGAGACGCGCACGTGGTCGACGACGAGCTGCCGCGGGAACTGGGTGCTGCCGTCGGGGTCGCCGGGCCAGTAGCCGCCGACCGCCAGGTTGAGGATGAGGAAGAACGGCTTGTCGAAGGCCCACGCGCGGCCGCCGAGGTCGGCGGGCGTACGCGTCTGGTAGACGGTGCCGTCGACCGACCAGGTCACCTTGTTCGGGGACCAGTCGACGGCGAAGGTGTGGAAGGCGTCGGCGAAGGCCTGCCCGCCCGGCAGCGAGTATCCGGCGCCGATGCCGCCGGACCCGGAGTAGCCCGGCCCGTGCAGGGTGCCGTGGACGGTCCCCGGTTCGAAGCCGACGTTCTCCATGACGTCGATCTCGCCCGAGGCGGGCCACCCGACCTGGCCGATGTCGTTGCCGAGCATCCAGAACGCGGGCCACATGCCCTGCCCCCGCGGCACCTTCATCCGGGCCTCGACGTGTCCGTACCGGGTGGTGAACTTGCCGGCGGTGTTCAGCCGCGCCGAGGTGTACTCGCACCGGCCGTACCAGCACGCGTAGTTCGCCGGGTTCTCGCGGCGGGCGGTGATGACCAGGTGCCCCTGGCCGTCGAGGGCGGCGTTGCGGTTGCCCGCCGTGTAGTACTGCCGCTCGTGATTGTTGACGTTGTCGCCGGTCTCGACCTGCCATTTGGCGCCGTCGACGGCGGAGCCCGCCGGGCCGTCGAACTCGTCGGAGAAGGTGATGGCGGCGGCCGGGACCGCGGCGGCGTTCCCGGCCGGGGGCTGGACGGCTCCGGCGATGCCGGGGGCCAAGGAGACGAGGGCGAGGGCCGAAACGGCGAACGCGGACACGAGCCGTGGGAGACGGGAGCGGTTCACGACTCTCCCTTCCTGGTGTGGGGGACGAGGAGCGGTCCAGTCATGCTCATGACATATCAGATCCTGCGCAGGGCCGGGGATGAGCATGCCGACCGCTTTGTTTCACCCATGATTTAAGAGCTGAGCTAAGTGACCGTCAAGGCTCAGGTCTGGACCAGTGTGACGCGAGGGACCGGAGCGGCGCCGGGGCAGCGCGGCGGCGCCGGCATCCGGGCCGCGGCGCCGCCCCGGCGCGATCGGTTCGCGATCGGTCAAGAGTTCCTGTGGCCGTCGGCCGAGTCCGCCTCCGAGCGTTCGGCGGCGGCGAGCGACGCGATGCGCCGATTGACGACGACGGTCGCCGCGGCCGCGCTGAGCGCGAAGGCCAGCACCACGAGGCCCGGCCGGTCCAGCCTGTGTCCCGTGGCGTGATCGAGCGAGTAGCGCCCCGGCCCCGACACGCCCAGGGCGGCCGCGACGAAGCCGAGGAAGGCGGGGTACTCGAAGCCGCCGCCCTGGGCGAAGAACCCGGCGGGTGCGTGCACCGACACGGCCCCGGCCATGGCCCCCGCCGCGGCGGCGCCCGCGGCCGGGGTCGCCAGCCCGAGGATGAGCAGGGCGCCGCCGCCCGCCTCGCCGAGCCCGGCGGCGATCGCGCTCTCCCGGGGCGGCGTGAAGCCCATGTGCTCCATCATCTTGGCCGTGCCCTCGATGCCGCCTCCGCCGAACCAGCCGAAGAGCTTCTGCGCACCGTGCGCGACGAGCACGCCGCCGGCTCCGAGGCGCAGGGCGAGCAGCCCGAGGTCCTTGCGCTGGGTGAAGGACATGAGGTCAGGCCTTTCCAGGAGAGCGGGTAGCGAGATCCGCTCCCCAGCCTCACGCGGGAGGGCCGGGCGCGCACGCGGGACGCCGCCGCCGGAAGTGCCCGGCCCGGGCGCCGGGTGTACGGACGGCGGCGGACGGCCCCGGTGAGCGGTACCCGGCGGGCGGTCAGGCGCCGAGATCGCCGACGGTGGGGGCGATGGGGCCGAACAGGTCGCCGATGGTGGTCAGGGCCGCCGTCTGGAGGGCGGCGGCGGTGACCACCGTGCCGTCGGGGGCGGTCAGCGGGCGGGTGGCGGTGGCCTCGGCCACGACGGTGGGCCGGTAGCCGAGGGAGAAGGCGCCCTGGGCGGTGAAGGTCACGCACATGTGGGTCATGAAGCCGGCCAGGACCAGCTCGGTTCCGGATCCCAGCTCCCGCAGGGTCTTCTCCAGGTCCGTGCCGTGGAAGGCGTTGGGGAGTTCCTTGACCACGACGGGCTCTCCGTCGACGGGGGCGACTTCCGCGCTGATGGCACCGATCTCGGCGCGGATGTCGTACGGGGTGTTCTCGCCGCCGTCGTTGACGACGTGGACCACCGGGGTGCCGGCGGCCCGGGCGGCGGCCAGCAGTCGCGCGCCGGCCGTGAGGGCCGCTTCGGCACCTTCGAGGGCCATGACGCCGGTCCGGTAGGTGTTCTGGAAGTCGATCATGATCAGGGTGCTGTCGGCGAGCCGGGGCAGCTGGTTGCCGAGGCCGATCACGTCACGCAGGGTCGTGGAAGCGGTGGTCATGGGAGGTGTTCCTTTCGACGGGGGAAGGGCATGGCGAAGCAGGGAAAGGGCATGGCGAAGCCGCACGGCGGGCGCGCGTGCCCAGGGTGAAATCAGTGGGCGGTGAGTCAGTGGGCGGTGAATCAGTGGGCGGTGCGGAAGCGGCGGCGGTAGGCCGCCGGGCTGGTGCCGATCTGCTTGCGCAGCGCCCGGTGCAGGGTTTCCACGGAGCCGAACCCGCAGCCGGCCGCGACCTCGTCCAGGGCCTGGTCGGTGCTCTCCAGCAGGCGCCGGGCCGCCTCCACCCGGGCGGCTTCGACGTACGAGGCCGGGCTGGTGCCCGTCTCCTGGCGGAACACCCGCGCGAAGTGGCGCTCGCTCAGGCACATCCGCCCGGCCAGCGCGGCGGCTGACAGATCGCCGTCGAGGTGGTCGGCGATGAACATCCGCAGCTCGTCGATGTCCCGGCGGGAGGCGGGCGGCCGGCTCAGCGGGACCGAGAACTGGCTCTGGCCGCCTTGCCGCTTGAGGTACATCACCAGCTGCCGGGCGACCGCCAGCGCGACCTCCTCGCCGAGGTCCTCGGCCACCAGCGCCAGCGCCAGGTCCATGCAGGCGCTGATCCCGGCCCCGGTCCAGACCTTCCCCGACCGGACGAAGATCGGGTCCGGGTCCACGGTCACCGCCGGATGGTCGGCGGCCAGCTGGGCGGCGGTCGACCAGTGGGTGGTGGCCGTCCTGCCGTCGAGGAGCCCGGCCGCTGCGAGCAGGTGCGCGCCGGCGCAGACCGAGGCCACCCGGCGGGCCTGCGGGGCGGCCCGCTTCACCCACTCCACGACGTCCCGGTCGATCCGGGCGACCGGGCCACCGGGGTGCATGTCCACCGCGCCGGGCACGAGCAGCGTGTCGAGCACCCCGCCGACCTCCGCGAAGGAGAGGTCGGCGACGAGCCGTACCCCGGCCGAGGTGGCGACCGCGCCGCCCGCGCGGCCGGCGAGCTGCACCCGGTAGCCCGCCGTGCCCCCGGTCTCCCGGTTGGCCAGCGCGAAGACCTCGGCGGGGCCGGTGACATCGAGGAGGTCGACGTCGGGGAAGACCGCGATGACGACGCGGCGGGTAGCGGGCATGCGTCCATCCTCACCGTCACCGGTGATGGCCGCAATGACGGCGTTCTGTCAGATCCGGACACCGGCCCTGACGCTCGGCGGTGTATGAAATTCTTGACATCGTGTTCGATCGCTTTTACATTTCCCATGTCAAAGTTGTTTTACATGGGAGTGGGTGCGGACGTGGCCTTCCAGGAGAAGCGCGCGTGGATCATGGGGGTGGTGGCCATCGCCGGATACGCCGTCTACCTGGCCGTCGTACTGGCCAGGTCCGGCGGTGGCATGCCTCTCGCAGAGGTCGCCTACATCGCGCCCCTGCTGTGGACGGTCGGGGGAGCGATCGCCGTCTCCATCGCGCTGAACATCGCGGTCGCGATCGCCTCGCCCGGCGAAGCCGACGCCAAGGACGAGCGCGACAAGGAGATCGCCCGCCTCGGTGACTACACCGGGCAGTCCTTCCTCGTCATCGGCGCCGTGGCCGCGCTGGCTCTCGCCATGGCCGAGGCGGACTACTTCTGGATCTCCAACGCCATCTACCTGGGCTTCGCGCTCTCGGCGGTGCTCGGCTCCGCCGTCAAACTCGCCGCCTACCGGCGGGGGTTCCAGTCGTGGTGAAGCCGACCGGCATCACGAACCGGATCCGCGTGCTGCGCTTCGAGTACGCGGAGATGACCCAGGCCGACCTGGCCGAACGCATCGGTGTGACCCGTCAGACCGTGATCGCCATCGAGAAGGGCCGCTACTCGCCCTCCCTCGAAACGGCGTTCAGGATCGCCCGCGTCTTCGCGGTGCCGCTTGAGCAGGTCTTCCAGTACTCCGACGAAGAAGGGACGGCGCCGTGAAGGCGATCGTGCAGGACAGGTACGGCCCCAGCGAGGTCCTGGAACTCCGGGACATCGAGACGCCGAAGCCCGGTCCGGGGGAGGTGCTGATAGCCGTCCGGGCGGCCGCCCTGGACGCCGGGGTCTGGCACCTGATGAGCGGTCAGCCGCCGCTGCTGCGGCTGATGGGGTACGGGCTGCGCGCGCCCAAGGTCCGCGTGCGCGGCCGGGAGGTCGCCGGGCGCGTGGAGGCCGTCGGCGACGGCGTGAGCGGACTGCGCCCGGGGGACGAGGTGTTCGGGATCTGCGAGGGCTCCTTCGCCGAGTACGCGATCGCCTCGCAGGACAAGCTCGCCCTCAAGCCCGCCGGCCTGCCCCTGGAACAGGCGGCCGCGCTGTCCATCTCCGGGCTCACCGCGCTCCAGGCCCTGCGCGACGCGGGCCGCGTCGAGCCGGGCCGGCGCGTCCTGGTCATCGGCGCCGCCGGCGGGGTCGGCACCTTCGCGGTCCAGCTGGCCAAGGCCCACGGCGCGCACGTCACCGGAGTGTGCAGCACCACGAAGACGGAGCTGGTGCGCTCCCTGGGCGCGGACGAGGTGATCGACTACACCCGTGAGGACTTTGCCGACGGGGACCGGCCGTACGACCTGATCCTCGACACCGCCGGCAACCGCACCCTCACCCACCTGCGGCGGGCCCTGACCCCGCGCGGGACCCTCGTCCTCATCGGCGGCGAGAACGGCGGCCGCTGGCTCGGCGGCATGGACCGGGTGCTGCGCGCCGTCCTGCTGAACCCCTTCGTGCGCCACAGCCTCAAGCCGTTCATGGCCTCGGAGTCGAAGGCGGACCTCGACGTGCTGAGGCAGCACGTCGAGGCCGGCACGGTGACCCCGGCGATCCAGCGGACCTGCCCCCTCGCCGAAACGGCGCAGGCCATCGACCAGCTCCACCGGGGCGAGGCCCGCGGGAAGATCCTGATCGTGCCCTGAGCGCGGGGGCGCGGACCCCGGCGCGCGGTGCTCGCGCCGGGCGTCCTACGCCCCGGCCGGGCCGGAGGCTCGGGACGGCTGGCCGGACGCGAAGTACGCCGCGAGGCCCGGATCCAGCGGGGGCACCCGGCGCGGGACGCCGCCGGCGCGCAGCGAGGCGGTGGCCTCGCAGCCCGCCGCGACCGCCATCCGGGCGGCGACGGGGGAGGTGTCCGTGGCTCCTCCGTCGCGTACGAACCGCAGGAACTCGTCGATCAGCAGCGGGTCGGCGCCGCCGTGGCCGCCCTCGTCGGTGGCCGAGGGGACGGGGTGGGTCTCGTCCGGCTCGGCCCGGTAGCCGGAGCGGCGGGTGTTCCAGCCCCGGATCTCGCCGCCGGGCCCGTCGCCGAAGTTCTCCAGCCGGCCCGCGTCACCGATGACGGTGTAGTTGCGCCAGTAGTCCGGGGTGAAGTGGCACTGCTGGTAGGCGGCGAGCACCCCGTTGCCGAGCCGCATGTTCAGCAGGGACACGTCCTCGACGTCGATGACCGGGTTGAGGGCGCGCTGCGTCCCGGCCGGCCAGTGCCCGTCGGTCGTGTACCAGTCGTCGGTCTTGGGCTCGCCGGGGGCACGGCGGTGCGGGATGTCCCCGTAGACCATCAGGTCGCCCATCGCCTGGACGTCCTCGGCGTAGGAGCCGGCCAGCCAGTGCAGCACGTCGATGTCGTGGGCCGCCTTCTGTAGCAACAGGCCGTTGGAGCAGCGGCGTTCGGCGTGCCAGTCCTTGAAGTACCAGTCGCCGCCGTAGCCCACGAAGTGGCGGATCCAGACCGTCCTGACCCGGCCGATCGCGCCACGGCCGATCAGGTCGCGCATCAGGCGGACCACCGGCATGTGCCGCATGTTGTGGCCGACGTAGAGCCGGGTCCCCGTCTCGTGGGCGGTGCGCAGGACCTCGTCGCAGCGCTCCACGGAGATGTCGAGGGGCTTCTCGACGAAGACGGGCCTGCCCGCGCGCAGGGCCTGGCAGGCGAGGTCGGCATGGGTGTGGTCGGGGGTGAGCACGAGGACGGCGTCGACGTCCCCGGCTCCGACGACCTCCCGGTGCCCGGCGACGACCCGCGCGCCGGGAAAGTCCGCCGAGGCCCGCGCGCGGGCCCGGGGGTCGGGGTCGGCGAGGACGGCGACGACCGCCCCGCGGCCCGGCCGGTGGGCGGTACGCGCCAGACTGCCGCGCAGCCCGTACCCGAGAACGCCGATGCGGATGTCGGTCATGAGCGGCTCCTGCTCGTGTACGGACCTGCCACCCGCCCCACGCTATTTCGGGAGCCCCGCCGCCGCGCTCCGCTTCGTACGGGCTTCACCCCAGGAGGTGACCCACGAGGCCCGCCGCGCTGCCCAACTGCCGCGGAGGGCCCCGCACCTCATTCCTAAACGGTCCGTTAGTGATTCTGGTCTCGCCCCCGCCGTTTCGCCCCTGAGGCAAATCCCGGTGCTCTTCGCCGAATAACTCTGCTGTTCAGTGCAGGAGTTGCTCTTTCCGCTCCTCCGGACAGCCGATCGATTTCGGTCGGGTAGGCCGAAACTCGGCTGTGTTTGGCCGGAGACGGGGGCGTTCGATTTGGCAGTGCGTTGCATTTGTCTCATCATGTGAACAGGCGTCAGGCCGGGATCCGTCGCGTCAACTCTGCACGAGGAATGCATTGTTGACCGATCAACCGGCAGGGGAAGTGTGAGTACCGCCACACCCCGGTTCGTCGCCTGCACCCGACTAATTCGACTCTCACCGTTCTAGGTAAAGGCAGCATGCCCGTCCAGCGTTTTTCAGATCTCGTGCGCTTCGCCCGTGACTGTTCCCCTTTCTATGCCGACCTCTACGCCGACCTGCCGCCCCAGGTGGACCGGCTCACCGATCTGCCCGTGGTGGATCAGGACGCGTTCTGGGCAGCCAACACCCTGCACGACAACCGGGTGCTGACCGCCCCGCTCGCGGAGGCCGTCGCGTTCAAGACGGGCGGAACCACGGGGACACCGCGTTTCTCGTACTACACCCGCGAGGAATGGCAGGAGTTCGTCACCACCTTCGGCGCCGGCCTCGTCGACGCGGGACTGCGGCCCGGCCATCGGGTCGCCGACCTCTTCTACGCGGGCGAGCTCTACGCCAGCTTCCTCTTCATCCTGGATTCGCTCGCCAACGCCCCCGTCGCCAACGTCCGGCTGCCCATCGGCGGCGGCGCACCGCTCGATTCGACGCTCTCCACGATCGAAGACTTCGCCGCGCACGTCGTCGCCGGTACGCCGACCACCCTCTGCCGCCTCGCCGAGCACCTGATCTCCCTGGGCCGTCAACTGCCGGGCGTCGAGCTTTTGTTCTTCGGCGGTGAAGCCCTCTTCGCCGACCAGCGCCGCCTCCTCGCGGCCGCCTTCCCCCATGCCGAAGCCCGCTCGCTCGGCTACGCCAGCGTCGACGGCGGCCTCCTCGGCCGGCCGGTACCCGGCCCCGACACCCGCACGCACCGGGCGTTCACCCCGCAGACCATCGTCGAGATCCTCGACGAGACGACCGGCGAACCGATCCACGAGCCGGGCCGCCCCGGGCGGGTCGTCGTCACACAGCTCTTCCGCCGCCTCATGCCGGTCATCCGCTACCCCGCGGGCGACCGCGCGGAGTGGACCGACACCGGCGCGGAGGGCGGCACCTTCCGGATCCTGGGCCGCGCCGAGGAAGGCGTCCGCGTCGGACCCGTCTCGCTGTACTGGCAGGACGCCACGGACGCCGTCGCCAAGGCCGACTTCGAGGGCCGCGTCACGGGCATGCAGCTCGTCGTACGCCGCTGGGACGGCCGCGACGGCCTGGTGCTGCGCCTGGCCACCGCCCCCGGCCAGGACCCGGCCGGCCTGGCGGGCTGCGCCGAGGAGGTCGTCACCGGGCTGAACGCCGCCCGGCCGCTCTACCCCGACAGCATCGCCGCCGGGTACGTCCACCCGCTGCGCGTCGAGTGGGTCCGCCACCGCGACCTGGTGGTCAACTCCCGCTCCGGCAAGCTCGTCCGCGTCATCGACGAGAGGCCCACGGCATGACCACCCCGACGCCGGCCGCCGGTCGCCGGCTCCCCCTCGTCCTGCGCAACCGCGCCTTCGGAACCGTATGGCTGGGCCAGGTGCTCACCCAGGCCGGAGTGCGCATGTTCCAGGTGGGCACCTCCTGGTGGCTCATCGGCTACGCCGTCTCCGGCGACGGCGGCTTCGCCGCCGGGCTGTTCATGGCCGTCAGCACACTGCCCGCCGTGGCCCTCGCCCCGCTCGTCGCCCGCGCCATCGCCCGTACCGCCCACCGCTCGCTGCTGCGCACCGCCGCCGGCGGCGCGGGAGCGGCCGCCGCGGCGCTGGCCGGCTGGGCCTGCGTGAGCGACCTGCCGGTCGCCGCCGCCTACGCGGCCGCGCTGGCCCTGGCGACCTGCCAGGCCTTCTTCGACCCCTGCCTGACCACCTCCGTACCCGAACTCGTGGACGACGCGGACATCGAGGCCGCGACCGGCTTCGAGCTGTCCACCCAGTCACTGGCGAGCCTCGGCGGCGCCCTGCTCGGCGCCCTCGTCGTGGACGAGGCCGGGATGGCCGGCCTCGCCGTCGGCTGCGCCGTCGCCTACACGGCGGCCGCGCTGCTGATCGCGACCGTACGCTTCCGCACCCCGGCCGAGGCCCTCCCCGGCGCCGACGGCCCGGAGGAGGAGAGCCCGGAGGAGGACGGCGGCGACGCCGCGCGGGCGCCGCGCCGCACGCTGCGGCAGATCCTGGGCGCGATGCCGTACGTCCGTGCCATCCTGCTCTGCTTCACCGCGGCCAACCTCTTCACCACGGCCGTCTTCGTCGTCATCCCCCTCTACACCGCCTCGGTGCTGCACGGGGACGGCGGCACCATCGCCCTCCTGGAGGCCTCGCTCGGCGTGGGCACGCTCATCGGCTCCGTCACCGGGGCCCGGGTGCCCGGCCGGCCCACCGCGGTCGGCTCCGCGCTGCTGGGCGCGATGGCCGTCGCCCTCGCCGTCCCCGGCCTGATCGCCGCCCGGCCCGTCATCGCGGGCGCCCTGCTCGTGGCCGGCTGGTGCGTCGGAGTGATCGGCGTCCGCTTCGTGGCCCTGTTCCAGCGGCTGGTCCCGGCCGCCGACAAGCCCGCCTTCTTCGCCGTCATGCAGGCCGTCCTCGGCTCGACCTTCCCGGTCGCCTCGCTGCTCTTCGGCATGCTCGGCGACCACCTCTCCGCCCAGACCCTGTGTCTGATCCAGGCGGCCGGGCTGGTGCCCGCCGCCCTCGCCCTGGCCCTGCTGCCCGGGCCCGCGCACTCCCGCACGCCGGACGGCTCACCGCGGACCGACCCCCGGCCCGGGACCGAGAACGAGACCGAGCCCCAGTCCGGGACCGAGAACGAGGGCGAGGGCGAGGGCGAGCCCCAGCCCGGAACCCGGCCGGAGGCCGAGACCGCCGCCCCGGGAGGCGCGCGATGACCGCCACCATCGAGCAGGCCACCCCGGCCGACATCGCCGACCTCCGCCAGCTCTACTACGCCGTCTACGGGCCGCACTACCCCACGGCCCTCGGCACCGACCCCGCCGAGATGTCCCGTCTCATCCAGGACGCGCACACCCTCTGGCTCGTCGCCCGCTGCCCCCGTACCGGAGCCCTCGCCGGATCCGCCGCCATCCACAGCGAGGCCGGCAGCCGCGTCGGCCGTCTCGAAGGGCTCGCCGTCCACCCCGACCAGCGCGGAACCGGGCTCGCCGGGCAGCTGACCGAGGCCCTGTGCGCCGGCACCCTCGACGCCGGCGTCCTCGACTCGGTCTACGCCACCGTACGGACCGTCAGCGCCGGCCCCCAGCGCGTCGTGACCCGCAACGGCTTCCGCCCGCTGGGCATCCTGCCCAACGCCGTGGAGCTCAGCAGCCGCGAAAGCCTCGCACTCTACGCGCGTCACTCGCCCGGAGTACTGGACCGCCGGGTCCCGGTCGCCGAGGTCCCCGCCTCCCTGCTGCCGCTGCTGCGGACCGCCGGGGTGAGCCTGGACATCAGCTACGCGGACACCCGGCCCACACCGTCGCCGCCGGCGCCCACCGGGTTCGCACCGGCGCCGCTGGAGATCATCGAGGCCCCGGCCTTCGTCCGCCGCCGCTTCCGGGCGCAGTTCCCCGACACCGGGCGCTGGTTCTACCCGCTGCACACCCCGAACATCCTCCTCACCCCCGAGGACGGCTCCTTCGAGGTGTACGCGTACCTCAACCGCACCGGCGGGTACTGCGCCCTGGTCACCGCCCACCCCGACCCGGCGGCCGCCGCCGGCTGGCTGGAGCCGGTGACCCGTACCCTCACCCGCGCCGGAGCCGGCTACGTCGAGGCGCTCGTCCCCCTGGAACAGCACGCCGCGCTCTCGGCCTTCTCCGCCCAGGGCTTCATCGCCGGAGCCCTCTACCCGGCCATGCGCCGCGACGGGGACGGCTTCCACGACTACGTCGTGATGTCCCGCACCACCGAGCACATCGACTTCCGCGGCGTGGTCGTCGACCCGCCGCTCCAGCCCTTCCTCGATTCCTATGTGTCGGCCTGGGCGTCGACGCATCTGCCCGTACGTGAGGTTGCTTCATGACCCCCTCGAAACCCCATCTCGCCCCCGTCGACGTCCCCGACGCCGCGGCCCTCGGCCGGGTACAGGAACTCTGCGACCTGACGCTGCCCTACACCAGCGGCCCCGCCGAGGAGGAGCTGTTCACCGCCGCCATGGCGGAGATCAACGCCTGGCACCACGACCGCTCCCCGTTCTTCCGCGCCCTCCACGACGCGGAGCGCCAGGACGCCCCGTACCGGGCGCCCCTGGTGCACGCGAACTTCTTCAAGCGCCACGAGGTCCTGTCCATACCCGAGGACGAGGTCCACCTCCACCTGACCTCCTCCGGCACCACCGGACAGAAGTCGCAGATGTTCTTCGACGAGTGGACCATCCGCTCCGCGCAGCGCATGGTCGCCCGCATCTTCGACCACAACGGCTGGATCACCCCCGACCAGCCGGTCAACTACCTGCTCTACAGCTACGAGCCCGCCCGGGACCTCAACCTCGGCACCTCGTTCACCGACAACTACCTGTGCGACTTCGCCCCGGCCCGGCAGGTCGAGTACGCGCTGCGCAACACCGGCAACGGGCACGAGTTCGACCCCTTCGGCTGCGTCGCCGCACTGCGCCGCTTCGCCGAGGACGACGTCCCCGTCCGCATCCTCGGCTTCCCCGCCTTCCTCTGGTTCACCCTGGAGCGGATGCGCGCCCTCGGCATGGCGCCGCTGGAGCTGCCGGAAGGCTCCCTGATCATCCTCGGCGGCGGCTGGAAGGGCCACACCGACCGGCAGATCGGCAAGCACGAGCTGTACGCCCGGGTCACCGAGCAACTGGGGGTCCCCTCCGAGCGGATCCGGGACACCTTCGGCTCGGTCGAGCACTGCATCCCGTACATCGAGTGCTCGCACCACAACCTCCACGCGCCCGTCTGGTCACGCGTGTTCATCCGCTCCACCCGCACCCTGGAGCCCCTCCCGTACGGCGAGCGCGGCTACCTGCACCTGGTGTCCCCGTACATCACCTCCGTACCGGCGCAGAGCGTCGTCATGGGCGACCTGGCCTCGCTCCACCCGGGGGAGGAGTGCGGCTGCGAGCTGACCACCCCGTGGTTCACCATCCACGGCCGCGCCGGCGTCAGCCGCAACCGCAGCTGTGCCGTGGCCGCCGCCGAACTGATGAAGGGAATGTCATGACCGACACCACCACCCACCACCACTACTGGCAGGGCACCTTCATCGGCGACGAGGAGGCCGCCCGCCGCCTCGCCACCCTGCCCGCCGCCGTCGAGGCCGTGCTCGCCGCGCCCCTGGACACCGAGACCGTCCTGGCCGCCTGCGACGCCCTCTCCCACGCCCTCGCCGACCCCGCCCACCCCGTACGGGCCCGCCTCGCCCCGCACCTGCCCGCCGGCGGCGAAGCGGACACCGAGGAACTCCTCGGCGAGCTCGCCGCGTTCCTCGGCCGCGGCGCGCTCACCCGCAAACTCCGCCGCGAACTGGGCGGCACCGCCCCGCAGCGGCTGAACCGGCCCGACGCCAAGGAGACCGTCTACGAGGCCTGGGCGCCCGTCGGCCTGGTCGCCCACATCGCCCCCGGCAACGCCGCCACCGTCGCCCCGCTCAGCCTCGTCGAGGGGCTCCTCGCCGGCAACGTCAACGTCCTCAAGACCAGCGGCGCCGACACCCTCCTCGCCCAGCACCTGCTCGCCGAACTCGCCGCGCTCGACCCGACCGGCGCCCTCGCCGAGCGCGTCATCGTGCTCCGCTTCCCCTCCTCCCGCGAGGACTGGCTGCGGCTGATGTGCGCGCCCGCCGACGCCGTCGCGGTCTGGGGCGGCGAGGCCGCCGTCGAGGGCGTCGCCGCCCACGTCCCGGCCGGCTGCCGACTGGTGGAGTGGGGGCACAAGATCTCCTTCGGCTACCTCACGGCCGACGCCTGGGCGGACGAGAGGGCCCTGGCCGGCCTGGCCGAGGACATCTGCCTCTTCGAGCAGCAGGCCTGCTCCAGCCCCCAGGTCGTCTACCTCGACACCGAGGACACCGGCGAACTCCACGCGTTCGCCGACCGCCTCGCCGCGGCCCTCGCCGCGCGGCCGGCACCCGCCGAAGAGGAGCTCGACCCGGCCGAGTACGCCGAGCTCACCACCACCGAGCACCTCGCCCGGCTGGAGGAACACCTCGGCTTCACCCGCGTCCTCGCCGCCCCCGACGGCACCTGGCGCGTCATCGCCGACACCCGCCCGGCGCTGACCGCCTCACCGCTGCACCGCACCGTCTGGGTCAAGCCGCTGCCCCGCAAGAACCTCATCGCCACGCTGCGCCCCATGCGCCGCTACCTCCAGACGGCGGGCATCGCGGGCAGCCGCACCGACATCGCCGAGCTCTCCGCGCTGGTCCTGGCCGCCGGCGCCACCCGTGTCACCCCCCTCGGCGCCATGACCGCGGGATACGCCGGGGAACCGCACGACGGCGTCTACGCCCTCCAGCGCTACAGCCGCCGCGTCGCCGTCCAGACCGACGCGCGCTTCGCCGCCACCGCCTGCCTCGACGACCTCGCCCGCCCGGTGGCCTTCCCGCGCCCCGCCGGGCCGCTGCTCGACAAGGCCGCCGTCCAGGACCTCAACCGAGGCGTCGACCGCGGCGACGCCGAACTGTACTTCCGCAGCGGGGGCAGCACCGGCACCCCCGCCCTGTCCCTCTTCACCTACGACGACTACGACACGCAGATGCACGCCGCCGCCCGCGGCCTGCTCGCCGCCGGCTACGACCCGGCCCGCGACCGCACCGCCAACCTCTTCTACTGCGGAGGCATGTACGGCGGGTTCATCAGCTTCTTCTCCATCCTGGAACGCCTGGGCGGCGTGCAGATGCCGATGGCCGCCGGCCCCGACCACCGGGCCACCGCCGAGATGATCGTCGCGTACGAGGTCGACACCCTGTTCGGCATGCCCTCGTACCTCTGGCAGCTCCTCCACGAGGAGGGCGAGCGCCTGCGTTCCTACGGCGGCCTGCGCAAGATCTACTACGGCGGCGAGCACTTCACCGAGGAACAGCGCCGCACCCTCACCGAGAGCTTCGGCATCGAGGTCATCCACTCCATCACCTACGGCAGCACCGACCTCGGCCCCCTCGGCTACCAGTGCACCGAGAGCAGCGGTGGCGTCCACCACCTCCACGCCGACCTGCACACGCTGGAGATCCTCGACGCCGACGAGGACCGCCCCGTCGCAGCGGGGGAGACGGGCCGGCTCGTCTTCACCACCCGCGCCCGCCGGGGCCAGCACCTCGACCGCTACGTCATCGGCGACCTCGGCCGCGCCCTGCCCGGCCGTTGCGCCTGCGGCAGCCACGCCCCGCGCTTCGAACTGCTCGGCAGGCTCGGCGAGGTGATGCGGGTGGCGACGTACTTCCTCAACTACCGCCGCTTCGTGGCCGTGGCGGAGGAACGACTGCGCTACGTCGGCGAGATGCAGGCCGTCCTGACCGGCGGAGCCGCCCGGGAGGCCCTCACCCTCCGGATGGAACGCACCCACGCCCCCGAACCGGCCGCGGCGCGCGAGGCCTTCCTCGCCGCCTACCCGGAGGTGCGCTCGGCCGTGACGGAGAACCTGCTCGACTTCACCGTCGAGTTGGTGGACGGAGCCGCCCTGGAGCGCACGCCGACGAGCGGAAAGCTGCGGGCCGTGGTGGACCGCAGGCGCTGACCCGCCGGGGCGCCCGGGCCAGTTGACCTGCGCCCGGCCGTGCCCGGGGATCACCGCCGATCCCCGGGCACACCGATCCCCGGGCACAGGGCCCCCGGGACTTCGTCGCCGACAGGTACGGTTTGGCCATGGATCTTTCCGGAACACACGCTGCCGACGAGAACACCGCCCGGCCGGCGGAGGTCAAGGCCGCCGCGCGCCGACTCCTGGTGGAACTGGGCGCCGGAGGGCTGTCCCTGGACGCCGTCGCCCGGGCCGGCGCCATGACCGTCACCGAGGTGGAGAGCGCCTTCCCGCACCGGGACGACCTGCTGACCGCCCTCGTCGTCGACGCCTACGACGACTCCGCCGCCGCCATGGAGCGGGCCGACGGGGCCGCCGTCGCCGCCGGGGCGTCGGCGGGCGCCCGGCTCCTCGCGGTGACCCGCGCACTGCGCGCCTGGTCCTTCGCCAACTCCGGCGAGTTCACGCTGATCTACGGCTCGCCCGTGCCCGGCTACCACGCCCCGCAGGACACCGTCCCGCCCGCCTCGCGGACCCCCGCGGTGCTGGCCGGGATCGTACGGGCCGCGCTGGAGGCCGGTGAACTCACCCCGCCCCGGCGGGCGGTGCCCGGGCCGCCGCTGCTCCGGCCCGAGGCCGTGGCGCTCTTCGGCGGTGTGCCGGAGGCCCCGTTCTCGGACCTCGTCGAGCGCGGCATCGTGCTGTGGAGCAACCTGATCGGTCTCCTGGTGTTCCAGGTCTTCAGCCGGACCCACGACAGCGTCCGGGACGAGGCCGCCTACTTCGACTTCGCCATCGCCGTGGCCGCCGAGTCCATCGGGCTGGAGGTGCCCTCCGGTCCGAAGGACACCCCCACCGGCTGAGGCCGCGGCGGGCCTCCACCCGCCGCCGCCCCCGTGGCTCAGAAGTTGATCATGTGTCCGGCCAGCCCGTGGACCGCTTCCTTGACCGCCTCGCCCAGCGTCGGGTGCGCGTGCACGTTGCGCGCGACCTCGTGCACGGTCAGGTCCCACTGCTGGGCGAGGGTCAGCTCCGGAAGCAGCTCGGTGACGTCGGGGCCGATCAGGTGGGCACCGATGATCTCCCCGTGGGCGGCGTCGGCGATCAGCTTCACGAAGCCCACCGCGTCGCCCAGGCCGTGCGCCTTCCCGTTCGCGGTGAAGGGGAACTTGGCGACCTTGACGTCGAAGCCCCGCTCCCTCGCCTGGGCCTCCGTCCAGCCGAAGCTGGCGATCTGCGGCTGGCAGTACGTGGCCCGCGGGATCATCGGGTAGTCGAGCTCCATCGTCTCGGCGTCCGCGATGGTCTCGGCGGCGACCACACCCATGGCCTCGGCCGTGTGGGCGAGCATCAGCTTCGCCGTGACGTCGCCGATGGCGTAGAGGTGCGGGACGGAGGTGCGGCAGCGCCCGTCGACCTCGATGGCGCCGCGCTCGGTGACCCGTACCCCGGTGGCCTCAAGGCCGTACCCGGTCACGTTCGGCGCGAAGCCGATCGCCTGGAGCACCTTGTCGGCCTCCAGCACCTTCGGGGCGCCGTCCTTGCCGGTCACGTGCACGCGGACCCGCGGCCCCGACTCGTCGATGGACTCGACCCTGGTCGAGGTCAGCACGTCGATCCCGAGCCTGCGGTACTGCTTGGCCAGTTCGGCGGAGACCTCCGCGTCCTCCAGCGGGGCGATCCGGTCGAGGAACTCGACGATCGTGACCTTGACGCCGTAGTTGTGCAGGACGTAGGCGAACTCGACACCGATGGCGCCGGCGCCCGCGATCACGATGGACCCCGGCAGGTCGTCGGCCAGGATCTGCTCCTCGTACGTCACCACGCGCTCGCTGCGCCGGGTGCCGGGCAGCAGCCTCGGGGTGGCGCCGGTCGCGATGACGCAGTCGTCGAAGGACACCTCGCGCGTGCTGCCGTCGGGCTGGGCGACCCGGAGGGTGTGCGCGTCGAGGAAGGTGCCCCGGCCGTCGATCTCCGTGATCCCGTTCTTCTTCATCAGGTAGTGGACGCCCTTGACCCGCCCGTCCGCGACCCGGCGGCTGCGGTTGAACGCCTCGCCGTAGTCGAAGGAGACCGTGCCCTCCACCTTGATGCCGAAGGTCTTGGCCTCGTGGGTGAAGAGGTGTGCCAGCTCGGCGTTGCGCAGGAGCGCCTTGGTGGGGATGCAGCCGACGTTCAGGCAGACACCGCCCCAGTACCTCTCCTCCACGACCGCGACCCGGCGCCCGAGTTGGGCGGCGCGGATGGCGGCGACGTAACCGCCGGGACCCGCCCCGAGTACGACGACGTCGAAGTGCTCGCTCATGTGTGTTCCCTTTCGGTCGAACGGAGTGTCAGGTCCTGTGCCGGGCCGGGCCGGCGGAGCCGGGGCGAGCCGGGGCGTTCGCGGTCAGCTGCCGCCGCCGAAGCGCCACGCCTCGATGTCGCGGTAGTGGATCGGCCCCGGTCCCCGGCCCGTGTTGCTGCCCACCAGGTGCAGCCGCCGCGCCTCCCACCGCCGGCCGGTGAACCCGGCGAGCTCGGCGGCGGCCTCGGTCACGCTGGAGGGGTCGTCGCGACGGGACCGGGCCAGCGTCAGATGGGGGCGCAGGGGCCGCTCCTCGAACTCCACCCCGCACTCCCTGACCACGCGGCGGACATCGGTGGCGAGAAGGTGCAGATCCTCAAGGTCCCCCTCGATCCCGCTCCACAGCACCCGCTCGTCGAAGTGCCCGCCGCCGCGCATCGCCAGTCGTACGGGCCGACGCGCCGCCGCCAGATCGGCCAGCGGCGGCCGCAGGAGCGCAGCGGCCCCCACCGGGAGCTCGCCGAGGAACGCCAGGGTGATGTGCCAGTCCTCGATGCGGTTCCACCGCATGCGCGGGTACGCGTCGTAGGCGGGCCCGAGCGCCCGCGCCAGCTCTTCCTTCGCGTCGTCGGGCGGAGCGAGCGCTATGAACACGCGGACGGTCGAGGGCTGAATCTGTTCCTTCACGACAGACTTCGTACACCACGGGCCGGGCCGAAAAAAATCTGCCCCCGCCGTCACACACGGGCCGCGGGATCCGTCAGTGCGGTGAAGGCAACGACGATCCCCCGGAGGGACACCCCATGAAGGCGCGCATGACCAACCCGGCCACCGTTCTCGACGCCACCCCGGCGATCATGAACCTCTACAAGGCGATCCACTCCAGCGGCGCCCCGGCCCCGACCCTGGAACTCGTCCACCTCCGCGTCAGCCAGATCAACGGCTGCGCCCCCTGCGTCCTGTCCGGCTTCCAGACCGCCAGGAAGGCGGGCGAGACCGACGAGCGCCTCGCCACCGTCTCCGCCTGGCGCGAGGCCCCGTTCTTCACGGACGCCGAGCGGGCCGCCCTCGCCCTGGCCGAGTCCTGCGCCCGCCAGGCCGACACCGGCGACTGCGTCCCCGACCCGGTCTGGGACGACGCCGCCGACCACTTCGACGAGAAGGAGCTCGCCGGCATCATCACCATGATCGGCCTGACCAAGCTCTTCAACACCCTCAACGCCGCCACCCGCCAGATCGCCGGCGCCGCCTGGTGAGCGACGCGGCTCACGCGGGGCCGGTCAGCGGCAGCCGGACTCCGGAGCGTCGTGGGTGAGCGCGCAGACCATCTGCTCCCCGCGCCGGTTCTCGGGGTACGTCGCGACCAGCTCCGCGGCGAAGTCCTTCCACTGGCGGGAGATGTCCCGCGCGGCGAGCTCCGTCGCCCGCTGGAAGTTGCCGTTCGCCGAGCGCCGGGCGACTTCGGTGTCCTTGTTGAGGGTGCCGGTGTGCTGGACGCGCCCGGCGCAGCCGGCGGGCTTGGTACCGGTCGAGTCGAAGTCCGGGTAGCAGCCGGTGGCCAGGTCCTCGGGGACCTTGCCGGCGGCTTCCCTGGTCCAGTCGGCGTCGCTCATGGAGCTGTAGCGGCGGATGTCGAAGAACGGCGCGATGCCGGTGCGGTTCAGCCCCGGGGGATTGGAGATGCCGAGGGGACCGGAGCCGGCCCTGTCGGACCAGTTGCCGTGCGAGTAGAAGTCCTCGATCGGGTGCCAGCCGCGGCCGAGCTGTTCCAGGACGTCGCACTTGGCGCGGCGGGAGCGTCCGTTCCAGGTGCAGGGGGAGCCCAGGTCGCTCTCGCGCGCGATGATCCTGCCCCGGGCGTCGACCAGCCCGTCGGCGTACCGTACGGCGGCCCGCTGGCGGGCGACGGAGCCCCGGACGCAGGCGAGCAGCTCGGTGGTCGCCTCGTCGCGGGTGCGCGGATATCCGGCCGCGTAGCGCGGGGCGAGGTAATCGGCGTTGTCGCAGTGCAGGATGCCGAGGTCGAAGTAGGCGCCCTGGTCGTCGGCCACGATCGCCCCGTCGCGGGAGTCGGCCATCGCCGCCAGCGACCTGGGCTCCCACTTCAGGGCGGCGCGGGTGATCTTCTCGTGGTTGCCGCCGGAGAACGCCTGCGCAGGCGGACCGGGTACCAGCACGGTCAGGCAGGCCGAGCAGGCGAGGGCGGTCACGGTCAGTCGGCGGACGAGCGCGGAGGCGTAGGACACAAGACCTCCATAAAACGTCTTGAACAGTACGAAAACAGTACCAATAGGTACCGTGGGCTGCTCTTCCATGGAAGATCCGTCATCCGAGGCCGGTTGTGCCGGGTGACGGCCCACACGGTGAAGGAAGTACGAGCATGACGACCGCACGGCACGACCGCGGGGACAGCTGGCACGGGGAGCTCCTGGACCTCGACGCCTACCTCGAACGCCTCGGCCACACCGGGGAACGCGCACCGACCCTGGCCTGCCTGCGCGCGCTGCACCGCGCCCACACCACCTCGATCCCGTTCGAGAACGTCAGCGCCGTCCTCGGCATCCCGCTCCCGCTCGACGTCGAGTCCGTCCAGGACAAGCTCGTACGCCGGGCGCGCGGCGGCTACTGCTACGAGCACGTGACGCTCTTCGCCGCCGCTCTCGAAAAGCTCGGCTTCCGGTTCACCGCCCACACCGGCCGGGTCTCGCTCGGCGCGGACAAGATCCTCCCGGCGACCCACGCCCTGCTGACCGTGGCCCCCTCCGACGACGACCGGACCTGGCTGTGCGACGTCGGGTTCGGCGGCGGCCCGCTGGAGCCCGTCGAACTCGCCGACGGAGCCGAGGCGGAGGCCGACGGATGGCGGTTCCGCGTGGAACGGCGCCCGGACGCACAGGGCTTCGAGCACTGGTGGCTGCACCAGTACGGGGCGGGCGGCTGGCTCGACCGGCACACCTTCACCCTCACCCCGCAGTACCCCATCGACTACGAGGTCGGCAGTCATTTCGTGGGCACCCACCCCCGCTCGCCCTTCGTCAAGCGGCTGATCGCCCAGCGGTTCAGCGCCGCCCGGCACCACCAGATCGACGGACTGACCTGGAGCACCACGCTGCCGGACGGCACCCGCACCGAGCGGAAGATCGAACCGGAAGACCTTCAGCGGGTACTGCGCGAGGAGTTCGGGATCGACCTCGACTCCGAGGTGGTCGGCCGGCTGACGGCCAGGGCCGACGCGCCCTGACCCCCGGCCGGCCGCAGGGGCGTCACCAGAGCACGGGCAGCCGCTCCGGAATCCGCTTCATGAACCCGGTGCGCCACACGAGTTGCTCGATCGGCACGGCGAGGTCCAGGCCGGGCAGCCGGTCGAGGAGCACCTCGATCGCGATCTGCGCGTGCCGCTTGCCGAGCGCCGTGGCGGGGCAGTAGTGGCCGCCTCCGCCGAACGACAGGTGCGCGTTCGGGTTCGGCCGGTCGAGGCGCACGGCGTGCGGGTCCTCGAACTCGGCCGGGTCGTGGTTGGCGGCCTCGACCAGGACGAGGACCAGTTCCCCCTTCTCCACGGTGACGTCCCCGAGCCGCATGGTCTCCGTGGCGATGCGCGGCAGGCCGTCGGCGATCGACAGGTTGACGCGCAGCAGCTCGTCCACGGCGGCGGGGACCAGGGCCGGGTCGGCGATCAGCTCGGCCTTGAGTCCGGGGTGCTGGATCAGCGACACGAGGGCCATGGTGAGGAAGCCCATGACGCTGATGACCCCCGCGCCGAACATCGTGACACCGACGGTGGCGAGCATCTCGTCCGTCAGGTGCGCGTAGTCGCAGTCCTCGCGCAGGTCGGCGAGTTCGCCCATGAGGCCGGTCGTCGCCGGGTCGTTCAGGCGGTCGACCATGTGGGCCGTGTCGCGGTCCCAGTTGATGCCCGCCGCGGGGATGGCGCGGGGACTGTTCATGAACGCGACGTGCAGCGACCGGTAGAGGCCGGCGCCGTCGCTCTGCGGGATGCCGAGGACGTGGCAGTGCAGGCCGGTGGAGTAGGGGACGGTGAAGTCGCGGCGCAGGTCGGCCGGGACTCCCGTCGCCACCAGCCGGTCGACGAGTCCGTGAGCGTGGGCGGTCAGCCACGCCTCCAGCCCGGGGGCCTTCGGGTTCAGGGCCTTCATCACGGCCTTGCGGAGCCCCGCCCCCGTGATGTTCCCCATGTTGTTGACCACCTCCGGGGGGATGGTCAGCGCGTACTGGCGGGGCGCGCCCGGAGCCGAGGTGTCCTTGAGGGAGAACCGGGGATCGTCGAGCACCTGCCTGCACAGGCGGTACGAGGACACCAGCCAGGCCTCCGCCCCGGCTATGGTGCGGACCTTCTTGACCGGCTCGTCGGCGAGGAGGCGCGCGATCTCTTCGGGCAGCCTCGTGCCGTTGGCGTCGAACGGGAACCGGGCGAGCTCCTCGGCCGCTGCCGCCGTGGTCGGGTCGAGCGTCGTGGTCATACGGGGCGGTCCTGTTCTTCGGCGGGAGTGATGACGGCGTGGCCCTGGTTGCGCGAGGCGCGCAGGCCCCAGCCCCGCGCGTACAGCAACTCGGCCAGCGGCAGGGCCTGGTGGTAGCAGTTGAGCGAGGACTCGACGCCGAGGACGGCCGGGGTGTCGAGGAACAGCGGCACCTCGGCGCACACGTACTTGATGCACACCTCCCGCTGGAGGCCGGTCGGTGGCAGGCCGTTCAGCTTGTCGGCGAGGAACCGGGCCGCGAGCCGGTCGCACACGTCCCGGAACTCGGGATCGTCGGTCATGAGGGTGTCGAGGCGCGCGCGGATGCGCTGGTAGGCGGGGAGCTCCAGGAGCGCGGACATGGGCCGGCCGCGCAGCCGTTCGCCCTCGGGGTCCAGGGCGGCGACGGCGGCGGTGACCTTGGCGCGGACGCCGCGGAGGTTCTTCACCGCTTTGCGCCGCGCTTCGGCCTCGGGGTAGCCGAGGGCCACGAACATCTCGCCGACGTGCATGTCGGTCCAGATGAGATCGACCTGGCGGAAGTGGTCGAGCCCCCACCGGGCGAGATCCAGCACGCGGTCGTGGGTGAAGTAGGAGTTCCCGGAGGAGATGCCGATGACGGCGTGGTCGCCCTCGTCGTGGATGACTTGGCAGTGAGGCGTATACGGACGGACGGCGAAGATGCCTGAAAGGGCAGTCGTCAACGTGAGTGGTTCCCCTGCGCCACGAGTCCCGGCAGGGCCGTGTGCCCTGGGTGTGGCGGCGCGGGCATGACGGTAACCGAGCTCACGGGTGATGATCTAGAGCTACTGGTCGGTCACTCTACGGATTTCATCGCGGGCGGATGACGTTGTCCGGCTTCGTGCCGGTGCGGGCGCTCCACGGCGTCCAACGCCCGCGCCACCGCGCGGCCGTTCCGGGCCGGGAATCAGGGCGCGGGCACATCGAGGGCCGGCGCCGGCGCGGTCGTCCGGTGCGCGCGGATCAGCGGAAGCAGCAGGGCCGCGCCCACGAGCGCGAGGAGCGCCGCGGCCCTCAGCACGCTCTCGATGGCCGAGCCGTCCGAGGCCGCCTGCTGCTCCGAGCCGCTCAGGACCTCCAGGACGGTCGTCGCCACCGCCACGGCCATCGCGCCCAGCAGGACCAACGAGGTCAGCACCAGCCCGGAGGCGGCGGCCAGGCGGCTGGAGGGCACGTACGACTGGGTGGCCACGTTCGTCAGCGCCCAGCCGAGCCCGAGCCCGATGCCCACGACCGCGAACACGGCCGTGTAGAGGGCGAGCGGACCGGCCCAGGTCAGCGCCAGCAGACCGAACCCGCTCAGCAGCAGCCCGCCGGCCATCAGGGTCTCCGGCCGCCGGCGCTGCGCGAGGTGCCCGGACCAGTAGCTCGCGCCACCGGCGCCGACCGACAGGGCCAGGAAGACCAGCCCGGCGTCGAGCGGGGACAGGCCGCGGGCCTGCTGGAGGTAGAGCGCGGAGAACACCGCGACGAGGCAGTACACGATGTTGGACACGGAACCGGCCAGCGTGACCGTCACGAACGGCCCGTTGCGCAGCAGTGACAGGTCCAGCAGCGGCTCGGCGGTGCGGCGTTCGATCACCGCGAACAGGACCAGCAGGAGCACCCCGGCGGCGGCACAGGCCAGCGTCGGGGCGGAGCCCCAGCCCCAGTGCCCGCCCTGATCGACCGCGATCATGATGGCGGTCAGCCCGCCCGCCACGGTGACGGCGCCGGGCAGGTCCAGGCCGTGCCCGGCCTCCTCGTCGCGGGTGTCGGTCACGAACCGCAGCATCAGGAACGCGGCGACGACGCAGAAGGGAACGTTCAGCAGGAACACCGCCCGCCAGCTGACGTGCTCCGCGAACACGCCGCCGACGAACGGCCCGAGAGCGGTCCCGATCGCGCTGAAGGCCAGCACCGTGCCGACGGCGCGGCCCTGCCGGTCGTCGCGGAAGTGGGCGGTGACGACCGCCACCGCCACCGGGAAGATCAACGCGGCCGTGGCGCCCTGCACCACCCGGCCCACGATCAGCCAGACCTCGTTCTGCGCGGCTCCGCAGACGACGGACACCACGGCGAAGCCCGCCAAGCCCCACACGATCACCGTGCGCCGCCCGTGGACGTCGGCCGCCCGCCCGCCCGTGATCATCAGCGCGCCCAGGGTCAGCATGTAGCCGCTGACCAGCCACTGCAGGTTCGTCGTGGGCGTGGAGAAGTCCCGGGCGATCACCGGCAGCATCAGGTTGAGGGCGAACCAGTCCATCTGCACCAGCAGCATCGACAGCGAGGCGGCCGCGATGACCGCGCGATCCCGGCCCGAGAAGAGCCTGGTTCCCGCCTCGCCCACACGCATCGGCACGCCCCGTTCACGGCCCCCGCCATCTCCCCACCAGCATGCGCCCACCCGCCGCGACGAGCACGTCCGGGCCGGAGTCATAGCGGGCCACGGCCCCTCAAGGAGGAGAACCGGCGAAACGGCGGCGGTATCCCCTCGCGGTTGTCAGGATGCCGGTATGGATCGAGCGAATGCGGAGCCGGGCGGTACGCGCCGGGTCGTGGTACGGGTACCGGTCGAGCCGGTGGAAGCGGCGGTGGAGGCCGACGCGGTCGACGCGGTGGCCCGCGCGGGCGACGTGATGGTGCGCGGCCCGCTCTTCGGGGTCGCGGTACGGGACGGCGCGCGGGCGGGGAACGCGCAGCCGTGGCGGGTGCTGATCGCGGTGACGGCCGGATGCCCCCAGGTGGCGCGCGACAGCCTGAACTCGCTGCTCTGGTTCCGCGCGAAGGACGAGGCGCACGACCGGGCGGAACGCCGCGCGCTGCTGTCGGCGGTCGCCCGGCTGGAGAGCGAGCCCGTCGACGAACTGGCCGTGGCCGGGACCCGGTACCGGATCGTGCGCGCCGAAGAGTACGCGGCCGCCGGCGCGGGCGGGATCGAAGAGCCGCGCCCCACCGACCCGGAGCCGCTCTTCCCCGACTGGTCCCGCAACGCCAAGGGGCCCGAGATCGACGCGGACCTGCTGCTGGACCCGGACGCGCCGCTCACCCCGACCCAGGCCCTCGAACGCCTGGCCCTGCGCGGCCTGAGCTACACCGGCGAGCGGTTCCCGCCGGACGTACGCGCCGACGCGCGGCGGGCGTTGGAGACCCACCCCGACGTCCTGTTGCTGCCCCCGACGTTCACGGTCGTGGAAGAGACCGAGCGCGGCGGCTGGAAACCGGCCGTCGGCCCGCACGCGAGCGCCCACGCGGCCCGCTTGTCGCTGGACTTCGCCCTGACCTGGGCCTGGCCGCGCATGCACGGCCTCATCCCCGTCGACACCAACACGGAGGCCGACTCCCGGACGGCCGCCGCGGTGGCCGCGGAACCGGAGCTGGCCGAGTACGCCGCGGCCTCCGACGCGCTCCGGGCCGGCCGCGTCAACCGGCTGGAGTTCCAGGGGACCACGTACCGGGTCGCCCGCACCCGCCGACTGCTGCGCTGGGGACCGGACGGACCGGAGTGCCCGCGCCCGTCCGACGTCAACAGCCAGGCTCCCATGCGCATCCACCCCGCCCTCGACGAGGACGGCCAGCTCGTCCCCGAGGACTGAGCCCCCGACGGGTCAGACGGTGGCCAGCTGGGGGAGCAGCCGCAGGGCGTTGTCGCGGTAGATGCCCTGGAGCTGTCGCGGCGTCAGGGCGGGGTCGGAGTCGAGGGCGGGCAGCGCCAGCTCCGTGACCGTGTCGGCGGGGCCCGCCGGCCAGTCCGTACCGAAGAGGACGCGGTCGGCGGACACGTGCTCCATGAGGGCGGCCGCACCCGCCATCGGCCCGGCCGTGTCGTAGTAGAAGCGCCGCAGGTAGTCACGTACGACACCCGGATCGACGGGGGGCTCGCAGAAGCGGCCGAGAGCCCGCAGGCGCGACGCGATGTACGGCAGGAAACCGCCGGCGTGCGGCAGGATGACGGAGATGTCCGGGAAGCGGTCCAGCGTCCGCCGGCTGATCATGTTGACGGCGGCCCGCGTGGTGTCGAGCAGGAAGTCGCACATGAAGTTCGGAATGCCCGGCACGGCGGACGCGCCGGGCGGGCAGCCCGGGAGATTGTGCGGATGGGTGTCCACCACGGCGCCGTGGTCGTTCAGCTCGCCGAACACACGGTCGTACGACGGGTCGCCGAGGTAGACGCCGCCGTAGTTGGCCGTCACGTTGACGCCGGCCGCCCCGAGCCGGCCCAGCCCGCGGCGCACGGTCCACGAGGAGGTGTCCGGGTCGTCCAGGAAGAGGGGCGCGTAGAACGCGAACCTGCCCGGGTGCGAGGTCGCCACCTCGACCATCGACTGGAGCGTGATGTTGACGGCCTCGCGCAGCTGCGCCGACGAACCGTAGCGGGCCGGGAGCATCGGCTTGAGCACCGCGGTCGCGATGCCCGCCCGGTCCATGAAGCCGATCGCCGCCTCCGTGTCGAGCCGCGCCCACGGCGGCAGTTGCCCCGGCTTGATCAGTTCGTGCCGCTCGGCCCACTCGCGCCATTCGGGTGCGCAGAAGTGGTGGTGCATGTCGATCTTCGACTGTGGAGCGTGTGCCGCGCCGGGGCCCGGACCCGCGCCGTGCGGACCGGTGCCCACGCGGTCGACGGGCGCCACGCTGACGGTGTCCGTCCGCCTCATTTCCGCGGGCACTCCCAGGAGGTCCACTCTGGAGACGTTCGAAGGATCCGGCATGCCCATCCACCACCTGTCGGGTCGGTCTGCTTACGGTCGGGAGGTCACGGGCGCGACGGCCGGCGCGGGGGAGCCGGTCGCGGCGCGCCGGGACGGCTCCAGGACGATGTGGAGCCTTTCGAGCCCCCGGAACGCCGCCATGGGGCCCTTCAGCCAGGCGGCCCGGCCCTCCTGCGGGTCGGCCAGCTCCATCTCGGGGAATTCCCGCAGCAGGCAGGAGAGCGCGACTTCGAGCTCCAGCCGCGCCAGCGGGGCCCCCAGGCAGTAGTGCGTGCCGTGTCCGAATCCCAGGTGTGTGCCCTGGATCCCCTCGCGCGTCACGTCCAGCACGTCAGGAGACCCGAACTTCTCGGGATCCCGGTTCGCCGAGGACAGCGCGATCTGTACGAGGGACCCCTTGGGGATCACCGTGCCGCGGATCTCGGCCTCCTCGGCGGCGTACCGGAAGGTCGAGGTCTCCACGGAGCCGTCGAAGCGGACCAACTCCTCCACCGCCCGCGGGATCAGCAGCGGGTCCGTGCGGAGCTTCGCCAACTGCTCGGGGTGGAGCAGCAGATCGAGGACGGAGTTCCCGATCTGGTACGCGGTGGTCTTGTGGCCGGCGAAGAAGATGACCCACAGCGACGCCACCAGTTCCGCGTCGTCGAGCCCCTCCTCCGCCTGGATGAGGTCGCTGAGGAAGCAGTCCGAGGGGTGTTCGCGGGTGTACGCGATCAGTCGCCCCAGCCGGGCCTGCAGCCATGCCTCGGCCGCCTGCAGCTCCGCCCGCCGGGAGGGATCGAACCGGGCGAGCGTCACCGTCCGGAACTGGTCCAGGATCTCGGGACGGTCCCGCTCCGGGATCGTCATGAGTTCGCACAGGATCGCGATGGGCAGCGGGAACGCGAACGACGACATCAGATCCACCGGGGTGGACTTGGCGCACGCCCGCAGCAGGTTCTCGGCGATCTCGGTGATCCTCGGCCGCATCTGCTCCACCCGTCGGGGGGTGAAGCCGCTGCGCAGCGCGCGGCGCAGCCGGGTGTGCCGGGGCGGGTCCGAGAACAGCACGTTGTCGTCGAGGGCGTCGAAGAAGCTGCCGAAAACGGCGTGGTACGTGTCGATGGCGCCCCGCATGTTCTTGCTGAAGCGGGGGTCCGACAGGGCGTCCCGGGCGTCTTCGTACCGGGTGATGAGGTACGTGTCGATCCCGTGCGGGGGCTTGAGCAGGCACACCGGGGCCTGCTCGCGCAGCGCCGCGTAGACGGGGTGCGGGCACGCGCGGTACTCCGGCGCCCCCTTGGACACGGCGGTCACCAGGTCATCGAGCGTCCCGCCGGCCCCGCTGGCCTCGGCGGCCCCGCGCGTTGCCGTTCCGCCGTCCTTCGGTGCCGCACTCTCCTGCGTCATCCTTCGCACCCTCCGTGAGGTTCGCCGCGTGCGGGCACAGCGGTTCCCTGTCGGAGCCGGTCGCGAAACCACCCGGGACGCGTTCGGGTGAGCGCCGGTGCGCGCGGGGCGAGCAGCGGTCAGCCGACCGGCCGTCAGCCGTCCGCCGCAGTCACCTGGCGGCCCTCCGCGGCGGGGCTCAGGCTGCTGGTGCAGTCAGCCGCTCGTCGCAAGGAGTCACGCGCATGGCCCGACGTCTCGCCCTGGTCCTCACCACGACGGTCTCGCTCGCCCTGGCCGCCGTCGCCGCACCCGCCGCTGCCACGCCCGCACCCGTAGGCCCGGAAACGGGCGAAGCCGCGAGCGCGCTCGCCGCCGCGTACGCGGCGACCGCCAGGTTCCAGCGTCACGATGAGGCGGTGAAGGCGGGCTACGTACCGGACAAGTACTGCGTGACCAACCGCTCGGGTCCGGGCGCGCTCGGCTACCCGCACTTCAACCACAAGCTCGACAACTCCGTCGATCCCGCGCACCCCACCGCCCTCTTCTACGAGGACGACAAGCGGGGCGGCAAGCGCCTCGTCGGCGTCCAGTGGCTGGTCTACGACCGGGACCAGAACCTGGCGACGAGCGACGACCGCCCCGCGCTGTTCGGGAAGCCCTTCAAGGGCCCGCAGCGCGGCAACTTCCCCGGCCAGCCCATCCACTACGCGCTGCACCTCTGGCTGTGGAAGAAGAACCCGCTGGGCGAGTTCGAGACCTACAACCCGGCGGTGAGCTGCCGCCCCGGTACCGTCCGCCCCACACCGCAGGTCTGAGGCACCCCCGCCCCGGCAGCTCAGGGGCGTCGGCTCAGGGCCGACGGCGCGCCGGCCGACTGGGCCCCTTCCGATTCGAGGGTCAGCCGGTCGGGACCCGCCATGGTCACCACGTACAGGTTGCCCCGGGGGCAGTCGAAGGTGGCGGCGGTGTCGGTCGGATGGCTGGTCACCGCCGCGAGGACCACGGTGTTCCCGCTGACCTGCTTGAGCTCCAGGGCCTCGGTGCACCCCAGGTTCCGACCGCTGGACACCTCCCGCACGTCGCTGGCCTGCTTGCCCACGAGCTCGCCCACGGCGCCGGTGCGCAGGGTGACCGTGACGGCGAACCCGCCCGTCCGGGCCCGGGTGATGCCGTTCGCGTCCGGGGTACCGGGCCCGACGCCGGACCAGGTGCCGGCCCAGGACGCGGGCAGTGACGCAGTCGGGGACGACGCCCCTCCCGCCGCTGACGCCGAAGCTGACGGAGACGGTGAGGACGACGCCGGCCGTGACGCCGCGGTGGCGGGGGACCCGCCCTCGTCGCCGCCCCCGTGGAACCGGACCAGGAGGGCGGCGCCCGCGGCCAGCGCGGCGACACCGGCCACCGCGCCGAGCACCCGGCCCCGACGGGAGGACCGCCGCCCGGAAAGCCCCGCGGTGGCGGCGGGGGAGGGCGGCGGAGTACCGGGAGCCGTGGGCGGGTAGCCCGGGGCGGCGCTCAGGGGCGCGGCCGACGGCCGGGGCGGCGCCCCGGTCCCGGCAGCGGCTGCGACGCCGGACACGGGCGGCTGCGACGCGGACAGCAGGCGCCGCAGTTCGGCCTCCCGGCGGGCGACGTCCTCCACGAGCGCGGCGGGCAGGGAGCCGCTCCAGTCGTCCTCCCCGGCGGCGCCGAGCCGCGCCCGCAGGACCTCGGCGGTGGGGCGCTGTCGCGGATCCTTGGCCAGGCACTCCCGCACCAGCGGTACGAGCGCTTCCGGCACCCCGCCCAGGAGCGGTTCGTCGTGCACGATGCGGTACAGCAGGGCCGGCAGCCCCAGCTCCTCGCCGTGCTCCTGGAAGGGGCCGTGGCCGGTGGCCGCGTACACGAGGACGGAGGCGAGGGCGAACACGTCCGCCGGCGCCTCGGCCACGGAGCCGGTCGCCTGCTCGGGCGCGAGGTAGCCGGGGGTGCCGATGACCGCGCCCGTCTGGGTACTGCGCGGATCGCGGACGGCGCGGGCGATGCCGAAGTCGATGAGGAAGGGCCGCTGCGGGCCCAGCAGTACGTTCGCCGGCTTGATGTCGCGGTGCACCACCCCCGCCGCCCGCACGGCGACGAGCGCGGCGGTCAGCTCCTGCGCCAGGCACCGTACGGCCGGTTCCGCCAGTGGCCCGTGCGCGCGCACCCAGTCGCCCAGCGACGGCGCGGCGACGTACTCCGTCGCCAGCCACTGCGGCGCCGCGCCCGGAGGGCTGAAGTCCACCACCGAGACGGTCCACGGGGAGCGCACCCGGTCGTTGGTACGGATCTCCCGGGCGAACCGCTCGGCGAAGCCCGGCTCCAGGCTCAGGTCCCGGTGCACGGTCTTCAGCGCCAACGGCCGTCCGGAGGCGGTCCGGGCCAGGAAGACCTCGCCCATTCAGCCCGCGCCGAGGCGCGCCAGAAGACGGTACCCGCCGATCTCCGGCGGATCGCCGGGCTGCAGAGACTCCACCAACTCCACCGGTCCTCACGGCCGTTGCCGAACCCCTGTACGGGTCGTCCGGTGAGCCACCCTAGAGGACGCCGCCCCCGGCCCGGGCGCCGTTCACCGGTGCCTACCCGGTGCGACGCGCGCGCGGGGGCGCCCCTGTGGGAGCACCCCCGCGCGTGACGGGTCAGGAACGGGTCGCGGGCTGCGCTTCCCGGTCGCCCGACGCCGCCGCCCGCGCCGCGATCTGCGGGTTGCGGGACTTCAGCACCGACCAGCCGACCGCGAGGCAGACGGCCCAGCCGGCCCCCACGTACAGGGAGACGCGGCTGTCGGGGTCGATGGCGATCAGCACGGTGACCAGCAGCAGGAAGGCCACGGCGATCCAGCTGCACACCGTGCCGCCCGGCGCGGGGAAGGAGGAGGCCGGCAGTCGCCCGGCGTCCACCTCGCGGCGGTAGCGGATGTGGCTGATCAGGATCATCAGCCAGGTCCAGATGCCGGCCGCGGTCGCGACCGAGGTGACGTACCCGAACGCCTTCTCCGGGACGACGTAGTTCAGGACCACGCCGATGCCCATGAGGGCGACGGACAGGGTGATGCCGAGGGCCGGGGTCTTGGTGGAGCTCAGCTTGCCGAGCACCTTGGGCGCCTCGGAGTTGGCGGCCAGGTCGCGCAGCATGCGGCCGGTGGAGTACATGCCGGAGTTGCAGGACGACAGGGCCGCGGTGAGGACCACGAAATTGACGATCGCCGCACCGGCGGGAATGCCGATCTTCGCGAAGGCCGCCACGAACGGGCTGACACCCGGCTGGAACTCGGTCCACTTCACGACCATCAGGATCACGCTGAGGGCGCCGACGTAGAAGACGATGATGCGCCACGGCAGGGTGTTGATCGCCTTGGGGAGCGTCTTCTCCGGGTTCTCGGACTCGCCCGCGGTGACGCCGACGAGCTCGACGGCCAGGTAGGCGAACATGACGCCCTGCAGCGTCATCAGGCTGGAGCCGACGCCCTTGGGGAAGATGCCGTCGAAGGCCCACAGGTTGGACACCGCGGCCGTGTCACCGGCCTGGCTGAACCCGAAGGTCACGACGCCTATGCCGATCACGATCATGCCGATCAGGGCCGTGACCTTGACCATCGAGAACCAGAACTCGATCTCGCCGAAGAGCTTCACCGAGATGAGGTTGGCGACGTAGAGCACCACGAGGAAGACCAGGGCGGTCACCCACTGCGGGATGTCCGGGAACCAGAAGTGCACGTAGATCGCCGCGGCGGTCAGCTCGGCCATGCCGGTGACCACCCACATGAGCCAGTACGTCCAGCCGGTCGCGAATCCGAAGAACGGACCGAGGAACTCACGGGCGTACTCCGCGAACGAGCCCGAGACGGGCCGGTACAGGAGCAGTTCGCCGAGCGCCCGCATGATGAAGAAGACGATGACGCCGGCGAGGGCGTACATGAGGATGAGACTGGGCCCGGCCTTCGCGATGTTCGCGCCGGCGCCCAGGAAGAGGCCCACGCCGATGGCGCCACCGATGGCGATCATCTGGACCTGGCGGCTGCCGAGCCCGCGCTCGTAGCCCTCCTCGGGCGTGTTGCCCGCGGCGGTGTTGTCGTCACCGTGGTGGTGTTCGACCTGCGTCGAGGTCATGCTGTGGTGCGCCTTTCCGCTCCATGCCGATCCGCGCGCCGTGCTCGGCCGCGGATCGGGGTTCCGGCCCCCCGGATGGGTCGTGAAGATGTACCACGGCATTCCGCACAAAACCGTGGTGTACATCACCGGCAAATCCGTCATTCGCCTGTGATCAGGCCGAAAGGCCCTTGCGTGATCACGGGATCGTTATCCGGATCTGAGGATCCGTTGAGCGAGCACGCTCTGCCACCACGGCAATGTGCGCCACAGGAGATGCCCTGTAGCGCACATCGCACACGCGGAGTGACCGGAACGGCTCAGCGCACCGGCGCCGCCACCGGTGCGGGAAGCGCCGGCACGGCCTGCGGCAGGACGCCCTCGGCCGGACGCGGCGCGGTGGTGCCGCACAGCGCGAGGTCGCGGTAGCCGAGGATGGCGGCATCGGCCGGGTGGGGAAGGAACTCGGTGCCGCTCTCGTTCAGGCGCTGGTACTTCATGAGGTTGTAGCCGAGGGCGAACTGCCGGGAACCGTCCGGGCTGGACATGGCCCACGTACCGGCGCCCCAGACACCCCCGTCATGGCCCCAGGCGGGCCCGCACGGCGTGTCCATGGAGTAGATGCCGAGCCCGTAGCGCATGTACACCGTGCCCTTGTCGTCCTTGACGTCGACGGTGGTGCGCATCTGGTCCAGCTGGCGGCGCGGCAGCAGGTCGCCGGTCAGCAGCGCGCGGTAGAAGGTGTTCAGGTCCTGCGGGGTGGAGACGAGGGCGCCCGCGGTACCGGCCCAGGTCATGTTGTACTCGCTGTAGTCGCGCGGCGGGTCGATGATCCCGTAGAAGCTCTCGTACATCCGGGCGTGGGCGCCGCGGATGCGCGCCTCGGTACCGGGGAAATAGGTGCCGCGCAGGCCCGCCCGCTGTATGACGTCCCGGCTGATGAGCCGCTCCGGGTCCTGGCCGGTCACCTCGCGGAGCACCTCGCCCAGCAGCAGGTAATTGGTGTTGGAGTACGACCAGCCGGTGCCGGGCTCGAACAACTGGGGCCGGGCCACGCCGTAGCCGATCAGCTCGGCGGGCCTCACCGTGCGGAACCGGTGCTCGTCCAGGCTCTCCGTGGTCCCCTTCAGGAGGGAGGGGAAGGCGTCCGCGATGTAGTCGCTGATGCCGCTGGTGTGGTTGAGGAGCATGCGGACGGTGACCTCGCGGCCGCGGTCACCGGGCAGGAGCCCGGGCACGTAGTCGCCGACCGGCCGGTCGAGGTCGATCCGGCCCTTCGCGGACTGCTGGAGCACGGCGACGGCGGTGAAGGTCTTGGTGACGCTGCCGACCCGGTGCTGGAGGTCGGGGCGCACGGGCCGCCCGGTGGTGATGTCCGCGAGACCCGAGGCGCCGTCGAAGCGCTCCCGGCCGTCGCGGACCGCCGAGTAGACGCCGGGGATGCCCGCCTCGTGGATCGCGGCCAGCCCCTCCCGCAGCTCGCCCCGGTCGAGGCGGCGGCCGGCGGCCTGGGCCGCGGCGGGCGGTGAGCCCTGACCGGCGGCGTTCGCGGCGGGAGCGAAGCCCGCCAGCAGGGCGACGGCCACGGCGCTCGCCGCGGCGGCGCGGCGCAGCCGTCGCGGAGGCCGGTTCGCGGCCCGGTCGCAGGTTCGGTCGGAAGTTCGGTCGGCGGGACGGGTGTGACGCACGGCGGCTCCTCGTCGGTGGCCCGGTGGGGCCCGGCGATCTGGGACACCTTGAGTCTCGCCCGCCGCTCCGCCGCGCCACTTCCTCCGCCAGGACGAAACAGACGTCAACCATGAGATGGAGACGCACCTTGACGAGCCATTACATTTGTCACACGCCGGTCGTCACCGGCAACGAGTAGATCACCAGCGTGAGTTCCGGGTCCTCGGCCAGGTGGAACGCCGTGTACGCGAAATCGACCACCCCGCCCTCCGGAACCCGCAGCCGCTTGCGTCCCCCCTGCCGCGCCTGCACGTCGTACCGAGGCCACCAGGCACCCACCTCCGGGTTGCCCGCCTTCAGTTCTTCGACCAGCCCCTCGTAACGGTCGTCTCCGGGGTGACGGCCGGCCAGCGTCCGCAGCCGGGCGAGGAGGCCGCGCGCTTCGTGCTCCCAGTCGATCAGCACCTCCCGGGCGGCGGGTTCGAGGAAGACCCAGCGGGCGAAGTTCGGCGGCCGGTCCACGGCCCCGGCGAGATGAGGGAACAGTTCCTCGGCCGCCCGGTTGTGGCTGAGTACGTCGTACGTGCCGTTGATGAGGTACGCCGGGTTCGGCTGGAGCAGCAGGGGGACGGCCGCCACCTCCGCGGCGAGCGGCCGCGGCCGCGCGGCGCTCTCGCCCGGCGCGTGCCCGGCCAGCCGGAACAGGTGCTCGCGCTCCGGCCCGTCGAGCCGCAGCACCCGGGCGAGGGCGTCGAGCACCTGGTCCGAGACACGGATGTCCCGGCCCTGTTCGAGGTACGTGTACCACGTGGCGCTGATGCCGGCGAGCAGGGCGAGCTCCTCCCGCCGCAGCCCCGGGGTCCTGCGGCGCCCGGTCCGGGGCAGGCCGACGTCGTCCGGGGTGAGCCGCTCCCTGCGGCTGCGCAGGAAGGCGGTCAGCTCACCGCGCTGGTCGGGCTGGTTCGGCATGGTGACATCCCTAATTCCAGGATAAACACGTTCTGGATACCAGGTTAAGACGGATGCAGACTGCTCGTGCGGCTGGTGAGCAGAGCGGAACACCGCCGCCGACGACGAGAAGGAGAAGGCGAAGACATGAACGCGGGAATCGACGGCAAGGTCGTGGCCATCACCGGTGCCAGCAGTGGAATCGGGGAGGCGACCGCGCTGCTGCTGGCCGCGCGGGGCGCCCGCCTCGTCCTGGGCGCACGCCGGTCCGACCGTCTCACCGACCTGGTGCGCCGGATCACGGAAGCGGGCGGCGAGGCCGTCCACATCCGCACCGACGTGACCCGGCGGGAGGACCTGCACGCCCTGGTGGGACTGGCCCGGGAGCGGTTCGGCCGGCTCGACGTGCTGGTGAGCAATGCCGGATCCGGGGCCATCTCCCCCCTCGACGATCTGCGCGTCGACGAGTGGGACCAGATGGTCGACGTCAACATCAAGGGCGTCCTGCACGGGATCGGAGCCGCGCTGCCGGTCTTCCGGGCGCAGGGCTCCGGCCACTTCGTCACCACCGCCTCCACGGCGGCCTTCCGGGTCGTGCCGGCCATGGCGGTCTACGCCGGTACGAAGTTCGCCGTCCGCGCGATCTGCGAGGGGCTGCGCCAGGAAGCCGGCGACTCCCTGCGGGTGACCACCGTCTCGCCCGGCCAGGTCCACACCGAGTTCGCCGAGGCCTCTTCCAACGCGGAGATCCGGGCGAGGATCACGCAGACCCGGGACCGGCTCGCGATCCCGCCCGAGGCGATCGCGCGGGCCATCGCCTTCGCGATCGAGCAGCCCGCCGAGGTGGACGTCAACGAGATCGTCGTCCGGCCCACCGCCCAGGTCTGACCGCCGGTCCGGAGCCGCGAGTCCGGAGCCGCGAGTCCGGGACCGGCGCGCCGGCTCACCTGCGGATCAGGCCAGGCCCACCGTGTACGCCGCGCGGTAGCCGGTTCCGTCCGGGGCGAGCGCCAGCGTCATCGCGGGGCCCGTGTCCCGGTAGCGGTCGTCGCGGGCGTTCGGGTCCTTCGGGGCCTTGCGGCGGGAGTACGGATCGCGTGCGTAGACCTGCCGCAGGATCTCCTCGGGCAGGTAGAACACCGAGGTGGTCTCGGAGCGGGCGTCCGGCCGCACCTTGAAGTGGATGTGCGGCGCCACGCCCGCGTACCAGCCGGGCACGATGGTCCGGATCACGCAGCGGCCGGCCGCGTCGGTGACCTGGGAGCCGCGCAGGTGGGTGGCCCGGCCGCTGGAGTACACGCCCTGGGCGTCCGCCTGCCACACGTCGACCGCGGCACCGGCGAGCGGAGCGCAGCCGGCCTTCACACCCACCACCGTCAGTTCCAGCCGCAGGGGCACGCCCGCCTGACCCTCGGTGATGTCCGACCGGAGCCGCCCGGGCCCGGAGTAGTACGGTCCGGCGCCCATCTCCGTCGCGAGCACGCAGTGCGCGGTGGGGCCGCCCGAGGGGTTCGGCGCGCTCGCCCGGATCGCCCCGTGGCGGGCACACGCCGAGGCCAGGGCGGCGATCCCGGCCGACCCGGCGGCCAGCAGGAGGGTGCGCCGGCTCGCCCGGGGAGTGCCGTTCTCGCTCATGCGCCCCACCGTGCCCGAGCCGTACGGCCGGGGCCGAGACCGACACAGCCGTCGCGGGCCGTGTCACCCGCCAGGCGCCGGGCCGGTGTCGCAATGCGAGATCCAGCCGATCCCTGAGGTATAGTCATCCCTGAGCTCGCGGCCGTAAGTTCTCGGCCCTGAAGCCCGGCGTTGGTGGTCCAAGGAAAGACACCCCACTTCCCGTGGGGGGATGCAGGTGCAAGGCCTGCCCAGCGCTCGAACAAGGCCCCGGCCTCCTCATGGAGGCCGGGGCCTTTTGTCATCGGCCTGCGCCGAAGGACCGACGCCGCTCGCACTGCGGGGGCGGCCGACGTGATCGCCGACCGCCCCCGCGCCGCTGCCGTCCGTGTGTCAGCTGGCGCCGAGGTGGGCGAACTTGGCCCACTCCTTCTCGCCCTCGCTCGAACAGTTCGAGGTGTACACGGGGCCGAACAGCGCCGGAATGGCGGCGGCCGACGAGCAGGAGGACGAGAAGTTCTTGTGCCCACCGGCGAAGTACTCGGCGTCGACCCCGTCGGCCAGGGCGGCGCCGGCGCCGCCCAGGAGGATGCCGGTGGCCAGGACAGAGGCGGTCAGGGCAGAGCGCATACGCATGACTACTCCCAAGGATCTCTGGATGACGCGGAAGGAAAGGTGTGCGTCGGCCGGTTCAACGTCACGGAAGGTCACTGGATACGGTGCGTCACTCCAATGCCGGACACGGGAAGGGCATCGGCCCGCGGTCAGCGCAGGTCGGGGGAGTGCGCGGCGCTGTCGTCGAAGAACCCGCCCGACTGGTGCTGCCACAGCTTCGCGTACGCGCCGTCACAGGCGAGCAGTTCCTGGTGCGTGCCCTGTTCCACGATGCGGCCGTGGTCGATGACCACGAGGCGGTCCATGTGCGCCACCGTGCTCAGCCGGTGCGCCACCACGAGGGCGGTCCGCCCCTCCATGAGGCCCCACAGTGCCTCCTGGACCAGGATCTCGCTCTCGGAGTCCAGGGCGCTGGTCGCCTCGTCGAGCAGCAGGATCGGCGCGTCGCGCAGGATCGCCCGGGCCAGCGCGACCCGCTGGCGCTGTCCGCCGGACAGCTTGACGCCGCGCTCGCCGACCATGGTGTCGAGGCCGTCCGGCAGCGCGTCGGCGAACTCCGTGACGTGCGCCGCCTCGGCCGCCCGCCGGACCTCGGCGTCGCTCGCGTCCGGCCGGGCGAACGCGATGTTCTCCCGCAGGGTGCGGTGGAACATCGCCGGGTCCTGCGGTACGTAGGCCATCAGGCCGCGCAGATCGCGCTGGCGCAGCCGGCTGATGTCCTGCCCCCCGATCAGGATCCGGCCCGCGTCGATGTCCGTCATCCGCAGCAGCAGCCGGGTGAGCGTGGTCTTGCCGCCGCCGGACCGGCCCACCAGCCCGATCTTCGCCCCATGGGGCACGTCCAGGTCCAGCCCCTCGAAGAGCGGACCCGAGCCCGCGTGGGCGAAGGTCACCTTCTCGAAGCGCACGTCGGCGGCCCGGGTCGGAGCCGGCTCCGGCGACTGCGGGTCGAGCACCGTCGCCGGGGTCAGGAGCAGCGTCGTGAACTGCGCGGCCTCCGTCATCGAGCTCTCCAGCCGACGGTAGATCTGGTTGAACTCGAACTCGATACTCAGGAACGTTTCCGCAGTTCAGAGGCCCTTCGGATCGTCAACGGTCAGCAAACCGTCAGCATCAGCATCCGAGGAGGCCACACATGGCAACCAAGAGACTTGCCCGCGGGATGGGTTCCTTCTTCAAGGACTGCGAGCACCCCATGTCCCGATGGGCGAACTGCCCGCACTTCTACAAGGTCCGCTACAGAGATCCTGCCGGAAGCCAGGTCGAGGAGTCGGGCTTCGAGACCTCCGACAAAGCCATCGACCGACTGACCACTGTCTACAAAGCGCGAAAGGCCTCCTCCCCCGCGAATCAGGCGAGCGAAGCGATGATCGAGCGGATCGCCAAGTACGGACACATGAGCTTCGAGGAGTACGCCACCGAGTGGAAGGCCGGTCAGCGTCACCTCGGTCCGGGGACAGTCGTCAGCCTGGACTCGCTCCTCCAGCACCACATCTACCCCGTTGTCGGGAGCCGGCGGATGAGCACATTCGACCCCAAGGTTGTGGACAGCTTCATTCGCACCATGGAGAGCAACGGCGTCGGCCTGGCAACGCAGTCCAATGCCTACGACAAGCTGAAGTCGATCCTCCTCGACGCACACCGCTTGGGCATCTTCGAAGACAGCCCCCTCCTGGGTGTCAGTCCACCCCAGTACGACCCCAAGCGCGCCGTCATTCCCTCGCCTCAGCAGCTCCGGGCCCTTCGTCGCACCGGAGACGACGTCTTCCACCTACTGGTGGACCTGATGACGGGCTGCGGCCTCCGCAACGGCGAGGCCGCCGCCATCAACCTCAACAACATCGTGGCCGATGACGTCTACCGCGTCACCGAGCAAGTCAACCAGGTCACCAAGCAGTACGACCGCCTCAAGCACCGCAAGATCGGTGAGTACCGCGACGTCCCGCTTCCCCAGCGGACAAAGAACGCGATCGAATCGTATGCCGAGAAGCATGGCGCCACCGATGGCTACCTGCTGCGTCACCCCAGGGACTCCGGTCTCCCCTTCCAGCCCTACCTCTTCCAAAACCAGTGGCAGCGACTGAGGAGACGAGGCGAACTCGACACGCCTCAAGGCATGGTCATCTACAGCCTCCGTCACTACTTCGCTTCGAACTGCCTCACACACAACATCCCCATAACGGACGTAGCTGAATGGATGGGGCACAAGAACATCGACGTCACCTTCAAGATCTACCGCCACCTCATGCCCGGATCGGTCGGCACAGCCGTCAAACTCCTCGACGCCGGGCTGGCTGAATGAGCGGAAAGGCGCCGCTACGAACCTCTTCCTTGCAATCCAGGTGCGGAACGGGAGCCCCGCCCACCGCATGGCTCCTGCTACATAGCACGTGATCCCTGGTCAGCCAAACCGGGGAATCTTCGCACTATGGATCCAACGGCGTCCTAGCCGACGGAAGGAGCAGCATGCCTGCACAGTTCATGACCGCGAAGGAGCTCGCAGTGCATCTCAACATGTCGCTGCCGTGGGTCTATCGAGAGGCCGCACGTTCAGGGCTGACGCCTTACAAGTTCGGAACGGGGCGCAATGCGAAAATCCAATTCAAGGTATCCGAGGTGCAGGTGTGGATCGGCCAACAGAAGATCCTCTCTGCGGCATAAGTAACCTCACCATGGACACGGAACTCACAGCAGAGGATCACTCTCAAGGTGGCAACGAGCAGGCTGGTACGCGGTATGGGCACCTTCTTCAAATCGTGCGATCACCCACAGGCCAAGTGGTCTAAATGCCCGCATGACTACAGGATTCGTTTTCGTGACGCATCTGGACGCCAGGTTCAGGAATCGGGATTCGCTACGCAAGAGAAGGCCATCGTCCGACTCGCCGAAGTCTACGACACAAAGCGAAAGAAGCCGCAAAGCCAGGCGAAGGCTGAACGAATAGAAAAGTACGGCCCGATGCGTTTTTGCGAGTATGCGGCAGAATGGCGAGCTGGGCAGCGTCATCTAGCAGAATCCTCGGTTAGGCACCTCGATTCCTTGCTCAACAATCACCTGCTGCCGGCCCTGGGTGGTCGGCGTATGAATAGCTTCGACCGCAGGGTCGTCGAAAATTTCATTCGCGACATGGAGTCCGCTGGGGTCGGTGTAGCGGCACAATCCAACGCCTTCGACAAGCTCGCATCCATATTGCTTGATGCCCACCGCCTGGGAATCTTCGATGATAACCCTCTGCATGGGATCAACCCTCCCCAGTACACGCCGAGCCGCAGTGTCATACCGGACCCGAGTCAGGTAGCAACGCTACGCTCCAGCGGTGACGAAGCCTTCCAGCTGTTGGTCGACTTGATGAGCGGATGCGGGCTACGTAACGGCGAAGCCGCCGCAATCAACATCCGTAACCTGGTTGCGGATGATGTGTATCGAGTCACCGAGCAGGTCAATCAGGCCACCAAGACGTACGGGCCACTCAAACATCGAAAGCCCGGGGATTACCGCGAAGTCCCGCTGCCCCTGCGCGTCAGGAGCACCATCGAGCGGTACGTAGAAAAGAATGGAACCAAGGAGGGCTACCTGCTTCGACACCCCAAGGACGCAGATCTCCCTTTCCAGCCCTACCTCTTTCAAAATCAATGGCAACGCCTCAGGAAGGAACATGAGTCACCTGTCTCAACCGGCCTGGCCATCTATGGTCTGCGTCATTTCTTTGCCTCGAACTGTCTCAGCAACGGAATCCCTATCACAGATGTCGCCGAGTAGATGGGACACAAGAACATCGACGTCACCTTCAAGATCTATCGACATCTAATGCCCGGGACACTGGGCCAGGCAGCAAAATTGCTTGACCTCGGCCTGGCAGCCTAAGACGGTGTACCGCGTGGTGATCTTGGTGAGCTTCTTGTGGCGGGATATGGCTGCGGCGAGAGCCCGAGGATGGCGAGGGAGTGACCGCCCTTGCGTTCATAGCGGACGGTCAGGCCGCGGTATCCGAAGAGCCAGGAAAACGATCTCTCGATCTTCCACCGGTGTGGAACTCTCCGACCATCGCAATGCCCTTCAGCACTACGGGCTGAAGCACAACGCGTACGCCATCGAGTCCCGTGCGGCGAGGGTGCTCGACTTCCTGATCACGTTCATCCACAAGCACCTCATCCCGGGGCTTGAACCCGCCGAAGCGACGAGCGCCGAACGGGACATGGACACGTTCCGGTTGAAGCTCAAGGGCATTGAGACGCTGGTCAAGCAGCGCATGAATAACCTCAAGAGCGAGCTGGCCGAGGCCGCCGACGTGACGGTGAAGTGCCCCGACTGCGAGCAGTGGGCCATGATCGCCGACGGCGGGGACGAGGGTCCGACCTGCCTGTTCTGTCACCGGGTATGGCCGGAGGACCCAGAGTCGGCAGCCGCCAACTACGCGTGGATCATCCTGGGGCTGGACGACCACTCCGCCATCCAGGACGGCGGAGACCCCCCGGTAGTCGACTGTCCGGCCTGCGGGGCGTACGCACTGGTGACCGAAGCGGTGACCGCAGCGGGCCAGCCCGACGCAACGCCCCTTTGCTTCTCGTGCGGCAGCGTCTTCAAGGACCTGATCCGCTGTGAAGCTGGTTGCGGCGCAGTGCTTGACATCGCCCCCGATGACGACTCGAACCCTTTGTGCCCCGACTGCCTCGACAGCCGGATTGCCCGCTTCTAGGGTCTGGGCTCAGCCGCGCCCCGTTCGCCTCAAGCGAGAAAACCCCGGCTCGGCGGTCGCATGAGGAGGACCGGAGTGCACGTGTGCTCCGCCCGGAGATGATCACACTTTGCAGTCGACCACGCGGCTGGTGGGTGGCGTTCATCACACGCGGAGCCCCCGTCAGATTTCCGCTGACCGGGGCTCCTTTTCGCCTGAATCAGGCGGAGCGTTCTTCCTTGGCTTCATCGTTCTTGCGCGGAGTCGTCATCCTGGGGCGGCGGGGCGAGGCTGTCGACTCCCCGTCCTTCACCGCTGCCAAGGGCCTTCGGGCATGTGGCACGAGCTGGACGACCTTCTCGGCGGCGTCGCGGGCGAGATCGTCTAGGCGATGTTTCTCGGATCTCCTGACGTGAGTGGGGTGTTGGGGTCAGGCTGTCCGTATGGGCCGTGGGGATCTGACGAACGCGGAGTGGGACCGGCTGGAGTCGTTCTTACCTCGTGGTGGTGCGCGTGGGGGCCGGTGGAGTGATCACCGTCGGGTGATCAACGGGGTGCTCTACCGGGTCCGGACGGGCGTGCAGTGGAGGGATCTGCCGGAGCGGTTCGGCCCGTGGGAGACCGTCTATAAACGGCATCGCCGCTGGTCAGCGGATGGAACGTGGACGATGCTGCTGTCGCGGATCCAGGCCGCCGAGGACGCGGCGGGCCAGATCGACTGGGACGTGTCGGTGGACTCGACCGTGGTGCGAGCCCACCAGCACGCCGCCGGCGCGGTGGAGTCGGCGGCCTCAAGTCCTCAAAGGGGGCACGTTCGGGGGACGAATCAGGTCGATCCGGTGTTGCGGAAACTGGCCGTCCGTCTGGAGGAGGTGGTCAGATCGGCGAGTGTCTGGGACGCTCCCGCGGCGGGTTCACCACCAAAATCCACCTCGCCGCTGACGGGCGATGCCGGCCCCTCGCCCTCGTCCTGACGCCCGGCCACTACGGAGACGGGCCCCAGTTCGAGAAGGTGCTGGAGCAGGTCTCCGTGCCCCGTATCGGAATTGGCCGACCCCGCACCCGCCCCGACCGTGTCCTGGCCGACAAGGCCTACACGTCCCGGGAGAACCGCCGCTACCTGCGGCGACGCGGAATTCGGCACACCATCCCCGAACGGCTTGACCAGCAAAGACACCGCAAGAACCGCGGTTCCCGAGGCGGCCGACCCGCCGGCTTCGACGCTGAGCGATACAAGAAGCGCAACACCGTCGAACGCGCCATCAACCGGCTGAAGGGCTTCCGCGCCGTCGCCACCCGTTACGAGAAACGCGCCTACGTCTACCTCGGCACCGTCACCCTCGCAGCCCTCATCATCTGGCTCCGAACATGATCCAAGAAACAGCGCCTAGTACTCCAGCAGGATTTTGATGTCTGACCTGCGGGTTTCGCTGGGCGGCTGGAGTGTAGCGGGCTGCGGTGTGGTCAGGGACGGTCTTCGTCGGACGGTCCATCGATCGTGCGACAGCGCCGCAAGTAGTGGCAGTGGCGGGGCAGCTTCCCAAGGTGATCAGCGCGCGTGTTGGCGAGCAGTGGAACCTGGACCTAGACGACCTCTTCGTGACCATTGGCCATCGGTTCGGACGGGTGGAACTACGCCGTCGCATGCGCGACTACGTACGTGGCCTCCTCGCCCCGGTGGCCCGGAAGAACAGCTGGCAACTGGCCGAGCAGGCAGGCCACGCAACCCCCGACGGTCTGCAGCACCTACTCGCCGGAGCGAAGTGGAATCCCGACGACATCCGCGATGACCTGCAGGAATACGTCGCTGACAAGCTCGGCGAGAGCGATGGCGTCCTCATCATCGACGACACCGGGTTCATCAAGAAGGGCACCACATCCGCCGGGGTCCAGCGCCAATACTCCGGAACCGCCGGCCGCACCGAGAACTGCCAGATCGGCGTCTTCGCCGCCTACGCCACCACCTTGGGCCGGGCCCTGGTCGACCGTGAGCTCTACCTGCCCAAGAGCTGGACCGAGGACCGCGAACGCTGCCGGGCGGCCCGCGTTCCCGACGAGCGGGAGTTCGCCACCAAGGGTGAACTGGCCCGCCGCATCGTGCTGAGGTCTCTCGCCTCGCCGCTGCCCATCTCCTGGGTCACCGCGGACTCCGCCTATGGACAGGAGAGCCGCTTTCGCCGACTGCTGGAACAGTCCGGCGTCGGCTACGTGCTGGCCGTGCCCAAGTCCCAGTTCACCGTGGGCTGCCCCCGCATCGACGGCCTGTTCGCGCAGGCCCCGGCCGAGGCATGGGAGAAAATCTCGTGCGGTGACGGCGCGAAAGGTCCTCGCGTCTACCACTGGGCGGCGGTGCGGCTGCCGGCCGTCGAGGAGTTCGACTACCAGGGCGAGGCCCCCCACCGGATGCGGTGGGCACTGGCCCGCCGCAGCATCCGCAAGCCCGACGAGATCGCCTACTACCTCGCCTACGCGCCCTTGGAGACCACTGTTCAGGAGCTGGTGCGGATCGCCGGGACACGCTGGGCGATCGAGGAGTGCTTCCAGGCCGCGAAGAACGAGTGCGGCCTGGACCAGTACGAAGTCCGTCGCTACGTCGGCTGGTACCGGCACATCACCCTCGCCATGCTCGCCCACGCCTTCCTGGCCTCCACGGCGCGCGAGCTCCGGGAAAAGGGGGTGGCACCGATGAGGCAGCAGGGGCAATCGAGTTCACAGTGGCGGAGGTTCGGCGACTCCTGGCAGCTTGTCGGCCCCGGCCCCCACACCTCCGTGGCCACCGAGGACGACACCACGCGCTGAGCTGGTCGAAATGGCGCCGCCAGCGCCAAGCAGTCGCCCGCCACTGCCACTACTTGCGGCGCTGTCGCACGATCGATGGACCGTCCGACGAAGACCGTCCCTGACCACACCGCAGCCCGCTACACTCCAGCCGCCCAGCGAAACCCGCAGGTCAGACATCAAAATCCTGCTGGAGTACTAAGACGGTGTCTCGCGTGGCAATCGTTCGCGGATCCGGATTGAAATTCAACTTGAATGCGGGGCACCGTAGAATGTCGGCCGCTCCGCGGCAGCCCCTGGGTGTGGGGTCAGGTTGTGAGTCCTTGACTCCGCCGTCAGCCCGGCCCCATACGGCCTCCGACCGAACGGAGAGGGCACCGATGGAAGATGAGCGACATCAGCGCCGAGCCGGACGAGTACGAGCGGGAGATCCGCGACCTGGGCGAGCGCTACGTGCTGGTGCTGCTGGCCCGGCCGGAAGCGCGAAGGTGAAGTTACGGGCCCGGGCGGTGGCGGGCGTGGTGCCCGTGGTGGCTGCGACGGGCCGCGGGTGAGCCCGCCGCAATGCGACGCGCTCGCGAGCCCGGGCGAGTGCGAACTGGACCCGCTGGCCGCGGACGGCCCGGGCACGTCCCGGCCCATGCTCCCACCGCAGGGGACGGCGCCGCCCCGAACGCTGGCGCCGGTCTATTAACTCCCCTCCTGGGAGCGTGACATGGTCCAGCGGAAGACGGCCCGCCAGGCGCGGGCGAGGATGGCTCGGAGGGTTCGATTGCACACCGTCGAGGACTGGCAGAGGTTCAACCTGTCGCAGCCGGGACGCGACGTCAGCCCTGCGGAGCTGGACATGTTCCGTCAGCGGGTGCCGCTCCAGGAGAAGATGCGGGCCTTGGACATCGGGTGGGGGAACGGGCGGTGGACCCGAGAGCTCGCCAAGCTCGGGCTGGAAGTGACCGGCTTCGACTGGGACTGGGCGGCCGTGGAACGCGCCGACACCTTCCCTACCTTGTACCGCGGCCGGACTGCCAGGTGTGGGGATGATCCCTCCCGTTTCACAGGTGGAGGTGGTGTGTAGGCCTCGGGCAGGCGGTCGCCACGCGGCGACCGCCTGCCCGAGGGGCGAAGGCGGAGAGCCTCAGACGCCGACGCCGTAGTCGGCGGCGATGCCCGACAAGCCCGAGGCGTAACCCTGGCCGACGGCGCGGAACTTCCACTCCTCGCCGCTGCGGTAGAGCTCCCCAAAGACCATGGCGGTCTCGGTCGAGGCGTCCTCCGAGAGGTCGTAGCGGGCGAGCTCGGCACCGCCGGCCTGGTTCACCACGCGGATGAAGGCGTTGCGGACCTGGCCGAAGCTCTGGCCGCGGTTCTCGGCGTCATGGATGGAGACGGGGAAGACGATCTTCGTGATGTCTGCGGGCACCGCGGCGAGGTTGACCTTGATGGCTTCGTCGTCGCCCTCGCCCTCACCGGTCAGATTGTCGCCGGTGTGCTCGACCGAGCCGTCCGGGCTCTTCAGGTTGTTGTAGAACACGAAGTGCTGGTCGGAGGGGACCTTGCCCGAGTCGCCGACTAGAAGAGCGCTCGCGTCCAGGTCGTAGTCCGTGCCGGTGGTCGTGCGGACGTCCCAGCCCAGCCCGACCAGCACGGCGGTCAGACCCGGTGCCTCCTTGCTCAGAGAGACGTTGCCGCCCTTGCTGAGGCTCACGCCCATGTCGATGTTCCTTCCGCGTGTCGGACCCCCGGCGCGGATGGCCGAGGCGTATTTGTCGTGCAGTCCGGAAATCTACATGAGTGTAGAAGTAGAGTGTGCGGGGAAATGCGCTGACACGGATGGGTGTTGGCGATGTGGCGGGGTGACTGTGACTTGGGGGGCTCATGTTGGGTGAGGACTCGGTGAGCTGGGAGTCGGCGGTGCTGATCGGTGGACCCGCCGAGGGGGTGCGTGTCAGGGTGGTCGGCCGCCCGCCGGTGTTGCAGGTGACCTTCCCGTGCGAACTGGAGGCGGACACCGATGCCGTGAAGGTGAAAGCCCTCTACGTGTACCGCCGGGATGCGCGGCAGGCCGCCGACGAGGGGGAGCTGACGTACGGCTTCGACGGGGCCAGTCCCTGAGGGTGCTCCGGTCGGACAGGTGAGTGGCTGGTGGGCTCAGCCCTGTGGAAGGGCTGAGCCCGGTATCGCTTCCTTGGATACCTGCTCGATCATGAGCTGCACGACGGCCAGCACTTCGCGATCGCTCACGGAGTAGACGTGTCGGCGCCCCTCCCGCCGTGCCCGGACGAGGCCGGCGGATCGGAGCTGGGCCAAGTGCTGACTGACGGTTGGCAGCGACCGTCCCACGCGCGCGCCGAGGTCCGACACGTCGCTGTCCTTTTCCGCCAGGGCCCACATGATGTGCAGCCGAGCGGAGGAAGCGAGCAGCGCGAACGCCGCAGCGGCATGGGTGAACATCTCGTCGGACGGATCCCCGCACCCGTTGCTGCGGGCCGATTCGGCCGCCCCATTGCTCATCAGACACCCTCTCTGTCGATCGGACGCAGCTCTGCGAAGTCGGAACTGCGTTGTTCCATGTCGTGCGTTGCGGGTGGCACGGTCACCGGGTCAGCCGAAGAGCCCGGAGTAGTCGCTGCCGACTGTCAGCGTGATCATTCGGGGCGCTGCGCTGGGGTCCGTCTCGGGACTGACGGCCGTCTTGAGGTGGGACACGCGGGCCTCGGCCTGCACCTCAAGGCCGGTCGGCGGATGGGTCACACGGGTGTGCTCCGCGATCCCCGGCGCGTTACCGGTACCCGTCACGGTGTAACCGGCCGAGCGCAACTGGGCGGCGACTGCCGCGGCCACGCCCGGCTTCCCCGTTCCGTTGAGTACCGGGACTTGCACGCTGCCCGCGGCCACGGACGGGGTGGCCGCGAGTCGGGTATTGGTGATCTCTTCGTCCTCGGCCAGGGCGCTGAAGAGAGTGTGAGTCTGCGGGTGCTGCCAGGAGATGTTGGCCCGGTCCGTAGGGATGTCCACTCCCCGGGGATGGTTCGGCACGGTGACGAAGGTGAGCCGGCCCTTCGGGATGTCCCGGAGCTTGGACGCCAGGCCGTACAGCGGTCGAATCCCGGCAAGCGCGTTGTCGGTGGTGACGGATTTGGTCGCCGAGTCGAGGAATCCGTACACGTCACCAGGGCTGGTCAGCTTCTCCTGCGCCTTGGCGGCCATGGCCTGCATGAACTCCTGCTGGCGCCCGGTGCGTCCGATGTCCGAGCCGTCCCCGACGCTGTAGCGGGTGCGGACGTATCCGAGTGCCTTCTCGTCCTTGACGATCTGGCATCCCGAGTCGAGGTCGAGGCGAGCCTTGACATCGTGGATGGCCTGCCGCCGGCAGACTTCGATGCCGCCGAGGGCGTTGACCGTGCCCTTGAAGCCCTGGAAATCGAGCGTGATGAAGTGGTCGATGCGCAGACGGGTGTTGTGCTCGACGGTCGTGATGGTGCAGGCGGCGGCTCCGCCGACATCGCCCTTGGCGCCGCCGATGGCGAACGCCGAGTTGATTTTGAAGTGACGCGGGGCGGACCGGGTACCGTCGCCCCGGTCGCAGGCCGGCACCTCCACCCAGGAATCGCGCGGGAGCGAGACGACGGCGCCCCACTTCCGATCGGCGGCAATGTGCAGCACCGTCAGCGTGTCCGACTGCATGGTGGCCAGGTTCTTGCCATATTTGGCGTTGGCCCCATCGCGGCTGTCCGATCCCACCAGGAGGATGTTCTTGGCGCCCGGGCTCAGACTGGCCGGGCGACCACCGCCGAGCACGTCGTCGATGTCGGAAGCGCTGATGTTGCGCTCCAACCTCTGATAGAGCCAGCTGTCGGCACCCCCCGCGAGCAGCATGAGGCCGGCCAGGATCCCCGCGAACCAGAGGACCGCCCGGCCGCGCCCGGTGAGCCGAGCGTTCTGATGCCGTCGACTGCCGGGTACTGGCTTATAACGCACGCGCGTTGCGCAAGGATCCCCGCCCACTGACTGCCGCCTTCCATCCGCGGGCCCATGGGCCTGTCATCGCCGTACGCCCCGTGCCGACCGATGACGCAGGAGTCAAGAATCTACAACGATGTAGAAGACTCTGGGTAGTGGGGTCACAGTGGAAGAGCCGCCGGGCTTGCGCTGCCGCACGCCACGGCGCATGGTGACCTGCACTGCGGAGGTGTGCCGTTGCCGAGGCTCAGTACGATGAACCGCACTTCACGTGGAAACCGCGATCCAGGACGGGAGGCTTGAGCATGACAGCCCGATACAGCACGGGGGACGCACTGTCCCCGCGACGAGGTCAAGGTGAGCTCGAGGCCCAGGTCCTTGCCGTACTCGGCACCGCCCCGGGACCTGTGACCGCCGCGTGGGTACAGGACCGTCTCCCGGGAGCTCTCGCCTACACCACGGTCATCACGATCCTGACCCGCTTGCACGCCAAGGGCGCGGTCGCCCGCGAACGGGCCGGCCGTTCGTTCGAGTGGGTCCAGGTGGCCGACGAAGCAGGGCTCGCCGCCCTGCGCATGCGCAAGGTCCTGGACGGCGAGGCGGACCGGGAGGCGGTGCTCACCAGCTTCGTCACCTCGCTCTCCCCGGGGGACGAGCAACTGCTGAGGGGCCTTCTCGCGCAGACGGACCAGGAAGGGGACGGCTGAACTCCCATGGGAGTCTTCGTCTTCCTGCCCCTCGTGCTGCCGTTCACCGCGTGGCCCATTGCGCGCCTGGCCGAGCACCACCTTCATCCCCGGACGGCTACCTGGCTGCTGTCCGCCATCGCCGCCGTACTCGCGGTGTGCAGCACCCTCTGCCTGGCCTTGCTCATGGTGGTCGGCACCGCCCAGCTCCCCGGGAACCCGCTGCCCGACGGCTGGTCCGATCCTGAGGTACGCGACGCGGTGCCCTACGACGAAGTCGCGGGCAGGGCTGCCATCCCGGCCTTGCTGGCCGTCCTCGCCGGTTGCGCGGGCATCACCTGGCGCCACTTCCGCGTGCGACGCGAAGCCCTGCGGGCCCTCGCCGGGCTACCCGACCGGAGTGTGGCCGTACTGCCCGACGACATGGCGTATGCCTACGCTCTCCCCGGAGCCAGGGACCGGATCGTGGTGACCGCCGGGATGCTCGCAGAACTCGACGGCCCCGAGCGCCGGGCCCTGTTCGCTCACGAACGAGCCCACCTGGCCTCGCGCCACCACCGCTTCCTGCTGGCCACGCAGCTGGCCGCGCGGGCCAACCCCTTTCTTCGCCCCCTGTGTACCTCGGTCGCCTACACCACCGAGCGGTGGGCCGACGAGGAAGCGGCGGCCATGACCGGCAACCGCCAAAGCGTCGCCCGGGCCGTGGCCAAGGCGGCGCTGGTGACCCAGGGCGCCCCGAGCGCGACGCTCGCCCATTTCGCCGCAGCGGGCCCCGTGCCGCGCCGAGTGGCCGCTCTTCTCGCTCCCGCCCCTGCCGCGCTGCGCTGGCCACCTGTGTTCACCCCGGCCGGCCTCGCCGCGTGGGGCGCCACGGTCGGCGCCGCCGTCTCCGCCCTGTCGTCGGCGAACGCCGCCTTCACCCTGTTCTTTATCCTCAAGGCAGCGACACCGCTGTAGGGGACGCGGCTTTTCCCCGGCCCCGTTGGGGGCCGGGGAAAAGGATCAGGCCGGGGCCTTGACCCGTTCGAAGGCTGCCACGCCCACGGCGGCGAGCCCGATCTGGATGGCCCACTCGATCCAGTCGATGCCCTTGGTGTCCGCGACGCCCAGGGCTGCGGCGATGACGGTGCCGACCAGTGCGGCCGCGATGCCAATGGCGATGGTCCACAGGAATCCGATGCGCTGACGGCCTGGCAGAACCAGCCGCCCCAGTACGCCGACGATGATTCCGATGAAGATCGCGCTGGTGAGCCCGGAGATTTCCACGCCCGCTCCCTTCTGGCTCGTTCCCTTGTGGCTAGAGGTCGAACTCGTGCGGAGGCAGGTCGAGCGTGTAGCAGGCCTCCCGCACGACGGCCTGCTCGGTCTTGTCGAAGTCCCCGTCCGCCCCGCCGATGACGATGCCGATCTGGATGACCGCGCGGGCCTCGGCGGGCTTCTTCTTCGCCTTGGCGATCTCCTGCAACACGGCGACTTTGCCGAAGTCGAAGTCGGCGGTCAGCTTGTTGAGGTTCTCGTCGAAGCGACGCTGGAGATCGGTGGCGTCGAAGTTCTGCAGCACCTCGTTGGTGGAGATCAGCTGTGCCACCCGGCGTCGTTCGGACGGGTCGATCGTGCCGTCGGCCGCGGCGACCAGCGCGCACATCGCCATGCTCGCGTCGCGGAACGCGCCGCTCTTGAGGTCGTTCTTCTTCGCCACCAGCTGGGTCTGCATCGTCGATGCGGATTCCTTGATCCGGTCCCACAGGGCCATGCCAACTCCGTATTCGTCGGGTGCTGGTCCGGAGAGGTGAGTGAGGTAAAGGTCCGGACCATCAATTTCTACAATGCTGTAGAAGTTATCAGCAGGGGTGCCCCGGCGAAGTCTGCCCCCGCTGCCCGCCTCCTATCCGGGGCGAAGTGATGTCCCTGGCGTGACGATCGGTCACAGATGCGCCTACGCGGCGTCGACGGGGCAGTCGCCTCGTGGGTCCGGCTGTGGATCGACAGCTCCGGCCGAGTCGTAGCCTCGGAGGCTGCCGCGCTCGGCCCGAGCCGCCGCACGTCGGCCCGCGAAGCCCCGGGGGGCGGGGGAGGGGTGCTAGTCCTCGTCCCCGGCGTCGTCCTCGTCGCCCTCGAAGAAGTCACCCACCTCGTCCACCACTTCGGCGGCAACCAGGCCGCCGACGACACCGACGGCAAGACCTGCCGCACCGGCAGCGACTACCGTTCCCATGCCGGGCCCCGAGCGGTGTCCGTGGCTGTCGCCGCGATGACCGCCATGGCCCTTGTCGGTGAACGGGGTGCTGTGGCCGTAGGAGCCGTGCGAGCCGTAGGTGGCTCGGGGCTCCACGAGCTGACGCATCCAGCCGTCGACCTCCGCGTTCCAGTTCCGGTGCGGCACATCCGCGTGGCTGACCGTGTACCAGGTGACCGCGTCATGGCCCTCGGAGAAGAGGCCGCCGCGCTTGTCGGCCTCGATGACGACCTCCATGCCTGCCGGGTTGGCGAGGAGCGTCACCTCGATCTCGTTGACCTGGTGCGCGTACGCGGGAGCCGGGGTGAGCTCGATCTCCTGGTAGAAGGGCAGCTGCTGACCGGTACCGCGGATGTGGCCGTACTCCAGGTCGGCGGACTTGAAGCCGAAGCCGAGCTGGCCGAGGGCTTCCAGAACGGCTTCTTGCGCCGGAAGTGGACGGACGACCAGGGGGTCGAGGTCGCCCTTGTCCTTGGCTCCGGCGACTCCGAGCTCGGTGCGAACGCCCAGGACGATGCCCAGTGGTTGCCCATATAGCTCGGTGATGGGGGTCTCCCAGGGCAGCGTGACCGCGAAGGGGATGCTGCGGTGCTCACCCTCGGCGAGACGGAAGCCGCCACCGACGGTGAAGCGCTCGAAGACGACCGAGCCCTCGGACTCGCCGTGCTCGTGCTCCGTCTCGACCCGGGCGATCAGCTCAAGGGTGATGTGGTCGATCGTGAAGTCGGCGTTGCCCCCCTTGAGGTGCACCTGGCCGCTGAGGGTGCCGCCCGGAACGGCGGCGATCGGGTCCAGGACCGTGTCCACGGCCGGGCCGCCCACACCGAGCGAACCGAGCAGTCTCTTGAACACCATGGTGGCGTTCACTCCTTCTGATTGTGCTTGTGGTCAATGGGCGGGGCGGTACGCCGAGTCGTACCGCCCTGCGGTCGTGCCTACTTCGCCGAGCTGTCCAACGCCGCCAGTGCCTGCGCCCAGTGCGCGTACTTCAGGTCGGCGAGGTCGGCGACGGTCTTGACGCCGAACGCCTCTGCGAGGAGGTCGCCCTGCCGGTCGCTGACGCCCTTGAGCGCGGAAACGGGGGCGGCGAGGATTTCCGGCAGGCTCTTGTCCGCCCACGCCTTGTCCAGCACCTTGCTCAGATCGATCGAGGCCACAGCAGTCCTTCCATAGGTCAACACGGGCAGGTGCGGGGGTGCGGGTGTGTGGAGTCTCCCGTGCCAGGCGCAGCCAGGCAGAATTCAGACGCCCCTCGCATTTTCTACACAGCTGTAGAAGCATAGGGGTGGCAGGGGGTGCAGGTAGGTCGCATCTCGGATGGTTCCGGAAGGAAGGCCGGAAAGTGCCCCTCGAGGGACGTGGGGTGCCTGATGCGGCGCCCTTTGCCCACCCTTTACGATTGTTGCGGGGACTCTCCCCGTCAGGCAACCCTGCCGGGCCGCCGACCAGCGGTCCGCCGAGTGAAGAAGGAGCAGCAGACCCGCAATGGGTGAACCTCCCAGTCCACGCCGTGCCACGTCCTGCCCGCAGATCGCTGAGCCGGGAGCGGAGGTGGCACGGTGACCGAAGTCCTGCTGCTGCTGCTGCTTCTGGCTCTGGCCCTGACGCTGGCGTGCGCGGTGTTCGTCGCCGCCGAGTTCTCGCTCACCACCGTTGAGCGCAGTGAGCTCGAACGCGCCGTCGAGGCGGGCGAGCGTGGCGCCGAAAGCGCCTTGAAGGCCGCCAAGCGCCTCACCTTCCAGCTGTCCGGTGCCCAGCTGGGCATCACCGTGACCTCGCTGGTGATCGGCATGCTCGCCGAGCCGTCCGTCTCCGCCCTCCTGCGTGGACCTCTGGAGGCCGTGGGCCTGCCGGCTGGGGCCGTGTCGACCAGCGCGACCCTGCTCGGCGTCGCCCTGTCGACCGTCGTGCTGATGGTCGTCGGAGAGCTGGTGCCCAAAAACTGGGCCATCTCCCGACCTCTGGCCGTGGCCAAGGTCGTGGCCGGGCCGCAGCGCGGCTTCACGGCCGCCTTCGCGCCGTTCATCCGGCACCTGAACAACACCGCGAACCGCCTCGTCCGTCGCTTCGGCCTGGAACCCGCCGAGGAGCTGGCCTCGGCGCGTACCCCCGAGGAACTTGTGGCACTGGCCCGGCACTCCGCCCGTGAGGGCGCGATCGAGGCGGACTCGGCCGAGCTGTTCGTCAAGACCCTGCACCTGGCAGACCTGACCGCGGAGAACGTCATGACGCCGCGCGTCGACGTCCAGGCCCTGGAGCTGCACGCGACCGCGGCCGATGCCGCGAACCTGACGCTGGCCACCGGTCTGTCCCGGTTCCCCGTCTACCGCGACAACCTGGACGAGGTGGTCGGGACCGTGCACGTCCGTGACGTCCTTGCCCTCGACGAGGACAAGCGCCCGGTGACCTCGGTTGCCGATCTGATGGTCTCCGCGCTAATGGTGCCCCATTCCCTGCCCGTCGACACCCTGCTCGGCCGGCTGCGCTCGTCACGCACCATGGCCGTCGTCATCGACGAGTACGGCGGCACCGCCGGCGTCGCCACCGTCGAGGACATCGTCGAGGAGGTCGTCGGCGAGGTCCGCGACGAGCACGACCCGATAGAGGTTCCCGACCTCATCGAGGCTCCGGAGCAGGACGGCCGCCGCGTATGGGAGGCCGACGGAAGCGTCCGCCTCGACGAGCTGGAAGAGATCGGCTTCAACGTCCCCGACGGCCCCTACGAGACCCTTGCCGGGCTCATCGCCACGGAGCTGGAACGTATCCCCGCAGAAGGTGACACCGCTGCCGTCGACGGCTGGGAGCTGACCGTGCTGGACATAGACCACCACCGTGCCGACCGGGTGACGATCACCGCGCCCGCTGAGCCCATCACTACCGAGGAGCAGGGCGGATGACCGCGATCCAGTTGCTGATCGGCCTCCTCACCCTGGTCACCAACGCCTTCTTTGTCGGCGCCGAGTTCGCCCTGATCTCCGTACGCCGCAGCCAGATCGAACCGGCGGCGGCCAAAGGCAACCTCCGTGCGAAGAGCACCCTGTGGGGTCTCGAACACATCTCCGCGATGATGGCCACCGCCCAGCTCGGCATCACCGTGTCCTCGCTGGTCCTCGGCGCGGTCGCCGAACCCGCGATCGCGCACCTGCTGGAGCCGGCCTTCCACGCCATCGGCGTGCCGGAGGGTCTGATCCACCCGATCGCCTTCGTCATCGCCCTCACGGTTGCGACGTACCTGCACATGCTCGTCGGCGAAATGGTCCCGAAGAACATCGCGCTCGCCGCTCCGGCGCCGACCGCGCTGCTGCTCGGCCCGCCGCTGGTCGCTCTGACACGGGCGCTGCGCCCCTTCGTGTTCGGCATCAACGCCTTCGCCAACACGCTGCTGCGCCTGCTGAAGGTCGAACTGAAGGATGAGGTCGGCTCCGTCTTCACCGACGACGAACTAGCTCGACTGGTCAAGGACTCCAGTGCGGCGGGCCTCCTTGCCCCCGAGGGCGGGGAACGCCTCCAGGACGCCCTTGAGCTCGGCAAGCGACCCGTCGGCGAGATCATGGCCCCGCTGGACCGCGTCGTGGCGGTCGGCAACGACATCACGCCCCGGACTCTTGAGCGGACCGCGGCTAAGCATGGGTACTCCCGCCTGCCGGTCACCGGGCCCGGCGAGGAGATCCTGGGCTACCTGCACATTAAGGACGCCCTCGCCGCCGCCGACCGTACGGCGCCGTTCCCGCGCAGCGCCCTCCACCCCATCACCAAGGTCTCCCTCGACACCCCGCTGGACGACACGCTGACCGCGATGCGCGCAGCGGGTACCCACCTGGCGGCCGTCACCGGGAACCAGGGAACTGTGATCGGCTTCGTCACCATGGAGGACCTGCTCGAGGAACTCGTCGGCGCCGCCGCACACGACGGCGACGCCTGATCTTCAGCGGCCGGTGGCCGGCACCGTCCCCCACGGTGCCGGCCACCGGCTTCAGCGGAGGGCGCGCGGGAAGGACACGTTCTGGAGCATGAACTGCTTCTTCGCGTCGGTCAGTTTCTTGTTGAGGTAGGGCGAGTAGGTCTGGACGCTGACCGTCTTCGCCGTCGGGTTGAACTCGAGCCGTTCTGGTAGGTGTGGGGCACGACCATGCCCTGGCGGTCCGGTTGGTCGGTGATCACCTTGTTGCCTCAGGCGATCTCGTCGTCGGTGGGGCCCACTTCAGCGCAAGGATCAGCCAGTTCGTGCCCCCTGCCGAGAACATGTGGAAGCTGTTGTCGTTCTGCCTGGCCGGGTAGGTGCCGCCGAACGACGGCAGGTTCCAGAAGCCGCTCCGCGGCAATTTGCGGTTGAACGCTGCCGCGTCGCGCACCACGGCGGGGGTCTGGCCCTTGGGCATCGCGTCCATGTCGTGATTGCCCACGCCGAGGATGTACGGGGTCGCGCCGTTCAGCTGGCCCATCGCGCTGGTCGCGTTGGGCCACTGGTAGGACTGGTCGTAGTCGTCGACGATGTCGCCCTCGTGGACCGCGGCCTTGATGTTCCGGGCGTTCGTGTTCTGCTTGATCCATTTCCCTTGAGCGTTGAAGGCCTGTGGGGAGCTCTCCGCCGAATACTGGGCATCGGGGAGGACCGCGATGCTGAAGTTCTCCAATGCCTGTGCCCGCAGCGCGGACCGGTCGGCTGCTGTTGCCGGGAGCGCTACGAGGCTGACCGATGGGGCAGCCGCGACAACCGAGTACCCGCGCCCTGAAACGCGTCATCACCATCTCCGTAGACGTCGAACGAGCGGTCGCCTCGCGGTGGCAAGTACGTCCGGCCGCTCGGTGTTGAGAGGGAAGTCGGGGATGAACGGCTCACGGCGAGTTGGGGAGGGGCGCTCGACAGAGGTCTGTCAGAGGGCGTGCCCGGAGCCGCGCCGGGCAGCGGTGTCCAGGAAGTGGTCGGCGTCCTCGGGGTCTGCGAGACGGCCGAGTTCGAGCCAGGAGCCGTCGGTGAAGCGCAGCCGGAAGGTCGCGAAGCCGCGCGGCTGGCCGGCTTCGGCCTCGATGTGCGCTTCGTGCGCGGAGAACTCCGCCGTCAGCTGGAAGTCGGCGGCCTTGGTGGGGGACAGCCGCCGGCCAGGGGATGCGGCCACGCAGATCCGGTCGCGGGTGAGCGACACCAGGCGCTTCGGGTTGGGGGAGCGCCCGTACCAGCCCAGCAGGAGCCGCCCCGCAGTCAAGTACCAGTCACCGTCGAAGATTTCCGGAGCTCGTCGGTCACTCGCCGTAGCGGATGTTCCGGCCCTACGGCGCGGCATCGGCTCGCGCGAGTTCCCCGGCTCGAGCCCCCGGTCGATCTTCTTGCTCAATTGGTCGAGCAGGAACATGGGGATGAAGACGAAGAAGAAGAGCACCACACCCACGTAGAACAGCCAGTGGTGGCCTGGTGAAAGCCTGCCCTTGCCCGACGCTCTGTGGACGTCCTTCGGGGGCTTGGGAATGGCCCCGGGTATCTCGCACCAGACCAGGGCGACGGGTTCCTCGCCGAGGATCTTCTTTGCCCGCCGTTGAACGCTGCGCTTCGCCATATGGGGCATCCTAAAGCGGCAGCACGAGGCCTTTGTGTCTGCTCGTCCCACCCGCATCCGTCACGGCTGATCAACCCGAGAGCCGGTCACGGAGCATGCTCCATCAGTTGCGAAAAGTGAGCCACTTATCACCATCGATCACCCGATAGAACGGCAGTCCGACACGCGGCGGGCCCCGAGCGAGACCGTTCCCGGCGCGCTGCAGCAGGCTGCCGGAACCGCATACCCGCCGCGCGCGAAGGGGAAGACTCCGGTACACGAAGAGCGACCAGCCGCGGAACCCATCCACCCGCAGGGAATAGTCGATCTGCGAGGGCGAGGGGGCTCGGTCGTCTTCCTGTCTTACCCGGACAACGCGGTCGTCATCGTGGCCGGGCTTCCCGGCAGCGGGAAAAGCACCCTGCTGCATGCGTGGCAATCGATCGCCACCGTGGTCGACCCCCGTGCCACGCGCACCACGTATCAGGCGATGATGCCCGCCTGGCTCCCCTACGTGGCGTATCGGCCTTGGGCGCGGCTGAAGCACATGCGCTGGATACGGGCCGAAATACGGCGGGCACACCCGCTGTTCGTCCACGACTGCGGCAGCAGGGCCTGGATGCGCCGATGGCTGGCCCGAAACGCAGATCGAGCCGGGCGGCCCCTGCACATGGTCCTGCTCGACGTCGGGTCCCACGAGGCGCTCTCCGGGCAGCATGCCCGGCGACGTCTGACCTCGCGTCGGGTCTTCGCCACGCATCAGAGAGGCCTGGCGAGGCTGCTCTCCCCAGTCGAAGGCAGCAGTCTGGTAGCACCGGACGGACTCACCTCCATGGTACTGCTCGACCGCGCCTCGCGGGATGCCGGCCCCCGGGCACGTTTCGACTGACAGCGGGACTGACTACGCTGTCGAGTGACCACGGACCTCCTGGTCCGCACGACTTGGGAGACGGGACCAGCGAATGTCCGGGGAGGATGAGGAATAGCTCGATGAGGCTCTGCTTCCTGGTGGAGGAGCAGTACCGCGACGACGGCATGCCGAACGAGGTGATCCGCTGGCTGACCGCGTCGGGGCACCAGGTGGATGTCGTGCGGCCGGGTGGATCTCTGCTGCGCATGTCCGGGCTAATGGACACCGGGGCGTACGACGCCTGGGTCCTCAAGACGGTTTCCGGCGGCCCGGGGCTGACCCTGCTCGAAGCAGCGGCCGCGCTCGGGCTGACCACCGTGAACGACGCCCGGTCGATCCGCGGGGTGCGGGACAAGGCCCTGGCCGCCGCCATCGGGCGGAACCGAGGCCTGCCGCTGCCGCCGACGTACGCGGTGGCGTGCCCCGAACTGCTGAGGGAGATACCGACGGCTGAGTACCCGCTCGTCGTCAAGCCCGCGGACGGGAGTTCCGGGCGGGCGGTGCACCTGGTGTCCTCGCCGGAGAGGTTGGAGCAGCTGCTGCCGCTGCTCGCGGGCGAGGGCTTGCTCGTAGCCCAGCCGTACATCCCCAACTCGGGTACCGACCTCAAGGTGTACGCGGTGGCAGGAGAGCTCTTCGCGACCGAGCGCTGCTCCCCGCTGCACTCCGATCCGGCGGTGCGGGAGCGACGGGTGCCGCTGCCTGCGGAGGTGGCGGCGCTCGCAGTGCAAGTAGGGGCTGTCTACGGGCTCGACCTGTACGGAGTGGACGTGCTGCTGGGTCCGGAGGGGCCAGTGGTCGTCGACGTGAACGACTTCCCCAGCTTCCGTCAGGTGCCCGACGCGGCAGCGCGGGTGGCCCAAGCGATCTTGGAGCTGGCACGGACGGGAGGCTCGGCAGCTGCGCCCTCTTCGGGGTCCGTCCCGTGCATTCTGCCCCTCGCCAGCACGACCTCGGTGACAACTGGCAACGTGGAGAGGGCGGTCGGTACTGAGCTCTCGGAGGGCGCTGACTCGGTCAGGCTCACCAGACGTGTGTAAGTGCCACTGCCCCGCAGGCCGCAACCGCCGTTCCGGAGATCGCCATCGCGATGACTAGCCCGCGAGTGCTCTGTGGCAGGCGCTCCGGGAGGCTCACCTCTTGTGGCCGCTTTGGGGTCGTAGATCACCTCGATCCGGCCGCCCACCCTGACCGGGGGGAAGGCGAACGGACCGGCCGTGTACTGCCGGGCCGGTCCGCCCTGAGGGGTGTACTCAAGCAGCAGCATCGAGCCCTGCGCGACCTTGCCGACGTTCACACCGACGGCGGAGTTCCGCACGCCGCGCTTCAACAGCGGGCGCGAGTGGACGTATACGCCTGCGGAGACAGGAGGACCAGCAGGCTGATCAGCAATGACAGCACAAGCAACATGACCAAGAACATCGCCCCGACCCGTCGAAAGCCCTGAGAACGGTGCTGTCCGCAGGCAACCGGCCCGCCCGCCACCACACCACCGGACTGCTCACCCACGCCGAAGGCACCGGCAGCCACGAGGTCGTCATCGAACCCCCGGCCCACGACTGGGACCTGGCCGACGGCGACGACACGGCCGTCCAAGCCGTCCTGCGCGCCTACCGCGCCCGCTCCCTCGCCCTGCGTACGCGGCGTCCCGGGCTGGTCCTGCCCTTCCGCAACCACGGAGCCGCCGCCGGCACCTCGCTTCCGCACCCGCACTCCCAGATCGCGGTCCCCCATCGTGCCGCTCCACCTGCGCCAGCTGCACGGTGAAGATCACCCGCTGGTGTGAGACGGCCTTCTTGATGGTGTGGGCGAACTCCATCACCTTGACGAACTCCGGCCATACCTTGAGCCGGGTGCTGATCTTCTCCGAGAAGACCGGATCACAGCCCGCCTCTTCCAGGACGTCGAGCTGACTCTGAAGCTCCTGCTGGGCGGTACTGGCCTCCAGGGAGGTTCGGAGCGGGCAGTAGCGGGAGCGGTCAGCTGGCGGTGACCTGGTTCGGGACGCGGCCGGAGGCGCGGAGCTCCTGAAGGTCCGGGATGTGGTTGTAGAGGGTGCCGGGGCTGACGCCGAGGACCTTGGCAATCGAGGTGATCGACTGCTCGGGGGTGGCGACGGTGGGCCGCCCGCCGACCCGGCCGCAGGCGGCGTCCAGGCCTTCGCGGGTGCCGGAGACGATCAGCGCGGCAGAGGCTGCAGCGCGGGAGTCCGGGCCCGTCAGCGGCCGGATCCGGTTCCTGAGCGTCTCGGTGTTGGCCCTCAGATCGGTGGCGATGGACTTGGTTGTCGTTCCTGGCCTCGACCAGTACAACGTGAGCGCGTTCTTCTGGACCATCAAGATCCAGGTCTCTTCGGGTGTCCAAGTTCCGGTGGCAGAACCCCTCGCCACTTCAATCAATGCTTACCAGTGTATGACGGCGACCCGATTCATCTGGCGTGCGGCGGGCGGGGTCGTGGACTCTGTGTGGCGGATGTGATGCACGTGTGCGCGGGGCCGTCGTGTCCGTTTCCCGATGGAGAGGTCAACAGTGGATCAGCAAGTACTCAAGGGTGCAGTGGGACTGGCGGAGCCTGGTGGTTATGGCGTTGGCGGGCAGGTGTCCCACGGTGAAGCCACTCAGGAGGAGTTGTTCCGCAGGTTTGGCTGGGGTTCGGCCGCTGAGGTTCCTTACGATTGCGTTCATCATGCCGTCGAGGTTCAGGCGGCCGGTCGGCCGATGGCGGTTGCGGCTGAGTTCCAGGGCGAGTCGATCACCTATGGCGAGCTGAACCGTCAGGCCGACCGGCTGGCATCGGGGCTGGAGGCCGCAGGAGTGCGTCCCGGTGACTGCGTGCCGCTGTTCACCCGGCGAGGAATTCCGCTGCTGGTGGGTCTGCTCGCGGTGCTGAAGGCGGGGGCCGCGTACGTGCCCCAGGATGCGCTCGCCGCGCCGGCCGAGCAGCTGCGGCACATCGTCGCGGCGACCAGGGCCCGAGTGGTGCTGACGGCAGGCGAGCACGCTCATCTGGTCCCGGCCGTTGAGGGAGTGGCGCTGATTGCCGTCGATGCGGTGATGGCGGAGCCTCTGTCCGAGCAGCAGGCGCGGTTCGTTCCGGCCCGGCCCGCCAGGGGTGATGACGGCTGCTACGTACTGTTCACCTCCGGCACCACCGGATCCCCGAACGGGGTCGTGGTCACCCACCGGAATGTGTGCAACCTGCTGTTCAACGAGCCGGGTGGACTGGGCATCGGTCCGGGACAGCGCGTGGCTCAGATACTCAACATCGCTTTCGACATGGCCGCCTGGGAGATCCTAGGGGCGCTCAGCCATGGGGCGACTCTCATCATCCGGGGCAAGGACATCGCGGAAGCGGTTCGCCAGGCCGATGTGGTGATCTCCACGCCCACCATCCTCAGCGGCATCGACCCCGCGTCGTGCCATCGGGTGAAGGTCGTCGCCGTCGCAGGAGAACCGTGCCCTCGCCGGCTGGCCGACCGGTGGGCGGCGCACTGCACGTTCTACAACTCCTGCGGGCCCACCGAGACCACCATCGTCAACACCATGCAGCGCCACACCCCCTCCGCGGGCCGGCTCACCATCGGCCGTCCCACCCCCAACAACACCGTCTACATCCTCGATGAGCAGCGTCGCCCGCTGCCGGTCGGCGAGGTCGGCGAGATGTGGGCCGGTGGTGAGGGGATATCCGCCGGTTATCTCGGTGATCCCGTACTCACCGCCGAGCGGTACGTGGCCGACCCCTTCCTCGGTGACGGGCGGCTGATGTTCCGCACCCGCGACCTGGGCCGCTGGACTGCCGATGGCGAGCTGGAGATCCTCGGCCGTACCGACGACCAGGTGAAGATCCGCGGCTTCCGGGTCGAGTTGGACGCTGTCTCCGCCGTGCTGGAGGCACTGCCCGGCTGTGTGCGCGCCGCAACCCTGAAGCTGGATGGCCGGAACCTGGTCTCCTTCGCCTCCCCGGCGGACCTGGATTCTGCGGCCGCCCGGCAGGCCGTGGCCGACGCTCTTCCCTACTACTGCGTCCCGGACATGGTGCACATCCTGCCCGAACTGCCCCGCACCAGCCGCGGCAAGATCGACAAAGAGGCCCTTCGACGCCTGGCCGAGCGCCACGGGGCTCAGGAGACCGTGCGATGAGGACGCCTCCCGGGACACTTCCGGACCGTCCGCAGGACATCACACTGCCCCGGCCCATTTCACGTGTGCGACGTGTGTGGAAACACCCGCGGCTGATGCACCACAACCGGCTGATCGCCCTCGTGCTGACGGCCAACCTCATCGTTCTCGCTGTCCGGCTCGCCGGCGACGGGCTGAACGCACATACGACGGGCCGCCTGGTGCTGGCGAATTTCGCCCTGACGGTCCTGATCCGCCAGCAGTACGTGATCAACGCGCTCTTCCGGATCGCCACGGCCGCCCCGCTGCACTGGCCGCTGCGGATCCGCTGGATGCTCGCGAAGGTCTACCACTTCGGCGGCCTCCACGTCGGCGGCGCACTCGCCGGCACCTGCTGGTTCCTCGCCCAGACTGCGATGCTGACCGTGGAGCGGGCCCCTGCACAGGTGCTGGCCGTCTCCTACCTGCTGCTGGCGCTGCTGATCGCCGTGGTCGTCATCGCGCTGCCCCCTCTGCGTTCCCGGCACCATGACCTGTTCGAACGTACCCACCGGTTCGGTGGCTGGGCAGCTCTTGCCCTGTTCTGGGCCCAGACCCTGCTGTCACTGCAGGCACAGGCGGCGGCACCGCTCACCGACCCCGGCATATGGGTCCTGGCCGTGCTGACCTTCAGCATCGCGCTGCCCTGGCTCCGGCTGCGCAAGGTACCCGTCCATATCGAGCGCCCCTCACCCCACGTGGCCATCGCCCGCTTCGACCACGGCGAGACCCCGTTCGCCGGCTCCTCGACCGCCATCAGCCGCAGCCCACTGACCGAATGGCACTCCTTCGCCAACGTGCCCGCACCCGGGCAGAGCGGATTCCGCCTCACCATCTCCCGGGCCGGAGACTGGACCGGCGCCTTCATCGACGACCTGCCCTCCCACGTCTGGGTCAAAGGCATCACCACGGCAGGCGTTGCCAACATCGAAACCCTTTTTCACAAGGTCGTCTACGTCGCCACCGGCAGTGGCATCGGCCCCTGCCTGCCCCACCTGCTGGCCGCCCAGGTCCCCTCCCGCCTGGTGTGGGCCACCCGCACCCCCCGCGCAACCTACGGCGACACCCTCGTCGAGGAAATCCTCACCGTCCAGCCAGGCGCAGTGATCTGGGACACCAACGAGCACGGCAAACCCGACATGGTGCGCCTCGCCTACGCCGCATACCAAGACTTCGGCGCCGAGGCCGTCATCTGCATCTCCAACAAGAAACTCACCTGGCAGGTCGTCCACGGCCTGGAACGCCTCGGCATCCCCGCCTACGGCGCCATCTGGGACTCCTGAGAAGGACCACACGACATGACCGACACGCAGTACCGCACCATCCATGTCAACCGGGCCGACCGGGTCGTCACCGTCACCCTTAACCGCCCGGACGTCCTCAACGCACTCAGCAGCGAACTGATGAGCGAACTCAACCACGCGCTGCTCCCACTGGACCGCGACCCCGGCATCGGCTGCTTCGTGATCACCGGGTCCGAACGAGCCTTCGCCGCAGGTGCCGACATCACCGAGATGGCACCCAAGACCGCCACCCAGATGGCAGCCGAGGACCACTTCGCCGGCTTTCGTTACGCACTCGGAGGTGGTTGCGAACTCGCCATGATGTGCTCGTGAGCCGCTCGGCATCAGACTCCGGGCATCGCACGGACCCGCCCGAAAGCCGGCGCATCCTCGGACCATGAGCCGCCGACCGAACACGCCGGTCTCATCTCCCGGCAGGTTCCCACCGACTGAAGGCAGCCGCCGCGGCCCGCACCATCGCCTCCCACAGCAAACCGGCCGTCCTCGCCGCCCGCGAAGCCGTCAACCGCGCCCTGGAAACCGGCCTCCAGGACGGCCTGCTGTTCGAACGCCGCACCTTCCACGCACTCCATGCAGCCTTCCGCTGACGCCGACTCCGGCACCACGGCGGAGCCGGCGCACTGAAAGGACACCGCTGTATGCGCCCAATAGGAGGTCGTGCACCTCGTCCTTGATGAGCTCGCGCGTCTCGTCCATGGCCTGATGACGCCGACCCGGCCGGACTCGTTCAGGCGGCCTGGCCGAAGCCAGTGGCGGCCGGGTCCTGCTCACGGAGCAAAGTGAGGTCCGCATCCGGCTTCGTCTTGTACGCCTCGGGCCGGATGCAGAGCTCGTGCGTGCTGTACTCGCCGAACCGGTTGATGTGGTCGGTCAGGTAGGGCGAGACGTGGGCCAGGTCCTCGGGATCAATCTCCCAGCCCTCCTCCAGCAGCTGGCGGACGATCCCGGCGATGTCCGGGGCGTTGTGGGAAATCACCACGTTCGTGAACACAGCATTGAATTTCATCGCCTTCTCCTGCCCGACGGGGTCGATGTCGGCGATGACGCCCTGATTGCCGAAGCCGACCCACTGGGAGAAGTGGTTGAACGACTCCACCTTGTTGGTGGCCGCGGTGACCCGCCGACGCAGCGGGGCATCCGTCAGATACTGACTTCGGCCCTTCAAGGTGACGTTGGGTCGTCGAGGGTGAGGCCGGAGCCGGCTGTGAAGCCGTCGAGGGCGTGGGAGCGGTATTGAAGGGGCGTTTCCCCAAGGCCGGGTAGTTAACGTTTTCGCAGGTCACGCAAGTGAGTTGAAGGATTTCCGACGCAGAGCAACGGAGCTCGTTGGTACAGGCAGTCGACCAAGACAGCTTGTCCCGAAGGAGCTCCGTTGCCCCGCCATTGTGTCCTGCCGTCTGCACTGACGGCCATCACCCGAACGGTCACCGTGGCAGCGGGTCGGTTCGCGCCCGGCCATCTGGGGGAGCTGACTGCCGTCGTGCCGTTCGAGCTCGTGGACGCGGTCCTTGCGGAGACTCGGACGGTGCAGCGGAGGCTGCGTGATCTTCCGTCGCGGGTCGGGGTCTACTTCCTGCTCGCGATGTGCCTGTTCCCCGAGGTCGGCTACCGGCTCGTTTGGGACAAGCTGACCGCGGGCCTGTCCGGGATGCCGGCGGTCTGCCCGTCGGCGAAGGCGTTGCGTGACCTACGTCGGCGGATCGGCAGCGCGCCGGTGCGGGCCTTGTTCGAGGTGCTGGCCGGGCTGCTGGCCCGGCCGACGACCCCAGGGGTGCGTTTCGGCCCTTACCGGACCGTGTCGTTCGACGGCTGCAGTTCGCTGAGGGTTCCCGATTCCGAGCGGAACCGGGCCTGGCTAGGCAGGACTTCCCATCACGGCTATCCGACGCTGGAGTTGATGACGCTGATCGAGACCGGCACCCGGGCCGTGGTCCGGCGCGGTATTCGGCCCAACCGCCGAGGGCGAGACAAGCTACGCCGGTCGGCTGCTGCACCTGCTACGGCCGGACATGCTGGTGCTGTGGGACAAGGGATTCGACAGCAACGCCTTCCTCGCGAAGGTGACCGGGACCGGTGCCCAGGTCCTGGGCCGACTCCGCAGCAACCGGCGCACTCCGGTCCTCACCCGCCTCGCCGATGGCTCCTACCTGTCGGTGATCGGCACCGTGAAAGTACGGATCATCGACGCACAGATCGCCGTGACCTGCGCGGATGGCACGTCCTTCACCGGGTCCTACCGACTGGTCACGACCCTGACCGACGCCCAGCTTTACCCCGCCACCGCCCTGGTGGGTCTCTATCATCAGCGGTGGGAACACGAATCGGCGTACTATGCGCTCCGCCACACGATCATGAACGGGCGCAACCTCCGCTCGGGTGACCCGGCAGGCATCGAGCAGGAGATGTGGTCCCTGCTCACCCTCTACCAGGCCTTACGCACCGTGATGGTCGATGCCGCCGAGTCCCTCCCCGGCACCGACCCGGACCGCTGCTGTTTCAGCATCGCGCTCCACACCGCCCGCGACCAGGTCATCCAGGCCGCCGGGATCGTCACCGCGGACGCCGATCGGGACACTCTTCTTGGGGCGATCGGCCGCCGGATCCTGACCGGCCTGCTCCCTGCCCGACGGCAACGGGTCAGCACCCGCAAGGTCAAGTCACCGATGTCCCGCTACAGCGAGCGCCACGCCGACGGCCGGCCCGACACCAGCCGCACCGTCACCCGCCTCGACATCACCGTCCTCGAACCCGTCGATCAGGCAACCGCGCCGCCCACAGCCTCCCGGGACGACCGGCACGCCGCCCCCGCCGCGCGACGCCGACACCGCATCCTCGCCCTGCTCCAAGAAGACCCCACGCGCCTGTGGCAGCCCCGTGAAATCACCGCACACTTCGGCGACATCACCCTGGAGACGATGTACAGACAACTGAACCGGTGGGCCGTCAGCGGCCTCATCCACAAGCTCGGCCCCGGCCTCTACGCCGCAACACCATGGTCCCCAAACCGCCTTGCATGACCTGCGAAAACGTTAACTACCCGGCCTTGGGCGTTTCCCCGTGACCGTGGACATCCTGATCATTGGATCGTAAGGATCCACAGGACAGGATTTCCCGTTGGGGGACTTCGAAGTACTCGCCTGAGTTCCGGGCCGATGCCGTCGCGCTGTATCACGCTAGTCCGGGTGGTACGTACGCGTCGGTGGCCAAGGGCGTGGGCGTCAATTACGGGACGCTCCGCACCTGGGTGCGGGACGCGGAGCAGGCCGCTCGGCCCGGAGCCGGGAGGCCAGCGCTATGGAGAGGGAGGACCTGCACGGGCCGGGACGTGACGGCCGTTGACTCGCGCGGGAACTTCAGTGGTGACTGAGGTGGTCGTGGTCCTTCCAGATGCCGTCGCCGGGCATGTCGAGGCGGGCGGTGAGCGGTCGGCGCCATGGGGGAGTGGACGTGGGTTGGCCCCAGTAGTCGGTGACCCGTACGGCCCGGCCGTTGCGGAGCTCGGCGATGGTGACGTTGCGGTAGAGGCGGCCGTCGCCGTAGTCGCAGGTCCATTCCACGACGATGACGTCGTCGTCGAGGCGCAGCCTTCGTCCCACTTCGAGCGTGAGCTCGGGGAAGTTCCCCTCCACCTCCCCGATGAGCTTGCTGCCGCGGACGACCTCGCCCATCTGGGGCCATTGCCGCTCGACCTCCGGGGCGAGTGGCACCCCGAGGATGTAGGCGAGGCGGGTGTGGCCGTTCGATTCCGGTGTCGGCTCGTTCATTGCCGTCAGTCCTTCCTGTGGGGTGGGCGGCGGACCGGATGCGGTGTGTGTCGTGGTGCGCCGGAGCCGTCGACCAGGCTGCCCATGTGGAAGCGAACCCGGCGGCTGGTACCGCCCTCATCGTCGTCGGAGCCACCAGGAGACCACTCCAGGACCGCGGTGTCGGACAGGTGCTGCGGCGTGCCCCGTGGTGAAATCGGCGAACAGGCCACCAGAGGGTGTCGCCCTCGACGTACGGCGAGCTCGCCGAGGTGGAAGCCGACGGGAGGTGTTTCGTTCGATCTGCTCGTGACCGTCTCCTGATCGTGGCGGGACGGATTGCCGGTGGTACGGCGCGGCGGGTGTCCCGGCCCGCCCGCCCTGCCGGGAGGGCGGGCCGGGCTCCGCATCAGGCGACGTGCACGTGCGGGGTGACGACAGGCCAGTCGTTCTCCACCTCGGCGAGCACGTTGAAGTAGTTCGTCAGCACGTTCAGCGCGATGTGACCGACCACCTCGCCGATTTCCGCGTCGGTGACGCCGGCGTCTCGCGCTGCCTGCACGGCGCCGTCGTTTACCGCGCCCCTGCTGCGGACCATGGCGTCCGACAGTGACAGCAGGGCGGGGGTGTGGGAATCGGATGCCTCGGCGTGGCGGGCCCGCTCGAGTTCACCGGGGTCGAGGTCGACGTGCTGACCGAGGCCGTGATCGGCGCCCCGTGCGACAGGGTCGCCGCCTACGCGGCCGACCCCACGCACGCACCCGAGTGGTACGCGAACATCACCTCCTCCGGCTGACGGACCCCGCCGCCGGTGGCGGTCGGCTCCAAGGTCGCCTTCGTCGCCCGCTTCCTCGGCAGGCGGCTGGCCTACATGTACGAGATCACCGCGTACGAGCCCGGGCGCTGACTGGTGATGCGCACGGACGAAGGCCCCTTCCCCATGGAGACCACCTTCACCTGGGAGCCGTACGGGGAAGGCTCGGACCGCACCCGCATGACGATCCGCAGCCGGGGCGAGCCCAGCGGATTCGCCTCCCTCGGCGCCATCGTGATGGCGGCGGCCATGCGCCGCGCCCAGCACAAGGACCTGGCGGCACTCACTGCGCTGCTGGAGCGGTGAGGACGGATCTCACTTGGGCGGCAGCGTGTCCGCGAACGCCACTGCCGTCGTGATCCAGTGGTCCAGCACGGCATCCTCAGCCAGGGCCGGACCGCTCACCGTCACCCAGCCACGCATAGGGCGACCGGTGAAGTCCATGGGCCGGGCCTCCGGCCGGGCGAGAGCCTGTTCGCTCCCGTCCGTACCCACACGGACAACGACCTCTTCATCGGACACGGCCACGGTCATGTTGCCATGCAGCAGGAACGCGAGACCGCCGAACATCCGTTTCTCGGTGACGGCGGGCTGCTCACCGAGCCGCTCCCGGATCCGCTGGGCCAGCCCTTCGTCGTACGTCATGCACCCACTGTCCTGCGCGGTACGGGCGGCCGCCCGCGGGGACGCGGCCGCCGATGTGCCGGTGCGGGCGACGCACGCGACCATGGGGAGATGGAGCAGGGATCACTGGGCGAGGTCAGCGGACCCGGGCGGATCGCGTCCGCCGGATAGGCCGTCGGCCTGGACGAGCCGGCCCTCGCGGCCCGCAACCACAGGCTGAGTCCTCAGCGGTAGCCATCACCCGCGTGGTCCGTGGTGTGGGGGGCCACGTGGCCGAGGAGTTCGGCGAGACCGCGGCGGGTGGAGGCCAGGACGACGCGGTCCTGCGCCCTGAGTACGTAGCCTGGGTGGAGCTCCCAAACCAGCCCGGCGTGTCGGCCGTCATCTTCACGTGTGGAGGAAGCCAGGTCGGGCCGGCGATCCTCGGGCGCGGTGGTGTCGAGGGCGATCACCCGCCAGGCTCCGGGCCGGAAGGATTCGGCGATGGTGCGGTCTTCGAGTTGTGGATGGCCTGCCACATCGACGGCGGCGAACAGCAGGACGCGGCGCTCGACGGGGATGGCGCCCAGTATCTGTCGTCCCATCATCGCTCCGGCGAAGGCGGGGGCGGCGAGGTGAGTGACGCTGCGGCTGCGGGTCAGGGCGGTGGGGTGCGCGGCGCGCAGAGTGCGGTAGACGGCTGTGGCGAACCCGTCATCGAACAGGCGCAGGGCCACGCGAACCTCGGCGTTGATCGAGCGGGCATAGAGCGCCGCTTCGAGGTTGGTGGTGTCGGAACTGGTCAGAGCGAGCAGGGCGTGGGCCCGGTGGATGCCGGCGGTCTCCAGCACGCCCTCTTCGGTGACGTCGCCCAAGACGACGGGGATGCGCAGGCGGCGGGCGAGAGCCAGTCCGCGGGCCTCGGGGTCGTTCTCGACGCACACCACAGGGATCTGCAGCTCATGGAGCCGTACCAGCACGCGTGTCCCGATCTTGCCGAGGCCGAGCAGCACCACCTGCCCGGACAGGCGCCGCGGGGGCCGCCGAAGGGCCGTCGCCGTGCGGAAGGCTCCCAGGGCCTCCAATGCGGCCGCCACCAGGACGGGCAGCAGGAGCAGGCCGACGAAGCCGGAGAGGATCTGCAGAACCTGGCGCTGTGGTGGCTCATCCACCGCTGGATCGTTGATCGCGAAGATGTCCAGGAGGGTGATGTAAGCAGCGTGCAGAGGGTGTTCCCCCGTAGTCTGCCACGAGGCCACGGCGATGCCGCCGACGGCCGCCACGATGCCGACCAGCGACCAGCGCAGCCGCTTGGAGAAGAGCGAGCCGAACGGGAGCGCAGCGGGGCCCGGTCGAGGAATGGCCTGCGCGGCTCCCGTGTGGGACACCGCTTCCAGGGCCACAATGCCCCGCCCTGTCGCGGCGGCCACCGCTCGTTCGTCCGGCAGCAGTTGCGGACCTTGGTCCCCGCTGAGCTCGGACCCCTCGTTGCCTGCCGGATCGCTGGTCGTCGCCGAGAGCAAGGCCAACGTGCACAGGCCGGGGTCGGCAGTCTGTCCACGCTGCGGGGGTGTGCGCTCCACGGCACGCAGCAGCAGGCCGTCCGCCTGCACGATCTTGCTGGTGCCAGCGACTGCCGTCGCGGCGAGGGCGGGCGCGGCGGTGTCGGCATCTGACAGCACGGTCGTCGAGGAGTCGAGTTCCCGCAGGTCGAGGCCTGGTTCCGCGACGATCGCGGCTTGGTCCAGGAGTTCTTCCAGATGCTGGCCGAGTTTGCGGTTGTAGAGCCGGATGACCAAGCGCAGGCGGGGGTTGAGCCGTCGAGCGATCAGAGCGGCGCGCAGGTTGGTGGCGTCGTCTTCGTACACGAGCGCCAACGCTGCGGCTCGGGTCACTCCTGCCCTGGCGAGGACCTCCTCCGTCGGCTCTCCCGCCTCGAGTACGCGTTCACCTACCGCTGCCGTCTGTTCGTCGGCCACGGCCGCCGCCCGCGCGGCCGGAATCCGTCCCAGCAAGCCGAATCGCCCTCCGCCGGCCGGTCTGTGGGCAGAGCCGGACCGAGCCTCGCTGGCGGTGGGTACGACGACGGTGACGTGCTCCCGGTACACGTCACGCAGCTCGGCAGCGAGTCGGCGAGCGAGCCCGTCGTCGCCGCAGACGACCATCCCGCCTTGCTGGTCTGTCTGTTGCGGCTGTCCGTAGGTTGAAGTCACGCCCAAAGGATGCACTCTCGCTCGTGCGGATGATCAAGGGGCTCGCGGCTGCCGTCCAGGCGAGCGGTGTCGGCTCTGTTCAAGGCGGGGGTGCTGGTGGGTGGCAGGAGTCGCCCGGGTGCGGGGGTGCTCGAAGGTGGAGACCAGGACTGTTCGTAGCGTGATGGACTCCTTGTGGGTGCCGGCTCCGGTGCGACGGGGCCTGCCCGGTTCACCATGAGGAGGATCATCGTGCTGGTGAAGAGGAGGGTGATGATGATCAGGGCGCGCCCAATGGGGTTACGCGGGTTGTAGTAGTACCTCTGCGTGCCCCACTTGCTTCGTTTGCACACCGGCTCACGGTTGTAGGGCGGATTCACTTGGCGTGCCCGTCGTTTCGCTGTTGAGTCTTCTGTCTGAATCACGCCTTGGGGGGCCTGCTTCTCCAGCAGGCCCCCCAAGGGTTGCGCGTGAAGTCAGCCGACGATTTCGATTTTGCCGTTGGGCGCGGTCGCCTCGGGCACGGCGGGTGTCTTCGCGGTGGTGAGGCTTCCCAGGAGCTGGGCGAGGTCGATGCCGGTGGTGGAGCCGAGGAGTTCCATGCCCTGGGCCACGTTGTCGGCGACGGTGCGGGACAGCTTGCTCGCGCCGTCGGTGGAGATCACCGTCATCTTGTCGATCGCGGCCAGCGGCTCGGCCGCCTTGGCGACCACCTGCGGCAGCACCTCCACCAGCATCTGGATCATCGCCGCGTCGCCGTAGCCCGCGAAGGCCTCGGCCTTCTTCCGCATGGCCTCCGCCTCGGCCGCGCCCTTGGCCGCGATGGCGGCCGCCTCCGCGTCACCCTCCAGGCGTACCGCCTCCGCGATCGCCGCGCGGCGGGCCCGCTCGGCCTCGCCCCGCTTGGCGCCCTCGACGGCCTCCGCCTCCGCGAGGGCGGAGCGGCGCTGCTTCTCGCCCTCACCGGTCAGCCGGGAGCGCGCGGCCTCCGCCTCGGCTGCGGCGATGTCGGCCAGACGCTCCGCCTCGGCCTGCTTGACGCGGGCCACGCGCTTGGCCTCGGCCTCCTGTTCGGCCTGGTAGCGGCGGGCGTCGGCCGGCTTGCGGACCTCTGTGTCGAGCTGGCGGTCGGTCAGCGCGGCCTGTCGCTCGGCGACCTTCTCCTGTTCGGCCAGGATCTGTTGCTGCCGGTCGGCGTCGGCCAGCGGCCCGGCGGCGTTCGCCTGGGCGGTGGCCGCGTCGGTCTCGGCCTTGATCTCGGCCTGGCGCAGGTACAGGGTGCGCTGCGCGACCGCGATCTCCTCCTCGGCCTTCAGCCGGGCCTGTTCGGCGGCCTGCCGGGCGTTGGCCTCGGCGATGTCGGCCTCCTGCTTGGCGCGGGCGGCTTCGGGACGGCCGAGGTCCTCCAGGTAGGAGCCTTCCGTGGTGATGTCCTGGATCTGGAAGGCGTCCAGCACCAGGCCCTGGCCGGACAGGCTGGCCTCGGCCTCCTCCGCGACCTGGCCGGCGAACGCGGCCCGGTCGCGGATGATGTCCTCGACCGACATCCGGCCGACGATGGCGCGCAGCGCGCCCGACAGCACTTCCTGGGTGAAGCCGACGATGCCGTCCTGTTGTTGCAGGAACCGCTGCGCGGCGGCGCGGATGGCGTCCTCGTTGCCGCCGACCTTGACGATCGCGACGCCTTCGAGATTGGCCTTGATGCCGCGCAGCGTGACCGCGCCCCGGACGGCGATCGGGATGTGACGGCTCGACAGGTCGAGGGTGTAGCGCTGCTGGACGAAGGGGACGACGAACACTCCCCCGCCGACCACGACCTTCTGCCCGCTGTTGTCGGTGACGACCTGCCCGGTCGCCGGATCGGTGGACTTCTTGCCGCGCCGGCCCGTGATGATGAAGGCCTCGCTGGGGCCGGCGACCTTGTAGCGGGTGACGACGACGAGGGCGAGCAGGACGAGGAGTACGACCACTCCCACGACCGCGGTGACGACTGGACTCATGATGGTTCCCCCTGCCTCCGAAGCGGCAGATCGATGACGGTGTTGAGCTTGATTGGACTGAAGGAAGGGGTCTGGTCAGTGCTCTACGGCGCGGACCGTGACCGATGTGGAGGACGGTGCGGCCATCACCCATATCTCGGCGCCCCGGGTCAGCGGGGTCTCTGCCTGCGCGGCGTACTTGACGGGCTGGCCGGCCAGCCGGAGCAGGACCTCTCCGTACCCGCCCGCGGGGATGGCGGTGACGACCGATCCCGTGGACCCGAGGAGGTCCTCCTGGTGTGGGGCGGCCCCGTTGCGATCTCCCAGCAGGGCCCGGCTCAGCCGCCAGGCCAGCCAGCCCGCTCCGGAGCCGGCCACCGCTCCCACGGCGACTGCCGGTCCCGGCCCGAGCCCCGTGGACCCGAGCACGATCGCCCCCGTGAAACCGAGCATCGAAACGAAGCCCGCGACCACCGGAAGCGACAGCCAGCCGTCGAACAGACCGTCCAGAACACCCTCGACGACCCCGTCGAACACCAGCGAGACGGCCAGCAGCACGATCCCCCCGATGCCGAGCCCCAGAAACAAGCCCATGGGCACCCCCGCTGTCGTACCGCTGTCCTGGCTGGACAACGGCATCGTTTCAGTGGAAGGGCCTGCACACATTGCCAGCCTCCGGCAATCTTTACGGCACTTTGACGCACATCCGGGCAGCGGTCGCCGCCATGTCGGCGAAGGCGAATCACTTCTTCGGAAGCGAGGCGGAACGGCGGGAGCCAACAGGTTGTCCGCTCAGTGGAACCTCAAATCCGGATAACGATCGCGTCACCGGCCCTTGGGTTTCCCGGCCTCAACCCCGGTCAGTGATGTGGATTGCCGACGGCAGCGTCTCCGGCGGCCCGATGCACTACCTGCCCAAGAGCCTCGCCGACCGTTTCGGCGCCAAGGGCATGAAGCTGGGCAAGGTCCTGGGCGCCCTCGCCCCCGCGATGATCCTCCTCTTCGGCCTCTTCGGCGGCAACCTCTTCCAGGTCAACCAGTCCTACCCACGGCTGGTCTCCGTCGCCGGCCGGCGACAGCGGCATCATGGGCTCCTCGGCCGGCGTCTACATCGCCGCCTGCCTGATCGTCATCCTGGTCAACGTCTCCGCCGTCCCGGCCGCGGTCTCCACGATCGTCGAGGGCGCCTTCAACCCGCAGGACGTCGCCGGCGGTGTCCTCGCGCGCTGATCATCCGTTTCAAGCGGGCCGCGTTCTCCAACGAGGCCGGCCTCGGCTCCGCGCCGATCGCGCACTCCGCGGTCAAGACCAAGTACCCCGCAAGCGAGGGCCTCGTCGCCCTGCTGGAGCCGTTCATGGACACCGTCGTCATCTGCACCATGACCCCCCTGACGATCATTGTCGCCAACCCGGCCAGCTGGGGCGAGGCCCGCAAGGGCGAAGGCGTCGGCGGCGTGACGATCACCTCGGACGCCTTCGGCACGGTCCTGCCCTGGTTGCCGTACATCTCACCATCGCGGTGATGTGTTCGCCATCTCCACCGTACTGACCTTGGGCTACTACGGCCTCAAGGCCTGGTCCCACCTCTTCGGCCGCAGCAAGACCAGCGAGCTGACCTACAAGGTGCTCTACATCCTGTTCGCAGTCGCCGGCTCGCTGCTGACGCTGATCGACATGGCCGACGCTGTGCTGTTCATGCTCGCCGTCATCAACATCATCGGCCTGTACCTGCTCGCTCCCGTGGTCAAGCGGGAGCTGAACTCCTTCCTCGCGTATGTCCGCCACCGCGATGCCGGCCAGGCCACGGAAGTCGGCGAGGACGACGATCGGGAGTCAGTGAAGACCACCGTCTGACCGCCCCCCGTTATGTTTTTCGCGGTTCGGCAATGGGGCCGCTGGCCTCCGGGCCCGGTATGGCTGTGTCCTCTCTGTCGAAGGCATGACCTGGGGGGTGGTGTCGCCGGGTCCGTGGGGTGCCGTCGGAGCCGCTGATGAGAGCCCCGGCCACCGCCCGGTCCGGCGCAATGCCTGGCACAGACGTGGGCGGCAGGTCTGAATAACGTGGATGCGCGAGCACGGTGCCATTGCCGAGGCCGACAGGATCAACCACCTGGAAGGGGTGTGATGTTCGACACCAATGGCATGGGCGTCTTCCTCGGGATGGACGTGGGCAAGACGGCCCATCACGGTCACGGGCTCACTCCGGCCGGGAAGAAGGTCTTCGACAAGCCGATGCCCAATAGCCGAACCCAGGCTGCGGGCCGTCTTCGACAAGCTCAAAGCCAAGTTCGGCACTGTGCTGGTGATCGTGGACCAGCTCGCCTCGATCGGCGCTCTGCCGCTGACCGTGGCCCGCGACGCGGGCTGCGAGGTCGCCTACCTGCCTGGACTCGCGATGCGGAGGATCGCTGATCTGTATCCGGGCGAGGCGAAAACGGACGCGAAGGACGCGGCGGCCATCGCGGACGCGGCCCGCACGATGCCTCACACTCTGCGGTCGCTGGAGCTGACCGACGAGATCACCGCCGAGCTCACGGTGTTGACCGGCTTCGACCAGGACCTCGCGGCTGAGGCTACCCGCACCGGCAACCGGATACGTGGCCTGCTCACGCAGTTCCACCCCAGCCTCTAGCGCGTGCTTGGGCCCCGGCTGGACCACCGGGCCGTCACCTGGCTCCTCGAGCGCCACGGATCCCCGGCCGCTCTGCGCAAAGCCGGCCGCTGCAGACTCGTTGAACTCATCCGCCCGAAAGCACCGCGGATGGCCACGCGGCTGATCGACGAGATCTTCGACGACCTCGGCGAGCAGACCGTCACTGTTCCCGGAACCGGCACCCTCGACATCGTGGTCCCGTCCCTGGCCGCCTCGCTCGCCGCGGTCCATGACCAGCGCCGGGCACTTGAAGCCCAGATCAGCACCCTGCTGGAGGCCCACCCTCTTCACCCGGTCCTGACCTCGATGCCGGGAGTCGGAGTCAGGACCGCCGCAGTCCTGCTGGTCACCGTCGGAGACGGAAACGGCTTTCCCAGCGCCGCCCACCTCGCCTCCTACGCGGGCCTCGCCCCCACCACCAAGTCGTCGGGCACCTCGATCCACGGCGAACACGCACCCCGCGGCGGAAACCGGCAGCTCAAACGGGCCATGTTCCTCCCCGCCTTCGCCTGTATGAACGCCGACCCGGCTTCACGCACCTACTACGACCGCCAACGCGCCCGCGGCAAGACCCACACCCAGGCACTCCTGCGGCTCGCCCGCCAACGCATCAGCGTCCTGTTCGCCATGCTCCGCGACGGCACCTTCTACGAGTCCAGAACCTCCACCGTCACCCTCGCCGCATGACCACCCCAAACAGCCTCATACCCGGCACCACGTCCTTGACGAAGGACATAGAGGCACCCCCCCATTACCGTTTTGGTTGCCCCGCAATGGGGCGCCCGGCCTCCGGAGTTGGCATGACTTTCTCCCCCTGTCGATCGCATGGCTTGGGGGGTGGTGTCACCGGCTCCGGAGGCATCGACAGACCGCTGATTAGGGGCATGACCACCGGCCTTTCCGCAGGTCGGGAGGCTCTTCGTAATGTGGATGTGGCGATCGGTGCCGTGGGACGGCCGGGCGACGGGGACGACCGGAGGATGCACGTGATCGAAATCAGCGGCATCGGCGCCTTCCTAGGCCTGGACGTCGGCAAGGGCGAACACCACGCCACCGCCGTCACCCCGGCCGGGAAGAAGGCCTTCGACAAACGGATGCCCAACAGCGAACCCAAGCTCCGCGAGGTATTCGGGAAACTGCAGGCCAAGCACGGAACCGTGCTGGTGGTCGTGGACCAGCCGGCCTCGATCGGAGCTCTGCCACTGGCAGTGGCCCGGGACATGGGCTGCCCGGTGGCCTATCTGCCGGGGCTGACGATGAGGCGGATCGCCGATCTCTATCCGGGCGAGGCCAAGACCGATGCCCGCGACGCGTTCGTCATCGCGGACGCAGCCCGCGTCATGCCCCACACTCTCCGCTCGGTCGACCGCGAAGAAGAGACCATCGCCGAGCTCGAGATGATCGTCGGCTTCGACGACGACCTGGCCGGCGAAGCGACGAGGATCAGCAACCGCCTGCGGGGCCTTCTCACGCAGATCCACCCGTCCCTGGAACGGGTCCTGGGCCCACGAGTCCAGCACCCGGCCGTGCTCAAGCTCCTCAACCAGTTCGGATCCCCGGCCCAGATCCGCAAGGCCGGACGCCGTCGGCTCGTGACGCTGATACGTCCGAAGGCCCCGCGGATGGCGGAGCGTCTCGTCGACGACATCTTCACGGCTCTGGACGAGCAGACCGTCATCGTCCCGGGCACGGACGCGGCCACATTGATTGTTCCCAGCCTCGCCAACTCTCTCCAGGCAGTGCTTGACCAGCGAAAACTCCTCGCCGCTCGGATCGAGGAACTGCTGGAGAACCACCCTCTTTCCAAGGTCCTGACGTCCATGCCGGGGATCGGCGTCAGGACCGGAGCCCGCATCCTCATCGACGTCGGCGACGGATCCAGCTTCCCTTCCGCCGCCCACCTCGCCGCCTACGCCGGCCTCGCCCCAACGACCCGCAGCTCCGGCTCCTCCATCCGCGGCGAACAACCCTCCCGGAGAGGAAACAAGCAGCTCAAACGGGCCTTCTTCCTCTCCGCTTTCGCCGCCCTCGCCGACCCACGATCCCGGGCCTACTACGACAAGAAGATCAGCCAGGGCAAGCACCACACCCAAGCCCTCCTCTGCCTCGCCCGACGACGAGCCGACGTCCTGTTCGCCATGCTCCGAGACGGCACCTTCTACGAACCACAACCCGCCCCATCACCTTGACCAAACCCATAGGGGCACCCCCCCGCGGCCCGGCTCCCCGAGAGGGCCGGATCACACCTCGCGCCTTGGTGTGAACCGGCCCTCTCTCCCATTCCGCCGAGAGACCGGCGGGCTCCATCGCGTTGCACGTCGGTCGCCACGACGGCAGCGACGCGGCCCGGCTTCTCTCTGCCGTGGACCGTGGACGCCAGCTGTCGCAAGCGACAGGACCGTTTTCGAGATGCCGGGGAATGGTGGCATCAGCCTCGCATCGCGGTACCTCTCGGATGTGAGCACGCCACGCTCGACTACCGTGCGTGGCGGGCGGCCGGGCGGTGCGTCCGGCGGCGGGCTACTTCTTCGGCAGCCACGCCTTCCAGGTGGACTCGTTCTCCTTCACCCACTTCTCGGCCGCCTTCTGCGAGGTCATCTTGTCGGCGGCGACGTACTTGGCGACGAGGTTCTGCTGCTCGGTCGTCCAGTTGAAGTTCTTCAGGAAGCGCGCCGCCTCGTTGTCCTCCTTCGCGAAGTCGGCGTTCATCCACTTCTTCAGCGGCACGTCGGGGTAGGCGCAGGCGACGGCGTTCTTGTCCGCGTCACAGCCCTCCGTGTACGGCGGCAGTTTCACCTCGACCAGGTCCATGGTCGCGTTCATCCACTGCGGGGTCCACCAGTATGTGAGGAAGGGCTTCTTGTTCTTGTAGAGCTGCTCCAGCTGCGCCAGGTGCGTGGCCTCAGCGCCCGCCTCGATCGGCTTGTAGTTCAGGCCGAGGTTCTTGATCAGGGCGTTGTCGTGGGAGACGTAGGACGGATCACCCTTGATGAACTGGCCCTGATCGCCGCTTTCCGGGGTCTTGAAGAGGTCGGCGTACTTGTTGAGGTTCTTGTGGTCCGTGACGTCCGGGTGTTCGTCGGCCACGTACTTCGGGACGAACCAGCCGATGTGGCCCGTCACGCCGAGCCCGCCGGCCGGTACGACGGACTTGTTCCCTTCGACGTAGCGCTTCTCTTCCTGGGGGTGGCCCCAGTCCTCCAGGATCGCGTCGATCTTGCCCTGGCTCATTGCGTCCCAGGCGGGGGTCTCGTCCATCTGCTGCGTCTTGACCTTGTACCCGAGTTCGTGCTCCAGGAGGTACGCCGCGACGGCGGTGTTGACCTCGGCGCCAACCCAGGACGGGGTGTGCAGGCTGACGGTCTTCGAGTCGCCACCGGTGTCGGCGGCGCCGCACGCGCCGACGGTGAGCAGGGCGAGTACGCCGGCCGCCGCGAGCCCGGTTCTCGTGCCTCGGGTCCAGGCTCGCCGGCGGATGTCGGAGCGGACACTGTGGGTGTGGGTGGTCATGGGGGACTGCCTTTCCTGCGGGAGAGCGGGGGGTGGGGACGGGCCGGTGCGGCCCGAGTCGGTCAGTGCCGGGCGGGTGCGGAGGGCGATCCGGCGCTCGGCTGGGTCAGCTTGTCGAGGGCCAGGCCGAGGCAGACGATGCCCGCGCCGGCGATCAGGCCTGTGCCGAGCTCGCCTGCGGTGAGGCCCTTGACCACGTCGAAGCCCAGCGCTCCGCCGCCGACCAGGCCGCCGATGACGACGACCGCGAGGACGAGCACGACGCCCTGGTTGGCGGCGACCAGCAGAGCCGGGCGGGCGAGCGGCCACTGCACGTCGCGGATCTGCTGCCAGGTGGTGGCGCCGAGCGAGCGGGACACCTCCATGGTGGCCGGGCTGACCTGCTTGAGGCCCTGCGTGGTGATCCGCACCACGGCGGGCAGTGCGTACACGGCGGCAGCGGTGATCGCGGCGGCCCGGCCGGCGTTGAAGAGCTGGACGACCGGGATGAGGTAGATGAACTGCGGCAGCGTCTGCATGCCGTCGAGCACCGGGCGCAGCATGCGTTCCACCGTCCGGATGCGGGCCGCGAGGGTGCCGATCGCGAAGCCCAGCAGCAGGGTGAGGGCGACGGCGACCAGGACCTGGGACAGGGTGTAGAGGGACTTGCCCCATACGCCCAGTACGCCGGTGCAGGCCAGGGCGAGTACGGCGGTGAGCGCGCCGCGCCAGGTGCCGACCAGCCAGGCGACGGTGCCGACCAGGGCCAGCAGGGCCCACCATGGAAGCGCCTGGAGCCCGGAGTCCAGCGGGTTGAGCACCCAGCTGGTGAAGTTGCCCGCCCACGCCGAGGTGCCGCCGAGCACCGGGACGTCCTGGTACACGGAGCCGACCAGTCGGTCCACGGCGGTGTTCAGCGGGGCGGAGATGTCCACGGTCAGGCCCTCGGGCCAGCCAGACGCGAGCCGGGTGCCCGCCAGCACGCCGACGGCGGCCATCGCGAGGGCGATACAGGTGTCCCGGCGGCCGACGCGGGGGCCGGTGCGGGCCCCGGCCGCCGCCGTCGTCCGGTCCAGCCAGACGGCGATGAGCACGATGGCCAGGCCGGCGGTGCAGCCCTGGCCGAAGTCGCGGGTCTTCAGCGCCTGGTACACGCTCTCGCCAAGGCCGCCGGCGCCCACCACGGAGGCGATGACGACCATCGACAGCGCCATCATGATGGTCTGGTTGAGGCCGAGGAACAGCTGCGGCCGGGCCATGGGCAGCCGCGCCGTCCACAGCCGCTGCCATGGGCTCGAACCCAGGGAGCGGGACGCCTCCAGGACGGAGGGGTCCGCGCCTCGCAGGCCCAGGGCGGTCATCCTGACCATCGGCGGCGCGGCGTAGATCACCGTGGTGATCAGCGCCGACGGGGTGCCGATACCGAAGATCAGCACCAGCGGGAGCAGATAGGCGAAGGACGGCAGCACCTGCATGGTGTCCAGCATTGGGCGCAGGACCCGCTGTGCGGTGTCGGACAGCCCGCCGGCGAGGCCGAGCAGCAGCCCGAGAACGGACGCTGCGGCGACGGACACCAGCATCAGGGCGAGCGTCTCGGTCGCCTGCTCCCACAGGCCGAGGAAGCCGCATCCGGCCAGCGAGCCGAGGGAGACGAGCGCCGGGCCGCTCCCCCCGCGGCCCGCGCCACCCGCGTACCAGGCGAGGGCCGTGGCGACGGCGAGGACACCGGGCCAGCCGGCCGAGGTGAGCAGGTCGTGCACCCAGGCGACCGAGTCTGTGGCCGCGTTGGACAAGTGCAGCAGGAAGTAGAGGAAGACGGGATGGCTGTCGCGGTTGTCGACGACCCAGTCGGCGAACGAGTCCAGCGCGGGGGCCAGGTCCAGGCGCAGGGCCTGCGGCCAGCCGCCGTCGACGAGCAGCGAGACAGTCGGCAGCAGCACCGCGAGGATCGGGAGTACCACCCGGGCAGTAGGCCTGGCCAGGCGCCGGGCGTGCCTGGAGGCGGTCGCCCCGCTGCGGGCCCGGGGGCGTTCGCTGCCGACGGGTGGGAGGGAGGTGGTGGTGCTCATGCGGTCACCGCGTCCGATTTCGCAACTGTGCCCGATTCCGTGGCGGCGTCCGGGGCGAGCCCGGCCACCACGGCCAGCAGCCGTGCCTGGTCCACGACACCGAGCGTTTCGCCGTCCGCCACGACCCGGGCGGGTACGCCGTCGCGGGCGACGGCCGTGATGCCCTCGGCGACCGTGGCGTCCGGGGCGAGCACCGCGCCCCGGTGGACCTCGTCACCGACGGCCGGGCGCATCGCCCGGCACACCGGGACGATCTGCTCGCGAGGTACGTCGCGAACGAAGTCCCGTACGTAGTCGTCGGCGGGCCGGGTGACGATCTCCTCGGGTGTGCCGAGTTGCACGATGGCGCCGTCGCGCATGAGCGCGATCCGGTCACCGAGCTTGAGCGCCTCGGTGAGGTCGTGGGTGATGAACACCATCGTCCGGCCCTCCTCGCGGTGCAGCCGGACGACCTCTTCCTGCATGTCACGGCGGATCAGCGGGTCGAGGGCGCTGAACGGCTCGTCGAAGAGCAGGACTTCGGGGTCGGCCGCGAGCGCACGGGCCAGGCCCACCCGCTGCTGCTGGCCACCGGAGAGCTGGCTCGGGCGCCGGTCCTCCAGGCCCGTCAAGCCGACCTTCGCGACGACCTCGCCGGCCCGGGCCCGCCGCTCGGCCTTCGCCACACCCTGGATCTCCAGCCCGTACGCGACGTTGTCCAGCACGGTGCGGTGGGGGAGGAGACCGAAGTGCTGGAACACCATCGCGGCACGGTGCCTGCGCAGATCGCGCAGGCGGGTCCGGTCCATGGCCAGCACGTCCTCGCCGTCCATGGCGAGCTCGCCGGCCGTGGGCTCGATCAGCCGGGTCAGGCACCGCACCAGCGTGGACTTGCCGGAGCCGGACAGGCCCATGACGACGAACACCTCGCCCCGGCGGACGTCGAAGGAGACGTCCCGTACGGCCGCGGTGCAGCCGGTCCGCTCGCGGAGTTCGGTCGTGGGCAGCGTGGCGTACCGGGGGTCGGCGGGCACGCGTTCGGCCTTCGGCCCGAAGACCTTCCACAGGCCGCGGACGGAAAAGACGGGATCGTGACCGTCCATCAGGCGGCCTCCTTCCGGGTGGTGCCCGAGGCAAGCAGGTCGGCGCACTTCTCCCCGACCATCAGGACGGCGATCATCGGGTTCACGGCGGGGATGGTCGGAAAGACGGAGGCGTCGGCGATGCGGATGCCCTCCAGGCCCCGGACGGTCAGGTCGGGGGCGACCACGGCCAGGCCGTCGTCCTCGGCGCCGATCCGACAGGTGCCGGCCGGGTGGTAGACGGTGTGGGCTACCTTCCGGGCGTATTCGCTCAGCTCCGCGTCGCCGGTGACGTCGGGGCCGGGGCAGACCTCGCGGCCGAGCCAGGACGCGAGCGGCTCGGTGGCCGCGATCTTCCGGGCGATCCGGATGCCGTCGACCAGGGTGCGGGCGTCGTAGTCGTGGTCGTCGGTGAAGTACCGGAAGTCCAGGGCGGGCTTGGCCTCGGGGTCGGCGCTGATCAGGTAGAGCCGTCCGCGGCTGCGGGGCTTGGGTATGTTCGGCGTCATTGACACGCCGTGCGCGGGACGTTCGTATCCCAGTCGCTCCGGGTTGTCGGTGAACGGGATCTGGTAGAAGTGGAACATCAGGTCCGGCCCGGCCGAGCGGGGGTCGCGGCGCACGAACAATCCGGCGTCACTGTCCATCGCGGAGTTGTCGGGGATCGGTCCGTGGGTCTCCCAGACGATCACGGACTCCGGGTGGTCGAGCAGGTTCTCGCCGACGCCCGGCAGATCGTGGCGGACCTCGATGCCGAGTGCGGCCAGGTCCTCGCGCGGTCCGATGCCGGAGTGCATCAGCAGCCGCGGGGTGTCCACCGCACCCGCGCAGACCACCACCTCGCGGGACGCCCGGAGGAGGATCTCCTCGCCGTCCTCGGTACGCGCCCGCACGCCAGTGGCTAGGGTGCCCTCGAATTCCAGCCGGTACGCCCAGGTTTCCAACAGCATTTCGAGGTTGGGCCGGTCGAGGAAGGGGTGCAGGTAGGCGACCGAGGCGGAGGAGCGCTTGTTGTCCTCCGGGTGGTACGCGAGGTCGAAGAAGCCGGCGCCCTCGTGGAAGGGCCGGCGGTTGAAGCTCTCGATCTCCGGCACGCCCAGCGCGTTCTGTGCGGCGGCGATGAAGTCGCGGGCGATGGCGTTGCGGTCCTTCTCGGTGACGGGAACGACGTTGTTGAGGAGCCTGTCGAAGTACGGTTCCATGGACACGGCGTTCCAGCCGGCGGCGCCGAGGGCGGCCCACTCGTTCCAGTCGGAGGGCAGGGGCTTGAACGCGATGAGGGTGTTGTGCGAGGAGCAGCCGCCGAGGACGCGGGCCCGGCTGTGGCGGATGTGCGAGTTGCCGCGGGGCTGTTCGGTGGTGGGGTAGTCGTAGTCCAGCTCGCCGCCGAGCAGTCCCATCCAGCGGCGCAGGGTGAGGACCTCGTCGCGGCCGACGTCGCTGGGGCCGCCCTCGATGACGGCGACGCTGACGTCGGGATCCTCGGTCAGCCGGGAGGCGATCACCGAACCGGCGGTGCCGCCGCCGACGATGACGTAGTCGTAGGTGTGGTCGGGCATGGTGCGTTACTCCAAGGGGCGTGGGGGTCTTCGGGCGCGGCCGGGGTGGCGGGTCCGCCGCGGGGCGGTCAGCCCGAGAACCACCGCACCGGACGGGGGGCCAGGTTCTGGTAGATGTGCTTGGCCTCGCGGTACTCGGCGAGGCCCGAGGGCCCGAGCTCGCGCCCGATGCCTGACTTGCCGAAGCCGCCCCATTCGGCCTGGGGGAGGTAGGGGTGGAAGTCGTTGATCCACACGGTGCCGTGGCGCAGCCGGCCAGCCACCCGGCGGCCCCGTGCCGCATCCGCCGTCCAGACGGCGCCCGCGAGCCCGAACTCGGTGTCGTTGGCCAGGGTCACCGCCTCGTCCTCCGTGCGGAAGGTCTCCACGGTCAGGACGGGGCCGAAGACCTCTTCGCGGACGACCCTCATCCGGCGGTGGCAGCGGTCGAGGACCGTCGGCTCGTAGAACCAGCCGCCGGCCGGCCGCGTTCCTGACGGCTCGGGGCGGGCACCGCCGCTGCGCAGTATGGCGCCCTCGCCGAGCGCGGAGGCGACGTACTCCTCGGTGCGCTCCAGCTGGGCGAGGGAGACGAGCGGCCCGCACTCGACGTCCTTCTCGGTGCCCCGGCCCAGTCGGATGCGGCCGGCCCGTCGGCTCAGTTCGGCCACGAAACGCTCCCGGACGGACTCCTCGATGATCAGCCGGGAACCGGCCGAGCAGACCTGGCCGCTGTGGATGAAGGCGGCGTTCAGGGCCTGGTCGACGGCCGTGTCGAAGCCGGCCGGGGTGTCGCAGAAGTCGGCGAAGACCACGTTGGGGTTCTTGCCGCCGAGCTCCAGAGCCACCTTCTTGACGCCGGGCGCCGCCGCCTGAGCCACCTTCACTCCGCTGGTCAGGCCGCCCGTGAAGGAGACCAGGTCGACGTCCGGGTGTTCGCAGAGCCGGGCGCCCACGGTGTGGCCGGGGCCGGTCACCACGCCCGCGACCCCGGCGGGCAGCCCGGCCTCGGTCAGCAGCGCGATCAGTGCCACGGTGCTGAGCGGGGTGATCTCGCTCGGCTTGACCACGAAGGTGTTCCCGGCGGCCAGGGCCGGAGCGATCTTCCAACTCGCCTGGAGAAGTGGGTAGTTCCAGGGAGTGATGAGCGCGCACACTCCCACCGGCTCGTGGACGACGACGCTGTGCACGGTGTCGCTGCCGGCGTCCACGACGCGTCCCGCACCCTCCGTCAGGGCCAGGTCGGCGAAATATCGGAAGGTGTCGGCCACGCAGTCGACATCGATGCGCCCCTCCTCGACAGTCTTCCCTGCGTCGCGGCTTTCCAGCAGCGCGAGTTCCTCGCGGTCGCGAACCAGCAGGTCGGCCACGCGACGCAGCAGCGCGGACCGTTCGGACACCGCTGCGCCCCGCCACACCCCCGAGTCGAAGGCGGCGCGCGCCGAGGCGACGGCGGCGTCGGCGTCTGCTGTGCCGCCCTCGGCCACCACGGCGAAGGGTTGCCCGTCCGCCGGGTCGAGGACGTCGCGCGTCTCACCGCTCAGTGCGCCGCGCCAGGTGCCGTCCACGTGGATGGTCGTTCGTGTCATCAAGAGCCAAGTGACTTTCTTCTTCTGATGGGTTGTCGCAGGTGTTCCGGTGCTCACGCAGTCCGGCCGCGGCGGGCGCGCAGCCCAGGGGGTGCTGGTGGCTGCGTTCAGAGCACCGCCTGGAAGGTGCTCTGCAGCGGGCGGCAATACAGGGCGGGGCGTCCCTGCATGGCGCCGACCGGGAGAGGCGGAGGCGGGATCCGCCATGACAGGAACCGGCACGAGGGCGCCCGTCGGCAGGACGGAGGGGGCGTGGTCATGTGGGCCGAAGTTACCCAGCAGAAGTCGAAATCGCACGGGGCGGAAGGCTTGCGTCAGTAGTTCCCCAGTGCTAAGTGAGCATCGCCTCAGACCTCTGTAAAGGTAACCAGAGACGTAACTATTTCGGATATATCGTCTCAAGTTGGAGGTATTCTGGGACTCATAACGAGCCTGTAACACATTTGCATCATGCCAAGTTTGCGACATGAACGTTATGTCATCGTCGGGAAACCGAGGGTTTGGCCAGGCTGTGAGTGGTTACGCAAAGGGCGGACGCGGAGTGTGCCCCGCAGGTCTGGCGGGAGGCGCGAGAGTGCATTGCGGGAGTCTCCAGGGGAAGCTGCCCCGACCGGCCGAAGGAAGCGGCCGTGACGGGGATGAAGCCGAGGCCCGTGCAAACGGTCACGACATCGGAGGCGGCGTCCAGCATGCGGGGGACGGCGTTGAGGGGCATGAGGGTGTACAGAAAGAGGATGGCCCAGGCGTAAAGGCGGGCTGCAAGCCGTCACCCGCGGAGGCCGCTTGGCGCCCATCCGGTGAGGATCGCTACAAAACGGGCAGCACGAGCAGTGTGCCGGCCGCGAGGGCGATCGCGTGGTAGGTGGGGTTGTCGTTCATCGGTACCTCTCGGGATCGGGCGCCCACGATAGACGAGGTTTGCGTGATGCGTTCATGCCGGAGTTCGGCAAAGCAGGGTCCGTCGGACTGCCGTTAGGGAACCGTCAATGCGGCGTAAGGGACGTGTAAAGTCCGCCTTGGTGTGCCGGGAAGCCTGGTCGGCGATAGGGGATAGCTCTCTTCGCGGATCGGGGTCTGACGTCATGGTGCTCGTCGCTGTATTCGGTGTGGCGCTGCTGGTCGCCGTGCTGCTGTCCGGGCTTGCCGCCCGCACGGTCCTCTCCACCTCGCTGCTCTTCCTGCTGGGCGGGGCGCTGGTCAGTGACGGGTTCCTCGGGCTGATCCACATCACGGCCGAGAGCGAGATCGTCTCGGTCACTGCCGATCTGGCCCTGTTCGCGGTGCTGTTCACGGACGGCATGCATGTCTCGTTCCCGAAGCTGCGGGAGAACTGGAAGAACCCGGCCCGGGCGCTGGGGCTGGGCATGCCGCTGGCGATGGCCGGCATGGCGCTGATCACCCACTACCTGGTCGGGCTGGACTGGACGACCTCGTTCCTCGTCGGCGCCGTGCTCGCGCCGACCGATCCGGTCTTCGCCTCGGCGATCGTGGGCCGCAAGGAAGTCCCGGCAAAACTGCGGCAGCTGCTGAACGTGGAGAGCGGAATCAACGACGGTCTCGCGCTGCCCGTCGTCCTGCTCCTGATCGCCGCGGCCGGCCCCACCTCCGGTCAGGCGGACGCCTCCGTCGGCGAGATCGCCCTGGAGCTCGGGCTCGGTCTGGTCTTCGGTGTCGTCCTGCCGCTGGCGGTCGCGGGCCTGGTGCGGCTGCGGCTGCTGGGAGCGGAGCCGAAGCTCCAGCCGCTGCTGCCGCTGGCCGCCGGGATCATCCTGTACGGGATTTGTCACCTCACCCACGCCAACCCCTACCTGGCCGCGTTCTCCGCGGGCGCCGTCCTGGCCTCCGTCTCGCCCGAGGCGAAGACGGTCTTCGAGCCGCTCGGCGAGATGCTCGCGGAACTGGCGAAGTTCGCAGCCCTCCTCGTCTTCGGCGCGCTGCTGACCCCCGCCCTGTTCGGGGACCTGTCGGTGGGCGGGTACGTGGCCGTGGTCTTGGCGATCGTCCTGATCCGCCCCGCCTCCCTGCTGGTGTCGCTGCTGGGGGCGCGGATCGAGCGGCGGGAGAAGCTGGTCGCCGCCTGGTTCGGGCCCAAGGGCTTCGCCTCCGTCGTCTACGGCCTGCTCGTGCTCCAGGCCGGCATCCCGCAGGGCGAGGAGGCGTACACGCTGATCGCGGTCTGCATCGCCTTCTCGATCATCGCCCACTCCAGCACCGACGTACCGATCGCCCGCCTCTTCGACGTGGAAGACCTGGCAGGCATCCCGAACGACGACGACCACGACCACGCCCCGAAGACGACCGACACCGTTCCCGCCCCGAGCAGTGCCCCCGACCAGGAGAAGCGCCATGATCGCCCGTGATCTCGCCGAGCCCTACCCGCACGTGACCAGCAACGATCGGGCCGTGGACGCAGTCCGCCTGGTGGCCGAGCACAACCTCGCCGCGCTCCTGGTCCTGGACTCCGACGGGGCCCCGTACGCGGTGGTGCCCGGGTCCCAGCTGGTGCGGCAGCTGGTGCCCGAGTACGTCATGGAGGACCCGCTGCTCGCAGCCGTCATCGACGACCGACACGCCGACAGCCTTACCGAGGAACTGGCCGGCAAGACCGTCGCCCAGTGGATCCCGGGGCGGTCCTTCAAGCCGGCGTTCGTCGGCCCTGAGGCAGGGATCCTGCAGATCGCCGCGCTCATGGCGCGTACCCATGTCCCGCTGGTGGCCGTCATCGACCGCGACGACGACGGGCGCCGATTGGTCGGGGTGGTCTCGGCCGCCTCCCTGATGCGTCACCTGCTCGACGTGGGAGGCGAGGCGTGAGCGGCTGGCAGAGCTGGGCGGCTGTAGCCGTCTTCGCGGGCGTCTACATCCTGATCATCACCGAGTGGATCCACCGCGTCGCAGCAGCCCTCGGCGGTGCCGCTCTGATGCTGGCGATCGGGGCCACCGACGATGGGTCGGCCTTCTACTCGAATGAGACCGGTATTGACTGGAACGTCATCTTCCTGCTGCTCGGCATGATGATGATCGTCGGGGTCCTCAAGCGGACGGGCCTGTTCGAGTACCTGGCGATCTGGTCGGTGAAGAAGGCCAAGGCGAAACCGTTCCGGGTGATGGCCATGCTGGTTGTCATCACGGCGGTGGCTTCAGCGCTGCTGGACAACGTCACCACGGTGCTGCTGGTCGCCCCGGTGACGCTGCTGGTGTGCGACCGCCTGAAGCTGTCGCCTATTCCGTTCCTGCTCGCCGAGGTGTTCGCCTCCAACATCGGTGGCACCGCCACCCTGGTCGGAGACCCTCCCAACATCATCATCGCCAGCCGCGCCGGCCTGACCTTCAACGACTTCCTGGTCCACCTCGCCCCGCTGGCTGCGGTCCTGACCCTCGTCCTGGTGGCGCTGTGTCGACTGATGTTCGCCAAGCACTTCGTCTACGACGAGAAGCGTGCCGCGGAGATCATGGAGCTGCGCGAACGCGAGGCGATCAAAGAGCCCCGGCTGCTCATCCAGGGTCTGAGCGTCCTGGCCCTGGTCGTCGCCGGGTTCGTCCTGCACCCCGTGCTGCACTACGAACCCAGCGTCGTCGCCCTCCTGGGCGCCGGCCTGCTGATCGCGATGTCCAAGGTCGAGACCGGTGAGGTGCTCGGCGAGGTCGAGTGGCCGACTCTCGCCTTCTTCGCCGGCCTGTTCGTCATGGTTGGCGCGCTCATCGAGACCGGCGTCATCGCAGAGCTCGCGGGCTCCCTCGCGGACGTCATCGGCGGAGCCGAACTGGGCGGCACGATGCTGCTGCTGGGCGGATCGGCCGTGCTGTCGGGGATCGTCGACAACATTCCCTACGTCGCCACCATGGCGCCCATCACCAGCGAGCTCGTCACCGACATGGGCGGCGACCCCGACCACGTCATGTGGTGGGCCCTCGCGCTCGGCGCCGACCTCGGCGGCAACGCCACCGCCATCGGAGCCTCCGCCAACGTCGTCGTCCTCGGCATCGCCGAACGCAACCGCCACCCCATCACCTTCTGGCAGTTCACCAAATACGGCCTCATTGTCACCGCCGTCACGATCGCCATCTCCGCCCTCTACCTGTGGCTGCGCTACTTCGCCCTGGCCTGACGAACGGCCGGTTCTGACCCACCGGCGAGGGAAGAACGGAGCCCGTACATGAATCACAGCCGGCGTGCGGAAGCCGTCTCCATGGCCCTGTGGTGGGCGGCGCTCACCCTCCTCTTCTGGGCTGGAGGACGCGTCCGAGACGTGCCCGCCTCCCTGGTGGGGTGTGCAGCGAGCGCCGCCTTCCTGATCGGCCTCGGCGAAACGGCCCACTGGCTGCGCTGCCGCATTCAGGACCACCGTGCGACCCGGAGGAGCCGCACCCACTGAGGTACGCGCCCACACCTCGGACCGGGTGGCTTCTCGCAACCTGGCCGACCTGCTGATCTTTCTCTGGCCATGAGAATGCGGGAGGACCCCGGCCGTCGGCCGGGGTCCTGTGCTCTGGCCCGTGTGTGCCTCAGTGGCTGGTGAGTTCGCCCGTGAGCTTGCCGTGGAGGTCGGCACTCGGTTCGTTGAGGCCGATGATCTCCACCGTCTTGCCGCGCTGCCCGTATCTGCTCTCGATGGCGTCGAGGGCGGCCACCGAGGAGGCGTCCCAGATGTGGGCGGCCGTCAGGTCGATGATGACCTTCTCGGGGTCGGTGGCGTAGTTGAACTGGCCGACGAGGTCGTTGGACGAGGCGAAGAACAGCGCACCGGTCACGGAATAGACCACGGTGCTGCCGTCGGGGTCGGTGACGGCGGTTACTTCTGCCAGGTGGGCGACGCGCTTGGCGAAGATGGCCATCGCCGTGATGGAGCCTGCGACCACGCCGATGGCGAGGTTGTGCGTGGCGACCACCACCGCGACGGTGACCGCCATGACGGCTATCTCACCGGCGGGCATCCGCTTGAGCGTCTTGGGGGCGATCGAGTGCCAGTCGAAGGTCGCGAAGCAGACCATCACCATGACGGCGACCAGGGCTGCCATGGGGATGTCGGAGACGACCGGGCCGAAGACGATGCACAGCACCATCAGGAACACACCCGCGAGGAACGTGGACAGGCGGGTGCGTGCGCCGGAGACCTTCACGTTGATCATGGTCTGGCCGATCATCGCGCAACCGCCCATGCCACCGAAGAAGCCGGTGACGATGTTCGCGATGCCCTGCCCGACGGACTCGCGGGTCTTGTTCGACTGGGTATCGGTGATCTCGTCGACCAGCTTCGCCGTCATGAGCGACTCCATCAGGCCGACCAGGGCCATGGCGAAGGCGTACGGAGCGATGGTGGTCAGGGTGTCCATCGTGAACGGCACATCCGGCAGTCCGGGCACGGGCAGGGAGGACGGCAGAGCGCCCTTGTCGCCGACGGTCGGGACGGCGATCCCGGCAGCGACCGTTATGACCGTCAGGATGACGATCGAGACCAGCGGGGCCGGGATCACGGTGGTGATCTTGGGGAAGAAGACCATCAGCACCAGGCCGCCCACCACCAGCGGGTAGACCGCCCACGGCACGCCGTGCATCTCGGGAACCTGGGCCATGAAGATCAGGATGGCGAGGGAGTTGACGAAGCCGACCATCACCGAGCGGGGGACGAACCGCATCAACTTCGCGACGCCGAGCGCGCCGAGCGAGATCTGGAACACACCGGCCAGGATGACCGCGGCGACGAGGTAGCCGAATCCGTGCTCACGGTTCAGCGGAGCGATCACGAGCGCGACCGCACCCGTCGCGGCCGAGATCATCGCCCGGCGCCCGCCGACGACTGAGATGACCACGGCCATCGTGAACGAGGCGAACAGGCCGATCGCAGGGTCTACACCGGCGATGATCGAGAACGAGATCGCCTCGGGGATCAGCGCGAGTGCGACGACCAGGCCGGCCAGCACCTCGGTACGCCACACCTTCGGGTCGGACAGCCAGTCGGGACGCAGGGCGCGCAGTCTCGCGGCGGGAGACGCAACGGAGGTAGTAGAGGACAAGAGAACGGCAACCTGTCGCACTCGGGCACGCCCCACTCGGCAGGCCGAGGCGTACGGGAGGACGCGGAAGAGCCGGGTCGGCACCCCGCGGACGGCTCGCACGAGCGGGCCTGAAGTCGAGAAGCGGACGGAGCGCGGGCCCACGCGGGCGCGACGACGTCACGTCCAGGGGCGAAGCGTCACGGCGGGCAGGCGGCGGCAACGGGCGTCATGGGCTCGTGCACGCTCTCTCCTGCAAGGATCAGATCTTCGCCGGGGGCCCCAGCGGCCCCGACACGGCAAGAACGGGGCAGCCGAAAGGCCATCCACAACTCCAACTCTACCCTAACGTTAGAGTAGGGATTGAGGCTGCACGGAAGGTGGCCCTCCGGACATGAAGGGCCAGGAACACGCGCGTGGACGACAAACACATGCAGATCGGTGAAGTCGCTCAGCGGACCGAGCTGTCCCTGCGCACCATCCGGCATTACGAGGAGACCGGCCTGGTCGCCCCCTCCGCCCGCTCCCAGGGCGGCTTCCGTCTCTACACGGAGACTGACGTGGCCCGCCTGATGGTCATCCGCCGTATGAAGCCGCTGGGATTCACTCTCGACCAGATGCGGGACCTGCTCGACGCCACCGACCATCTCGACGCCGGAGCCGACCTGGACGCGGGCGAGCGGAAGGCCCTGCTGGACCGCGTGCGCGAGTACGAGCGGGCCGCCACCGAGCAGGTGGACAAGCTCCGCATCCAACTGGCACGCGCCGAGGACTTCGCCGCCACCCTCGGTGCTCGCCTGGAGCAGGAAGCCCCCACCGACCGTCCCTGAAGCGGATGCGTCCTACTGCGCGGCCGGCCTGTACCGGCCCCCGATTCGGCCTGTGGCTCTGGGTCATCTGATCCACCAGGTCCCACGCTTGTCGCCGGCCGGGGTCTGCGACACCGGCCAGACCCCAACGCACGGCATCCGGACGGTAGTCACGCCAGGTCGGTACGTCCCGGCCACGCAGGCTTCACCGGTACGCCGTCCTCGTCGCGCTCCACAGTCACCGTGGGCAGAGTCGGCGTCGCGGGCTCCGGCTCCGGCTCCCGCTCCGGTTTCGGATCCGGCGCCGCCGGCTCGTCGCCGACCGCCTTCGCCTGGGCCGGGCGTTCGGTGTCGTCCATGAGCTCGGCGACGGAGAAGCGCGTGTCATGGGACTGCCATGCGCCGTCGATCACCAGCAGGAATCCGTCACCGCTACGGAACAGACGGCGGCGCTTGGGACTCCTGGGGTGCTCTGGACTGTAAGCCCGCGCCCGTCTCTCCAACTCTGCCAGAGCCGTCTCACGCGGACCTTCCACGTGCGCCATTACGTAGGCTTCGGTGTGCTCGCGCTCGCCCGAGCCCACCGTGGTTTCCAGAACGAGTCCCCACGTCGTCACGGTTCTTCCCCCCCTCGATCGAGCCGTAGCTGAGCAGCTGCATCCTCGCCCTTCCCCTGCAAGCGGCCTCGGCGCGTCGCAGCCCATCCCGCGTCCCGCTCACCGCACGGTAGGCGCCTTCGCGTTCACCCGTGCAGCCCTGCTGTAGGCCCGTTCTGGCTACGGCACTTCGGGGTGATCTTCTCTGCCGGGGGACGGCAATGACGCCGCAGCTGCACCATGCAAGGCTGTGGACCCACGGCGATGGAGGTCACTGGCGGCTCTGGAACGCTGGGTGCCCTTTGCGATTCCGGTCACGACTGACCCGAAAGAGACTGTCCTACCCATGCACATGAAGAATTCCACCGGCTGGTCCCTCTTCCTGTCAGCTGTGCTCACCGCAACCCTGGCGGGCTGTGGGGACGGAAGCGGAGCGAAGCCCGACGCCGATGCCGTGGCGGCCGCCAAGGCCGCGAACACGCGGATGCAGACCGAGTCGTTCCATTCGTCGGGGACCACCACCGCCTTCGCCGGCGGGAAGCAGGAAATGTGGTCCGACCCTGTCCAGGGTCTCCATGTGGAGGTCACCGGCGCTACCTTGGGCGACATCTACTGCAAGGACGGAACCGCCTACACCAGCGCCGACCTCTTCGCCGCAGCCCTGCGTCAGCGGGGCCAGCAGATCACCGTTCCCGCGGAGCTGAGATCGGCCTACGTGACCACGAAAGCGGAAGGCGGTTGCGCGATGTATTTCAAGATCGCCGAAACTGGACGCCGGGCCAAGGGGAAGGACCGGACCGTCGCAGGCAGGCAGGCCGGAGCGGTACAAGCCGGCGACGGAAAGACCGAAGACGTCTACTTCATCGACGACGCGGAGCAGCGGCTGCTCCTGCTGGAATCGAAGCGTGACGGCAGGACGAGTACCACCACCTACGACTCGTTCGGTGAGAAGTTCACGATCTCCATGCCCGCCGCCGAGAAGACTCTGACCATGGACGCCTTCCGCTACCGCGTCACGAAGTGACCCGGGCCCCACGGGGCGTCGGTGCCGTGAGACCCGTCCAGGTCTCCATGAAGCGCGCCGCCGGGCAGCCCGGTTCACCGCACCGCTCCCAGGAATGCCCGGGTCCGCGCATGTGCCGGTGCTTCGAAGAGCTGCTCCGGAGGGCCGGCTTCCAGGACGCGGCCGTGGTCGAACATGAGGACCCGGTCGGAGACGTCCCGGGCGAAGCCCATCTCGTGGGTCACGCACAGCATGGTGATGTCGGTGGTCCGCGCGATGTCCCGCAGGACGTCGAGGACGCCCGCGACCAGTTCCGGGTCCAGCGCTGACGTGACCTCGTCGAGGAGCAGGACGTCCGGCCGCATGGCCAGGGCGCGGGCGATGGCGACCCGCTGCTGCTGGCCTCCGGAGAGCCGGGTCGGGTGCGCGCCGCGCTTGTCGTAGAGCCCGACCAGATCAAGGAGTTCCCGCGCCCGCTCGGCCGCCTCCTCCCGGTTCAGGCCGAGGACGTGGACAGGCGCTTCCATCACGTTCTCCAGCACCTTCATGTGCGGGAAGAGGTTGAACTGCTGGAAGACCATGCCGATCCGGCGTCGCGGCCCGGCGAGGTACTTCTCGTCGGCGGGGACCAGGGAGCCACCCGCGCCCGCGGGCATGTGGGAGAAGGGTTTCCCGTTCACGTGGATGGTGCCTTCTGTGACCCGTTCCAGGGTCATCAGCAGGCGCAGGATGGTGGTCTTGCCCGAGCCGCTGGGCCCGATCAGGGTGACCTTCTCGCCCCGGGCGACCCGTAGGTCGAGTCCGTCCAGGACGGTCTGGACGCCGAACCGCTTGATGACGCCCGCGAAGCGGACCATGTCCGCGTCCGAGGCTTGTGTTTCACCGGGCAAGGCGCTTCTCCAGTCGTCTCATCAGCACGGAGGTGGGATAGCTGGCCAGAAGGAAGACCGTGGCGGCCAGGGTGAAGGCCTCGAGATAGGCGAAGTGCACGCTGCCGTACTCGTTCGCCCGGTGGACCATCTCTTGGACGGCGATCACCGACAGGAACGGCGTCTCCTTGAACATGGAGATCACGTAGTTACCCAGGGCGGGGAGGACGTTGCGCACCGCCTGCGGGAGAACCACGGCCCGCCACACCCGTCGCCGGGGGAGCGACAGCGCGGTGCAGGCCTCCCACTGGCCTCGGGGCACGGCGTCGATCCCCGCGCGGTACACCTCGCAGGTGTACGTCGCGTAGTGGATGCCGAGCACGGCGATGCCCAGGGTCAGCGCGTTCAGCCCGGGGACGAGGACCCAGGCGGCGAACAGCTGGATCATCAGCGGCGTCGATCGGACGAAGTCTGTGATGACCCGAAGGGGCAGAGTGACCCAGCGCGTCGGCGTGCGCAGTGCCACGGCGAGCACCAGGCCCAGCAGCATCGCGACGGCCGAGCCGAGAACGGTCGCGAGCAGCGTGATCCCGAAGCCGTTCAGGACCACCGGCAGACCCTCCCGGGCTGTTTCCCAGGACCACATCAGGAACCCCCCGGATCTTGGCCGAGCCGGGTCTTCGCCGCTGATTCGGCCGCCTTCATGAACGAGTTGAGTACGGCGGCGATGGCGTAGTAGATCACCAGGATGGCGAGGTAGGCCTGGGCGGTGCTGCCCGTGAGGGACCTCAGCTGGTCCATCTCGAAGGTGAGGTCGGCGATGGTGATCAGGGACAGCAGGGGAGTGGCCTTGAGCAGCTGGATGAGCAGGTTCCCGAACGGTGGGATCATCTGCACCCAGGCCTGGGGCATCACGACCCTGATCATGCGTTGCCGCGGGCTCATCCCGAGGGCCACGGCCGCCTCCCACTGGGTCCGGGGGACGGCTTCCAGTGCGCCGCGGACCACTTCGGATCCGTAGGCGCCGAAGTTCAGCCCGAAGGCGACGACGGCGCAGGCCATGGGCTCCAGACGGAAGCCGAGCACGGGCAGGGCGAAGAACAGCCAGAACAGCTGTACGTACAGGGACGTGCCGCGGAAGAACTCGACGGTGAACCGGGACGGTCCCCGCACGAGCAGCCGGGTCGAGCGCGTCAGGAGTCCGAAGGCGAAGGCCACGATCAGCGCCACGGCGGCGCTTAGCGTGGTGGCGAGGAGGGTGACCGCCACGCCTTCGCCGACACTGGGCAGGGCATGGACGAATTCGTCGAAGAAACCGGTCATGTGTGGTGCTCGTCAGACGGCGCAGAGGTCGATGGTGCGCAAGGTGGGTGGCGGTACCTCTCGCGCGGTGAACCCGTACTGGCCGATCAGAGCGACGTAGCGGTCCGGATCGCCGGTGATCTTCGCCAGCTCGCCGTTGAACGCGTCGCGCAGTGCCGTGGAGCCGGGCCGGAAGACCGCACCGCCGGGGCTGTACTGGGGTGTGCCGTTCAGTTCCGGCACGAACGGCTCCAGGACCTCGACCGGTGCTTCCGCGTTGGCCTTGGCGAGCCAGCGCAGCGAGATGCCCGTCAGCGCGAAGGCGTCGATCCGCCCGGCCACCAGCGCGTCGAGCCCGTCCTGCTGCTTCGCGAGGGACTTGACCGAGGATCCGCCGACACCGGCCCCCTTGGCGTAGGTCGCCTCGACGGCGGCGGTCAGCACCCCCACGGTGACCCCGGTGGAAGCCACCGACTTCAGGTCGCTCAGGCCCTTGGGGTTGCCCTTGGGCACCATCAGGGCTGTCGGGGAGACGAACTCGGGCTCGGAGAAAGCGACTTTGGCGCAGCGTTCCGGGGTGATCGCCATGCCGGCGCTGACGACGTCGAAACGGTCGGCCAGCAGTCCGGGGATCAGCGCGCCGAAGTCGGTGAGTGTGGGGCGCATTTCGGCGACCCCCAGGGCGGAGAAGATCTCCCGGTGCAGGGTGGGGGCCTCGCCGGCAAGCCGGTTGCCGTCCTTGAAGCCGTACGGGGCCTCGCCCGCGAATCCGATGCGGACGTACCCCTGTGCGTGGAGCTTGTCCAGCAGCTTCCCGTCGTCGGAGGGAGCTCCGGTGCCGACCTGGGTGCGGCTGCACGCGGCGACCAGACCCGGAGCCAGGACGGCGCCCCCGAGCAGCGCCGTTCGGGAGAAGAACCCTCTTCGGGACAGGGCCTTGTGCTGGGGCATCTCGTTCCTTTCGGTGGCCGGTCGAGCGGGAGCGGGGCCGGCCGGTCCGGTTCGTGCCGGACCGGCCGGCCGGATCTGGTCGGATCGGTCAGCCCACGGGGGTGAAGTCCTGCGAAGCGATGTACGCGGGGCGGCGCACCGGGGCCGCGAAGGGCTTGACGGGCCGGTTCTCGACGCTGTTGAACACCAGGAAGACGTTGCTGCGCGGGTAGGGCGTGATGTTGTCGCCGGACCCGTGCATCGCGTTGCAGTCGAACCAGGTGGCGGATCCGGCCTTGCCGGTGAAGAGCTTGATGCCGCAGGCCGAGGCGAACTTGGTCAGGGCCTCATCCGACGGGGTGCCGGCGTCCTGCATCTGGAGGGACTTCTTGTAGTTGTCCCTCGGCGTCGCCCCGGCGCAGCCCAGGAAGCTCCGGTGGGAGCCGGGCATGATCATCAGCCCGCCATTGGTCGAGTGGTTCGGCGTCAGGGCGATGGACACCGACACGGTGCGCATGTTCGGGAGGCCGTCCTCGGCGTGCCACGTCTCGAAGTCGGAGTGCCAGTAGAAACCGCTGGCGCCGAAACCGGGCTTCACGTTGATCCGGGACTGGTGCACGTACACCTCGGAGCCCAGGATCTGCCGCGCGCGCCCCACGATGCGCGGATCGGCAGCGAGGGCCGCGAACACCTCGCTGATCCGGTGCACCTCGAAGACGGAGCGGACCTCGCGGGACTTCGGCTCCACGATCGACCTGTCATCGGCGAGCGTCGAGGGGTCGCGGAGCAGTCGGTCCATCTCGGCCCGGTAGAGGTCCACTTCGTCGGGCGTGATGAGCTGGTCGACGGGCAGGAAGCCGTCGCGCTCGTAGCTCTCCATCTCGTGGGCCCACATCGGGCCGGGAGTGCCGGGCTCGGACCACACGACGGGGTCCTTGCGGCCGATGAGCACCTCCTCGGCGCCTCGGGTCGGATACAGGTCGGTGACGGTGCGGGTGGATGCGTTGGTCATGGTGGTGCCTGCCTCTCCTCTCTTCGCTCTCAGCTGTCGTCGGATTCGGTGAGCAGCGGGTACACGCCGTTCTCGTCGTGGTCCTCCCGGCCGGTCACGGGCGGGTTGAAGACGCACAGGCAGCGGAATTCGTGCTTCACGCGCAGGGTGTGCCGCTCGTGACCGTCGAGGAGGTACATGGTTCCCGGTGTGATCGTGTAGGTCAGGCCCGTCTCCTCGTCCGTGAGTTCGGCCTCGCCCTCCGTGCAGACCACGGCCTCCACGTGGTTCGCGTACCACATGGACGTCTCGGTCCCGGCGTACAGGACGGTCTCGTGCAGGGAGAAGCCGACGCGTTCCTTGGCCAGGACGATGCGCTTGCTCTCCCAGGTGCCGGATGCCGCCCTGACGTGGCGGTCGGTTCCCTCGATGTCCCGGAACGAGCGGACGATCATGGTGGTGCCCTTCGTGGTCTGTTCGGGGGTGCTGGTCAGGCGGTTTCGCGGACGGAGCGGGCCAAGATGTCCAGGCCCTCGTCGAGTTCGTCGGTGGCGATGGTGAGGGGCGGGAGCAGCTTCACCACCTCGCCCTCGGGGCCCGAGGTCTCGATGAGGAGACCGTGCTCGAAGGCCCTGCGGCACACCGCCGCGGCGCGTTCCTTGTGGGTGAACTCGATGCCCCACACCATTCCGCGACCGCGGTAGGCCGCCCCCAGCCGACCGTGTTCGGCACACAACTCGCGCAGCGCGCTTTCGACGCGGCCGCCTTGGACGAGGGTCTGCTCGCGCAGGACTCCGTCGCCCCAGTACGTCTCCAGGGCCGCGGTCGCGGTGACGAAGGCCGGGTTGTTGCCGCGGAAGGTGCCGTTGTGCTCGCCGGGCTCCCACAGGTCGAGCTCGGGCTTGAACAGGCACAGCGCCATGGGCAGTCCGTACCCGCTGATCGACTTGGACAGCGTGACGATGTCGGGCGTGATGCCCGCCTCCTCGAAGGAGAAGAAGTCGCCGGTCCGGCCGCAGCCCATCTGGACGTCGTCGACGATCAGGAGCATGTCGCGGCGCCGGCACAGCTCCGCGAGGGCGCGGAGCCATTCCGCCCGGGCCACGTTGATGCCGCCCTCGCCCTGGATCGTCTCGACGATGACCGCCGCCGGGTGGTTGAGGCCGGATCCCTGGTCCTCCAGCAGGCGCTCGAACCACAGGAAATCGGGGGTCCGGCCGCCGAGGTACTGGTCGAAGGGCATGGGAGTGCTGTGGACCAGGGGGATACCGGCGCCGGCCCGTTTGAAGGCGTTGCCCGTGACGGCTAGAGAGCCGAGCGACATGCCGTGGAAGGCGTTGGTGAAGGACACGACGGCCTCGCGCCCCTTGGCCTTGCGGGCCAGCTTCAGAGCGGCCTCGACGGCGTTGGTGCCGGTGGGCCCCGGGAACATGACCTTGTAGGGGAGCGCGCGCGGTTCCAGGACGGTGGACCGGAAGGTCTCCAGGAAGGTTCGCTTGGCGGTCGTCGACATGTCCAGGGCGTGGGTGATTCCGTCCCGTTCGAGGTAGTCGAGGAGGGCCCGCTTGAGGACGGGGTTGTTGTGGCCGTAGTTCAGGGATCCGGCACCTGCGAAGAAGTCCAGGTAGCTGCGTCCGTGTTCGTCGTACAACCGGCTTCCCGAGGCGCGCTCGAAGACGACGGGCCAGGCACGGCAGTAACTGCGCACCTCGGACTCCACGGTCTCGAAGACGGACAGGACCGGCTCGGTCATGGTCAAGGCGACTCTCCAGTGAGTGTTCGGTGGTCTTGCGGCGGCCGGAGGCGCCGGCCCCGCGGCACTTGTCGAAGGGTGCGGTGTCAGAAGTGGAGCGGCCCGATGCGGTGAAGGACCTCGGCGTCGTGTCCGCTCTCGGGGAACTCGTCCGACCTGAAGAGCACTTCGCGCGTGAGCGTGGCACCGTGCCGTTCGGCGTACGAGGCGAACAGCCGCTCCGACGCGCGGTTCCCGGGCGAGACGGTGGCTTCCAGGTGGCCCAGTCCGTGTTCCGCCGCCACGCGGGAGGAGAGGCCGTCGAGCAGCGCCCCCGCGACTCCCAGGCCGCGGATGGATTCGTCGACGGCGATCTGCCAGACGAGCAGTGTTCCGGGAGCCTCGGGCCGGAGGTACCCGCTGACGAACCCGACGGCTCGCCCGGCGGGGTCACGGGCCACGGCGGACGTGCCGGCGAAGTCACGGCACCAGAGGAGGTAGCTGTACGCCGAGTTGAGGTCGAGCGTCCCGGAATCGCGCGCGAGGCGCCACAGCAGCGGGCCGTCCCCGGGGCGGGGGCGGTCGATGCGCATCGTGGAGGGGGTCGGAGCGGTCGGGAGGTGCTTTCTGTAACGGGCCAGTTCTGCATGAGCAGTCATGCGGGCCGAAGTTACCTACGGACGGAGTAAATCGCATGGGCCTAGGGGGTTACGTCAGATGTCTGGAATGTGATATTAGGGCGCACCCTTCGAGGGGTTCGGAGGGTGCGCTGGGAGGTTGTATCCTCACGAGAAATGGGCATATTTCCACCCAACCCTTGATTCTATAACGACAAGATAACGTCTTTGCCCTGTGCCACGTTTTCTACTTAAACGTTATGTATTTGTCGACGGCCTTAGGGTTTCGCCGCCGACCGGATGGTTACGGGCCGGCTGCTCTGTCCGGATGTTGAGCTCGAGCGCGGCGCGCTTGACATCATTTGCATAATGCAAAAATGATCGGACGACGGATGACGAGCAGAGCAGCGGACCACGAGGATGACGGCTCCTCGACCCCGGACAGGGCTCCCGGAGGGGCGAGGTGGCCCGGCTTCACCGCGGCGCGCGAGGCGCAGTGGGGCCTCGCCGTGCTGGCGGTTCTGGTGGGTGTGGGGGCGGGTCTGGGCTCCATCGTCTTCCGCTGGCTGATCAAGTCGTTCACATGGCTGTTCACCGGCCAGGAGGACTATGCGGGCGCAGGGCACGCGGCGAACCCGTACCTGCCGTGGCTCGGCCCCTACTTCGTCCTGCTCACCCCGGTCGTCGGCGGGCTGCTGTACGGCCCGCTGGTCGACCGGTTCGCCAAGGAGGCCCGGGGGCACGGGGTGCCCGAGGTCATGCTCGCGGTCGCCCGGCGCGGCGGACGGATCAATCCCAACGTCTCCGTGGTCAAGGCCCTGGCCTCCGCGCTGACCATCGGTTCAGGCGGGTCGGTCGGCCGCGAGGGACCCATCGTCCAGATCGGCTCGGCCCTCGGCTCCACGCTCGGGCGTCTGGTCAGGGTGGGCGAGGGGCGGATGAAGCTCCTGGTCGCCTGCGGAGCCGCAGGGGGTATCGCGGCGACCTTCAACGCCCCGCTGGCCGGCGTCTTCTTCGCCATGGAGCTGATCCTGCGGGACTTCGCCATCGAGGCGTTCGGCGCGCTGGTCCTGTCCAGCGTCTCGGCGAGCATCATCGGACGGGCGGCCTTCGGGGACGTGGCCTTCCTCAGCCTGCCGTCCTTCCACGTCGAGCACTTGGCGCAGTACGGGCTGTTCGCCGCCCTCGGAGTCGTGGCGGGCGCGGTCGGCGTGGGGTTCACCCGGATCCTGTACGCCATCGAGGACGCCTGCGACTGGGCCTGGCGCGGGCCGGAATGGCTGCGTCCGGCAGTCGGCGGGGTGCTACTGGGCGTGCTGCTGCTGGCACTCCCGGAAATGTACGGCGTCGGGTATCCCGTACTGGAGAACGCGGCGGAGGGCGAGTACACCGCGCTCTTCCTCCTGCTCCTCCTCGCCGGCAAGATCCTCGCCACCAGCCTGACGATCGGCATCGGCGGCTCGGGTGGGGTCTTCGCGCCCAGCTTGTTCATGGGGGCCATGCTGGGTGCGGCCTACGGCGAGGGTCTGCAGCAGCTCGTCCCGGGGACCGCGGGGAACGCCGGGGCCTACGCGCTGGTGGGGATGGGGGCCGTGTTCGCGGGCGCTTCCCGTGCCCCCATCACGGCCGTGGTGATCCTCTTCGAGCTCACGGGTGAGTACTCGATCATCCTGCCGCTGATGCTCGCCATCGTCCTCGCGACGCTGACCAGCAAGCTGCTGTCGCGCGACACGATCTACACCCTCAAGCTCCGGCGTCGGGGTATCGACCTGGACGCCCCCGCCCCGGGCGCGCCGCTCGGCGGCCAGCGGCTCGAAGAGGTGATGGAGAAGGCCCCGGAACCGCTCCTGGCAGCGTGTGGCCTCGCCGACGCGGCAGAGTTCCTGTCCCGGTCACCGCACGGGGTCCTTCCAGTGGTGGATTCCGAAGGCGGATTCCGCGGGACCTTGACGGCTCGGGCCGTTGCCGAGCTGCTCGCCGAAGCCCCCGACGACGCGAAGGGCGCACCGAAGACCGCCGCGGACCTGGCGGAGCGACCGCACCCCCTCACCTCGGACATGAGCTTGGGGACCGCCCTCCACCTCCTCGTCTCTTCTCCGGGGACGGGTCTTCCGGTCCTCGACCCCGAAGACGGGCACCTGGTCGGGTGGCTCACCCATCAGAGCGCCCTGCGGGCCCTCCACCCCGATCCGCCGAGCGGGGAGGGGTCGGGTCGGCACGGGGGAGGGCCCAAGCGGTAGAAAGAGGTATGACCGAACTACCGCACACCGATGCGTCCCCACCACGTGTGGATGACGCGGCCGACGTCGACGACGTGACCCGCGCCCTCCTGACGGCCTCCCGGCTCCTCGTGGCCGTCTCCGCCCGCTCGCTCGCGGCGGCCGAGGACAAGGTCACGCTCGCGCAGTTCCGGATGCTGGTGGTGCTGGCCACCCGGGGCGCGGCGAAGCTGGTGGTGCTCGCCGAAGCCCTGGGGGTCAACCCGTCGACGGCGATGCGCATGGTCGACCGCCTGATCGCGGCCGGACTGGCCGACAGGCGGCCCAACCCGGAGAACCGCCGCGAGACGATACTGACGGTGACGTCGGCAGGGCTGCGGCTCGTGGAAGAGGTCACGGCCCGGCGCAGGGGCGAGATCGCGGCCATCGCCGCGCGCATCGATCCCGGCCAGCGGGCCGCCCTGGTCGACGCGCTCACCGCGTTCAACGCCGCCGGCGGGGAGCCCACCGTACGCGATGGGGATGGCTCGCTCTTTCCGCTGGGATGGAGCGAACCGGCGCAGCGCCGGACCAACGGGTAGGCGGCTCCCGGCGCGGGGATGCTGCCGGCCGCGTCAACTGCGGCGGACCATTCCCCCGGCCAGACCAGCTGTTACGGCGAATCCGAGCAGAATCCAAACGGACCACAGCCCCAAGCCCGCCAGCCGGCCGAGGAGGGCGAGCATCACTGCGGTGACGGCCACGGCCGTGGCAAAGGGACGGAGCGCGAGTCGTGGCGCCTGTGAACGCCTCCGGCCGCCACTCCTGAGGTCGGTGACGGCGCTGCGGATCGCCAGCGCTGCCACCGCGATGGCGGCACACAGAAGAGCCGTTCCCACAACCGTTCGCCTCCTATGTTCCCGGAACCGCTCACCGACCCGGCCGAGCGAACACGAATCAGGTGGGGCACCGACGTTAACAGGTTGGTCCACAGCCCGGTCACCGGGAGTCTCGGCCGGTTCGAGACGGTCTTCCTGCCGAGGATCGGAATGGCTCGACGCGGCAAGCCGAAAGGTGAAGAGATGCGCTTCGAGCCGCGAAAGGGGGATGCGGCAATCAGGAGGCGCGTGTTCGTGCACGGATGGTTATGGCCCGTGCCTGTCCTGATCGTCGTGGCCTTCATCGCGGTGACCGCGCTGCTCGGGGAGGCCCACCGACGCCGGATAGGGCGCAGACCCTCAGGCCGGGACCGGTGAAACGTTCACCCGACGCCTCGGGTCGTTCGGTCGGCAGCGCAGGAGCAGCATGGCCGCGTCGTCGTGCAGGGGTCCACCGACGTACGCCACCACATCCTCGCGCAGCGCATCGAGCGCGAGCTGCGGGTCGGAGTCCGACAGCAGGCCACTCCGCTCGCCCAGGGGGTAGAAGGCGCCTAGGGAATTCCTGGCCTCCGAGACGCCGTCGGTGTATAGGAGCAGTTGATCTCCGGGGCCGAAATCGACGCTGTAGGGCTCGGGCGGGTCGGAGTCGGTCCACGCCAGGCCGAGTGGGGGAGCAGGCTGCGCGGGCTCCGGAAAGACTGGGGGGTGCCCCGGCCGGACGAGCATGGCGGGCGCGTGACCATAGTTGAGGAACACGACGTCACCCACCTCCGTGATCTCGGCCAGCAAGGCCGTGACGAACTTCTCGCCACCCCCCTCGCCCTCCAGGGAGCGCTGCACGGCACGCTCCACTCTGGCGCCGACGCCGCTCAGCCGGGGTTCGTCATGTGCGGCCTCTCGGAAGGCGCCGAGCACGGTGGCGGCGGTCTCTACTGCCTCCAAACCTTTGCCCTGCACATCCCCGATGATCACCCTCACGCCTCCGGGCACCGGTACGACCTCGTAGAGGTCCCCGCCGATCCGTGCCTCGGCGACGGCCGAGGTGTAGGAGACCGCGGCGCGCAGGTGCCCGGCGCTGCGCGGCACCGGTCTCAGCAGGACCCGCTGTGCCGCCTCCGCGATCGTACGGACGCTTGCCAGCTCCCGTTCCTGGCGTGTGCGCACCACTGCGGCGGCGACTCCGGCAACGGTCACCCCCGCCACGGCGGCCAGGGCGGTGTAACCGCGGCGGTTCTGGAACAGACCGTCGTAGAGCCCGAGCGCGCAGCACAGGGCCATCGCCGCAGCCCCCAGGGCGGCCGTCCGGCGCCAGCTGCCCGCCAGGCCGGCGAAGGCCGGCCCCAGCGAGACGAGGGGCAGCAGGCCGACGCCCGGTCCCGCGGTGGCGTCGGCTGCCGCTACGAGCGCCATGACAACGAAGGGGAGTGCGAGAAGTGCGGGTTTCGCCGGGATGCTCCCGGAACGATGGAGATCCACGTCGTTACTCCCGGCTCCTCGTCGGCGCGGCGAACGCGGCCATCCGTCCATTTCGATCGACACGGGCGGGACTGTTGATCCGTGCTCCGCCACGTGTCACGTTTAGACTATGCAAAAGTTTGCCCGGCGAACCACCTCGCTATGCCACTGTTACCCACCCGCTGTGTTTTTTTGGGTGATGGAGAACCCGGGGGTCATGTGGTGATGGCGCGCCGCCGCTCCCGCCCCGAGCCACCCACCGGCTGGCGCCGCGTCGTCGCCCGCCTCCCGATCGCCTTGTACCGGATCGGCCTCGGCTCGGTCTTCGGCAAAAGGATGCTCCTCCTCCAGCACACAGGACGGCTGTCCGGTCAGACCCGCGAGGTGTGCCTGGAAGTGGTGGCCCACGATCCTCTCCGGGGGAGCTGGACGGTGGCCTCGGGATTCGGGACCGCCGCGCAGTGGTACAGGAACCTGCGCCACATCCCCAAGGTGACCATCCAGGTCGGGCAGACGTTCTACCCCGTCAATGCCCACTTCCTCACCGCAGAGGAAGGTGCCGACGTGATGGCCGCATACGCCGCCCGGCACCCGCGGGCCGCACGCGCACTATGCCGCTACCTCGGCCTGGGTATCCCGACGCACGGAACTGACCGCTTTCGGGAAGCCGGACGCAGGATCCCCTTCGTGCGTCTGGACGAGGTGCCGCCCCGCCATTGGGGGTGAGAGCTCAGCGCTTGACGGAGCCGGACCCCAGCATGACCAGGCCGGTTGTGAGGAAGGACAAGCCGATCACCAGCTCCGGGAAGCCGCGGGCGGGGAGGGCGTATAGGACGAAGGCAGTCACGGTGAACACGAAACCGATCCCGACAGCGGCGACGGCCATGCGGAACTCGGTGATGTTCCTGCGGAACCAGGCGAGGACATTCACATTCGGCATGGGTGATCAGCTTTCGGTCCGGGAAGACGTGGTGCGCCGTGCACACCTGTACGACCGCATGAGGCAGGCTACGGCCGCGAGGCTGAACAGCGGCCCGGCTCCGGTGCAGAACATCACGACCGTTGCCGGCGAGTTCATCATGCGGGGGAGCGCGTTGAGCGGCACCAGGGTGTACAGGAAAAGTGCTGCCCACGCGTACGGCAGAGCGGTCGAGCGGTCGCCGAGACGGGGAGGGGTCCAGCCGGCGAAGATCGCCACAGGTAGTGGGAGCAGGAGCAAGGTGGAGGCGACCAGTGCGAGGGCGTGGTACGCCGGGTTTCCGTTCATTGGCGCCTCTCTGGATACCTGCCCAGACTAGACGGCGACGCGCCGCGTGGTGAATGCCGGACACCGGCAGGGAACCGGATAAGTACGGACTCGCAGTGATCGCGGCAACCGTCGCCGTATCCGCCCTTGCCCCTAGCCGCGTTACGTCGCAGCTCAGTCCGCGTCTGCGGGCCAGTCGAGCAGGCGGGCGCCGATGACCGCGGTCTGGAGGGCGTAGCGGTTGGTCGGATCGGCAGGGTCGGCCCCGGTGAGGCTCCGGATGCGCTCCAGCCGGTAGGTCAGCGCCCGTACGCTCAGCGAGAGGCGGCGGGCGGCCTCCGTGGCGACGCATCCGCTGTCGAAGTAGGCGGTGAGCGTGTCGATGAGGGGTTGGGCGCCGCCCCGTGCCGTACGCAGAGGGCCGAGCGTGGTCTCCACCAGGTCGGCCATGGCCTGGCGGTCGCGGGTCAGGACGGGGTAGACGAGCAGGTCGACGGCGTGCAGTACGGGCCCGTCGAGCCCCATGCGCTCGGCGAGGTCGAGGGCGCCGAGGGCTTCCTCGTAGGAGTGGACGACTCCTCCGGCGCCGGGGTGGGAGCGGCCGATGGCGACCTTGCCGCCGTCGGTGGCCGCGTACGCCTGCTTGGCGAAGAAGGCCAGTACGTCGGGCTGGTCCCCGGGGGCCACGCAGATCAGCCGGCCGTCCTTGGTGGCCAGCAGGATTCGTCGGCCCGGGAAGCGGGCCAGGACCGCCGCCTCGGTGCCCCGCGCCACCCGGAAACCGTCGCCGTACGGCTCGGGGCCGGCCGCGACGGCCACCGCATGGGCCTGAGAAAGACGAAGGCCGAAGCGCTCGGCCCGCTCCGCGAGGCGGCCGAGATCACTGCCCCCGTACAGGAGGTCGTCGACGAACTCGCGGCGCGCGGCCTCTTCCTGGCGGATGGCCTGCTGCTGGGCGCGCTCGTAGCCCTCCACGAAGGCGTCCACCGCCTGTTCCATCACCGCAAGCAGTCCACCGGGCGACGAGGGAACGGGCCGCACCGTCTGCGCCGCGGCCAAGTGGTCGCGTATCAGGCCGCGCAGCGGGAGGCCGGCCTCCGCGGCACGCTCCCCTTCCGTGCGACGGGAGTCCAGCTCGTCGCGGTTGAGCCGCCGCCCGGTGGCGCAGGCGGAGGCGACGATGTCGGCGTAGCCCACCAGATGATCCGCTGGTGCAGTTCGGTCCGTCATGTATGTCCCCCAGTGCTGACCCGCCCATGACGCCTCTTTGACGCGGGCACCAGGGTGCCACGTTCCGCGAGTGCTTCCTTCATCGGCATCAGGAGCGCGTAAAGACTGCCGGTCACCGGCAGTGTGTGCCAGGCGCGGAAGGCATCAGGATGAGGGCGCGGGGGAACGCACCACCGCCAGGATGCCGGATCATGGAAATGGGGGGGCGGTATCCGGGCGGTGGTGCGTGGGCCTTCTTCGAGGCCGGTGCTTACGTCGCCGCAGGGCCCGAGGAAGTCAGTGCTGCCGGGCGAAGAGCCAGACCGCGACCGAGACCGCCAGGACGAGTGCGCCCAAGGCGAGCGGCAGCAGGCCGGGGCCGGGGTACGAGTACAGAAGCGTGCCCGCTGCGGTCAGGATCGCGCCGCACGCACTCAGAGGCGACACCGCCGGTCCGGTGGGGGAGGGTCGGGGCATGGCGCGTCTCCTGGCAGGGAGGAACGGGGGGTGTCCCCAGGCTCCCATACGGTGGGGCGGGGGTACAGGCCCCCCACCGTTCACGTCACAGGGTGCGGAGTTCGGCGGTGAAGACCTGGTTTGAGACCTTTGTCGCCGAGGGCGAGGCCGTCTCGGTGTCGTCCCGCAGGAAGTGGACGCCGAGCCAGAGGCGGCTGTCCGCGTCCTCCTTGGCGGCGCCGCTGAAGCTGGTGAAGTGCCGGGTCTTGATCATTGCACGGGGTTCGTCGGCGGTGAGGCCGAAGGAGGCATGGCCGCAGAGATAGGCGTGGAAGTGTGGGTTGGCCTTCACGCCGTCGTTGTTTTTCAGCAGAGGGTTCCACTGCGATTCCAGCCCGCCCTCGCGGATGGCGGACGCCATCGTACTGCGTCGACCTGGCATTTGTACTCGTCGCTCGCGAGGAGGTTCTCGTACGTTCCGTGCTGGCTGGGTCAGGGTGGTCGGGCGGAACTCCGAGGCGGCGAAGACGGATCCCGTCGCCGCGAGAACGACGGAGGCTGCCAGTGCGCGGTGCGGGATGCTGGTACGGACTCTGCTGCGGCGGGTGTTCGCGGGCATGGCTGATTCCCCCTGGTCACAGACGTGATGACTACCACGAGCGGGTGGCGGTGTGATCATGACCTGTGGCTGGGGCTCCGCTCTTGTAAGAAAGGGCACTCACTGCGGAATGGCCGGTCCTGCCCACCAGGTCGGCGAGAATGGGACCGTACGCGAATCGCCTGTGTCAGCTCATGGTGCGGCTTCGGAGGCGGCCACGAGCCGCCCGGCCGGATAGACGCTGTTGCTCCCGCTCCGCCCAGCGCCGGACGCGCTCGGGGTCGAGCGGGACGCCGTGGCCGACGTGGAGTTTCGCGGGGTTCAGGGCGAGCATTGCGCGCAGGCTGGCCAGGTTGTGCAGGGGATCGTCGTGGAAGGGTGGGTTCGCGGGCTTGCCGGGGATGAGGCCCATGAAGGAGTTGGCCACGAGGTCGCCGGCGACGAGGTCTCCGTCGTCGGTGAGGACGGAGACGGAGCCCGCGGTGTGGCCGGGGGTGGGCATGATGCGGGCGTCGAGCCCGAAGTCGGCCAGGTCGGTCTCACGGCTGATCAGGATCCCGGGTTCGAACGGATCGGCGGGAACGTGCAGCTTCCGGTTCCGGTTCATCACGCGGCCCATGGGACCGGTCGGCAGGTGGGGCATCCGGGCCCGGCCGGTGCGGAAGGGTTCGAGGTCTGCCACGTGACCGGCGACCGGCGCCCCGGTGAGGCGGTGCAGTTCCGCGGCGGAGCCGAAGTGGTCGATGTGGCCGTGGGTGATGACGATCAGGCCAAGGTCGGCGGGGTCCACGCCGTGGCCGGCGATCCGGTCGCGGATCAGGCTTCCGCTGCCGGGCGTTCCGGCGTCGACGAGGACGGGGCGTCGGCCGAGCAGCAGGTAGGCGTTGACCGCGTGCCTGCCGAGCACCGGTATTGGAATGATCTTCGTGCGGGACATGGGGATGGGGACCTTTCGGGTGCGGGGCCGCGCGCGGGCATGCCTCGGCGTCCGCCGGTCGGTGGCGCGGTCGGGTCAGGGGAACAAGGAGATCCGGTCAGGTTCAGCGGAAGCGGCGCCGGTATTCGGCCGGAGTGGTTCCCAGGTGGCGTTGGAAGGTCCGATGGAGGGTCTGGAGGGAGCCGAGCCCGCTGGTGGCGGCGATCTGCGGCAGTCCGGCGTCGCTCTCCTCGAGGAGCCGACGGGCGGTCTCAAGCCTGGCGGATTCCACGTACGCGGCGGGTGTGGTGCCGGTGCGCTGGACGAAGAGCCGGGAGAAGTGGCGTGTGCTGAGACTGACGCGCTGGGCGAGTGCGTCGGTGGAGAGGTCCGCGTCGGGGTGTTCGGTGATCCACTGGCGCAGTTCGCCGATGTGGTCGCAGGCGGGTTCCTGGACGGAGAGCGGCACGCTGAACTGGCTCTGGCCGCCGGAGCGTTTGACGTACATCACCATCATGCGGGCGGTGGTGAGTGCGAGGGCATGCCCGTGGTCCTCGGCCACCATGGCCAGCGCCATGTCCATCCCGGAGGTGATTCCGGCGCAGGTCCATAGCGAACCGGACCTGACGAAGATCGCATCGGCGTCCACGCTGATCTCCGGGTGCGTGGCGGCCAGTTGTGCGGCCGTGAGCCAGTGCGTCGTGGCGGATCGGCCGTCCAGCAGGCCTGCCGCGGCCAGCAGATGGGCGCCGGCACACACCGAACCGGTGCGCCCCGCCCGGGGCACTGCCGTCCGCAGCCAGCCGGTGACGACCGGATCGACGACGGCCCGAACGGCACCCCCCTCGGAGTGGGTGACGGCACCGGACACCAGCAGCGTGTCCACCTTTCCCGCCGCTTCGTCGAGCCGGAGGTCGGCGAGGAGCCGGACCCCGCTGGACGTGGTGAGGGTCCCGCCATCCTCCGTCGCGATCTGGACGGTGTAGTTGGGGTGTCCGTCCTTGGCCGCCCGGGAGGCCACGGAGAACACCTCGGCGGGTCCTGTGACGTCCAGGAGCTCTACGCCGGGGAAGGCGACGATCACGACACGGTGGGGTCGGGGTGCGGACATGTGTCGATCCTCGCCCCGCCCGCCGGTGTCTGCAATGACGAGGTTCTCTCAGATTCGGCCATCCTCCCGGCCGGGGGCGGGTACGCCGCGTCCGGGGAGTTCGGCGGGCCCCCGCCGGGTTGCGGCCAGGACGACGCGGTCCTCCGGCTGGAGGACGTACCCCGGATCCCAGACCAGCCCCGACTGTCGTGGCGGCCCCTCCGCAGGAGCGGAGGCCAGGTCGGGCCGGGGTCCTCCGGGGAGGGGGTGTCGAGGGCGAGGACCCGCCAGGCGCCGCGGCGGAAGGACTCGGCGATGGTGCGGCCCTCCATGTGCGGATGGCTGGCCACGTTCACGGCGGCGAAGAGCAGGACCCGCCGCTCGACCGGGGTGGCGCCCAGGATCTGGCGGCCCATCATCGCACCGGCGAAGGCGAGGGCGGCGCGGTGGGTGACGCTTCGGCTGCGGGTCAGGGCTGCGGGGTACGCGGCCCTCAGGGTGCGGTAGACGGCGGTGGCGAAGTCGTCCGCGTACAGGCGCAGGACGGCTCGTAGATCCGGTTTGACCGCGCGGGCGTAGAGGTCGGCCTCCAGATTGGTGGTGTCCGAGCCGGTCAGGGCCAGCAGTGAGTGCGCCCGGCCGACGAGGGCAGCCTCCAGCACCCCCTCGTCGGTCACGTCGCCGATGACCACGGGCACGCGCAGCCTGCGCGCGAGCGCGAGGCCCCGTGCCTGCGGGTCGGATTCCACGCACACGACCGTGATCTCCCTGTCTCGCAGCAGGGCCAGTATCCTCGCACCGATCTTGCCGAGCCCCAGCAGGACCACGTGGCCCGATAGCCCGCGCGGGGGCCGCCGCAGGACCGTCGCCGTGCGGAACGCACCGAGCGCTTCCAGCGCGGCCGCCACCAGGACCGGAAGCAGCAGCAGGCCCACGAACCCTGAGAGGATCTGGAGCACCTGGCGCTGGGTGGGGTCTCCCCCTGCGGGGTCGTTGATCGCGAAGATGTCGAGCAGGGTGACGTAAGCGACGTACAGGGGGGGATGGTCGCCGGTCGTCGCCCAGGACGCCACCGCGAGCGCGCCGACGGCGGCCACCATCCCGGTCAGGGACCAGCGCAGACTCCGCGAGAACAGGGAAGCCACGGGCAGCGCCCCTGCTCCCAGCCGCTGCCTCGACTGGGCGGCGTCGGCGTGGGCGACCGCTTCGATGCCGCGCCCCGTCGCCGCGGCCACGGCCCGGTCGTCGAGCCTCAGTTGCGGGCCGTGGTCCCCACTGGACTCGGCGCCCGCCGGGTCGCTGGTCGTTGCCGAAAGCAGCGCCAGCGTACGCAGGCCCGGTCGGCCACCTCGCCCCTCCCCGGAGCCGTACGCTCCACCGCTCGCAGCAGCAGGCCGTCGGCCTGGACAGCTTTGCTGGTACCCGCTACGGCGCTGGCCGCCAGCGCGGGCGCGGCCGTGTCGGCGCCCGACAGCACCGTCGTCGATGAGTCCAGCTCCCGCAGGTCGATTCCCTGCTCCGCCACCATCGCCGCCTGGTCCAGGAGTTCCTCCAGGTGCTGGCCGAGCTTGCGGTTGTAGAGCCGGATCACCAGCCGCAGCCTCGGATTGGGCCGAGGATCGACCAGGGCGCCCCTACGTTGGTTTCGTCGTCCTCATAGAGCGCCAGCGCGGCGGCCCCGGCCACCCCCGCCGCGGCCAGAACCTCCTCGTTCGGCTCCGCCGCCTCCAGTACCCGCAGCTCCCGCAACGCAGGCTCCTCCGAGCCCGCGTTGCGGGCTCGCGAGAGCGGGACCCGTCCGAGCAGGCCGAACCCGGACCTGACTGGGGGACGGATGACGCCGGGCTGCGTTTCGCGGGAGGCGGGCGCGTCACCATGGTCACCCGTTCCTTGTAGACCTCTTGAAGCTCGGAGGCCAGACGGCGGGCCAGCCCGTCGTCGCCGCACACGACCATCCGCCCCTGCGGGAATGGTTGTTGAGGCGAATCCCGAAATGTGGATCAGAGTCACCTGAAGATGACCCCTCACACGGATGCCCTGCTGTCCGTGGATACAGCGATGCACGTGCCGGGTTCGAGGCCGACCACATCGACCGGGGAGTGCGCATCGACAACTGAGCTGCCCACATGTCGCTGGCAGGGGAAAGCTTGAGAAGCCTCTTGATGTAGTGCTGGGCCGGATGGTCACTTGGGAATGGTGGAGGCGACATCGTCCAAGGTGGCGTCAGTGACGAGGCCGGTGTCCTCCAACACATCCATGTGGTCCTGGACGGTCGTGTTGGCTTGGGATGCAAGCCTCCTTACCAAGGAGTTTTTGGTGGATGCGCGGACCTCTCCGATGGTAATGAACACCTTGCCGTGGGATGCCCGGAGCAGGTCCACGAAGAGCTGATCGAAGTCGCTGCCCCGCGCGTTTCGCAACTGGGTAACCCAGCCTTGCTGTTCGGCTGTCGCCTGGTCGGGGATGGGCACGTGGAGTGCCTCGGAGTCCTCACGAACCAGTTGGTCGAGCTTGCTGTGCCCATCAAGCAAATGAAGGCCGGCCCGTTTGATCGCTTCGCTTGATGCGTTTGTCTGGGCGAGGCGGCCCGCCGGTATCTCCCAAAGTCCGGCCTGTCGGACTTTGGTGAGGAAGGTCTTGTCCAATGTGGTGATTGCGTCGGTACTGGCCGCCCTAGGCGCTGCCAGACCGGAGCCCGCCGTCGGGAGATCGGCGGAAACCAGCCCGTCGGCCGAGTTGTTCTTGAGCGAGAGCCACGCGGTTGCTGTGGCCATGACGGCCACGAAAGCGACGGCCGCGGCTATCAGGCGACGACGGGACGAGGGGCGGGTACTGCGTGCATGAGATTTCATCATGCCTCCTGGAGTGCGCGACGGTTCGCCGGTGTCGCCACCGGCACTGTGGCGCCCGGAATTCTTGGGCACGGCCACGCTAACCTTTGCTCTAGGCAAACAAATGGATTTAGCGATGATGCACAAAAGTGGGAGGCGAGCGGCGGGCACCGGATAGCATCCCGGCTCGTCTCACCGCCGCGCGCGGCGCGAAACCCGCACGGTCCTGGGCACGGCGTGCCGTGACCACGAGATCATCACCTTTACAGCAACGCCCCTGACCCGCGCTGCGCGGCATCGACTTTGGGCGCAGATCTTGTGAGGGTGCCTCGGCGGGGTGATTCGCAGGGGTTCGGGATGTGCCGAAATGGGGCGGTGTCCATCGTCGGTGAGGTTTCGGCGATCCATACTCCGGTCCGGTGCTCGCTGCCATCCGGGAGGCGCTCGACGTGGGCCCGTTCAGAAGCCTGCACACCCGTCTGGAGGGCGGTTGTGTCGCGCCCGAAGGCGGCGGACGCCATGGTTGCTTTGCCGTCGTCACGTGGGGCTGTGCAACAGGCGTCACTGAGCCCGGCATTGTGGTCGGCCGGGGCCGCGCCAGTCGGGTGGATGACCGAGATGTGTGGTCGCCGCCTTCCGCCTGTCACCCGTGATCGTTTGCGAAGGCGGCAAGAACCTGTTGGAACGTGCCTCGGGTGTGCAGAAAGTGCTGGTCCAGGATGTCGGCAAGGTCCTCCAGAGCGGTGCGCAGCACGACGCCGGCCAGCCGGACGTCGGGGTGCCGTGCTTCGGCGGACTGGTGCGCGATGTCCACGGCGTACCCGATCTGGCGGGCGAGGGATGTGCGGTCGTCGCCGTCGTGGAAGTAGTAGCACTCCGCGTACTGGAGGAAGTCGACCGAGACGACCGCCAGTTCCGAGGCAAGGTCGTCCAGCAGGGCCGCACCGGCCGGAGAGTCGATCTGCTCTGTCGAGGGGCGGGTGCGCGACAGATGGGAGAGGCGTAGCGCGAGGGCCCGGCGGCGGGCCAGGGCCGGATAGATGCCGAGGATCCAGGAGACCGTCGCCGTGAGGAGCGCGAAACCGACGAGGCCCTCCAGGGGTGCCACGACGCGCAGCCAGCCCTCGGCGGGTGCGATGTCACCGAGGCCCAGGGTGGAGACGGTGACCAGGGAGATGTACACGGTGTCGAGGAGGGCGGCGTGCTCCGCCGGCCGGAGTCCGTTGGCGTACACGAATCCCTCTGGGACGTGTGGCCAGTAGATCAGCGCCCAGCCGGCCACGAGTGTCAGGGCCCACAGCGCGACGACGGTCACCATGGCGAGCGGACCTGCCAGTCCGGGCGCCCCGCGACGGGAACCCCGGACGGAAGAGAGGCGCCACAGCGCGGTCATGACCAGGCGGCTCAGCCCCCCGTGGCGCGTCGGATGCCACAAGGTGTGAAAAACGTCGCGCAGGATCAACAGCACCAGAGCCGCTCCGGCGAACGTCACGACCCACTGCATCTGTTGCCTCCTCGCGTCGTGTCCGCTCTCAGCCTCCAGTAGATCCCGCCCGGCACATCGGAGCCCGCGCCGATCGTCCGAGCAGCGCCTGAGTCGGGCTGAAACACGGTTCCGCTGTTGCCGCCGGCCAGTTTCCCAGGCCCCTCTCCGAACCCGGTGTACCCGTCTCCGAGTACCTGGCTGGTCGCGTTTCGCACCGTGATCGGTCAGCCTTGAGGCCGCCACCCGCGCCCGTTGTCCGGTCCTGGTGATCCGTCCGGCCGAAGGCGAGCAGGACCCGGTGGCCTGGATGCGTTCCCGTCGGTGTCGAGGACGGTGACGTGACTGCCGAGGTGATGGACCTCGCTGTGGACGCGGCGATCCGGCGCGGAGCCCGGCCTGGTGGACCGGGGTGCGCTGCGGGAGAGCGTACGGGACGCGCTGCAGCGGGAACTCGGGAAGTACCGGGTGGACTTCCCCGGCCTGGGCCTGGGCCTGGGCCTGGGCCTGGGCCTTGGCCTGCGGCTGTGGGTGGAGGACGGGCGTCCCGCGACGGCACTCACCGAGGCGTCGCGGCAGGCGGTGCTCCTCGAGGGCGGCTCACATGGCCGTACCGGCCTGGGGCGCCTGATCCTCGGGTCGGTCAGTGGCGAGGTGCTCGACCACGCCTCCTGCCCGGTCGCGGTCGCGGTCGTGCCCGGCGCTGCCGAGCGGCCTGTGTGATCGGTGATCTTGTATGCGGGCGGGCGGGTTATTCCTGGAACCAGGCGGCAGTGGACAGCTCCGGCCTGATACCGCGCCGTGTGCGGGCTAGGACGATCGCGCTGGAGATGAGCCCGACGTGGCTGAGGCCCTGGGGAAAGTTGCCCAGGAGCGATCCGTCACCGGGGTCGATCTCCTCCGAGAGCAGGCCGAGCGGGCTGGCATAGGAGCAGAGCCGTTCGAACAGGATGTCGGCCTCCTCCGTCCGCCCCTGGCCGGCGAGGTTGTCCACCATCCAGAAACTGCAGAGCAGGAACGCGCCCTCGGGTTCCTCGAGTCCGTCGGGGGTGGCGTCGGGCAGGTAGCGGAACAACAGCCCCCCGCCGGCGTCGAGGCGCTCGGCGATCGCCCGCGTGGTCGCGGCCATGCGGGGATGGTCCGCGGGCAGGACCCGCCGCAGCGGCAGCGCGAGGAGGGAGGCGTCCAGACCGGCTCCGCCGCCCAGCTGCCCGGTCAACGCGCCGGCCCGGTCGTCCCAGGCGTCGGTGAGGATCCGGTCGGTGAGGGCCGCCGCCTCCGCGCTCCAGCCGTCCGCGTCGCCCGACAGGCCCAGCCGATGTCCGAGGCGGGCGCCCCGGTCGAGGGCGACCTGGCACATCGCGGCGGAGTAGGTGAACGGCCGGGCCGGTGTGCGGACCTCCCAGATCCCGTGATCCGGCCGTCGCCACGCCGTCCGCGCATCCTCGACCAGCGCCGCGAGCTGGTGCCACAGGCCCTCCGGGAGACGTCCGCCGGTGGCCGCCCACTGGAAGGCGCAGTCCAGGACCTCGCCGTAGACGTCGTGCTGCACCTGCCCGGCCGCCGCGTTGCCCCAGCGCACGGGAGCCGATCCGCGGTATCCCTCCAGGGAAGAGTCGATCACCTCGGCGGGCGGTGGCAGGCCGTCGAGGTCGTAGAGCACCAGCGGCCGCTCCCCGCCCCCGAAGGCGTCCAGCACCCAGTTCAGGAACCCCTCCGCCTCGCTGCGCAGCCCGATGCGGCGCAAGGCGAACACGGCGTAGGCCGCGTCGCGTACCCAGGCGTAGCGGTAGTCCCAGTTCCGGGATCCGCCGATGTGCTCGGGCAGGGAGGAGGTGGGGGCCGCGACGATGGCGCCGTTCTCGATGTGGTCCAGCAGCTTGAGCGTGATCGCGGACCGCAGCACCAGTTCCGGCCGGGGCACATCGGCCGGCACCTGGACGGCCCACCGCCGCCACGCCCGCATGGTCGACTCGATGTCCGCATCGGCCTCGTGCACGTCCGGCGAGGGTCCGGCGCCCCAGTCCAGGCACAGAGTGAACTCCTCGCCCTGCCGCAGGGCCACTGTGGTGTCCAGGCAGGGCAGGGGGTACGTCGAGGCGATCCGCACGGTGACACCCTGTTCAGGACAGGCCAGCTCCCAGCCGTCCCGGCCCCATCGGGCGGCCGCCGGCGAGCGCGGCTCGACCACGACCCGCAGGGCCACCCGCCCCGCGACGACCCTGGCCCGGCGGAGCAGCTGTCCCGTTCCGGCCCTGACGTCGTCCTCCAGACAGCAGCCCGGTCTCAGACGGAAGGCATCGGTGACCTCGACCGTGCCTTCAGGCCCTTCCAGCTCCGTCACCAGAACCCCGGTGGCCGGCTCGTAACGCTGGCGGGAGCGCCGTACCTCGACGGGCGCGAGGACCAGAGCGCCGCCCCGGCGCCGGTCGAGCACGGGGGCGAACAGCGGCGGGGAATCGAAACGCGGCACACACATGAAACCCACCGCGCCGTCCCGGCCGATCAGGGCGCAGCCCCGCCCGTCGCCCACCAGCCCGTGATCGGCGATCGGCAGATACCCCTGACACCTCTCGAGCGGGCGCCATACATCCATACCCCACTTGTACCGGGGCCCGCCGTCCCTCGCGCGGCGGCCGGTCTCCGGACAGCAGGACCGACTGCCCCTCCCGCCGCCGCGGCGCGCGGAAGACCGTCCACGGCGCAAGGGCACCGTGCGGCGGTCGGGGTGATGCGGAGTTCAGCGTTCGCCCGGGGCGTGTGTACCGGGGTCGTCCGTGCCGTGCTGGTAGATGTCGGGCAGGCCGTCGGCGTCTTCGTCGAGGTCCTCCTCCTCCCACAGCCTGCGGTAGATGACGTTGCGGCGTTTGACCAGCAGCGCGGCCAGTCCGGCGGCGAGCAGTGAGCCGAGCAGGACAGAAGCCTTGATGTGTTCGGCCTCGACCGGGTCGGGGAAGGCGAGCTCGCCTATGAGCAGGGCGACGGTGAAACCGATACCGGCCAGTACCGCGAGGGCGAAGACGTCGGCCCACGCGAGGTCGGGATTGAGCTGGGCCCGGGTGAAGCGGGCGGCCAGGTAGGTTCCCGCGAAGATTCCCACCGTCTTGCCGATGGCCAGGCCCAGGACCACCCCCAGCGGTTCGGGGCGGGTGAACACCTCGCTCAGCGTGGGGGCCGAGACACTCACTCCGGCAGCGAAGAGGGCGAACAGCGGAACGGCGACACCCGCCGATACCGGCCGCAGCAGGTGCTCCGCCCGCTCACCCGGTGACGTCTTCTCGCCCGCTTTCCGGTCGGGGGCGCAGCGCAGGATCAGGCCGATCGCCACTCCGGCCACCGTGGCGTGCACGCCCCCGTTGTAGGTCAGTGCCCAGATCGCGAGGCCCAAGGGCACGTACCACCACCAGCCGCGTACCCCGAATCGCTGCAGCAGGTAGAACACGACGAGTCCGACCGCTGCTCCGCCGAGAGCTGCCGGATTGAGATCGCTGGTGAAGAACAGGGCGATGACCAGGATCGCCCCCAGGTCGTCGACCACGGCCAGGGTGAGCAGAAAGGCACGCGTGGCCGAGGGCAGGTGGGTGTTGAGTACGGCCAGCACCGCCAGGGCGAAGGCGATGTCGGTGGCCATCGGCACCGCCCAGCCTTCGGCACTGCCGCCGCCGGCCGCGACGGTGGCCAGGTAGATCCCCGCGGGTACCGCCATGCCGCACAGGGCGGCGACGATGGGCAGGGCCGCGGTGGCGGGGGTGCGCAGCTGTCCGGTGACCAGTTCGCGCTTGAGTTCGATGCCGGCGACCAGGAAGAAGATCGCGAGCAGTCCTTCGGAACTCCAGTGCTCGACCGACAGGTCCAGCCCGAGTGCGGGTATGCCGAAGTGGGCGTCGCTCAGTGCCTCGTAGCTGTCGCTCCACGGGGTGTTCGCCCACACCAGCGCGATCACGGCGGCAACCAGCAGTACCAGCCCGCCGACCGTTTCCGTCCGCAGGGCGCGGGCCACCTGTACGCGCTCCGGCCAGGGCAGCAGTCCGAGGAAGACCGAACGCTCACGGGGGTCAGCACCACGCATCAGGCGGAACCTCCGGGGCCTCCGGGCCTCTCCACGTTCACCGAGGCGTACGGCTCCGCGGCATCACGTGCACGCATGGGTGCCCCTTCGAATATGGGGACGGAGTCAGCGGGCACCGAGACTGCGCGGAGAAGGCCGGGGCGAGACCGACTGGCCGTCCTGGGTTCCCATCGGGCGGCGTTCTCCCGAGGAGCGCCGTGAGGACCAGGCCCAGCAGGGCCACGATGGCCAGCAGCACGGCGGCGGTCTTTCGCCGGTTCCGCCGTGGCCGACCGTGAACGCACCCTTGGGGGAACTGCTCGTTCAGCATGCTGATCCGCGTGGCGAGTTCGGGGTCGTCGCGGGCGAGGTACCGCTCGATCCTTGCGAGGGCGCGTTCTTCGTCCATCTCGGGTTCCACTTAGCCACCTGCCACCTTGCGGGTCTGGCCGTCTGTGAGCGGATTCAGCAGGGTGCACGTGGGGAGCGCAGGCCGTTGCCGGGCCGACCGCTGGTTCACCCGCTGCCGGTGAGGAGGTCGGTTGGGAGGGCGGCGGAGGCGGCGTCGGCCTCGGCGGCGTCGGCGAGGGCCTGGGTGGCGGCCTCTGCTGCCTGCGCCGCGTCGTCCGCCGCTTGGGCGGCCCCGTCGTCCGAGGTCTTCTCGCGGGTGGCCGGCGACTGGGGCAGCACCTCGCTGAAAGCGCGGGAGACACCCTCGAGCGCGGAAGTCATCTCGCTGGGGATCACCCAGAAGGTGCTGCCCGGGCCCTGGGCGAGCTGGGGCAGCATCTGCAGGTACTGGTAGGCGAGCAGTTTGGGGTCCGGGTCGTTGCGGTGGACGGCCTGGAACACCTCGTCGATGGCCCGGGACTGTCCCTCGGCCTTGAGGATCTCGGCCGTGCGGTTGCCCTCCGCGCGGAGCACGGCACCCTGTTTGTCGCCTTCGGCGGTGAGGATCTGAGACTGGCGCTGCCCTTCCGCCCCGAGGATCGCGGCGCGCTTGTCCCGCTCGGCCCGCATCTGCTTCTCCATCGCGTCCTTGATGGACTGCGGCGGGTCGATGGCCTTGATCTCCACCCGGTTGACCCTCAGGCCCCATTTTCCGGTGGCCTCGTCCAAGACCCCGCGGAGCTGGCTGTTGATGGTGTCGCGCGAGGTGAGGGCCTTCTCCAGGTCCATGGACCCCACCACGTTGCGCAACGTGGTGACGGTCAGCTGCTCGACCGCCTGCAGAAAGTTGGCTATCTCATAGGCGGCTGCCCGAGGATCGGTGACCTGGAAGTACAGGACCGTGTCGATCTCCACAACCAAGTTGTCTTCCGTGATCACCGGCTGGGGCTGGAAGGAGACGACCTGCTCGCGCAAGTCGATCTGCGGATAGACACGATCGATGTAGGGGATGACCACGTTGAGGCCGGGATTGAGGGTGCGGTGGTAGCGGCCGAGCCGCTCGACATTGCGCGCGCGGGCCTGAGGCACGATACGCACCGCCCGCACCACGGTGAAGACCGCGAGGAGCGCGACGATCAGACCGGCGACGAAGAGCGCCGAAACATCCATGGTTCACCCCTGCGGGTAGACGAGCGCGGTGGCCCCGCTGATCTCTATGACGTCGACTGTCGTGCCAGGAGGGATCACCAGGGTCTCGTCGTAGGCGCGGGCAGTCCATTCCTCGCCGCCGATACGGACTCTGCCGCCGGCTCCCGTGACCTCCGAGACGACGTAGGCACTCCTGCCCACCAGCGCGTCCACACCAAACCGCTCCCCCTGAGGCAGGCGTGCGCGCCGTAGCACCAGGGGACGGACGAACAGCACGCCGCCTGCGGCGGTGATGGTGAACACCAGAAACTGCAAGGGCAGCGCAAGCCCGATCGCCGCGAACCCCGCCGTGACCAGCGCGGCACCCCCCAGAAGACCCAGGGCCGCAGTCAGAGTGAAGATCTCCGCCACGGCCAGCACCGCTGCGACGATCAGCCAGATCAGCCACGGGTCCATGGAAGCTCCTGCCGCGTGCGGGTACGCGAATGGCGGTCGGCCGATGCCTACCTTCACTGTGGACACAGGGTCGTCCGGTACTTCTGAGTATCCCCTCAGAAGCAGATGGCTGCACCAAATGCCAGCTACGGGGTGGCGATGACGAGGGCGTAGGTACCGACGCCCAGGAGGCGGTCTCCTGGGATCTCCTGGCCGTCGGCGATGAGCCGCTGGATGTGCCCCGTGGTTTCGTCAAAGTCGATGTCGTCGAGGATGCCCACGTCGTGGCCTGCTTCGGTGAGGACGCGCTTGCCGATCGGGTCGTGGCGCTTGTCCGCCGGGACCGGGATGTCGCTGTCGGTGCGGATTTTGTCCGCGGAGCGTACGGTGACGGCGTCGGGGCCGAACGCCTGAACGTCGGTCCATTTCACCAGGGTGCCCGTGCCCTTGACCTTGAGCCGGAGAACGGCGATGCGGGCCGGTGTCGGCACGATGGCGAGTCCGGTGACGGTGGCCAGGGTCTCGGCGGTGGCCAGGGCGACGACGGCGCGGCCCTTGGCCTGGCTGAAGAGCATCAGGCCTCCTGTTCGAGGCGGGTGCGCAGGCCGTGGACGGCTTCAGGGAAACCGGCCAGGTCACCCGCGGTGAACTCGGCGGTGGCGTCAGGCACCAGGACCATCTCCCCGGAGATGGCCACGGGCTTGAGTACCGGCAGCAGGACCCGGTGGCGGCCCTGCCCCTCGGGTTCGATCTCATATCCGGCTACGGCCGGTTTCCTGCCACTGCCGATGATCACGTCGACGATTTCGCCGAGGCCGGTGCCGCCTTCTGTCATCACCTGGGCTCCGATGACGTTCCCGGCACCGGAGGCCTTCGCGTCCTTGGCCGCCTGGTCGTCGTCGGCGAGAGCGCTCTCGTCACGGATCATCACCGCGTCCGGCCCCAGAGAGTGCACCCGGTTCCACAGCAGCTCACGCTTGAGTGGGCCGGAGAACACACCGCGCCCGCTCAGAGTGAAACAGCGCACGCCACCGTGCGCCGCGTCGAAGACGATGTCCTTGACCTGGGCGACGTCCTCGCCGCCGAGAGTCACCACCGGCAGCTTGGCGATCTCACTCGCCCGCACGTACCCGGTCACGATCCGGGCCCGTTTCCGCCGCGCGGAGGGCGCTTGCCGCCCGCGATGACCCCGCCGCCGCGACGACGAGCCTGCACCCCCAGCAGCGACACGGCACATACCGCTACGACCGCGAGAGCAATTACCACCCAGACCCACCAGTCCATGTGCGGCACCTCCCAGCCCCGGTCTGTTCGGCCGGTCCTGCTGCCAGTATGCGACGGGCCCACACGGGTGTCGACGTCAACGGACCGGCCGGCCCGAAGACGCGCCCGCGACCTGCGGTATGCCGACGGAGGCGGGCGTGCCGCGAGTAAGAGGTCCTAACAAAGGCGTTGGACGTGGCGGTGGGTGATGAGGCAGGTGGCGAGGCCGAGGAAGGCTTTCGTGAATGTCGTCGCGTCGTTCCCATCGAATCCGTAGCCGGCGGAAGCCGTGGAACCATGCGGTTGGTCCGCTCCACGACCCACCGGTGGACTCCGAGGCCGGAACCGTGCGGGACGCCGCGGCGGGCGATCACCGGTTTGATGCCCAGCGCCCAGGCGAGACGGCGGTATTTGTCGTGGTCGTAGCCGCGGTCGCCGAGCAGGCTGTCGGGTCGTTTGCGTGGCCGTCCGACCAGGCCGGCGACCGAGGGGATCTTCTTCAGCAGGGGTATCAGCTGGGTGACGTCGTTGCGGTTGCCGCCAGTCAGAGAGACGGCGAGTGGGATGCCCTGGCCGTCGACGATGAGGTCGTGCTTGCTGCCCGGACGTGCTCGGTCGACCGGGCTCGGCCCGCTTTTGGGCCCCGCCGAGCGGCCCTGACGTGGGAGGAGTCGATCACCGCCCGCGACCAGTCCAGCTTCTTCGCGACCCGCAGCTTCTTCAGCAGCACCACGTGCAGTTGATCCCAGACACCGGCGTCGTTCCACGCGGCCAGACGCCGCCAGCAGGTCATGCCTGATCCGAAGCCCAGCTCCTGCGGCAGGTACTCCCACTGGATCCCGGTATGCAGCACGAACAGGATCCCGCACAGTGCCTGCCGGTCCGGCACCCGAGGGCGTCCCTCGACCTGCTTCGGCGCTGGCTCAGGCAGTAACGGCTCGATGAGCGAACACAGTTCATCCGACATGATCCACGGCCGCGACTGACGTTTCCCCACGGCCAGACCAACGACCATCCGAACCGAAAGTCACATGATCAACAGCTTCTGTTAGGAACTCTAAGTGCACGAGTGCCGCGGCGGAGAGTGGTGTTCGCGCTTTGCCTGTCCGCAGGGCAGGAACATGAGCGTAGCGGCTGACCTACGCGGCATCGCGATGGGCGAGCCCGACCGTGTACAGGGCGGTCCCGGAGCCGTTCTGGGAGTGGGTGATCGCACTGAGGCTGCCGTCCGCTTCCAGCACGACGGCTTACACGTCTTCCATGGCTCCGGTCCCTTGAGCACGGATGGTCTGCCTCACCTCATAGGGTGTCACTCGCTGGCGCCTCATCGCTTCCCGCAGCATGAGGCCCTGTTACAACAGCACGGTCGGCTCGGACTTCACCAGGTGCTGGACCTTTTGAGAGCGGACCGACGTCCAAGCGGTGAAGAACTGCAACGCCACCGGCATCCCCAGGGCGACGGCGCCTTCTAGGGCCTGTGTGATGTCGTGATCATTCGGTGGTCTTGAGTAGGTCGTCGATCCAGATCATTGCGGCGCGGAGCTGGAGGCCGGCGAGGTAGCTCTCGGGCGACTTGTCGTAGCGGGTGGCTATGCCTCGCCAGGCCTTCAGCTTGTTGATCAGGCGTTCGACGGTGTTCCGTTCCTTGTAGAGGTCGGCGTCGTGATGGATGGGCCGACCTCCTCGTGAGCCCTTCTTGATCCGGTTGGCGGCCTGGTCCTTCTTCTCCGGGATGACCGCTTTGATGTTGCGTTTGCGCAGGTAGGCGCGGTTGCCGCGGGATGAGTAGGCCTTGTCGCCGGCGACCGCACCAGGCCTGGTGCGGGGACGGCCGACAGGCAGGCGGACTCGCACTTTCTCGAGCACAGGGATGAACTGAGGGCTGTCTCCGGCCTGCCCGGCGGTCAGGACCAGCGCGAGGGGACGGCATCTGCGGTCCGCGGCAAGGTGGATTTTGCTGGTGAGTCCGCCCCGGGACCTGCCGAGCAGGGCCAGTGTCAGGCGGAGCCGGCGTCTGCGCCGGATGCGCCGGCGTTCGTCCTGTCCGTTCTGTTCCTCCGTACTGCCCCTTTTTGCCGGGCCGCCTCCTGCTCCTGCACGGCTTCCTCCAGGGTCTTCATGAGGTGCTTGCTCACCCGTATTCCCGCTGCGTCGTGGTGAGCGCGGACCGTGGTGGAATCCACGCTGACCAGCGACAAGTCCGCTCTGCCCGCCCGGGCCCCCTGGGCGGTCAGGCCTTCCAGCAGGGCCGTGAAGACACCGGCGTCCCGCCACACGCGAAAGCGTCCGTAGACGGTGGCCCAGGGGCCGAACTCGGCTGGCATCTCCCGCCACTGCCCACTGGACCGGAACCGCCAGATCACACCCTCGAACTGCTCCCGCAACCGCTCCGGGTACGGGCCGTACCTGCCGATCGGCAGATACGGCTCAATGAACTTCCACTGGGCATTGGTGAGTTGCCTGCGTGTCACAACCCCAGTCCTACCGGACTCCACCCCGCGAACAGGGCGGAACCCAAGAACTGATCACGACATCACACACGTCCTAGGAGCGCGACTTGGCGGTTGAGCAGGATCGTCGCCAAGGTCCATCCCAACGCCACGGTGACGACCAGATCGAAGGCATCATCTTCGACAAGGCGCGCTTGCCGGACGCGCGGACCGCAGCGATCAGAATCACATAGGCGAGGGCTGCCATGATCACACCGCAGGCAAGGTCATCCCAGGAGTCGAAGCGCATGTCCCCACTGGTTCCCCCAGAGCGTCGTCCGTAACGGCCGGTCACGGGTTGGATGATCTTCGCGTGGCTGGAGGGGATCACGGCGTCCAGGAGCCGTCGTCACCGCTCACGGGGGCTGAGCCCGGACCTGTATCCGGAAAGCAGGTGGCCGTACCGCGCGGCGAGGCGGATGTAGCCCGCAAGGGACGGCCGGGGGAGCCTTCCTCTGAAGAACGGGCACAGCTGGTCGCGGCCTGCCGGCGCCCGAACGCGACGATGCGCCAGCTTGCCTCGCTGTTCGGCGGCTCTCGTCCGTCGTGTACGGCGCTATCGACCAGGCCGGGGCCGACGCTCGCGCTGCTGCAGTGTCGGTGACGGGTGAAAAGTGGTTCTGGATCACTTTTGGTGCAGAGCCACGATTCAAGCGCCGCCGACACTGCAGTACCCCAAGCGATTCTGCCAAGAACTCTAGGCTGATCGTGGACGGCCCCCGGCCCCGTCCTCAACCTTCTTTTGGCAGGCCCACGTCCTGAATGAATGCCGCATCGTGGCGCCCCCGCACCAGCTCCACCGCCTCCTGAAGACGACCGGCGCGGCGCCACGGACAGTCGGACCGCAGGGCCCGGGAGCGGAAGACGCCCCAGACTGACGATCACGTGCGACCGATCTCCACATCGGATTGCACGAGAACTCCGCAGCAGCAGCCAGTGGCTCAGGCCGGCACGATACGGATGGACGGGGCCGCATAGGGGTCCGTCTGAGGGAATTCTGGATGCTGCCGCCGGAACCGTCGTGTCTGCGCGAGCCTCAGACACTGCCAGGCCCCAAGGTGAGGCTGTGCTGCGTTCCCACACGACCGAGGAGGCGTCTGATGGGGCGCCTTTCGCCGATGCGTGAAGCGCTCCGGGCCCAGTTGTGGCCGCTGCCGGCCCTGGGCATTGTGCTGGCGATCGCCGCGGGCGTGGGCCTGCCCCGGCTGGACAAGCGGATCCTGGACAACGTCCCGCCATCGCTCACCGGATACCTGTTCGGTGGCGGTCCGGAAGCCGCGCGGGCCGTGCTGGAGGCGATCGCAGGCTCCTTGATCAGCGTCACGGCCTTGACCTTCTCGCTCACGGTGGTGACCCTCCAGCTGGCGAGCAGCCAGTTCTCCCCTCGCCTCCTGCGGACGTTCAGCCAGGACCGCTACGTGCAGACGACACTGGCACTGTTCCTGGCGACGTTCACCTACGCACTGACCGTGCTGCGCACAGTGCGCGCCGAGGCCAGCGAGCAGCCCAGGTTCGTTCCGCAGCTCTCCGTAACGTTTGCCTTTCTCCTCGCCGTGACGAGCGTGTTCGCGCTCGTGGTGTTCCTGTCCCACCTGACGCGCAAGATCCGGGTTGAAACAATGCTGCGTGACGTCCACACGGACGCCAGCGCCACCATTCGCAAGCTCCTCTCAGAATCTGACCCCTCCACGGCAGACCGCGCCGCCGTGCCTCAGCTCCCTCCCAACGGGCTGCCTCTGCTTGTCGGAGTCTCTGGTTTCCTGGCCACCGTGAACGAGAAGGCGCTCCTTGCCGCGGCCATCGACGCGGACGCCGTCGTCCTGATCGACCGCTGCCCCGGAAGCTCACTTATCGCCGGAACCCCCGCCGGATCCGCCTGGCCCCGCACCGGCGAGCCGTTCCCCCCGCACACGCGACACCGCTTGGTCGAACAGAGCGCTGGCGCGCTCACTACCGAGTCCGAACTCACCCCCGAGCAGGACATCGCCTTCGGTCTGCGTCAGCTCACCGATGTGGCCATCAAAGCGCTCTCCCCCGGCATCAACGACCCCACCACCGCAGTCCACGCGCTCTCCCACTCCTCCGCGCTACTGTGTGAGCTGGCACGGCGTGACCTGTCCCCCCGACTCCTGTACGACGATCACGACCAGATTCGCGTCGTATTGCGCCGTCTCACACTGGCGGAACTCCTCCACCTCGCGGTGGCCCAGCCGTTGCGCTACGGCGCGGCGGAGCCGGCAGTCCTGGCCCGGCTCTACATGCTGCTGCGCGAACTGGCCTGGCATAGCAGACCTGAGCAGCGTCCCACCATCGCCGACCATCTCGCCCAAGTACGTTCCACCGCCGCCGCCCAGGGGATCCACCCCGGCGACAAAGCCGATCTCGACGATCTCGCCGACAACGTCGACCAAGCGCTGACCGGTCACTGGCCCTCCACCACACCGCAGCGGTGACCAGGCCTCGCGGGAGTGTTCAATGATCGGCGGATCCGATGATCAAGGAGACGCCAGATGAGCGACACGACCATCGAGCAGATACCGGGCAGCGAGCCGACGGCGGGGGCCGTGGCGGCGAGTGACGAGCAGTTGGTTGCGATGCTCGTGGATCGGGCCCGGTCACAGGGCCTGCAGCTGACTGGGGAGGGTGGGCTGCTCCAGCAGCTGACCAAGCGGGTGCTGGAGTCCGCCCTGGAGGGCGAGATCACCGATCACCTCGGATACGAGAAGCATGACGCCGAAGGTCGGGGCAGTGGCAACAGCCGCAACGGGACGCGGGCGAAGACGGTGCTGACCGATGTCGGCCCGGTCGAGGTCAAGGTCCCCCGGGACGTGGCCGGAACGTTCGAGCCGGCCATCGTCAAGAAGCGGCAGCGGCGCCTGTCCGGGGTGGACGAAATGGTGCTGTCGCTGTCCGCGAAGGGACTGACGCAGGGGGAAATCTCCGCCCACCTGGCCGAGGTCTACGGCGCGAGCGTGTCCAAGGCGACCATCTCCACGATCACCGACAGTCATAGTGATACGCGGGTCCCCGGTGGTCGTGACCCGGTCACTGACTGACAACGTGATGGACGGGATGGCGGAATGGTCCAACCGCCCCCTGGACCGCGTCTATCCGGTGCTGTTCGTGGATGCGATCAACGTCAAGATCCGGGACGGGCAGGTGGCAAACCCGTCCGACCTACGTCGTCATGGCCGTGACCGCCGAGGGCCACCGCGACATCCTGGGGATCTGGGCCGGTGACGGCGGCGAGGGCGCGAAGTACTGGCTGAGCGTGTTCACGGACCTGAAGAACAGGGGCGTCGACGATGTCCTGATGCTGGTCTGCGACGGACTGAAGGGCCTGCCCGACGCGGTGGAGGCCGTCTGGCCTCGAACGATTGTGCAGACCTGTGTCGTTCATCTGCTGCGGAACTCCTTCCGGCACGCGGCCCGACAGGACTGGGACAAGATCGCCAAGGCGTTGAAGCCCGTCTACACGGCGCCGAACGAGGCCGCCGCGACCGAGCGGTTCGGCGAGTTCCAGGAAGCCTGGGGCCAGAAGTACCCGGCGGTCATCCGGCTCTGGGAGAACGCCTGGGCCGAGTTCGTGCCCTTCCTCTCCTTCGACGTCGAGATCCGCAAGGTCATCTGCTCGACGAACGCGATCGAGTCCGTCAACGCCCGCATCCGCAAGGCAGTACGCGCCCGCGGCCATTCCCCCAACGAGGCCGCGGCCATGAAGTGCGTCTACATGGCCCTCATGTCGCTGGACCCGACCGGCAAGGGCCGCAAGCGGTGGACCATGCGCTGGAAGGCGCCCCTGAACGCCTTCCAGATCGCCTTCGAAGGCCGGCTCACCCCGGCCGCCAACTGACCCCTACAAAAACTGGATCAGCCGTCTACTGGACACACCCCACGGCCGAACTGCAGGTGGGCCGGTCACCGAATCGCGGTGGCCGGCCCACCGCCGCGTTCACGGCCCGACTGCCTCATCGCGCGGTGCGCAGGACGATGCGGCTCGCGGGGCCCCGGCCGGGTCCGTTTCTGCCACCGCGCAGGGAGAGCGTGGTCGAAGCCGTAAGAATTCCGCCGCGTGTCATGTGCGGGATTCTGGGCGTGGGTGGGGGATGTTCTCTCCGGTCGGTGTACCCGATACGGCTGATAAGTCCGGAGGTGTCCTGGGTGGATATGCAGGGTGGCGAGCCAAACCGGCCTGACAGAACCCCCCGGCGGCCGTCCGTCGGCGCGGGTCGCCGACCTCCCCAGAAGGTGTCGGCCGGCGAGCGGGTGCGGAGCGCGTTGGGCCGGGCACGGTCGGCGGGGCCGCCTCCGGGCCCCACGCGTCCGGGTTTCTGGCGCAGCCCGCTGCGGGGGCCGTGGCTGACCGGAGTGTTCGGGCTGGTGCTGCTCGTCGGGGTCATCGTGCTGTTCGTGACGGGCCTGCTGTCGTACGCGGCCTACAACCCCGACCTCGCCCCCCGCAATGACCAGACGCCGGACAAGGGCTGGCTGGGCTTCTACCTGTTCACCTGGCCGACCTCCCCGTACTGGCTATACCGGCTGACGCAGGGCGTGCACACGGTCCTTGGCGTCGTCCTGGTCCCGGTGCTCCTGGCCAAGCTGTGGTCGGTCATTCCGAAACTGTTCGAGTGGCCGCCCCTTCGGTCCGTCAGTCATGCCCTGGAGCGGATCTCACTGCTCCTGCTGGTCGGCGGGGCCGGCTTCACGTTCGTCACGGGCATCCTGAACATCCAGCTGGACTACATCTTCCCCGGGTCCTTCTACGTGCTGCACTTCTACGGCGCCTGGGTGTTCATGGCGGCTTTCGTCGTCCACGTCGCCTTCCGGTTGCCGCGCGCCGTGCGGGCGGTGCGGGCCGGCAGGGGATTCCAGCCCGCACCGGGCGCGCCGGAGGCGGCCGGGCTCGTGTCCCCGCAGCCGGCCGCCGCGACGATCTCCCGACGGGGCGCGCTCGCCATGGTGGGAGCCGGCTCGTTCGCGCTGCTGGTGGTGACGGCCGGGCAGAGCATCGGTGGCTGGTGGCGCCAGACGGCCCTGCTGGCTCCGCACGGGCGTGACCCAGGCAAGGGTCCGAACGGCTTCCAGATCAACAAGACCGCCGCCTCCAGCGGGATCCGGCCCAGCGACATCGGTCCCGCCTGGCGGCTGACGGTCCGTGGGGGAGGGCGACAGGAGGTGCTCACCCGCCAGATGCTGCTGGCCATGCCGCAGCGGGAAGCTTCGCTGCCGATCGCATGCGTGGAGGGCTGGTCCACCCCGAACCAGCAGTGGTCGGGCGTCCGGCTGACCGACCTCGCGGCCCTCGTGGGCATGGGGACGGAAACCCCGCAGGTGCTGGTGGAGTCGGTCCAGCGCGGAGGCTCGTTCTCCTCGGTGGTGCTGGCCGCCAACCAGGCACGCGATGACCGCTCGCTCCTCGCGATGCGGGTCAACGGGGCAGATCTGTCACCGGACCACGGCTATCCGGCCCGCGTGATCATCCCCGCGGCTCCGGGCGTCCACAACACCAAATGGGTCACCCGCCTCACCTTCGGAGAGCCCGTATGAGCGCCTCCGCAAGCGGCCCGGCCGCGGCCTTCGCCCGCCGGTACGGGGCCTCCCCGCTCCACCTCCTGCTGATCCTGGCGTCCTTCGCCCTCGCCTTGTACGCCGGTGTCCGGCTGCTCAAGGGAGACACCATCGGTGTGGCGATCTGGTTCGTGGGGGCGGCGCTGCTCCACGACCTGGTCCTGCTGCCCCTGTACTCCGTCACCGACCGGGCCGCCCAACTCCTCCTCCACGGCCGGCCCGACACCAGCGGTGGCGCGCCGCGGCCGGGCGTGAACCACCTCCGGGTTCCCAGCTTCATCTCAGGTGTCCTGTTCCTGGTCTACTGGCCGCTGATCCTCCAGAAGGGCGGCCACTACACCGCTTACACCGATCTGTCGGCGGACGGGTTCCTGGCCCGCTGGCTCCTGATCACCGCCGGCCTCTTCCTCGCTTCGGCGATCCTCTGGACCGTACGGACCTGGCTGCGTCTACGGCCGGAACGCAAGGCGGCCAAGGCCCGGGCGCACGCTCAGGCGCGGGCCCGCAAGGCAACGAAGTGACGAGTCCCCGGCACGTCCCACTCCTCGACGGGAGACCAGCCCGACAGCCCGGCGTACCGGCCGAGGGCCCGGGATCCCACGCTGGCCCACGCGAAGACCGTACTGACCGCCGCCTGCCCGGAATGGATCCGCACCCGCCGCCGGTCGTCCACATCCGCGGGCGCCGCCTCCACGATCACGAGCCCGCCCGCCCGTACGAGCTCGCGCACCCGCCGCAGCAGGCGGAGCGGGTCGCCCTCGATGCCGATGTTCCCGTCGATGAGGAGCGCCGTGTCCCAGGTGCCCTCGTCCGGCACCGGGTCGTAGACTGATCCGCTGCGCGCGGGACCGCCCCGGCACACCGTGGAGATGACGGCCGCCGGGGAGACGTCGATGCCCAGGACGGTGTGGCCGCGCGAAGCGAGTGCCTCGACGAGGCGTCCGGCCCCGCACCCGACGTCCAGGACCCGCCCGGCACACCGATCCATGACCGCCTGGTCCGCCGGGTCCGCGGGGGCCGACCAGCGGCCGACGTCCAGAGGGTGGATCCAGCCCTCCGAATCCCGCAGCGTGATGTCGCCGACGGGGGCGAACATCAACTCCGCGTACGGGCCGCTGCTCCAAGGCTCCGGAGAGCCGGTCAGTTGCCGTTCGGAGGTGCTCACACGGGCTCCCTGAGAAGTCGCGGACCGGGCAAGAGCCGTCACCCGCACCCTGGCGACCGGCCCGGTGCCGGGCGCCGGCGCCGCCATGGAGCGGACTGGCACGAGGGTACGGCGCCGCGTCCCGCCCCGCCCGACGGGAGCGGCAGACGGACGAGTGGGGACGGCGGCTCAGGCCCGTCGGGCGGCCGGCCGAAGGGGGCGGCAGGGTGAGCGAGAGGCCCATCGGCGACTACGCGATGCTCTCGGACTGCAGGTCCGCGGCACTGGTCGGCCCGGACGGGTCGGTGGACTGGCTGTGCTTCCCGCGCTTCGACAGTCCGGCGGTCTTCGCCGGGCTGCTCGACGGGGAGGCCGGTCACTGGCCCGTCCGTCCCGTCGGACCGGCCGAGACGAGCCGCCGGTACCTGCCCGACACCATGGTCCTGGAGACCACCTTCCGGACCTCCACGGGGACTCGGTCCTCCTCGATGCGCTGGCGCTCGGAAAACGCGAGCGCGGACACTCACTGGGGGAGTCCTCGCCGGGAACCCTGCTCCGGCAGGTCACCTGCACAGGTGGCCAGGTGGACATCTCGGTGGAGTACGCCCCGCGCCCGGAGTACGGGCTGGTCCAGCCTGTCCTCACGGCCGGAACCGGCGGACTCGTCGCGCACGGAGGATCGCAGGTCTTGATGCTCTCCACCGCTCTGGAGTTCCGGACCGCCGGCTCCACGGCCCGGGCCACCGTCACCCTCCGCCCCGGCGGGCGCCTCGGCTTCGCACTCTGCGCGCTGCCGGCCTGGGGAGACCGCCCCAAGCCGTGGTCCCAGGGACGCATCCGGCGCCGGCTCGGCGACACCGGTGCGGCGTGGCGTTCCTGGTCCGCACTCCACGGCGGCTACACCGGACCCTGGCAGGAGCAGGTCCGCCACAGCGGCCGCGTGCTGCGCGCCCTGACCTACGCACCGACCGGGGCGATCGTCGCCGCGGCCACCACCTCGCTGCCCGAGACCATCGGCGGCACCCGAAACTGGGACTACCGCTACACCTGGGTCCGCGACGCCAGCCTGACCCTCCAAGCCCTGGCCACCGCCATGTGCAAGCAGGAGAAGAGCCACTTCTTCGCCTTCCTCGCCCAGGCCGCCGCGACCCAGCTGGAACGCGGAGTCGACCTCCAGGTCATGTACGGCATCGGCGGTGAACGCGACCTCAGCGAACGCGTCCTGCCCCACCTGTCCGGCTGGCGGGCCAGCGCCCCGGTCCGCGTCGGCAACGACGCGTGGCGCCAGCGCCAGCTCGACGTGTACGGAGAGCTCTTGGACGCAGCCCACCAGACGCTGCCCCACGACGTACGGCTCGACCGGCCGGTGGGGTCCTTCCTGGGCCAGTGTGCCGACGCGGCCGCCAGGCGCTGGGCCGACCCCGACCAGGGCATCTGGGAAGCCCGTGGGCCGGGCCGCCACTACCTGCACTCCAAACTGATGTGCTGGGTGGCATTGGACCGTGCGATCGGCCTCGCCCCGGCTCTGGACGCCGAGAGCCGTGTCAGCGACTGGCAGCGCGTCCGCAGCCAGATCCGCGAGGCCATCGAGCAGCGGGGCTGGAACGCTCGGGCCGGAGCGTTCACGCAGGCGTTCGACAGCGGGCGGCTCGACGCATCCGCGCTGATGCTGCCCATCGTCGGCTTCCTGCCCGGTGACGACCCGAGGGTGCGCGCCACGATCGAGACGATCGGCCGGGACCTGACCGACTCCCGGGGGCTGGTGCGCCGGTACCTGAAGGACGACATTGACCGCCCCGAGGGGACCTTCCTGCTCTGCACCTTCTGGCTGGCCCAGGCCCTCGCGCTGACAGGGCAACCCCATCGGGCCCGCCAGGTCTTCGAGACCGCTCTCGCGCATGCCAATGACGTCGGGCTCCTCCCCGAGGAAGTGGACAGCGGCACGGGTGAGGCCCTCGGAAACCATCCGCAGGCCTTCAGTCACATCGGCCTGATCAACGCGGCCCACGCCATTCGCGTCGCCGAGGCGGCCCATCTGCCCCCGGGGTGAACCGATGAGGTGAACCGATGAGGAAGCCGACGACGAGAAGACCGAGACGAGAAGACCGACGACGAGAAGACCGACGACCGGGAACCACGCGGACTTACGGCGTTCCCGGTGCCCCCGCGGGAATGCCCCGATCGCCGGGGGTGGACAGCCGGGTACGGCGCCGCAGCAGGGTGACGGTGAGGACCAGGACGACCGCGGCGCCGTAAGCGATGTTGCTGAGGGCCGACTGGTAGCCGAACGTCGGGCCGAGTACGTACACGGCCGCGCCGGCGAGTGCGATGCCCAGCCACTCCCAGCGGCCGTCCAAGGCCACGAGAGCGATCAAGAGCAGGGCGTACCAGGAGTAGCCGGGGGTGAGCAGGGCGAAGGCCCACCCGGTGACCAGCAGTGCTCCGCTCCACGGGCGGCGGGGGTCACCGCGGCGCATCACATGGACGCACACCCCCGCGAGGACGACCAGCAGCACGGGGAACGCCCAGGCGTCGGGCAGGACCAGGCGCAGGAGGGAGTAGCGGGACCCGGAGGCCGGGTCGTCATAGCCCTCCTCCTCCACGTAGCCGCCGAGGAAACCGAATACGGAACCGTGAGAGAGCAGGAGGTACGGGAGGTAGGCGAGCGCGGTGAAGAGGGCCGCGGGCAGGACCACGACAGCCGCGTCCCGCACCCGGCGGACACCGGACAAGGCGCCCGGGAGGACGATCGCGGGCATCAGTTTGGCCGCGACGGCCGCGCCGAACAGGAGACCGCCGGCAGCCCTGCACCGCACTGAACGGGCAGCGACCAGACCCAGACCGGCGACGGCGAGGAAGGCCCCCAGCACGTCGATGTGCGCGTTGTTGACGGCCTCGACCGGTACGGCCGGGCACCAGGCCCAGTACGCGGCCTTGCGCGGGTCGTCGCCCCGGCGGCGCAGGATCAGCACGAGTGCTCCCGTCACGCCGAGGGAGATCAGCGCGCCGCCGGTCTGGAGGGGCTTGTGCCGGGAGCCGTCCGGGGAAAGACGGTCCACGGCGAGGAAGTAGGCCTCGGCGACGGGCGGGTAGATGGTGTGGACCGCGGGCCGGTTGATGCGGGTGCAGTGGGGCGTGGCGGCGTTGTGCGGGACGGGGGCGCGGTCCGGTCCGTTGCAGGAGGGCCCGGTCGGGAAGAGCCAGTCGTCGCGCAGCCGGGCGAGCGCGGGGTCCTCCGGGGTGTGGTCGTACGGGGAGATCCCGGCCGACTGGACGCGGCCGTCCCACGCGTAGCGGTAGGAGTCGGTGCTGGTGCGGGGCGGCGCGACCAGCCCGGTCACGGCCACGGCGACCGCTCCGGCGAGGGCGAGGGGCACGACTCCGCCGACAGGTACCCGGCGCAGTGCGAGCAGGGCGAGGACAAACAGGACCCAGCAGGCCGCGTACCACCGGAAGAGGCCGACCGGGTCGGTGAAGTAGCCGTCGTACCGCTGGGTGTGGACAAGGGCGGCGACGAGAGCGACGAGTACTGTCGAAGCGAGCAGGGTGCGCGGGTTCACCTGCGCAATCGTTCCAGGTGATGCCCCCGGACCGGACGGGGCGGGTGCCGTCGGTGTCCGCGTTCCTTGAGGTGTTCCGGACGTCGCCGGGGCGGTACCCGCCGCCGGCGACGACGGCAACAGGGCGGCCAGGCCCGTGTACGAGGTGCCCTGCGGATCCGTCGGCGCGGCCGATGAAGCCCGCTCCGCCGGTCACCAGTTCACGTATGACCCGACGTTGTGCCCGAGGCGGGGATTAGACGCGTAGGCGCCCGATCGGTTTCCCGTCACGGCCCGCAGGGGCAGTCCGAACCCGACGGCGATGACCAGGAGGGAGGTGAGTACGGGGCCGGCGCGGAGGATCCCGCGTACCAGTGAACCGCCGCGCGGGATGCGGCCGCGGCGGTGGTTCTCGATGCGTTCGCGCACGCGGACGAGGAGGAGTCCGGCGAGGGTGAGGGTGACGGCCATCCCGCGGCCGTAGCCGACGACGAGGAGGATCCCGAAGGCAGTACGGCCGAGGGCGACGGCGCCGAGGAGAGCCGAGGGGCTGGGGACGAGGCCGCCCGCGATGCCCATGCCGATGAGCCCGGCCTTCCGCCAGCGCCGTACCTGCTTCGGGGCAGTCGCCGTGTGGGCGTGGGCGTGGTGTGCGCGGGCGAGCGCGGCCACGCGGCCTGTCTCCTCCGGCCGCCCCGTGGTACTGCCGCGCCGGGCGGGAATCAGCACGGACGGGCCGGTGGGAGGGTCGTCCACATGGTCGTGGGCCGGCCCGTCGGAGTGGTGCCGATGTCCGTGGTCGTGGGTGTGATCGTGGTGATGGGGGCGGTGGTCATGCGTGTGCGTGTGGCCCTCGCCGTGGTGATGGTGGTTGTGGCGTGCTCTGCCACGAAGGGCGCCGGTGAGGAGCCAGAGGCCGACGCAGGTGATGAGGAAGCCACTGGCGGCGCCCAGCCAGGTCAGCACGGCTTCTGCGTGAACTCGACGAGCGTGACCTGCAGATCCTCCGGATGCGTTTCGCCCGTGAGATGACCCAGGCCGAGATCGGTGCCGAACTCGGCATCTCGCAGACGCAGGTGTCCCGCCTGCTCGCCCGGATCCTGACCCGCCTGCGCAGCGACATGCTAGCCGCCTAGGTTCCGCGTCGTCCGCGACACCTGGCCCGGCCGTCTCTCCCAGCTGATGCCGTGCGCAGGCGTCGAGTGGACCTGCCGCCGCTTGGGTAAGGCGGACCGGCTTGCCGTGCCGGCGCGGGCAGCTGCTCGCCTCCCTAATTTGAGATCATGGGGTGGACAAGTGGCAAGCGGCGAGCAGCCTCCGCCCGACACTCAGGGCCTTGCACTCCGATCAGTCGAGCTGCTCCAGCTCACCGAGGACGGCCACGTACCGCTTGTCCACTCTCCACAACTGCGACCTCGCGAGGGCCCTGCCGTGATGACGCCCGGCACGGCCTCGGAGGAGGACCATCGAATGCCGCCGAGAGGGGCAGGGGCGGAGTCCCCCGGCGGGGTGCCTGGAGGTAGGGCGGTTCGCGCCGACTCATGTGATTACTAGTCAGTAAAGTCAGCGAAGGGTCAGCATTCGTCCGAGCAGACCCAGTCATAGCCTGATCCACATGAGACTGAACGGCGGGATCCGCAAGTACCTTCAGAGGAGGCAGCGACAGCCGGGCGATGTAAGAAGCGGAACCAGTGACTCCCTGTCGGAGCCAGCTCACATCCGACCTCGTCATCCCAGGTTAACAGCCCATTACCCATACCTTGTGGGGAGGTTGGGAACAGCTCAGGCGTCCCATGCGGAAGAACGAATCGACCGTTGGCCTTGCTGCGCCGCGTCGCTTCACTCGCCTCCCTGGCGGACGTGCGATACGCTTGCTGCGCCGTCCGATCCAGTTGAACTCGAACATGATCCGCGTGGCGCTGGAGTAGTACGTGAACGCCACCACGACCGCCTCCACGCCGTGCCCGGTCCCGGCGATCGTGACGGCGAGCAACAGCCCCAGCGCGTTGGTCAGTACGGACATCGGCGCGACGACGGTGTCGATGCGCAGGTTGCCGTAGTCCCACGACCGCAGCGTGAGCTCCCGCGAGCGCGCCACCCGGGACCGGTGCTCGACGGCCTCGCGCTCCTCCGCGGCGAAGGCGCGGACCGTGTCCATGTTCATCAGGCTGTCGGAGACGTGCCCCGACACCCGGGCGATGGCCTCCTCCCGCCGGCCGACGAGCGCCTGACGGCGCCGGATCAGGGGCAGTACGCACACCCCCGTCACTGCGATCATGACCAACAGCGCCACGACCAGGAGCGGTTCGTAGAACCAGAGCACCACCGACCCGAACAGCAGCGGCACGAACCGGCCCACGACCGAGAAGGCCAGCGCGTCCACGAACTCCTCGAAGCGGGAGGCGAAGCTCAGGACCCGCTTGGTGAGCGACCCGGCGAAGTTGTCGTGGAAGAAGGCGGCGTCCTTCGCGAACAGCTCGTCCATGCCGATCACGTACAGGCGCTCGATGCCGAGGGCGTCGAGCCGGTTCAGGCAGTGCAGACCGCCGCGCCACGCCGCCTCGGAGAGCAGCAGCACACCGGCGAACCCGAGGACGTACGGTAACGCCGCGCCGAGGGTGAGGGCAGCGGAGCCGCCGGCGATGCGGGCGACGAGCTTCGCGATGACCAGCGGGGCGATGTAGTTGATGCCGATGTTGCCGAGGGCCGGCAACAGCATGGCGGGCGCCGTGAGCCGGCGCAGCCGGGCCAGCTCCCTGCCGTAGTAACGGAGTGCGAGGGCCACCGGGCCCTTGCGGGGCGGAATTCCTCGTGATGCAGACGATTCCATCGCAACCCTGTGATGTCGTGTCAGAACGGAACCCGCAGTGTCTCGCGCCCGCATCCGCGCCGTCCAAGCGTTTTCCAGTGACGCGGTGGTCGTAGCGGGCCGGGCGCACGCCATCGTCATCGGCGTACGCCCGGCCCGTGGACCGCTAGGGGATGTCCTCGATCCGTTCCCGGTTGAGGAGGTGGGTCGGCAGGCAGGGCTGCCGCGGGTCCACCGGGAAGCCGTGGTCGTAGGCGAGGCAGGCGATCGCGAGGGGGCCCAGCGCCGCCCGGGCGCGTGGAGCGGCCGAGTCGCCCCAGTAGCCGGCGTGATCGGCGAGGGCTTCGGCGAGCGCCCCGGCGAACGCGGCGTGATCGCCCGCCACCAGGCGGTGGAAGAGGGCCACGGGGTGGTAGTCGACGCGGTTCACGAAGTCCGTCGGCGCGTGGGTCACGGACTCGGGCACGGACGTCTCGATGGCGGCGACCAGCTTCGGTACGACGTCGTCGACGGGGCGGTCGGAGAAGTAGGTCCGCAGGGTGTCGACCCAGTGCAGTACGTACTCGTCGACCGTGTCGTCCTGCCGGAGCGTCGCGAGCGGTACGGCGCACAGCCGACCGATCCGGTCCTTCTGGCGGCACACGATCGCCAGGTAGAGGGCGTCGAGCCAGGCCCGGGCGTCGGCCGGCGGCTCCGCGGGCACGGCCGGCAGCTGCCGGACGAGGTCTTCGCCGAGGTGGCACTCCTGCGGGGGCGCGCCGGTGAACAGCGCGGAGCCGAGTTGTACGGCGGTGGCCCACGCGTCCCAGGTGTCGATGCGCGCGACGCCGGGGTCGGCCGCGCAGCGGGCGTGCGCCAGGGAGACGGCGGAGGCGAAGGCATCGGCCAGAGCGGCCGGGTCCTGCGCGAGACGGCCCGTCGACTCGGCGACGGTGCGCGTGAGAGCGGTGACCTCCGGGACGTCGGCCGCGGCGGCCGTGTCGATCCGTCCGGCCCGGTCGAGGCGGACCAGGCCCTTCATCAGGCCGAGCAGCCGCGGCGGCGGCCGAAGGGAGAAGGTCCGGGTGTCCTCGTCGATGACCGTGAGCGAGGTCAGCCCGCCCTGGTGCCACCAGTAGACCCGCGGGGACAGCGCCCCCGGCCCGTCCTCGTGAGCGCCGAGGGCGTACGAGGCCAGCCCGTTGAGGGCGTCGACGACGGAGCCGTCGGTGATCGGGTGGTACGCCAGCAGGTGCCGGGTGGGCACGACGACGAGGGCGCCGCCCTCCGGCAGCGCGGTGCCGGTCGCCTGCCGGGCCGCCTCCGACAGGAACAGCGCCTTGCTCGCGACGAAGTGGGAGTCGCCGTAGAGGGAGTGCAGCCTCGCCCGCCCCGCGACGGTCACTTCCTCGTGCTCGACGGGTACGCGCATCAGGTTGGCGTAGGCCGCCCGGCCCAGTGCTTCGAGCCCGGCGCGCTCCACGTCCGCGTCGGTGAGGATCCGCACACTGGTGGGGCCGTCGAGGGCGTAGGCGAAGACGAGCCCGTCGGCTGTCAGGCGGGCGTAGCGCATCTCTTCGGCGATGTCCGGCGTCAGCGAGGCGACGGGCAGCAGCCGTGCGTGCGTGCCGCGCAGGAGTTCCTCGGCGCTCTCGCCGCCGTGGCCACGGGTGTCAGAAGCAGCTGGAGTGTTAGGGGTGTCAGGGGTGTTGTCTCGTATCACCCCGGCGACTCTACGACGAGCCCGGACGACGGCGTGCACCTCACCCGTTCGGGCGTACTCCAGGTCTGCGGGGAGGAAGGCCGGACGTACCGTGAATCGTGCGCCATCCGCCCGTCCTGCTGGCCGCGGCCGCCGCCCTCTGCGTGAGTACGGCGTGCGGCGCGGCCCAGCCGCCCGCGCCGCGGCCCCCGTTCGCGGCGGCGGTCACGGAGGTGCCCGGGGCGAAGCTCGGCGCGAGCCACCGGCCCGGCTGTCCCGTCGCGGCGGAGCACCTGCGGCTGATCCGGATGAACCACTGGGGCTTCGACGGCAAGGTGCACCGTGGCGAGCTGATAGCGCACCGCGATGCCGTGGAACCGCTGCTGCACGCCTTCGGCCGGGCCTTCGAGGACCGGTTCCCGATCCGGCGGATGCGGGTGATGGCCGAGTACGGCGGCGACGACCTCAAGGCGATGGCGGACGGCAACACCTCCGCGTACAACTGCCGTCAGGTGGTGGGGGACCCCGCGAAGCTGTCGCGGCACGCGTGGGGCGACGCCGTGGACATCAACCCCGTCGAGAACCCGTACGTCGACGTGCGCGGAGTGGTGCACCCGCCGACGGGCCGGGAATTCCTGCGGCGCGACAGGTCCCGGCCCGGGATGATCGAGGACGGCGAGGCGTTCGTGACCGCGTTCCGCACCGCCCGCTGGTACTGGGGAGGGCGTTGGGGCAATCCGGACTACCAGCACTTCTCCGCGAACAGCGGGTAGGGCGGCGGGCCCCTCAGCCCGTCTTGGCCGGGGCCGGCTCGGCGGTGGAGAGCGGGGCGGCGATCTGTTCCAGGGACCGGCCCTCCGCGGCGACCGCGTAGAAGACGGCCACCAGGCCGGCGGCCACCATCAGCGCGGCCCCGACACAGAAGGCGATCACGGCGTCGGACACCACCCCGCTGGAGGTCAGTCCGGCGAAGAGCAGCGGGCCGGAGATGCCGCCCGCCGCCGTGCCGACGGCGTAGAAGAAGGCGATCGCCATCGCGCGGGTCTCCATCGGGAAGATCTCGCTGACCGTCAGATAGGCGGAACTGGCCCCGGCCGAGGCGAAGAAGAGCACCACGCACCAGCACGCGGTCATCGTCACGGCCGTGAGCCGGCCGGCGCCGAACAGCCAGGCCGTGCCGAAGAGCAGCAGCCCGGACAGGATGTACGTGCCCGAGATCATCGGCCGGCGCCCGACCGTGTCGAACAGGCGCCCCAGCAGGAGCGGGCCGAGGAAGTTCAGGAAGGCGACGACGGCGAAGTAGTAGCCGGTCACCCCGCTGGACACGCCGAAGAACGTGACGAGGATGGAACCGAAGCCGAAGGTGATCGCGTTGTACAGGAAGGCCTGGCCGACGAAGAGGGACAGGCCGAGGACGGCGCGCCGCGGATAGGAGCGGAAGACCGTCCTCGCGATCTCACCGAAGCCGACGTCCTCCCGCTGGGTGACGCTGATGGCCTCCTCCGGATCGGGCAGGCGTACGCCCTTCTCCGCTTCCACCCGCCGCTCCACATCCGAGACCAGCGCCTCGGCCTCCTCGGTCCGCCCGTGGACCATCATCCAGCGCGGGCTTTCCGGTACGTGACGCCGCACCAGCAGGATGACCAGGCCGAGTACGACCCCGAGGGCGAACGTGAGCCTCCAGCCCACCGACTCCGGGAAGATCTCGGTGTTCAGGGCCAGGACCGAGAGGAGGGCGCCGGCGACGGCGCCGATCCAGAAGCTGCCGTTGATGATCAGGTCGACCCGGCCGCGGTACTTGCTGGGGATCAGCTCGTCGATCGCGGAGTTGATGGCCGCGTATTCGCCGCCGATGCCGAAACCCGTGAGGAACCGGAACAGGAAGAACCACCAGGCCGAGAAGGACACCGCCGTCAGCGCGGTCGCCGCCAGGTACACGCCGAGGGTGACCAGGAACAGCTTCTTGCGCCCGTACAGGTCGGTGAGCCGGCCGAAGACCAGCGCGCCGGAGCAGGCACCGGCCACGTACAGGGCGGCGGCGACCCCGGTCACCTGGGCGTCGGTGATGGAAAGCCCGCTGCCGTCCTCGGAGATACGGCTCGCGATGCTTCCGACGACGGTGACTTCGAGACCGTCGAGGATCCAGACGGTGCCCAGCCCGATGACGATCATCCAATGCCACCGGGACCAGGGCAGTCGGTCCAGCCGCGCCGGCACCTTGGTGGTGACGGTCCGTGAGTGCGTCTCGGTGCGTTCCGGCATGCTCCGGCGTCTGCCCGGGCCGCCGTGCCACAAACTCGGCCGACCGGGTGGACGGCCGTCAGGCCGCGCGGGGACGGGTGACCGGAGCCGCTCCGCCGATCAGGTGTGGAGGCGGCTGTTGTGGCCGTCGTGCCCGTCGGCGCTGTCGTCGTTGAACCAGTAGTCGCCCGCCGCGAGGTAGCGGAAGGCGTGGGCGCGCTCCCGGGGCAGCGCGACGGTGACGGCACGGCTGCCGTCCTTGCGCTCCTTCAGTTCGTGGGCGCCGGGCTGCCAGTCGTTGAAGTCGCCTACGACGCTGACCGGTCCGGGCGGGACGTCGGCCGGGAGCACGAAGGTGATCTCGGTACGGTCCTTGCGGCGCTTGCGTTCGAGCACGGGAGCCTCCTGTCGCGATGTACAGACCGGGCACATCCTGGCCCGGGGGCCGCCGCCGCGCACGCCGACGCAGCGGCGGGACATCCCCGCGGGTCCGGCAAGCCCCCGGAACGGCCTAGCGCGGGCCTGAGTCGACTGGCGCAGCTCCGGATGCGGACCACCGCCACGGCGGGCAGGATCGCAATCGGGGCCGCGCCGGTCCACCGCTGCCAGCGGCGGCGGCGTACCGGCCCAGCGGTTCCCATCCCACGAGCGACAGGAGTTCACCATGGCTGACAAGGGCAAGATGGACCAGGCGAAGGGCAAGGCGAAGGAAGCCGTAGGCAAGATCGCCGACAACGACCGCATGAAGGCCGAGGGCAAGATGGACCAGGCCAAGGGCAAGGCCAAGGAGGCCGTGGCCGACACCGCGGAGCGTGGCCGGGACGCCAAGGACACCATGCGCGACAAGCACAGGTAGCCCCTGGGCCCACCCACCACCCGCGTGTGGAGCGCCGCCCGCGCCCCGCCCGGCCACGTGCCGGGACGGGGCGCGGGCGCGCGGCGTGCCCGTCGTACACCGCTCGGGGCGCCGCCGACGGAGTCCAGGGCCCGGGGGCGGCAGCTGAAGTGCCGTCGCCGGGGGCTTGCCCGGGTCGTCCGCGCCCGGCCGGAGGGACCGCCGGGGCGCGGGACGGCCGCGGGGTCCGGTGGATCCGGGCGGCAGCCCGTGATGCGGTCGGGTCTCGCCGGAGGGCGCCCGGGGGAGGGGCGTCACGGCCTGGACCCGCTCGGAAGGCCCGCTTTCCAGACGCCGGGCTTCCGGTACCTCGCGTGTGACCCGAGGGAACGTACGTAAACGTGCCCGGGCGAGGAGAACTGAGCGGGCGTCGGATCAGAGGGAGCCGACGACCTTGCGGGGGGTGATGCGGACGACGACGCGCTCGTTGTCGTCGGCGGACGAGGGGTTGAAGTCGGCGTACTCCTTGCCGGTGTACTTGCGGGAGAGCTGGTTGATCAGGTCCTGGCCCCCCTCGGTGGTGAGATGCGCCGTACCGCGGACCTCGGCGTAGGTGTAGGGGGCGTTGTGCGGGTTGATGAGCACGGTGACGCGCGGGTCGCGGCTCAGGTTCTTCTCCTTGCGGCGTCCGACGGTGGTGGAGAAGAGCAGGTCGTTGCCGTCGCGGGCGAGCCAGGTGACGGACACCTGGGGGCTGCCGTCGGGCTGGATCGTGGCGATGGAGGCGAAGACCGGGGTGTCGTCGATGAGTTTCCTCAGGTCGTCGGAGAGCTCAGCGGGCACGGTCGGGTTCCTTTCCTCGGGGTGCCGCCCCCCGAGGACGAGCGGCGGCAACAGCTTGCGGAAACCGTGGCACTCCGGGCTGAGGGGGAGCCCCCGCGCGCGGTCGGAGCGGAGCCGGTTCACCCGGACGGGCCAGGAGGACCGGGCCGCGGACGCGCGCACGACCCCCTCGCGCACCGCTCACGGCGCGCCGGGGTTCGGCCGAACGCCGGGATGGGGCGACGGGGGAGAATTTCCCGGCGGTGTCGGGGCACCTGTGTTTCATGACCCTTTACGTCGTCACCATCCCCGGCACCCTTCTCACCGGGCTCACGCCCGAGGCGCGCACGGAACTCGTCCGCGCGCTGCGCGGATCCGATCCACGGGAGACGGAACTGGGAGCGGCCGAGGACCTGGACCTCCTCACCTTCTATCCGGACTCGTCAGCCTTCAGCCTGCGGCTGGAGGTGGAGGCCGCCGACACGGCCGCGGCGGAGGCCCAGGCCCGGGGCCTGGCCACCGGGGCCCTGCGCAGCGTCGGGCTGTCCGCCGATGCCGCGCCGCTGGGAGACCCGGTGATCACGGGGATCGCCGGCGCCTGAAGCGGTGGAGCGCGGCGGCTCCCGCTTTCCCGCCGCTCCACCGGTCGCGCGTCCCGGTGGTGTCCCGGCCGGCCGATCCGCGGCCGGCCGGGACACCACGTCCAAGCCCGGGCTCAGGCCCGGGCTCAGGCCCAGGCTCAAGCTCAGGCGAGGTCGAACCGGTCCAGGTTCATCACCTTGTCCCACGCGGCCACGAAGTCGCGTACGAACTTCTCGCCCGCGTCGGCGGCCGCGTAGACCTCCGAGAGGGCGCGGAGCTGGGAGTGCGAACCGAAGACGAGGTCGACGGCGGTGGCCGTCCACTTGGCCTCGCCGGTGGCGCGGTCCCGGCCCTCGTACACGTTCTCGGCCGACGCCGACGCCTTCCACTCCGTGCGCATGTCCAGCAGGTTGACGAAGAAGTCCGTCGTCAGCGTCTCGGGCCGGTCGGTGAACACGCCGTGCGAGGACCCCTTGAAGCCGGTGTTCAGGGCCCGCATGCCGCCGACCAGCACCGTCATCTCGGGAGCGGTGAGCGTGAGCAGGTTGGCGCGGTCCAGCAGCAGGGTCTCGGGCGGCAGCTTCTCACCCTCCTGGAGGTAGTTGCGGAACGCGTCCGCCTTGGGTTCGAGCACGGCGAACGACTCCACGTCGGTCTGCTCCTGCGAGGCGTCCGTGCGCCCCGGCGCGAACGGCACCGTGATGTCGTGCCCGGCGTTCCTCGCCGCCTGCTCGACGGCCGCGCACCCGCCCAGGACGATCATGTCGGCCAGCGAGATCCTCGTCGCGCCGTCCCGGTTGAAGTCGCGCTGGAGCTGCTCCAGCTTCTGCACCACCTGGGCGACCTCGGGCAGGTCGTTGACCTCCCAGTCCCGTTGCGGCGCGAGCCGGATCCGGGCCCCGTTGGCCCCGCCGCGCTTGTCGGTGCCGCGGAAGCTCGCCGCCGCCGCCCACGCGGTGGTGACCAGCTGGGACAAGGACGCGCCCGCGCCGAGGATCCAGCGCTTGAGGGTGGCGACGTCCTCGTCCGTGACCAACGGGTGGTCGACCGCCGGGACCGGGTCCTGCCACAGCTGCGGCTCGGGGATCCACGGCCCGAGGTACCGCGAGAGCGGTCCCATGTCACGGTGCAGCAGCTTGTACCAGGCCTTGCCGAACGCGTCCGCGAGCTTGTCGGGGTTCTCGTGGAAGCTCTTCGCGATCGGTGCGTAGACGGGGTCCACCCGCAGCGCGAGGTCCGTCGTCAGCATCATGGGCGCGTGCCGCTTCGCCGGATCATGGGCGTCCGGCACGGTGTCGCGGGCCGAGGGATCCGCGGGAGTCCACTGCTTGGCGCCCGCGGGGCTCGTCGTCAGCTCCCACTCGTACCGGAACAGGTTGTCCAGGTACCCGTTGTCCCACTTCGTCGGCTCGGAGGTCCACGCCCCCTCCAGCCCGCTGGTGAGCGCGTCCACGCCCTTGCCGCTGCCGTAGCTGTTCGTCCAGCCGATGCCCTGCTGTTCGACGGGGCAGGCCTCCGGCTCCGGGCCGATGTACTCGGGATCGACCGCGCCGTGGCACTTGCCGAACGTGTGGCCGCCGACGATGAGCGCGAGCGTCTCCTCGTCGTTCATCGCCATGCGCGCGAACGTCTCGCGGATGTCCCGGGCGGCGGCCATGGGATCCGGGTTGCCGTTGGGCCCCTCCGGATTGACGTAGATCAGCCCCATCTGCACGGCGCCGAACGGGCCGGTGAGTTCCCGGTCGCCGGAGTAGCGCTGGTCTCCGAGCCAGGTGTCCTCGGGCCCCCAGAAGATCTCCTCGGGCTCCCAGATGTCCTCCCGGCCGAAACCGAACCCGAAGGTCTTGAACCCCATCGATTCCATCGCGCAGTTGCCGGCGAAGACCAGCAGGTCGGCCCAGGAGATCTTCCGGCCGTACTTCTGCTTGACGGGCCACAGCAGACGACGCGCCTTGTCCAGGCTGGCGTTGTCCGGCCAGCTGTTGAGGGGCGCGAAGCGCTGGGCGCCGCTGCCGCCACCGCCTCGGCCGTCGGCGATGCGGTACGTTCCCGCGGCGTGCCAGCTCATCCGGATGAAGAGCGGACCGTAGTGGCCGTAGTCGGCGGGCCACCAGTCCTGTGACGTCGTCATCACCTCGAAGACGTCCCGCTTCAGGGCTTCGACGTCGAGGTCGCTGAACTCCTGCGCGTAGTCGAAGTCCTCGCCCATCGGATCGGCCATGGGCGAGTGCTGGTGCAGGACCTGGAGGTCCAGCTGGTTCGGCCACCAGTCCCGGTTCGTCTGGGGCCGGCCCGGGCTCGGGGTGGGGGAGGGGATTGCCGGGTTCTCGCTGTCGCTGCCGGACACGTCTGCCCTTCTTCCTGTCGCGGTGTTTCGGCCGGCGAGAACTCTTCCTCACGCACGACGCCGATGTTTGTGCCTGTGTCGGCGTCCGTATGGTTGCGCAATGCGGGCCTTACAGCCACGAAACACGCAGAGCGGGCCCGGGGTTCAGTACACGGGGATGATGTCGGGGGCGCCGAGGCGGACCGCGTCGGCGGTCCGGTCGTCCGGCTGCTCCTGGGCCTCGCGTTCGGCCGCGACCCGCTTCGTGTAGTGGTCCACCTCGCGGTCCTGGTGCGCCTGGTCCCAGCCCAGGTGCGGTGCCATCAGTTCCGCGACGGTCCGCGCCGCGTCCACCCCGCGGTCCCAGGACTCGATGGAGATCCGGGTGCGCCGGGCGAGTACGTCCTCCAGGTGGCGGGCCCCCTCGTGGGTCACCGCGTAGACGGCCTCGACCCGCAGGTAGTCGTCGGAGCTGGGCAGCGGCTCCCCGAGCGAGGGGTCGGCCGCCACCATGTCGAGCAGCTGGTGGATCAGCGAGCCGTAGCGGTTCAGCAGGTGCTCGATGCGGGCTACGTGCAGTCCGGAACCCTCGGCGAGGCGGTGCCGGGAGTTCCACAGGGCCGGGTAGCCGTCGGCGCCGAGCAGCGGGACGCGTTGCGTGGTGCACTCGGGCACCTTCTCGTCCAGGCCCCGGACCGCCTCGTCCACCGCGTCCTTGGCCATCACCCGGTACGTGGTGTACTTGCCGCCGGCCACCACGACCAGGCCGGGTACCGGATGGGCGACCAAGTGCTCCCGGGACAGCTTGCTGGTCTCGGCGGCCTCACCGGAGAGCAGCGGGCGCAGGCCGGCGTAGACGCCCTCGACGTCCTCGGGGGCGAGCGGCGTGGCCAGGACGCTGTTGACGTGCTCCAGCAGGTACGTGACGTCCTGGGAGCTGAGGGCGGGGTGCGCCTTGTCCAGGGTCCAGTCCGTGTCGGTGGTCCCGATGATCCAGTGGCGGCCCCAGGGGATCACGAAGAGCACGCTCTTCTCCGTGCGCAGGATCAGCCCGGTACGGGAGTTGATCCGGTCGCGGGGGACGAGCAGGTGCACCCCCTTGGAGGCGCGGACGTGGAACTGGCCGCGGGTGCCGGCCAGGGCCTGGGTGTCGTCGGTCCACACCCCGGTCGCGTTGATGACCTGCTTGGCCCGTACCGGCCGCTCGTCGCCGGTCTCCAGATCGGTGACGACCGCCCCCACCACCCGCTCGCCCTGCCGCAGGAAGCGGCTGACGCGGGCGCGGTTGGCGGCCAGCGCCCCGTAGGCCACCGCCGTACGGGCCAGGAACATGGTGTGCCGGGCGTCGTCGACCTGGGCGTCCCAGTACTGGATGGCGCCGACCAGGGCGTCGGAGCGCAGCGCGGGCGCCTCGTGCAGGGCATGCCGTTTGAGCAGGTGGCGGTGGTGGGGCAGCCCGCTGGAGGTGCCGGAGGCTGCCGCCATGGTGTCGTACAGCAGCACGCCCGCGCCCACGTACGGGCGCTCCCAGAGCCGGTGTTGCAGGGGGTAGAGGAACGGGACCGGGCGCACCAGGTGCGGGGCGAGGGACCGCAGCAGGAGGCCGCGTTCCTTGAGGGCCTCGGCGACGAGCCGGAAGTCCAGCATCTCCAGGTAGCGCAGGCCGCCGTGGATGAGCTTGCTGGAGCGGCTGGACGTACCCGAGGCCCAGTCGCGGGCTTCGACGAGGCCGACCCGCAGGCCCCGGGTGGCGGCGTCCAGGGCGGCCCCGGCGCCGACGACACCGCCTCCGACGACGAGGACGTCGAGTTCGCCCTCCGCCATGCGGGCGAGGGCCCGGGTGCGGGCTTCGGCCGAGAGGGCCGCCGGATCGGCCATGGTCTTCTCCTCTTCTCTCCTCCCCTCCGCGTCCTGCCCGTGCGGCCCGGCCTGTTCGATGCGGCCCGCCTATTCGACCTTGGCCCAGTCGAGCGTGCGCTCCACCGCCTTCTTCCAGCCCGCGTAACCCTCCGCGCGCTGCTCCTCGGTCCATCGGGGCTCCCAGCGCTTGGACTCCTGCCAGTGCGTGCGCAGTTCGTCCGTGCTCCGCCAGAAGCCGGTGGCCAGACCGGCGGCGTAGGCGGCGCCCAGCGCGGTCGTCTCGGCGACGACCGGGCGGCTGACCGGTACGCCCAGGACGTCGGCCTGGATCTGCATGCACAGGTCGTTGGCCGTGACACCGCCGTCGACCTTCAGCACGTCCAGGTGGACGCCGGAGTCCTGTTCCATGGCCTCCACGACGTCGCGGCTCTGGTAGCAGATGGCTTCCAGGGCGGCGCGGGCCAGGTGGCCGTTGTCGTGGTAGCGGGCGAGCCCGACGATGGCGCCGCGGGCGTCGGAGCGCCAGTACGGTGCGAACAGGCCCGAGAAGGCGGGGACGAAGTAGATGCCGCCGCTGTCCTCGACGGTGCGGGCCAGGCGTTCGCTCTCCGCCGCGTCCTTGATGATCTTCAACTGGTCGCGCAGCCACTGGATCGCCGAGCCGGTGACGGCGATGGAACCCTCCAGCGCGTACACGGCGGGTTCGTCGCCGAACTGGTAGGCGACGGTGGTGAGCAGGCCGTGCTGGGAACGGACCAGCTCGGTTCCGGTGTTCAGGACGAGGAAGTTGCCGGTGCCGTAGGTGTTCTTGGCCTCGCCGGGCGCGTAGCAGACCTGTCCGACGGTGGCCGCCTGCTGGTCGCCGAGGACGCCGGTGATGGGGATGGCCTCCCGCAGCGGCCGGGAGGTGCGGGTGTGCCCGAACGCCTCCGGGTGGGAGGACGGGTTGATGGTGGGCAGCATCGCCCGGGGCACACCGAAGAAGCCCAGGAGCTCCTCGTCCCAGTCGAGGGTCTCCAGGTTCATCAGCATGGTGCGGCTGGCGTTGGTCACGTCGGTGGCGTGGATGCCGCCGTCGGGTCCGCCGGTGAGGTTCCACAGCACCCAGCAGTCCGTGTTGCCGAAGAGGGCGTGGCCCTGCTCGGCGGCCTCCCGGACGCCGTCGACGTTCTCCAGGATCCACTGGATCTTGCCGCCGGAGAAGTAGGTGGCCGGTGGCAGGCCGGCCTTGCGGCGGATGACGTCTCCCTGGCCCGAGCGCTCCAGTGCCGCCGCGATGGAGTCCGTACGGGTGTCCTGCCAGACGATGGCGTTGTAGTAGGGGCGGCCGGTGCGGGGGTCCCAGACGACGGTCGTCTCCCGCTGGTTGGTGACCCCGATGGCCGCCAGGTCGGAAGCCGAGAGGTTTCCGTGCCGGAGGGCGTTCTGCATCACCGAGTTGGTGCGTTCCCAGATCTCGACCGGGTCGTGCTCGACCCACCCCGAACGGGGGAGGATCTGGGAGTGCTCCAGCTGGTGCTTCGCCACCTCGTTGCCCGCGTGGTCGAAGATCATGAAACGGGTACTGGTCGTCCCCTGGTCCACTGCGCCGACGAAGTCAGCCATGGGTTGCCGCCTCTCTTGGCTCGGTCACGTCGCTCCGGCACGTTTCCCCGGTCACGACTCCGGGGCCGGGATCCGGCCGGCAGGCTCCGGCTCGGCGGTCGGCAGGAACCGGCCGATGAAGAACTTGTACAGAGCTGCTCCGAGCACGCCTCCGATGAACGGGCCGATGATCGGGACCCAGAAGTAGAAATTCCCGTACTGATCGCGCCACGCCCCTCCGTAGCCGGTGAGGAAGCTGGCCAGCCGGGGTCCGAAGTCACGCGCCGGGTTGATCGCGTAGCCGGCGTTGGTGCCCATGGCCATGCCGATCGCGACCACGATCAGGCCGACGATGAACGGGGCCAGGTTGGCGCCGGGGGGCGTGTTGAGGAGGTCCGTGACCGCCATGATCAGCAGCAGCAGGATCGCCGTGCCGATGATCTGGTCGCGCAGCGCTCCCCACTCGGTGACCGGCAGGTTCGGGTTCCCGTTGGCCGGCAGCGTGGAGAACACGCCCTGGGTCTTGATGGTGTGTCCCGGGTCGGCCTTGGCCAGCGCTTCGGAGTAGTTCCACCGGATGATCAGGGCCGCGACGAAGGCGCCGGCGAGCTGGGCCGCCATGTACGGGGCCACCCTGCGCCACGGAAAGCCCTTGAACGTCGCCAGGGCGACGGTGACCGCGGGGTTGAGGTGAGCACCGCTCAGCCTCGCCGCGACGTAGACACCCAGGGTGACGCCGAGGCCCCATGCCCAGGCGATGCTGTCGTGGTTGCCGAGGCCGCCCGCCGGGTCGGTGAGGGCCCCGCCGGCGACCACCTGGGCCACCACGCCGCAACCGAAGAGGATGAGGATCATGGTGCCGGCGAATTCGGCCGAGAGTTCGCCGACGAGTCCGGATTCTTTGAGTCGCTTGGCCATGGAGGCCTCCTTCTCGCCGGCCCGGGGACCGGGCGTCGACTGTTCCGCATGGTTAGCAGAACAGCTCAATACTGGACACTTTCCCCTTTATAAGGAGCATATGCACCGAATCGATCTCGTGCGCGACGGCCGCCGCGCGGGCGCGGCACGCTCGCCGATGTGCTGGGTGCGGCGGCACACTTGGGGATACGGCGGGCGAACGCAGCCACCCGCCTCGACCACCCGGGAGGTACCTGATGAACATGCTGATCAACAGTGCGGAAACGGTGGTCGCGGACGCCCTGCGGGGCATGGCCGCCGCCCACCCCGAGCTCGACGTGGACGTGGAGCGCCGGGTGGTCGTACGGCGGGGCGCCCGGGAGGGCGGCCGCGTCGGCCTGGTGTCGGGTGGCGGATCCGGGCACGAACCGCTACACGCGGGGTTCGTGGGGTACGGGATGCTGTCGGCCGCGTGCCCCGGTGAGGTATTCACCTCGCCGGTGCCGGATCAGATGACGCGGGCGGCGGCGGCCGTCAACGGCGGGCAGGGAGTGCTGTTCGTCGTCAAGAACTACACCGGGGACGTGCTCAACTTCGACATGGCGGCCGAGCTCGCCGGGGAGGACGGCATCCGGGTCGAGCGCGTGCTGGTCAACGACGACGTCGCCGTCACGGACAGCCTGTACACCGCCGGACGGCGCGGCACCGGGGCCACGCTCTTCGTGGAGAAGATCGCCGGGGCGGCCGCCGAGGAGGGGGCTCCCCTGGAGCGGGTCGCGGAGCTCGCCCGGCGGGTCAACGACTCCTCGCGGAGCTTCGGCGTCGCGCTCAGCGCCTGCTCCACCCCCGCGAAGGGCAGCCCGACCTTCGACCTGCCGGACGGAGAGCTGGAACTCGGCGTCGGGATCCACGGCGAGCCGGGCCGCGAGCGGCGCCCGATGATGCCGTCGCGGGAGATCGCCGACTTCGCGGTGGGCGCCGTGCTGGAGGACCTGGCGCAGGTGGCTCCGGCCGACGGCCCGGTGCTGGCGCTGGTCAACGGGATGGGCGCGACACCGCTGCTGGAGCTGTACGGGTTCCACGCGGAGGTCGCGAGGGTACTGGAGGCCCGGGGCGTACCGGTGGCGCGCACGCTGGTCGGGAACTACGTCACCTCGCTCGACATGGCGGGATGCTCGGTGACGCTGTGCCGGGCCGATGACGAACTGCTGCGCCTGTGGGACGCCCCGGTGGAGACGGCCGCGCTGCGCTGGGGCCGCTGAGGGTATTCGCGCGGAATTTCTGAATGCGCAAACGCTACGTTGCGTTCGTGTACGGGGTGAGGTGTGCGTCGTACCGGAGGCGCGCTGGTTGCAATGATCTCATCTCCGTGCGTTGTTGCAATGGACTTAAATTGAGCGCTACGGTGGCCCCTCCGAACACCGCGAAGATCATGAAGGGGGCCGCGATGCCGGGAGGCAGACTCACCCAGGCCGAGCGCCAGCAGATCGCGTCGGGGCTGGCCGACGGCCTCGCCTACGCGGAGATCGCCAGGCGTCTCGACCGCCCGACCTCCACGGTCACGCGTGAGGTACTGCGCAACGGCGGCCCCACCGCCTACCGCGCCGACCTCGCGCACCGCGCCACCGAGCAGCGCGCCCACCGCCGCAAGCAGCCCGTGCCCCGGGACCCGAAGGCGGCGCCGCAGCCCCACGGGCGCGACCCCGAGGCGGTCCGCGAGTACGAGGAGACCTTCACCACCGTTCTCATGCAGTCGGGCATGCCCAAGATGACGGCCCGGGTCCTCGCCTGTCTCATCACCACCGACGCGGGCAGCCTCACCGCGTCCGAACTCGTCGAGCGCCTCCAGGTCAGCCCGGCGTCCGTCTCCAAGGCGATCGCTTTCCTCGACGGCCAGGGCCTCGTCCGCCGGGAACGCGACGAAGGCCGCCGCGAGCGCTACGCCGTCGACAACGACGTCTGGTACCAGTCCATGGTCGCCAGCGCCCGCTCCACCGCCCACCTGGTGGAGACCGCCCGGCAGGGCGTCGGCGTCCTCGGCTCCCACACTCCGGCCGCCGCCCGCCTGGAGAACATCGCCCGCTTCCTCGATTTCGTCTCGGAGAGCATCACCCGCGCCGCGGAGCAGGCACGCGAAATCCTCCATGTGAAACCCGAAACGCCCCCGGACGGCAACGGCTGACGCCCGGACTTCCGCCGGGTCCGCCGGGTCCGCCCGGTCCGCCCGTCTCGGCGGGGAACCGGGTGGGGGCGTTCTTCCTCTGAGAGGGTGGACGCGAAGGGGAAACGCATGACGGGTACCACGGGCAGCAGCACAACGGGCGCGCGCCCGAAGGAAATCGAGGCCGCGTGGCTGCTCACGCTGGCCGCCGTCGTCGGGCAGGCCGTGGTCTGGGTGCTGGGCTCGTTCGTGGTCGACCCCACCGGCCTGGACGATATGACGTCCGTCTCCGGAGCCGACGCGGCCGCTCGCCAACTCGCCGTGTCGGGCGGGGTCCTGGCCGTAGTCCTGGCCGGCTGGCTGGCCGTGGCCGTGAAGATGAGGGCGGGCCGCGGCTGGGCCCGAGCGGTCCTCGGCGTCGCCGGCGCCCTCTGCCTGGTCGCCGCGGCCACCGACTTCAGCATGAGCGGTACGGGGCCCGCCGCCTGGCCGCTCCTGGCCTGCCTCCCCGACCTGCTCACCGCGGCCGCCGCCGTTCCGATGTTCCTGCCCGCCGCCCGCACGCACTTCCAGGCCCGACCGCGCCGGGTCTGACACCGCCGGGGTCTACGCCTGCGCCTGCGCCTCCGCCATCGCCGGGCGGCGGCCCCACGCGGAGATCATGGGGGCCGCGGCCAGATCGAGGCGTCCGGCGGCGACGTTCGACAGGTGGCGGCCGGTGTCGCGCTCGGTCACGTGCCGGTTCTCGCACCATGGCGGCGCGGACCGTCCGGCGATGTCCGGGCGTCGGCGTAGGCACCGCATGTCTTGACGATTGGTCTGGACCTTCCTAGCGTGACGGGCGGCGCAGCCCGTTCCAGGCCCACACCCACCGCCCAGGAGCCCCGCATGGTCCTACGTCACGCCTTACGCGTCGCCACGGCCGGCCTCGCCCTCGCCCTGGCCCTCACCCTCCAGCCGGCGGCCGGGGCGGCCACCGCACCGCAGGCGCCCGCGGCCGACACCTGCCCCGTCAAGCCGAGGCCCACCGGCAAGGTGCTCCAGGGTTACTGGGAGAACTGGGACGGCGCCGCGGCGGGCGTGCACCCGCCCTTCGGCTGGACCCCGATCACCGACCGCCGCATCCGGGACCACGGCTACAACGTCATCAACGCGGCCTTCCCCGTCATCCTCTCCGACGGCACCGCCCTGTGGCAGGACGGCATGGACGCCACCGTCAAGGTCGCGACCCCGGCCGAGATGTGCCAGGCCAAGGCGGAGGGGCGACGATCCTGATGTCCATCGGCGGCGCGGCCGCCGGCATCGACCTCAACTCGGCGGCGGTCGCGGACCGTTTCGTGGCGACCCTCGTACCGATCCTGAAGAAGTACAACTTCGACGGCATCGACATCGACATCGAGACCGGACTCGTCGGCAGCGGAACCATCACCCGCCTCTCGCCCTCGCAGACCAACCTGATCCGCGTCATCGACGGCATCCTCGCCCAGATGCCGGCGGGCTTCGGCCTGACGATGGCCCCGGAGACCGCCTACGTCACCGGCGGCAGCGTCACGTACGGCTCGATCTGGGGCGCGTACCTGCCGGTCATCAAGAAGTACGCGGACAACGGGCGCCTGTGGTGGCTGAACACGCAGTACTACAACGGCAGCATGTACGGCTGCTCCGGCGACTCCTATTCGGCGGGTACGGTCCAGGGCTTCACCGCGCAGACGGACTGCCTGAACAAGGGCCTCGTCATCCAGGGCACCACCATCCGGGTCCCGTACGACAAGCAGGTCCCCGGCCTGCCCGCCCAGCCCGGCGCGGCGGGTGGCCACATGACCCCCGCCCTGGTCGCGCAGGCCTGGAACCGCTACGCGGGCGGCCTGAAGGGCCTGATGACCTGGTCGGTCAACTGGGACGGCGCGAAGAACTGGACCTTCGGCAACAACGTCAAAACCCTCCAGGGCCGCTGACGCCCGGCCCCGCCCGGCCCGCCCCGCCCGGCTCCGCTCGGCCCGGCCGGTCACTCACGGCAGATCGCGCCACCGGCGGGACCGGGAGATGAGCAGCAGGGGCAGGCCCACGATCCAGACCAGCCCTCCGATGACGATGGCTCCGCTCCAGAACCCCGATCCCCGGCCGAAGTCCGGGGCGGCCCGGGCCATCAGGAAGAACGGACCCAGTACCAGGGCGGGGCCGACGATCCACCAGGCCAGGTAGGTGGCGAGGACGTCGAGCACGCGGACCGGTGAACGTCCCAGGACGCGGTAGGCGGTGGTCGACGTACTGCCGCCCACCGCGCCCGGGGTGTACTCCGTGGTCCCCACCACCAGCCGGTACCGGCGCAGCGGGACGACCGGCATGTAGTTGATCACGAACCACTCGGTCGCGTGATGAGTGCCGTCCGGCTGCCGCCGGCTGAAGCCGAGGTACTTGGTTCCGATGCCGTTCCACGTGGACATGCCGCGCCCCCTCGCTCACTCCGGCCGCGCCGCGCCTCCCCGCGCGCGTCGGCGGCCTCGTCCGTCCACGGTAGGGGCGCAGACCGGTCAGGGCGGGAAATCGGCCATATTCGGACCGGATCGCGTACGCCCTCCCGGCGGGGCGTGACGCCGTACGGGGGCGGGCGGGGTCACTGGCCCACCCTGCCGTCGACGCACTCGCGCAACAGGTCGGCGTGCCCGCAGTGACGGGCGTACTCCTCGATCCGGTGCACCATCAGCTCCCGGACCGCGATCCCGTCCTTCCCCAGACGCTCGCCCAGATCCGGGTGCTTGGCCAGCTCGGCGTCGGTCGCGGCCTGCTCGCGCGCCAGATCCGCGAACGCGGCGTCGACCGCCGCCTGCTCGGCGACGACTCCGTCGAAGTCGGCGTCCCGCGCTCCGTACAGCTTCGGCAGCGGATCACCGTCGCCGATCCAGTTGTGCCAGTCCCGCTCCACCTCGACGAGGTGCCGCACCAGGCCGAGCAGCGACATGGTCGACGGCGGAACCGACCGACGGGCCAGCTGCTCCGGGTCCAGACCCTCGCACTTCATCCGCAGGGTCATGCGGTAGTCCGTCAGGAAGCCCTGGAGCGTCGCCAGCTCGCCGTCAGGGCTGACGCCCTCGCGGTCACGGGGGTCGTCGGCCGGGTCCGCCCACATGTCGGGGTAGGTGGTCGCCTGGGTCCATCGTTCGGGTTGATCAGTCATGCCTGCCATGATCGGCCGCCAGGGCCGGGCCCCGCCATGGATTTGGCGCCGGCCGGGGACGCGGCCTTCGCGGGGCCGTCGCCGCCCGGGGGGTTCTCGGCGGCCCGGCCGGCGCCCCGGGGTGCGTGAGGGCGGGCTCAGCCGGATTCGGGCGCGGCGGCGGTGGGTTCGGTGCGCACGAGGCGGTAGGTGAAGGGCTTGGCACGGCGCTGGGCGGGCTTGCGGGCGAGGTTCTGGGCGGCCGTGATGAGGGCTTCCACCTGGGGGCGCGCCCTCAGCTTCTTCAGGTGGTGGCGGGAGAGGCCGATCTGGTCGGAGGCGGCGAAGAGGCCCGCTCCGTTGTGGAGGGCGCGCAGGAAGAGCCGCAGGGCGAAGGGAGCGGTCGCGGCCTTGGACCCGGTGAGCCGGTGGGCGTGGGCGAGGGCCTGCGCGGAGGCCATGGCCGCGTTGAAGTAGGGGTCGTTGTTCCGCCAGGTGGCGAGCATGCGCTCGGAAACCCCGGCGGCGAGGGCGCAGCCGGACGGCGGGAGGCCCATGGCGGCGGCGCGCAGTGCTTCCGCGTGCCGCTGGGACCTTTCGAGGGGCAGGTCGCCGGCGGTGTCGAGCGCCTCACCGAGGGCGGTGCGGGCGAGGTCGTCCGCGTTGAGGGCGTTGACGGTGTGCTCGGCCCACGGCAGGTGGTGGCTCGTGTCATCTCCGTGGCGGGTGTTCACGCGTGTTGCTTTCGTTCGAGGTGGGTGGCCCTGGGCGTGGCCTGTGTCCGTTGATGGTGCATGCAACGGCCCCGGCCCGGCAACAGGCAGTTTGCCTGGTAGGGGGCGGGGCGGGTGGGACGGGGGGCGTCCCCTCTGGAGAGAGCGGGATCATCGGGACCGCGAGGCTCCGGGTCCGGGCGGCGCGGTGTCCACGGGGCACGCGGCCGGTGGCGGTGCGTACGGGACCGGACGTCCCCGGCCCCGCACCCCCTTCCCCGGCCCCGCACCCCCTTCCCCGGCCCCGCACCCCTCCTCGTACCGCCACGGGGCCGGCCCGGCTTGAGTTCGCCCCTCTCGCCGGGGCCCACGAGCATGTCCGGGATCGTCACATGATCGGCCGAACAGGTCCTAGAGTGTGACGCGTGACACAGGAGAACCCCGAACTCATCGCCGGCCGGTACCAGTTGGTCGAACGGATCGGCCAGGGCGGCATGGGCCGGGTCTGGAGGGGCCTTGACCAGCAGCTCTTCGGGCGCGAGGTCGCCGTCAAGGAGATCCTTTTCCCTCCGGGGCTGGAGGACGGCGACCGCGTGACGCTGCTCCGGCGCTTCATCGGCGAGGCCCGCGCGGCGGTCACCCTCAGCCACCCCGGGATCATCACGGTCCACGACATCGTGGAGCACAACGGCGCCCCCGTCATCGTCATGGAGTTCATCCGCGGGCAGTCCCTCGCGGCGGAGATCCGCGAACAGGGCCGACTGCCCGTGCGGCGGGTGGCCGAGATCGGCTCCGCCATGCTCGACGCGCTCGCCGAAGCGCACGAGGCGCGGACCGTCCACCGCGACATCAAGCCGGACAACGTGCTCCTGAGCAAGGACCGGGTCGTCCTCACCGACTTCGGCATCGCCCACCTCGCGGACGTCACCACCAAGCTCAGCCACAGCGGCATGGTCATCGGCACCCCGCAGTACATGCCGCCGGAGCAGTTGGAGGGCAAGCGCCCAACACCGGCCAACGACCTCTGGGCCCTCGGCGCCACCCTCTACCACGCCGTCGAGGGGCGTCCGCCGTTCGACGCCGAGGGGCTCCACGCGCTCGCCATCGCCGTGTTCACCCGCCCCCACCGGCCGCCGACCCAGGCCGGTCCGCTCGCCCCCGTACTGGACGCGCTCCTCACCAAGGACCCGGCGCGGCGCGCGAACGCCGCCGAGGCCACCGCACTCCTGGAGTCGGTCCTGCGGGGCACCGGGGCGGGGGCGTCGACCGCCGAGTCCGTTCCGCCCCGGCCCGTTCGCGCACCGGAGCCCGTTCGCGCACCGGAGCCCGCGCCCGTACCGGAGCCCGCGCCCGTACCGGAGCCCGCGCCCGTTCCCGTACCGGAAGCGGTGACCGAGGCCGGCCCCGCCCCGGCGGAGCCGGAGCCGGTCCCTCCGACGCCCACGGCCGAGGAACCCGGCTCGCTCGGCGAGGTGGAGCACCGGGGGAGCGGCGAGGTGGCGACCGTCCGGCGGGGCGCCCTGACCCGGCGGTCCACGGTACTGGCCGTGGCACTGGCCACGCTCGCCGTCGCCGGCGTCCTGACCTGGACCCTGAGCGGCGACGACTCGCCCGACGGCAAGGGCGGCTCCGCGACGTCCTCCGTCACGGTGGTGATCGGTGTGGACGCACCGCTCAGCGGCGACCTTTCCGTCTTCGGCGTCGGCATCAAGAACTCCGCCGACCTGGCCGTCAGGAACGCCAACCGGACCCGTCACGTGCCCGGCGTGAACTTCGAGATCAAGGCCCTGGACGACCAGGCCCAGCCCGGCAAGGGCCAGGAGAACGCCACCCGGTTCATCGGCGACGACAAGGTGCTCGGCGTGGTCGGACCCCTCAACTCCAGCGTCGCGGCAGCCATGCTGAGGCCGTTCGAGCAGGCGAACCTGGTCAACGTCTCGCCCGCCAACACCAACCCGGCCCTGACGTACGGTCCCGACTGGGTCAAGGGTGCCAAGTCCCGCCCGTACCAGACCTACTTCCGTACCGTCGCCACGGACGCTGACCAGGGTCCGTTCGCCGCCCGCTACCTCCACGACGAGGGCAAGAAGACCAAGCTCTTCGTCATCGACGACAGCAGCGACTACGGCACCGGCCTCACCACCGGCTTCAGCAGCGAGTTCAGCAAGCTCGGCGGGACCCTCGTCGGCGCGGACCACGTCGCCCCCACCGGCGGCGACTTCGCCACCCTCGCCGCCCGGGTCCGGGCCTCGGGCGCGGACGCCGTGTACTTCGGCGGCTACTATACCACCGCGGCGCCGCTCTCGAAGCAGCTCAAGCAGGCGGGCGTGAACATCACCTTCATGGGCGGCGACGGCGTCTTCGACGCGCAGTTCATCACCACCAACGACAAGGCCGAGGGTGATCTGGCCACCGGCATCGGAGCGCCCGCCGAGAACCTCCCCGGCGGCCCGACCTTCCTCTCGCAGTACCAGGCGGCGGCGTACCCGGAGCAGGCCGGTTCGTACGGCGCGTACGCGTACGACGCGACCTGGGCCGTCATCGAGGCGGTGAAGGCCCTGGCCGCGGCCAACGGCGGCACCCTGCCCTCGGACGCCCGGGCCAAGATGCCCAAGGCCGTGGCGGGGCTGGCGTTCGACGGCGTCACCGGGCGGGTCGCCTTCGACCAGTACGGGGACACGACCAACCGCGAGCTCACGGTGCACGCGGTGACCGGCGGCGTCTGGAAGAGCGTGAAGAGCGGCCGCTACACCCCTTGGCCTGACCTGACCTGACCTGCCGCGTCGCCCGGAACCGGCCGTCGAAGGCCGGCCGCGGACGGCGGCGGACCGGGCGATGCCCGGCGTGACCCGCAGGTTCGCGTCGCGTCGACGCGCGCGCCCGGACGCGCGCCCCCGCGCCTCCGCACGCCCCCGCAGGAGGGATGGCCGAGGGCCGGAACCGCCCCGACGATGAACTGCCGCCACCGCCGTCCACCACGCGCGACGACCGCACGGCGACACCACCCACCACCACGGTCATCACTGTCATCACGGGGGAACGATGGGACGACGCTGGCTGGTCACGGGATGCTCCTCCGGCCTCGGGCACGCGCTGGCCACCGCCGCCGCCCGGGCCGGGGACGAACTCGCGGTCACCGCACGCAAGACCGCCGACCTGGAGGAACTGGCCTCCGCCTGGCCCGGACGCATCATCCCGGTCCCGCTCGAACTGCGCGACGCCGCCTCATGCGAGGAGGCCGTCCGCACCGCGACCGACCGCCTCGGCGGCATCGACATCCTCGTCAACAACGCCGCCGTCGGCCTGTTCGGCGCGGTCGAGGAGGTTTCGGACGCCGAGCTGCGCGACCAGCTGGAGACCCTGCTCGTGGGTCCCTGGCGGCTCACCCGCCTCGTCCTGCCGCTGATGCGGGCCCAGGGACACGGCCACATCGTCAACGTCTCCTCGATCGTCGGCAGGATGGCCTTCCCGGGCCTCGCCGCCTACGTCGCCGGGAAGCACGCCCTCGAAGGCATGAGCCAGGCCCTGGCGGTGGAGGCCGCTCCGCACGACATCCGTGTCACCGTGCTCGAACCGGGCATGTTCGCCACCCGCTACGGCACCTCCATGGCCGAGGCGCGCCACCGGGTCCCCGCCTACGACGGGACCAACCGGGAGATGCTCGAAGGCACCCGCGGCCTCGCCGACAACCCCGGGACCGGCCGCCCCGAGGACTTCGCGGCGCGCGTCCTCGACATCGTCGCGGCCGCCGCCCCCACGCCCCTGCGGATCCCGGTCGGCGACGACGCGTACGGGTACCTGGACCTGGACGAGCAGGCGTCCCGCGCCGAATACGCCGCCGCGCGCGCCCTCGTACAGGGGCCGCCCCGGCCCGCCGGAGCCTGACGCGGCGACCGGCCCCGTACGCCCGTACCCCATCCGGCTCAGGACTGGTCGAGGCCCGCCTCCGTCAGCCGGCGGCGTACCTCCTCCGCCTCCCGCGGCCGGTGCAGCAGGTCCAGTACGCGCGCCCACTGCTCCAGCGCCAGCCGCAGGGACGCGGCGTGCACCTCGGGCCGTGCCACGGCCAGCGGGGTGAAGAGCTCGGCCGCCTCCCGCGCGGCCGTGAGGCCCCCGGGGAGGTCTTGGCGCCGCTCCACGCGCAGCATCGCGAGCAGTACGAGGGACCGGGCCAGGACGCCGGAGTGCCTGGCGGGGTCGTCCGCGGCCGCGCGCCGAATGTGCTCCACCGCGGACTCCGCCGCCGAGAGTGCCTCCTCCGCCCGGTCAGCCACCACCAGCGCGCCCGTGAGGTCGGCCAGCGCCCAGCCGACGCCGGAGCTGCCGGCCAGCTCGAACGCGGTGGCGGCCCGCGCGTAGCCGGCGGCGGCCTCGTCCGGCAGGTCCAGAGCCTCCAGGGCGGCGCCCAGCCGCAGCAGGGCCGCGCCTTCGAGCTCGTGATCACCCAGCCCGCGGTGGAGATCGGCGGCGCGGGCCAAGGCCTCGACGGCCCCGTCGTGTTTGCCGAGGTCCAGCAGCGCCTCCCCGAGGCTGTTGGCGGTCCTCGCCTCGTACGGTCCGGAGCCGACCTCCCGGAACAGGCCGGCGGCCCGCGCGTAGGCGGCGACGGACTCCTCGGTCCGGCCCGTCTGGTGGAGGGCGTCCCCGAGGTTGGTCAGGACCGAGGCCTCGTTGTACGCGTCGCCGAGTTCGCGGAAGACTCCGGCTGCCCGGGTGTGGGGGGCGACCGCCTTCTCCGTACGGCCCGACAACTGCCAGGCGGTGCCGAGGTTCGCCAGCGCCGCGGCCTCGCGCGCCGGATCGTCGAGGCGCGCGTGGATCCCGGCGGCCCGGCTGTGGGCCTCGATGGCCTCCTCGTACCTGCCCATGAACTGCAGGGCGGCGCCGAGCCCGGTGAGGGCCGACCCCACTTCCTGCTGGTCGTCGATCCGGTGGAAGAGCTCGGCGGCACGGCTGTGGGCGCTGACGGCCTCCTCGTACCGGCCCGCCTGCCGTAGCGCCGCGCCGAGGTTGCCGGCGATCGAGGCCGCCAGGTGCGGATCGTCACGGAGGAGGTCGAGGACCCCGGTGGCCCGGCGGTAGGCGGCGATGGCCTCGTCGGCCCGTCCCGCCTCCTGCAGGGCGATGCCGAGGCGGTTCAGCGCCAGTGCCTCAAGGCCCCGGTCGCCCAGCTGCCGGAAGATCCCGGCGGCCTCGGTGTGTGCGGCGACGGCCCCGTCGAACGCGCGCAAGTGCCGCAGGGCGAAACCGAGGTTGACGAGCGCCGTGCCCTCGCCGGAACGGTCTCCGCTCGCGCGGCCGATGTCGCGGGCGATGGTGCTCAGGGTGATCCACTCGTCGAAGCGGCGGCGGTGTTCGAGGTAGCGGGCGAGGGAGAAGGTGAGGGAGAAGGCGACGGCCGGGAGGTCGAGCTGCGGCGCCGCGGTGGCGGCGGCCACCAGGTTCGCCCGTTCCTCGTCGAGCCAACGCAGGGCCTGACGGCGCCCGTCGAAGCGGGGGGAGCGGTTGCCGGGCCTGCTGATCAGATGGGTGTCGGCCTGCGCCGTGGTGGTCACGTAGTGCTCCAGCAGCCGGGTGAGGGCGGCGTCCCGCCCGTCGGCGTCCGCGTGCGCGTCGGACTGCTCCGCCGCGTACAGGCGGATGAGGTCGTGCATCGACCAGCGCTCGTCCGCCCCCGTCAGGAGGTGCGCGCGGGACAGCTCGGCCAGCAGCCGCCGGCTGCCGGGAGTCCCGAGCAGAGCCGCGGCGGCGGTGGTGGAGATGTCCGGCCCCGGAGCGGCGGCCAGCAGCCGGAAGGCGGTCGCCTGGGGCTCCGTCAGATGCCGGTACGAGAGCTCGAAGGAGGCCCGTACCGCCATGGGGCGGCTCTCCGCGTCGGTCTCCTCGATCTCGATGAGGCCCAGCCGGGTCCGGGCGGCGGTCAGTTCCTCGGCCTGGCTCTCCAGGCTCCGGCCGGGTTCCTCGCGCAGCAGGGCGGCGATGATCTCCAGGGCCAGGGGCAGGCAGCCGCACAGCTGCGCGAGCCGCGAAGCCGCCCCGGGCTCCGCGGCGACCCGGTCGTCGCGGATCCCGCCGGCGTTCAGCACCTGTCCGATGAGGTCCACGGCCTCCAGCGGGGTGAGGGGAGGCACGTCCACGCGGTGCGCCTGTAGCAGGGCGAGGGACTGCCGGGAGGTCACCAGCCCGCGGTGCGGGGGCTGCGGAAGCAGCGCGGCGACCTCTCCGGCGCTACGGACGTTGTCCAGCACCACAAGCAGCGGGAGGTCCTCGGCCGCCAGGTGGTCCAGGGTGATGCGCCAGGTGTCCAGCTTGCCCTGGAGCGTCACCGGGATGTCCGCGCTCCGGACGCCCAGCGCACCGAGGAACTGGTCCACGACCTCGCCCGGGGTCCGCTCCTGGTGGGGGCTGTAGCCGTACAGGTTCGCGAAGAGGACCCCGCCGGGGAACCAGCCGCGCTGGCGGGCCTGGTGGGCGGCCCGCAGGGCGAGCGCGGTCTTGCCGACCCCGCCCATGCCCATCACCGCCGAGACCACGACCGTCGCCGGGGCGTCGTCGGGCGCCCCGGCGGGCCGGGGGCCGTGCGCGGCCGGGTCGAGCCGGCCGAGGATGTCGCGCAGTTCCCCGGACCGGCCGGTGAACCCGCTCGTCAGCGGCGGCAGCGTCACGGGCCCGGTGCGGCCGGACGGCTTGGCAGAGGCGGGTGGCACGAACGCCCGCTCCTCGCGGGCCAGCCGCAGCAGCTGGCTCCATTGCGCCTCCGAGGGAGCGGCGTACGTCGTGCCCTTCTTCTTCGCCGCCTCGCCGCCCAGGAAACGCACCAGCACCAGGAAGAGCCGGGTGTTGCCCTTGCCGGGCAGGCTCTTCCCGCCCAGCCAGTCACTGACCGTCGCGTCGGACACCGTCAGCGGGGGCCGCTGCTCGCCGGCGACGGCGACCAGCCGGCTCAGCGTCGGCTTCCCGGCGGCCACGTGCACCGCCCTCAGCTCCGACCACAACCGGTTCGCATGCCGTCCCGGCATCGTCGTCATCGCCGTCTCCCCACCTCGCCGAGCGTGGACTTCCGGTCGGCAGGCCTCCCGGAAAACTCGTATCACCCCTTCCCACCAGGCTAGTTGGAGGCGGCCCCGTCCGGTCCCGTTCGCCGGAAACCCTCCGGAAAGCGCTCCATGGACCCAGCGCCGGCCGCACCAGTGGCCGGTACGGACCCCAAGGAGCCGACGTGCCCCGCACACCCCGCACACCCCGCTCAGTCGACCGGACCGACCGCGAGCACCTGCTCACCCTGCTCGGCCGGATCGCCGCCGGAGCCGTATCCGGCGCGGTACGCTCCCTGACCGCCTGGCTCCTCGAACGCTGAGGCTTCCCCCCTTCCCCGGCGGGGTAGGGGTGCACCACGGCATGGCAGGACACGGCGCGCGGAGGCGGCCGTTGGGGGGCAGGGGGCTCATGGCGTCGAGCGGGGCGGGCTTCGTCGCGGCCGGTGCGGTACTGCTGGGTGTCCCGGCAGGGATGTACCTCGCCGCGCGCACCGTCTGGGAGGGGCGTCCCGGCCCGTGGGCGGCGCTGCTCTTCATCGCCGTCGTGGCGCTCCACGGGGTGGGGTTCTGGTGGGCCGCCAAGAACGCCGGCGCGGGCCCGGCGCTGGTCGTACTGGTCCTGAACCTGTCCTGGATGCTGCTCGTCTACCTCCGGGTCGACATGCGGGACGACCAGACGATGCACGACCGGGGCGTGACCGAACAGGCCGTGGTGACGGGATGGATCCGCACCTCGGACCCGTTCGCCGGGGTCGACGACGAGGTCACGGCCATCGACGTGACGCTCCCGACCGGCGCCGCCGCCCGCCTCCAGCTGAGGGGCGCCCACGCCCCCCAGGTCGGCGAGTCCGTACGGACGACCCGCGATCCGGACGCCCGCCTCCCACCCCGCCTCGGCCCCCGCCCCGAGGCCCCGGGCACCATCGCGGCGACGATCACCCTCGTCTTCGTGATCACCAGCAGCCTGCTCATCTCCACCACCATGGCGTCCGCCACGCGCGATTCCCTGAGCTAGTGCAGGAAACGCTCGACGGCCGCACGGGCACGGGCACGGGGCACGGGCATTCGAGGCCGCAGTGTCCGCCAGGGCCCGGGCCAGGGCACGATCCGCCGCTGGTCCACGTCCGGCTCCCGCCGCCGCTGACGACCGGACCGGGGTCAGTCCGTGCCGGGCGGGGACTGCGCCGGTATGTCGAGGACGGCGAGGAAGGCGGCCGCCGCGGGCGTGCGGTCGGCGCGGCTCCAGACGACGTATTCGACCCGGACGGGTGCGTCGGTGACCTCGATGGTCCGTACGCCGGTGAGCTGGTGCACGTAGGTGGAGGGGAGCAGGGCGATGCCGAGGCCCTGGGACACCAGCCGGGACAGATAGTCCGTGTTGGTCACCTCGAAGGCGACGTCGCGGCTGAAGCCGGCGTCGGCGAAGGCCTGGTCGGACTGGGCCCGCCCGGCGGTCTGGGCCGGCAGGTCCACGAACACCTCGTGGGAGAGCCGGCCGAGGTCGACCGCCGGCTCCCCGGCCAGGGGGTGGTCCGGCGCGACCACGGCGACCAGGCAGTCACGGGCGAGTTCCCGGGCTTCCACCCCCTCGGGGCGGGCCGTGGTCGGAAGATCGAGGAAGGCCACTTCGATGGCCCCCTGTCTGACCTGCTCGACGAGTTCGTCGCTCGCGCCCACGCGCAGGCTGACGCGCACGGACGGGTACTGCTCGTGGAACTCGCGCAGGGCGCCCGGGATGTCGACCGCGGCGACGGATGGTATCAGGCCCACGGCGAGCCTGCCGCGCACCTCGCCGACCGCCGCCGCCACCTCGGCGGCCGCACGCTCCGCCGCGTCCAGGCACTGACGGGCGGAGGGCAGGAACGCCGCACCGGCCGAGGTCAGCCGCACCCGGCGGCTGGTGCGCTCGAACAGCCGCGCGCCCAGTTCCCGTTCCAGGCGCGCTATCTGGTGACTGAGGGCGGACTGGACGACCAGACACCGCTCGGCGGCCCGGGTGAAGCTGTTCGTCTCGGCGACGGCGACCACGTAACGCATCTGCTGGAGCTCCATGGACGCATCTTGTACGGCGATGGATGCGGTGACAAACATGCACCGGACTCATCGATCGCCGAGCGGTGTCGGAAGTTGTCGCCGGCGGGGGTGGCGGTGGGTCAGTTCGGAGCGGCGAGCAGGCTCTCGATGGCGCGGCGCGCCTTGCCCGTCGCACCGGTGTCTCCCGCCTGTAGGGCCGTGTTCGCGGCGCACAGCAGGGCGTCGATCTGGAAGACGGCGAGTTCCACGTCCAGCGCGGCGATCTCACCGGTGTCCAGCGCGTGCCGCAACTCGGTCGCGAGGCACGCGCGCCATTCCTCCTGGTCGCGGAAGAGGGCGTCCCGGACCGGACCGGGGTGGCTGTCGAACTCCGCGAGGTTCGCGACCCGGAAGCACCCGCCGGCGAAGAGCGGGGTCTCGGCGTACACGGTCCAGTGGTCGAGGAGCGCGCGCAGCCGGGCGGCGCCGTGGGGCGCCGTCGCGGCCGGGCGGACGACGGCGTCGACGAACATCCCGCGCGCGAACTCGACGGCCGCGAGCTGGAGGTTCTCCTTCGTCTTGAACAGGGTCTGGATCCCCGCCTTGCTGAGCCCCGTATCGAGCGCGAGCCGGCCGAAGCTCACGCTGCCGAGACCGTCCAGCGAGGCGACGTCGACGGCCTGGCGGAGCACGATCCCGCGCGTACGGGCGCCGCGCAGGAGGCGCTTGTCCGTGATCTCCGGATCCTTCGCACTGTCCATACGGCCGATCGTACAGTGCTTGTCTTTACGTACGGTCGACCGTATTGTTGCCTTTCATGGATGCGAAGACGCGCCTCACCGAGGATTCCGACCCGTTCTGCCTGCCGCCGCTGGACGCCGCGGCCCTGCTCTGCGCCGCCCCGTGGCGCCGGTTCGCCGTGATCGGCGACAGCCTGTCCGCGGGCACCGGGGGCCCCAGCCCCGGCTACCGGCACCGGGGGTGGTCCGACAGGCTCGCGGACGTCCTGCGCGCCGTGCGTCCGGATCTGGAGTACCTCAACACGGCCGAGGACGGAGCGACGACCGCGCGGACCCTCGACAGTCAGATCGAGCGCGCGCTGGGATTCGAACCCGACCTCCTCCACCTGCCGTGCGGCGCCAACGACCTCCTGCGGCGCGAGCCGGACTTCGCCGAGATCGGGCAGCGGCTGCGGCGCATGTACGAGCTGGCATCGGAAAGCGAGGCCCTGCTGACGACGTTCACCCTCGGCAAGGCGTACGTCGTTCCCGTCTTCCCGGACTGGAGCGCGCGGGTGGCCCGGTGCAACGACCTCACCCGGGGATTGGCCGCCGAGTACGGGGCCGTCGTGGTCGACATGTGGGACCACCCCGTCAACGCCCGGGACGGCCTGTTGAGCGAGGACCGCATCCACTTCGCCGCCTCGGGGCAGGCGGTGATGGCCACGGAGATGGTCAAGAGCCTGAGCCACGTCCTCACCCGGACCACGCACGTCTGACCGCGACTGCCCCGCCTGAGGTGCTGGCTCGCCCGGATTCGGAGATCATGGGGATATAGCAGCATCTGAAAGGAGTTCCGCCATGTCGATGCTCGACAAGCTCAAAGGCCTCCTCAAGGGGCACGAGGACCAGGTACACCAGGGGACCGAGAAGGCTGGCGACGCGTTCGACGCGAAGACCGGGAACAAGTACCAGAGCCAGGTGGACACGGCTCAGCAGAAGCTCAATGAGCAGCTCGGCTCCGACAAGCCGAAGGACGAGGGGCCCCCGAGGATCTAGGGCCTCGAAGTTCGTTTCCCGGGGGTGCTCCAGGGTGCTCCATGACGCCCGGTGCCTGAGGTTCCGCCGGCCGGCCGGCGGAACCTCAGGCACCGGGCGTCTGCGGTGAGCCGTTGGTCAGCGGCAGGCACGCGAGCCCCCACGGGATTCAACCGCACCCGGGCATGTGGCATTGGAGTGGCGCGACGGCGGGTCGGTGGCGTGGTTTCCGTGGTGGCCGGGGCGGCTTCCTAGGGTCGGCGCAGGCGCGGCAGCGGGCCCGCCGGTCCAGATCAGGTGGGTAAGTCGTGGAACGCATGACGGCCAGGCCGCGCACGCTCGGTTCCCCGGCCGGCGCCGGCCGCACGACGCGCGGGCGGCGGGCCCGGTGGCAGGCGCTGGCGGCGGGGCTGCTGTTGCTGGCCGCGCTCCCCGTGGGAGCCGCGGGCGCGGCGCAGCCCGGTGACCCCCGGTCACCCGCCGGCCCGCCCCTGTACGTGTCCGACTACGGCAACAACCGGGTGGTCGCGCTGCCCTCCGACGGCGGCGACCAGACGACCGTCCCGTTCGACGGCCTCGTGCGGCCGACCGGCATGGCCTGGGACGCCGCAGGGCGGCTCTACGCCTCCGACACCGGCAACAATCGGGTGGTCGTCCTGCCCCCGGACGGCGGGGAGCAGTCCGTCGTGCCCGCCGTCGGCCTGTCGCGCCCGCTGGGGCTCGCAGTCGGCCGCACGGGGGACCTCTACATCGCCGACAGCTTCAACGACCGCGTGGTGAAGGTCTCCTCGGCCGGCGGGGGCCAGACGACCGTCCCCACCACCGGGCTGCTGCACCCGTGGGGGCTGGCGCTGGAGCCCGACGGGGACCTGTACGTCTCCGACTTCGTCAACGACCGGGTCGTCAAGGTGGCCGCGGACGGGAGCGGCCAGTCCACCGTGCCCACCGTCGGCCTCTCCCAGCCGACCGGGCTGGCGCTGAACGCGGCCGGGGACCTCTACATCGCCGACAGCGGCAACAACCGCGTGGTGAAGGTGCCCGTGGGCGGTGGCGGGCAGAGCACGGTGCCCACCACCGGTCTGAGCGACCCGCTGGGGCTCGCGCTCGACGGCTCCGGCAGCCTCTACGTGGCCGACGGGTTCAACAACCGGGTGGTGCGCGTACGGGAGACGGGCGGCGGGCAGGTCACGCTTCCCTTCACCGGGCTGAACACGCCGACGGGCCTGGCGTTCCCGCCGGCCAGCGCACGGCCGGGGGAGGCCGGGGACCGAGGCTGACCGAGCCCCGGCGTACCGTCGGCCGGGTCGGCACCGACGCCGAAGGGCCGCGCCGCTCACCGGGTGACGGGGAGGAGCCCCCTCGGGCAATACGCGCGTTCATGTCAGGAGGTCCGCCTCGGATGACGCCCGGGGCGCGGTGAGGCGCACCCTGGTGGGCCCGCCGGCGCCGCCGCTCGGCCGGGCGCCCCGGCCGAGGCGCAGGGCCACGCGCCGTCCCGACGGCCGGGGTCAGGGCAGGTAGTCGGCGACCAGCTCGGCGAAGGCCTCCGGCGTGAGGACCTCGACACCGAGGTCGGCGGCCTTGACCGCCTTCGAACTCGGCTTGCCGCTCGCGGACGGCGCGGCGACGAGGACGGACGTCCGGGCACTGACGCCGCTGCCCGCGCGCCCGCCCGCCTTCTCGATCAGGGCGTTCATCTCGGTCCGGCCGAAGCCCTCCAGAGGCCCGGCCATCTTGCCGGTGACCACGACGACCTTGCCGTCCAGCGGGCCCCCGGCGGACGCCGTCGCGGAAGTCTCGGGCTCGTGCAGGGTGACGCCCGCCGCGATCAGCTTGTCGATGACCGGGGCCAGGGCGGCGACCTGCTCGACGATGACCCGGGCCTTCTCCGGGCCGATGCCCTCCACGTCCTGCATCTCTGCCGCGTCGGCCCGGCGGATCGCCTCCATCGTGGCGAAGTGCCGAGCGATACGACGGGACATGCTGCGGCCGGTGCCGAGCACCCCCAGGGCGCAGAAGACGCGGCTCAGCGGGCGGGCCTTGGCGGCCTCTATCTGCTCGGCGAGCTTGACGGCCCGCCTGGAGCTGCCGGACGCCACGGTGAGCTGGTCCAGGGTGAGGCTGAAGAGGTCGGCGACGTCGGTGACGTCCCCTGAATCGACCAGGGCCGCCACGTACGTCTTCCCGAGGCCGTCTATGTCGAGCATCTCGCGCCCGACGGCGTACTCGATCAGCGCCGGGAGCGCGCACGAGGTGCCCTTCGCGCACCGCCACCGCTCCTGGGCGGTGTTGATCTCGCCACCACAGCGGGGGCACGCCTCGGGCAGCGGCACCGGTGTCGCCCCGGCCGGACGGAGCCGGGCCACGGCCGCCTGGACGCGCGGGATGATGTCACCGGCCTTGTACACCGTCACCGTGTCGCCGATGTGGAGGTCGCGGCGGCGGATGTCGGCGGGGTTGTGCAGGGTGGCCCGGGTGACGGTGGAGCCGTCGATCTCGACCGGGGCGAGCACCGCGGTCGGGGCCAGGACGCCGGTGCGGCCTACCTCCCACACCGTCCTCCAGGACCGTCTGCCGCTCGACGGCGGGCAGCTTGACCGCGATGGCCCAGTACGGGAACCGGGTACCGGACCCGATGGCCTCCTGCTCGGCCGTGTCGTTCAGCTTGATGACCACGCCGTCGATGCCGACGGGCAGTTCCGCGCGCATCGCGGCGATCGCGTCGACCCTCTGCTGCGCCCCGGCGAGGTCGTCGACGATGTGGAGTCCGGCGCCGGCGGCCGCGGTCGTCCGCACCCCGGCCGCGGCCACGGCGGCCAGGGCGTCGGTGTGCGTGGCCCCGGCGGGCAGGAACGGGACGCCCTCCAGCTCGACCGCGCCGTAGGCCCAGAACGTCATCCGGAGCCGGTACGGCCGGTCCTTCGCCCGCAGCGTGCCCGCCGTGCCGTTGCGGGGGTTGGCGAAGACCGGTGCGCCGTGGGCGACCCGGACCGTGTTCGCCGCCTCGAACTGCTCCTGGGTGAACGCCACCTCACCGCGCACCTCGACGGTGACCTCCCCGGCCAACTGCTCGGGGAGGCCGTCGATCTGGCCGATGACGTGACTGATGTCCTCGCCCTGGCTGCCGTCGCCGCGGGTGACGATCCGCACGAGGCGGCCGCCGCGGTAGCGGGCGGCCACCGCCGCGCCGTCGATCTTGGGCTCGACGGTGAACCCGCCGGCCGGGGCGCGCCCCAGCCGGCGCTCGACGGAGGCGCCCCAGGCCACCAGGCCCTCGGCGTCGAAGACGTTGTCCAAGCTCAACAGACGGGTGGTGTGCGCGACATCGCCGGCCGGCGCCGCCCCGTCGGCGACCAGGGTGGTGGGGGAGCCGGGCGCGACCTCGGAGGGGTTCTCCGTCTCCCAGGCCAGGAGGGCCAGCCGGAGCCGGTCGTACGCGGCGTCGTCCATGGCGCTGTCACCGTCGCCGTAGTACGCCTGCGAGGCCTCGCGCAGGCGCCGGAGCGCGGCCTCGTACTCGCTGCGGCCGGACAGGGCGGCGGGGCCGGACGTGCTGGACAGCGCCTGGGCGGCGGTAAGTGTCGTCATGAGAGCGATCCTCTCGTGGGGCACTGACAATGGCCGCCGGGCTCGTCGCGCCCGCCGCTCAACCCCTCGGTCCGGCGGGCCGGTCAGTGTTCCGCGGTCGCCCCGATGCCGGCGATCAGCGTGTCCAGGCCGCGCTTGATGCGGGCCACGTCCCAGCCGCGTTCGGTGCGCTGGAAGTCGAACAGGCCCGGGGTGTAGGGCATGAGGAGCAGATCCGCCAGATAGGCGGCGTCCACGGCGGGGGCCAGCTCCGCGACCATGCCGACGATCTGTTCGTGGTGGTGGCGGAACGGTGCGCTGCGGTAGCGCCCCGCCGGTGCGCTCGCCTCTGCCAGGAGCAGCAGTTCCCGGTTGTCCTCGACGAGGTCGGCCATGCCGTGCAGGAAGGCGCGCAGCCGGTCGTGCGCCGAGGGCGCCGTGTCCGTCGCGCAGTACCGCGCGAACGACGCCTGGAAGCGGGCCTCGTTGTCCTCGATCAGCGCGTAGACCAGCCCCGGCCGGTGCTGGAAGCGCCGGTAGACCGTCCCGACCCCGACTCCGGCCTCCTTGGCGACCGCGTCCAGCGACAGTTCGGCGAAGCCGTCCGCCGCGAGCAGACGCCGAGCGGCGTCGAGGATGCGGAGGCGATTGCGGGCGGCGTCGGCGCGCTCGGTGGGGGCGGTCATGCGGAGCAGCGTAGCGGAGAATTCTCCGGTTTCTCTTGAAAACCGGAGAGTTCTCCGCTTAGGCTGGCGGCCGGTCAACCGGAGATACCTCCGGTTGGTCGGGGCGCAGCCCCGATACACCTCGACCGCAAGGGGATTCACGCCATGAGCGCCACCTCCGTCACCTCCGCCGTCCCCCTCCTCAACGGTCAGTCCATCGGCATCGCGTACCACGCGATCGCCGCGGTGCGGGATCGTCTCCTCGCCGCCTCCGGCCTGACCTTCCACCAGTCCGTGGCGCTCAAGGCCGTGGCCGACGGGCTCGACCGCGCCGGCGCCGTCGACCGCGTGACCGCCACGCTCAAGATCGACGGGCCGCGCGCGCACACCCTGCTCGACGAACTCGCCGACGCCGGGCTGCTCGACGGCGCCGGCTCGGCCCTCACCGACGAGGGCGCCAGGATCCAGCGCGGGTTCACGGACGCCGTGTCCGGCCTGACCGAGCGGCTGTACGGCGGTCTTCCGGCGGCCGAGCGGGAGATCGCCGCCCGCGCGCTCGCCCATGTCGCCGCCAGGGCGAACGCCGAACTCGGCGCCCCGTAACGGCGCTCCCGGGCGCGGCGCCACCCGTTCGGCCGCCCGTGGCGTCCGCGGGGGCGTGTCGTGCCCGGCGGTTGGAAGGCCCCGGGTGGGGAAGGCGAGAGGATCGAACGGCCCGGCCCGCCCACGGAAGCCTTGGAGACGACATGCCCCTGTCCGAAGCCGAGCGTCAGTCCTTCCTCGCCGAGCCCCACATCGGGGCGCTCGCCGTCACCCGGCCCGAGCCCGGGCGGGCGCCCCTGGCCGTCCCGATCTGGTACGGGTACGAACCGGGCGGTGAACTGTGGATCACCACCGGCCGCGAATCCGCCAAGGCGCTGGCCCTGGCCCACGCGGGCCGGTTCTCCCTGCTCGTCGAGCGGGTCGAGCCGACCGTGCGCTACGTGTCCGTCGAGGGCACGGTGGTGTCGACCGAGCCGACCACCGAGAAGGAGTCGCGGGAAATGGCCGCCCGCTACCTCCGGCCCGAAGCGGTGCAACCCTTCCTGGAGTTCGCGGCCCGGGAACACGGCGCCCAGCTGACGATCCGGATGCGCCCCGAACACTGGCTGTCGGCGGACCTCGGCGGTCTCTGAGCCGGCGCCCGCTCCACCCCGGTCGCGGTGCGCTGTCAGTGCCGGCTGCCATGCTCACTGACATGTCTGATGCCACCGCTGCCATCACCGCGTACTGGGACGCCGCCGCCGCCTCGTTCGACGACGAACCGGACCACGGACTGCGTCAGGAGCACACCCGCGCCGCGTGGGCCCGGCTCCTGAGATCGTGGCTCCCCGTCACGCCGGCCGACGTGCTCGACGTCGGCTGCGGCACCGGTTCGCTGTCCCTGCTGCTGGCCGAAGCCGGGCACCGGGTCACCGGCGTGGACCTCGCGCCCCACATGGTGGAGCGGGCGGAGGCCAAGCTCGCCGCCGCGGGACGGGCAGGACGCTTCCTCGTCGGCGACGCCGCCGCCCCACCGACCGGGCAGGGGCGGTACGACGCCGTCCTCTCCCGGCACCTGCTGTGGACACTGCCCGACCCCCACGCCGCGCTCCGGGAGTGGGTCGCGCGCCTCAACCCGGGAGGCAGGCTGGTCCTGGTCGAGGGGCGGTGGCGCGAAACGGGAGGGGCCGGCGTGCCGTACGTCGCCGGAGCCGAGTCACTTCCCTGGCAGGGCGGTGTCACCGCCGTGGATCTGGCCGCCGCCGTCGGGCCGCTCGTCTCCACCCTGCACGTCGAACCGCTCAGCGGTGACGCCGAGCTGTGGGGCGGACCCGTCACCGACGAGAGGTACGCGCTGATCGCCCGTACCTGACCCGGCGGGACAATCGAGGTGCACCGGGGATCGGCCTGGTGGACACTGCGCGCATGAGTCCGGAAGCCTCCCCAACACCGCAAGAACGAGCCATCCGTCATGTCCGCGAGCTGTCGTCGGGTCCTCCGGTGGATCCGGTGCTGCGGGTGACCCTCAACTTCCATCCGGACCGCGAGGCCCACGGCCGGCCGGTCCTGGAGGCACTGGCCGACGACGGCGTCTACCGCTCGCAGTTCGTCACCGGAACGAGCAACGGCGGCCTGACCGCGTATCCCGGCGGAGACCGGTGGCGCTGGGAGAGCCGGATCTTCAACGCGGCGTACGACGACGCGCCCGCTCATGAACGGCCGGCCTACGGAGCGCTGAACTTCCGCCGCAAGCCGGTCGGCGCGGCCCCGCGGTTCGGCTCCGCGCACTTCCGGCTGACCGCCCGGACGCTGACGCGGACCACCTTCTGCTACCCGGACAGCTTCCTGGAACCCTCACCGGGGAACCGCCGTCGAGGTGGCGGCACGGCGGCTGACCTGCCCCGTGGAATGGCACCCCGGCTTCCGGCTCACCGTCGGGGAACTCCGCCGCCACCCCGACTACCGCGGCCGGGAGTACGTCGAGCTGGGCGCCCGGATCGCCGTCGACGGCGTGCTGGATCCCCGCATCGTCGCAGACGCCGCCCGGACCGGCGACCACGACCCGCAGGCGGTCAAGAAGGTGTGGCACTGTCTGGCGCGGTTCGGGGCGCCCCCGCGACCCGAACCGGACGGATCCGCGAGCCCGGCCACGGTGGTGGCGGCCGTGGTCGACGAACGCCGCTGAGCAGCTCCCCGGTGGCCTGGCCATCGTGGGGGAGCTGCTCAGCGGGAGGACCGCCCCGGGGCGGGGCGGCGTCGCTCAGTTGGTGCAGGTGGTGCCGGGGGCGGGCAGTGCGCGGGTGGTCAGGTAGCGGTTCGTGGCCTCCCTGGCGCACTGCGAGACCAGGAACATGCTGTAGTCGTCGCCTTCCCGGGCGAGGACGACACTGCCGGGCAGCTGGGCGGCCATGGCCGGGCCCGCCTGGTACGGGGCGAGGGCCTGGTGGGTGGACTGCAGGATCAGGGCGGGCGGAGCGCCGTTCACCCGGGCGCCGGCCTTGACGGGCACGGCGGGCTGGGGCCAGCCGAGACAGCCGGCGAGCGCCTTGTAGGACCGCACGGCGCCGCCCAAGTGCGGGGACACGCGGGAGAGTTCCTTCCGCAGGTCGGTGAGCTGGGCCAGGGTACGCACCGGGCGGGCGTTGTCCAGGCACGCGGGCACCTGGACCTGCACGGGGTCGAGGGTGTTGTCCGGGTCGCGGGTGAAGTCGACCGCGTCGCCCTTCTGGGCCGCGACGATGGCCTTCGCCAGCTCGGGCCAGAACTGACCCGACATGGTCAGGTAGTCCTGCGTGGCCTCGCGGATGTCCTCACCGGTCAGCGGCTGGTGGGCCGTGCCCCCGGTGGGGATCGGCTCGCGGTCGGCCCGGGCGACGAGGGCGTCGTACTCGGCCGCCGCGTCCTTGCCGTGCAGGGCGCAGTCCTCCGACGCGGCACACCAGGCGGTGAAACGGTTGAAGGCCGTCTCGGCGGTGGCGGCCTCCTCGACGGTCCGCCGCAGCGGGGAGCCGGTGTCGTCCAGGGCGGTGTCGAGGACCATGGTGCGCAGCTTGCCCGGGTAGAGGTCGGCGTACGTGCGCCCCAACAGGGTGCTGTAGTGGATTCCGTACCAGTTCAGCTGCCGTTCGCCCAGCCCGGTCCGGACCGCCTCGAAGTCCCGCGCGGTGCTGGTCAGGTCGACGTGGGCGGCGAGGGGGCCGTTGCGGCGCAGGCAGTCCTCGGCGAACGCCCGGTTGTGGGAGACGAGTGCGTCGAAGGCGGCCTTGTCCTGCGGGAAGTGGCTGACCCCGGCAGGCCCCAGCTCCTCCCCGCACACGATCGGCGTACTGTGCCCCACTCCGCGCGGGTCCACGGCGACGACGTCGAACTTCCCGGTCATGTCGCCGGCGAACTGCGGCAGGTGGCTGCGCATGGCCAGCCGCAGCTGCTCGATCGAGGAACCGCCCGCGCCGTCGCCCAGCAGCAGGGTGCCCTGGCGGTGTGCCTGGTCATCGGCCGGCCGGCGGACCAGGGCGAGGGCGAGGCTGCCGGAACCCGGACGGGACCAGTCGATGGGTACCCGCAGCGATCCGCACTGCATGTCCTTGAAGTCGGCGTCGGCACAGGCGTGCCAGTCGATGCCGTTCGCGGAAGCCGGGCGGTATCCCGGCTCGGTCTGGGCGAGCGCCGGTGCGGCGAGGGTGGTCGCGAGCACACCGAGGGCGGCGGCGGCCCAGCCGGCGCGTGTGCGGAATCTTGTCATGGCGGTGTTCCTTGATCGTGTACGCGCCGGGGCGGCGCTGGTGGTGGGGGGTGGGGGCGGCGGGCGGGTGCCGGGATCAGCCCGCGGTGCCCGCAAGGGCGCTGTCGGGGACCCAAGAGCCGTGGATTCCGGCGGTCACCCGGTGGGGCAGGTGGACGGTGGCGATCCGATCGAGGCCGGAGGCATCGAGAACCAGCAGCTGCGAGGCGTCCTGCTTGAGGTCGGAGACCACGGTCAGCAGATAGCCGTCGTCCTCGCAGGTGGCCCGGGCGGCGGGGACGAAGACCGCTTCGCTGGGCATCCGGGCGTCGCCCACCTGGTGGATGCGGCGGGCGCCGGTGGTGCGGTCGTACTTGACGACGCCGTAGCCGCCGAAGCCCCTCTCGTCGGGGAAGTAGATGGCGTACTGGTAGCGGTTCTCGGCGCCCAGGTAGTCCTCGTTGAGGGTCGGGAACTCCACCGGCAGGTCGTCGATGATCTGCTCGCCCACCGTGCCGTCGGTCATGTCGATGACCCAGCGCCGGGTGTAGGAGCGGGAGCCGGGCTCGCTGCCGCGCCCGGGTGCGCCGACCCACCAGTTCCAGGAGAGCCGGAAGCCCTCGCGGTCCACGGTGGGGCCTTCCAGGACGATGCGGCCCTGGCCGTCCTCGTAGGCGTTGGCGACGTGGAGCATGTTGCCCGGTTCGATGGAGAACCAGCGGATCTGTCCGGCGCCGTCGCCTCCGCGCGGCATGACACCGATCCGGGCGGGCTGCCGGTCGCTCCAGCTGTAGGGGATGCCGGAGTGCTCGGCGGGGTCGAAGGTGACGTTGCCCTCGACGAACACCACGTGGCGGCGGGTGAGGGCGAAGTCGTGCTTGAGCGAGGCGGTCGCTCCCGGAACCTCGGCGCTGTGGATGACCTCGCCCTTGGCGTCGGCGACGTAGTAGGTGAGGAACGGCGGGAACGGCGAGGACCCGAAGAAGTGGAGCTCCCCGGTCACCGGGTCCTCCTTGGGGTGCGCGGTCATCGCGCCGCGCAGCTTCCCGTCGAAGTCGTGGGCGCCGACGGTCTCCAGCTCCGGGGTGAGCTCGAAGGGCAGGTTCGCCTCGCACAGGGCCAGGAGGCGGCCGCCGTGTTCGATGACGTGGGTGCCGGCGGTGCTGGCGGTCAGGTCGGGGCCGCGCTCGGTCATGTACGGGGCGCCGTCGAGGGCGGGGGTGTGCACCCAGCGGTTGCGGTACCACTCGGCGCGGCCCGCGCGCAGGCGGATGCCGTGCACCATGCCGCTGCCCTTGAACCAGTGGGTCGGGGTCACGCCGGGCTTGGGGTTGTGTCCGTTGCGCAGCAGCCGGCCGGTCAGCTCGGGCGGCAGGGAGCCCTCGACGGTGAGGCCGGTGGCGGTGACCTCCTCGGGGAGCGGGGTGTAGTGGCCGGTCAGGTACGGCTTGCTGGTGGTCATCGCAGAACTTCCCTTTCGTGGAACGTGCGTGGAGGTGGTGCTCGGTCAGGCGGCCCGTTCGGCCCGGGCCTTGAGACGGGTGCGACGGGTGGAGGTGGTGGCGGTGGAGGTGGTGGCGGAGGAGGGGGTGCGCGCCCCGGTGCGGCGGGTGAGGAGCAGCGCGAGGAGGGCCGTCACGGCCAGGACCGCGGCCGAGACCGAGAAGGCGGTGCGGTAGCCGGCGGTGAGGGCTTCCAGCGGGGCCTGATGGGCGGAGGCGTGGGCGGTGACGGAGCCGGCGAGGGTCGCCAGGGCCGCGAGGCCGATCGCCCCGCCGACCTGCCGGGTGGTGTTCACCAGCCCGCCGGCGAGACCCGCGTCCTCCCGGGGGACACCGTCCACCCCGAGCGCGGTGAGCTGGACGAAGGCGATGCTGAGGCCCAGACCGATCAGGACGGTCGGGCCGAGGAGATCGGCGAGGTAGCTGCCGTCGGCGCTGATCCGTGACAGCCACAGCAGTCCGGCGGCCTCGGTGAGCAGGGCCGCGGTCAACGCCGCGGTGGCGCCGACGCGCCGGGCGACCAGCGGGGCGAGAGCGGCGCCGATCATATTGGCCGCGGCGAACGGAAGTTGTCCCGCCCCGGTGACCAAGGGGCTCGCCCCGAGCACCTGTTGCTGGTAGAGGGGCAGGAAGAAGAACAGCGCGATCCACACGGAGCCCAGCAGAGCCATCAGCAGGTTGCCCGCGGCGACCCGGCCGGCGGCGAACAGGCGCGGCGGAACCAGTGCGTGGGGCCTGCGGAGCTCGATCACGGCGAAGGCCGCGAGGAGCACGGCGGCGGCGCCGAGCGCGCCCAGCACCCACGGGTCGGTCCACCCGGCGCCCCGCGCGGTGGTCAGGCCGTAGACCAGGCAGGTCAGGGCGAGGGTGACGGTGGCGGTGCCCAGCAGGTCGAACCGCCCGGCCCGCTGCCCGGCATCCCGCGGTACGAGTACGGCCACGGCGGCCGCGACGAGCGCCGATCCGAGCGCGACCGAGTGGAAGATCCAGGGCCAGCCCCACGCCTGGGTGAGCACACCGCCCAGCAGGACGCCGCCGGCTCCGCCCGCACCGGAGACCGCTCCCCACACGCCCAGCGCCCTGCCGCGCTCGGGGCCGGAGGGGAACCGGTCCATCGCCAGGGCCAGCGCGGCCGGCGCGATGGCCGCGGCGCCGAGGCCCTGGACGGCCCGGGCCGCGATCAGTACCCCGGCGGAGGTGGCCAGCCCCGCCGCCAGCGAGGCCAGTGCGAACAGGGCGAGCCCGGCGATCAGCACCCGGCGGCGGCCGAAGAGGTCGGCGAGCCGCCCGCCCGCCAGGAGCAGCGCCCCGAACGCCAGGCCGTAGGCGTTGACGACCCAGGTGGTTCCGCCGTCCGAGAGGCCGGCGCCGGCACGGATCTGGGGGAGCGCGACGTTGACGATCGAGGTGGCGAGCATGACCGTGAACTGGGCCGCGGCGAGCGCCGCGAGGACCGCTCCCGGGCGGGGGCCCCGTCTCGCTGCCGGGCCCGTCTGTGTGCGTGCTGCGTTCATGGCGCACAGACTCGTACCGGGCGGTGTCCACTATCCAGGCCCGGCGGGGACGGGCGCTGTCCACTCCTGTCCGCCCCTGTCCACCCGGCCCCGCCGAAGGCGTACGGCTGCCGCCCCTACCGGGGCCGCAGCTCCCGCTGCCACAACGCCTCGCACAGCATGTCCAGCCCCTGACGCAGGTGGCGGCGGTAGGTGCCGTACGGCAGCCCGAGGCGGCGGGCGGCGGCCTCCTGGGTCGGCGCACCGGAGAAGTGGCCCGCCGTCAGCGCCTCGCGGGCGCGCACTCCGCGCGGGTCACGGGCCAGGTCGTCCACGGCGCACCGCAGCAGGGCGCGCAACTCCCCGGCGGGGTCGTCGAAATCGGCCGCGAGCCGGCTGCGCATCAGCGCGCAGGCGGCGAAGGCGTCCGCGTCGCGCCAGTGCGCCAGCGCTTCGCGCACCGCCTGGTCGAACGCGGTGCGCGAGACGGGCGACGGCCCGGGCGGCGGGACGGTTGCCTCGGTGGCCGATATGAAGCGCTGGAGCCAGGCCTCCACGGGCACCTCGCGCCAGTCGACGCCGAACACCCCGTAGGTGTGCTCACCGACCCGCGGGCGCGCCCCCGTGTCGTGGAGGGTGCCCCGGACACGCTCGGCCCAGGTCTCGGCGTCCTGGTAGACCGCGAACCCGTAGGCGCGGCCGCGGGCGCGGGCCGCCTCCGCCTGTGCCCGTGAACTGCTCAGGTCGATGACGCGCGAGGGAACCTGGTACCGCTCGGGGTAGACCGAGAAGCGGCTGACACCGATGTGCTCGCCGGGACTCACCGGCGCGGTGGCATCGGTGTACCGCCACGCGGCGGCCACCACGGGGTCGGTGGCCAGGTCCTGGGGGTCGGCGGGGGCCGGCAGGGCCAGCCGGGCCGTGAACGCCACGATCCGGCCCGTGCTCACGAGCCGGTAGACGCTGAAGGCCTGCGGCTGGCGCCGCGCCCAGTAGCGGACGAGTTCCGCGGACGCGGCCCCCTCGGTCTCCTCTGTCATACGCAGTACGACATCGATGTCAGCGGGCTGTAGGGGACGGTCGTGGACCTCGTCCTCACGGGACCAGGAACGCAGCCGCGACAGCGTCGCGCCCTCCCGGAAGAGGTAGAAGAGCTCGTCGGTGACGGTCCACACCCGCTCCTCGGGGGCCTCGCGCAGGAGGCGCAGGTACTCGTCCGCCAGGCGCCGGCGCATCGCCTCGAAGGCGTTGGGCGCCCGCCAGCGCAGGTCGGCGGCGAGCGTCTCGCGCGCGGCGTCGTGCGGGTGGAGCCCGCGGTGGGTGGACTCGATGAAGGGCAGGTCCCGCAGCCAGGAGAAGAGCTGATGGGCGTCCTCCCCGGGCAGCACCGCGGCGAGCAGCTCCTCCGACGTCGAGTGCGCCTGCGCCGCCACCTCCAGGGCGCGCCGGTGGGCCGCCGTGGGCACCTCCCCGATCAGCCCCGCCAGCAGGGTGCGCAGGACGTCCGCCGTGGGGGCCCAGATCTCCTGCCTGCCGCAGCCCTCCGATCCCGCGGCGGCCGCGAGGGACAGGGCCAGCGGATTGCCGCCGGCGAAGCGGAGCACCCGCTCCCGTAGTTCGGGCCGGATCTCCGCCGCCACCAGCAGGCTACGGGCCTGCTCCTCGGAGAACGGCTCCAGTTCGCTCACGTGCAGGAGCCCGGACCAGGCGGGATCCGCGGTCCACTGCGGCTGCGGAGCCCGCCGCCCGGCGAGGACGACCAGGGTGTCGTCGGCGGCGCGGGGCAGGAAGTGGTGCCACAGCCAGCTCTCCAGCCACTGGCAGTGCTCGAAGGAGTCCACGAACAGGACCGTGCCCGGAACGTCCAGGAAGGGACCGGCGGCCTGCTCGAAGTCCACCGGGTCCCGGCTGACGAACCGGCCGTCGAGTTCGACGAGCAGCCGGCCCGCCGCGCGGGCGTGGTCCGCCAGGCGCCGCAGCAGGGTCGACTTCCCTATGCCGCCCGGCCCGTACGCGTAGAACGCGAACGGCGCCCGCGGATCGCCCGCCAACGCCGCGCCGAAGCGGCCGAGTTCCTCGTCCCGGCCCACGAAGGCCCGTACGCGCGCTCTGCTGAGTCTTTCCCCCACGGACACCATGGCGGCTCCCATCCCCTTGTTCCAGGCCCGATTCCGCCTCCGGGGCCGCTACTTCGTCGGTGATCCTAACGGAGCCTGCGGGCAGGCCGGTTGTGTCACTTCACGAACCCGGGGCTCAAGTCGTCGGCGCCGCAGGGGGATACGGAGATCCGGCCGTAGGCCACGGCCGGCGCCGCGTCAGCGTACGGGGGTGAAGTCCAGCGACAGCGAGACGGGGCCCCGGGTGTACAGACCGGCCTCCCGGTAGCGGAAGCCGGGGCTGAAGCGGACCCGGTCGAACCGGGGCAGGAGCATCGCGGCCACCGTCTCGATCTCGGCGCGCGCGAAGGCCGCGCCGACGCACTGGTGGAGTCCGCTGCCGAACGAAAGGTGCTGCGCGGCCGCGGTGAAGGAACGGGCGGTGCCCAGGTCCGGGCGGTGGATGTCGAAGGAGTCCGGGGCGCCGAAGGCGGCGGGGTCGCGATTGGCCGCGCCGATCACGCAGAAGACGGTGGCGCCCGCCGGGACGGTCTCGCCGGCGAACACGGCCTCCTCCTCCGCCTGGCGGGGAATCAGCTGGACCGGCGGGGTGTAGCGCAGGGTCTCGGCGATCGCGGCGGTCAGCAGCTCAGGGTCCTCACGGACCTCGGCCAGCTGCCCGGGGTGGTCGATCAGGTGCTTGAAGAGCAGGCCGAGGGTCTTGTCCGCGGGCTCGGTGGCGGCGGCCAGGACGTTGATGATCAGGGCGGTGACATCGCGATCGCTCATGGCGATGCCGTCGAACCCGGCGGTGCACAGCTTCGATATCAGGTCCTCGCCGGGGTGGCGGCGCCGGTCTTCGATGACGGGGAGGAGGTACGCCTCCAACTGCTCGGCGCACTCCAGGCAGTGCCGGCGGCGCTCGGGGGTGAGGGCGAGACTGGTGATGAACTCGGCGACCCCGCTGTGCCAGGCGGCCACCCGCCGCGCGTCCCGTCTGTCCAGGCCGAGGACGTCGAGCGTCACGTTGATGGCGAAGGGCTTGCCGAAGTCGTTGACCAGGTCCATCCGGCCCCGGGCGAGGAAAGGGGCCATGATCTCGGCGGCGTTGGCGTGGATGGCGCGCAGCTGGTCCTGGAGGGCCTGGCCGGTGAAGGCCCGGACGACGATCCCCCGCTTGGCGGTGTGCTCGGCCCCGGTCATCTGCGCGAGGACCGGCCCGCGCATCACCGGCTCGGCGCGCACCTGAAGCGTCTCGGTCGTGAACGCCTCGTGATCGGTCAGCACCCGCTTGACGTCCTCGTGGCGGGAGAGGAAGTAGCTGTCGATCGCCGGCTCGTAGTGCACCGGAGCCCGCTCCCGCAACTGTGCGAAGTGGCGGTACGGGTCAGCGGAGAAGTCCTCGGACAGGACGCTGAAACGGGGGGTGACCTGGGGCATGGTGAAGAAGACCTCTCAGAACACGCGGTGCGCGGTGTGCGGAAGGAGCAGGAGCCGGGGAGGCTGGGAGGCTCGCCCGCGCTACAGGACGAGCGAATGGCAGCACAGGTTGCGTTCGCGGCGGCGCGCGGCGCAAGGGGTGCGCGACGGCCTCGGCCCCCGCTTCGGAGGCCGTCGGCGTCGGCGGGCCCCAGCCGGGGCGTTCAGCCGGGTTGTTCAGCCGGGGCGTTCAGCGTCGCGGCGGGTGGGCGGCCAGCCAGTGGCGCGCGATCTGTTCGCGCGTGGCGATCCAGGCCCCGCCGCGCTGCGCGACGTGCTTCAGGAAGCCGTCGAGCGCGCGGATCCGGCCCGGCCGGCCGATGATCCGGCAGTGCAGGCCGACGCTCATCATGCGGGGGCGGTCACCGCCCTCGGCGTGGAGCGCGTCGAACGTGTCGATGAGGTAGGTGAGCATGTCGTCGGCGGTCGTGAAGCCGTGCACGAGCAGGAACTTGCAGTCGTTCGCGTCGAGGCTGTACGGCACCACGAGGTGCGGGCGCCCGGCCGCCTCGACGTAGAACGGCAGGTCGTCCGAGTAGTCGTCGGAGTCGTAGAGGAAGCCGCCCTCCGCCGCGACCAGCCGCCGGGTGTGGGGGCTCGTCCGGCCGGTGTACCAGCCGACGGGCCGGCGGCCGGTGAGCCGCTCGATCGTCGCGATCGAGTACGCGATGTCGGCGCGCTCGGTGTCCTGCGGTACGTGGCGGTAGTCGATCCAGCGCCGGCCGTGGCTCGCCACCTCCCAGCCGGCCGTCCCCATCGCCCGTGCCGCGTCCGGGTTGAGTTCCAGGGCCCGCGCCACCGCGTAGACGGTCAGCGGCGCCCCGTGCGCCAAGAGCGTGCGGTGGACGCGCCAGAAACCGGCGCGCGAGCCGTAGGCGAACATCGACTCGACGTTCAGGTCGCGCCCGCCGACCACGGGCGGCGCGCCGACGAGCTCGTGGAGGAAACCCTCGGAGGCGGGGTCGCCCTCCAGGACGCTTTGCTCGCCGCCCTCCTCGTAGTTGAGGACGAGGCTCACGGCGACGCGGGCGCCGCCGGGCCAGGCGGCGTGCGGCGGCTCGGCGCCGTAACCGGCGAGGTCGCGCGGGTGCTCGGACACGGGCCGCACCCTATCGCCGATCGGTCGCCGGAGGCGCCGGGGAACGCCGAGAGACGGGCACGCGGCGCTATATCGAAATTCCGCGGGGAATACCACCCCGACAGAAAGGGGCGCGGCCGAAATCGCATCGGAATTCTGTGCGAATTTCGATGCGCGTGTAAGGGCCCGCACGCCGCCGACCTCCGGTTGAACCGTTGTTCGCCCTGCGCCGGTTCGATTCGGCGGCCCCTCGCCGCCCCGTCAATGGCGCGTAATGCGTCCTCCGGTCCGATGAACTACAACGAAATCGCCCTTCAGGTCAGTTGGCCGTAGTTAGGCTCCCGCCCACCGGTCAGAAGATCCCTCAATCCATGGTTCGAGGAAGTCGATGGCGCAAGAAAACATTCCACCTGAAGTCCGCCGCCCGCAGGCGCCGGCCCACTGGCCGCTGCTGGTGATCGCGGCCGTCACCGCCGCCTGCGTGGCCGGAACACTGTTTTCCTCCTCGGAACCGGTCGTCTTCGTCTGGACGGCCCTGGGCGCCTCCTGCACCGCCGCGGCGCTCGTCGAGGCCATGCGGCGCGGCCGCGCCACGGCGGACGGGCGCGCCCGCGTCGCCGAACTCCAGCACGCCCTGTCCCGACAGGAAGACGAGGCCGTCCGCCTCTCCGAGGTGGTGCTGACCGAGGCCATCGCCCGCCTGCGCAAGGGGGAGTTGCCCGAGGAGGTGCTGAACTCCGTGGGCGGTCGCGCGGGGCGCAGCGCCCGGTGGGGCACGGACGGAGCCCTGACGCCGCGCTTCCGGACCGCTCTGCGGACCGTACTGGCCCGGGTGGTCGACGCCGTCGACAACGAGGAGAGCCTGCGCGACTCGGCCCAGCGGGCGTTCGTGAACATCGCCCGGCGCGTACAGGCGATCGTCCATCAACAGGCACACGAAATGCGGGAGATGGAGGAGCGGCACGGCCGCAATCCCGACGTGTTCGGCGACCTCCTGCGCCTCGACCACGGCACCGCCCTGGTCGGCCGGCTCGCGGACTCCATCTCGGTCCTGGGCGGGGCCCGCCCCGGTCGCCAGTGGAGCAGGGCCGTCACGCTGTACAGCGTCATGAGGGGCGCGATGTCGAGGATCATCGACTACCAGCGGGTCGAGCTCCACTCGGTCTCCGAGGTCGCCGTCGTGGGGCCCGTCGTCGAACCGCTGATCCACGCCCTGGCCGAGCTGCTGGACAACGCCACCCGGTACTCGCCGCCGCACACCCGGGTCCACCTCACGGCCGTCGAGGTGCAGTCGGGAATCGCCGTGGAGATCGAGGACGGCGGCCTCAGCATGAGCGACGAGGCCCGCCGCCGGGCCGAGCGGCTCCTCGCGCAGGCACAGTCCGGCATCGACCTCAACGACCTGGGCGAGACACCGAGGCTCGGGCTGGCGGTGGTCGGGCGCCTCGCGCAGGCGTACGGCTTCCAGGTCTCCCTGCGTTCCTCCGCGTACGGCGGCGTCCGCGCCGTCGTGATCGTCCCGCAGCACCTGATCACCACGGCGTCCGCCGCCACCGGCCTCGCCCACGGCATCGGTTCCTCCTCGGGGCCCCGGGTGGTGTCGCCCACCGCGCGCGAACACCCCGTCGACCACATGGCGTCCGGCGAGCCCGGCCCGTCCGGCGCACCCGGAGCGTTCGGTGCGCCCACCGCGCCCGGAGCGTTCGGTGTCCCGGCCGCAGCCGGCCCGTCGACCTGGCCCGGCCCGCCCGTGAGCCGGCCGGCAGCGACGCCGATGGCAGGGCCGATGCCGACACCGCTTCCCGAGCCGACCGTCACCGGCGAAGGCACGCCGGTCACCTCACGCACCGCCACCGGTCTGCCGCAACGGCGGCGGAAGGACCGTGCCACCACCTCCGACGTCTCTCCCGCCACAGCGCCGCTGCCGACGGCGGACGCAGGCCCCGGCATGTGGCTGGAGGCGTTCCACAGCGGACTGTCCGGCGCGCCCGGCCAGGACGGCGAGGGCGTGTCGGGTTCAGCGACCGAAGGGGCGTAACACAGTGATCACACAGCGAAGCAGCAGCATGGACTGGATGCTCAAGGACCTGGCCGTGGGTGTGCCGCAGACCCGGCACGTCATCGTGCTGTCCGCGGACGGCCTGTGCGTGGCCCAGTACGGGGCCGAGACCGACACCGCCGACCGGCTGGCGGCGGCCTGCGCCGGCCTGCAGAGCCTGGCCGGCGCCGTGGCCGCGGAACTGCCCCACTCCAAGGGCCGGATGCGTCTGGTCGTCATCGAGATGGACGGGGGCTTCTTCTACCTCATGGCCGCCGGTGACGGCTCCTACCTGGCCGTCCTCGCCGACGAGGGCGTCGACGCCGGGCTGATGGGCGCGCAGATGCGCAATCTGGTGACCCGTCTGGGCGACCACCTGAGCACTCCGCCCCGACATGACGGGCAACCCGAGTGAGTGAGCCGCCCGGAAGCTGGGAGGACGGCGGCCCCGAACGGCTCTACGTCATCACGGGCGGGCGCAGCGAACCGTCCATCGCGACCCGGCTCGACCTCGTGAGCCTGGTCGTCGCCCGGGCGGCCGTCCGGCCCGAGATGCAGCCCGAGCAGGCGGCCATCCTCCGGATGTGCCAGGCACCCCTGGCCGTGGCCGAGATCGCCGCCCACGCGGGTCTGCCGGTGAGCGCGGTCATCGTGCTCGTCGCGGACCTGCTGGCCGCCCAACGCGTACACGTCCGGCCACCCGTTCCCGCCGCCCAGCTACCCGACCTTGCTCTGATCGAGGCAGTGATCGATGGACTTCAGAGACTCTGACGCACCCGCCGGGCCCCGTGGCGCGGACGTGCTCCCGCAGACGGCGGCCGCCGCCGTCAAGGTCGTCGTCGTCGGCGGCTTCGGCGTCGGCAAGACGACGATGGTGGGAGCCGTCAGCGAGATCAAACCGCTGACGACCGAGGAGACCATGACCCGCGCGGGCATAGGCGTCGACGACACCCGCGGAGTGACCCGCAAGACCACGACGACCGTCGCCATGGACTTCGGCCGCATCAGCATCAACGACGAACTCGTGCTCTACCTGTTCGGAACCCCGGGCCAGGAGCGCTTCTGGTTCCTGTGGCGCGGTCTCTTCGAAGGCGCGCTCGGCGCCGTCGTGCTCCTCGACACCCGCCGGCTGGAGATCAGCTTCGACGTGATCGGCCGGCTGGAGGAGCGGGGCGTGCCCTTCGTCGTGGCCGTCAACTCCTTCCCCGGTGCCCCCGAGCACCCGGTCGAAGAACTGCGCGAGGCCCTCGACCTGCCCCCGGCGGTCCCGATCCTCGTGTGCGACGCCAGAAGGCGGGACTCGTCCCGCGATGTCCTGCTGACCCTCATGCGCTACCTGTACTCGCAGGCGGCAACCCAGGAGGCAATGTGAGTACCCGTCCCACCCCGCCGCCGGAGTGCCCGGCCCACGCCCCCGGCGCCGCGGGCGGCCTGCACCGGCTGCACGGACCGGAGGCGGAAGCCGACCCGATGGGGCTGTACGAGAAACTGCGGGCCGAGTACGGTCCGGTGGCCCCCGTACTGGTCAGCGGGGACCTCCCGGCGTGGCTGGTCCTCGGTCACCGCGAGAACCTGGACGTGGCGCGCACCCCGTCCAGGTTCGCCCGCGACCCGCGGGGCTGGCGGGACATGCGGGAGGGCAGGGTCCCGGCGGACACCCCGCTGGGACCGATGGTGACCTGGGTGCCGGTGTGCAACTTCACGGACGGCCCCGTCCAGGAGCGGCTGCGCGGCGCCGTCGTGGAGTCCCTGGAGCGCTTCGACAAGCGCGGCATCCGCCGCTACGTGACGCGCTTCGCCAACCAGCTCGTCGACAGGATCGCCGGGGACGGGCACGCCGACCTGGTGGCCGCCTTCTCCGACCAGCTCCCCATGCTGGTGATGACGCAACTCGTCGGAGCCCCCGACGAACACGGACCCCTGCTGGTCAACGCGGCCCGCGACATGCTCCAGGGCACGGAGACGGCCCTGCAGAGCGACCGCTACGTCACCGTCACGCTGGAGCAGCTGGTCGCGGACCGGAAGGCCGAACCCGCCCGGGACCTCGCCTCGTGGCTGCTGGAACACCCGGCCAACCTGAGCGACACCGAGGTGCTCATGCACCTGCGCGTCGTGCTGATCGCGGCGTACGAGACCACCGCGAACCTGATCGCCAACACGCTGCGGACCGTGCTGACCGACCAGCGGTTCCGCGCCAGCCTCTCCGGCGGCCACATGACCCTGCCGGACGCCCTGGAGCAGGTCCTCTGGGACGAGCCGCCGATCAACACGATCATCGGGCGCTGGGCCACCGGGGACACGGTCCTCGGCGGCCGGCACGTGAAGGCCGGCGACATGGTCCTGCTCGGGCTCGCCGCGGGCAACGCCGACCCCCAGATCAGGCCCGACGCGACCGCCTCCGTCCGGGGCAACCGTTCGCACCTCGCGTTCAGCAGCGGCCCGCACGAGTGCCCCGGCCAGGACATCGGCCGCGCCATCGCCGACACCGGCATCGAAGTGCTGCTCGACCGCCTCCCCGACGTACGGCTGGCGATCGACGCGAGTGAACTGCGGTGGCACGGCACCCTCATGTCGCGCCACCTGCTGTCACTGCCGGTACGGTTTGCCCCGCGCCCCGTCAAGGACGCCCAGCCGCAACCGCATCCGTACCAGGAACAGCCCGCGGCCTTCCCGCCGGCCCCACCGGCCCCGCCGGTCCCGCCGCAGCCACCGGCCCCGCCGCAGCCGCCGGTCGCGCCCGCTCCGGCCGGCCACCGCCGCAAGGGCGGCTGGTGGCACCGGCTCCTCGGCCGCCGCTGACGCGAGCGCGCTTCGCCCCGGGGGGCCCGCCCGGCACGGACGCTGTTGGTTAATTCGGCCCTTCGCGTGACGTCGGCCTTCAAGACCCGGTTGTGGTCTTGAAGGCCGACGTTGTTGTTTGGGGTGGGTGCGGGTGTCGATGCAGCCGAAGGATTCGGGGAAGATTCCGGCGGAGACGGTGCGGGTGGCGGGGGCTGCGTTCCCGAAGGGGAGTCTTGCGATCCGGGTCAGGGACGAGCTGGGGCCGCTGTTCACGGACGAGGGATTCGCGGACCTGTTCGCGGCCCGGGGCAGGCCCGCCTGGTCGCCTGGGCGACTCGCGCTGGTTTTGGTGCTGCAGTTCGTCGAGGGGCTGACCGACCGGCAGGCCGCAGAGGCGGTGCGGGCGCGGATCGACTTCAAGTACGCCCTCGGCCTGGAGCTGGACGATCCGGGGTTTGACTTCTCGGTGCTGTCGGAGTTCCGGGACCGGCTGGTGGAGGTGGATGCCGGGCGGCGGGTGCTGGACGGCGTCCTGAGTGCGGCCCGGGAGAAGGGCCTGCTCAAGACGGCGGGCCGGGCCCGCACCGATGCCACGCATGTGCTCTCGTCGGCGCGCGAGCTGTCCTGGCTGGAGATGGTGGCCGAGACCCTGCGCTCGGCGCTGAACGCGCTCGCCCGGGCCGCTGGTGACTGGCTGGCGGGCATCGCGGAGCCGGACTGGTTCAAGCATTACGCCACGAGGGCCGAGGACTCCCGGTTCCCCAAGGCCCACGCCAAACGCGACGCGGTGGGCTCACGGATCGGCCGGGACGGGACGCGCCTGCTGGCAGCGGTCTTCGCCACCGATGCCCCGCCGGCCCTGCGCGCGCTCGCGGAGGTGGAGACGCTGCGTCAGGTCTGGGTCCAGCACTTCCACCCGGGGTGGACGGCGAGGTGATGCGCCGGGGCCCAAAAGACCGGGCGTCGGCCTCGATGCGCCTGCTCACTCCCTATGACCCCGACGCCCGCACCGGGATCAAACGGGACACCCTGTGGGACGGATACAAGGTCCACCTCACCGAGTCCTGCGGCGAGGACGCCCCGAACCTGGTCACCAACGTGGCAACCACCGTGGCCACGGTCGCGGACAGCGCGATGAACGAGGAGATCCACACGTCCCTCGCCGCACGGGGCTGCCTGCCCGCCGAGCACTGGGTGGATGCCGGGTATCCCACCGCCGCCCACATCCTTGCCGCCCGCACCGGGCACGGCATCGCACTGCACGGGCCGCTGGCCGGCAACACTTCGTCCCAGGCCAAGGGCGCCTTCGGGCTGGACGCGTTCACCATCGACTGGGAACGTCGGCATGTGTCCTGCCCCAGCGGGGTCACCGCCACGGACTGGTATCCCCGCACCGATTCCAAGGGTCTGCCGGTCATCCGTGTGCGGTTCCCCGCCAGCCGCTGCGGAAACTGCCCCGACCTGCGCTCATGTGTCAGCTCGGCCACCGGCCGCCGCAGGGAACTCATGCTGCGACAGCAGCAGGCCGAACACGACACCATCCGCACCGTGCGAGCCGAGCAACAGACCGACGCCTGGAAAGAGCGTTACAAGATCCGCGCCGGCGTCGAAGGAACCATCTCCCAAGCCGTAGGACGCTGCGGCCTGCGCAGATCACGCTACCGGGGCCTGACCAAGACCAGCCTCCAGCACCAACTCACCGCGGCTGCGATCAACCTCGCCCGCATCGACGCCCACCTCACCGACACACCACGAGCCCCCACCCGCACCAGCCACTTCGCAGCACTGTGCCCCGCCGAGCTGACGCTCGACGGGGCACAGCAAGGACCGAATTGACCAACAGCGTCCGGCACGGGCCGGGCCCCCCGGTTTCTCTCAGGCGCGCAGGTGGGTCCACCACGGGGCGAGGGCCGGCAGATCCGGCGGCCCCGTCCCGGGGTCGGCGGGCAGATCGGAGTACCGGACCGCGAACCGCGCGTGCTCCAGGGGCAGCTGGTGGCGGTTGCGCGGGCTGGCGTACCGCGGCGCCCGGCTCTGCCAGGTGATGCACCCGGCCACGTAGTGCTCCAGCGCCTCCAGCCGGCGCCGCAGCGGGGCGTCCGCCCCGGCCGCCAACTGCGCCCGGAGCGCGAGGAAGAGGGTCATCACCCGATCGCGCAGGGCCACCGCCGCCGGTACCGCCTCGGCGGGCGGACAGTCCTCCTGGTGGGCGATGACGTTGATCAGGTTCACCTCCCTCGGCACCAGGTGGTCGTCCTTGTCGTAAGAGAAGAGGTCGTTGTCGGCGCTGACGACGAAACCCGCCGCGTCGGTCAGTGCCTCCAGCGCGGGGGAGTAGAGCACGTCAGCCGGCAACCGGATGTCCCGCGCGACGTCCGACCAGGTCAGCGAGAAGCGGGTGCCGTTCGCCAGGGACCCCAGGGCGGCGAAGTCGTTCAGGGCGGGCATCGCCCCGGTCTCCGCCCCCGCCGCCTGCCAGGCCGCCCCGAGCAGCCAGTCACGCGTCCCCTCGACGAACCTGCGCAACTGGAAGGGGGTCAGGAGCGCGTGGGTACGGCGTACGAGGTCCGCCAGGGCGCGGGTCACAGCACTGTCGGGGAGCAGGGCCGCGCCCGGATCCTGGAGGGTGCGGACCAGTCGCGCGCCGTGGTCGACGACGGCCGCGGTCCGTACCTCGGCGGCGCCCGAGTCCTGCCAGTCGTCGACGGCGTTGGCCCAGTAGTTCCACTCGGTGAACAGCAGCAGGGCCTCCACGTCCCCCTCGGGAATGAGGCGGCAGGAGAAGTCGGCGCTGTGCGTGGCGAGCCCCCACGCCCGCTCCACCGGATCCCGGTACAGGCCGAAGGCGTCCAGCCATTCGACCGCGCGGGCCTCCACCTGCTTCGCCTCGGGATGTACGAGGCCCTGCGGCAGCGGGCAGTAGAAGGCGGGCAGTCGCGGGCCGAGGCGGGAGGGGCGAGGGCGGTGAGCCGTGGCCATCAGCTCCCCCCGATCCGGAAGAGCAGGAGCCGCGTCTCCAGGGCGTGATCGCGCCAGAGGCGGAAGAGCTTGCTGTGCGCGATCGTGGACTCGCCGAGCCGCTCCCGGGTCCAGGTGCCGCCCCGGCCGCCCGCGCGCAGCCGGTCGAGTTCGGCGGTGTTCCAGGCCATGGACTGCAACCAGAACTCCGCCACCGCGTCGGTGACGTCCTCGTCCTGCTCCAGCTCGAAGCCGGCCGCCTCCGCCGCCGCCAGGTACTCGGCACGGGTGCCGAGCCGGGTTCTGTAGTAGCCGTCGACGAAGTCGCGCCACTCGGGCCGGCACACGAAGTGCTCCTGGATGCCGAACCACCCTCCGGGCTTCAGCGCCTTCGCGACGACCTCGAAGAGCCGGGCCCGGTCGGTGTAGCCGCTGCTCTCGTTGGCGTACGCGGCGTCGTAGACCCGGGTGACGTCCAGGTCGTGCACGTTCCCCGGTACGGCATCGACCTTGTCCTCGACGCCCGCCCGCCGCGCGAAGCGCCGGATGATCGGCACGTGCTCCGCCGCGACCGTGAGCCCCGTGACCGAGGCACCGTGTTCCTGCGCCCAGTACAGGGCGGCGCCCCCGAGCCCGCAGCCGATGTCGAGCACCCGGCCGGGCGGCGCCTCGTACGCGTTCCAGGAACGGGCCGCGTGCTCGACTATTCGCTCCTGCGCGGCGACCAGGCGGCGTCCCAGCGCTCTCTGGGAAACCGTGACGTGCGGGGTGGCGCCGTCGGCGAACAGCCCCACGTGGAAGTGGACGCGGGGGCCGGGGCCGTACTTCTGGAGGATGTCGCCCGTCTTGCGGCTGTAGTAGAGCCGCACCCGCTCGTCGTCGGTCTCGCCCTGGTCGCTGCCTAAGGACGATACGAATGGTGTGACGCTCACGTGGTGTCCGTCCCTCCGGGCCAGGGCCGGTTCCCGGGCAGGCGTAGCCGCTCTCGCCCGGTGCGCACCGGCATTCTGTTGAAGCACGGATCATCGTGGCACTTCGTGGGCGTCGCGTCAGCCCTCACGGACAGCACAGGACACGTAGGGCGCAGAAGAATGCTTTTTGCGGCACGCCGTACGACGAACAGACGTCGGCCCCAGGCGTCCCAGTCGTCCCGGGCATCCCAGCCGTCCCGTGCGCGTCCCGCGCCCCGTCAGTGCCGGAAGGCGCTCTCGTCCCCCGGCTCGGACTCCAGCGCCTCGCGGTCGAACGTCAGCATGCCGAGGAAGAACAGCCCTCCCAGCAGGAGCAGCCCGCCGACGATCACGACGGCGGTGAGCGCCTCGGCGGGCGTCACGAGGACGAACAGCGCGACGAGCGTCCACGCCAGCGCGCAGACCGCGACCGGCAGTTCGAGGCGGCCCAGGTCGAACGCGCCCTTCTGGCGGGCCAGGTGCCGGCGGACCACCAGGTAGAGGACGATCGTCGCACCGTAGATGAGGGCCGGGAGGATCGTGGAGGCCGTGATCAGCTCCAGCAGGGCGGCGCCCGGCAGCAGGACCATCAGGACGACCCCGAGCCCGAGGACCAGCAGCGTCGCGGGGACGGGCGTCCGGGTCCGGGGGCTGACCCGGCGCATCGTGCGGTGCGCGGGGAATCGGGAGTCGCGCGACATCGCGTAGATGAGCCGGGAGCAGGCGGTCATCACCACGATCCCGGCGCCGAAGAAGGCGAAGGTGATGGCGACCAGCAGCGTCTTCTCCGCCACCGCACCGAAGCGGTCCCGCATGATCGCGGCGACCGGCGAGGCCTCGTGGCTGATGCGGGGGACGTCCTCGATCGCGAGGGTGAGGGTGATGAGGAAGAGCATGCCCAGGACCCCGGCCGCCACGACCGACCCCACGATCGCGCGCGGGACGCTGCGGTAGGGGTCCTTGGCCTCCTCGGCCAGGTTGGCGGCCGAGTCGAAGCCGACGAGCGTGGCCAGGCCCATGATCATGGCGAGCATCAGCCCGCCGCCGACGGCGAAGTAGCCGGGAGCGTGCTCGGTGATCCCCCGGGAGGTGAGGTTGCCCGTGGAGCCGTCGCCGGTGACGGCGACGACGATCACGAGGGCGATCGCCACCACCACGACGAGCGCGAGTTCGAGCCCGACGGCGGCCGAGTTGATCCAGCCGACCAGACGCGTGGAGGCGATGGCCAGCAGAGCCTGGACGAGCAGCACCACCAGGGTGATGACGCGCGCGGTGCCCTCGTCCGCCGCGATGCCGGCGAGGGGCATGAACGCCTGACTGGCGAGGGCGTTGTCGATCGCGACCACGGCGATCGCCAGGTAGCAGAAGGTGAGCCAGCCGAACCACCAGCCCACCTTGGGGTCGCCCAGCCGTGAGGCCCACTGGTACGAGGACCCGCTGAGCGGGATGCGGGCCGCGAACTGCGCGACCACCAGCGCCACCAAGGTCTGTCCCACCGCCGCGACGAGCCACAGCCAGATCCCGACCGGCCCCGCCGTCACCAGTACCTCGTCGAAGGTCGCGAAGATCCCGACCGCGACCGAGATGAAGGCGAACGAGATCGCGAACACCTGGAAGGAGCCCAGGGTGCGCTTCAGCTCCTGCCGGTACCCTCCCGCCTCGACGGCGCTCTCGCTGTCCGGCCCCTCCGTCGGAGCTTGCGTCACTGCGGCCACCTCACTGTTCTTCGGGCTCCGGCCAGTATCACCTTTGGGCTGCTCCATCCCCTTTGCGGCATTCGGTGCGGGCCCGTTCCGTCACCCCTGCGGGGCGGGCCGTTCTGCGGATTTCTTCGGACATCCATCCGTGAGTCGATCGTGGTGGCGTAGCGGGCCGCGCTCGGCGCGATCGCGCCCCACCGCCCCGAGGCCCTCCGCGGTGCGGATCGACGGGAGTGGCCGGCCGGCGAGGGGGTGGTGACGGAGCGACTGCCGGGGCGGCCGGTGTGTTCCCCTTGCACACGCTCCCCACCCGTGCCGGCGCCGCCGGACGCGGCGCCCCGGCCCGAGTGATCCATCCCGGTCGGAACGCCGGTGATCCCCCGCCGTCGGCAGGGGACACGGCCGGGCCGCGAGGGCCTGCGCGCTCCTGCCGCGCGCCACCGGCGCGCCACGGCGCGGGACGCCGGGCCTACCGGCCCGTACGCCTGCCGGGGAGCGTTCGCGTTGCGCAACTGCCGTGCGCACGCCGTTGCGTGGGGCAAGAGGGGCCCTGAAACTCTGGGTTGTCGCACGGCGCCCGCCGAGAGGGGGGTGACCCCCAGGCCGCCGATCGTGCACAGCTTTCTTCTTCTCTTTCCCCTTCTTCTCGCTGACGCCTGGCTGCTGCCGCTTGCCGCTTGCCGCCTGCCCGTCTCCGTGTATGTCCCCGCGTCCAGGAGTCTTCGATGGACAACCAGTACGAGGCCTACACCTTCGCCGATCCGCTCTTCTACGAATCCCCGCGGCGCTGGGGCGCACAGGAGGAGTTCGAGGCCGCCACCCGCCCCCTGCCGGCCGGCTGGGAACGCGGCGACCTGGAGATGTGGTCCGTGGTGCGCCCTGCGGGCGTCGTCCTGCCGGACCAGGGATGGAAGATCCACGTGTCCTCGTGCGCGGCGGACGCCGAAGCGGTGCTGGAGACGCTCCACGACTACTGCCTGCGCCAACGCGTCACCTTCAAGTTCCTGCGCGGCCTGCCCATCCTCCAGGTGCAGAACTCCAAGTACGCCCCGCGCGGTTCCAGCGGGAAGTTCTGCACGGTCTACCCCGTCGACGACGCCGAACTGGAGCGATGTCTCGACGGCCTCGGCGCCCTCCTCGCGGGCCGGCGCGGACCGTACATCCTCAGCGACGCGCGCTGGGAGCAAGGCCCCCTCTACCTCCGTTACGGCGGCTTCGTCGAACGCCATTGCCGCGACGCCGCCGGTGAGCGCGTCCTCGCCCTCGCCGGACCCGACGGCCGACTGGTGCCGGACGTACGCGGGGCGGGGTTCTCCCTGCCCGACTGGGCGCCGGTGCCCGACTGCGTCGCATCCGCCGTCGCGGCCCGCCGCGCCACCCGTGGACCGGACCTGCCGTACACGGTGGAGCGCGTCCTGCACTTCTCCAACGCGGGCGGCGTCTACCTCGCCCGGCGCGCGGACGGCGATCCGCCGGTCGTGCTGAAGGAGGCGCGGCCCTACGCGGGCCTGGACCAGCGCGGGGTGGACGCCGTCACACGGCTGCGCCACGAGCACGAGGTGCTGACCCGGCTGGCGGGCATCCCCGGCGTCCCCGCGCTCCCCGGCGGCGATCCGGCCGTTCCCGGCGAGCAGAGCCTGTTCAGAGTGTGGGAACACGAGTTCCTCGCGCAGGAACACATCGAGGGGCAGTCCCTCAGCCAGTGGCTGACCGGCCACTACCCGTTGATCCACCCCGACCCCGACCCCGAGACCGTCGCCGCGTACACCCACGAGGCCCTGGGGCTGGTGGAGCGAATAGAACGGACCCTGGCCGCCATCCACGCCCGCGGAATGGTCTTCGGCGACCTCCATCCCCGCAACCTCATCGTCCGGCCGGACGGCGAGATCTGCTTCATCGACTTCGAACTCGCCAGTCCCGCGGCCGCCTTCGTCCGGCCGGCCCTCGGCGCAGCAGGCTTCACCGCCCCGGCCGGCTACAGCGGCTCCGACATCGACCACTACGGCCTGGCCGCCGTCCGGCTCTGGCTGTTCCTCCCCCTGGTCCAGCTCACCGCCCTGGATCCGGCCAAGGCGGACGAACTCGCGGACGTCATCGAGCGCCGCTTCCCGGTGCCCGCCGGCTACACGGAGCCCATCCGCCGGATGATCGCCGCCCCGCCCGCCCCCGCCCCGCCCGCCACCCGGACCGCCCGCCCCGGCATCGGCCACGGCCGGGAAGCGGCCCACGCCCTGCTCACCGCCACCCCGGCCGACTGGCCGCGGCTGCGCGACTCCCTGGCCGAGGGCATCACGGCGATGGCCACCCCGGACCGGACGGACCGTCTCTTCCCCGGGGACGTCGCCCAGTTCCGGCACGGCGGCCTCGGCATCGCCCACGGAGCGGCCGGCGCGCTCTACGCCCTGCACACCACGGGCGCCGCAGTGCGCGAGGAACACGTGCGCTGGCTGGTGGACGCCTCCCGCACCCGGATCACCGCCCCCGGCCTGTACTTCGGCGGACACGGCGTGGCCCACGTGCTGGACTTGCTGGGCGAGCGCGAGGCGGCCCTCACCCTGCTGCGGAGCCTGGAGGGGGTACGGGAGGACTCCACCGGCCCGTCCCTGGCCACCGGCGCCCCCGGCATCAGCCTGACGCTCCTGCACTTCGCCTCCGTCACGGGCGAGGCACGGCTGCTGGACGAGGCGCTCGCCCTCGCCCAGGGAGCCGCCGACACCCTGGAGAAGAACGGCCGCACCGACGGACGCCGGCCCGCCGGTCTCCTGGCCGGAGCCTCGGGAGCGGCCCTCGCCCTGATCCGCCTGTACGAGCACACCGGCGACGGCGTCCTGCTGGAGCGCGCCCGCACCTTGCTGGAAATCGACCTCGACCGCTGCCTCACCGTCGCCGACGGCACCACCCAGGTCGTCGACGGCCGGCGCGTGCTCCCGTACGTCGAAACCGGCAGCGCGGGCATCGGCCTCGTCCTGAACGCGCTCCTCGCGCACCTCCCCGACAGCCCGGCGGCGTCGTACGAGCCGAGCATCCGCCGGGCCGCCGAACCGGAGTTCATCATCCAGCCCGGACTCTTCAACGGGCGCGCCGGCCTGATCGGCTACCTGGCCCTCACCGCGGCCCGCGCGGATGCGCGGCACACCGGGCCCGGGCACACCGCGGCCCTCCTGGACCGCCACCGCGCCCTGCTGGCCCTCCACCAGATCACCTACCAGGGGCACCTCGCCTTCCCGGGAGACCAGTTGCTGCGGCTCTCCGCCGACCTGGCGACCGGCGCCGCCGGGGTGCTGCTTGCCCTCGGCACGGCCCTGGGCGGCACCCCCTTCCTGCCCTGGACAGGGTGACGGGCGCCTCGCGCGCCCCCACATACCCCCGGCCGCCGGCCGGGTTCTCCACCGCTCACCCAAGGAGATCAGTCATGGCGATCCTCGACCTGCAGACCCTGGAGCTCCCCGAGACCGAGGCGCACCCGATCGACGACACCCTGGCGAGCACCAGCTCGCTGAGCGTCCTCAACTGCGGCACCAGCACGGTCAGCACGCTCATCTGCCTCTGACCGCCGCCCCGCCGCCCCTGAGGGGGCGGTAGCACCGCCGCACCGCACGAAACCGGCCGGGCCGTAGCCGTACCAGGGCCCGGCCGGCCCTCCGGGCCGGAGCGCACGCCGCTCCGGCCCGGGCTCGTGCCCCGGGCCACCACCGTTCGCCACGGTCGTTCGCCCCCACCGTTCGCCCGCACCGTTCGCCCGCACCAGCAGGAGGGTTCTTCGTGGCCGACCAGACCGCAGGCACCGTACGTCCGGCACGCGGCCACGACACCAGCCGCACCGCACCGGCCCCGGTACGGCTGCGCCACGAACTCGGCGCGGAACCGGGCCGGTTGGCGGCCGCCCTCCTGTTCGCCCTCGTCGCCACCGCGGCCACCCTCACCCTTCCCCTGTTCGTACAAGAAGTGATCACGGACCTCTCCGGCAGCCGCCCCCCGCGCGCCCACGTCGTCATGATGTGCGCGGCCGCCGTGGGCGGAGCCGTGACCCAGGCGCTCTCGGGCCTGCTGCTCGCCCGTGTCGGCGAACGCCTGGCCTGCCGCGTGCGCATCCGCATCATGGAGTACAGCCTGCGCCTGCCCCTGGGGGTGGTGAAGGCCCAGGGCACCGGCGACCTCGCCGCCCGCGTCACCTCGGACGCCCTCCTGCTCCGCCAGGTCGTCGACATCGCCACCCAGTTGCCCCTGGCCGCGCTGACCGTGGCGGCGACCCTGGCGGTCATGGTGTGGATCGACTGGGTGCTCACCCTCGTCACGGTCGGCGCGCTGGCCGTGCTGACCGTGCTCATCCTGCTGATCCTGCGGCGGATGAAGGACAACGTGAGCGGACAGCAGGTCGCCATCGGGCAGATCGCCCAGCGCTTCACCGCGAACCTGGACGCGCTCACCACCATCAAGGCGTACCGGGCCGAGGCCCTGGCGGCCGGGGCCCTCGCCGCCGACGCGGAGCGGCTGCGGGCCGTGTCCCTGGAAGGCGCCCGGCTCGGCGCCATGATCCCGGCCGTGCTGTCCCTGGGGAACCAGTTCGCGATGATCGCGGTGATCCTGACCGGCGGGGCCCGGCTCGCCGCCGGGGACCTGAGCATCGCCGCCTTCACGGCCTTCCTCCTGTACCTCCTCCAGACCATCCCCTACGTGAGCACCCTGGCCACCGGCTTCGGCCGGCTGCAAGCCGGACTGGCCGCCCGGGACCGGTGCAACGAACTGCTGCTGCTGGCACCGGAGACCGACCCGGCGGCCGCCGCACTGGCCCCGCCGACCCCGCTGCCGGACGCACCGTCCGTGATCTTCCGGTCCGTGTCCTACACCCACCCCGGCGCGGACGAAGCCGCCCTGCGCGGCATCTCCTTCAGCACCGCGCGCACCGGGCTGACCGCGGTCGTGGGCCCCTCGGGCGCGGGGAAGAGCACCACGCTCTCCCTGATCGACCGGTTCATCAGGCCCTCGTCCGGCTCCATCACCGTCCTCGGCCACGACACCCGCCACTGGCCCCTGGACGCCCTGCGGGCCCGGATCGCCTACGTGGACCAGGAGTTCACCCTGCTGGAGGCGACCGCCCGGGAGAACCTCCAGCTCGGCCGGGACGGGCGGGCCAGCGACGCCGAACTGGCGGCGGCCCTCGACGCGGTGGGCCTCGCCGAGGACATCACACGGCTCCCGCAGGGACTCGACACCCCGCTCGGCCGGGAATCCGACCTCTCCGGCGGGCAGCGCCAGCGGATGGCCCTGGCCCGCGCCCTGCTCTCGGACGCGGACATCGTCCTCCTCGACGAACCGACCAGCCAGCTCGACGGCCTCAACGAGCAGCGGTTCCGCGCCGTCGTCGCGGACCTGGCGGCCACCCGGGCGGTCATCGTCGTCGCCCACCGGCTGTCCACGGTGCAGGAGGCCCGCCACGTCATCATGATGAGCGACGGCGCGGTCCTCGACGCGGGGGACCACCCCACCCTGCTACGGCGCTGCGTCCCCTACCGGGCCCTCGTCGCCAGCCAGTCGGTGGCCGCTCGCTGAGCCGAACGGAGTACGCGGCCCGCGGTGCGTCCCCGACGCCCGTACCCTCCGAAGGAGGGGGTGAGGCAAGACGTCAACCCCTGCGGAGGCCTTCATGAACGGCGCGGACGGGCAGAGCCCGGTGATCGTGGTGGGAGCCGGACTCGCCGGGCTGACCTGCGCACTGGACCTGGTCCGGGCGGGACTGCCGGTGCGGGTCCTGGAGGCGGCCGACGAGGTGGGGGGCCGGGTGCGCACCGACCGCCGCGACGGCTTCCTGCTGGACCGCGGGTTCCAGGTCTTCAACACCTCCTACCCCCAGGTCAAGCGCCGCATCGAGCTGCCCCGGCTGAGGCTGAGACCCTTCACGCCCGGCGTCCTGATCCATACGGCGGAGGGAGGCCGGCTCAGGTTCACCGACCCCACCCGGCGCCCCTCGGAAGCCCTCGCGCTCCTGACCGGCAAGCGGGACGGGGAGCCGGCGCCTGGTTCCGGGCCGGGGCCGCTCGCGCTGGCCGCCCTGGGACCGCTGTGCGCCCTCGACCTCCTCGCCACGCCCCGGCTCCTCAAGCGGCTGCCCGAGCTCACCACCCGCGAGGAACTCGCCCGCTGGCGGGTGCCCGAGCGCGTCGTGGACGGCTTCCTGCGCCCCTTCCTGGCGGGGGTGTTCCTGGAGGACGACCTGGACACCTCCAGCAGGATGTTCCACCTGACCTGGCGCAGCATGCTGCGCGGAACCCTCACGCTGCCCGCCGACGGCATGGGCGCGGTGCCCCGGCAGCTCGCCGAGGACCTCCCGCCGGGCTGCGTGGAACGCGCGAGCCCGGTAGCGGCGCTCTCCGCGGCCGGGGTGACCTTCGCCGACGGCAGCGCGGCCGACGCCCGCGCGGTGGTCGTCGCCACGGACGCGGCGGCCGCCCGCTCGCTCGTACCCGGACTGCCGGCCGTGGCGACCCGCACGGTCACCACGTACCACCACGCCGCCGCCCGCTCCCCACTGCGCGAGCCGACGCTCCTGCTCGACGCGCGACGGCGGATCCTGAACACCTGCGTCCTCACGGAGGTCGCGCCGACCTACTCCGCCGACGGCCGCGCACTGATCTCCACCTCCGTCCTCGGAACGGACGCGCCGGGACGCGAGGCCGCCCTGCGCGAGGTCCTCGCCGAGCTCTACGCGACCGGCACGCGGGACTGGGAACGCGTGGGCACGGCCACGGTCGCCGGGGCGCTGCCCGCCATGGTCCCGCCGTGGCCGCTGAGCCGGACCGGCCGCACCGCCTCCGGCGTCTACGTGTGCGGCGACCACCGGGCCACCGGCTCCGTACAGGGAGCGATGGCGTCGGGGACCCGGACCGCCCGCGAGCTCCTCGCCGACCTCAGAAGGCCATGAGGCCATGAGGCCATGAGGCCATGAGGCCATGAGGCCATGAGGCCGGACGGCCGGGCCGGTTCAGCGGTTGTACCAGAGCTGGCCGGGCGCCCCCGTGCAGGGCATCTGGCGCACCTCGCGGCGGCTGCCGGACGGCATGCCCGCGTCCTCCAGGCACAGGCCGGACACACGGTTCTTGACGGTGGCACTGGAGCCGTTCCAGCCGAAGTCCCAGCGCTGGCCCTGGGAGTAGTTGCAGACCCGCTGGACGACGGTGGCCCCCGCCTCCAGGCCGGACGGCTCCAGGCACAGGTTCGAGACGTGCGCGGGCTTCAGGTCGACCGAGGAGTCACCGAGGACGGTGTCGCTCCAGAACTCCTGGTTGAGCTCCTCCTTGCAGTTGAACTGCTGGAGCAGGCCGTACTCGTAGCGGGAGGCGCCGCGGATGTCGAGGCACTTGCCGGTGGCGACGTTGGCGTACTGGAACCTGTACGCCGTCATGGTGACGGCCCCGGTGGCGGCGGTCGCGGGGGATTCGGCGGGCTCCGCCTGAGCGGGCGCGGCCAGCACGGTGGCGGCCGACAGGACCGCGGCGGCGACGACTGCGGCACGGACGGCGAACGAGCGCGGGGATCGCATGGTCGGGTGTTCTCCTCACCTGGTGATCGGGCGGCCGGGCGGCACGCCGTCCGGGGGGACGGGCGGCCGCGGTGTGCGTTCCGGCTTCGGCCGTCAGTCTTCCGGTGCGCCGCGATCGGGGTCGAAGCCCTTCGACGTCCCTCGAATCCGGACATCCGCGCCGCCCGCGCGGTGCCATCCGGCCAGAAGTTCCGCCGCCGGGCCACCGCGTCCCGCCCGCCGACTAGCGTGCGGCGCGGCCGACCCCGGGAGAACGACGGTGCTGCGGATCCACCTCACCCCTGACGACCTGGCCCGCGTGCGCATCGCACCGGCCCCCGACCCGCTCGCCGAGACGATCCTCAGCCTGCCCGTCCTCCAGAGCCGCGCGGGCGGCGCCGGACTGGACGGCTGGCGCGAACGCACCCGCAGGGGGCTCCTGCCCGGGATGCGCCCCGTGCTCGAACTGGCCCCGGCCCGGCCGGACGAGTACGTGCCCGAGGCGTTCCTGCACGCCGCGACGGCCACCCTCGCGGACAGCCTCGACCACACCTGGTCCCTGGCACGCCGCCAGTGGGCGGCCGACCTGCACGCCACCGAGGCGCTGCGGCCGGACGCCCCCGACTGGATCCGCCGGCTCCACGCGGGGGAGCGGGAGTGGAGCGGGATCGTCCACGGCGCGGTCGAGCGCTACCACGCCGTGGCCGTGGCCCCGTACTGGTCCCAGCTGCTGGCCGCCGCCCACGCCGACCGCACCCGGCGGGCGCTGGCCGCGGCCGACACCGGGATCGGCGGGCTGCTCGGCTCGCTGCACCCCGAGATCCGCTGGGATCCGCCGGTGCTGTCCGTGCCGTGCGCGTTCGACACGGATCTGGAGCCGGCGGGCCGCGGGCTGGACCTCGTACCGACCTTCTTCTGGCCGCGGCCCCTGGCGCTGCTCGACAACGCCGAACCGGAACGGCCGCTCGTACTGCGCTACCCCCTCGCCCGCGACCTCGCCACCTACCGGGCCGTCTGGGCGGCGGCCGCGCCCACCGGCCCGGACGGCGCGCTCGCCGCGCTGCTGGGCACCACCCGCGCCCGTACGCTCCACGCCGCGGCGGCGCCGGCCGGTACGGCCGAACTCGCGCGCCGCACCGGCACCTCCCCGGCCACCGCGAGCCACCACGCGTCGGTCCTGCGCGCCGCGGGCCTGCTCACCACCGAACGGAACGGATCCGGCGTCCGCCACGCACTGACTCCGATGGGGCGGGCGCTGCTCCAGGACCACGCCCTACCGCCGCCATCCACCTGACCACCCGAAAATCAGTGATCGTCGCTCTCTGGTGACGGGCCGTCCCGGCGTGTAGCGTCTGCGTCAGCTGTCGTGGTTCGCAGTCCCTGCCCGCGCCCTGGCGTGGGCGTTCTGCTGTGTGGTGCCGGACCAGGACGATCACCTCCGGGGCCGCGCGGTGCGGCCCTGACATCGACTGAGAGGCACGGACATGGCCAGCGGAATCGTGAAGTGGTTCAACTCCGAAAAGGGCTTCGGCTTCATCCAGCAGGACGGCGGCGGTCCCGACGTCTTCGCGCACTACTCCAACATCAACTCCACGGGGTACCGCGAGCTGCAGGAGGGCCAGGCGGTGACCTTCGACGTCACCCAGGGCCAGAAGGGCCCGCAGGCGGAGAACATCACGGTCGCCTGACCCGCGACCCCACCGTCTGACGAGGCTCCCGGGGCAGCCCCCGGGAGCCTCGCCCCGGTCACAGTGGTCCCGGGGTTCCCGGCGTCACATGTTCCAGTGCTGGTAGGGGTTGGTGTCCCCGTACTGGTGCACGTACGCGTTGCCCTTGGCGTCGGAGTCGAGGGCCTTCCTGTTCTGGTGGTTCAGCAGCGTGTAGGCGCTGCCGTTCACGCTCCACTGCTCCCACCACTGCTTGACGTCACCCGAGTTGCAGGCGACGGCGGCAATGTTGTCGTTGCCCACCCCCTTGCCCGTGATGCACAGACCCGTCTGGCTGCTCTGCAGCATCACGCCCATGGGGCCCTCGTGGAGGTACCAGTGCTGGTACGGGTTGTCCGAGCCGCAGCCCTTCGTGTAGACCTTGCCGCCGGAGTCGCCGTCGAGGCACAGCCCGGTCTGTACGTTCTTGAGTGCGACGGCGCCGCGGCCCGCGGGAGCGGCGGACGCCGAGGCCGGCACCGCCACCACGGTCGCGCAGGCGAGGGCGAGCAGTCCGATGAGGCCGGTCGTCTTCTTCATCTGGATCTCCTGATCAGTTGGCGATCTGCATGCCGGGATGCTGGTTCAGTACGTCGGGCACGTCGGTGACGTTGATGTGGCGGTAGCAGTTCACCGGGGAGTTGTTCGCCGCCGGGTTGCTGCAGGTCTCGACCTTCGCCCCGATGACCCCGGAACTGATGAGGCCCCTGGCCACCACGCTGCCGTCCACGTTGCGGCTGAAGACGGGACCCCCGCTGTCGCCCTTCATGGCGGTGTAGCCGCTGCCCGTGTTCTTCAGGGTGTAGACCTCGGTGCCGGTGCTGAACTCCTCGTACCGGGTGAAGTGTTTGCCTTCGGCGACCTTGAGGTTGCAGACCTCGCCCGAGAGGGACCCCGAGGCGCACAGGTACTCGCCCACGTAGGAGTGGGCCGCGCGGTTCACCTTCACCAGCTGCTGGGACTGGCGGTAGATCGGCTGGCCGGTCCAGATCGTGTAGTTGTGCAGGAATCCGCCGTGCGTGGGGATCAGCTCGGTGTCGTACCTCTCCGAACGGTCCGACACCGGGCCCAGCTTGATGTCCTGGTCACCGGCGTACCACGTCTTACCGTTCTCGCCGCAGTGCGCGGCCGTCATCAGGTAGTCCAGACCCCGCTGGGGCCAGGTGACGGCGAAGCCGGACGTGCAGATCGGGCCGCCCTTGTAGCGCTGGCGCAGCAGCATCCCGCCGGAATGCAGGGGCGCGTCCTGCTCGCGGGACTCCAGCGGGGCCGGCGCCTCGGTCACCGCGCCGGTCCACGGCACCTCCGGCTCGGCGGTCCGGGCCCGCCCGTTCCCGCTGTTCGTGTCGTTCGCGCGCAGCGGCGCGCCCTCGACCACGAGCCCTGATCCGTCGGTCCGGGCACCGGCCGAGTGCACGCTGGTCAGCTGCCCGTCGATGGTCAGCGACTGCCCCATGAGCCCGGCCGCCGCCTCCCTCAACTCGCTCCTGTTGTACGGCGCGGAGCGCAGCTCCACCCGTACGCCCTTGGCCCGCTGGGGTGCCACGGCGGCCTCGACCTGCTCCTCGCCGCCCTTGTGGTACAGGGTCACCGACCGGTCTTCGACGGACACGGTCAGGGAGGTGAAGGCCGGCGAATCGCCGAGCGCGCCCTCGATGGCGTTGGCGGCCTCGCTCAAGGGCAGCTGAGCGGCGGCCAGCTCGCCCCAGGACGCGAACCCCGCGGGCGGCGAGTCGGCGCGGGCCGCGGGGGAGGGCGCCGGATCGGTGGAGCGGGCGGAGGCCTGCGGGCCGGCCACGAAGGCCGCCGCCGCGACGAGGACCGCCACCGCCCCGTAGGCCACGGGCCGCCGGGGGCGGCGGGGAGACGGTGCGGAGGGCGGCGCTGTGAGCTGGGGTAACGGTGAACTGCGCACGAGCTTCCTTTCGGGTGGTCGGCTTGCGCATCAACCTCCCACCCCTGGCCAACGGCCCCCTAACGCCCGGCTAACGGCGCTCCGTCCACGCCCCGCGCGGCCCCGCCGCGCGGCCCCCGAGCCCGCGTCGGCGACGGCCGCGTCGGCGACGGCCGCGTCAGCGGCTCGCGGCGAAGACCTTCAGCCAGCCGCCGCCCGGCTGCCCGGTGGCATCGGCGTACCCCTGACCGGCGGCGTGCGCGGCCGCGGCCGCGTAGGCCACCTCGACCCGTACCTTCGGGAAGTCCGCGACGAACGCCGCGACCGCCGCCCGGCCGGCCTGCCCGGGACCCCGCTCACAGCTGAGCTCCACGGTGCCCTGGTCGATGCCCTGGATCCAGTGCCGGAACGACTGCGGACGCATCCGCTGGCCGGGGGCCAACTGGTCGCTGATGGAACGCGCGACCGTGTCCAGCGCGGCGGCCACCTCGTCGAGCGGCACCGCGGTGACCTTCGGCGCCGGGTACAGGTACGGGGCGTGGGGCTGCTGGTCGATCGCGGTCGCCGTCCCGCGGAACCGGTCGCCGTCCGGCCCGGCGACCTTGACGTCGAAGGTCGCGGTGGCCGCCGCCACCGGATCGCCGGGGTAGGCCTTCACCCACTGGCCGTCCTCGCGCTGCGCGGCGTCACCGACGCCGTAGTTCCCGTACAGGCCGTCACCGGCCGGGATCAGGGCCGCCGAGCCGCCGCCGCGCAGGGCGTTGCGGTAGCGGACCTGGACGGCGAGGGTCGGGAAGTCCGCCCGGAAGTCCTTGATCACCGACCGGCAGGAGTGGCACGGCCCCATGTCGGAGTACAGGTCGACCGTGCCCCTGCGCACGGCACGGATCCGCGCCCGGTACTGCGCGGTGCTCCGGCATCCCAAGTGGCGGTAGACCTCGTCGGCGAGGAGGTTCACGACCTGCCGCTCGGCGTCCTTGCGGTGCTGGATCCCCTTCAGGGCGCCGGTCCACTCCGCCGGTTCGGGCAGGTCCTGGTAGTGGTTGTCCCCGCGCAGCGCCCGGTGTGAGACGCTCTCGACCTCCCCTTCGAGGTCCGGGTACCCGATGAAGGCGATCGAGTACCGCAGGCTCGCCCTGTTCACATACGCGGCCGTGGTCATGCGCACCCCACTCGCTCCCGGAGTACCGCGCGACCGCCCCACACGGCCGAATCCCTCGCCGTACCCCTGGCTCCACAGGGTGTCGCAGCGGGATAAACGAACGTTCAACGCGCCCGGCGGGGCGGCACCGGATCCGGCGACCGGCCCACGGACGGGCACGCCGGCGGGCATGATGGGGCCCGGCGGAAGTACCAGGGGGGATCCGTGCACGCGCGCTTACGCTTCGACGACCTCATCGTGGTGCTGCCCGGGATCGGCGGCAGCACCCTGCACCGGGGCGGCGCCCCCGTCTGGAAGCCGCCCCTGGCCCTGGGCGGAGCCCTGCGCCCCTTCGGCCACGCCCTGGAGCAGCTGGCCGGGGACCACCGGCTGCTCGACGACCCGGGCTACGAGGACGGCATCGTCGCCTCCGGCCTCATCGGCGCTCCCGTCACCATCCCGGGCCTCGCCAAGCTGAACCAGTACCGCAGGCTGCGCCGCCGGCTCCTCGGGCACTTCGACCTGGTCCCGGGCGACACCAACGTCGACGGCCCCCCGGCCAACTACTTCGAGTTCCCCTACGACTGGCGCCGCGACAACAGGGTGTCCGCCGAGCGCCTGAAGGACCTCGTCGACCGGGAGCTGCCCAAGTGGGCGACGACCCGGCCCTACGGCCGGCCCCGGACCGTGCTCCTCGGCCACAGCATGGGCGGCCTCGTCGCCAAGTACTACCTCGACGTCCTGGGCGGCTGGGAGCACTGCCGCACACTGATCACCTTCGGCACGCCCTTCCGCGGCTCGCTCGCCGCCCTGGACGTCCTCGCGGGCGGAGTACGGGCGTTGGGGACCACCCTGGACACCGTCTCCTCCGTCATCGGCGAGTTCACCTCCGTCCACCAGCTGCTCCCGCGCTATCCCGTGCTCGTGGACCGCCGCCCCGGCGCACGGCCGGGAGCCCGTGCCCGGCACGTACACGCCTCGCCCGTCCCGCTCGGCGCCCTGGACCTCGGCCGGGCGGAGGCCGCGTACGAGGACTTCCACCGCCCCATGGACGGCAAGGGCACCGGACCGGTCTGCGTGGTCCCGGTCGTGGGGTACGGCCACCCGACCCTCCAGACGGCCGTCCTCGACCAGAAGGGCCTGCTCATCACGGAGGAACCGGCGGCCCTGGACGACTCCCAGCAGTGGCTCGGCACCGGTGACCGGACCGTCCCGGCGGTGTCGGCGATCCCAGTCGAGCTGTCCGGCACCGGCACCTGGGCCTGGGAGAACGCCACGCACTCCACGATCCACGCCACGGACGCGGTCCTGGACCGCCTCGTACGGACCCTCGCCCTGCCCGGCTCCGGACTCCGGGACCTCCAGGGCCCGGACGCGGATGTTCCGGGCACGGTATTCGCAGCCGGCCCCGACCCGCTCGCCCTCGCCCTCCACGTGGACGACGTGTACGCCGCGGACCAGCCCGTCGTCCTGACCTGCCGCAGCCCCGAGACGGCAGCAGGGGGCGAGCCGCCGGTCCTCTCCCTCTCCCCGCCGGGCGGCGCCCGCGCGCGGACCGTGCTCGACGCACACGACGGGGCCGCCCGCTGGACGGTCACCGGACTCACCCCGGGCACGTACGAGGTGACGGTGACGGTGGGCAGCCGCTCGGTGACCGACGTCGTCGAGGTCTGGTGACTGCTCCGCCGCCGTCGCCGGGCCGGTGGGAGCGGTGGAAGAGGACCGAACCCGCCCGCCTCGCGTGCTACGTGGACCCCGCCGAGATAGCGCTCCGCTACGCGGAGCCGGGCCCCTGGCCGACGTACCTCCAGCGCTCGGCGGACCCGCGCGGGGCCGTCCGCATGGTCTACGAGGGGCTGGCGGCGCAGGGGCTGCGCTACGAGACCGCCGCGATCGACTTCACCGGCTTCCACACCGCCGAGCAGCTGATCCGGCCTCCCGGCGAGGTGTCCGCCCGGGGCGGCAACTGCCTCGAACTGACCCTCCTGTTCACGGGCCTGTGCCTGGCCCACAAACTGCGTGCCCTGGTGGTCCTGCTGGAGGACCACGCCCTGGCCGCGGTCTGGCTCGGCGGCGACCTGGACGACTTCTGGAGCAGCGGTCTCCCCGCGCCGCGCGACCACCTCATCATGAGCCAGGGCCTGCTGGGCACCCGGGCCGGCGCGGCCTCCGTGCGGGACGCGCTCGACGGGTTCGTCGCGGACGGGACGTACCTCCTCGTCGAATGCACCGGTGTCACGGCGGCCGGCGAGCCCGGCACACCGTCCCTGCGGCTCGCCTTCGAGGAAGCGGTGGCCGAGGGCGCCGCCAGGACGGCCCGGGGGAGGGTCGCCGACATCGTCGACATCGCCTTCCACCAGCGCGGCGGCCTCTACCGGCCCTACGCACCCCCCGGCCCCACCACCCTCGCGGACCCCGCGCCGGCGGAGGTCCCGTGCCGGGACCCCGACGGGGCCGACGGGGCCGACGGGGCCGACCGGGCCGACGGGGCCGACCGGGCGGGCCGGCCCGACCGTGCCGCGCCCCCGTGGACCAGGCCGGGGGCGCTCGGGGCGCGGGCCCTCGCGGGCGCCCTGCGCCGGGCCGCCGCGACGGAACCCGCCCTCGCCGCACACCTCGACCGGCCGTACTGGACGCGGGAGGACCTGGCCCGCCTCCTGACGGACCTGGCCCCTGCCCCCGCCGGCCCCGAGGGGATCCGGCTGCGGGACGTCGCCCGCGGCCTGGCCCTGGCCATGGACGCCCACGCGTTCATCGCCGCCTGGATGCCGCAGGCCGCCGACCCGGCGGCGCTGCGCCGCGTCCTCCTCGACTGCGTCGCCGACTCCGCCCGCGTCCGGCCCCACGGGCTCGCCGAACACCTCGACGCCGTCGTCCTGTACCGGCCGGCAGCCGACCCCGACAGCCGCCCTGCCCTGCTCCGCTTCGTCGTGCACCTCGCGGCCGCCGCCGGAGTCGACACCGCGGACCCGGCCTTCCACGACTGGTGCCGCGCCGGCGGATACGACATCGCCGAGGCGGACCGGCTGCGTCTGCGGTCCAGGAGGCGGGCCGAGGACGCCCGCCGGCGCCTCGTCGTCCACCTGCGCGGAGCACCGGCCCAGGAGTGGCCCGATACGGCCGAAGCCTGGCTGCTGGACGAGCGCGGCCATCCGACGGACGAACTCCCCGTCGTGCCCTGCGAATCGACCGCCGAGGGCGTCGTCGAAGCCCTGTGCAAGGTCCTGGACTGGGCGGAGGACCTCCCCGGCTTCACCTACCGGAACCGGGTCGACATCGCCCTGCCCACCCGGACCCTGCTGCGCTGGCGGGCCGAGGAAGCGGACGTCGGCACCCGGCTCGGAGCCCATCACCAGGTCGTCCTCCACTGGGGCGAACGTCTCCACCCCCCGCAGCACCTGCGCCGTCTGGCCCGCCAGGCCGGCTACCGGCTGCGCCACGTCGAGGAGGAGGGCGACGAGGTGTACGGGGCGATCGACTGGGTGGACCCCGGGGCCGCCGATGCCCGGGCGGACTTCGAGGAGCGGCTGCGCAAGAACGAGTACCGCGGCGCCCTCGGCCTGCGCTTCGTGCCCGACGGCCGGGAGAGCCTATTCGAGGCGCTCGTCGCACAGTTCCCGATCCTGCTGTGGCCGGACCGCACGGTGTCCGAATGGACCGCTGTCGAGGAGGACGTGCGCGACCGCTGGGTGACCCTCCCCGGCGGCTTCACCGAGGCCTACCGCGCCGCCTGGACCCGCGCGGACGACGCGGCGCCGCCCCTGGCCGGGCTCCGCGCGGTCTGGGACGACCGGCCCTGGCTCGCCTTCTGCCGGACGACGGGCACCCATACGGCGGGCATCGGGACGGCTGCCCGCGGCACCCGGACGAGAGGACGATGATGACCTGGAACCCCCACTACCGCGGAGACGGCACGGCACGGAAGGAGCGGCTTCCCGATCCGCCGTCCTGGCGCCTGGCCACCCCCGCCGCCGCGGCCGGCACCTTCCGGCCACCGGACGGCCTGGTCGAGGCCGTCAACGCGGCCCTGCACCTGCGCCGCCCCCTCCTCCTCACCGGTTCGCCCGGAACGGGAAAGTCGACCGTCGCCTCCGCCGTCGCACACGAACTGACCCTCGGGCCCGTCCTGAACTGGCACATCACCTCGCGCAGCACCCTCACCGAGGCCCTCTACCGCTACGACGCGCTGGGCCGGCTGGACGCGACCCGCCGCGCGGAGACCGACGACATCGGCCTCTTCCTCCGACTCGGGCCACTGGGCACCGCACTGATGCCGGGGGAGCGCCCCAGGATGCTGCTCATCGACGAGATCGACAAGAGCGACATCGACCTGCCCAGCGATCTCCTCAACGTCATCGAGTCGGGCACCTTCGAGATCCCCGAACTCACCCGGCACCGCGACGACGACATCACCGTCCGGCTGGAGGACACGGACGCCACCGGCACCGTCCACAAGGGCCGCGTGACCTGCACCGAGTTCCCGTTCATCGTCATGACCAGCAACGGCGAACGCACCTTCCCCCCGCCCTTCCTCCGCCGCTGCGTCCGCTTCCGGATGCCCGACCCCAGCCACGACGACCTCGTGAAGATCGTCACCGCACACCTGGGCGAGGACGCCACGCAGCGGGCCGCCACGGTGCTGGACGCGTTCGAGACGCGGATCGGGCGCCGCGAAAACCTCGCCACCGACCAACTCCTCAACGCCGTCCACCTGGTCACCGGCGGCCTCGCCCCCGACGACCCGCTGCGCGCCCGCCTGGTCGACCTCCTCCTCGACGACCTGAACGCGCCCTGACATGCTCGAACACCTCATCCGCGGACTGCGGGGCATCGAGGCGGACTTCGACGCCGTGGCGCTGGCCGACGCCCTGTGGCTGTGCGCCGCCATGGGAAGCCCGGACACGTCCGCCGACGAGCGGCGGCCGTCCGGCCCGCCCGGGCCCCCGGCCGCAGGAACGCCCCCGCAGGAGGCGGTCACACCGGAGGAGCCCGGCCCGGCCGTCGACCCGTACCCCGCCGAGGAGGACCTGGGCACCTACGACACCCCCGGCGGGCCCGGCGACCTCCCCGCGGTCGTGGGCCGAGTCCGGCGCGGTACGGCCCTGCCCGGCGCCCCGGCCCTCGCCCGCGCGCTGCGCCCGCTCAGGCAGCCCTTCCCCCGGGGGCGGGAGCTCGGGCTGGACATCGAGGAGACCATCGCGCTCTCGGCGCGCACCGGTCAGGTGACACCCGTCCTCGCCCCGCTGCCCGAACGCTGGTTCCAGCTCGACCTGGTGGTGGACGGCTCACCCTCGATGCAGGTCTGGCGGGAGCTCGCCGACGACCTCCACGCCCTGCTGCAACGGCTCGGCGCCTTCCGCACCGTCCGTCGCTGGCGGCTGCGCACCGATCCCGACGGCCCGCCCGCCCTCTACGACGCGGCCGGCACCGCCGTTCCGCCCGAACGGCTCCGTGACCCCCACGGCAGGCGCCTCGTACTGGTCCTGTCCGACTGCGTGGCGGACGGGTGGCACGCGCCGGAGATCTGGGAGGCGCTGCGCGACTGGGTACGGTCCACCGCGACGGTGCTGCTGAACCCGCTGCCGCCGACGCTGTGGCCGCACACGGGCCTGGACGGTGCCCTCGTCACGCTCCGGGCGGGGGAGAGGGGAGCGCGCTCCGCCGAGCTCCCCTTCGACCTCCCCGAAGGCCTGCGGATCCTGCTCGCCGCGGCGTACCCGGAGGCGCTGGGCACGTGGCTCGCCTGCCCGGTGGCAGGGCTCTCGGCCGCCGACGCCGACGCCTGGGCCGGCACGCTGATGGCCGCGGGCGGCGCGGGCTGCGAGGGGGTCCTGATCCCGCCGGGAGGCCGTTTCTCCGACCCGGAGGACGAGGCCCCGGACCCGCTCGCCCCGGACCAGGAGCCGGAGGCGGCCGCGAGTCCGGAGCTGCTGCTGGGGGCCTTCCGCCGGGTCTCGTCCCCGGCGGCCCGCCGGCTGGCCGCCCTGTGCAGTCCGCAGACGGAACTGTCCCTCCCGGTCCTGCGCGCCGTACAGGCGGCGATGGAACCGGACTCCGGCACGGGCGCGGTCGCCGAGCTGGTGGTGAGCGACCTGTTCGAGCACGTCCCCGGCACGGAGACGGGCGAGCTGCGGCTGCGCTTCCGGCCCGGCGTGCGCGAGGCACTGCGTACCTCCCTGTCCGCGGAGGACGCCTGGCAGGTCTACTTCGCGCTGAGCCGCTTCGTCGAGGCGGAAGCCGTCCAGGGCCCCGGCCTCCCGGTCGCCGTCGCCGCCGAGGGCGCCCCGGACCGCATCCCGAACGGCCTCCGCCCGTTCGCCGCGGCGAGCGAGGCGGTCCTGCGGCTGCTCGGGGTGGAACCCGCGGGGACTCCCGCCCCGGCGGAGCCGGTGGGGGCGGACGTCGTCCAGGCCCCCGCGTCGTCGTCTTCGGCCGGCCTGTGGCTGCGGCTCTCGCCGTCCGGGGCGAGCCCCGACGAGTACGCCATGGAGACGAGAACACTGCCCGGGCTGCGACTCGTCAACTCCCGCCATGTGGTGGGCGATCCGCGGGTGCTCAGGGACGCGATCGCGCGCACCCTCCTGCGGAGCTGGGCGGCGCTGCCCGTCGGGGTGGAGCCGCCGCTCCTCGTGGTCGACGTACCGCGCGAGCTGCTGAGCCTGCGCGTCGAGGAGTGGAACGACAGCGTCCTGGACACCGAAGGCCGCGACGGCCTGCCGAACGGACTGCTCTACCGCGTGGTGTTCCGGTGCGCGGATCGGAAGGTGACGAGGGAATCCCGGCAGCTCCGTGACCTACGCTGGCGGGACCTGCGGGAGGCCGGGGGTCGAGTGACCGGTCCCCTCGGCGTGTGCTGGGCGGGCAGCGATTCGGCGGACTCCGTCCGGGCCCGTCTCGGCAGCACGCCCCACGTGACGTGCGTCGTCCTCGACGGCCCGCCGACCCACGGGCACAAGTTGCACCGACGCCAGCTGGATGCCGCCCTCGCAGCGGGTGTTCCCGCTGTGCTGTGGAACAGGGACGGTGCGAGATCGAGCGCCGACACGTCCCGTTTCCGGGAGCAGGTGCGGCAGCTGCTGGCGGGGAGCGGCAGCCTGCCGGACCGCCTGCACGCGCTGCACCGGAACTCCTGGAACCACACCGGCGAACTCGCGCTGCCCGTACTGCTGTGGAACGACCCCGCGCTGGAGGACAACGTCCAACCCGTCCCCCCGAGGGTGGACCGCAGCCGCGTCTTCGCGGTGGTCGTCGGCGTGGAGCGGTACGCCGGCGACCACGGCGAGAGCGACCTCGACGGCCCGGCGCAGGACGCGCGCAACATCACCGACTGGCTGCTCGAAGAGGGCGTGCCGCCCGGCAACATCACCGCCCTGGTGTCACCCGTGGAGGTCAACCGTGACCTCACGACGCACATGGGGGTCCCCGTCCGCGAAGCCACCGCCTACAACGTGGCAGAGGGGCTGTTCCGAGAGGTGGCCGGGGGCACGGGTGCGGACCTCCTCCTGGTCTTCTGGAGCGGACACGGCTTCACCGACCACTCCGGGGCCCGGCACCTGCTGACGGCCGACGGGCGCGAGGGCCGGCACCTGCACCTTGAGCAGGCGCTGGAGGCGTTCCGGTCGGACGCGGTGCGCTCCTGCGACCGGCAACTGTGGTTCATCGACGCGTGCGCGGGCCCGGCCGTCGAGGAGGCCGATCCACCACCTCTTCTGTCCGTACCCGAGGGCCGCCCCGTGGCCGCTCGGAGCCAGGCCGTCTACTTGGCGAGCTCTCCGGGCGACCTCGCGGCGGTCGACCTGCGCCGTCACGGGGGGCTGTTCTCCTTGGAGCTCTTGGAGGTGTTCCGCGCAACGGCTCCTTGGGATTTCGCCGACCCGTACGCCCTGCACGAAGAGCTCAGCAGCCGCTTCGACGAGATGCGCGAGCAGGGACGTACACGCCAGGCCCCGATGTTCCAGCGGTACGACCCGCCCTCGACTGCCCAGTGACGCCCCCGGAGCCGTCGCACGAGCGCACATGCTCGGCCACGGAAGGTGAGATCCGGGCCCCCTGCGGGTGAGGCGTCCCATAGGACCCAGGTCACATACGAGTAGGGCTAGTAGCCCCTGTTCCGCCCGTAGCGACCCCCGCGGGCGGCCCGGGAGCGGGCCTCCCGGCCCCCCGCTCCGATCCCGGCTAGTAACGGGGGTCGTTGCCAGGGCCGCGGCCGGCTGGCTAACTGGTTGATGTCGCCGGGCGGCACGGGTGTTTCACCCGGAGCCCGCGGATCCCCTCTCCACCCGTGTGAGTGGTTCACGCATGTCTTCGGCATGCGGCGACGGTCCTTGTCCCCTTCGGAAGGTTCCCCCGTGTCCCACGCTGTCATCCGTCGCTTCGCCGCTTCGAAGAAGACCCTCGCCGGCAGCATCGTCGCCCTGGGCGTCGCCGGCACCATGCTCGCCACGGTTCCCGCCCAGGCGGCGGCCCCGACGAGCGCCAAGGCGATCGCGCACCAGATGATCAAGGACCCGGCCCAGTTCGCCGCCTTCGACAAGATCGTCTCGCACGAGAGCGGCTGGAACCACATGGCCACGAACTCCTCCTCCGGCGCGTACGGCCTGGTCCAGGCCCTCCCGGCGTCGAAGATGGCCTCGGCCGGCTCCGACTGGAAGACCAACCCGGCCACCCAGATCAAGTGGGGCCTGGACTACATGAACTCCCGCTACGGCAGCCCGGTCGGCGCCTGGAACTTCTGGCAGGCCAACCACTGGTACTAAACCGCTCCCGCACCCCCACGCGCGGACGCACGCACGCACGCTCGGCCGAGACTCTCCGGCCGGGCGTTTTTGCGTGGGCGGTACGCCGATCGATGTGATCCACAACTCTCAGTTCGGGCTGATCTTGCGGTGGCCATATCCCATCCGGCAATCTTCTCAATGTGCCGTATGAAATTCGGCATCTGCCTGGATGGGGAGGATCACCATGACCACCGAGCGACCGGCGCTGTACGAGATGCTCGACGACCGGTTCCGTACCGGTCGGTGTATGAACGGCGATGACGGCCTGGAGGTCCTCTACACGGGCTGCCGCTGGGCCGAGGGGCCGATCTACCTGCCCGCCGCGCGGCAGCTGATCTGGAGCGACATCCCCAATGACCGGATGCTGCGCTGGGACGAGGAGACCGGCGCCGTCAGCCTCTTCCGCCGCTCCGCCGGGCACACCAACGGCAGCACCCTCGACCGCGAGGGCCGGCTGATCACCTGCGAGCAGGGCAACCGCCGCGTGACCCGGACCGAACACGACGGCACGGTCACGGTCGTGGCGGACCGCTGGCAGGGCAAGCGTCTGAACAGCCCGAACGACGCCGCGGTCAAGTCTGACGGCTCCATCTGGTTCTCCGACCCGGACTTCGGCATCACCAGCGATTACGAGGGCTACCGCGCGGAGAGCGAGATCGGCTCGAACAACGTCTACCGCGTCGATCCCGCGATCGGTGAGGTGCGGCTGGTCGCCGACTGCTTCGAGGCTCCGAACGGCCTCGTCTTCTCGCCCGACGAGCGGCAGCTCTTCGTCTCCGACACCCGGGCGGGCCTCATCCGGGTCTTCGACGTACGCGAGGACGGCACGCTGTCCGACGGTGAGGTCTTCGCCGAAGCCGGAGCCCGTGGGGCGGCCCGTTTCGACAACCTCCGCTTCGACGACGACGGCCGGCTCTGGGCGGCCGCGATGACCGACGGGGTGCACTGCTACGACCCCGACGGCACTTTGCTCGGACGACTGAACGTTCCCGAGGCGGTCGCCAACATCGCCTGGGGCGGACCCAAGCGCAACCGGCTCTTCATCACGGCGGAAACCAGCCTCTACTCGGTGGTCATGGGCGTCACCGGCACGCACCCGACCGGACCGGGGCGCAGGCCCTGGCTGGATCCGGAGTCCCGGTGACTTTCTGACACGACGACACGGGGTCCGGGCATGGGCGATCATGGCCGCATGCAGACCCGTTTCCTCGGCATCAACGAGCTGGCCGAAGTCCCGCCCGTGACGGTCGTCGTCGACGTCATGCGTGCCTTCACGGTGGCCGCCTGGGCGTTCGCCCAGGGTGCGGAGGAGATCGTTCTCGCCGAGTCGCTGGATGAGGCCCTGGCGCTCAAGGCGCGCCACCCGGACTGGGTGGCACTCAAGGACGGTCCGCCCGCGCCCGGGTTCGACGCCGTCAACTCGCCGGCTCTGCTGCGGTCCGCCGACCTTGCCGGACGGACCGTCGTACAGAAGACCACGGCGGGGACGGTCGGCGCCCTCGCGGTCAAAGAGGCGTCGCTGGTGCTGTGCGCCGCCTTCGTGGTGGCGGAGGCAACGGCTCGGCTCCTGCGGACGCGCGCGGGTGACGGTGTCACGTTCGTGGTCACCGGCGAGGACGGCCGAGCCGATGAGGATCTGGCGTGCGCCCAGTACATCGCCCGGAGGGCCGCCGGGGCCGAGACGGACCCGGCTGAGTTCCTCCGCCGGGCCGGTGCGTCGCGCGCCGCCTCCGAGCTGGCGCGGGGGGTGCGTCAAGGAGCCCACCCCGATGACGTCGCACTCTGCCTCGAGCTCGACCGGTTCCCCTTCGCCATGGTGGCGACCTCGGAGGACTCGCTCATGCTGCTGCGTCCCTACGCCGTGCCCCCGGCCGGCTGATGGTCGCGGGGCGCCCGTGACGACGCCGACAGCCACGGGGCTCTCGACCTGAGCGTCCGCCCCCTAAGAAGGCATCGCCGCGTGATCGGACTCGCTGCGCAGGACACAGAATTCATTGCCCTCAGGGTCTCTCAACACTCAGAACTAGAGGTTCTGGAGTGCTGGCATGGTGGCATCGGCCCTGGTCAAGCCGGGTAGCGGGAGTTCCTCCCTCCCTACAGAGGGCATGGGGAAGGCAGCAGGCGCGACACCTTCGGTCCCTACGAGGGGGATGCAGAAGACTGAAACCAGGAAACCTTCGCTCTCCCCAAAGACCATGGAGAGAACACCCGACCACCGGAACCCCCTCGCGGGCACGGTCTACACCGAGACCCTTCGGGGCGTGCGGTGTGTCCGTCTGTCCGTGCTGACTGACGAGACCACCAGCCCCGAGCGGCAGCGAGAGGCCGACGACATAGCTGCGGCAGCGCACAACATCAGCTTCGGCGAGGGGAACCAGCTCCGCGAAGCGGTAGACCTGGACGTCTCGGCTTCCAAGATCAGCCCCTTTGACCGTCCCGCCCTCGGCGCATGGCTCTCTCGCCCCGACGAGTTCGACGCGCTGGTGTGGTGGCGCTTTGACCGCGCTATCCGGTCCATGGCCGACATGCACGAGCTGGCGAAGTGGGCCCGCGAGCACCGAAAGGTGCTGGTTTTCGCCGAGGGGATCGGCGGAGGCGGGCGCATCGTTTTTGACTTCCGCAATCCCATGGACCCCATGGCGGAACTCCAAATGACGATGTTTGCCTTTGCTGCACAAGTAGAGGCGCAGAGCATCAGCGACCGGGTTACCGGCGCTATGGCTGCCATCCGAAAGATGGTGCTCCGGTGGCGCGGCTCACGCCCCCCATACGGCTACATGCCCGCCCCCATGCCCAAGGAACACGGCGGAGTCGGCTGGACGCTCGTCCCCGACCCCGATGCGGTCAAGGTCATCGTCCGTATCGTCCGTGAACTGTTCGAGGGCAAGACCGTTTCGGCCATCGCCGTGGGTCTCAACGCTGACAGCATCCCGAGCCCGCGTGACCACTGGTCCGTAAAGAAGGGCCGGAAGACCGGCGGGAAAACCGGTGGGGTCAAGGGGCTCACTAAGGACGCATTCCTTTGGAACCCGGCGGTCATTACACGAATGCTGCGTAATGAAACGCTGCTCGGCTGGAAGATGCACCGGGGCAAGCCCGTGCGGGACGCCGAGGGCAACCCGATCATGGCCACGGCCGAGCCTGTCATGACCCGCGAGGAGTTCGACCGCATCGGCGCGGTACTGGATGAGCGCAGCATTGACAACGGGGACCGGAAAGACACGGACGCACTGCTGTTGCGCGTAATCCACTGCGACTCATGCGGCGGACGGATGTACTTGAACAAGCAGGATTCCAAGCAGCGCCCCACGTACAAGTGCAACCCGTACTCGCGCGGGTTCAAGTGCGATAAGTCCGCCAACATCAGGGGCGATTGGGCCGACGAGTACGTGACCGCCGAGTTCCTGCGGCTGGTCGGCCCCATCCAGACAACGCACGTCGTGACCATCCCCGGATACGACCCCGGGCCCGAGTTGCGCGCCACTACTGTCGAGTTCGCCGAGCACCAGGAGCAAGAGGGGCGTCAGAAGTCCAAGCACGCTGCGGCCGAGTGGCAGCGACGAGCGGACGCGCTCGACAACCGGATAGCCGACCTGGAGTCCCGGGAGAAGACCGAGGCGCAGCGCATCGTCACGAACACAGGCAGGACGTTCGCTGACGAGTGGGCGGAGAAGGACACAGCGGGGCGACGAGCCATGCTGATCGAAGCTGGCGTTCGGCTCGATGTCCGGCGCGGTGTCCGAGGTGGGTGGCGCACCCTCGACGTACGGCGCGTGGACTTCACGATGCGCGGTGACCTGGATTCCGCAGCGGAAGGGCTCGACGGAGTCGCAACGGCACTGGAATCCGATGCGCGCGGAGACGAACCGACCCCGGGCGCGAGCGTGCGCCTGGTCGAGCCTGCCGCCGTGGCCGAGTCCGTCCGCGAACTGGCGGCCGCATAGCGCCCCCAGGGTGCCCCGACTGGCCCCACGGGCAACCGGGGCTCTCCGCTGTCCGTACGTGGGCATACAGCGGCCCTCGCCGGCTCACCATCAGGCGGGGTTGCTCTACAGCGAGGCGAAATGGTGTTGAGGGTGTCGAACTTCGACAGTTTTTGGGAACCCAAGAAAAACCTAGAGAGAAGAGAGAGCGGGGTCTCTCCTAACACCTCAGCACCCTCATTCTTCGCCAATACAAGAAACCCTCGGTCCCTACTAATGGGGAACCAGGGGCGGTCACCAACCCGTTCGCGAGGACTGGAAGCCGTTGAGTCCCTGTTACCCGTACACCAAGAAACATCCCAGGCCCGCGGACCACCGAAGCCGTGCGCGCGGGAACCCTTCGCACTCCCTTAAATCTCGGGACACGACCCATCTCCCCTGACACGCCAGTGAGGAACCATGGACACCACACGACACATTGAGGTCTGCGCGCTGTTGCGACGCGCTGAGAGCGCCGCACAGGACGCCCTGAGCGGCGACCAGGCCGCCGCACGCACAACACTTGCTCTCGTGACCGACGCACGACAGCGCGCCGAGGACACAGGGTCCGGCATGTGCGCACACCCGAACTGCTCGAACGACCTGCACTACGTCGGTCGGGGGCGTCGTCCGCTGTACTGCTCGGCGGACTGCCGCACGGACGTTTACCACGCCACGCAGATGGCCGCTCGTGCCCTGATCAAGGCTCCGCGGAACGACACCGCGTAGCGCGAGCCTGCCACATATCCGGCGAAGCCCGGACGTCGATTCTCCCCCTGACGTGCCATACGCAGGGGTTTTTTCATGCCCGAATGCAGAACAAGGAAGCAATCATGAGCGAATATCTCAACCGCGCCGAATTCCTGGACGGTAAGCGAGACAAGGGTCAGAGCCGCGCCGACGCATTCCAGCGGGATGAGCGCATGGAAGAACTCGCAGCACTGCGTAACTCGCGCCCCGAAGTGTTCGAGACGCTCGGCACGTCCCTCCGGATGAGCCTTGGCTACTACGAGAACGACAAGAAGATTGCAGCCGAGCACGGCCGCGACGTGATGAAGGGTGACAACTGATATGACCATGAACGAAATCGAGAAGGCTGCCGAGCGCGTTGCGAAGCTCAAGGCGCAGGCGGAAAAGATCTCTACCCCGCTCGCGAACGCACAGGCAGAGTTGGAGGCAGCGCAGGAAGCCGAAGCGACCCGCAGGGCCGAGCGTGGGGCGGTCTATGACCGCGAGTTCGCCGATACCTGGCGTGCCCGAGCTGAGCAGGCCGGGAAGTCCGGCGACGATGCCGAAGAGCGGTTCATGGAAGCCCTTTCCGCTGAACCGTGGTTTGCGGCATACGTCGAATACCGGGCTGCCCGCTATCGGCGTGGACACGTAATCAATGAGGCGCAGCGAGCACAGCGCTCGATTGGTGAAGTAGTTACAGCGCCCGAACAGCGTTGGTACGCCGCCATGATACTTGACACGATTCAGTCGGCTGTCGAGACTCAGGCGGCAGAACTTGGAGCGAAGTTTGCCGATGAACTTAAGCAGGCCCGCGAGGATCACATCTCCCAGCGGGACTGAAAGTGTTAGCTTGCCGGCCTGTTCTCTCGCACACTCATCACTGAGAGTTTTGGTTAGACCAGGGGGGCACTCCCGTCTCCTCCCGCTCCAGATCGGCCGGGAGCACAAAAACTCGCACGGCTAGTTAGCGCGTTTGTGCGGAGACTCGGTGTTCCCGTTACGTGTGTGAATAGCGGCACAGCCTGTTGATTCAGCACTGTAGGGATCGATCATAAACCCGGCCCCCCACCCCTTGCCCGGTATCTTTCGCCCACTGCGAGAGGTACCGGGCCCTTCCTCGTTCTGTGCTCTGTCGAATGCCGGAACTCAACGAGGCATTAGTTGCGGAGGGGTCACTAGCCGTGCCCGCTCGAAGAGCTCTCGGGCCGCATGGTTTTTGAGGTACGGCCTAATCCGGCTGTGCATAGTCTTGACGCGCTCGTCTGCGCGGCCGGATTGCAGGCTCGGGTAATCATCCAGCGCGAGAGCCCATGTCTGGCAGGCCGCCTCAAGGTGGCCGAGGTCGAGTTGCCTTTCGGCTAGTGTGCAACGATGCCGGACACGCGCTCGGCGATAGACGCTCTGGCGGATTTGATCCGACTGCTGCATTGCCGAAATCGATCCCGCCACATCCCCCAATTCGAATTTCACTTGGCTCGTATGGTAAAGCAGTGATGACGGGTCGTAAGAGCCAAAGGCTTTGGACTGCGATTCGGCCTTTTCCATGGCGATTTCGGCTTCGTTCAAATAGGAATGCGCGGAAACCCGGTCCCCGGTTTGAGCCGCCGCATGGGCTTGTTGGCCGGCAAGGAATGCCCGCATTCGCGGACCCGCTTTTGGTGAGGCTGCGGCAGCGGCGTCCGCAAGTCGCATTGCCTCTGCTCCGTGCCCCAAATCGACTGCCTGAACGCTCATCCCCCGAAGTGTCGTACAGAAAGTCAAGTGATCTTCGGAGGCTCCGGCGAGTTCCAATGCCTTGAGGTAGTAGCGCTGCGCCAATCCGTGTAGACCCTCATCTACCGCCATGTAGCCAGTCAGATAGCAGAGGTCCGAAACGGCGCCCATCATTGCTTTGCGTACGCTGCCCGGCGCCTCTGCACGTAGATATGGGGTCGCAGTGTTCACGAGGAACGCGGCAGCCATAGGGCGAGCTGTTCGCCCGCCGAACTGGTCGTCTAGATCGGAAATTCGCTCAGTCATTGCGGCGACGGTCTGAACGTCTGCCATTCCTATGCGCTGAACGTGGCCCTTTTGGACAGCTTCCATTCGGCCCACGACATCGGGCCAGTTGGGAACAGTCAGCGCGACAGCGAATAGGCCAACCCCGAGAATGCTTCGGCGTGATGGGTCCATATCTTTCCTCCCCAGGTCGAGCAGCCCTTCAACCGTACTGGGGTGGTTGGGTTCCTGATCTCCGAGATCCTGTGGGAAGCCCGCCTCACTGTGCGTGATGGGCCGAAGCAGTCTCCGGGCGAGCGCTTCCAGAATCAGCGGCCGGACAGACTCCTTCGGCAGGTGACCGCTCAACCACTGATGAACTGAAGGCTGTTGGTACTTCAGGGGGGTTCCGCGTTCGGTCCCTATGCGGTTGACCTCTTGGGCGAACTGCCGCAGGGTCCACCCGCTCTCGCGGTACAGCCGCTCAAGTCCGGCGTTCGGCTGTCGTGTCGTCACTGGCCCCAACTCCCGTGCTCTGACTGCTTAACGCTCTTAACTCCTGACCTCGCGCCAACGGTACCGCTGTGCGTGGTCGGACGGTTGCCTAGTGCGAGCACCGACCACCACAAGGGATGACGCCGCAAGGAGGGTCCGGACATGGAGAAGCACGCACGAATGGCCATGGGGAACCCCGAGCGGTCCAGTGCGGGGATATCGGCTCGGGCCTACTGGTGCGAAGTGCTCGCGGAAGGAGAGGTGTACGGGACGCGCGAGACCGTGCCGTACGTCCTCGGCACCTTCCAAACGATCTCGCCGAAACTCGCCCTGCGGTGGTTACGGAGCGAGGCCGAGCGCATCGCGGACCGACTCGACCCCGACCCGGCGCGCTCCGCGTGGGTCATGCCGTGGATGCGGGTGGACCCTGTGCCCGTCCCTGATACTCCCGCGGAACTGCGCATCTGGGCCGAGCACCCGGAGGAGCAGCAGGAAGCACGGGACCAGCTCAAGGAAGGTGCGCCGTTCTCCGTGGTCGTCCCGGACAAGGGGTGTCGCTTCACCCTGTCCGTCTGGCCCGTGGCCGTGCCCCCGCCCGAGTCCAGCCCGACACTGCCCGCCGATGACGGACAGTCCACATGCCCCCGCTCTGGTCGCACGAGCCACAGGAAGGCCCGTCGCACGTCGGGTTGGCTCATTCCCTTTCTGTGACCAGGGCGGGCCGCTCGACCCGAGCCCGAATCGCGCACCATGACCGAAGGAGAACACCCGTGAACACCCTTCCCCATGCCGAGCGCACCGCAGAGCGCGCACGGGAGATCCTGGCGGCCGTTGAGGCCGATCCGGAGTTCTCCGCGTTCAAGGCCGCGAGCCTGCGCTATGACGAAGACTGGACGTGCTTTTCCGGCGGTCCGGTCATCAGCGAGTACGACCAGGCCGACGACGCGGCCCCGCTGTTCACCGAGGGTCTGCGGGCGCTCTGCCTCAAGGCCGCAGTGTTCGAGGCGACCGGCGACGAGCGCGCGGCGGAAATCCCCGTCGCCGTGCCCGTGGACGAGATGACGCACGCGATGATCGCTCAGCCGCAGATCCTCGCCCGGATCACGGCCAGGGTCGGCGCGCAGATCATCCACCAGACCGACCAGGAACACACCGACTGGACACGGGACGACTACACTCACCAGGCGTACCGCGCCGCGTGGGGCGAGCCGCCCGCCCGGTACTGGATCACGCACGCGGAAGTGGCTCGCCGGCTCGACATCCTGCGGGCGAAGTACGAGGCGGCGGGCTTCCGCCGGATGGGTCTCGCGCACAGCATCACGTTCGAACCCGTGCCCGCGTAGCGGCTAGCCGAGTGCCTGCCGCATGACCGCGAGCGGGTCCAGCTCCGGGAAGTGCTGCCGGATCTGCTGCTGTGCCTGAGAGATCAGGTCATCGAGCAGGACCGGAGCCGCGCCGTACAGCACGTCATGCAGGTACGGCACCACTGCGGACGGGTCGGGCGGTAGTTGCAGCTCGACAGTCAGCGGGGCGTTCTCACTCTTGTAGCGCTTCGCGGGCAGCCCGACCTTTTCGGGGTGGACGCAGACCGGTGTCCCATCGTTCAAGTACCGGTGCCCGTCAGCCTTGTTGAACGGGCATTCCGGGGTCGGGCGCTCGAACACGTCGAACTCACCAACAGCGTGGACGCGGGACGGACAGATACCGCACGCGCGGTGGTGTACGTCGCCGTTCACGAAAGGCTCGGGCATGGCCGGAGCCTAGCTCTCACCAGCACCACAGACGCCCGTTTCGGACCGCACCACCCCCGCCCGGGGGACGAGCGCCGAGAACGGGTTGCAAGACCCGTTGCGGGGCCGCTGGGCGTGTTCAGCAACGGATGAGGGACCAACCCACGGTGCGCACTGTGCAAGGTTCCGCCGCCCCGCTCGTGTACTGCCCTGGTGGCACATGGGCGGGGCGTCCCTCTCCGTCCTCGCGTAGAAAGTTCAGCCGTGCCCGCTCTCGTCCCCTACGTTGCCGCCTACGCCAACGAGCTTGGTCCCCGTGAGGCAGACATGTGTCTGGAGGTGCCGCGCAACGGCGTTCCGCATCTCGCCTACGTCGAGCCTCGCCCGGATGACCGCGACGCGCACGGCAACCTGTGGGCCCGCATGACCAGGCCGAGCGCGAGCGAGCGCGGGCGCGTCATCTTCGACTGTATGGACCCACTGCGGCAGCGCGAATGCATGGAAGGGCTGCTGTGTCAGGTGTGCGCGAAACCCGCCGAGACCGACGCGGGCACGCTGTTCGTTGAGTGGCAGCGTCCCGCGGAGCAACCGAGACCGCTCAACCGGATCACCACCGACGCACCTCCCTTATGCCGGACGTGTCTGCCCCTGTCGCTGCGGCACTGTCCTTTCTTGCCGCGTGAAGAGACCGTGCGGGTGCTGCTCGTCCGTAAGTCGGTGCTCAGTGGCGTATCCGGAACGCTGTACCGCGTCAGCGATGATCTGCGGCACTGGATTCCGTCTGAGAAGGACACGTACTCCAGCTTCAACAAGCCCCGGTACCCCGGGATGCTCGCCCAACGGCTGTACCGCAAGCTGCGGGGCGTCACGGTCCTTGACGCCTCCAACCTTCCGTCCGCGCTGGCACCTGTGCCGTGAGGGAAGGCGAGCCCCGAAGGGGCCTTACGCGTCGCCCTGGCGCTTGTCTTCGGTGGCTCGCTCGGCGACGAACGACCCCCGCCCCCATTCGGTCCGGATGACCCCGCGTTCTCGGAGAACCTTCACGGCTCGGCGGGCAGTCTCCCGAGCAACCTGGTGCCGCTCGCACAGATCGGCTTCGGAAGGGATGCGGTCGCCCGGCCCGAGCCTGCCCGCCTTGATATCTGCCGTGAGCGCGTCCAGCACCCGCATATACGGGGCGTACGGCGTGTGGGGGTCGGGCGAGTGCTCTGGCATGGGGAGAGCGTAGACAACGGGCCAAAGTTAGGCGACTTAGACAGGCAGACAAGTTAGACAGGTAGACGAGTTAGACGAGTTGGCTTAGCGTGATTCTCCGCATACGAAAGCGCCCCGGAAGACCGCTGGTATCGGTCCGCCGGGGCTCCGCCGGGGCTCCGCCGAAACAGCTTTAGGGAGCTGAAACGACATGCGCGATTCTATCGCCCGTGCACTGTTTTGGGTGCTGCGGATACTGCTGCCTGCCCATGGACGACACGCGGCAGTCCCCGCCCCTCGCCCCGAACCCCTGCCCCTCGTAATCTGCGCCCCGACGACCCCGATTCCGGTGCATGTCCTCGCACGGTCCATTCCGTCCCCGTGGCACCACCGCGTAGGCCCGTGGCTGCTCGCCAGGGAAGCGGAGCAGACACTAGAGCTGCACATGATCCGGCAACGTCGGCGCGCTGCTGCGCTTGCGACGATGGGCGTTGACTACCCGTACAGCTACCCCGGAGCCTTGTTCCCGCACGCTGCGTTCGCTGATGCGGGGGTGTCCGCATGACCAGCGAGCCCCAAGAGTGCGCCCCCGATGTCTTCACAGTCTGCGGTCACTGGACCAACGCCCCCATCGTCGTCGGCTCGGTGCAGAGCATGAGCGGTGCTGGATACACGCACTACACGTGCCCGGATCACATCTACCGGTACCCGCCCCGCGCGCAGTGGGACGAGCTGCCCGCGATGCGCTGGACCCCTCGGTGCTGACCAGCTCCAGACAGCAAAACGCCCCGTGCGGCCAAGTGCCGTGCGGGGCTCTGTCGTTGGGGCTGACGTGCGCGTATCCTCAGAACTGGTAGTCAGGAGTGTTGGGGTCGGCGAGGACGGCCCAGCCCGCGCCGTCGGGCTTGCGGTGATCAGTGACCAGGGTGGCTCCGAGGGCCAACAGCCGCTCGACCTCCTCCTCGCGCGAGGTCGTCGGGCGCAGGCACAAGTGGATCCGGTTCTTGACCGTCTTCGGCTCCGGCACCTGGTTGAAGTACAGGAGCGGGCCCTGCGGAAGCATCACTTGGGTCTCCCGGTCGCCCGGTCTGTTCTGCGGATGCAGCGGAGAGCCGGTCACCCCGCTCCAGAACCGCGCCAGCCCATAGGCATCCGAACAGTCGATCGCCACGTTCTGCACCACCGAAATCATGTGGTTCAGCCTGCCCGAGCACCGCTCAGTCCGCCACCGAGATCGGGCCCGGGCCCTCCCTCGACGGTGTGTTCCGGGCCGAGTCGGCGAGCCGCGCGGCGAACGCGGTGATGAGCCCGCGGAGTTCGTCCGGTCGCTCGATGACGAACGGACGGTCGAGGGAGGCGAGTACGGCAGGCAGCCAGTCGAGCCGGTCCACCCGCATCTCGACGCGGGACCAGCGCCCGCCCTCCGGGTCCGGGCCGTCCTCGGGCGGCAACTCCTCCACGATCGCGAGGCCCGTGGGAAGCCTCGCCCGGACGTACTCGGCCGTCTCCTGGACCCGCGCCGTCACCTCGTGCCGGTACGGAGCGGTGGCCAGACCCGCCAGGACGCGCTCCGCCGGGTCGAACCCGGTGGGCGGCTCGAACGTGCCGGGCAGGGTCCTCGCGTCGGCGATGCGATCGAGCCGGAAGGTGCGTTCCTCGCCGACTGCGGGATCCCCACCGGTCACGTACCACCTGCCCGAGTGGGCGACGAGCCCGTACGGGTGCAGCGTGCGTTCGCTGTGCCGGCCGTCCGCGGCGGTGTACCGGATCGAAACCGGCCGGTGATGGCGCACCGCGTCCGCGATCGCGAGAAGGACCGCGGTCTCCGGGACCGCCGACGTACGGGGCGGGGCGGTGAAGGCGAGGGAGCCGAGTACGGCGTCGAGCCTGCGGCCGAGCCGTTCGGGCAGGACCCGCCGGATCTTGGCGGCTGCCGTCTCGCTCGCCGCGCCCGCGGCGCTCATCAGGCCGGCCCGCTGACCGGCGACCAGGCCGAGCAGCACGGCGAGCGCTTCGTCGTCGCTCAGCATCAGCGGAGGCATGCGGTAGCCGGCGGCGAGCCGGTAGCCGCCGTGGCGGCCACGTACCGACTCCACGGGTACGTCGAGGTCGAGGAGGTGATCGGCGTACCGCCGCACCGTGCGCTCGTCGACTTCGAGCCGGGCGGCGAGTTCGGCGACGGTCCGAAGGCCGCCCGATTGCAGGAGCTCCAGCAGGGTGAGCACGCGCGCGATGGGTCGGGGCATGCCAAGAATTCTCCCGCAGATACCGGGCGGATCCTGTCCGGTATTCGCTCTAGCGTGAGGTCATCACCAAGACCGACGACCTGACCTGGAGAGACCCCATGGACTTCGTTTCGATCCGCATCATCACGGGCGACGTCGCCCGCCTCGTCGACTTCTACGAGCGCGCCACCGGAGTGGGGGCGAACTGGGCCACGGAAGACTTCGCCGAACTCAGGACCGCCTCGGCCGCCCTCGCCATCGCCGGAACCCGTACCGTGCCCCTGTTCGCGCCCGGCGCCGCCCGGCCGGCCGACAACCACAGCGTCATCATCGAGTTCCTCGTCGACGACGTGGACCGTGTCCACCGGAACCTGAGCGGCTTCGTGGAGGACTTCGTCCAGGCGCCCACCACGATGCCCTGGGGCAACCGCTCGCTCCTCTTGCGGGACCCCGACGGCAACCTCGTCAACTTCTTCACGCCGGTCACCTCGGCAGCCGTCGCCAAGTTCGCCGCCAGGGCCACCCCGTAGCGAGCACCACCGCCCGGCCCGGGCGGTGGTGCTCGGTGTGGCTACTGGTCCGCGTGGGTGCGCTGGGCCCAGAAGTTCTCGCGGTAGGCGTCGAAGACCGGGCTGTTGGTCACCGGTGTGCGGGGCGTGTCGTCGTACTTGAGGAGGGCCTCGTCGTTGTTGCTCAGGCCCGACAGGGTGTAGGGGTGGCTGCCCGTGAAGACGATCTTCTGGTCGGGAAGGCCCTTGTAGGTGCCTTCGACGAGGAGGTACTTCGAGTGGGTGGCGGTGCCGCCCGCGATCGTGTCGTCGTTGAGCTCGTGCAGGCTGATGCCGCCGTAACGGGTCGGCTTGGCCAGCTGGTCGTGGATCTGCGTGCCGGTGTTGTCGAGTTTGCGGTAGACGATGTCGACGTAGCACCCGGCGTCATCGAGTTCCCACAGCTTCTTCGCGACCTCGGGCCGGGTGATCTGGTGCATCGCGATGCGGATGACGGTACGGCCGTCGGCGGTGCCGTACCCGGCCGAATTGCCGTGGCAGGCGGGCTGGCCCGCCACCGGGTCGTCGACGGTGTTGAGGATGTTGAGGACCACATCGGCGGAGCGGGGGAAGAAGTACGCCTTCGCCGGTCCCGCCTGGGTGTCGTTCGGCAGGTCGGACACCTGGAGGGCGGGGTTCGCCTGAGCCGCCGCCAACTGGTTGAAGTAGGAGGCGTAGGCGTCGTGGAGCACCTCGTTCCCGGCGACGGTGAGGGCGTCGTTCCAGGCCTTCTCCCGGTCCCAGGTGGTCTGGTTCGCGGACGTCTGCACGACGACGTCGTCCACCGGGACGGTGGCCGTGGCGCTGCCGGTGGTCCGGGAGAACAGGTAGAACTTGTTGTGGTTGACGCTGGGGAAGGAGTCGTTCGGGTTCGGGTCCTTGGCCAGGCACGCCTGCCCCTGTGCGCACACGCGGACCCACGAGTTGCCCGAGGTCGCGGTCTTCCGGGCCAGCCCGTCGCGGAGCGCGACGTAGGCGGGGCCGCCCGCCTGACGCGCGGTGCTTTCGCTGTCCAGGATCACCTGGACGTTCACGCCCCGCAGGTGAGCCGCGTTCAGCCGCCCGACCAGCCAGTCCGACTCGAAGACGTACGAGGAGATCTTGATGTCGGATCCGGGCACGGCGCCGTCGATGAGACGGGATATGTGGCTGAATATCGTGTTCTGACCGGCCGGGTTGGTGGGGTCGTTGAACAGGGCACCCGTGGTGACCAGGGGTGCCGTCTGCGCCGATGCCACGGTGGCCGTGGCGGTTGCCGTGGCCGTTGCGGGGGCGGACGCGCCCATGAGGGAGAGTGCGGCTGTCGTGATGGCGATCGTCATCACGTTGATCTTCGTCATGTGGAAGACCCTAGCCTCGCCGCGATCCCGGATCAGCCCACGAGATCCGGTGCCCGCAGCATGGCGGCGGGGATGCCCCACGCGTCGACGAGGTCGACCGCGAGGGGACGCACCTTGCGGCACAGGTCGTTCACCTCGCGGCTGATCGCCTTGGAACGCTGGACGGTCAGCCGCCCGTGCTCCATGAACCAGGCCCGGTCCGCCTCGATCGTTGACAGGGCGAACAGGTCGCACAGGAGGGCGAGCGCCGTCTTCTCTCCCCCCTCGGGCAGTCCGCGCACCTTGTCGACGAAGGCCTCGGTCACCAGTCGCTCGACGTGTGCCCGCGCGACCGCGATGACGTGGTCCTGCACCTGCGAGAAGACGGCGCCCGGATCGCGCTTCTGGTCGATCCCGCGCTTGATCCGCCGGGCCAGGCCGGCCAGCATGTGCTCCTCACGGAAGCGGACCATGGCGAGCTGGTACTCCGAGTCGAGCAGACCGGCTTCCCGGTCCCACTCGTCGCCGCCGGGCAGCAGGTCCCTTACCCGTTCGAGCAGTTTGTGGGCCGACGTCCGCTCGATGACCGTCTCGACGGCGAGGCCGGTGACGTAGCGGACCATGCCGAGCTGGTCGAGGTCCTCGAACTCGCTCGCGTGATCGGTGAGCAGCCCCTTCGCCACGAGCTGGAGCAGGACGTGATTGTCGCCCTCGAAGGTGGTGAAGACGTCGCTGTCGCTCTTGAGGGCGGCGAACCGGTTGACGGCGAGATAGCCGGCGCCGCCGCACGCCTCGCGGCACTCCTGGACGACCCGGGTGGCGTGCCAGGTGCCGAGGGCCTTGATGCCCGCGGCCCGCGATTCGAGCCGGCGCCGCGCCTGCGCGTCGTCCTCGATGCCGGAGAAGACCTCGTGCAGCTGCGCGCGCACTTCGTCCTGCGCGAAGTGCAGGGCGTACGTCCGGGCGATGAGCGGGAGCAGGCGCCGCTGGTGCAGGCCGTAGTCGAGGAGCAGTTGCTCCTCGGTGTCCGGGACTGCCTCGAACTGACGTCGCCGTACGGCGTACTTCGTGGCGATCGACAGCGCGACCTTGGCGACGCTGATCCCGGCGCCCGCGACGCTGACCCGGCCCTGGACCAGGGTGCCGAGCATGGTGAAGAAGCGCCGGTTGGGGTTGTCGATCGCGCTCTCGTAGACGCCCTCGGGGGTCACGTCGGCGAACCTGTTGAGCAGTGCCTCGCGCGGCACCCGCACGCCGTCGAACCAGATGCGGCCGTTGTCCACACCGTTGAGCCCCATCTTGCGGCCGTCGTCCTCGATCCGGACGCCGGGGGCCGGTTCGCCGCCGACCCGGATCGGGACGACGAAGGCGTGCACGCCCTGGGAGCGGCCGTCCACCTCCAGCTGGGCGAAGACGACGGCCAGTTCGGCGTGGCGGGCCGCGTTGCCGATGTAGTCCTTGCGCGCGTGGTCGCCGGGCGTGGTGATGACGAACTCGCCGCTCGCGGTGTCGTACCTCGCGACGGTGCCGAGCGCCTGCACGTTGGAGCCGTGCCCCGTCTCGGTCATCGCGAAGCACCCCATGAGCTCCCCGGTGATCAGGTCCGGGAGGTGGGCGGCGTGGTGGCGCCCGGTGCCCAGGTGGAGGATCGCGCCGCCGAAGAGCCCGAACTGCACGCCGACCTTCACCAGGACCGACAGATCGCCGAAGGCCAGCGTCTCGAACGCGGCGATCGAGGCCCCGACGTCCCCGCCCCCGCCGTACTCGGCGGGAAAGCCCATGCCGGTCTGGCCCGTCGCGGCCATCTTGACGACGACGTCGCGCACCCGATCGCGAAACGCGTCGATGCCGAGCTCGTCGGCCTCTTCGAGGACGGAGGCGTACGTCGCCAGGTTGGTACGGACGAGGTCGCGGATCCCCGCGTACTCGCCGTCGAGCACCGCGGTCAGCGAAGGGACGTCGACATCGGGCTGTACGTAGCCGGTCGCGGGGGCGGAAGCGTTCTCGGGAGCCATGCCGCTCCGGTACCCCGCGACGGGACGATCAACCGGTGGTGCCAGCCATCGCCCCATGATCTGTACAAATGTATTGAACAGATGTATTGGGTATGTATGCGGCGTGTTCGATCATACGTTCAGAGCGCTTTGCCCTTATTGCACGGATATTGTGGGAAGCGTGATCGAGTCCGGACGGCCGAGGCTCCGTCGGCGCTACGGCCCGTGGAGGCTTGTCCGGCTGTCGCCGGTCATTCTGACCGTAGTGATCGCCAGCCTGGCCTACGCCACCCCGCCGGAGATGGCCTTCAGCCGCCTCCTGCCCGCGGCGCCTGCGCTGGCCGCCGCCATGTGGCCGGTTCTGCCCACCGTCCTCCTCGGGACGGTCTGCATTATCCTGATGGTCGGTCTCAGCCTCGTCTTCCCCGACCTGGGCACCTGGTGGACGGTCGCGGGGATCATCGCGGTCACCGTGGCCGCCGCGTACGGAAGCCATGTCCGGCTCCAGCGCGAGCGCACCCTCTTTCACGTGCGGCTCGTCGCCGACGCGGCGCAGCAGGTGGTGCTGAGCCCCATGCCGCGCCGCTTCAGGAACATCGAGATCGAGTCGCTGTACCTCGCGGCCGCGGCGGAGGCCCGCATCGGCGGGGACTTCTACGAGGTGGTCGACACGCCGTTCGGGGTCAGGCTGCTCATCGGTGACGTGCGCGGCAAGGGCCTGCCGGCGGTGGGAGCGGCCGCGGCGATCGTCAACGCCTTCAGGGAGGCGGCCTACGGTGAGATCGACATGGTCAACGTCGCGCGCAGGCTGGACGCCAGCAGCATGCGCTACAACGCCGCCTTTCCCCCCGAAGGGCCGATGGAGCGTTTCGCCACCGCCCTTCTCGCCGAGATCCCGCCCGGGGGCGGACGTATCAACATCCTGAACTGCGGACACCCCCCGCCGCTGCTCCTGAACCGCAGGGAACTCCGTGTCCTTGAGTCCGTGACCCCCTCCCCGCTGCTCAGCCTCGCGGAGCTGATCGGCGATCACTACAACGTCGACACCTTCGATTTCGCCCCCGGCGACCTGCTGCTCCTCTATACCGACGGGATCGCCGAGGCCCGCGCCCGCGACGGCGAGTTCTTCCCGCTGGCCGCCTGGATGCGACGACAGCCCCCGACGCCGCCCCGCGAGCTGCTCGCGGCCCTTCACCGCGACCTCGTCCGCTACAGCAGGGGACGCCTCGACGACGACATCGCGGCACTCGCCGTACGCCTGCGCGAGCCCTGAACCGAAGGGCGGCGCCGGCGGTCGGTAGCCCCCGCTCAGGCCGGCCGGGGTGTCTCCGGGCTGCCGAGGAGGCGGTCCACGAGGAGCGGATGAGCAGTCCGCCCTTCGGGGGTGCGGATGCTCGCGGCGCCCGCTTCGGCCCAGGCCCTCAGGTCGCCGCGCAGGGTTCCGGTGTCGGCCGGCGGCGAGTCCCGTTCGAGACGGGTGACGACCACGTCGGCCAGGAGCGCCTCCCGGCTGCCCCAGCGCCGGTAGATGCTGGTGTGGTTCACCCCGGCGCGCTGCGCGACCGCAGGGATGGTGAGGTCCACGCCGCCGGGGTCGGACAACAGGTCGATGACGGCTTGGTGGACGGCCGAGCGGACGTGCTCGGGGCTCGTGCGGAGGCGCTGGGCCGGTTGTTTCGAAGTCACCCACGCCATAAGCACATCGATTTGCTTATTGGCGCCCACGCGGTCTACGGCTGCGGGCGCACGCATAGATCTGTGCTTAAGGGTCGATCCTGATCATGCACAGCGGTTTCGGCGGCACCGCCGAGGAGCTCCGCTTCAGCGGAGCGCCGGCCACCGCGGAACGCGGGTACACCGTCCTGACCTTCGACGGCCCCGGGCAGCCCGGCCCCCGAACTCGACACCACGCTCGCGACCGCCGCCTGAAAGCCGGGCCGGAACGCCCGGCCTCCCGAAACCGTCCTACATTTCACACCGCACATCTGACATCCCACACCTCAAGAAGCAAGGAATCCCCGATGAGCCGCACCGGCATCGAAGCCGCCCTCAACGACCTGCTCTTCAACCGCGACATCACCCTGGAAGAGGCCGCCGAGCGCCACTTCACCTCCGGGTACCGCCAGCGCACGGACGGCGAGTGGGCCGACCGCGCCGAGTTCCTCGACCACATCAGCCACCTGCGGGAGATAGTCGCCAGCGGCACGGTCGAGGTCCACGACGAGCTGTACGACGGTGACAAGTACGCCGACCGGCACACCTGCCACATCACCAAGAACGACGGCAGCACCGTCACCATGGAGGTCTACCTCTTCGCCGACCTCGCCCCCGACGGCCGCTTCCACCGCATCGAGGAAACCACCCTGATGCTGAGCGGCTCCGACGCCGACCGCAACATCGGCAGCGCCCGCTGACGGGCATCCCCGTCAGGTACGAGGCGGTCCCGGTCCCCCCGACCCCTTACGACGAGGCGCCGGATCGTACGAGGGGAGGCTCCGGGACCCGCCGCCGGTGCGGCGGTTCGCCCGGGGGCCGGTGCTCGGCGGGGCGGTCCTTCGACAGCCGCGCGGTGAAACGGGGCCAGGCGATGAGGACGATGGGGTAGACGGCGTACCCGATGCGGGTGGCCGGGGACAGCGCTATCGCCAGGAGCAGGCCCAGCGCCAGCCGGTCGCCGGCGGCGACGACGGTCCGCGGCGGGCGGACCAGCAACGACGTCCCCACGCCCACGGCGCTCAGCGCGATGAGCGCCGTGGTCACGGCCTTGCCGTGCGGAAAGAGCAGAACGATGAGGTACCCGAGCAGGGGGCTCTGGGCGGAAGACGCCGTGGGACCGAGGCCCAGCGGGTAGAGGACGACGTTCTGGTAGAAGGCGCCGGGATCGACCAGCACCGCCGGCGTGATGGTCAGCGCGGCGAGCCCCGTGGCCGCCGCCGCGCACGTGAACGCGGGACGCTTCCCGCCGCGCACCGCCAGTACGGCGACGATCACCGGGATGGCCGGCCAGGCGGTCCACTTCAGGGCGGCGGCCACCCCCACGGCCAGGCCCGCGCGTCCGGCCCGGCCCCGCTGCGTGAAGGCCAGGGTCAGACAGAGCAACCCGATGACCGGCGGGTCCACGCCGCCGATGCCGAGGGGCAGCGCGACGACGGGGCAGGCGACCAGCCACAGGGCGCCCGTCGGCCCGGTGACGCCGCGCGAGATGCCCCTCGTACCGGTACCGAGGTCCCCGCCCCGGGTCAGCGCCCGCACGGCTCCCGCCACGGACGCGAGGAAGCCGGCGATGAACCACAAGCGGGCGCTGGCGAACGGGGTGTCACCGAACATCAGGTGCGGTATCCCGAAGACCGCCATGCCGGGAAGGTAGGGGTTGAAGTCCCGTACGGCGTGCGGCGCGGCGTGGTAGGGGGTTCCGCTGGAGAACAGCAGATCGGCCGCCCGTTCCACGACGCCGACCTCCATCTGCGCCTTGCCGATCACCGACAGGTACAGCAGGGGCAGGACCGCCGCACCGGTGACCGCGACCACGGCGGGGGAGCGGGCCCACGGCGTGGACGACCGCGCCGCGACCAGGGCCGCGCAGGCGTACCCCGCCGCGCCGATCAGGCCCCATGCCTGCTGCGAGGTGTGGGCGGGGGACGCCAGCCCCACCACGAGTGCCGACACCGCGCACACCAGCAGTACCGGCCGGTCCCACCGAGGTCCGCCGGAGGAGGGCTCCTGTTTTCGAGCAGCTTGCGGCATCAGACAGCAACCTTCGAAGGGGACTTGAGGACATGAGGGGGTACGGCGAGAGCGACCGGCAGGGTTGGACCGGAACTCACATGGCGGTGGCTCGCCCACGGCGCGGGGCGCCGCCGGTACGGCTCCTCAGCACGCGGAACGCGACGAAGACCAGCAGCGCGCCGATGGCGAGGGTGAGGGCGGTCGCGGTGAGCTGGAGCGGCCAGTAGTGGGAGAGGGGGTGGTAGTCGCGGTAGTAGCCGACCGTGTCGAGCCCGTCGTACGTGGCGCGGCAGTCGGGAAAGACGTCACCGCCGCAGTAGGGGTCCGGCAGCCGGGAGCCGGTGGAGGTGAGGATTCCCTGTTCGACCGTCAGCCCCCCGCCTGACGGAGCGCCCTGAGCCCGGCCGGTCACACGGGTGACGCTCGGCCACAGATGGGGCAGTGCCAGGTTGACGAGGATGAACGCGCCGGCCGTGGCGACGACGGAGGTGGCGAGGGCGGGCAGGGAGCGGTGCCACAGGAGACCGACCAGCACTCCGACGACGAGGCCCAGGAGGGCCAGGGCGACGGTGACGATCCCGCCCGCGTAGAAGGTCGGGAAGTCGGACCAGGACTTGGCGGTCCCGATGCGGCCCTCTCCGGCCGACCAGGCGAGGTGGTGCAGCGCGACCAGCAGACCGGTGCCGGCGGCGACGAGGGCGGCCGGGACGGCGAGCCTGACGGTGAGCCAGCGCACCGGGGAGACCGACTGGGTCCAGGTCAGCTGGGCGGTGCCCGCCTCCAGCTCCCTGCTGGTCAGCGTGGCACCGGCCCAGGCGGCGACGAGGAAGGGCGCGGTGAGGACGGCGAAGGTGGTGACGGAGTAGACGTCCTTGTAGCGAATGATCGACGGCTGGTCGTAGACGCAGGTCGACGCTCCGCCGCATGCGTCGTACTGCTCCCACGCCGCCCCGGCGGCGTCGGTGAGCGGGCCGCCCAGCCACAGCAGAGCGGCCGAGAACACGATCACGAGTCCCGCCCAGACACACAGCGCCGGGCGGTGCAGCCGCAGCAGCCACCGGGTCAGACGGGGCGGAGCGGAGGGATGCCGGGTGTTCGCGGCAGCGGTGGGGGCAAGGGCGGTCATGCGGTCGTCTCCTGGGACATGGCGGAGGCGGACATCGCCTCCTGGGGCGAAGCGGAGGCGGAAAGGGCGCCGAGGGTCAGCGGGGGCGCCGCCGGGTTGCGCAGGTGGGCGAGAACCAGGTCCTCCAAGGACAGTTCTCTGGTCTGCCAGCCGTCGGGCAGCGGCCCCGCGGGGCGGACGAGGGCGGTGACCTGGCGACCGGTGACACGGGATTCCACCGTGGTGTGCGGGGCCAGGTCGAAGTCGGCGGGGTCAGCGGCTCCGCGCGCGGGGCCGGTGATGAGGGTGTGCGCGGCGAGCAGGTCGTCGGTGTCGCCCGACAGACGCACACGGCCGTCGCCGATCAGCAGCAAGTGGTCGCAGGAGTCCTCCAGCTCGGCCATCACGTGTGAGGACATCACGATCGTGGTGCCGTACTGCGCGGCCGTGGCCATGAGGGTGCCCATCAGCTCGTGCCGGGCCAGCGGGTCGAGGGCGGCCATCGGCTCGTCCAGCAGCAGCAGTTCGGGCCGCTTGGCGAGGGCGAGGGCGAGCGCCACGCGGGTGCGCTGGCCGCCGGACAGCGAGCGGACACGCGCTCCGAGGTCCAGCTCGCCGCTCGCCACGACCCGCTCCGCGGTGGCCGCGTCCCAGCTGTCGGGGTTGAGGTCGGCGCCCATGCGGAGCGTCTCGGCGACGGTGAGCTGCGGATGCAGCGGCTTGTCCTGCGAGACGAAACCGACGCGGGCCCGGACATGGGCGGGGTGGCTGCCGAGCACCGTGACCGAACCCTCGCTGGGGGCGATCAGCCCCGCCGCCAGGGCGAGCAGCGTCGACTTGCCCGCACCGTTGGGCCCGACGAGCGCACAGACACGTCCGGCCGGCAGCTGGAAGGTGCAGTCACGCAGGGCCCACCCTCCGCGCCGCCGGAACGTTTTTGCCAGCCCTGTCGCCTCGATGGCAGTGCTCGTCATCGGTTTTCCTGTTCCTTTGCGGTGGAATCGAAGTGCTCGTCCAGTACGGCAGCGAAGAGCGCCGCCACGTCGTCCCGCTCCAGGCCGGCCGTCCGAGCGCGTGCCGCCCACTCGGCGAGCTCGCCCCTGAGCGGAGAGTCGGCCGGCGCGGCACCGAGCGACCGGCGCACGAAGGTGCCGAGCCCCCGCCGAGCCTCGACCAAGCCCTCCCGCTCCAGTTCCCGGTAGGCCTTGAGCACCGTGTTCGGGTTGACCGCCGTGGCCTCCACGACCTCCCGGGCGGCGGGAAGCTTGTCGCCCGGCTCCAGCAGGCCCATGCGCAGGGCCTGCTTGGTCTGCTGGACGATCTGCACATAGGTGGCGACCCCGCTGCGCCGGTCGATCCGGTATTCGATCATCCCGGCAAACACCCTTTCACTATTTGATTAGTGAATACTGGATCCAGAGGCGCGCCGATGTCAAGAAGAGCCCCGCCGCTCCGGCCTCCGGCCCCCCGGCCCCCCCCGGCCCCGGCCCCTCCGCGCCGCCGCTCGGCCCGGCCTTCGGCGGTCATGCGTGCGTTGGCGGCAGGACCGTGGTCCATCCCGACAGTCAAATGACCTACGCGGGTCGAGTGCACTCCCAGGCAAGATCACTATTGATCGGCAGGTCCTGCACGTGCCCGCTGAGCCGCCGTCCCACGGCGGTGCTCCGCACAGGTGCCCGGCCCCGGTCTCAGCACGGTACGGACAGGCAGGGGAGTTTCATCGTGACGGGTTCGATCCAGCGGGCACGCGGTGCCAGTGATGCCCTACAGGCGCTCGTCGACGCACTCGCGGCGGAGCTGGAACGGTCGGTGGTGCTCGACGACGACCTCGTCCGGATGATCTGCACGAGCCGTCACTACGGGGACGAGGACCCGGTCCGCATCCGCACCCTGCTGCAAGGCCTGGCCGACGCCGAGGTCATCCGGCACGTCCTGGCGCAGGGCGTGATGCGGTGGCCCCGGCCCGGATTCCTCGCGGGCAGGGACGACCTCGGCCTGCTGCCCCGCTACTGCGTGCCACTGCGCGAGCGCGGCCACCTGCTGGGCGTCCTCATGGTGGTCGCCCCGGACGGGCGGCTGACCGACACCGAGACCGCGGCCATCGAACGGGCCACCCGTGGTGTCGCGGCGCAGATGTACGCCGAGCAGGTGTCGGCCGAAGAGGCCTCCGGAGGCCAGGGCCGGCTGCTGGAGGGACTGCTCGGCTCCGACGGGGTGGAGCGGAGCACGGCGCGGGGGCTGCTGCTGGACCAGGGGCTGCTCCCCGACCGGGCTCACTGTGTCGTCAGTACGGTCCTGGTGGCGGCGCCCTCGATGCCTCCCGGGCAGGTCGCGGCGGCGCTGCGGGGCGCACTGGAGGCGCATGCGCACACGCGCACCGCGCGTGGCCTCCTGACGGTCGGGGCGGACCGGGCCGTCCTGCTCCAGACCTTCGAACGCGAGCCGTGTCCGGAGGAGCTCGCCGTCCAGTCGCGGCGCGTCCTCGGGGCGTTGGAGACCTTCCTCGGCGAGCGCGTGAACGCCGTGGTCGGCATCGGCGGCCGGCGGGCCGGGCTCGCGGCCGCATGGGTCTCCGCCGAGCAGTCACGGGTCGCCGCGCGGGCGGCGAGGCGGCTGGCACATCTGGAGCGGGTGGGCGACTGGGACGCACTGGGTGAGTTCGCCGTCCTGATGCAGCTCCCCGAGCACGCGCTGACCGAGTCCCTCGTCCCCAGGCCGCTGCGGCGGCTGCTGGACGATCCCGCCACCCAGCGGCTGGCGGAGACGCTGCTCTGCTTCCTGGAGAACGGCGGTTCGGCGCCCAAGACCGCCGAGGCCCTGAACCTGCACCGGACCTCGCTCTACTACCGGTTGCGCCAGATCCAGGAGATCACCGGACTGGACCTCGACAGCGGGGTCAACCGGCTGCTGCTCCACCTGGGCCTGCGGATCCGCGAACTGGTGGCCGGCTCCGAACCACTGCGCGTGTCCTGATGCGTACGCTCTGAGCTGCGGAGTTCCCCTCCCGTCCGACGCTTGCTACAGAGTGAGGAAGCGGGCCCGGACAATCCCTACGGCCGTCGGTGGTGCCGCCGGGGGCCCAGCACCAGACTTCTTCCAGAGGCACACCAGGGCCGCAAGCCCGCAGCCCGCGCGAGACCAGGCCCCGCCGCCGCCCAGACGGCCGCTTCGCGTTCCCCCACCTCTCGGAGCACCCCGCCGCGTTCAAGACCATCGGGGTCCTGTTCCTCGGCCACGTCCCATCCGGGCCCGCTCGCCCGGCCGCTCTCCCCTTCCCCGGATTGGAATCACCGTGATCCAGTTGGACACCACAGCCATGCCCGAAACCGGCCGACCGGCCGCCCGTGCCCGCTCGCAGGCGGGCGGAGGGCCGGCCCGCATAGACCTCTTGCCGCCGCCCCCGGGAGCCGGACGCGACGACCACCTGCACGTGGGCGTCTACCGCCAGGGAACCGCGCTCGTCCGGCGCCGTGGCGTGGACACCCCCCTGGAGCCGGGCGACCTGCTGATCAGCAGCGCCCCCCAGCCCTCGAACCTCCTGCACGCCGTGTCCAGCACCTTCCTCTGGTTCCGCGTCCCGCGTTTCTACCTTGCCCCCGCGCGCGGCGAACTCGCGCACCTGGGCGGCCTGCGTGCCCCGGGAAGCACCGGGATCGGCTCGCTGGCTTCCCGGTTCCTGCTGGAACTCGCCACCTGGGAGCGCGCCTCGGGCCTACCGCACCACCAACTCCCCGCCTTCCGCCACCGGCTCGCCCACAACGCCGCCGACCTGCTCTCCCTCCTCATCACCGATCTCCTGGAGAAGGAGACCGCACCTCACCCGGCCACCCGCGCCGAACTGCTGTCCCGGATCCGCCGCCACATCGACGCGAACCTGATGGACCCCGGCCTGTCACCGGAGAGAGTCGCCCGCGCCCACCACATCTCGGTGCGGTACCTGCACAGGCTGTTCCAGAAGGAGGGCGTGACGGTCGGCCAGTGGGTGCGGCGCCGACGGCTGGAGGAGTGCCGCCGGGAACTCGCCCGCACCCCCATCCGTACCAGCACCGTCGCGGCCGTGGCCCACCGATGGGGCTTCATCAGCGCCGCGCACTTCAGCCGGGTGTTCCGCGACGCCTTCGGCATCTCCCCGAGCCAGTGGCAGACCCACGCCTCGCGCCCGGGTCCCCAAGACCTCATGCCGTGACCGAAGAACCTCTGGACGCCGCCCCGCCCGGAAAGGCCCCGCCAATGCCGACCACCGTCCCGAGCGTCGTTCTCGTCCACGGCGGGTTCACCGACACCAGCAGCTGGATCGGTGTCGTCGCCGAACTCCAGCGCCACCGGATCCCGGTCCTCGCCGCCGCCACCCCGCTGCGGGGCCTGGCGTACGACTCGGCCTACCTCAGCGCCTTCCTCGACCGGATCGACGGCCCGGTGGTCCTGGTCGGCCACGCCTACGGAGGGGCCGTGATCACCGCGGCCGGGGCCGCGGCCAGGATCCTCGGCCTGGTCTACGTGTCCTCCTACCTCCCCGAGGCCGGGGAGAGCTACACGGACCTCCAGGACCGCTTCGCGCCCGCGCCGGCGGTCGCCTCCCTGCAACGCTCGCCGTGCCCCCGCGCCGACGACGGCCCGGGCACGGAGCTCACCATCCGCGCCGACGCCTACCCCGAAGTCTTCGCAGCCGACGTCGCGCCGGACCTCGCGGAGGTCCTGGCCGCGATCCAGCGCCCCATCGCCGAGAACACCCTCACCGACACCGCACCGGTCGCGGCCTGGCGCGGCAAGCCCACATGGGCGCTGATCACCGGCGCCGACCGGGCGATGCCCCCCGAGATCCAACGGTTCACCGCTCATCGCGCCGGAGCATCGGTCCAGGAGGCGGAGACCGCCTCCCACGCGATCACCCTCTCCCAGCCGGGCCTCGTAGCCGACCTCATCATCCAGGCCGTCCACGCGCTCCGCCCGGCGTGAGCGTCGGCGATGTGCCGCCCACCCACACAACCAAGAGGAAGAAGGAAGACTGTGGAGGACTTCACCACCGGTGACGGGGTCCGTCTCGCCTACCGTGACAGCGGCGGCGAGGGGACGCCCCTGCTCATGCTGCACGGATGGGGGCAGACCCAGGAGATGTTCCGCCACCAGTTCGAGGAGCTCTCCGCCGGGCGGCGCGTCGTAACGGTGGACCTGCGCGGCCAGGGCCGCTCCGCGAAACCGCACCACGGCTACCGCATCGCCCGGCTCTCCCGCGACGTCCTCGAACTCGTCGAGCACCTCGGCCTGTCCGCGTTCGACGCGCTGGGCTGGTCGATGGGCGCCTCGGTCTGGTGGAGCTTCATCGACCAGTACGGCACCGACCGCATCCGCCGGCTCGTCATCGTGGACCAGCCCGCCGCGGTCGCCGCGGTGCCCTGGATGACCGAGGCCGAACAGCGTGAGTCCGGCGCTATTTTCGACGTCACCGGGCTGCTCGACCTCGGCGCCGCCCTCGCCGGGCCCGACGGCCGCCGGGCCCGGCAGGACTTCGTGCGCTCGATGTTCACCGGCGACACCACCGACGCCGCCCTGCTCGCCTTCGTCGCCGACGAGATCGAGTCCACCCCCGCGTACGCGGGCGTCCCCCTGCTCTTCGACCACTGCGCGCAGGACTGGCGCGACGTACTGCCCCGCATCGACAGGCCCACCCTGGTCCTCGGCTGCGAGGGCAGCCACGTCGACCCGCACTCCCAGAGGTACATCGCCGAACGGATCCCGGCCGCCGAACTCCACGTCTTCCCCAGGGAGTCGGCCGGCTCGCACTTCCCGTTCCTGGAGAACCCCGACGAGTTCAACGCCGTCCTGGAAAAGTTCCTCACCCGCACCTGACGGCCTTGCCGGCAAGCGGGCGACCGGCGCATCGAAGCGGGCCCCGCGCCACCGGCGTACGGGCGCCTGCCCGCCCGCGCGGGGCGGACAGGCGCCGGACCCGCTACTTCCAGACCTGGTACAGACCCTGGTTGCCGGGCTCCGTGTAGAGGCTCGACCCGTTGGTGTCCAGGAAGTAGCCGGCCACCTGTCCGTCACCGCGGTGCTTGAGCTTCCAGCCGCTCGGCGTCCAGATCTCCTCCCACTGCTGCCACCAGTTGCCGTCCTGGCAGGTCTCCAGGTAGACGAGGGTGTTGTAGGAGGTCAGGCACACGTTCGTCCAGCCGCCGCTGTCGGTGGTCCGGGACGGGCGGTAGGTCCAGTACTTCCCGTTGGACGTCGCCCGCCACTGCGACACGTCGACGTTGCCCGACCTGCTGCATCCCCCCACCGCGACCTTGACGCCGCCGTTCCAGGTGTTCTCCCAGTTGAGGCACACGCCGGTCTGCGCGTTCTGCCAGCTGACGGTGCTCGCGGCCGTGGACGCGGACGCCGAGGTGGCGGTCGTCAGCGCCAGCAGCGGGGCGGCCACCGCCACCGCCGCGATCCGCGCGATCCCGTTCTTGTTCTGTTCCACCGTGTTTCCCCCTGAATGCGGGAGGAGCGCGAACCGCTCCCCGTGGCTTCGTGCGACCGAGCCTAGGAAAGAGCCGATCTCCGCAGTGTGCAGCCGGCGCAGGTTTCGTTGATGCTCAGCGCACGGAACTCGGTGGGGCTGACGCCGTACGCCTCACGGAACGCGCGGCTGAAGACCGCCGGCCCACTGAACCCCCAGCGGGCGGCGATGAGATGGACCGGCCGGCCCAAGGCGCCGGGCAGGGCCAGATCGGCGCGGCACCGCTCCAGGCGGCGTCGGCGGATCCGGCTGTGGACGCTCTCGTCATGGCCCTGGAAGAGCTGGTGGAGCTTGCGTACCGAGATGCCGTGGCGGGCGGCGATGACCGCGGGGTTCAGCTGCGGGTCACCGAGGTTGTGCTCGATGTACGTGTGGATCTGCTGTACCAGGGCCCGTTGGCGGACCTCGGCGGGGAGCTGCTCCTCGGTGTCGAGCCGCTGGGCCAGGCAGGCGGCGGCGAGGTCGGCGGCGACCGTGCCGAGCTGGCGCAGCTGCGTCGGCGTGCACTGGTCACCGTGGTCCACCAGGCTCGTCATGAAAGAGGCCAGGACCGGCGTCATCCCGCTCCCACCCGCGATGCGGCGCGCAAGGAGGCGGTCGAGCTGGCGGGGCCGTAACGGCAACACCGTGCGGGGCAGTTGGAGGATCACCAGCTGCTGCTCCCGGTCGTCGCCGGTCGGGGAACGGGCGTCGGAGGGCCGCGAAGTGTCCCAGAAGACGAGGTCGCCGACACCGGCACCGCAGTCGTTCCCGTGCTGCGTCAGCGACATGGCGCCCGCGCTCACCAAGGCCAGCTGGTACTGCTCCGGATCGCTCCGCCGGATCAGTGCGGGCGTGCGGCGCGAACGCAGCGGCGAGTAGGCCAGGCGCGACACCCGGAGCTCCCCGAGTTCCATCACCGCGGCCTCGGTATGGAAGGAGGCCGGCCGCTCGCTGCTGATCACGGTAGGCATCACCTCACGCGAGACGAGGTCGGAGAACCACTCGAACCGCTCTCCCGCGGGCAGACCGCCCGACGACACCGTCGACCACATTCCGATCCCCCTGTCATGGCTGAGGTACCCGCCCGTCCCCGCCGTCGGTCCGGCCTGGAGAATGCCACGCTATGAACTCTCCGTCACTGTGGGCCCCTTTGGACAGATCGTTCCGCGCCGTGCGGGACTACCCGCGCCGGGCGCCGCTGACCCTCGCCTATGTCTGCCTGCTCCTGGTCAGCCACGCCTGGGTCGGCCACGGACTCTCCGCCGATCGGGCGGCCGACGTGCTGGGCCACCTCAGCACCAACCTGGACAACCTCCACGACCATCCGTTGTCCGCGCTGCTCGGCAGCGTGCTGTTCTTCGACGGCACGCTCACGGACGTCACCTCGGTCGAGTTCGTGGGTACCTTGATCACCCTGGGCCTCGGTGTCTGCTGCTTCCTCGCCTGGACGGAGCGCCGGTGGGGGAAGCGGCGCGCCGCCGCCGTGTTCCTCGGCGGGCATGTCGTGGCCACCCTGCTCACCGCTGTCGTCATCACCGTTGCGCTGCGGCACGGCTGGTATCCGACGGCCGTGCGGCACGCCCTGGACTACGGGGTCAGCTACGGCGCCCAGACCGTGCTGGCGCTCGGCACGCTCGCCCTGCCGCGCCGGGGCCGCCTCCCTTGGACCGTCTTCGTCCTCGCGTGGCCCCTCGGCGGCGTCGAGTGGAACGGGCCGCTGCCGGACTTCATCACGATCGGCCATCTCACGGCGGCGGCCCTTGGCTTCGGGCTGCTGGGCGTCCCGGCCTTCAGGCGCCACCGGGTCCGCGCCACCGGCCCGTCCTCGGCCGCGAGCGACTCCGAGCCGCACCGAGAGCCCGCTGCGGAACCGACGTCACCGGCAGCCGGAACGGAGACACCTTCATCGGTCTGATCGGACAGCGGGTGGCCGTGGCCGCACGGGCAATGCCCGCAGGCGCGCAGGGCCGGCGACGAGCCGAAAGTATTGCGTTTCCGCCAAGACCAAGATCGACTACGTTGCGATGCCATGAGTGGTGTGAGACAGACTGAGGACATCGCGGTATTCGAAGGAGCCTGGGACAGCTCATGGCCAGGCTGCCCACCCGTCGCGAACCTGGTTCGCCGCCGATACGCGGAGCGGTGGGTTCGGTTCCACAGCCTCCCGGGGGCCAAACGGTACGCCACCTCACCGGCCGAACACGCGGAGATCCTGCGCCGCCACCGTGCGCTCCTGGCGGCACTGCTCGATGACCGCCCGTCAGCGGACCGAACGCTGAAGGCGATCACCTGCGCCTGGTCCGCGACCCCGTCACCGACACCGCGGGATGCGGCGGTCACCGCCGCCGTCCCCGAGGCCGTGCACTGGCGAAGTGACGACCTCGCGACGGAGCCCGGCTTCCACTCATGGCAGCACCACTACGTCTCCCGCACGCATCTGGACGATCCCGCGCTCGACCAGCTCCTGTTGTGCGTGGCCGATGACGTGACGGACGGCGTCATCCTGACCGACGCGACCTGCGCATGGATCTTCCATCCCTACGACGGCGGTGCGGACGTCTTCGCCGGCAGCGTCGAAGCGCGCGACCGACTCGCGGCCGCGCATGCCGATTGGCTGCCGCCAACCCCGTCGGGGAAGTGATCAGGCAGGCACTCGGCAACCCGGGGGCGCTGTCCAGGCGCCGCGTCCGCTCCTGCGCGTCCGGACCGGCCGGTGTCAGCGGCCCCGGATACGTTGGCCGGGTGAACGGATCGAATGCGTCGGCAGGCCCCGGCGTACCGGCCCGCCCGGATGCGCCGGGTGCGGTTGGGTGACCCGGTCGGGGGGAGCCCCTGCCCCCCTGTCGGGGGCCGGGGCACGGTTCACCGACCCGAAGTAGCCCGTCTCCAGCAGGACTCGGCCACCGGGCAGGGGTCTCTCCCGCCGTCGCGCACGGCCCGACCGAGCGTGTGCTCGGCTGGACAGGCCGTTGCGCACGGCGGCTGGTCCGTGCGGGTGAGGGGGATCGTTGCCGCCTTCCCCGCCCCTCGGCGGACACCACCTGTCAGGCGCCCCGCGCGCCCCCGTGCTCGCCTGCGCATGGTGCCGGTGCCGGCCGGACCGGGCACCGGCACCGGAGGGCGCCGGGTCAGGGGCGGCCGGCGACGAACCAGCGGGCCGGGAGTTCCACCGGGGAGCCGTCGAGGCGGGTCTCGCTCATGGCGAGGGCGGTCGCGCCCTCGTCGAGGACGGTGAGGCCGGCCGCGCGCAGCAGGGCGGCGACTTCTCCCTCGGCGACTTCGCCGGGGCGCAGGTCGTGTTCCTTGACGCGGCGCAGTTTGGGGGAGGGGCCGCCGGGCTGCGCCGCGATGGCGGCGATGACTTCCTTGGCCTCGCCGGTCGGTTCCAGGACGAGGGCGCGACCGTGCGCGCCGACTAGCCGGGCGACTGCGGCGGCCACCGCGGGGCGGTCCTCGGGGTCGCTCTGGTGCAGGACGGCCCGCATGTAGACGTTCGTATCGCCGAGGCGCTCGTGCAGGGCGCCGGCCTGGACCGGGTCGGCGAGGTTGAGCTGTTCGTACGCGGCGGCGCCGTCGGGGTCGGCGCGGCGGGCGTGGGCGACGGCGGCGGCTGAGAGGTCGACGCCGACGGCGCGGGCGAAGCGGGTGGCGAGGAAGCGGGTCTGGGTGCCGTTGCCGCACCCGAGGTCGGCGACCGGGAGGGAGTGATCGGCGTACGGGGCGAGGTGGTCGAGGTCGCGCCGCGCCGTCAGGGCCGGGTCCGCGTCCCAGAAGGCTTCGCCCGGCTCGCCGGAGCTCTGCTCCCAGAAGCCGTCCCAAGCGGTGCGGTAGCGGTCGGACACGGTCATGAGGTCTCCCTGCGGTGTGCGGTGTGCGGTGTGCGGCGGTGTGCGGCGGGGTGGCGGGTGGGGCGTTGGGGTCCGCCGTGCCTGGTGGTTACCCAGCGGGCGCCCGACCTAGCCCCGGGGACAGGGGCTGGTCGAGGCACTGGAACCTGTGGTCCGGGCGGCGCCCGTACTCATGCCGTCGATCAGGCGCAGTGGCACCCGGAGGAGCAACCCACGGTCCGCACCCGCGGATCGGCGGCCTGGTGGCCGCCGCCGAGGCCGTGGTCCATCAAGCGGTGGCCCATCTCGGTGGGCCCGCGGACGGAAGCGGACAAGGCCAGTTGCGTCCAGGCGTAGGGCCTTCCACCCCACCTGACCAGCGGAGAGAGTAGTTCTTGTCCGCAGGGAGAACCGCCCGGCGGGCGAGGAACCGGGCGGCGCGCGCCATCGTGGGGCGCAGGCCGGCTCAGGACACGCCAAGGACACCAACCGCACGTCAGGAAAGGGCACACGATCATGTCTCGCATCCGTCTCGCCCACGCCGCCGCCCCGGCCGCCTCGACAGCGCCCGTCGGGGCCCCTGTCATCGCCGCCGAGGACAACACGCGCTGGTCTTGAACAAACCACGGCACCCCCGATCCGGTGCCACGGCAGGACGCCGGCCCCGCACACCGTGCGACCCCGCGCGCCTTCCCGTATGACCTCCGCGCCCAGCGGCGCGCCACGACCCGCCTGACCGGCGGGGCGGTCCGACCCGGCTCCACTGGGCCGGCCCTGACACACCACCAGGTCCACACCGCCCCACGGCCCCACCGTCCGACCGCTGTTCCTGCAGGGCAGCCGTCCACGCGGGCCGACCCACCGCACGCCCCTGCCCGGACCACCACCGGCATGCGGCCTGCCGCCCCTGACCTTCCCGTCGCAGACTCCCAAGGAACCCCGCCATGCCCAAGCGCACCCTTCCCTTCGCCACGCTTGCCGCGGCTGCCGCCGTCGTCGCCTCCGTGGTCTGCCTTCCGACCGCACAGGCCGCCGGCCGGCCCGACTTCCAGCTTCCCGCCCCGTGCGGCGAGACCTGGGCCGCCAGCACGTACTCGAAGCACCAACCGGCCTACTCGGTGGACCTGAACTACTACCCGGAGGACACCGGTCGTCCGGTCGTGGCGAGCGCGGCGGGCACCGTGACCGTCGCGGACTCGGCCGGAGGCTGGGCGGGCAACCATGTCCGCATCGACCACGGCGGTGGCTGGACCACCCACTACGCCCACCTGTCCAGCACGGCGGTGACCCCCGGTGCCACCGTCGCAGCGGGCCAGATGATCGGCCGGGTCGGCAACACCGGGAACTCCACGGGCCCGCACCTGCACTTCGAGCAGACGCTGAACGGCGTCGGGCAACCCGCGGTCTTCGACGGGACGGCGTACTCCTATTCCGACCGCAACATCACCAGCAACAACTGCGGTTCCCCCGAGCCCGCTTCGCCCGCCCCCGTCTCGTCGGTCGGCGACCTGACCGGCGACGGCAAGCCCGACCTGCTGGCCCGTGCGAGCACCGGGGCCAAGACCCTGTGGCTCTACCCGGGGCTGGGCAACGGCAAGTTCGGCGACCGGATCGACAACGGCGGATGGGGCTCCATCAACCAGCTGTCCGGCGTGGGTGACATCACCGGCGACGGCCGATCCGACGTCCTCGCCGTGGAGAAGTCCTCCGGCAGGTTGTGGGTCTACCCCGGGCAGACCGACGGCCACCTGGGCGCCCGTATCGACAACGGGGTCGGCTGGAACAGCATGCGCATCTCCGGTGCGCAGGACCTGAACGGCGACGGCAAGGGCGACCTCCTGGCGATGGAGACCGAGACCGGGAACCTGTACCTCTATCCGGGCCTGTCCAACGGCCACTTCGGTGAGCGCGTCCAGATCGGAACCAACTGGGACTCGATGAGCGTGGCCGTCGGCGCGGGCGACCTGACCGGTGACGGGCGCAACGACGTCGTGGCGGTCGAGGAGGAATCCGGGAAGCTCCTGGTCTATCCGGGCCTGGGCGACGGGAAGCTCGGAGCGCGCATCGAGGCGGGCACCGGCTGGGACACGATGTCCAGCGTCAGCGGGTCCGGCGACTACACGGGCGACGGCAAGAACGACATCGTGGCCCGCCAGAACGACGGAAAGCTCTACGTCTACCCGGGCCTCGGAGCCGGCAAGTTCGGCGCCCGCATCGACAACGGCGCCGGCTGGAACTTCGACAACTGACTCCCGACTCGCCCCCGGTCCGCGACCGGGGGCGAGCCCTCTTCCACCGGCGACTGGCAGAACCGAGCCCCTTCCGATCCGCACCGTGGCTCTTCGGGTGCGGCCTGATCGCGTCCTTGTGGGGGCGGCCGGGGGACAGGAGGATCCCTTCCGACCGGACAGGCGCGACGGAGAGGGGCAGTGATGGGGTTGTGGGGGGTTCTCGGGAGGGCCGGGCTCGTGGTGGCCCTGGCCGGGGCCGGGTTGGCCGCGGGCGGGGCGGCCGAAGCGGGCTCCGTGGCTCCGCAGTTGGCGGTGAAGCGGACCAGTGGGCTGCTCGACGGGGACATAGCTCAGTTCTCGGTCAAGGGCGGCCCGCCCAAGGCGTACGTGTGGGTCGAGGTGTGCGCCCCGGACACGGTGGCGGGGGCCTGTGACGAGGACACCGGGCGGCAGTTCCGCGTGCTGCCGGACGGCTCCTTGCCGCTGTCGCCGAAGAAGCTCTACGCACAACTCGCCACCGGTGCGGGCACCTTCGACTGCCGTACCGCCACCGCGGCGCACCCGTGCCGGCTGGCCCTGACGGACAACACCGGCGCGGTCCTCGACACCGTCCCGCTGCGCTTCCAGCCGCGCGGTGCGTTGGAAGCGGCTCCCACCGTCCGGGTGGATCCGTCCGAGGAACTGGTGGACGGCCAGTCCGTACACATCACCGGGCGCGGTTACGAGCCTCAGTACCACCCGGTGGTCCTGGAGTGCGCCGCGGGCTCCACGGAGGCCACCGGCTGCCGCTCCCGGAGCCGCCCGCCCGCCACCACCGACAAGGGGTGGTTGGACGAGACGGTCGAGCTGTCGGCGACCTTCACCACCGGCGACGGGCGCGCGGTCGACTGCCGCGTCGCGCCGGGCTGCGAGGTGGTCGTGCTCGGGACTCGGGTCCGCGGACCGCGCTCGGTGTCCCACCCCCTCCACTTCGCTCCGGCGGGCGCCAAGGCCGCCGGCTGACGGTACCCGGCGACGGCCCGGTCACCGCGAGCACCGGCTTGCGGGGGCCGGGCCGTCGTGCTTCGTGTCCGGGGCGACGCGCCGATTTCTTAGCATCACAGGCCAACTATTCGCCCGGCCGCCATCTTCGCGACTACAAAGGATCGGACCGATCCGAACCCTGCGATGGGATGATGTCGAAGGCGGTGGCTGCGCATGCGTGAATACAGCAGGATCGAACCGATCGCCGTGAGATTACTGCAAGGAAGGTTGTTTTACGGAGGCTTCTCCTGATGGGGGCGGCCATGCTGAAGCCGGTGTCCTTTTCCCCCGCGCACGCATCAGTGGACGACTACCAGCAGCTGACGTCGACCATCCGGTCGAGAGCAGAGGACGCCCAGGGCTTCTTCGGCGGGGACTCTCGGCAGCCGGGGGAAATGGCCTACCTGCCCCTGCAAGTCCAGGTGCGGGATCTGTCCATCGAGCTCTACATCGAGCTTCGCCTCCAGGACGCGGGAATGCGCATCGTCGGATTCCGCAACGCGTGCGAGAGCGGACAGGCCCCGTCAGAAGCGTGCGTCCGCCACGTGCAGGACTCCATCGCGCCACCGGGGATCCGTCGAACCGAAGTCCTGCCGTTCGGCGGAAGCCGCTCCGACCTGGAATCGGCCGCAGCCGTGCGGCGTTTGGGGATCTTCCTGGGGCGCCGGCCTCTGGGCATCGCGGTTACCTGGCTGCACCGCAACCGCGATCCGAAGTGCACCGCACACGGAATGCTCGTGCTCTCGGAAATGATCTGCGAGGCCGCCCGATATCCCGCCCTGGCCGATGTGATGTCGCGCATCTGGATGACCGGCGGTCGACTGTCGACTGCGGCAGCCGCCTGAAATCGCATACCCGGGCACCCCGGCACCCGGGGATCCACGGACCAGGACCGAATGTGATATCCAATCGCACCGGTCATCGAAATGGCATCACTGACGGAAGGCGGCCTTGATACGGAACTGACGACTCGTTGAGGCAGCGGCCGCCCCCAGGGATGAGGTGGGCGGCCGCTCGCCGTTTCCAGGGGGAGGACTATCCCGACCTCGACGGACGCGGGGGCGTTTGTACTCCCATGTGACCGGTCGATGTCGCTCCTCGATCGGGCGATGTGTCGGGCCTGGGCGTCTCGAATTCGGCCGTGCGGCGTTACACGACTGGAGCTTGATCAAAGTCTCGGCATCCGGTCGGGGCGCGACCAGCGTGCGACCGGGGTGCCGGTGGCCGGCAAGGGAGCTTGAATGTCAGACCTCATCGAGACGCACGGCGGCCGCGCGAGACTTGCCGCGCGCTGCCGAGGCGTATGCGGGGCGCCCGTGTTTTCGGTGGCCGTCATCTCGGTGATTCTCCTCAACGCCGTACTGCTGGGTGTCGAGACCTATAGCGGACTCTCGCTCGCGTACGCCGTCCCCCTGCATGCGGCCGAGCGGTTCTGCGTCGTGGCCTTCAGCGTGGAGATGCTGATCCGCCTCGGCGCGCACGCCGACCGGCCGAAAGCTTTTTTCCGCGATCCGTGGAACGTGTTCGACCTGCTGGTGGTCTCTTCGGCCTTCATCCCGCTCCTGAGGGAGAACGCCACCCTGCTACGACTGCTGCGCCTCGCGCGTGTCCTGCGTACCGCGCGGTTCATGCCGCAGCTGCGGGTCCTGCTCGTCGCCGTCGGCCGATCCCTGCCCGGAACGGTCAGTTTCCTGTTCGTCGGCGCCCTGATCCTCTACGTGTACGCGGTGATCGGCTGGATCTCCTTCGCCGACCACGACCCGGCGCACTACGGCTCCCTCGGCCGGGCCGGACTGACCCTGTTCCTGCTGATGACGCTGGAAGGGTTGGGCGACGCCGTCCATGCCGGACTCGCGGTCTCCCCGTTCAGCATCATCTACTACGCCTCCTACGTGCTCCTTGCCTCCTTCGTCCTGGTCAACGTACTGATCGGCGTCGTCCTCAACGCTCTGGAGGAGGCGCGCGAAATGGAGGAGGAAGCGAATCGGGCCGAGCGGGCCGCCCCGGACCCCCGGCCGTCCGCCCCGGACCCGGTGCGGCTTGCGACGCAGGACGCTGACGACCTCCTCCTGCGGATCGCGGCGGTTCGCAGCGCCCTCGACGACATGGAGGCCCGGCTCGTCCCCGCAAGCGCGGCGCCGCCCGTCACGACCGAGCCGACGCCGGCCGGGGTGGTGTCGGCGGGCGCGAGGTAGGCGGACGACGATGCCCGGCGGCAGCCGCAGTGGTGATCCACGGGTGGGCGCGCCCGGCGGATCAGCGGGCGGCACCACTGCGGCCTAAAATGAGCCCGAAGGACAAATGAGGCATGTCCGGCGGCTTCGAGGTGCCCCCCGCGGGCCGCTCGGCTGGCCCAGGAGGCGTGATGACCCGTGACGTAGCAGCGCAGTACGCGGACACCGACCCGGAGGACGTACTCAACAAGCTCGGAAGCTCATGGCGCTGGGGCCTCGGCCTCGGCCTCGTGACCCTGATCCCAGGCATCCTGATCCTCGTATGGCCCGACGAGACGCTGCACATCCTGGCCGTGATCATCGGCCTGCAACTCCTGGTGGCGGGCGGCTTCGGCTTCGTCAGGGCCTTCTCGCACAGCAGCGACCGCGGCGGCAGCAGGCTGGCGGGCGTGCTCATCGCCGTGCTCGCGTTCCTGGCCGGTGTGCTGGTGCTGCGCCACCCCATGCAGACGATCGGCGCGCTGTCCCTGATCGTCGGAGTCTTCTGGTTGCTGACCGGAGTGCTCACGGCGTACGTCTCGATCGCCGACCGCGCACTCGTGCACCGAGGCCTGCACTTCGGTCTGGGCGTCCTCGGCGCCGTCGCCGGAATCATCGTGCTCTGCTTCCCGGTCGACTCCGCCGTCGCCCTGACGCGACTGTTGGGACTGTGGCTCGTCCTGCTCGGCGTATTCGAAGTGGTGATGGCCTTCGCGCTGCGCTCCGCCACCCGCCGGGTCACCCCCACGCCGCCCCCGGGGTGAACGCGGCCGGCGCGCGGCCTCGACGTGTTGGTGAGCTACGAGCCCTAGAAGGCCGAGTGGGTGAACCAGTGGGCGAGCAGGCTCGTGTCGCCGAGCAGCTGGAAGGCGTCGCTCCGGTGGTCCAGGCGTCCGTAGAGGAGCAGGAGGAGGTCGGCGGCGGTTCCTCGGACAGTGGCGTCCGCCGCGTGCGGCTCGGTGTGGTCGGCCACCAGGGCGAAGCCGTCGGGGCGCAGTTCGACCAGCCAGTCGCGGTCCGCGTTCGCGTCCGCGTTCGCGTCCGTGCAGCTGAAGCGAATGGTCCGGTCAGGAGCGCGCAGCTGGGCGGTCAGCGGTGCGAACGAGGCGGCATGCGGAAGGTTGGTGAGGAACTCGTCGATGCCGTCGACCGCCAGTGCGCGGTCGATCTGAGGGGACAGCCCGAGTGCGAGTTGGGCGTCGACCCGGTGGACGAGGGTCTCGAAGAGCATGCGCCGGACCCAGAACCGGGCGTGCTGGTCGACTCCCCAGGCCCACATCGGCGCGTCCAGGTCGGTGGCGGCGAACACCTCTGCGGCCTCCGCCGCGCTCATGGCCAGCCAGTCCGGGAGGGCGTCGGGGTGCTCCGGCAGGCGCAGGTCCACGGCACGGCTGGTCGGCGGGTGCTGGATGCGCTGGCGAAGCAGCTCGGTGAACCAGCGGTGCACGCTGCCGACGTGCCGCGTGAGGTCCGCGAGAGACCAGCCGGGGCAGGTCGGCACCGGGGTGGAGAGATCGGCTGCCGTGACCGTGGCGACGAATTCGGCCGTCTCGGCTGCGACGGCCGCTCCGTGCTGGGCGGGGTTCATTGCATGTGCCCTTCCTCCGATGATGCCGTCTCGGGCCGCACGGATACTTCATGGAGTAGATGGTTTATGTCATCAAGCATTCGAAGTTAATTCGCACGCGCCGAGGATGTCAACTCGCCGGCGTCGGAGTGGACCCTCCCGGCACGGGTCTCAGCCGTCCGCCGGGGTCTTCTTGGTCGGGAGCAGGAAGACGAGTACGGCCGCCAGTACCGCGATGGCGCAGGTGGTCAGCGACGACATCGCGAAGGCGTGGCCCGCGGCCTCGGCCCTCCCGTCGGCTTCGGGGCGGAAGGAGTTGAAGAAGACCGCTCCGATCACGGCGACGCCCAGCGCGCCACCGATCTGCTGCGCGGTCGACAGCACCCCGGACGCCATGCCCACCGTCTCGGGGGCGATCCGGCTCAGGACCGTGTTCAGCAGGGGCGTGATCAGCAGTCCGCCGCCGACGCTCTGGAACATCAGGGTGGGGATGATCAGCAGGGGTGTCAGCCGCGGCCCGCAGAGCAGGACGACCGCGGTGGCCAGGTAGCCGGCCGCGAGCACCACCGCACCGACCTCCAGGACGCGCCGGCCGTACTTCGGCACCAGCCGGCCCGCGGCCTTGCTGAAGACGAAGAAGGTCACCGCGGCCGGGGTGTACACCAGCCCCGCGCCGAGCGCCGACATTCCGAGTCCCTCCTGCATGGAGATGGACAGGGCCAGGTAGTAGGAGGTCAGCAGCGCGTACACGGCCAATACCAGGACGATGCCGAGCGAGAACGAACGCTGCGAGAACAGGCTCAGCCTCATCAGCGGGTCCCCGCCGCGCCGGTCGATCCCGCGTTCCAGCGCGACGAACAGCGCGAAGGCGGCGAGGCTCGCGGCGAAGCAGGCCCAGGTCCACCAGGGCCAGCCCGCCTCGCGCCCCTGGATGAGCGGGAACGTGAGCAGCAGGAGGGCGGCGCTCAGGGCGAGTACGCCCGGCACGTCGAGCTTGCGGGTGCCCGTCGCCCGCGACTCCGGTACGCACCTCGCCGCGCAGACGATCGTCACGATGCCGATCGGGACGTTGACCCAGAACACCGACCGCCAGCCGGTGCCGAACAGGTCGGCGCCGATCAGCAGGCCGCCGACGAGCTGTCCGCCCATGGTCGCCAGGCCGATCACGATGCCCAGGGTGCCGAACACCCGGTGCCGCGCGTTCCCGGGGACGACGAGGGTGATGACGGCGAAGACCTGGGGCACCATCAGGGCCGCGCCCAGGCCCTGGACGATGCGGGCCCCGATGAGGGTGCCCGGGTTCTGGGCCAGGGCGCAGGCCAGTGAGGCCAGGGTGAAGACGGCGGTGCCGGTGATGAAGACCCGCTTGCGGCCGTACAGGTCCGCGAGGCGTCCGCCGGTGATCATGAACACGGCGTAACTCAGCTGGTAGCCCGCGAGGATCCACTGCAACTGGCCGACGGAAGCGCCCAGGTCGGCCTGGATCGCAGCGCCCGCGACCACCACGATGAACGAGTCGAGGATGGCCATGAACATGCCCACCATCACGACCGACACGGCGGGCCACGGCACCGCGGGAGCGGCTTCCGGCCCCGCCGCGACGGTTTCTGCATTGGCATTCGTCACGAACGCGTCCCCTTCTCGTCTTTCCGCTCCGTGCTGGACATGACGGCCCGGCGCGCAGCGCGAAGAACTCCGTGCGGGGCCGCACTTCGAGATGAGTGTACGCACGACCGTATGTTTACTTCAACGGTCCGCGGGGGCGAACCCAAAGGGCCATCCGGTTCAAGTCGGCGGTGCCCGTCGAGGGCGACCGTCCTTGGTGCCTGGGCGGCCGTCCACGTTACGTCGAGGTGACTGATGCCTGCCGCAGGCCGGCGCCCTAGCGTCAGTGACGTCACCAGGCGCCGAACACCAAGCACAAGCACCGGGCGCCGAACAACGAAAGCAGGACGTGTGCGCAAGCTCACCTACTACGTCGGCACCACCCTCGACGGATTCATCGCGGGCCCCGACGGTCAGTTCGACTTCTTCCCCTTCGAGGGCGATCTCGCCGCCGCGCTGCTGGCGGAATATCCCGAGACGATCCCCGCCCACGGCCGGGGACCGCTGGGCCTCGACGGGGTCGCCAACAAGCGTTTCGACACGGTGCTGATGGGCCGTGTCACCTACGAGCCCGGTCTCGCGGCCGGGGTCACCAGCCCCTACCCCCACCTGAAGCAGTACGTCTTCTCCCGCACCCTGGCCCGGCTCGACCCTGCCGTGGAGGTCGTCGCCACCGACCCGGTGGCGTTCGTCCGCGACCTCAAGACGCAGGACGGGGAGGGCATCTGGCTGTGCGGCGGGGCCAATCTGGCCGGGCAACTGCTGGAGGAGATAGACGAGTTGATCATCAAGCGCTACCCCGTCGTCATCGGCTCCGGCATACCGCTCTTCGACGCACCGTTCCGTCCGGGCAGCTTCAAGCTGACCGACTCCCGCGTCTTCAACACCGGCGCCGCCATCACCACCTACGCGAAGGAGACGAGCATCCCGATACTGCTCCGCCCCACGACCGGGGCCGACCTCGACCGTGTCACCGCCGTGACGGTCGACGAACCCGTCGGCTGGATCCCCGCCGACCGGTACCTGGAGGAACTGAAGGAGGGCATGTACCGCCCCGAGTGGACCTGGATCGCCGAGCAGGACGGCCGGGTGGTGGCCCGGGCACTGTGGTGGGGCCGGGCCACCAGCGAGCACCCGGTCGCGCTGGACTGCCTGTACGTCGACCCCTCGGTCGCCGACCGCGCCGCTCTCGGGGCCAGGCTGATCAGCGCGGGCCTGCGGGCCTTCGCCGAGCAGGGCGCGGCCGAGCCCCCGCTCTACAACCTGACCCTGCCGAACGGCTGGCGCGAGGACCCCGCGGCGGTCGCGGCCGCCGACTGGCGGCGGGACGCCGCGCTGGGAGCCGGACTGACCGACGTGGTCGAGCGGCTGCGCCTGGAATGGACACCCGAGGCCGGGCTCCCCGCATCCCGTGGGCGCCTCGTCTTCACCGAGGGCACGGACGAGGAGTTCCTGGACGTCTTCCGGCGGATCGCCGTGGGCAGCCTGGACGGGGAGACCCGCCGGAACCTGGTGGTGATGGGCGCGGAAGCCACCGCCCGCGAGGAAGTGGACTTCTACCTCAGCTGCCCGGGGGAGCGGTCGTGGTGGCGCCTTGCCCGTACCCCCGACGGGAAGGTCGCCGGGCTGGCCCTGCCCTCGGCGACGCCGTACGCCCGCAACGTCGGCTACCTGGGCGTCGTCCCCGAACTGCGCGGACAGGGATACGTCGACGACGTGCTCGCCGAGATCACCCGGGTGCAGGTGGAGGCGGGGGCCGAGCTGATCACCGCCACCACCGACACCGACAACGCGCCGATGGCCGCGGCGTTCGCCCGGGCCGGCTACCGGACCGCCCAGACCCGGCTGATCTGGTCGGCGCCGGAGCCGGGTCCCGCTTCGTGAAGCCGGCCGCTTCACGAGGCCGGCGGCTTCATGAAGCCGCCCGCCTCACGAGGCCAGCAGGTCGGCGAGCTCGGTGCGGGAGCTGACGCCCAGTTTCGGGAAGGCGCGGTAGAGGTGGTGCCCGACCGTGCGCGGGCTCAGGAACAGCTGGGCGCCGATCTCCCGGTTGCTGGCACCGGCCGCCGCCAGCCGAACCACCTCGCGCTCCTGCGGGCTCAGCAGACCGATCGGCCCGTCCTCGCGAACGGTCAGCCCGGTCTCCCCACCCGCGGCGCCGAGTTCCGTCCGGGCCCGGTCGGCCCAGGGCCGCGCACCCAGCCGTTCGAAACCGTCGAGAGCATCGTGCAACTGGTCCCGGGCGTCGATCTGGCGGCGCATGCGACGCAGCCACTCCCCGTACAACAGCGCCGTACGGGCCCGGTCGTAGTCGCTGCCGCCCTCGTGCAGGGTCAGCGCGGCGATGAAGTGCTCCTCGGCCTCACCGTCCGGGCCGGTCAGCGCCAGGCAGCGGCGTGCCGACGCGGCGAGGGCGTCCTGTCCCAGCGCGGTCGCCCACTCCCCGAGCGCCCGCGCCGTCTGCGACGCCCGCTCCGGGCGGCCGGCCCGTACCGCGGCCTCGACCACATCCGGCAGCAGGGGCAGGCGGAGCAGCGGGTGGCCCACCTCCTCACCCGCCGCCTCCAACCGCTCCAGAGCCGACTCCGCCCTTCCCAGGCCGAGTTCGAGCACGCCCCGTGCCCACAGGGCGTCCGCCGTGCCCCGGCCCACCCCGCGCGGCCGGGTGTACTCCAACGCTTCGCCGGTGAGCGTACGGACCCGGTCCTCCTCGCCCCGGACGGCGGCCGGCATCGCCAGAGCGGCACGCAGATGGGCGGCCCGGTGAGCCAGGTCGTAGTACTCGGCCAACTGGAGCGCCTCGGCGGCCCGTACCGACGCCTCCTCGTGGTGGCCCAGAGACAGCTCCGTCTGGACCAGCAGATGCAGCGCGGTGGGCAGCCAGCCGCTGACGCCCTGGTCGCGGCAGTGCGCGACGACTGCGGCAGCGGCCTCCCGGGCCGCCGAGTGATCGCCCGTCAACTGCAAGTAGATCCCGGTCATCAGACGATCCATCACACCATCGGCCGGGACGTCCACGAGTGCGCGCAGCGCCTCCAGCCCGCCGGGCACGTCACCACCTAACAGTCCGGCCGGTACGGCCAGCACCGGCAGGGCGGGGGAGCGGAGCGCGATCTCCTCGACCAGCGCGGCGTCCCCGGCGCAGAACGCCGCGTGGACCGCATCGGTCAGCAGCGAGGCCGTCATGTCCGGTCGCTCGACGCCCGTCAGGTCCGCGCTGTCGACCAGGATCCGAGCCGCCGCCCGCGGCCGGCGGTACCCCAGCTCGACCACGGCCCGGGCGCGCGCGAAGCTCGCCGCGACGCCCGCGTCCTCCAGCGGCAGCGGCACCTGGTCGGCCAGCGCGCCGCACCGCTCGTCCTGTCCGGCATCCGCGGCCCGCTGCGCCGCCGACACCAGCCGCCGCGCCCGCGACCGCGGATCCGCCGTGAGCCGGGCGGCACGCTCGTACGCGGCGGACGCCGACGCCATCGCCTGCCGGCTGTCCGCCCACTCGGCGACGCGTTCCAGTTCCTCGGCGACCGTCTCGTCCGGTCCCGTCGAGGCGGCGGCCAGGTGCCAGGCCCGCCGGTGCGCCTGGCCGGCCTCACCCAGCGCCCCGGCCAGCGCCCGGTGCGCGGCGATCCGCCGGACGAGCGGGGCGCCCTGGTACGCGGCGTACCGCACCAGCGGGTGCCGGAACCGCAGGGCCTCGCCGGAGAGCAGGACGAACCCGGCGCGCTCGGCCGGCTCCAGGTCCTCGACCGCCGCGCCGAGCCGCCCCGCCGCGCGCAGCACCACGGCGAGGTCGCCCGTGTCGTCGGCGGCGGCCACCAGCAGCACCACCTGGGCGGCCTCGGGGAGCCGGCGGATCTGTTCCAGGAAGCCGTCCTGGAGCCGGCTCGGCAGCCCGGCGGCCGCGTCGGGCAGTACGGACGGCCCGAGCCGCCCGGCGCGCTGGGCCGGGGTGAGCGCGGCCGACAGTTCGATCAGGGCCAGCGGATTGCCGCGGGCCTCCTCGATGACGCGGTCCACGACGTACGGCGGCAGGCCCGCCACCAACTCGGCCGCATCCCCCCGCTCCAGCCCCTCGACCAGCAGCCGGGGCAGCCCCTTCACGGTGGCACCGGGCGCCCCGTCGCGGACCGCGAAGAGCATCACCACGCCCTCGGCCCGGAGCCGGCGCGCGGCGAAGGCCAGCATGTCCACCGACGGCTGGTCGAGCCACTGGGCATCGTCGACCAGGCACAGCAGCGGGCCTTCGGCCGCGGCCTCCGACAGGAGCGTGAGGACCGCGAGCCCGACGCTGAAGCGATCGCGCAGGCCTTCACCGCTCAGGCCGAACGCCGACCGCAACGCGGCCGCCTGGGGCTGCGGCAACGCGTCGACCAGGTCCATCACCGGAAGGAAGAGCTGGTGCAGCCCGCCGAAGGCCATCTCCATCTCGGACTCGATGCCCTCGACCCGCAACACCCGCGCACCGTGCGCCTGCCCCGCGGCATGGTCGAGCAGCGCGGTCTTCCCGATCCCGGCCTCACCGTGCACCAGCAGGACGCCACTCGCCCCCCGGCGGGCATCCGCGAGCAACTGCTCGATCCGCTCCCGCTCCGCGTACCGCCCCCGCACGACCTACCCCCGACTCCCGTGTACGGACCACCCCGCCCGGACCCGACGGGACCGCGCGACAGCTCCCGGAGACTATCCCGATGATCACCGGCCCACCGGCACCAGGGCTGGTGGTGCCGGCCGCCATGCGGGGGTCCGCCGGGGTTGGGCGTCCTCCGCGATCCACCGCAGCTCCTGGTGTAATAATCGCTGCACGAGTTCACCTGTTACCAACGAGGGAGAAGTCTTGCCTTTCGCGCACACGGCCGAGGCCGTACACGCATGGGTTCACGGTTGGTCCGCTTCGCGCGGTGCAGCCGAACCCGCGCCCTCCGCCTGGGGGTTCACCATCGACGTGGGCCTGTCCGGACACGTCATGCGCCACGTCCTGCACTCTGCGGACGCGGCGACCGTCCACAAGATCACCGAGCACACCACCGCGCCCGGCGTCTGGCTGAAGGCCTTCGTTCCACCGGAAACCCTCGAACCCTGGCTCGCCCCCGGCTGGCACCTCGCAGGCGGAGCCGGCTACCTGATGTCCGCCCCCCTGCCCGTCGCCCCCACCCGCGCCCCGGGCCCCGTCCCCGAGGGCTACCAGATGGACACCTGGACGCGTGACGGCGTCACCCGCGCCCTGGTGCGCACCACCGACGGCGCTTTCGCCGCCCGCGGCCAGATCGCCGTCACCGGCCACAGCGCCGTCGTCGACCAGGTGGAGACCGACCAGGCCCACCAGCGCCGCGGCCTGGGACGCCTGGTGATGCACGGGCTCACCGAGGCTGCCGCAGCGCAGGGGGCCACGGCAGGCGTACTGGGCGCGACACCAGAGGGCCGCGCCCTGTACGAGACGACAGGATGGCGCGTACTGGCCCCGCTGACCAGCGCCCTGCGGGGCCCGGACGCACATTGATCACGGCCCGCGGCGTGGTGGCGAGGCGCGGCCCGAAGCCGTCTACGAACGAATCCCGTTCTCGCGTACCCGGCCGGCGCGGCGAAAGGCCCGGGGCTCGGGGCGGCCGCACCCTTCAGGCTTCAGGCGGCCGTAGTGCGGCCCGCCGCCGCCTCGATGACCTCGTCCAGCACCTCGCGGGAGCGCATCAGATCGCCGATCATCCGGTCGATCCGCCCCCGCTCCGCGGCCAGTTCGGCCACCAGCGCCGGGGTGGCGCGCACCGACGGGCCGCCGTCCTCGTCCCGCATGCAGGGCAGGATCTGCGCGATCTTCGCACTGTTGAGGCCGGCCGCGTAGAGCTCCTGGATCCGGATGACCCGGTCGACCGCCCGCTCGGAGAAGTCCCGGTGGCCGCCGGGCGTCCGGTCCGACGCGAGCAGGCCCTGCTGCTCGTAGTAGCGAAGCGAACGCTCACCGACCCCGGTGCGCGCCGCCAGTTCACCGATCCGCATGTCCCACCCCAGCTCTTGAACCTGGCACCTCTTGAACCTGACACCGGTGTCAACTTCTACGGTACCGGCATGACGCAGACACAGCACGCTCCCGCCGCTTCCCGCCTCTTCGAATCCGCCCGCCTCGGCAGCCTGGACCTGCCCAACCGCCTGGTGATGGCCCCGCTGACGCGCAACCGCGCCGGGGCCGACGGCGTCCCCGGCGAACTCATGGCCACGTACTACGCACAGCGCGCCTCGGCCGGCCTGATCATCGCCGAAGCCAGCACCCCGAACGCCGTCGGGCAGAGCTACCCCCACATCCCCGGCATCCACACACCGGCGCAGATCGCCGGCTGGCGCCGGGTCACCGAGGCCGTACGGGCCGCCGGCGGCGGGGGGATGTTCCTCCAGCTCCAGCACGGCGGCCGGGTCGGCCACCCCGAAACCAGCGGGCAGGTGCCGCTCGCCCCGTCCGCGGTCAGGTTCCCCGAGCGGCTGCACACCCCCGGCGGCCTCCGGGACGGCGTCGTACCGCGCGCGATGACCGTCGAGGACATACGGTCCACGGTGGCCGACTTCGCGAGCGCCGCCAGGGGCGCCGTCGAGGCGGGGTTCGCCGGAGTGGAGGTGCACTCCGCCAACGGCCACCTGCTGCACCAGTTCCTGGCCCGCAACACCAACCGCCGCACCGACGAGTGGGGCGGCTCCGTCGAGAACCGCATCCGGTTCTCCGTCGAGGTGGTCCGCGCCGTCGCAGAAGCCATCGGCCCGGAGCGGGTCGGCGTACGCATCTCACCCGGACGGGACGTCAACGGGATCGAGGAGGGCGACACCGAGGAGATCTACCCGGCGCTGGTCAAGGCCCTGGCAGCCCTGGCGCCGGTCTACCTGCACCAGGTACACGCCGACCCCGACCAGCCCGCCTACGCGCAGATCCGCCGGAACTGGCCCGGCACCCTCATCGCCAACCCGGCCCTCTCCCGCGAGGAGGTCGCGACCGACGGCGGCAAGCGGCGGGGCGAGCGCCTGCTGTCCGAGGGCGCCGATCTCGTGGCGCTCGGCCGGGGCTTCCTCGCCAACCCCGACTTCGTGGAGCGGCTGCGTACGGGCGCGCCGCTGGGCGAGGTCCGTCCGGAGTTCCTGATGCACGTACACGGCGCGGAGGGCTACACCGACTACCCCGCCCTCGGCGCCCACGAACGCCACACGGGCCGCCTGAGCGACTGATCCGCGGCACGGGGCGGTCAGGACAGCCGGCACGCGTGGAACCGGTTGGAGCGGACGTTCCCGAACGACGCCGGGAGCAGGGCGATGCCCTGGTCAGGGCGGATGGTCCGACTCTGCCCCCGGTACTCCGTACCGCTGTACACGGTGACGCACCGCCCCCACAGCCGGCCGTCGCGGCGCCAGGTTCCGGCGCTGCTCCACACCGATGCGCCACCGTTGAAGCCGACGTACGCGGTCGTTTCCGGATAGCGCGGCATGTCCTGCGAGACGAAGCTCGCCACCCCCGTGTAGTCGGGGCCGGTCCAGCCGCACACCCAGCCGGAGGGGCACGGCTCGGACGGGGCGAGGTCGGCCCGCGCCGGCGGGGCGAAGGCGACACAGAGCGCACAGACGGCAGCGGCGGCCGCTGCCCTCCACCTCCTCACATCGTGCGGGCGGCGGTCGTTTCGCCGTCCTTCGGCCAGGGCGCGTACGGTCACGAGGATCACCGCCACTTTTCCGGGAGGATGACCTGCGGGGGCTGTTCCATCGCACCTCCGTTCCGCCTTGATCGCACCACCAGACGCGCCGGCCGGCCTCACGCACACGAGGGGCAGGCTTCCCACGGGTTACGTAGTTCGGGGCTGCCCAAGCGGAGCTCCGGCGGCCCTCTTCGGTCAACTCCCGCTCGGCCGGCGCGATTCCGACGGCAAACCCACGTGTTGATCGGCGGCCTGCGAGAATCGGGGGACGGGGACGAACAAGGAGGCGCGGAAGTGGTCCTGGCCCTACTGCTCGGAGTCCTGGCACTCGCCATCGGCGGCTGCGCGTGCGTGGTGTGGGCGTCCCGCGGTGGTCCCCCCTGGTCCCGCGCCGTGGCCACCGCCACCCTCGCCGTGGCCGACCTGATCCGCGGCGCCCAAAAACGCCGCCGCCGCGGCCTCCGCGGCAGCTCCGGGGGCGACGGCGACGGCGACTAGGCAACGTCAGGCGACGTCCGGGAGGGCTGTCGGTGGTCTGTGGGCGATGTGTCGGTGGCCGTTGGCACCGTGGCCAACGAGGTGCCCGGCGACCGGCCGCAGCCCTCTTCGCCGGCAAGGGAGCCCCGTCACGATGTCGTCCGCACCCCCCACCCCGCCGTGGAGCGTCCACCGGCCGCCGCGCGCCGACGGCCGCGTCTTCCTGGTCACCGGCGGCAACGCCGGCATCGGGTACTTCGTCGCCGAGCAGTTGTCGGCGACCGGAGCGACCATCGTGCTCGGCAGCCGGAACCCCGCGAAGGCCGAGGCCGCCGCCACCTCGATACGAGCACATGTCGCGGGTGCGCGGGTGCGGGCCGTACGACTGGACCTCGCCGACCTCCCGTCGCTGCCGACGGTTGCCGAATCCCTGGAGGTGGAACGCCTCGACGCGGTGGTCCACAACGCCGGCGTCGCTCTCGACGACCCGCCGCGCGAGGAGACCGGGGACGGTCACGAGCTGATGTTCGGCACGAACCACCTCGGGCACTTCGCGCTGACCCGGTGGCTGATGCCGCTGCTGGCGGCCGCTCCGGCGGCGCGCGTGGTGACCATGGGCAGCTTCGCGGCGAAGTCCGAGCGGCTCGACCTCGCCGACCTCCAGTCCGTGCGGGACTACCGGCCCAAGCGCGCCTACGGGCGCTCCAAGCTGGCGCAGATGTACTTCGGCGTCGAACTCGACCGTCGCCTGCGGGCGGCCGACAGCTCGGTGGCGAGCGTCGTGGCGCATCCCGGCGGCGCGCTGGACTCCCTCACCCCGTCACGGCCGCCGGTCCACGTGCGGACGACCGGCGCACGGCTGAGCGCGGCACCCGCCGGCCTCCTCCTCCAGGGCAAGCACGCCGGCGCGTGGCCCGCGGTACGGGCGGTGCTCGACCCGTCCGTGCGTGGCGGCCAGCTGTGGGGCCCGCGCGTCTTCGGCCTGCGCGGCGAGCCGCGACGTGAACCGGTGTGGGACCACCTCGCCGACAGCTCCGTCGCGAAGCGGCTGTGGGACGCGAGCCGCGACCTGACCGGCGTCGACCCCGGATAGACCGCCCGGCAGTTCAGAGCCCGTGCCCGAACTCCGCGAGGGCGGCGCGGCCGACGGCGAGGGCGAGGGCGAGGGCGAGCCGGGCACGGACGTCGCTCGGCCGGGATGTTCTGCGCCGGTCAGATCCGCCGGGCGGTGAGCGCGGCACGGGCCGCGATGACCGTCACGGCGGCCGCGGCGAGCAGGGCGGTGACGCGTACGACGTTCCAGGTGTCGACCGTGAGTTGTCCGTCGAGTTCGGGGTCCCCTGGCAGGCGCAGGCTCATGTCGACGACCGCGATCGCCGGTACCAGCAGGTGGAGCAGCCACCCGTGCGGTCGGGGATCACGGGCGTGGGCACCGGCCGTGCCGAGGAGGGGGCCGAAGACCAGGGCTCCGATCCACCACACGGTCATGCTGCCCGCCATGCTGCCCCAGTCGATCGGCAGGGACGCCCCGTCGCCGGTGCCGCCCGGTACGAGGGGGTACGCGCGGAACTCACCCTGGCCGAGTTTGACGAGGTAGTACGCGGCCACGGCCACCACCAGCGTCGCGGGCGCCAGCCACACCGCCCGACGCCCGGACCGGCACACCCAACCGACCGCGAACGCGAGGGCCGCCCACGACCAGCCGGCACTCGATATCAGGTGGACGACGTGTCCGACCGGCCCACCGACGGTCTCCCGGCCCCCGTCCACCGCCTGCCGGGTCAACAGCGGGCCCATCACTCCGACCACCACACCCACCGATAACGCGGCGGGAACCATCATTCGGGAAGGCGCCAAGGTCACGTTCATGACGCGCATCTTGCCCGGTCACCGGCCCACACCGCCAGGGTCGTCGCTCCGTCAGGCGTAGCGGCAGACTGTAACGCCGTCTGCGGCACCGCATCCCATCCTCGTGTAGTTCTTCTGGACCATGTTCCAGTAGTGGCCCCAGTACCTGTAGCTGGGGTCATCCGTGTTCCAGTTCGGGCCGGCCGCGTCGTATGCCGCCTTTTCTCCGGCCCACTGCGACACGGACTGGGAAGGCCCGGCGCTCGACATGTTCTCGGCGCCGGTGTTGAAGCCCAAGTCGTGCTCAAGGCCACCGGCGTGGGAAGCGGGGTTGTCGGCCCACGACTGCGAGCCGGAGGCGAGACCCTCGTCCCAGGAGATGGGCGGCGCGTCTTCCTTCTGGCGTATCGCATTGGTGTCGCCGAGCAGTGCCGCCTGGTCGGCGGGGCTGACCTCGGCGGGGAGGCCGTCGGAGACGGCGGCGAAGGCGGTTGGGCCCGCCCCCCACACCAGTCCTCCGACCATCAGCGTCGCTGCGATGGCCACGGTCCGACGGCGTGTACGAGAAAGACTTCTCATTGCGACTCCCGGTCGCACGGAAACAGCGGAGAGAACCGGCGCGTTTCACGACCGTCAACCGTCATGGGGCGGGTGACACGGCCGGCAGGCGCGATGGATGACTTGAACCATCGGCAACGCGGTGTTCTTGTGGGGGCGGCGAAGGGCCGCTTCCCCTACGGCCAGCGTATGTCCGGGGGACGAGGGCGGCGACCGGGGCGACCACCGGACCGCGACGGCGCGACCTAGCGGCGGTATTGCACCATGGCGCTTCCTCAGCAGTGCCTGTCCAGGCCGGTTCCGCACTCACGGTTGATTTCATGGTGCTTGGCTCCATCACCGGAACCGGACGTGGACCACATGACGACCAGGACGATCAGGAACAAGACGGCGTACGCGTAGGGGTAGTGGCGACTGGCCTTGCCCCGGTGCCTGTTGCTCATGAAACCTCCTCAGCGGGGGCGGTACCCCGCGGACATACCCCCCGCTCCGGAATCCGACACAGCGAGGCTGGTCTCGTGCGGTCGGCCCACCGGCCGCCCCGACGATGCCGCCCTCGACACCGCCCTACGCTCGGTGTGTCCGACGCGGAGCGCTGCCGCAAGCAACTCGTCGACCACATCGCACCGTCGCCGCCGGGCCTCTGGTCCCCCAGGGGCCCCAACCCCCGCAAGGGGTACTGCTGGAGTGCTACGTGCCGGGGTTGACGGGCCGTTTGTAGTACCGCCACGGGAACCATCCCGCGCCGACCGGGATCCACCCTTCTGATTCCATCCGTCGGTGGCGCGGGCCGGAGGGGAGCGCGACCCGGCAGTGCTCCCAGGGGTGGTCGGACGCCTCGACCTCGTGGAAGAAGGGGCCGTAGCCGACCACGTGCCAGCCGTCGCGGCCGGCCTCCTCCAACGCGGCCATTTCGTTGAACGCGGTCAGTCCGCCGAGGGTGCGGCGCTTCGGGGCGTCCGGCCCCCCGGCGAGCGGTGCCGCCGAACCCGCTCCCGCGGTCTTGTCCGCGAAGCGCTGCTGGGCGGCCTGGCGGCTCACTCCCAGGACGCGGCCCACCGTGTCCCAGCTGTGGCCGGCGGCCCTGGCCCCCTGTACGGCTTCGCGCAGCAGCCGGCTCGCCTCCTCGGCGCCGACGCGCGAGGCGTCCAGCAGGCGCAGGTACCCATGGGCGTCATGCTCCAGCGACTCGGCCAGTCCGTCGGGGGCGCCGAGGACGGCTGCGGCGATCCCTTCCCGGATCCGGTCCATCTCTACCGGGTGGAGCAGCGGTCCGTCGCTCATCGGCGCAGTCCGGCAAGGGGTTCGAGGGCGTCGAGGACCGCCTCGTCGCGGAGCGACTGCCCGGCGGAGCCGCGGGCCGCCCGGGCGGCCAGACCGGCCGTGCAGGCGATGAGCGCGAGGCTCCCGACGACCAGGGCGACGGTGGCAAGGGTTCCGAACCGGCCGCCGAACATCACCGTCACGGCCGGCAGACTCACGGCGAGCGGCAGCAGGGCGGCCATGGATGCGTCGGCGGGGAGAGGGTCCCGGTGCCGGGCCTTCAAGTTCAAGATCGACATGTGTCAAGGAAACCTTGCCACGACAGGCTTGTCAAGAATTCCTTGACGCTGATGCCGTGTGGGGGCGGACAGGCCGGCCTGGGGGCCGGGTGGACCTCGACCCTTGCCCAGTTGAAGGTGCCGGGATCCACGGCCTGGGCGGCGGTCTGGTCGCCGTCGGCGCGGACGGCGGCGTTGCGGGGCCGGCGTCAAGGGTCCGGCGGGCGAGGGGCGGGTTGCAGGCGCCCGGGATCCGGTAGCTCCGGAGTGCGGCGTGCGCGGCCGACGGCCGGGTGGTCGCTCGTCGAGCACGACTGCCCGTCGAGGATGGCGGCTCCACGCCACCCAAAATACCCCCGGGGGTACCCGTGCTACGCTCGAAATATACCCCCGGGGGTAAATGCCAGCCGAAAGGAGCAAGTGCGTGTTCTTCATTGACACCATCGAGACCGAGGGCCTGGGAAACCGCAGCTACCTGGCGGGCGGCGCCGCTACCGCGGTGGCGATCGACCCGCCCCGCGACATCGACCGGGTCCTCGCGGCGGCAGCCGTACGCGGGGTGCGGATCTCCCACGTGGTGGAGACCCACGTCCACAACGACTACGTCACCGGCGGCCCGGATCTGGCCCGTCTGACCGGTGCCGCCTACCTGGTACCGGCCGCCGCCCGGGTCTCCTTCGCCCGGACGCCGGTGGCCGACGGCGACACGGTGGCCGTCGACGACGGCATCTCGCTGCGGGCGCTGGCCACCCCCGGCCACACCCCCCACCACACCTCCTACGTCCTGGAGGAAGGCGCCCGGGTGGCGGCGGTCTTCACCGGCGGATCGCTGCTGATCGGCTCGGTGGGCCGCCCCGACCTGGTCGAGCCGCGCCTGACAGAGGAACTGGCCCGCGCCCAGCACGCCTCCGCCCACCGCCTGGCCGCCGAGCTCCCCGACGAGACACCGGTGCTGCCCACCCACGGGTTCGGCAGCTTCTGCTCCTCCTCCCAGTCCGAGGGCGACGCCACCACCATCGGCAAGGAGAAGAACGTCAACGACGCCTTGACCAAGGACGTCGACTCCTTCGTCGCCGGACTGCTGGCCGGCCTGGAGGACGTGCCCGCCTACTACGCCCACATGGGCCCGGCCAACGCCGCCGGCCCCACCCCGGTGGACCTCGGCGCACCGCCCCTGACCGACGCGGCCGACATCGCCGAGCGGCTGGCCGCCGGGGAGTGGGTGGTCGACCTGCGCAACCGGATCGCGTTCGCCGACGGGCACGTCGCGGGTTCCTTCAACTTCGAGGCCGACGGGAAGATCGCCACCTACCTCGCCTGGATGATCCCCCGGGGCAAGCCCGTCACCCTCCTCGCCGACTCACCCGCCCAGCTCGCCGCCGCCCAGCGCGAACTGGTCCGCGTCGGCATCGACCGCCCCGCCGCCGCGGCCACCGGCACACCCCGCGACTGGACGGCCGACGGCCACGCCCCGCGCTCCTTCCCCCGCGCCACCTTCGCCGACCTCGCCGCACGGGCATCCGGCTCCGAAGCGGTGGTCCTGGACGTGCGCCGGAACTCCGAGCGCGCCAAGGGCTGGATCACCGGCTCCGTCCACATCCCCGTCCACGACCTGCACCGGCGCCTGGCCGAGGTCCCGCCCGGAACGGTGTGGGTGCACTGCGCCGGAGGGATGCGCGCGGGCATCGCCGCCTCCCTCCTGGACGCCGCCGGACGTGACGTCGTCGCCGTCGACGACTCCTTCGACGCCGCCTCTCAGGCCGGCCTGCCCCTCACCGCCGGCAGCTGAACCACCACCGCCCCCCCCCGAAGAACTGGAAGGAATACGGATGTTCCTCTTCCGCCGCGGCGCCGCCCGCGTCACCCCCGCCCAGGCCCGCCAGCGCACCAGCGACGGTGACGCCGTCCTCCTCGACGTGCGCGAGCAGGCCGAGTGGAACGCCGGACACGCTCCCGGCGCCGTCCACGCCCCACTGTCCCGCCTCCTCGCCGGCACTGCCCTGCCCGCGGCCGCGCAGCACCGGCCGCTGGTGGTGATCTGCCGTTCCGGGCACCGCTCCCAGCGGGCCGCGGGGCTCCTGACCGGCCGCGGAGCCGAGGCCGTCGACGTCAAGGGCGGCATGAGCGCCTGGGTGGCGGCCGGGCTGCCGGTCGTCGACGAACGCGGAAGCAGCGGCCGGATAGCGTGAGCACGCTCATCCTCGCCCTGGCCGCCGGGGCCGTCATCGGGCTGGCCCTCGGGGCGCTGGGCGGCGGCGGCAGCGTCTTGGCCGTCCCCGCCCTGATCTACCTCCTCGGCTTCACACCGGCCGCCGCGACCACCTCATCCCTGATCATCGTCACCGCCACCTCGGCCACCGCCCTCTACGCCCACGCCACAGCCGGCAACGTCCGCTGGAAGACCGGCGCCCTGTTCGCCGCCGTCGGCATCCCACCCGCCATCGCCGCAGCCACCCTCGCCATCCGCGTGCCCGAGGCGGTGGTGACCGCCGCGTTCGCCGCCATCGCCCTCCTCGCCGCGCTCGCCATGTTCAAGGCCCCGCCCCCCGACCAGCAGCCCAGAGCCGTCCGGCCCGCACGGGCCGCACGGGCCGCCGGGACGGGCGCCGGACTCGGCGCGGTCACCGGCTTCCTCGGCGTCGGAGGCGGCTTCCTCGCCGTCCCCGCCCTGGTCGCCGTCCTGGGCCTGCGCATGCGCGCCGCGGTCGGCACCAGCCTCCTGGTCATCACCGTCAACTCCCTCGCCGCGCTCGTCGCCCGCGCCGGCGCCCACACCCCCCTGAACTGGGCGGTCATCGCCCCCTTCACCGGCGCGGCGATCCTGGGAGCCTGGGACGGCAAACGCCTCGCCGCCAAAATCTCCGGCCCCGCCCTCCAACGGACCTTCGCAAGCGTCCTGTTGGCCGTCGCCGCCCTCATGGTCGCCGACGCCCTCCACTGACCCCCTCGCCCACACACCCCAGAGATATCCCCGGGGATCCCGTGGAGCGGATCCCCTCCCACAAGGACGGAACACAGCACCATGACCCACCCCCGCACCCTCGACGCCCACCAGGCCCACAGCCGCCTGCACGAACTGATCGTCCTGGACGTCCGCACCCCCGGCGAATACGCGACCGGACACCTCCCCGGCGCCCTCAACGTCCCCCTCGACCACCTCACCCGCGCCCTGCCCGACATCCGCGAGGCCGCCGCCCGAGGCGACATCCTCGTCGTCTGCGCCTCCGGCACCCGCTCCGAGGCCGCCTGTAAAACCCTCGCCGACAACGGCATCACCACCGCCGCCCTCGCCGGAGGCACCGGAGCCTGGACCGACGGCGGCCACGCCCTCCACCACCCCGACCACCAGCGCCCCACCACCTGGAGCATGGAGCGCCAGGTCCGCTTCGCCGCCGGCGCCGTGGTCCTGACCGGCCTCGCCCTCGGCCGTCTGCGCCCCGCCTTCCGTCTCGCCTCAGCGGGTATCGCCGGCGGGCTGGTCTTCTCCGCCCTCGCCGACACCTGCGGCATGGCGCCGCTCCTCGCCAAACTCCCGCACAACTGCCCCCGCCAGGGCGACCTCGAAGCCGCCCTCGCCACCCTCCGCGACCACTGACCTCCACCGACCGGATACCCCCTGGGGTACCATGGGGTGACCGCGGACAAGGCCAGGAGGCACCAGTGAAAGTCGACGAAGACGCAGTCAAGGCAGTCCTCAACCGCCTGCGCCGCGCCCAGGGGCAGCTCGCGGGCGTCATCGCCATGATCGAAGCCGGCCGCGACTGCAAGGACGTCGTCACCCAGCTCGCCGCCGTCTCCAAGGCCCTGGACCGGGCCGGCTTCAAGATCGTGGCCAGCGGCATGCGTCAGTGCATGGCCAACGCCGACGAGAACCAGGCCCCCATGACCGAGGAAGAACTCGAAAAGCTCTTCCTCGCCCTCGCCTGACCCGCGCACACCGAAACGACCCGGCCCCGAACCCTGCGGGGCCGGGTGCGCCACGCCAGAAACCCGGGCCTGCCGCTCGTAGAGCGGGCGACCCGGGTAGACCCGGCCGACGTCAGCCGGGTACGCCGTGCGACTCGGTGGTGCGGGGCGGTGGGGCCGCCTCAGTTGCCGATGCCGGAGCTGCCGATGCCGGAGTTTCCGATGCCGTGGCTGCCGATGCCCGTGTTGGCGATGCCCGCGTTGCCCAGACCCCAGTTGGCGATGCCCGCGTTGCCGATGCCGCCGTTGAGTGCGCCCGCGTTGCCGACTCCGTCGTTGAGCGCGCCCGCGTTGCCGACGCCCGAGTTCCCGAAGCCTGAGCTGCCCACGGACGGGCCCGGCCCCATGTCGTGGGCGCTGGCCTCGGCGGCGCCGCAGACAGCCAGCAGCGCCGCGGCACCGAGCGTGGCCGTCACGTGGCGAAGAGTTGTACTCATCGTTGCATACCTCCTATTTCGGGCATCCTTGCTTGCTATACCTAGCACGCGGCCATGCCCAATACGTGGAGGAGTGCCCCGAAGCGGCTGTGTCGTCCGGAGCCCCCGCCCAACGCCTGGGCGGCCGAGTCCGGTGCGCCGGCCGACGGCCAGGGTGATCCACTTGCCGCTCGTCCGGCTCAGATGCCCTCCGGCCGGTTGTGGGGCCGGAGGGCATCTGACCAGTCGCTCGGGGGAGCGGTGTGTCAGGTGGTGATGGTGGCGACGGGTTCGAGGCCGTAGGTGCGGGCGTAGCCGTTCTCGGTGCCGACGAGGAGGTCGACGACCTCGAAGTAGCGGTCCCAGAAAGGGGTTTCGCGCAGTGCGTCGATGAGGAGCTGGTAGGCGTGGTGGTCTTCGGCTTCCCACACCCAGACGTCGGTGACGCGCGCGGAGTAGAACTCGGTGTCGTAGAAGCGTGACCGGACGCCGGTGGTCTTGGCCTCGATCGCGGGCAGGACCTGGGTGGTGAAGGCGTCGACGCGCTGTTGGACGGTCATGGCGAGCCACTCGGGTGTGGTCTTGACGAGTATGAACGCCGTGACCGGAGGTGTGGTGTGTTCAGCGGACATCAGGGTGTCTCCAAAAATGGCAGGTGGTCTTGGTGCGCCGGACCGCTATGTGTTCCGGCGACGGCTGGTGGGCTTCAGGAGAGGACGGCGGGCTTGAGGGTCTCGGCGCACCACTGCTCGAAGCCGGTGGGGGAGACGGTGTTAGGGGTACGGGCGACACCGGCGTCCAGGCCCTGGTCTTTGGCACGCTTCATGTCGACGATGCCCTGGACGAAAGCCTCGTTGAGGCCGTAGCCGACGAGGGTGGTGTACAGCTCGTCGAACGGCTGGCGTTCGTAGCGGACGGGGCGGCCGAGCTGTTCGGTCATGATGCGGGCCAGGTCGTTGGGGGATACGTCCTGAGGCCCGAGGACCGGGACGTCGTCGAAGCCGGTCCACGAGCGGTCCAGCAGCAGGCCTGCGGCGATGGCCGCGATGTCGGCGACGGCGACGAGGGGGGCCTTGCGGTCGGCGTCGACGACGTCGGTGAAGACCCCCTTGTCACGGATCGAGTCGGCTTCCTCCAGCAGGTTTTCGAAGAAGGACGGGTTGGCCAGGGCCCGGTAGGCGACGCCGGAACCGGCGATGAGGTCGTCCATGGCGAGGGAGGCGCTGACCAGGCCGGCGCGGTTGGCGAGCGGGGTGCCGCGGCCGAGCGCGGAGACGCCGACGACATGGCCGACGCCGTGGGCGGTGAGCGCCTTTGCGGCGGGACGGGTGAAGCCGCTGAAGGCGTCCTCCGGGGGCAGCGAGGCGTCCGGGGGGACGAGCCAGAAGACGGCGTCCGCACCCTCGAAGGCCCGGTCGAGGACCTCGGCGTCGCCGTGTGAGCCGGTGATCACCTCGACGCGTCCGCGCGCCGCCTCCGGCAGCCGGGCCGGGTCGCGCACGATCACGCGCAGTTCCTCGCCCGCGGCGGGGGCGGACTTCAGGAGCCGGGAGAGCAGGGAACGGCCGATGTTCCCCGTGGGAGCGGTAATAACGATCACGAAAACCTCGCAGGTCGTGCTGGTCGGTACGCCCTCATCCTGCTGAGGATCCCAGTGCTGCCACAATGGAAACTTCGGCACGGAATCATTGACTGAAGTGGAATAATGCTGGTGAACAGGCCGGATACGGTCTCGACGCCAACCTCGCCATGGCGCTGGACGCCCCGCTGGCCCCAGCGGGAAGCGCCGGGGGTCTCGTCCCGGCTCCGCGCCGGCAGGGGAGGCGATGCGCGCACCCGTACGGCTACCGGCAAGTTGACGGAGTCCTCTGGCCGACAGACGGGCACGGCCACATACTGGGTTACCGAAAGTGAGGCGCCGTGCCCGTAGCGCAGTTGCGCGCGCCGCGGACGGCACGCACCGTGGGGGGCGCGAACGCATGGGGACGGCCTACACCGCATTGACCCGGGACCGCCGAGACGTGGCCCGGGAGCTGGCCCGGCAAGTGGTGCTGTCCACTGACGACGAGCTCGAAAAACGCCGGTTCGACCGGCTCGCCGACGCACACTTCCGTCCGTGGTGGCGGTGGACCGGGCGACGCACGCACAAGTTCGCCGCCACCGATCTGGCCGGTGAGTTCCTGACCCCGGTCGTCCTGGCCGTCGCCACCGCCCTGCTGGGCGCGGTATCGGCTTCCGTCGTCGCCCGGTTGGAGCGCAGTCTCGGTACGCGCCGCAGGACCCGACGACGTGGTGGGGAGCCGGCGGCCGAGGGGGTCGCTCTCCCTGCCCAACAGCAGACCGGACCCGACGCCACCGAGTTGGCCCGGTTGTGGGACGTCTGCCTGGCCGCCGGCCTCGATTGCGGCACGCCCGAGGAACAAGCCCGGCGGATCGCCGACTCCATGCTCGCAAGGCTGGTCCGAGCCGTGGCCGCTGCCGCAAGCCCTCCCGCCCCCGGCGCGGGCGTTCCACCGCTACCTAGGCCGGACCGCCCGACGGAGGCCGAGGTCCCCGCAGACGAAAGCTGATGGAGCGGTGTACCTGAGAGCGTCGCTCTTCTGGCTGGCGCTGACCATCGCCGCCTTCGCCATCGCCTTCCCCACCGAGTCCCAGCACCACGCGGACGAGGCGCTCGGTCACCTCCTCTGCTCCAACGGTGTGAGGAACGAGCTTCTCCAATGGCTGCCGCTCACTCCGGAGGAGGAGCGGCTCGCCGCGGCGTCCCCCCTGTGGCAACGGAGGTACGTTCCGGACGAATACCGGGCGCAGGTCAACAGCGCCATCGATCAGCGCTGCGGCCTGCGGAGCGCCGACCGTCCGGAGCTGCGCGCAGCCCTGACGGTCGGCGCACTCGGCTGCGGGGGGTTCGTTCTGTACTGGTCGCTGCCCCGCCTGAGCATTCGCTGCCGTCGTCTGGAAGCGCCTGAGCCGACCGCGCCGGCCCGAGCCGTCGACCGCGCCGTGCACGCCCTCGCTGCCGAGGCGGGGGTGCCCGCGCCCATGGTGCTGGTCGACGGGGGGAACGGCAAGGTGAACGCCAACGCCTTCGGGAACGTGGGGCGCCGGTACGTCGAGGTGACCGCGGGCTTCGAACGCAGACTCGTCAAGGACAATGACCAAGCCGACCGCAACCATGACCGCGACCGCGACCGTTACTTCCTCGACGCGGTGATCCGCCACGAACTCGGACACATCCACAATCGCGACCTCGACGTGACGCTCGCCGTCACTGCCGTGTGGTGGACCTTCCTCGCCCTGGTCGTCGGCGCGTTCGGACTGTCCCTCACGGAGTACGCCGTCGGTGGCGGCTCGGGCCTGCGGCAACTCTCGTTGCAGCTCGGCCTGCTCACCGGCATGGTCTACGCCTCACGCAACTGCTTCCTGCAGTCACGGGAGTTCCACGCCGACAGGTTCGCGGCGTCGTGCCCGACGCCAGGGGGCGGAGCGAGTGCCGGCGCGTTCGACGAGGTCCTCGGCGAGCTGAGCGCCTCACAACACCGCAGCGCGCCCGACGGGTCGGCGTGGCCCTTCGGAACCCATCCGTCCCTGACACGCAGGCGAGCCGCACTGTCCCGTCCGGCCGTGGCCGACGAGTTCACCGGATGGGAGGTGGCCCTGATCGGCTGCCTGCTCGCCTTCTCCGTCAACCTCCTGCTCGGACTCAGTTTCCAACTGGAGCTGATGGCGATCCGGTTCGGCGTCATGCCCCTGAGCGATGTCGAACTCGGGCCGCTCTACGTCTGGTTGTCCCTGCCGCTCCTCCTCCTGGTCGGCCCGATGATCGCCCTCGGGGTGCGGTACTCGGTCGTTGCCCGGGGAGGTGTCGAAGCCTCCGGCCGGCTCCTCGCGGCCCGTCTGGTCAAGCTTGCGGGCTGCCTGTGGGCCGGGCTGTGCTGCGGATCCCTGGCCCTTCCCGGTCCTCTGGTGCACAGCGACGGCTCCACCGAGGCCCTGCTGTGGCGCTCGCACACCGCGTCCGCCGCCCTGGCCCTGGCCGTGATGGCGGTGGCTGTCGTGGGCCTCGGAGCCCTGGTGGCCCTCGGCTGCGACGCGCTGCGGATGCGCCGTGGCCCGTCGACGGCCTTGCTCGCCACGTACGGCGCCCTGCTCGCGGTCGTGGCGTTCCCGGGGGCGCTCCCGTCGTCCGTGGCCCCCCTCCTGCGCACGGCGGTACTGGGCGTGCCGGTGCTCGCGGGTCTGGCCGTACTGGCTCGTCGCCGCGACGCCCGCAGGCCCGTCGACCGGGGTGACGCGCCTGCGGGGAAGGAGGTCGGGAGCGTGAGTGTGATGTCCTCGCCGATGGGCCTGCCGCTGCTCCTGCTCTGCCACCTCGTCACGCTCGGGATGGCCTGCTGGGCTCTCGTTTCGGTGGGCAGGCTGCTCAGAGACTTCGCGCCCACGTCCGTCCTGTACTTGGTCGCCGCTGTGGGCCTGGCCTTCCACACGGCCTGCATCGGTGGAGCCGCGCTCGCCGCGCACGACGGCATGTTCCGCCGCCGGGCCCGGGCCGCGACCGGTTGCCTGGCCGCGGCGGCATTGGCCGCACTGGTTCAGCTGACCGTCGAGGGCCAAATGTCGCAGTGGCTGTTCCTGATCCTTCCCGGCACGACTGCGGGCGTGGTCCTGGCCTGCGAGGCATCGGCCGCGGCCGTCTACGACGTGCGCCACGGCGCCAGGAACCGTCCGACGGACCGACCGCGTCGGGCAGCGGCTTCGCGGCCACCGTCGCACCGTCGCCGCTGATCGTGCCGGCCACGGCCCTCGCCCGGGAGAGGGCCTCCAGCATCAGAGTCGTGGTGGGCGCGGCGACCAAGCGAGCGACCGCCAGCGGCGGCGGGCACTCTCCGCGTGCCGCGGCGGCACCGTGCTACTGGGGCCCTGGCTCAGTGCGCCTTCACCTGCCCTAGAAGACGCCTCCGGGTTCCCCCGCCTTGCGGCCACGCTCGTCGAGGGGGGCCGCGGGGGTAGCTCCGTAGGTGTACGCGCTGCGGATGTGTCCGTCGCGGGCGTGGACGACGACCTGCGCGGGCTGGTGCTCCTTGGCGTGGCGGCGTGCGCCGTCGATCGCGTCCTTCTGCGTCCGGTGCGGCTCGTGCAGGAGCCGACGTCCTTCTCTGCCCTCGACCTGCCATTTCACGCCCGCGGCCGCCGCGTGCTCGCTGGACGGTGAGACGTGGTAGACGGTCCGTTTCGCTGCCATGGTCCTTCTCCTCGACTGTCAGGCACGCTCCGTAGCCGGACTGCCGGGCCTTCTTCGAGGCCGCCCTCGTCGTTTTCCTGCTCGACCGCCTCGGCCCCGCTGCTGGTCCCACCGCGTCGCCTACGGGGAGTATTCCCGCTCGCCCTGCCGGGGACACCAGCCCGGGGGCGCGACCGCTGGGGGAGGTCGTGGGACTGCTCACGGGTGACGGTGACACCTCGACGGAGTGGAGCCTGCTGCGGCGCCCCGACCGGCCGGAGGTGGGGGAATTGGGTGACTTCGCCCGTGTGCCCGCGAGCCTGGCGGCCAGGACCGTTGCCTACGCGGCATCGAGCGGTAGCGTGCGGCCGGTGGGCTTGCAGGGTCGCAGAGGCTGAGTCGCATCGCCTTGCCCGCGGAACTCGGCCCGGGCGGCAAACGGGAAGCCGTGGTGTCCCGCCTTCCGGGCAGCACTGTCATCTTGGGTGAGGGGCGATGATCGTATCGGTGGTGTCGATGCCGGAGGGTGTCGTCGCTCGGACAGCGTTGTCCGAGGTCAGGGAGCGTCTAGCAGCCCCCGACTTCGTGATCGTGGACATCGACGAAGGGGAAGACCCCCCGTCTGACGAGCAACCACTCGCCCGCCTGCTGGGACTGGATGACAAGACGTGGGATTGGCTCGGCAGACAGTACGAACCCGTACGGGCCGAGTACCACGCAGGAGTTGTCGGATGTGTCGTGCCGGTGATCGACGGCAGCCACATCAAGCACATCCACGTCTTCGCCGGCGAACGCCACCTCGTCACGATCCACCACGGGCCCGTCGGACTGATCGAGAACTTCATCGGACGGTTGCCGGAGGAAACGCCCTCCGACGGAACGACGGCGGTCTTCCTCTTTCTGCACGGTGTATTGGAGGCCTTTCGCAGGGCCACCTCCCAAGCCCTCCTGGAGGTAGGGGAGGTTGAGGAGGCGATGTTCGAGGGGCAGGCGTCGCAGCACGTCCATCAACTGGCCCATCTGCGACGGCGCGCGTCCCAGCTGCACCGTGCGTTCCTTCCCTACGCCGCGGTCGCGCAGGAGTTCCTCACCCATCGCAGGATGGCGAACCCCGGCATCTCGGAGGAGCGGCGGGTGCTGAACCGTACGCACGAGAGCACCGTGCAGCTGGTGATGATGGAGATCAACTCCCTGCGGGACGAAACCAGACGGGCCGCCGACACCTACGCCTCCCTCGTCGCCGACCAGCAGAACCTCGTGATCAACAAACTCGCGATCGCCTCCGTCATCTTCTTGCCGCTGTCGTTCCTGACCGGCTTCTTCGGCATGAACTTCACCTACCTCAGCAACCACTTGTCGAGCGAGAAGACCTTCCTGTGGCTGGGCATCGGCATGCAGGTGTGCGCTCTGTTCGTGGCCATGTACGTCGTGCTGTACCGGACGCACTGGCGCCAGCTCCGGGACGGCGGGCCCCACGGTGCCGCCGCCGGCGGGCCCCACGGTGCCGCCGCCGGCGGCGAACAATCGGACCGATCCTGATCTCGATCAGTCACGGGAGGCCCCGGGCCGCAGGAACCATGCGGGCCTCCGCTGGCCCGTGCCCTTGGCCCGCTCGGCACGGCCACCGGCGCCGCCTACAGCGGCGGCGGTGACGACGCCGTTCGGGCCAGGGCGAAGACGTCAGGTGCTGCGTTGGTCGTGCGTGTCCTGGCGCAGCCGGTCGGTGTGGCGGGTCACGGCGTCGATGCGGTCGGCGATTTCGGAGTCCTCGGCGCGCAGGTGGGCGCGGGTTGCAGCGAGGGGACCGACCAGCCGGGAGGCGTCGTCGGCGGCGAGGGCCTGGTTCAGGTCGTGCATGGAGGTCGCTGCCCCGGCGGGCAGGTCGTTCAGCGAGGTCACCTGTCCGGCGAGGCGGCGCAGGTCCGCCGCATTGTCACGTGCCCACGACGCGACGCTGCGGTTGGCCGCCCGCGAACTCCGCGTGGCCTGCACGCGCTGCTCCCCGGTACTGCCGGCCGCTCCCGGCCGCAGGCGCAGGTACCGGCGTTCGGCCGCCTGGCGGCTGGCGACGCCCAGGGGGCCGGCGAGATCGGCCCAGCTCGCCCCGGAATCCCGGGCGGTTTCGATCAGGCCGCTCTCCCAGCCCGCGAGCCGCTCACGGATCTGCCGCAGGCACAGCAGGGCCGCGAGCGCGGCCTCCGGCCCGTCGCCGGTGGTTTCTGCGGGGCTGCCAGGAGCCTGTGCGGCCTCGTCCAGGCGTTCACGGAGAGCCTCCAGAGCCGCCGCGGCGGCGGGGAAGGACGGTGACTGAGCTGTATCGGCGGGTGAGGGGGGCTGCTCGGCTGCGGCCACGATCACCACCTCCCGTCGTCATGTTCCGGATGACATCTGGCGTGTCAGCGTTCAGGTGACACCGTACTTGTCATCGTTTCGATGACATGCTACAACGGATGCACGTTGAAGCGCATTGGCAGTTTCTGCCTGAACCAACTGGAGGTGTTTCGCGATGTTGATGCGCACTGACCCGTTCCGCGAGATGGACCGGATCGTCCAGCAGCTGTCGGGTGGTACGTCCGGGACCTGGTCGAAGCCGTCCGTGATGCCGATGGACGCCTACCGCGAGGGCGAGGAGTACGTGATCGCCTTCGACCTGCCCGGCGTGAAGCCGGAGGCGATCGACATCGACGTCGAGCGGAACATGCTGACCGTCAAGGCGGAGCGCCGGCCCGCCGCGAAGAACGACACCGTGCAGATGGAGCTCTCCGAGCGGCCCCTCGGTGTCTTCTCCCGCCAGATCATGCTGGCCGACACCCTCGACACCGAACGCATCGAAGCCGACTACGACGCGGGTGTCCTGACCCTGCGGATCCCCATCGCCGAGCGCGCCAAGCCCCGCAAGATCAGCATCGGCGGCGCCGGCGGCCGTAAGCAGATCTCCGGCTGAGCCTCACGCACCAGCCGGCCGCGGAGGGCGGGTACGAGCCGACCCCCCCTCCGGCACCCCGCCCTCCGCACCCCTCTTTGACCCCTCACCCCTCTCTCCGGAGGCGATGTGATGTCGATGCGCAGAGAGTCGTTCCTGGCCCACGTCCAAGAACGCGGCGAGTACGAGACCACGGAAGAGGCCGATCGCGTTGCCCGCGTCGTCCTGGCCCTGCTGGGCGCACATCTGGTCGGCAGCGTGCGGGCCGAGCTCGCCGCCCGCCTGCCCGAGACGTACGCCCTCATCCTCCTGAACCCGTTGCAGGCCGCGGAGCCGCTCTCGCCGGAGCGGTTCGTCCGCGCGACCGCGGCCTGGATCGAGGGCGCCACTGAGAAGACAGCCCTGTGGGACATCGGCGCGGTGCTCTCGACCGTGGCCGCCGCCGCGGGCGATGTCCTCACCCGCGAGGTCCTCCTCCAACTCCCGCACGGCTACGACCTCCTCTTCGGCCACCCCCAGCCCACCTGACCACCCAGCCCCGAAAGCCGGATCCTTCGCAGAGAAAGGGCAACCACAGCCATGTACGACCAGCCTCGACCGAACCCGGCCCATCACGCCATGACGTTCGACCAGATGCTGGAACGCGTGCGCTACGAAGGCGCCTACCCCACCCGCGAACGCGCCGCGGAAGCCGTCCACCACGTCCTGGCCGCCCTCGGCCGCCAGCTCACCGGAGACGAACGCGTCGACCTCGCCCAGTGCCTCCCCGTCGAGGCAGCCCTCACCCTGACCGCACAGCTCCCCGACACCCGACACCTCACCGGCTGGGGCTTCGTCAAGGACCTGGCCGCACGCACCGGCGCCACCCCGGCCACCGCCCGCTGGGACACCGGCGCCGTCCTCGCCACCGTCACCCGCCTCGCCGGACCCGACCTCCTCGGCCGGATCCTGCGCCGGCTCCCCGGCGGCTACGCCCTCCTCTTCGGCCAGGCGGAACTGCGCCGGCCCGAGCCCGCCGCCGCCTGACCCGCCCACAGCGCGCGGACACGTAGCGGGGCCGGGACCGCTCCTGCGGTACCGGCCCTGCCGCAATGAGGATGGTGTGGTGGCTGGGGCCTGAGAGACTGGTCGGTATGGAAATCGAGCGCAGAAACAATGTCACGGTCACAGGGAACCCCCACGGCCCGACGGTGGTCCTCGCGCACGGGTTCGGCTGTGACCAGAACATGTGGCGCCTCACCGTCCCCGCCCTGGTCGAGGACTACCGGGTGGTGCTGTTCGACTACGTGGGTTCGGGCCGATCTGATCTCTCCGCGTTCTCCGAGGCCCGCTACGCGTCCTTGAGCGGCTACGCCCAGGACGTGGTGGACGTGTGCGAGGTGCTCGATCTTCGAGGCGCGGCGTTCGTGGGCCATTCGGTCTCCGCGATGATCGGTGTGCTGGCCGCCGGGATGGCTCCGGAGCGGATCGGGGCGCTGGTGATGGTGGCGCCCTCTCCCCGGTACATCGACGACGAGGGCTACCGGGGCGGGTTCACCGCCGAGGACATCGATGAGCTGCTCGATTCGCTGGAGTCGAACTATCTGGGCTGGTCGGCGGCGATGGCGCCGGTGATCATGGGGAACACGGAGCGGCCCGAGCTCGGTGAGGAGCTGACGAACAGCTTCTGCGCCACCGACCCGGCGATGGCGCGCGTCTTCGCCCGCACCACCTTCCTGTCCGACTCGCGGGAGGAACTCAAGGAGGTGAGCGTGCCCACGCTGGTGCTGGACTGCACCCAGGACGCCATCGCCCCGCGCGAGGTCGGCGCCTTCGTGCACCAGGCGATCCCCGGCTCGACACTGCTCACCCTGGATGCGACCGGGCACTGCCCGCACATGTCCGCACCCGAAGCCACCAACGCGGCGATCACCGGCTTCCTGGCGGGCCTGCGTTGATGTGCCGCACCGACCAGCAGCCCGACCCGCACGACGCCGGCGAGGAGAAGACCTCGGACGCGGCGTTCGCCGCGCTGCTGGAGGACAGCACGGAGGAGCTGTACGAGTGCGCGCCGTGCGGGTACCTGTCCACGCTGATGGACGGCACGATCGCGAAGATCAACAAGACGCTGCTGGACTGGCTGGGCCTGGAGCGTGAGGCGGTGGTGGGCCGGATGCGGTTCACCGACCTGCTGACCATGGGCGGCAAGCTCTACCACGAGACGCACTTCGCGCCGCTGCTGCGGATGCAGGGCGAGCTCGGCGGCGTCGCCCTGGAGATCAGAAAGGGCGACGGCGTCCGGATGCCGGTGCTGGTCTCCTCCGTGGTCAAGCACGGGGCCATGGGCGAGCCGCTGCTGATCCGCACCACCTTCTTCGACGCCCGCGACCGCCGCGCCTACGAAGAGGAGCTCCTACGGGCACGCAAAGCCGCCGAGGAAGCACACCGGCAGGCCGAAGCCGACCGGGCCCGCCTCCAGGACGCCCTCGCCGTACTCCAGTCATCGCTGCTGCCCGACACCCTGCCGCCCATACCCGGCATGGAGACCGCCGCTCACTACCGCACCGCCTCGCCCGACCGGCTCGGCGGCGACTTCTACGACGTCTTCCCCCTCGACGCCACTCGCTTCGCCTTCTTCCTCGGCGACGTGTGCGGCAAGGGCCCGCAAGCCGCCGCGGTCACCTCGCTGACCCGCTACACCCTGCGCGCCGCGGCCCTCCACGACCCCGACCCCGTCTCCGCCCTCTCCACCCTGAACAGGGTCCTTCACGAGCGCTACAGCGGCGGCGACCCGCGGTACTGCACCGCCATCCTCGGCGTCCTCGAACCCGACCCGGGCACCGGGCAGGTCACGGTCCACCTCGCCTCGGGCGGCCATCCGCCGGCCCTGGTCCTGCGCGCCGACGGCACGGCCGACTTCCTGCCCACCCCCGGCGGACTCCTCATCGGCATCCTGCCCGACGCACCCTTCGCCCCCGCCACCACCACCCTGGGCCCGGGCGACACCCTCCTGCTCTACACCGACGGCCTCACCGAAGCCCGCACCGGCGAAGGCCGCAGCGCCCTGTACGGAGACGAAGCCCTGCGCGCCTTCGCCACCGACCACGCCGGCCAGTCCCCGAACGCGGTCATGGAGGCGCTCACCGGCCTGCTGGACGGCTTCGGCGACGGCCTCGACGACGACACCGCCCTGCTCGCCCTCGGCGTTCCCGCCGCCCGCCCCACGACCGGGAAACCCATATGAGCCCGCTGAACCTCGCCGTCCGAGACGCCCCGACCGGTCCGGTGGTGGAAGTCACGGGGGAACTCGACTACGACACTTCCGCAGACCTGCGCGACCTCCTCGCCACCCTCCCCCTCAAGCCGGGCCAGCGCCTCGTTCTCGACCTCGCCCGCATGGAATTCTGTGACTCCAGCGGCATCAGCACCCTGATCGTCGCCCGCAACCACGCCCAGTCGGCCGGAGCCGATGTCGCACTCGCCGCGGTCCCGGCCGGCACGCTGCGCGTCCTGCGCGTCGTCGGACTGGACCAGATCTTCCCGCTCCATCCCGACGCCGAGTCCGCGATCGGGCCCTGACCTTAGGCCGGGCGAGTCGATCCGGGTGTCCTACCGGTGGGCCCGCCCCAGACGGTGAGCAGGTCCACGACGAAGATCAGCGTCGAGCCCGCCGGGATCAACGGGGAGGGGGACTGCTTCCCGTAGGCGAGACGCGGCGGAACAGTGATCTCACGCCGACCGCCGACCTTCATTCCCCTCACGCCCCGGTCCCAGCCCTTGATGACCTTGCCCCCGCCCACAGCGAACTTGTACGGCTGGGCCCGGTCCCAGGAGGAGTCGAACTCCCTCCCGGTCTCGAACGTGACCCCGACGTAGTGAACCTGGACGACCCGGCCCGGCTTCGCTTCGTCCCCGTCCCCGATCACGAGGTCCCGGGTCGTCAGCTCGGTGGGTGCGTCACCCTCTGGAACATCGATCTCGGGCTTCGTCAGTTCACTCATCGCGGTCAGACCCATCGCTCTCCGCCGGAAGGCCCTCGCACGGGCCGGCCGGACGCACGGACACTCCATGCAGCAGACGATCACGCTACCGGCAATCCCCGCGACGCCTACGCGGCGCCTCGCGCATGCCTCGGACCAGGCGCTTCACCTCACGCAGGGCGTCGTGGTTCGAGGCGGTGGGTGCGGTGCGTACGGGTCCGGCGGGTGTCGGGCCCGTACTGGAGCTACAGCCCCGGCCCCTTGGCGGCACGTCGCTGGGCGGGCACGGTGCGGTCGTTTTGCAGTTCGAGCAGCTCCCGGAACAGGCCTGGGGCCTTGGACAGCATCTCGAAGGTGCCCTCTTGGACGACACGGCCGTGGTCGAGGACGACGACGCGGTCCGCAACGGCGACGTTGGCGAGGCGGTGGGTGACCAGGACCACCGCTCGGTCGCGGGCGGCCCGGCGCAGGTTGGCGAAGATCCGGTGCTCGGCGCGCGGGTCCAGAGCGGAGGTGGGCTCGTCGAGCACGAGGAGGGCCGCGGGCCGGTAGAAGGCGCGGGCCAGGGCCACGCGTTGCCACTGGCCGCCGGAGAGCTCGGCACCGTTGAGCCACTCGCGGGCCAGGAGGGTGGACAGGCCGGAGCGGAGTTCTCGTACGACTTCGTCGGCGCCGGCCGCGCTGGCGGCCTCCCAGATGTCCTTCTCGTCGTCGCTGTGGGGCTGGCCGAGGGTGATGTTGTCGCGGGCGGTCATGGGCCAGCAGGAGAAGTCCTGTGGGACGAGGGAGACGTGCTTCCAGGCGGCGTGGGGGTCGAGGCTGGTGGTGGGGTGGCCGTCCCAGGTGACGGTGCCGGAGGTGGGGAGGTGGAGGCGGGTGAGGAGCCTGGACAGGGTGGACTTGCCGGATCCGTTCTCGCCGACCAGGGCGACGATCTCGCCGGTACGGACGGTGAAGTCGATGCCGTCGAGGGCGTTCTTCTCGGAGCCTTCGTACCGGTAGACCAGGTTCTCGGCGCGGACTTCTTCCGGGCCGCCGGGGATGACGTCGCCGACGGCGAGGCGGTGGCCCCCGGTCTCCTCCAGGAACTTCGACCAGTCGTCCATGTACATGCCGGTGCGGAAGATCATCGCCGCGTTGCGGACGACGCCCTGGACGGAGCCGGTCACGGTGCGGAGCGCGAGGACGGCGGTCCCGGCCGCGGCCACGGTGAGGTGCCCGGTGGCGAGGAGAGCGATCAGGAGGCCCCAGACGACGGCGGAGGCGAGTCCGCCGCCGAGGGCGCCGAGGAAGGCCATGCGTGCGCCTTCGGCGACGGACTGGCGGTGCACGTCGGTGACGCGGTGGGTCAGACGCCGGTACTTGTCGAGGAGGAACGGGGCCATGGTGCCCGCGCGGATCTGGTCGGCGGAATGCCGGTCGGCAAGGTGCCAGCGCAGGACGCCGATCATGCGGCTGTGCCCGACCATCTTCACCGAGGCGAGGTAGGAGACGCGGGCGCTGTGTACCTGGGCGATGCCCTGGGGGAGGCTCGCGAGCAGCAGGAAGGGGATCAGGAGAGGGTGGAGAACACCGAGGACGACGGCGCCGGCCATGAGGGACACGAACGCTGCGAGAAAGTCCTGGCCCTCTTCGATGATGTCCTTCGAGACGATCGCGCCGCGCTCGGCGTTGTCCCACCTGTCCCTGAACCCGGGGCTGTCGTAGGCGGCGAGTTCGCTGCCGGTGGCCGCTTCGAGAAGCATCAGCTCGAACTCTTGCTGGACGCGGGGCGCGATCCGGGAGGACAACCAGGTCACCGTGATGAAGAGCGTGGCGCGGATCCCGGCCGCGGCGGCGAGGACAGCGACGGACGGCCACGCCTCCCAGAGACGGTCAGAGATGTTCCCGGAGGAGATCAGCGCGGCGATCGTTGAGGTGGTCGCGAAGAGTCCCAGGGCGGCCGCGATGCCGGAGACGATCTGACAGGCCAGGAGCCCCACCACGGACGGCCGGTCCACGCGCCACGCGATCGACAGGGACCGCCTCATCAGGTGCGGCAGACGCCCGGCCATGTGCCGCAGCGTGATGTACTTCGCGGCCTCCCAGCGGGAGTCGCCTTCCCAGGCGAAGTTGATTTCCTCGTCTGCCTGTTTGTCGATGTCCGTACTGGTCACAGGGGTGAACCTCCGTGGGTGGCTGGGGTCAAGGCTCCGTGCGGAATGAGTAGTTCGGAAGACCTGTGCGGGGCAGTCACTCGAAGGTGTCACCGTCCGCAGTGATGCGCCGGAACGTCCGTGGCCCCCGAAGGGGTGTCGGTGGGGTACCGCTGCTCGCGGGCCCGGGGGATGGTGTCGCCGACCTCCGCGACGGGTGGCGTGACTGCTGGTCGCGTCGCTGAAGGAACTCCCGGCCTGCAAGGAGGAACACAACCGCTCCCACCTGCGAGTTCGGGCCCGCGTTGCCCGCATTCGGCCGCCCGCACAACCTCGCCCTCACCGGATGCCCGCGCCCCGGGCACCCGCGCCCGCCCTTCCCCCAAGATCGTTTACGGGACAGTGGCCTTCAGTCGCCGTTCGACGGGGACGAATCCCGGCCGCTCTCCAACTCCCTCTCCACACGTTTCCGGGTTGCTCTGAGCTGCTCGCCGAGGTCCACGACGTCGGGGAACTCGTCCAGGACGCCCAGGTCCTCCCGAAGGGCGTGGCGCAGGAGCCAGACGGCCTCCGCCAGCTGAGTCCCGAACCACGTCTCCGTCCGGCTCCACGCATCTTGGTGGCCGGCGTGAGCCGGAAGCATCCTGACCAGCCTGTAGCCCAGGCTCAGGCAGTGGTTGACCTCCGAGGCGATGTTCAATGCGCGGCCGGGCAGCACCATCTGGACCTGGGCGTACTGGTCGAGGTAGAAGCTGCGTGCGGCCTCCAGGGCGGATTCGTCTACGCCCTCGCCACGCTTGAGGGCGAAGACGAGGTCGTAGCCGGCCGTACGGTAGGCGCGGGCGGCGGAGTTGAGTACCGCGTACAGGTCGCGCCTGCGTTGCAAGTCGCCCTCGTCACGGTCCTGCTGGAGCCGGAGCTCCGCGCGCTCGGCCGCCTCCGTCAGTTCCTTACGCCGCGCCCACTGGGCGAGCAGTGGCGCCACCATCGTCCCGGTCACACCGACCGCCGCGACCACCATGGCCGTCAGATCGGCACCTGCCACGTGATCCCTCTCCCGCCCCCACCACGGCTCGGGCACGGGAGCCGGTGTCCTTCTCGGATGAGCCCATGGCTGCCCTGCTCGTACCGGACTTAGGCCGTCTCTTCCGGACCTTGTCCGAATCGCGTCGTCCGGCATCGTGCTCGCCGCGGCGTCGAGGCACCCGAGGACGTCAAGGACGGCGTCCCGGACCTGGGTGAGGCGCCTCGGCGGCCACGGCCGGTCCGTAGACGGCTCGGATGGTGCAGGTGGCGATCCACCGGGCGTCATCGAGGTGGTGGCGGGGGTCGGCTCCGTCGTCGGCCCGGGCCATGACGGTGTCCGCTACGGGTCCGTGCACGGCGACGTGCTGGAGCCAGGCCCGTACGGCGGGGCCGAGGACTACCGGCCGGTCCGGCCGGTCCGGCCGGTACAGAGAGGGATCGGGGCGGGCGAGGACGGCGTCATGGAGCAGCCCGCGGAGCCGCCCGGCGGGTGTAGATCCGGGTCCGGGGCAAGGGCTTTTCCCGCGGTCAGCGTGGGCCGACATGCTGCGTATGGCGCAATGAGCCGCTCCGGCGGCTTCCCAGGTCACTTTGTGCGGAGGCGGTAACCGGCGTGGGCGGGCAGGAACGAGGGCGAACCGGGTCGTGGACGAGGAGAGCGTGGACCGGTCGGAGGGCTTCGGAGAGCGGCTGCTCGGCCTGCTGCTGGATCGGGCGCCGCATTTGCCGCCGCAGCTGATCGCCCCGCTGGTCGCGGAGGAGGTCGGCAAGGTCGGGGGCCGTGACGTCTCCATCCTGCTCCAGGACTATGCGCAGGAGCTGCTGGTACCGCTGCCGGGCAGGAAGCTGCACGTCAGCCAGCCCGAGCCGGTGATCGACTCCGCTGCCGGCCGGGCCTTCCTGCGTGGGGAGATCGTCGAGGTGCCGCTGGCACGCGGCGGCGTCCGGATGTACCTGCCGCTGCTGGACGGCAGCGACACGGTGGGCGTGATGGTCCTCACCCTGGACGACGTCGGCGAGGACGACCGGCGTCTGCTGCGCCGGCTCGCCGGCCTGGTCGCCGACCTGCTGGTCACCAAGAACGCCTACACCGACCAGTTCTTCCTGGCCCGGCGCCGGGAGCCGATGAGCGTGTCCGCGGAGATCCAGTGGGGCCTGCTGCCGCCGCTGACGATGACAGTGCCGCAGGTCGCGGTGGCCGGCATCCTGGAGCCCGCCTACCGGGTCGCCGGAGACAGCTTCGACTACGCGCTGAACGACAACATCCTGCACCTGGCCGTGATCGACGCGATGGGCCACGGCCTGGACGCCGCCGTGATGGCGACCGTGGCCATCGGCGCCTACCGGCATGCCCGGCGCGTGTTCGTCAGCCTGGCCGAGAAGTACACGTACATGGACGACGCCATCTCCCGGCAGTTCGGTCTCGATCACTTCGTCACCGCCCAGCTGATGCACTTGAACGTCGCCACCGGTGAGCTGGAGCTGGTCAACGCGGGCCACCCCGCACCGCTGCTGATCCGCGACGGCAAGGTCGTGCGGCAGCTGGAGAGCGCGACGACGCTGCCCGTCGGCTTCGGCGGCGAGGAGCCCCGGATCAGGGAGCACACACTCCAGCAAGGCGACCGCGTGCTGTGCTACACCGACGGCATCATCGAAGAGCACGTCGCCGGCGGGGAGTTGTTCGGCGAGGAACGCCTCATCCGTTGCGTCAACCAGCTCGGGGAAAGGCCGTCGGAGGGGATGCGGGCAGATCTGCGCCGGCTCTCCCACGCGCTGAAGCTCGAACGGGGCGGGCACACCAGCGACGACGCCACCCTCTTCATGATCGAATGGCGCGGGGGCGCCGCCGACCATCTCGCGGTTCTCGACTGAACGCCCCGACGTCAACCCAACCCAACCCAACCCAACCCAACCCGAACTGGACGACACGGCCCACGCAGACGGCCGGCGGGGACCAACTGGCCGTCTTGCCAGGTCTGACCGCCTGGTGGACCGCGTCCGGCAGGAGCGGTGGGGACCGCCCCGTCGCTCTCTACAGCGCCTCCGCTGGAAAATACCTGGCCACACCGGCCATAGCTCATCGAACAGGCGTACAGTGAAAGCACCGGAAGTACTCCGAGCACCCGCTTTCGCGTAGGTGTCATTTCCGGCGATCGCCTAAAAACCGGACTGCCGACGGGCAGTCCGGGGGCAGGTCCGCATCATGACCAGCACCGCCGACCGGACCGCGCCCCGCGAACTCGCCGTAGAGCTCCCGGCACGCTTGTCCCTCACCCCGAAGACCACCCTCGCAGGTCAGCTGGACGGTGCCTGGTGGCCCCGCTCCCGCGACCTCGAAGCCGAACTCCCGGCCTTGGCCGCCGCCCTGGACGAACCCTGGGGGCGCATCACGCGCGTCACCGTGAACCCCACCCGCTGGCGCGTCATCCCGCACACGGTTCCCATGGCCGGACGCATGCTGCACGTGGGCTGGTTCACCGAACAGGACCCCGACAAGCTGATCCTGCTCTCCCACACCGTCGGCCGCTGGGACCTCCTCGTCATCCCTCCCGAGACCGAACCCCCAGCCGCGGCCCGCCTCATGGCCGCCGCCGCGATCCCGGGGAGCGTGCTGACCGCCGGCGTCCTGATGGCCAACGAAGCCGCCATCGGGCGCGGCGTCCGCGACGCCCGCCGCCGGGAGGACACCTGGGAGAGCGAAGGCGGGGCCTGCATGTCCCCCTTCGGGAACCTCTCTCTGCCGGCAAGCGGCTGGAGGTGAGCGACATGGAGACCATCGTCCTCATAGCGCTGATCATCTTGGCAATCGGTATCGGAATGCGTTGGATCCACCTGCTGAACGCCCAGCACGACGCTCGGATCGCGGCCTACCACTTCAGCGACCCCCTGCCGAGACCCCCCGGCCTGCCGGACGACACCGGTCGTCGAGCCCACCGCACGGGTGCCGACCGGTGAGGAACCGACGTTCCGAGGAACAGACCTTCCTCTGACCGGGGGCAGCGGTCGGGGCGCCACGGCGCCCCGATCCGCCGACCACTCGCACACTCCGAAAGGGAACACGCCCACGTGAAATACATAGACACCCATGCACTGCCGTCGCTCGGGCACGCCGAGGTACGGATCATCGCGCACACCCCCGAAGCCGCCCGAGCGGTCGCGGAGGCGCTGCGCCACTGCTTCGCGGGCACGGAACAGCGCAGCTACCCCGGCCTCGACGGCGGCACCCGCCTCCACCTCACCGTGGACACGGCAACACCCGCCGGCCCCGCCCGCTCCTGGCTGGCCGCCACCCGGACCCCCGTCGGTACCGGCGCCCACTCCGACGAGATCTGAGAGCCCCGACGAGCCCCGGAGCCCACCCCCCACACGAAAGGACGCGGTCATGGCCACACTGCGCGAACGCAAGTCCTACCGCGACCAGGTGCTCCGGGTCCTGTACGAAGCCGTCGAAGGCAACCGCCTCCTCGGCATCACCGGAGCACAGCTGGGACGCGACCTCCACGTACCGGAACAGGACCTCGCCGCCGCCTGCACCTACCTGGCGGGCGAAGGACTGATCACCGTCGACTGGGAACCCGGCAACACCCCCGCGATGGTCACCCTCACCCACGAGGGAATCCGGCGCATGGAGGCCGAGGAGGAAAGGGCGGCCACGGGCCCGGCCTGACCCAACAGCACGGCTCCAAGGGCACGGCCTAGACGCGGGCGAATTTCTCGGTCTGGTGGGCGAACTCCTGGGCCATGGCCGCGCTGACCGTGGGCTTCGTGTCCCCGATGGTGCCAAGATAGTCATCGGTCGTGGGGCGGGCCCGGGCTCCGGTGTCGAAGGTGCGCTCGAACTGGACTTGGGAGACGGTACGCGCCACATGGGCGATGTCGGCAGGGGTGAACCCCTCGCTGGCGGTCGCCAGCGCCGCACTGTCGGCCTCCGCACCCGCTCGGGCCAGGTAGCTCTCCCACAACGCGGTCCTGGCCCGGTGGTCGGGCGGGCCGATCGGCAGCACGTAGTCGAAACGGCCGTGCCGCAGGAACGCGGGGTCGAGCGTCGTCACGTCGTTCGTGGCGCAGACGAGCAGCCGGCCGTCCTGGCTCCGGAACCGGACGACCGCCTTGAGCAGTTCGTTGACGACACCGACCGCGGTCGCGTCCGCACCGCTCCGGGTCCCCGCGATCTCCTCGACCTCGTCGATGAAGACCAGGACGTGGTCGAGCCGGGCGATCTCGTCGAAGCGCCGGTTCAGCCCGCTCGCCAGTCCGTACTCGGCGGCCAGCCGGGCGGGGAACAGTTCGAGGAACGGCCATCCCAAACGGCTGGCGATCGCGTGCGCGAACGTGCTCTTCCCCGTCCCGGGCGGACCGAACAGCATCACCGCCCGAGGCAGCTCCACTCCGTGCTGGGCGGCCATTTCGGGATGGGCCAGTGGCAGGACCAGGCGCCGCTCGATGAGCTCCTTCTCCCTCTGCATGCCCGCGACCTTCTGCCACAGTCCCCCCGGCGGCAGCTCCGCTCCCAGCGACGCGAGCATGCTGACCGCCTGAGGGGTCACTTGCCCGCGCTTCTCGAAGAAGACCAGGCCCGGGCGGGCGCCGAAGCCGCAGTTGTGCAGGGCGGTGGCACCGGTCTCGCCGTCGGGCAGGACCGCGTGCACCACGCGGACACCACCGGCGAAGAGCCGGTGCTCCAGGGCCGTGATCAGGTCGCTGCCCAGCCCCTGGTGCCGCCAGGCAGGCGCCATGCTGATGCGAAGGATCCACGCCCTGTCACCCTCCACCCTGCTCACCGCGGCGCCGACCACCACCTCGTCCGCCGTGGCCACCACCGCCGGGTTCAGAGCCTGAAGGGCGGCCACGGCGTCCGAGAGCGGGAAGAGGGGCGGCTCCTCGGCCGTGCCGCTCTCCGCGTCGACTCGGATCACCGCTTCGAGATCGTCCTGGGCGTAGTCCCTGACACGCCAACCCGTCATGGTCAGCTCCGTGTGCTCGGCCGTACTCCCATCATCGGCCGATGTGTGGGGGAGTCGCACATCGGCCCCCTCAGACCGGCGGGACCCGCTGGCACGGCCAGGCGTTTCCTTGACCTGAAGCGTGATGGAGGTTCTAGCGTGTCGCCTACTTGATCATCCGACGACGGGAACACGCCCATGATCCTCGTGACCGGAGCCACCGGAAACATAGGCAGCGCCCTGCTGAAGGAGCTGCACGCACACGGTGTCGGGCCGGTGAGAGGGCTCACCCGTGATGCCGCACGGGCCGTGTTCCCCGAAGGGGTCGAGGCCGTGGAGGGCGACCTCGTGGAGCCGACGTCGCTGAGGCCCGCGCTGGAAGGGGTGCGCTCGCTGTTTCTCGTATCGCGTCTGGGCTCGGACGCCGACATCATCGAAGCCGCCCGGCAGGCGGGTGTGGAGCACGTCGTGCTGGTGTCGTCCATCACCGTCCAGACCCATCCGCACCTCGGCCCCGCCGGCGAGAACCTGGCGGTGGAGCAACTGCTCAAGGCGAGCGGCATGGCCTGGACGATCCTGCGGCCCACGCAGTTCGCCTCGAACACCCTGATGTGGGCGACTTCCATCCGTGAGCACGAGACCGTCCGCGCGCCGTACGCCGAGACCGCGCTGCCCACCATCCACCCTGCGGACATCGCATCGGTGGCACGGGTGGCGCTGACCGAGCCCGGCCACCGGGGACGCACATACGCCTTGACCGGTCCAGAGCCGGTGACTGCCCGGCAGCAGATCGAGGCCATCGCGGCAGCACTGGGCAGGGAGGTTCCCTTCGCCGAGATCAGCCGCGGGCAGGCCCGCGCACAGATGGCCGCGGTCTTCGGGGCCGAGGCCGCGGACGCGGTGCTCGATGTCACGGGCGGAGACGTGAACGACGAGCTGCTGATGGTGCGTGACACGGTTTCAGAGATCACTGGAATGCCGGCCCGCCCGTTCCGGCAGTGGGCTTCCGAGAACACCAACGCCTTCCGTTGAATCGCCGCGTCCTGAGCACGTTCACCTGTGCTCAAGCGCGCGCTTTTCAGGCGTACGCCGACACAACCGGGGTTCCGGCAGTTGCAGCAGCACAGCAGCTCGTCCCACGGCGCCGGCCTGGGTCGGTACTGGCCGATCGCCTCAGCGGAGGCCACCTCCAGGCGGCCTCCGGCTGAAGGCCGCTGTCCCGAAATGCGGACGGCGGCCTTCGGCCGGCCTACCCGGCGACCGGCACGGGCGGTTACGGACTGGTGAGGATGTCGCTCAGCCGGTGCGCGTAGATCACCCGGCCGCATGGGGAGCCCGCGTCGGTGCAGCCGGCCGTGCCGTCCGCGCGGTGCTCGGTCAGCGACCACAGGTACTGGGTGCCGCCACCGGGCAGGCTCTGGCCGTGCTCGATGTACAGGTCCTCGGGCCCCACGGCGTTGGTGATGTTGCTGCCGTAGTCCACCAGGCGGCCGCCGGTCACCGTGGCCCGGCGCAGGCTTCCGCTGTGGTCGAGCCAGCTGCGGTTGAAGTAGTACATGCCGTTGTATCGGGCGGCGCCCTGCGTGAGGTCGCGCGGCAGGTAGTACGCGGATGTCGCGGTGACCACCCCGCCGGTCGCCCGCAGCAAGCCTGTGGTGTCGTCGATGGGAAGGGCCCCGACCCGCCCCTTCTCAGGGTGCGTGTCGTCGGAGTCGCAGTACTCGCCCATGATCAGGGCAGGGGCCGCGGTGTTGCTGCGGTCGATGGAGATGTAGGACGCCTTCGGCGCCCCGGTGGCAACGCAGGTCCCCGCCGAGGAGTTGCCCTGGGCAGCGACGAACTTGTGCGAGGCGACCTGCGGCATCACGTACCGGTAGGTGTGGCTGTAGTAGACGTTGCTCTGCCGGCCGATCTTGTTCTCGTCCCTGACGTTGCTCTTCAGGCCGTCCAGAGTGGTGTCGTCCACCGCGGCGTTCTGATCCGGGTTGAGATCCAGGATGGAGCGCATGTCGAAGACCCGCAGACCGTTCATGGTGTCCGCGACGTAGAGGTAGTTCTTGTACCAGGCGATGCCTCCGGCATGGAGGTCGACCGCCTTGTAGGAGGCGTTCCCGTTCGAGTTGTAATACGGCTCCACGAGCAGCACGTGACGGTACCGGCGCTGATCGGGGCTTCCCGGCACCGGCGTCTGCGGGTCGAGGAACGACAGCCGGACGCCCTTGTCAGAGCAGGTTCCAGGGTCCGCCGAGCACAGGCTCGTGCTCGCCTTGTCGTACCAGGCGGTGACCAGGGGCTTGCGGGTGCCCCAGAGTTCGTCGGCCTGGGCATCGGACACGCCCGTGATGCCCTGGGGGATCCACTCCTCGGTGTCGGCGTCGCCTCCGTCCCAGCAGAACTTCTTGTCAGGAGCCAGTACGGCACCGTTGTCGCCGGTGCCGAACGGGTCCGCGGCGCACGAGGTTCCGGTCTTCGCGAATCGGTTGCCCTGGTCGAGCAGGTCCTGGACGCCCTGCGTGGGCAGGGCGGCCTTCAAGTCGGCCACTTGACTGCTCAGACTCGGCCCGGACTTGAGGTTGAAGGACGACGCGGTAGCCGGGTCGCCAGGCGTCGCCGCACTCGCAGGGGTATCGAGCAGGGGTATGGCGAGGACCGCTGCCGCGAGCGCGGCGACCCAGCCGGCGCGGCGGGGAAGGGTGTCTGATGTGACGTCAACATGCTCTGGCCCTTACACAAATGGGAGAGGTGAGGACCGAGATCATTTCAACTCAGCGGCTGCCACGTCCAGGCGGGCACCGTGGGCGATGGCTTTGGTTCGGTAGCTGGTGTCGGCCCAGGCCTTGGCACCGTAGCCCGTCTCCCAGGGCTGAGATGATGTCCGCCATGGGCAGGGTGGTGACGGCGAAGGAAAACCTGGCGTCCCGTCGTCGGTATGCGGCTCTCCACAGGGAGTCCTTCGACGGTGGCGATCTCGTATCGGTGCGCTTGCAGCAGCTGTGGTTCACACGGTGCTCGTTTCGCGGGGCTGATCTGCGTCAAGCCACCCTGGACGGCTGCCGCTTCAAGCTGTGCGATCTCCGCGGGGCCAACCTGAGCGGCGCCTCCCTGCGAGGAGTCTCCTTCGCGGGCTGTGATCTGACCGGCGCCGACCTCCGGGGAGCGGACCTGACGGGAGCGCGATTCGGTCAGGTCCTCACCGGCACCCCGCCTCATGGGCTGACCACCACCACCGGCATCAAGCTGGACAATGCCGTCCTCCGCGACCTTCAGTTCGACCAGGTGATCGGCTGGCCCCTCACCGGGTAATCGGCCGATGCCCGAGGCGCACGGACCCGCCTCGACTCATCAGGCCGACGTTGAGGGTGATCCGCTCGGCTCGGGGCGCGGCGAGTTGGGTGACGAAGCGGGTGTTCCAGTCGTCCAGGACGTTGCAGCCACCTGGAGGCCGGGGGCCTGGTGCACTGCGGCGAGGGTCTGGCGGCGGGAGCAGACGTAGCACTCTGCCCGGTTGGCGAGGATCCCGAACGCCGCCGATTCCACGCTGTTCTGACGGTATGTCCGGCCGAACAGCACCCGGTCGCCGCAGGCGTCCGGGTAGTACTTCGCTCGGCTGGCTGGTCCGCCCTGGCCGACAAGTTGCCCCCAGCGGCCACCCCTCCACTTTTAGATTCGCCTACCGCCTTGGCGGATCACCGGCCTTTTCTTTAGGTGTTCATTACCAAAACCCATCTGACCTTACCTTTCCTTTGCGATCACCTAACCCCTTCTTTGCGATAGGGGGTGCTAAGGGGTGTGGCCACCGATGGCCGGAACTAGCGTCTGAGTCGACAGGCACACCCGCCGGGCGTCGAAGTCCACGCTGGGTGTCGGAAGCCGTGCCCGGGCGGGGCGGGGAGCCGTACGGGTCGTACGCATCAAGCCCCCAGGAAGCGCGCGACCAAGAGGAGTATCGAATGTGCGGCATCGCCGGCTGGATCGCCTACGACCGGGACCTCACCCAGGAGACCACCGCCCTGGACGGCATGGTCCGGACGCTGACCGGGCGGGGGCCCGACTCCGGAGGCAGGTGGATCGACGGGCCCGCCGCCCTCGGTCACCGCAGGCTCGCCGTGATCGACCTGGCCGGTGGGGTCCAGCCGATGCAGGCCAGCACCCCGGACGGCCGGGTCGCGCTGACCTACAGCGGCGAGGTGTACAACTTCGTCGAACTGCGCGAGGAGTTGCGCGGACGGGGGCATCACTTCCGCACCACCAGTGACACCGAGGTGGTACTCAACGCCTACCTGGAGTGGGGCGAGGCGATGGCGCCCCGGCTCAACGGCATGTACGCCTTTGCCCTCTGGGATGCCCGCATACGCGAACTGGTCATGATCCGCGACCGGATGGGTGTCAAGCCGCTCTTCTACCACCCCACCGCCGACGGCGTGCTCTTCGCCTCCGAACCCAAGGCGCTCTTCGCCCACCCGCTCGCCAAACCGGTGGTCAGCGCCCGTGGCCTGCGCGAGTTCGTCGCCTTCAACCGGCCGCCCGGCGAGACCATTTGGGACGGCGTGGAAGAAGTCGTCCCCGGCACCGTCGTCACCGTCGGCCAGGGCGGCATCCGCAGCCGCACCTACTGGAGGCTGGAGAGCCACGAGCACACCGACGACCTCGACACCACCGTCGAGCGGGTCCGCGACCTCCTCGACGACACCGTCGGCCGCCAACTCGTCGCGGACGTCCCCACTTGCGTACTGCTCTCCGGCGGCCTCGACTCCAGCGCCATCACCGGACTCGCCGCCCGGCGCCGCGCCGCCGAGGGCCTGCCGCTGCACACCTTCGCCGTGGACTTCACCGGCGAGTCCGCCCACTTCGTACCCACCGGCGTGCACGACAGCCGCGACGGCGACTTCGCCGGCTTGATGGCCCGCCATGCCGGCACCGAGCACACCGACATCGTGCTCGGCCCCGCCGCCGTCGCCGACCCCGAGATCCGCCGACAGGTCGTCATCGCCCGGGACAGCCCGGCGGGCCTCGGAGACATGGACGTCTCCCTCTACCTGCTGTTCAAGGCGATCCGGGAACGGTCCACCGTCGCCCTGTCCGGTGAGGCTGCCGACGAGGTCTTCGGCGGCTACGGCTGGCTCCACAACCCCGTCGTCCAGGCGAGGGACACCTTCCCCTGGATCACCGCGGGCATGATCGGAGCAACCCCCAACACCCAGCCCGTGGAGATGTACAACCTCGACACGCTGATCGCGCTCAACCCGCTGGAGACCGTCGCCGAGAACTACGCGACCGCCGTCGCCGAGGTCGGCCGCGTCGACTCCGAGAGCCCGGAAGAGCAGCGGATGCGCGTCATGTCGTACCTGCACCTGACCCGCTTCCTGCGGATGATGCTCGACCGCAAGGACCGTATGAGCATGGCCGTGGGCCTGGAGGTCCGCGTGCCCTTCTGCGACCACCGCCTCGTGGAATACGTCTACAACACGCCCTGGACGATGAAGACGTACGACGGCCGTGAGAAGAGCCTGCTGCGCGGCGCCACGAAGAAGCTACTGCCGCAATCCGTGATCGAACGGCGCAAGAGCCCCTACCCGGTCATCCAGGACTGGCGTTACGCCGAGGCGCTCCAGCGGAGCGCCAAGGACCTACTGGGCGAAGACGGCCCCGTCTTCCAGATCGTCAGCAAGGACTGGCTGGCCGAGACCGTGACCGCCGACCCCGAGAGCCTGACCCCGGCCGCCCGCAACGGCCTGGAGCGCTCCCTGGACACCGCGATCTGGCTGGACGTCTACCGGCCCGAGATCCGGATGTAAGGGTGTCCTTGGTGGCGTCTTCGAGGGTGAAGATCAGGCGATCGCCGATGGGTGCGCATCTTGCTGTTTCCGGTACTGCCGGCGGCGGAGGCGTCCGGGGACGCGTTCGCCGCCTCGGGGGTGTTCGAGCGGGCGACCGAGGATCTGTCCGGTCCGGACATGGCGCGGTTGACGCACTCGCAGGTGGAGGACCTGCTCGGCGCGTGGATGCGGGAGGTGACCCGGTCGCCGTTCCAGGACCACCTGAACCTGCGGGCGCTGACCGAGGCCCGGGCCGCCGAGGTGGTGGACGCGAACGGCTCTGGCTCACCAACCCCCTCCGCCACCGGGCCGCCACCCTTGAACGGCTCCGCGTCGACCGGCGACTCGAAGAAGCCCTGGCCCACGGCCCGATCCGTTTCACCTGGCCGAAGTCTTCGGCATCGCCAAGATGACCGCGATCCGCCATGCCAACGCAACTCGCCAGATCCTGGAGTCGTCTGCCGAAGCCGAGTCCTCACCTTCACCCCGAACTCACGGGCCCGCCAACGACCAGTACACCGACGAACCCTCGGGTTCCCGCTGAGAACCCTTCAGTTCGCCTGGACCCGCCGGAGTGTGGAACGCGGGCCGGACCCATCGCCCGCCACCTCCGGCCGCACATCGACTTTGCCTGATTTATCGTCAGTTACCCAGTGGCCTCAGTATGGTGTCAGTCCAGCGGGCAACGCCACCGGGGGGCCGGAATGGACGACAGCGAGGCCGGGAACGGCCAGTCAGCCACCGGGCGGGCGGGCGCCGGCAGCGACACCGAAGGCGCCGACCGGCTGCGGGCCGGGCGGGTGCAGCTCGATCTGGGCCGGCCGGACCGGGCCGAGGCGGCGTTCCGCGACACCGCCGGGCTGTGTCGGGCTGCCGGGGACGGGCCGGGGGAGAGCGCCGCCCTGGCCGAGCTGGGCGAGTTGCTCTTCACCACCCGGCGGTTCGACGGGGCCGCCGAAGCCCTCCGGCGCGCGACGGCGCTCCGCCGTGGCGGCAGCGACGCCGGACTGGAGGGCGCGACGCTGCTCAACCTCGGCAACGCCCTCCAGCAGACGCGTGAACTCGCGGAGGCCGTCGAGGCGCTCACCCGGGCAGCCGAGCTGCTCCGCCTGGCCGGGGAGCATCACGACGAGCACCTGGCCCTGACCGACCTCGGCGTGACGCTGCAGGCACTCGGGCGTGCGGAGGAGGCGATCGAAACCCAGCGCCTGGTCGTTGCCCACTTCCGGGAGGTCGGGGACGAGCACTTCCTCGCCATCGGGATGTCCAACCTCGGCTCCGCGCTGGTCGCCGCGCGCCGCTTCGCGGAGGCAGTGGACGTCCTCACCGAGTCGGTGGCCACCGCCCGGCGGATCGGCAGGCGCAGGGCCGAAAGCGCCGCCCTGGGCCCGCTGGCCCAAGCCCTTCGCGGTGCGTGCCGGTACGACGAAGCCCTCACCGTGCACCGCCAGGACATCGCCGCCGCCGAGGAGGCCGGCCACCTGCACGACCTGGGCACCGCCCGGAACAGCCTGGGGCAGACCCTGGAGAAGCTGGGGCGCGGGCGCGCGGCCAGACGGGCGTACCTGCGCGCCTTCGCCGCCTTCCGGAAGGCGGGTGACCCGGCCTCCGCGGCGGCGGCCGCGTACGGCGCCCGCCGGGCCTGGCTGGGCATCCCCGATCCGGACCGCGGTCCGCACGACCCGTACGACGACGTCCGGTGGCACGCGGCGGCCCGCGGCCACGCGGCTTTCACCGCCGCGCTGGTGGCGGCGACGGTCGCCGCGCAGCTGTGGGGCGGACCGCTCGCCCTCTTCGCCTCTGTGGCCACCGGGGTGAGCGCGGTGCTGGCGCTGGCCGCGACGGCGGGCTTCGGCTGCTTCTCGGTCGGCCAGCACGCCGGGTTCGAAGTCGCCGCCCGGCTCGGCGTGTTCGGCCTCGTCGCGATCTGGCTGCCCCTTTCGGTGCTGCTGCCGGTCGGCCTGGTCGTCTCGCTGTTCCTCGGGGCGGAACACCGGGACTGGGCGGAGGCCATCGGCGGCGCCCTACCGGTCTTCGTGGTCCTCAGCTTCCTCCAGCACCGGGCCGTCATCCGCTCCAACCGGGCCTTCGACCCGGAGGGCTGAGGCCGGGCAGGCCCGGGAGTTCGAAGCCGGCGTCGGACCGCTCCAGAGTGCGGTCGCCGGTCTCCCGAGCCTGCGGCAAGCCCATGAGCGACGCCACAGACCACCTCCGTGTCATCCCGGACGAACGCGACGGCCCGAGCGCCACCGCCACCCCGGTCAACGCCCGCCCACAAGGTCTGCCGCCGCTCCGATGATGTCGTCGACGTCGCGCGGGACCGGCTCGGTGTCGTAGATGGTGCCCAGCGTGGCCCTTGTTCGGGTCGTTGGCGCTGGGCGGCTCTTGCCGATCATCACCGGCCGCGGCCGAACCGCTGAGACGATGCGTTCCGTGGCTCGGGCCGATATCGCATGGCAACCGCACTCCCAGCCAGGCAGGGTGTGGCGTGATGAGCCATCACGACGAGACGTCCCGCACCCTGTCCTACGCCCGCCACGACACGCTGGAAGGGCTGCTGCAGCGTGGCCGGGGGCTGGGCGCGGAGCGCGCGCGGTGTGACCCGGGAGCCGCGGCGCCGTTCGTGTACGACGGGATACGCCGGGACTGGAAGTGGGACCACCAGACCGACACCCGCCACCTCTACCAGGCACGGCTGATCCGGGACCTGAAGCTGCCGCCGACGCCGGTCGTCGACCAGCTGGCGGGGGGCGAGGAGGAGTGCTCGCGGGCCGCCGATGTGCTGGAGCTGCTCGCCCTCGCCGGTTCGGACGAGGCCCGGGAGGGGCTTCGGGCATACATCCGGGAGGGCGAGCACTGGGTCTCCATACTGGAGTCGGTCGCGGACGGCTGGCCGGCCGAGTGGTGGGAGGACCTGGGCGACGTCGCGCGCGCCCGGATCGGCGGGGAGGCGGATCTTCCGTGGTCTTTCGAGCCGTGGAGCCGGTTCGGGATCGAGGTGCCGGGCCGCCGATTCCCTCCGAGGCCGTCCCTCGGCGGGCTGAGCGACGAGAAGCTGCTGGCCCTGCTGGCCGCCGACGGCACGGAGTTCAACATGAAGATCGATGCGCTGCGTGCGCTGGCCGGGCGGGAGCCGGGCGAGGGACTGATCCCGCTCGTGCCCTCGCTCGGAACCCCGGACGGCCGCCGGGCCCTGCCCCTGCTCCGGCGAGCGGTCGACCGTCTCGGAGCCCTCGCCGTGCCGGCGGCACGTGGGTGGGCCGTGGACGGGCGGGAGTGGCTGGCCCGGCTGGGGGCGGACGTCCTGGCCGACCACCCCGGGCCTGAGGCACTACCGGGGCTCGTGGCCGAACTCACCGAACAGTGGAAGGCCCGCGCCTGGTGCGGTCCCGATACCACCGCGAAGAGACTGGCCCGCTTCGGACCCGAAGCCGCTGCCGCCGTACCCGTCCTCTGGCGCTACTGGAGGCACACCCCGCACTCGTACGAGCGCGCCGACTACCTGAAAGCGCTCGCCGCGATCGACCCGTCCGGCTTGGACAACGCCTACTCCGAGTCGCTCTGGGACTGCGAGGAACGGGTACGGCTGCTGGCCATCGCCTCGGCACCCCACCACCCGCAGACCCTGCACCGCATCGCCGTACTCCGCGACGACCCGATGGAAACACCAGAGGTACGGGCCGCTGCCGGAGCACGGTTGGCCCCGTGACCGGCCCTGAGTGTCCCGACCCACTCGAACGTCAGAGGGCGCCGCAGGGTGCCTCCCGTTCTCTGGTTCTGGCACAGATCTTGGGGAGCGGTCGCGGAGCATCACCCCAATGCGTTCGAGCACTTGCGAACCGATGATCTACGCATCCTCCACCAAGCCGCCGGACGGGCCGGTAGCGCCGGCCGACGAGCTGCCCGCCTCCTTCCCGGAGGTCCCAGGCTTGCGCTCGGTGTTCCCTCGCGGTGGCGGGCTCCGGCACGCACGCTCGCCGGGTTGCTGTCGGACCTCGATGCGCCGCATGGACTCCCTCCTCCGCCTTCCGAGCGCGCACACCAGACCCCGCCGGCCCCGCCCTTCGGGCGGCCGACGACACTCCGCAGGCGGTGTCCCACCGATCACACCGGCCCACGGCGGGATCGACGGAACACCGCCGGCGTCTCGCGCTTGACGGGAAACCCGTCCACCGCCCGTGGGCGACGGCGCGGAGCCACCCTCACCCGGCAGCGCGCTCCACCGGGATCCACAGCTCGGCGTCCGCCGACGCACCGTCCGGCGACAGGCGCACGCGCAGGATCTCCGGTCCGGGCCTGCTCAGGTACGGATTCGACGGGAACCACTGCGTGAACACGTCCCGCCACAGATACTGGAGCGTGTGCGGGAACGGCCCCGAGCTCTCGAAGACGGCCCAGCTCCCCGCCGGGACGGTGAGGACATCCAGGTCCGGCGGGACCTCGGCCCCCGTCACCGCGCCGTGGTAGTAGTCGAGTTCGGTTCCCTCCGCCCGGCTGGGGTCGAGCCGGTCGCTCACCGCGACGATCCCCGCGGGCTCCTGGTCGGACAGCGCCTGGACGCGCCGTAGCGTCTCCGGGCCGATGCTCCGGACGAACGCCGCGATGGCCGGGTTGGGCCCCTCATGCACGAGGGGGACTCGGGCCTTCTTCCCGGCCACCCGGAACTCCTCCTTGTCTGTGATGCGGTACCGCATGCTGCTGCTCCCTTCGACGACGAGCCGGAAGGACATCCGGGGCTGGGAGCTGAGCACCGCGCCGCTCCGCCGCGCCTCACCCGGCCCGACGCCGTGCACGGCACGGAACGCGCGGGCGAAGGCCTCGCCCGATCCGTAGCCGTAGCGGGTCGCGACGTCCAGCAGGGTCCGCTCACCGGCCAGGACTTCGGCGCCCGCGACGGTAAGCCTCCTGCGCCGGACGTACTCCGACAGCGGCAGCCCCGCCAGCGCCGAGAACAGCCGGCGCAGGTGGTACTCCGACGTCGTCGCGATGCGCGCGAGGTCGGCCACGTCCAGCGGCTGATCGAGGTGCGCCTCGATGTGCTCCATGGCCTGGTTCAGACCCTCCAGCATCCCCGATCTCCTTCCCTTACAAGCTCCACGCTACGGAGGGTCCAGGGTGCCGTACCCGACTTCCGGTGCCCGGTACGGTCGGGTCCCCGGGCTGACGCCACTACGGTGACGACTTGGCCCAGCGGGGAGCGCAGGCTGGTTCTGGGGGCCGGCGAACGTGAAGGAGGAATCGCGTGCTGCGACGGCCACCGCGCGCTGCCGTCCCTGGGCGGGAAGACTGCCTCGGCGCGCTCGGCCCGGCCCGCATCTCCCCGCTCAAGCACGCCGACCTGCCCGGCTGCCAGGTCTCGGAAGCTCTCCAGGTAGAGATCTTCTCTGCCAGCAAGCCGGAATGCCGGGACCTGGTCACTGCGATCCTCGGCGGAATAGTGACCGGTACGGGTGGCCAGGCGCATACCCGGGCGCCGAAGGACGGCACCGTGACCAAGGTGTCCCTGCACTCCTGGTACGGCACCAAGGCCAACACCACGTCTCCAACGTCAGAGCGCAGGGGTAGTCCTGCGGCGGCGGTTTCGGCGCCGTCAACCGCCCCGAGACACTGAAGATCACCAAGGTCGTGCCGGGCACGGCCACGGGTGGCGACGAAAGCGTGGCCTCACCGCCGAGCAGGACAAGGACGGCAAGAAGCCGACGATCGAGGCCGTCCTGGTACGCAAGGGCACCACGATCGCGAGCTTCACGGCGACCACCACGTCCGGACCGGTGGACAAGCGCACTGAGGTTGTCGGCGCCCAACTGAAGAAGCTGAACTGACCGCATCCCATGCCTGGCCAACTCGCGCAAAGTGGGTAAGACGGATGCCTGGCCAGAGGACTGTCCTTCTGCCAGGCATCCTGTTTCCGCCGGTGGCGCAGATGTGGGTGGTATCAGGCGACAAGCTCCAGCAGTCCGCCAAGAGTGAAGACAAGCCCACCCAGGGCTATGACGCCGGCCATGTACCTGTAGACCTGAGCGGACATCACCCTGTGGACAGGGCCGAGGTCACCTCCGGCATGCATGGCCCGCTCCTGGTTCGCTGCGGCCCAACCTTCCAACGCGCGAGCACTTCCCCGAATGTTCAGCGCGACCGCTCCGCCCAAGACAAGACAGACGGCGCCAACCGTCAGAAATACAACAGCCACGCTCACGGAAATCCCCCAGATGGTGTGATGATCGCCAGGACGATAGCAGCGGCCTGGAGAACCTGACCTCCCTCGTATGACGCCCGCCTGGTCGTCACTGGGGGAGCCCCGGCCCCTGCTCCACCCGTGGGACGTTCCCGGTGACGGGGGCGGGTTCCGTAGACGACGACGGTGGTGGGGCGCTCCCTGGCGAGTCAAGGAGCGCCTGGCGCTGCCTTCGATGACTTGCCCTATTACGTCAGTGTGTGGGCCGCGAGCACGACAACGTCACGCTGGTCCTGTGGTTGAGCGACTGCGGCGAACCGCCCGTTGCCGCCTGGAAGAACAGCCTGCGGACCGCGGTGAGCAGGCTGTACTGAGCGAGTGCGGCGGCGCCGGGCGGGAACGCTCCGATCCCGCCCGGCCCCGGCCCCCGCCGTCCTCCCCGCGGGCGCTACCGGGCCGACGCGGCCTCGGCGCCGTCGCCCACGACCCGGCGCCGGACCTGGTCCTCCTGGGCGAGACGCCGCAGCAGCTCGAACACCGGGGCGCAGATCGCGAAGACGATGACCGCCCGCTCGGCCAGCGCCACCGGGTCGTCGACGCCGGCGGCGCGCTCCAGGTCCAGCCGGGCCACCGACTCGGCCAGCCTCGCGTACGCGGCGAGCTCGCCCGGGGCGTACCGCGCGTCCAGCCTCCGCAGTTCCTTCAGCGCCGCCGTCAGCCCCTGCACGTGCGGTGACGTGCCCGGCGCCTGCCAGTCCAGGGCCGCGAGCAGCTCCGCCACCTCGGCCCCGGCGGTCGCGTCGGCCTCGGCTTCCTCCTCGTCGCCCGCAGGGCTCTGGGCCGCCACCGGCACCGGGAGGGCGTAGCTGACCGCTCCCAGGGCGCCCTCTGAACTGTGGGCCTGGTCGATGGCCGCGAGCACATTGCGGGTGGCGGCGATGGACAGCCCGCCGAGCGCGGTCAGCGCCTTGATCAGCCGCAGCCGCTGCACGTGCTCGTCCCCGTACTCGGCAAGGGTCGCGGCGGTCGCCCGTCCTGCGGGCAGCAACTCCTGCCGCAGGAAGTATTTGATGCTGGCGACCGGCACGCCGGTCCGCCGGCTGAGCTCCGAGATCTTCATACGGCTTCCCTGCTGGTCTCGCGTCCGACTCGCATCAGGCATCGGCGATTGGACACCTCAACAAGATACTGCCACTATCCAGTACTGGATACCTCAAGTATCCAGCTCAGGACAACACAGCCGCCCCGGAGAATCGATGCCTCAACCCACGCCCCCCTCCGTGCTCCGCCGACCCCGGTTGTGGATCGGAACGGGCCTCATCGCCGCAGTGGTGTCGATCCTGTTCGCCCTGCTCTACGTCGGGGGCAACGTCAACCCCAGGGGCAACCTGCGCGACCTGCCCGTGGCCCTGGTCAACGCCGACAGCGGCGCCGACGCGGGCGGCCGCCACGTCAACCTGGGCGAGCAGATCGTTTCGGGCATCCAGAAGGCGGCCAAGGGCGACATGAGCATCGACTGGCAGGTCGTCAGCCGCGAGGAAGCCGACAAGCGCCTCGGCCGCGGCAAGGTCTTCGGTGCCCTCGTCATACCCAAGGACTTCTCCGCCACGGTGACCGGGCTCACCGCCCCGCAGCCCGCGGCGCAGGGCAAGGCCACCCCGCCGACCCTGACCGTGCTGACCAACCAGGCAGCCGGCAGTATCGGCTCCTCCATGTCCTCCCAGGCCGCCCAGAAGGCCGCCCACGCCGCCTCCGCCCAGCTCGGGCAGGAACTCCTCAAGCAGGCCGGCGCCCAGAAGACCCCGCTGCCGACGGCCGCCCAGCTCAAGCTGGCCGACCCGGTCACCGTGAACGTCGCCGACGGCCACCCCCTCGGCTCCCGCAGCGCCATGGGCCTGAGCGCCTTCTACTACGCGCTGGTCCTCGTCGTCTGCGGCATGCTCGGCGCCAACGTGGTCAACTCCCAGGTCGACACCGCGCTCGGCTACCTGCACACCGACTACGGCCCCATCCGCAAGCGCGAACCCGTCCAGCACACCAGCCGCGTACGCACCCTGGCCATCGGCATGGCGCTCATGCTCGGCCTGTCACTGGTCATGGGCACCCTGGTCGAGGTCGCCACGGTCGGCATCCTCGACATGGACGCCTCCCACCTCGGTCTGCTGTGGCTCTACTCGGTCGCCACCATCGCCGTCGTCGGCATCGGCAGCCTGGCCCTCTTCGCCGCCTTCGGCACCCCCGGCATGCTGCTGGCCACCATCGTCTTCGTCGCCATGGCCGTTCCCTCCTCCGGAGCCACCGTTCCCGTGCAGGCGCTGCCCGGGTTCTTCCGCGCCCTCGCCGAGTTCGAGCCGCTGCGCCAGCTCACCGAGGGCCTGCGCTCCCTGCTCTATTACGGCGCCCAGGCCGACGCGGGCCTGTCCCGGGCGTGGGCCTCGATGGGCGTCGCCTTCGTCGCCGCGCTGGTCTTCGGCTTCGCCGTCACCCGCGTCTACGACCGCAGGGGACTGCACCGCATTCCCCACCCTGACGCCGGAACCCCCGGGGCCCCGGCCCCCGCCGGGACCCCCGAGGCCGCAGAGCCCACCACGGCCTGACCCGGCCGACCGGCCAGCGGCAGTGACCAGCCCCCTGTGGGGACCCGACGGGGTCCCCACAGGGGGCTGTCGCTACTGGGGCCCCGGCGCGAAGCGGCCGAGCTCCCGTCTACGCGCGAGGCCGGCATCACCGTGGACAGGGGTGGGAACATCCAGGGCGCCCCCATCCGACTGGAGGACGACGGCTGGGCCTTGGACAAGAGCGTCCAGCAGGCCGTGGACGCGGTGAACAACGCCCCCCAAGCCGCGCGCAGACCTCCTGGCACATGGGCATCCACAACCGGGGCAACTCGCAGAACCGCTCTGCGGAGATGCGGGCCCTGATCGACCGAACTGGAGAACTGGCCGTGACCGGGCTCGAATTCCTCGCCTCCTTCATCACGACCGGGCGCCTGCACGGCATCGGCATCGGCTCCACCCTCGCCGAGGTCGACCGGGCCCTGGAGCACCGCTGCGTCGATGTCGTCGGCGAGGGTGGCGTCTCGCTGCGCCGCGACTACGGGTTCGCCGAGTTCTACTTCAACCCCCGGGAGGAGTGGGTGATGTCCGGCGGCTCGATCGAGCTGCACCGCCTCGCGAACGCCCCCGAGCTGGCGGCCCGGTGGGCCGCGGGCACGGGCGTCGAGTTCGACCCGTACACCGCGTGGACCGAGGTACGGGAGGCGCTCTCCGAGACCCCTCCGGTCCCGGAGTTCACCGTCAGCGACCAGGGCGGCTTCCGGGAGTACCGGGCGGAGAAGTCCTGCGTCTCCGTACTCGTCGTGGACGACGAGGAGGAGGAAAGGGGTTACCACGTGGGGCACGGGGACGTGTGGAGCGTCAGCCTGTGGGCCCCCGTACGGGCGAGCTGACCCGCTGACCGCGGTGCGTGGGGTGCGTGCCCGCGCGGGTACCCCCGCTGCCGGCAGTGGGTACCTTGCGGCCCCAGGTACAGGGCTCCCGACGGCTGGTGTCAGTGGGGTTCGGCAGGATCACGGTATGAGTGATCTTGTGGCGGCAGACCTGTTCGACTCCGGCAACAACTGGAGCACCCGTACGCGCGCGCGGTTCACCGCGCTGACGCCCGAGTTGGGCGAGCTGGTCACGCACCTGGGGACGTCCGACGGGTTCTGGACCTGGCGGTACAAGGTCGACGCCGCCTGGAAGCGTCGGGCGCAGGCGCTGCTCAAGGCGGGCGGCGCCGACGAGCTGGTCCGGTACGCGGTGCGGGAGCTGGCTCGGGGCGGCTCGTTCCACGACATCGACGACCCCGAGCGGGCGATCCGTGAACTCGGGACGAGACCTGTCTCGCGGGCACGCGGTCTCGCGATCGGCTTCCTCCTCGCCGCCGGCTGGCTCCGCCGGGACGCGGACGGGCTCAGCGCCGACCTCGCGGCCGTTGCCCGCAAGAACGCTCAGGCCATGCCCACGTACCACCGTGTGGACGACGGCATCGCGGGCGCCGCCTTCAGCGCGCTCGGCGATCTGCCCGGCCCGGACGGGATGGAGGAACTGTGGGCCCTGCACTACGACGTCGCCCGCGCCCTGCACGCGCGGACGGCGCTGGTGAAGGCCGTGAAGAAGGCCGCGGCACGGCGTGACGTCCCCGCGCACGAACTGGCCGAGCGCACCGTGCCGCGGCACGGGCTGGAGCGGGACGGGACGCTGAGGGTCGGCTGGATCGGGAGCGGGGTGCTGTGGTGGAACGCCTCGGTGGACGCGGTCGTCACCCTGCACGCCACCGGGCAGGTCACCGTCGACTGGGCCGACGGGGAACACCTCACCCGCACGACGGCCCCGTTCCGTTCCCCGGCCGGGTACAAGACGCCGATGCGGGCCGACAGCGTGGACCTGGTCCGGCGCTACGCACAGGACATCGGCAAGGTCCTCGCGGAGGAGCGACGGTGGCTGGGCGCGCTGGCGGGCGAGGCGCGGACCTGGCTTTGGGCGGATTGGGTGCGGTACTACCGAGACCACGCGGTCACGGGTGTGGTGACGCGCGAGATGGCTTGGGAGTACCGGATGCCGGGCGAACCCGGATACCGGACGCTGGATCCGGGCGACGCCGTGCCGGCAGGCGACATGCCGGCCGGGACGGAGGTGCGGCTGCGGGCCGGTGTTGGCGCCGTGCCCGGCTCTGGCACCGAAGCCCGCGCGCTGAGTGTACGGGCAGAAGGCGCCTGACCAGCGTTCAGGCCCGCGTCCGCGATCAGAGCGGCGGTCCGGACGACCATGTCCAGCGCGAGCCGCCGCTTCAGCCGGTGACGCTCGTCATCGGGGGATACGGCAACCTCCCGACGGTTGCCCGGCTGGCGTCGGGACCGCGCCGGAGACCAGGCCGGAGCGTGACCGTGGCGCGCGGTCGTGCAACGCTGGCGTTCACGCCCCGGGCGGCGCATGCTGGAAGTAGTGCTCTCACCCGCATGGACGCTGGAGAGTGACAGCCTTCTCGGCTCTCACGCCCGTCCCCCGAAGCCGGCGTGGTTGATGCCGATGCGAGTAGTCCATTACTCCAACGCTCAACAAATGGGGGCATCATGGAAGGAGGGACGCTGTGGCCGTGCTCAAGCTTTCACTCTTCTCGAACAACTTTCCTGATTTCTTCATCATCGATCATGGCGGCCTTGTCGACATCGCTAAGATCGAAACCGAAGAGGACCGTCGTAACGCCACGTTCCAGTGGACCGGCCCCAGCCTGAACTTTGGCGAAAAGGGAATGCTGGTGCGAGCAGTTGCTCCGCCGGGCTTCTGTCTGCTCATCGCGACGTTCGACAACTTCCGCATACACAGCAAGTTCTTCACCGGGATCACAGATCCCCAGGTGAAGGCCCAAGTGATCGAGGAGTCAACCTACGTCCTCGAACAGGCGGAAATCGATCCGAACCAGGCCTCGTTCCGCTCCGTGAAGTTCCCGGATCGAGTCATCCGGCACAGGAACTTCGAGCTGTTCGCCGAGCCGGTGGTAACCCCCGACGACCTTCAGTCCGCATGCTTCAGGATTGACCAGCCACTCCACCCGGCCGATTTCTAGAGGATGTCCGCTGCCCCGTCGGCCCGGGGCGCGATCGACACGATCACGCCCCGGGCACCCGGGCCGACGCGGGAAACACGCCGCGCTTCAAGACCGTTACGGGCGGTTCTGGGGAGGACCGTCCGCCGGAAACGGCGGCGCGGGCGCCGCCACCTCGTTGTAAGCCTTCCAGATCAATGGCGGGAAGGCGCTGCCCCGCTCGGAATCGGGGCCGCCCACACCCTGCATGGGCAGCAGTGGCGGGACTTCGGGCTTCGTACGGAACATCGCGACCGAGGTGCTCAGTTCCTGTGTCGCGCCGATGAACCAGGCCGAGTTCATATGGTCGTTCGGCCCGGTCTTGCCCGCCCAGGACGGAAGGTAGGTCCCCTGGCCGCTCGGCGGTCCGACCGTGCTCCAGCTCACCTGGCGCAGCGCCGCGCCGACGATCGAGGCTGCCTCGGCGCTCATTGCCCGCCGCGGTCTGGCCGGGCCCAAGCCGTCCACCGCGACGCCGTTCCGTTCGACCTTGGCCACCGAATACGGTTCGGTGGCCCGGCCCTCGTTGACGAAGGCCGTATAGGCGCTGGCCAACCGGACGGCGCTGGGGGTGGAGGTACCGATGGAGAAGGTCGGCTCCAGCTTGGCCATGCTCTCCTCCCGCAGTCCCGACGCGACCGCGAGTTCCTTGACCCTCTTCAGCCCGATCTTCTTGCCGGTCTCCACGAACGGCGTGTGGTCGGAATTCACCAGAGCCGAGTGGAGGTCCATGGGTGCCATCGGCGGCTTTGTCGGCCTGGGTTTCAGGGGGTCGGGGTCAGCGTCCTCGGCGAAGCGTTCCTTGCCTTCGAACTCCTTCTCCAGAGCGGCGGCGTACACGAAGGGTTTGAAGGCCGAGGCCGCAGGCACGCCTGAGGTGTCCGCGTTGTTGGTGAAGTGCTCGATCGCGTCGGAGCCGCCGTAGACCGCGACGATCGCTCCGTCCTTGGGGCGTATCGAGGCAGCGCCGACCTCCACGTATTGGTCCTCCGTGCGCTTTTCCGGGTCGAGTCGTTCCGCGCGTACCTGCTCGACGGCCTTGGCCAGCGCGAGCACCTTGTCCTTCTCGAAGGTGGTGTGGACGTTGTAGCCCCCACCGGCCAGATCCTTGTCCGTGATACCGCTGCGGCTCTTGAGGGACTTGTTGACGATGTCGACGAGGTAGCCGATCTGCCCCGCCTGGCTGGTCGGCTTGACGGGAGGCTTCGGCTCGGGGAACTTCGTGTACTTCGCGCGTTCCCCGGCGCTCATCGAACCCGTGTCGACCTGACGGTCCAGAATCCAGCTCCAGCGGTCTTCCGCGCGTTGGTGGTTGGAGGCGCTGAGGGACGGGTCGAAGCTTTCCGCGCCTTTGAGGACAGCCGCCAGCAGAGCTCCCTGACTGGGGTTCAGCTCTTTGGCGGGGATGCCGTAGTACGCGTACGAGGCTGCCTGGACGCCGTACGCGTCTCGGCCGAACCAAGAGGTGTTGAGATAGCCCTCCAGAATCTCCGACTTGGGCTGCTGCCTGCTGACCTTCAGGGAGAGGAAGAGTTCCTTGATCTTGCGGTCTACGGTCTGGTCCTGGCTCAGGTAGGTGTTCTTCACGTACTGCTGGGTGATCGTCGAGCCGCCCTGGGTCTCCTTGCCCTTGACGATGTTGACGGCGGCGCGGCCGATGCCCGTCACCGAGACGCCCGCGTCGCTGTAGAAGTCCGCGTTCTCCGCCGCGACGACGGCGTGCTGGACGGAATCGGGCACCTGCGAGAGCTCCACGTCCTGCCGGTTCACATCGCCGACGCTCACCATCCGGCTGCCGTCCGCCCAGTAGTACACGGTGGCCTGCCGGCTCGCGGAGTCGTGCGGATTCGGGATCTCAACGCGCATGTAGACGGCGGTGAAGAGGCCGGCGAGGGCGCCGGCGAAGAGCAGGAACAGGCCGGAGGTCAGCTTCCAGGAGGGCGTCCAGCGCCGCCAGCCCCGCCGGCCGCGCCGGGGGAAGTCGATGAGGGGGCGACGGGCCTTCCTGCCTGGTCTCCTGCGGCTCTTTGCTCGGCTTGTAGTGCGCCGTGTGCGCTCGGCACCTTCCCTTTGCTCCGGGCCACAGGTGTCTTCCGTATTGCCGGTGCGGTCCGCACGGCGTTTGCGGGGCAGCCTCATAGAGGATGCGGACCTCCTCGATCGAGAGCCGTCACTTCGGGGGTGGTGACGGACTCAGCCGAGAAGATGATCAGACTGCGGTCGTGGTTGGGTCGTTCATGAAATCTTCATACGGGGGGCGGGACTTGGGTCGTGTCCTCTGTGCACGGTGAGGTGGCCGAGTCGCTCGTAGCGGCAGAGAGAGCTGCAGATACGGGTGCGGAACTCGCCGAGTGGCGGCGTACCAGGCAGCTCCTTGTGGTGACCGGTCGGCCCGTACGACCTGGACGACGAGGCCGTCGCCGAAGAGGGGCGCGCCGGAGACCGGCGCCGTGAGGAGACCCTCCGAAGGTTCGATTTCGACACCAACCCCAACATCGACGCCGCCGCGATCCACACCCTCGCCCGCTACGGCCGCGTTGATCTCGCCGTCGCCTGGACCCCGCTGTGGGACTACTCCTCGCCGCGTGACGCCGCCTTCGCGGTACCTCCGACCGGAACCCCTGCACCATCGAGAACGCGTCTCACTGACCGTGCGTTCGACCCGCCCCGCGATCCTGGCCTCCGGACCGCATCAACCTGAGCGCAGGATCGTGGCCCGGCCCCTTACGGGTGGACGGCGTCAGTTGTGCTGACACTGTCCGGCGGTGGCCCGGCGTGTACTCGGTTGCGGAGTCGCCGAGGCCGTCCACGCATAGGCGTGCGGTGTAGCGGGCGTCCCAGCCGGCCACACGGGACTGCTTCGAGCGGTCGGCGCGAACGGCGGGGTGGACGTCGAGGATGCCAGCGACCAGGCCTTCCACGATGGCGGGGATGAACGCGCGCACGAGGCAGGCGTGTTCTCCGTAGCCGAAGGTGACCAGAGGCTGCCGTCGGCGGCGGAGATCGAAGGTGTCGGGCCGCTCGAACACCGTCTCGTCGCGGTTCGCGGAGCCGATCGCGGCCCGGACGTGGGCGCCGGCGGGCAGGCGTGCGCCGCCCAGCTCCACCGGCCGGGTGGTCATGCGGTCGGCGAGCCCGAATGGTGGCATCCAGCGCAGGACTTCGTGAACGGCATCGCCGAGAAGCTCCGGGTGGTCCCGGACGAGTCCCCGCTGGTCCGGGTCGTTGAACAGCGCGACCAGGAGGTTGCCCGCCGCCCACCCCGGTTCGGGAAGGGACGGGAGGATCACGCGGATTGTCGGGAGGATCTCCGCGACGCCTCGCGGACACGCGCTTCCAGGGGTGATGTGCCGCCACCGTGCGATCGCCGAGGACGGGTCCGGGCCGAGGCCTTCGAGCCAAGGGGTAAGCGCGGCATCGAGCTCGTTCATGGCGGCGGCCGACACCGCGAGCTTGGCGGGGTCCCCCGGATCGAGGGCGCCCAGCCATAGGGCCCGTGCCAGGCGCAGCAGGGTCGTGCTGTCCGCCTTGAGGCTCAGCATCCACCGGAACACCTCTGCCGCGACGGGTTGCAGGACCTCGCCCATGAGGTCCGCTTGCCCGTGCATGCCGGAGACCCGCTCGATGACCAGCTTCCGTGCGTACTCTCGGGCCAGACCGGCCCGTTCGGGCTCGAAGACCTCCTCGACGCTGGCGCGCAGCCCTCTGTGGAGGTCCCCGCTGCTCGACAGGATGTTGTCCGATCCGAAGATCTCCGACATGGCGGACGGAAAGCCGGTGGTGAAGGTCTGGCTGTGGCTCATCACCTGACGCACGTCCTGCCAGCGCGTGACGAGCCAGCAGCCGAGCGCGGGGATCTCGGCCACGGGGTGGTCACGTCGAAGCCGCTGATAGATCGGATAGGGATCCGCGTACAGCATCTCCGGCGTGATCGTGTCCAGGAACGAGGCCATGCGTCCTCCCGAATTGCTTGGCAGGCAGTCTTCGTCGATTTCCGGGAACCCGGAGATGGGGAACCGCTGTTGGACCGGCGGCCACCGAGCTCTTCCCGCGCTGGGCCGCCACGGGGCCCGCCGAGCCGGATGGAACGACGAATCCGCCTGCCGGCCCATCGGCGATCTTGGAAGCCGGACGCCCCGTGCCTGTTCGGCCACGGGGTCCGGCGGCGGGTTGCGCCCTCGGCCTGTTGTACCGCGTGCGGGGATGCGCGGGGCAACAGCGTCAGGAGGCGGGCGGCCGGTCGCGGTCCGGCTGCCCGCCGTCGGGTCAGCGCTGGCGGGGGAGCGGGGGTCGTTCGGCGTCCTGTTCGGCGGAGCGGTCGAACGCTCCGGGGCGGGAGAGGTCGTCAAGGAGCTCGTCGATGAGCTCCTGCGTGACGTGCGGCATCACGTAGACGTGGCTGTAGTCGTGCCGGCGGCCACCGAGGTTGAGCGGTACGCAGGCGAGCGAGTACTTCCGCGCGATCTCGGCGCGGGGCTGCTGGAACCAGACGCTGAGCGCGTGGTCGCCGTGGCCGACCTCGATGCCGTCCTCGGCCCAGGGCTCGCCGCGTTCCCGCAACTGCTCACTGAGGCTCCTGAGGCGTTCCGCCGTGTACTCGGCGATCCGCAGGACCTCGGCGGCCTGCCGTACCTGCTGCTCCTCGCTGAACTGCGCGAGGTGGTTCCACATGGCCAGGGAGGCGAATCCGCTGCGGGAGCCGGCGAACGTGCTGTCCGGGGAGGAGACCACCGCGGGGTCCGACGGCGGCCGCAGCTTGGATCCCGCACGGGACATGTAGATCCCGGTGGGGACGGGCGCACCGGGGTACTTGTGGCCGCTGGTGACGATCGAGGACACCTCGGGAATCCGGAAGTCGAACACCGGGGGCGCGCTGTCGATGAGCCCGTTGTCGCGGGCCTTCTCCAGGTACGGGGCGTAGGCGCCGCCGAGGGCTCCGTCGACGTGGATCCAGTAGCCGTTGCGGACACTGATCCGCTCCGGGTCGTCGGGGTCGAAGCGCACGGCGCGGTCGACGAGGCCGTGCTTCTCGAAGACCGGTCGCAGGCGCTCGCAGGCGGTCTGGACGTCGTCGTAGGCGCCCTTGAAGACGCTGCCGACGTTGAAGTTCACCAGGACCGGGTGGCCCTTGGCGGCGAAGAAGTCCACGAGGGCGACCAGGGCGTTGACGTCGACCGTGCCGGGCCCCTCGTCGCCGCCGGTGGTCGGGACTCCGCCGAGCGGCCAGCCGTTGTAGGTCTGCGTGCCGGTACCGGCCACATCGATGGGGCACTCGCCCGGGTAGAGGCTTCCGCCCAGGTCGTAGAAGGTCGGGATGTCCAGCACCCGCATCGCCTTGATGTGCGAGTAGTGCGTCTCCTGCGAGAAGAACGCCACCGGGGCGTAGGCGTTGGGGTTGTCGTCGGGGTGCTTGGCCCGCAGGTAGCTGGTCCGGCAGCTGGCGTCGCCGGAGACCTCGTCACGCACCAGGGCATTGCCGTCGAGGTAGTCGCGCGCGTTCCACATCGCGTACAGGTTGCCCTCGGTGCTGCCCATGGACAGCACGTACCCCCACCCGTCCTCGTTCCCGGGGTGAGCCGGGTCGTGGGGCAGGGGGGCGTGCCACAGGCGGGCGTAGTGCTCCAGGACCGCCCGCTCCAGCCACCGCGAGTGGAGGCTGTAGTTGCTGTCGACGAACGGGTCCCCGATGTTGTTGATGTGGTAGCCCAGGAAACGCCCGAGGGCGGCGTGGCCGTCGAGCGACAGGTTGACCTGGTACCCGAGCAGGCGCCCGCTCCGCTCGCAGAGGTACCCCTCCAGCTTGGCGAGGACCGCGATCCGCTGCTCATCGCTGTAGGCGCCGGTACCCAACCGGTAGTCGTCGTTGGCCGGCAGCGCCGCCAGAGGAGTATCGGAGTGTTCGGTAATCATTCCATGTCCTATTCTGAACAATCTTGCCGAACTGGCGTTCAGGCGCTGAATCGCCACCAGACGGCAACGGCAACGGCTTCGGCAGACGCGCGTATCCTCAAGCGATCAATGCGGTTGCGAGAGTTCGTCTGCCTGTACGACATTCCATGCGCGGACAGCCGGAGCAGCCCGCCGGCCGGGATGCTGGCCTGCGTAAACGGCGGCGATCGCCATGCCCGACTGCCCTGCCCAGGGGCCTCGCGGCACACAGGATATGCGTGACATGGCGGCCCCATTGCCCGCCTGTCTACGTTTACTCTCGCTCTAGTCATTCCGGGTGAAAAGGGTTTGCTTCTCAATTCCCGGGAGCGCCTTCAGGAGTGACGTTTCGGTGGCTCTCGGGATGACAGCTTCGTGTCATGAGGAGCGCGCTGATGCCCGAATTTGCTCTCTTCCGGCCGAGCAAGTCGTCCGGGACCTGTCCGACCGCGCCGGCCGCCGCGGCGGGGGCACCGATCCACGGAATCGACGTAGCCGCCTCTCCGCGTCAGGGGTTCCCCGTCCGTCGGAGATTCGTGGGGCTCCAGGGCGCGCAGGATGGGGGACAGGCGGCTCAGCGAATAGGCGGTCCGCTCGGAATCCGAGCCCTCGCGCGGATCGGTGAGCGCGATGACGGAGCCCGCTTGCCGGACAAGGCCTGGCCACTGGATCTGGTGCGTGAGGATCGCTACGAGTCTGATCGCAGCCGTGATGGAGCGGCGGTTCGCAGGCGGATGCTCCCGCAGCAGTTCGACGATCGGCCGGGCGATCTCGCTCTCCGCCTCGGCGGTGCCGAACCGGATGGTGAAGGCCTGGCTGAGGTCATCGACGGCTTCCTCGTACCGCCGCGCGTACAAGCGGACCCCGCCGCGGCCCATCAGGGGCCACGAACATCCCGGGTGGCCGGAAAGGGCTCGGTCGAAGTCCTGCTCCGCTTCCCCGAGCCGGTCCGCCTCCCACAGCAGCCAGCCGCGCATCGCGAAGGCGCCCTCCTACCTGTCGTCGAAGGAGACCGCATGGTGGAGGTCGGACAGGGCTTCGGTGTCGCGCCCCAGGCCGTGCGGTGCCCAGGCGCGGAGCGTGTACGGCCGGGCCCGGCCGCGTGGACCGTGTTTCGCACAGCCGCTGGCGCAGGTGGAGAAGGGCGTTGGTGTCGGCTACCGCCGCGAGTTTCGCGAGCAGGTCCCGGATCCGCGGATCGTCGCCGTCGCGTACGGCCTGGACGATCTGGGAGCTGTCCGGCCGATCATGAGGTGGGTACTCTTGGCTCGTGATTGATCATGGTATTGCTCTGCCCCACTACCGCCTCCATGTCGTTCCTGCCGTCGTGGCGCTGGCCAGCCCGACATGGCAGCGAGAGGTGTGGCTCGATCCGGATCAGTTCGAAGACCTCAACTACACCGTGCGTGTGCTTTTCGACGACTTCTGCGATGCGGACAATCCGTCGCCCTGGCTGGGGCAGTGCCTTCGCAGCGAGGAGGAAGTTGAGCTGATGGCAGGTATTGGTACCGCCTACAGCGCGGTGCAGGACTCGGTCGGCGCCGCTGCCCGCGACGAGGCTTATCTGGACTCACCGGTCTGGTCCGCTGTCGTCGCCGCGGCGGCCCGGTTGGCCCAGGTGCTGGTGTCCAATGATCACTCGGCGTTGAGCAAACTGCATGACGCCGGCTACCGCTGGCCGCTCGGCGCCGAGCCGGTTGGGTCCGAGACGGATGACCAGCACGGCGAATCATGACCGCAGCCAGATGACCAGGGCCGCGGCGGTGACCGTTCCGAGGAAGACGTAGCCGCGCTTGTCGTACCGCGTTGCCGCGGCCCGGGAGTTCTTCAATCGATTGATGGCTCGTTCGACGGTGTTGCGCTTCTCGTACTGTTCCTCGTCGAAGCCCGGCGGTCGGCCGCCTCGTGATCCTTTGCGTAGGCGAGCGGCCTGGCTGTCGACCTCTCCGGAATCGTGTGCCGGATACCCCGACGCCGCGCGTACTCGCGGCAGGGCCGATGCTGTATCCCTCGTCTGCCGCGACGCTGGCGGGCTTTTGCGGGGCCGGCCCGGGCCGAGGCGGGGAACGCGGATCTTCTCCAGTACTGGCACGAACTGCGTGCAGTCCGCCCGTTGTCCTGCGACCGGCGACGGCACCTCGGCCGCCGAATCCCGGCTCGTCCCGGACAAGGTCGGCCGCGGCTCCTCCCGCCAGGCCCTGGACGCCGCCCTGCGCGCCCGCTCCTCCACCTCCCTGCTCGGCATACCCCGATCACCAAGAACAAGGAGAGCTGAATACCCCGGCACTTCGCCGACCTGACCGGCGCCGCGACGCTGCCGACCGGCACCTTCCAGCTCGCGCACCGCGTTGTGGACGACCTCGACCACAACAGGGCGCCATGCGCGACTGGGCGGCCGCACCAGCGACCTCGCCCTCGACACACGTGCTGCGCTACGGTCCGCGCGGCTGGTTCAGCTCTGGTCGGACGTAAGCCCCGTTGTAAGCGCAGTGCCCTGCTGTCCTGCCGGGGTTCGATGCTTCGAGCCGGGTCCGCCGGGCCTGCCCTGCGGAGGTACGGATGCGGATCCCGCTGCTCGGGCGGGTGCCGGGGGCCGCATTCCTGTGCGCCGGGCTGCGTGTCGCCACAGGTGAGGCAGGAAGGCGTAGAAGCGGTCGGGAAGGAACACGGCGTCGGCAATGATCATCGCGCCGGAGAAGAGCGGCAGTCCCAGGAGTACCGCGATGCCGATGTGCATGCCCAGCAGCACGGTCAGGACGGGGTACTTGAGCCTGCCGAAGAGTACGAACGGGAAGGCGACCTGCAAGAGCACCGTCAGGTAGCTGGCGATCGCGATCACCATCGGGTACTCGTCCACGAGGTGGGAGAGCGCGGGCCAGGGCTGGAAGAGTTCGAGGTTCAGCGCGTAGTGGAGAGCGGTGCCGCTGCCCCAGGTCGAGCCCTGGATCTTGTACAGGCCGGCCGATCCGTAGAGGAAGCAGACCTGTGCCGCGATGACGAGGATGCCGCAGTTGTGCACCACCGTGGTCAAGGTGGCGCGGGCATCGTGGAGTTGTTGTGCGGAGAAGCTCCTCACCGGCTCCAGCGCCTCGCCCGCACCGGCGGCCTTGAGCCGGTTCCTGCGTGCGTCCAGGGACCAGCGCCGACCGCACGCGGTGAGGACGAGGTAGAGGGTCATCAACAGGATCAGGTTGTCGCCCCCGTCCGTCATGAAGATCGATCTGGCATGGAACGAGCTCACCACGACGGCGAAGAGGACGGACATGGCGCGGGTCCGCCAGCCCAGCATGAACAGCGCGGACGTGAGGAGGGCCATCGCGTAGCAGAGTTCGAAGTAGGCGCGGCTGTCGGACAGGAGCAGGATGCTGTTCCAGCCCGTCTGGTCGAAGAGCTGCTGCGCCAGCGCCGGTGTCCAGGGGGAGCCGGGGCCCCAGATCTCGTCACGGTGCGGGAACTCGCGCACCAGAAAGACCAGATAGAGCAGCCCGTAGCCGATGCGCAGAACCGACGCGGCGTACAGGGAGACCGGCCGGTCGGTGAGAAGCGACCAAAGAGTGCCGATCAGGTCGCGGAGCCACCGGTGGGCCGTGCCGGCGATCGAAGCCTCCTGGGCCGCGGGCCGGTGCGGCGTGGCTGCCGTGGACGGGGGCTGGGGGATCTGCTCATTTCCCATGGGAGGTCACCTTCCACCAGGGGAGGAGCCGGTCCTCGGTGGGTGCCGGCTGGCGGGTCCCGGCCGCTGTGCCGGGCGCAGCGACGGGCAGCGTAATGACCCGGAGCTGAATGAACTCGAAAGCGCGACCGTCGTTGTGAGCGGCGACGCGGTCCGCGGCGATGTTTCGCAGGTACGTCTGCAACATCACGGCCCGCTCCGAGCGTGCCGTGTCGCTTCCTCCGTGTGTCTCGACATAGGAGGTCCAGGCACGGCGCAGGAGGTTCTGGGACGTATGGCTCGGGAATACGTTGTGGTCGACCGCGGAATGGTCCACGGCAGCCAGGTCGAACCAGGGGGTCACCTGCACCGACCCCTTGGAATCGGTGTGTGCGGTTCTCGCCAGGATGTTCCGGTTGAAGGAGTCGGGGTCCGGGGCGAAGAGCCGCCAGTTCTGTTCGAAGAGCGGGTACACCCATCCGTTGACCTGTGAGCTGTACCGCTTCGACACAGGATTGGCGGGGGCCACATGAAGGAACACCAGGACGACGTGGACCAGAGCTGTCACCAGACAGAGGGCTACAGCGGTGTACAGCCCTGCCTTCAGCGTACGGACACCCATGGGCGGCTTATCCGGTCTGACCGCTTCATCGTGGAACTCCTGGGGGGCCGGACCGGAATCGGACGCCTGAAATTCCTTCACGCCCGCAGATTCAATTCCGCTCGACACTTCCCACCCGGTCTTTCTCATGTCTGCTGTTCGCCTGGGGTCTCCGCGACCGTCACCCGCGGCGCGCGGCGGATTCGGTGAGGATTCCGCCGCGCGCCGTCATCCGATGAACGGGCTTCGTGCCGCCTGCTGCCTAGCCCTCGTGGCCTTCGTTGTCTTCGTGACCCTCGTGACCCTCGTGACCCTCGTGGCCCGCGGGCTTGTTGCCGTAGCCGAAGTGGTCGCCGGGCTTCCCGTCGTGGCCGTGGTCGTGGTCCGGCTTACCGGGTCCCTCGTCGTGCCCGTGGTCCGGCCCGCCGTGCTCCAGCCCGTGGTGCTCCGGGCCTCCGTGGTCCGGCCCGCCGTGCTCCAGCCCGTGGTGCTCCGGGCCTCCGTGGTCCGGCCCGCCGTGCTCCAGCCCGTGGTGCTCCGGGCCTCCGTGGTCCGGCCCGCCGTGGTCCGGTCCGCCGGGCTGGCCACCGTGCCCGCCGGTGACGTTGCCCCCGGTGATGGTCCCGCCAGTCGTGTTACCACCGGTCGTGTTGCCACCGGTGCTGTTCCCAGCCGTGTTGCCCGACGTGTTACCGGAGGTGTTTCCGGCGATGTTCCCCGAGGTACCGCCGGACACGAGGTCGACGATCGGTCCGCCCAGGAGGCCACCACCGATCAGACCCACGGTCGTGCCGGTCGTCGTGCCGGCGGTCGGCGTTCCGGTGGTGCCCACGGTCGTGCCGGTCGTCGTGCCGGCGGTCGGCGTTCCGGTGGTGCCCGTGGTCGTGCCCGCGGTCGGCGTTCCGGTGGTGCCCGTGGTTGTGCCCGTGGTCGTGCCCACGGTCGTGCCGGTCGTCGTACCAGTCGTCGTTCCGCCGGTGGCGCACCCGCCGAGGAAGATCCTGTTGGTGTCGAGCGTCACCGCACCGTTACGGGCCAAGGCCCGACCCTCGATGTTCGTCCCCGTGGTAACGCTGATCGAGGTCAGGGCCATGATGGTGCCCACGAAGGTGGAGGTGGTGCCGAGGGTGGCCGAACTCCCGATCTGCCAGTACACGTTGCACGCCGAAGCGCCGTTCGTGAGGAGCACCCGGCTGTTGGATGCCGTCGTCAGGGCTTCAGGGATCTGGAACACCCAGACGGCGTTGGGGTCACCCCCGGCGTCCAGGATCAGGTCGCCGGTGAGTCCGACACCGGAGACAGCGGTGTGGACGCCCGGAAGCAGTGTCTGGCCGGCGCCGATTCCCGCCGCAAGCGCGAAGTCCGTGGCCTGGCCCGCGGCGTTGTTGTACGCCTGGACCAGGTCGGACTTGGCCTGAAGTGCCACGGCGTCCGCAGCGTGCACGGCGCCGAGCACCAAGCCGGGCGGGAATCCGGAGATGGCCGGGTTCGGGTGCGTCCCGAGGTCGTGACCGATCACGGAGGGGCCGGTGTTGGTCACCCCCTGGCCTGCCAGAACGGAGTAGCTGGCGGTTGTAGCCAGGGGCACGGGTGTCGCGATGGCCAGTGCCGGCGTGGGCAATCCGGCGACCATCACAGCGACAACCGTTCCGGCGACGGCCGTGGCCAGCCAGCCGGACAGGGTGCGACGCGGAGCCGCTTGGAACTTCAGCTTCATCAAGAGGCCATTTCCTGTGGAGGCGGAGGCGCCCCGGGTCCTAGCGTTGGCCCGGGAAGCCCTGGTGTGTCGCCGCCGCATATTACGCAGGAAAATTCACGCACCAACCATGGCTAAGGCGCGGAGGGGGATTAATACAAACACATTCCGTGGTCGAATTTGCGATTAAGGTAATCGAACTCGCATTGTCGATCATCCGACATTCCCCCGAATGGGTAGAGCTCGATTAACTCGCAAGGGGCAGCACCGCACACCTGCCCAAATAAATTCCACCCGCGCACATGGAGATGTACCGCCAGTCAGGCGATCTCGCGAACCCCGCAGGGCGGGCGTGGCGGCAGTTCGTCGTCAAATCAGCTACGCCCGAGGTCACTGACCTTGAGGCTTTGCCATGAAGCGGATGACGGAAATCGAACCCGCCCCATGAGCCTGGGAATCCACGCGGAGCCGTCAGTACCGTGCCTGACCTGTATAGAAGACCCTGTTGGTGCCCGCGCCGCAGAGGTGCCATCAGGGCTTTGAGACTGAACGCGGTCAAGAACTTGCTGCGGACAGGTCGACGACGATCGGCTTGCCTGATCTCCCGGCGACCTCAACGGCCAGCGCCTTCAATTCCGTGCGTGCTCGTCTACTTTCAAGTCGGCTTCCAGAAGGATCAGCTCAAGGCGTGGCCATTCCGACACCACGCGGAGGGGATTGCCGCAGAGCCCATCACGCGTCTCACTCTCGACACGTCGAAGCAAGTGACGAACCCGCGCCGAGGCTCCTCACTGCTGTGGGGAAGGGTTGCCGAGGCACCGGTGTTGCGGGCCGGAAGGCTGCGGACCTGTTCTTGGGCGTAGTGGGAGGCCCCTGCGATGAGGCGCAGACCCAGCCGTCGCGGCGAGCATTGGCCGTGCCCTGGACGAAAGCCTCGGCCAGGGGGCGTCGTAGGCGCCGCGCAGGTCCGCGACGGTGGTGAGGCGGGTAGGCGGGTAGGCGGATCGGCGCTGGCGCAGCGGCCCACCGGGCCGTCGTTGTCACCGGCGGGACGGAAGGCGGACAGGGCTGCAGTCAGGAACCGTCCCGGTTTCTGCGCGGCCGCAATCCGTGGTCCCACACCCCGTACCGGCCGTACCTGTCGTGCACCACCTCGTCCACCGACAGCCGTACCGCACCCGTAGGTTCGAGTACCTGCCTGGAGTCCACGGGGCACCGCCTCGATCGCCGACGTCTGCCCGCACCCAGCCTGAGGTTCGGTCATGCGGGTCGTCCGAGAAGCCGTGCTGCCCCGGCGCCGAGCAGTTGTTGGCCCGCATCCTGCCCGACAGCGGAGGGCGTCGTCGCGGGACCGGATGCGCTGGTGCGCAGAGGGGTGCCGCCGGCCGGGTCGAGAACGGCCGCGTGCACGGTGACGACTCCCGACACCGGATCGAGAGCGGCGTGGGCGGAGGCCGCGGTCAGGCACCCGCCGTGCAGCGTGGCGAGCGCGGCCCGCTCAGCGTCGAGCAGGATCCGGGTAGGGGCATGAGTGAGAGGGGCGAGCAGCCCCCCGGTGGCGGGGTCGTCGGATCGGTGCTCGACGATCACGGTCCCCGCGCCGGCCGCGGGCAGCCATACGGCGGGGTCGAGGATCTCGGAGGCCCGGTGCTCGTGGCCGAGCCGGCGCAGGCCGGCCAGAGCGGCGATCATGACGTCCGCGCCGAGCCTTCCCTCGTCGAGTGCGCGCAGCCGGCTGTCGGCGTTGCCGCGGATCGGTACCTGCACGAGCGTTGGGTGGAGGGCTTTGAGAAGGGCTGACCGGCGGGGTGCGCTGGTCCCGACCCTGGTGCCCGGCGGCAGTTCGGCGAGCGTGGTCACGGGGTGTCCGGTCGGGAGAACGAGGACGTCGCGGGTGTCTTCTCGGGGCAGGACCGCTCCGATGGCGATGCCGGGGGAGCGGTCGTGGGGGCCGGGCACGTCCTTGGCACACGCGATCGTGGCCTGGACGCGGCCGTCGAGGAGATACCGGTCCGCGTTGCGGGTGAAGGCCCCTTTGCCTCCGATCGCCGAGAGCGGGCCACGGTGCCGGTCGCCCTCGGAGGCGATTTCGACGATGTCGAGGACCACCTGCGGGTACCGGGCCCGGAAGGCGTCGGCGAAGCGCCCGGTCTGTTCCAGGGCCATGGGGCTGGGCCGGGTACCCAGCCGGACGGTGGTGAGGTCGATTGCGCTGGTCATCAGGGTCGGACTCCATGGGCGGTTGCGAGGCGGTTGCGGGGCGGTCGGGCAGGAGACGAGCGAAGGCGGCCTGGAGGGCCGCGTCCGCTGTCAGGGTGCTGGTGTCGATCCGGGCGCCCAGCCGGTCCGGATCGACATGAGGACGAGCTGGACGAGCCCGCGCGACAGGCGCAGGGGGGTGCGAAAGCCTCGGCAGCGCAAAGGTGGCTTGAGCGCGGTCATGGGCACGATGACGTGACCGCCGGTGCGTTCGGCGATCTCGCCGATGTAGGCAGCGGTCAGGCGCCGCCAGGGTGCTCTTCCCGCTGCCGAAGCCCCCGTTGATCCAGATGATCACTGCTCGTCGCGCCTCCCTTGTGCCGCGTTCCGTCCAACGGCAGGGCGGGCGGCCTCGTCACGGCCCGGCCCGGCCAGCCGATCACGACGCGGCAGTCGCTCTTCTCGACGACGTATCCGGCGGGGAGCGCGGAGTCGGGGGTGCCTGCGGGCATCACCGTCAGCCGGGGCTTGGCCCGGTCCCACAGTTCCCGGTCCCAGGTGTGGACTGCTGCGGCCATGGCGTCCGCAACGGCCTTGCCGTCCGTGCCGAAGCCTTGCACCCCGAACTCGCACGTGGACGAGCCGTTTGCCTCGTCGTGCTCGCGTCGTTCCGTCATCAGGCAGGCCGGCGAGTGGTCGCGGACGACGGCTGCGGGATCTGCCCCCTTCGGAAGCCTCACCGGGCCCCACCGTTCCGCAGCACGCTCCAGGCCGTCGAGCGGGGCAGGGGTGTCATCCCGGCTGCCGGCGCCCCGCATGGGGGCGAATCCGCACGGGCTGATCTCCGTGGACACCCGCACGGGGGCTCCGTGGGTGCCGTCGCCGAGGACGCCCCGGACCCGGTCCGCGTATCCGGTCTCGGTGTGGCTGAGCACTTCACCTGGCGAGAGAGCCACCGTCCGAGTGGCTCTGTTGGTCAGTAGTGAGAGCGTTCGCTGCCCAGGGGCCGAGAACGCCCCGGGCACGAGGAGCGGAGAGGTGGCAGGATGACGCGGTGTCCGACTCTCTCCGTGAACTGTGGCTGCGCGGCGTCGCCTTCAACCCGGCGGCGCCCTCCGACGTACTGATACGCCTGATGGATCGAGCCGCCGGTGAGGTGGGCCCGCTGATGTGCGAGGGCCGCGACCTGCCCGACGCCGTTGTCGACGCAGCGCTCCGCCACCCGGCCGGGAAGGTCCGCGGCGCGCTCGCCCTCAACCGGTACGTCGACCCCGCGCGACTCGCCCCCTTGGCCACGGACCCGTCCGGGATCGTCCGCTATCGGCTCGCCGTCGGCCCCCGCCCCGCCCTCGATGGGTACGACCACTGCCGGACGGCATCCTCGTCACCCTCCTGACCGCCCAGGACGGGGGCGAGGACGGCGTGCTCACCGAGCACGAGATCACCCAGGAGCTCAGCGCCTCACGGCAGATCCCGCTGTCATTCCACCGCTCCATGGCCGGGCACGAGCACCCCGAGCTCCGCGTACGCGCCACCTGGAGGTGGCAGTCGCTCACTCCTGCGCAGCGGGAGGCGCTGCTCGACGATCCCGACCCCGCCGTACGGGAAGCGGCGCAGGGGAGCCGTTGGGAGCTGGACCCGGAGGCGGTGGAGGCCAAGCTGCCGTCCATCGGCTCGCACAGCAAGTCGTTCGTGCTCGGCACGTGCGCCCTGTCCGCCACGCTCGTCGAGCAGTGCTTCGCCGAGGACAAGGCGCACCCCCTGGCCTGGAACCGCCACACCCCGGCTGACGCCGTCGCCCGGCTCGCCCGCCACCCCGAGGCGAAGGTCCGCGAGATGGTCGCCGCCCGGCCCGACCTGGATCCCGACCTGGTAGCGGAGCTGAGGGAGGACCCGGACGAGGGCGTACGGGCGCGCGCACGCCTCCACCCCTTCCCCCGTACCTGGGCCGAGTACTGGGCGATCGACGCGGTCATCGGGCACGGCCCTGACTGCACCTGCCCGATCACCGAGCCGGCCGACGAGCCGTCGCCCGACTGGTTCGCCGCCTGCGCGGCGTCCGAGGAACCGGTGCTCCGCCAGGTTGCCGCGAGCTGGCCCCGCCTGCCCGCGGAACTCGTCGAAACTCTCGCGCGGGACGAAGACGAGGAGGTACGGATCCAGTTGGCCTGCCGCCACCGGCTGGCTCCGCCAGACCTCCTCCTGGACGTCTTCGTCACCCGCCCGGCCCACCGACCGCACCTGCTGACCCTGTCCGCGTTCCCCCGCACCGGCCTGACCCACCTCATCGGCCACCCGGATCCCGAGGTGCGCGCCCTGGCCGCAGGCGATCCCGGCCTGTCCGAACCCCCGTGGGAAGACCCTGATGAGTCGGTGTGCCGGGCAGCCGCCGCCAATCCGAGCCTGGCACCGGAGACCCTGGAGGCCCTCCTCGCCGACCCCCGCACCGCCGAGGGCGCTGCCGCCAACCCATCGCTGCCCGTTCCCCGCATGCGCGCGCTCCTCGACCACTGCCTGAACAGCGCCGCCACCCGAACTTCGTCTTCGTGAACTGCCAGAAGGCGGGCGCGGCGGCGGCCGCCCGCTGCATCGCGGGCCAGGTGGATTTCGCTGGCCAGCCCCGGCCGGCCGTCACCTGCGGAAACGGGTCGCCCTATCGCTCGGCAGGGGTACGCCGGAGGTGGGCAGCGGCGCGCCCGTCAGTGGGAGGCCACAGCCGCGGTCGTTGTGCGGGTGTCCTGTAGCTGTCCTGAGGGCAGGCCTGCCGTCAGGACCGGGGCCGGGTCGACATCGGCCGCGGACGAGATGGGAATCCCGCGCACCAAGTGGCGGTGGACCGGTGAGGGCCCGTGCCGGCGGCCCCGGCGATCAGGATGTCCAATCCGACCCAGGGCCTCACAATTAGTGCTGTATGCCCTCTATGCCGGATCGGAGACACGCATGAAGGACCTCAAGTTCGAGGTGAAGCGCTCGCTGTCACGCCTTGAGGCGGCAGACCAGCTCACAGCGCTCGCAGCCGCGCTGAGGGAAGGGGAGGAGGCCGAACTGGAACTCGGTGCGGCGACGCTCGGCCTGCGGATTCCCGACGAGCTCCGCTGTGAGCTGGAGGTCGAGATCGGTGACGGGCAGATCGAGCTGGAGATCGAGCTCAAGTGGCCGATCTCGGCGCCGGGCCGGAGGGCGGCGTCATCCTCGGCGGCCATGGCCGCCGAGGAGCAGCCAGTACGGAAGGGCGCGGCCGCAGAACCCAGTCGGCGCAGGAGCGCGAAGCGGTCCCCCAAGAAGGCTCCCTGAGCCGACGGCGGGATCGGCGAGCGCGCGGTCCGCGATGGCGACGTACGCGGTGGCCAGCCTCCGCTCACGATCCGTCCTCCAGCCGCTCAGCGTCATTGGCCAGTGCGTAGCTGGGGTCCGCGCTCGGGCAACGACTGCCCGACGTGCCGGAATATGGCAGAAGGGCCCGGATCCATCAGGATCCGGGCCCTTCTGTGCAGTAGCGGGGACAGGATTTGAACCTGCGACCTCTGGATTATGAGCCCAGCGAGCTACCGAACTGCTCCACCCCGCGTCGATGACTCCACCCTACGGCATCACCGACCTCCGCTCGATGCCGGGTCGGCCCGCTGTCCGTCGGGGCGCGCGGCGCGGCCGTCACCGGGTGGCCGGGAGTGGTGTGTCACCAGCGCAGCAGCATCACCGCGCCGCTGGCTCCACTCGCGAGGCCGAACAGGGCGACGGTGTCGCCGGGGGCCAGGCGGCGGTCGTGGACTGCTTGAGCGAGTTGGAGGGGCAGGGTCGCGGCGGCGGCGTTACCCGTGTGGGGGAAGGTCGGGATGATCTGCGCGGGGTCGATGTCCATGCGGGCGCGGAAGGCGTCCACGAAGGGCTGGGACGGCTGGTGGACGCAGACGAGGTCGAGTTCGCGGACGTCGACGTCCTGTTCCTTGAGCCACTGGGCTGCCTGGGCGTCCAGTCCGGTGAAGGAGGCCAGGAGTGCGTCGGAGTCGACGTGGAGGCCCTGGGGGTGGTCGGGGGCGTGATGGGGGTCGTAGAGGGTGGCCGCGGGCCAGCTCGTGGAGTTGGCCAGGAACACGGAGCCGGTGATGCCCGGGACGGGCGAGGCCTCCACCAGGAGGGCTGCGCCCACATCGGCGCCGGTCAGGGAGGTGAGGCCGGTGCGCAGCCGGGTCCGGTCCAGCTTCCAGCGGGAGAGGCGGGTGAGGGTTTCCCCGCACGTGATCAGGACACGGCGGTGCTGGCCGGTGCGGATCAGGGCGTCGGCGACCTGGAGGGCGTTGATGACCCCGTTGCAGGCGTTGCCGATGTCGAAGGCGGGACAGGACAGGCCTGTCTTCGCCGCGACGATGTGGGCGTTGGCGGGTTCGCGGACGTCGGCGCTGACGGCCGCGAAGAGGAGCAGGTCGACGTCGGCGGGGTGAAGGCGCGCGGTGTTCAGGAGCCTGGTGGCGGCGCGCGCGGCGAGGTCGGACGGCAGGTCCGCGGGGTCGGCGAGAGAGCGCTCGCGGAGGCCGAAGGCGCGCTGCATCAGGCCGGGAGGGAGTGCGAGAGAGGGGCTGTGCCGGCGCAGGCGTTGTTCGATCTCGGAGGCGCTCTGGCGGCCGGTGGGCAGGTGGACTGAGGCGTGGGTGATACGGCTGTAGGTGTTCACGCCCTCTCCTGCACATCAGCGGAAGGCCGGCGCGGGCCCCGGCCGGGCGGGGGTACCGGTGGCGGGACGGCCGCGGGGGTGCGGGGCAGGCCGGTGACGGCGTGCTTGAGACGGTCGGTCCACGCCAGCGGCAGCAGGGTGTGGAGCGGGACCAGGAGACGGGCGTCGCGCCCGACGACGTAGCGCGCTCGTGGCCGGCGGGCCGTCAGGCACGTCTCGACAGTGCGTGCCACCGGCTCAGGACCGGGCACCCGACGGTCCACGGACGCGAACAGGCGGGCCGTGGTCTCGTATCCGGGACTGTCGGGGTCGCGGACGGTGTCGAGGTCGGTCAGGGCACGGCCGAGCATGGGAGTGGCGAACGCGCCGGGCTCGACCAGGCAGACGCGGACACCGAGGTGGGCCGCCTCCACGCGCAGGCAGTGCGTGAGCGCGGAGAGGGCGTGCTTGCCCGCGCTGTACCAGGCGCCCATCGGCCACGGGACACGGCCCAGACCCGATGAGATGTTCACGATCCGGCCCCCACCGCGGGCAGTCATGCCCGGCAGAACCATCCGGCACAGCCTGGCCGGACCCAGCAGATTCACCTCCAGCAGATACCGGGCCTGCTCGTCACCGACATCGGCCAGCGCACCCGCCCTCGGGATACCGGCGTTGTTCACCAGTGCCCACGGCCCGCCTCCAGTCATGTCCGAGACCTTGCCCAGCGCCGTGTGGCAGGACTGCGCGCACGCCACGTCCAACTGCACGGTGCGCAGAGCCAGACCACGCTCAGCAGCGTCCACCTCCAGCTGCCGGGCCTTGCCCTGGTCGCGAGCTCCGGCGATCACATCCCAGCCCGCGCCCGCGAGACGGAACACGATCACCCGGCCGAACCCGCCCGTCGCCCCCGTCACCAGCACACTGCGCCCGCCCGACGGCACGACCACGCCCCACACCCTTCTCGGCCCAGCCCTCATGCCGCAGCCATCCGGCCGCGCCCCTTACCGGGGACAACGACACCTCCCCGTCGAGGATGTGGTCCCCGGGGCGCCGGGCCACACGGCGGGCACGTCATCGGCGGCGGAACCGCGGGCCGGGCGGCCGCAGCCCAGCTCCGCCACGGACACAAAGGCCACGTGCCCCCACTGGTCTGCCTCACGGCCCCACGTGGCCGTTGTGCGCCGCGAGCAGCATCTTCTCGCCGGTTCGACGACGCCACCAGGCGATGTTGTCCGCCATGACCCGGTCGCGGAGGTGCTCTGCGGCGGACACCTGCTTCCGCACCCGAGCCGCGCCCCGCGCGGTGCTCACCTCGCCAGTCGTCGTATGGCCGTCACAACGCTGCCCGCCGCGTCCTCCGTCGACATGTGCAGCGCGGCGGCGGTGGCCGCCTTCGCGTGCGACGGCTCCCGTACGGCGGTGAGGAGTGCGTTGGTGAGGCGGTCGGCGGTCAGGGACCGGAAGGGGATGGGGGCCGGTGCCGCGCCGATCGCGGCGAGCCGCGCGGCCCAGAAGGGCTGGTCCGCGGCGATCGGTACCGTGACGGACGGGATCCCGGCGCGGGCTGCCGCCGCCGTGGTGCCGGCTCCGGCGTGGTGGACGACGGCGGCCAGCCACGGGAAGAGCGGGCCATGCGGTACGTCGCCGATGGTCAGGATGTCGTCCCCGTCGGCGACGAGCCCGGCGCTGCCCGACTGGAGCACCCCTCGCAGCCCGGCTCGCCGCAGGGCGTGCACGGCGATCTCGCTCAGGCGTTCCCCATGGCCGGCGGCCATGCTGCCGAAGCCGACGAGCACCGGCGGTGGTCCGGCGGCCAGGAAGTTCTCCAGCTCTGCGGGAAGCCCGCGGCCCGCGTCGAAGTACGGCCACCAGGAGCCGGTCACCGCCAGATGGGCCTTCCAGTCGGACGGGCGAGGCACCAGCGCCGTGCTGAAGCCGTGCAGGACGGGCCAGCCGGGCCGGTCCTGCCGCCGGCGCATGCGTGTGGCGGTAAGCGTCGGCAGCTGAAGACGTTCGCGTAGTCGTGCCACCGCGGGCTCATAGACCCGGTCCGTCATGCGCAGGGCGAAGCGTCCGGCGGCGCGGTTTCCGAATCGACCCAGCGAGCGGGCTCCCATAACGGTCACCCAGTCCGGTGTAGGGCGCGACGTCACCGCGCGATCCGGCCGTGGCGATCAGGATTCTCATGGGTGTTCCTCATACGTGTTTCTTGACGCGGGTGCGGCGGGACGCGTTGGCGTGCACCGCTTCGGCCAGGTAGGCGGCCAGCCCCGGACGCTGCTGCGACGGCGGCACGACGAGGGCGAAGGCGCGCGGGTCGTCGGCGATCCGCTGGTGCATCTCCGCCCGGCAGGGCGTGAACCAGCGGGACACGTGCAGCCGGTGCTGCTCCGCGATGTCCATGATCCGTTCGCCGTCGGCGGGTTCGCCGTCGTCGTGGCCCGCGAGTAGCTCCGCTCGCCAGGTGGCGGCCTCCGCCATGAGCCGGCGCCAGTCCTCCTTGGTGTGGGCGGAGGCCCGCGCCATCGCCTCCCGGTGCCCTTTGGAGTCCCGCCACTTCAGCTGGGCGTCGGTGGCGTAGCTGAGGTCGAACGCGATCTCCCCGAATACCTCGAAGCGTTCCTCGGGTGCCAGCGGCACCCCGGTTTGCTGGACCTCGATCGCCCGCTCGTCCACCTCGGCCAGTTGCCGCAGTCGGGCGATCTCGTTCGCCAGTTGGCGCTGCCGGGTCCGCAGGTGCTCCAGCGCGTTGGCTTGCGGGTCGGCGAGGATCTCGGCGATCTCGTCCAGGGGAAAGCCCAGTTCGCGGTAGAAGAGGATCTGCTGGAGCCGTGCCAGGTCGACGTCTTCGTACTGGCGGTACCCGGCCCGGCTGCGGCCACCCGGTGAGAGGAGTCCCGTCCGGTCGTAGTGGTGCAGTGTGCGTACGGTCACCCCGGCGAAGGCCGAGACCTGACCCACGGCGTAGCCCATGGACCTGCCCTTTCGTTCGGCAACAGCCTCAAGCCTGACGTAGGGGGAGGGTCAACCCGGGATCCTGCGGCGCTTCGGCGAACCGCTCACCGGCGCGCCATCGCGGGCCGTCACCCTTCACCGGGTGGCGGCCCGCACGGCCACATGCGGCTGGTACGGCCACCAGTGCGGGCATGAGTGCGCAGGCCGGTTCCCGCGCCTGCTGACCAGGGCCTCCGCCGCCGAGTTCAGTCGCCGGTGTGAGTGGGGGGAGGCGCTGCGCGCAGTGCTGCCGATGAGCCGGACCGGGTCAGCCTGCCAGTCGGGCGAGGGCCAGGGCGTGAGCTTGGTCGAGGGAGTCAGCAGCGGCGCAAGGGACGTCCGGCTGCACACCGGTGCCCTCCCAGTTCGTGCTGGAGACGGGGTTGACGGCGCGGCCGAAGGGGACGGTGGCTTCCAGGTGTGGGTGCAAGGTCCAGCCCCGGCAGGGGTGCGCGCCGCCGCGGCTGGGCTCGCCGACGACTACGGCGCGGCCGAGCTGCTGGAGGTCGTACGCCAGCTCCTCAGCGGCAGAGAAGGTGCTGTCGCTGGACAACACGTACAACGGCTTGCTGCCGCCGAAGCGCGCGCCGGGAACGTGCGGCAGGCTCCAAGACTGCTCGCTGCGCTCGCCGCCGCGCCAGCACATGGTGTTGAGGTGGGTGCGCTCGTCGAGCAGGTAGCTGCAGACGAAGGCGACCGTGTCCGGGTCGCCGCCCCGGTTGGCACGCAGGTCCACGATCAGCGCCTGGGCGCGGGAGGCCAGGGTGAGCGCGGCGCCCAGCGGTTCGGCGGCCCACTCCAGCGGAAACAGCATCGGTGCCAGCTCCACGACGGCGACCCCTCCGTCGAGCAACTGCACCCGGGGCGCACCGCCCAGAGAGGAGTCGAAGTCCCTGCGCATGGCGTCCAGGGTGGCCGCCCCCTGCTTCGGGGAGACCGGGTCGGCGTGGTGCTTCAGTCTCAGGTGCCGGTCGCCGTTGAGGGACTGCAGGTCCGCGGTGACCAGGCGGGCGAGCTCCTCGGCGTCGTCGACGTCGTAGGCGCCCTCGGTGAGGCGTTGTTTCAGCAGGCCGGCCAACTGCTCGGCTATCTCGGGGAAAACGTAGTGCTCGGTCAGCAACTGGGCCATCTCGTCGATAACAGGGGCCGGCGCGAGCTTCGTTGGAGTCGTCATGGCAGGGAGTAGAGCACTGCCCTTGCGAAAGCGTCAAAGGGTTTGGACACTCTCTGTATGCGTGATCAGCCTCCCTGTTCGCCGCCTCCTGAGGACGTCCTGGAGACCGTCGCGCCTGAGCAGTTCGCGGCGCTCGCCCACCCGTTGCGTCAGCGGCTGCTCTTCGTCCTGGGCCACCGGCCTGCCACCACCAGCCAGCTGGCGGCGCGGCTCGACGCGAAGAAGGGCAACGTGGCCCACCCCCTCAAGGTGCTCCGCGAGGCCGGGCTGGTCCACATCGCCGAGACGCGCCAGGTCCGCTGGCGGCACCGAGCACTACTTCCAGCGCACGGCCCGCCAGATGGTCGTCGCCGAACCCCAGGCGGCAGGTACCGCCGCGATGCTCGCCGCGGTCGCCCAGGAGCTGGACAGCTCTGCCGCCGAGCACCATCTGACCTTGCGTCACCTGCGTCTGAGCCCCGCGAAGGCAAGAGAACTCTGCGAGGCCCTCGCCCAACTGGTCGACGAGGCCGAGGAGGGACCAGAGGCCGTACTGGGTGTGTTGGTGGCGCTCTATCAGCAGGCCCTGCCGACCAGCACCACTTGCTGAGGCGGGCCCACCGGCCGGGCCGTCAGTCCGTCGAGAGCAGTTGGAACTTCATCGCGCGGGCGACGGCGGCCGTGCGGTCGAAGACGCCGAGCTCGCCGAAGGTCCGCAGCAGGTGGGTCTTGACGGTGCCCTCTCCGATGAACAGGCGATGGCCGATCTCGGAGTTGGTGCAGCCCTCGGCCGCCAGCCGCAGCACCCCCAGCTCCCGCTGCGAGAGCTGCGGCCGGACCGGCTCTCGGCCCTAGGCCGTTCCTTCGGATCACCTCGCCGCCGGCTGGACCTGACCCGGAGGGAGCGGCCGCTTCCTCTGCCGTCCTGAGTGGGTCAGCCGGTGATCGAGAAGAAGATCGAGCCGTCCTCGGCCCACCACCAGGCGCCCTCGCCCTTGTTCCATTCCGAGGCCCAGCCGTCGAGGGCCTCGATGAGCTCCCCGAGGTCGTACCGGAGATCGGCGTCGACGCGGTCCAGCACCGCGCGGTAGGCCTCCACCGCGAGGCCGGCCTTCGCGAGGGGCCAGCAGCCGATCTCCGGCGAGCCCTCCAGGGGATGGGGTATGCGGAACCCGATCTCCGAGGGCGGGCCGCTGAACACGTACTGGTAGGGCAGCAGGTCCGCCGGGACGCCCGCCGAGCTGAGGGCGTCGTCCAGGGCGGAGAAGTAGGTGACGGGGCTCCGGTAGCTCGCCAGGGTCGAGCTGTCGCTCGCGTTGTGGTCGATGATGATCTGGAGGGCCGCGTAGTAGGCGCAACCGGCGTAATCGGCGGAGGAGTCGGTCCGGCCGGAGACCAGCTCCTCCAGGGCGTCCGGGACCGACAGCCCCCAGTCCACGCCCTGGTGGTCGAGGCTGTCCTGACGTGCCTTCGCCCTGACGCGCATGTTGTCCAGGCGTCGTGATTCGTCGGCGCTCAGGTCCAGGGCGGGCACGAAGCGCACGACCTCGCCGCGGTTCGCCATGCTGTAGTTCACTACCTTGCTCATGCGTTCATGCTGCCAAAGGGCACTGACAGCCCACTGTCCGGGACCGGTTCGCAGGTGCCGGAGCCATTCAGGCCGTGTCTATCGGATCAGGCCGAGGCAGGGAGCGGTGCCAGGCGTCGCGGGCCCGGTCTGATCCGAAAGACACGGCCTAGCGCGGCCGCCCGTATGGAGTGGGCGAGGTCTCCGCTTGGGGCGGCGCCCGCGTCCGGGAGGTCGGAGGCACCACAGAGCTGCGGCCGCGCGGGTCTCCCGGCTGCGCGGCGGAGAGTGGCGCAGGCTCCCGCCCTGCACGCGCGCCCGTGGCTTCCTCGCGGGTGCGGTCGGCGGCCTTGGAGTGCCTCGTTGGCCACGACCGCGGACAGGCCGGCGAGGCGCGGCGATGCCTCGTGTGCGGCCGTGCCGGGGCGGGCCTCCCGCACGGTGATCTCGGCCGCCTTGGCGTCCCCCGATCACCGTCCTTCAGAGGTCATGTCATGTGGCGAACCCAGCGCAGACGATGAGGGACCGGCAGCGGTGGCGAAGGCGAAGATGATTCGCGGCAGCCGCTGGCCCTCGTCGTCATAGATCTCACGGACGCGTACTCGTTCTGCCACTGACCGACGGTAGGTGACGGTCGACGCCCAGGAAATCACCCAGACCGATTGCCCCGTGTTCTGAGGGCTGCCTCCAGTCGGACGATGTCCTCGGCGTCCTTGGCCCGTCGAGGCCGGGAGGGATCCCAGGTGGGCATCATCCGCTTGATCTCGATCTGGGCCTGTGGACTGACGATCGCACATTCCAGAGCGCCGATACGGCCCGGCCCGGCATCGAGCATTCCCTCGGGCCAGGGTGCACCGGCCCAGGGGCCCCCGGCGACCACGACACGGCCGGCCGTATCCCGGTCCAGGAGCGTAAAGCTGTTGTCCAGCCCGTCCTTGGCGAAATCGAGTTGCAGGTCAGGCGGTGGTCCTGGGACCGGTCGATAGCCGTGCAGCAGCAAGCCCTCCGCCAGGATCCCGGCATCGTCCGCCCAAGCGAACCAGTCGATGTCCTCATGGTCCCGCGTGATCTCGCCGAGGAAGAAGTCCATGGCCCATCCACCGCGAAGCCACACCTCGGCCCCAAGAGCTCCGGCAACCTGCACGGCCTCAGCGATCAAGCGGAGCTGTTGATCAGCGCGTCCCATGTCCACAGCCAGGCAGGTTACGCGGCAACCGCGTTGTTCAGCAGATCATTTGTTTCCCACAGGGCGGCCAGCGCATCCCCGCTGGGAGCCGGACCGGCGGTGAAGCGACCAGACGTCTCGTCAGTGCCCCTGCCACCAGGGGCGAGCAAGCTGGTCACCTCGGCGATGGCCGCCGGGGCTTGAAGTAGCTGCGGACGTTCTCCGCTTTCCCTGGCGGGACTTGGCCATCAGCATCGGCAGGGACGTGCCCCCCGCTCGACGAGGTGGGTCTGCGACCGCTCCCCAGGTCTGCGCCAGAACCCCTTGGTGTGAACGGAGCCACTCAGCCAACTCCGACCGCCGGGGGAGTGTGCGCAGTTCAGAGAAGGTCAGCCTGCCCGTGGGCCTGTGCACAGCCGTGGACAGCCACACCAACCACTTCCACCAGCTCCAGCGCGGCACCTCCGACCGGATCCGCAACCGGCGGGTGAACGAGTGCACCAGCAAGGAGGTCGAGCTGGACGACATCGCCCCCGAGCCGCTCGCAGGCCCTGGACAGCCTGACCCTCGCTGGATGGGAGAGCGCGTCAGACGGCGATTCAAAGGCGGCCACGCGGACTGCACCCGGGGCAAGCGTTCGACGAGGAGGCAGGGTATGCAGGGACCTGAAGATCGTCAACGCAAAGGAAGAGGACTCGCATGAGGAGAGAGGCGACGATGATCGGCGCCGCCGGAGCGCTGGCACTGGTGTTGGCGACAGGAGCGGGCAGCGCGTTACGGTAGCGGCACCGGCACAGAGCCCGCCCCGTCCGGTGCCGAGCGGTGCGGAACTCTCCGTCCGGCCGGGGGAACGGGTCATCGTGACGACCGAGGCCATGAGGTCCGGGGACGCGTTCAGCGGCGTCCGGGTGACCTCGCCTGCCTTCGCCGCCGATGGCACCTTCCGTATGGACGACCTCGTCCTCAATGCCGTGGCGACGATCTCCTGTGCGGCCGAGCCGGGTTCCTACGAAGTGCGCTTCGGCTCGTCCAGGAGCGAGGACATCGGCGTGGAGATCGACCGGTTGTGGGGCAGGGTCCGGGTGGAGCCTGCCGACGCGGCCGAGCGGGCGCAGTGCGCGCGGCAGGTGGCAGCGCGGCCGCCGGAGTCCATGGAGGAGCGCTACCCCGCAGGCTCGGAATGGCCGGCGTCGCCCTGGGACGTCCGCTCCGTGCAGGCCGGCGGGAGACTCCATGCCGAGGACGGGCTGGAGATGGGCAACGACGGCTCGGTCGAACTGTCGTCCCCGGGGTTCACGCGCCCGGTGGTGATGCGCGGAGACAGGCATGTGAGCGCCACGGTCCGGATCCGGTGCGACGCGAAGCCCGGCTTCTACGTCGTGCACTGGAACGAGAAGGGCAAACCCGCCAGGGAATGGGCCCGCTACCGGGTCACCGCGGCCCCCACCGACTGCCACGATCGCGAGCCCGGCCCTCAGGCCGGCGAAGCGGCATCCCCGGCCCACTGGTTCCTCGGCGCCGCTGCCTCCCTGGCCGCTGCCGGTGCCGGAGCCTGGGCCTGGCTGCGGCTCCGCCGCAGGAACCCCCGGTGAGGCCGGCGCGCAGCGCCGACAAGGCTGTGGCCTCAAGACGCGCCGTGCCCCTGCCCGGCTCGCGGCCTCCCATCGCTTCGCCGCCTATGTGATCGAGGCGTTCCGCGCCGTACCGGATACGGGAGGGCGCACGCCACTGCCGCCGGCCCCGCGTCTGCGGCTGGCGCACTCACCTGGCACGTCGTGAACCTGTCACCACGGGGCTCGTACTCCTTGACCACCAGACCGACCAGACCGATCAGCACTGGAAAGCGGCTGCGGCCGGCAGGAAGCAGGGGGCTGCCAGTCAGAGCCTGCTCCGGCGGCCCTCATCCGCTGCTGGTGTGCCCGGGCCGTGGCCATCAACGCGTCCAGGGTGTCTCGGGTCCGCAGAAGGTCGCCGATGTGCGCGGAGAGCCGCTCACGCTCCAGTGCCATCCGCTCCAGCGCGGCATCGGACGTCTCTTCGCTGGGCGCATCGATGCAGGGCATCAGCTCGACGATGGTCCGGCTGGACAGGCCCGCGGTGTACATCCGCTGGATGAACGCGACCCGCTCGACCTCACCGTCCGTGTAGTGCCGTTGTCCGCTCGGGCTGCGGGTGCTGGTGAGCAGTCCTTGTTCCTCGTAGTAGCGCACGGACCGGACGCTGACTCCGGCGCGCGATGCGAGCTCCCCGATCCGCACAAGACCTCCCGGCGAGATTGAGCGTCGTAGACCCTTGCCTCTGACGTCGATGTGAGGTTTTAGCGTAGCCGCTGTGTCCCCGAAACGCGGGCACGGCAGCTACGGAGGAGCCCAGACATGACGAGTCTGTTCACCAGTTACCAACTCGGCAGCCTTACCCTGCCCAACCGGATGGTCATGGCCCCGATGACCCGAGGCCGGGCCGCGGCCGGCGGCCTGGCGACACCTTCCATGGCGACGTACTACGCCCAGAGGGCCACGGCCGGCCTGATCGTGAGCGAAGGGGTGCAGCCGAGCCTGATCGGGCAGTCCAACCCGGGCACACCGGGACTGTTCACCGACGAGCAGGTCGAGGCATGGCGCCCCGTGACCGCCGCCGTCCACGCCAACGGAGGACGGATCTTCGCCCAGCTCATGCACGGCGGCCGGGTCTCGCACCCCGACACCACCGGCCTGCAGCCGGTCGGGCCCTCGGCAGTCCCCGCCGTCGGCGACGTCTTCACCCCCACCGGGCCACAGCCCGCCCCGGTGCCGCGCGTCTTGGGCATCACCGAAGTGCCCGAACACGCGCGGTCCTACGCCCGGGCCGCCCAACGCGCGGTGGAGGCGGACTTCGACGGAGTGGAACTGCACGGTGCCAACGGATACCTGATCTCGCAGTTCCTGTCGTCCAACGCCAATCTGCGCACGGACCGCTACGGAGGCCCGATCGCCAACCGCATCAGGTTCGCCGTCGAGGCCGTCGCCGCCACCGTCGAGGCCGTCGGTGGGGAGAGGACCGGCATCCGGCTCTCACCGGGCGGGACCTTCTGGGGAGTGGAGGAGACCGAGGTCCGCGATCTCTACACCGCGCTGCTGACCGAACTGGCACCGCTCGGGTTGGCATACGTGCACCTCGAAGCCACTGCCGAGGAGGCCACGCTCGTCGCCCTGCGCCGCGCGTGGCCGGGCACCCTCGTGATGAACCCGGTCCTTCCGATGGGCGCGAAGCAGACGGGTAGGGACGACGCCGACCACTGGCTCGGCCTGGGTGCCGACCTCATCAGCTTCGGCCGGGCCTTCCTCGCCAACCCCGACCTCGTCGAACGTCTGCGAGGCGGACTTCCCCTCACCTCGGTCGACGAGGCGACGTACTTCCAGGGTGGCGACACCGGCTATCTGACCTATCCGGCCCACCAGTACGCAGCTTGATCCCCGGTCAGGTCGCTGCCTCAGAGGAGGGGCCCTGGCCCGACCACGGCAGCTTCGCTCGCCCGCAGAGCCGAACTGCCGACCATCGAGGACACCGTGGCTGTGGTGGTTCGGCACCGATGCCATCACGGCCGACGTCGACCGGCTCTGGCAGGCGTTCGTTCGCCGCTTCGCCTGGAGCACACCTTTCGCGTGCTCAAGCAGACGCTGCCCAGCTTCGACTCGCCCGTCCTTCCGATGCCGACCTGCGGCCCCAGCCGGCCGGTGCATCCAAACCCGCCAAGCCCGGCCCCGGACGCCCGCTCGGGTCCGATAACCGCAACCGAGCTGCCGTTCACCACAAGCAGGGCACGAAAACCAGGCGTGGCGCGGGACACCGCCGTGCGGGTGCCGCAGCACCGCACGGCGGCCGTTCGGGGTGGGCTGAATGGGCATCACGATTTCGGCTCCTGCCGCTTCCGCCTCCTCGACTGCGGTGTCCAGGTTGGAGACGGCGAGAGTCGCCGCCACGCCCGCGACGCGCTGCACCGCCTCATCAGGCCCGGCGAACAGGAGGAAAGGCCCGACGCTTGCCAGGGTGACCCCGGCATGACCATGGGCACCCCCTACCAGCGCCCCGCGGGCGGTCGCCGACTCCCGGTAGGCCCGGCTCCACTCCTTACCTCCTCATCACCCAAGGCGCCCTGCAGCGAGCCCAGCAGCAGCTCTTCGAGTTCGGTCAGCTCCTCTCCCTGCCGCAGGCGGTCCGCGGCGTGCAGCAGCGCCCCGAACATCACGTTCGCCTTTGGTGCGCGCGCCAGGTTCCGGCCCACCCGCGTATCGCTCCGCGTCCCCGTCAGCAGACCTGCAACCGCTCCGGTCGCTGCCCGGCCTCCGCCGTCTCCCCACCAGCCTTGACGCCCTCCTCCCCAGCTCGGCGGCGCCGGGTCGCTCATGACCGGACCCGGGCAGGACGCTACGTACGACGAACCCACTACAGGACCGCATAGCAGCGAAAAGTGAGGGCGGCGGCGGCCCGGTCCGCGGTGAGGGTCGTGGTCGGCCCGCGCCGATATGGCGTGCGCGGGTGAGGCCCGGTGCCCAGAGTGCTCTGGGGGCAGCAGTACCACCGGGTCGCCCCCCAACGTCACCGGCCGCCGGCCGGCCTGTCGGCCTGCGCGGCTCGCAGCCTGTCTCCCCGCGGTGAGCGGGCGGACCGTGAGCCTGTTGCAGGCGGCGCGGACCAGCGGGTGCTGGGGGTCAGGCGAGTCGGGAGCCGAGAGGGAACCGCATCTCGCCCGCGGCCCGGCGGATGTCCTCGGGCAAGCACCGTCATCGCTCGTGCTTCGTCGGTGCCGAGCAGTTTCAGGCGTGGCTCGCCTACTCCGTGGAGCAAGGTGTCGAGCCGGTCCAGGGCTTGGTTCATTGACCCCCTCTGCACTTCGGCACCTCGGCACTTCGTCGCGGTGGGGGCGGGTACGTCCCCGGCCGTGACGAAGTCCTTGTCCTGGTGGGTGCGTGCCCGCTCGAACAGCCCAGTTGTTCAGCAATCTTGTTTATCGCTCTGGTATATGCGAAATGACTATTTCGTGACGGTTCGTCACTGTTTTCGGCAGGGGGTCGTTCTGCCGTCCCGCTCGGAGTAAGCCCGCAGTCGACGCGCGTACGCGGCTGCGGGCTGACAAGAACTCGCTGAACGGTGCTCGGAGCCCCCTCCGGCGGCATTGGGGTCGACAGCGACAAGGAAGGACTTGCTGTGGCGTTGGATGCCATCCAGTCGGATCCATCGGACAGAAAACCCAAACGTGTTCGGGTCAGGAGGGGAATTCTCTTCGCGCTGCCCGGAGCGATGGTGCTGGCGGCGGTCACCCTGCCGTCACAGCTCGCGCACGCCGTCGAAGCGCCCGTGGGCTTGGGGACCGTCACCAGCTACGCGGTCCTGGCCGGCTCGATGGTCAGCAATACGGGCAACACCGTCATCAACGGCGACCTGGGACTCTGGCCGGGCACTTCCGTGACCGGATTCCCGCCGGGAATCGTCAACGGGACCCAGAACATCACCAACGCCGCCGCGCAGCAGGCGCAGTCAGACCTGACCACCGCCTACAACGATGCGGCGGGCCGGAGTGCTGGAACCGACCCCGGGGCCGATCTCACCGGACAGACGTTGATGCCAGGTGTGTACACCCGGCCGCCTTCGACCTCGCTGGGCCTCACCGGGACCGTCACCCTCGACGGTCAGAACGACCCCAACTCCGTCTTCATCTTCCAGGTCCCCACGACCTTGATCATGGAGGTGGGGAGCAACGTCCAGCTGATCAACGGAGCGCAGGCCTGCAACATCTTCTGGCAGGTGGGCAGCTCCGCCACGGTCAAGACCTCGTCCTTCTTCAAGGGCAACATCCTGGCTCTGGCCTCCATCACGGCCCAGAACGGCGCGGTGTTCGAAGGGCGGGCGCTGGCGCGCAACGCCGCCGTGACGCTGGACAACAACACCATCACGAGGGCGGCCTGTACGGTCGGGCCGCCCGGACCGAGCGGCCCCGCCGGCCCGAGCGGTCCTCCCGGCCCGAGCGGATCGCCGGGCCCGACCGGATCGCCGGGCCCGACGGGTGCCCCTGGTGCCCCCGGCGCGCCCGGTGCGCCCGGTGCGCCCGGTGCTCCTGGTGCGCCCGGTGCCCCCGGGGCCCCTGGCGCTCCCGGTCCTGACGGCGCTCCCGGCGCTCCCGGCTCGCCCGGCGCCCCTGGCCCGACAGGTGCCCCCGGCTCGCCCGGCGCTCCTGGCCCGACAGGTGCCCCGGGGCCCGCAGGACCTGCCGGTCCTGCCGGTCCTGCCGGTCCTGCAGGTCCGGCAGGTCCCCCTGGACCGCCCGGACCGCCCGCACGCCCAGGCCATCACGGCCATCACGACGGTCCCGGCCATCACGGCGATCACGACAGCCCCGGGGATCATGACGACCAAGACGGGCCCGGTCATCACGACGGGGGCGGTCCAGGCGATCAAGGCCAGGACAGTCCGGGCGATCACGACGAAGGCGTTCCCGGCGGCCACGGCGAGGGCCCGGTCGGTCACGACAAGCCCGGCACGGGCCACTGGATCGACTGCCTCCAGTACGGGACCTGCGCGAAGTCCTGAGCAGCGACGCCTTCCCGCGGGGAACGTCCTCCTGCGTGGCCTCTGACCACCGGCCGAAGAGCGTTCAAGCCCACGGAAGGCCCCGCCCGCCCCTGGCGGCTTTGAGCCCCCGGACACACTGTCCGGGGGCTCAAGCGCGGTCAGCGGCGCGGCACGCGGTCCTGCGGATCTCCCATGCGGCCAGCCGTAGTGGTCGGCTCCGGCGTTGTAAGGGTCTTCGAATGCTCGGAGCCGGTCCCGGACCTGGGTCGAGACGCGTCTGGCGCTGGCGCAGGGCTTGGTGGTCATGACCTGTTCGACCAAGGCCATGAACGGCGCGATGCCGGTGGTGGCCTCGCAGCGGCCGAAGACTCTCGCCCGGTGGACGTCGTAGGCGGCCGGGCAGGCAGTGTGGTTGACGCGCATCGCCCTGGCCCGCCCCGGGGGCGAGGGCCGGGTGGCAGCGGGCCTGGGTCAAGGTCTTCTCATCGCTGGAGACCACGTATCCGTCCGCGCCGAGGGGTTCGCCTTCGTCGGTTCGGGCGTATGGGTCAAGGACGCGCTGGGCCCTATCTGTAACCGGACCCTGACCTGGTGCGGGGTCTTGTGACCGTAGGCCGCCTTCCTCAACCGTCGCCGCTCGGCGGCCGGCAGGAGCCGGCAGGACAGGCAGGCCGATCAGAAGGAGTGGACACCAGCGCGATGGGGGTCCGGCTCATGCCGTCTCGTGGTGGTGGAGGGGGTCCAGGAGGGTGAGTTCTTCCTCCGACAGGTGCAGGGAGCCGACGGCCACGTTCTGGGCGAGGTGGTCGAGGTCGCCGGTGCCGGGGATGGCCAGGACGTGAGGGCCCTGGTGGAGTGTCCACGCCAGCCGGATCTGGGCTGCGCTCACGCCCTGGGCGCGGGCGATGGCACGCACCTCCGGGCTGTGGTCGGTGGTCGCGCCGGCGGTGCGTCCGGTGCCGGCGATCGAGTAGAACGGCACGAAGGCGATGCGTTGTTCACCGCAGATGCGCAGAAACTCCTTCTGCTCGGGCGATGCGCCGATGCCGTACATGTTCTGGACACAGACCACCGGTGCGATGGTCTGGGCCTCGGCGAGGTGGTGGGGGCGGACGTTGGACAGGCCCAGGTGACGGATGAGTCCGGCCTCGCGCAGTTCGGCGAGCGCGCCGAAGCGTTCGGCGATGGAGTCGGTGCCGACGATGCGCAGGTTCACCACGTCGAGGTGGTCGCGGCCGAGCTGACGCAGGTTCTCCTCGACCTGGCCGCGCAGTTGCTCGGGGGTGGCGTGCGGCAGCCACTGGCCCGAGGGGTCGCGGCCCGGCCCGACCTTGGTGGTGATGACGAGGTCGTCCGGGTAGGGGGCCAGCGCCTGGTTGATCAGCTCATTGGCGGAGCGCAACGGTGAGAAGTAGAACGCGGCGGTGTCGATGTGGTTCACGCCGAGCTCGACCGCCCGGCGCAGCACACTGAGCGCCTGGTCGCGGTCGCGTGGGACGGCACCGGCCACGAACGCCTCGCCGTGCTGCGTCAGGCGCATCGCGCCGAAACCCATCCGGTTGACCGTCAGGTCGCCGAGCTTCCAGGTGTCCGATGCTGCCGCGGTAATCGTCTGTGAGGTCATGGCGGGATGATCTCCGCACGGTAGGCTGGCCCGCCAGTGATTCAGACATGCCTGAATCCATTGAGGAGTGGTTGTCCTGGCAGAGCTGGCGTTCTCGACGAGCGATCTGGCGCAGGTGCGGTTCGCCGTCTCACCGATGTGGGAGGTCGCGCCCAGCTTCCGGCTGCTGACGTCCGGCACTACGCATCCAATCCACCGGCCATGGGCCGACCAGGTACGCCCGCGCATGGTGGCCGCCGGGCTGGACCAGGGCTGGCTCCGCGAGCTGATCCCGCACACCGGCGGCTACGTCCCCGACTTCCTCAACCCGCCCCCCGCCGGACCCGCCCCCACCCCGGCGGCAGAGCGGGACGCGATCCGGGCCTCGCCAACCGACCGGGTACGCCAGGACCTCGACCACCTGGCCCGCCACCAGGGGAACCTGGGCCCCCGGCTGCGGACACTGCACAACGACCCACAGGGCCTCCTGGCCAAGGTCACGGAAGAGCTTGAAACGTACTGGGAGGTGGCACTCGCCCCCTACTGGGCACGCATCCGGGCAGTCCTGGACGCAGACGTCCTCTACCGGGCCCGCATGGCCGCCGAGCACGGCGCCGGCCACCTCCTCAACGACCTGCACACGTCCGTGAGCTGGGACGGCAGCGCGCTACGGATGGCCCGCCGAAAGCAGCCGCTGACCCGTACGACGGCAGGAACAGGACTGCTGCTGATCCCCTCGGCCTTCACCGGACCGGGACCGCGCACCCGAACAACGCTGCCGGACCCACCTCAACTCGCCTATCCGGCGCGCGGCATCGGCACGCTGTGGGAGCCGCGCCCCGCAACCCGGGCCGACTCCCTCTCCGCCGTACTGGGGCGCTCACGGACCCTGCTGCTGACCGAGTTGGACATGCCGGCCTCCACCACACAGCTGGCCCACCGCACGGGACTCTCCCCCGCAGGGGTATCCCAATACCTCACCGCGCTGCGCAACGCGGGCCTGGTCAGCGCCCACCGCGCCGGCCGCTCCGTCCTCTACGCCCGCACCACCGCAGCCGAAACCCTCCTCCAAGCCGCCTCCGCCTGACCTCACGCCAACCCCGAAGGATTTACGGAGCCGACCGCCAAGCCGTTGATCACGGGGCGGCTCCCCTGGGGCGGGGGACCGCCGGTGCGGTGCGGTCTCCCGGCCCGGTGTCAGACGGTGAGGTGTTCCGCGTCGGAGTCGATGGCGGCCTCGGGGGTGATGCCGTGCTGCTCTTCTTCGGGGCGGGACTTCTTGGGCAGGAAGAAGGTGATGGCGAGGAACGCCATGAGTAGGCCTGCCTGAACGATCAGCGCGTGGTGGAAACCGGTGGTGAAGTCACCGTTCTTGACCTGGTCGAAGAAGACCGAGCCGAAGATCGCGACGCCAACGGCGCCGCCGACGGCCTGGACCGCGGTCAGGACTCCTGATGCGGAGCCGATCTCGTGGTCGTCGACGGCGGCGAGGATGAAGCTGAACAGGGCGGCGATCACCATGCCGGCGCCGATGCCCGCGAGCGTCGTGCCGGGAACGATGTCCCAGATGGAGAAGGTGGTGGTGTCGAGGCCGTCGAGTTCGAACCACAGCACGGCCGCACCGGCGAGCTGGCACAGCGGTCCGATCTGGAGCACGCGGCGGCCGACCCAGTTCGCGAGGAAGGCGCCGCTCACGGCGCCGCCGATGGCGGTGCCCACCGCGAGGGGCAGGTTGCCGAGTCCCGCTTCGCCGGCGGTGAACTGGCGGCCGATCTGGAGGTAGAGGGTCAGGACGAGTTGGGTTCCGATCAGTCCGCCGAAGAACAGGGCGATACCGCCGAGCCCGACGGTGAAGGCGGGCTTGCGGAGCAGGGCGGGGGTCACCAGCGGTTCGCGGCCCGCGGCGGCCGTTCGGCGCTGCTGAAGCGCGAACAGGGCGAAGCCGATCACAGAGGCGGCCATGCTGAGCCATGTCCACAGCGGCCAGCCGTCCTCTTGGCCCTGGTTCAGCGGCAGCACGAGCAGGGCGCACGAGGCCACGATCAGGGTCGCGCCGGTGATGTCGACCCGTACCGTGCGGCTGCCCGCCTTGTCGGGTACGAACTTCGCGGCGACGATCAGGGCCGCGATCCCGATGGGCAGGTTGATCAGGAACACCGACCGCCAGCCCAGGCCGAAGAAGTCACCCTCGATGAGGAAGCCGCCCAAGACCGGGCCGATGATGCCGCCCAGGCCCAGGACGGGCCCGAAGATCGCGAAGACTTTGGTGAGCTCGGGGCCGGAGAAGTTCTCCCGCAGCAGGCCCAGGCCCTGGGGCAGCAGCATCGCCCCGGCGGTGCCCTGCAACAGACGGAAGGCGATCAACGACTCGATGTTCGGCGCGATCGCGCACAGCAGTGAGCTCCCGGTGAAGCCGGCCAGGCCGACCAGGAACATCCGGCGTCGGCCGTACCGGTCGCCGAGTCGGCCTCCGAGGACCAGGCCGGCGCCCAGGGTGAGGGCGTAGCCGCCGATGACCCATTGCAGTCCTACGGGGCCGGCGCCGAGGGAGTTCTCCAGGTCCGGGCCGGCGACGTTGACGATCGAGGCGTCCAGGAGGTCCATGATCTCGGCCGTGATCATGACCGCCAGGATCAGCCACCTCCATCGGTAGGGCTCGGCGGTGGTGTCGGGAGTGGGGGAGGGGGCGGACACGAGCAGATGCCTCCATTGTGAAGTAATTCCATGGTGAAGGTAAAATGATGGGGGTAGTTGTCAACCTGGAACGCCGATGTGACCGCGCGGCGGACGACGAGGGTGGAGGTCCCGTGGAAGAGGCAGAGGCCAAGCGCGACAATGTCGCGGAGCAGCGCGAGCGGCTGACGGAAGCACTGAGGGTCTACGGCGCCCACTACACAGAGCTCGGCCGCCGCTTCGCCGCCTGGCTCGGCCTGCACTCCACCGACGCCATCGCGGTGCTCCAGATCACCGCCGCCGAGGAGCGCGGAACCCCCCTGTCACCGGCACGGCTCAGCGAGCGGATCTCCCTGTCCACGGGAGCGACCACCGCACTGCTGAACCGCCTCGAAGCCGCCGGACACATCACCCGCGCCCGTGAACACACCGACCGGCGCATCGTCACCCTGCGCGGCGGAGGACACATCCAGGAACGAGCGGAGGAGTTCTTCGACCCGGTCGCCCACCGCCTCGACGCGGCGATGTCGAACTACCCGCCCCAGCTCCTGGACCAGTTCGAAGCGTTCATGGCCGACCTGAACACCACCCTGGACACCCACCTCAGGGAACAGGACTCGTAGGCTCCGCGCTCCCCCGACACCTCTGATCGCCGGACCCGCTGACCTGCGTGCCGTTGCCGGCGGCCGTGGACAGAGAAGGAATGGCGCGCGGTTCGGGGACGGCCTGCGCCCCGCGGAGCTGTGCCTGTCGCGCGGCTGGGCACCTGGGTAGCCGGGCACCTGGGTGGCCGGGCGCTGAGCACCAGCACCTCTGCCCGGGGGCGAGGATCTCGTGAGAGGCCTTCGCCCCGTGGTTCAGGCGAGGCGGGAGCCGAGACGGGATCGCATCTCGCCGGCGGCCCGGCGGATGTCCTCGGGCAGCCCAGCGTCGTCGAGGAGCCCGAGGAGCACCATCAACGCCCGCCCTTCGTCGGCGCTGATCAGTTTCAGGCGTGGCTCGCTCACTCCGTCGAGCAAGGTGTCGAGCAGATCGAGTGTCTCGTCCATGCCGGGATCAACGCTTGCCCACGCCCGTACGTCACCTTGGCCGGATGCGGGGCTGCTCAGAGCGCGTTGAACGACCAGAAGACCCCGACCTCATCCGCGCTCACCGCGATCAGGCCGAGGTCCATCATGTAGCCGGTGAAGGCGCGGCCGCCGGCGAGCTCGCCGGCCAGGAAGTCCGGCGAGTCGGAGGTCCGGGCCAGGTCGGAGGAGGTCCGGAAGACGGCGTCGGCACCGAACCGGCCGAGCACCGTCCGGGCGTCGGCCAGCACCTCGTCCCGGTTCGCCCGAGAGCGGACAGGGGAGGGCTCGAAGAACCACTCCTGGGCCAGCGATGCGAGCAGCTCACCGGCGGCGCCGGACGTGACAGGGTGGGTCCAGGCACGCACCTCCTCGGCCGTAAGCGGCAGGAACAGGTGGGAAGGATGGCCGTTCTCGCGCCACTCCTTGCCGATCTGCCACTCCAGACCCCGCCAGCCCCGGGGGTCGGCGACCACCCGGTGCATGACGGCCAGGACGTCCCGTGCCCAGTCGTCGTGCAGACGTGGCCCGGTCATCGCGAAGGTGTAGACGTCGTCGAGGAGCCGCACCAACGCGACGTCCCAGGTACTGCTGTCGAGGGCCTTCATCTGGCTTCCGGTTTTCGGTCGGTCACGGAGCGGGCACGGGTGCCTGGAGGACGCGGAGCGGGTCGATCCCGGTGCCGTACGTCAGGACAGTCTTGACGCGGGGACCAGCGCGCTGCCCTCCGGCGAGAACTGCTGGGACGCCCGGAGGGGGTTCAGCGCAGCGCGAGGATCGGCCCGTTGGGCCGGCCCTTGGCTCCGCAGTCACCGTTTACGGACCGGCGGCGTGTCCCCGCCGGCGATATGAGTCGAGGCATCAGTCGCCTCCGCCGCCACCGCAAGAGGAGCCGCCACCGCAGGAGGAGTCTCCACCGCCGGACGCACCGTCCCCGCAGGAGAAACTGACGCCGTCGTTCTCCCATGACCGGGAACGTCTTGGGCGCTGCGATGACCTGCCGCCGAATGCGCCGCCGCGCCAGAGCTGGAAGAGCCCCCAGGCGAGACCGATTCCCCCGACTATCAGGTATTCCATTTCCATTGCCCCCGTTCCTTTCCAATCTCGCCCGTGCGGGGGATCCGCCGCACACGCCGGCACGGCAGGTGGCACGGGCCGTCGGTCTCCGCGACGAGGCGACAGGCCGTCTCGCCCGCTGCACACCGGACGCCGCGGCCAGAAGCCGCCGCGTCGGTTCACCGGGCCTCAGTCACCGCCCTGAAAGGCCCACGGTACGAAGGCCACCACGTAGAGAGTCGCGTTCATGGGCCCATTGCACCGGTCGGGGCACCCTGTGCGCATGGGTGCACGTACTCAGACGGTCTGGTCCGTGTACCCAGCACCGTGCTTCGCGGCGCGATCCCGCGGCCTGCATGCCGCCATCCCGGCCGCGGCCTCGGACGCTCGGTGCATGCCGGCCGGGTGGTCCGACCTGGTGCCGATGGTCCCTTGCGCCCCGGGGCTCAAGGCGCCGGTGGTCGGGAAGAGGGCGGCGGCCCTGGCGTACGCGCAGCACCCGAACGGGTCGACCACCGTGACGTTTACCCCATTGAGCAGTTGGAGAGGACAAGCGCCCGGCATGGGCCTGTCTGTCCGGCCCACGGCCGCCGCCGCTCGATTTCGCACACCGTTTGAAGCACATCCTGAAGGAGACCCTGTGAAGAAGACCACGGCCGTCATCACCGCCACCGGCGCCATCCTCCTCGGCGCGGCGGGCATCGCCTCCGCCGACGCCGGCGCCCAGGGTGCGGCCATCGGATCGCCGGGTGTCGCCTCCGGGAACCTCGTCCAGGTCCCGGTCCACGTTCCCGTCAACGTCTGCGGCAACACCGTCAGCGTCATCGGGCTGCTCAACCCGGCTTTCGGCAACACCTGCGCCAACGCCTGATCAGGCCCCAGCAGCACACCGGGGGCCTTGCCGGTTTCCCCGTGTGACACGTGAGCGTGGCCCCGGATTCCTCCCCGGCCGGCCGCGCTCACGCGCGTTTTCACCCCGTCGCCGTGAGCAACGCGGCCCCGGCCGGTTCGCCGTCACGCCCCATCGCGGCCCACACCGCCGCAGACATGCGCCACCGGCCGCACCCACTCCGGCGGTTGATCTGGACGGGTCGGCAGTGGTGGTGTCGTGGACGTACGGGTGGCAATAGCCGGGCTCCGGGTGGCCCACCGGTCCTGGTCGCAGCCCTCCGCCCCCTGCCCGCTCGCCCTGGCCAGGCCGGGCCACGCGATCGAGAGGGGGACAGGGTCCGGGCCGCCGACGAAGAGCGGGCCCGGCGTCGGCTCTTCCTGGTGAGGCGGGACAGGCCCTCAGTCCTGCGTGACCTGCCCGATCTTGGCAAGCGTCAGGACTCCTCCGCCGATGCCCCATCCGGCGTCGGCGACCTCTTCCACCAGTACGAGGGTGGTGGCCCGGGCCCGGTCGCCGAAGATTTCGGCGTAGAGGTCGGTGGTACGCATGACGATCTGCTCCTTCTGCTCTGCGGTGAGCGTGCCGGCGGGGACCTTGAAGTTCGCGAACGGCATGGTGTTCTCTCTTCGTACGGGGGGCGCCGGAGCTGCTCACGACGAGCAGGAGGTCGACCCCGATGGGGCAACCATCCGTCCGAGTTGCCCGCTCGGGCCAGGGCTGAGCCCACCCAGGGGTCACCAGCCCCTGGATCGGACCCCGCCGGAGAGGCGACGATGAGCGGGTGAACCTTCCCGAACTTGCGGCGTTCCTCAGGTCCCGGCGTGATCGGATCCCCCCTGCCGACGTGGGTCTGCCCGCCGGGCCCCGGCGGCGGGTGCCGGGGCTGCGGCGTGAGGAGGTCGCGCAACTGGCGGGCCTGTCAGCCGACTACTACACCGAGCTGGAGCGCGGGCGGGGCGCTCAGCCGTCGTCCCAGACACTGGCCGCCCTCGCCCGGGCGCTGCGGCTGGGAGGCGATCAGCGTGACCACCTTTTCCATCTTGCCGACCGGCCGCTGCCCGCATCGGCGCACGGCGTGGGCGCGCGGCACGTCCAGCCCGCCCTGCTCGGGCTGCTGGACCGGCTGGCCACCACTCCGGCCCAGGTCATCACCGACCTGCACGAGACCCTCCTCCAGAACGAGCTGGCCGCGGCACTGCTCGGCCGTGCTCCGCAGCCGCGGGGGCCCGCCGTCGGCTTCGCGTACCGCTGGTTCACCGATCCCGCCGCCCGCGCGCTCTATCCGCCCGAGGACCATCCGCACCACTCACGGGTCTTCGTCGCCGACCTACAGGCAGTTGCCGCCCGCCGCGGCCGCGACAACGAGGTCGCCGCGATGACGGCCGCACTGCGACGGCGCAGCGCGGAGTTCGCCGCCCTGTGGGACGCCTACGACGTCGGCCTGCGCCGCACCGATCACAAACGCATCGTCCACCCCACGCTGGGCGTCATCGAGTTGGACTGTCACAGCCTGTTCAGCGAGGACGGCCGCCAACGCCTCCTGTGGTTCACGGCCCCGCCCGGCACCGAGGGCGCCGCTCAGCTTGAGCTGCTCGGCGTCATCGGCACGCAGGACATGTCGGCGACCGAAGGCGCCTCCCGCACCCAGGGCGACGTTCACGCGGGCTGAGAGCAGAAGGCCATTTCGAGGAAGATTCGGTCGAGGTGGTGGTGGAGTACCGCGATGGCCGACTCTGGCGTCCGTTGGCCGACGAGGATGCTGGTGCCCATGGTCGCGGTCATGGCGAGCAGGCTGATCGCCTCGGTGTGCGCGTCGATGTGGGCATCGGCCAGGCCGGTCTCCTGTGCCTGCTTGAGCAGTTCGGTGAGGGCGTTCTCGGCGGCGTCGGGGTTGTCGATGAAGGGCTGGGCGGCGAGTGCCTCGTCGGTGACGGAGAGGATGGAGTAGGAGCTGTAGAGGAGGTGGAAGGTCCGGCTCTCCTCGTCGGTGGGGAGGGAGGCCAGGAGCAGCGCCTCGATGGTCGCTCGTGGACCCGGGTTTGGTCCGGCGGCGGCGAGGCGGGCGCCCACGCGCGCGGTGAAGCGGCCGGTCAGGTGCTGGAGGCCGTGGAAGAGCAGTTTCTCCTTGGTCTGGAAGTAGTACTGCACGAGCCGCAGGGATACTCCCGCCTCGGCTGCGACGTCGCGCATGCCGACGGCGTGCAGTCCGCGCCGCCCGGCGACCTGGATGAGGGCCTCGGCGATCTGGGTGCGCCGTTCTTCGTGGTCCACGCGCTTCGGCATGTGCCGTGCCTCCGCCTGTCGGTGGTGAGTTCGAGTCCGGCCGTTCCGGATTCCTTCATGGTACGACCGTACCAACAACATGGTACGGTCGTATCACGAAGAACGGATCTTCCCGGAGGTGCCCCGTGCCCGAGAACACGACCCGAGTGCGCCGCGACGTCGGCCGCTACGTCAACGACAAACTCCGCGACCGCTACTTCGCCGCGGGCGATGTGCTCTACGCGATGGGAGCGCCCATACGCTCCGAGACGGATGTCGAGACGAGCTTCGGCACCACCCACGTCTACCGGTACGGCCCCACCGACCCCGCAGCCGAATCCCGTACCCCGATCGTCCTGATCCACGGCGCGGGCTACAGCTCCGCCATGTGGTACCCCAACACCCCCGGGCTCAGCCTCGACCGACCCGTCTACGCGCTCGACACCCCCGGTGACGCGGGCCGCAGCGTCCACCGCGAGCCCATGTGGCAGCCCGAGCGCGCCGCGCAGTGGATGGACGAAGCCCTCGACGCGCTCGACCTCGACAAGGTCCACCTCGTCGGCTCCTCCTACGGCGGCTGGCTCGTCCTCAACCAGGCCCACCGCCGGCCCGAACGACTCGCCTCCGTCACCGCACTCGACCCCGGCGGCCTGGAGAAGGTCGGCCTGCGCTTCTTCGCCTGGGTCTTCATCAGCCTGTTCGCCACCTTCGCCCCCAAGGCCCTGCGCCCCCGGCTCGCCAAGTGGCTGGACCAGCCGGTCATCGCCGTCCCCGAGATGCGCAAGTGGATCCAGCTCGGCGCCCGCGCGTACCGAATCCGCCGCCCCGCACCCCTGCCGCTCGCCGAGGACGCGCTGCGGTCCATCCGGACCCCGCTCTACGTCATCATGGGCAAGCACAGCCTGCTCGTACACCCGAAGCGGCAGCTGGAGCGCGTACCGCGCCTGATACCCGGGGCCCGCGCCGAGATCATCACCGCGACCGGGCACGGCCCGCAGATCGACCACCCGGACGTGGTCAACGCCCGGATGCTGTCCTTCATGGAGGACGTCGACTCCCTCGACCCGGCGTCGACCCGGGGCACCAAGGAGGCGTAGTCGTGAGGCCGCCGAAACCACTGTGCGGACTGTCCAACAGCGCATCACGGATCCCGCGGCGTCGTGCTGAGAGCTGGAAGGCCTGGACGGGCGGATAGCCGTGGGGTGCGCGGGCCTGCCAGGATCGGTGACTCGCCGCCCCCGGAGAGCACGGCGGGCTGAGGCCGGACAGCCCTCTACGATCCGGTTGCATGCTGGATCCTGAGCTGCCGGAACGGATCACCACGCGGCGCGCGGAGCTGGACGAGCTCGAAGAGCAGCTGGCCAAACAGCTGGCAGACGTGCGAGCCGAGCGGGACGAGCTCTCCTTCGCCGAACGAGTCCTTGAGCGGTGAGCGATCAGAGCGCCGACGAGCGCGCCTCGGCCACGCCGGTGCCCGGGCAGGTGGGAGGACAGACGGTGATGCTGATTCCCACCGCGAGCCGGGCGCGGGGGAGAATGCTCCCGCCGGACAGCCAGCGCATCCTCGGCGTCGTGCGGCAGGGTGCCGGACGGGTCAGAGCCCGGCAGGTCGGCGAGATGCCGGGGATGGACGTCGGCGTGCGGGGCAAGCTGGAACCGCTGCGCGGGAAGCCGGTCAGGCTGGCAGACCGCGGCTGGCTGCGGAAACTGCCCGACCCGGCCGGTTCACCATCCGCCTGTGACCAGGCATGCCGCCGCCCGGCGCGGGTCGCCTCAGGCGTAACCGAATGGCCCCCAGCAGCCGTGGGATCTGGGTGACGAGAACCCAAGAACGGGCCGAGGACGCCTGCCCGCTTGTCCACCAGTGCCGTCTGCCACTGTCCACGAGCACCGCCAACCGCCTCGTAGGTCCCCTGCGGCGGCCGGACTACCGCCTCCGCACCGCCCGCCACGCTCCCGCCGACCCGCCGGCGGCAGCCCACGGCCGCACCCGACCCGGACCAACAGTCACCATCCCGCCCCAGCGCCCCCGATACGCCCCCGCCGCGCAACCGTGCACCGCAACGCGCACTGGCCGCGCGATGTACGACGTCACCAACCTCCAGCAGGCCGCGACGCACGAGCAGCTCCTCACGCTGGTGCTTGTGCTGGTAGCCAACCGTGTTCAACCGGCCTGACCCGCCGGTGGTCACGCCCCCGTCGGCCTGAGGAAACCAGCCGTTGCGGACGGTCTTGACGCCTGCGGTGAGGTGCGGTGCCATGGCCCTGACCGAAGGAGGGGCCGTGGCACCCGATGGGGACAGTGACGCCGAGGACCGTGTTGGTGAGGGTGGCGGTGACCGGCCGGGCAGCTCGCCGGAGCCGCACCGTCCGGGACCTGCGGACAGTTTCTGGGTGGGGGTGCTCGTCCTGGTCGTGGCGGTGCTCCTCCTGACCGTCCTCGTGTCCCACATGGACTGGAGTCCCGGAGACCCGACCAACAACATGCCGCCCTACAAGTGACGTTTCCGCAGGCCGGAACCCGCGGGCATGGTCGCCACCACGCTGCCGCTGCTGCGCCGACGGAGCGGACCGTCTGGGACTACGGGCTGTGCGCCGGCTACCGCCCAGCCGACGCCGACCGGCGCGCCCACCGGCAGACGGACCGGTACCCAGTCCGCCGACCCGGACCCGCTGCCCCCCAACTGCTCACCTACCTGCCACAGCTCGGAGACCTTGTCACTGCCCAGCCAGGGCTCCTCCTCGTGATCTGACTCAGGTGTTCCGGCGATCGGACAGTCCGGCGTGACACCGAGCCTCCTCCCGGCGGCTCCGCGGACGATGCTGCGCGCCATTCACCCCTCCGTGCCGGCGGGTGCGCTCCGCCGCCCCCGTGGTGCGGACCGCGGCGCGCACTGCCTCGGATGGTGGCGCACCGGCCGGAGGGCATCCGTGCAGTGGCTGGCGGGCAGGGTGCATCCGGTGGCGCCTGCCGAAGGCGCGATGCACACCGGGGAGCCGCCGGTCCGCCCGGGTGCGCATCGTGCATCCGAACTACGGGCTGGTGGCGCTCATGGACTGCACGGTGTGGGCCCATGGAAGCTGTTGTCACGCAGCCTCTGACCGTCAGGGGCGTAGCTTCGAGCAGTCAGCTGCCGGGACGGGCGGAGAGGCTGCGTAGTTCCGCCGCGAGCGCGTCGGGTGCTTCCAAGGGCAGAAGGTGGCCGACGCCGGGGACTGTGCGCAGCCGGGCGTGCGGGATGTGTGGCAGCAGGTGTTCCCGGAGCACGTGGGGTGGTTCCACCGCGTCGTTCTCTCCGGCCAGGACCGTGACGGGGACGTCGATCGCCCGGACGGTGTCCGTGATGTCCGTCGCTATTCCCCGCAACGGCCACTCCCGGAGGGCCTCTGGGCGGGCGGCGAGGCTGTCGCGTACGGCGGCGGCGCGCAGCGCCACCGGCAACCGGACGGCGGTCAGGACATGGTCGAGCGCCTGCTCGGCGGACTCCGGCGAGTCGTAGGCGTGGGAGAGCCCCTCGCGGAACTCGGGGGTCACCGAGGCGGGCGGCTGCGGCGGCGCGGGCGCGACCAGGACCAGGCCCGCCAGTTCCACGGGCCGGCGTGCCGCGACGAGCTGGCTGACCTTTCCTCCCATCGAGTGGCCGACCAGCACGAACGGCCCGAGGCGCAAGGCTTCGACCACGCACGAGAGGTCGTCGGCGAGCTGGTCCAGGGTGTAGGGGCCGGGCAGTGCCCGTGATGTGCCCCAGCCGCGCTGGTCGTAGCGGACCGTGACCTGTTCGGCCGGAAGCCGTCCGATGACCCCGTCCCAGGTGGCGGCGGAGCCACCCCAGTAGTGGACGAACACCAGCGCAGGCCCGGTGCACCCCTTCCAGCGCACCTCGACAGTGCCGCCCGCCACTCGTACAGTGCTTGTGTTTTCCATCATTCCCGCGCTCTTCCCTCGACGTGGTGCGCGACGGAGGAGTTGCCGCATCCGCCGCGAGTGTGCAAGCACCACCCGCTCTGATCAGCGGGTGGCGCTTTCGAAGCTACAGTCGTCCCGCACGCGCTCCCCGGTAGAAAGAGACGCATCTCTTGTGGAAAACGGACACCGCACTGTGCGGCAACTCCACTACCTGCCCGCTCTCGGAGCGGCGTACGGGGTGGAGGTCCTGAGCTTCGCGCGGCTCCGCGAGATGGACGGCGCGGGTGCCCGTACCCGGCCGCAGCGACCGGATTTCCATGTGCTCGCCCTGGTTGCCTCCGGCAGGGGCAGCCACGTGGCGGACTTCGAGACGTACCTCCTGCGAGCGGGGAGCGTGGCGTGGATCCGGCCGGGCATGGTGCACCGCTGGAGCGACGTCAACGGCGTCGACGGGCCGCTGATCCTCTTCCGGCCCGGCTTCCTGCCCGACCTGGGCCCGACCCCGGCCTGGGACCTCTCCGCGCCCGCCACCTGGCACCTGGACCACCCGCTGCGACCGCTCGCCCTGCTGGCAGCCGATCATCTGCGAGACGAGCACGACCTGGCGGTGCGGGAACCTCGGCTGGCCTCACCCGCGCTGCTCTCCCACCTCCTGGCGGCGCTGGTCCTGCGCGTACTGCCGGCCGAGGCCACCACCCCCACCGCCGGCGACGGGCGTTACCACGATGTCTTCCTTCGCTACCGGGCGGCGGTCGAGGAGCACTTCACCGAGTGGCACCAGGTCGCCGACTACACCCGGGTGACGGGCTACGACCGGCGCACGCTGACCCGGGCCACCCGCGCCGCCGTCGGCGTCGGCGCCAAGGAATTCCTGGACCAGCGAACCCTGTTGGAGGCCAAACGGCTCCTCGCCCACACCGACCTGCCGGTCGGCAGGTGCGCACAGCGCCTCGGCTTCCGGGACGCCGCGAACTTCACCACCTTCTTCCAGCGCGGCACCGGACAGCCGCCGAGCACGTGGCGTACCGCCGACGCCCGAGCCACTCGCCCCTCGTGACCTGTCATCCGGGCCTTCATCGTGATCGCGGACGGCGCCCTTCTGCAACGCCCCTTTGGGCCCGAGCTCTTGGCGTGCGGTGGCGTCAAACGCGAGCCGCCTTCGAAGGCGGGCGGCCGCAACCGGTGTTCACCGCATACGCCGCGAGCCGGGCAACCCCCTTCAGGACCGCCAGTAGATCATCGTCTGGCATTTCGTCCCCGTCCTCAGACCGGAGCCGCGTGGTCCAGCGGTATGCAAGCTCACCCAGCTCTACGGAGCTCGCGTTGGCCGGCGCCCGGGTCGACTGCTGCGGCAGAGCGAACACCTCAACGCCGTCGTTCAAGGGGACACACTCCGGCCAACCTGCGGGTCGGCGGCGTAGACCCCGGTGCGGTATCCGTGTCGAAAGCGCCGATCCCTTCGCAGGGCTGACCGCCGGCTGCCGGGCCGCCCGGGCGGGCAGCCGATATCCTGGAACCGAGATCGGGGGCTTTCCTCATCCGGAAGGCAGCACAATGCGGCGTCGATACCTCATGCTCCTCGCAGCCCCGCTCCTCGCCTCCTCGGTGGCCCTCGCCCCCGCCCACGCGGCGCAGGCCGGAACCGCCGGGACGAGCGGGGGCGAGCAGGCAGTGAAGGCGGTGAAGGTCACCAAAGTCGAAGTGGTCACCCTGTTGAAGCCGGGGGAGACCGTCGAGTGCAACGGCACTCCCGTGGCCATGGCCTTCGACGGAAAGATCACGGCGACCGGGCCGGGCACGGTCCGCTACCACTGGACCGTGAACGCCAGCCGCGCCCGGGTCTCCCCGGGATCCTTCGCCTTCGGCGCGGGCACCTCCACCAAGGTCGCCCTTCAGGTCGTGGACATGCCGGCGCCCAAGAACGCCAAGGCGGTGACCGGGTACGTCACGCTCCACCTGCCGGACCAGAAGAAGAGCGTCCGCAGCCAGCAGGTGACGTTCCCCTGTAAGAAGTGAGCCCTGCTTCTTCTGGCGCTTCAGCAAGAGCTTCGAAAGGCCCCACCGGAAACAAGACGGCAGGTGATGCCTGGGGACGGCAGTGGCGCGGCGGTCAGCGAGTCCACCGGCAGGTCCGTCCGGGCTGACCGCTGTTTTGGACGATCCCGCCGAACAGCCTCAAGAGGGCGTCCGCGCGGGAACTCGCCGAGGCCGCGCCGACCATGTCGCCGCTGGAGTGGCGGAAGACCTTCCTGGGGCAGTAGCCGGGCCTGGAAACGGGGACCGTTTCCCCGACCTGGTCGCGAGCCGCTGGGCACCGTCACCGCGAAGGTCCCGGCGGTTGCCACCTGCGCGATCCGGGACCTGCGCCGGCTCCCCGCGTTGCGAACAGCTGCCGCTCGCCCGGCGGCTTTTTCGTCCCACCCCAAGGGCGTTGAACGTACTCCGGAACAAGTCGGCCGGAGCCCGATGCCAGGCGCCCCCGGTGCTTGCCGATCGAGTCCTCAGGGGCATCCCTACGGTCCGGGCGTGTCCGGGTTCAGCACCGGACACCCCTGCCGGCCGCAGCCTGGGAGCACGTTCCGGGACGTCACCCGGAACGGCAGCGGCCAGGGGAGGAGCCCCATGCACATCAACGACCTGGTAGTCCGAACTCTTGAGCACGTCATCGACGCCGTTCCGTACCTCCAGGCGGTGGCGTCCGCCGGAAGCGCGACCGTCATGCTCCACCGCGCGGTACGAGCGGCCCGCAGGGCCTTGGCCCGTCGGCGGTCCAGCCGCCCGCCGACGGCCGGACCGGGAGCGCGCCAGACCTGAACCCGACGGCCTGAACCGGCCCGCCCCACGGCCGGATCGGCTGAAATCCTGCGGCCCGTACCCCCGTTTCCTACCATCGTGCGGTGACCGATGAGACGAACGTTCCGTCTTCCGACAGGGCGCCGGGAGACCCTGTGGAAGTCGCGCGAGCCGCCCGCGCCTGGTTCGCCGGGCTGCTCGACGCGTACGTCGCCGAACACGGCTCGCTGTCCCTGCGCGCGCTGGAACGTGAGACCGGCGCGGCCGGGATGCACCAGCCCAGATCAACGCTGAGCGACGTGCTGGGAGGCCGTAGCACTCCCAGCTGGGCCACCGTTGAGGCCGTCGTGGTCGCGGCCCACCGGTACTCCGGCAGCCCCGGCGAGCCGGACCTCAGGACCTGGCAGCGGCGCTACCAGCGCCTCGACGAGCTCATCGTCGAAGGGCGGATCGGACGGCGCTCGGCCTCCGATGCCCTCGTTCGGAACCAAGGACGCACATGGCCAAGGCAGTTCGGCGCCCTGCCCGAGCCGGCTGCGGCGTTCCTGGAGCGGCCGAGGCTCCACCTGCCCGAGGGACCGGGCCGGTTCCTGCTGAGGGGCAACGGGGGCGTCGGTAAGACGCAGGCGGCTGCGGCGTACGGCCGCTCGCGGCTGGCGCAGCGCGATCTCGACCTGCTGATCTGGGTGAACGCCTCCACGCGCGACGCCGTGGTCTCCGGCTTCGTGGAGGCCGCGGCGGAACTGGCCGGCGCCCGGCCCCACCTGCGGGCGGAGGAAGCCGCGACCCAGCTCCCGTCCTGGCTGGCCAAGACCCGCCGCCGTTGGTGCGTGGTCCTGGACGATCTCTCCTCTCCCGGCGACCTGCACGGCCTTTGGCCACCCACCACCGAACACGGCAGCACCCTGATCACCACCCGGCGCCGGATCGACGCACTCGACCGCCGCTGCACGGTCGTGGAGTTCATCCCGTTCAGCCCGCAGGAGTCGCTGGCCTACCTCCGGGGCGTCATCGACCCGTCGGCCGGCACGGACGCGGAACTGAACGCCCTCGCCGATGACCTCGGACACCTGCCGCTGGCCCTCGCGCAGGTGGCGGCGTACATGGGGAACACCGGCCGGTCTTGCAGGGAATACAGGGACCGGTTCGTCCGGCGCGACGCCAAGCTGGCGGACCTCGTGCCCGAGGAGGGCGAGGGGCTGATCGAGTACCGTAGGCCGCTGTCCGTCGCCTGGTCCCTGTCCGTGGAGGCCTCGGACGCCCTGCGCCCCGAAGGCGCGGCCCGGCCGGTCATGCACATCCTCAGCCTGCTCGACGGCACCGGCGTACCGGGCGAACTGTTCTCCACCCCCGCCGTGCTGGCCCTGGTGGCAGCCGGAACCGCAGCCACGGCCGGACCCGGGGCCGGACCTGCAACCGAACCCAAGGCTGCGGCCGGGGATACCGTCCACGACGCAGTGCACAACCTGCGCCGCTACAGCCTCCTCGACATCGACCGGAGCCCGACACCAGTCGACGGAAGCGGGCCCGGCGCGCTTACGGGCGGGGCGTCGGTCCGGATCCACGTGATGACGCAGCGCGCCACGCGGGACCTGCTCAGCGCCCCCGAGCGGGAGGACGCGGTAGCGGCCGCCGCGCAAGCGCTCCTGGAGGGCTGGGGCATCGCAGACGCCCCGGCCCGCCTCGACCGGGAGTTACGCTCCAACGCCTTCGCCCTGCTGCGTCAAGCCGGACCGGACCTGCTCGCCCCCGCGCCGCACGAGGTGCTCTTCCGCATGGGCCACAGCCTCGGCGACTCGGGCCAGGCGACGGCCGCGTTACGGCACTTCCGGTGGCTGGAGCGGACCGTCGCCGCACGGTTCGATCCCGATGACGCGATCAGCCTGGGCGCCCGCGGTCACCTCGCCTGGTGGCAGGCCAAGTCGGGGGACCAGGCGGGCGCGGCCGCGGCCTTCAAGGCCCTGGCTGAGGACCAGGCCCGGCTCCTTGCGCCCGAACACCCGGACTTGCTCCAGACCCGGCAGAGCGCCGCCGTGTGGCGGGGCGCGGCCGGTGACCCGGCGGGTGCGGCGGCGGAGCTGCGGTCGCTGTACGTGCTACGGATCAGGGTGTTGGGCGCGGCCCACCGCGACACCGTCAGCAATCGCAACCACCTGGCCAACTTTCTTTCCGCGTCCGGCGATCACGAGGGTGCCTTCGCCTTGCACGAGGAGGCCTGGCAGGAGGCCTTGGCGCGGCGGTACCCGGGCCACCGGGACGTACTCCGCGCCCGCGCGGCGGCGATGCGCCATCGCGGCGAGCTCGGGGACTTCGACGGAGCCCTGGAGGCGCTGGACGATCTGCTGGCCGTCCAGCTGGAGGACGACCCCGACAGCCCTGACACGCTCGCCACCCGGGCCGGCATCGCGGAGTGGACTGCCCGGCGCGGGAACCCTCGCCGGGCGGCGGCCCTGCTGGAGGGTGTACTCACCGACCGGCTGCGGGTACTGGGCCCGGAACACCCGCACACCCTGTCCACCCGGCTGGACGTGGCCCGCTGGCTGACCGACGCGGGGGAGTACGGCCGTGCGACTGCCGAGCTGTCCGCGCTCCTGCCCGAGCAGATCGACGCCCTCGGAGCTGACCACGCGTCCGTCGCAGCGACCCGCGCGGCCCTGTCCCGGGCCTTGGGCCAGGACCACGCAGCGTCCACACCGATGGACGACTGACGGCTGCCGACAGGGCCGAGTTGCACGAGCACGAGCCCCATCCTCGCTTCCGCTGCTCGCCGTCGGCACCGGCCACTACGACGGCGGCTACTTCTTCGAAGGCCAGCCCCTGCTGCATCTGGAGACGGGCAGGGCCACATCACTCATCGAGCACGCGCTGGGCCGCCAGGTCCTGGAGTTGGAATGGCTCGACGAACAGGCATTGAGGGGCATGTCGCCGTGGTGCGCAGACCGGACTGGACCGCTGTGCCTGCCAACTCCCTCACCGGTCATGACCTGGCCGGCCCGCGAGTGCCAGCGCCGCGTCCTGACGGCAGCGCAGTTGCCCATCGGATGGTCGCGGAGCTGAGCACTGACCGGGAATCGCGCCGCAATGTCCGCGCGGTCGAGGCACTTGCGGCCGGCCGGATCCTGGCCACGCTCGACGGGGTACAGGTGGAATCCTGGCTGCCCTCGGGGGACCTGCCGTCCTCGCCGCGATCCGACCGGCCGCCCTCACCCTCGACGTTGTGGGCTGCGGCGGGCTCACCGCCGGGCGGGCACAAGGTCACTGCGCATGTGCTCGGCGTGGGACGCGGACCTCGGCCGGGCGTTCACGCCCGCAGACGTGTCGGAGTTCCTGCCCGCCACGGTTGACGCCTCCCTGCGCGAGCGGTCCGTACGCGTCGCCGCCCTTGGGCCGCGAGGGGTGGTTTGGCTTGCCGCAGGGCGCGAATATCGGTGCGAGCCGTGGACGCGTGAGCGAAGAATTCCGCAGAACGGTTGTTACTTGAACAACTGCTCCGGGCGGGTGACGGGGGTGGGGAGTGCGCTGGGTGGTGCGCCGGAGTGCGTTGTTTCCAGGTTCCGCTGGTGGGGCGGGTGGGTGTAGCGGTCAGTGAATGTCAGGGCCACGTTCAGGCGGTATGCGTGTGGTGTGCAGGTGAGTGTGACGGGAATGTCCGGTTCTGGTAACCGGCCCCGGCGAGCGCGCCGGCGGGGCGGTCGTGGGGTCGAGAGTGTGGGCCTCGGCTCATTCCGGGCTGGGAACCCGCACCGCCTTACCAGCTTGTTTCGGCTGGTCGGGCATGCATCTTGAGGGAGCGTCACCCATGTCTTCTGCTTCTTCCTCCGTCCGCCGCATCGCCGCGACCGTTCTGGCCGCCGGAGCCGTGGTCGGTGCGGCCGCGCTGCCGGCCGCCGCGCAGGACGGTCACCACCAGCGTCCGCGGGTGGAGATCAGCCGGGTCCAGGCCGACAGCCCCGGCCGTGACGACCACTCCAACCGCTCCCTGAACAACGAGTGGGTGGAGATCACCAACACCACCCGCGACGCCATCAACCTCCGCGGCTGGACCCTCCGCGACGACGACGGCAACCGCTACCGCTTCGACAACGTCCGCATCGCCGGCCGCGCCACCCTCCGCATCCACACCGGCAACGGCCGCGACACCCGCACCGACCTCTTCCAGGACCGCCGCGAATACGTCTGGGGCAACCGCGCCGACACCGCCACCCTGCGCGACGACCGTGGCCGCACCGTAGACACGGAGTCCTGGGGCCGCCGCCACCACTGACCCTCAGGGCGGACTGCCGCCGGCCGCCTGACGGCGGGCGACCGCCGGCAGCCGCCCCGTCGGGCGGGTACGCATCGGTCCGTGCGGGCCGTCACCCTTCACCGGGTGACGGCCCGCACGGCCGTGAACCGGGCTGGGGGCCGGACAGCGGGGGCTGCGAGGACGGACGTGGTGGCGATGACGGGCCGGCGGCGTCGTGTCGGGGGCCGTGTGCGGGCATGAGTCCGCAGGCCGCTTCCTGAGCCGGCTGGCCGGGGCCGTCGCACTAGCGGGAGCGTGGCTTACGAACGCCCTGCCCCCTTCGCGGGCCGTTTCACTGGTGCCGGACGCCGCACTTGGCCGGACGCCGCACCATGGCCGCCAGGTTCTGTGCGGGAACAAGCGGACCGGGAACGGTCGCTGCGCCTGCTGAGGGCGATAGACCAAGCCACCGATGACGGGAGGGGCAGCCTGGGGAGCTCTTGGGGCCGAACGGATCGTGTTCCACGGGGTCGCCGGACTGCGAGACCGGGAGCACCCACTCCCGGGCCAGGGTCACCCCCGCCCGTGAACGCAACCGGCGGATCTTTACTCCCGTCAGTCCCGTCAGTCCCGTCGGCCCCGCCACGCAGGGACGACGGAAAGGCCGGAACACGGCCGGCCCGACACGGGCCCAGGCGATCAACACCGGCGCGGTGGCGAATCTCAGGCGCGGGCGAGTCCAGTGGGCGCACCGCCGTCGGGCCCGGCTGCCGAGTCCGGCCCCGCAGGCTCTACGGTCCGCCCGCCTGCCCCGCTCGTTGCCCCCGAAGCGGATGGCCACCTCGCCGGCCTCCGTCTCCGCGACGCAATGATCTGGATCAACGACCTCCTGCAGGTCGCCGACTGATCGCAACATCACACATGCCCTAGTGCGGCCCTGACGAGATGACATCGGGTGCGTCGCGAAGCCGTGGGTAAGCCACCGCGTCCCCTACATCACTGCTCCCACATGAGGTGCTGCTGGCATTCAGTCCTCAACAGTCTTTGCGTCAAGGGACCGTATGCGATCCACCCCGGGGAGCCGTCATCCAACGGGCCAGATGCCAGCCGGACCGGAAAGACACCGTAGTTGGCACGCCAGAAGGCGCCTCGACATGCGAGGTGTGCTGTGCCCGGATGCCCAAGCACGAGGCCTGCCGCGTCACTGGTAGCCAAATCCCGCGCCAATTTTTCGGCGTTCAGCGTCAGCGCGGCAAGCGCCTGTTCTGTGGTTGCGCCAGCCCCTTGCACAAATCTGGAGGACCGGCCAAAAGACTGTAGTTCGACTCCGACATCGAGGGCCACGAAGACGTTCAGATCCATAGCAACAGCATGGATCGTAATCCGCACGACTACTCCGGGTTGAGCCAAATTCCGCCCTCCTCCACCCGGGAACTGACCTCCAGCCAACCCCGAAGCACAGTGCAGGGGGACCGGCCTCAGCGTTCGCAGTGGACTTCCTCGCGTACCCGCTCAGATCGGTCAACGGCGCACCCGATAGCGCAGGTGGAGCACCCGGTTGCCCTGAATCGCCACGTCAGGATCCTCCAACAGGTGCTGCGCGTGGACCGACCCGAAGTAGCGCTTGCCGGACCCGAAAACGACGGGTGCGACATCCATGCGCACCTCGTCGATCAGGCCTGCGGCAAGCACCTGGCCACCGACGTTGCCAGCGGCGACCTCGACCATGCGGTCACCCGCAAGCTCCTGCGCCTTGGCCATGGCTGCCTCGACGCCGTTGACGAAGTGAAACGGCGCTTCGGGGTCCCAGCCCTCGGGCTCCGGCCGGTGCGTCACGACGACCACGTGGTCGATCCCGCCCGGAGGCTTCCCGTCCCAGCCGTCCGTCAGGTCGAAGACGTGGCGGCCGACGATCGTGACTCCGATCTGGTCCCAGTACACCCGGGTGTAGTCGTAGGACGTCTGCGACACCTTCAGCGCGCCGCTCTCGTCCAACGGGACGTCACCGCTGGACAACCAGTCGAACAGAGGTCCGGGCTGGTCATTCTCGTCCGCGATGAAGCCGTCCACCGACACCGAGCTGTACATGACCACCTTGCCCACGGGGCTCTCCTCTGCTTCGGGGTGCCCCAAATTAGCGTGTCGTGAGCTGTCGCTCATGTAAGAAATCAATCGGCCGGCAGCGGCCAGCCCTCCAGCGCGTGACCGGGATGTTCGCGCCGCGCGAGACGCCGCGGCGAGCAATCACCGGTTTCCCCCCGTCTCCCAGGCCGTCCGGCGGTGTTTGTCGTGGTCTCAGCCGCGGTCGCCGAGCGGCCGCGTCGGGGCGGTTGCGTGGCCGTCCGTCCGGCCAGGTCGGCGGCCGGCGGGATCTTCTTGAGCAGGGGCACGAGCTGAGTGACGTACCTGCGATCCGCCGCTCGCTGTGTGTGCCTCGTGGCCTCGTGCTGGCCGGGAATACCTCGGGCGCGCCTCTCGTTTTGGGGTATAGTTGAATCGTAAACAATCTTGGAGGGAAGGGGAGCCATGCAGTTCGGGATCTTCACTGTCGGCGATGTCACGACCGATCCGACGACCGGACGCGCGCCCAGCGAGCACGAGCGCATCAAGGCGATGCTCGCCATCGCGCAGAAGGCCGAGGAGGTCGGCCTCGACGTCTTCGCCACCGGCGAGCACCACAACCCGCCGTTCGTCCCCTCCTCGCCGACGACGATGCTCGGCTACGTCGCCGCGCGCACCGAGAACCTGATCCTCTCCACGTCGACGACGCTGATCACCACCAACGACCCGGTGAAGATTGCCGAGGACTTCGCGATGCTCCAGCACGTGGCGGACGGCCGCGTGGACGTGATGATGGGCCGCGGCAACACCGGTCCGGTCTACCCCTGGTTCGGCAAGGACATCCGTGACGGCATCGACCTCGCCATCGAGAACTACGCGCTGCTGCGCCGCCTGTGGGACGAGGAAGCCGTCACCTGGAAGGGCAAGTTCCGCACGCCGCTGCAGTCCTTCACCTCGACCCCGCGCCCGCTGGACGGTGTCGCGCCCTTCGTTTGGCACGGCTCCATCCGCTCACCGGAGATCGCCGAGCAGGCCGCCTACTACGGAGACGGCTTCTTCCACAACAACATCTTCTGGCCGACTTCCCACACCGAGCAGATGGTGAACCTGTACCGGCAGCGCTACGCCCACTACGGGCACGGCACACCCGAGCAGGCCATCGTCGGGCTCGGAGGTCAGGTGTTCATGAACAGGAACTCGCAGGACGCGGTGCGCCGGTTCCGCCCGTACTTCGACAACGCGCCGGTGTACGGCCACGGCCCGTCCCTGGAGGAGTTCACCGCCCAGACCCCGCTGACCGTCGGCTCGCCGCAGCAGGTCATCGAGCGGACCCTGTCCTTCCGGGACTACGCCGGCGACTACCAGCGCCAACTCTTCCTGGTGGACCACGCGGGCCTGCCCCTGAAGACCGTCCTGGAGCAGCTCGACCTGCTCGGCGAGGAGGTCGTGCCGGTGCTGCGCAAGGAGTTCGCGAACCTGCGGCCGGCCGGCGTGCCGGACGCGCCGACGCACTCCGCACGCGTGGCGGCGGCCCAGGAGGCTCCGAAGGAGGAGACGCGGGGATGAAGCTCATCGTCGTATCGGCGGGGCTCAGCTCGCCCTCCTCGACGCGGCTGCTCGCCGACCGGCTCGCGGCGGCGACGCTGGGGCACGTGGACGCCGACCTCGAAGTGATCGAGCTGAGGGAGCTGGCGACGGAGATCGGCCGGCACTTCGTCACCGGGTTCCCGCCCGCCCGGCTTGCCGCCGCGCTCGACGCCGTGGCCGCCGCGGACGGCCTGATCGCCGTCACGCCGGTGTTCGCGGCGTCGTACAGCGGCCTGTTCAAGTCCTTCTTCGACCTCATCGACAAGGACGCCCTCACCGCGAAGCCGGTGCTCCTCGGTGCGACCGGCGGCACGGCCCGGCACTCCCTGGTCACCGAGCACGCTCTGCGGCCGTTGTTCACCTACCTGCGCGCGGTCGTCCTGCCGACCGCCGTGTACGCGGCCTCGGAGGACTGGGGTGAGGAGGGGCTGGAACAGCGGATTGCCCGTGCGGGCGCGGAGCTGGCGCGCGCCATGGCATCCGCCGGTGGGGACGCCGCACCCGACGTCGACACCGCCGCCGCGGTCGCACCCCGTTCGCTGACGGGCGCGATCACCTCGGTGGAACCGGCGGACGGGTTCGCGGTGGTGCCGTTCGAGCAGCGGCTGGCGGCGCTGAGGGTCGAATAGCCGTCATCGGTCCGGTCGCCGGAACGCGGCACCCGGTGCGCCATCCCGCCCTGGGCGCGAAGGGCTGCTTCAGTACGGCAGAAGGGCCCGGATCCATAAAGGATCCGGGCCCTTCCGGTGTGGTAGCGGGGACAGGATTTGAACCTGCGACCTCTGGGTTATGAGCCCAGCGAGCTACCGAGCTGCTCCACCCCGCGTCGGTGAACACCACCTTACGGCACCGTCCGGTCGTGCTCGACCAGTTTTCGCCCGGGGGCTACCCGCCCGAGCGATCGTGACCCTGTGAGACACTGCGTATGCGCGTGGCTACTTGGAGTAGTGTCTCCGAAGTCGAGGGTGGAAGAGTGAGGGATCAAAGGGCGCCGGCGTCCGTCCTGGCAGGTGTCGGATCGTGCGTGCCGCCACGCCGGGTGGCCAACGAGGAGCTCGTCGAGCGACTGGGCCGGTCGCCCGAATGGATGTTTCAGCGCTCGGGCATCCGGTTCCGGCACGTCGTCGAGCCGGGTACCACCAGCGGTGACCTGGCGGTCGCGGCCGGCCGCGAGGCTCTGGCCCGTTCCGCGGTCGGCGACGTCGCAGCCGTGGTCGTCGCCACCACGTCGCCGGACAGGCCGTGCCCCGGCACCGCCCCGAGCGTCGCCTCACGGCTGGGCATGACCGGGGTGACCGCGCTGGACGTCCAGGCCGTGTGCGCCGGGTTCGTCTACGGATTGGGGGTCGCGCAGGGCCTGATCGCCGCGGGTACGTCGGACAGTGTCCTGGTGATCGGCACGGACGTGCTGTCGCTGAGCGTCGCCCCGGACGACCCCACGAGCATGCTCTTCGGCGATGGAGCCGGCGCCGTTGTCCTGCGCTCGGGTCACTGCGAGGAACCCGGTGCCCTGGGGCCTTGCGTGCTGGGCAGCGATGGCGGTGGCCGCGACCTGATCACCGTACGCGGCGGCGGATCCGAGGAACGCTCGGGGGGCGGAGCCACCCCGGCGGACTCGTATCTCCGTCTGGAGGGGCAAGAAGTGTTCTGGCGAGCGGTGCAGCATATGACCTCTGCCTCCCGGGCCGCTCTGGACGCCGCGAACTGGAAGCCGCAGGACGTGGACCGGATCGTTCCCCACCAGGCGAACGGACGGATCACCTCCATGCTCGCGGAGCGGTTGGGCATCACGGCGCAGAGCGCACTGTCCAACATCGAGCAGGTCGGCAACACCTCGGCCGCGTCGATCCCGATCCTCCTTGACCACGCCGACCGCGCAGGAAGCCTGAAGCCTGGGCACCGGGTCCTGCTGGCGGCCTTCGGTGGCGGCCTGGCCTGGGGTGCCACCACCGTCGTATGGCCCGACCTCGCCCGCACGCACTGACTCATCTGGAGAAGCGCCATGTACGACATCCTGGTCAACATCCTGACCGACAAGTTCCAGGTGCGGCCCGGGCTGATCTCCCCGGAGGCCACACCGACGGTCCTCGGCCTGGACTCACTGTTCGCGGTGGAACTGGCCCTCGTACTGGAAGGCGACCCCGGATTGCAGATCAGCTTTGACGAACTCGCGGAAGCGGGCACCCTGGCCGAGATCGCGCAATTGATGCAGGACAAGCAAGACGTGTCGGTCTGAAGACCGAAGATCCTCGGGGTGGTACACACGACCACCGGCAGGACGTCAGCTGCCGGTGGCGTTCCCGGGGCGCCGGAACATCAGGGCGTGCACCGTGAAGCGCGCCCCGTCGAATTCAGCCCGGCCCTCTGCTCGCCGCTCTCTCAGCAGGGTCAGCATGGTCTCCTTGTGCTCGGCGTACGCCAGGAGCGGGATGTCCATCTCGAAGACCTCAAGCGTCTCGGCCTCGAAGCCGCCCCTGGTGAGCTCCGTTACGGTCCGGGGGATGTCGGCGAGTGAGGAGTGCGCCATGAGCAGCGTGCCGCCCGGCGCGAGGAGCGTGTCCACGCGCTCGACGACGGAGTCGTACACCGCGCGCCCTCCCCTCCGGGCGACGAGAGCCGTTTCCAGCCCGTCCTTCCTTGCATAACTCGGGTCGTAGGGCAGGTGCGGCGGGTTGGTGATCACCAGATCGAACCGCTCGTCCGGTGTGTACTCCTCCAGTGGCGAAGTGACACAGGTCAGCCGCGTGGAATCGAGACCATTGGCCATCACGTTCACCGCGGTCTGGGTGGCCGAGGCGGGGTTGATGTCCAGAGCGGTCACCCGCCCGGCGCCGGCCGCGAGCAGGGCGACGCTGTAGAGACCGGAACCGGCCCCGATGTCCAAGGCGTTGACACCCGCCAGGTCAGGAACCATGTCACCGTTGAGAGCGGCGATCAGGCTCAGCCCGCAGTCGGTCGGGAACAGGACCTCCGCCGGGTCCTCCACCGTGAGCCGCAGACGCATCCCGCGGAACTCGAAGATCCCGCAAGAGGGCCGAGCCTCCCACAGCGAGCCGTTCTCGCCTGCGGGCAGAACGCGACGCCGCGTCTGCGTCGGGATCGAAGCATTGGTCATCGGGGCGGAACCTTTCGATGGGAGGCGGGCAGCCGGGGGTCGGCGGAGCGGGAGCCATGGGGATCCGTGAGATCCGGCACGCACTCGGCTCGATCGGCCGGTCACTCGGTGAGGACGGACAGCACGGTGCGGACGGAGTCGTCAGCGATGCGTCGTGCGCGCGGCTCCGGGACGAGTCCCTCGACGTAGCTGAAGTTCCAGGCGAGTTGGGTGTGACTGGTGGTCGCGGTCGCCACGATGGAGCCCATCACCGAGACTCCCGTGAGGAACTGGGCCTCGCCGACCCGCCACGAGCCCGCGTGATCGGGGAACTCGTAGCGGCCGACGTTGGACAGGCACAGGTTGATCGGCCCCTCCTCGTCCATGAACCGCATGAACGACTCGCTGTCCGCCAGTGACTTCGGTCCTGCCCAGCGCGGCAGGCTGATCGTGGACAGGTGCTCCTGGCGCCTCCGGCGCCTCACCAGGTCCTGGCTGATGGCCCGGGCCATCAGCCACAGCGGTCCGCCGGGCTCATAGCGGACGCGGGAGGGAACCGTGGCCACGTAGGTGCCGGCCTCGTCGGGTGACACGGCCGGTTCGAGATCATCGCGGAAGTCGACCGGCGAGCCGATCGAGAAGTGTGCCGTCGTCGAGGCCCCCGCGTCCCGGGCGACCGCCGTCACCATCGCGGCGGCCAGCACGCCGTGGACCGTGGTGCCGTGCCGTTTGGCCGCGGCCACCAGCAGATCCAACTGCTCGGCGGGCAGGAACCTGTGCACCATCTGGGTGCGCCGCTGCTCGAACGGCACCTGGTGGCTGGGGACGACCCGCTGCGCGGGGTGCCGTCGGGCCGCCTGCTCCTCCCGTCGCATCAGGGCCTTGAACCCGGCGACACCCGCGGCGCCACGGTGGCGACGGGGGAGCAGGTCGTCCGTCGCGGGCAGTGCCCGTCGCGGGGTGACCCGAGGCTGCGTGCCGCGGTCCAGTTGTGCGGTCAGGCCGATCCACTCCCGGACCAGGGACAGGCACGTCTTGCCGTCGGCGATGATGTGCGAGGCCGTCAGCAGCAGGTCATGGACGTCCCCGGCGTTCTCGCCGGCTGTTCCTTCGGAGGTGATCACCACCGCGCGCAGCAGCGGACCGGCGCGCCAGTCCACACTTTCCACGAGCTCCCGGTCGTTCACCTCGCGCTCCCACCGCGCGTCGGCCATGGGGTCGTCCGGCGGTACGTGGACGTGCCTCAGCGGGATCTGACGCGCGTCCAACGGGACGAAGGCGGGGTGTGCTCCGGTGCCGTCGTCGGTGATCGCGACGCGCAGCAGGGGGTGCCGGAGCTGGAGGATGTCCAGTGCGCGGCGGTGCAGCGACGGGGGCAGGTGTCCGTGGACCCGGGCGCGGGCGATGACGTTGAGGGGTGAGGTCCGGTCCGCGATCCAGTACAGGCGCTCCAAGGGGCTCAGCTCGCGCTGGACGCTGCCGGATCCGGTGGCCGGATCGTCCGGATAGGTAAGGGCCTGGGCGGTCTGCCGGACGAGGACGCGACGGGGTACCAAGCGGAAGTAGGCGTTACGGGCCAGGCGACTTCGGGGGGTGGCCCCCTGGGTCAGTTCGCTCATCCGGCGGGAACCGGCCACCATCGCCCTGGTGCGGTCGCGGCGCCGCTCCTCGTAGGCCCGCAGAGCCCGCGCCGGGTCGTCGCCCGTCATCGGCTCGGCCAGCGTCCGTGCCAGTACGACGGCGTCCTCCATGGCCATGCCGGCTCCCTGGGCGAGGGTGGTCAGCATGGGGTGGGCGGCGTCGCCGAGCAGGGTGACGGGGCCGTCGCCCCACCGTTCCAGGAAGGCCCGGTCCCGCGACGGCACGGTGAGGATGTCCGCCTGCGGGGTGGCGTCGATCACGGCCCGCACCTCCTCGGCCCAGTCCTCGTATGCCAGTCGGAGGAGTTCCTTGACGCGGCTCGGTGCGGGCGTGTCCCCGGGTGTGTCTGCGGGTGTGTCCTCGGGCGTGCTCATGGCCGCCCACCAGTAGCAGCGGCCCTTTCCGATGTCGATGAGGCCGAAACGTTGTCCGCTGCCCCAGTAGTGGCGCACCGCGCCCGTGGTGAGGCGCCGGTGCCGGAAGGGGACGATGCCGAGCCGGAAGAGGTAGCCGCTGTCCTTGGCCTGCTCGGGGCCGACGAGGTGACGCCGTACGGACGAGTTGAAGCCGTCGGCGCCGACCAGGATGTCGCCGCTCGCCGAACGGCCGCCCTCGAAGCGGGCGGTGACCCCCACGCCGACGGTCTCGAAGCCGATGGCGGTCGACCCCAGGTGGACCGGGCAGTCCCCGATCTCCGCCAGCAGAGCCTCCTGGAGGTCCGCGCGGCTGAGGCAGTAGCTCGGCACGCCCAGCTGGCCGCGGGCGTCCTGGAACGGGAGGTCTCTGATCCGCCGGCCGCGCCGGTCCATGATCCTGAACGACTCCACGGCCTGACCGCGCTTGTCCAGTCCCAGGTCGATGCCGAAACCGGCCAGGGCGGTGACCGCGTTGCTCATGACCGACAGACCGGAGCCGACGTCGCGCAGCTCGGTGGCGCGTTCGTACACCTCGACGTCGACACCGACGCGCCGCAGTGCGACCGCACACGTCAGGCCGCCGATGCCGGCACCGATGACCAGGGCTTTCATACGCCGTTCCGATGGCATGACGTCAGCCCTCCCGGCCGGTTCGGGCGAAGCCGGTGCTGATCAGCTCCGCGACGGTACCCGCCAGGCGGGCCACATGCGGATCTTCCATGATCGTCAGGTGGTCCCCGGCGACACGGATGATCCGGATCCGCCCGCTGGTCATGGCGCTCCATCCGTTGCAAGGGTCCTGATGACGGGTTCGGGCGGCACGGTGCATGGCGGACAGCGCGACGGGCAGTGGCTCAGCGGCGCGGATCAGCGTGAGGTCCTGGTCCTCGCGCGGGGGCCGGTAGGCCAGCGTCGCCCGCCAGTTCGCCCGGTAGACGCCGAAGAGGCGGCGGATGACGGCCCCCGAGCTGCCGGCCGGCAGGACGCCGCGCTCGCTCGCGACGCGGGCCATGAACGCGAACTTCTCCTCCGGCGAGCCCAGTCCGTCAGGGAGACCCCGTGCGGGTGAGGCGCCGCCGTCCCGCGGCCAGAGCAACTCGTGGAAGAACCAATCCAGCAGGCCGTCGTCGTGCGCGACGCGCGGCCCCTGGTCCAGGGCGGTGGTGTCCAGCACCAGCAGGGCGGCCCGCTCGCCCGCCGCCCGCAGCCGACGGGCGATCTCGAAGGCGACGAAGCCGCCGAAGGACCATCCGCCGATCGTATAAGGGCCGTGTGGCTGGGCCGTCCGCAGCGCGGTGAGGTAGCTGTCCGCCAGGTCCTCCACCGTGCACAGCGCTGTGGTGCCGGGCTCCGCTCCGGCAGCCTGGAGCGCGTACAGAGGCTGGTCGTCCGGGAGATGCCGGGCGAACCCGACGTAGCAGAGCACGTTGCCGCCCATCGGGTGGACCATGAACAGCGGCGGGCGAGTGCCCTGCGGGCGGATCGGGACCAAGGGGTCGAACGCGGCTCGCGCCCCGCCCTCGCGCAGCCGGGCCGCGAGTCCGGCGGGGGTGGGTGTCGCGATGAACTCCGACAGGGGGATGTGCACCCGGTAGCGCTGTTCGATCCGGACCACCAGCCGCATCGCGGTCAAAGAGGTGCCGCCGAGGTCGAAGAGGCTGTCGTGCGCTCCCACCGAGTCCAGGCACAGGACGTCCGCCAGCATCTCGGTCAGCGTCCGCTCGTAGGCGTCGCGCGGCGCGGCGGCCGGTGCGCGGCCGGGGGAGGCCAGCGGGGCACCGCGCAGTGCGGCGTCGTCGCGTTTGCCACTGGGGGTCAGAGGCCACTGGGCGACCCATTGCAGGTGCGAGGGGACCATGTAGTCGGGCAAGGTGGCGCGCAACCGCTCACGGACCCCGACCAGGTCCTCGTCCGTGCCCTCGCCGAGGAGGAAGGCGGCGAGGAACACCTCGCCGTCCGAGCGCCGGCGCGCCACGACCGCGGCGTCACGCAGGCCCGGACAACCCTCGGCCAGGCCGGTGACGGCCAGTTCCACCTCGGCCGGCTCCACGCGAAAGCCCCGTACCTTGACCTGTGCGTCGTCGCGTCCGAGGAAGACCACGTCTCCACCGGGAAGCACCATGCCGACGTCGCCGGTGTAGTAGAGCCTGTGGTCTCCGTCCGCGAAGGGATGGGGGACGAAACGCTCCTTGGTCAGGTCCGGGCGCCCCTCGTAGCCGTCGGCCAGGCAGCCGCCGCCCAGGTAGACGTCGCCCCGCGCCCCGACCGGCACCGGACGCATCCGCTTGTCCAGGACGTGCACCTCGGCCCCGTCGATGGCGCGGCCGATCGGCGGCAGCGCGGGGAAGGCCGCGGGGTCACCGGTCATGGTGTACGCGGTGACCACGTGGGTCTCCGTCGGACCGTACTGGTTCTCCAGCACCGCTCCCGGGATTCTGGCGCACAGCGCGCGGATCTCGGGAGTGACGCGCAACTGCTCACCGCAGGTGATCACCACCCGCAGCGCCCTCGGGGTGATGCCCAGCGTGCCAGCGGCTTCGGCCAGTTGGTGAAGGGCCACCGGGGGGAGGAAGGCCTGCTCCACGCGCTCGTGGTCGAGCAGGCGCAGCAGCGCGGCCATGTCGCGCCGCTCCGCGTCGCCGACCAGGCACAGGGTGCCGCCGAAGGACAGCGTGGAGAAGATCTCCTGGAAGGAGATGTCGAAGCTCAACGGTGCGTACTGCAGCGTCACCCCGCCCGGCGCCGCGCTGGGCGCCCCGGCCTGCCAGGCCACCAGGGCGGCCAGGGTACGGTGCGGCATCGCGACGCCCTTGGGGGTCCCGGTGGAGCCCGAGGTGAAGAGGACGTACGCGGTGCTCTCCCCGTCCGTCCCGCCCCTCGCCCGGCACACCGGCCCCGGCGCGGCCACCGACTCGGCGGGCAGCAGCAGCTCCGGGTCACCGGCGAGGTGGGCGTACGCGACTTCGGCCACGACGCGGAAGGGCCGGGCCTGCTCGACCATCGTGGCCAGCCGGGACGGGGGGTAGCTGACGTCCATCGGGACGACCGCGCAACCGGCCCGCATGACACCCAGCAGCACCGCCATGGTCAGCGGGGACCGGTTCATCGCGATCCCGATCCGGGCGTTCGCCGGGGCGCCGAGCGCGCCGAGGCGCCCCGCCACGTTCTCAACGGCCTCGGCGAGCCGGGCGTAGCTCCACCGCTCCTCGCCCATCACCACGGCGATCGCGTCCGGGGTGCGCGCGGCCTGTTCGACGAAGCGCGTCACGACCGTGGGGCACTGCGCGGGCGCGGCCGGGACGGGACGGGGGGCGAGGAACGCGAAGTCGGCCGCTTCGTGCGGCTGTTCCACGATGCGGCGCAGGATGCTCAGGTAGCCGGCCGCGAAGAGGTCGCCCTGCTCCGCCGAGAACGACGCACCGTCGCAGTCGATCCGCAGCCACATGCCGGAGCCGTCCGGTTCGGTGACGGCGTTCACCATGAGCCGGAAGTCGTTCTCCTCCCAGCTGCGGAACTCCTTGAGCCGCAGACCGGGGAGCCCGAGGACATGGGAGAGCTGGTGGAAGTGCACGTAGTTGAAGGCCGTGTCCAGGACGGCTCCACCGCGATCCTCCTGGATGGCGCTCAGCGGGTAGCGGCGGTGGGGATGGCCGTCCTGCTCCTGGCGGAAGCCTTCGCGCGCCACCTCCAGCCAGCTGTCCCGTGCGGTGTCCAGGCGCACGGGCACGGTGTTCAGGAAAAGCCCGGCGCTGCGCTCGGCTCCGGCCAGTTCGGGCCGGACGTGGGTGATCAGGCCGGTGGTCACCTCACGGGTGCCGGCGAGCATGGCCAGCGTCAGGGCGTGGGCCGCGAAGAGTACGGACTTCACGGGAAGGGAGTGCTCGGACGCCCGGCGCCGGACCCGCTCGACGAGCGGTCCGGGCAGGTCGACCCGGCGCGAGGCCGGCCGGTGGACGGTACCGGGCAGGTGGGGCGAGAACGCCTCGATGGGCAGAGGGCCGCAGCCGGCCAGCTTTTCCCGCCAGTAGCGCCCGGCCTCCTGGGAACGCAGGGCGCTCCGCTCCAGCCGTACGTGGGCCGCCGGTGACGGAGGCACCGTGTCCTCGACGGGGCCGATGTCCAGGCCGAGGCCGTGGGCGTAGTCCTGGAGCAGCTCCTGGAGGAGGGTGGCGACGCTGCCGCCGTCGAGGAGCGCGTGATGGAAGCTGAGGACCAGATCGACGGTGGCGGGCCGCACATGGGCGCGGAACAGATACAGCGGCGGCCGCTCGAACACGTAGGGGTGGAGGCGGCGTGCCTCTACGTGCGCGCGTACCTCGGCCTCGGCCGCCGCGCTGTCGAGCGGACGCAGATCGACGACCTCCAGGCCGCCTCGCACCCTGGGGTGAACGACCTGCAGCGGTTCCGCGCCTGCCAGCTCGAAGGCCGTGCGCAGCGCCGGATGCCGCGCCGTCAGCCGGTCGAAGGCACGACGGAACTGCTCCTCGTCCCAGGGCATCTCCAGCGTGTACCGGAAGACGTCCCGGTACCTGGCCGACGTTTCGTGCCTGCGGCTGTGGTACAGCAGGCCGAGCTGGATCCGGGTCAGCGGGTAGGCGTCCTCGGCATCCCGCAGGCGGCCCCGGTCGACATCGGCCACCAGGGCGAACGGGGCGGGGGCGGCCGCGGTCCCGGACGCGTCGCACTCCTCGGTGCACGGGGCGAGGCCGGCCACCGTCGGGTTGCGCAGGAGGTCGGTGAGCGAGAAGCGCAGGCCCCGGGCCTCCGCCTCGGCACGCACCTTGAGCATCGTGATCGAGTCGCCGCCGAGCGCGGCGTAGTCGTCGTGGATCCCTACGACACCATGGCCCAGGACACGGGCCCAGACCTCGGCCAGTACGGTCTCGGCCCGGTTGCGCGGCTGCCCGCCCGCGATGGCCTCCGGGGCGTCGTGCGGTGGTGGCAGCGCGTCGTGGTCGGCCTTGCCGTTGGCGGTCAGCGGAACGCTGTCGATCCGGGTGAAGGAAGCCGGAACCATGAACGCCGGCAGCGTCTGACCGAGCCGTTCGCGCAACAGCGCCGTGTCGATCGGCGCCTCGGCGACGTAGTAGCCGGCCAGGACGGCTCCCCGGTCGGGGGTGGTACGGCCCACCACGATGGCGTCCCGTACGCCGGGGACGGCACGCAGGGCGGCGGCCACCTCGTCGGGTTCGACGCGGTTGCCCCGGATCTTGACCTGGCCGTCGATCCGTCCGAGGTACTCCAGGGTGCCGTCGGCGAGCCACCGCGCCAGGTCCCCGCTGCGGTAGAGCCGACCGCCCGGTACGAACGGGTCGGCGGCGAACTTCTCGGCGGTCAACTCCGGGCGGTCGAGATACCCGCGGGCGACGCCGACCCCGCCGATGCACAGCTCCCCGGCGACACCGACGGGTTGCGGCAGGTCGTCGGCGCCCAGCACGTACAGCCTGACGTTGTCGATCGGTCGGCCGATGGGCACCCGCGCGATGGTGTGGGCGGGGTCGTCCGGGCACTCGTAGGACGAGACGTCGACCGTGGCCTCGGTCGGGCCGTACAGGTTCACGAGCCGTACGGGCCGCTCCGCGCCGCTCTCACGAAGGCAGCGCTCGACCAGGCGGTTGAACTGCTCCACCCGGGCCACGGGCAGGGCCTCACCGCTGCAGAAGACATGCCGCAGGGTCCGGACGGCCTCGCGGGCCGGCGCCGAATCCTCCTCCAGCAGGTCGAGGAACGGACCGAGCATGGAGGGTACGAAGTGCACGGCGGTGACCCGGTGCTCGCCGATCGCCCGCAGGACCTCGCGCGGGTCCTTCTGGCCGCCGGGCGGCAGCAGGGCCACGGCCGCGCCCTCGACGGCCCACCAGAACAACTCCCATACGGAGACGTCGAAGGAAACCGGCGTCTTCTGCAGGAGGACGTCCCGTTCTCCGAGCGGGTAGCTGCGCTGCATCCACGCGAGGCGGTTCACCACGCTGTGGTGCTCGACCATGACGCCCTTGGGCTGTCCGGTCGAGCCGGAGGTGTAGATGACGTACGCGACGTCACGGGAGGTGGCGAGCGGCTCGACCGGGGCACCGCTGCCGGTCAGCAGGCCGCCGACGCGCCGCACCGCCGTATCCCCGGGAAGGCCGGCGGGAGCGTCGTCATCGACGATCACCACCTTGGCGCGGCTGTCGCGCAGCAGGAACCGCACCCGCTCGGCCGGGTAGCCGGGGTCCACCGGTACGTAGGCGCCGCCGGACTTCAGGACGCCGAGCAGCGCGACCAGCAGCCCCGGCCCCCGCTCCATCATCACCGCGACGCGGTCGTCCGGTCCGACTCCCTCCGCGCGCAGGGCACGCGCGACCCGGTTGGCCCGCTCGTCGAGTTCGGCGTAGGTCAGCGCGTCCCCGGCCGCCGCGATGACGGCGGTCCGGTCCGGCCGCCGGGCGGCCTGCGCCTCGAACAGTCCGTGGAGGGTGGCCTGATCCGCGTAGGGCACCTGCCGGCCGAGGGCACGCCCGGCGGTGAGGTCCTGGTACTCGGCGGGGGAGAGCATGGGGACGTCGGACACGGGCCGGTCCAACAGGTCCAGACCGTGCTCCAGGAGCGTCGTGAGGTGACCCGCCACGGAGGCGATGGGAAGGTCCTCGTCGAAGACGTCACGGGCGTAGTCCAGGTCGACACGGACCTCGGTCGTGTCGTCGAAGGCGGACACCAGGACGCCCAGTGCGTCCTGGTCGTGCGAGGGAGCCATCAGGGTGCCCCGCCGCACCACTCCCGGGACCTCCGGCCGGGACCAGTTCAGGTAGGAGAGCGTCACGTCGAAGAGTTGCCGTGGGCCCCGCGGCGCCGTGGGCCCTTCCCGCAGGATGTCTCCGAGAGCGAGTCGCTCATGACGCCGGAGTGCGCGCGTCGTGCCCTGGACCGCGGTGAGCAGTTCGCGAACGGTCAGCGTGCCGGGAGCCGCGACCCGTAGCGGCAGGGTGTTGGCGAACTGACCGAGCACGTCCCGGTGCCGCTCCGTCGGACGGTTGAGGAAGGGGACGCCGAGGACCACCTCCTCGCTCCTGTGCAGGCGTGTCAGGTACGCACCGAACATGGCCGCGACGTACGTGAACGGCCAGTAGCCCGCGGCGCGGACCCGGCCGATGAGGGCACCGTCGATGACGAACGAGTGACGGCCGCGGCCGCCCGGACCGCCGTCTTTCCCACGGGTGAAGAGCGCGGGTGCCACGCCACCGAGGTACTCGCGGTAGAACGCCCGGTCGCGGTCGCCGTCCGTCCCGCTGCGGTAGGCGGCGTCCTCCTCGACGAACGCCAGGTAGGAAGGTGTTGCCCGGGCGCTCGCCTGCGGATCGCCCTGCGGCATCCGGGCGTATTCCTGGAGGATCTCGTGGCTCAGCCGGTCGAGCGTCCAACCGTCGGCGACGATGTGGTGCGCCTTGACGTGCAGATGCGTGACATCGGGGCTCTCCAGGAGGAGCGCGGCTTCCACGAGGGGGCCGCTGCCGAGTGGCAGGGCGCCGGCCATGGATCTGCGCATCCACTCCGCGCAGGCGGCGTCCGGCACGGGCTCGTGGGAGAGGTCGATCACCGGGACGGGAACACGGTCCTCGGCCACCCGTTGGAAGGGGACGCCGGCGCGCTCGGCGAGCCGCAGCCGGAACGCCTCATGGCGGTGCAGTACGCGCTCCGCGCAGACGGCGAGCCGCTCGTGGTCGACGCCCCCGTCCAGACGCTCGTGGAGAACGCAGTTGAACTGTGGTGACTCCGGAGCCTGGGAGCCGACGGACCATACGTCACGCTGATACGCCGTCAAGGGGTACGGCATGTGGTGGTTCATGTTCAACTGTTGGGGTTTCCTTCGAGCCGTACAGGGATCTCTCGGTGCCCGTTGAAAATGAGGGAAGGCAGCGGAGACAGACAGTCGGGTCCGACGGCCAGTTCTAGGGCGGGGAACCGGGAGAAGAGCGCGGACAACCCGATGCGGCCTTCGAGTCGGGCGAGTTCGGCGCCCAGGCAGTAGGTCGGGCCGTGGCTGAACGCCAGGTGTTCACGGGCGGTGGCGCGGGTGATGTCGAAGAGGTCGGCGTCTTCGCCGTGGACCCCGGGGTCGCGGCCGACCGCGGCGTAGTTGATGACGAGGGCCTCGCCCCGCGAGAACGTCAGCCCGGTCGCTTCGTCGTACAGGTCCTCGGTGGGGAAGCGCATCATGAAGTTGGCCACCGGAGCCTGGTGGCGCAGGGTTTCCTCCACGACCTGGTCCCAGCCGACCCGGCCCGACAAGGCCAGGTCCAGCTGGGCCGGGCGCGTGAGCAGGTTGACCACGGCGTGGTCGAGCAGGTTCGCCGTGGTCCCGTAGCCGGCGCCGAGCACCATCCAGATGTTGTCGGCCAGCTCCTGCTCATTGAGACGGCCCTGGCGGTGGGCGTCGACCAGGGCACTGGCGATGTCGTCGCCGGGACGCTCGGTCTTGATCACGAGTAGGTCCGCGAGGAGCCGCGCGGCCTCGGCCGCTGTGGCGTCGGCCTGCTCGGCACTCAGATCCGTGGTGAAGACCGTGTCGTTGACGGTCTGGAACCTGTCGTGCATCGCCTCCGGCAGGCCGACCAGTGTGGTGACCGTCAGCCAAGGCAGCCGCGAGGCGAAGTGCTCGCGCAGGTCCACCACTCCGCCGGGAGCGGTGGCAGCCGCGTCCGCGAGATCGTCCAGCAGCACGGCGGTGGTCTTCTCGATCCACGGTGCGAGCGCCCGTACGCGGCGGGCGGCGAACGCGGGGACCAAGGGATGGCGCATTCGGCTGTGGTCGGGCCCGTAGGCGGTCTGGACGGTGCGGATGTCGACCCAGATCCGCAGCGGCCAGTCGGCGGGAAGGTCACCGTCCACGAAGGCGGGCCAGTGCCGGTGGGCGTCCTTGGAGACGCGGGGGTGGATCAACAGCCGCCGGACGAGGCCCGGGTCGGTGACCGACCATGCCGGTACGCCACCGGGCAGCTCGACCCGGGTGGCGGGCCCCAGCGCACGCAGCGCCGCGGCTTCGCCGTGGATGTCCGCGGCGCCGCCGTCCAAGCGGTAGGGGCAGCTGCTCCGGGAGGACAGGGAGGACAGGGAGGACATGGGCGTACGACCTCGGAGGCGCCAGTCGGGACTCAAGGGCGAAGGGCGGTCAGGAGTCCGTACCGCAGCTGGGGTACCGCACCGAAGAACCACTCGCCGAGGTCGGCCGCGGTTTCCATTTCGCGCGCCTCCTGGCCGTCGAGATCACGTGCGGCCTTCCGCCAGCCGTCGACCATGCTGTCGTAGCAGCGCCGGACGTTCTCGGTGGTGTCGGTGTAGTCCACCACCTCCAGGCCGGCCTCCCGCAGCAGCTTCCGGTATCCGTCGGTGCTCAGCGAGAACTTGAAGAACGCGTACGCGTCGGCCATGCGCGCGGTGTCCGGGGCAGTGAGCTCGCCTTCGAGGCTGTGCTCGGCGATGACCAGCCGCCCACCAGGACGCAGAACCCGCGCGATGTGGCCGATGGCCGCCACCTTGTCCTTCATGTGCATCAAGGACTCGATGGCGTACGCACCGTCGAACGACGCGTCCGGGAAGGACAGTTCCATGGCATCGGCCAACTGGAACGTGGCCTGGCCGCGAAGGTCCGGCGGCTGCGGCCGGCTGTTGGCCAGTTCGACCTGGTAGTCGCTGACACTGACACCGGTGATCCGCACGGCGTGGTGCGCGACGATGCGCAGCGCCGTACTCCCATGTCCACAGCCCACGTCGAGCAGGTGCTGGCCGTCCTCGGGGGCGAGGCGTTCGGCGACGAGGTCCGTCAGCCGGTCGGTCGCCACCTGCATGGGGCTGTCGTCCGCTTCGTCGTCCCAGTAGCCGACGTGGATGTTTCCGCCGAGCGCGTGGTCGTACACATCCGTGTGGCGGTTGTAGAAGGTTCCCACTTCGCCGGAGGTGGGGGGGTTTTGCGTCAGCATGAAGTGGCCTTTCACGGATCGTCGAGTCGTTCGCCGGGGTCGAGGACGAGGCCGGCCGGCCGACGCGAAAACTCCTGCAACGAAGTAGGGGGAGGACATGTGCAATGAGTAAAGGCAGAGCGGTTGAGTCCGCTCGCGCGGAATTCTCTTGAGGAAGCGCTTCGGGGATGTCGCTACTGGATTCCAAGGGCGGTACTGCAACCGCACTTTCCGGGAACGCGATTGCAGTACCAGCTCAAGCGGATCCGCTCACACGCGCCCGAAGAACAGGCTGCCCGGGGCCTCCGGGTCGTTCGAGAGGAAGTGCTCGCGCACCGCGCGGATGAACTCGTGGCGCGAGATCGAGCCGTCTCCGTCGGTGTCCAGCTTGGTGAACATGTCCATCGCGTCGGGCGCGTCGCTCTTCCACACGTCCCTCAGGAACCGTGCGAACTCGTCCTTGCTGATCTCGTTGTCGCCGTCGACGTCGATGACGTCGAAGATCGCGTGGCCACCGCCCTCGGTCACGTTGAGCCGGCTGGTGTCGATCACCGCGAGGCGGTTGGCCGTGATGAACTGGTCCTTCGTGAGCCGGTCCCCGTCGACGCCCGCGTGACGGAGGAGCTCCAGCCAGTAGATCTGGCAGAAGGTCTGGAGCGCCCTGGCCCGGCGGTCGTCCTTGCTGAGCTTGTACGCCTTGATGTAGCGGTCGGCGAGCTTCTGATAGTCCGTCCAGTCCAGGTAGCCGTCCTGGTTGGCATCCATGGTCTCGAAAGTGCGTTCGAGCTTGACGGTGATGACGTCCGGCGCCGCAGCGGTCACGTGTCCTCCTTGAGGACGAAGGGGGAAGGTCGTGATCATCATCTCTTGACCCGTGAAGTAGAACCACTTGAGGAAAGGTTCCTCTTCTTCCTTTTCATCCATTCGGACGCGCTCGCCGGTGGAACGCATTCGCTGCGGCGGGCCGGCGTGCCCGGCCCGCTCGACAGGACGTACGCGCCGCAATTCCGAGCCTTTCCGACGGCGCCTTCGGCTGAGGAACAACCCGTGCCGACTACAGTCGGAGAGAGCCGAAACCGTTCGGTTGTCATGGGGGTTATCACGGCGAGGCAGACACAGCGACTCGCCGACGGACGGCCGGCGCGATCCTGTCTGCCTCCAAGCCCTGAACTGGAGTGAACAAGTGTCGAAATCGTCGGGTCCGATGTCACCCGCAGGCCGGTCCGTGCTCATCACCGGAACCTCGTCCGGACTGGGGGAAGCCTGCGCGCTGCACATGTCCCGGGTCGGCTTCCACGTCATCGCCGGAGTCCGCCGGCCAGAGGACGGAGAACGGCTGCAACGAGCCGCCACCGGACGGCTGACCCCGGTGATCATGGACGTGACGGACGAGAAGTCGGTCCAGGCGGTCGTGCACGAGGTCACCGAGCTGACCGGTGCGGCAGGGCTGTGGGGTCTGGTCAACAACGCGGGCATCGCGGTCACGGCTCCACTGGAGTGCGTGTCGATGGAGCTGATGCACCGGCAGCTCGACATCAATGTGATCGGTCAGTTGCAGGTGACCCAGGGGTTCCTGCCGCTGCTGCGGGTCGGCGCCGGGCGGATCGTCAACATTTCCTCCGGCCTCGGGAACGTCGCCCTCCCCTTCCTCGGTGCCTACGCCGCCTCTCAGTTCGCCAAGGAGGCGATGAGCGACACGCTGCGCCGCGAACTCGCTCCGCAGGGGATCCCCGTCGTGGTGATTCAGCCGGGTGCTGTCCTGACCCCGCTCTGGAGCAAGATGGCAGACGAGGGCAACCGGGTACTGGACAGCGTCCCGGGGCCGGTCCAGGAGCTCTACCGCCACCCGTTCCAGCAGTTCATGAAGGACAACGAGACCTCGGCCGGGGCCAGCCGTACGACGCCCGACGATGTCGCCCGGGTGATCTTCCGCGCACTGGTCGCCCAGCGGCCCAAAACCCGCTACACCGTCGGCCGGGACGCAGCGGGCAGCCGCGTGCTGTCCAGGCTGATGCCCGACCGGGCGTTGGACCGGATCTTCGGCGGATCATCGGCCTGGACGCACCTCAGGAGCTGACGAGCCTCCTCACGAGGACCGGACGAAGGATCCGGCGGACCGGGCCCGGCGGCTCGCCGCCGGATACCGGCTCCGGGCGACCGGCGGGCCGAGGGGTATCCGGACGCCGGGGACCGGGCCGGCGCCGAACGGTATTCGCGGGTACCGGCCGCGCCTCGGCGGCGTACCCCCGGCCGGGCGGGGGGTGGGCCGTGGCTGGGCAGTGGTCGGTCTGACGGCGGGGGAGGAGGGATCACGCGCCCTTGCCGCTTCAGTAGCCCCTGACGAGCAGCTTGGCTCTGGTCTGGGGCCATGTGGTGTGCAGGTAGTAGTCCTCGGCGGCACGCCAACGTTCGATCCACTCCTCGGAGTTCTCGCCACGTGCTCGCACACGCCGTAGGCAGACGCTTCGCGGGGTGTCGACGTAGACGGTGAAGTGGTAGTAGGGGGCCAGCTCCGGGCGGGCGGTGTAGACCCCTTCGACGATCACCATGGTTCCGGGGGCGATCTCGCGCCAGGCCCCGAGTTGTCCGGTGGTCCAGTCGTAGATCTGGAAACGGGCGGTCTGGTCGTCCCGCAGCGGGATCAGGACCTGGTCCCGGAGGCGCTCCCAGTCGAAGTAGCGGTGGTAGCCCTGTTCCGCATCGAGTTGCTCTCGCTCGCGGTCGGGCATGGGGCGGTAGAAGTCGTCGACGTGGACGATGACGGCCCCGTCGAGGTGTCCGGCCGCCGCGGCAGCCAACGTGGTCTTGCCTGATCCTCCTGTGCCGTCGATGGCGACGATCCTGGTGGCTCCTCGGGTCCGGGGCAGCCGCAGGAGGCCGTCGGCAACGTCCTTCGCTCGCTCCGTCACGTCCACGAGTTGCTGACGAGTCCGCGGCTCGGTGGTCCGCGCGGCACTCGCCAGCACGATCTCCCTTGCTTCCCCGAGGCCGACTTCCATCAGTTCTCGGGTGACCACGATCGAGTCCATGACCCCAGCCCCGAGGTCCCGCAGCAGCCGCTGGACATGTTCCGCGGCCTCGTCTTGGTCCAGCAACGGCTCGCACTGCTCAACCAGGTAGGCGAGTCGTGCGGCACGCTCTGGAGGAACGCCCTGGATGTTTTCGAACATGAGAACTCCTTGTGGGCGGCGTGGGTGGCATGGGTGGCATGGGCGGACTGCAAACGGTGTTCGAACTCTTCGCGGAGGTGGACAGGGGGGCGGGCGCCGTGGAAGGCAGTGCGGTCGATGCCGGCTTCGCGGGCGAGAGTCTTGACGCCGCACGTGCCGCACTTGCCGCCAGGCCGAACCGCGCCGTCTACGACGTTCCGCGCAGGGTCAGCGCGTCTCGCGCCAGCCCGCGCAGCCAGGCGTGCGCGGTGTCGGTGTCATAGCGCTGATGCCACGACAGGTATATCGGCGCCGAAGGCAGTTCGAGCGGCAGGGGGAGCACGACCAGGCCGAGGTCGGCGACTGCGGAGCGGGTGGTGGCTTCGGGGACGCTGATCACCAGATCGGAGTCGCGCGCGAACGCCAACGCGGCCGCTTCCGTTGGCGCGGTCGCCACCACGCGGCGACTGAGGCTGAGCCGTGCGAGGGCGTCGTCGAGGGCGTTGCCGAGGTTTCCACGTCGCGAGACGGTGACGTGGTCAGCTGCGGCGTACCGCTTTGCGGTGAGGGCCCCGTCGCGGGTGAGCGGGTGTCCTCGCCTCACGATGATGACGAGGCGGGTCTCGCCCACGTTCTCGGCATGGATGTCCGGTGCGCTCGGGCGGTTGGCGTTCGCCTCCAGGTCAACCTCCCCGCGTCGCAACCCGGGTGTGTCGACGCTGGATTCCGCGATGAAGCGCAACCGTACGCCCGGCGCCTGTCCGCGTACGGACGCGAGCAGCGCGGGTCCGCTCAGGGCGACCAGGGAATCGTGCCAGCGAAGCGTGAAAGTGCGTTCCAACGTCGCCAGATCGAGTTCACGGCTCGGTGCCAGTACCCCCTGGACCTGGTGCAGCAGCTCGTGCACCTGTGCCCGGACGGCGATCGCATACGGCGTCGGGGTCATCGTGCGGCCGGTGCGCACCAGGATCTGATCTCCGGTCGTGTGCCGGATCCGGCCCAGACTCCGGCTCATCGCGGGGGCGGTGACGTGCAGGCGCGCGGCCGCCCCGGCCACACTCCCCTCCTCCAGCAGTGCGTCGAGCGCGGTGAGCAGGTTCAAATCCAATTGCATGTGAGTAATCCTAGACGTTCTCAACATGCATTTGAAGTTAATGCTCGGGCTCCATACCGTTGAGGCGAAAGCGCAGGACGGAACGCGCGGCACGGCCCGGTCCGAATTCACCAGCCCCTCCTCAGACAGGAGCACCACCATGTCCGAAACGCTTCAGACCACCACCACCGCTACCGCCACCGCCTCCGACGCCGACCTGCTCGCCCAGACCGTGACCGCCGTGCGTACGGCCGGTTCCGCGCTGCGCGAGCGCTTCGGCGAGGTGGTCCGGTACCAGACCCGCGAAGAGCTGATGCGCGCGCTCGCCGCCAACGACGACACGGCCCTCGACATCCTGCGCCCCCGCCTCACGCGGCTGCGCCCGGACGCCGGCTGGGTGGAGGACGAACTCGACGGCGGGGCGCTGCCGCCGGGCGAATGGTGGGTCGTGGACCCGGCCGAAGGCAACGTCAACCACCTTCACGCCCTGCCGGAATGGGCGGTCACCGCCACCCTCGTGCGCGAGAACCAGCCGGTACTCACCGTGGTCCACCTGCCGTTGACCGGCGAGACCTACACCGCGCTCAGCGGAGCGGGCGCCCACCTCGACGGCCGGCCCCTGCGCGTCTCCCAGACCGCGAACCTCGACCTGAGCATCGTCGCCACCAGCCAGGCCCGGCCGGACGAGGACGAGGAGGTCGTGCGGCGCGTCGGCTCCTCGATCACCGCGATGCTCTTCGACGCGCTCGTCGTCCGCACCGCCGTGCCCGCGACCTTGCACCTGGTGAACGTGGCCGCCGGCAGGACAGACGTCTTCTGGCAGTTCGCCGGGGCCCGCGCGGACCTGCTCCCCGGGGCACTGCTCGTCCTGGAGGCCGGGGGACGGATCTCCGACGCCGAGGGCCGCCCCTGGACCCCGCAGAGCGACAGCTTCCTGGCCGCCGCGCCTGGCGTCCATGCCGAAGCCGCATCGACGCTCTCCCGCTGACCCCTTACGAGAAGCAGAAAGACACCAGAGGAACGAGTCGCCATGAACAAGATCGCAGTACTCGGGAACGGCCGCGTCGGCGGCAACCTGGCCGCCGCCCTCACCCGAGCAGGGCATCAGGTCACCGTGGCGGACCGCACGCCGGGCGCCGCCGCCGACGCCGCCCGCACTGCCCGGATCGTCATCAACGCCACACCGGGCGCCGGCTCACTGGAACGTCTCGCCGCCCTGCGCGCGGAACTGCGGGGCAAGATCCTCGTCGACGTCTCCAACGCCACCACCGACGCCCCGGACGGACTGCCCGCCGACCTGCTCTACCCCGGCTCCAGCCTCGCCGAACAGCTCCAGGAAGCGCTCCCCGAAACCCGCGTCGTCAAGACGCTCAACACGATGCTCTTCCCCGTGATGACCGCGCCGGCCACGCTCACCCAGCCGCCGACCGCGTTCCTCTCCGGCGAGGATCCGCTGGCCAAGCAGACCGTCCATGAACTGCTCACCGACCTCGGCTGGCGGAAGGAGTGGATCACCGACCTCGGCGGAATCCAGACCGCTCGCGCCACGGAGGCCGCGATCCTGTTCGTGCCGCATGTGATCCGCTCCAGCGGATTCGTGCCCTTCGCGCTCTCCATAGCCCGCTGACCCGCACCACCGCCACACCGGGTCCGGTGACGGAGCGCCGCACGGCCCACCGTCGCCACCCCCGCCCCCGGGGGGTCCGGCCGAACCCCGCGCCAGCCGCGCGCCGGCCGGCGCGCAGCCCGAACACCCGCTGATACGTCAGCCGCTGGGCCCGGTCGGTGGATGCTCCACGACGGCGTGCTGCGTTCGGGTAGGTGCGCGTGGCTTCCTTGACCGGTCGGGCCGCCGCCCGCAGAGTCGGGACGCGGCGCAGTGAACAGCGCCGCCGCACCTGTTCACCCCCAAGACGGCAGGCGGCCTCGACCTCCAGGAGTGACTGCGCTGATGGTCCTCGACCTGGTCGTGATCGGTACGGCCATCACCCTGGGGCCCCTGCACAACAGTGCCTTCATCCTGCTGCTCTCCTCGCGGCGCGGCGTACGCAAGGGACTGGCCTTCCTCTTGTCGTGGCTTGCCAACCTGGTCACGGTGATCGCTTGCGTACTCCTGCTGACCGGCGGCGAGCCCCCGGCCCGCCACAGCGCGCCGTCGACCGGCGTGGCGTGTGTGAAACTCGCCCTTGGCGCGGGGATGGTGCTCTACGGCGCGCGCCGGCGCCGGCGGCCGCCACGCCCGCACGGCCCCCCGCGCTGGACCGCCCGCGTGGACGACGCCTCCCTGGCCACGGCCGCCGGGCTCGCCTGGCTGCTGCAGCCCTGGGCGTTGGTCGGTGCCGGCGCCGCGACGGTCGTCGCCGCGGACCTCTCCTCCCTCGCCGACTGGCTCGCGCTGGCCGGCTACTGCCTACTGGCCACGCTCGGCCTCATCGTCATGGAGATGTACGGCGTCTGGGCACCGGCGGCCGCGGGCGCCAAACTGAACGCCCTGCGGACCTGGCTCGGGCAGCATCAGGAGCAGCTGATCATCACCCTCTCCCTGCTCGTCGGCCTGTGGTTGATGGGGCGGGGCATCTACGAGCTGGTCGCCTGACGGCGGACGGGGGCTGCTTCGCCGGTGCCGCCGGTCGCGGGGCGGCGCGCGGGGCACGGGCACTCCGCGCGGCGACCGGCTCGACGTATCGGTCTCGCTGAGGGTCTCCCGGATTTGACCGAACCCGTGCAACCAGGCACTGCCCGGCACGGCGCCGGCGTAGCCGTCCGCTGACACTGGCTGTGGGGGTGGCGGCGACGGGACCCGGCCCCCCGGTCAGAGCGCCTTCCGCTGGGCGGCGTTCGCCTCCCACTCGCGGCCGATCGAGCGGATCAGCGCCGGGTACACCCCGAGGTACCGGAAGGGCTTGATGGCGGCCATGTAGAGGGAGCCGAGCAGTCCGTTCGGTTTCACCAGGACGGCCATCTGGCCGCGGTAGCCGCCGGAGCCGTCCGGTACCCAGCCGATGTGCATCACGGCCCGCACGGTCTTGTTGGCCATTTCGGCGGCCCATTCGTCGTGCCGTTGGTAGAGCGAGGTGAACGGGGACGAGCCGAGGTCGGGGCCCCGTGGGCCGTCGCGAAGGTCCGCCGGCAAGCGGTCGCGCAGGCAAGGCCGCCGGACGCCGGTGTCGGGATCCGGCTTGTCCCAGCCGAGCAGGGCCCCGAGCTTCCGGCGGACGGCGAAGAGCGCGCGGGAGACGAAACCGTCTCCGTTCACCCCGCCCTTGATGCCCTCGGCGAACTGGTCCACCAGCAGCGCGAGGTCATCGGGTCCGCCGGGGGTGGGCAGCGCCCACACGTCCTCAACGGTGAAGTCGTCGGCGATCTCGTGGATCCGCCACGGGCGGTCGGTGTGGTCGGTTCGGGGAAGTCGCATGGCCGGACCCCTGTCTATACGGTGGCGTATAGATCGAGTGTAGGCATATCTATACGCCCCCGTATACTCGGCAGGACGTGAGGAGGCACACAAGATGGGCGCGACCCGCACACCCCGGGGAAAGTGGATCGAGGAAGGACTGCGGGCCCTCGTCGCCGGCGGTCCCGAAGCCGTGCGGATCGAGGCGCTGGCACAGGCGCTCGGTGTCAGCAAGGGCGGCTTCTACGGCTACTTCCGCAACCGGGACGCACTGCTCACCGAGATGCTCGACACCTGGGAGTACGAGGTCGCGGAAGGTGTCATCGAACAGGTCGAAAGCGGCGGGGGAGAGGCGAGGGCCAGGCTGAAGCGGCTGTTCGACATCGTCGCCGCCGGCACCGACGGCCCGGTGCGGGGCACCACCGCCGACATCGCGGTCCGCGACTGGGCCCGCCGCGACGCGGCCGTCGCCGAGCGGCTGCGCCGCGTCGACAACCGCCGCATGGACTACCTGCGTTCCCTGTTCTCCGCCTTCTGCCCCGACGAGGACGAGGTCGAGGTCCGCTGCCTGCTCGCCGTCTCGGTGCGCATCGGCAACCACTTCAACGCCGCCGACAGCGGCAAGCGCAGCCGCGCGGAAGTGATGGAGCTGATCGGCCGGCGGCTGCTGGAGTAGCCGCAGGGCGCAGGGCGCGGCGGATGCCGGCGGCCTCGGTGCCCACCATGCGATGACGCGAGCCGTGGGGGCACCGATCAGGTCGGCAGTCGCTGTCACCGATGGTGCTGAGCTCGGTGGAGCCCTCCTGGGATCCGGGGAGGTGCGAACCCTTCAGCGTGGGATGTCGTCGTGGGCGAGTGCGTTCTCCCGCAGGTTCGGGTCGACGCGGAGTCTGCGGGTGAACCACGCGCCGTAGCGGTTTCCCAGGTAGGGGGCGGTGGCTCCGTGGAGGAGGATGCTCAGGCCGACCGTCACGGCGATGACTTCGCTCGTCAAGGACCCTCCGGGCAGGTGTTCTTCGAAGGCGATCAGGCCGAATACCAGGGAAGCGAGTCCGCGTGGACCGAACCAGCCGATGTAGGCCACGGAAGCGGGGCGCAGACCGCTGCCGGCCAGTGCGACAGCGACCGGCAGCATACGGACGACGGTCAGGCTGATCAGCCCGTAGACGACGGGTCTCCACGTCAGGTGTTGGAGTACCGGTCCCAGGATGACCGCGCCGAAGACGAGGAAGGACAGCGAGGCGAGCAGCAGGCCGAGGCGTTCGGTGAACCTCGCGCTCTCCTCGGGCTCCACGCCTTCGGGACGGGTTTCTCGGTCGGCGGGTGTCCGCCGCAGGTGGATGCCGAAGGCCAGGCCCGCGACCCAGGCGCCGATGAAGCCGCTGCCCTCGGCCGCGACGCACAGCGCGTACGCCAGGACCGGCACGGCGAGTGCCAGGAACTGCTGCCAGTCGGAGCTGGTCCACCCCCGGGAGAGCGACCAGCGCAGCAGGCTCGCCCCGGCCCAGCCGGCCGTGATTCCGATCGCACCGCTGAGCAGCAGCGCACGCAGGAACGTCTCCGCGATCCCTGGATGGCCGTGGCCCTCACCCGCCGCCGCCAGGGCCAGCACGAAGAACGGCAGCGCCAGACCGTCGTTCAGCCCGGATTCCACGGACAGGCCGCCTCGGACCAGCGCCGGCACCCGTTCGTTGGAGACGGCCTGCTGGCCCAGCGCGGCGTCCGTCGGCGCCAGGACGACGGCGACCAGAGCCAGCTCCCACACCGTCAGGCCGGGCAGCAGGGGCCAGGCCGCCAGCCAGCCCAGAGCCATCGTGGCGGGCAGACCCACTGCGAGCAGCCGCAGCGGCAGGAACTCCTCCCGGCGCAAGTCCCCGGCCCTGATCCCGGCCGCGTCCGCGAACAGCAGGAGCACCAGCGCGCCCTCCAGCAGCGCCCGCGTGACCTCAAGGTCCCGTGCCGGGTCCAACAGGTCCAGGCCCAGCGGGCCGATCGCCAGCCCGCACAGCATGAACACCAACGGCCCCGAGACCACCGTGGTCGACAAACGCCGCGACAGCGCCCCGTAGCCGACGACCACACCTCCGGCGACCACGACGGCCCAGCCGTTCATCCGTACTCCTCACCGCAGGCATCCCTCGTCGCCGGACGGCAGCGCCACGGCCGGCGTCACAGACCGAGCAGGCCGCTGCGCTCGCGCTGGTCCACCCCGAGCCGGTGACCGCCCGTCAAGACGCGTCAGTACCCGGTGCCGCGCTTGACCTGGGCCCGCTCGATCCCGTGGGCCGCCCCCTTGTCGTCCAACGTGCTGCACGCGTCGGCGATGTCCTGGGTCAGGCGATCGATCTGCTCGCGGCTCAGTGTCTCCTTGACCAGGGCGCGCAGGATCTTCACCCGCTCCGCGTTGGGCGGGAGGGTGTATGCCGGCACCATCCAGCCCCGCTCGGCCGAGAGCTGCCAGGCGATGTCGGACTCGTCGTAGGCGTGCTTGCCCGCGAGACGGAAGGCGACCAGCGGCAGCTGTTCGAGGTCGCTCCCGATCACTTCGAAGCGGCCGCTGCTCCGCAGGTTGTCCGCGAGTGCGCGGGCGTTCTCCTGCATCATCTTCATGACGTAGGTGTAGCCCTGGCGACCGAGCCGCACGAAGTTGTAGTACTGCGCGAGCACCATCGACGCACCAGTGGAGAAGTTCAGGGTGAACGTCGCGTCGGTCTTGCCCAGGTAGTTCTCGTAGAAGACGAGGTCCTTGGCCAGGTCGGCCTCCTCGCGGAAGACCAGCCATCCGATGCCGGGGTAGACCAGTCCGTACTTGTGCCCGGAGACGTTGATGGAACGGACCTGCTCCAGCCGGAAGTCCCATTTCGAGTCCGGGTAGAGGAAGGGCCACACGAATGCGCCGCTGGCGCCGTCGACATGGATCGGAATGTCGAGGTCCCGCTTCTTGCGAACGTCCCGCAGGAGCTCGTCGATCCCGACGACATCGTCCTTGTGGCCGGTGAACGTGGTGCCGAGGACGGCGACGACGCCGATCGTGTTCTCGTCGAGGTGGGGCTCCACGTCCTCCGGGCCGATCGTGTACTTGTTCTCGGCGAGCGGCACGATCCGCGGCTCGACGTCGAAGTAGCGGCAGAACTTCTCCCACACGACGTGGACGTCACCGCCGAAGATCAGGTTGGGCCGGTCGGTCGACAGGCCGGCTGCCTGGCGGCGCTCGCGCCACTTCCACTTCAACGACAGCGCGCCGAGCATGATCGCCTCGGATGAGCCCTGCGTCCGGCATCCAGTCGTCCTGCCCGGCGCATGGAAGAGGTCGGCGAGCATGCGCACGCAACGCTGCTCGATCTCGGCGGAAATGGGGTACTCCGCATGGTCGATGAAGTTGCGGTGCAGGTTCTCGGCGATCAGCCGTTGGGCCTCCGGCTCCATCCACGTGGTGACGAACGTGGCGAGGTTGCGCTGCGGGTCGCCCTCCATGGCGAGATCCACATCCACGAGCCTCATCGCGTCCTGCGCGGGCATGCCTTCCTCGGGGAAGGTCTCCGAGGGAGCGGCCACCGTCAAGAACCGGTTACCGAAAAGAGCGGATTCGTCGCGCTTGGTCATGCCTCGATTCAACCGTGCCGGAGCCTGCCGCAGGCGAGGGACACACCGCGCGTTCTACGCGGACGGGCGGCACCGGCCAGGAGCGCGCCGAGGAGGACGGTGCCCGCGCTCGCGGACCTGCTCCCTCTGTGAGGCCGGGAGCGGCCGCTGACCGGCTGTGAACGGGGGGACCCCGACCGCGACGCAACAACCGGACCACCAGGAGCTCACCGGTGGGGTCAGCCCGGGCTCCGGCCGTCGCTGAGGGCCGGGGGCAGGGGGCCGGTGAGGTAGTGCTGGATGGTGGGGGCGAGGAGGTCGGTGACGGCATCGGCGGGGAGGGTGGCGATGACGCCGACCTGCCAGATGTAGCGGTTCATGACCATGCCGACGATCTGGGTGGCGATGAGGCTGGCCCGCAGGTTGCGTTCGGTGTCGGGCAGGCTGTGGGAGACGACGGCCAGGACGAGTTCGGAGAACAGCTGCCGCAGGCGTTGCAGGGCGGCGGGTTCCTGGGCGGCGGTGAGGATGATGGAGCGCAGGATCTCGGCGGGGACGGGATCCTCCCACAGGCTCAGGGTGGCCTGCACGAAGGCGTGCCCCCGCCGCTCCAGGGGCTGTTCGGCGGCGGCGGCCACGGCTGCGCCGAACGCCTCGGGGGGTTGCATCACCTCTTCCAGCAGCCCGGTCTTGGTGCGGAAGTAGTAGTTCACCAGGCCGGGGTCGACGCCGGCCTCCTGGGCGACCGACCGGAGTGAGGTCGCGGCGTAGCCGCGCGTGGCGAAGGATCTGCGGGCGGCGGCGACGATCTTGTCCGCCTGCTCTCCGCGTTCACCCCGAGGGCCTCGACCGGTCACACCGCATCACCTTCCGTAACGGTTGGGAGGGGGGCTTCCCCTCAGCGAGAGTTTCAGCATACGTTGAAATTAGTTTCCACGCGTGAGGAAATTAGGAGTTGATCATGCGAACGATCAAAGACGAGTGGATCACCGTGTCCGACGGTGTCCGGATCTGCGCTGATGTGTACCTACCGGAAGGGGACGGGCCGTTCCCAGCGCTGTACGCGGTGGCGCCCTACCAGAAGGACCTGCTGCACCTGCCGGCCGTGTCGATGTTCCGGTTCATCGAGACCGGCCCCCTCGACTACTGGACCGGCCACGGCTATGCCGTCGTGGTCGGCGACCAGCGCGGCACCGGCAGGTCCGAGGGGCAGTTCGAGCTGTTCGGCCCAGCCGAGCAGCGCGACTTCTACGACACCATCGAGTGGATCGCCTCCCGCCCCTGGTCGACCGGCAAAGTGTCGATGATCGGGGAGAGCGCCTACAGCGTGAACCAGTGGCTGGCCGCCGCGCAGCGCCCGCCCCACCTGACCTGCGCGCTGATCTACAGCGGGTTCACGGACCTCTACCACGACGCGGTCTACCACGGCGGGGTCTACTCCATGGGGTTCCTCAACTTCTGGTCGACCGACCACCTCCGCGCCAGTGCCACGATCGGCGGCGGCACTCCGCCCCGGCCCGGCGGCGTCACCGCCGACCTCATCGGCATGACCCTGGACCGGCCCGTCTTCGACGACTGGTGGGAGCAGCGGGCGGTGAAGGTGGAGGACATCGACGTCCCGGTGCTGAACATCGCCTGGTGGTACAGCGTCGGCCTGCACCTGCGCGGTCAGCTCGACGGCTACGAGCGGCTGCGGGACCCCGACAAGCGTCTCGTCGTACTCGCCGGCACCGACAGCCACGAGTCCTACTACCGGCCCGATTTCCTCGACGCGCACATCCGCCCCTGGTACGACCACTGGCTCAAGGGCGTCGACAACGGCGTCATGGACGGCCCCGCGGTCCGTATCCAGGTCGCCAACTCCGGGCGCCGGCCGCGGGAGGAATCCGAATGGCCACCCCGGCGCGCCGTGCCGATCACGCTCTACCTGGACCCCCAACCCGCACACGCCGTCCCCTCACTCAACGACGGCAGCCTCGCCACCACCCCGCCCACCGGGCCGGCCGGAACGGCGACCGTCTACGACTACCCCAACCCCGAGTGGACGGTGGGCACCACCGTCATCACCGACGGCATTCCACAGCCCACCCGGGGCGTCCTCACCTTCACCACCGCGCCCCTGGAACACGACACCGAGGTCACCGGGAAGATCACCCTGGTGCTGTACGCGGAGTCCGACCAGACCGACACCGACTTCCACGTCAAGCTCTCCGAGCAGAAGGCCGTGCCCAAGCTCAAGCAGACCCTCATGCGCAGGATCGCGAAGAACGTACCGCCGCCCTCCGCCACGGTCACCCGCGGCTGGCTGAAGGCGTCCCACCGCACCCACCCGCCCCAGCCGATCGAGCCGGGAACCGTCGTCCGCTACGAGATCGAGGTCTGGCCGACCTCCTACCTCTTCCCCAAGGGCAGCCGAATCCGCCTGGAGATCGCAGGCGGCGACTCGGCGGTCGCCGACGGCCTGTTCCACCACTACTACGGCCACAAGGCGGGCCGCGACCTCATCCACCACGACGCCGACCACCCCTCCCACCTCGTCCTGCCCGTCATCCGCCAACCCGCCGACTCTGACAACGGGGCATCCACCGTGGCCACCACATCCTCCTCACCGAGACCGTCCGCCCGCCACCTCACCGGCACCCCCGGCAGGGCGGCTCGACCGGCTGCCATCGGCATCGGCCTCCTCGCGAATCTCGTATACGTCCTCGTCCTCACCGGAGTCGCCGGGTACGGCCTGAAGGCTCCCGCAGCGTTCGGCCGGCCGGCCCAGACCGTACAGATCGGCGTGGTGATCGCCGCCTCCGTCGTACCCGCGCTGCTCGGCTGGGGACTTCTGGAGCTGCTGGAACGATTCGTCCCACGGCGGGCCACCCTCATCTGGTCGACACTCGCGACTCTGCTGCTCGTCGGCGGCCTTCCCTACAACGGGGCCGGAGTCACCGCAACCGACCAGTTCCTGCTGGCCCTCATGCACCTGGTCGTCGGCGCGGCGGTGATCCCCGCCTTCGTGATCACGTCGCTGCGCAGATCCTGACGCCCGTCCCACCCCGGTGACCCCCACGCCCACCCGACCGCCTCGCACCAGCGCTCCCGCCCGATCCGCCCCGCACACCCGAACCCAGAGGAACCGTCATGACCAACATCGCCACGCTGCTGACGGCCTCCGCGGCTGCTCACGGTGACCGGATCGCCATACGGCACGAGACCACCGCGCTGACCTATGCCCAACTCGACGACCTGACCGCACGGACCGCCGCGCTGCTGGAGGAGCGCGGCGTACGCCCGGGCGACCGGGTGGCCGTCATCACACCCAACGTCCCGCACTTCCCCATCGCCTACTACGGCATCCTCCGCGCGGGCGCCGTCGTCGTGCCGATGAACCCGTTGCTCAAGGCCCCGGAGATCGCCTTCATCCTGCGCGACGCCGGCGCCCGGACGGTGCTGACCTCCCCGATGTCGGCGGCCGAGACGGCCGAGGCGGCCGCGGCCACCGGAACCGACTGCCTGGTCCTCGAACCGGACGGCTTCGACGCCCTGCTCGACCGCACCGAGCCGGTCGCCGCCGTCTTCGACGCGCAGGACACCGATCTCGCGGTGATCCTCTACACCTCAGGCACCACCGGCACGCCGAAGGGCGCCGAACTGACGCACCGCAACCTCCTCACCAATACCGCCACCGCCGTGGAGACCCTCTTCCGCGTCGGCCCCGACGACGTGCTCTTCGGCGGCCTGCCCCTGTTCCACGCCTTCGGCCAGACCTGCGGCCTCAACACGGCCGTGGCCGCCGGGGCCACACTGAGCCTCCTCACCCGGTTCCATCCGGCGGCGGCTCTGGAGGCCATCCACAGGGATGCCGTCACCGTCCTCCTCGGCGTTCCGACGATGTACGCCGCGCTCGTGCACGCCGAGCTTCCCGACGGCTTCGGCGCCCCGCGCCTGCGCCTCGCGGTCTCCGGAGGCGCGTCGCTTCCGATCGAGGTCCTGCACGGCTTCGAGCAGCGTTTCGGCGTTGACGTGCTGGAAGGGTACGGCTTGTCCGAGACGTCTCCCGTGGCCGCGTTCAACATGCCGGACCGGCCGCGCAAGCCCGGCTCCGTAGGCCTGCCCGTTCGCGGCGTCGAGCTGCGGCTGGTCAACGAGGACGGGACGACGACCGGGCCCGGCGGGGTCGGCGAGATCGCGATCCGCGGCGAGAACGTCATGGCCGGCTACCACCGAAGGCCGCGCGCCACCGCGGAGGCGATCCGCGACGGCTGGTTCCACACCGGCGACCTCGCCCGCGTCGACGAGGACGGCTACTACTTCATCGTCGACCGGGCGAAAGACATGATCATCCGCGGCGGCTACAACGTCTACCCACGTGAGGTCGAGGAGGTCCTGTACCAGCACCCGGCGGTCGCCGAAGCCGCCGTCGTCGGCATACCGGACCCGCGGCTGGGGGAGGAGATCGCGGCGATGGTGGTCCTCAAGTCCCAAGGACAGGCCACGGCCGAGGAGATCCGCGATTACGTGAAGGCACAGGTGGCCGCGTACAAGTACCCGCGGGTCGTCAAGCTCACCGATGCACTCCCCAAGGGGGCGACCGGGAAGATCCTCAAACGGGACATCGTCATCACCCCCACCGATCACTGACCCGTGTCACAACGCGCCAACCGCGCCGTTCCGCCCGCTACCGGCTCCTCACCCCCCAGGAGCAGGAGCTGATCCACCCGATCGCGGCCGCCGCCGGCGCCGTGTACGCGGCCGCCGCATGGGCCTGGCGCCGCCACGAGGCGCCGCAGTCGCCGCGTCTCATCCACCCGTACACGACCCACGGGCCCCACACCCCAGCTCACAATGCCGTCCCAACCCCTCGCCGCAGCCGCGCGCGTACGCACTACCTCGACCCGGACAAAGGAATCCCGCCCCCGTGACCCGCACCCCCGACGTCGTCACCCCCGACGTCGTCACCCTCGCTTCCCTCGACACGCACCGCCTGATCGTCACCCTTCCCAACCAGGGCCCCGCCGACGTCCGCTCGAACCTCCCGCGCGCCACCGCCGCCGCCATGCTGCGCCGCCTCGCCGACGAGCTCGACGCCGAGCAGCTCCTCGGTGCCCTACCCGGGGAAGCGTTCGCCACGCTCACCCAGCAGCTCACACGCCGCAACCGCCCCGCCGACGCCGCCCGGTACGCCGCCGACGCCCTCGCCCACCACACGCGCGAGCTCGCCGACATGCTCGCCGCGGCTCTCGACCGGGGCGTCCCGGCCGAAGCCTCGTCGGCCGGCCGGCACCTGGTCTCGATGCTGCGCAGCCACGCCGCCAACCTCGCCAGCCCGCCCCGGACCGCCATCGACGGTGTGCTCGACCTCGCCGCCGCCCGGCGCGCCCGCCTCACCCGCCGATGAGGGACTGTCCATCGTTCGGTGCAACTCCCGACCATGAAGGATGCGTCGGTGGCCAGTGAGTACGTGACCGAGGCCGAGATCAGCGATGCGGCCGGCGAGATCGGCCGGGGCATTTCGGCCGACAGGGCCTACGTGCGAGCAGCATGATCGGCCCGACAGCTCCTCATCGGGGCTGGGCGGGCGCGTCGCGCCGCGCCTGTCGCGCCTGTGCCTGCCTCGCGGTGTCGAGGGCGTCCGCGAGCGCATCGACGAGCGGGTCGGTGACACCTGCCGGCCGGGCGGTGACGACCCGGCTCGGCGGATGGCCGTCGACGGGTACGAAGGCGATGCCGGGCCGCGCGTGCCGCAGCGCGGCTCCGGCCGGGAGGAGGCCGACCGCGCCCTCCCACAGGACGGCGTGCAGGCACTCCTCGACCGACGCCACGACCGGGCCGGGTGCGTCCTCCCCGGCGGCGAGCCAGTAGGCCCGCCATCGGGCATCGGTTCCCGGGGGCAGGCGGAACCGCGGGCGGTCGGCCAGCTCCGTGACGTGCAGGCGCGGGCGGCCCGCCAGCGGATCGTCCCCGGGGACGGCCGCGACCAGCGGTTCTTCGCCGAGCGGCCGAACCGTCAGGCCGGAAGTGTCGAAGGGCAGGCGGGTGAGCGCGAGGTCCACCCGGCCCTCGCGCAGGCCGGCCGTCGGATCGGTGACCGCCGCCTCACGCAGCCGCACCCGCACCCCCGGGCGCATGCGCCGCAAGGCGGCCACAGCTGCCGGGCCGACCTCCAGGCCCGCGCCCGCGACCACGCCCAGTACGAGCACCCGGTCGGCCACCGTGTCGCGGACCCGCTCGCGGGCGCGTTCGGCACGCTCCAACAGATCCCGCGCCTCCGCCAGCAGCACCTCGCCCGCAGGGGTGAGCCGCGCCCCGGTGGGGATCCGCTCGAACAGCCGGCACCCGAGGTCGGCCTCCAGCTCCCGTATGCGGCGGCTCAGCGGCGGCTGGGCCAGACGCAGACGTACGGCGGCCCGGCCGAAGTGGCCCTCTTCGGCCACGGCGACGAAACAGTGCAATGCCCGCAAGTCCATGACCAGCCACGATACCGAGAACGAACCCACACCCCGGAAACCGGTCTTGGACAGCACCGCGGCACCCGAGGTGAAGTGGTGCCAGGCGCAGGGCAACAGGCCCGCCGCACCCACCCCCACCCCCGCCCCACGCTTCAGGAGCCCGCACATGTACGCACACCCCGACGACCTCCACCGCGCCCGCTCCGTCGGCGCCAACGCCCCGGCGGAGTTCGCCGCGTGGGTCGCCTTCCAGCAGGCCGTCGACCGGGAGGACGGGGCGGTGCCGCGCCGCTACCGCGAGCTGATCTCCGTGGCGGTCGCGCTCGTCACCCAGTGCTCCTACTGCCTGGACGTACACACCGCCGCCGCCCGCCGCCACGGCGTAACCCCCGAGGAACTCGCCGAAGCCGCCTTCGTGACCGCCTCCGTCCGCGCAGGCGGCACACTCGCACACGCACTGCTCGCCGACCGCCTCTACGAACAGCACCCCCACTCCTCGGCGCCCGCCCACGGCTAGGCCGTCTGGGAGTGGTCCGGGCGATCATGTGCAGCCGCGCTTGTCGTGGCGAGTCGCGACGGCTCGGGCGTTCTTCAGCTTGTTGATGGCCCGTTCGACGGTGTTGCGTCTCGTGTACCGCTCGTGGTCGAAGCCCGGTGGCCGCCCACCTCGTGAGCCCCTGCGCAGGCGGGCGGTCCGGCTGTCGGCCTTCTCCGGGATCGCGTGCCGGATGCCCGGGACGCCGGGCGGGGCGCGGCTCAGACGATCAGGACCCGGCGCCCCCGGGTGTGGCCGGCGCGGCTGTCGGTGTGCGCCGCCGCTGCCTCGGTGAGCGCGTACGACTTCTCGACCGGGATGTGGAGCCTGCCCCGGGAGATGAGGTCGACGGCCTCGGCGAGCGCGTCCGGCACGCTTCCGGCCACGCCGGAGAACCGGACGCCCAGCCGCGGCGCGCCGAGGTCGGCGATGGAGACGACCTTGCGCGGGTCCCCGGTCAGCTCGACGAGTTCGCGGATCACGCCCGAGCCGGCCAGGTCGAGGGCCGCGTCGACCCGGCCCAGGTGCCGCACCCGTTCGGCCCAGCCCTCGTCGTAGGTCGTGGCGAGGGCGCCCAGGCCGCGCAGGTAGTCCTGGTTCGCGGCCCCGGCCGTGCCGATCACCGTGATGCCGCGCGCGCGGGCGATCTGCAGCACCGCCGACCCGACGCCGCCGGACGCGCCGCTGACCAGCAGCGTCTGCCCGGGCCGCACGCCGGCCTCGCGGATGACGCGCAGCGCGGTCTCCACCACCGACGGGTACCCGGCCGCCTCCTCGAAGGACAGTCCCTCGGGCATCCGGGCCCAGGCCGACAGCACGGCGAATTCGGCGTACGTGTCGGTGCCTTCGCCGAACACGCGGTCGCCGACCTCGACCCCCTCGACGCCCTCGCCGACCTCGTCCACCACCCCGGCGGCGTCCAGTCCGACCCCGGCGGGCAGCTCGATCGGATGGGCTCCCAGGACCTGGCCCTCCCGGATCCTCCAGTCGACGGGGTTGACACCCGCCGCCCGTACGGCGATGCGTATCCGGCCGGGGGCCGCGTGGGGCTCCTCGGCTTCCACCAGTTGCAGGACCTCGGGACCGCCGAACTCGGCGAAGCTGATTTTCCTCATGCGGCCGACGGTAGCCCTAACGGTTAGGGTTTCACAACGGTTAGGGATTCATACCTGGTAGCGTCAGCGCATGATCGAGCCGTCCGGACGCCGCGAACGCAAGAAGGCCGCGACCCGCCAGAAGATCGCTGACACCGCGCTGAGCCTCTTCCTGGAGCGCGGGTACGACGCCGTGGGCATCCGTGACGTGGCGGCCGAGGCCGACGTGGCCGTCACCACCGTCTTCGCCCACTTCGCCTCGAAGGAGGCCCTGGTGTTCGAGCGCGACCAGGACTTCGAGCAGCGCCTCACCCGGGCGGTGACCGACCGGCCTCCGCACCAGCCGCTCATCCCGGCGCTGCACCGCGAGGTCCAGGCCCTGGTGCGGCACTGCACGGCGGAGGGCAGTGCCCCCGTCCGGCGCATGATCGAGGGATCGCCCGCCCTTCTGGAATACGAGGAGTCGATGAGCCTGCGTCACGCGCAGGCGCTGGCAGCGGCGCTGGCCGCCGATCCCCGCCTGTCCCGGAGCGCGACGGCCTGCCGGGCGACCGCGCGGTTCGCCATCGACGCCTACGCGCTGGCCTGCCGGGCGGACGATCCCGGGGCCACGGTGGACGAGGTCTTCCGGATGATCGAGGCGGCCTGGGAAGCCACCTCGCCCTGAGCCGGCCGATTGAGTCGGGCGGAAGCGGTCGCGCTCGTGCGGCGAATCCTTGAGGCGGACCATGCCTCCGAAGACGAGGTGAACGTACGGGCACAGGTCTCGGTGATCAGGCAGTTGCGACGTTCTGTGATCACTGGGGAGACCTGTGCCCGCGCTTCGAGGATGCGGCCGGATGGCGGGAGCGTCTGTCGACCGCGCTGCGCACCTGGCTCGGCGAACCGCACACCCGTATGCCGAACGGCCAACAAGGTGAACCTTGCCAACCTGCACGCAGGAAAAGCACCGGACAACGCAGAGGGGAGGTCTGATTGTGTGCGATCCACTCTGCCGGCCGGTTCGGCACAGATCTGCCCTGATGCTGCCGAAAGGCCACCCCGCCTCCGCACTGGCAAACATCCGAGGAGCAGGAACGACGATGGCATTCGATCCGACAACCGCCCAGGTGACCATGACCCTGGCTGCCTTTGCAGCCACCGGGGCCACCCCGCGTCCGTCCGGGGAAACCCCGCAACAGCAGACCGAACGAATCATCACCGGCATCAACGCGCAACTGAGCGATCCCAGCCTTGCGACGCAGGGCGCGTGGAGGCTGGTGTGGCTCGCCCTGAGCGAGGCCAACGCGAACATGGCCTACATCGCACAGAGCACCAACGGCTCGAACGAGTTCGCCGTGGTCGCTCGCGGAACGGACGCCGATCTGACCGACATCCTCGAGGACCTCGATGTCGGCACAGTCGTCCCGTTCCCCGAGAGCGGATCGCCGACGCCCATCGCCGTTTCCAAGGGGGCGATGGATGCGTTCAAACGGGTTGTCAACGCCAGCTCGATCGCCGCCTCACCCTCCCCGAACGCCACGCTCACTCAGGCGCTCACCGCCGCACTCAACTCGGCGCCCCCCTCGCCGCAGCCGACCGTCTATCTGACCGGTCACAGCCTGGGCGGTTGCATCGCCACCATGCTCGCGCCGTACCTACAGGCAAAGACCTGGCCGAAACAGCCGAAGTTCGCGGTGATCACCTATGCCGCTCCGACCGCCGGCGTACAGAGCTTCGTCGACTACTTCGACTCCGTGCCGTGGGTCATCGACGAGCGCCACAACAACGCCTACGACCTGGTACCGCACGCGTGGGCCGATCTCGACACCACTGCCGACTGGTACCCGAGCCCGGGACCGCAGGCAACCGAAGAAGTGAAGCTGCTCATCGGGGCGATCTCCAAGCGCACCAAGGGCAACGTCTACGTCCAGCCCGGCACGCTCTACCCGATGAACACCAGCTACACGAGCCTTGCCAAGAACCTGGTCAACAAGACCACCCAGGACTTCCTCGGCCAGGTCGCCTTCCAGCACGCCAACTCCACCTACCTGGACCTGGTGGGAGCGCCTGCCGTCCCTTCCGCACCGGTGGTGACCGACGTGACCCCCACCTTCGGCGCACCAGGCGCCACGGTGACCATCAACGGCACCGGTTTCAGCAAGGACAGCATGGTCGACTTCGGCGACTTCGCCTGCCCCACGCGCAACATCGACTCCGACAGCAGGATCACCGCCAAGGTCCCCGACGGAACCGGCGTCGTCCACGTCCGCGTCACCAACACCCTCGGCACCTCCCCGGCCGTCGCGATGGGGCAGTTCGCCTATGGCGGACCCGCACCTGTGGTGGTCAGTGCCGTCAGCCCGACCAGCGGAAAGGTCGGCACCCTGGTCACCATCAGCGGCTCGGGCTTCGCCGATGGCGCCACCGTGCACTTCAAGGACAAGGCATCCGATTCGGTCAAGTTCGTCTCCACCGGACAGATCACCGCAACCGCGCCCGGTCAGCTCGACGACCACCAGACGGTGAACCTCACCGTGACGGTCGGCAAGGCCACCTCTCCCACCAGCCCGGCCGACGAGTTCACCTACACCGGACGCTAGCGTCCGAACGGCGGTGGTAGCCGGCTTCCAGGTGCACGGTGACGTTGTCGGGCAACGGTCCCAGGTCGTTCAGGCGGTCCAGGGTCGGGGCGAGCAACGGGGAGTCGTGGCGGTTGGCGCCGGCCAGGACACGACCCAGTGGAATGCCGTATCCGTCCGCCACACCCGGTCGTAGGCGTCGAGCGCGATCCGCGCTCAGGCAGCAGGATCGCGCATTGGTCCCAGAGCGGTTCGGTCAGCCATGATGGAAGCGCGGGCACAGGTCTCCCCGGTGATCACAGAGCGTCGCAACTCCATGATCACCGGGGAGACCTGTGCCCGTACTGTTGCCGACGTCCCCGACCACGCCTATCCGGCGACCTCCTACGAGCGCCGTTGTTCACCTCCTGCCCCACCGCCGGGCCCAGCTCCCGGCCGGCGCCTGGCCGATGATCAGGCCGCTGCCGACCACGGTCGTGGCTTACCGGACGAGCCCGGCGGCCCCCGGGGAACCGGCTGACTCGGCGAGCGCGTTGACCCCGGTGGCGCCGCTCCAGGCGGCGCCCTGCAGGACGGCCATGGCGAACAGCAGCGCCAGGCCCGGGGGCCACAGTCGTACGCCGCCGTGCGCGGCGGTGGCGGTTTCCGTCGGCCCGGGCGCCGTGCGGTGCAGGGCGAAGAGCGTCCGGCCGTGCCCAGCGGGCCCGGGCCGGCGGTCCGACCTGCGGCACCGTGAGGCCGGCGGAGGCGGCCGGCAGGACGGGGCGGTGGCCGCGCTGGTCGGCGAGCCGGCCGATGACCGGGCTGCCGAGGGGGCCTGGCCGAGCCAGAGGGCGGCGGCGACAGTACCCGCGTCGCCGATGCCGTCGCGTTCATTGACGAGCAGCAGCGTCCCGATGGGACACAGGGCGGCGGGGAGCCGGGCGAGGAACCCGTGGACGGGCAGTGCTGATATCGAGCCGCCATCGGTATCGGATCATCACATGTAGCGACTCTTTGGAATGAACGGACTATGCAGAAACCGTTGGCCAATTCATGGGTGGTGCTACCAATTACCCAGCGCTCGAAACCGAGTTGGGGATGCATCTCGCGTCTATGCGCGAATCCCACGCCTACAGCAAGAACGGATTCCACCCCATGGCAATCGCCGTCCGCAAGACGCTCGCCATCGCGACGCTGGCCCTCACCGCTTCCCTCCTGCCGGCGGCCGGAGCGGAAGCCACCAACGCCGTGGCTCCGGCCCTGCGTGCTCCCGGTCTCTACTGCCTGGCCAACACCTGGGAAACCCCGAAGGTTTCCACGAAGCCGTGCGATGCCGCTGACCGAGGGCAGCACTGGACCGTTTCGGGCCAGCAGATCTCCCTCCGCAACGCTCCCGCCTATTGCCTCGCCAACACCTGGAACACTCAGGACGTATCGGTGAAGCCGTGCGACCCCAAGGACCAGGGCCAGTACTGGACCGTCTCGGGCCAGCAGATCACCCTCACCTACGCTCCGGCCTACTGCTTCGCCAACGCCTGGAACACTCCGAACCTCTCGACCAAGCCCTGCGACAGCGCCGACCGCGGCCAGCGCTGGGTGATCTTCGACGACCAGGTCAGTCTCGCCGCCGCCTGACCCCTGCCGCGCGGCCCGAGTGTGGCCGCTGCCCGAAGAAAACGCGCAGCGCCAGGTGATCGAGGGTCTTGCACCCCGTCACCACCTGGCGCTGCGCGTCACACGGCCGGCCGGGAGCGGCACCCGCTCCCGGCCGGCATCAGCTCAGTGCGGCGCGCCGACCGGTTCCTTGCCCTTGTGCTTGAACGGGACCGGACGGAAGCCACTGTTCGTCACACAGCCGAGGTTCTGGTAGATGCGGTCATTCGTCTGCGGGTCGAGGCCGACGAGGTGGTACTGGCAGGCCCCCTCGATGAACCTGCCCTCGATGCCGCCGGGGAAGTCGATCTCCTTGTTCCACAGGTACTGCGATGTGATGCCGGTCTGCCGCGCGGTGGCGTTGACGTCGATCCCGCCTGGAGCCTGGATCGCGTAGACCCAGCCGTCGTTCCCGCCCCCCGTGGCGAATTCCTGCGCCACCCACCGCTCACAACTGGTGCTCACGTGCGCGGCGTTCGCCTGCCCGGCGCCTCCGGTGATCCACTGCGCCAGCGGGGTGAGGTCTGAGCCCCGCGGGGTGAAGCCGCTGGGGAAGATCGTTGCGGGGTCCCGCGTGTCGCCCCGCCACAGGGTGTTCCCGTCGTGCCGCCAGTACCAGGCCTCGCGCACCGCGGCGAGGTCCACGTCCGCCCGGATCCCGGGGTCCGTCGTGGTCCGCAACCACTCCGACACGCGGTAGCCGCCGGTCGGGCCGCAGGGGCCGGTATCACGGATCTGCTGCGGGGTGCCCGGGTACGGATCCGCCGCGGCGCCGGCGGGTGAGCCGAAGCCCAGTGAGACGGTGACCAGGACGGTGGCGGAAGCGATCCGAATTGCAGTCTTCAACACGGTCGGCACGACCTCTTCGCTCGGTGCACAGGACTCGGTGTTATTAGCCGAATTTCGGACGCAGCCGATCTTTGTCCGTAACCGTCACCCGCTGGCATCGCGAGATCCACCCACCCGGCGCAGGCCGCCGGCCCGGTGTGAATCTGCGGGCTGGTGACTGCGGGTGGGTGTCATCGGCGCCGTGCGCGTCGTACCTGGTGGGGGAGGGTTGGGCCGGTCGGCCGCCGTTACGGGGTGACCAGCCGCCGTGCAAGGGAGCGACTGCGTGCCGGCGAACCGGCTGACACCACCCCGCCGCGGTGCATTCACACCGAGAGGGAGATCGCAGGGGGACGTGAGCGGAATCGGGCGCGGTGCCGGAAGCGAACCACCCCACCCCCACCCGCCGGCGTAGTCACCGCCTTCATTCAGGTTGTGGGCCTGGTGTTGTCGAGCCGTTCGACGCGCGCCACGTTCTCCCGGTCCTCGGCGTCCGCGCTCGCCTCGGCGGCGAACCAGGCGTCGAGGATCTCCTTGAGCAGTGGTTCCGAGGTCAGGCGCAGGCTGAGCGCGAGCACGTTGGCGTCGTTCCAGCGGCGCGCACCGTCCGCCGTGTAGGCGTCCGTGCACAGGGCCGCGCGTACGCCGGGAACCTTGTTCGCGGCGATCGACGCGCCCGTACCGGTCCAGCAGCACACGACGGCCTGGTCGGCGTTCCCGGCGGCGACCTCGCGAGCCGCCGCCTCCGAGCAGGCCGCCCACTGCGGATCGTCGCCGGGGCTCAGCGCCCCGTACGTCATCACCTCGTGGCCGCGGTCGCGCAGTTGCCCGAGGAGCGCGCGAGCCACGGGTTCGTCCATGTCCGAGGAAACGGAGATCCGCATGCCCCGAGACTAACCGGCCCCGAACGGACGGTCGCCGCGAGTCGCGCGATGAGCGCCTCGGTGTTGCCGCGCTTGACGGCGTGCGCTGGCCGGGACTCCCACCTGTGGCGGTCCTCAGGCTCCACCGTGAGGGGGGACCCACCTTTGGTCGCGCCGGCGGCTGTCAGCCAGAGTGTGCATGCCCCTCGGACATTTACCCGATTTCCTCTTCTCGGTACCGCGCCTGCTGGGCGACAGTCGGACTTTACTCGCATGTCTGGGAGGGACGGCCAGTGATGAGACTCATGGCGTTCGTCGTGTTCACTGCGGCAGCGGTGGCATTCCTTTCGGTGAGCGGCGCTTCTGCGGATCCGCGAAGTGGAGACCAGGGGCGTCCGATCGCGCCTTTGGAGAGGAATGAAATCTCTTTCGCGGAGTTCGCGGCCCGGTTCGGTCCCAAGGGCCCGAAGGGTGAGATACCCCCTCGTCCGGAACGTGTCACCCTCATCAACCGGTGGTCCTCGGAGTGCCTTGACGCCAACCCCACTCAGTCGTGGGACGGCGGGCAGGTCTATCTGTGGAGCTGCAACGGAGCGGAGTGGCAAAAGTGGGAATTCCCGATGCTGGACGACAGGATCAGCTTCCGCGCGTATGACGGCCTTGCCCTCGACGCGGTATTGAACGACAACAACGGCAGCGCCATCACCCGATACCACTGGAGGGGCTGGTCTGACGGCGGGCACTGGAACCAGCAGTGGAAGTTCTATTCCACCGGCGAGATCAAGAGCGCCTGGAACGGGCGCTGCCTCGACGGCGATCCCGCCCAGGCGTTCAACAACCCGCAGCGAGTGTGGCTCTGGGAATGCAACGGGGAGGAATGGCAGAAGTGGCGGGTCGGTCCCGCCTGAGCCGTGCCATCGACTCCGTCGACGGCACACGCCCTGCGGCGCGAGCCGCCGGTGACGCCCGTAGGCCTAGCTCGGGTAGCGGCGCGGGCGCCTCGGCTCTGCCGGCTGCCTGGCCCGAGGCCTCGGCCCGCAGCTCGCACAAGACGCCACGTACGTCGCCTCCCGCGAGGTCGGCCGCGTGGTGCCGGGTGCGGCCACGAGCGGTGAGGCGGCGAGCAGCCCCGTGCGCGTGGGCCGGTGTCCGTACCGCGCCGGGTGCACCCGCGGCGACGACGGGCGCCGAGCCGTCAGGCGGGCTGGACGGTGATCGTGCACAGGCGCTTGGTGGCCCGGGTCAGGGCCACGTACAAGTCCCTTTCCCCACCGGGGCGGGCCGTGATGATTTCCTCCGGGTTCATGACGACGACCCCGTCGAATTCCAGGCCGCGTGCTTCGGACGCCGGCACGATGCGTGCGTGGTGAGCGATGCCCTGGGCCGTCAGCTCGCTCACCCTGGTGTCCGCGCAGATCACTCCCAGGAGCTCGCCCGGGTGCGCGGTGCTCTGGGCGCGGAGTTCCCGGACAATGGCGGTGGCCAACCCGTCCACAGGCGTGGTCACGGTGCGGGGGCTCTCACCGCTTCGCAGTGACCGTGTGGGCTTCTGGCCCGGAGCGATCCGCGTGAGCAGGTCCCGGACGCTCTCCAGGATCTCCTGCGTGGTGCGGTAGCTGACGGTCAGGTTGTGCAGTTTGAACCGCGGTCCGACGTGGGGGCTCAGTGCCTCCTTCCAGCCGAGCGCTGTCGCGACCGGGCCTGCCTGGGCGAAGTCACCCACCAGCGTCATCGCCCTTGCCGGGCAGCGGCGGACGATCATCCGCCACTGCATGGCGGTCAGTTCCTGCGCCTCGTCGACGACGACGTGCCCGTACGTCCGCTCGGGGGGGCCGTCGAGCAGGCTCGCCGCCTCGTCCAGCAACGGCACGTCGGCATCCGTCCACGGGTCGTCCGGACCGCGCAGCAGCAGGGACCGCTCCTGTGCGGTCAGACGGGGCAGGTGCTCGGCGAGAGGGCCGGCGTTCGTCAGGAGCGCCTGCACGAGGTCACCGGGTACCAGCCGAGGCCACAACACCTCGACCGCTCGCTCGACGTCGGCGTCGTCGAGGAGATCGGCCCGGATGGCGTCCAGGTCCAGCTCGTGCGCCGGACCCGCGTCGGGAGCACCTTCGACACGTCGCTGGGCGGCTCCCGTGAACCGGTCGAGGTTGAGGCCCGTCATCCTTTCCGCATCGGCGTCGATCTGCTCCAGGAGGTCGCCCATGTCCCGTTGCATCGCGTCGGTGACGGCGTCGACCAAGAGCTCTTTGAACACCTGGCGCGCGGGGTTGTGCCCCGGTACGGCTGCCACGGCGGCGCCGCGTGCCGTGGCGACTTCCTCGCCGGAGAGGCGGACCAGCTCCTGTCCGACCCGCACGGTGAAGTCACCGGCGGGGGCTTGGCGGACGCGCAACAGGCCGGCCAAGGCGTCGGCGAGGTCGGAGCCGCCCTTGAGCCGCGCCGTATCGAACCGGTCCACGGTGTCCGTGGACACCCCGGCCAGTTCCGGGCAGGTCGCCAGAACGACGTCGTTCTCTCCGAGCGAGGGAAGGACCTGGGAGATGTAGTCGAGGAACCGGGCGTTCGGGCCCACCACCAGGACGCCCTCCTCCGCGGCGCGCGGGAACGCGTACAGGACGTAGGCCGCCCGGTGCAGGGCGACCACCGTCTTGCCGGTGCCGGGCCCGCCCTGTACCACGGTCACCCCGCGGTGGGCGGAGCGGACGATCTCGTCCTGCTCGGTCTGCAGCGTCGCGACGGCCGCGTGCATCCTGCCCGTACGCCGTGCCGACAGGGCCTCGGTCAACGGGCCGTCCCCCACGACGTCCTCGTCGGTCGGGGCGGTACCGTCCAGCAGTTCGTCGCTCACCGAGACGACCGTGCGCTCTTCGAGGCGCAGATGCCGACGCCGCCGCAGGTCCATCGGGTGGACCGGTGTCGCCTCGTAGAAGGGCCGCGCCGCGTTCGCGCGCCAGTCCACGAGCAGAGGCAGGTCATCCTCCTCCGTGTGCAGTCCGATCCGCCCGATGCGCAGGGCCGTGCCATCCGTCCAGTCGATGCGCCCGAAGACCAGCCCCTTTTCGGCGCCCTCCAGCCGGCCGATTTCCTTGGTCAGACGCTCGGCGGCGATTTCTCTCTCGTATGCCTCACCAGCGCTTTCCGCCGGGGCTTTCAGCACACTCGCCCGGTGTACTCGCGCCTCGGAAATGCGCTCGGTGAGCAACTCGTACAAGGAGGACACATAATCCCGCTCCGATGCAACCGCACGCACCGCGGGATCATTCATTTTCGACAACAGAGGGCTCCTTCGATTCGAGCCACACCATACGGTCAAAGTTCCCTAAAGGTAAGTCTTGACTTACTTGTTGAGCCATGGCCCTGCGGCTGAATCCGTGACGGCCGACCGCATGGCACGCCATGCATTCCGCCGTTCCGCATATCGCCAATTGCGCTCCCGATGCCCGCCTGCCTTATGGCGAGCCGGCCCTTGGACGTCGGCGATGTTTGCCGCGCTCAGGGAAAGGGGGAAGAACCGGGGGAAGGACCGCCGAGGATCGGCGCCATCGAGCTCACTGCCAGGGGGCGTCCGGTCGCTTCGCCTGGCGCCCCGCCCGCTGGCGGCCGAAATTCGGCGAACTGCTCGCGTACGCGCGGCCGGGCGACGCTTTGCACCTCTCGGAGATGTCCCGCCTGCGCGGCACCGGGCACATCCTCGACGTGCTCGACGTCCTGCACCAGAGCCGCCTCGCCCCGCGCAGACCCTCGCCGCCGCCGGCGAACTCCAGCGCGAACTGACCTACGACGGGCTGCGGGCCGCCGAGGCGAAGGGCAACCAGGGCGGGCGCCGCCACGCCGTCGTCCGTGCCGGGGCAGGCGTTGCACGGGGGTCTGCGCGTGGGGGCCCAGGCGCATCCTGGACGTGGTCCTGGTCCGGCGGCCGGACCTTGTGGCCGAGACCAGCGGCGACCGGGCCGTCGACCGGGGCGGGGTCAGCCGCGGCGGCCGGGTGAGCGATCCTCGGCGTTCTCACACCCCGCCTCCTGGAGGAAGACCAGGATGTCGGAGGGCTGGTGGACGAGGCCGAATGACCGGCCGTCCCAGCCGCACTGGCGGGCTCCGGCCCGCCCACAGAGGTATCTGGAGCTGGCCCCTGAGGCGTTCGCCGTGTCCGTGCGGAGCCCTCTGCCCGTGCCTGGGCGGCAGCCCCCTTCGCGGGGGCTGCCGCAGTGGGGTCAGACCTGGTACTGGCCGACCGTGATGAAGGACCGCAGCTCTTCCGGCGTGCCGTTCAGCGCCTTCTCGGCCGCCGCTCGCAGCGCGTCGCTGATGCCCGGGCGTGCCAGGATCCGTACGACCTCGACGCGGTCGTCCTCGGCTCGGGCGAGGCGCAGGCCCGTCTTCAGGAAAGCGGTCCGGTCGAGGGCGGTGCCGTCGAGGGCCTTGTTGGCCTCGCGCTTGACGGCCTTGCCGCTGGCCGGGTCGGCCAGGAGCTTGACGATGGTGACCGCGTTGTCCTCGTCCTGAGCCTTCGCGAGGCCCGTGGCCAGGAAGGCGGTTCGGTCGGCGGGGGTGCCGTCGAGCGCCTTGTTGGCTTCCCGGACCACCGCGCGACCGCCGGTGGGGAGGAGCTTGAGGATGGTGACCTGGTTGTCCTCGTCCTGGGCCTTCGCCAGGCCGGTCGTCAGGAACGCGACGCGGTCGGCCGGGCTGCCGTCGAGGGCCTTGTTGGCCTCGCGCTTGACGGCCCTGCCGCTCGCGGGGTCGGCCAGGATCTTGGCGATGGCGACGGCGTTCTCCGTGTCGGAGTCCACCACGGTGCTCGCGGACGCCGCCGCCGTGACCGGCGCGGCGGTGGCGAGGGACGGGGTGGCGAGCAGCAGGGCCGGAGCCAGGGCTCCGGCGGTCAGGGCGAGCGCGGCTCGGGTCAGTTTCATGGTTCCCCCTTGGTCGAATGACTGCCCGACTATCGGCAGCTAGTTGATCTTCGCAAGGGGTTCCACGGCTGACAACTGTCCACGAGGTTAGGGAGGTTTCAGCCTTCGGCCGACGGCAGACTGTGGCGTGGTCCGGGTCTGACACGGGGAGAGGCTCAGGATGCGGTGAGTGCGCGCCCTGTGTGCGCCGTAACGCGCCCCGGCTCTCAAACTTGCGCATTCTGTGATCCGAGTCACGAGCCTTCCGGCCGGTGGTGAAGAGCCGCCGTTCGGCCTTCCGGCGCAATCCTCGGCGCTCCTCCCGCACCTTCCCGGGAGGCGGGCGGTCCGGCGCCTAGGTTGGTCGGTCGAAGCAGCGGTCGTCGACCATCGGAGTCCTTGCATGAATGCGACCAGCACGCCGAACGGCATGCCCCGGCGTCAGTTCGTGGCGCTTTCCGGTGCCCTGGGTGCGGGTGCCCTGCTGGCCGGGGCGGGCGGCAGCGCGTCCGCGGCGGCGTGTCCGCCGCCCGGCTCCGGCGGTACGTCGTGCTGTCCCTGTCCCACGGATCCGCCTCCTCCCGGCGGCCCGAGCCCGTGCCCCCCGGCCCAGATGCAGCCCCTCTGCGGCAGTCCCGCGGACACCGACCCGCTGTGGCAGGACGTGCAGTACTGCACACAGGGGATCGTCCCGCCCAGCGGGCACAAGGCGGACTGCCTCAAGACCACCCCCAACTACGTGGTGCTGCACGGCGAGCCCGTATCGACGCACAACTACCTGACTGTCCCGGCCTGCCGGATCACGGGCATCGAGTGCCCGTTCCTGCTGACGCCCAACGTCGCGAATTACTGGCACGAGGCCTGGGAGAACGCCCGCAGGGGCGGCGACGTTCCCGTGCAGTACCGCTACATCGGGCTGGGGATCAACTCGCAGGCCGCCCGGAAGCTCGACCAGCTGCACATCCACATGGCCGGCGTCCGAGACAGCACGCAGCTGCGGCTGCAGGCCCTGGACGCGGCGGGACGGGTCGCGACGCACCCGTCGCAGTGGGGGGACACCCAGTACCAGGCGCTGGTGACGGGAACGCAAGGGGACCGCACCTACCGGATCTTGCGGCTCCCGGCGTTGACGCCGAACCTGTTCGCCCTGCTGGACACGAACGTGGTGCGGCGGTTCGGGCTCCAGATGGCGGGCCAGACGCTGGTCGTCGTGCCGAGGATGACCCCGACCAGCTTCGACGGCGCCTTCTACATCCTCAACAGCGACGCCTCGCTCCCCAGCGGCACCATCACCTGCGACCGCCTGCTCGTGTACTGACGCCGGTCCGCGGACGCCCGGCGGCTAGGCCGTTTCCTTCGGATCATCTGATAGTTGGTTGATGTGTGTCGTTGACTGACGAGCAGTGGGCGCGGATCGAGCCGTTGCTGCCGGAGCGGACGCCGAAGCGGGGCGGCCGGTGGCGGGATCACCGTGAAGTGATCGATGCGATCGCCTGGAAGTCCCAGACCGGATCGCAGTGTGTCCACCTGCCCGAGAGGTACGGGAACTGGAGGGGCGTCTACAACAGGCTGCGGATGTGGGCCATCGACGGCACCTGGGAGCGGGTGTTCTCCGCGCTCAGCGCGCAGGCCGATGCCGAGGAAGACCTCGGTTGGGCTGTCTCGGTCGACTCCACTGTCGTGCGCGCTCACGAGCACGCAGCCGGGGCCCGCAAAAAGGGGCCCCGGCCGGTGAGCCCGATGACAATGCCATCGGCCGGTCTCGCGGTGTACTGACCACGAAGATCCACCTCGTCTCCGATGCCCACTGTCGGCCACTGGCCTTCGTGCTCACCGCCGGACAGGCCGGTGACGCGCCCGTCTTCGCTCACGTCATGGCCCGCCTCCGCGTCCCTCGGCAGCGAGGACGTCCCCGTACCAGGCCGGACGTGGTCCTGGCCGATAGGGCGTACTCTTCACGCGCGATCCGCGAGCACCTGCGCAAGCGCGGAATCCGGGCGGTCATCCCCGTTCCGGCCGATCAACGCGGCCACCGGCTGCGGCGCGGCAGCCAGGGCGGTAGGCCACCCGCCTTCGACCGTGAGGCGTACAAGCAGCGCAACACCGTCGAACGCTGCATCAACCGCCTGAAGCAGTGGCGAGGCATCGCCACCCGCTACGAGAAGACCGCAACCATCTACCTGGCCGGACTCTACGTCGCTGGCATCTTTCTTTGGTCTGCCAGGCCAACGGCTCAGGAGCAGGAGCGAAGCGCATCGTCCCAGGCGCCAGGGCTGCGGTAGTGGTTCTTGTGCCCGCCAGCAAGTACGTGGCGCAGTTCGGCAAGGTGCTGGGTGTCCGTGGGGAGATCCAGCCGGCCGAGGAAGGTCAGTGCGGCAGCAGGCTCCAGGTCGCCGTAGACGTCGTGGAAGCTCGCCAGGAGGCCGCGGAAGAGGGCTGAGTGCAGGGCAGGAAGCCGCATGGCGGTGCGGTACGTCAGCTCCTTCACCGTCCAGCGCACCGGTCCCGAACACTCCAGAACCCGACGGGCTCGGCGGAGCAGGGCTTCCGATCGCTCGGCCACCACCCGGTCGATGTCGTTACCGAGAACCTCGGCGAAGGCCATCGCGGACGTGGCGTGGTCCTCGAACCAGTCCACCCACAGCGAGTAGGTGACGGCCTCGGCCTCCCGGTCCGCCTCCAGCCGCTGACGGTAGCCGCCCCACAGCACGTCGGCCGGCAGCGGACCCTCCGCACCTTCGTTCGCGAAACGGATCTCGCACGTGACCCAGTACTCGTCGAGGAGGTCCAGCAGCCCGAAAGCCAACCTCACCTGGTCGGCTGCATCCAGGTCTTCGGCGAACACATCACCGGCCCAGGAGTGCGCTACCTGGTTGGCGGTAAGCAACGTGTCCGGCTGCTCGTCGCTCTCCCACCCGTCGCGCACCTGGCTGACACCCTGATCTGCCAGCCAACGCCGCGCTGCCTCCTCGGCTTGCATCTCCACTCGGGAAGTATGACAAGCCTCGCAAGATCCAAACGAGACGTCCTAGGTGTATTGCCCTGTGAGGTTGTGGACGCGGCTGGCGGGTGGTTTGCCCGCGAGGGCGGTGTGTCCGCGGTGGTGATTGTAGGTGTGCAGCCAGTGCGGGAAGGCGTCGCGTCGTTCTTGTTCTGACTGGTAGGGGCGGGCGTATGCCCATTCCTCCGTGAGGGTGCGGTTGAGGCGTTCGACCTTGCCGTTGGTCTGGGGTCGGTAGGGCCGGGTTCGCTTGTGGGTGATCCCGGCCGCTGCCAGCAGGTCGCGCCAGGCGTGGGATTTGTAGCAGGATCCGTTGTCGGTCAGGACGCGCTCGACGGTGATTCCGACGCTGGCGTAGTAGGCCTGGGCCCGCTGCCAGAAGGCGGTGGCGGTCTCCTTCTTCTCGTCGGTCAGGATCTCGCTGTAGGCGAGGCGGGAGTGGTCGTCGACGGCGGTGTGGATGTAGCTGTAGCCAAGGCGGGGCCGCTTCCTGCGGCCGGCCTGGCGCCCCAGGGCTCTGTGGCCGCCGCCGTCGGGGATGTTGCCCAGCTTCTTGATGTCCACGTGGACCAGTTCGCCGGGGCGTTCGCGTTCGTAGCGGCGTATGACCCGGCTGGTGGCCCGGTCCAGGTGGGAGAGTCGGGCCAGCCGGTAGCGGACGAGGACGCGGTGCACGGTTGAGGGCACCAGGCCCAGCAGGTGGGCGATGCGGGCCGGCCCCCACCGGCGGGCGAGGCGGACTTTGATGATCCGCCGTTCGGTGCGGGTCGGGGTCCGGCGCGGGCTCTGACGCGGGCGCGAGGACCTGTCACGCATGCCCGACTCGCCGTGATCGCGGTAGCGGTCGGCCCACCGCTGGGCCGTGGTCGGTGAGACGTGGAAGCGTTCGGCGGCCCGGCGCAGCGGCCAGCCGTCCTCGACCACGCAACGGGCCAGGCGAAGGCGACCGGTCTCGGTCAGGGGTGCATTACGGTGGGGCATGAGGGCCTTCTGTCGCTCGGTGTAGACGTCGCAATCCACACCGAACCCGGAAGGCCCTCACCCGTTCAAGACGCCTCAGCCGAGACCTGCATCACCCGTCCACAACCTCCCGGGGCAATACACCTAGGTGATCCGAAGGAAACGGCCTAGCTGCCAGCTGCGGTGAATGTGACCAAAGTTACTGCGACCATCGCTGCCTGCATGTCGCGGATGGCGGAGCGGACGCTCTCGGCTGCCCATTGCCCTGTGGCGATCTCCTCCATCCGTGCGGCAATCTCCTTGCGATGGCCGTCGGGAAAGGCCAGACGGTGCAGCTTGGCCGAGTGGATCAGCGCGATGAGGCCAGCTGTCCGTGTGTCCGGCTCGGCGCCGTCCAGCACCACGACCCGGAGCCGGTCCCGCAGTTCCCGTTCCACCGCGGCGTCGGCCTCGGGGTAGCGACGTATCGGGAACACGCCGAGTGCCTTATGTTTCTCCTCCACGACCACCCCACGCTCGCACAGGCACTTGATTGCCGCGGCGACGGCCTTGGGCTGGTCCTTCGTCAGCCACTCCGTCACCCGGCGCTTGCGGCGCCCCCGCATCCAGGTCTCGATCAGCGCCGTCCGACTGTCGAGCAGCGAATTTCCGGTCGGAGTCGTGTCCACCAGTTCGAGGTGCTTACCCTCGACTGAAGTCTTCCCGGCCAGCACCAGTTCGAGCAGGATCCCACCCGCCACCGCCCAGCCAGCGGCCTGCCTCTGCTTGGCCGATCCGGACTTGTCGTCCAGGGACAGCAACATGATCTCCTCGGCCAGCGTGATTGTCATACTCGCTACCCCCGTACACCCAGTGCTCACTGTCCTGCTGATCAGACGCCCGGCTCCCCGGCGAAGTTCCCCTGCGCGCTCCCGCACCCTGATGTTCGTCTGAATCATTCCTACCGCTGGCTTGATCCAAAAGAGGTGTCCTAGGTGTATTGACCCGCAGGGCTGTTGACGCGGCTGATGGGTGGCTTGCCGTCGAGTGCGGTGTGGCAGCGTGAGGGGGTCTGGTCAGCGCTGCTGACCGGGCTACAGACCCGGGCGGACGCGGCCGACCTGATCGCCTGGGGGGTGAACGTCGATTCCAGATCTGCCGGGCTCATCAGGGCGCGGCCGGGGCCCGCAGTGACGGGCAGGCCGAACTGCCAGGCGGCAACCAGGCCGAACCCGACGACCGCGCTTGGGCCGGTCCTGCGGAGGCTGGGCCCCGAAGAATCACCTCGCCTGCGAACAACGACAGAAGCCATTATCGCCGCTGGTCACCGCAGGTCACGGCCGTTCTGGACATCATCCGGGTTCCTCGGCTCGGGCTGGGCCGGCCCCGCGTCCGTCCTCTGAGGGTCCGTGGCGACAAGGCGTATTCGTGACGCTTGAACCGTGCGTATCTGCGGCGGCGCGGGATCGCTGCACGATTGCGGAACCTGCCGATCAGGCCGGCCATCGCAGACGCCGGGGGATGTCTGGCGGGCGGCCTCCGGCTCCGGCCTTCGACCGTGAGGACTACAAGGCCCGGCACGCGGTCGAGTGCGGCATCAACCGGCTGAAGCGGAACCGGGAGGCGGCCACCCGGTTCGACAAACTCGCGGTCCGCCTCGAAGCCACCGTCCACATCGCCGCGATCAACGAATGGCTGTGACCTGCTAGAAGTGTCGGTCCCGCATGTCATTCAGTCCGATGAAGGCGACCCGGCTGGTTCACCTCCGTCGCGGTCCTGGACGAGGGCGGCTACGAGGTAGTCCGCCGCGACACCACCTGTCGCGAACATGACGTCGTCGCCGAGACCAGCATCCATCGGATCGCCCGAGACCTGACGACCTGGATGGCCGCCCGCGACCGTCCCGGACGGCCCACCCAGTACACCAGCAACTTCTAAAGCACGGCCTAGTGGTAAAAGGTTCGGCCAGCGGCACCGGAGGACACGGACCACACCTCGCTGATCAAGCCGCCGGCGATCCTCAGGGTGTCGGTCCCGCTCCTGGCGACGGTCCGGCCGTCCTCGTCCGGGACGGTAGCGAGATAGGGGCGGGCGACCAGGCCGGTCAGTGCGCCATCGACAAGCGCGAGGTCCACGACAGTCGAGCCTTCGGCGACGAAGCGAAGTCCGCGCCGCCCTCGGTGCCAGGCCGCGATGATGTCGGCGAGTTGCTGCGGAGTGCGGACATCGTCGAAGGCCTCGGTGCCTGCCTGGGCATAGCGCAGGACGAATTCCGGCGCCATGATCTTCTCGGCGAGGTCCAGATCACCGTTCCACATCGCCGTCCACTGGTCGTATATGTGGATGCCGGACTGCCGCACATCGTTGTCGCTCATCAAGACCATCCGTCCTTTCGGGTTCGCGACAGTAGCAAGAGGGTCTGACAACGGTGATCTTCGCCGGGCCCGGGCCGACTCCACGAGCTGCTGCAACGGACCATGACGTGGCCGCGGGCACGCCCGCGGCCGCACCCGGTCAGTGGGGCAACGCCCCCGCCGTCTCCGTTCACACCGGCGTGGACCCGGCTGCCCCGGCCTGCGCCAATGAGGCCGCGAGGGTCGAGGCGGGATCCGAGCCTGTGGCCAACCGCAGGGTTCTGCCCGCCCTTCCGTGATGACGATGCCGGGATGAGGAGTCCGGTGCGGCGGAGGAGCCAACGGGGGAGCCCGCAGGTCTGGGGCCGTTCGGCCAGTGGATGGCTGGCCCGAGTCAGGGGGCCGGTCGCCTCGGCGTGGCCCAGGCGGTCGCACCCCACAACAGGCCCCAGACCAGGAAGTAGGGTGACCACAACAGCAGGTCCACGCGGGAGAGATGGTGCGCGATCGCGGTGTCGGGCGGGTCCACGTGAAGCACGCCCGTCAGCACCATGGCGTCGCCGACGAACCCGAAGCCCAGCGCGCCCCAGGCCCGCAGCACCATGAGGGTGCCGGTGATCCACATCGGCACGGTCAGGAGTCGGCGCGGCAGCACCTGCCCCCAGGGCTGAACCGTGGCGAGCGCCGCCAAGGCGCCCAAGAGGACCAGGCCGACCGATATCCAATGTCCGGCCATCGTGCCGGGGGTCTGCGCGACAAGCTCCTCACGGGCCGACCGGGGCAGGGGAGCACTGGAGGTGAGCGCCGTGCCACCCAGCGCCCAGTAGAGTTTCAGCGTTCCGTAGCCGGCGAGGGTCCAGGCACACGTCGCGTAGGCGGCCCATCGGCGTACTGGCAGGGTGCGGCGCGTGGGGGGCCGGCCATCCAACACCTCCACCTCTTTCATTCCGCGCCTCGCGCCGTCTTCACCGCGGCTGTGGCGTTCTTGTCCTCGTCGACGAGTGAAGAGCCAGGCCAAGGCCAGCCACAGGCACAGGCCCACGGCGCCCTGCACCGCGGCCCGCCCCGACCAACCAGGGGCCCCGGAGCCGAGAAGGACTTCCTGAGCCACGTGGATCTGGCTGACGGCTGCCAGGGCGGCCGTTCCCCACAACCCGAGCAGCAGCAGCGGGCGCGGTATCAGGCCGCCCCATGGACGTACGGCGGCGAGCGCCATGGCGACGGAGAACAGGCCCAATGAGGCCAGCATCCACTGCGCGAGCGCGACGTTGGAAGTGTCGCTGTACTGCGAGGCGGTGACCGGTGGTCCGCCGGGAATGCCCAGACGCCCTTGGGTCGCGTAGTAGCCCTTCCCCGTCGCGTAGATCAGTTGGTCGGCTGCGGACAGGTACGCGGGCCAGGCCCACTTCAGGGGCACCGCCTCCGGGCGGCGCGCCGGCCGCCATCGCCGGGCGGCGTGTACCGCTGTTATCGGATTCATGCGCCCGGCACCTGGCTCAGATCAGGAGAGCTCGTCATACGCTCACGATCACGCCTCCACGCACGTCAGGTCTTCGCACTGGAGAGTGATCCGCCTCCCCCGCGCGGGGGAGGCCCGCGCAGAAGCCCTGGCAGGGCGGCTGGCCCGTGTCAGGGTGGCAGGGCGACGAGAAGGTCCACGCACGGGGCCCGGCCAGCCGACGAAGCCCCGGCCGGCACACAGCCCAGCGGCCACGTCCATCCGTGATCGCCGCCGCACCGGTGACGATGTCCGGGCCCACCAAGGCCACTTCTCCGGCTGGAGAGCGCCGTGCTTGGATCCGTCCACGTGTCTTCGACAGCAGATGCTCAGCTCAACGGGAGGCACCTGCCGTGGCACGGGATCGATGGTCACGAAAATCGACAGCACCCGCCGACGCCGACGGATCGTGACGTGGAGCCGTCATGCATCTCGGTAGCGGACGGAACACGCTCGTTCCCGGCCCAGGGCCTTCACCCTTCCTTGGCCGCGTAGGCGTCGGTGAGGACCGCGCAGCTGCAGTAGTCGTTGTCGGTGCACGGAGTGCCGGCCTCGGCACCGTGGGGGCCGAGGCCGGCCATGAGCTGGAGGACCTCGGCGCGTGCGGCCGCTTCGAGACGATGAAAGGCGGCCACCGGGGGCAAACCGGGAACGGTCGCTGCGCCTGCTGAGGGCGATCGACCAGGCTGCCGATGACGGGAGTGGCAGTTGGGAGCTCTCGGAGTTCGAGCGGATCGTGTTCCACGGGTCGCCGGGCTGTCGGACCGGGAGCAACCGCCGCCCGGGCACGGCCACCCGCGCCCGTGAGCCGGACACCGGCTTCGGGTGGGCGAGTTGTCGGCGGGGCCCGGAACGCGCGCCCACCGCGTGATCCAGCGATTCCGACGTCACGTTCGGGCCCGGTCCACGCCCAGTTCGGCGAGCGCGGCGAGCCGGTCGTGGCGGAGGCTTTGACGTTCACGTACCAGATCCCGGCGCGGAGCGCGGCCCCGTCGGGCAGGACTTGGAGGACGGCTGCGCCCCGGCATACGCCCTCCCGCGCGCCTGTCCTGCTCAGTGGTCCCGGAGCCGGGTACAACCGAGCTCCGGGACTCCGACCGAGGGTAGCCATGAGCGACGGGCGTGCCTGCTTCAGCGCGGCCCGGAAGTCGAGTACGCACTTCCCGGCAGGACGGCTTCGAGTAGGGGCGGATCTCTCGGTGTAGGCCGGCCTCGACGTTGGTCCCACCGCAGTCGAGAACCCCGGGCAGCGCGAGGATTGCGGAACGCGGCGGGCCCTCTCCACGGAGGGGCCCGCCGCCCTACCGCGATCTGCCAGGACGGATCCGTTCGCACCGACCGGGTGCCGGGCGGACGGTCGGTTCACAGGAGGTAGTAGCGGGTGATGCAGTGCCGGTGAGCGTGTCGATGATCCCTGTACAACTCAGGCTGATGCTGGAGATGCTGAGGGCTGGCCCGGGCAGTGGCTTGGGCGGGGTCAGGGGCCGGTTCGCCTTGAAGCCCGCCGACCACGCTGGTGCGGTGCGAGCGGCTCACGGCTTGGTCCAGGGCTGCGGCCACGACTGTCAGCATGCCCACAAGGTTGATCAGACGCCCTCTTAATACGCTACGACCTTGCCGACGCCGCCCAGGGCCTGGGCCGCCTGGGAGTTGATCTGCCACAGCTGGCCTTCATAGTTGCTGACGTAGATCCAGCCGCTCACGGTATCCAGGGCGAGGCCGGCGCACGTTCCCAAGCCTGTGGCCACGACGCGCTGCGCGCCGTCCGCGAGGGCGATTTCGTACAGGCGCCCGTTCGCGTGGTCGATGGTGTACGCCCGGCCGGCGCCGTCCAGGGCCACGCGGACGGTGCTCGCGCCGGCAAGGCTGGTCACGACGCGATGGGTTCCGCCGACCAGGTCGACCTCGTACAGCTTGCCGCCGCCGTCCTTCTGGCCGACATACGCCTTGCCCTTCCCGCCAGCGCCACTCCGCCGATTCCCTTCCCCAGGCCGGTGGTGATCGTGCGCTTCTGTCCGTCCGGCAGGTCGACGGCGATCAGCTGCCCGTGCAGCCAGCTGGCGACGTAGGCCCTGCCAGCAGCGTCGAGCGCGACGCCGTATGCGCCCGGTACGTCGGCGATCTTGCGGGAGGAGCCGCTGGCCAGGTCCACTGCGAGCAGGCGCCCACCGCTGTAGTCGGTGCAGTAGGCCGTGCCCTGGCCGTCCACCTTCACATCGCCGATGTCGCCCAGGCCGCTCGCGGTAGCGCGCTGGGCGCCGGTGTCAACCTTCACCGCGGACAGCTTCAGGCCGCCCCGGTCGGCGACGTACGCCGTGTTCAGGGACGGGTCGACCGCCAGGCCTTCGGACGTTCCCAGGCCGGTTGCGATGAGGGCGTAGCTCCTCCTGGTGCCCATGAGCCTCGACACGTCTTCGAGTTTTGGCATGTCTTCGGCACTGATGGTCACCTTCGGCGGTCCGAACGTCTTCGTGGTCGCCGAGGCCATGGTGGAGGTGGAGCCTGGGTCTTCGGAAACCTGCCGCTGCGCGGCGGCCACGTCCTGGGCGTTCCGGAAGAGCGGGTTCAGGAAACCCATGACGTCGAAGGCTCCGTGCGCGGTCTGGCGCACGAGCCGCGGGTCGCGCTCGCTTTCCAGCTTGCGCACGGCCTCCGAGACGTCACCGGCTCCCGGAGTGTCCTTGCCCAGCGCCTGAGCGGCCTTGTCGGCGGAGCCGGCTTCGTCGCCGCCGTTTTCGAAAATGTTCTTGAAAGACATGGGTGTCCCTCCCGACCCCTAGAGGGGCTGCTTCTGGTTCTGGTAGTCGAGTACTTCCGGCTGGAACACCCGGTGCTCTCCGGTGCGCACAGCGACGATTTCGGCCGTCCCCTTCTGCAGGGATCGCTTTCCTTCGTCCGCCAGGTCGAAGTGGCTGGAATCAATGGCTGCCTCGCCGAGTTTCCATGCGATGACACGGGAGTACTTGGGGTCGGCGGCCTGCGGCGGAGTCTCCTTGACAGCCACGGGCTCGGGATAGTACAAGGCGACCCAGCCGCCGAAGGTCACGGGGAACTCGTAGTCGAACTGGCGGATCTGACGCCGCGTCGTGGCCATGACATCCGCCCGGCTCATGATTTCGAAACTGACCGACGACTGGTGTTTCCATTCGGTGGTCAGCGAACCACTGACCGAGCCGGTGATTCCGAGCAGGAGCTCTCCCCACAACTCCCCGGTGCCGGTGACGGAACTCGTGGCCGTGGTATTGCTCGTCGCTTCCGTCTGGGACTCCGTGTTGACGCCCTGGTTGTCCTTGCTGTTGAGCAGGGTGGTCTTCTGGTACTGCTTCATCTCCATGCTCTTCTGGAGCTGCTGTTGGAGCGATGCGATGGACTTCGCGCCGAAGGTGAGTTTCACCTCCCCTGGAGTGACCAGCTGATCGTGTTCGAGATCGAGAATTCGACCGTGTCCGTCACGGTGATCTTGATCGGGTCGGTGCCGTTGATGTACGTCTGCTTGGAGATCATGTCCGGAGGAGGCTGCTGGATATCGCTCCGTTCTTCGACGACCGGAACGCCGATATTCATGTAGGCGCGCCAGCCGTGCTCCTGAGCGGTCGCCTCTTCCCGCGGGAATCCGCCGTAGCGCACCTTGTTCAGGGAGAACCCGATCGGGTCGATCTGCTCGCCCCCGCCCTGGGGGGTCCGCTTGAATACGTTCCGCAGTTGATTCCGCTGCAGGATGCCGGCTGCCCTGGCGGCGACTTCGAGTTCCTCTTGATTCCGCGTGGTCAGCGGATGGCGCATGAATACGTCGTTGATGTAGGCCGTTCCCGCATCATTCCGTGCGCTGGCATTGCCCATGCTGTTCAGACCTCCCTGCGTTGCAGACCGGTGACGCTACGCAACCGGCGGGGGATCGACACCCGACCGAACCGGCCACCCGGTGAGAACCGGACAGATGTCGCTGACCAGGCCTTTGATCAGATGCGGACGTGCTCGCCTTCGGGTGCTCCACTGCAACCAGGGGACATCGCTCCTTGATCTTTGGGGCCAAGATCCACGGATGCGCCGCCGCAGCTGCCGGCGTGGGGCCAGGCGTGCGAGGTGTCCGGAACGGCGTTCTTGTGGCTTTCGATGCTGCCGGGCCCGCCACTTCCGGCGCGATCTTGCCTCCGCCGAATGTTCGACTCCGACGCGTAGCGACATTGAGGAACGCGAGCTCGTTCCGCCCTATACCCCGACGTCAACGACCGCCGTCGATCGTTGCGTACGACGAGTCAGAAGCAGAGCCAGTTCCCTCGCTACGACCTGCCGGCCTTCGCCGCCCATCCGGGGGCTCTCGCCGTCGGCCCTGGCCGCTGCCGACGATGAGGTCCGCACCAGCAGTGTCAGTACCCGCAGTTCTTGCGAACGCCGGAGCCACGTTCGCCGGTACGGTCACGGCCGCCGCGTGGGGCGCCACCGTTGAGGGGGGTGTCCCCTCGCCCAAGCTGCGTTTCGTCAACACTCAATTGGTGACCCGGTTCGCGTGCCGGAGCCAGTACGGGGACGCGGCCATCCGCGACGGCATGATCTGTGCGGCAGCGGCCGGCGGAGGGAAGGGCATCTGCAAGGGCGACGGCGGAGGCCCGCTCTACAAGAACGGCACCCTGCTCGGCATCGCGTCCCACAGCAACGGCTGCGGCAGGGCCGGGTCTTCCGACATCCTCACCAGTGTTGCCTCCTTCCGGACCTGTATCGACTCCAAAGGCGTTCAGGAACAAGCAGGTTCAGATCAGGCAATGCGTCGCCCGGCAGCCCACCGTGCCGAGCGGTCGAGCAATCGCGCACCGAGGGCCTGCCGGCCGCCTGGCCGGCGACTGCTGATGCATCGGAGCCTGGAGTGGAAGGTGTTCCTCAGGCGGGTACGGCGAAGGCCTGCTGGGGTTGGCCGGTGGTGTAGTAGGCGGTGACGGCGGTGAGGATCTCGTCTTCGGTGATCAGTCCGGTGGGGTCGGTGCGGTGTTCGGCCGCGACGCGGCGGGCCTGTTCCGGTTCCGCGCCGAGCGCGACCAGCATGAGGTCGACCGCGTTGACGGTGACGCGGCGGTCGCCGTCGTGGTCGGCGGCCGTGAACACCGCCCGGTGCCAGGGCAGGGCGATCCGGGTGAACGCTGCCGGGTCCTGATGCAGGCCGGCCAGGGCGGCGCCGACGAACTCCTCCCGGGTGATGCGGCCGTCGAGGTTGCCGTCCGCGAGGCCGGCCATGCCCTCCCAGTACCGGTCGGCCGCCTCCAGGAGGGAGGCGGCCCGGTCCGTACCGTCGGCGACGTCGAAGGCCCGGGCCACCCGCTCCGCCATGAGCCGGAAGTCCCTGCGGGTGACGTGGCCGTCACCGTCCTGGTCGAAGGTGTGGAAGCGGGCCGCCATCTTGGCGGCGTAGTCGTCAAGCCCACTCACGGGATAACCTCCTTGGTCGTCACGGCTGGAAGAGAGCCGAGACTAGGCAGGTCACGGAGCCTTGAAGTACCGCGCCGGTGCCCCCATGCGCCGCCGCCGCGCCACGCCGCACGTGCGAACGCTGTTCGAGGATGAGGCAGACCCGTCCGCCTCATGCGGCCGGACGCTTCCGTCGCAGACCCGAAGGGATGACCGTGATCACCCTGACCGAGACGCTCGCCATCCGCACCGTGCCCGGATTCCTGGACCCGAAAGAGATCTCCGATCTCACCGCGCTCCTTGACGATCATCTCGCGGTCACGGGCTGGCGTCCCGCCTACGTGGGCGACGAACTCGACGACCTGCCCGCCCGCGTGCACGAGGTACTCGACCACGCGGTCGCCCGGTACCTGCCGGAGATCCGCCAGGTGTTCCCGTCTGCGCGGGGCGCCTCGCCATGGCAGTTCATCGAGTTCGGGCCCGGCGAGGGCGCGGTCCGCCACCTCGACGGCATCGGTCCTGACCCGCTGGTCCACCCCCGGCACGTCGCCCGGATCGGCGTGACCATCGAGGACGCCACCGCCGGAGGCGAGTTCTTCATCGAGACCGGCCCCGGCGACGGCGTCTGGGACGCACGGCTCGACGCCGGCTCCCACTCCGGCTACGAGCCGGGCATGCGGTTCACTCGCATCGCACCCCACGACAAGATCTCCCGTGGCGAGCAGGACACTTCCTGGATCCACACCGTCACCGGTAGCCCCCGGGTCCTGCCCGCCGTCACCGGCACTGCCGCTGTCTACGGAGCACAGCTCATCCACGGCATCAGCCCCGTCCACCGGGGGCGCTGCCGCAAATTCATCACCGGTCTCATCGCCGGCCGGTGACCGATTCCCGGCATTGCCCTCGCGGAACGGCGAGCACGTCGGCGTTCCTTGCCTTGTGACGGAGAGCGGCGATGCCGGGAGACTCGTCGGAGTGGGTCAGCACTGGCCTTGCTGCATCAGGTTGCGTGCCTGCGCCGTTTCTTCGGCCGGTACCCCCTCCTCCGAGCCGGCGTGGGCGTCCTCGTCACCCGCGACGGCGGTGACGACGAGCTCGGGCTCGTCGGCGTAGAGGTCCTTCTCGGTCATGGCGGTCCTCCTCACGCGCCGGCCACGTGCCGGTCGCCTGCCGATGATTCCGTGGGGGACGCTGTGTGTATCTGCGACAGCCGAGAACCGAGCACTGCGCGAGCGTGCGCCGCACGAACGGGCCGTTCGCACACCAGCCGCCGAATCCGTGTGGTGCCTCACTGATGGTCACCCTCCGTGCGGCGGCGTCCCTGGCGCAAACCCGTGACGGGTGAGGGCGCCGAAGGGCACGGTGTGCGGCCTCGGGCCCGTTTCGTCCCGTGCTCTGCGGCTCCCGGCCAGTGGATGTGACAGAGCGCGCAACCGGAGGCCCGCCCGGTCAGCCGGCCCTCCTGCGCTGGAGCGGGTGGTCAGGCCGGGGAGGGCCGGCCGAACCAGTCCATGCACAGGACCAGGGCATCGTCGTCCGGGTCGGTGTCGCGGTATACGGCCAGTTCCTGGAGGATCGCGCGGGGCACGGCCGCGGCGGGGAGGAGGCTGGTGGCGTGGATCGCCCGGGCCAGGGCGCGTTCGCTGTAGGTTTCGCCGCCTTCGTGGGTGGCCGCGTACACGCCGTCGCTGGCGAAGATCAGGCGGTCGCCCGGCAGTACCTGGAAGTCCTGTGCGGTGTAGTCGGATTCCTCGATCATTCCGAGGGGGAGTTGCGCGTCGAACTCGACGCGTTCGACGGATCTGTCCCTGTAGCGCCACAACCGTGGTGAGCCGGCGTCCACGACTCGGCCTCGTCCGGTGGCCAGTTCGAAGGACAGCAGCAGGGTGGACACGTATTGGTGCCCGCGGTATTGCCCGTAGACGGCCTGGTCGGCGAGTGCGGCCTGGTCGGCGATGTCGACGCCCGCTCGTCTGGCGTTGCGCAGCGCGTTGATGGCGAGGTTGGTCAGGAGTGAGGCCTCGATGCCTTCGCCCATTCCGTTGGTGACGGTCAGGGTGAGGGTCTCGGCGGTGGTGGACCAGTCGAAGTTGTCGCCGTGGATGTCGTAGGCGGGCTCCAGTTGGGCTCCGATGGCGTACTCGGGGCGGGCGCAGGCCCGCGCCGGCAGCAACTGCCACTGCATCTCGGCTGCCAGGGTGAGGCGACTGGCTCGTCGGGCCTGGAGGTAGAGGTCGGTGTCGCGCTCGGCCACGACGATCTCGTGCCCCAGCAGTTCCGCCAGGTCGGTCAGCTCACCGACGGTCTGCTGGGTGCACGCGTCCTCGGGCATCCGCACGGTGAGGATCCCCATCCGGTCACCGCGGACGGTCACCGGCAGGTGGAGGTCCACGGCGCCGTCCTGGGCCGTGGACTGCTCGTAGGGTTCCTGGCTGCCGAAGGCCCGGCCCTGGGAGCTTGCCTGTACGGGCAGGGGTTCGGCGGTGTGGGGGAGTGCGGTCACCGGTTGGAGCACGGTGAGGCTGTAGTCGGCCATGAGGAGGTCGACTTCGATCGCGTGGTAGTGCTCGATCAGGGCTGCGCGGATCGACCGGAGGAGGTCGTGGGGCGCGGCCGTGCGCAGGGCGCGCTCCACAGCGAGGAAGTTCGTCATGGTCGGGATCATTTCTTCGATGGGGACCGGCGGGGGACGGGCGCGCTGGCATGGCGGTCACGTCTGCGCGAGGGAGCGGCTGCCCGGTGCGTCGGGTCAGGTGTTGCGCTGGTCGTGGCTGTCCCGGCGGAGTTGGTGGGTGTGCCGGGCCATGGCGTCGATGCGGTCGGCGAGGTCGGAGTTTTCCGGGCGTAGGTGTGGCCGGGTGGCGGTGAGGGGTTGGACGAGGTGCGCGGCGTCGTTGTCGGCGAGGGCATGGTTGAGGTCTCCGATGGCGCTCTCGGAGCCGGCGGGGAGGTCGGTGAGGGCGCTGACCTGGCCGGCGAGGCGGCGCAGGTCGGCGGCGTTGTCGCGGGCCCAGGCGGTGACGCTGCGGTCGGCGGCGCGAGAGTCGCGGGTGGCTTGGACACGCTGCTCTCCCGTACTGCCCGCGGTACCCGGGCGCAGGCGCAGGTAGCGGCGTTCGGCGGCCTGACGGCTCGCGACCCCGAGGGGGCCGGCGAGGTCGGCCCAGCTCGCGCCTTGGTCGCGGGCGGTTTCGATCAGGGTGCTCTCCCACCCGGCGAGTTGCTCACGGATTTCGCGCAGCGTGAGCAGTGCGGCCAGGGCCGGGTGCGGGCCGGATTCGGCCGATGGCGGCGCGGCGGTCGTGGGCGTTTCCGCGGCGGATTGCTGTGCTTCCTTGACGGATCGGCTGATGGTCTCCAGTGCCTCGGCGGCGGCGAGGAAGGGAACTGGTGTGGGTGGGGCGGCTTCGTTCATGGAACCCTCCGGCATCTCGTCAACCTTCCGGTGACACTGTGCTTGTCATCGTTTCGATGACATGTTACAACGGATGCACGTTGAAGCGCATTGGCAGTTTCTGCCTGAACCAACTGGAGGTGTTTCGCGATGTTGATGCGCACTGACCCGTTCCGCGAGATGGACCGGATCGTCCAGCAGCTGTCGGGTACGTCCGGGACCTGGTCGAAGCCGTCCGTGATGCCGATGGACGCCTACCGCGAGGGCGAGGAGTACGTGATCGCCTTCGATCTCCCCGGCGTGAGCACCGAGGCGATCGACATCGACGTCGAGCGGAACATGCTGACCGTCAAGGCGGAGCGCCGCCCGGTCGCGAAGGCCGATTCTGTGAAGGTGGAGCTTTCCGAGCGGCCCCTCGGTGTCTTCTCCCGCCAGATCGTCCTGGCCGACACCCTGGACACCGAACGCATCCAGGCCGATTACGACGCGGGTGTCCTGACCCTGCGGATCCCCATCGCCGAGCGCGCCAAGCCCCGCAAGATCAGCATCGGCGGCGCAGGCGGCCGCAAGCAGATCTCCGGCTGAACCTGCTCCCGCAAGCGCGGCGGAGGCTGGCAACCGGACCCCCTGCGACAGCAGTTCGGGCACCACCGCAAGGCCGGCGACAGGCAGACCCTCAGCAGGCAGATCGCCGGCCCGCGGAAATGACCGGGCCCCGGCCCTGGTGCTCCCGGGCTCCGCCGCCCCTCTCCCTCCCCTGTATCCGGAGGTGACGTGATGTCGATACGCCGGGAACCCTTCCTGATCCACGTCCAGGAACGCGGCCAGTACGAAACACTGGAAGCCGCCGACCGCGTGGCCCGCGTCGTTCTGGCGCTGCTGGGTGCCACCTGGCGGGGACCGTGCGGGCCGACCCCGCCGCCCGGCTCCCCGAGACCTACTGCCAGATCCTCCTCAACCCCCTCCAAGTCGCCGAACCACTCTCACCCGAGCGTTTCGTCCGGGCGACCGCCGCCTGGATCGAAGGCGCCACCGAGGAGACGGCCCTGTGGGGCATTGGCCCCGTCCTGTCCACGGTGGCCGAAGCAGCGGGCGATGTCCTCACCCGAGACATCCTCCTTCAACTCCTTCCGGGCTACGACCTCCTGTTCGGCCACCCCGACCCCCTGACCACCGCCACAACCCTCAACCCGCAGCGAACCGTTGACGAGAAAGGCGATCGCACCGCCATGTACGACCGGCCTCTCCCGGACCGGACCTCCACCGCCATGACGTTCGATCAGATGCTGGAACGCGTGTGCTACGAAGGCGAAGGCGCCTATGCCACCCGCGAACGCGCCGCAGGGGTCATCCACGCCGTACTGGCAGCACTCGACGGCTACGCCCTTCTCTTCGGGCAGGCGCAGCTGCGACAGCCCCAGCTCGCCGCCTGAACTCGCCCCGACGGGTGGCCGCCCGCGGACGTGCGACGGGGCCCGGACCGCGGTTGCGGTCCGGGCCCCGTCGGTGAGGGTCAGTGCTTGAAGGTGTCCTTGATCTTTTCCTTGGCCTCGCGGGCATCACCCTTGGCCTGTTCGGCGCGGCCCTCGGCGGTGAGGCGCTCGTTGCCCGTCAGGCGGCCGGCAGTCTCCTTGAGCTTGCCCTTGGCCTGCTCGCCCTTCGCCTCGGTCTTCTGCTCACCAGACACAGCCGATCACTCCCTGCACGATAGAGAAAGTCTTACAGAGCCCCTTGTGGCCGCTGTGGCCCTCCCCAAACAACCTCGTCGCCCATTCATGTCATGAGCCGCATCTGCGCAGGTGTACAGGCGGCACAAGGTGAAAAGCCGGAGCGTGAGACCCGAATGCCGGGGCACGAGGCGCTTCGGAGGTTGATAACCATGGTTCCCCTGCTTCTTGTTCTCTTGCTCGTTCTGCTTCTTTTCGGTGCCGGTTTCGCGGTGAAGGTCCTTTGGTGGGTCGCGATCGCCGTGCTGGTGCTGTGGCTGATCGGATTCGTCGCCCGTCCCAAGGGGGGCAGCGGCCGCTGGTACCGCTGGTAGCTGCTCCGGCCCACTGACTCACGCGTGCTGACACAAGGCCCACGGGGCCCATCCCTTCACCAGGGACGGGCCCCGCCGTCATGCCTGCATCACCATGAAGCCCAGGGCGCGGCAGGCTACCTCGCCTGCCTGTTCTCCATTCCGGTCCTCCGGGGGAACCCTTTCTGTGCGACCCCGCACTTCCGCACGGCAGAGGCCTGCTGGGCTGAAGCAGCCGTCGATTCACGATGCTTTCCGTCACTCGTGGTGTTTAGAGCCCGGAATCTTGGTTACACCAAGTAGCTACAGGCAGTCAGTACCCGACGGAAGGCAGGAACATGACGCTCGTTACCGTGCTCATCCTCGTCGCGGTCCTCGTGCCCATCGTTTTGCTGATCGTGGCGCCCGTCGCCCCGGCCCGGATCAACCTTGTCCCGGGCCGTCGCCGACCGGCCGGCCACCGCCGCTCCCTACACCGCGGTTGACCGAGATCCCCCGCCAGCAGGGCGGCCGGCACCCAGCCCGCTGACCTGATCGGCAGAAGCACCGCAGGGCGGCCCGCTCGTTCAGGCGGGCCGCCCAACGGACCGGATGCGACCGTAGCGTCGGCACACGAACGACTCACGTGTCGTTCGGTCACAGCTGCCGACGGGCGGCGCCACGACACATCGAGGCACTCATGATCGGCGCACACAAGGTTCAGCGAGACCCCGAAGACCTGCTCGGAACGCAATCCTCCCGCGACCGCGGCCCCTACGAAGCACTCGTGAGCGCGGTGCTCGCCTGGAAGTCCTCTCACCTGGACGACTGCGACCACGAGCAGATCGCCCTTCAAATGACCGCACACGCCCGCGATCTCGCCTGCGACGTCCACCACCATGCCCTCCTGCTCCCCGACCACGACGGCAGGCGCGCGTTGGCCGAGGTCGTCCTGGGCGACGCCGAGCGCATCCTGGCCGAACCAGTGGAGGCAACCGCGGCGTGCGTACAAGACCGGGCCCGGCTGATTCGCGCACTGTACGCCCGCTTGGACCGGCTCACCGCCGCCTTCGCCCCGCCCGCCTGAGTACCGATGCCCTCGCCTGGGACCAGGTGTGCCTTCTGCGCAGCTTCGCGCCCTTCTCACCTCACGCATCCGGGGCTGCCTGCGGGCTGCACCCGCCGGTGGCCGGGGGGTTTCCGCGCTCCGTCCCCGAACTCAGGCTTCGCCTTGCGGCCCCACGGCGTCGTCTGGGAGGGCCTTCGCGCTACGCACTCGCCGCGTCGTGCTGCTTCGGGGTGGGCTGGGTGTGCTGACCAACGAGGAGCATGGGTGATTCGACGAGTGCTTCCTGCAACCCCGCGAGGACGTCGGTCAGCATGGCGCGTTTATGGAAAGGCATGTTGGCGAGCGCTTCAATGAGGACTTCATCGCGGCATGCGCGGATCCGGGCCAAATGTTCGCGGCCTGCGCCGGTGACGGAGAGCATGACTTCGCGGCCGTTGTCCGGGCAGGGCAGCCGCTCGATGAAGCCGAGGGCCTGGAGGCGGTCGACCAGGCGGCACACGGAGGGCGGCGCGGCGGCCAGGAGCCGGGTGAGGGCCCGCATGCGGATCCGGTCCTCGCTCTCGACGATGTACATCACGCGGAGCTGGGAGACAGGGACGTACGGGGGCGGGATGTCGTTGCGGGCCTGTTCCCACAGGATGTCGAGGAGTTCGACGATGCGGCCGGCCTGGCGGGCAGCGGCGTGGACGGGGTCGGGAGTGTGGCTGGTGCTCTCTGTCATGCGTTTTCCCCGTCCGAGGGGTTGAGTGTCGGTTCAGGCTGTCGGCGTGCGCGTGGTCGGACGTCAGGTGCGGCTGTCGGGCACGGTCGGGCGCGGCTGCCTGCCGGGATGCTCCAGGGGTGCGCCGTCCTCTGACGTATGACGATATGCCATGCGTTGGGGCTCGGCGTGACCGCCGGTCTCGCCCGGGCCGCGGGGGACGAGATGATCCATGGCGCCGGTGATGGTCAGCAGCCGGTCCAGGGAGGGTGGGCGGGCTTCCAGGCACAGCGTTACGTGAGCGGCGGTCGTGCGGCGGTGGAGCATCAGCAGCATGGCCAGGCCCATGGAATCGATGCCGCCCAAGCCGCTGCAGTCCAGGTGCAGGGAGCGCAGGCCGGGGGTGTCGGCGAGGTGTCCGGTGACGGCAGTCAGGAAGTCCTCGGAGCTGTCGAAGTCAAGGAACCCGTGCACCTCCAGATGCAGCACGCCCTCCTCGGTTCGGTGAGAGGGGACCAGGTGCAGCTGGGAGGAGTCGAAACCGTGGGGCGGCGTCATGCGGTGTTCCTGGAGTCGGAGGCGATCACGGACCCTGCCCCGGTGAGGCGGTCCGCGGCCTGGTCGAGCATGAGGGTGGCCCGGGGAAAGTCCTTGAGCTGCTCGCTCAGGATGTGGAGGGCCGGGACGAGCGAGTGTGCGGGGACGCTGCGGGCGGTGAGGATGCCGGCCGTCCAGGCGAGGAAGTCGGTGAGGAGTTCCGGGTCGTCGGTGTAGAGAGCGGTGGCCAGGAAGTCCACGATGTGCGCGATGTCCTCGGCCGTGTGCCCGAGCTGCGCGGCCGTGTAGTCGTGCATGGCCGGGAAACGGTCCGCGAGCGCGTCCATGACGGCGCGCACCAGGTCGGTGCGGGTGCGGGCGACCATCGTGTATTCCTGGTCGATCAGGTGCGGCAGGTCGTCAAGGGGTTGGTGCGCGGGTGCGGGCAGCGCGAGCGGCCGCTCGTCGAGTCGATCCGCGGCGGAGCTCGCGTCCGGTGCCCAGGCGTCGGCGCCGAGCAGCCGGGCGTAGCGGCCGTCACGGCCGAAGGCCGCCCCGCCGACCAGAACCGGGGTGCCGGTGGCCTGGACCGCGGTGATGGTGGCGTGCGCGGTCGGCAGACGGGTGGCGATCGAGCTGGAGAGCGCCACGACGGCGGGGCCTCTCTGGTGTATCCAGGCGATCAGGTGGCGAGTGGGCACCTGCGCGCCCAGGTAGTCGACCGTCCAGCCGCGCAGCGTGAGCACTTCGGCCAGGAGGCGGGCGGGCAGCCCGTGCCATTCCCCGTCCACGCAGGCCACGACCACCGTGCCCCGGCCGGCCGCGACGGGGGCGGCACAGCGTCGGGAAAGAGCGGCGATGACCCGGTCGTTGATGGCGGACGCGGCGTGCTCTTGGGCGATGGTGATGCGGTTGGCAGCCCACTCCTCGCCGACCCTGCGTTGGACGGGGGCGATCAGATCCACTAGGACGCGCTCCGCCGGTATGCCGTCTTCCAGCGCGCCGAACGTCGCGTCGACGGCCGCCTGCTCGTCGCCACGGCAGACCGCCTGCCACAGAAGGTCGATTCGGTGCTCGCGGGGGACGGTGGATACGGGGCTCATGAGGTGAACCTGCCCCGGGTATGGCCGCCCACCGCGCTGAGGTGGTGCGCGCGGGGAGCGCCGATGACCACGATGGCCATGTCGTCGTGCGGCCCCGAGCCCACCCACTGGCCGACGAGCATCTGTACATGCCGCACGATCACCTCGGCCGGCATTCCCGCACACTGCGACAACGCCTGCCTGAATCGTTCGTCACCGAACATCTCCCCACCCAGAGGCCCTCCCTTGCCCTCGGTGATGCCGTCGGTGAACAGCACACAGCACTCGCCTGGTGCCAAGGTCTCCCACGTGGTCGTCGCCGGAGCCTTGGGGAACACACCGATCAGAGTGCCGCGCGAGGCCGCTTCCTCCACGACGCCGTCACGTCGCACGAGCAGGGCCGGCGGATGCCCGGCGCTGGTCACCCGCAGCCGCACTGATCCCGCCTCGCGCATCGCCGAGGCCATCACGAGCGTCGCGAAGCGGGTGTGGTGCGAGTTCAGGAGTGCACCGTTGAGGAGGTCGATCATTTGCTGATGATCGTCTGCCATCGGGAGCAATGCCTCCAGCGTGTTGCGGATCTTGCCCGTCAGGACGGCGGCTTCCAGACCCTTGCCGCAGACGTCGCCCAGCACCGCGAAGGAAGCATCGCCCTCGGCCTTGCCGGGGTGGACGTCGTAGAAGTCGCCGCCGACCCTCTCGTGGTCCTTCGAGGGGCGGTAGCCGCCGGCGAAGTCCACTCCCGCGATCTGGTGCAGGACCGGTGGCAGCAGGTCTTGCATCAGGGTCTGGGAAAGGGAGGCTTGCTCCGCGTACAGGCGGGCCGCGGACAACGCGGCACCGGCGCGGGCCGCGAAGAGGCGGGCGATGACCTCCTCGCCCTCGGTGAACACCGCCCCAGCACTGCGCCGCAACAGGATCAACGCGCCGGCGGGCACACCGTGCCCGGGCAGCGGCGTGACGACGATCGATCCGACCGGGCCGAACCCTTCGGGAACCAGCCAGTCGGGGGCGGAGGAGGGCTCGATCCACTGCGAGGGGACGGGAGGGAACCCCTGGAGTGCCTCGGCCAGACCGGGGACCTCCTCTGGGCCCGTGTCCCACCACGAACGCCGCGGTGCGCCGCCGCGCAGGCAGGTGACAACCGGCAGCCGGCTTCCACTGCGCGGCGCGATGACCAGCGCGGCGTCCGCGAGATGCCCGGCTGCGAGTTGCCCGGTCACCTCCATGCACCGCTCCAGGTTCAAAGACGAGAGCAGGGTGTTGGAGGCCTCAGCGAGGAACGCGGTCCGCTCACGCTCCACCCGCAGGTTCTCCCGGGCCAGCCGGAGGTCGGTGTCGTCCACGAGCCACCACACGACGTCCCCGTCGTCCTCCACCGTGGGATGAGCCTCGAAGCTCCGCCCGCCCACCGCACCCGACAACACCGCTTCCTCATCGAACTGCGCTGTCACCCGGCGCACGTGGCCGTCGGCCAGCCAGGACGGCACGCTTCCAGCCAGGGGAGCACCGGAGCGGAGGTCGGGGAACAACCGGGTGGCTTGCGGGTTGGCGTGCCGCACGGTACCGGAGGCGTCCGCGATCAGGACGGGGTAGGGCACGTACGTCCATGCCGTGTGGTTCGGAGCGTGAGCGCTCGCGCCATGGGCCTGCTGGGTGGAAGTCACAACCACGAAGGCCCGCTGCGCGAACCCCTCACCTCATCCGATCGATGTATTGCCGTGCGGCAACCATCGCCCATGCGTCTCCTCCCCTGCAACCCCGCCCTCAACCAGCAACCGGGCCGAACGGGCATTTCGCCCATCTCCAGCCTTTGGAGCGCAGATGTGAACGCTCTCGCTCGACACGGGACAAGCGGTCCCACCCGAGGAGAGGCGCAGGTCAGAGATCTGTGGCAACCCGTCATGTGCCCCCGGCGGTGCAACTGCGAGGCGCACCTGGCACGGCGCGTGAAGAACCTGAGGAGATACCGCAGGGGGCACGACAAGGGACCGAACCGGCACGTGATGGAGACTCCTGGCGCCCGGGATGCGACACGGCCGACCCGATGCCGCCACGGCATGAGCGTCGCGCCGTGGGGGAGGGGGAGGGATCAGGCCAGACGCAGTTCGGCGCTGATGGTCTTGCCGCCACCGTGGCTGCGAACGTCGACACGGTCGGCGAGGCGTTTGACGAGCGGCCATCCGTACCCGCCCGGCCGGTCGGGAGTGCCTGTGCGGGGCACGGGAGCGTGGGGGTTGGCGTCCGCGACGGACAGGAGCAGCGCGTCATCGGCGATTTCGATGTGGAACGCGGTGAGGCCACCGCCGTGCCGGATCGCGTTGGTGACGAGCTCTGAGGTGACAAGGAGAACGTCGGCGGCGATGACACTGTCCAGGCCGACACCCGCACGCCGCAGTAGATCGCGAACCCTGGAACGTGCCGCCGCCGCTGAGGTCGGCGCGCGGGCAGGGCCGGGCGCGGGCGCTGCCGGGGCGAGAGCGGCGGGTGGCGCGACGGTCATGTGACCGCGGTCCTCCCTGGATCCGGGGCCGCGGCTGTCATCGGCTTCTTTGGACGCGTTCATACCGTCATCGCCTGCCCATGGCCATCAGCGTCATGCCACGACTCACCGGTTCGGAGACAGGGGTTCAACATGTCAGTGCGGTCTCCAGAGAGTCCGTCATGCGGAACGCGGCTGCGGACCCGGTCACCTCCAACAGTCGGCGAATCGCCACCTGCAACGGGCCCGCGAGGACCAGAGCCACGCCCGCCGCCATATGGGCATTCCGCGCGTCGAGGAGGGCGTGAAGCACAGAGGAGTCCGCGAATTCCGCCTGAGACAGGTCGACCACGGTGCGGGAAGCCCCCTGTGCCACTGCTGCGGCGAGGGCCCCAGCCAGGCCGGGCGTGCAGTCCTCGCCGAGATCGCCTCGCAGGCGGACAATGCTTATGCCTTCGTGCACGGTCATGCTGATCACTGCTTCGTCTCCGATCACCGCGACATACTCCTACACGACGGCCCGGACCGGGACCCGAAGGCGGGCTGCCTTGGCCGACCCGTGGCGGCCTCCCCGGATACGACCGAACCACCGACAATAAGACCGGCCGTGGATGCCGTCGATACTGCCCTTCGCCCGGCTCCCGCCAGTGACCGGCCCGCCGCGTACTCGGGTGCAACACGCCCCCCCGACAGACTTCGGAAAAAGATCACCCGGCCCGTGTTTCGATCACGGCTGTGCGGTCATACGGGCGCACACATCGTCTGTCCAGGGGAGGAACGGGTCCATGTCTCAGACCGCCACGACCACCGACACCACCGGCGCGGTGGAAACTCTCCCGGACGCCGCATCCGGGAGCGGACTGCCCTCGCAGATCCTTCCCCAGTTTGACGACGCCCGTCAGGTGGCGCCCGCAGACGCCCGGGAGCTCTCCCGTCTGTTCCTGATCCGGCTGCGCTCTCTGGAAGAGGGAACCCGCGAGTACCAGTACGCCCGGAACACCCTCATCGAGATGAACATCTCCCTGGTGAACTTCGCCGCCCGGCGATTCCGTGGCCGTGCCGGAGACGGCGTCGAGATCGAGGACATCGTCCAGGTGGGCACGATCGGGTTGATCAAGGCTATCGACCGCTTCGACCCCGACCGGGGAGTCGAGTTCTCCACCCTCGCCCTCCCCTACATCAGCGGCGAGATCAAGCGGTTCTTCCGCGACACCACCTGGGCCGTCCACGTCCCGCGCCGCCTTCAGGAACTGCGCACCGAACTCGCCAAGAGCCAGGAAGCGCTGACCGAGGTCTTCGGCCGGGCCCCCACCGTCAAGGAACTCGCCGAGCACCTCGAACTCTCCGAGGATGACGTCATCGAGGGTCTGGTGGCCGCCAACGGCTATACCAGCGGATCCATCGACGCCGCCACGAGCTCCAGGCAGCGGACCTCAGGGGAGGCCGAGGGCCGCTCACTCGCCGAAACGGTCGGCGAGGGCGACCCCGACATGGAGCTCTTCGAGGAACTCCACACCCTCGCACCCCTCCTCCAGTCACTCGACGAGCGCGACCGACACATCCTGGCCATGCGCTTCGGCCAGGAAATGACCCAGGCGGAGATCGGCACCGAGCTCGGCATCTCCCAGATGCAGGTCTCCCGCCTCCTCACCCGCGTCCTGACCCGACTGCGCACCGGAATGCTCGCCGCGTAGAAGTCGGCTCTGCCACAAGAGGAGCGGTGACTTCCTGCGTTCTGGCGGAAGTAGTCGTGGGCCACCCTTCTGCCGGCCTGTGCGTAGTGCACATGGACCACTCTGCGGTCGTCGGCGGACGTGATGCGTTGGTTGTGCCCTGCCTTCTCCTGGGGCTCCTGTGTGCCTGCCGCTGTGGCGCCGGGCCGTCAGGGCGTCACGGCCCTGCTCCTCGTTCTGTTCGAGGTCGATTTCCTTATCGTCGAACACGCGAAAATCTACCTTGGCTGGAGTAGACATTGGGTGCTGGTCTGGTTATGGTTTCTCTCGTAGCCCAGAGAAACCGCAGGGCCTGGCAGAAACGAACTGCCGGGCAGCAGTACAAGCAAGTGCACGTGGTTGCAGTTCAGCAGTGCGGTGCGGTGGTGGAGTTCCGAAGCCAGAGCGGTTGCAGGACGGCGACGGGACTGGCGACCGGACCGGGTGGCCCGCAGTGATCAGGGGCCGCCGCCGTCAGCAGTACCGCAGTGAACGCAGGTGGAAGTACCCGCACGTGCAGTTCGCGGTACCCAGCAGTGAAGTGGTGAGCGGTACCTCGGTGAAGGCGTCGGCTGCGGGCGCGCGCACCGAGAGGTCCGGTAGTGGGGTTCTAAGCCAGGGAAGACGCAGGACGGGCGACGGGGCTGGCTGCCGGAGAGCGGCGCTGTGGCAGGCCGCTGAGCAGTTCGCATCACCAGCGGTAGGCAGTACAGCAGTACCGGTTCGGTAAGTGATCGATCCCAGAGGGACGAACGGAGGAGCGGAGCGCCATCAGGATCGCCCGGGCGGACTTGTTGAGCCCGGGTACCGCAGGACATCGTTAGTGAGGTGGTCTCCGGTCAAGCAACCGCGATCCCCGCAGCCCCGACAGAGATCAGGTCGGGCCCGCGGACACAGAAGGCCGGCGCAAGATCAGGGCCGGCAGATGGTGTAGTAGTTCCTTCGGGGCCCTGGTGCCGTACGGCACCAGGGCCCCTCCACGCGTTCCATGAGAGAGGTGCAATGACAGCAGAGAACCCGACCGGCCCGCTCGGCGGCCACCTGGACGACGACGACTTCCCCGCCTACACCATGGGCCGGGCCGCCGAGATGCTCGGCACCACCCAGGGCTTCCTCCGCGCCATCGGCGAAGCCCGCCTCATCACCCCCCTGCGCTCCGAGGGCGGCCACCGCCGCTACTCCCGCTACCAACTGCGCATCGCCGCCCGCGCACGGGAACTCGTCGACCGCGGTACCCCGATCGAGGCCGCCTGCCGCATCGTCATCCTCGAAGACCAGCTCGAAGAAGCCCAGCGCATCAACGCCGAGTACCGCCACCAGGCCGAGGCGTCCGCAGGGCCGACTGCGGTGTGAAGAGTCGGGCCCCCGCCCACTTGCCCGCTTCAATCGTCCCCGGCCCGCTGGGCCCGCGGAACCGCGAGAGCCGTCCCCGGTCCGCTGGGCCGACGGAATCGCCAGAGCGGGGCACGCCACTGGCGTCGGCGCCGGTCGGACGGTCGCCAGGTAATCGGATCGCGTGCGGCCCGTGCCGGTATGGAGCGATGTGGGACAGGCTCCGATCCTCGGCGATGGGACGCAGTTCGGCCGGGACCGCTCTCACTTGTGGGTCAGGTCGTGGGCCTTTGCTGTTCGTTGATCACTTCGGCCGTCGGCAAGGACGGGGGCGGGGCAGGCAGGAGGCGGCTCGGACGGTGACGGCACCGCAGGCACGGGCGCTCGGGCAGAGGTGTACCGGATCAGGGCCGCCCAGCAGACGCTGCGCGGCCCTCATCCGCGTCGAGGTCGCTTCGCGGCGCCGCGGGCTTCAGCGGGGTAGCGTGCGCGCCGGCGTTGCTGGGGACAGCTGCGAGGCCGGCGGCCGGCCGGCCGACGCGACGGCCAGACGGCAGAGGCCGCCGACACCGTGATCCTGGTCGTCTCCGAACTCGTCAAACGCTCTGATCCACGGCGGCGGTACCTGCGCCGTGCACTAACCGCGCACCCGGACGGCATCGAGGTCGCCGTCCACTGACCGGCGGCCACGTAGGAACCCCCTGGGTACGCGGGAGGGCCCGACCGGCATGTGCCGGTCGGGCCCTCCTCGCTGTTCGGTGTCGGCTCGCGCCGGTCCCTTCGGTCAGACAGTTACCGGGATGCCGAGCATCGCGGAAACCTGCTGGAGCGGGCTGAGAACGTGCGTGGACACGGCAGCCCGGGGGAGGACGCGGCAGGTGAACCCGAGCTGGGTCATGGCCCGGAGGACTTCACCGGCGCTGAAGTCACGGCGGTCCTGGCGGGTGATGACCTGACCGACCTGCTTGACGGGGTAGGTGCGACGGCCGATGATCACGGACTCCCCGATGACCTGTTCGGGCTTGACGCCCTTCATCGACTCCAGGACACCGCTCCTGGTCAGCTCGAACGGGAAGCGGGCGATGACACAGCGCATGAGGCCTCACAGGCAGAAGGGGATGGTTGTGCCGCGGTGGGGTTGTTCAGCGGGCGAGGGCGAGCACACCCAGGGCGCTGCCCTGCTCATCGGCGACGGGCATGGCGTCGAGCCTGCGGTAGCGCATCGCGTGCTCGGCTTCGGCCATCGTGGTCCTGGGTGAGGTGATGAACGGCCCGCGCTCGCCGATGACAGCGCGCAGACGGACCTGGTCCGTATACGCCGTGCTGTCTCGGATGGCGGCGAGCTGGGCCTGGGTGACCAGCCCGGTGCACAGGCCGTCCTCGTCGCAGACGAGCAGATGGTCCTCGCGGGCACTGGACATGACGGCCAGGGCCACCTCGACCGTCATGTCGTCACAGACCTGCGATCCGGCCGCATCCATGGCATCGTCCACCGTCCGGGGCGCCGGGTTGGTGCGTGCTGAGCGGGGCTGCATCTGGACCAGCGTCACAACGTGCCTCCTGCAGAGATGGGTCAGTCTTCTGATCACGTTGTCCTCAGGCGGCCGCGTCGAAGGCGGACTGCCGCACACCGGTGCGCCGGGCAGCCGAAACGTGCCGCCGCCTGCCGCGGGAGGCCGCACCGCGCTGTGCGCGTTCGACGACCGGTGCCGTGATGACCACGGGGATACCGGAGGGGGCCTGGGCGCCGGTGATCCGGGTCAGGGCCTCGTCGCCGGAGCGGACCTGCGTGGTCTGCGGCACGATCCCGGCAGCCTGCATGAGGCGGGTCATGTCGCGGCGCTGGTTGGGGGTGACCAGGGTGACGACGCTGCCGGACTCACCGGCGCGGGCGGTGCGGCCGCCGCGGTGGAGGTAGTCCTTGTGGTCGGTCGGCGGGTCCACGTTGACGACGAGGTCGAGGTTGTCGACGTGGATGCCGCGCGCCGCCACGTTCGTGGCGACCAGGACGGTGACGTGCCCGGTCTTGAACTGGGCCAGGGTCCGGGTCCGCTGGGGCTGGGACTTCCCGCCGTGCAGGGCCGCGGCGCGGACCCCGCTGCTCAGGAGGTCCTGGGTGAGGCGGTCCACGGCGTGCTTGGTGTCCAGGAACATGATCACCCGGCCGTCGCGGGCGGCGATCTCCGTCGTCGTGGCGTACTTGTCCGCGCCGTGGACGTGCAGGACGTGGTGCTCCATCGTCGTCACCGCACCCTGCGAGGGGTCCACCGAGTGCACGACCGGGTCGGTGAGGTACCGGCGCACGAGGAGGTCGACATTGCGGTCCAGGGTCGCGGAGAACAGCATCCGCTGCCCCTCGGGACGCACCTGGTCCAGCAGCGCGGTGACCTGCGGCATGAAGCCCATGTCGGCCATCTGGTCGGCCTCGTCCAGGACGGTGATCGCGACCTGGTTCAGGCGGCAGTCCCCACGGTCGATGAGGTCCTTCAGGCGTCCCGGAGTGGCGACGACGATCTCGGCGCCGCCCCTGAGCACGTTGGCCTGACGTCCTATGGGCATCCCGCCCACCACGGTCGCCAGGCGCAGCTTCACGGCGCGGGCGTAGGGGGCGAGGGCGTCGGTGACCTGCTGGGCCAGTTCACGGGTCGGGACCAGGATCAGGGCCAGCGGCTGACGGGCTTCGGCGCGCTGTCCGGCGGTGCGGGCCAGCAGGGCGAGGCCGAAGGCGAGGGTCTTGCCGGAGCCGGTCCGGCCGCGGCCGAGGACGTCACGCCCGGCGAGGGAGTTCGGCAGGGTCGCGCCCTGGATCGGGAACGGCACCGACACCCCCTGAGTGCCCAGTGCGGCCAGCAGCTCCGCCGGCATGTCGAGAGCGGCGAACGCCTCGACGGCCGGCAGCGCCGGAGTGATCGTCTTCGGAAGGGCGAACTCACCCTGCACTGCGGCGGGCCGGCGGCCGTAGCCGGCCGAGCGGCTCGGACCTCCGGAACGGCCCCCGGAGCGGCTCGCCGCGGGCGTCCCGAAGCGGCTGCCCCGCTCCGAGGCGGCGCCGGCGCCGAAAGCGGGGCCGCCGGTGCGGCTACGGGTGCGAGCGGAGCGGTTGTTCGTACGGGTGGGGTTCATTCAGAACCTTCCTTGATACGGCACGTACCAAGGAATTCCCTCGCAGCAGAAGAGCAGTGCGGGGAATCGCAAGAACGGGCCGAATGGAATGCGAAAGCGCAGCCGGCCCGCAAGAAGACTGCACGGGCACCGGCGCTGGAATGGGAGGCGTCAGACGGACGCGAAAATCACCAGAATTGCTCGGGGGCAGCCCTTGAGGAGGATGCGTCCCTCCGGGCTTCGTCCCGCAGGTGAACACACTGCGGGAGATGCGTGCAGCTGGGGCCCGCACCCCGAGGGATGCGGGCCCCAGCTACAAAGTGCGCTCAGCGTCAGGCGAGAACGATGTTCTCGGCCGTGGGGCCCTTCTGGCCCTGCGCGATGTCGAAGGTGACCTTCTGGCCTTCGAGCAGCTCGCGGAAACCCTGGGCGGCGATGTTCGAGAAGTGGGCGAAGACGTCGTCACCGCCACCGTCCTGCTCGATGAAGCCGAAACCCTTTGCCGCGTTGAACCACTTGACGGTGCCAGTAGCCATGTCATATCTCCTTCGGGGCAGTACACCAGCGTCCGCATGGTGCGGACACCGTGTCGCCGCGATGATGCCCCGCCCGGAAAATGACCCGGAAATGTAAAGCGCTTGCGTATGGCCCCGGAGGCCAATGGAGGCGCTAGAAGTTTTTGGGTATCAAAACTGCAACCGAGATCGACAGTAGCATGCTGCAGTGGCCTGCGTACGTTGAATATTTCCGCCCTGGCGATGCGATAAAAACTCTCCCTGCGGGGTCCGTTAAATTCTTAGACCGCCGCGACAGATATTGATTCACCCCGACTGCAGTGTTTCGAAGGAAGCGATCGCCCACCGCTCGCCCGTGCGCCCGCAGGTCAAAACGCAGTACCTGCACACCGGAGTCGGTCAGGCCAGCGGCCAGCCGTGCGAAGAACCCGCCCTCCTCCCGCGTCACCCCCGCACGGTCGCTGGCGATCCTGCACACCATGCGGTGTCGCCCCGCGCATCTCGGCCGCCGTGGTGAGGTGCAAGCCGAGCGCCCCTGACCGTCCGTCTCATTCGGCGATCTCTGTCCGTTCCCACCATTCGTAGACAGCCAGTTGTCCCTCCGGGCTGTCCTGGTGCCGCGACGTGATCTTGAAGTGCTCGTACCCGCCGCGGTGCGGAATCTTCAGGTCTTGTCCGGGGTCGGAGATCGGAACGATCCGCTCGGGCAGATCGTCCGGGCCGCCCTCAAGCACTGCCTTGGTCGCCATGCTTCCAGTCTTCCCAACTGCAGGTCCGCTCGCATCACGAGGTCGGCACTGGCGTCCCTCAGCATCACCGGCAGCGCCCCGCCCCGATGCGGTGACGGGGGTGGGCAGGGTCAAACGCCCCGGCGTCGAGCATCGGTCTGGAACCTGGTCCCCACCTGGGAGCGGAGGGATCGGGCCGTGTCCAGGTCGAAGGGCTCGGTGCCGGGGGTGAGCATCGCTGCGGCGGCTGCGGCCACCCCCAGCACGGAAGCGCTGACGGGATCCTCTCCGGCGGCCAACTGTGTGATGAGGGCGGCGACCATGCTGTCTCCTGCCCCGGCGTCGCTCAGGGGCTCGCCGGGCAGCGGCGGCGCGTAGAGCTCGGTGTGGCCGTGGCGGGTCGAGCACAGTGCGCCCAGTTCTCCGAGGGTGGTGACGGCGATCTCGGCGGCCCCTGTGGTGAGCAGGTGCTCGTTGAGGGCCCGGGCGTCGTCGAAGTCGCGGACCGGCCGGCCGGCCAGGCTCTCGGCCTCTGTGCGGTTGCACCTGAGCAGGAACACGCCCCCCGCGAGAGCTCCGCGAAGCGCCGGACCGGAGGTGTCCAGGACCAGCCGGGATCCGGCTTCCCTGATGCGGCGGGAGACGGCCGCGTAGAAGTCGTCGGGCAAGCCGCCGGGCAGGCTGCCACTGGCCACGACGTACGGGCAACCGCCAACGGCCCGCTCCAGCGCATCCAGGCACCGCCGCCCCTCGTGGTCGTGCAGGTGCGGGCCGGGTGGCACGATGTGGTAGCCGTGGCGCGATTCGGCCTCGAACAGCACGAGTGCTTCGCGGGTGTCGTCGTCGATGTCGACGGCGACGTGGTCGACGCCCTCTTCGTCCAACAGCCGGTTCAGGCGCAGGCCGACCTCGCCCCCGGCGGTGTGGACAGCGGTGGCTCGTCCTCCGAGCCGCACGACATGACGGGCGACGTTGATCCCTCCACCCCCGGCGGCCACCGATCTGACCCGGGCGCGGTTCTTGCCGATGCCCTCCAGGTGCCCGACCTCCCAGCAGAGATCGACCGCAGGATTCATCGTCAGGGTGAGGATCGACGGCTTGGCCGCACTCTCCGATCCTCCTGCACCGTCGGTAGTCCTGGCTGTGGTGGGGTCCGGCGTCGCGGCCGTCCTCATCGCGGTACCCAGGTGGTCGCGCCGACCCTTGCCCGGCGCACCGCCCGCTGGGCACGGCCCTGCTCACTGCAGCCTGAGGAGATCGGGGCCTGTTCCCACGCGCTGCGGTCGACCCCGATCCCGGCCGCTGCCAGGGACAGCTTCGGCTCCTGACCACGGTGCCGGCCGTTGAACGCGTGGGGCCTGGCAATGCCCGCCGGGAGCAGGTCTGGTACCCGCATCGGCCGGAACGGCGGGCGCGCCCACGGCACACCCAGTAAACGGTGCGTGCGGCCGAAGAACGCGTCCGGCTCCACCCGGCCAGCGGTACGGAGCCGCGAGGGAAGCGTCAACGCACTCACCTCCGTGGACAGCGACACGTCCGACCCGACTTCCATACTGAAACAGTCTGACGTCACCTGCATGCCGGCCCACGGCTGGGCCTGTTCCCCGGCACGTGGAGACCGAGCGGGACGTCGCGTGCCGCGGAACTGGGTACCTCGTCATGTGCCGCACGCTCGAAGGGAACAGCCTTTGGGTGGCGCATCCAGGCACGTGAACCCGGGAAGGGAGCGGACATCCGACGACGTGCCTCAACCGTGCCCTTCGAAGCGGTCAACAGCGGCCAGATGGGTGTACGGGCGGAAGTCAAGATCGTTTCGCGATACGCCCTCGCTGGTCAGGCGTGCTCGTCCGATGGCTGCTGGTCAGGCTGGGCCGACCAGCTCGCCGGCTCGTCGCCGCCCGAGTCCTCGTCGCGCTCCGCGTCGGCGGCTGTCGCATGGATCTTGCCCGACGCGTGGTGGACCGGTGCGTATACGGCGTAGAGCTGCAGGGTCTCGTCACCGATGTTGGTGACGTTGTGCCAAGTACCGGCGGGCACGAAGATGGCCCAACCATCCTCGACCTCCTGGTCGAAGTCGAGTCGATCCTTCGCGCGGCCCATCTGGACGCGGCCCCGGCCTGCGTCGAGTCGTAGAAATTGGTCAGTCTCCGGATGCGTCTCCAAGCCGATGTCCTCACCCACCGGGATCGACATGAGGGTCAGCTGAAGGTACTTCCCAGACCAGGCGACGGCGCGATAGTTCGTGTTCTCCAGCGTCGCCTTCTCCAGATCGAAGCTCTGAGGCTCCGGCCCGATGTCCTTGATGGTCATACTTCTCTCCCGGTCAACGAAGGCGGTGCACGGTCGGGGTCCTGCGCCAGCGCACGTCGACATTCTCAGAGCCCAGGGCAAGCTGCTACCGCACACGCGGCCGGCCGTGACCCGTTGCCACATTCCGCCGTGCGTCCGGTCGTGTAGTCGACCGGGTTCGTGCAGTCGTGCGCGCACCGCCCACGATGGGCCATCATCGGGTCCTTCTTTCGTCGGGAACGGGGAGGGCGAGCCGTCAGCTGTCGGAACGGGGTCCGGTGGCCATCGGGAGGCCCGCGCTCCGGGCGGCGTCGAGCAGGCAAGCCGCGACCCCCGCGCGCATCCCGCCCCGCGCAGTGGACGCACACCACCCCGGCCGGCACTTCGCGCTGGCGTCGGTGGAGCTGGTGGATCGGGATGTGCACCGAGTCTTTGATCCAGCCCTTTGAGCGTTCGGAGTCCCGCCGCACGTCCAGCACGATCCGGTGCTCGTAGGAGTCCAGGGCGGACAGGTGGGCGAACGTGGCCCGTGGGAAGTCCCCGGCGCCGGACCCGCGGCGTTGGCCGGGCCCATGCGGGTGTAGTAGGCGGGCACATCGTCGAGCCGGGCGGCCTGGGGGAGCGTGGTGTCGGGGCTGATGGTGACGGCGGGGCTCGTCATCAGCTGCTCGGCGCGGACCGATCCGGCCTTCGCGGTGTCGCCGAGGCGGCGCCCGCCGACTACATGGCCTTCGCCTTCGATGACCGGGACGGCGGTGACCTTCCAGCGCTCCATCGCGGCGGCGATCTCCTTGAATTCGGCGGCGGACGTGACGGTGACGACGGTCTTCGTCATGACGTCGTTGACGGTGTAGGGGGTGGAGGTCATGGCTGGTCCTCAGCGGGCGTAGGCGAGGGGCATGTCGCTGTGGTGGGGTGCGAACAGGTCGAGGATCCGGGTGCGGGCCGAGTCGACCCGGCGGGCGATGACTGCGGCAACAGCGGCGGATACGCAACGGCCCACGGCCGCGTTCTCGTCGCAGAGCTTCCGTACGGCCACAGCGTCGAATTCGAGTGCCCGGACAGGGTGGGTGGTGACGGCGCCCAGGTGCCAGGCGTAGGGCGGGACCATCCAGGACCAGCCGAGGAGCTCTCCCGAACCGGGGGTGTCGATGACGGCGGCCTTGTGCCCGGGGACGTGCAGGTCGAGGTCGACGGTGCCGTTCTCGATGATCCAGAAGCGGTCGACCCGTTGTCGTTCCTTGAAGATACGGGTTCCGGCGGGGATGTCGACGCGGCGGGCGTGGGCGAGCAGGGCCTCACGCGCTTCGGGTTCCATCTCGTCCAGGAGAGTGTTCAAGGTTGTCATGGCGTGCCTCCAGCCCTTCCCCTTCAGGCTCGCGCCGGTCCCTGAGGTGCGGGAGGGCCTCGCGGTGCATACCGCAGGGCCATACAGCCCGGTTCAGCGGACCAGGACGGCCTCCCCGGGCTTGGGGACGACGGCCGTCCAGCCCAGCTCGCGGTCGATGCGGTCCCGGAGGGTCTCGGCGGCGGTCTCCTCGCCGTGGACCAGGTAGGTGGTGTGCGGTGCGGGGGCGGCGCGCAGCCAGTCGATGATCTGTTCGCCGTCGGCGTGGGCGGAGAAGTGGGGTACGTCGGCCACCTCGGCACGTACGGGGATGTACTCGCCGAACATCTTCAGGGTGCGGGCGCCGTCGACGAGGTCACGCGCCCGCGTTCCGGCGGCGGCGAAGCCGACAATGACGACGGCGTTGCGGGGGTCGGGCAAGAGTCGGTGGAGGTGGTGCAGGACCCGGCCACCGGTGGCCATGCCTGCGGAGGAGACGATGACTGCCGGCCCGGTGGTGCTGTTGATGTCGATCGACTCCTGGACGGTACGGGCGGCCAGGAACGGCTCCGGGCTGAACGCCGCCTCGCCCTGGGCCACGATCTCGGGCCGCAGCTCGGGGGAGTGGGAGCGCAGGGCGTCCCGGTAGACGTCCAGGGCGGCCAGGGCCATGGGGCTGTCGACGTAGACGGGTACGCCCGGGGGCAGCGTGCCGTCGCGGCGCAGCTCGGCCAGCTCGTGCAGGACGACCTCGGTCCGATCGAGCGCGAACGACGGGATGACCACGCTTCCGCCGCGCGACAGCGTTCTGGTGATCACGGCAGCGAACTCGCGCCGCGCCGTCTCGTGGTCGTGGCGGCGGTCGCCGTAGGTGGATTCCATCAGCAGCACGTCGGCGCCGGAGAACGGCTCCGGGGGCAGCAGCAGGGGGTGCCCGGGACGGCCCAGGTCGCCGCTGACGGCCAGGGTGTGGCCGTCCTCCAGCGTGAGGTGCACCCAGGCGGAGCCGAGGATGTGCCCACCGTGGTGCAGCCTCAGCTTCGTTCCGGCCATGATCTCGATCTCGCTGCCGATCTCGACCGGGTCGAAGAACTTCAGCGTGTTCTCGACGTCAGTGTCGTCGTACAGAGGTTTGGCGGGGTGGTGCTTGGACCATCCGCGGCTGTTGGCGTGCTCGGCGGCCTCCATCTGGAGGCGGGCGCTGTCGCGGAGCACGATCTCGGCGAGCCGGGCGGTCGGGGTGGTGCTCAGGATCGGACCACGGAATCCGTGCCGGACCAGGCGCGGCAGATAGCCGCAGTGGTCCAGGTGGGCATGGGTGACGACCACGGCGTGGAGGTCGGAGGCATCGAAGCCGGGCTTCTCCCAGTTGCGACGGCGCAGGTCCGCGAAACCCTGGAAGAGCCCGCAGTCGACCAGGATGCGGGCGTGGTCGCTCTCGACGAGGAACTTGCTGCCGGTGACCGTGCGTACCGCACCGAGCAACCGCAGGAGTGCGGGTCTGGGCGAGGTGGCAGCGGGGCGTGGGGCTGTCCCGGACATGGCGCGCCCTCCCTTCGGTAAGGGGATCCGGTTCTCACCATCGCACCGCGTGCAAGGGCCGGCAGGGGGCCGACAGGTCCCGGCAGGGGACCGATCGGCCCATGCGCGGCCGGTCGAGTCCGGTTCAGCCTGGCGGTGACGCCCCAAACGGTGCCCGGGCATCAAGGACGCCGCCGACGTCCCTACGGTGCGGCCCGGGGACCGCGTGCTCGTTCTCCCGCATCCCGGCCTACGGCCGCTGCCGCTCCTGCCGCGAGAGCCACTACGGCCAGTGCCGCGGGGGCAGTGGCTTGGTGCTGAGCCACACCATCGCCGGCACAGCCCGTGCCCGCGACACCGGCGCCCCCCAAGGTCGCGCTCGGCGGGGCCCGCACGACGCCGTCACCGTCCCGGCCACCCGGCCGTGACACCGAGAGGACGTGAAGACGATGAGCAGAACCCAGCACAGGCCGGGCGCCGCGGAGGCGCCGGCCGGACGCACGGACCTCGGACGGCGGATCGCCATGCGCCGGGAGGAACTCGGCCTCACCCGGGACCAATTGGGTGAGCGCTGCGGGGCTGACGGCGGGTACATCACCTACCTGGAGGAACACGCGGCAGCCCCGGAGATCGGTTCCCTCCTGCGACTCGCCGACGCGCTGGGGACGACCACCGCGGAACTCTCCGGCGCGACGACGGAGTACCCGCCCGGCAGAGGAACGGCCGTGCGGGACGCCGAGCTGGTCGAGTTGTCCGACGGTGAGTGCCGGCGGCTGCTTTCCACGCACGGCGTCGGCAGGATCGCCGTCTTCACCCCGGACGGTCCGGCGATCTTCCCGGTCAATTACGTAGTGGCGGGCCGCGGCATCGCCTTCAGGACCTCGGGTGACGCGGTGCTCGCGCGAGCTGCCGGGACGGAAGTGGCCTTTGAGGTCGACCATATCGACGACGTCACGCGCCTGGGCTGGAGCGTCATGGCCGTGGGCGAGGCAGAAGGCGTCACCGATGCGGAGGAGCTCGGCCGGCTCGATGCCGTCGCGTACTCCCTGCCCTGGGCCGGCGGTCCGCGGACCCACTGGATGAAGCTCACTGCGATCCGGATCACCGGGCGCCGGGTGATCCGGCAGTGAGCCCGCTGCGCGCCGTCGTCCTGGGCACCGACGGGGTCCTCATCGACTCCGCCGCGCCGCATGCCGCTGCGTGGAAGTCCGCTTTCGACGGCTGCCTCGACGCCTGGGCGGCCGGCACCGGCCACGCAGCCCAGCCGCCATTCGACACCGAGCGGGAGTACCGGGAGCTGGTGGACGGGAAGCCTCGTCTCGACGGTGCTCTCGCCTTCCTGACCGCGCGCGGCATCGAGCTGCCGGCGGGCGACGCCGCGGATCCGCCGGGATGCGGTACGGCGCGGGCGGTCGCTGTCCGGAAGGAGCGCGCGTTCACGGAAGCGCTCCGGGCCGGAGCCGTCGAGGCGTTCTCGGAAGTCCGGCCGGCACTCGAAGCGCTGCGCGCCCAGGGGATGCGGTGCGCCGCGGTATCGGCATCCAGACATGCCCGTTCTTTGCTGGAGTCCGCCGCGATCACCCCACTCGTCGACGTGCTCGTGGAGGGCACACGGCGGCCGCACCTCGCGCGCGGCGATCGTCAGCCGCGAACTCGGCGTCCCCGCCGTCGTCGGCACCGGGCGGGCGGCTCACGTCCTGCACGACGGACAGAAGGTGACCGTCTCCTGCGCCCGAAGGCGGACGCGGCAAGGTCTACGAGGGGCTGCTCGCCTACGAGGTGAGACCGACCCGGCCGTAACCCGGAGCGTTCAGGCCCTCGTACCGCGCGCCCAGTCCGTCAGCTGCGGCCAGCGCCCCAGCGACGTACCCGCCTTCACCGAGTTCCTGGTCAAGACCGGTATCGACCCCATCTCCGTACGGGGAGGGCCGAACGGCCCCATCCGGGACCCGATGGCCCCAAGCGGAGCAGCCTTCCCCCTCGCGACAGTGAAAGAAGCAGCACAGGAAGGCGCTGACGAGGCGCCGGAGCGGAGCACACCATGCCAGGAACGCACCCAGAGCGCAGGCGCAGCCCGTTCCCCGACGTGAGGGACTGGTTCGGCACCGACTTCCCCCGGTTCCCGCTGTGGCGGACGTCGTTCGACACCCACCCGATCGCGATCGAGGTGACCAACAAGGACGGGCAGTACACGCTGCGTGCCGAACTTCCCGGGATGGACCCCGACAAGGACATCCAGATCACGGTCGAGGGCGACACCCTCACCGTCAGTGCCGAACACACCGAGAGCAAGCAGGAGAAGGACCACTCGGAGTTCCGCTACGGCTCGTTCCAGAGGACCGTGCGTCTGCCCGGGCCGGTCCCCTCCGACGGAGTCGAGGCAGCGTACGAGGACGGCGTTCTCACCGTGCGCGTGCCGATGCCGGCCGCGCCCGAGGAGTCCAGGCGCAGCATCCCCGTCAAGCGCACCACAGCAGATGGGAAGGGAGAGTCGCCATGACTTCCAAGCGCGTCCTGGTCGCCTACGGCACCAAGCACGGTGCGACCGCCGGAATCGCGTCCGAGATCGGCAGGACCCTGCGTGAGGACGGCCTCGATGCCGTCGTGGTCCCCGCCGACGACGTGGACGACGTACGCGGCTACGACGCCGTGGTGCTCGGAGGCGCCCTGTACGCCGGGCACTGGAGCGGCAAGGCCAAGCGTTGCGCCGAACGCAACGAGCACCTCCTCAAGCACCGCCCGGTGTACCTGTTCAGCAGCGGCCCCGTCGGCAGTTCCGCCGAGCGGCACGACATCGCGCCGGTGCCGGCGGTGGCCCGGGAGATGGAGCGTCTCGGCGCACGCGAGCACGTCACCTTCGGCGGCAGCATCACCGCCGGTACGCCCGGCTTCCTTGCCCGGGCCATGGTCCGTGCGGGCAAGGGTGGGGACTTCCGCAACCCCGAGCGGATCCGGACGTGGGCCCACCACATCAGCGCCGAACTCGCCGCTCCCCGCTGAGCGGCTGGGCAGGATCAGAGCGCGGAGGTGCACGATGTCCGAGGCCGGCACGCCCGGAGACGGGCCCACGCGATCGCGTCCGGCGAGAGCCGGCCGGGTGCGTCGGCTGTTCGACGGACGTCGCAACGAGCTGCGTCGGCCGGTCGACCGGACCCGGCGCCGCTGGAACGTCGTCTTCGTACTGTCCTTCCTGGTCGCCTTGCTCTGCGGCGTCGTCGTCACGACGGCCTTCTGGGACTCCGAAAGCCGGACCGCCAGGGATACGGCCCGCCATCGGCACCAGATCGAGGCGACCACGGTCGGCTCCGCGGAGCGCACGGTCTCCCACCACTCCGGCGGCATCTCGCGGGTGGTTGCACCAGCCGTCTGGGAGTACCCGGGCGCTCACCAGCACTCTGACACGATCTCCGTCCCGTTCGGCACTCCGGCAGACCGGACGGTCGCGATCTGGGTCGATGACGCGGGCAGGGAAGCGCAGGCGCCTTCGTCCGAGGCTCAACGCGTCCTCACGGCCGCAGCGGCGGGAGCCGGAGCCTTCGGACTGCTCGCCCTTGCCTCGGGAGCAGTGATCCGTCTTCGCCTCCATCTCGTCGAGTCCCGCAGCCTGGCCCAGTGGGAGTACGAGTGGGAGGCCGTGGAGCCCCGCTGGTCCGGCAGGCCGCGGCGCGAACAGGGGCCCGGCGATGACTGAGGCAGCCACCCGGCCCCCGTCCCCCGCCAACGGGCTGCCCCCGAGCCCTGACCCTCTGGAACCGTTGCCGCTCCTGAGGCGCGAACTCGGCACCGGGCCGAGTGGACTCTCCGCACGAGAGGCGGCCCGCCGCCGTGCCGTCTACGGTCCGAACGAAGTCCGCCGCAAAGGGCGCACGTCACTGGGACGTGAACTCGTACGGCAGCTGGTCCACCCCCTGGCCCTGCTGTTGTGGGCGGCCGCCGCGCTGGCGTTCGTCGCAGGCATCCCCGTGCTCGGGTGGGCCATCATCGCAGTGGTTCTCGTCAATGCGGCGTTTGCGCTCCTCCAGGAACGGCAGGCCGAACAGGCGGTGGAGACTCTCGCGAAGTACCTGCCCGAGCACGCCCTGGTGATCCGCGACGGCCGGCCCTCGGCGGTGGAGGCAAGAGAACTGGTGCCGGGCGATCTGGCCGTTCTCGAAGAGGGCGCCAAGGTTCCCGCCGACGCACGCCTGACCGGCGGCGGCATCGAGGTCGACCTGTCGATGCTGACGGGGGAGTCCACCCCCGCCGAACGCGTCGCCGGCCCCGGACTCATCGGGGCACCGCTGCTGCAGGAACCCAACCTCGTGTTCAGCGGCACAGTCTGTACCGGGGGCCAGGCCCAGGCGATCGTGTTCGCCACCGGAGACCACACGGAACTCGGCCGCATCGCCGCACTGAGTCAGCGCACCCGGCGCGATCCCAGCCCCCTGGAACAGCAGGTCAAGAAGGTCGCCTGGCTCATCGCCGCCGTAGCGGTCGCCATGGGCGGCGTGTTCCTGGCGGCCGGTGTCGCCGTGGGCCTGCCGCTGAGGGACACCCTCATGTTCGCGATCGGCCTCCTCGTCGCCAAGGTCCCCGAGGGGCTGCTGCCGACCATCACCCTCGCACTCGCTGTCGGCGTACGCGTTCTTGCCCGCCAAGGAGCGGTGATCAAACGCCTCAGCGCCGTCGAAACGCTCGGCTCCACCAACGTCATCTGCACCGACAAGACCGGAACCCTCACCCGGAACCGCATGCGACTCCAAGCCGTGTGGACGCCGGAGCACGGACGGGAGCCCGGCCCCTGGGACGGAGAGCTGCTGCGAACCGGCGCGCTGTGCACGACGGTCACCCGCGACGAGGAAGGCGAACTTCACGGCGACCCGACGGAGATGGCTCTGGTAGAAGGCGCCGCTGCCCACGCCGCTCCCGTCGACCTCGACGGCCGTGACACCGGGCGCCGAGCCCTCTTCCGATTCGACCCCAGGCTGCGTCTGATGTCCGTCGTGCAAGACGACGGCTCGCATGGGCTGAGCGTCATAGCCAAGGGCGCGCTGGAGACGGTGTTGCAAACCCTGGAAGGCAGTTCGCAGTCCGCGGCCGCTGCGGCGGAGGAACTCGCCCATGAAGGCATGCGCGTCCTGGCCGTCGCCGTCCGAACACTGCCGTCCGGTGCCGAGGTACCGACCCGTCGCCAGGACGCGGAGACCGGGCTCCGTCTGCTCGGGCTCGTCGGTCTGTACGACCCACCACGCCCCGAAGTCGCCGCCGCCGTCCGGCGCTGCCACGAGGCAGGACTCCGCGTGCACATCGTCACCGGCGACAACGGCGCCACCGCCGCGGCCGTCGCCCGCGAAGTGGGCATCGGCCTGCCTCGTCTGCAGGTGGTCGCGCAGTCCGAGTCGATCGGCGACCACGAACTCGACGTACTCCTCGCATCGGCGGACGCCGAAGTCGTCTTCGCCCGCTCCTCACCCGAGACCAAGCTGAAGGTGGCCGACGCCCTGCGCGCACACGGGCAGATCGTCGCCATGACCGGTGACGGGGTCAATGACGCCCCCGCCCTGCACCGGGCCCACATCGGAGTGGCGATGGGACTGTCCGGCACGGACGTGGCCCGTGAGGCGTCCACCATGGTGCTGACCGACGACAACTTCGCCACCATCGTCACCGCCATCGAATCCGGCCGCCGCGTATACGACAACGTCCGCAAGTTCATCGTCTACATCTTTGCCCACCTCACCCCCGAGGTCGTCCCCTTCCTGGTCTTCGCGCTGTCGGCCGGCACAGTCCCGCTCCCGCTGACCGTCCTTCAGATCCTCGCCATCGACCTCGGCACCGAGACCCTCCCCGCCCTCGCCCTCGGCCGCGAACGAGCCGAACCGGGCACCATGAACCGCCCGCCCCGCCCGAGCTCGCAAGGAGTCATCTCCCGAGACATGCTCATCCGCAGCTGGGGCTACCTCGGTACCGTCTCCGCCGTCCTGGTCATGGGCGCGTTCTTCTACGTACTGTGGCGGGCGGGCTGGCACCCGGGCGACCCCACCGGCACGGGCAGCCCCCTCCACCACGCGTACGTCACCGCGACCACGGCCACGTTCGCAGGCATCGTCACCTGCCAGGTCGGCACCGCCTTCGCCGCCCGCACCGACCATGCGGCCCTGCGCGACATCGGTCTGTTCACCAACCCCCTGCTCCTGGCGGGCATCGCCTTCGAGCTCGTCTTCACGGCAGCCCTCGTATACGCGCCGCCCCTGCAAAGCCTGTTCGATACCGCCGCCCTGCCACTGGACGTCGTCGCCCTCATCGCGACCTTCCCCGTCATTGTCTGGGGCACCGACGAACTGCGGAGACGGGTCCGGCGCACTCACCGGCACACGACGCCCTGACACCCTTACCGGAGGCACGCCATGTCACACACCGCTGAATGGAAGGTCCGTCTCTACCTCTTCGAGGAGGACCACACGACCAAGGCCCGCCTGGAGCTCGACACGGGCACGAACAGGCTCACGGGCCACGGCACCGCCCGCTGCGCACCCCAGGACACCGAGGTCCCGGAGATCGGCGACGAACTCGCGGTCGCTCGCGCCATGGAGGATCTCGCCCTCCAGATGAAGCGAGCCGCCTACGGTGACATGCGGCCCGCCAGTGCCCCGTCCCTCCCGGAGTCCCTCAAGCCGTACCCCGGGTGGCTGGACACCGGAGCGTGAACAGCAAGGACGGGGGCCGGTCCGACCAGTGCGTTCGAAGGGGATCAGGGGGTCTTGCACACCGTCCCCGGCAGGGACCTTTGGCCCCCATGAAGGTCCTGAGCGGCCCTCTTCCTGACGGGGTCCACGGTGTCAGCGTGAGAACAGACCCCCACTGGCCCCGGGCGAGGAGACATCATGAACACCACCGTCAGCGGCTCGGAACTCGGCTCCGTCATCGTCGGCGTCGACGGCTCCGAGCCCGCCCGTCAGGCCGCGCTCTGGGCAGCGGCAGAGGCCGAACGCCGCAGGCGTCCACTGCACATCGTGTACGGCGCCGACACGGACGGCCGGGCCCTCTACGTGTTCGCAGAGACCATCGAGCGCGTCCGGGGCGCCGGCCGCGAACTGCTCGACGAAACCGCCGCCGCGGTCAAGGAACAGCACCCCGGCCTGGTCGCCACCACAGAGTTCAGCCGCGGCGACCCCGTCGCCAGTCTGCACCGGGCAGCCGGCCTTCGCGGCACCATCGTGGTCGGCAACCGGGGTCTGGGCGGATTCAACTCGCTCATGCTCGGATCCGTGGGCCTGAAGGTCGCGGCCGGCGCGAAGACGCCCGTCATCGTCGTCAGGGGAACCAACCATCGCGCCGAGCACGGGACCGTGCTCGCCGGGGTCCGTGACGAGCACGACCTGGACTGCGTCCGTCACGCGGCGCGGGAGGCCGAGCTCCGCAAGGCCGAGCTGCGGCTGCTCCACGTGTGGAACGTGCTCCAGTCCGTCGGCAGCGTGGTGACCATGATGGACGACGTCACGGAGATCGCCGACGAGTACGTCCGGCACCTGACCGCGGTGACGGAGCAGATCCGCCAGGAGTTCCCGGACCTCACCGTGCGGGCGGACGCCGAGAAGAGCGTGTCCGTCGCCGGTGTCCTGGTCGAGGCCTCCCACCACGCCGACCTGCTGGTCATGGGCGGACGGCGGGCGTCCGCGTACCTGGGACCCACCCTCGGGCGGCACACCCACAGCCTCGTGCACCACTCCCACTGCCCCGTACTGCTCATCCCGCGCCACACGGTAAAGCAGGGAGACGAGTCGTGATGGCCGCCGCCGAACGCCGCGAGATCGTCGTCGGCATCGACCCGGCCAGGGACTGGCACCTGCCCCTTGCCTGGGCGTCGGACGAGGCCCACCGCCGTGGGACCGGGATCCGACTCGTCGTGACCGTGCCTCCGCCGCACCAGAAGCGGCAGGTCGACGGCACGCCTCGTACGACGGCCCTGCACCAGGCGGGCTCGGAAGCCCTGGCAGCCGGCGCCGACTGGGCGCGGGAACGGCACCCGGGGGCCGACGTGGCCACCGATCTGATCGAAGGATTCCCCGTCCCCGCCATCGGCCACCTGTCCAAGCAGGCCCGCATGCTCGTACTCGGATCCCGCCACCTGAGCCGGTCCGCGGAGTACTTCAGCGCCGGCTCCACGGTGGTCCCGGTCACGGCCCAGGCGCACTGCCCGGTCGTCGTGGTCGGAAACCCCGAGCACATCACCCAGCAGCCGCCCTACCTGGTCGTGGGCATCGACGGCAGCGAGTCCTCCAAGGCCGCGCTCGCGCTGGCCTTCGAGGAAGCCGACCTACGAGGCGCCGCACTGCGCGCCATCGCGGTATGGCAGCCGCCGGTCTTCCTGCTTCACGACGAGGAGGTCGCACCGCAGGCCCAGCGGCGGATGCTGTCCGAGGCCACGGCCGGCTGGTCGCAGAAATACCCGGATGTGAAGCTCTCCCACGAGATCCCGACCGGGCACCCGGTGGAAGAGCTCGCGGAGGCCGCCGAGCACGCCCTGGCCGTGGTGGTGGGCCGCCGCGGACGCGGAGGCTACTCCGGCATGCGCCTGGGTTCCGTCGTCCACGGACTGCTGCACCGGGCGTTCTGCCCGGTGATCACGGTTCCGGCCGAATAGGACCGCCATGGCGATGACCCCGGCCACCGCGGAGGTACCTGTCCGCCCGGCCTCACCGACGTCGAGGCGGAACGCCGGACTGACCGAGCACGGCCGCAACGAGATCCCGCCCGCCCCGGCGACACCCTTGTACGCCAGGGTGCTGGCCCAGCTGCGCGATCCGCTGATCATGGTGCTCCTGGGCGCGGTAGTAGTGACGCTCGCGATCGGCGACCACGCCGACGCGGTGGTCATCGCCGTGGTGATCGTCGTCAACACGACCGTGGGCGTCGTGCAGGAGACCCGTGCCGACCATGCCGTGGCCGCTCTCTCCGCGATGTCGGCACCGAAGGCGCGGGTCCTGCGGGACGGTGCTCCGCGCGAGGTCCCCGCCGCCGCCGTGGTGCCCGGCGATGTCCTGCTCCTTGCCGAGGGTGACATCGTGGCGGCCGACGCCGATGTCACCGAGGCGTCCGCCCTCATGATCGACGAATCCATGCTCACCGGGGAATCCGTCCCCGTGGACAAGGAGGACGATTCGACGGTGGGCGCGGGGACCGTGGTCGTGCGAGGCCGGGGCGTGGCGACGGTGAGGGCCACCGGCCCCGACAGCGCGCTCGGCCGGATCGCCGCCCTCCTCGACACCAGGCGGGAGCCGACCCCCCTGCAACACCGTCTCGCTTCGCTGGGGCGCATCCTGGCCGGCCGCAGTCAAGGCCGGGTGCGGCGAGCCGGAGCCTCTCAGGCGCACCCACCCCAGGACGTGGGAGATCCCCTTCGACAGTGGGCGCAAGCGCATGACGACAGTCCACCGCCTGTCGTCCGGCGGCGCCCTGGTGTGTCTGAAGGGTGCCCCGGAGGTGGTCTTGGACACAGCCGTTCTCGCCGACCGCAGGGACCTGGTGGCAGGCGCCCGGCAGCAGGCGGCGATCCTGGCCGCCTGCGGATACCGGGTGCTCGCCGTGGCGTCCGCCGAACACGCCGAGCAACCGAACAGCGCGGAGACGGCCGAAGCGGGGCTGAGGCTCTTGGGCCTGGTCGCCATCAGCGATCCGCCCAAGCCCTCGGCAGCGGCCACTCTCGCCGCTTGCCACGCGGCCGGCATCACCCCGGTCCTGATCACCGGAGACCACCCGGCCACGGCACGCGCGATCGCCGTCAGCGTGGGCTTGTCCGGCGCGGACACCGATGACGGGACCGTGGTCAACGGCCCCGATCTGGCGGCAGGCCGGGTGGCCGACCTCACCGCCGCACGCGTCTTCGCCCGGACCGATCCACAGCAGAAGCTGGACATCGTCGATGCCTGGCGGGCCCGGGGAGCCGTCACCGCCATGACCGGCGACGGCGTCAACGACGGCCCGGCCTTGCGCCGCGCCGACATCGGGGTGGCCATGGGACAGCGGGGCACCGAGGTCGCCCGCCAGGCTGCCGACCTCGTGCTGACCGACGACGACCTGTCGACCGTGGTCGCGGCCGTTGAGGAGGGCCGGCGGGTCTACGACAACATCCGCCGCTTCCTCGTCTACGGCCTGGCCGGCGGCGCCGCCGAGATCCTGGTCATGCTGATCGGACCCCTCCTCGGCCTTCCGCTCCCGCTCAGGGCGGGCCAGATCCTGTGGATCAACCTCCTGACCCACGGTCTGACCGGGGTGGCCATGGGCGCCGAACCGGTGGACCCTGAGGCGATGCACAGGCCTCCGAGGCCGCCCGGCCAGCACATTCTCGGTGCGGGCGCCTGGCAGCGCCTCGTGGTGCTTGCCGTAGTCGTCACAGCCGCCTGCCTCACTGCCGGGATGATCGCCCGGGCCTGGGGGCTGCCCTGGCAGAGCGTCCTCTTCCTGTCCCTGCTCGCTGCGCAGCTCGGCGTCGTGCTGGGCCTGCGAACCCGGTTGCTGACCCGGGACAACCTCTTCCTGCCCCTGTCCGTCCTCACCTCCGCCCTCCTCGGGGCGGCAGCGCTCTACCTTCCGCCGCTGCGGTCGGTTCTGGAGACCGAACCTCTTGGATGGCCTGGTCTCGCCCTGGCATCAGCCGCCCTCGTGAGCGGCTTCGCGGCAGCCCGACTCGCACGGCACGCATTCCGAAGGAACTGATGATCATGAAAGCGCACACGTCCGAGCACGTTCCCCGCGCCCGCGTGGGCGACGAGATCGTGGCGGGCGGGCCCTCGGTGGGCAAAGCGGCTCGCGACGGCGAAGGCCTCAGTCTGCACCACGACGACGGCACCGGCTCTCTTCTTCCCCGGACCGGACGCACACGTTCGGCATCTCGGCGCGGACGACTCCGGCTGACGCCTTCAGCCTGCGCGGGAAAGCCGGGGCGGAGATACGGTGAAGAGGCAGGACGGGCCTCCCCGTGGGCGCCGCTTGGAGGTCATGCATGGGCGCGGACGATCAGGGTGCCGTGCGTCCGGGGGTGCCGCGGCTCCGGCTGGACGAATTGCTCGAAGAGCTCCAGGTCCGCATCGACGAAGTGCGCGGCACCAGGGACAGGCTCAACGGGCTACTCGAAGCCGTCATGTCCGTCGGCCGCGAGCTCGACCTTCCCCAGGTCCTGAGGGGCATCGTCGAAGCCGCCGTAGTCCTGGTGGACGCGGAGTACGGAGCCCTGGGCGTCATCGGCGACGACCAGAAGCTCGCCCAGTTCCTCCCCGTCGGCATCAGCGACGACCTCCGGGCCGAGATCGGCGACCTGCCCTCCGGCCACGGCATCCTCGGCGAACTCATCCGCCACCCCGAGACCCTTCGGCTGTCCGAGTTGTCCGGTCACCCCGCCTCCTACGGGTTCCCGGCCCACCACCCCCCGATGCACTCCTTCCTCGGCGTCCCCATCCGGGTCCGCGATGACGTGTTCGGCAACCTGTACATGACCGAGAAGCGCGGCGGCATCGACTTCGACGAGGAGGACGAGGCGGTCCTGTCCACGCTGGCGGTGGCAGCCGGCATCGCCATCGAGAACGCCCGCCTCTTCGAAGAGGTACGGCTCCGGGAGCGCTGGCTGACCGCCAGCTCCGACTTCACCAGCGCTCTGCTCTCCGGCCTGGCCGAGACGGAGGTATTGGAGGGGATGCTGGAGCGGGCCCGCGACATCACGGGAGCCGACATCGGTGTCTTCTACCTCGTGGGCCAGGGCGGGGAGCTGCGCGGCTCGCTGGCCCTGGGTGAGGGCGCCGAGGCGCATCGCGGCATCGTGCTGCCCAGCAGTGCGGGAACCCTGGCCGCTGCCGCCCTCGGTGAGGAGGACGGGCTGATCACTGTTGCCGATGTGGGGACCGACGACCGGATCACGGTGCAGACGGAACGATGGACGGGCTTCGGTCGAGCCGTCGCCGTCACGGTCGGCACCAAGGAAAAGCTGAGCGGTGTCCTCATCCTTGCCCGTAGACGCGGCCGCCCGGCGTTCGCCCGCGCCGAGATCGCAGCCCTGCCCGGCTTCGCCGGCCAGGCTGCCCTGGCCCTGGAGCTCGCCGACCGGCGCCGGGACGCCGAGCAGATGAGCATGCTAGAGGACCACGACCGCATCGCCCGTGACCTGCACGACCTTGCCATCCAGCGGCTCTTCGCCACCGGCATGACCCTGCAGAGCGCCCAACGCTTCGTCGAGCACCCGGAAGCCTCGGAACGACTCGCCCGGGCGATCGACGACCTGGACGCCACCATCAAGATCATTCGCTCGACGATCTTCGGACTCCGTGAGCACGAGGCACCCGGAGTGACGCCGAAGCTGCGGCTCCGCGCCGTCCAAGCCGTGGAGGGGGCCGCCCAGGCACTCGGCTTCGCCCCGGCCTTGCGGATGGAGGGCCTGATCGACACCGACGTGCCCCTCAAGACCGCGGACGAGGCGCTCGCCGTGATCGGCGAGGCACTCACCAACGTGGCCCGGCATGCACAGGCAGGCCGGGCAGAGGTGTCCCTCTCGGCTGTCGAGGGCGTACTGACCGTACTGGTCACCGACGACGGAGTGGGAGTGGCGAAGGGAGGCCATCGCAGCGGGCTTCGCAATCTCGCCGAGCGGGCCGAACGGCTGGGTGGCGAACTCTCCGTCTCGGCGCCCGGGCCGAACGGCCGGGGCACGAAACTGCAATGGCGGGTACCGCTGGATGGAGGCGACTTCCCACCCTCCGGGTGAGGATCCCGTCGGCACTCAGCTCCGGCCCTTGCCGTGCTCCGGCTGGTGCTCGTGCTCGTGGACCTGCGCGGCGATGACGGCGGCCTGCACCCGGCGCTCCACCCCCAGCTTCCCCAGCAACCGTGAGATGTGGTTCTTGACCGTCTTCTCGGACAGGTAGAGCCGCTTGGCGATCTGCGCGTTCGTGAGGCCCGCGCCGATCAGTTCGAGCACGGAACGCTCCCGCTCGGAGAGCGTGGCCAGCCGGTCGTCCTCTGGGTCCTTGGTGGTCTCCGGGTCCCTCAGCGAGTGCATCAGCCGAGAGGTCGTCGCCGGGTCCAGCATCGACTGCCCGGTCGCCACGGTCCGTACGGCCGAGACCAGGTCCGACCCCTTGATCTGCTTGAGGACGTAGCCGGCCGCACCGGCCATGATCGCATCGAGCAGCGCGTCCTCGTCATCGAACGAGGTCAGCATCAAGCAGGCGAGATCCGGCATGCGTGAGCGCAGCTCACGGCACACGGTGATCCCGTCGCCGTCGGGCAGCCGGACGTCGAGCACGGCGACGTCAGGGCGCAGCGCCGGCCCGCGGGCCAGCGCCTGCTCGGCGGTGGAGGCCTCGCCGACGACCTCAATGTCCGGCTCCGCGTCCAGCAGGTCGTACAGGCCGCGGCGTACGACCTCGTGGTCATCGAGGAGGAAGACCCGGATGGGGGCCTCGGCGGAGGCTGCCGGTGCGTCGGACATGTACGCCCCTGTAGTCGATCGGCTGTGCGTACGTCTTGCCGTACGCATTGTCTCAGGGGAGCGGGCGGGCGCACCTTGTGGTGCGTCCCAGCCAGCGGGGCGGTGGAGGGTTCAGGCAGCTCCGGCGGGCCGCCCTTCCAGCTCCATCCGTACGTCCACCACGCCTTCCACGGCACGGATGGCGCGGGCCGCCAGCGGCACCAAGGCGCGGTCACGGAGCGATCCGCGCAGGGTGACGACGCCGTCCTTCACCGATGCGTGGAGATGGACCGGGGGAGCGAGCTCGGCGAGAACCGCGTCGCGGATCTCCTCCTCGATCTCCTCGTCGGTGCGCAGGAACACCTTGAGCAGGTCGCTCCGGCTCACGACCCCCTCCAGCATGCCCACGCCGTTCACCACGGGGAGGCGCTTCACGTGCTTGCGGGCCATGATCTGGGCAGCCTCGGCGAGGGTGGCGTCGGGGTGTACGGTCACGGCAGGGCTCGACATCAGCTCCTCGGCCAGCACACCCCCCGCCTTGGAAGCCTCTTCCAGCTGATCGGGAAGCCGGGGGTCGTCCTGCCGGAACTCCTCCTTCGGCAGGAGATCCGCCTCGGAGACCACCCCGACGACACGCCCCTCGCCCTCCAGGACGGGAACGGCGCTGACCTTCCACTGGTCCATCAGCTCGACGATCTCCTTGTACGAAGCCTCACGGCCGATGGCCACGGCCGTATGGGTCATGACGTCGCTGACGGTGTACCGGGACGCGGGCATGACGCCCTCCTCACTGCTGGGGGTTCAGGTGCGGGACACCGGCCGTCAGAGATAGCTGCCACTGCCGTGCGGGGCATAGAGGTCGAGCAGCCGGATACGGGCGGCGTGCAGCCGGTGCGCGAGCACCTGCGCGACCCAGTGGCCCATCGCGGAGCCGAAAGCAGGGTCGGTATCCATCATCGTGCGCACCCCGGCGGCGTCGAATTCGTACGTGCGCACCGGCGTCGTGGCCACCGCGCCCAGTCTCCAGGCACTGGGCTGCAGCATCCACGAGCACCCCACGAGTTCGCCCGGTCCGAGCCTTTCGATCACTGCCGGCTGTCTGCCGGGCACATGCACGTCCAGGGCGACGATGCCGGTTCGGACGATCCAGAACCTGTCCGCCCGGCCGCCCTCGTTGAAGAGGCGCGCGCTCTCGGGGAAGTTGACCTCCCGTGCGATGTCCATCAGCCGGGAACGGTGCTCAGCCGGCAACGCGCCGGCGATCTTCGTAGGGGGAGTGGTCCTCATGGCGGCCTCCGGTCGATTCCGATTCAATTCTGGGCGGCTCCAGCGGAGCCGGGCATGGGCCGACCGGCCCCCGATTCCGCGGGACAGGGGACCGTTCGGCCCTGGCACGGCGCGCGAGGAGGCAAGAACGCTGGGTGAAGCCGAGACCGACACGATGCGGCCAGAGCGGAGGGCCGTGTGATGGATCACGAAACTGCCTGGAGGCCGGACCACGGCCCCGTACTGCACCCGATGCGGTCCACCGAGCAGCTGGACCGCTCTGAAGCGCTGCGGCTCCTGGGCACCGTGCCGCTGGGCCGCATCGTCTTCACCCACCAGGCGCTGCCGGCCATCCGACCGGTGAACCACGTGGTCGAGGGAGAGGACGTGATCATCCGGCTCGACGAAGGCGCTTCACGCGCGTCGCTGGTGGCGAAACCAGGCACACCCGGCATCGTCCTCGCCTACGAAGCCGACGCCATCGAGCCCCACACGCATCTCGGCTGGAGTGTCGTGGTGATCGGCTACGCCGAGCTCGTCGAGAACCGCAACGACGCCGAACGGCTTGAGGCGCTCCTCGACCCGTGGACGCACCAGCCGATGGCCGGCGTCCTGCGCATCCGGGCCGAACTCGTCACAGGGTTCCGCCTGGGGCCGGAACCTCGGCCGACTTCCGCGGCCGGGTGAGTCCCGGCCCTGCTTCTGACACCTGGCGACGGCGTGGGCTGCGATCAGCGGCTACGGAGGTGCGCGAACCTGGGCGAAACGCGGTGGAAGAGGGGTGCCGGATGGATTGGCTGGTGACGGTCACGGGCGCGGCCCTGGTCCTGCTGATCCTGCGGGACGTGTTCCACACGCTGTGGCACCCGACCCGTCACGGCGGGCTGAGCCGCCTCGTCATGACCACACTGTGGCGGCTGTCGTCCGTCCTGGGCACCCGCCGGACAGCAGCCGGCCTGGCAGGCCCGCTCGCCATGGTGTCCGTCGTTGCCCTGTGGGCCCTGACCGTGGCGGCGGGCTGGGCTCTGATCTACTGGCCTCACATGCCCGAGGCGTTCGTGTACGCGACCGGGTTGCAGCCCGACGACCATGCGAGCCTGCTGGACGCGACCTACGTCTCGCTGGTCACGCTCTCCACGCTCGGCCTCGGCGACGTCGCACCCGCCGAGGGGTGGTTGCGCCTCCTCGCACCCCTGGAGGCGCTGGTCGGGTTCTCCCTTCTGACCGCGACGGTCTCCTGGATCCTCGGCATCTATCCGGCTTTGGCACGCCGCAGGGCGCTGGCATTGCGCCTCTCCCACCTCTCCCGTACCCATCCCTCGAAGGAACACATCGACTCCCAGGCCGGGGCCGCGATGCTGGACAGCCTGGCCACAGCGCTGTCCGTGGCGGCGGTCGACCTCCTCCAGTACGCGGAGTCCTACTACTTCCACGACGGCGACGACCGGACCTCCCTCGCCCACCAGATCGGCTACGCCCTCGACATCGCCGATGAGGCTTCGCGAGCCGGACACCGGGATGTCCGGCTCGCCTCCACGGTGTTGCGTTCCGCCCTGGACGACCTCGCCACCATCCTGGACGAGCGCTTCCTGCACACCCAGGGCACGACCAGGCAAGCTCTCGCCGCGTTCGCATACGACCACGGGCACCGTTGACCACGCCCTGCCGTGAGCCTTCCGGCGTGGACGACACCCTCGACCGTCAGCCCGTTTCTCCGCCGCGGCGTCGACACCGCGCAAATCGGGTGCCCGCTGAACGGGGCCAGTGCCGAACGGTCCCTTTCCATGGCTGCCTGTCCCAGGATCGGTCTCAGGGCCTCGGGCCCCGTCCATCCATCACTCGGTCCTGCGCCGTGCGCCGTTTGCCCCATGGCGCAGGACCCCGTCCCGCGAGTAGGGCAGGCTGTGTCTGGAGACGCCCGAAGAGGGAAGCGGGTACCCATGAAGCCGCTCGCCGGTACGGCGGTCATCGGGATCGGCAACGAGTTCCGGCACGACGACGGGGTGGGGTGGGCCACCATCGCGTTGTTGTGCGAACGGGAAGCACGGCGACCCCTCCTCTCCGGCACTGAGCTCGCCCAGAGCGACGGAGACCCCGGCCGCCTGATGGCCCTCTGGGAGGACAAGGCCCTCACGCTCGTCATCGACGCCTGCTTCCCACCTGCGCCGCAGCCCGGGCGGACACACCGGTGGTGTGTGGCCCCGGGCGAGATGCCGCACCCGGCTGCCGCAGGCAGGCAGAGCACCCACGGGCTGGGGCTCGCCGAGGCATTGGGCCTCGCCGACAGTCTCGGGCGCGGTCCCGGCCGGCTCATCGTGTACGCGGTCGAGGGAGCGGACCGCTCGCTGGGCACGGGGCTCACCCCGGCGGTGGCGGCCGCCCTGCCGCTTCTGGCCCGGCGCATCGAGGAGGACGTCCGGCAGTACAGCCGGAGAACTCGCCGGACCAGCTTCGAACCCGGGAGCCCGCAGGTCTGACATGCTGCCGGATCTAGGCACGTGGAGACCGAGAGGTGGACCATGACCGACGCTTCGGATGCCGGAGCCGTCCTCGGCCGCCACCAGGCCGAGGCGGTTCTCGACCGCGACGGTCTGGCCGCGCTGGTGCGTGTCCTGAAGCGGCGCGGCCGCACGGTGATCGGCCCGACCGTGCGCGACGGTGCGATCGTCCTCGACGAGCTGGACTCCGCCGATGCGCTTCCCTACGGGTGGGGGGTCGAGTTGGAAGCGGGTCGGTACCGGCTCCACCGCCGCGAGGACGGGGCGGCCTTCGCACACAGTGCGGGACCCCAGTCGTGGAAGTCGTTCCTGCATCCGCAGCGCGTCCGTCAGTGGTCGGCGGATCGCGGCCCGGACGGTGAGCCGGTCGTCCGCGAGGAGAAGCAGGAGAGCGTTTCATACGCATTCCTCGGCGTGCGGCCCTGCGATCTGCGTGCCATTCAGATCCTGGACCGGGTGATGAGCGGAGGCAGGTACCGGGACCCCGCCTACCTGTCCCGGCGCACGGGTGCCTTCCTGATCGCGGCCGAGTGCACCGAGCCGGGTGCCACGTGCTTCTGTGTCTCGATGGGGAGCGGGCCGGCCGTCGACGCCGGGTACGACCTCGCCCTCACCGAGGTCGTGGACGATGCGGGCCACCGCTTCCTGTGCCGGAGCGGGAGCGAGGAGGGAGCCGCGGTCCTCGCGGAACTACCGAGCCGGAGCGCCGATGACCCCACGCGGGAGGCCGCGGCCGAGGCCGTGAGCGCCGCCGCCGAACGCATGGGCCGCTCCATGCCGCTGGTGGATCTGCGCACGCTGATGCGGGACAACCTGGAGGCGGAGCGCTGGGACGACGTCACCGCCCGGTGCCTCAGCTGCGGCAACTGCACCATGGTCTGCCCCACCTGCTTCTGCACCACCACGGAGGACGTGACCGACCTGACCGGCGATCACGCCGAGCGCTGGCGCCTCTGGGACTCCTGCTACGACCTGGACTTCTCGCTCCTCCACGGCGGCCCGGTCCGGTCCACCCCGCGCAGCCGATACCGCCAGTGGCTCACCCACAAGCTGGGTACCTGGCACGACCAGTTCGACAGTTCCGGATGTGTCGGCTGCGGCCGGTGCATCGTCTGGTGTCCCACGGGCATCGACCTCACCGAGGAAGCCCACGCCCTGCACCAGGAGGCCACGCAGCGGGAGAGTACGCCGTGACCTCCCGTCCGGGCGAGCCTCCCGGCGAGGGGGTGTTAGCCGCCCTGACGGCGGAGAACCGCGGGAAACCGATGTCCCTCGCCCGTGAAGTCGCCCTTCCGGGCGGCACGCGGATCTTCGAGGAAGGGGAGAAGGCCGACCGCTTCTGGATCATCCGCTCGGGCACGGTCGCGCTCGATGTCCACATGCCCGGCCGGGGGCGAGTGGTGGTCGAGACCATCGGTGCGGGCAGCCTGCTCGGTTGGTCATGGCTGTGCCCGCCGCGGCAGTGGCACCTCGCGGCCGAGACCCGGGACCCCGTCCGCGCCTGGGAATTCGATGCCGCCGCCGTCCATGACCTGTGCGCCGGGGACACGGCGCTGGGCCTGTCGCTGGTCACCGTCGTTGCCGAGACCATCGGCGACCGGCTTCGAGCCACCCGCACCCGGCTGCTCGACCTGTACGGACCGCAGGGGAGCGGCCCGGTGCCATGACGCCCACACCCCTCTCCTACCTCGTGGTGGACCGCCGCGACGAGACGCACGACACGGTCACGCTCGTACTGGAGCCCGCCGGGGACGCCCTGAACCCTTTCGCGCCCGGCCAGTTCGCGATGCTGTACGCGTTCGGTGTCGGCGAGATCCCGGTGTCCGTGTCCCGGCTCGCGGACGGGCACCGGCTGACGCACACGGTCCGCGCCGTCGGCGCCGTCTCCCGCGCACTGTGCGGCCTGCGGATCGGCGGATGGGTCGGCGTGCGCGGCCCCTTCGGTACCGCCTGGGACGCGGCTGCCGCTCACGGCAACGACCTGCTCGTCATCGCCGGAGGCATCGGGCTCGCTCCGCTCCGTCCCCTCGTCGACGCCGTTCTGGCCGAGCCCCGGGCGTTCGGGCGGCTGAACGTCCTCGCGGGCGCTCGGACCCCCGCCGATCTGCTGTACGGGGACGAGTTCCCCGCCTGGGGAAAGCCGTTCGGTGCCGTTACGGTCGACCGGCCTTCCGGCGGCTGGACCGGCCGGGTCGGGGTCGTCACCACACTGCTTCGCGAGGCCCGGTTCACACCTTCGGACACGGTCGCCTTCGTCTGCGGTCCTGAGGTGATGATGCGCGCGACCGCACGCGCGCTGATCCACCAAGGGGTACGTCCCGACCGCATCCGGGTCTCCCTCGAACGCAACATGCGCTGTGCCACCGGCCACTGTGGACACTGCCAGCTCGGACCCCTGCTGCTCTGCCGCGACGGCCCGGTCGTCGGCTACGACCAGGCCGAGCCCCTGCTCACCGTCCGGGAACTGTGAGATGAGCACCCCCACCACACCCCAGCCCCCTGCCCGCCCCCGCCTCGGCGTGTTCAAGTTCGCCTCCTGCGACGGCTGCCAGCTCACCCTGCTCGACTGCGAGGACGAACTGCTCGGCATCGCCGCCGAACTGGAGATCGCCCACTTCCTGGAGGCTTCCAGCGAAGCCGCGCCCGGCCCGTACGACCTCGTGCTCGTCGAAGGGTCGGTCAGCACACCCGAGCACGTGGAGCGCATCCGGCGCATCCGCGCCGAAGCCCGCCACCTCGTCACCATCGGGGCCTGCGCCACGGCGGGCGGCGTGCAGGCGCTGCGCAACTACGCCGATGTCGAGGGGTACCTGGCGACCGTCTACGCCCGCCCCGACTACATCGAGACCCTCGCGACCTCCACGCCGGTCTCGGCCCACGTACCCGTCGACTTCGAACTGCGCGGCTGCCCCATCGACCGCGGTCAGCTCGTCGAGGTCATCACCGCGTTCCTCGCCGGACGCAAGCCCGCCATCCCGAACCACAGCGTCTGCTTCGCCTGCAAACGGCGCGGCAACGTCTGTGTCACCGTCGCCCACGGCACACCCTGCCTCGGCCCCGTCACCCACGCGGGCTGCGGGGCCCTGTGCCCGACGTACGGGCGCGGCTGCTACGGCTGCTTCGGTCCGGCCGGAACCACGAACCTTCCCGCGCTGGTCCCGCTCATGCAGCGCGACGGGATGAGCGAGGAGGACATCGGCAGGTTCCTGCACACCTTCAACGTGACCGCCTTCACCGCCGTGGAGGAGCAAGGACAGCCCGGCGTGAGCGACGCTGAAGGACCGGGATGAGCAATTCCACGCCCCGATACCAGGAGCTGCGCATCCCCTCACTCGCCCGTGTCGAGGGTGAGACCGCGCTGCACCTGAGGATCCACGACGGCACGGTCACCGAAGCGCGGCTCAAGATCTACGAGCCGCCGCGGTTCTTCGAAGCCTTCCTCCGGGGCAGAACCCACACGGAGCCACCCGATCTCACCTCCCGCATCTGCGGGATCTGCCCCGTCGCCTACCAGATGAGTGCCTGCCGTGCCATCGAGGACGCGTGCGGCGTTGTCGTCGACGGACAACTGGCCGCCCTGCGCCGCCTGCTGTACTGCGGCGAATGGATCGAGAGCCAGACGTTGCACATCCACATGCTGCACGCACCGGACTTCCTCGGCGAAGACGACGTGATCGGGCTGTCCCGCTCCCATCCGGAGCACGTCAAGCGCGGACTGCGCCTGAAGCAGACCGGGAACGCCGTGGTCGAACTGCTTGGGGGCCGGGCCATCCACCCCGTCAACGTCCGGATCGGCGGCTTCCACCGCGCCCCGACCCGCGCCGAACTCCGCCCCTTGGAAGAACGGCTGCGCACCACCCTCGACGACGCCTGGGACACGGTGCGCTGGGTCGCCGGCTTCGAATTCCCGGACGCTGAGTGCACCGCCGACCTGCTCGCCCTCGCCGAGACCGGTACCTACGCCATCGAGTCCGGAGTCCCCTCCGTGCTCCCGTACGACGAGACGCTCCCGCCGTACGGCTTCGCCCTGCGTGACTTCGCCGACCACGTGGCCGAGGAGCAGGTGTCCCACTCCACCGCCCTCCACTCCCGGTTGGACGGCCGAAGGCATCTCACCGGCTCCCTCGCACGCTGGGCGGTCAGCGGCCACCTCCTGTCCCCGCTGGCTCTGGAAGCGGCACGGGAGGCCGGGCTGGGCGTCCCCCCGTCGCGCGCGGGTGCCGGGCGGGGAGAGGTCTGCAGGAACCCGTACCGAAGCATCCTCGTCCGAGCGGTGGAAGTCCTGTACGCGGTGGAGGAGGCTTTGCGGATCATCGCGGAGTACGAGCGTCCGGCCAGGCCGTACGTGGAGGTGCCGGCCCGATCCGGTACGGGGCACGGTGCCACGGAGGCGCCACGCGGCTTGCTCTACCACCGCTACGCGTTCGACGACGGGGGGCGTGTTACGGACGCCTGCATCGTTCCGCCGACCGCCCAGAACCAGGGCGCCATCGAGGAGGACCTGCGCCGGCTGGTCCAAGCCGGGCTCGATCGGGGTGAGGGCTCCGAAGCGGAGCTCACCGGGCTGTGTGAACGGGCCGTCCGCAACCACGACCCGTGCATCTCGTGTTCGGCCCACTTCCTGGAACTGGACATCGAACGCACCCACTGATCACGCCCTGGAGGGACGGCCTCCCGCGCGCTGCGGGGAGGGTTCAGGTGCTCCTCGGATGACATGCGGCCGTAGCTCGACGCGTTGGCACAGGTGCTTCATCGAGTACCGCTTACGGTCACTGCACGGATACCGGCGGGATCGGGACTACAGGGCTTCGGCCGGCCGGACACCTCACCGCCTTCCAGTCACCTACCTGACGGAGCCGCCGTGGGAAGAGGCCGTCCCCATCGACACCGGCGGCCTGCTGGAGGCGGCGGTCATCCAGGCGATGGCGGCCGTACGCCCGTACGGCTCCGGCCAGGCCCCGGTCTTCCGCCGCACCTACATGGAGCCGGATCAAGGAGCATGGCGACGCCGCGTGCAGAGGCGCGCTCGCCGCGACCAACGTCCTGGCGACGGCTTGATCTCCGGAATCATCGGATGTCCAGGACTTCGGCAACGGGGCGCCGGGGCGTCACCGGACCCTGCGGTCCGTAGCCGAGCCGGATCACCATCTGCACGTGAGCCATCGTCGAGCCCGGATCGCGCACCGTCCAGCGGAGCTCGGGCCATTCGAGCGGCTGCGAGGTCATGGATGTGACCAGCCCGTCGGCGGTGGCCTGAAGGAGAACCCGCTGCAGGGCCTGTCCTGCTCGTAGCCAGTCCTCGGGCCCGTCACCCGAAGTACCCAGCAGCACGATGTGCGGGTTCTGCTCGAAGGCGGCCCACCCGCGCCCCGGAACGCGTCGGGAGCGACCGAAGTCGCGCACGACTCCACCTCGACCCGCGTGCTTCGGACCGAAGGCGTTCACGGGGATGCCGTCAGGACGCGTCTGCTCGTCCGGTGTGCCGGCATGTGTCCACGCCATCGTTTCTGCCGTCAGTGAGGGATCCATCTCCTCGCGATGCTCGGAGTCGTGTACCAGGCCCAGCACGGTGTCGGTGTGCCAAGCGTCCGGCACGGCCAGGCGACACCCTTCGAGAAGAGCGGCGGCTCGCAGCCCGTCCAACACTGCCGGAGGGATCTCGTCCTCGGCGAAAGGAAATCGGCTGGTGTGACGTCGCCGTACGGCTGGGTGCAGGGTTCCGAGATCCCAGTCCGTCGGCCCGGGTTCCCGCAGGTTGGCAGCGGCCAGCAGCCACGGATCGTCCGAGCCGGGCAGCAACCGTACGTCTGTGCCCCAGCCTGCCGAGGCCGCGGACACCCGTAGGTTGAACAACGCGGCGGCGCAGCCCAGGTGGAGGGCGCGGTGGTCCGGGTCGGCACGGGGCATGGCACGCCCCGGGTCGCCGTACAGCTCGATGAGACCGGAGGCCGGTCGGTAGAGGAACTTCCACGGCTGGGCGTTGTGCATCGACGGAGCCGTGACAGCATCCTCGATGAGCGGAACAATCTCTGCCGGGGTCGGAAGCGATGCGGTCATGAGACTTTCCTGCCTGTGCGGTGGGCCTCACTCGTGGGCGATGACGGCGACCGGCGAGACCGCGTGGTGCATCACGGCATGTGTGACGGGGCCGATGTGAGTGCCGAATGCGGCGTGGCGGATACGGCGGCCGACGACGATGAGGGCGGCAGTGGAGGCCGCGTCGAGGATCTGAATCGCCGGCTGGCCGATGGTGGCTCGGGAGTCGACCTGAAGCGAAGGGTACTTCTCGCGCCAGGGGCGGATGATCTCGCCCATCGTGGTGGTGATGCCGTTGGCCATTTCCTGCTGGATCCCCGGGTCGAGAGCCGGTGCGTAGCTGAGGATGGGCGGTGGCGACCAGCCGTGGATGATCACGAGCGGGCAGTGGCGGTGGGACGCCTCCTCGAAAGCGAAGGCGAGCAGCTCGTCACAGGGCTGGTGGATGTTCACGCCGACCACGATGGGCCCACGGTCGCGGGCACCGTCCGGCGGATTGCCCGCGCGGTCCACCGAGCGGACCAGCACGACGGGGCGCGCGGCCTCGGCGACGGTGGCGGAGCCGGTGGATCCGACGAGGAACCCGGAGACGCTGCCGAGTGCGCGCGAGCCGAGTACGAGCATGTCGGAGTCCTCGGCGGCGTGAGTGAGGGCCAGGGAAGGCAGCCCGCTCACCCGGCGGGTGCCGACCTTCAACGACGGATGCACGCGGCGCACGCCGTCGGCGGTGTCGCGGAGGACGGCCTCGGCCCACAGCCGACGGTCCTCGGTGGTCGTGACGGGAAGGGGAGGATTCTCCAGCCATTCCTCTGCGTGGACCAGGTCCAGGGAGGCACCGCGGAGCTCGGCTTCATGGGCTGCCCAGCGGGCCGCCGCCGTACTTTCCGGGGACCCGTCGAGTCCGACGGTCACTCGGTTCGCCATGGTCTCCATCTCCTTCTTCATGGGGCGGCGCTTCTCCCGCTCACTTCAGCCTGACTGCCCGACGGCCTCCTGTTGAGGGGCCGGTCGGCCCCTCGTGGGACCGACCGGCCCTGTCTGTGGTGCGGCGGACGGGACGAGAGGTCTGCGGCCTTGATCAAACAGGGCCGGTCACGTCGGATGGTCCGCTGGCCGGCCCGGTGTCCGGCCAGAGCTCGGAAGGCCTTGGGCTGTCCCACGGCGCGGAGAAGCCACGCCCCCCATGAACTCGCGTCGACGAGCTCGGGCGCTGGGCCCGAGCCCAGACTGGAGACGGCCAGGGATACGCGCGTGGGGAGGCAGCCATCACAGCGCAGCCACCTGCGAACACGAGACCGAGACGCTCATGGATGCGGCCCGGCGGATGAGCGAACTGGACGTCGGCGCCCTGCCGGTCTGTGGGCCCGACGACCGTCTGCACGGGGCCACCGCCTCGTCTTGCGCCGCTATTCGTGCGCGATGACGGCGACGGGAGCCTTGGCGTGGTGGAGGGCCGAGTGCGTGACCGGTCCGATGTGCGCGCCGATCGAGGACCGTCGGAGGCGGCGGCCGACGACGATGAGACCTGCTCCGGAGGACCTCTCGACGAGCTCGGTAGCAGCATGCCCGGCGCTCGCGCGCGAAATGACGCCGACATCGGGGTACTTGTCCTGCCAGGGCCCCAGGACGATCATGTTCGCGCCGGCCGCGACGCCGGCGAGCTCGGCGGCCGGTCTGCCGTCGAGTGACCGGATGTCGACGTCCAGTTCGGTGTGGCTCGCACGCAGTTCGTCGGCGGTCTCGTTCAGCAGCGCCTGGGCCCAGTGGCGGCGCACTTCGCTCGTCGGCACCGGGCGGTCGCGCGGCGACGACCATTCCTCGGCGTGGACGAGGTGGAGCGGCACGCCGTGCAGGACGGCCTCTCGCGCCGCCCAGTGGGCCGCCGCGAGGCTTTCCGCGGATCCGTCGAGGCCGACGACGATTCGATCGTGCATGATGGCTTCTCCCGGCAGGGGTCCACATGGGTCAGGTCGTTCGTCCCCGCCCGTGTCGAGGCGGATCGGCGGCTTCTTCAGGCTGAGGTCGTGTCGTCGATGGTGTATCCGAGGCGTGAGGTGACGGAGACCACGCCGTCCACGGTCCGGCAGAGGCGTTCGATGAGCGGGATGAGGCTCCTGTAGTCGACGGTTCCGTGCAGTTCGACCCGGCCGTCGGTGACGGCCACGGTGATCGCCGAGGGGCTCTGGCGCAGGCTGAGGTCGAGCACGTCACTCATGATCTCGTGACGGATGTCCTCGTCGTCCCGGAGGAAGATCCGCAGCAGGTCTCGTCGGCTGACGATACCGACCAGTGCGTCGGAGTCGTCCACAACGAGGAGCCGCTTGACTCCTTGGGCTTCCATCAACCTGGCCGCTTCGGCGACGGTCCAGTCCGGCCGGGCACACACGGGGGGCGAGGACATCAGCTCCTCGGCGCGCGTCCCCGCGGCTTTGTCCTCCTGCCATGCCTCCCGTTCGGGCAGTGACCGGAAGTAGTCTCCTTGGCCTGCCGATTTCGGCAGCAGGTCCCGTTCCGAGATCACGCCGAGTGGACGGCCGGCAGGGTCGACGACAGGGACGGCCGACACCTTGTGTTCCGTCAGGGTGCGGGCGATCTCCTTGAACGGAGCGTTGTTGAGGACGGTGACGACCTCGCGGGTCATGAGCTCGCGGACTTCCCGATGCTTCATGCTCTTCTCCTACCGCTCCGTGGCCGGCCCAGCGCCGACCGACACGTCGTCCTGCTCGTAGTCGAGCCGGTTGACCACGTCCACGACGCCGTCGACGCTCTGGCACAGGCGCAGCACGATGGGGACCAGGCCGCGTCGGCCGACGGTGCCGCTGAGAGTCACCAGCCCGTCAGTGACCTCGACGGTCAGCGACGACGGGCTGAGCCCGAGGGTGTGGGTCAGCACGTCCTCGAGGATTTCCTCCTGAATGGCGTGGTCCCTGCGCAGGAAGAGCTGAAGCAGGTCACTGCGGCTCAGGATGCCGATCAGCCGGCCGCCGGCGTCCACCACAGGCAGTCTCTTGACCTGGCGCCCCCGCATGACGCGCGCCGCGCGAACGACGCTCCATTCGGTCCGGGCGGTGACGGCGGGGCTGGTCATGAGAGCGGCGGCGGTGTTCGCGCCGCTGCCGGAGCTGCGGCCGCGGAGCAGGTCGGCTTCGGAGACGACACCCACGGGACGCTCGGCCTCATCCACCACGGGCACGGCGGAGATGTCGAACTCCTTCAGGAGTCTTGCGATTTCCTTGAACGGGGTGCCCCTCTGGACGCTGACAGCTGTCGGAGTCATCAGGTCGGCGACGCTGCGGTGCCTCATGGTCGGCCTCCCTCACGCGCGGACTTCGGTGTCGAGGCGCACGGCCGTGACGTCCACGACCCCGGGTACGGTGCGTGCGACGCGCACCAGCACGTCCTTCAGAGCCGGGTCCGGGATGGAGCCGTCCAGGTGGACGATGCCGTCGGCCACATGTACCTGCACCATGGCGGAGCCGGCGGGGATGAGCTCGGCCATGATCAGCCGGCGGAGCTCTTCGGCGATGTCCGCGTCGGGGCGGAGGTAGATCTTGAGGAGGTCGCCCCGGCTGACCATGCCGACGAGGCGGCCGTCGCCGTCGACGACGGGGAGCCGCTTGAGGTGGCCGCGGGCCATCAGACGTGCGGCGCCGGGGATGGTGGCGTCCTTGGTCACGGTGACCGCCGGTACGGTCATCAGCTCCCCGGCGGTGACAGCGCGGGACTCGTCCGCGCCCTGGGCCTTGAGCAGGAGATCCGCTTCGGACACCACGCCGGCGACCCGACCTTCCTCCGACAGGACGGGCAGGGCGCTGATCCGCCACTGCCGCATGGCCTTCACGATGTCCTTGAACGGTGTTCTGCGGTCTACGGAGATGACGGCATGCGTCATCACGTCCTCGATGGCGCGAAGCTGCTTCATGATGCCTCCAGAAGCGGAGTCCTGATACGTCCGGACGGGCGTACCCTTCGCCCTTGTCGCGGGGGTCAATGCGTGGCATGGCGAGGGCCGGCAACCGGAGACAGGTCGTCGACCGCGCAGCCGAGGGCTTGGTCCACGCTGACGACCCCGTCGACCGACTGGCACAGTCGTTCCAGGACCGGAATGGTGGACCGGTCCTCGACCTGGCCGCTCAGGGAGACGGCCCCATCGCGTACGGTCACCTCAACGCCGCCGGGTGTCATCCTGAGCGTCCGGCCCAGCACGTCGTCGACGATTTCATCGCGGATGGCGTCGTCGCGACGGAGCATGGGCCGCAACAGGTCGGTACGGCTGACGATGCCGACCAGGGTTCCGGTTTCATCGACCACCGGCAGACGCTTCACGCCCCGCTCGCGCAGGAAGCGGGCCGTCTCGACGATGCTCCACCCCGGCCGGGCGGTCAGCACGGGGGTGGACATCAGATCGCCGGCGGTCCGGGCGTCCATGGAGGCACGGTCCATGGGCGCCGCGGTGTGCAGGGGGTCGCGCCCTTCGGTATCGGGCAGGCCGGCTTGCCTGCGGAGGAGGTCGGCCTCGGAGACGATGCCGATCGGGTGGTGACGGGTGTCCACGACGGGCAGGGCCGAGACCCCGTTGTCGTCAAGGCTCCGGGCGACCATTTTGAGGGAGGCTTCGGGGCTCGCCGTGGCCACGTTCCGGGTCATGACGTCTGCGACGGTGCGATGAGACATGGTCCGATCTCCTTGTGATTGGGGCCGTCAGTCGTGGGCGATGACCGCGACGGGGGCGGTGGCGTGGTGCAGGACCGCATGGGCCACGGAGCCCAGGTGCGCCCCCAGCGGGGAGCGGCGCAGATGGCGGCCCACCACGACGAGGTCCGCGCTCGCTGCGGCTCGGACGAGCTGGTCGCCGGCGGGCCCCATGAACGCCTCGTGGGTGACGCACAAGGACGGGAACTTGTGTCGCCACGGCATCAGCACGTCGTCGAGCATCACGGTGACACTCCGGCCCACCTCCCGCTCGTTCTCCGGGTCGAAGAAGGGCGCGTACTGGTAGATGGAGGGCATCTTCCAGCCGTGGACCACACGCAGGGCGCAGCCGCGACGGTCGGCTTCCTCGAAGGCAAAGGCCAAAACCTTGTCCGCTGCCTCGTGGATGTCGACACCCAGGACGATCTGCCCGTACCGGGTGGGCTCGGCCTCCTCGGGTGCGTCCGACACGCGTACGAGCACCACCGGCGTCTCGGTGGCCACCAGCGTCGACAAGCCCACCGAGCCGATGAGGAATCCGACCATGCCTCCCACCCCGCGGGAGCCGAGTACGAGCAGCCCGGCGTCCGCCGCCTCGGCGGCCAGGGCTGCCGCCGGCCTGCCAGAGAGGCATCGCGTCGACACCTCCAGCCCGGGATGCCGACCTCGAACGTCCTCCAATGCCTCGGTGAGCGCCTCGTCGGACCAACGGTCGGCCGCTTCGCTGCCCGGCCCCGGTACCGCAGGACTGATCAGCCAGTCGACAGCGTGGGCGAGCCTCAGCGGCACTTTCCGCAAGGCCGCCTCCTGGGCGCCCCAACGGGCCGCGACCCGGCTCTCTGGAGAGCCGTCCACGCCGACGGTCACATGGTGCTTCATGGTCAGAACCTCCTCGGGCGGCGCGGGGCCGCGGTCCTCTTCCAGCGTCGCCTGCGGCGCGACGACCGAGGAGGGGCCGAGTGGCCCCCTATGGGGCCGACCAGCCCCCGCTACTTCACGGAGGTGGGCGAATCCTTCCGGTAGCCGTTCAGTTCGGGCACTTGGCGTGCTCCCGGGGCAACCGGAGCGGCAGGGCCGCCGGCACGAGCCGTTCCGCCACGGGCCTGCTCGCGTTCCGTTGGCGCATCCACACCATCGCGACGGCCAGGTCGATCGTCGTCGGCAAGTAGTAGTGGGGGATGTCGCGGTTGGGTGGTGTGTCCGGGAGCGGCTTGCAGTTCGGAGGTCGGGACCGTCCCCTTCGCAGGGGCAGGGGCAGGGGCAGGGGCAGGGGCAGGAGGCTCGGCCCCCGAGTCGATGACGGCCATCCGTGTGCCGACCGGCACGGTGGTACCCGGTTCGACGAGGTGTGTACCGACCGTGCCCACGCGGTGCACAGGGGCGTCGGGCTCGTAGAACGCCTGCTCGGTGATGCGGGACGAGATCCCGCGGCCAGGCTGCCGCTGCGCGATGCCTCGTCGACGATCACGTCCCGGTGGGTTCCACCGATGGATGCCATGACGGTGGCGTCGTCGAGGGGGCGCAGGGCACGGAGGTCCACGACCTCCGCGCTGATGCCGTCCCCGGCAAGGGTTTCCGCGGCTGCCCGGGCCTTCGGCAGGGAGCCGCCGTACGTGATCACTGAGACGTCCGTGCCCGACCGGCGTACGGCCGCCGTCCCCGGTGTGGCGGACGGTGTAGACGAAGGCTCCGCCCGGGCGTAGTGACGTCGCACCTCGGCGACCAGGGTCTCCTGGGTGGACAGTGCCATCCAGAGCAGCATGTGCGCGAACACGCCATCCACCGAGGCGTCAGGGAGCGGCAGGGGCTTGCGAACGTCGTGAACCGCCGTGGAGACCCACCCGGCCACGCCTTGGGCGGCGCCCTCACGAAGCTGTTCCAGACCCACCGGACTGAAGTCGGTGGCCAGCAGGAGAAGCCTGGCGGGCGAAGTAGGCCAGCTCATGCTCGGACTCCGACATGCTGACGCCGTCCTCACCAGGCCGGTATCGAACAACCGGCCTCCGCGAGGCCAACCTAGAGGGACGCCATGTCGTCACCGCGCCCACCCGCTGCGCCACAGCCGTAAGGGCTGTCGGTGCTCGACTACTGGCACAACGTCTGTGGCGACGAGCCGACTGCTGCAGTGGCGATCCGGGGCCGGGAGGCGGACAAGGCCATGGGGAGGGGCCAATCGGCCCTGGTCACGACCCCGACCGGCCCATGCCCGGACGACAAGGGCCGACGGACAGTGAGTACATGGGGGACATGCCCTGTGGGCCGTGTCCCAGACCATCGAAACAGGAGCGTGAGCCATGTTCTGGTACGGCCACGGAATGGGCGGATGGGGCTGGGTCGCCATGTCGTTCAGCATGGTCCTCCTCGTGGCCCTGGCCGTTGCGGTTGTCGTTCTTCTCCTCCGCGGCGTCGAGCGTTTCCCCTCGGCACCGGCGCAGCCCTCGGTTCCTCCTTCCGCCAAGCAGGTGCTCGCCGAACGGTTCGCCCGGGGCGAGATCGACGAAGAAGAGTACGAACAGCGTCTGACCGCACTGCGTGCGCACGGGACAGGTCAAGGCCGGCGGGGACCGGGAGAGAGCTGAGCCCGTACCTCCGCCTGGAACGCGAGCGGCGGGGCGCCGTCTTCGCCGCGGCCCCGGCAAGCAGGACCTGCGCGGAAGCATGGAAACCTACGGGCTCACTGCCCCTCGGGAGGGCCGAACGGCCCCTTCCGGAGGCGGATTCGGACAGTCAGGCGGAAACAGAGGGGGTGGCGCGGCATGTGTTCCGGCGGTGCGTCCGCACGGTAGACGAGTGTCCGCGGCTGCGTCTGTGCCCCGAGAGGACAGCGCATCGTCGAACAGGCTGGTGGAGGACATGGGCTCCTACGTGTACGACTTCACCGAGGGCGGCCGGGGCCTGGCCGATCTCCTCGGAGACAAGGGCGCGAGCCTTGCGGAGATGGCGTGCATGGGCCTGCCCGTTCCGCCCGGCTTCACCATCACCGCCGAGGCCTGCCGTGTCTACCTGGCCACCGGCGAGCCGCCGGAAGGCTTGGACCGCGAGATCGGCAAGCACCTGGCTGCGCTGGAGCGGGCTGCCGGCAAGCGGCTGGGGCAGGTGGACAATCCGCTGTTGCTGTCGGTCAGGGCGGGGGCGGGGCGCTCCACGCCGTGCACGATGGAGACCATCCTGGACATCGGCCTGAACGACCTGTCCGTGCTCGGGTTGGCCAAGGTGCCCGGACGGGAGAGGTTCGGATGGGATTCCTACCGCCGTCTTGTGCAGATGTTCGGCAGCACGGTCATGGGCGTCGAAAGTTCACTGTTCGAAGACGTGCTCCGGCGAATCAAGGTGCAGCACCGCGTCGTGAACGACTCCCATCTGGACGCCTGCGACCTCATCCGGGTCGTCGAAACGTTCAAGGACCTCATTCTCGAACGCACGGGGAGGGCGTTTCCGCAGGATCCGGCCGAGCAGTTGCGGCAGGCGATCCTCGCCGCATTCCGGCCGTGGAACGGCGAGCAGGCCGGCCTCCGCCGGCACGGCGAACACATCCCGGACGACCGTGGAACGGCGGTCACCGTCCAGAGCATGGTCTTCGGGAATTTCGGATCCGACTCCGGCAGCGGCGTCGCGTTCAGCCGTGATCCGACCACTGGGCGTCCCGGGTTGTACGGCGAGTACCTGCCGAACGCCCAGGGCGACGACATCGTCTCGGGCGTCCGTACCACCTTGCCGCTCCAGGAGCTGGCCACGCTGGACCCGGCCTCGTTCGAGCGCTTGCGGAGCTACATGGAGCAGTTGGAAGCGCACCACCACGACCTGTGCGACATCGAGTTCACGATTGAGCGCGGCACTCTGTGGATGCTCGAGACGAGGGTCGGCCGACGCGACACGTAGGCGGCTGGCCCAGGCTCCGTGCTGTGCGTTGGCAAGGCCGGGCGTTGGCATCAGGTAGGGCCTGTTTCGTGAGATGCGCGGGCGGCGTCCAGGATCACCCGGATCCCACGCCAGGCGACATCAGAGCGACGGCCAGCGGCCCGGTCCGCTCGTCTGGAGGAGGAGTTCCTCGCTCACCCGTCCCGTCACCTTGTTCCTATACGGTGCGCCGGTACATCTGCCGGAGTGTGGTTGGGGAGCGCGTGATGGGTGCGGTGTCGGGGTCTGCGGGCGCGGGGGAGTTGAAGCGGCACCTGGGTGTGTTCGACGCCGTGGTGATCGGTCTGGGGTCGATGATCGGGGCGGGGATCTTCGCTGCCCTGGCTCCGGCGGCCGGTGCCGCCGGGTCGGGGCTGTTGCTCGGCCTGGCGCTGGCCGCGGTGGTGGCGCACTGCAACGCGATGTCCTCGGCGCGCCTGGCCGCCCGCTACCCCGCCTCCGGAGGTACCTACGTCTACGGGCGGGAGCGGCTGGGACAGTTCTGGGGCTACCTCGCCGGATGGGCGTTCGTGGTCGGCAAGACCGCCTCTTGCGCGGCGATGGCGCTGACCGTCGGCTCGTATGTATGGCCCGGCCAGGCGCACGCCGTCGCGGTCGCGGCCGTGGTGGCGCTGACCGCCGTCAACTACGCCGGGGTCCAGAAGTCTGCGTGGCTCACCCGCGTCATCGTCGCCGTGGTCCTGGCCGCGCTGGCCGCGGTGGTGGTCGCCGCGGTCGCCTCCGGCGCCGCGGACACCGCCCGGCTCGGCATCGGTGACGACGCGACCTTCGGCGGCGTACTTCAGTCTGCGGGCCTGCTCTTCTTCGCCTTCGCCGGCTACGCCCGCATCGCCACCCTCGGCGAGGAGGTCCGCGACCCCGCCCGCACCATCCCCCGGGCCATCCCGCTCGCTCTCGGCATCGCACTCGTGGTCTACGCGTCCGTGGCAGTTGCCGTCCTGCTCGTGCTGGGCCCGCGGGGGTTGGCGGACGCTACGGCTCCGCTGTCGGATGCCGTACGGGCCGCAGGGGCGGACTGGTTGGCACCGGTCGTGCGGATGGGCGCCGCGGTGGCCGCGCTCGGCTCGCTCCTCGCCCTGATCCTCGGGGTATCGCGCACGACCTTGGCGATGGCCCGCGACCGGCACCTGCCCCATGCCTTGGCCGCAGTGCACCCGAAATCCAAGGTGCCGCACCGCGCAGAACTTGTGGTCGGCGCCGTCGTGGCCGTGCTCGCGGCGACTGCCGACGTACGCGGGGCGATCGGCTTCTCCTCCTTCGGGGTGCTCGCCTACTACGCCATCGCCAACGCTTCCGCCTGGACGCTCTCCCCGGACGAGGGCCGACCGGCGCGGATCATCCCGGTCGTCGGGCTGGCCGGCTGCCTCGTCCTCGCCTTCGCCCTTCCGGCCTCCTCGGTGATCTCCGGCACCGCAGTCCTGGCTGCCGGCGCCGTTGTATTCGGGGTACGCCGCGCGTTGACCGCCCGCCGCGCGTGACTGCGGCGGACCCGAACTCGCGTATGCGCGCCCATCAGCCGGCGCAGCGGGAGCGGGACACGGCCCGGCCGCCGAGGGCTGTGCCGGTCAGACCCACCGCAGGTCGTCCCGCAGACGCTGGCCCTTTGCCCTGCCGTCGGTGCCGCATCCGGCTATGGCGGACGCGGCAGGCGCCGCGAAGGTACTGCGTGCGCAGTAGTCGTCCCGTCGTCCGAGAGCAGGACTCGCTCACGCCCGGCATCCGGCTACGGTGCGCGGATGAGCAAAGGACGGTTCCGTTCGGTACCGGGGGCAAAGACTGGCTGATCGCCATCGGGGTAGCGGCGGCGCTGCTGGTCACCGGGGTGTCCGGGCAGCACTCCGTCACGGGCCTCGACCTGCTCGGCTACGTGCTGCTGGTGAGCGGTGGCCTGGTGCCCGCCGCTGGCCGCCGGGCTCCGGTTTCCGTGCTGGCCGGCATCGGGTTCCACGCGGTGGGGTATCAGACGGCCGGTTTCGACGTGGCCGCCGTCGCGTACCTGTTTGCGGTGTACGCGGCTATGTCGACGGTGATCAGTCCTTCGCCCGCCAGGTAGGTGCAGGCGGCGGCGAGGTCCTGTTCCGATACGTGGAGGTCGCGTCGCAGCTGTGCTCCGGTGATACCGAGGAGGCGGTTACCTTCGACGGCTTCGTACCTCGGCGTGCCCGAGCGACGGCAGTGCATGGGTGTCGATGTATTTCACGTGGGCGTGTTCCCTTTCGGAGTGGGCGAGATGCCTGCGGGTGGGGCGCCGTGGCGCCCCACCCGCTGCCCCGGGTCGGAGAGAAGGTCTGTTGCTCACCGGCCGACACCCGTGTGGTGGGCCCGACGGCCGGTGTCGTCGGGTAGGCCAGGAGGTCTCGGCAGGGGGTCGCTGAAGCGGTAGGTCTCGATCCGGGCGTCGTGCTGGGCGTTGAGCAGGTGGACCAGCCGTATGCCGATACCGGTCGCGAGGATGATCACCGCGATGAGAACGAGGGTCTCCATGTCGCTCACCTCCAGGGGGCTTCAGGGCAGCGGGTGGGCTCGTCGGTCCGTCGGGCTCCCGTAGGGGGACATGCAGGCCCCGCCTTCGTTCTCCCAGCCGATCTCCTGGCGCTGAACGTCCCGCATGCCGCGCCCGATGACGGCTTCGTTGGCCATCAGGACGCCGGCGGTGAGTACGCTGCCGGGGATCGCTGCGGCGGCCATCAGACGGGCTGCGGAGGCGAGCGTGGTCTCGGGAGGGATGACGAGGAGGTCCCAGCGGCCGACGGTGTGGGAGAGCAGGATCAGCTTGTCGGGGTCCTGTTCGGTGAACCAGCCCACGTGCAGTACGCGCCCGTCCACCGCAACGGTATGCGGGACGACCGGCCAGCGGGTGGGACTCACGGTGACGCGCGTGATGCGACCCCAGCATTCCTCTAGGGCAGCAGCCAGCGGTGGGAGCTCGGCTTCGAGGTCGCGGGAGTAGGGCCACCAGGCACCGTCCAGCTGGCCGGCGAGGGTGGTCTTCGGGGTGAGGGACAAGCGTGCCGGGAGCTCTCCGGCGAGTTCGCCGGGCGCGGTCCGGTCGGTGGTGCTGGTCATGATGCGGACCTGCCCCCGGACTGCCCGTCGGCAGTCCGGTTTTTAGGCGATCGCCGGAAATGACACCCGCGGCGGGTGCGCGAAGTACTTCCGGTCCTTTCACTGTACGCCTGCTCGATGGGCGATGGCCGGTGTGACCAGGTATTTTCCGGCGGAGGCGCGGTGAAGAGCGGTGGTGCGGGCGGCGGGAGTACCGTGAAACGACGGGCGGGCTCGCGTACGCCGCAGGCCGGGTACCGGTTCGGACCTGCGACGAGGCGCAGCTGCACCCCCGTAGACGGGCGGATCCACATGGCTGACTCCGGCATTCCCGACAGGTTCCCCCTGCTCCTGCCGGATGCGATCCACCAGGTACTCAAACCTGGCACGGCGCTGCTGCGGCTGGAGACCACGCAGTCTCGGGAGGGGCTCCTGGACGGCGCGTGGTGGCCCCGCACGCGCGACATCGAGGCCGAGCTGCCCGCGCTGATCAGCGCGTTGACCGAGCACCTCGGACCCATCACCCGGGTCGGCGTGGACGCATCCGCCTGGAACGGCCTCCCCACCCGCCTGGTCATCAACGACCAGGTCGTGCACCTCGACTCCGACCCGGTCGGCGACGACACCGTTCTCATCACCCGCGGCCACAACGACCACTTCGCCCTGCTGGTGGTTCCCCCGGACACCACGGCCGACGCCGCCCGCGAAGCGATGGCCCGCGCCGTCCGGGCCGACAACATCACCGGGGCCGCTCAGATCCTCATCGCCACCACGCCCGAACCCGAGTAGGCCCAGCTCCTTGACCGGACTTCGCTGAAGAGCGTATGGCGAGACGGGGTCCGATCTGGTGGTGGCACGCCTCGTCTGGGGTAGCGCCGAGGTAAGCCCAAAAGTCGCCGTGCGGTTGCCTCTGAGCTGCGGAGGCCGTTGCCCCGCGTGCGCCGGTGGCCCGTGTTGAGGGCCCGCGCCGGATCGCCTTGCGGACCAGATCAAGACGGCCGGGTCATGGAGTGCGGCCCGGTAGACGAAGATGGTTCTGTCGTAGCCGACCCGCGGCAGCTGGGCTGCGGCCCTGCCGCTGTTCTCCACGCGGTCGCGGACAGGATCGTCGACCGCTACGTCGAAGTCGCCGATGCCTTCTCCGGCGACGTCGACACCCTGGAGAGCGAGGTCTTCTCCCTCGACCGCCCCGTCGACGCCGGGCGCATATACCAGCTCAAGCGCGCCGTCATGCCCTTGGCATCTGCGCTACAGCGCCTCAGCGAAGGTACCATCCCGCAGATCCCGAGTGAGGTGGCCGCCTACTTCCGGTACGTGGCCGACCACCACCAGCGGGTCAGCGAGCAGATCCTGTCCTTCGATGAGCTGATCACTGGGATGCTCAGCGCCAGCATCGCCCAGCTCGGCGTCCAGCAGAACGCCGATATGCGCCGCATCAGCGCCTGGGCCGCCCTCATCGCTGTCCCCACCATGATCGTCGGCATCTACGGCATGAACTTCGAGTACATGCCCGAGCTGAAGCCCCCTTACGGCTACCCGGCCGTCTGGGTGCTCATAGTGGCCGCCTGCACGGTCGTCTACCGGGCCCTGCGCAGCAACAAATGGCTCTAGCAGCCCGGCCCGCTCCTCGCGCAACGCCCTGACTGTCCGGCCTGCCGCTGCGACGTGTTTGCGGCGCGAAGGCCCCAATCCGCACTCCTGGCGAAATCCCGCACATGGAACTCTTCAGGTAAGCGGGCTTTTCCATCAGATGGGTGGGAGATCGTGGCGTCTGGGTGAATCCTGCCTGGGCTGTGCACGCGGCTCCGTTCGCGCAGCGCGACACTCGTCTGCAGGGCTCAATGAACGTTTCTGCACGGCGGCTGCGTTCGCCCGGGCCCGGCCGTGGCATTCCCGCGGCTGGTAGAGAGCCCCGAGCCGGAGGTGGACCGCCCGTGGCGGTGAATGGAAACCCCACCGTCAGGAGACGTCGGTTGGGTGCGGAGCTGCGTCGGCTCCGCCTGGCCCGTGGCATGACGAGTACGCAGGTGGCCGAGCGGCTGTTGATCTCCCAGCCCAAGATCAGTCACTTGGAGAACGGCCGCCGCACCATCAAGCCCCGCGATGTGCGGGACCTGTGCGGCCTCTACGGAGTCACAGACCCGCAGGTCGTCGACGCGTTGATGCGGATGGCCGCGGAAGCGGACCGTCAAGGCTGGTGGGTCGCCTGCGGCGAGGTCCCGTACGCCGTCTACATCGGCCTGGAGACGGAAGCCTCTTCGATCCGCTCCTACGAGTCCCTGGTGATCCCCGGCCTGCTGCAGACGCCCGCCTACGCCCGCGCCGTCATCGAGGAAACGATCCCTCTGGCCACGGTTGAACAGATCGCCACGCGTCTTGAGGTCCGGCTGCGCCGTCAGCACCGGGCCCACCACCCGGCCCGCCCGTTCCGCCTATGGGTTGTGCTGGACGAATCCGCACTGCGCCGCGTGGTCGGCGGCCCGGAGATCATGCGGGAGCAGCTTGAGTTCCTGAACCACCTCGGCGCGCAGCCACACATCACCGTGCAGGTCCTCCCGCACGACGTGGGGGCCCACCCGGGCGTCTCGGGACAGTTCTCCATCCTCCACTTCGAGGCAGACGTAGCCGGGGCCGCCACGGTGTACCTGGAACGGTTTACCAGCGACCTCTACCTGGAGAAACGATCCGACGTGCGGCACTTCAGCGCCATGTACGACCACCTTCAGGCCCAGGCCCTGAACCCGGACAGCACCCGCCGGTTCATCAGCGGTGCCGCCGAGGAGCTCCTGGCCTCCGCATCGCTGCCCGGCCGGCCGTGAGCGCGCCGCACCGGCCGCAGGTCACTATGCCGCGTACAGCCGCTCGCGCAGATACGGCAGGGCGGCGGTGTACGCGACGGGGGTCTGTCAAACGAACGGCTCCGTCTCCCATCCGGTGGTGACGGATCGTGAGAATCGACTGCGGTCGGTTGAGGAGAGTGCATTTGATGCCCTGACCTCGGTGTTTCAGGAGCGGCAGCCTCGCCATGGGATGTCGCCCCGGGCACGCCGGGCACCCGCAAGCGGCAGTTTCGCAGGTCGCCGATTCGGTGCAACGGCTACCCCCAGCGCGCGGACCTGCAATTCCGCGATTGACAGACCCCGGAAGGGGCTTCACCACGATTCACCCCAACGAGCTGAAGTCAGAATCGGCGGAAGTGGGCGTGGTGTTCGTGCAGGAAGGCGTCGACGGTGCGGGGCCGGCGGCCGAGGATGTCGGTGACAGTGGTGGTGGGGGTTTCGGGCCGGGCGATGGCGAGTTGCTGGATCTCCGTCACGTGGTCGGCGAGCCAGGTGGGCATATGGGCGTTGTGGATGAGGTTGTCGCGCAGTTCGTCCGGGGTGAGGTTGACGTAGCGGATCTGGTTGCCGGTCAGTGTGGTCAGTCGTGAGGCGAGTTCGGGGTAGGCCACGGCTTCGGGTCCGGTCAGGGCGTAGGTGCCGCCGACGATGTCGGGCCTGGTGAGGGCAGCGGCGGCGACATCGCCGATGTCGCGGCAGTCGATGTAGTTGCAGGGCGCGTCGCCCATCGTGCCGAGGATGATGCCCTGGGCGACGGTGGGGGCCAGGCGCAGGAGGTTTTGCATGAACGCGTAGGGGCGCAAGATGGTGTGGGTGAGGCCGCTGGCGCGCAGGTGTTCCTCGACGGCGTGGTGACCGCGGGAGATGGCGACCGGGGAGTCGGGTTCGGCGGCGGGTGCGGAGACCTTGACGATGTGTCCGATGCCTGAGTGGGCGGCGATGTCGATGACGCGGGTTTCGAGTTCGACCTGTGCGGGGCTGTTGGCCATGGCGAGGAAGAGCTGGCCGGCGCCCTTGAAGGCGGTGCGCAGGGAGCGGGGGTCGGTGGCGTCGGCGTACTGGACCTCAACGGGCGGTTGGTGTGCGCCGGTTATGCCGGGGATCGGCCTGTGCGGGGTGCGGGTCAGTGCGCGGACGGGTGTGCCGAGTGTGAGGAGGCTGTGGAGCAGGGCGTTCCCGGTTGCTCCGGTCGCTCCCATGACAACGATCATCGTGTGCTCATTCCTTGGTGACTTCCCGGCGGCGGGTGCTGCCGGGGTGAGCTCGGTCGGGCTTGGGCTCGTGGGGTGGGTGGGTCCGGTGCCGGGGTGGGCTATATCGGGGATGCCGCGGCGGTGCTGCGCCAGCGCAGGGTGACGATGGTGGTGGCGAGGGCTGCGGAGACGGGCAGGTCGATGCGCAGGCGCTCCAGCCACGGGGTGGCGGGGATCGGGGTGTGGGCGGGTAGCCATTGGGCGGTGAACCATCCCAGCAGGGCCGCCGTGCCGGCGGCGGTGATGACGAGTGCGGCGGTCAGGGCGACGCGCGGCGTGGTGGTGGTCCACCGTCGGGGCTGCCCGCCGTGCCGCAGCCAGGTGCCGGCCAGGAACGCCACCACGGCGGAGGTGCCGGCGATGGAGGTGCAGGCGGCCACGGCCAGGTCCTGCTGCCCGGTGACGACTCCGGCGGTACCGGCCATCAGCGCGGGGGCGGCGTAGGCGGTCAGCACCTCGCGCCACAGGATGAACGGCCGGGAGGCTGCCCGGTTTCGGCTGGTTCTGTCCTTCGTTGCGGACATGCTGGCCTCTTTCTGGTTCGTGCGAGGGAAGCGAAGGGTTGTGGCGGGGAGCGGCAGGCCTACTCCGCCAATGTAATTAGGCAGCTAACTATTACGTCGGAAAAAAAGGCCCTACCCGGAGGGCGGGGCCAAACCAGCTGAGAGCCGGGTCAGTCAGCGGCCAGGGCCGCACTGCCGCGCACCACACGGGCGAGCAGATCCAGGAACACCGCACGCTCCTCGGCGGAAAGCCCGCCCACCATCGCCTCCAGCCGCCCGAAATGCTCGGACGCCATGTCACGCAGGTGCTGCGCACCGCGCGCGGTCAGGACGGCCACCGTGCCCCGGCCGTCCTCCGTGGACGGGCGGCGGGCGATCAGGCCCGTGCGCTCAAGGCCATCCAGCAGGCCGGTGACCGTGGCCCTGGAGACGCCGAGGTCGAGTGCAAGGCGTGAGGGTGACTTCTCCCCGCCGTGGTCTTCGAGGTCGGCGAGCAGGCGGTAGCGCCCCGTCGACAGGCCGAACTTGGCAAAGTGCGCCTCGGCCGCCCGGCCGACCCTCGCGCCCGCCGAAATCAGCCGCACCGCGACCAGCACCGCCTGCGGATCGACCTCCAGGCCGTAGTGCTCGACCTGCCGCCTGGCCTGGTCCAGCGTGGGTGCCTCGCCATCGATGCCGTCCTTCGTCATGCAGATAATATGGCAGCTAATCACTTTGCCTGTCAAGGCACCCCGATCGCTGGTGAACTCGCCTACTCAAATGTCGTCAGTTCTTCCTGGGGTCCAGCCTGATGGTGACCTGGTGGTAGCCGAGGGCGTCGGCGACGACAGGGGCGGGCATCTGCAGGACGTGCTCGCGGACGCGTAGACGCGGCTGGTGACGGTGGGGGTGCCGAGGTCGTTGACCAAAGCCGAGAGGGCGTCGGGGTGCATCGGCTGCCCGGCCCGGCGTCCGGGGAACGGCCAGCGCGAGTCGCCGTTCGTCGCGGTGTTCACGTCGTCCCGGTCGGGGATCCAGCTGCTGCTCTGCTGGTGCAGGCGGTTTGAGGTGGCCATCTCCGGTTGTGGGCCGGGCTCCGCAGGGCCCGGGTCCCGAGGCTTTGAGGTGCGTTCGGTGCGTGAGGTGTTCGACGAGGGTCAGGCTGCCGGCTGGCTTCGAGTGCCGGTCGCTGCGTGGCGGTGGGCGGTGGGCGGTGGGTCGGGTCTGGTCCCGGCCACGGACGCCGGGGCGGGGTCGCCGCGACCGGGACAGCTCTCTGGTGACCGCTGAGCGCAACCTCCTGTGAGGCTGTCTGTCACTCGTTTGGAGGGTCTGCCGTGACGGGGCTGGCCGTATGCGGCCAGAGCCCGGAGACTCGGGAGGCGAGATGTCCGGCGCGCGGCGGGCGGTGCGACTACCGGTGTCACGGCCGGGTGGAGAGGGCTTGCTCGGGATGGGGATGGCCGACGACCCGGCGCGGTGGGGAACGTGCAGTCCGTGGTGGCATGTGGCCGAGCGCGGGGCTGCGCAGTGGGCGAGCCGCTGGGGCTTGGTAGCAGGCGCGGACGAGGCGCGGCGGCTGGCGCGTATGGGCCAGGGGCGGATGGCCGGCTTCGTGGCTCCGGGTGCCACCGCGACGGAGCTGCAGCTGCTGGCCTGTTGGGGTGCGTTCATCGCGCTGGTGGACGACGGCTTCGACCAGGGCCCCGAACCGGCGTCGCCCGCAGAGGCGAAGGCCGCCCTCACACCGCTGGTCGCGGTGACTTCCGGCGCCGGCCCCGGGACGGCGCCCAGGACGCCGGCTGTCGCCGCGCTGCAAGACCTCTGGGGGCGTACGGCCGCGGGAACCGCGCCGCGGTGGCGCGAGCGCTTCGCCGCCGCCTATGCGTCGTTCGCGGAGGCGACCTGCGAAGAGGCACGCTGGCGGGAGAGCGGCTTCGTTCCCTCCCTCAGGGAGTATGTGCGGCTGCGGCGCCGCACCATCACGGTCCTGCCGCTGCTTCTGGTCGCGGAGCGGTTCCTGCCCGAGTACCCGCAGGCGGACGTCCTGCGTGACATCTGTGCCGATGTGATCGCGTGGACGAACGACCTGGCGGACGCCGCCACCGAACGGGCAGGCCAGGTGGGTCTCGTTGATGTACTGGCCCGGGAGCGGGCCAGTGACCGCGGCGAGGCGGCGGCGATCGCCCGGACGATGATCGAGGACCGGCTCGACGACTTCGACACGGCCGCCCGCACACAGACGCAGCCCCCGAGCCCGCACATTGCCGCCGCAGGCGACCGGATCGAGCTGATCAGCACGTTCCTGTATGGCGCCGTGACCTGGCAGCACGAGTCGCAGCGCTACCGTGCGCCGCTGCCCGCCCAACGCCCGACAAGCCGTCCGGCCGCCGATCCGGTGGAGGCGGCGGTTGTCCGGCTGGAGCGCAGGCTGTCCCTGGCGGTGGCGGCGGGCGGAGCGGTGACGGACCACTGCGCGGGCCGCGTTCTGGAATCCGCCCTCCTTCTGGCCCTGCTCCGCGCACGTGACACCCACCACCAGGAGCAGCAACAGCTGACCGCCCACCTCGAACAGCGGCGGTGTGGCGCGGACCCGCTCGATGCGCTGCTGATCGACGCCTGCCTGCGCCCCGAGACCCTGCCGCCCGACGCCGCCGACGCCGCAGAGCCGGTGGTGGGCGATGCGGCGACCGTCACCTCTGCCGGCGGTCGTGGACGGCTCAAACGCAGCATGCTGCATGCCGTTCTCCACGCGCTCGGCGGACTTCGGCTCAGCAGCGAGGACACCCCCGCCCCCGGCAGCGGCACACTGTCCAGCTTCACCACCGTCAACCTCTTGGCCGTGCGCGTCCTGTACTCCCACGCCACCGGCTCCCCGCATACGATCTCCACCGGTGAACGCTTCCACCTGACCCACCTCCTGGACGAGTCCGACGGGAGACTGGCGTGGGAGTCCAGTGCTGCTACCCACCTGCTGGGCCTGCATGCCCTGCAGTCCTACCGCCCCGGCCACCAGCTGATCGGCGAGGCCGTGACCGGCCTGCTGCTGACCCGCGATCCAGAGGGCGGGGTGCCGTTCCTCGACAGCCAGGACGTCTGGCTGTCAGCGGTCGCGGGCCTTGCCTTCCTCGGCAGGCCGGCCCCGCGCCGCTACACCGCCCGGATGGGCCAGTTCGTCGCTGCCTGGCAGGCACCCGACGGCGGCTGGCCCTTCGCGAGCGGAATCCGGCAGAGCGACGTCGACACCGCCACCCGCTGCATGGAGTTCCTGAACGCCCTCGCCCCGCACCGCTACCGGCACCACCTGCACCGCGGCGCCGCCTACCTCACCAGCAGAGCCGGCCCCGACGGCGGATTCCCCACCTGGCTCCACGGCGATGACCCCGACCTTGACATGACGGCCGGCGCCGTCCTCGCCCTCATCCCCCACAGGCCCGCCCACACCCGCCTCATCACCGCGGCCACCCGCTTCATCCTCGACTCCCAACACCCCGACGGCACCTGGGACCCCAGCTGGACCCTCAGCGAATCCAGCGTCATCCTGCGCGCCGTCGACGCCCTGGATGCCGCCTGCGCTGTCCCCGGCACCGACCTCCCACGCATCACCGCCGCGACCGTCCGCGCGACGGCACGACTGCTCGCCACCCAGCACAGAGACGGAGGATGGGGCCGCACGCCCGACTCCGACAGCGACGCCCTCTCCACCGCCCAGGCCCTGCCCGTCATCGCTCGCCATGGCCCCCCTCACGCCACAGCGGCCGCGGTCGGCCACCTGCTCTCCCGCCAGGACGCGACCGGTTCGTTCCCCGCCCCACCGGATCAGGTGGGACCCCGCCCGCTGCCCTTCGACTATCCCGTCGTCGCTGACCTCCACACCCTTGCAGCCCTCAACCGCCGTACCGGCCAAAGCCCTCTCCGGGCCACCATGCCCCCGGTGCGCGTCACCGGCCCTCGCGGGTGGCCGGGGCGTGCCCGACGCGGCAGCTGAGAGCGTGTGCGGCGGGGATGCTCTGCAAGAGCGCCCCGCTCTGTACCGGCCCGGGCGCGGTCCGTGCGCGTGGTGTCCGCCAGCATGCGTGTACGGCGGGCTTGGCGGGTGTTCGCCTGCGAGGATCGTTCGGCTGGAGCCGGTCGGCGCCGGTGAAGTTGGTCGCTGAAGGTGGCTTCTCTCAGGATGGCGCCGCTGAGGTTGGCACGGGTGAAGACGGCTTCTGCTGGTGGCGGCTTGGTGGTGGGCGGTCGGCGCGGGCCCGGTGGAATCGGCGGACGCCGGGCCTGTGGTCGCGGGTTGTGGTCGAGACGGCGGAGGAGGCGGCGGAGGAGGCGGCGGTCCGGTTGGCCGTGCCCGGAAGGGCCGATTCCCGCCTTGGACGTCGCCCGAGGTGGTGCGGCTGTCCAGGCCTTCGTCGGTGCCAGGCCGAAGGTCGCGCTCGCACGGGAGCGTGGCCCGTTCGTCAGCGTCAAGTGACTCCTCTTCCGCGAGGCTGCCGAGGAGGATGGCCGTGACCTCGGCGGTTCGGGTTGGTGAGGTCTTCGGCCCGGCCGTTGCGGGTCATAGGGGGCGGCTCGATGTCGTGACGGGGACGCGTGTCACCGCGCTTGTCCTGCTGCGTAGGTCTCCGTCGTGGCCTGGCGGACGCCGACCGGGTGTTGGCGCGAGGGTGCCGGCGGGTTCCCGGCGACTGCCTGGTGTCCCTGGTGCTGTCCGTTCTCTTCCTCGGTGGCTGTGGGTGTCATTTCGAACCAGACGGCCTTTCCCGTGGGGGTGGGTGTGGTGCCCCAGTCGGTGGCGATGGCCGCGATGAGCATGAGGCCGCGGCCGCTTTCGGCGTTGAGCGTGCAGTTTCGTGGGGTGGGCAGGCCGGGTGTGGTGTCGGTGACCTCGACGCGCAGTCGTGAGCCGGTCCACAGGACGGTGAGGGTGGATGCTCCGGTGGTGTGGCATACGGCGTTGGCGATGATTTCGCTGCACAGCAGTGCGAGTTCTTCGAGTGTTTCGCCGGTCAGCTGCAGGTCCCATCCGCGGACGACGGCCAGCACGAGGCGGCGGGCTTTTGGCACTGCCTGTTTCTCCGCGGCTATCGGGAAGCTGCGGGAGCGTGACGGTCTCGTGGCGCACATCGTGATCACCCTTGGGGGGAGGGCGGGCGGTCCGGCACGTGTGGCCGGGGACCGCCGGCGCCCTGGGGCAGTGGATCGCGGGGGAGCGGGGGAGGGATGGTTGTCCGGGGACCGGGTCTGTCCGGTCTGGCTGAGGGGCCGAGGGGCCGGTCGCTGGTGGGCCGCGGATGCGACCTGCGGTGGGCCGGCGGTGTGGGTCAGGGCTTTTTGGCGAGGTTCTTGAGCGCGTTCTCGGCGCCGGGGTTGAGGGGGACGGGGGCCACGCCGGCCGCTTGGGCGGGGTCGATTTCGGTGGCGGCGGCGTTTACCTTCTCGAGTTCGCTCTTCTTCTCGTAGACGATGCTGACGATCTTTCCGGCGAGTTCCAGGTCGAAGCCCTTCCTGACGAGCAGCACGTTGGGTACGACGATCGTGGGGACAGCCGCCGGCTGGTTGTACGCGGAGGCGGGGATGGAGCCCTTCTGGTAGACGCCGCCGTACGTGTTGCTCAGGGCGGGCAGTTGCTCGGTGATGTCGAGGAAGCGGACCTTGCCCTTGAGGCTGGTGACGAGATCGGTGATGCCGCCGGTGGGCAGGCCGCCGGACCAGATGATCGCGTCGATGGTGCTGTCCTTCATGGCGTCGACCGATTCCGGCAGCGCGAGTCGTTCCGCCGAGACGTCCTTGACGGGGTCCAGTCCGGCAGCTGTCAGCAGCCGTCTGGCGATGACCTCCGTGCCGGAGTTGGGTGCTCCGGTGGAGATCCTCTTGCCTTTCATGTCCTTGAGGGAGGTGATGCCGGAGTCCGCCCGGACCAGTACCTGGGTGTAGTTGGGGTACAGGCGGGTGAGGGCTTCGACCGCCTGCGGCTTGTCGAAGCTTCCCTTGCCCTGGACGGCGTCCTGCGCTGTGTCGAGGAGGGAGAAGGCGATGTCGTAGCTTCCGGCCTGGAGGCCCTGGATGTTCTGTACGGACGCGCCGGTGGTGGCGGCGGTGGCCCGGTAGCCGTCGATGTTGTCGGAGATCAGCTCGGCCAGTCCGCCGCCGATCTGGTAGTAGACGCCCGTGGTGGGTCCGGTGGCGATGGTGAGCCGGCCCCCTTTGCCGTTGTTCGCGGCCCCGTTGTCGTCCTGCTTGCCTCCTGCGCAGGCGGTCGCGGCGAGCGCGAGCGTGAGGGCCACGGCGGGGGCGGCCAGGCGCGCGGTGCGCGTGGGGTGCTTCATGAGGGGAGCTGTCCTTCCGTGACGGCTTCGGCCTGGAGGCCGTGGCCTGCGGTGTGGGGCGCGGGGGAGTGCTGCCTGCGGCGGACCAGGCGCATGCCGACGGCGAGGGCGAGGGCGATGAGGCCGGCGGTGATCGCGGCGGGTTCGAGGTACAGGAGGCACAGGGCGGCGGCGACGCACAGTGCGCGCTCGGCGGGGCCTGCCGGGCCGAGCAGGCGGCCTCCGGTGGCGGCGGCGAGCGCGGCGACCGCGAGGGCGGAGACCGCGGTCGTCCACAGGACGCCTGTCAGGCTTCCGGTGCCCAGCAGTTGGGAGCCGTTGTCGGTGAGGACGAAGGCGAACGGGACCAGGAACGCGGGCAGTGAGTACTTCCAGGTAGCCACCATGGTGCGCATCGGGTTGCCGCCGGTGATGGCGGCCGCGGCGGCGGCCGCGAGCGCGGTCGGCGGGCTGACCTCGGACAGTACGGCGTAGTAGAAGATGAACATGTACGCCTCGGGGGTGCTGACCCCGAGGGAGAGCAGCGCGGGCGCGATGATGACCGCGGAGATGATGAACGAGGCGGTGACGGGGACGGCGAGTCCCAGGACCGACACCGCGAGGGCCGCGAAGATGACGGTCACCACCAGTTCCACGGTCGCGTTGTCACCGAAGAGGCCGGCGGCGTCGACGATGACGGAGGCCAGGTTCAGGCCGAGTCCGGTCTGGGTGACGACGGCGACGATGATGCCCGCCGCGGCGCAGGTGGCGACCACCGGCAGCACGGACCTGCTGCCCTCGGCGAGCGCCGTGTACAGCCGGCGGGGCGTCATCCTGTGCCGGGGGTCGAGGAAGGACAGCAGGAACTGCAGGGCGGTGGCGTAGACCACGGCCCTGAACGGTGGCAGTCCCATCGCCATGAAGCCGATGATCATGAAGAGGGACAGGAAGTGGTAGCCGAACCGGCCCAGCAGCCTCCACGCCGAGGTGGCCTCGTCGTCGACCACGGGCCGTGCGTGGTGTTTGCGGGCGTCGATCTCCACGGCGAGGAGGATGCCCAGGTAGTACAGCAGCGTGGGTACCAGGGCGTAGAGCAGGACGGTGAGGTAGCTCGTCTTGAGGTACTCGGCGATGATGAACGCCGCGGCTCCCAGCGTGGGCGGGGAGAGGATCGCGCCGATTCCCGCGGCGGCCAGCACACCGCCGCCCGCTTCCTTGCTGTAGCCGGCCCTGCGCAGTACGGGCCAGGCGACCGATCCCAGGCTGACCGCGGTGGCGGTCCCGGAACCCGAGACGGTGCCGAGGAGGAATCCGGCGGCCGTCACGGTGCGTCCGGGGGCGCTGCGGGAGCCGCGGAACGCCGCGAACGACAGGTCGATGAAGAACTTGCCGGCCCCCGAGATGTCGAGCACGGCGCCGAAGATGGTGAACAGCACGATGTAGGTGGCGGCCACGTTCAGCGGGACGCCGTAGACGCCGTCGGTGCTCATGAAGAAGTGGGCGGCGATCGCGTCGATGTCGAAGCCGCCGTGCGCCAGCGACCACTGGTAGGGGAGCAGCCCGCCGTAGTACGCGTACAGCAGGAACGCCGTGCAGAACGCCGGCAGTACCCAGCCGGTGGTCCGCCGGCACGCCTCCAGCACCAGGACGATCATGGCGATGCCCATGGCCACATCGAGTGATGTGGGCAGCTGGCGCCGCTCGATGAAAGCGTCGAACTCCAGCAGCGGGTAGAGGCACACCGCGAGCGCGCAGGCGGCCAGCATCCAGTCGAGCCAGCCCGGGTCGTCGCGCCGTACGGCCCCGCCTGCCCCCTTCGCCCCCTCGTCCGTGTCCTTCGCGGCGTCGCCCCGGCGCCATGGCAGCGCCCAAGCCGGCACCCGCACCGTCCCGCGGTGGGTCAGGAAGATCAGCGGCAGCGTCGCGGCGAGGAACAGCGTGAGGTAGTACTGGCCGCCCTTGGCGACCGGGAAGAAGATCGCGTACAGCACGAAGACCGACAGCACGGCACACACCGCGGACACCGCCCCCGACACCGCGGGGGAGAGCTTGCGGGCGGGCCGCTCCTGGTCGAACTCGGCCACCAGCTCGTCGGCTGTCCGCTGCCCTGGTTCGGACGGCGCTTGCACCATGCCCATGACGGCCTCCTCGGACTGAACACTGCGGTTCCTCAGACCGTGGCAGCCGTAACAAGAAGGCGACAGAGAACGCTCGCGCTCTTAACGTAGGTTTAGGATTCAGTGACCTGGATCACTCCTAGGTTGGTATCAAAGGCCGCACCCTGCGCCGCGGCCGCCCACAGCCGCCGGGGCGGGCCCCGCGGCGCGGGACCCAGCCAGGGAAGCACCGGGAGGACGCGTTGCGCATACTCGTCGTCGAAGACGACAACCGAGTCGCCGAAGCCCTCGCCGGCGCCCTGCGCCGCAACGGCTACGACGTCCAGCGCGCCGCCAGCGCCGCCCAGGCCCTGGCCGCACCCCCCGTCGATCTCGTCCTCCTCGACCTGGGCCTGCCGGACCGGGACGGAATCGAGGTCTGCCGGGAACTGCGGGCCCGCGGCGGCGTCCCCGTCATCGCCGTCACCGCCCGCGGAAGCGAACCCGACCGCGTCCGCGGACTACGCAGCGGCGCGGACGACTACGTAGTGAAACCGTTCGGCACCGCCGAACTCCTCGCCCGCATCGAAGCGGTCCTGCGGCGCAGCATGAACCACCACCCCCGCCCAGAACCCCTCCTCACCCTCGCCGGCGGCCTCGCCATAGACCTCGCGCAACGCACGGTCACCCTCGACGGACAGCCCGTACCCCTGACCCGCAAGGAATACGACATCCTGGCCGTCCTGGTCCGGGCCGACGGCGCCGCCGTATCCCGGGACCGGATCCTGGTCGAGGTATGGCAGACCGCCTACGACGGAATGTCACGCACCCTCGACGTCCACGTCGCCACCCTGCGCGGCAAACTCGGGCGCACCGGAAGCCTCGTGCAGACGGTCCGCGGCTTCGGCTACCGCCTCACCACACACCCCACCGCCCCAGACCCCATCCCGCCGCCCGCGGCGGCCGGCTGCTGAGCCCCCGATGCACCGCCGGCTCCTCGTCATCGTCTGCGCCCTCGTCGCCGGCCTCATCGTCGCCCTCAGCGTGCCCCTGGTACGAGCCACCGCCGACCGCACCATCCAGACGTCCTTCACCGGACGGGTCCAGGACAGCGCCTGGTTCGCCGACATGGCCGCCACCGCCCTGGAAACAGGACGCACAGCCCGCCTCCAAGCCGCCGCCGACCGCTACACCGGCCTGTACGACTCCCAAGTCGCCGTCGTCGACGCCGACCGCAAGACGACCGTCGTCGCCCCGCACCCCATCGACCTCGAAGAACCCGCCGTACGCTCCGCGCTCCTCCAAGCCCTCGCCGACCGGCCCCCCGAACGGCCCAGTGTCGTATGGCCCTGGGACGACCGCCCCTTCATCCACGCCGACGCCATCAAACGAGACGGCCACATCCTCGGCGCCGTGCTGATCGTCTCCCCAACCGACCAAGCCCGCTCCGAAGTCGCGGACTACCTCACCCTGGTCATACTCGGCAGCCTCACCGCCCTCGCCATCGTCCTCATCGCCGTCGCCACCCCAGTCGTCCGCTGGGTACTGCGCCCCGTCCACGAACTCGACCGCGCCACCCACGAAGTCGCGCTCGGACGACTGAAGACCCACGTCTCCGACCGGGCCGGCGCCCCAGAACTACGCCGCCTCGCCAACAGCTTCAACGCCATGGCCGACAGCATGCACGCCTCCCAGGAACAGCAGCGCGCCTTCGTCGCACAGGCCTCCCACCAGCTACGCAACCCACTCACCGCGCTCCGCCTTCGGGTGGAGAACCTGGAAGACTTCGTGAACGACCCCCAAGGCCTGCACGAACTCCACAGCGCGGTAGAAGAAGCCGACCGGTTCGGCCAGATGCTCGACGGACTGCTGCGCATGGCCAGAGCGGAGGCATCCGAAGCGGAACGGACACCCGTCGACGTATCCGCCGTGGTCGCCCACCGCGCCGACGCCTGGCGGGCCGCCTTCGACGCCGAAGGCGTCCCCCTCACCACACGGATCCCCGACGGCGTCAGCGCACTGTCCCTGCCCGAATGCCTCGACCAGACCCTGGACACCCTCCTCGACAACGCCCTCAAGTTCGGCGACGGCTCACCCGTGGACATCTGCGTGACGCACGCCCCGCACGCCCCGCAAGCCTCCAGCCACGACACCGCCAGCCCGCCCCACGGACGGACGGCGGACAACGGACACGGCACCGTGGAGGTGACCGTCCAGGACCAGGGCTCCGGACTGACGACGGAAGAACTCGCCCAGGCGGGCGGCAGATTCTGGCGCAGCACACGTCACCAGAACGTCCCCGGAACCGGCCTCGGACTCGCCCTCACGCGAATACTCGTGGAAGCCGGAGGCGGCGAACTCCACCTGGCGGCCGCACAACCCCACGGACTCACCGCGACCGTACGACTACCCGCCGCTCCCCAACCGCCCACGCCCGCTGCCGCAGCCCCCCAGCCCCCCGCAACCACCCCCTGACCCCCACCTCAGGGATGCGACTCGCGATACCAGCGGGCAGCGCCCGGATGCAGCTCCAACGGATCAGTGGCGATCGCCGACCGCCGATCCAGACGCCGCGCCTCCGGGTGCGCCCGAATCAGCTGCGCCTGCCCGTCGAACAGCAACCGCGTCAGCCAGTAAGCCTCCGACTCCGCCATGTCACGCCGCACCACCAGGAAATTCGGCACGCTCACCGTCGTCACCGCGCTCTGCGCCCCGTAGACCACAGCAGGCACCGTGGTCTCCGTATACAGCTCGCCATAGGCCCGCGTGAGCTCCCCGACCACGTCACCGAGGTCCACCAGCCGGATCTCAGTACCGCGGCGCAGCTCAGTGATCGCCCCCGTCGGCAAACCACCACTCCAGAAGAACGCATCAATCCGCCCAGCCGCCAAAGCGGCCGCGGACTCGCGCACATTCAGCCGCAACGACGTCACATCCGTCTCCGGTGAAAGCCCCGCGACCTTCAGAATGCGTTCAGCGATCAGCGCCGTACCCGAACCGTCAGAACCCACAGACACACGCAGCCCCCGCAGCGCCTTCGCGCTGCGCACCGGGCTGTCCGCACGCACCACCAGCTGCACGTAGTTGTCATACAACGCGGCGAGCGCCACCACCGGCAGCGGCCGGGAGAAGGGCGGCCGCCCGGCGACGGCGTCAGCGGCGGCATCGGCGAGCGCGAAACCCGCCTGCGCCTGACCGGCCTCCACCTTGCGCAGATTCTCCACGCTCCCGCCGGTGTGCAATACCCGCGCCGACGCGTCAGGCAACCGATGCCCGATGACACCGGCATACCCCGCACCGTACTCCGCGTACACGCCGCCCGGATTACCGGTGGCCACGGCAATCTGACCGGACGGACGATCCGGCACACCACTGTCCGAGCACGCGACGGGCAGCAGCACCAAGACGAGTGCGGCCACGAGCAGACGCGCCACCCGCATGGGACCACCTCCCTCGACAGTGCACCGCCGGGTCCGGGCCTTCGGCACCGACATGTATCGCAAATCAGGATATCTCCGCCGCAGGGGGCAACGGCTTCGTGCTCTCCGAAGCTCTCCGAAGGAGGGTCACCACCTTCCCATGGCAGCGCAGGTCCCAAGCGGATTCCGGCACACTTCCGGCTGCCGTTGGAAAGCGGTCTTCCAGCGCGGCCCAGCCGTCCCCGCCCGGCTGCTCCTCAGCCTCGGCGCGGTGCGGGAAACTCAGGCGCGAGACCCGGCGACACCCAGCCTCAGCGCCGCGCCACCGCCCACACCCGGGCGGGGGAAGCGGCGAGCCCGCACGCCGCCGACGTACGGGCAACCGACAGCCTCGTCCCAGACCACAATGCTCCGGCGCTGAGCACGCAGGTCGAACGTCCGAGGCCCAACGCAACAGCGTGAGGCCAGCAGTGACGGGTTGTGGCCCCTTCCCGAGCGAATGATCCGCCGGGCAAGCAAACGCTCCCACACCAAGAGCGCTTCGCGCGGCCACCGCCCGGGCCGCTGTCTCCGCACAACTTCCAAGCCACCGCAGCGGCTTGACGAGGCGGGAGCGACAGGATCGTGGAGACACACAGCACCTCCACGCAATTTATCGAAAGGTGACAATTTCCCGCACGTGTCTCCGCACATCGAACAATCCGGAAGATCCTCCTCCAACAAGGGAACGACAGTCACCGTGCCAGTCCCCCCGCCCCCGCCTACCGTGTCCAGGCGGCAGAACGAAGCAAATCCGCAGGAAAGCCCCCAAGAATCGCCCTCCTCAAAGAGGTCGAAGGCACCAACGCTCCCCAAAAACAGGGGGCTGACGCCGGACCAGCCCCCTCGGTTGTCTGATCGTCGCCTTCCCGCCCAAGTGGGCCTCACTCCGCAGGAACGAGGAAACGATGTGCGAACTCCTGAGCCGCATCTGGTCCCGCCCCCCAGGCGAGTGGATCCGCGTCCTGCGCACGGAACTCCCCGTGCTGGCCGACGAGATACTGGAACAGCTCCAGCAAGGAACACCGGGACTCTCCGCACTCGTCAACGACAACGAGACCATCGACGACGAAACGCTCAGACGCTCGCTTGAGAAAGCCCTGTTCACTGCCCTTGGCTACGAGCAATTGGGTGACCAGGGCCCCAGCCGCGAGGATCCCGGCCCCCACCACGACAACGACACCAGACGCGACGGCAGGCACGAGGCAAGCCCCCCAGAGACCTGGGAACCCACGCACCACACGGGACACCGGGCAACAGGCCGCGCCACCCCAAGGGAGAGGCCTGCCGCACCGTCCGACTGGCTACGTCAGGACCTGTTCAACGCGCTCACCGACGCCAGAGCCACCCCGCAGCGCCCCCTCGCCGAGCTGGCCGAGGCGGCTGGCTGGCCCCTCCCGCCCGCCATACGGGGCGTCATACTGGCCACCCCCGGCGAAACGCAACAGCTCGCAGCCGCACTACACGACTCACTCCCCGGCATGTTCGCGGGCCAGCCCTGCCTGCTCGTCCCAAGCCGCACACCGGGCCCGGAAGCCCGGGCACGCCTGGAGCCCCCGCTGCGCGGCCGCATCGCAGCCGTGGGCCACGAGGTCCCCCCGGTAGACACCGCATCCTCTCTGCGCTGGGCCCAGCGCCTGCTCACCCTCACCCCGGCCCGCCAAGGTCAGGACACCCCTACCGTCTTCGTCGACGACCACCTCTCTACTCTGATCCTCCTCCAGGACGAACCACTGGCCCAGGCGCTGGCAGCCCAATGGCTCCGCCCCTTGGCCGGCCTGACCCCGCGCCAGAGCGAGCGGCTGGAGGTGACCCTGCTCGCCTGGCTCGAACGCGGAGGCGCCCCGGAAGCCGCGAAGGCACTCAGCGTCCATCCCCAGACCGTCCGATACCGCATGCGGCAACTGGAGAAACTCTTCGGACCGCAGCTACGTGACCCTCGTACCCGGTTCGAACTGGAGATGGCGTTGCGCAGCCGCCGGCTCATCGCGCGGGCGCGGATTCCCCACTCGCGGCAGGGACGCAACACGGGCCGCGTCATCACGGCGAACTTCACCCCGGCGGCCGCGGAAAGGATCGCCCGCGTCAACGGCCTGTGACCGCAGCAGCCCGCTCCGCCCCGCTCGGCGCAGGGGCGCCGCGATCGCCCAAGGCGCGGGCGGCGTCGATGAGGCGTCGCCCGCGCGGCCCTGGCCATTCGCTGCGATTGGCGCGACCCAAAGCCGATGCTGGCGCCCGTCGTGAGTGGCGGTGGCCCTCAGGCGGTCGTGCTCTGCATCTGGACCTCTGCTCGTGTGCGCTGGGTGGCTGCGATCGTGCATGCCACGCGTACGAGGGCGGCGACGGCCGGTGAGCGGGCGTCCTGGGGCCACGCGATGGCCAGTGTGCAGTTCGGCAGGTCGCTGACCGGCCGGTAGGCGACCCCAGGGCGCGGGTTGCGTCGGGCGACCGAGGCGGGTGCGAAGAACACGATGCTGCCCGTTTCGACGAGGTTGAAGATCTCCGACAAGTTGGAGGCTGGTCCTGTCGCCCCGGGCTGGCGCGGCGCGGCGCGGCCGGTGTCGGCCGGCGCACCGCTGGGGAGGTGCCGGCCGGCCAGGTCCGCCAGGCACAGCTGGGTCCGGGCGGCCAGCGGGTCGGTGGCGGCCATGGCGACCAGGACCGGCTCGGTGATCAGCGGCTCGCTGTCCAGCCCGCGGTCGTCCATGGGGCAGAGCACGAGCGCCACGTCGGCCAGGCCATCGCGCAGTGCCCTGGGCTGATCGCCGAACCCTCCGAGGATCAGTTCGGGAGGCAGGGCGGCGGGGTCGGTGCTGTAGGCGTCCAGGATCTGCGGCAGCAGGCCACCGTCGATGTCGGCCTTGAGTGCGATGCGCAGCCGGGGCGAGGTGCTGCCTGCGTGCCGAGCACGGTGAGCGGCGGCGGTGATCGCCTCCAGGGCGGTTCTGGCATCGCGCAGCAGGACCTCGCCGGCGCCAGTGAGCTTCACCTGCCGGGTGGTCCGCTCGAACAGCGTCACACCGAGCTGCCGTTCCAGGTCCCGGATCGTGCGGGACAGCGGGGGCTGCGCCATGCCCAGCCGGGCGGCGGCGCGCCCGAAGTGGAGTTCCTCCGCGACCGCGACAAAGTAGCGGAGCTGCCGCACCTCCAGATCATTCATACCCCCAGGGTATCAATCGCGACCAAGTTGATCCTTCACCTGCCACGTTGCTCCGGGTTCACTCGAAAGTAACCGTCCGGCGCCCCTGGGGTTCGCCGTCGACCGCCACGCATGGAGACACTCATGATCGTCATTACTACGCCGACCGGTGACGTCGGCCGACAGGTCCTGGACCGCGTCCTGGACAGCGGTGAGCCGGTCCGGGTGATCGTCCGCGACCCCTCCCGCCTCCCGGAGCATGTGCGCACGCAGGTCGAGGTGGTGGAGGGCTCCCACGCCGACGCGGACACGATCGCGAAGGCACTGGAGGGCGCTGACCGGCTGTTCTGGCTCGTGCCCCCGGCCGGTTTCCGTGACGCCGGCCCCGCCAGGCGCTACTACCTGGACTTCGCCCGGGCCGTAGCCCAGGAGGCCGCGAGCCGGGGCGTACGGATGGTGCACGTCACCTCCCTGGGCCACGGCTACCAGGACGAGGCCGGACTGCTGTCGGCCGCGCTCGACATGGACGAGCTGATCGCGAGCGCCGGCGTACAGTACCGGGCCCTGGCACTGCCGTTCTTCATGGAGAACCTGCTCCGTCAGACCCAGCCGATCACAGAGCAGGGGGTGTTCTCCATGGCGAACACCGCGGACCAGCCGCTGCTGACCGTCGCCACCCGGGACGTGGCCGCCACGGCGGCATCGCTCCTGCTGGACACCGCCTGGAGCGGACAGGCCCGCGTTCCACTGGTCAGCCCCGACAGCCTGGCCCCCGACGCCATGGCCGAGATCATCTCCGAGACCCTGGGTCGCACGGTGCGCTACCAGCAGGTCCCGCTCGCGGACTTCCAGGCCCGCATGGTGCAGCGCGGCGCGAGCCCGGCGCTGGCCCAGGACATGGCCGACATGGTCAACGCGCAGAACAACGGAATCTACGACGCCGAACCCCGCGACCCGGCCTCCGCCACCGCCACCGGTTTCCGCCAGTGGTGCCAGGGCATCTTGAAGCCGGCCGTCCAGTCCTGATCGGCGCGCCGGTCGGTGCCGCGTCCGACTGCAATGTCGTCGTCCGCCGCCACCCGCACGCCCGAGACGGGGGTGCACGGTGATCGACCGGACGGACATCGCAGGCGCATCCAGGACGCGTACGGCAGGACCAGGGTCCCGACATCGGCCCCTCATGGGAAGACCCCTCCGACCTGCCCGGCGGCCGCCCACGGCACACCCCGGACATGTCCCTGGCCCGCTGGCACACGGCCTGCCGCACCGCAGCGCCCGCGTGCAAGGCCGTATTCGACTTCTCTCAGATGCCGCCGCCAGGCCAGGGCCTTTTTTGCGCGCTGCGGCGGGGGTGGTCTTGAACAGCCCCCACCGCGGGGACGCCTGGGGCATATCCGCCCCGATGACGCTGAGGCCGGGATCGGCGATTCGGTACCCGGCGAACACAGCCTCACCGCCGCCGTCTGAGTCGGCGAGGTGGATCCGTCGTGCGCGGCACAAGGCAGGCTCGTCCGGGCCGTGCCGCCCTCGCCGCCGCCGGGCTCCCGCCCTGCGTGGGCACCCGGGAGGCCTGTCCGCATCGCCCTGGCGCAGCCGCCCTGGTGCCCTGGTCACCCTCACGCTCGCCGTGGGCACCCCGGCCGGCTCTTCCCTGACCGTCCGTATCGCGGTCAGGACGGCGCCGCCGACGTCCCGCTTCCGTACGAGCGACCACCGGTCCGAGGCTTGCGCACGCCTTCGCGAGCCCGGCCGACGGCCCGCAGGCCACGGGGCCCGCCCCTATCGGCCGCCCTTGCGCTCCTGCGTCGACGCGCGGATCTCCTCCGTCGCCTCGCGAAAGGCGGGGGCCGCGCGGGAGAAGTAGTCGAAGAGCAGCTCCTGTTGGTCCGGCGTGTAGCCGGCGAGCACCTCGCCGATGCGCTTGCGGGCCGGGCCCACCGCCGCCTCGACGCTCGCCAGCGCGTCCGGCACCGCCTCGACCACGACCTTGCGCCGGTCCGCCGGGTCCGCGGTGCGGCGTACGTAGCCCGCGCGCTCCAGCCGGTCGATCAGTCGTGTCGTCGCCCCGGTGGTGAGTCCCGTCCCGACCGCGAGTTCGCCGGAGGTGAGCCCGCCCGCCAGGGTGATGTGGCTCAAGGCGTACCACTCGGACGCCTGGAGGCCCGCGGCCTCCGCACCCGCCATGCCGTGCAGCCCCACGGCATCGACGTATTCCCGGAAGACCGCCCGCCGGTCGCCCTGCTCCTGCTCCGTCATCGCGTCACCCTTCCCCTTGTGCATTATCTGCATGCATGCAGATAATGCACGTGTGCAGTTGTTGCGTCAGTGTAGTCAACGCGGCGGCTGCCGTCATCCGACAGTTCCGTCGACCGAGAGGCACTCCCATGAACAAGAAGACCGCCAAGCGCGCCGCCCTCGCCACCGCCGCCGTCCTCGCGTTCGGCGCCGCCGCCGCGTACCTCTACCTCGACACCACCTCCGGCATACGGCGCACCGGCGAGGAGAACTGCGCCGACGTCATCCCGGCGGGCGCGAACGCCGCCGACGGCGAGGCCATCTGTGCCACCCTCGACGCCCTCATCGACGCCTGGGCCCGTGGCGACGCGGAGGCGTACGGCCGCCTGTTCACCGAGGACGGCACCTACACCACGTACGTCGGCAGCCACTACGAGGGCCGCGCCGACATCACCGAAGGGCACCGCGCCCTCTTCAAGGACTTCGTCAAGGGCACCAAGCTCGCCGCGAGTTACCTCGACCTGCGCTTCCTCGGGAAGGACGTGGCCGTCCTGACCGGTCGCGGTGACGACTACAGCAGCGGCAAGCCCGGCCTCGCCGACCTGTCCAAGGTCCAGACGTACACCCTGGTCCGCGACACCGACGGCGCTTGGCGCATCGCCGCCTTCCACAACACGCAGCGCCAGAACGTGATGGAGCGCTTCTCCTTCCTCTACTCGCCCGCCACGGCCCCCAAGGCGGAGAAATGACCGCCCTGATCACCGGCGCCACCGAAGGCATCGGCCGCGCATTCGCCCTCGCACTCGCTGCCGAGGGCCACACCGTGACCGCGGTTGCCCGCACCGAGCGGCACCTGCGGGCCCTCATGACCGAACTCGGCCCCGGTGGAGCCGACGGCGAACACGACTACCTCGTGGCCGACCTCGCCACCACCGACGGGGTGCGCACCGTGGCGGCCGCGTTGACGGCCACCCCGTACGACCTGCTGATCAACAACGCCGGCTTCGCCCACCCCGGCTCCTTCGCCGACACGCCCCTCGAACAGGCACTGCCCGCACTGCGCCTGAACTGCGAGGCGGTCGTTGCCCTCGCGCACGCCTTCCTCGCCACCGCCCGCCGCGGCGCGGCCCTGGTCAACGTCGCCTCCACCCTGGCCTTCGCCCCGCAGCCCGGCCAAGCCGTCTACAGCGCGACCAAGGCCTTCGTCGCGTCGTTCTCCGAAGCACTCTGGTACGAGCAAAGGACGCGCGGGGTCTACGTGATGGCCCTCTGCCCCGGACCAACCTCGACCCGCCCCGGCCTGCACACCGACATTCCGGCCGCCCTGGTCCGGACCCCCGAGGCGGTCGTCGCCGCCGCCCTCACCGCCCTGCGCCGACGCCGTCGCCCCACCGTCGTCCCCGGCCGGGCCAACGCCCTCCTCGCCGCAGTGACCCGGTACCTCCCGCGCACCGCCACCCTCTCCCTCCTCGCGGATGGGCCGGGGGCCACTGTTCCGCAAGGACCTCGCGGCTGACGTTCCGCGCAGGCCGGGCGCTGAGGCCGGGGCCGTGGCCAGCGCGCGGCCGTGATTGAAGGAGCTTGCTGCCGATGACGTATCCGCCTCAGAGCGAACCGTTCACCGAAGCCCTCGGGGGAGCGGCCCAGACCCCGGCGATGGCCTACCGGCTGGTGATGGCCATCTCCGACGCGGTCCGCCGCGCCGCCGAGAAACACCTCACCAGTCGGGAGGAGGAGCTCGGCGAGGATGCGGAGAAGACGGGCGCCGGCCGGCCATCTGCGCGGCGTCCTCGGCGACGACCTTCTGGCTGTGCTGGTGCAGGGGGCGGACTGGCCGCAGTTGGCGCCAGCGCGACCTCTCGGTGGCCGGACATCCAATCTCTGGGGAGAGGCCTGCGGCTGAAAGAGGGGGCGAGCAGCCGAGAGGGACGGTGATCGCGGGGGGTACCCGACATGCGGGCTTGACCTGCTGCCGGAAGTGATCGCATCCTCAGCACGGGCACGGCGCGGTGAGGACGGCGCCGTGGTCAGGGTCGAGGAGGCCGAGGTCGCGGCTGGGGCGGGAGAGCGGGCGGGCGATGGCGTCGGGACCTTGCCCAGGGTCTCGACGGCTGGCTGCCAATTGGCGGGGCGGGAACGGATGCCTTGGGGCAGGCGCCGGTGTGGACGTGGGCCGGTGCCTTTGGTCCTACTTGGGGCACTCCGCGCGCAGGGGGCGCATTCGCGCATTGGGGTGTGCTGGTCTCCTGCTCGGCGTTACTGAGGTTTTCAGGGTGGGGTCGGTGGGGTTGATAGCCAGGCCTGTGGCGGTGAGGCAGCCGTCGATCAGGTGTGGCCGGAGCTGGATCCTGCGTAACTCGCGGCGGAGCTTGCGGTCGAGGTCGTCGGGTGTATCGAAAGCGGTGTTGGCCATCGCTCTGCGCACGAGTGACCAGACGGCCTCGACGGGATTCAGGTCGGGTGCATACGGCGGGAGCCGGACGGTGGTGAGCCAGTCGTGCTCGGCCTCGTACTGTTTCAGCCCGGCGGTCAGGTGGGTGTTGAGATTGTCCCAGACCGCCACGATCGGTCCGCCGAGCTGGATGTGGGCCCTCACCAACAGGTCGCGGTAGTCCTTCCAGGAGAAGCTTTTGCGGGCGCCCTTGAGCAGGAGATGGGTGCGGGGCCGGTGGATGAGACGGCTCCTTTCGCCGGGTTTGTAGCAGCACAGGGCCGCGACCGAGGTCCGGCGGCGGGACCTGCCCCGGACGCGGATGACGGGGGTGTGTCCGCGCCGACCCCAGGTGCGGGCGCGAGGCGGCGTCATCGAGAATCCGGCTTCGTCCTCGAAGACGATCCAGGCATCGGACGCCGCCGCGAGCCTTTCACCCGGGGCCACACCTCCTTCTTCCAGAGCTCCACCGCGTGCTCGTCGCGTTCGAGAGCACGGCGGGCAGGTGCCTGCCAGGACCAGCCGTGCCGTTTCAGCAGTCGCCACACCGTCGCCACCGACAGTCTCAGCCGCAGACGACGGCGGATCACCGTCTGGACCTGGGCCAAGGTCCAACGCTGATCGTCGAAGCCGTGCGCTGTCGGACCCTTGCCGAGTTCTTCCTCGAGTACGGCGAACTGGGCATCGGTGACGGTCGGGGAGTTCGCCGGGCCCGCGCAGCGCAAGGCCTCCATGCCGCCCTCGCGCCAGGCCCGGCGCCAGCGTTCCACCGACCGCACACTCACCCGCAGATCCTTCGCGATCACCGCGGTCTTCTCACCCGCCGCGAACCGCTTGCCGGCCTGAAGCCGGATCCCCTCACGAAACGCCCGACGCTCAGCGGTCAGGCCCCCACCCTCCGGATACCTCACCCCACCGGCATACCGCAGGAATCATCAACCGTCACTACCCGACGACAACCCGAAATCCTCAGTAACCGCTCCCACGGCGCGTCCGTCAACTCACTTCGACCTGACACAAGATCAATTATCAGGCAGGCCTTAGACATCTCCGAGACGGATGTTCGGCCGGAGACCGCTTTGTGCCTGTCCGGCGCGCGCGGCCATCATACGGCCGAGTCCGTTGAGGTCTTCGATGCTGAACGCGTTGGTCACCGCGTTGCTGGAGCCTTTGGGAAGGTTGCGGATGTTGATGTAGATGATCAGGGAGCCCGAGCGTACGACCAGGGACATGCGGCCGCCTTCCAGCCCCTGGGCGAGGGTGTAGATGCCCATCCAGCTCTGGTCCCCGACGTTGGGTGTCTTGGGCACCTCGGTGGTCCACTGCGGGTCTCCTGGCGCCGTCATCGTGTCTTCGTGACGGAACTGCTCGACTGTCGGGGTGAAGTCCTTCTTGGCATGTGCGGTGTCGGTGTAGGACATCGCCGTGAAGCTGATCGTCGGGCCATCTTTGCGTAGGAGCTGGTAGAAGTTGAGGGCGGAGGCGATTCGGTCCGCGGAACTAGTGGTGTAGGTACCGGAGTAACCCTCTGAGGGGTGGACCAGCCGGGGCGCGACGTCTTCGGGAGCCGGCAGTATCGATCGCAGAACCTGGACCGACAGCCCGGTGACGGCTGGTTCTGCGTCGGGCGATGCGCTCTCCTGACCCACTGGTCCAGCAGTTGCTGTGGCGGCTACGGCGGCAGGTTGCCCGCTGCCGCCGCTGTCCCCGCTCCCACTTTTCGGGTTGAACAGTTGCACACCGCCGTAGCCGCCCAGGGCCACCAGGGCGGCCAGGACGAAGGCCGCTGCGACGAGAGACAGGCGCGTCGTACGGGTGTTGCTGATCGACACGGGTCCCAGCGAGATCGTGTTGTTGCCCCGCAGGGTCGTGCCCTCGAACGTGATGCTGCCGGTGGTGACCCGGGCCGGCCCGGAGGGGTGCTGCACGGAGAGAAGGGCGGACAATCGCTCGGCGAAGGCCGGGTCGGTATCTGTCTCCACCAGCAGTAGCGCACGCACCTGATCCGCGGAGGCGGCGTCCTCGGGCCGTTCCTCCAAAGCCGTCAGTGCGTCACGGCCGGCATCGGTCCCCACGAATCGGTCACGGACCGCAGAACACACCGCCTGCCCGACTTCCGTACCCACGACGGTGAGGCTCCCCGACGCCATCTGCTGAAGGATCTGAAGCACCGTCTCGACCATCAACAATCCCCGCCCCCGGTGTTTGGTCGTACCCTCAAACCGAATCGCTGATCACGTGCACCGCAATCACGCCGATGCCCAGACGATTGACTGGTATGAAGCCCCGCCGGGCCAACCAGCCGACACCGCGCGAGACCGGCCGAGACCGATCACTCTCAGAGTCTCCGCCGTCACCTCGGCCCAGAGCCGCCCGCACCGCTCGGCTCCATCTCCACCTTCCCACAGGCGGTCCCGCATCGTCAGGGATTCACCCGCAAGGACCAGGCTGCCTAGCCTGCAGCCGATCAGGGCGCGGCTCCAGCCAGGTTCAGGCGTCGGCGAGGCGGCCCAGAAGTGTCGCCTTGTCCGGGCTGCCCGTCGAAGGCCAGGCGCGCGTCAGCGATGACGTCCTGGAGCCTGGAGGTGGTGATCGCCTCCCGAGGCCAGGAAGTGCAACAGGAGAAGCCCGAGTTCGGGGTAGGGAGGGTCCGCAGGGCTTCGGCCACGACCGGTGCCCCTTGCTGCGGCGCCGGGGCGTTTGTCAGACAGGCCCTAGCAGGGATTCGAGCGCGGCCACCGCGGCGTCCTCGTCGCGTGCGAGCACGGTGGTGATGCCCAGGGCGGCGGCCGGAGGAAGGTTGACCGGGTGGTCGTCCACGAACACGCACTCCTCGCCGGCCAGTCCCATGCGCTCCAGGGCCAGCTGGTAGATCGCCGGGTTCGGCTTGGCCAGCCCGACGATCTCCGAGACCACGTGGACGTCGAACAGATCCCAGATGCCGGCGTGCCGGTAGGGGTCGAAGGGGTCCAGTCCGAAGCTGTTGGACAGCAGGGCGAGACGTAGACCGGCGGTTCGCGCAGCCCGGGCCAGAGCGACCATCCGGCGGGCGACCGGGACGCTGGACCACGCCCTGCCCATCAGGTTGACCGGATCGACATGCCGCCCCAACAAGGCGGCGGTACCTTCGTTCCACGTGGCTTGATCGATCTCTCCCACCTCCAGGGCGGTGTACAGGCGCCGCCCTTCCGGATGGTCGTTCAGGGTGTTCCGCCATGCCTCGGCGTCCAGCCCCTCGGCAAGGCACCAGGCCTGGTGCATCGGGCGGGGGTCGGCGGTGAGAACTCCGGCGAAATCCAGGATCAGTCCTCGAATCCGGTGTTCGGGTCCGGCGGCGGTCTCCGTGCTGTGGGGCATCCGGTTCCGTCCTTTCGCGGCGGCCATCACTGGGACGCTACAGCGAGTGGAACCAGCTCGGCTACCGGTGTCTGGAAAGGTGAACTCGTCCTCCAGCTCCGAGTGGATGCCCGCGGTTTCGACCCCCAACCACGCCCCACAGCAGCTGAGTTATGCAGCTCTGGGCCAGTGCTTCGTCGGCCATCCTCCGCGTTCGCCTGAGCGCGCTCTCCTCGTTGACCCTGGTCGGTCTGAGGCTCTCGTGGGTAGCGGCGTCGCAGGGCTGCGAGGGCGGGCGCGAAGGATGGCAGGCCGACACCGGCTCGGCGGGTGTCGAGCCGTTCCGGGTCGACCTGTGCCACTTCATGGAGATCAGCCCGGATATGTTCCGGTTCAGCCGCAACACCCTCACGGAGCGCGGCAATATCGCGAGCTCGGTCTTCTTCGACGCGCTCGCCCGCCTCTTCGACGAGGGCAGCATGACAGACGTCGCCCGCGGTCTGATCTTTGCCGGCTTCGGCCCCGGTATCACCGCGGGGATCGGGTTGGGCAGATGGAACGCGGGCTCACACCCGGACGAGAAGCTGTCCGCGACGTCCGTCCGGCCGCTTCGAAGACGACCAGGGTGACGGCGGATACTGCCGTGTTGACGTCCCGGTGCTCTTCCAGGTGCCGGTAGGCGTCGAGGCAGCTGTGTTCCCTACGCGGACCTGGCTCGGGCTGCTCAAGTGCGGCTCTCCAATGCCGGCGAGATGGCGAGTGGTGCTGTTGTTGTCGGGATGGTCCAGCTTGTCTTCCTGGAATCAGAAATTGCCGGACGCGAGGCCGCGCGGGGCGTCTTCGGCGACGGACCGCGTCCCGATCGCCGTTCCAGCTCGCGAAGCCCCAGCCGTATGCAAGATCCAACTGGAATGTTGTCGGACGACAGGAGAATGGGCTCTGGCACTGATCTTGTGGTCTCGTGACGCAACGTCATCAGATTCCGTCATCCTGTGTGGCGTGCGGTCTTCTGGGTCTTGAAGTGTTGTTGCCGCATCTGGCTGGCCTTGTCTCGGTGGATGAGGTCGAGCGGGCGCCGGGCGTGATCCGAATCGTGGCGAGGGCAGGGGCCTCCGAGGGGCTGTGCCCGGCGTGTGGCACGGCCTCCTCGCGTGTGCATGGCCGCTACGAGCGAAGTTTGGGCGACAGCGCGGTGGGCGGCTCGGCAGTCGTCATCCGACTGCGGATCCGCCGGTTCTTATGCCGGAAGCCCGAGTGCACCACGGTCACGTTCGCTGAACAGATACCAGGACTTACCTCCCCGCATGCGCGTTTCACCCCGGTACGGCTGGAGGCTATGAGAGCGATCGCTCGGGCACTTGCCGGCCGGGCGGGGGCCCGGCTGGCTCGGATGCTGGGCATGCCCGCCAACCGCATGACCCTGCTCCGCCTGCTGCGGCGCCTGCCCGATCCCGAGTTGACCACCGCACCGTCCGTGCTCGGCGTCGACGATTTCGCTTTGAGACGCGGACACGTCTATGGAACGGTCCTGCTCGACATGGAAACCCATCGACCGGTCGATCTTCTGCCGGGGAGGACGGCTGGAACCTTCGCCGCGTGGCTGCGCAGGCATCCCGGAGCGCGGGTCATCTGCCGGGATCGCGCGGGTTCTTATGCCGACGGAGCCCGCACCGGAGCCCCCGACGCGTTGCAGGTCGCCGACCGATTCCATCTGTGGCACAACCTCGGCGAGGTAGTCGATAAGACGGTCCGCGCCCACCAGGGCTGCTTGCGCTCGGTCCCGCACTCGGATCACGACGCCGAAGAGGAGCCCCCGTCGGGAGCCCCACAACCCGGGTTCCACGACGTCAACGGCCGGGAGCGACGTCTTGTCACACGAACCGTCGAGCGCCATTCGGCGGTCCACCGGCTCCTGGCCGAGGGCGCGTCACTCAACGCCATCTCCCGCAGTCTCGGCCTGGCCTTTCGCGCTGTCCGCCGGTTCGCCCGCGCGGCGACCGCCGACGAACTTCTGGCCGGAGCTGTCCACCGCCCCAGCAAGCTGGACGAGTACAAGCCCTACCTGACCCGTCGATGGAACGAGGGATGCCGGGACGGCGCTCGGCTCCACGAAGAGATCCAGGCCGACGGCTGGAACGGCGCCGCGCGGACGGTCCAGCGATACCTGAGCACCTTCCGCGGTCACGCCACTGCCGAGCCGGCCCCCGCCCCGCCACCGAAGCCCCGGCATCTGACCACCTGGATCATGTCCCACCCCGACAACCTGGACCCTGACGACGCCGTCCTCCTCAAGGCAGCTCTTGAGGAGTGCGCCGAGCTCCGCTCCCTGGTCGGGCACGTCCGGGACTTCGCGCAGATGATGACCAAGCGCGAAGGACACCGACTCGACGACTGGATTGCCGCGGCCACGGTCGAGCAGCTGCCCAACCTGTGTTCCTTCGCCCGCGGCCTCCGCCACGATCACGCAGCGGTCTCCGCCGGGCTCACCCTGCCCCACAGCTCCGGCGCCGTGGAAGGAACCGTCAACAAGATCAAGATGCTGAAGCGCCAGATGTTCGGCCGAGCGAACTTCGACCTCCTCCGCATCCGGGTCCTCCACACCCTCTGATCCACGGAGCGCCGCGAGGCCATCAGTGCCGGGCACGACTTCGTCACATGGCCGGACGCCGGCCGGTGCCAAGGAAGCGTGTGACGGAGGAGTCGAGGAGGTTGCCGAACTCCTCCGGGGTGGTGATCTGCGGGCATTCGGTGGTGACCTCGTTGTTGGTCAGTGCGTCGAGGTCTGCCCAGCCGCCTCGGAACAGGACGAGGTGCACCTCAGTCCAACCGTCGGTGCCCAGGATGCGTACGCCGATCGAATCCGGGTCGGCGACGAGGGCTCGGTCGGTCTCGAGCCGCTGAGGCCAGAGAAGGGTCTCTTCGCGCCAGGTGATCGGTTTGGGGCTGAGTCCGGACGCAGTCCAGGCGGGAAGGCGTGCGGTGATCTCGGCGGCAGCTTGGTCGATGGCGTGGTCCATGGAGCGATCTTCGCTTGGTGGGGCTCAACCGCGAAGTGCTGGCTGTGTTCTGGTGACAGACGATACGGGTGAGGCACACACGGTTAGCGACCACAAGATCAGTGCCAGAACCGGAGAATGTCAGCTCGGCGACATGGATGTGGGAGCGACCCGAGGCCGCCCCGTCCCGGAAACAGACGATTCCGGGACGTCCGTCCGCCGCGTCGTCCGGAGCACCGAAGCCATCCTGCGAGGCGGCCCGGAACCGATGCACAACACTGTCGCGGCCCCTGACGTCTCATGTCGCTATAGCCGCCGTGTGAAACTCCGGGGCAGAGTCGTCCTTGGGTCGATCAAAGCGGCGTCGATCTGTGATTGCTCCAGATCGACGGCTCCTTCGAGATTCGCCCCCGTCAGTTTGGTACCTGTGAAGTCCGTTCTCAGCAGAAACGCATCGGTGAACGTTGCACCGGAGGCCAGGGCCATGGTCAAGTTCGCCACGGGCAGCTTGGCACGGGTGAGGTCTGCCCCATCCAGGAAGGCGGAAGTGAGGTCTGCCCCATTCAGCCTGGCGCCGGTGAGGTCTGCCGCGTCCAGGTTGGCGTGGCTGAGGTCTGCCCTACGCAGGTCGGCACCGACGAGGTGGAGACCGCCGAGCTCAAGGACTTCTCGGGCGTCGACGTGAGTGCGGGATTCAGGGCGGGTCAGAGCGGTCAGGGCAACCTGGATGTCTGCGGCGGGTTCGTCCGGCAGGTGGTCAGCGGGGCCGGACGCGTCGCCGCCCGGTTCGCTTCCATTCGTCGTGTCGGTGCGGGCCCGGGGAGCGCTTTCTCGTAGGAAGTGATTGAGGACGCGGGCTGCGTCCGTGGCCTGTTCGGGGGCGTCCTGCACGATCTGTTCGAGGGCGAGGATGCCTCCGATGCGGACATAGAGCTTGTCGGATCCGAGGCGCTCAAGGGCCTTTGTGAAGCGATCGGTGACCTGCCCTCGGCGGGTCAGGCGGTAGGTGCGGGCTGTGTACAGGAGCGCGATTCCAGCGCCGAGCGAAGCGGCACACGCCACCAGCGCCGTACGCAGACCGGTCACCAACGCAGCCGATCCGGCGCCGGCGCCTACGGTCTTCTCGTCGATGTACCGCGCGTCGAGGATGTACGGCCCCTTCCATACCAGCCAGGGAAGCCCCACGCACAACGCAGCTCCTGCCGCCGCTATGAGGAGCCATGCCGCAACGCGCTGCGCTCCGTGCATGAAATGTGCGCGCCTACGGCGACTCCTGAGGGTGCTCGTCATGCACGGTACATGCCCAATCCCGGCATGGTCGCACCTCCGTGGACATGGTCACCGGCAGCGACGGCATCGACGCCCTTGCGACCACGTCGCGTACAGCCTGTGGATGCTCTCCGAGCTGTCACCGCTTACTGACATGCCCCGTGTCGCCGGCCACTGACATCTCGTGTCGTCTCTCACTGACGTCTGATGTCGTCTGACACCGGGTGTATGCAAGATCCAACTGGAGTGTGCAGTGTCAGACGCAAGATGAGGTTGTCCTGTGCAAGGTCACCGGTGTCCTGCCACAGCGGCAGGAGGAAGCTGCCGATGCCCGCTGCGCCGTGGTACCAGTACGGGGCCGCGGGCGCGTTCGTGGCCTGCGCGGGCCACTGGGCCGCTCCGCTGGTGGGATCGTCCTTGCACGCAGGGGGTCGTGCGACGCATAGAAGCGACGCCGCGGGCAGCGGTGAGGGATGACGACGATGCTCGGCGCTTTCGTTTTCGGTACTCCCGACCCACCTGCACTGGCCGACTTCCACCAGGCCCTGCTGGGCTGGGAGGAGGTCGAGCGTGAGCCGCAGTGGGTCCGCCTACGGGACTCGGAACGGGAGCGCCCAGGTCTCAGCTTCCAGCTGGAGGCCGACCACACGCCTCCGGTGTGGCCACAGCTTCCCGGCACGCAGCAGATGCAGGCGCACCTGGACATCCAGGTGGACGACTTGGACGGGGAGACCGAGCGGGCCCGCGCTCTGGGAGCGACGGTGGAGGAGCACCAGCCTCAAGAGGGCGTACGCGTCCTTGTTACAGGCGAGGGCTGATGCGGCCGGGCTGATCACGTGGGAGGTGAACGTGGACTCCACGGTCGGGCGGGCCCATCAGCATGCCGCCGGTGGCCGCCGGGACGGGGCCGGGCAGAAGGAACCCCCGGGAGGGATCGGGACCGAGCCGGAGGATCACGGGCTGGGCCGGTCGCGAGGCGGGTTCTCCACGAAGATCCATCTGGCGTGTGAGCAGGGCCGGGAGCCGTTGTCGGTGCTTCTCACGGCAGGTCAGCGGGGTGACAGTCCGCAGTTCGCGCCGTCCTCGAGGCGATCCGGGTGCCCAGGGCCGGCGGTGGCCGTCCGAGGTGCAGGCCACTGCGGGTGCGTGGTGACAAGGCGTACTCTTCGCGCGCCAACCGTGCTTACCTGCGCAGACGCGGGATCCACTGCACCATCGCGGAGCCGGCCGACCAGGCCCGCAACCGCAAGCGCCGTGGCCGCTCCGGTGGCCGGCCGCCGGACTTCGACCGGGAGGACTACAAGGCCCGCCACGCGGTCGAGTGCGGGATCAGCCGCGCCGCGACACCGCCCGCCGCGAACACGACGTGACCGTCGAGACCAGCCTCGACCACATCGCGGGCGACCTCACCAAGTGGCCGGCCGCCCGCGCTTCTTGAGACATGGCCGTGAAATTGTCCCACCAGCGACCAAGGCGGGCATACGGGACTGATCGGCGACGGGGACGGGTTTGCACCTTCCGTAGCGTCATGTGGTCAGGTGGAGCTGTTCTCGTTCGCTTATGAAAGGTCCTTCGTCGATGCCCATGTCCTTCTTCGTGTCGCGTGAGGCCAGGATCGGTGACGTGGCGGCCCTCGTGGGCACGACACCGCGGGCGATCCGGCACTACCACGACATGGGCCTGATCGACGAGCCCAGACGGGGCGGCGACGGCCGCCGCCGCTACGGCTTCCAGGACGTGGTCCGGCTGCTGTGGATCCGGAAGATGGCCGATGCTGGAATCGCCCTGGACGACATCCGTGACGCCTTCACCACCACCGAGGCAGTGGTCGGAACCGGCAAGAGTGAAGGGGACGGCATAGAGGTCACCTTGGCCCGGCTGGAGGAGACCCTCGCCGCCCAGGAGGCGGAGCTTGCACGCCAGCGGGCCCGCGTCCAACGGATGCGTGCCGAGGGCAGCCGGATGGGCCTGCTCTCCGAGGCAGTCACCGGCCGTCTGAAGAACCTTCCCGAGGGCTCTCTGCGTCAGGCGGACCTGGACGCCCTACTCGTCACCGAGCGGATCTTCGGCCCTCTCGGCGCGGCCGTGCAGGCATCCCGGTTCATCGCGCTGGCCACCCATCCCGAGATTCGGGCCGAGTCCGACCGCCTGGACACCGCCGAGGAAGCACTCGACGACACCGTCGCCGTCGACGACCCGCGCGTTGCCGAGACCGCCGCCCAACGCCACGCCTTCGAGGAGATCCTGATGACGGTGATCGAAGAGTCAGGGGTCGCGGAGGAGGAAGCAGCCCTCCTCGACGCCCTGGACATCGCTCACCCCGAGGGCACCGAAGACGCACTGGAGCCGGGTGCCAAGGATGGCGGCATGAGCGCGTTCGAGGCGGTCACCAAGCTGCCCCACGACTTCTCCCCGGCCCGGGTTCGCTACGCGGAACTGGCCCAGGAACTCGCCGCCCGCGACTGAAAAACGCTCCTGAACTGCGCATGACAAGAGCCTTGCGGTGAGGGATGTCTGGGCAAGGGGTAGTGGTTCTCGCTGCCCGGTGACATGGTGGCGACGCTGAAGACGCGGGAGGGCTCACGGTTCTCGGAGTTGGAGCGGCTGCGTCGGCCGCCGACGGGGACTGCGTTCACCCGCGTGCTGGAGCGGGTGGATGAGATCGGCGTCTGCCGGTTAGGGCGGCTGAAGCTGTCGCAGGGCCGCCGAATCGGTTGGCGGCGCTGGCCGGTACTCGCTGGGGTTGAAGGCGCCGCTGCTGGAGCGGGCCGCGGAGACGAAGCGTACGGCGATGCTCACCGCAGCGATGTGGCTACTTGAAGGCGAAGCGATCGATGAGGCCCTGGACCTGTTCCAGATCCTGATGGCCACCCGGCTGCGGAATGTGGCGGAGCGGAAGACGGATAAGGAGCGGCTGTCCACGCTGCCGCAGTTGGAGAAGGCGTCGCGCACGCTCGCGCACGCTCGCGCGGGCGGCGAAGGCGCTGTTCGAGGAACTGGAGCTTCCTGACGCTGCTGGGCGAGTCGAAGGCCCTGGACGCGGCGAGCGCGGGCAAGCGGGTCCACGCCCTCCCGGCGCTGGCCCGGCGGAAGGTGGGCGTCAAGCCGTTGCTGCCGCGCGAGGTGGACGACAAGCTCATGCCTCCCGCGTGGCACAAGGCGGTCTATGCCAACCGTGATCTGCCGCACGGACCTGGGCGGCGCCAGGAGACGGCCGAAGGTACCTTCGGCGGCCCGGCAGGCGAAGCGTCCGTGCACGGTCCGAACCGGTCGGGCAGGTCCCGCCAGGGCACACCGGTGCGGAACTTGAACACGATGCCTTCCAGTACTTGACGGTGATCACGCCACCCCCCATGGGCCCGACCCGCCGGCGGCAACAACGGCGCGATCACCGCCCATCCGGCATCGGACAACTGGGCATCCCGCACGACCGGAGCAACGATCCGATGATCGGAAAGGCACTTCCTGGAGCCGCTCGCACTCGCGCACGCCGGCGCTCTCGGCCTGGTGGCCGACCACCTACTCGACGGACCCGCCGGCGCCCGCCGCCAGAGACGGGAACCCGACGACGCCCCCGACACCTCGGCCGAATCGGTCAGTCGGGTGACCGCTGCCTGCACCACTCACTGCCTGCCTTCAGAGTCATCTGCTCTCCCCATCTCCCCTGCGTCCGCTACGTCCGCGCGGTGCAGGAACGCCTCGACGAGGCGGTCGGTGAAAGCCTGGTCGACGGGTTCCGCCGTCATCAGGACGCGGTGGTAGACCGGTCCGACGAGTTGGTCGATCTCCGCCACCATGTCTAGTCCGGCGGCGAGCTGGCCGCGTTCCACCGCGCGTTCCAGCGGGAGCCGGTCGCGTCGGCGCTGTTCGTCGAGGTACCCAGACCGCAAGGCGGCGGCGAACGCGGGGTCGTGCTGGGCGTACCCAATGAGGGCTTTGAAGACGGCGCCCGCGTCGGACCGGGTGAGGAACAGGGCCAGTTGACGCAGGTGGGCGCGCAGGTCCGAGGCCAGGTCGCCGTGGTCCGGCGGGGTCAGGGCTTCCGCCGCGTCCTGGAGGAAGGCGTCCAGGAGGATGTCGGTCTTGGTCTTCCACCAGCGGTAGACGGTCTGCTTGGCGACGCCCGCCCGGGCGGCGATGCCCTCGATGGTGACGCCGGTGAAGCCCTTCTCGACCAGGAGGTCGTCGGCCGCCTCCAGCACTGCTTGCCGGGCCTGTTCGCTGCGGCCGTGCCTGTTCCCGTGGTGGCGTGCTGCCGGTTCCAACCCGGCCGCCGCGGCGGCCGTACTTCCTCGTTCCATGTCTGCCTCCTGGGGCCAGGGTAGGCCAGAACCTCTAGACACTACGCAACGGTGCGTCTAGCCTAGATCCATGACACCCACCAGCACCCTCGAAGACCCCCGCGTCGTCTCCGCCCTCGCCCGGATGTTCCGACATGCCGAGCAGGACGAGGCGACCAGCAGGCGGGTTCGGGCGGCGTGGCCCCAGGGTTCCGCGCCCCTCGACCCGCAGGAGCAGGCCGACGCCAAAGCGGAGGTGTACATGCCGATTTCCGCCCAGGGCGGCCGCCTCCTCTACAACCTGGTCCGGGCCACCCGCCCCGCCACCGTCGTCGAGTTCGGCACATCCTTCGGCATCTCCACGCTCCATCTCGCCGCCGCGGTGCGCGACAACGGGACAGGGCGGGTGATCAGTACGGAACTGAGCGCCGCCAAGGTCGCGGCCGCCCGCCGTACGTTCGCCGAAACGGGGCTGGACGACCTGGTCACCGTCCTCGAAGGCGATGCCCGCGATACCCTCGCCGCCGTCGCCGGCTCCGCGGACTTCGTCCTCCTCGACGGCTGGAAGGACCTGTGCCTGCCCGTCCTGCGCCTCCTCGAACCCCGCCTCGCGCCCGGCACCCTCGTCGTCGCCGACGACGTCGACCTGGAGGACCTCGCGCCCTACCTCGACTACGTCCGTGACGCCCGGAACGGCTACCAGAGCGTCACTTTCCCGGTGGAGGACGGCATGGAGATCAGCTGCCGCCTCTAGTGACCTGAGTCAGAGATTCGATGGCAGTAGGCGGCGACCTTTTCGAGGAATTCGTCGGCTGTCTTCGTCCAGACGAAGGGCTTGGGCTGGTCGTTCCAGTCGGTCAGCCATGATCGGATGTCACGTTCGAAGGCCTGGACGGAGCGGTGGACTCCGCGCTTGAGCTTCTTCCGGGTGAGCTCGGCGAACCACCGCTCCACCAGGTTCAGCCACGACGCGCTCGTCGGCGTGAAGTGCGGGTGGAACCGTGGGTGGGCCAGCAGCCACTTCTTGATGTCGGGCGTCTTGCGGGTGGCGTAGTTGTCCAGGATCAGATGGACCTCAAGGCCGGAGGGGACCTCCTTGTCGACCTTGGTCAGGAATTTCCTGAACTCGGCGGAGGAAGAAGGTCATCCCCTCGTTGTGGTCCTCAGAACTACTGCTTCGCACCTTCGTTTGGCTGCTCGGAGTCGATGCGCGCGACGATGCTGCGGAACTCGGGCATACCGGGATGGACGGTGCTGGGATCTCTCAACGTCTGCGCTGCTTCGTCCGGTGTCGTCTCTTCCAGTGTTTTGACGATCACCCGCTCGACATCGGCATCGGTAATCTTCCGAGGGACGCCGGGCCGCGGCTCGTCGCCCAGCCCGTCCAGGCCGTGCTCGCTGAACCGCCGCTCCGGGGCGGCGGTTCAGCGTGCCTACTGGGAGAACGCGTAGGTTCGGACGGGTCGAGGTGGGCGCCCTGGGTGGCACCGTGTCCGATCAAGGCGAACGAGTGCGCGAAGAAGAAGGCCAGGTCCGGGGTGAAGTCCCGGATGGACCAGCGGACCCGGACCCAGCTGCCGCTACTGCCCGCCCTGCTTCGCGCCGTCGAGCGGCAGCGTAAAAACGCCGAGGCTCGCATCACCGCGGCCCGCGCGACGCCAGCCGGTGGACGGTTCCTCGTTGCCGGGGATGCCAGGGAACGTCCACGGCGCGTAAGAACCGGACCCACGCCAACAGCTCATAGGCGTAGGACCGCAGCGACGTCGGACTCGCGTCGTTGGCGAGCATGTGGTGCAGGAATTCACTGACCTCCGCCACCTCGGTGCCATCGGCGTCTACGAGCCGGAACGGCCGCAGAGGGTCATCGGTCTTCTCGACGCGGCCGACCCTCGCCACCTTCAGCGTCGCCACGTTCCGGACCGTCACGCTGTGCTCTGGCATCCATTCCTCCACGGGCCGACCTACTGGACGACACGCGATGAAACCAGATCCACCACCACACGCGCAGTCACCGCCACCCGCCAGCAGGAGCCACAACCCCCTTGTCATCACTATGAGTTGACCTCGAACGGAGCTCAAGCTAGTTCGGTCAACGGGACGCGCGCTGCCCGATGCTCTGGCTCTAGCCTGCCCAGCGCGAGCGGCTCGTGGAGATCCGCGACAACATCATCTCCCGCATCGCCGAGGCCGAGCGCGAAGGCTGGTTCGGCGAGGTCGAAGTACTCAAAGTCAGCCTCTCCGGAGCCGAGGATAAGCTCGCCCAAGTTGACCGGCATCCCGGCCAAAGAACCGCCGTCGGTCTCGGCATGCCCGTGACCAGGAGCGAGAATCATTGAATACCGACACAAACCACGAAGAAGCATGCCGCGATCTCAGCACTTGGACCATCGAGCATCTCCAGGCATTCGCCACGGACGCTCGCGGCCAGGAACTTGAGGCAGTGCGAGTCGCCGCGCAGGCACACGCCTACCGCTCCGACCAGCCTCTCGAAACCCGTCGGCAGTGGGCCAAGCTGTCGTTGTTGGCCAACGAGCGTATGCATGGTGACGGTCCTGCGGATCAGGTGCGCGAGGCCAATCAGAACTTCATGCTCCGGATGTGGATTATCGACCAGCTCGGTCCCGACAGCAAGGACCCTGACTGGAGCCCCGAGACGTTGGCGTCTGACACCCTCGGAGCACTGGCTCTCGCACCTTCTGAAGCCGGTGCTCTCGCCAGCCAGTGGCGCGATCTGGCCATCGAGCAGATCCGCGAGCTGCGGTGGCACAAGATCCTGACGGCGCATCTCGACAGGCTCGTCAATCACCTGCGGCCCGGCCCAACACGGGATCAACTTTTCGTCTGGACGGAAACGCGCCGACTCCTACCCTGATCGAATCCGGTCGGTGAAGGAGGGCGCTGGGGCCTCAAGTCGAAGTTCAGAGAAGCGGTGATCTTCCACCAGACCGAGCACATCAAACGGTTCGGCGAGTACTCCACCCACGAACTCGGCATCCAGCCCGAGGCGTACGACCCGAAACTCGACGTCGACTTCACCCAGCTCCGCGATCAGGACCCGGCCGCGTCCGGACCAGATCAAGACGGCCGGGACATGGAGTGCGGCCCGGTAGACGAAGATGGTTCTGTCGTGGCCAAGCGGCTCCGATCGCCAGGTCCCGCCGTGCAGATGCACGGGGGCCTGGCAACGGCTGGGCGGGGTCAGTCGTTGAACGCCGCAGCCACGGTATCTCCGAGCTGGTTCAGGACATCTCGTGAGAGCTGCACCGACCCGGTGAACGAGAAGAAGGCGTGGATGGCGCCCATCACCGGGAGGTGTTTGACCGGCACGCCGGCGTCGGCGAGCCTTTGCGCGTACCGATCACCCTGGTCTCGCAGCGGATCGTGTTCGGCGGTGACGATGACGGCGGGAGGCAGACCGGTCAGGTCGTCGGCGCGTGCCGGCGAGACGCGCGGGTCGCCGCCTTCGTCGGGCGTGGTGAGGTAAAGGCCCCAGAACCATTCGAGCCAGGAGCGGGTCAGCAGCGGTCCGGCCATGTTCTCGTACATCGAGGGGCTGTCGTCGAACCGGTCGACCGCCGGATAGGCCAGGACCTGCAACGCGATCCGAGGCCCCCCGCGCCGCTGGGTTTCCTGCACGAGGGCGGCGGCGAGGTTGCCGCCGGCGCTCTCGCCGAACACCGCGATGTTCTGCCCGTCGCCGCCGAAGCTGTCGGCGTTGGCCGCGACCCAGGTGAGGGCGGCGCAGGCGTCTTCTATCGCCGCCGGGAAGCGGTGCTCCGGGGCGAGCCGGTAGTCGACGGAGACCACGATCGTGCCGGAGCGGTTGGCCATGATGCGGGCGATGTGGTCCTGGCTGTCCAGGTCCCCGAGGACCCACCCGCCACCGTGGAAGAAGACCGTCACGGGCAACCGCCCGGAGCGCGACACGCCGGCAGGGGTGTAGACGCGGACGGGGACCTCGACGCCTTCGGCGGCGGCCACGGTGTCGTGAACGCTGCTGACCGGCTCGGGGTCACCCGCGAGGGTGGCGAGGCTGCTCGCGAGGGCGCGGTTCTCCCAGACCGTCTGGCTCTCCGGTGCGGGGGCGCCTCCTTCGGCCAACTGCTTGAGCAGGGCGTCGATCTGGGGGTCAAGGGACATGGTGGTCGCCGTCCTGAAGGCTGCCGGAACACGGCAGATTGGAATCCTGCTCCAATTCCTATGTCCTCCAGAGTTGGAATGGCAATTCCAACTCTTGGTAGGGTGGACGCATGAACTCGCCCGTGGACGTCGAAGAGCCGGAGCGGCGCCGACTCACCAAGCCCGGCCGAAAGACCCGTGACCGCATCGTCGAGGCCGCCGCTGAGCTGATGTTCCACCACGGCGTCGGGGGTACGAGCATCCCGGACATCCAGGCAGCCGCCGGCGTCAGCGCCTCGCAGATCTACCACTACTTCGGCGACAAGCGGGGCCTGGTCCTGGCCGTGGTCAACTTCCAGACCGACACCAAGCTCGACCAGCAGCGCCCCCTGCTGGACAACCTGGACAGCATCGACGCGCTGCGGGCCTGGTGTGACACGGCGGCTGACCGGCAGGACGCCATGGGGTGCGTGGGCGGCTGCGAGATCGGCTCGCTCGCCAGCGAACTTGCCGAGACCGACCCCTCGGCCCGCACCGACCTCTCCGCCTCCTTCGACCGGTGGGAACTCCCCATCAGGTCGGGGCTCGTCCGCATGCAGACCCGCGGCGAGCTGAGCGAGCGCGCCGATGTCGCTGCACTGGCCACCGCCCTGCTGGCCGCCATCCAGGGCGGCATGCTGCTGTCGCAGGTCCGCCGGTCGACCACCGCGTACCGGCATGCCGTATCGGCGGTGATCGACCACATCGAGAGCTACGTCGTTCCGTAACCGCTCAGTCCCGACCGCCGAGTGTTGTCCAGCTCGGCGACGGCCTCGGAGAAGCAACCTTGCCCGACAGCTCCCGGCTGACGTAAGCCAGTCATGTCTCCTTGGGAGGAAGGGAGGGGGCGGGCGTGCGAGAAAGGGCGGGGGCGGTCAGAAGCTGTACGGGCCGAAGAGGCCCCAGGCCACCAAGGCGGCCAGGATCAGCAGCACGGTGTTGAAGCCGATCGCGGCGCCGGTGCGGGGCCCGGGTGGGGGCTCAGGCGTTGAAGGCGACCTCGGCACGCTCGTGGCCCTCGTGCAGCTCCCAGTACAGGGGAACGATCTGAAGATCACCGCCATTTGCGGCTGGCGACAGCGTTCCTTCCGGCACCCCGACGCCGCCCTGGCCGTCCTCCATGTCGTACTCAAAGCCTGGCGAGGCATCGCCACCCGCTACGACAAGACGCCCGAGAGTCACCTCGCCGGCCTCCACCTCCGCGCCGCAATGATCTGGATCGATGACCTAGCCAAGACCACCGAGCCCCAGGGCGGGGAGCCGGCCGGCGCGTGCTCAGAACGTCAGCCGGAACAGTGCGCCCCCGCCCGGGGCGGCCTCCGCCGTCAGCTCTGCGGAGTGCGCCCGCGCGATCTGCCGGGCCATGGCCAGGCCGAGCCCGGATCCCGGCAGGGCGCGGGCCGCCCCGGCCCGGTAGAACCGGTCGAAGACGTGCGGCAGGTCCTCCGGCGCGATCCCCGGCCCGTGGTCACGGACCGACAGCTCCGGTCCCCGGCCCGGGTCGCCCGCCACCAGCTCGACCTCGACGGGCAGCCCGTCCCTGCTGAACTTGGCCGCGTTGTCGAGCAGGTTCCCCAGCAGGCGGCTGAGGCGCGCGGGCACCCCGGGCACCACGACGGGCTCGGCCGGCGCCCGTACGTGGAAGGGCACGGCCGGCCAGTGCGCCCGCGCGGTCTGCACGCAGTGCTCCACCAGCGCGCCCAGCCGGACCTGTTCCACCAGCGGCTGCGGCTCCTCGTCGCGTGCCAGCTCGATCAGATCGTTGACGAGCCCCGTCACCTCCCGCAGCTGCCGCCCCAGCGCGGCCGAGGCGCGCTCGCGCTGGCCGGGTGTGAGCCGGTCGGCCCGGGCCAGCAGTTCGGCGTTGGTCCGCAGCGCGGTCAGGGGGGTGCGCAGTTCATGGGAGGCGTCCGCGACCAGTTGGCGTTGTGCGGCCACCGACTGCTCCAGCTCGCCCAGCATGGTGTTGAAGCTCGTGGCCAGCCGGGTGATCTCGTCCTCCCGCCCCGGTGGCGGCAGTTCGATGCGGTGCCGTGCGTCACGAGTGGCGGCGATCCGCTCGGCCGTCGCGGTGAGGCGGGTGACCGGAGCCAGGCCGGTCCGTGAGACCCAGTGGCCGAGAAGGGCGGCCAGCAGCACGCCGACCACCGCCGTCAGCACCAGCCACCGGGCGGCCTCCTCGATGCCGTCTTCGACGGTGTCGGCCCGCAGGGCCACCTGCAGCGCGCGCCCCTTGGCGTAGTCGGTGGTGAGCATCCGGGCGGGATGTCCGGCCACCGTGATGTTCGTGTAGTAGGGGGCCCGCCTCCCCTCGGCGACCTCCCGCGCGGCCGGGGCCACGGGCAGTCGCCCCGGCTCCGTGGGCTTCTCGGCGGGGTCGGCTGACACGACCTCCGCACACGCGGGTGCGGCCAGGAACCGGCATTCCCCTGCCAGGACACCCGGCTCGGCCCCCGGGTCGCGCTGGGCGGCGAGCCGCGCGGACTGCGTGAGGCTGAGGTCGAGCTGCTCGTAGAGCGCGGCCCTGACCACCAGGAACGCCGCCGCGCACACCCCGAGCGCCACCAGGGCCACGGCCGCCGTGACCGACAGCGCCAGCCGGACCCGCAGGGGGCGGCGCCGACGCCAGACCCGGCCGAGCCGTCGACGGCCGCCGCTCATGCCACGTCCAGCCGGTAGCCGACCCCGTACACGGTGTGCACCAGCCGGGGCTCGCCCGCGGCCTCCAGCTTCCGGCGCAGGTAGCCGATGTAGACGGCGAGGGAGTTGGAGTCCGGCCCGAAGTCCTGTCCCCACACCAGTTCGAGGATCAGCTCGCGGGGGAGTACCTGGCCGGGGTGGCGCACGAGGAGTTGGAGCAGGGCCGCCTCGGTACGGCTGAACTCCAGCGGGCGGCTCCCGCGGCGCCCGGTCCGGGTCGCCGGGTCGAGCACGAGGTCGGCGAAGCCGAGCGTGCGGGCGCCGCCGGGTGCGGGCGCCGCCCGCCGCAGCAGCGCGCGGACCCGCGCGACCAGCTCGTCCAAGGCGAACGGCTTGACGAGGTAGTCGTCGGCGCCCGCCTCCAGGCCGTCGACGCGCTCGCTGACGGAGTCGAGCGCGGTCAGGACGAGGATGGGCGTACGGTCGCCCATCGCGCGCAGCTGCCGGCAGACGCCGAGGCCGTCGAGGACGGGCATCATGACGTCGAGGACGACCGCGTCCGGCTCCCAGGCCGCCACCTGGGAGAGGCCCGCGAGTCCGTCCGCCGCGCCCCGCACCTCGTACCCCTCGACCGCGAGTCCGTCCTCGACGGCTGCCCGTACCTCCGGCTCGTCGTCGACGACGAGGATGCGCTGCCCGCCCGCACTGCCTGTACTGCCTGTGGTGTCCTGGGAACTCATGGGGCAAAGACTGCCAAAGGCATCTGAGGAAACCTCTTAGAACGTTCTTAGGGCGCACCGGGAGTGTGCGCACATGACCACCACCACACCACACACACCTACGACACTGTCCGTCGTGATCGGTGCGGGCGGCACCGGCGGGCACATCTACCCTGGCCTCGCCCTCGCGGAGGCGCTGCGTGCCGCCGTGCCCGGAGCCGTGGTCTCGTTCATCGGGACCGAGCGGGGCCTGGAGACCGAGCTGATCCCCGGCGCCGGCTACCGCCTGCACACCGTCGACATGATCCCCTTCGATCCCGCACTGGGCGCGAAGCGGTACCTGCTGCCCGCGGCGTTGCTGCGCTCGGCGCACCAAGCGCGCTCGGTGATCCGGGCGCAGGGTGCCCACGCCGTCGTGGGCATGGGCGGATACCCGAGCGCCCCCGCCGTGCTCGGCGCCCGGCTCGCGGGCCTGCCGGCCGTGATCCACGAGTCCAATGCCGTGCCCGGCCGTGCCAACCAGTTCGCGGCCCGGCTCACCCCGCACGTCGCCGTCGCCTTCGACCGCAGCCGCGCCCACCTCTCCGGCGGTGAGCGGGCGCTGACCACCGGGATGCCGATCTCCGCCGCCCTGTCCGGCCTCGCGGAGCTGTCCGGACCGGACCGGGTGGCGCTGCGCGCCGAGGCCCGCTGCGCGCTCGGGGTTCCCCCGGGGCGCCGACTGGTCGTGTTCAACGGCGGCAGTCTGGGCGCCGTCCGCCTCACCCGGGCGGCCGCCGCGCTGGCCGGCCTGTGGCAGCACCGGGACGACGTACAGCTCCTGGTCAAGACCGGACCGGCCGCACTGCCGGACACGGTGACCCAGCTCGCCACGTCCGGCGGCCAGCGCATCGCGCGGGCCGTGCCGTACCTGGACCGCATGGACCTCGTCTACGCGGCCGCCGACCTGGTGGTGTGCCGCGCGGGCTCCGCGACCATCGCCGAACTGGCGGCGACCGGTGTGCCTGCGGTCCTGGTGCCCTACCCGTACGCCCCCGGCGACCACCAGACGCACAACGCGCGGGTCCTGTCCGACGCGGGCGCCGGAGTACTGCTGCCCGACGCGGAGACCACCGCCGAGCGCCTCGCCCACCTCATCGGGCCGCTGCTGGCCGACCCGGCCCGGCTGTCGGCGATGGCCGGCGCCGCCGACCCCGGCCCGCACGCGCGAGCCGCCGAACTGCTGGCCGCCGAAGTACTCCGCGTCGCCGGCTTCGTCCCCACCCCTCACCTGGAGCGCATATGAACAGCTGGACCGACCGCACCGTCCTCGTCACCGGCGCGGAGGGCTTCATCGGCTCGACACTGGTGGACCTGCTGGTGTCACGGGGCGCGCGGGTGCGTGCCTTCGTCCACTACAAGCCGTACGCCGAGAAGGGCCATCTGGCGCGCTACCTCGCCGACCCGGAGAGCCCGGTGGAGATGTGGACGGGCGACGTCCGTGACGCGGGCCGGGTCAGCGACGCGGTGGCCGGCTGCGACACCGTCTTCCACCTGGCGGCCCTCATCGGGATTCCGTACAGCTACGCCTCGCCCGGCGCGTACGTGCAGACGAACGTCACGGGCACGCAGAACGTGGCGGAGGCCTGCCGGCGGCACGGCGTACGGCGCCTGGTGCACACCTCGACCAGCGAGGTCTACGGGACGGCGCTGACCGCCCCGATCTCCGAGAGCCACCCGCTGCAGCCGCAGTCCCCGTACTCCGCGTCGAAGATCGGCGCGGACATGATGGCACTCTCCTTCCACCACGCCTTCGAACTCCCGGTGACGGTAGTGCGCCCCTTCAACACCTACGGGCCGCGCCAGTCGGCGCGCGCGGTCATCCCGACCATCCTGGCCCAACTGCACGCCGGCTCGCGGGAGATCCGCCTCGGCTCGCTCACGCCGACCCGGGACTTCACGTACGTCACCGACACGGCGGAGGGCTTCCTCGCGGTGGCGGAGTGCGACCGGGCGCTGGGGGAGGTGGTCAACCTCGGCACCGGTGAGGAGATCTCCGTCGGCGCCCTGGCCGAGGCCCTGATCGCGGCCTCCGGCCGTGACGCGAAGGTAGTCGTGGACCCGACCCGGCTGCGCCCCTCGGGCAGCGAGGTCCAGCGCCTGCTGTCGGACAACTCACGGGCCCGGGACTGGGCCGGCTGGCGCCCCCGGGTCGGCCTGGAGGAGGGCCTGCGCCACACCTCGGCCTGGATCGCGGCGAACCCGTCCCTCTTCGCGCCGGACCGGTACGCGGTCTAGCGAGGTGACGCCCCGCCCGGGTGACAGACCCCCGCGGCCGGCACCGGCTGGTCCCGTGCGAGCACCGCAGCAGGGTCTGGCCGGTACCGCGGCGGGTACGCCGGACCTCGGGGTCGGGCCGGTCCGGCAGCTCGCTCAGGTCACCAGGCGCAGCGACGTTCCGGCGATGCCCAGCCGTACGCTCTGACCCCAGGTCAGCTCCAGGGCGTCGCCCTCCATCCCGTCGCCGAACACCACGATCCGGTCCGACTCCACGGTCAGCCGAAGCCCCTGACCCTGCCCCAGCTCTCCGGCGACCCTTGTCGTTCCGGTCGCCGGAGAGGGCCAGGCTTCCCGCACGAACCACAGGAGCCGCCGCTCGCAGGGTGAGGGCAGCCCCGCGGAGCTGCCGCGCTCCAGCCACAGGGAACGCAGCCAGCCGGTGGCGCCCGTGCCGGTGCCCACCAGTACCCCGGAGGATGCCTGGGCCTCCTCCGGGCCCTTGTCGCCGTCGCGGCCCAGGCGGTAGCGGGCCGTCTGGTGACCGGGCGAGCCCAGGTAGATCTCGTTCAGCGCGAGAAGGCGCTGGGTGTCGTCGGCGACGGCCTCGACCATGGTCAGCTCCTCTGCCCGGCCCCCGGCGGCGATCGCGGCACGCAGCAATGCGGCCGTGTCGGCGCAGCGGTGACGGACCAGGACCCCCGGGTTTCGCCCCGGGTCGGTGTCGATGCCCACGACCGGCTGTCCGCGCAGGTACTTCGCGGTGTTGGCGACCAGGCCGTCCTGGCCGACCACGACCACCACGTCCTCCGGGGCGAAGGGGAAGCGGTCCAGGTCCGCCCGCTCCACCCCGGAGCTGCGCCAGGTGAGCGGTACCGCCGCCGCCACCTCTCGCAGCGCCCGCCGCGTGCGTTCGTGGCGGCGGACCACCTCGTCGATCGACCGGCCCCGGCGGGACAGGAGGAACGCGGCCTGCCCGTGCGTGCCGTGCCGGGCGAGCAGTTCCTCGTACTCGGTCCTGCGGTGCACGAGCACCGCCCGCGGGGCCAGGCTCACGCGTCCGCGCCGCCTTCCGGACGTCCGAGCCTGGCGAGGAGCCCGGTGAGGACGTCAGGAGACAGTGTGATGCTGTCGATCCGCGGCAGGTTCTCCGCCAGCCGGGTCGCCGCCAGGGCGTGCAGCGTGCCCGGGCCGGCTTCGTCGTGCACACGCAGCCAGGCAGCCTGGACCTCGGCGCGCGCCGCGCCCGTCTCGCGCGCCGCCTCGGCGTCCGCGCGGGCGAGGCGGACCTTGCGGGCCGCTTCGGTCTCGGTCCGGATGCCGTCCGCCGCCGCCTTCTCCTCGGCCTCGCGGCGGGCGTTGGTGCCGCGCTGGTCGATCAACTGCTCCTCGCGCCTGGCCAGTTCGATCTGACTGGCCAGCTCGTTCTCGGCGATGGCACGCTCACGTTCGACGGCGACGGCACGCCGTTCATAGGTGGCCCGGTCCGCCTCCTGCTGGATCTGCTCGCGGGCCGGTGTGCGCAGGGCGCGCTCCACCTCGGCCTCGGGGCGGATCGCCACGACCCGTACGGCCACCACGTCTATGCCGGTGGCCGGGAGCCTGGGCTCGGCGGCGAGACCGGCGGTGACGCTGCCCCGCACGGATGCGACGCCGTCCACCAGGGCGACGGCCAGCGGGGTCCGGGCCAGTACGTCCAGCGTGTGCTGCTGCGCGGTCTCGGTGAGGAGCGTGGCGATCTGCTCCAAGGGGGCTCCGCGCCAGCTCCCGGTGTCCGGGTCGACGGAGAAGTCGAGTCGGGCCGCGGCTTCGGCCGGGTCGCTGATCCGGTAGGTGACGGAGGCCTGCACGGAGACGTCCTGGAAGTCGGACGTACGCGCGTGGAACGCCATGGCCAGCTCCCGGTCGTCGACCGGCACTTCGGACAGTGCCGCTGAGAGCGACCGGTACCAGAAACTGAGCCCTGGCCCGTCGTGGACGAGCTGGCCGCGCTTGTGGTGGCGGATGTGCGCGGTGGGCGCGGATCGCAGATGGCGCCAGCCGAAGCGCCGGGTGATGTCGGCCATGGCGAACCCCCTTCATTTCGTCAGTGCGACGATAACGAGAAGTGTTCATATCGTCAAGAGGACGAAAAGACGGCTGTCGGGGCTCTGTCCCGGCAACGGAGGATCCCCCTCGTCGGAGCCCGCCCGGCACACCGGTGATGGCTGGCCCCGTAGACGGCTGGGGCCCCTCGCCGTCCGCCTCGCCTGCCGAGGAGCCGGGGTGCAGACGGAACCCTCCGGGCCGTGAGGCCATCCTCAACCACGAGTCCACACAGGAGGTTTCGAACAGGTGAGTGTTCAGGTGGGTACAGACGCGGACATCGTCAGGCCGCTCCCGGTGCTCCTGCGGGAGCATGCCCGGAGCATCGGGGAGCAGGTCGCCTTCGAGGACCGCCGTACCCGGCTGACCTACCGGGACCTGGAACGCAGGACCCGGCGCCTGGCGGGTCATCTCGCGGGGCTGAGCCCGGCGCGCGGGGAGCGGGTGGCGATCCTGCTCGGCAACCGCGTCGAGGCCGTCGAGAGCCTGCTGGCCGCCACCCGGGCGAGCGCCGTGGGCGTGCCGCTGGATCCCGGCGGCTCCGGGCCGGAGCTGGCCCACCTGCTGGACGACAGCGGAGCCCGCGTGATCGTCACCGATCCCGCCCGGCTGTCCCGGCTGCGCCCGCTCCTGGCGGCGCGCCCCGGGCTGACCGTGCTGGTGGTCGAGGAGGCCGAGGAGGTGGAGGAACCGCAGGGCTCCGACTCGGCCGGGGAACCGGCCGCCCCGGCTCCGGGGCACCCGCAGCCCGGGAGCGCGGACCCCGTCCTGCTGCGCTACGAGGACCTGGTGGGCACGGAACCGCGCACGCCCGCGCCGGACGACCTCGGGCTGGACGAGGTGGCCTGGCTGCTCTACACCTCCGGCTCCTCCGGCACCCCCAAGGGCGTGCTGCTCACACAGCGCAACCGCCTCGCGCCGGTGGCCGCCGGACTCGTCGGAGTCCTCGGGATGTCCCGGCAGGACCGGCTGCTGTGGCCGCTGCCGCTACACCACGCCATGAGCCACGTGGTCTGCGTGGTGGGGGTGGCCGCCACCGGGGCGAGCGCCATGATCCCGCCCCGCTTCACGGTGGCGGAGGTGCTCGCCGAACTGCGCCGTACGGAAGCCCCGTACACCCTCCTCGGCGGGGTGCCGACCACGTACTCCGCCCTGCTCGACGAGGTACGCGCCGAAGCGGCACGCCACCCGGGCCAAGGCGAGGGCGACGGCCAGGGCGACGGCGGACCGGGCGCGGGACCGGGCCCGGGCCTGGGCGCGCCCGCCCTGCGCGGGTGCGTCAGCGGCGGCGCCTCGGCCGGGCCCGCGTTCCGCCGGTCGTTCGAGGAGGTCTGCGGGGTCCCCTACCTGGAGCACTACGGCAGCACCGAGGCGGGCCCGGTCACCATGGCGGCGCCTGGCGACACCACGGCGGCCGAGGCGTGCGGCCGGGTCCTGCCCGGCACCCGGGTCCGGGTCGGCGGCGGAGCGGACGGGCAGGACGTGGGCGACGGCGAGTTGTGGGTGAGCGGGCCCGGCGTGACGCCGGGATACCACGGCAGTGCGCGGGCCACCGCCGAGGTGCTGCGCGACGGCTGGTTCCGCACCGGCGACCTGGCCCGGGTCGACGCCCGCGGGGAACTCGTGATCACAGGCCGGGCCGGTGATCTGATCATCCGCGGCGGGGCGAACATCCACCCCTCGGAAGTGGAGGCGGTGCTGCGGCGACTGCCCGGGGTGGCGGACGCCGCCGTGGCCGGCCGCCCACACCCCGCCTTCGGCGAAGTACCGGTCGGCCATCTGGTCCCCGAGCGCGGCCGGGTACTCGACCGCGCCGCCATCCTGGCCGCCTGCCGCCGGGAACTCTCCCTCTTCAAGGTGCCCGCCGCCCTGTACGAGGTGGAGCGCATCCCCCGTACCGCTTCCGGAAAGGTACGGCGGCACGCGCTCGCCGACCTGCCCGGACGGCTGTTGGACGGCACGGCGCCGGCGGGGCAAGCGGGGGCGGACGTACTGGCCCTGGTGCGGCGCGCCGTGGCGGACGTACTGGGCTGCGCGCCCGGGGAGGTGGAGTCCGGGACCGCGCTGCGGGACCTGGGCATGGACTCGTTGACGGCTACGGTGCTGCGCGAGCGGCTGTCCGCGGCGACCGGCCTCCCGCTCTCCGAGGCCGTCGCCTTCGATTTCCCGACGGTCGCCGCGCTCGCCGCCCACCTCGGCACGCTGGGCGCCGCCGGGCCGGCCGGCACCGGACCCGCGTCACCGGATTCGGACCCGGATCCGGACCCGGCCAAGGCCCGCTCCGGCGGCGATGGCGACGGCGACGGCGACCCGGTGGTCATCGTGGGAATGGCCTGCCGTTACCCGGGCGGGGTGAGCACCCCGGAGGAGCTGTGGCGGCTGGTGGCCGACGGCACGGACGCCATCGGCCCGTTCCCCGCCGACCGGGGGTGGGACACCGAAGGGCTCTACGACCCCGACCCCGGCCGCCCCGGCCGGACGTACGTACGCGAGGGCGGCTTCCTCCGGGGCGCGGACCGCTTCGACCCGGGCTTCTTCGGCATCTCACCCCGCGAGGCGCTGGCGATGGACCCGCAGCACCGGCTGCTGCTGGAAGTGGCCTGGGAGGCCGTCGAACGGGCCGGAGTTGACCCCCGGACCCTGCGCGGCTCGGCGACCGGGGTGTACGCCGGGCTGATGTACAGCGACTACGCCGCCCGCTTCGCGGTGACACCCGCGCAGGTGGAGGGCTACCTCGGCATCGGCAACGCCGGCAGCGTCGCCTCCGGCCGCATCGCGTACACCTTCGGCCTGGAGGGGCCGGCGATCACCGTGGACACGGCCTGCTCCTCGTCCCTGGTGGCCCTGCACCTCGCGGCCCAGGCGCTGCGCCGCGGCGAATGCGCCCTCGCGCTGGCCGGCGGGGTCACGGTGATGTCCTCGCCCGCGTCGTTCGTGGAGTTCAGCCGGCAGCGGGCGCTGTCGCCGGACGGCCGCTGCAAGGCGTTCGGGGCGGGCGCCGACGGCACGGGCTGGGCCGAGGGCGCCGGGATGCTGCTGCTGAGCCGGCTGTCGCACGCGCGCCGTACGGGACTTGAGGTCCTGGCCGTGGTCCGCGGCTCGGCGGTGAACCAGGACGGCGCGAGCAACGGGCTGACCGCCCCGCACGGCCCGGCGCAGCAGCGGGTGATCCGCCAGGCCCTGACCGACGCCGGGCTGGCGCCCGCTGACGTCGACGCGGTCGAGGCGCACGGCACCGGCACCCGGCTGGGGGACGTCATCGAGGCGGAGGCGTTCCTGGCCGTCTACGGGCGGGAGCCGCGGCAACGCCCGCTCTGGCTGGGCTCGGTCAAGTCGAACATCGGCCACACGCAGGCCGCCTCCGGGGTGGCCGGCGTGATCAAGACGGTGCAGGCGATGGCGCACGGCGTGCTCCCGCGCACGCTGCACGCGGACGAGCCGAATCCGGCTGTGGACTGGCCGTCTGGGCGGGTGGCGCTGCTGACCCGGCCGGTGCCGTGGCCCGAGGCGGACCGCCCGCGCCGGGCCGGGGTCTCCTCGTTCGGCATCAGCGGCACCAACGCGCACGTGGTCCTGGAAGAACCCCCGTCCCGGGACCGCCCCCAGGCCCTGCGCCCCACACCCCCCGCCCCGGCTCCGGGCGCGGTCCCGGCGGCCCCGGCCTCGGGCGCGGTCCCGGTGCCGGTCCCGGCCTCGGCCCTGGCCCCGGTCCCGGTGCCGGTCCCGGCCTCGGCCCCGGTGCCGTTCGTCCTGTCGGCCCGGAGCCGGGCCGGGCTCCGGGACCAGGCCCGGCGGCTGTACGAGCACGTGTCCGCCGCCCCGGACGCGGAGCCGGTCGACATCGGCTACTCCCTCGCCACCACCCGCTCGGCCTTCGAACACCGGGCCGTGGCGGTGCCCCAGGACCGCGCGGAACTGCTCGCTTCGCTGCGGGCGCTGGCCGTCGGCGGAGGACGCCGACCGGGCGTACACACCGGTGCGGCCCGCCGACCCGGCCCCCTGGCCTTCCTCTTCACCGGGCAGGGGAGTCAGCGCCTCGGGATGGGGGCGCAGTTGTACGGACAGCGGTCGCTGCATCCCGCCTTCGCCCGATCCTTCGACGAGTCCTGCGCGCTGTTCGACCCACTGCTGCCGAGGCCCCTGCGGGACGTGGTGTTCGCCTGCGAAGACACCGAGGCCGGCGCCCTCCTGCGGACTACCCGGTTCGCGCAACCGGCGCTCTTCGCCCTGGAGACGGCCCTGTTCCGGCTGCTGGAGTCCTGGGACGTGCGCCCCGGCCTGGTGGCCGGGCACTCGATCGGCGAGGTGGCCGCGGCCCATGCCGCCGGGGTGCTGTCCCTCGCGGACGCATGCACCCTGGTGGCGGCCCGGGGACGGCTGATGGACGCGCTGCCGGGCGGCGCGATGGCCGCCGTGGCGGCCGGTGAGGACGAGGTCGCCGCCCATCTGGCGCAGGCGCGAGGGGCAGTGGAGATCGCCGCCGTCAACGGGCCCGCCGCGGTGGTCGTCTCCGGTGACGAGGCCGCGGTGCGCGAGACCGTCGCGTACTTCCGCGACCGGGGCCGGGCCACGGCGCCGTTGCGCGTGAGCCACGCCTTCCACTCGGTTCACATGGAGCCCATGCTGGCCGAGTTCGCCGAGGTGGTGAGGGGCCTGTCCTTCACCGAGCCCGCACTTGCGCTGGTCACCGCCGTGGCGGGGCGTGCGGCCACCGATGAGGAGCTGCGCACCCCGGAGTTCTGGGTGGACCACGTGCGCCGACCGGTCCGGTTCGCCGACTCGCTGGCCCACCTCCGCGCGCGCGGGGCGGCCCACTTCGTGGAAGTGGGCCCGGACGGCGTACTCACCGGCCTGGCGCGCACCTGCCTCACCGCACCGGAGCCGCGGCCGGCGACGGCCCCGGCACCCCGGACGACCCCGCCCCCGGCGCCGCCCGCAACCGCCGGCGCACCCGAGGTCGGCACGCCCACCGTCGGCACGCCCACCGCCGGCATGCCCGAGGCCGGCGCGCCCGCGCCGCTGATCCTCCCGACGCTGCGCGGCGCGCGGGCGGAGGCGGGCGCGTTGCTCGACACCGTGGCCGCGCTGCACGCGCACGGCGTTCCGGTCGACTGGCGAGCCGTCTTCACCGGGCGCGGCGCGCGCCGCACCGCGCTGCCCACGTACGCGTTCCAGCGCCGCCGGTACTGGCTGGACGCCGACCCGCCGCAGCAGCCCGCACCCGCACCCGCGCCGGCGTCCGTGCCCGCGCCGGCCGGTCCGTCCCACTCGTTCCTGCGGTCCCGGACGGTCACGGCCGACGACGAGGGCCTGTTGCTCGGCGGGCTCCTCTCGACGCGCGACCATCCCTGGCTGGCCGACCACACCGTGGCGGGGGACGTCCTGCTGCCCGGGACCGCGTTCGTGGAGATGGCCCTGTACGCGGGCGAGCAGGCGGGGACGCCGGTCGTCGACGAACTCACCCTGACCGCACCCCTGCCGCTGCCCCCGGACGGGAGCGTCGAGCTCCAGATGAAGGTGGCGGGAGCGGACGGTGCGGGCCGGCGGGCCCTCACCGTCCACGCCCGCCTCCACGACGCCGCGGCGGCTCCGGGCCCCTGGCGCCGGCACGCCACCGCGACCCTCGTACCGGAAGGAGACCAACCGGCCCGGGACCCGTCCGTCACCCCGGCGGCGGACCACCCCTGGCCCCCGCCGGGCGCGGTACCGCTCGACCTCGACGGGCCCCCGGAGGCGCGGCCGCCGGGCGGCGCGTACGCACGCCTGGCCCGCGCCGGACTCCACTACGGGCCCGCCTTCCGGGGGCTGCGCGCCGCCTGGCGCCTCGGCGACGAGGTGTACGCGGAGGTGACCCTCCCCGAGGCCGCCGAGGCCCCCGCGCCGGGGGAGGGGGCGGCGGGCTTCGCCCTGCACCCGGCGCTGTTCGACGCGGCGCTGCACGCGGTGGCGCTCGCCGGACTCCCGCCGGCGAAGGACCAGCCGCCGGGAGAGGGCGAGGCTCCGCCCGAGGACGCACCGGACGGGGGAGCCGCGGCCCTGCCGTTCTCCTTCGCCGGGGTACGTCTGCACGCCTCCGGTGCGCGGCGGCTGCGGGTACGCGTGACGCCGCCCGCCGCGGCCGCCGAGGCCGGGCGCGGCGGGACGGCGGACGCGCAGCCCGGCCAAGTGGTCTCCGGGGCCGAGGGCGGGATCGGCCTGGAACTGGCCGACGAGGCGGGCGCGCCCGTGGCGACGATCCGCCGGCTGTTCCTGCGCCCCTTGCCGCGTACCGGCTCCGGCGCGGTGCGAACCCCCGCCGCCTCGCTCTTCCGGGTGGACTGGACACGTTCGCCGCAGCCGCTCGCGGCCGGTCCGGTGCCCACGTGGGGCGTGCTGGCCGGAGCCGACGCCGGCGCCGGGCCGCGCGACGTCCTGGCTCCCGCGAGCCACGGCGTCCCGGTGTACGCCGACCTCGCGGCGGCAGCCGCCGCCGCACCGGAGGTCGTCGTCGCCCCCTGCCCGGGGCCCCCGGCGGCCGACGGCGACGCGGAGCCGGCCGGGCAGGTGCACCGGACGGCGCGGTGGGCCCTCGCCCTGGTGCAGGCGTGGCTCGCGGAGCCCCGGCTGGCCGGCTCACGCCTCGTCGTCGTCACCACCGACGCCGTCGACACCGGGACCGCCGACACCGGCGCCGGTATCAGCACCGCCCAGGCAGCCGTGTGGGGACTGATCCGCTCGGCGCAGCGCGAGAACCCGGGCCGCTTCGCCCTGGTCGACCTGGACGCCGGCCCCGATTCCGCGACCGCGCTGCCCGCGCTCCTGTCGGGCGCGCGACCCGAGACGGCGGTACGGCGGGGAGTGGTCCACGTACCGGAAATCGTCCGCGTACCGGGGCCCGCCGCGGACGCGCCGCTTCCCGTACGCCGGCTCGACCCGGAGGGCACCGTCCTGGTCACCGGTGCGACCGGCTCGCTGGGCATGATGGCGGCGCGCCACCTCGTCACCGCGTACGGCGTCCGCCATCTGCTGCTCGCCGCCCGGCGCGGCTCCGACGCGCCCGGGATGACCGAACTGCGCGCCGAACTGGCGGACTTGGACGCCCGGGTCACGGTGCGGGCGTGCGACGTCGCCGACCGGCGGGCACTCGCCGCCCTGCTCGGCGAGGTACCGGCGGCGCACCCGCTGACCGGCGTGGTGCACACCGCAGGGGTTCTCGACGACGGCATCGTCGCCGCGTTCGACGGCGCACGGCTCGACCGTGTGCTGCGGCCCAAGGCGGACGCCGCCCTCGCCCTGCACGAGCTGACCGCGGACCGCGAACTCGCGCTGTTCGTCCTCTTCTCCTCGGTGGCCGGGGTGTTCGGCTCCGCCGGTCAGGCAGGCTACGCGGCGGCCAACTGCGTCCTGGACGCCCTGGCCCGAGAGCGCCGACGGCTCGCCCTGCCGGGCACATCGATCGCCTGGGGACCCTGGCGGCAGAGCGGCGGCATGATGGCGCACCTCACGGAGCTGGACCTGCGGCGGATGGCCCGCGCCGGATTCGCCCCGCTCACACCGAAGGAGGGCCTCGCGCTGTTCGACGCGGCCGTCCGTGGCGCCGAGCCGGCCCCGGTGGCGGCCCGCCTCGATCCGTCCCTCGCGCCGGGCGGGCCCTCCCGTACTGCCGTCACCCCAGAGGCCGGGCGGGCGGGACACACCGGTCAGACCGGACCGGCCGCCGCGAGCGGGCGACCCGGTGCGCCGGCCGCGGACTCGCTCGTCCGGCGGCTTGCCGACGCGACCCCGGGCGAGCGCGGCGGCCTGCTGCTCGCCGAGGTGGGGGCGCTGGCCGCCGAGGTGCTCGGTCACACCGAGGACGACGAGGCGATCGACCCGGACGACCTGCTGGCGGACTGGGGACTCGACTCCCTGGCCGCGGTCGAGCTGCGCAACCGCCTCGCGACCGCGACGGACACCGTGCTCCCGCCCACCCTGCTGTTCGACTTCCCGACCCCGCGCGCGGTCGCCACCCACCTGGCGCAGCAGTACGTACCCCACCCGACGCAGCCGCTCCCGGCCCCGGCCGCCGCCACAACGGGCGGGCCGGCGGCCGCCGAAGAGCTGCCCGATTCACTGGCCGGCCTCTTCCGTACTGCCTGTGAGCGAGGACGGACCATGGAGGCGATGGGGTTGCTCACCATCACCGCGCGCCTGCGCCCGGTCTTCGACCGCGCCGAAGCGCCGGGCGCGGTACCGGCGGCCGTCCCGCTCGCCTCCGGCGGAACGGGACCGCACCTGCTCTGTTTCCCGGCGCTCAGCGCGCTCTCCGGACCGCAGGAGTACGCCCGCCTCGCCCGGGGACTGGCCGGCCTCCGGCCGGTCACGGCCCTGCCGCATCCCGGGTTCCAGCGCTCGGAACGGCTTCCGGCCACTCTGGACGCCTTCGTCACCGCCCAGGCAGCCGCCGTCCTCGCAGCCGCGGACGGTGAGCCGTTCGCCCTCCTCGGGCGCTCGGCGGGCGGGTGGGCGGCCCAGGCCGTGGCACAGCGGCTGGCGGCCGAGGACGCCGCCCCGGTCGCCGTCGTCCTCCTGGACACCTATCCCGCCGCCCGCGCCGACCGCGACGAAGCCCTCGCCCCGATGACGGATGACATGCTGCGCCAAGCGGCCCGGTTCGCCTCCCACGACCCCGACCGGCTGACCGCCATGGCCGGTTACTTCACCCTGTACTCCGGCTGGCGGCCCGAACGGCCGGCGGCCCCGACCCTCTTCGTCCGGGCCGGGGAACCGCTGCCCGGCACCGCACCGGCCCCCGCCTGGCCCCTTCCCCACACCGAGATCACCGTCCCCGGCGACCACTTCACCCTTCTGGAGGGACACGCCCGCTCCACCGCCCGCACCGTCCACGACTGGCTGGCCGAACTGCCCCACCGTTGACCCCGCCCTGACCACCCACGCCCCCGGACCGCTCGGAACCCTCGCCCGAGCGGCTCCCGGACTCCTCGCGGCCACCACCGTCGACGCCTCGCCGTCAACGACAGGGGACCGGCCATCTGTATTGCCTCGGAAGATCGTGTCCGGCAGCCATGCTGCTGCCGGACAAGGGCGTTGGGGCCGGGCGGCCGGAGAGGAGTCGTACGACCGTGCGCGCCCACCGGCACGGTCTCGAACGTGTTCGGGCGTCGGATCTGCCGAGTCCCGGGAACTTCACCGCTCGGGGGAGAGGAAACGATCGTCCCCGGCACGGGGCGCCCTACCGTGGAGTGGATGAAGCGCCTGTCAGCCGGCTTATCGGCGGCCGCAGCCCTGCTCCTGACCGCTCCGCCGCCGGCGGCAGCCGCTGCGGCCGCGCCGTGTGTCAGGGGTGAGTCGGAGTCGCGGTCGCGCAGCTCGGTGGATGACGGCGAGATCAGATGGACCGCGAACACGGCCTACGCGGACGCGTACAAGCACGCGCTCAAGGCGTGGCAGTACGGCGGCCACAAGATCAGATTGGCGCCGGATTCGGCGACCACGGTCAACGACCTGGAGTTCACGGACTACAACGACCCGAGCGACCACGCCGCCGCGAAGTGGAACTACCGGGGTGGCCCCGGCCAGACCGACTACATCCGCTTCAACACCGCGGCGATGAAGAACGCGAGCCAGACCAAGCGCCGGCAGATCGCGGCACACGAGCTGGGCCACGCCCTGGGGCTGTGCCACAAGTCGGATGCCGGCGGGCCGGGCTACGTGCGGTCGCTGATGTGGCCGACCGCCCACGAATACTTCGATCTCCCTCAGGACGTCGACCGAGCCAACTACTCCGAGCTGTGGGGCTGATCATGAACGTGAAGACGTGGGCGGCGGCCGGGACCGCGGCCGCCGTGTTCCTCGGCGGCGGCTGGTACGCCTGGGAGAGCGGCAGCGCCCCGCATACGGAGAGCCTGTGCGGGACGCCGTCGGGCGGTACGGACGCCGAGGTGGCGACCAGCGCGCAGGGCATCGCCGTGGTGGAGGCCGTCGGCGCAGCGGCACACGACCCGCGGGCCGTCGGCGCCGAGAACCCCGAGCTCGTCACCACGCCGGTACGGATCGTGGAGACGATGAAGGGAGACTTCGCCCCGAGTATCGGCGTGTCGCAGCGGGTTGAGCCCGGCGGGGCCCCCGGCTCCTTCCAGGTGGCCACCTCGAACCGAGAAGTGATCATGAAGCCGGGGGAGCGCTACGTGGTCGCGATCGGCCCCGGCGACCTGAAGGCCCGGCCGGGAACGACGACATTCGCCACCTTCATCCAGCCCGCACGCCGAGGCCCGGCCGGGGAGGCCGACTACTGGCGGAACGTGATCGCGACGGCCCCCCCGAAGCCCATCTGCGACGACACCGCCGGCTAGCGGAGGAGGACGGCAGGCGCGCGGCGAGAGATTCTGTTGGTCTTCATTCCCCACCCACTACTGGAGCTCATCTCGTTGTGGCGTCGGTCAGTACATCGTGCTGCCCGAGGCCACGGCACCGATCCCCTGGCGGTACCGAATCGAAGGATCGCATGCACCTCGGACAATCGAACGACCGCCCTGAGCGGTCCTGCCGCCGGGCTGCCGGGGGAGAGGGGGAACTAGGCCGCCGTCTCTTCCGCATCTTGCCTGGCCCGCAGCGCCTGGCACCGCGCCTGGCCGCGTTGTCGGAGCCCCCAAGTACGTGCAGGACGCGGCGCTCCTCCGTCTTGCCATGTACGGCGTCAGCCACCGAGGGCTTAAGAGGTCCTAACAAAGGCGTTGGACGTGGCGGTGGGTGATGAGGCAGGTGGCGAGACCGAGGAAGGCTTCGTGGATGTCGTCGCGTCGTTCCCATCGAATCCGTAGCCGGCGGAAGCCGTGGAACCATGCGATGGTCCGCTCCACGACCCACCGGTGGACTCCGAGGCCGGAACCGTGCGGGACGCCGCGGCGGGCGATCACCGGTTTGATGCCCAGCGCCCAGGCGAGACGGCGGTATTTGTCGTGGTCGTAGCCGCGGTCGCCGAGCAGGCTGTCGGGTCGTTTGCGTGGCCGTCCGACCAGGCCGGCGACCGAGGGGATCTTCTTCAGCAGGGGTATCAGCTGGGTGACGTCGTTGCGGTTGCCGCCAGTCAGAGAGACGGCGAGTGGGATGCCCTGGCCGTCGACGATGAGGTGGTGCTTGCTGCCCGGACGTGCTCTGTCGACCGGGCTCGGCCCACTTTTGGGCCCCGCCGAGCGGCCCTGACGTGGGAGGAGTCGATCACCGCCCGCGACCAGTCCAGCTTCTTCGCGACCCGCAGCTTCTTCAGCAGCACCACGTGCAGTTGATCCCAGACACCGGCGTCGTTCCACGCGGCCAGACGCCGCCAGCAGGTCATGCCTGATCCGAAGCCCAGCTCCTGCGGCAGGTACTCCCACTGGATCCCGGTATGCAGCACGAACAGGATCCCGCAGAGTGCCTGCCGGTCCGGCACCCGAGGGCGTCCCTCGACCTGCTTCGGCGCTGGCTCAGGCAGTAACGGCTCGATGAGCGACCACAGTTCATCCGACACGATCCACGGCCGCGGCTGACGTTTCCCCACGGCCAGACCAACGACCATCCGAACCGAAAGTCACATGATCAACAGCTTCTGTTAGGAACTCTAAGTGGCTGTCGTTGTTCCGAACTTGAGGAGTGCTGGTCGAACGGGAGTCACCTGAACTCCCGACCCGACCGGTCCTCCCCCGCCGTCGTGACCTCCGCGTCCATCACATCGAGCGGCAGCATGACCGCGCGCACCGGGTGGACGTCACGTCGCCGAGGTGCCCGGCCGCACGGCGAGGCCAGAGCACTCACAGGCACGACGCCTGGCGTACCCCCCACCAGCGTCCTCGCAGCAGTGCGCAGCTTGTGACCCGAGCGGTGGGAGGCGAGGACGTCCGCAATGGCCAACCGGCGGCGACTGTGAAAATCGCTGTCCGATCACCGGAGCAGGGTGATAGACATCCGGAGTGGAAAAGAATCTTGAGTTCCCTGACCTGTTGCGACTGATCGATGAACGGTCGACCGCCTTCCGTGCCGTGGTCGCCGCCGCGCCCGGTCTCGACGCGCAGGTGCCGACCTGCCCCGGGTGGACGCTGTTCGATCTGGTGAAGCACCTGGGTGGGGGAGACCGTTTCTGGGCCGCCATCGTCGGCGCGGGGTCTGCCGACGCTCCCCCGGCCGAGGCCGTCGCGGCGCGCGCCGCGCTGGAAGTGCCGCAGGAGCGTGAGGCCTTGCTGGCCTGGCTGGACGCGTCGACGCAGCTTCTGCTGGGCGCCCTGCGCGCGGCGGGACCGGAGAGCGGTTGCTGGACGTGGTGGCCCGCGTCGCAGTCACCGCAGACCGCCGGCGGCACCGCCCGGCACCGGGTCCAGGAGACCGCGGTGCACACCTACGACGCCCAGCTCGCCGGGGGCTCCCCGCAGCCGCTGCCGGTCGAGCTGGCACTCGACGGTGTGGAGGAGTTCCTGTTCACCGTCTGCGCAACGCCGAGTGCCTGGCCGCACAAGCCCACGGCCTTCGACTTCCACGCCGCCGAGGGCCGCTCCTGGCGCCTCACCGTCGACGGCGACGGCGCACGCATCACCCGCATCCCCGCGCCCACCGCCGCGACCGGCGAAGACTCGGACGCAGCCGGCGCCTCCGTCCACGGCACGGCCAGTGAGCTGGTCCTCTACCTGTACGACCGGATCCAGGCCGACTCCTTGCACGTTGACGGAGACGCAGGGCTGCTCGACCTGCTCCGCGCCTGGGAGCCGGAGGAGAAGTAGGACGTAAGCGGGGGCGGTTGGCCGCGCCTCGAGCCGGTAGGACACGACTCTTCGCCAGGTTCGTCAGTCGCGGCACCGGGCTCAAACCCGCGAGGCGGCCTTGGGGCGTCACCAAGCCGACCGTCTACCTGGATGGCAGTGCGAGTTTGTCCGTCCCAGCGATCACGAGAAGCGACGCGACTGCTGTCGTCCCGATCTCGTCGAGAAGTCAGTCGATCGGGTGACTGCGGCGGCTGCCGTGCATGAGAGCAGGGCCTCTTGGAAGCTCGAAGGGTGTCGAATCCAACGTGCGGTCCAGGAGGCCCTGTTGTCGCATTTCTACGGCAACGCGGGAGTGGGGTCCACTTCAGCCACTGGATGGGCAGCAACTGTTGTCTTCTCACACCGAGAAGTCGAATGGGAGTGCCAAAGCGTTAAGTACCTGTGGCAGAGCCACTCATGACATTCGGCAGTTGCGGTGATGGTTCACAGACGGTTGGAGTGTCCGGGGAGGGCGTGTGGAAGAGCCAGGGTTCCGTGTACTGCTGACAGGGGCAGGTGACCGGAAGGTGGAGGTGGTCCGTGCGATCCGGACGGTCACCGGCCTCAGTCTCTGGAACAGCAAACTTCTGCTCGACAGCGCGCCCGTAGTGGTCACAGGCCCCAACTGGCTCGACGTCGCAGATGAGGCGGCCAGGGTCCTTGAGGACGCGGGCGCCCGCGCGACAGTGTTGTGCGACTGGTGCGACCGCACCATCACGCGAGGGGCTGATCCCATGGACCCAGCCCCGTGCAAGGGGCCCTGGCCTGCCGAGGCCTGCCGGGCGAGTGGCCCACCGGCCTTGCCCTGAGCATCGGCCAGTTCAGGCAGCCTGAGTAAGGGCCGGTGTAGTGCTCAACGGGTGCAAGAGTCCCGTCTTCCGCTGGGTGATGGCGCGGTACTACTGCCCGAGAGCGCCGAGTCCCTGGCGCCGCTGACTGACCATGTCCGGAAGCGACCGGCGCCGCACCGAACCGTTCGAAGAGCAGGTCGTGGTCCAGCGGGTTCGCCGTCGCCACGAACAGGCTGGGTTGACCATTGACCCTGCGCCCGACCCTCGGGCCGCGACCCGGATGCCCATCGCGCGGACGTCCGCGACTACGTGGGCGACGGCCAGGAAGTATGCCTCGTATTCCAGCTTCCCGACCGCGCGCCGCGCCGGTCACCGTAGGGGCCGCGGGCGAGCATGCCGGCCTCGCACTGAGTCCTTCCCAGCCCGGACGGTGTCCGCCAGCAGCGCGGCCGCCCGGCCCGCCCCGGCGCCGGATGCCTCCGCGATCCGGTCCGCGGCGGCCGCCATGGTGGTGGGGTCCCTCAGCCGGCGTTCGCCGCAGTCGGCCGCAGCAGCCCGCCCGCATCCAGCACTTCAGCGATCCGGTGCTGCGCTGGATCCGCGTACCGGACCGCGTTCGTCAGAACCGTACGGACGCCGAGCTGGGCGGCGAGGCCGAGTGTGCGGGTGGCCGGCCGCAATGAACCCGGCCCCGTGCCGGGCACAGCCCAGAACTTCTCCGGCCGCATGCCCCGGCTGGGCCGACGCGCCAGCCAGTCGCATCAGCTGTCCGTCCACAGGAACGCCCGTAGATCAGTGCCGCTTCCCCCAGGGGTGCGGCGGCCGGCTGATGGCCGCGACTGTCGTCCGCTGCCCTCCCCGCGCGGGAGATCGCCCGCCGGTCACTGGCCGGCCGGCGGCTGCTCGGTGCCGAACCGGCTCTGCTCGATGGTCTTCGCGCGGGGAACCTCCGGGTTCATCCCCTTGTGCCATTCGCTCTCGCCGAGCCGGCCGCGCAGGTGCTCGACGGTGTTCTCGACGCGGTCGCGCACCGCCTGGAGGTCGATTCCCCGGAGCCGGTGGCGGTATTTGGCGACGTGGCCGTTGACCAGGACGGTGTGGACGTCGGATCGCTGCGCCTGGAGCACGACGTGCCCGTGCGGGTTCAGGAGCGGGAAGGAGACGGGGGAGTCGTCGTTCTTGAGCAGGACCAGGTCGGCCTTCTTGCCGACCTCGATGGTGCCCAGGTCGTGGGAGCGGCCGAGGGCGGCCGCGCCTCCGCGGGTCGCCCAGCTCAGCACGTCGTGGGCGCGCAGTGTCGTGTGGGTGACGCTCTCGCCCCGGGCATGACCTTCAGCGTGTTCGCGCGAGCGGTCGGCGGCCAGAGTGGCGCGCATCGCGGAGAAGAGGTCGGCGCTCCACCACACGCTGGTGTCCATCGACAGGGACACGGGGATGCCATGGGCGCGGGCGGCGTGGGTGGGAGGGTATCCCTGCCCTGCGTGCTGCTCGCTCTCGGCGGAGATCGACAGGTACCCGCCGGTGTCCGCGATGCGGCGGTAGGAGTCGTCGCCCAGGGACGAGCCGTGGACGTAGACGGTGCCCGGGCGCATGAATCCGTGCTGGTGGAGCATGGTCATGCTCCGGTCCAGGGCGGTGCCCCAGACCCCGGCGTGGGTGGTCACGGCGACGCCCAGGTCGCGGGCGGCCTCGAAGGCCGGCTTCTCGGGGAACGAGGGGTCGCCGCCCAGGTCGATGGCCAGTTGCAGGTCCAGCATGCCGTCGCGGGGGACGCGCTGGTCGAGGAAGGCACGGAAGGCTGGGTCGGTGGCCCACTCGGCGGCGGGCCGGTGGAGGTTGCCGTAGGCAAGGACGAAGCGCCCCGGCACCGCCTGGAGCGCGTCGACCGCGGCGTGGGCGTGGTCGGTGGTGGCCAGCCCGTGTGACCAGTCGACGGTCGTGGTCACCCCGGCGTCGAGGGCCTCGGCGGCGGCGAGCAGGTTGCCGGCGTGGATGTCCTGGGGCCGGAAGTGCTTGCCGTGGTCGATGAAGAACCACACGAAGTACTGGCTCAGGGTCCAGTCCGCGCCGTAGCCGCGCAGCGCGGTCTGCCACATGTGGCGGTGTGTGTCGATCATGCCGGGCATGACGATTCCGCCGGTGGCGTCGATGACGGCGCTGCCCGGCGGCACGGCGAGGTCGGGGCCGATCGCGGTGATGCGGTCACCCCTGACCAGGACGTCCGTGTTGGTGAGTACCCGGCGGGGGTCGTCCATCGGCAGCACCGTGCCGCCCCGCAGGAGTACCGGGCGCCCGTTGCCGAACGTGTCCGTGTCGGACATGTCGTCACCTCATTTTCGAAGTCGTCGAATCTGTGCCCGCCCTACGGACGCCGGGCGGGATCGGTTCGCGCACCGGCACATCACCGCCCGGCCCGGTCGTAGTCCCCGCCCCGGAACCGGTGGTGCCCCCGCCCCGTAGAGCGGATCGGGCACCGCCGGTGGGGTGCCCCCGGATTCACCACACGGATGAGGAGAGACGCGCATGGCGAACATCGTGATCATCGGCGGGACCAGCGGCATTGGAAGAGAGCTGGCCGGGCATCTCGCGGGGCAGGGCGACAGCGTGGTGCTGACCGGCAGGGATGCGGAGCGCGCGCGACAGGTGGCGCGGGAGGTGGGGAAGGGGCGCCACAACGTGCGGGGCATCGCGCTCGACCTCGCTGAGCCGCACGAGATCGCCCGGGCACTGTCGGGGATCGGCCCGGTCGACCACCTGGTGATCACGGCCGTGGAACGAGACGTGAACAGCGTGCGGGACTACTCGGTGGACCGGGCGGTGCGTCTGGCCACGCTCAAGGTGGTCGGATACACCGCCGCGGTCGCGGCCCTGCGTGAGGTGATGGCGCCGACCGGGTCGGTCGTCCTTTTCGGGGGCGTCGCGAAGGACGCGCCCTACCCCGGCTCCACGACCGTCACGGCGGTCAACGGCGCCGTGGTCTCCATGGTGCGGACCCTGTCGACGGAGCTCGCACCGGTGAGGGTCAATGCCGTGCACCCCGGGATCGTCAGCGACACGCCGTCGTGGAGCGGGCAGGCCGACGTTTTGGAGTCGGTCCGCTCCCGTACGCCCACCGGTCGGCTCGCCACCATGGCCGACATCGTCGGCGCCACGGTCTTCCTGATGCGCAACCCGGCCGTGAACCGAGTGAACCTGACCGTGGACGGCGGCATGGTGTAACCCGTCGGACCCGTCGGACCCGCCGACCCCGGCGGATCCTGCCTGTCCGGAGGCTGCGACAGTCTCCGGACAGGCAGGGAAAGCGTGCTGTAAGCGGCCGGCAAGCGCCGCGGCGAACGCTGGCCGGGTGATGACCACTTCGCCCACACCGGCCGCCCCACCCACACCAGCCGTGTCACCCGCAGCGGCTCGACGAACCGAAGCCGACGACGAGCGTTTCGTCCGCGCCGTGTACGACAAGCACGCCGCCATGCTCCGGCACGTCGCCGCCCGCTCGCTGGGCGGCGACGTTCACCGCGCCGAGGACATCGTCCAGGAGGCGATCCTCCGCGCCTGGCACCACGCCCCGCTCCTGGATCGGGCCGGAGAGGGCATCCGCGGCTGGCTCGTCACCGTCGTCCGCAACCTCGTCATCGACAGCCACCGGGCCCGCCGGGCCCGCCCGTGCGAAAGTGGCGACCTCGACGTCGTGGAGCCTGCCTCACCGGGCCACGAGGACCGCGCGGCCGACCGCCTCGTGGTCCGCGAGGCCCTGGGGGACCTCAGTGAACCGCACCGCGAGATCCTGCTGTACACGCGCTACCTCGACAAGTCGGTCGCCGAGACCGCCCGGGCCCTGGGCATAGCCCCCGGCACCGTGAAGTCCCGCACCCACGCCGCGCTGCGCGCCCTCGAAGGCGCCCTGCTCAGACGCGGACACGGTCCGGCCGGCCGGGCGCCGGCCGGGCGCCGGAGCCCGTCAGCAGAAGGCCGCCCGCACCGACGGCGAGCGGGTGAGACGCTCGTGCAGTGCGTAGCGCCGTCCCGGATCGGTGCCGCCCCACTCGGTGGCCTCGGCCAGCAGCAGCCCGACCGCGTCCCGGGCCAGCGGCTCGATGATCGCGGCGGCCTCGCGGCGCCCATCGGCGAGCCGCTCACCGTCAGCCGGCCCGCCCTCGCCGCAGACCGTGAGGGCGAGGGACGCCACGGCCCGGCGGTGGCGCGGGGCGGCTTCCGCGCTCGCCACCTCCCTGAGGGCCTCTGTGGCCTCGGTGAACCGGGAGCGGGCGGCGAGGACCACCGCGCGCAGGTTCGCCCCCGCGTAGACGAGGTCGTAGGAGATGACCTCGGCGGCGATCCGCTCCACCTCGGCGATGCGCCGGTCGGCGCGGTCGTAGTCCCCCTCCCCGATGTCCAGGTAGGCCAGCCGCAGCGCGCGGTAGGCCCAGCGCGAGCGGGCGTCCATGGTCCGCAGGATCTCGCTCGCCTCGCTCCACAGGCTGCGGGCCTCCTCCCGTCGGCCGGCGCTCTCCTTCGCGTCGCCGCGGGCGGTGAGACAGATCGCGAGCGCGAAGGGGTCGTCGGCGGCGCGGGCCGCCTCGATGCCGCGCAGCGCGTGCTCGCCCGCCGCGTCCGGGTCCCCGTTGTGAAGGCAGTACGTCGACCAGTTGTACTGCAGGACGGCCCGGTCCCACTGGAACGCGGTGTCGGCGACGCCGGCCTCGGCCCGCGCGAACAGGTCGCCGCGGTCCTCGTCGGCGGTGAGCCGCGCGTACAACGCCTCATAGACCGGGCCGATCACCGCCACGTCCGGGTTGCGGGCCCGCCGCCAGGCGGCCCGGTAGCGCTCCTCGTAGCCGAGCGCGCTCTCGTGCCGCCCGGCGACGTGGTTGAGCCAGGCGAGCCACGCGAACGTGTAGGTGAGCGCCCACTCCTCCTGCGGGCCGGCCCGGCGCGCGGGATCCGAGGTGCCCGGTTCGCTGTCGTAGGCCTCCAGGGTCCGGGCGAGCCGGTCGATGCCCTCCTCCTCACGTCCCGAGACGTACCAGAAGTAGCCGAGGGAGGATTCGAGGAACAGGGCTTCGGCTGCCCGGCCCTGCCGGACCAGCAGTTCGGAGCCGGCCCTGAGGTTGGCCGTCTCCTCGGTGATGTGCAGGCAGTGGGCGGTCTGTTCCCGTGAATGGAGGGCGGCGCAGTGCTCGGCGGCGAAGTCCAGAGCCCAGGAGACGAAGCGCTCCTCGGCCTGCTGCAGACGGCCTTCGGTCCGCAGGCGGGCAAGGGCGTACTCGCGCACCGTCTCCAGCATCTGGAAACGGGTGCCGTGCGTGCCGGACACGGTGAACAGCATCGACTTGTCCACCAGTTGGGTCAGAATCGGCAGCAGACCGCCGCCGTGGCCGCCGTTGGGCGTCCCGGTCGTCTCCGGGCCGAGCGTCCCGGTCCGCTCGGCGTCGTCGAGCGCGGTTCCGCCTACCCGCAGGGCGAGTTCGCTCAGGACCTCCTGCTCGGGGCCGCCGAGCAGCGCGTAACTCCAGTCGAGGACCGCCCGCAGCGTGCGGTGCCGGGCGGGCGCCGTGCGCTCTCCCTTCACCAGGAGGGCGAAGCGGTCATCCAGCCTGCGGTCGATCTCCGCCACGGAGAGCATCCGGACGTGGGCGGCGGCGAGTTCGACGGCGAGCGGGAGACCGTCGAGACGACGGCACAGGGTCAGGACGTCCTGGCGCACGCCCGGCCCCGCCGCGAACGAAGGGTTGATCTTGGCTGCGCGCAGGGTGAACAGTTCACCGGCCTCCTCGGCGGTCATCGGCTCCACCGTGAAGTGGGCCTCGTACGCGATGCCCAGCGGCTCCCTGCTGGTGGCGACGACGGTGAGCCGCGGGCAGGCGTCGAGAAGCGCGCTGACCAGGGGCGCGACCGCATCCAGGACGTGCTCGCAGTTGTCGAAGGCCACGATCGCCGTGCGGTTCTCCAATGAGGACACGACGCGCCGCAGGAAGTCCTGGGGACGCTGGCCGGTGGCCACCGACGCGTCCGACAGGCCGAGCGTGGTGGCCAGGGCCGCGAGGACGCCGTCCTGACCGGTGACGGCCAGGTCGATCCACCAGAGGACCTCCAAGGGGGAGTCCGGCCGGGAGAGGGCCTCCAGCGCGAGCCGGGTCTTGCCGACCCCGCCGGGACCCAGCAGCGTCACCAGGCGCTCGCGGGTGATCGTCTCCCGTAGAGCCCGCAGGGCGCCGCGCCGGCCGACGTACGGCCCCAGGGAACGACTCAGGTTGCCCTCCGGCTTCCCGGAGCCGGGGAGCGCGGAGGCCGGCCGGTGCTCCGCCCCGTCGCTTCGGACGATCCCGGAGCCCATCAGGGCGGGGTCGTGTTCGAGGATCGCGCTCTGCAGGGCGCGCAACTCGGGTGAGGGCGCCAGGCCGAGCTCGGCGTCCAGGAGCACGCGGCCGCGGTGGAAAAGGTCGAGTGCTTCGGCATGCCGGCCGCTGCGGTAGAGGGCCAGCATCAGCTGGCCGCGCAGCTTCTCCCGGAAGGGATGATCCGCCAGCAGGGCGGTGAGTTCGGATATCAGCTCCTGGGCCCGGCCCCGTTCGAGTCCCACATGGGCTGCGTCCTCCAGGGCGGTGAGCCGCAGTTCCTCCAGCCGGCGGCGCTCGCCCTCGAACACCATGCCGGTCAGGTCCTCCAGCGCCCGCCCCCGCCACAGGTCCAGGCCGCTTCGGAGGGTCTCCTCGGCGTCCTCGTAGGCTCCGGCCCGTAGGTGTTCCCGGCCCCGGCGGACGCTGGTTTCGAAGACGGTGACATCGATGTGGTCCCTGTCGTCCAGGCCGAGTTGGTATCCGCCGGCCAGCATCACCAGACGGCCCGGCTCGCCCCGTTCGGCGAACGCGGTGCGCAGCTTGGTCATCTGCACCTGGAGCGCGTTGACGGGGTTCCTGGCCTCGCGCTCGCTCCACAGTTCGTCGATGAGGACATCGCGTTGGACGGGGCGCCCGCCGGCCAGGGTGAGGCGGGCGACGATCGCCCTGGCGAGAGAACCGGGGAGGGCGATGGGGGATCCGTCGGAGGCAGTCACGTCGAGGCGTCCGAGCAGGCGAAAGTGCATACGTGAGTATCCCGTGACAGGAGGGGTGAGCCAGCCACGCCCGCACCGGCTCTTGCGTGGTGGTGGGTGGGGCCGGTGCGTGGAACACCGGCCCTGCGGGCTCAAAACGGTCTGCCGGTCCGGGGCGGACGGGCGAGTCGCCGCCCGTCCGCCCCGGGAGTTGCGTCAGCCGAGGAAGCGGATGGACTTCACGGCCGGGAACCCGACGGCGGCCAGGTCGCGCACATCACCCTGGACGAGGAGGGACTTGCCAGTGCAGTTCGGGCCGTCCCAGATCTTGGCCGCGCCGGCTATTTGGAGCGAGCCGGAGAAGCGGACCGGCTTGCAGTCCGGGCCGGTGACCCCCTCGGCCGGGTCGGCGAAGTTCGCCGAGTCGAAGAACGTGGCGTTCCTCGCGGGCGCCGCCGGCGCAGTCGTGGAGGTGACAGGGGGCGTGCCGGCTCCGTCAGGCCGGCCGGCCTTCTTTCCGTCCGGCGTCACCCCGAACCACGTGCCGCCCACGCCCTGCCCGTTGGTGTCGCCGGGCTTGGTGTCCTTGCTGAACAGGTAGACGGGCCAGCCGCCGATCGTCACCTGCAAGGCGCCGTCGCGCGGGATGAAACCGATGGCCGACTTCTGGATCCCGTCGATGAACACCTTTCCTCCCTTGGCGACCAGGTACGGCGGCCAGGTGTCGGCGCAGGCACCGGAGCAGTTGGACTTCGACGGGTTCGCCGTGTCCTTGTCGAAGCGGTACAGCGTGAACCCGGCCCCGTTGAGCACCACGGGGTCGAGCGCACCGGCCTTGCCGGAGGACAGCTGCACCCACGCGCGGGCCACCGGCTTCTTCGCGGCCGCGGCCACGGCGGGGGCCGCGGCCGGCGCGAGGTCGCCGCTGTTCGGGTCGGCGCCGTTCTGGCGGGCGGTGCCGCTCAGGAGGGACAGGCCCGCAGCGCCGGCTGCGGCGGCGCTCGGGGAGGCCGCCGCCCCGGCGTCCTCGCTTGCGCTGGCGGCGGCCCCGCTGCTGCCGTCGGTCCCCTCGCAGGCGGAGAGCAGGAGGATTGCGGCGGCCGAGAGGGCAGCGAGCGAAGTGGCACGAGCGGTACGGAACATCAGAACTCCTGTTGACGGTGGTCCGGTTGGCCGCCCCGGCTCGTCCGGGGCGGTGACACCCCTGCTACGGACCGCACCCCGGAAAGGTTCTGACGCCCTGCCACCCGGGGCACACCGGCCCGGAAGGAGCGGACCGCGGGGCTACCCAGGGAAGCGAGCCACCACGGGAGTCCGTCAGCGTGCGGACAGTGCCGGGAAAGCGCCGGGACAGCAACCGGCTCTTCGATGGTCCCAGGGCAGGCCGCAGCGCGACGACACCGTCATCGCGGCCCGTCCACCTCCACCGGTCACCTCGCCAACGAAGGACGGCACAGCACATGAGCCAGGAATCCACGCACACCCTGATCCAGCAGGCCATCGAAGAGCTGGAGCAGCTCAAAGCGAACGTCTCGGGGAGGGTCTGCACCCCCGGCGACCCCCACTACGCCCGGGAAGTCTCCGCGTTCAACCTGCGCTCGCAGATCCGCCCCGCGTTCGTGGTCGCCGCCGAGACGCCCGAAGACGTGCAGATCGCGGTCCGGTTCGCCGCCGCCCACGGGCTCGCGGTGGGCGTCCTTTCGACCGGGCACCACGCCTTCCCGCCGCAGACGAGCCACGGAGCCGTCCTGGTCACCACCCGCACCATGCGGACCGTGCGGATCGACGCGGCAACGGCGAGCGCCCGCGTCGGGGCCGGGGCGCTGTGGAGCGACGTGGTCGGCCCGGCCCAGCGCTACGGACTGGCCCCGCTGAACGGCTCCAGCGCCGGTGTGGGTGTCGTCGGATACACGCTCGGCGGCGGCCTCAGCCCTGTCCTGGGCCGCGCCTACGGCTGGGCCGCCGACCACGTCCGCGCCATCGACGTCGTCACGGCCGACGGTGAACTGCGGCACGTCACCGCGCAGTCGGACCCCGCCCTGTTCTGGGGACTGCGCGGAGGCGGCAGCAACCTGGGCATCGTGACGTCCCTGGAGCTCGACCTGTTCCCGGTCACCACCTTCTACGGCGGCGGGATCTTCCACCCGGCGGAGCACGCCGAGTCCGTGCTGCACGCCTATCGGCAGGTCGTGGAGAACGCTCCGGACGAGCTGACGGTGTCGGTCGCCCTGCTGAACTTCCCGCCGATCCCAGAGGTCCCGGAGCTGCTGCGCGGCCGGTTCACCGTTCACGTCCGGGTGGCCTACCTCGGCTCGGACGCCGAGGCGGAGGAGCTCATCGCACCACTGCGCGCGGTCGGCGCCCCGCTGGCGGACACGGTCGGCCGGCGCGGCTACGACACGTTCGCCGAGGTGCACCAGGACCCGACGGAGCCGGCGCCGTACGAGGACCGCAGCGTGCTGCTGACGGAGCTGACCCCCGAGGCGGTCGCGGCCGTGCTGGAACGGGTCGGACCGGCCTCCGGCAGTGCGGTCACCGTGCTGGAGATCCGGCACCTGGCCGGTGCCCTGAGCCGGGAAGCACGCCTGCCCAGCGCCGCAGGCGCTCGGGACGCCGCCTTCCTGGTGTGGGGAGCGACGGTGGGTCCGCCGGAGGTGGTCGACGCCGGAACCGAGGACATGAACACGCTGCTCAAGGACCTCACGCCCTGGTCCACCGGGCGCCTGTACCAGAACTTCACGTCCCGGGAAGCCGTCGCTTCCGACGTGTTCGCCCCGGACGTCCTGGCCCGCCTGCAGCGCATCAAGCAGCAGTACGACCCGCGGAACGTCTTCCGTGCCCACAACCACAACATCGCGCCGACATCGGGCCCCGCCGCGCGCTGACCTCCGACACGGCGGCTCACCGGGACAGCCCGGCGGTGTGCTCAGGGTGTGCGGCGGTGACGTAGCGCATGGCGACGCCGTCGCTCAGACCGAACAGCCACATGAGGTGGAGGGGCCGGCGCTCCGGAACATGCCGGCGGCGGTGGCGTTCGGTGGGCCAGCCGGCGGCCAGCTGGAGGCCGCGGCAGACCGAGGTTCCTGGTGCACCGGGCCCTCGCTTCGATGAGATCCTCACTCCCGTGGCCTGGACCTCATCGCGCAGCTGGATTCCGCATTCGCGAAGGGCGATCATCGACTTCATGGACCATCCCGTACCTCTCAGCAGTTTCGGACTGCGGTTCGCCGTGCCGCAGCGCCCTCCCGCGATGGAGCAGTGGGCTGAGGTGCGTCCGCTGGCCGACGGCCGGGACCTGCTGGCGGAAATCCACCCGGACGGCACGTCAAGCTGCTCAAGCCGGCATTTGCTCGGCCCCGTCGGGGGATGGCCCTTCGCGGCCTTGGACGAACCGCGCCGGGTCGAGCTGTCCAACAACGACTGCGTCACCAGCTGCTGCGGGGGCATCTTCGTCACCATCCGACGCCAGGGCGACCGCGTGCTCTGGGCGTCCTGGGAGAACACGGATGACAACCGGGATCCCCTTCCCGCCGACCTGCACTTCGACGCGGCCCAGTACGACGCCGAACTGGCCAGGGCAGGCTCGGATGTCAGCTGGGAGGGACCCGTGGACACCGCCGCCCGGCTGCTGGCCCAGGAACTCGCCGACCACACGGGCCCGGAGTCCGGAGACCACGCGGTGCTCTCCATCACACCCGAGCGCACGGATCCCCCACGTGTGACGGTCCGCATGCGCCGCCGCGATGCTCCATGGACACCTGGAGAGGATCTGGTCCACGAACTGCTCTTGACCGATCGGGAACCCGTCCAAGAACTCGTCCAGCGGCTCGTCCTCAGGCTCACGGCCCAGGACCACGGCGACCCGTCCGGTCCGCGGTGAGTGCCCTGTTGCCGACCTCCTGCATCTACTGAGCTCTTCGGGTTTTCGTCGGGAAGTAACTGCACCTGGCCGTCGAGCGGGGCCAGAAGCCCATTTCGATCGTGGTCACGGCAGGGCAGCGCGGGGACTCCCCGCAGTTCGAAGCCGTGCTGGAGAGGGTCCGCGTGCCCCGCATCGGGCCTGGCCGACCACCGTGAGCGTGACGCGGTCGAGTGCGGGACCAACCGCCTCAAGAGGCACCGTGCTGTCGCCACGCGCTTCGACAAGCCGGCGGTCCGCTACGAGGCGATCGTCCTCGTCGCGACCATCAACGAGTGTCTGTGCGCAGCGTCTTCGCGAATGGCCGGTGGTCTTTCACTGATCCTTCGCTTCGAATGCCTGGGCGACGGCCAGGCTGTCCTCGTAGACGTGGTGCCGGGTGACAAGGCCGTCTGTGACGGTGAGATGCAGAGCGAACCGCGCCTTGTAGGCACGTCCGGTGGGCCGGGCGGTCTGACGAATCTCGCCCAGCACGACCGCGTCGCTTCCGTCGACAAGGATGCGCTCGACCTCGGTCGCCACATGCTCCGGCACGTGGTACTCGGCAAGCTCGCGATAGTGGGCGGCCGCGTCAGCCCGGGTGGACCGGTGACGGATCCAGGGCGTGGCAGTACGGCCGTGCTCGGCCTCCGGCCAGTCGAGCTTCCAGTCACCCTGCTCGGCATACAGCTCGGCGATGCGCTCGGGGTTGCCCTCGCCAATTCTGCGCAGCAACTCCTCAACCACAGTGCGTGTGTTCGTAGGTGCGGCTATGGACATGGCTGACCTCTCCGTCCTGGTCCGCGTCCTCCGACGCGGAGAGATCACCAACCCTGCCAGCATGGGCACGTCGAGACAATTGCCTCGGACGCAAGGCGAGCGGATCGCCAAGATTCACTTTCGATACACGCCCCAATTGGCGGATGAACGCTTGAGATGGCGGGGGAGGCCTTGCGTCAGTGGTGGCGACAAGGGCCCCGTCGCGCTCCCTGAGCGGGAAAACCACTTTGGGGCGCCGGGTGGGCCTGGCAGGCTTGCGCGGTGATCGTTGAGATGGCCCCTCGCTTCCTGACCTGGGACGACGTGGACCCCACCCGTCAAGCCTTCGACGGCGCGTCCGTGGCGCAGACGGTGCGCTCACTCGGCCCGGCCGGATGTGTGCCTGTCCGCCCGGATGTCCCTTCCGGGGACCCCGCGATGAGCACCTGGAGTCGTGACGAGGCCCAGTCCTGGGCCGATGCCATGTCGTACGCCCTCGTCCAGCAGTACGGGCGTTGGACCATCGGGTGGCGCTGGTCGCACGACGAGGGGGATTTCGACGGCGGACCGGTAGGGAACTGGTGCTGTCCGCGGGACTCGATCACGACGTCGGAAGAGACACTGGCCCGTGTCGAGGCGGCCCTGCGTGAGTGGCGCGAGTGGCTGGAGTGCCTCGCCGGCTGGTTCGAGGCGTACCCCCTGGACCTGACCGACATCGAGGATCAGCGGATCTTGTGGGAGCGCGCGGCGAGGAATCTGATCCTGCAGGTCGTCGACCGCACCGGGTGCGGCAGCGGCTGGCACGGCCACTGCCGCCAAGTGCTCACCTGGTTCCTCGATCGCTGGGGAGTCGCGCCCGAGGTGGCCCGGGGCCTGGTCGACGAGGCGATCGGTGGACGGTTCCACAGCTGGACCGGTCCTGACACGGTGGTGGTCGACGACGTAGCGGAGCAGCTTGCGCTCTCTCTGCAGCCGGCCGACGGCCGTACCCGCTCAGACGCGCCGGCTCAAGACCACTTGCGGCGCTGGCTCGCCGTACGCGAATCGGTGCCGTGGCACGAGATCCCGGACAGCGGCGTGGACGGACCGGTGGTGCCCCTTCGCGACGGCGTGGCGGAGGACATCCGGGCCTTCGACGGCGCCATCGACCCTGCCCGAGCCAAAGGCCTGCTCAGCGCCCTGGAACTGCTCCGAGCCGACGCGGCGCGCGGAGCACGGCTCGACTTCGCACTGCTCAGCACCTGGCAGCAGCACGTCCTGGGCACCACGCAGCCGCCGCGGTTCCGCAACTCGCCCGCCTTCGCCAAGGGGAGCAGGGAGCACTACGGCATCGGACCGGACACGCGTGCCCGCCTCGACACGTGCCTGGCCGAGAGCGCACCCGACACCGGCCGACCTCTCGGCCTGACCGCCCGCGCCGCCCGCGCCTCTCTCGACGTCTGCTTCTTCCACCCCTTCGACGACGGCAACGCCCGCTCCGCCTTCCTCGCCCTCGTCTTCATCCTCGCCCGCGAGGGCATCGCACTCGACGCAGTCGGCCTCCTGCGCCGCGTCACCTTCCAGGCCGACGATCCCCAGGACCCGCTGATCTTCGTCCGCTACCTCAACATCCATCTCACGGAGACCCGGCGCCGTGCCGCCGACTCGATCGGCTCGGCATCAAGGTGAGCGCCTCAGCCGGCCCCACAGCGTTCGAGTCGGCCTGTGAGCGTGTGGGGTGCCCCGCCTGAGCTCTGGGCCCTGCGCAGCAAGGCAGACCAGCAGGTGGGTGCCGACCGGCTGCACCGAAGTCGATCACTAGGCTCCCGCCATGACCAGTGATCTCGGATTCACCTGCTCGTGCTGCGGCGCCCACCATCCTGAGCTGCCCATGAACTACACGGCCGAGGCCCCATTCGTCTGGGATCCGACCTTCGCCGACGCCGACGACTGCCTGCTCTCGTCAGACCAGTGCGTGATCCAGGCGGAGCACTACCATCCTCTCGCCGTTGAACAGCGCACGGGGATCACCCCGGACCGCGTGCGGGATATCACCGCGGCAGTGCTGCACCCCTCCCGAGGCAAGAGGCAGCAGTGACGGGGGACGCACGAGTGCCGCTGACCCCTCGGCGCCAGAAGAAGGCCTGAGCCGCCGAGGCCGATACTCGTCGAGCTGAGCACCTACGTGGCTCCACGGCGACCGAGTTGGCCCCCTGAGTGTGACGGTTGGCCCATGGGGCCGGACAGCGGGCCCGGCCCCATGGGGGCAAGGCGGCTGCCTCACGCGCGGGGGGTGGCCATGATGTGGATCACAAGGGCTGGACCTCAACTTTGGTTGAGGGAGCAGAGTTCTGTGCAGCGAGGGCGCCCCGCGGGGTGGCCCAGGACCTGCTTATCAAGGAGCCTTTGATGTCTGACAACCGCGTCATTGTGGTGACTGGTGCGACCGGACGGCAGGGCGGTGCCACCGCACGCGCACTGCTGTCTCGCGGCTGGACGGTGCACGTACTGGTCCGTGACACGAACAAGCCCGAGGCGCTGGCGCTGAAGGAGGCCGGCGCCGTCCTGGTCCGCGGCGACCTGGACGACGTGGCTTCGCTGAATGAGGCCCTGCGCGGCGCGTACGGTGTGTTCAGCGTGCAGACCTTTGCTGGACCGGACGGCTTCGTCGGCGAGATCCGGCAGGGTGAGGCTGTCGCGGAGGCGGCCGCCCGCGCGGGTGTCGCGCACTTCGTCTACAGCTCGGTCGATGGCGCCGACCGCCCCGGCCAGGTGCGGCACTTCGCCAGCAAAGGCGAAATCGAGCGGCACATCACGGGGCTCGGTCTGCCCGCGACGATCCTGCGGCCAACCTTCTTCATCACCAACTTCGAGCACCTGGGCCCCCAGTGGGTGGACGGCGAGCTCACGCTGACGATGGCGCTGGCCCCGGACACGAAGCTGCAGATGATCACCCCGGGCGACATCGGAGGCATCGCCGCCGACGCATTCGACACCCCGGGCGACTACCTGGGGCGCACCGTCGAGATCGCCGCAGACGAGCTGACCGGCCCACAGCTGGCCGAAGCCTTCGCTCGCGCCGCCGCCCGTCCGGTGCGCTTCATCTCCCAGCCGATCGAGCAGGTACGCGCCCACAGCGAGGAGCTGGCCGCCATGTTCGACTGGTTCAACACGGTCGGTTTCAAGGCCGACCTGGCGACGCTGCGTGCACAGCACCCCGGTCTGACGTCCCTGGAAGCGTGGGTGCACGAATACTGGTCAGCACCTGCAGCACCTGCAGCACCTGCAGCACCGGCCCTCGTGGCCTGAGACACGCGCAACCGAGGCTGGACACGCTCTAGAAGGCGTCCGCCCCGGCCAGGTCTTCCGCCCGGGCCTGGCCGCGGAAGGCCGCGGGCGGCAGGCCGTAGGCCTCGCGGAACGCCCGGCTGAACGCGGACGCGTGCCGGAAGCCCCGCCGGGCGCCGATGACGTGCACGGGCACCTCCTGGTGCAGCGGGTCCGCCAGGTCCTGGCGTGCCCGCGCGAGCCGCTGGCCCTGAAGGAAGGCCGCGACCGTCACCCCGTCCCCCTCCTGCTGGAACACCCGGTGGAGATAGCTGACGGAGATGTGGTGGGCGGCGGCGATCGCGGGGACGTCCAGCAGCGGATCGTCGGCGTTGTCCCGGATGAAGGCCATCACGCGGAGCGCCAGCGCGCGCCGGTGCGTCTCCGGGGTCAAGGACCGGTCCGCTTCGAGGACGCCGGCGAAGAGCGAGGCGACGAGATCGGCCAGTACGCCGCTCAGGCGCGGGCCCTCGGCCGGCCGGTAGGACCGGCTGTCCTTGGTGACCTGGTTGAGGAAGGTGGCCACCAGGGCCCCCATTCCCTCCCGGGCCGAGATGCGCCTGCCGATGACCCGGCCGGCGGTGTGCGGGGGCAGCGGCAGCAGCGCCTTGGGTACCTCGACCCCGATGATCTCGACGGAATGCGGGCCGGAACTGATCTCGAACGGCCGTGACGTGTCACTGGTGTGGATGTCGAACACACCGTGCACCACGGTGTCCTTGCCCAGCGTTACCGCTCCCGCCCCGCGTTTGATCAGCGAGAGGTGGAACGCCTCGGGGTCCGACCTCGCTATCAGCTTCGGTGTGCGCTGGAAGGTCAGAGGATGGCATTCCATCGGATAGACCGTGATCCCGCCGAGCGAGATGACGCGCTGGTTCACCCAGAAGTCGGCGGCGTGCTCACTGCTCATCTCCATGGGCGCATGCGTCTGAGACATCAGGGCCCGCCAGCTCTCGAAACGGTCGGCGGGCGCTAGTTCCGCGCTGCGGAACGTTCTCTCGGGCAGCATGATCACGGGTTTACACCGGCCGTGCGGCCCGCGCAACAAGAGCCGGGGCCCCGGGGCGCGGGCGGCGGGGCGACTCTCCGTCAAGACACTGTGCACGCCAGGCCAATGCGCGGTGCTCCGAGGCTTGGCAGAGTGGGCGCTGGAGGGTCGGTGAGGGGACGGGAAACCGGAGCCCCCGCCGACGGCCGGGGCCTCTCGCGATCCCGGCACTGAGCTGACGCCGCCCGAGGACGGGGGTTTCGGGCGGCGTCAGCTCAGTGCCGGGACCAGGCCGCCTGGGCCGTTTCCTTCGCATCACGCAGATGAAGATGGCGGCGAGGTGGAGTCCGGCGAGGTAGATGGTGGCGGTCTTGTCGTAACGGGTGGCCAGGCCGCGCCACGGCTTGAGCTTTTTGATACAGCGCTCGACGGTGTTCCGCCGCTTGTAGACCGCGCGGTCGAAGGCGGGTGGCCTGCCGCCACGGCGGCCGAGCCGCTTACGGTTCGCGGCCTGGTCGGCCGGCTGCGGGTTCACCGCCCGGATTCCTCGCCGACGCCGGTGAGAACGGATCGCGCGGGGGGAGTACGCCTTGTCGGCCAGGATTACGTCCGGGGTCACCCGCGGCCCGCCGACCGGCAGAGGAACCCGTAAGCGAGCCATCACTCGCGGAACGCGGGTGCGTCACCTGCCTGGCCGGGCGTGATGACGAACGCGAGGGCCGGCAACGGGTGTCAACTGCCAGGTCCGTGTTCGGCGACGCCGAGCCCGTTCAGAACGGCCTGAGATGTCAGAGTTCTGTTCACCCAGTCGGCCATCCGCTCCAGCACACGGGACCTCCGGATCAGCGCCACGGCCTGCCGGTCCTGCGGTTTGACCGTCTGGGCCTCGTAGACGACGGTGACCCTGCCGGAGCGCGCCGTCTGGGGGCGAGGCCCTGCTCCGGGTCCCTGCCCGGCGTCGCGGAGCTCGCCGCCGCACCCGGTCACGACGACACCGGCGAGGACCAGCACGCCTGACAGGACGATGCGCGCCCGCTTCGGGCGACCGACGGCTTCGACTCGCTCTATCCCAAGTACAAAGGCGGCAGGCCCAGGACTTTCACACTGCCCGAACGCCGGGAGATCAAGAAGATCGCCAAGTCCAAGCCGGCCGAGCACGGCCTGCCGTTCTCGACCTGGAGCCTGGCCAAGCTGGCCGACTTCCGGGTCGCTGAGGGGGTGGTCGACGACATCAGCCACGAGGGCCTTCGGGTCCTGCTCCGCGAGGAAGGAGTAGCGTTTCAACGCTTCGGTGGCCGCGCTGTTGCCCAGACATGAAAGATCACGGCCCTCGGCCATGGACTACCGGGCTCCGCCCGAGGATGGAAAGCCCTGATGAGTCGCTACGAGTTGAACGAGCGCGAGGCCTTCGTCGCCATGTCGCGGTTCGTGTGGCAGTTCGCGAACCGCGCCGGGGACGACCTTCTCACGCTCCTGGGCGACATCAACATCGAGGCGGACGGCGGGACGACAGACGCCGCTGCCTGGGAGGATTGGATGAGGTGCGTTCGTTCGGTCGTCGACGGCGCAGAGGATCCAGCAGGCGGGTCGGCAGGATAGAGGCCCGCGGAAGACCGACCGAGGACAAGATCACGATCTACAGCTGCCGTAGTAGGCGGCGACGTACAGGGCGAAGGTCCTGCCGTTAGCAGAGGGCCGAGTTGGCGGAAGAGGGTGAGCGCCCTCCTCAGTCTCGCTACGCTTCGCCAACCGCAAGTTCACAACGAGCCGTCCTGACAGCCTGAGCCGCCGGCAACAGCCCCTTTCAGTGGCTTTAGTCCGGATTTTAAGGCCGCCTCCCCTCTCGTGCAGCTTGTGAACCAGTTCTACCTCGAAGGAGATCGGGGCGCGGCTGCACCCGGCCGAGGGCACGGTGAGGGTTCGCGTCAGGGCCTCCCTCGGCAAATTCGGCGTACGCAACCGGGTGGAGGCTGCCATCGCCGCCTGCGGGGCGGGCCTAACGGGGCGCAACGGCTGACGGGGTGCGGGGGCTGGTCGATCTGCCAGTTCTCCTGGCTGGTCGTCGGCGGCAGGCCCCGTCCCCTCTGATTCGACTACGCTGGTGGAGCTATCACACGTGAACGAAGGACGCACATGGCTCGCCCCTACAGCCCCGGACCGAAACAGTTCGTCTTCGCTGTGGGTGATGGCAACGACCAACAGGTCTCCGTCGGCGACCCTCAGGAAGCCTACGTAGCGTTCTCCGCGTTCTTCCGTGATCGAGAATCCGACATCTACACCATCAAGGATGAACTGTCGGCGCAGAGTTTGGTACTCATGCCCGGCCAAGGTGTGATCTCCCGTATCAAAGATGCGGACCAACTTCGGTCGGAACACCTTCGGGTCGACCGTGGCAATCGCTACCTTCCGAGCGCGATGCTGTTCTTCGAGAACGGATATTCCGGCCTCGACCGCTTCGGCCAGTGGTTCTCCGGCCTCGCCGACCTCGACGCGTCACCGGAGACTCGCGGTGCCGCCCGTGCCGCCACGTTCACGACGGAAGCAGAGGCGATCGAAGAAGTCGCCCGGATCTGGGCGGCTTCGGGCTGCGTGGACCCGAGCGACCAGTACTACGTCTTCTTCGACTCGCATGGTGTCGACGATGACCGAGCCGAACGAGCCGAACTGCTCAAGTTGATCGAGTTCCTCGGTTTCGAACGAGCCGACGCCCCGGCCAATGCCGCCGGGGGCGAAGTCTGGGTGCGCACTGACACGCGTCTCGACGTCGAATGTGCACGGTGGTTGTGAGCAGATGGTGCGGTGTGGGGCTGCAACATTGCCGTGATGCCGGCCGGTGCGGTTCCGGGGAAGACTGAGTCCATGAGAGAGATAGTTTTTACTCGCAACAGCGGCTGGATCCCGAACGTGATCCGCGAGGACGGCGAGCTGAAGCTGATGCTCGGTGCCGGGGCTGACGCCAACCACGATCCTCGCACGTTCACGTTCTCGATCAGCGAAGCCCATCTTGCGGTGATCCGGGAGGACCTGGCCAGACACCTGCTGCTGTGGAGTGCTGTCCTTCCTCTGTGCGACGACGCCGGAACCCGGGGCCGGCTCGACGAAAATGCTGCCGTCGCGCTCCTGGACCCGATCCTCCTTGCCGCGCCCGCAGATGCCGACGCACTCTTCCAGCGCATCCGATGGGACAGGAGTCGGCTTGTCTCCCACGGGGCCGGCATCGGTCTCCTTGAGCGCGGTCAGGTATGCGCGGCGATGCGTGCGGCGACAGAGACCTCAAACGGGAAACTTGCTCAGGAATACCATGCGGGCCGCCGTCGCGCCGAGCGCGGAGCAGTACTCGGTCCACTCGACGCCGCGATTCTGAGGTACACGGGCCAGTACCTGCACGGCGCGACGGTTCCGAGGCGGATGCCCGACGCCGTCGACCCCGAGCTGCTGCCCGAGGTCATGCGGGTGATCGCCACTGCGGAGCAGGCGAGCGCCGGGATGCGGATCGGCCGCGATCCGCGGCGGGGAAACCGCGCCACGGACAGGCGCGACTGGGATCGGATGGAGACGACGGTCGAAGCGGCCGTGCGCCGTTCACACCCTGAGCGCGTCGATGAGGCGGTGCGTACCGTGAGCTTCCTGATGTGCTCGGAGGCCGCGGACCGCTCCAGGCGCACACCCATGGAGGATGACGAGGAGGCTGCCGGCCACCGCGCCGACTTCGGCGGGAGTGCGAGGAAGACGGTCCTGTCGTTCACCGACGACAAGGGCGTCGCGAAGAAGTGGCTACGGGACAGTCCCCGCACTGCCACCGCGGAGTTCTGGGAGTTCGTCGGCGATCGCTCTGCCGCGGACAACGAAGTGTTCACCATCGAGGACGAGGAGAGGGGCGAAGGGATCCAGCTCCACTTCTACGCGGACTCCATCGCCCGGATCACGACGCTGCGCGAGGGGGAAGGCAAGTCTGATCCGGAGTACCGGGTCGAGTACAGCCTGGTCGACGGGATCGGCGGGTACCGGAACCTGGTGAGCGCCTTCGTCCGCGGCGGCTACGCCGCACTCGAACAGCACGGCCCCTGGATGTCGGATGTCGCCGAGTTCGAGGGCGCGCGTCGGCGGCGCGACGCCCGGTAGTCCCAGCGGGAGCCCGCGCACTGAGCGTTGCCCAACCTCATGTTGATGCGAGGTGAAGGACGCGGACTTCTCTCACGACATCGGTCATTCGGTTTCGCCAGCCCGAAGATCACGCCGGACGACGCGAAGGCGGTCCCGGCCGACGGCCACCGTCACGCCACGACCCCCGACGGCTGACGACGGCAAGACGGGGACCTCCGACCGCGTTCCGGCAGTCAGGGGAGCCTCGTCACCCGGAGGCAGTTCAACCACCGGGGAGGCGGAAGCGTCTCCTACCGGAGCCCCCGGCTTCGGAAGACACCTGGACCGCAATGGCGACGGCGTCGCCTGCGAGAGACACGGCCAGGGGCGTGTGTCGAAAGTGGCTTGAGGTGCCGTTGGTTCGTCAGCCCTGAGGCAGAGAAGCGAGCCAGCGGTCGTCCTGGAACGTTGCCGGAACCTCTCCCTCCCACGGATCGATCCCGCGGCGTTCCAGGGGCCCGGCCGGAGCCGCCGTCGCCCAGGGGGAGGAAGCCTGGACGGCCGCCGACCTGGACCAGGAGGCGGCTGATCGACGGCATAAGGTTCCGGACGCGGACCGGTGTGCCGTGGCGGGACGTGATCGAGGGGCACGGTCCGTGGGGGTCTTCCCGTTGCTGACGACGAGTCGGGGCTGGCTCTCCACACAGCGGAGGCTGAGCGTGCCGATGTCATCGGGCGGGATTTCGGTGACGGGCATGCCTTGCAGGCTGGGTGTCGTGGTGCCGTCCTCGGCGCTGAGGCTTCGATCGCGCCCGACGAAGCAACCCCCGGGGCAACCGACTCCGAGTAGCGGGGTGCGGAGGGCGGTACTCGGAGGAGTCATGGTGAAGCCGGGTGGCGGGCGCCGGCCCGGTTCACGGCTGTGCCGGGCGTGGGGGCCCAGACCGGCGGCGGCGTCGTGACGCTCCTACCGTAAGTTCAAGAAGTACCCACTGGACTGGGACGCGGAGATTCACGAACGTCAGCGCAAGGCCCACTCCTCACGCCGTATCCGGGTCGAGCCCGGCATCGCACACCTCAAGACTGGCGAGCCGTCGCCCGTCGCCACGGCCGACGCGAGCACCTGAGCGACACGCTCCAAGGGGTTCAAGCAATACAGAGAAGTCGGGTAGCTCTTTCATGTCGTGTTCGAGCCTGTCAATCGCCTCGCTCACCATGGGGTGCTCGCCTCGGCGAGTGAGGAGCTCATCGCAGCGAGTACGGGATGGGGGAGCGGGTCGACCGGGACGGCAGGTGCAGTCGGGCGACGCCGGCCGGGAGTTCGGCGCGCAGCGCTCCGTGCCAGCGGATCCACAGGGCTGGGTGCCCGAGCAGGACTTCGTCGCGGAGCTTGCCGGCGGCGGTTCCGTCGTCCTCACGGTCGATCTCCACAGGGATCGGAGCAGGGTTCTCACGAATCAGGCGGAGGCCCAAGTGTGCGGACTGCGGCGGCGACCAGTAGGTACGGCATCCACCTGACTGCAAGCGAGGCGGGTCGATCAGAGAAGGTCCCCGCCCTGGTCCAGGCCAAGCAGGCCGGCGAGACGGTTGAGGAGGCCGACCACGTCGAAGGCCACCGGCGCCGTGGACCTCAAGGAGGCCCTGCGCGCGTCCGTCGAGCGGGCCCGCAGCCCCAAGGCTGCCGGCGAGAAGGCCAGCACCTCCACGGCCCGCGCGAAGGGCCGCGGGGAAAGGAATCTGGCAGAAAGCGCCTTCTCCGCTTCCCGGTGGAGAAGGCGCTTTCGTGTTTCTGGGGTGGTCTACCCCATGTCACTTACGGTTTCGCGAGAAACCACGCGAGGAACCAGGAGTGAAATTCCCGGACGACCCGGCCATTAGGCCCTGTCGAGATAGAACTTTTCGTGCTCGCCACCGTTGGCGTTCACCTGACAGTTCACCGTTCCGCCGGGGCCGGTGGCGGTGGTCACCCCACTGCCGGTCACCATGCGCAGGTAAATACCCGGGAAGGCCGCCGACTCGAAGGAGAACGAACCATCCGCCTGGGCGCGAAGGTGGTACTTCTCGTAGGGGTGGGCGCCGTATTGACAGTTGGCCTGCCCTCCGCCAGCCATGGTGGCAGGGACTTCGGTGCCGTCCATGCGCAGGAACACGTTCGGGAAGGCCGCCGACTCGAAGGCGTACGACCCATCTGCCTGCGGCCGGACCTTGAATCCCGTCCAGGGACCGGTGCCGTACTGGCAGTTGACCGTCCCGCCGCCGGAGCCGGTGAAGGAGGTCACACCGGTCCCGTCCATGCGCAGGTAGGTATTCGGGAAGAACGTCGACTGGATTGCGATGGGCGTGTTTCCTAGCTTTCCGAGATCAGCTGCCGATAACGGCATGATCGCCTCTCCTTCGGTTTGATTGTCTCTTGGGTGAGTCGAATTCAGCATCGATGGCGGCAGTCTTTGCAGCGCTGAATGCCGAGATAGGGGATTGCGTCGGGATGAGTCGAGACCTCATCGGGCCTATGGGTAACTTCCCGCAGAAAGGAAGCCTGCCGAATCCTAGACAAGGCAGATTGCAGCCGCCATTTGTGTCACCCCGCCCCATTTTCTGCTCTCGCAGGCCCCGAACTCACTGTATTCGCGTGAACACAGCCTGTCCACCCTTGTGTCTTCGGTGAGTCTTTCCAGCCTGTCTGTGAGGTTGGGCGGTTGTCCTGCCGGACGAGAAAAGCCCCGTTGGAAACGTTTCGTCTGCAAGAACCCGTTCCACCAGGGGCTGGTAGAACGATTCGTCGCTTTCGGTGGCCACCCTGGCTCATCAAGAATCCTGGCGCCTCGGCTGCCCCGCCAGGCTTACCGTCTCAGGCTGCCGTGACGGCCCGCTTGGCGGGCGCACTCAGCATCGATAGCCGGGCATCCTGGGATGAGACAGGCACGAACATCTCCTCGCCTCATCCGTCACCCCGCAGGCGCCATCGGTCGCGACCCCATTTGCCGACTCTCCCGCAACCTCTAAGAGCTCGTAACAGGATCTTGATGGAATGTTCTGGTCAGCCGTGACCGGTGTGACGATTCGGCCGTTCGTGGTGGTGTGAGTACTCGGCCGTGGATCGTGGACGACGACTTGTGGGCACTGATCGAGCCGCTGCTGCCACCCTGGCCGACGAAGTCACCAGGGCCGCGACCGGTAGCTGACCGGCTGTGCCTGCAAGGCATCCTGTACGTCCTCTGCAACGACATCGCGTGGCAACTCCTGCCCCCTGAGCTGGGGTTCGGGTCCGGACAGACCTGCTGGCGGAGACTGGAGCGTTGGCAGCAGGCAGGGGTCTTCGACCAGCTGCACCGAATCCTGCTCGCCGAACTGAACGCGGCCGGCCGCCTCGACTGGTCCAGGGCCTGCGTGGACGGCTCCCACATCCGGGCGAAAAAGGGGGCGCCGACACCGGCCCGTCGCCGGTCGACCGGCGGAAGACAGGCAGCAAACACCATCTGATCTGCGACGGACGCGGTACCCCGCTCAAAGTCATCACGACCGCGGCGAACGTCAACGACGTCACCCAGACCCTCGCCCTGGTCGACGGCATCCCACCGGTGGCGGGCCGGCCAGGCCGGCCCCGCCGACGTCCCGAGGCTTTGCTCGGGGACAAGGGCTACGACTCCAACCCCAACCGCGATGAGCTGCTCAAACGCCGGATTCTGCCGGTCATCTCCCGCAAGGGATCCCCGAACATCAAGGGCATGGGCAAGCTCCGCTACGTCGTGGAGCAGACCTTCGCCCTGCTCCACCAGTTCAAACGAATCGCCGTCCGATGGGAACGCCGCACCGAGCTCCACGACGCGTTCGTCTCCCTTGCCTGCAGCCTTATCTGCTGGCGACGCCTCAACAAGCCCGAATCATGATCGTGTTACGAGCTCTAAGGGCGGTGGTCTAACCTACCCGTTTCAGTTGACGTGAGGCCGGTTTTTGGTGGCCTGGAACGCGAAAGTGCCTTCTGGTCTGCGACGATGAACCTTGTCGAGGGGTTCTTTCGGTCCAGATGGAAGGCACTTTCTACGTGCAGGAAGGGTATCGGTTTGCGTCCCTGGCTTCATCTCTCCGCCGACGGCGCAGGAGTGGTGGGTCATGCCTGGGCACGGCTGCTGGCTGATCTCGCCGACGTCGCTGGACTGACCGGCGCGTCGTGAACTACTCGACACCCTCGTGATCGATGAACGCGGTCAACACGTCCACAGTTGCGTCGGGCTGCTCGTCGGGAATGAAGTGTCCGGCTAGCGGGATGACGACGCCGGTCGCGTTCTCTGCCCACGGACTGACGGAGGCGGCCATGTCGGGGATCGAGCCATGGGAGCTGGAGATTCCCAGGACCGGGATGGTCAAGTGCCCCCGTTCGAGAGCGTCATGATTCCTACGCGCTGATTCCGCGGCGTCGCGGTAGTAGGCGAGGGACGCTGAAAGGCCTCCCTCGGCCGCGATGGCGGCGGCGTAATGGTCGATCTCGGCGCCGTCGAAGGTGTCCGGGGACAGTGCTTTGACCTTCAAGAACCATTCGACGTAGTCACGCTCGCGGCCGGTGAGCAGAGTCTCGGGCAGTTCGGGCACCAAGTGAAAGGCGAAGTGCCAGGTCTTCCAGGCCCGGTCGGGGTCCGTCGGGATGGAGTCCGGGAGGGTGATTCCGGGAATGCCGGCGTCAAGCAGAGCGACACCATGCAGGCGCTCTTCGTACTTCAGGGCCAGCGAGAAGGCAACCCAGGCCCCGATGTCGTGGGCGACGAGCCAGTACTTCGGCACGTTGAGCGCGGTCAGCGCGGCCTGGATGCGCGAAGCGACCGTGTGGGTGTCGTAGCCCCCTTGAGGTCGGTCGGAGTGGCCCTGACCCGGCAGGTCGATCGCGATCACGTGGAATCGCTCGGAAAGACCTGGCATCGCCTTTCGCCAAGCCCACCAGGTCTGCGGGAATCCGGCGAGCAGGACGACGGTGGGACCGGCTGTCCGGCCGCCCTCCACGGCATGAAGCCGGATTCCTTCCGCGTCGACCCAGCGGTGAGTGAATCCCGCAAGGTCGTGCAGCGGCAACCCGGGGACCGGGTTCTGGTCGCAGGAGCGGTTCGGGGCCATGGCGTCGTCGGTCATGTTTGAAGCCTACTGCATCTTGAACTGGTCAGTTCAAGATAGGATGGGCAGGGCCACAACGGCTGGTACAAGAACGAGGTGCATGCGTGATGGCCGGGAAGAAGCAGTTCGACGTGGGCATCGCGCTCGACGCGGCGATGATCCAGTTCTGGCGGGCCGGATACGCCGACACCTCTCTCGACGACCTCTCCAGGACGACCGGACTGAACCGCAGTTCCATCTACTCCTCGTTCGGCGACAAAGACTCGCTCTACCTGCGCTGCCTGGACCGCTACGCCGCGCGGTACGGAAACAGGTACGACCAGGCGCTCTCATGTACGTCCGAGGAACCGCTCCAGGCGGTACGGGCGTTCTTCGAGGTCACCCTGCAGCGCATCACCGACCCTGACGTACCTGATGGATGCCTGATCGCCCAGACCGCGATGGCGGCGCCGACGCTCGGCCCCACCATCGCCACGCGCGCGATCGAAGCGCTGGACCTTCAGCGGGCGCGGCTGCGGAACGCCTTGACCGCCGCGCAAATGGCCGAAGGCGATGCCGACGACTTCGCGGTTCACATGACGGCGGTCAATCAGTCGCTGGCCGTGATGAGCAAGACCGGGGCGAGCGCGAAGCAGCTCCGCACAGTCATCGACATCAGCATGAGTGCGCTCTCGCACGCCTTGCGTGCCCGGGGCTGACCTCGCCGTTTCGCCCGGGTGCGGTGGCTGTTGGGGCGGATCGTGAAAGTACCTTCCTGGCTTGGGACGATGAACTCCGCCTTCACCCGCACCTGTAGACCCTGCGCCGGCAGCTGACCGGCTGGGTCGTCGACGCGGGCATCCCGGCGATCGTGGTCCGCGGCTGCGGCTCCCAGCCGTACGCAGACGCCGTCCACGACCGCGTCGCCGCCGGCCCGCGCGACGGCGTTCCTCTCGTGGTCGGCGACTTCGATTGGGCAAGGCGCTTGCCACCGACCCGAAGCCCGGAGAGACCTCGGTCCAGACGGCCTCCGCCATGATCACCGGCACCGGAGCGAAGGATCTCGTCCAGCTGACGCTCACCCAGAAGCAGGGCGAGCGCACCCGAGCGGTGGAACTCACCGCCACCGACGGCCACCCCTTCCGGATTCCTGTCCTGGAGGCCTGGGTGCCCGCGAAGGAACTGCAGCCGGGAATGCACGTGCGGACCCCGACGGGAGCCTGGGCAGATGTCACGGACGTCCGTCTTCGCGTGGGAGTCGGCCGGCGCGTACTCAGAACGCCAGTCGGAACGGTGCGCCCCCGCCGGGGGCGGTCCCCGCTGTCAGTTCCGCGGAGTGCGCCCGGGCGATCTGCCGGGCGTCGGCCCGCTGAAGGCCTCGTTGCCCGGGCTTGGTGCGCGACGGGGTCCCGGCCTTGCCGGCGTGGCCGGCCGTCGCGGCCGCGATGGGCCGCTGCGACACCCGCGGTATCGACGTCGCCCGCATTCTTCTCGACGTGCGCGCGCACGCGAGCCGGGGCCGGTGCCGGTCAGGCCGATGCCCCTGTCACGACCGCGGCCGCCCGCCCCCGCCCCTGTGGCGGTGGGCCTGCTCCCGTCGGGGCTGACGGCCCGCGTCCCCGCCGCCCTGGCCAAGGCGGCGGTTCCGGAGCGCGTTCCTCAGGCCGAGGCCGAGGCCGGCCCGCCCGCACTGCCGAGGAGTCTGTCCACGAGGAGTTGCGGGTAGCCGGTGTCCGGCAGGCCGATGCCGAAGATCGTCCGGATGTAGAAGGGTGCGACCAGCTGGTCGAGGATCTGCTCCAGCGGTGGCGGGTCCTCGCCCCGGGCGGTGGCCCGCTCGCGGATCTGCTCGATGGAGCGCATGCGGCGCTGGAATTGCCGGGCGCGTTCGGCCGGTGGCTGGGCGCTGCTCGGGATGGACAGGACGACGGCGCGCACGAGGGCGCGCCCCTCGGGCGTGCGCAGGCTCGCGACGCTGGCTTCGGCCCAGGCGGTGAGGTCACCGCGCAGGCTGCCCGTGTCCTTCAGGGGCGAGTCCCGCTCAAGGCGGGTGGTGACCGTGTCGGCCAGCAGGGTGTCGAGGGTGCCCCAGCGCCGGTAGACGCTGGTGTGGTTGACGCCGGCGCGTTGCGCGATCGCGGGGATGTTCAGGTCCTCGCCCTCCGGGTCCGAGAGGAGGTCGACGACTGCTTGGTGCACGGCTTCGCGGACCTGTTCAGGGCTCCTGCGGATGCGCGGGGCAGGTTGTTTCTGAGTCACGCCTCCATCATAAGCACGGATATTTGCTTCCGGGCGAATGAGGGTCTACAGTCGACCCAGCAAGCACAAATGTGTGCTTGCAAGGCCGTAGAAGGAGACCGCTGTGAAGCAGCTGCTGTTCCCGAACAACACCCAGTTCTGGTACGAGACCCTGCGCTCGATGAGCCACATCGCCTACGGTGGCGCGGACTTCGGCGAGGTCGTCTCCACCGCCGCGCGGATCACCGAGGGCGACTACGACAGCTGGTACACCGAGTGGTTCACCACCGCCGGCCGGGTGTCGTCGGAGGCCGAGAAGGCTCTGGCGGCCGGTCACCGGGTCAGCGCCCGCGACGGCTTCCTCCGGGCTTCGAACTACTACCGTTCCGCGGAGTTCTTCCTGCACGGCAAGGACTGCGACCCGCGCCACGACCACGCCTACGACCGCTCGGTGGAGTGCTTCCTGGCCGCCGCCGCCCTCTACGCCACCCCGCGCATCGAGCCGGTCCGGATCCCCTACGAGGACACCACGCTCCCCGGCTACCTCTACCGGGCCGACGACTCGGGCACCCCCCGGCCGACGCTGATCATGCACAACGGCTTCGACGGCACCGCGGAGGAGATGCACTTCTTCGGCGCGCTCGCCGGCGTCGAGCGGGGCTACACCGTGCTGGTGTTCGACGGTCCCGGAATGCCCGGACCGCGCCACCACCAGGGCCTGGTCTTCCGCCCTGACTGGGAGAACGTCATCACCCCGGTGATCGACTTCGCCGAGTCGATCCCGGAGGTCGACAACAGCCGCATCGCACTGCTCGGCCTGAGCATGGGCGGATTGCTCGCCCCCCGGGCAGCGGCGTTCGAGCACCGGCTGGCCGCGCTGATAGCCCTCGACGGCCTGTACGACCTCGGTGAGACGTCCGTCCGCAACATCCCCGGCGACCGGCAGGAAGCCGAACGCCTCCTGAGGGCGGAGTCCGCCCCGGAACTCGACGGTGCTCTCGAACGGATCATGACCCAGGACCCGATCGCCCGCTGGGCGCTCAACCACGGCATGTACGTCATGGGGGTCGACACCCCCCGCGCCTTCAACGCCTCCTACCTCGACTACACCCTCGCCGGCGGGATCGCCGAAAAGATCCAGTGCCCCACCCTCGTCTGCGACGCGGAGGAGGACGAGTTCTTCAAGGGTCAGCCCGAGCAGCTCTACGCACACCTCACCTGCCCCAAGACCCTCATGCTCTTCACCGCCGAGGAAGGCGCCGGCGCCCACTGCCACCCCGGCGCCACGCGCCACGCCAACGCCCGCATCTACGACTGGCTCGACGACACCCTCGCCGCCCCCCGCTCCTGAGCCCCGGCCCGCACAGCACCCCGTCAGCCCGAACCCGCCCGAAGGACCCCACATGACCCGCACTGGCATCAAGGCCGCCCTCACCGACCTGCTCCTGAACGAGGAGCTCACCCTGACCGACGCCGCCGACCGCCACTTCACCCCCGACTACCGCCAGCGCACCGACGGCGAGTGGGCCGACCGCTCCCAGTTCCTCGACCACATCGCCCATCTGCGCACGCTCGTCGCCACGGGCGAGATCGAGGTCCACGAAGAGCTCCACGACGGCGACAAGTACGCCGACCGGCACACCTGCCACATCGTCAAGAAGGACGGCACGGCCGTGAGCATGGAGGTCTACGTGTTCGCCGACATGGCCCCCGACGGCCGCTTCCGGCGCATCGAGGAAACCACCCTGATGCTCAAGGGATCCGACGCCGACCGCACCCTCGGCAGCGCCCGCTGACCCCCCACCCCGGGGAACTCCCCCCACCGCCGGCAACAACTCCCCGGCGACCAACCCGCCAGGGGCCGGACCCGCCCCTCGCCCCCCGGGCCCATCGCGCCCGGGGGGCGTGTCAGCGATCGTCGACGTGGTTCACGTCGCCGTCATTCTCGTGCAGCCCAGTGAGCAGGTGCTCGGCTTCCAGGCCGCGTTGCTCGCCGCCGTCACCCCCTTCACCGAATCCGGTGGCACGGCCGCGGCGTTCGTCACCGACCCGGGCGAGGGCATCGGCCAGAGCACCCGCGATTGGGTCGAGGGATGCGTCCCCGCCCAGATCGGCCCGGGAAGGTGCACGGCCCACGTCACCCTCGGATTCACCACCCTCGACGACCTCGTGTCCCTTGAGGCCGAGCCGTTCGACGCCTTCTGCATCCGCCCGCCCGCCGTCGCCGTCTACCGACTCGGGGCCCGGCGGCCCGGGGCTCAGGGCAGGGTGACGGCAGGGTAGTCCTCGGTGTAGGAGTCGCCGGCGGTGCCGTAGTAGGTGCAGGTACGCGCTGTGGTGTCGACGTCGTACCAGGCGATGCCGGCGTCCCAGCAGCCGCGGACGAACTCGGGGAACGTCGTCCGCCCGGCCTGGTCCGCGCGCAGGGCCTCGATCAGGGCCGCCCGGTCGAACGGCGGGGCCGTTGCGAAGCCGGTGACCAGCGGTTCGCCCTGCACGACGACGTCGCCGTGCTCGGTCAGGTAGAGGAACGCGTTGGCCGGGACGGCCATCCGGCAACGGGTCACGCCGGCCTGGCGCAGGCTCTCGGCCAGGTAGGGGAAGCCGCCAACCCGGGGGCGGACGGCGGCGCCGCGCTCCAAGGCGGCCCGCAGCTGACCGATCGCGTCGATGGTGGTCATGGTGTCTCCCTGATGCCCCGGTGGGGGCTCCTCGATGAGGTTCGCTTCGGTATGACATGATGGTGACATAGTGACAACATGTTGTCGAATGTATGCGAGGGAGGAGGCACACATGGCGGAGGAACTGGCCCTTCTCGTGGCCGACGTGTTCGAGGCCGCGGGTGCGCTGCGCCGTGCGGGGGAGGCGCTGGCGGGGGCGGAAGGCCAGACACAGGCCCGCTGGCAGCTGATGAGCGTGGTGAGCGAGGAATCCCTCCCGGTGGCGCGGGCCGCGCGTCGGCTCGGAGCCGCCCGCCAGGGCGTGCAGCGCATCGCCAACGAGCTCGTCCGCGACGGCCTGGCGGAATTCCGGGACAATCCCGACCACCGCACCTCCTCCATGCTCGCCCTGACCCCCAGCGGCCGACGGGCCCTGGAGGCGATCACCGCCCGCGCCGAGGTCGCGCACCGGGCGATGGGGGAAGGTATTGCGCAGGCCGATCTCGCGACCCTGCGGGCACTGCTTCGACGGTTGACGGAACAGACGGATCAGTGGGCCGAAGCCGAAGCCGAAGCCGGAACCGGCGCCGAGGCGGGGGGAGCGAAGCGCGGCAGCCGTTCCCGTGCCGCGACCGACCGCCTGCCGGAGTAGATCTGTCGGTGGCTCGTCGGTGCTGTCGGTGAGGTGTCGGTGGGAGCTGACACCGTTCGAGAGGTCCTGCCGGTACCCATCCGGCGTGGACTTCCAGGAGGGGATCTCTCGTGCATGACGTAATGATCGTGGGAGCCGGTCCGGTCGGTCTGGCCCTCGCCTGCGAGCTCGGCCTCGCGGGCTGTTCCGTGCTGGTGCTCGAACAGGAGTCGGGGCCCGGCTCCCCGTTACGGGCGGCCCCGCTCGGGAGGCGGGGGCTGTCCGCCGCCTCGGTCGAGGCGTTCTACCGGCGCGGAATGCTGGAACCGCTGCTGACGGCGTCCGGCGCCCAAGACGCGTTCGGCGCTGCCCCCGAAGCGGGCGCGCCGTCAAGCCCCCGGCTCGTCGGCCACTTCGCCGGCATCATGCTCGACGGGTCCCGGGTCGATGTCGCCGCCCTGCCGTTCCGGCTTCCCAGCCCGGCGCTCGAATTCGTGATGACGGACCTCGAAGCGGTCGAGACGGTGCTGTCCGAGCAGGCGTCCAAGCTCGGCGTGGACGTCAGGCGCGGCGTCCCGGTCTCGGCCGTCTCCCAGAACGGGGAGAGCGTCGTCGCCCGGGCCGGCGCGGACGCGTACGAGGCGCGCTGGCTCGTCGGCTGCGACGGCGGCCGCAGTACGGTGCGCAGGCTGGCGGACTTCGAATTCATAGGCACCGGGCCGCAGTTCACCGGCTACACCATGCAAGTCACCCTCGCCGATCCCGAGAAGCTGAGCCTCGGGTTCCACCTGACGCCGACGGGCATGTACATCAGGTTGCCCGCCGACGGGCACGTCGCCATGATGGACTTCGACGGCGGCGCGTTCGATCGCTCGCGGCCGCTGACCCGCGACCACCTCCAGGCGGTGCTGCGCCGCGTGTCCGGCACCGATGTGACCATCGGCGAGGTCCACATCGCCTCCAGCTTCACCGATCGGGCGATGCAGACGACGGCCTACCGGCGCGGGCGCGTCCTGCTCGCGGGCGACGCCGCCCACATCCACTCCCCCCTGGGGGGCCAGGGGCTGAACACCGGCCTCGGCGACGCGGTGAACCTGGGGTGGAAGCTCGCGGCGACCGTGCGCGGGTACGCGCCGGACGGGCTCCTCGACACCTATGCCGACGAGCGCCATCCGATCGGTGCGGCGGTGCTGGACTGGACGCGCGCCCAGGTGGCGACCATGCGGCCGGACCCACACGCCCAGGCGATCCAGGCAGTGGTCCGCGATCTCATCGGGACCCGTGACGGAGCGACCTACGTGGTCGGGAAGCTGTCGGGATCGTGGATCCGGTACGACCTCGGCAGCGAGCATCCACTGGTCGGCCGCAGCGCCCCCGAATTCCGTCTGGAGGACGGCACCCGCCTCGGTGAACTCATGGAGGACGGACGGGGGGTGGTGCTCGATTTCAGCATCGACCGACGCCTGCACGCTTCGGCGGCTGGCTGGGAGGGCCGGATACGGTACGCGGCCGGCGCGGCGAGGGACGACCTCGGGTCGGGTGCCGTGCTGGTGCGGCCCGACGGGGTGGTCGCCTGGGCGGGGGACCGGCACCCTGATCGAGAAGAGTTCGCGCGGGCCGCGAGCCGTTGGTTCGGCGGTCCGGCCGCATCCGGATCCACGGGCTCTGCCCGACCCGAACCCGTGTGATCGGGTTGCGCACGAGGTGTCGGCCGGATACGGCGATCCCGCCCCACGCGATGGGGCGGGACCGGTTGCCCGTGGGTGAGGACGGGTTGCCGAAGAGGTTCCGGACTCCGCCCGTCGCCGTCGCCGCGGGCGGCGACCACCCGGCCGTCGTCTTCGGCGCTCTGCCCCTGCTCGGCCCGGTGTTCCTCTGGAAGGCCGTCCGCGACGCCCGGGACCGCCGCGAGGCGAAGGCCCGGGCCGCCACCGAAGCCGGTTGCTGAACCCGTAGGCGGGTCTGCGCTCCATCGGTCCGACGCGCGCGACACCTTGCCGCATCCCTGACGGAGCGGGCGGTGCCCGGAGCCTTCGAGGCTCCGGGCACCGCGCTTCAGGTCATGGCCGGCCGGCCGGTCAGAACGTGAGCTTGAAGTCGGTGATCGTGCCGACGTCGGAGGCTCCCTTGTCCTGGACCTTCAGCTTCCAGGTGCCGTTGGCCGCGGCGGCCGCGGCGTTCACCGTGTACGTCTTGTCCAGGTCCGCCTTGGAGTCGGACGAGGAGTTCTGCAGGCGGAACGAGGTCCCGTTGGGGGCCACGAGGTCGATCTGGAGGTCACCGATGTAGGTGTGGGTGATCTTCACACCGACCTTGAGGGCGCTCGGCGCGTTACCGGTGACCCCGCTGACGGTGACCGACGAAGTGACCGCGGGGCCCGGGGAGTCCGGGATGGCCACCCGGGCCGTGCTCTCGAAGACCTTCCCCGGGGTGGTGGTGCCGGTCGAGCGGGTGCCCACGTTCACGCCGGCCCAGGCGTCGGTGACGGTCTTGACCTCGGCGCTGCCGGCCCCGTACAGCTCGGTCGCCGCGGCGATCGTGCCGGCACGGGCACCCGCGTAGTCCGTGCTGGAGTTGAACTTGGTCGTGAGCGCCTTGTACCAGATGAGCTGTGCCTTGTCCCGGCCGATACCGGTGACGGGCAGGCCGTCGGAGGTCGGCGAGTCGTAGCTGACCCCGCCCACCGTCTTGGCGCCCGAGCCCTCGGAAGCCAGGTAGAACCAGTGGTTGGCCGGGCCCGAGGAGTAGTGGACGTCGAGGTTGCCGATCCCGGCGTACCACGCGTCCTTGGAGCCGCCGTCTTTGCTCGGCTTGTCCATGTAGCGCAGCGGGGTGCCGTCGCCGTTGATGTCGATCTGCTCGCCGATGAGGTAGTTGCCCCGCGCGCTCGGGTTGTTCGCGTAGAACTCGACGGACGTGCCCATGATGTCCGAGGTCGCCTCGTTCAGGCCGCCCGACTCGTCGCTGTACTCAAGCCCGGCGGTGGCGGCGGTGACGCCGTGCGTCATCTCGTGACCGGCGACGTCCAGCGAGGTCAGCGGGTCGTTGTTGCCCGTTCCGTCGCCGTAGGTCATGCAGAAGCAGCCGTCGTCCCAGAACGCGTTGACGTACGCGTTGCCGTAGTGGACCCGGGAGTAGGCGGCGACGCCGTCGCCGCGGATTCCGGAGCGGCCGAGGACGTTCTTGTAGAAGTCCCAGGTGACCCCGGCGCCGTAGGCGGCGTCGGCGCCCGCGGTGGCGGCGTTGGAGTTGGCGCCGTTGCCCCAGGTGTCGGTGGACTGGCTGAAGAGCGAACCCGTGCCGGACGTACCGCGGTTCAGGTTGTACGTCTTGTGCCCGCCGCGGCCCGCGTCGTTCAGCGTGAAGTTCGAACCGGACGTCGACGTGCCGAGGGTGACCTGGCCGCTGTAGTGCGTGTTGCCGACACCGGTCTCGATGCCCTGCCACTGGTGGAGCTTGGCGCCCGTCTTGGCGTCGGTGATCACGTGGAGCTGGTTGGGGGTGCCGTCGTCCTGGAGACCGCCGATGACGGTCTCGTAGGCCAGGGTCGGCACGCCCTTCGCCATCCACACGACCTTGCGGGGCGCGGCCTCGGCCTTGTCGGCCTTGGAGCCGATCGCCTTCGCGGCGTCGAGGGCCTTCGCGGAGGCGGCCGCCGGAGCGTCGGCCGGGGCGGAGACGGAGACGCCCTGCAGCTGGGCGGCAGAGGCCTTGCTGACGCTCTGCGTCCGGTCGGCGGCCGTGCGGTTGACGACCAGGTCGCCGCCGAGGACGGGAAGTCCCTCGTACGTACGCTCGTACCGGGTGTGGGTGGTACCGTCCTGGTCCTTGACCACGTCGTGGACGAGGAGCTTCTCCTGGGGGCTGAGGCCGAGCTCCTCGGCCGTGGCGGCCGTGGTGCCCTGCGCCTTGGCTATGAGCTCGGCGCGCTGGGAGGGGGAGAGCTGGGCGGGCAGTGCGCCCGGGTTGGGGACGGACCGGCCCTGGGAGGCGGTCGTGTTCGACTCCTCGGGCTGCGCGCTGGCGCTGCCCGCCTGGACTCCTACGGTGAGCAGGGCGGCGGCGGTGAGCAGGGCGCCTGTGGCGGTGGCGTTCCGGCGGTGCGTGGACTTCACGCGGACTCCATCTGGGTGTGGGGGATGGAACCGGCAGCTGTGATGGGGGCGGCCGGGTGGAGCGTGTGGTGCTGATGGTGCGGGTGGTGCCAGTGGGGATGGGGGAGAGGTTGCCAGCGATCTTCGTGATCGCCATGGACACGCCATCAATTGGCCAAAAGGTGTCCGGGTTTCACCGCATGGCGTCCGGTGAGCGGACGTCCGGGGGTGGAGCCGATCGGTTCACATGCACCCAACACGGCTGATATGGGGCGTAACTTGCTCCGGACGCGATGCTCCCGGGCGTCTTGCGCATTCAGGTAAAGCGTTCGGCATCAAGCGTCAAACAGCCTTGTCCTGCACATGCCTTGGCGGGTGAGATCACGGAAGCCGCTTCGAGCGGCGCCACCCCCCAAGGGAGTCCGCAATGCATTCAGTTCGTCGTACGTGGCCGCGCGCCGTGGCCACCTCGGCCGCCGCCGCAGGCCTCGCGCTCACCGCGGTGGCGGCCGCGCCGGTGACCGCGACCGTGACCGCCTCCGCGCACACCTCCGCGCTCCCGCGCACCGCGGCCCGTCCGGCCATCGCCGGGCACCAGCTGATCCGCGCCGTGGGAAGCCCGCTCTCCACCGAGGAATGCCGGACCAAGTGGAAGATCGCGTGCTACACCCCGCTGCAGTACCGCCAGGCGTACGACCTCAACCCGCTGTACAAGGCCGGCATCACCGGCAAGGGCCGCACGATCGTCATCGTGGACTCCTTCGGATCGCCGACCGTCCAGCACGATCTGGACGTCTACAGCAGGCAGTTCGGGATACCCGGCACCAAGGTGCAGGTGGTCAAGTGGGGGAACGTCCCGAAGTGGGACCCGAAGAACGACGACATGCTGGGCTGGGCCGGCGAGACCACCCTTGACGTGGAGATGGCACACGCGGTGGCACCGGACGCGAAGATCGTCCTCGTGGAGACCGGGGTCGCGGAGACCGAAGGCACCACCGGGCTGCCGGAGATGATGGACGCCGAGAAGGCCCTGATCGACCGGGGCATCGGCGATGTGATCACGCAGAGCTTCGGCGCGACCGAGAACACCTTCCCCGGCTTCGACAAGGGCGACTTCTCCAGCATCCGGAAACTGCGCTACGCCTTCGAGGCCGCCGCCCGCAACCACGTCACCGTGCTCGCCTCATCCGGCGACGGCGGCGCCACCGACAACACGGCCGACGGCACGGGCTACTACCACGAGCGCGTCAACTCCTGGCCCTCCTCCGATCCGCTGGTGACCTCCGTCGGCGGCACCCAGCTCCACCTGGACGACGCGGGCAGGCGGACCGCCCCCGAGAGCGTCTACAACGACAACGGCGCGGGCGGCGGGGGCCAGTCCCACGTCTTCGCCCGCCCGGCCTTCCAGGACGGCGTCAAGAACGTCGTCGGCGGGCGGCGAGGCACCCCGGACATCTCGATGGCCGCGGCGGTCGACGGCGGCGCGTGGCTGTACTCCAGCTACGACCCGGCGGCCACGGGCTGGGAGGTCTCGGGCGGCACCAGCGAGTCCAGCCCGCTGTTCTCCGGCATCGTGGCGCTGGCCGACCAGGCCGCGGGCAAGCGCCTGGGCGACATCCACGAGGCGCTGTACCGCCTGTACGGGCGTTCCGCGTACGACCGCTCCACCGGCATCGTCGACGTCAACGACGGCACGAACAACAGCTACCAGGGGGTCACCGGCTACACCGCGGTGAACGGCTACGACATGGCCACCGGCGTCGGCACCCTCGACGCGACCCGCTTCGTGACCGCCCTCGCCCACCGGGTGAAGGCCAACGCGCCCGCCGCCGGCAGCCTCGGCCCGGCCAACACCGTCACCACCACCTCCGAGGACCGGCGCGACCACGGCCACGACCGCGGCCACGAAAACGGTCCGCGGACCGGCGGGGCGACCTGACCGGCAGCGCGTACGTACGAGTGTCGTCCGGCCCGGCGGCCTGATCACCGCCGGGCCGGAGGCACGGCACGCGCCGGCGCGTCGTCGACACCCCGTGCACCCCGGGGACCTCACGAGGTCTTCCTGGAGGAGCAGATCGACAGCCTGCTGAACAACCCCATCGGGGCCGTCCTCGACCCGACCCCGCTGCCTGTGACGATCGCCTACGAGGTCGCCCAGCCGGGCGCCGAGGGGATCATCAGCCAGGTCGTGGCCGGCGAAGGCCCGTTGCGCCTGCTGCTCGGCTCGGACGCCCGTGCCTACGCCACCGCCAAGGTCGCGGCCCTGGGGCGAACGTCGACGCCACTGTGCTCAGCGCACCCGCCACCGACTTCGCCGACTGACACGCCTCCGCCACCAACCCGGCCGCCATCGCAGGCGGCCGCAACGTCAACTCCCGGGGCGGTCGCGGCTGGAGCGCCAGGCGGAACAGGGGGCAGCCGCCTCGCAAGCCCCGACAGGACGACACCCCCCCCGCTCGGCCCAGGGGCAAAGAGGCATCCCCGGCCCATGGGTTCCTCGGGGCCGCCGCTGCCCTGGGCGCTGCCGGCGCCGGAACCTGTGCTCCGCTTCTCCTGCGGGGGTGGGGTGGTGGGGCATGGACCGGTCGTGGGTGGGGTAGGTCCTCTCCCTGCTGTTGGTCTTGGTGTCGTGGTTGTACCGGGGCGCCGCTGAGGGGATGAGGTTTTCCGGTGGCAATCAGTGCGCTCGCATCAACCTCGCAAGCACAGGTCCGGCCCGCGGTGTCCCAGGTCAAGCAGGTGGTGCAAGAGCGCACACGGCGCAGGGCGGACAAGGCTGCGTGCGTCGCGATCGCCGAGGCGGCACAGGCGCTGTTGGCGGCCCTGGTCAGCTGCGCGGCGGAGGAAGCGCGGCGCGGTGGCGCTGGGGTGCGGCGTGGTGGCGCGGCGCGTATCCAGCCGTGGCACATCGGCCAGGCCGTTCAGTCCGCCGAGTTCCGTTCCTCCCCCTTCTTCACGAAGACCACGGCCAGGGCGGCGGACGGAGCTTCGGGCAGTACGGTCAAGGAGGCACGGCGTGCGGCCCGGGCCGCACGCCTGGACGGCCATGTGAAGGTCAACCCGTTCAGGTCGCTGGTGAAGCGCACCGCCCGCGCCCACGGCAACGTGGCGCTCACCGCGCCCTTGGTCGTCGCCCTGTCGGCTTTCGTCCTTGAGGCCGTCAACCAGGTCGCCGACACGGCGGGCGAGGCGGCTGCGAAGAGCGACGCCACCACCATCACCGCCGACCACGTCCGCACAGCCGTCACCGACCTCCTGGCCGGTGATCTCCTGGCCCGGGCGCTCGCCGCGATCGACGCCGCACTGGTCGCGGAAGCAGCCGGCGAGTAGCACCGGCACACGGTTGCGGGCGCCGACCTGCTCTTGCAGCGGCCGGCGGCCCCGAAGGTGTCCTGAGCGTGGCTGATCAGCAAGGAGCGTACGACCGCGTAGACCCGTGACCCCGACGGTGGGACGGCCCGTGCATGTGGTCGGGTACGGGCAACCCGAACCACTCGGACAGTTCATGGCGACGTATCACAACACCATGATCCCTCGAAGGTCAGCAGGTGTCGGGGTGCTCGCCGATGACGAGCACTCCGACATCGTGAGGCGGTGCGCCGCTCACCTGTGCATGCGGGCGCCCTTGAGGACCTTGTCCACGGAGTTGCGCGGTCCGTGGACGGCGATCCCGACCAGGTCGAGCCGGTCCTTGCCCACTGCCGCCACCGCTGCCCGGTTCGCCCGGTCGTGGCCGGTGCCGAACAGGTCCGACGTGAACACCGCGGTCGGCAGTCCGCGGCGCGATGCCCGCTCGTGCGTCGCCGTCACCGCTTCCTTCCCGCCCTCGAACACCAGGACGGGCTGGCGGAACATCGGCAGGTAGGGCGTGCCGTCGGCGTCCTCGTACGGCTCGCCGACCAGCTCGGGGAGGACCGTTCCGAGCCCGCTGACGAGGAACGCGGTGACATTCAGCCGCTGCCACGTCTCCAGGTCGTCCCGCAGCAGCACCGCGATCTTGGTGTCGAAGCGCACGGGCACGTCCGCGCCACCCGCTTCGACCTGCTCGTCGTTCTGGTTCTTCGTCTCGTCGCTCATGGACCGAGACTGCCGGGCACGCCCGCGCGCGGTCTTGTACGTTCTTTGCGTGCACCTCCAGCAAGAAGTCTCGGCCTGGCGCCCGCGGGTCGCGGGGGTCGTCGAGGTCTTCCACGCCCGCTTCACCGCGCACGCGTACCCCATGCACGTCCACGACGAGTGGACCCTGCTGATCGTCGACGACGGCGCGGTCCGCTACGACCTGGACCGCCACCGGCGCGGTACGCCGGACGGCACCGTGAGCCTGCTCCCGCCCCAGGTCCCGCACAACGGCTCCGCCGCCACCTCGCACGGGTTCCGCAAGCGCGTCGTCTACCTCGACACGACCCTGCTGGACGAGCGCTTCATCGGCGCCGCCGTAGACGGTCCGGACCTCGCCGACCCGGTCCTGCGGCGGCGTGTCGGGCAGCTCCACAGGGCCCTGATCTCTCCCGGTGACGAATTCGAGGCGGAGAGCCGGCTCGCCCTGATCGGCGAACGGCTGCACGCGCTGCTCCAGCCGCGCCTCGAACTCCCCGGCGACCACACCGCGTCGCTCCGCGTCAGCGTCCCCCACGGCACCGCGGGAAGCCTGCGGGAACTCCTCGACGAGCGGGTGGCCGCAGGCCTCTCCCTGTCGGAAGCGGCCGGTCTGCTCCAGGCCCACCCGGCCCATCTGGTGCGCTCGTTCAGCGCCGCCTTCGGCATCGCCCCGCACCAGTACCTCATCTCGCGCCGGGTCGCCCTGGCCCGCCGGCTGCTCCTCGATGGCCGCCCGGCCGCCGAGGTGGCGGTCGAGGCGGGATTCCACGACCAGCCCCATTTCACACGGCACTTCAAGCGAGTTGTCGGCACCACCCCCGGGCGCTACGCCCGCTCCGGGAGACCCTGCTGCTGAGGACCTTGGCCGGGGGAGGGCCGCGCCCGGCGCCCTACCCGACTCGAGGGTCCGGCCGCGGCCGCTCTTTCGAGGCGCTCAGACATCCACTCAGGCGGTCGTCGAGTGCAGTTGCGCGAACTCGTCGGCGAGCATGCCCATCGGCCCTTGCGCGGGGGAGCGGGGAGGCCGGTATCAACGAGCCACCAGGGTGAACGCCTCCCCGAACCTCATCAGCTCTGCCCGGCCTGAGCCTTCTTCGCGGACGCCTCCAGCCGGCTCCAGTACTCCTGGTACCAAGCCTCGTCACCGCCCTCCATGTTGCTGTTGTCCTCCCGCATGCCGACCGTGCCGTCGATCAGCTCGCGGACGATGTCGGCGTGGCCGGCGTGCCGGTGCGTCTCGGCCGTCATGTGCAGCATGATCCGCTGAAGCGTCACCTCCCCGATGTCGCCCCACCACGGGACGTGGCCCATCGCGTCGAGCGGTAGCGCCTCGATCGTCGCGTCCGCGTGCGCCCAGGCGCGGCGATAGAGGTTGAGAACGTCCTCGCGCGACTCGTCGGCGGGTGCCCACATGTCCGCGTTGGGTTCGGCGTCCTCCTCGTCCCAGGGCAGCGATTCGTCGTGCTGACGGCCGAAGGTCGGTCCGAAGTACCCGAGCTCGACGCCGGCGAGGTGCTTGACGAGGCCGAGCAGGTTGGTTCCGGTCCGCGTCAGGGGGCGGCGGATGTCGTACTCGGACAACCCGTCCAGCTTCCAGACGACGGCTGCGCGCGCTGCTTTGAGGTAACGGTGCAGGTCGTCCTTGGGGTCATTGGGCTTCATGAGCCGAGTCTCGCATCACCAGCCGACAACGGTCGCGCGGACGTGCCCCTCAGTCGCCCTTCGGAGCGTGCGACGTTCGGGGACGCGCGTGGGTGGCCTGCTTGACCGGTCGGGCCGCCGCCCGCGGAGTCGGGACGCGGCGCCGTGGGAGCGCTGGCCGACCCTGGCCACCGGTGCGTTCATCCTGCTGCTCGCCTCGCGGCGTGGGGTCCGCAAGGGCCTGGCGTTCCTGCTGTCGTGACTCCGCCAACCTGATCGCGGTGATCGCGCGTGTGGTGCTGCTGACCGGCGGGCAGTCGCCTGCCCGCCACAGCACGCCGTCGACCACGGTGGCAGTCGCGCAGCTCGCCATCGGCGTGGGGCTGGTGCTGTACGGCGCGCACCGGCGCCGTCGGCCGCCCCATCCGCACGGCCCGCCGCACTGGACGGCCCGGGTGGACGGCGCCTCCTTGGCCACGGCCGCCGGGCTGGCCTGGCTGCTGCAGCCCTGGGTACTGGTAGGGGCCGGCGCCACGACGGTCGTCGCCGCGGACCTCTCCTTTTCCCGTTGCCATTCGAGCTACTTCCGACGGTTCACGTCCTCGACCCGGGCGTGCGCCAGAGCCCCGGCGAGCCGTCGACCGCGGTCTCGGCGCGCAGCAGCACCGCGACCGACGTGTCGATCTCGGTGGAGGAGCTGTGTTCCCCCTTCGAGCACAGCGGTCCCATCGGGGACGCCGCGCGCGACGCCACGACGCCAACGCCCCCCTGCGGCAGTACCTGCCCACGCGGTCGTACCGCCCCAGACCCGCTACGAGTAGTTGGAGCCCCCGACAGACGTACGCCAGGGCGTCCGCGCCCCGTGAGCCGGGTGACGGAAGGCCGCAGGGGTTCGTCGGCGGGGCGCGCGCCGCTCGTGCCGATCCGGCTTCCGTGTGCTGCAGTTGCGCGCCTCGTGCCCGAACACCCTCGCGAGCGTTCCGAATCCTTTCCCCCACCCTTGGCCGCGTCAGATTCATTGACAGGAGCTGAACGCGGCGCAACGCTGAGAGCGCTCTCATCCGCCCATGCACGCACGCAACCCGGGGCGTCCGCCCCTTCTTCGCCACCGGGCGTGGGAACGCCGCCGCACCCCCACCGCCCGGCCCCCACAAGGAGGAAGAGTGTGTTTCGATTATCGAATGCGCTTGCGTTCGGGCTCTCGGCGTCGGCTGTCGCCGCCTGCCTGATCGCTCTCGGTCCGACGCCATCCGCCGAGGCCGTACCGGCGACCATCCCGCTCACGATCAAGAACAGCTCGGGACGCGGTGAACCGGTCTACGTCTACAACCTGGGCACCCTGCTCGCCACGGGCCAGCAGGGCTGGGCCGACGCCAACGGCGGCTTCCACCCCTGGCCGGTGGGAGGCAATCCCCCCGTTCCCGCACCCGACGCGTCGATCGCAGGTCCGGCCACCGGGCAGACCAAGACGATCCGGATGCCCAAGTTCTCCGGACGCGTCTACTTCTCCATCGGTCAGAAGATCACCTTCAAGCTCACCCTGGGCGGCTTGGTGCAGCCCGCCGTGCAGAACCCCTCCGACCCCAACCGGAACGTCCTGTTCAACTGGTCCGAGTACACGCTCAACGACGCTGGTCTGTGGATCAACAGCACCCAGGTCGACATGTTCTCGGCTCCCTATGCGGTGGGTGTGAAGGCGGCGGACGGCACGGTCAGGAACACCGGTCGGCTGCGGCCCGGCGGTTACGGCGCCGTCTTCAGCCGGCTGCGCTCGGCCGGCTGGGGCGGGTTGATCCAGAACCGCTCCGACGGCACGCCGCTGCGAGCGCTCTCGCCCGGTCACGGCATCGAAGCGGGCGGAATCCCGTCCGGCGTCATGAACGACTACATCCAACGGGTCTGGAGCAAGTACAGCTCCTCCACGCTCACCGTGACACCGTTCGCGAACCAGCCCAACACCAAGTACTACGGCCGGGTCTCGGGCAACGTCATGAACTTCACCAACGGCTCGGGAGCGGTGGTCACCAGCTTCCAGAAGCCGGATTCCGACAGCGTCTTCGGCTGCTACAAGCTCCTGGACGCACCCAACGACGCCGTCCGGGGCCCGATTTCCCGGACCCTGTGCGCCGGCTTCAACAGGTCGACCCTCCTGACCAACCCGAACCAGCCCGATGCGAACGGCGTCAACTTCTACGGTGACTCCGTCACGAATCACTACTCGCGGATCATCCACGAACAGATGGCCGACGGTAAGGCGTACGGCTTCGCCTTCGACGACGTCGGTGCCCACGAGTCGTTGGTGCACGACGGCAACCCGCAAGAGGCGTACATGACGCTGGAACCGTTCAACTAGGTCTTGCCCGCGTCACACGGCCGTCGCGGCGCGGGGCGTCTGCGTACCACCGGCGAAAGGAGGAGCCGTCGCGTTCAGTCCTGGGAGGCCGACGACAACGTGGTGGGGTCGACCCCGGAGAGCGCGACGATCCGGTGTGCCGGTACACCGGCGGCGAGTGCTCGACGCAGCAGGTCGTCACGGTTGTCCTCGCTGTCGCGGAACGCGAGCAGTTCCTCCTCGACGCTCGCCACGCTGTCCGTGGCCGTGGCGCGGCGGATCCTTTCCAGTTCCTCCTCGCTCAGAGGGACCGGGAGCCGCTCGGCCTCTTTGGGAATCATTCCGGTCTGCTCCGGAGGAGCCACGCGGACGGCCGGGGACGCGGGGTTCACGCCGTGAGCCGTGAACCAGGCCTGTACGGCGGGGGTGTCCAGGCACTCCAGCTCTCCGACGAGGGCCAGCGGGGTCCCCTGCCAGCCTGCCCCGGTCATCGCGAGGAACAAGTACGCGTCATCCGTCATTGTGGGTCACTCTCCTGGTACGCCGTGGCTGATCGCCGGACTCTTACCCTCTCTTTTCGGGGCCAAGCCGATCGATGACCGGGGCAGACGGTGCGGGTGGGCGACGTGGGAGAGCCGCTGACCACCGGCACGGCCGCCCACAGGGCCTGGAGCCCGCCCTCACACCCGTCCTCCGGCGGAGAAATCCTCCCTGTTCCTCGCACACTCCGACGACATGGCCACCCGCGGTCACCCCCGAGAGCGTCATGGCGGCGTGGATGAGCGGAGGCGGCCACCGCGAAGCCATCCTCGACTGCTCCCACAAGGACAGCGAGCGGGTTCGGCCACGCGTACGGTACGGACGACAGCACACGCTGGACCCTGCTCCTTGCTCACTCGTAAACGGGGCGGGACCCGCTCGTGGCCGGCCACGGCCGGTCGCACCGCTACCGCCGCTGGGCGCGGATCGCGCTCTGCCATGCGGTGCTGACGGCAGCCTGGATGTGCAGGGTGGCTTCCGGCAGCGGGCCGGGAAGGTGCAGCGGTGCGCCGATGTGGCCGTGCAGGTCCGGTCGTCGCAGCGGCGCGGTCACGGCCCCTGCGGTGTCGAGGCTTTCGCCGGCGCGGGCGGTGCCGCGCCGGACCGGGACGTGCCCCTCGCGGCGCAGTGCTGCTCCGAGCAGCGGTAGCCTCCACGGGCCGGCGGCGGCCATGGCGACGGGCTCGATCCGGTACCGGCGCAGCGCCGCGATCACGACGGCCGGATCGGCGAGCGAGGTGTGGTTGGCGACCAGGACGCTGCCGGCGCGGGGACCCGACGCGGCTTCGGAGGTGACGGTCGGTCCTCCGGCAAGGGGAGGACAGCGGCGGCGGTTCGACTGAGCACGGACGGCCTCGTTCGGGTGGTGCTGTGCCGGTGCCCTCATCGTCGGCCGCTGCCGGGCGCCGGTCATGGGTAGCCGTACTCACTCCTCAAGGCTGCCGACCCCAGAGCCCGCGGCTCGCGCGGGCGGCGGCGGGCAGCACGACACGGAGGCCGCCGACCGTGGGGTGGTCGGCGGCCTCCGTGTCGGCGGGGGCGCGGTCAGCGGCGGACGCTGATGACGGTCTTGCCGCGGGCGCCGCCGCGCTCCACCTTCTGCAGGGCCTCGGAGGCCTCGTCGAGCGGGAAGACCGTCTCGACGATGGGCCGGAGCTGCCCCGACTCCACCAGGCCGGCGAGGTGGGCCAGCTGCTCTCCCTGCGGGCGCATGAAGAAGCTGCGGGCCTCGACGTTCCACCGGGCCTTCTTGACCTCGACGTCCGGGACGGCGACGATCGAGACCAGCGTGCCACCGCTCTTGAGCACGCCGAACGAGCGCTCCTGGGTCTCGCCGCCGATGGTGTCCAGGACGACGTCGACGTCGGAGACGACCTCTTCGAACTTCTCCGTCCGGTAGTCGATCACTCGGTCGGCACCGAGCTCGCGCACCAGTTCCACACTGCCCGAGCCGGCGGTGGCCACGACCTCGGCGCCGAGCTGCTTGGCGATCTGGACGGCGGCGGAGCCCACGCCGCCGGCCCCGCCGTGGATGAGCACGCGGGTGCCGGACCGTACGTCGGCCTGCTCGGTCAGGGCCTGCAGAGCGGTGAGCGCGACCAGGGGCAGCGAGGCGGCCTCCTCGAACGTCAGTCGGGACGGCTTCGCGGCGACCAGCGACTCGTCCACGGCGACGTACTCGGCGAAGGCGCCGCCCACACGGGGGTCGACGCGGGAAAAGACCTCGTCGCCCACGGCGAATCGGGTGGCCTCCGCGCCGACCTGGGTCACCACACCGGCGAGTTCGTTGCCGATGACCAGGGGCCGGGACGGTTCGCCCGTGCTCAGGAAGCCCTTGACGATCAGGTGGTCCACCGGGTTGACCCCGGCCGCGCGGACCTCGATGAGCACGTCGCGGGGGCCGACGGCGGGAACGGGCACGTCGGTGACCCGCACGACGTCGTGGACCTGGCCGTAATGGTTGATGACTGCTGCCTTCATGGTTGAGCTCCTTGATCAAGTCTGTGCCGGCCCGCCGAGCGGCCGGGCCGCGTGCGAGGGGCGGGGGAGGGGAAGGGGCGTGCGATGCACGCGTGCCGGGGCGCTGCCGCGCCCGGGTGCGGTGGGATCAGGCGGTGCTGGCTGTGCTGGCGGGGCTGCGGTCGGCCGCGGCCCGCTCCAGGGCTTCGAGGAGGACCTCGGGGCTCTGGGCGCCCTGGAGACGCAGGGCGCCGTCGATGATGAAGGTGGGGACCGCGGTGACGCCGAGCGCGGCGGCTTCGGCGAGTTCGGCGCGGACTTCGTCAGCTCCCTCGGACGAGGCGAGGAAGGCCAGCGTCGCGGCGCGGTCGAGGCCGGCCGCCTCGGCGAGTCCCGTGAGCGCCTCGCGGTCGCCGAGGTTTCCGCCGTCGGTGAAGTAGTGCGCCAGCAGGCGCTCCTTCACCTCGGCCTGGCGTCCGTGCCGCCGGGCGAACCAGAGCAGCCGGTGCGCCTGGAAGGTGTTGGTGGCCAGGGCGTCGTCCATCCGGAACGTGATGCCCTCGGCGGCCGCGGCCCTGGTCAGCGGGCCGAAGATGGTCGCGGCGGGGCGACCGAACTTGCGCTCGTAGACGTGTGCGGAGGGCTCCGCCGTCTCGGAGGCCGCGGGGTTGAGCTGGAACGGCCGGTAGACGACGTCGACGCCCGCCGCGTCCGGGAAGGCGGCCAGGGCCTCCTCGAAGCGGCGCTTGCCGATGTAGCACCAAGGACACACCAGGTCCGAATAGATCTCGACCTTCACGACGCTCGCTCCTGACGGGTCTGTCTCACGGGTGGGCCCGGCTTCCGCCTCAGGAATTCCGGACCGCTCGTTCCATAACTTAGACCATTCTGGAACGAGCGGTCAAATACATGCTGCCCCGGCCGCCGACCTTCGCTACCGTGGGACGCATGGCGAGACCACGCACGTTCGACGAAGAAGCGATCCTGGACCGGGCGATGATCCTGTTCTGGCGCAAGGGCTACGAGGCGACCGCGATGAGCGACCTCGTGGCGGAGCTGGGGCTGGGCCGCGGCTCGATCTACGCGGCGTTCGGGGACAAGCATCAGCTGTTCATCCGGGCCCTCGGCCGCTACCTGGACCACCAGACGCGGCTGCTCGGCACCGCGCTCGACGACGAGGGGCCGGCGCTCGCCCAGCTGCGGGACGTCCTGGGCCGGCTGCTGGCCGCCGACGCGGCCTCCGGCACCGCCGGATGCTTCAGCGTCAACAGCATCGCCGAGCTGCTGCCGCACGACGAGGAGGTCGCGAAGCTGGCTCGACGAAACCTCCGGTACGCCGAGGAGGCGTTCACGGCGCAGCTGGAGCGGGCCTCGCGGGACGGGGAGCTCGCCCCGGCCATCACCCCGCGGGAGGGCGCGCGGCTGCTGCTCAACCTGGTCCAGGGCCTGCAGATCATGCGCAAGGTCGACCCCGACCCGGCCCGCGCCGCAGCCTGCCTGGACTCCACCTTCGCCCTCCTGGGCCGCCCGCCGGGCGCCGCCGCGACACCCGACGACGGCCCGGCCATGGCCTCGGCGGCGCTCTCCGGCGGACCGGCGACCCGACCGCGATGAAGCACCGGGAAGCACGGGCCCCAGTGGGACCGCTGCGACACCGAGAAGTGGGAAGGATCAGTGCCGCCGGAGGACGGCGGGCTACCCGTTCCGCAGACGGGTGATGTCGGCGCGTTCGGAATCCGCCGACACTCCGGTCAGGGCAGCATCTGGATGCCGTCAGCGAATGGTGCTGGTCACGCCAGAACGGAGGGCTGTACGCGCGGTGGCCGCTGACCCGCCGACCCGACCGCATGACTGAAAGGGGAACGAGCGCTCAGCCAGGCGATCGGGGCCGTGCTGCCCGCCGCGTTGGCGGTCGCGCTCAGTCCCTTCCCCCTGATCGCCATCGTCCTGATCCTGTCCGGCGCGCAGGGCCGCCGCAATGGCCTGCTGTTCGCGACCGGGTGGATCTTCGGCCTCACGGTCTCGGCGACGCTCGTCTCACTGCTCTTCGGCGGGGCCGACGACCCCGACAGCACGTCGTCGGCGATCGCGGACTGGGGCCGCGTACTGGCCGGAGGAGCCCTCATCGGCCTGGGAGCGCGCAGGTGGTGGAAGCGCCCGCGCGCCGGTGAGCGGGCAGAGCCGCCACGCTGGATGGCCTCGCTCGACGACGCCACGGCCGGACGGGCGCTGCTCCTCGGGGCGTTGCTATCGGGCGCCAATCCCAAGAACCTCATCCTGACGGCTTCGGCCGCCACGTCGATCGTCGAGGCCGGGGCCCACGATGTCGGCCTCATCGTGGCAGTCGCCGTCTTCGTACTCATCGCCTCCTGCACGGTGATCGGCGCCGTCGGCGTCCAACTCGTCGGAGGAGCGCGCGCCGCGTCCTTCCTGGGCGGCGTCAAACGCTTCATGGTCGACAACAGCACCGTGATCACGGTCATCGTGCTGCTCCTCCTGGGCGCAAGCGTCCTGGGCGACGGGCTGTCAGGTCTCGGCCGCTGAGCCGATCCTGGCGTCCCCGGCGTGGCCGGACATCGCGGCCGCGATGGGAAGCCTGGATGCCAACGGCATCGACGTGGCCTGGATCCTCGCCGCCATCACGACGGCAGCCGCCCAGCCGCCCAGGCACCCGCACCCGCACCCGCACCGACCCCGACCCCGACCACGCCCGCACCCGTCGCGCCTGCCGCGGCTGTGCCCGCGTCGGCTGCTCCCGCTCCGGGGCCGGGCGCTGCCCGGGTCCCCGCCCCGCGGCCCCGTACCTGCCCTCGCTCCGGGTACCGCCCCCACCGGCGGCGCCGCCGCTTCGCCTGTCGCTCCCGGCGGCGTCCTCGCTGCGCCTGCCGCGCCGCCGGTGGGAGCCGTTGATCCGTGGGCGCCGCCGGCGAGTGTGGACGCGAAGCGTTCGTGGGGGCCGTTGACCTGGGGTTTGAGGGTTCCCTCGTGACCTCAATCTCGGTGACCGGGCCAGCGCCCTGGAACAGCTGAAGGTGCGTCCGGCGGTGCACAGCCAGATGGTGTCGATGGTCGGGAATGTTCTGCTGGAGCGGGAGGCGGGTCTGCTGGTCGGTTCCCGGCCGGGGCCGCTCCCGGCCGACCGGTGCCGGCTGCAGCTGCAGCCGGCACCCACCGGAAGGCCGCCGAGCCTGCCAAGGGCGCGGGGTGCGGCCGGTGGTGTCGTGATACGCAGGTCAGACGTCGGGCCCAGTGACGTAGGTGAAGGTTCCTGAAGGGGTGCCGCCGGGGCCTGTGATGGTGACGTTGACGGTGCCGTCGGTGCCGCTGGGCGGGGTGGTGGCGGTCAGGGTGGTGTCGGAGATGACCGCGAAGGTGGCTGGCGTTCCGTTGAAGGTGACCTGGTCGGTGTCGGCCAGGCCGGTGCCGGTGATGGTCACCTCGGTGCCGCCGGTGGCCGGTCCCGTGTTGGGGCTGACGCCGGTGACGGTGGACGGGTCGAGGTAGGTGTAGGACAGGCCGTCGGTGGTCCCGCCGGGGGTGATCACGGTGACGGCGACGCCGCCCGGCGCCGGGGCACCGGCGGCCCTGACGGTGATCCGTGTGTCGGAGACGGTTTGGATGACGGCTCGGGTGGCACCGAGGAACACATTGATGGTCCCGGCGAGGTTGCGGCCGGTGATGACGATCTCCTGGTCGCTGCCTGCGACAGGGCCCGCGGCGGGGCTGATGCCGGTGAGAGCGGGGGGCGGCGTGTAGTAGAAGGTTCCCAGGGTTCCGGTGCCGCCGGCGGTGGTGACCGTCACGGGAACGGCACCGGATCCGGCGGGGGCGGTGACAGTGATCGAGGTCGCGGTGTTGGCGGTGATGACGGCCTGGGCGGTGCCGAAGTGCACGGCGGTGGCGTTGGCCAGATTGTGGCCGGTGACTGTCACTGGGGTCCCGCCCCCGGTGGATCCGTGGTCGGGGATCACGGTCGTTGCCAGGACACCGACGGTGCCCGCGAGCGTATTGGTCACGTACGCGTGCGTCCCGTCGGGAAAGAACACGATGTCGGTGGGGCCGTCTCCCACACCGATGTTCTCCACGACGGTGTTGGTGGCGGTGTCGATCACGCTCACTGTGTCCGGTTCGGCGTTCGGTACGTACACGTGGGAGCCGTCCGGGCTGACCGCCGGCACCCGCGGCTGGGCACTGACGCCGATCGAGGCAGTGACGGTGTTGGTGGCCGTGTCGATCACACTGAGAGCGGAGTCGCCGACGACCGTGACGTAGACGCGGGTACCGTCCGGGGTGACAGCCAGCAGGATGGGGAAGCTGCCCACGCTGATGGTGTCGGTGAGCGTGTTGGTGGCGGTGTCGATCACGCTCACCGTGCCCGGGACCTGGTTGGCTACGTAGGCGCGGGTGCCGTCCGGGGTGATGACCACGCCGGTCGGCGCGTCGCCCACGGTGATGCTCTCGGTGACCGTGTTGGTGGCGGTGTCGATCACGCTGACGGTGGAGAAGCCGACGGTCACATAGACGCGGGTCCCGTCGGGGGTGATCGCCGCGACGGTCGTGGGATCGCTTACCACGATGTCTGTGATGACGGAGTTTGTCGTGGTGTCGATGACACTGACAAGGGCGGCACCGGAGAAGGTCACGTAAGCGCGCGTCCCGTCCGGGGTGATCGCCACGAAAGTCGGCCCGGCGTTCGTGGGGATGGTGTCCGTGACGGTGTCGGTGGCGGTGTCGATCACACTCACTGTGTTCGAGTCGCGATTGGCCACATAGGCGCGGGCACCGTCGGGCGTGAGGGCGATTCCCTGGGGTGTATCGCCCACGGGAATGACAGCCCCTGCCACGAACGCGGCACTGAGCCTGAAGCCGCGGGCCTGATCCGGCAGCGGCGAATTTAGTGCGAGGGTGAACATGACACTCCCTGAGGTAGGTGGGACGCTCTTGTCCCACATCCGGAGATGTCTGCTCCACAGCATGGGCCGGCAGCGGGCAGGCGACCGGCCGAGACCGGGCCGGCGACATACACAGCGTGAGAAGTACCCTCCGAATGAAGGCTTTTAACATTCACGCCATATGTCCGATTCTCCGATTACCGCTTTATCGAGAGCCAGTTCGCGTGGCCGATCCCTCAAAGTTGGCCATCGCAGGGCAGCGGCAGCCCGTACCGCACCGCCGCAGATTAGTGTCACCGAAGTTCGATCACGTCGGCCGTCGCTGTCCGCGAGGCTCTTCTTGCCGGTCTCATCCCGCGCCTTCCGACACGGGACCCGAGGGCATGGCGGCCTGGCCGTGCTGGTGAACTGACCTTCGCGAGGGCGTGCCCTGGTTTCTGCGGAGGCCGTTCGTCCCGGCATGAAGATCCTTTCGATGCCGGCCGCTGTGCTGGCTGCGGCCGTGAAGCCGTTCACCTCGGCCGGTTTCAACGCTGTACGTCCCGGGCGCCGGACGGCCCGGGCCGTTGCCGTGGCCGTCACCGGCTCACTAGTGCCGCTTGGCGTGGCCGGGTCGGTCCAGGCGGCCGAGGTCGTACACGAGAAGGTGTTCGACAAGCCCGGCCGATGGTCGTGGATCGGATCCGGGGAGGTCACGGTCTCGCTCTGGGGCGCCGGCAGCGCAGGTTCCGGCGGCACGTTCGGCGGGGGTGACCCGGGTACGGGAGGGTCCGGTGCGAGCGAACCAGGTGCCCAGGGCAACGGCGGGAAGGCCGGTACGGCGCCGAGTGGACGGCAACGAAGCTCCGGTGGGGGCTCGCGGTGGATGAGTCGGAGCAGGGCCGGTTGTACGACATCGCGGCCGGCTGTGGCGACACGGAGGTGGGGTTCGCCCCCGCCCCGTAGGTCAGGCACGTCAGGTGCGAGGGCCGCCCGTGAAGGGGTGGTGGCCCTCTTGTGCGTGGTCCGGCGTCAACGGGCGGCGGTCAGGGCCGTGGGGGCCAGTACCCACAGCAGGGCCCTGCCGGTCAGGGGTGTGGTGGCGATCAGGGTCAGGTAGACCTCGACCAGCGACCCGTCACCGGTGAGCACATTGAGATCGGCGGCCCATCGTGACAGCAGGTAGATGAGGGCGTCGACGATGAGCCAGGAGGCGAGGTTTGCCCCGATCCACCATTTCCAGCGTGTGGTGACCTTGCGGAGGACCAGTGACTGGGACAGGCCGAGCAGGGGTCCCAGGGCCAGGCTCTGGCTGGCGGCCAGCAGGTAGGCCGTCGAGACCGTCTGGTGGGAGCCCTGCGCGCTGATCACGGCGGGCATGATCACCAGAAGCCATGCGAGCAGCGCCGGACCGACGTTGGAGGTGACCCACACCTTGCGCGGTACGGGGACCCGCTCCTTGACGACGAGCCATTGCAGGGCTCCCAGGACTCCACCGAACAGTGCGGCACCCAGGGTCGCGATCAGGAGCGCGAGGATCACGTTACGGCTGGCCAGGTTCATGTGGAGGACGTCGTTGCCCAGCAGGATCAGCAGGAACCCGACGGTCAGCACGGTGAGAAAAGCGAGCGTGTTGTAGCCGATCCACCGCCAGTACAGGCGAGCGTCCCACCCGCTGGTCGAGGCGGGTTCGTGGCCGGAGCCGGAAGCGGTCATCACCCACTCCTCGGGAGGAAGCGGCCGTACATACCGCCCTCATGCTCGAACGCTGATCGCCCCGGACCCGGTTGGCGGCGCCGTGCGCCCTTACGGGTTCCGCTCCCGACCACCCGTGTGGCCCCTTCTCCTTGTTGCGGCAAATGCCATCGCGGACGCGCGAGCGGCCAAGTCGGTGACCTCATGGCGTGCCTGCCGCGCATTGCCCGTCTCACCGGGGAGGTTGGGCGCAGGGCATGCGCTGCGGTCGGGGTGGAGTCGTGAACGGTAACTCGGGTCGTCACCGCCGGCAGGTACTACTCGCCTCGGTGCGTTCGCTGGTAACGGCGGTACTCCTCGTGACCGCCTACTACCTGCTGCCCATGGACTCGGCCTTCACGGCCACCACCGTCCTTGCGCTCCTCGGTGGCATCGCGGCTGTGGTGGGGCTCCTGGCCTGGCAGATCTACCAGATCACACTCGCTCCGCGGCCCGGGCTGAAAGCCATGGAGGCCATGGCGATCACCGTGCCGCTGTTCGTCCTGCTCTACGCCACCGCCTGCTTCCTGCTGGAGCACACCGCGCCGGGCAGCTTCAGCGAACCTCTCTCGCGCACCGACGCGCTGTACTTCGCGATGACCGTGTTCAGCACGGTCGGGTTCGGCGACATCACCGCGCGCAGCGAGAACGCCCGGCTGCTGACCACGGGGCAGATCACGCTGAATCTACTGCTGCTCGGCGTGGCGGCCCGGCTCCTGGCCAACGCGGTCCAGCGGGGCCGGGAACGCCGTGACCAGCCTGCCGGTCCCGGTGGGAGCGGCAGCACGCCTCCCGTCCCGTGACTCGCCCCCTCGGACCTGGGCGGCGCGGCCCAGGTCCGAGAGGGTCGGGATCCAGCGGCGGTCTGGCCTACCGGCTGCCGTTGTTCAGGTAGTCGTCGATGTGACGGGCGGTGTGGTAGCCGCTCTGGATCGCCCCGTCGATGAAGGAACGCCACCCGATGGCCGAGTCGGCGCCCGCGAAGAACAGCCGTCCTTCGGTGGTGCGCAGGTCGGGCAGGATGCCGGCGAGCTGTCCGGGCCGGTAGATGCACCAGGTGCCCAGGGAGAGCGGGTCGTTGGACCAGTCCCATCCGACGATGGATTCGACCTCGACGCCGGGCAGCAGCGGCTGCAGGGCTTCCTGCATGCCGGCGGTGTCGTCGAAGGCGGACATGGGCAGGCGGTCCGGGTTGCTGGAGAACGCGACCACCCAGGTGCCTTCCGGGCCCCCCTGCGCGTAGGTGACCACCCAGTTGACCGCGTAAGCCTCCGGGGCGAGCACGCTCACGTTCCCGATGTCGCCCTTGACCTTGACGATGCTCTTGCGGCCGGCGCCAGCGTGCCGCTCGTCAGCGGCCCTCCGCTTGGTGTCGGACAGGCGGGGCTCGAACTCCACGCTGTTCAGGACGTTCATCGGCAGCGCGATCACAGCCGTGGGCGCGGTGATCGTGTCACCGTCGGCGAGCTCGACGCGTACCTCGCCGTCGCTCTGGACGACACGAGTGACGTGCGAGTTGAGGCGGATGTCGGCGAGCGTGGCCTGCCCGGCGATGCCGTCGATCAGCTCGCGCGTGCCCTTCACGAGCTTCGTAGCCGTCAGGGCGGCCGATGCCTGCTCGGCGCTCCACCCCGACAGGGCGTAAGTGCGCAGGTACTCGGTGACCGCGGACTTGTCGAGCGGGCCGAGCGCGACCGCGCAGCACATCGCTTCCAGCCAGTCGTACAGCACCGGATCGGCCTTCACGGTCGCCAGCTGTTCGCGGAACGACCGGTCGCCGATGCCTTGTGGGTCCGGGCCCCAGGCTTCCGTGTAGGGCTCTGGGAACAGGGTTCTGCCGGGCGAGCAGAACTGGTCGAGCAGTTCCATGGCGCGGGCGACGTCGTCGTCGGAGAGGTCCACGACACGTCCGCCGGACACGACGGCCTGCCGCAGCCCTTCCATGACCGGCAGCGGCTCGGTTTCGAGGCCGTAGCGCTGGATCTCCGCCCACACGTTCGGCTGCAGCGGATGCACCCAGGTGCCGCCGAACTCCATCGGGTGCCCGTCGTGGTCCTTCGTGTAGGTCCGGCCGCCCAGCCGGTCACGCGATTCGACCAGCACCGTGCGGCGTCCGCGCATGGTCAGCTCACGCGCGGCCGTCACACCGGCGAATCCACCACCGATGATCACGGCATCCGGACGAGACTCTCCCTTGCTCACTCTTGGTTCCCTTCGGTCTTCCGGGGCGAGGTTCAAACCGTCGCCCGTCGTTGGTCGGTGACGGCGGCCGCGCGCCGCTCTTCCGGGGTGTTCGGGCCGGCCGGTTGCCGTGGCGGTCCGCTCGGCGTCGATGGCGCCGGCCGTTCGCCGCGGCCCGTGGTCAGGCGATGACGAAGAACTTCACGAAGGGCGAGCGGGTGCGCCAGGTCGCGCTGAACCCGTCCGGGAAGGAGTAGATGCCCCCGGCGATGAGGTTGATCTTCTTGCCGTCGGAGGTCTCCAGCTCCGCTTCCCCCTGCAGGACGTGGAACGTGTCGGAACCCGTGACGTTGTAGGGGATCTCCGCGCCGATCTCGGCGTCGGTCCTCCACAGCCCCGCCATCAGCCCGCCTTCCTTCTGCACCAGGAAGTGGACCTGCCCCATCTCCCGGCCCTCCTCGACGAACGGCTCCCAGGAATCCGTTGTGATGGACGAGGTCGAAACACCAGGAAAATCCGCCATGAAACCCTCCGCATGGAGACAAACTTCCGACCGGAGCAGCAGACCAGACATCACCACCGCTGGTGATGAGGCTGGCGGGGACGATCCCTCCGATGCCGGTACCGCACTGTCCAGGGCGCCATCGCTCGTGAACCAAAGGTTCGACGGTGGTGCAGAGAAGCCATCGAACATGCTGCCGATATGAGGTTGGTGGGAATCCGCTCTGCCAGAAGTGCCGCGTCCCGGCTTGTGGAGTCACAGCGGCAGCCGGCCCACCCCGGAGCCTGACTGGGCAGGGCCCTCTGGCCGTATCCACGCGCCATACATGCCTGGCTGGGGGAGGCTGTCGGGTGCCAGGCCCGGAGCAGGCGGTGCAAGAGGCCATCCCCGAGTGGTTCTCACCCCGCCCTTCGCGCCGATGCTCGCCCAGGCCGCCGGGTACGTCCCCGGCTCCGGCGTCCTGGCGAGCGGCTTCGCGGCGGAGCAGAAGTTCGACGGCCACCGCGCGACCCTCTTCACCCCCGCCGGCCCCGGCGGCCGGCTGCTCCTGCAGACCCGGCGCGGCTCCCTCGTCCAAGACCGATTCCCCGACTTGGTCGCAGCCGCCGGACGTCCTGGTCCTCGACGGCGAGCTCATCGTCTGGGACACCGCAGCCGGCCGGCTGTCCTTCGAAGCCCTCCAGCCCACGGCCGCACCGCCATCGCGCTCGCCGCGAAGAGCCCAGCGTTCTTCATCGCCTTCGGCGTCATGCAGGAGGACGGCCAAGAGCTCCTCACTGGCCCGTACGCCGAGTGGCGCACCCTGCTGGAAGGGCTGTTCTCCGAGTACGCCCTGACGTCCCCGTGGACGCCCTGCCCGCAGACGACGGACCTGGCCAAGGCGCGGGAGTGGCTGGAGCCCTGGACGGACGTGTCCGGGGTGGAGGGGATCCTGCTCAAGCCCCTGAACGGCCGCTACCTGCCCGGGTACCGGGGGTGGACCAAGATCAGGAGGCGGGACACCACGGAGATCATCGTCGGCGCGATCACCGGCACCCTGACCCGTCCGCAGCTTCCCGTCCTCGGCCGGCACAACCAGGACGGCTGGCTGCGCGCGGTCGGCCGCACCGTACCGCTGTGCCCGGACGCGGCCCGGCAGGTCGCCGATCATCTCACCGCGGCCGCGGCCGGGCACCTGTGGGAGGGCGTGCGCTTCTCGGCGACGTGGGGGAGCCGCGACGTCCTGGACACCACCCTCGTCCACCCCGCCCTGGTCGCCGAGGTCAGCGCCGACCGGGCCATCGACTACGGCGGCATCCACCGCCACCGGCTGCGCTTTCAGCGGCTGCGCCTGTAGGTGACGGTGTAGGACGTTCCGGTCAGGGGCCGGCCGCGGCCGCCGGCTGAGCGGCCGCGGGACGGGGCGGGGCTGGCGGCCGGATAGTCCTGGCCACGGTTTCGGGTGCGGGGGATGGGCCGCGTGCCGGCACTGTGCAGGGAACCCGTCGTGCCGGCGCGTGGCCCGGGGAGGGGGTTAGGGGACGACGATGGAGAAGGAGGCGTCTTCGTAGACGCCGGGCTTGCCGGTGATGACGAGGAAGGTGTCGGTGCGGGTCCCGCACGAGGGGTGCGGCCACATCGAGATCCGGACGTCGTATTCGAAGCTGATGTACTGCAGGGTGGCGGTCGGGACGAGCTTGCGGATGTCGAGGTCCTTGTCCTCCAGCTCGACGCAGTAATGGCCTGCCGCGGGCTTGGTGACGGCCTCGACGCCCTTGGACCGGTTGACGCTGCCGTTGGCGTTGACCACGGCCGCGGCCTGCGCGTAGGGGGCGGTCACCTTCGCGGAGCCGGGCGGTGCGGCCACCGCTGTCCCCGCCCAGGTTCCGCCAGCCAGGAGGCCGAGAGCGACGCTGGTCCACACGGCTGCGCGGGTCCTCTTGCTCATGGTCATGTGCAGTTTTCCCCTCTGTGGTGGGTGCCTGCGGCCTCCCCGGGCCGCCAGCACACCCGAAGCTAGTGGTGCCGCCACGGCCTTCATCGTCCTCACACGGTGAAACCACCGGCTGAGGGGGCGCGGGAGGTGCTCCTCGCGGACCGCTGCGCGCCTTCGGCGCGTGGGCTGCGGGTTGCCACGGGTGGTGGGTTTGCTCCGCGTCCGGGGACACACCACAGGTGTGCAGTGGCGTTTCGCCGGTGAACCGTGCGCCCCGGGCGGGTGAACCGGCCCCTGCGGGGTTGTCCCTGGCCGAGTTGCAGCGGATGCAACCGGCTCGTGATGATCATGATGCGGGCCCCGGTCGCGGCCGAGGTCCTTGTCCTGTCCCTGCCTGCCACCACCGCGCACGCCACCGAGGAGCGCACGGTGCCGCAGGTCCTCCCGATCGGTGTCGCGGTGTCCGCGCTGCCGGTCGCGGTGGAGGACCGTACCGGCTACCAGCGCACCGCCTTCAGGCACTGGAATGCCGTGGGACGGCGACGGTGAGATATAGGCCTGAGTAGCTGGCTAGCATGTGGCGGGTGAATCTCCAGCCGTTACGTGTCGTTGTGTTGAGCGCCTTGATGACCGGGTACCGCCTGGTGGCGGATTGGGCGGAGCGGCATGGTCATCAGCTGGTGCTGGTGGTGACGCCCCCGGCGGGGGCGGGCCTGCGTTACGGCAGGCGAGCGAATCCTTTTGTGCTCGATCTGCCGAGGCAATCCCATGTTCTGGTGACCGGGTCCCTGGCTACCGTCGCCGCCCCGGTGGCCGCCGCTCTGGCACCCGATCTGGTGATCTCGGCCGCGTTCCCGCGCAGGATTCCGCCCCAGCTACTGGCCGTTCCCCGCCACGGGGCGCTCAACTTGCACCCCTCGGCCCTGCCGGCGGGGCGCGGTCCGAACCCGTTCCGGCTCGTCTACGAGGGGGCGTCCACGATCGGGGCGACCTTGCACCGGACCGCGGAGGACTTCGACACCGGCCCCGTGCTGAGCGTCCGTGAGGCGCCCCTGCCCACCGAACTGAGCGCCGTCGCACTGCGTTCGGCCTCGGTCGACTTGATGGCCCAGGTCTTGGAGGAAGGGGCCGAGCGCGCGGTGGCGGGCGACCCCGGCATCGTGCAGAACGCGGACCAGGCGTCTCACACGCCGCCGTTCACCGATGCCGAGCAGCTCATCGACTTCACCGAACCGGCACGCATGCTGCAGCGCAAGGTGGCGGCCCTCAACGTGCTCGGGCCCCGTGCAGCGGCCTGCGTCGACGGGCTCCGGGTTCAGATCGGCCACCTTCAGGAGTCGGGGAGCGGCACGCGGGCGGAGCCGGGGGAGGTACTGGCCCGGCATGGTGACGGATGGACCGTACAGGCCGCGGACCATGCCGTCCGGGTCTACTCGCCGTGACCTCGCCAGACGTACCGACTCAGGGCGCGGGACGCGCTGCTGCCACAGGTCCCGGCGTTCCGGCCGGGCGGGCAGGAGTCCTTGCACTGAGCCCTCCCGGGTTGCCGTAGTGCTGCGGGAGGCGCGGCACTACGCGGGTCATGAACGATTCCATCTGCGCACAGACCCGCTGGCTGTCATGGGTGAAGAAGTCGAACCAGAGCATGAGCCGGTCCTCGGGTTGGAAGCGGCTGGTGATCTGCTCGGCGATGTCGGCGGCGGTTCCGATCAGCGCGTTGTCGGCCGCCGCCGCGATGCGAGCGGGGCTCAGTGTGCCCTCCAGCGCCTGCCAGTAGGCTGCCAGCCGCATCTCGGCGTCCGCGCGCGCGGCCGCCCGGTTGTCGCCTGCGGACCGGCCGGGCTCGTCCTGAAGGAACACGAACACGGTGCGGGGCATGTACTCGCGCCGCCAGGGTCCGCCCGCCGGGTGGTACGCCCGTTCCATGCGCGCGTGAGTCGCCTCGATGACCGCGGGCGGGGTGATGCTGAGGTTGAACACCTTCACCGGACGGAAGCGGTTCAGCCGCGCCTGCAGGGCGTGGTCCTGCGATCCCAGAACGAGTTCGAGAAGCTCCGGGCGGGCGATCTCCGGTACCGCCCTGACGGGTTCGAACTCCCACTGGCGGGGCACCACGATGCGCTCTCCCACCGGCCCCTTCGCCTTCCATGCCCGCCGGTACGCGTCCAGGTCACCAAAGTGCTCGGGCCGCAGCTCCGCCTCGGGGACATCGTCACTGGCGAGGGCCTCGCCGGCCAGCAGCCGTACGAAGATCTCGGCCGCCTCCGCGGCGACGGCCGAGCGCACCTGCGGCCATGCCTCCCGCTCCCACTCGGCGCGCGGGCCGATCCCACTGAGCCGGTTGATGTAGTCGAAGCGCCCCCCGGCGAACCCGACACGGATCCGCCGCCTCTCCGCCGGATCGAGCCCGTGCCAGCCGAGGAGCGCTGCGACCCGCTCGGCGGCGGCCAGAGGCCCACCCTGACCAACGATGTTCATGATCGCGGACCCCACCTCGATCCGTTCCGTCCGGGCCAGGATCTGACCCGCGAGCTGGCAGAAGTCCGTGTTCAGCCCCACCTCTCCCCGCCAGTGCGGAATCACCGGTCGCCGGTGCGACCTTTGCAGCTCGCTGCTGAAATGACTGCCGGCCACCCATACCGCGTCGAACCCCAACCCGTCCGCGACCCGAGCTTGTTCGAGGAAGTTGCGCAGAACCACCGCATGCGGAGGCAGGATCCCGCCAGGCTGCGCCTGAGTCAGGCTGCAGAAGATGTCGAACCGCACGCATGCGCTCCCAGTCGCTTGCCTCGCACAGGTCGGTCGACGCTACTGCGCGTGCATGGCCGCCCGACAGATACGGAATCCGGCCTGCAGAGCAGGTTGGCGTCAGCCAGATCAAGGCCTTCAGTGTGCGATGCCGCTCTACCGCCGGAGGCGGGCCGTATCCGGAGGGTGCGCTATGCCAGGCCCGCCTCGGGTGACTCGTGATACCGCACGGGCAGCGGCCGGAGGGGCCCCGATCAGTGCTTCGCTTCCCGGCTGCGCTGCTCTTTGTCGATCCGGGCACGCTTCCACAGGACGAGCAGGGGTGCGGGGTCGGCCCCGCACCCCTGCTCGTAGGCGACGACCACGGCCGCCTCCGGCACGGTGTTGCCGGAGGCGGCCCGCCGGAGGGTCTGACGGGAGAACCGCGCCGTGGCGGCGAGTTCCGCGTAGCTGATCCCGGCGGTGCGCCGCACGCCGCGCAGCCCGGTGGCGAGGATGCCCGCGGGCCGGCTCGGCTGGCTTACCGGGAGTTCCGGCCGGCCCATGTCCGTTCCCTTTCTTAAGCGTTGGGGTTGAGCCAGCCGGTGAGGACGGTGTGCAGGGTGCGGCCGGTGCTCAGGCGTACCGAGGCCGCTCCGGCCGCGCCCGCGCCGGCGCTCAGCATGAGCGCGTCGAGGGTGGGTGTTCCGGTGGCGACCAGGGCCGTGCCCGAGACGGTCGAGCCGGGGGGTGACGACGAGCGCCTGGGCGAAGGGCGCCTGGCGGGGGCCTTGAGCGGGTCGCCGGTGGTGAGGCCGGGACTGCCCGGAAGGTCAGCGCGCGCGGTCGTCGGCCGGCATCGGGGAAGGCGTCTCGGTGGCCCAGGCCAGCAGCATCCGCAGGGCGTCGTGCGAGGGGCTGCCCGGCTCGGCGGCGTACGTGATCAAGGCTTGATCCGGGTCGTCCGTTGGGCGCAGGGTTTCGTAGGCGAGTTCCAGATCGCCGACCACCGGATGGTGGAATCGCTTGGTACCGGAGGTCTTGTCCTGCACCGGGTGCTCGGTTCGCCGATCAAGCTCGCCAACTGGGGGTCCTCGGGGTGCCGTCCTGCGGCCAGGTGGAGGTAGGCCACGTTCTCGCGGGCGCAGGAGGCCCAGTCCGCATACAGTTCCCGGGACGTCTCGTCGAGGAAGGTGATCCGGGCGATGTTGCGCTCGGCTCGGTCCAGCTCCGCGTAGTCGCCGAAGAGGGCGACCGCTGCCGTGTTCCAGGCCAGTATGTCCATGCGTCGGCCCATCACTACCGCCGGCATGTCCACCAGGTCGTCCAGCAACCGCTGGAGCATAGGGCGCACGCGTTGCGGCCGGGGCTGGCTCCGGGGGACGTGCCGGGCGGCGGACTGCGGTCGGACGAGGCGGTGCAGTGCCGGGTGGCATCCCCGTCCAGCCGCAGGGCGCGGGCGAGGGCGTCGAGTACCGCGCCGGAGGGGTTGGGTACGCGGCCCTGTTCCATCCGGGTGTAGTAGTCGACGCTCACTCCGGCGAGCTGTGCGATCTCCTCGCGGCGCAGGCCCGCGACCCGGCGCTGGCCTCCGAAGTCGGGCAGTGCAACGTCTTCGAGGTGCAGGAGGGAGCGGCGGGTGCGGAGGAACTCGCCCAGGCTGATAGCTGTGCTCATACGGCGATTGTCGCCGGTCGTGATGGGTGGCTGCCTGGCCCTGCTGGGGCCAGGCAGCCGCCCCCGCTGTCAGGAGGCGGGGATGGCGGTCGCCAGGCCCCCGTCGACGGCGATGTCCTGGGCGGTGATGTAGGACGACCGCGGGGAAAGGAGGAAGGCCACGGTCTCGGCGATGTCCTGGGCCTGGCCGAGCCGCCTCAGCGGCACCTGGGCGCGGATGGCCTCGTGCGAGGCAGGGTCCGGGTTGGCGGCATCGAACATCTCGGTGACGATATAGCCCGGGCTGATCGAGTTGACCCGGATGCCGCGCCCGGCGAGATCACTGCCCAGCGTGCGGGCCAGATTGTGGACGGCAGCCTTCGTGGCCGCGTACACCGGTGCGACGGCCAGGCCCCGGTGCAGGGTCCACGAGGCGTTGATCACGATGGAACCGCCACCCGCCGCGTCGAGCAGCGGCAGCACCTTCTGGACCGTGAAGAACACGCCCTTGAAGTTGACGTCGACACTGAGATCGAAGTCCCGCTCGGTGACCTCGCCACTGCGCTGGAACACGCCGACCCCGGCATTGGCGAACACGCCGTCCAGACGTCCGTGTCGTTCACGGATCAGGGCAGCCAAGCGGTCGAGATCGGTGAGGCTGGCGGAGTCGGCCCGGACCGTGAGCAGACGGGCACCCTGGTCGGACGCCTTGTCCAATTGCTCGGCTGCGCGGTCGAGGCGGGCATCGTCGCGGCCGGTGATGACGATTTGGGCGCCGGCTTCCAAGAGTAGACGCGCGGTTGCCAGGCCCATCCCGCTGGTTCCGCCGGTGATCAGGACAACACGGTCGTGGAAGCCGGTCACATCACTGTTGTTGTTGGTCATGACCCCAGCTTCGCCACCGGCCTCCGGGCCAGCCAGGGCCAGATCAACCTGGGTCTCCCAGAGCCCCCTTCTGCGGGCAGCCGATACAGCCTCCACCACTCCGCCCTGGACGGACTGGCTCGCCGCCGAGGGTCGTTACGCTGCCGCGGTGCTCCGCAGCTACGCCGAACCGAACCGGGAACATCACGCCGACATGCGCAGGGCACTGCTGGCGAGCAGGGAGGCACGTGCCGCCTGGCAGGATACATACGACCAGGCGAGGCAGGAACCGGTCCGCCCCAGGGGCCTGACGTCGCGCGAGGCGGAGGAGGCGCAGGAGGCGCTCAAGGGGTTCGGCCGGGTGGCGATGCTCATGGAGAGCCACGTCCCGCGGGCCGACAGCCGTCCCGTCCCCGAGGCGGAGCGGTTCGCCGAGGCCATGGAGGGATACCGCGCAGGCGGCGGTCGATGTGCGCGAGCACAGGAATCCGGACTGGGCGCGCGTGGAGGAGGCGCTCCACGCGTGGGAGGGCGCCGCCGCCGGGGACGGGAGCCCGGTGGTGCGGCGCGGGGCGGAAATGCAGAAGCAAGCCTTGGAGGACCTCGCGACGGTCGTGAGCCGTACACCCCTGGAACGGACGTCGGCTCCGCTCGCGAGGAGCAACGGGTGCGGGCGGCCGCGGCGGCGGAAGGTGACGGATCAGGACTTGCCCACCGGGGTGGGTGACGGGCTCCGGCGACGGGGAGCGCCGCACCTCCAGGAGCGGGAAGTAGTCTCCCGGCACCTCGGCATGGTGCGCACCAACCGCCCCTGCCGAAGCGCCAGCAGCAATGGGAGCAGGGTGGCCTGAAGCGAGTCGGCCCAGTCCTGTCCGCACGGCTCCGTCAGGCCCCGGCCTCGATGAGAGGTTTAGCATGGGGAGCAAGGCTTCATCTCCTGGCCCGGGCCGTAGCAGCAGGGAGGCCCGCATGGCGTTTGACACGGCTGGTTTCGCGCAGGCGGACGGCGGTCGCTACATCCCGATCTCCGAGCACGGCCTGATCGGCGATCTCCGTACCGCCGCCCTGGTCGGCACGAACGGCACCATCGACTGGTACTGCTGCCCGCGCTTCGATGCGCCCAGCGTCTTCGGGGCCATCCTCGACGCCGACCGGGGTGGGGCGTTCGAGTTGGCCGCCGAGGCCCCGACCCGCACCAGACAGTTCTATTTCCCCGACACGAACGTGCTGATCACACGGTTCTTCGCCGCGGACGGGGTAGCGGAGATCCAGGACTTCATGCCCGTGGTCGACGAGTCGCGCGAGGCGGCCCGGCACCGGCTGATCCGGCGGGTGATCTGCGTCCGCGGAACCCTCCCGTTCAGGGCACGGATCGCCCCCCGCTTCGGCTACGGCGCCGAAGCCCACACCACGCACCTCGAAGGCCACACGGCGGTGTTCCGCTCCCCGTCACTGACGCTCGCGCTGACTGCCACCGCACCGCTGGAAGCCGACGGCCCGGACGTGTGGTCGCACTTCAAGCTCCTTGAGGGCGAGTCCCACGTCTTCGCCCTCGACCAGGTCGGCGACGACGTCCCGCCTCGGGCGTGCCCGCGCGCCGAGGCGCAGGAGCAGGCCGAGGCGACCGTCCGGTTCTGGCGCCACTGGCTGGCCGGCTCGCGCTACCACGGGCGGTGGCGGGAGATGGTGAACCGCTCCGCGCTGGTGCTGAAGCTGCTCACTTATGCACCGACCGGCGCGATCGTTGCCGCACCGACCACGAGCCTGCCCGAGCAGATCGGCGGCGAGCGCAACTGGGACTACCGCTATGTCTGGGTCCGCGACGCCGCCTTCTGCGTCTATGCGATGCTGCGCCTGGGGTTCACCTCGGAGGCCGAGGCGTTCATGGGGTTTATCTCCGAGCGGGGCATCCTGCAGGGCACGGGGGAGACCGGTCCGCTGCAGATCATGTACGGCATCGACGGGCGCACCGAGCTGCCCGAGTACGAGCTTCCGCACCTGGAGGGATACCTCGGCTCCGGACCGGTCCGGGTGGGCAACGCGGCCACTGGCCAGCTCCAGCTGGACATCTACGGCGCCCTGATCGACTCGATCTACCTCTACGACAAGTGGGGGCAGCCGATCAGCAGTGACCGCTGGGACCAGGTCGGTGCCGTCGTGGACTGGCTGTGCGAGCACTGGGACCAGCCCGACGAAGGGGTGTGGGAGACCAGGGCGGGCCGGCGGGACTTCGTCTACTCGCGGTTGATGTGCTGGGTGGCCCTGGAACGCGCGATGCGCATGGCGAACCGCCGCGGTCTGCCGGCGGACCTGAACCACTGGCGGGAGTCCCGGGACATGATCTACCGGCAGATCATGGCACGCGGATGGTCGGCCGAGCGGGGGGCGTTCGTCCAGGGGCTGGACGACCAGGTGCTCGACGCCTCGCTGCTGATGATGCCGATGGCCAAGTTCGTCTCGCCCACCGACCCCAAGTGGCTCTCCACCCTGGACGCCCTCACCAGCGACCTGGTCTCCGACTCGCTGGTGTACCGCTATGACCCGACCGCCAGCCCGGACGGACTGCACGGACCCGAAGGCACCTTCTCGATCTGTTCCTTCTGGTACGTGGAGGCGCTGGCCCGCGCGGGCCGGCTGGAGGAAGCCAGGCTCGCCTTCGAGAAGATGCTCACCTACGCCAACCACCTCGGTCTGTTCGCGGAGGAGATCGGCCCGACCGGCGAACAACTGGGCAACTTTCCCCAGGCCTTCACCCACCTCTCACTGATCAGCGCTGCCTTCAACCTCGACCGCGCGCTCGGCTGACGCGGCAGCACCCCCGCTCCGGCAGTGCCCGACACGTCACTGCGGGTAGACGACTGGCCCTCGGACAGTGCGCCGGGCCGGTCCCGCGCCGGATCAGCCGGCACCGGTCCCGGGCGCTGCCTGCGGAGCGCCGTCAGCGTGAGCCGTGGTGACCTGGTTCTGATGAGGTGCGTTCCGGGGGTGAGCTTTCGGAGGGGCCTTGACCCCGGATTTTGGACACCGGAGACACTTGGATCTTGATGGTCCAGGAGAACGGAGTCCCCGTGGGGATGAAGCATTACCCCGCCGAGCAAGGCGGACGCGGTCGCGTCGTACCGGTCGAGGCCGGGAGCCACGATCCGACGGTCGCCGCCCCGGCTCCCACTCGACACAGCCAGCCGCCTCGCAGGCCAGCGGTGACGACGTTCAGGCGGAGCTGGCCGTAGCCCGCAAGAGGATCCGCGAGCTAGAGGAAGAGAGCGACATCCTCCGCATGGCAGCCCGGTATTTCGCGACGGATGCGCGCTGGTGAACCGCTGCCAGTTCGTTGAAGATCACCAGCGTCGTCACGGCGTGAAGCGGCTCTGCGACGTCGGTGACATCACGTATCTGCCGGTCAGCGGTTCGAAGCCGCTCTATCTCGCGACCGTCATCGATCTCGCCTCACGCCGGCTGGCCGGGTGGGCCGATCGCCGATCACATGCGAGCCGAGCTCGTCATCGACGCCCTCGCCACAGCCGAGCGGACCCGGGGGAGCCTGGCCGGAGCGATCATGCACACCGATCACGGCTCGCAACGTACGAGTAGGTCCTTCGCTGAAATCTGCAGGTCAGCAGGGGTCCGGCAGAGCATGGGCGCGGTCGGGTCCAGCGCGGACAACGCCGCAGCGGAGAGCTTCAACGCCGCCTTCAAGAGGGAGACGCTCAAAGGCCGCAAGGGCTGGTCGAGCGAGCGTGAAGCGCGACTCGACGCCTTCCGCGGGCTGACCCGATACAACACCCGACGCTGGCACTCCCGCCTCGGTCAACAGTCTCCGATCGCCTACGAGAACGACTTCCATGCAATCAGCAACTACCCTGGCCCGAGCCGCATAGACATATTCAGAATCCGGGGTCAAGGCCCCATCGCGAAGTGCCCCCCGGGAGCGCTCGGTCACTCACACGGGTCTGAGTGGCCGCACTCGTGCACGTGTCATGCCGGGGGCTTCTGCAGCCAGCCTGCTTCGGTGGTCCAGAACATTTGGCGCGCACCGAGGTAGTCGTGGGCGAAGTCCGTGAACCGTTCGCGGGTGAACGGCTTACCGGTCTTGGGGTCCTTGGCGTTGATGTCGGGTTCCTGGACGGCCATCGCGACGAGGGGAAGAACATCCTTGTATTCGTGGAGGAACTTGTAGGAGTTCTCCATCTGGTACTGCCGTTCCGGCAGGGTGTCCGGTCCTCCGATGCCGATCTTCTTGTCCCTGGCGAGGTCGAACATCTCCTTCATGCGCTTGTGGTCGTCGTCATCCGGCAGGAAGTTGATGTACTGGATGAACTGCGTCTTGGTGAAGACCTTCTTGCCGTAGCGCATGTTGTCGATCTCGGCATCGATGTAGGACTTCGAGGTGTACTTGGTCTGATCTTTCTTGGTGTCCACCTCGACCGCGGTCTCCGGAAGGTTCACCCCGGCGAGCTTGCCGTCGAACTTCTCCGCCATCGCCTTCAGCATGGCCTGGAAGTCTGCTCGCACCTCTTTGTTCCATTGCGCGGCCATGGCCCCATGGGTGGTGGGGTTGTCAGGGTTCTCATCGACCGTCGGCGCAACCCCGCCCTCGTCCTTCACATATTGGGGAACGTTGGCGTCCTTCATGGCTACATCGAAGAACCGATCCTGAACCTGGACGAACAGTTTCTTGTGGCGATCCTGGAGATACTTCAGGGCATTGTCCAGCCGCGACCACTTGTACTCCCCCTTCTTCCCCTCAAGGGCCTTCCAGGGCACCACCACCTGTACGCCGCCGATGTCTGTACGGTCAATCATGGCCTTGACCTCAGGGTCCTCGCCGGACGTGGCATCCTCGAATGCGCCGAGCGACATGTACAGATTGTCCGTCACCTCGCCGTGGGACACCGGGGCGGCCTTGTCTGGGGTGGGAGCTGCGGCGGCCACCCCGACGATGGCCGTCAAGGCCACGGCCGTGAGGACAACAGATCCGATTGCACCACGTTGCATCATCATGAACGAGACGCTAGGGGAACGTTCTAAGTGAAAGATAAGAGCGCCCGTCGTCACTCTCGGTGCCCGCACTCACCGACACGGAATCTGATAGCTCGTCACGAAGTGGCGGTTTTCTCGGGGTGAGGTCCATCGCGGAGAACGCGCCGTCATTGATGCGCAGGGCGAGGCGGTCCCGGTGCAGGACGTCGAGCACGTCGAGGATGTGCCCGGTGCCGCGGCACCAGGCGGAACATCTCGGAGATGTGCACGGCGTCGCTCGGCCGGCGGGCACGCGAGCAGTTCGTCGAACTTCGGCCCGCCAGGCGGGAACCGCTCACCGGCGGGCGAGTGCGGGCCGTCACCCCTTCACGGGGTGGCGGCCCGCACGGCCGTATACCGGGCGGGCGCCGGTCTGGTTCTGACCTCAGGAGCTGCGAGGACGGGCGTGGTGGTGATGACGGGCAGGGGGAGCCGTTCACTCCTCGCCGGTGTACGGGCTCCAGACGGCTGGCCCGCCCCCGCGCCATTCGATCAGCAGTGGGTCGTCCAGACGGACGCTGTCTGGGTCCAGGCCTACCCGGCGCAGGAACTCCAGGAGGTCACGGGGGTCCAGGGCGCGGCCGAGGATCTCCCCGTCCGCGCGGACGCGTCGCCCGCCCTGGGCGTCGGGTGGGTACACGACCACTTTTGGCCTGTCTTCGGTCATGTCTCCACCCTGAGGTCGGCGATTCACTCCAGCACCCCGAGGGCGGTGTCCGGCAGGCAGTGAACGCACGCGGGGATGCCCTGGGCGAACAGGGCGCGTATCTGGTCGGCGCCGGCCGGGGCGCGCAGCGGCTGCGCGTGTCCCAGCCGCGCCGGCGTGAACGCGGACCCGGAGGCGGCCGACACCGATCCCGCGCTCTATCAGCCATGCCGGGGGCTCGGGCGCGGGCTCCGCCTGCTTCCGTGCGGTGGCGGCCTCGCGCTCCTCGGCGGCGGCGAGGGCCTGTTCCGTGCGGCTGAGTTCGCCGCGCAGGTAGGTGACCAGAGTCCGCAGCCGGGGGAGGCCGGGCGGCAGGACGGACACGGTTCAGCCCCCGTGCTGCGCCTGACGGGCGGCCTTACATGACGCGCACAAGGGCGAGGCGCCGACCCCGTATCGGCATGTGGGGGTGTGGCTTCTCTGCACCAACTCGAAAGGTGCCGGGCGTCTGCGCGAGACGTTAGGCCGGGGTGCGCAGTCCCGCCAGGAGCCGGTCGAGTGCCTGTTCCGCGGCCTGCGGGTCTCCGCCTCGCGCGATCCAGAGCGCGGCCTCGTTCATCGCCCCCGAGAGCAGCCGGGCCAGGGGCTCTACCGGCTGATCAGCGATGATCCCGGCTGTGGCGAGCGCCGTCAGGGCCTCCGCGAGGTGCCGGGCGGCGGACTCCTCGTCCAGGGCCCGCCACTCATCCCAGCCCAGCACGGTCGGCGCGTCAACCAGCAGGATCTGCCGCACTGCCGGGTCGGTCCCCGCGGCCAGGAAGGCCCGGCAGCCAGACCGGAGTTGCTCCCAGAGGTCCTCGTATTGCTCAGCTGCGGCCGCGACCCGCTCGCCCAGTTCCTGCTGGACCTCGGCGACTACGGCCCGGAAGAGGCCGGCTTTGCTGTCGAAGTGGTGGTAGGCGGCCCCCTTGGTGACCCCGGCGGCCCGCGCCACCTCGGCCAGCGCCACCTGGTGGTACCCGTCGGCAGCGAACCGCCGATGGCCTTCTGCCAGCAGTGTCTGCCGTGTGGCCGCCCGCTGCTCCGCCCGGTTGACCGCCATCGCGCGCACCGCCCTTTCCATTTCGCATACCGGGGGTATGCTAACGCCACGGTTCGCATACCTCGGGTATGTGAAATGGAGCTGAAAGACCTCTGCCATGACGAACGAACCCACGACCATGCCCACGACCAAGCTCGGCGGCTTCTACCCGGTGCTCGCCACCCGGGACGTGGCAGCCTCTCGCGACTTCTACACCCGCCACCTCGGATTTGAAGTGACCTTCGAGGCGGACTGGTACGTCAGCCTGCGCCGCCCCGACGCCCCGCAGTACGAGCTGGCCCTCCTGGACCACGCCCACCCGACCGTCCCCGAGGGCCACCAGGTCGCGCTCCGGGGTGGCCTGCTGCTGAACTTCGAGGTCGACGACGTGGACTCCGAGCACCAGCGGCTCGTGACCGAGGCCGGCCTTCCCGAGGTGCTGCCACTGCGCACGGAGGAGTTCGGCCAGCGCCACTTCATCTTCGCCGCCCCCGACGGTGTCCTGATCGACGTCATCACCATCGTCCCGCCCAGTAAGGAGTACGCCGCCCAGTACGCCAGCGCCTGATTCCCCCTGCCGCCCTGATCCACCAGATGGTGCAGTCAACAGACCAGCGCGAGCAAGGTCCGGTTTGGCTGGGAGCCCAGGTGACGGGCTGGGGTCTGACGGGGGTCTCGGGGCTGGCCATGGCGGTCTCCTACGTATGCGGACGACGCCCCTCCTGTTAGATCTCATGTTCGAATTTGGAGGCGAGCGCGACGTGGCTCATTCCACCCGATCCGGTGTGCGCCAGGTCGCATCGGCGGGGGTTGCGGGGCTAAGGGGACGGTGATGGAACGCGTGCGCGAGTTTCACCCCATGGGCCCCTGACCTGCGATTTTGCGGTACTTACGGGGCTAACCCCTCTCCGCTCCAAAGTGCGGATCACACCTCCCGCCGGGGGTGGGATCCGCACTTTCGCGTCAGGAGATATCTGGCATGAGCACGTCAGAAATGGGTGGGGAGTCGGGACGGGCGTGGAGTCCGGGCGGGAGCCGGCCCGGCCCGCCGGGGAGCCGGCCCCGCGCAGCCGCCGGTCCGGCAGGCGCCGGCTGGCGGGCCGGGTGCCTTCGGTGCTCGCCGTCGAGGTGGTGCAGGCCGCGGTGTCCGTGTGGGCGCCGGAGTGGGCGGAGGTGGCGCAGGTCTTGATCGCGGCTGTGCGGGTTGTTTCACGGCTCGGCCGGGGGCGGGGCGGGCGGCCGCGCGGCTAGCCGTGCCTACGGGTTCCCGGGAGCGGCTGTGCGGCCTGGGAACCCGGGGGTAGAGCCCCGCTGCCCGGGTCCAGGCCTGCCCGCCGGGAGCGGCAGCGTCCTCGGCCATCCGAGGCCGAGCGGGAGCGGCTGTTCGGCATCGCGGCCGGCTGTGGCGGCACGGACGTGGAGTTCACCCCGCCCCGTAGGCCGGCCCGGAGATGAGGGCCGCCACCTCGGGTGGCGGCCCCTTGGCCATCTCCGGGGCCTGGTTCCGGACGGAGCGGCCCCGCGTTGGTGTGGGGTCATGGACCCGCTGTCCAGCCAGCGCCTCCTTGATCATCTGGTTGGCCGTCACCTGTGCAACAATCTTGAACACATTCAACTTGAACGCATTCAATTTGATCATGGGGTAGGCGGACGTGGTGGACATCAGCAATTACGTGGGGACGCCGAAGCTGCAACCCTGGCGGCCGCCGCCACCGGCCCCGCCGTGGCCGCGATGGCGGAAGTTCCTGATGGCCCTGACCGCTGTCGCGGTGATCGGATTGCCGCTGTGGGTGGTCTATGTGATCAGGCAGCCCGAGGAGATCGAAAGACGTCCGGCCGCATGCGCGAAGGCTCTGAAGAGCATCGGCTGGAAGCCTCCGGCACGCCTGGACAAGGAGGCCTGCACGGAAATCGAGAGCAGCATCTTCGCAACCGCCTGGACCGGAACGTTCCACATGCCTCGTGCCGATGTCCGCGACTGGCTCACCGGCCTGCCGTCCCGCCAGGATGGACCGCCAGTCCTGAGCGGGGAATCCGCCCAGACCTTCTTCTTCGTGCCGCCCTCGGCCGGACGGATCGACACCGTGGAGGTCTCGGTCACGTGGCGGGGTGAAGCGGACGCCGTCATCAGCTTCAAGACGTACAACGGCTAGTACTGCAACGGTCTTTTTGGTGATGGTTTGTTGGCGTCTGGTGGTGTGTGGCCGTGTCGTTTGTAGTGGCTGGCGTGGGCCTGGTGTTGTCGTCTGCGGCGCCAGTGTGACCAGTGCAGGACGTGGTCGATGGGTGCTGGTCGGCGGTGGGTGAGGCTGGTGATCAGGCGTCGGAGTTCGGGGAGGGTGAGGGGTATGAGCTGGGAGGATCCGTTTCTGCTTTCCCGGTGTCGAGTTCACGGGCCTTCAGGACGGTGAGCAGGCGTGGGCCGCCATGGCCAGGGTCATGTGGCGGTGCCAGCCGTCGTAGCGGCGGACCTGGTAGTCGTCCAGGCCGCATTCCTGCTTCGCACTCTGGAAGCATTCCTCGACCGCCCACCGGCTTCCCGCGATGCGGATGAGGTCGTCGAGTGTGGCGTCGGCCGGGCAGTAGGCGATGTAGTAGGAGATCTCATCCGGCCGGCTGACGCTTCGGCGGGCGATCACCCAGTGCCGGCGGTCCTCGCGGTGCCAGGGCCGGACCTCGACCCTGGCCCAGTCGTAGACCCGCGGGCCGTGGGCGCCGTCGCCGCAGGAACGACGCTTCCACTTCTGCCGGGGCAGCCCGGGAAACAGGTCGTGAACGGGATGGTCCATGGCCCAGCGGGAGACGGCGGTGTCATGGCGGGTGGTCGCCATGACATGGAAGACATCCGCCCGCTCGAGCTCGGACCGCCAGCCTTTGGAGAAGCCGTAGGCGGCATCCGCGGTCACCCACCGGAACGGAATCCGGTCCGCGATCGCCCGGCGGACCATGGCCTTGGCCATCACCACCTTCGTCTCGAAGACGACCGTGTCCTCGATGCCGGCCGCCCGGCACCGATCCCGGTCATCCGTCCATGACGTGGGCAGATACAGACGTCGGTCGATCAACGTGCGGCCCCGGCCGCCGGCATAGGCGAGGAACACCCCGATCTGGGAGTTCTCCGTCCGCCCGGCGGTTCCGGAGTACTGACGCCGGACGCCGGCCGAGCGGACACCCTTCTTCAGGAACCCGGTGTCATCCACAATCAGCACCGCGTCCGGATCACCGAGATGCTCGACGACGTAGTCCCGCACGTCGTCCAGGACCTCATCGGCGTCCCAGTCGATCCGGTTCAACAGCCGGTGGATCCGGTCCGGACCCGCGTGCCCGGCCTCCTCCGCGAGCGTCCAGCCGTTCTTCCGCTTCAGCGGAGCTATCAGCCCCCGCATATAGGCAAGAGCCGACTCCCGCGGCTCCGACCTGGAGAAGCGGTGCGCGAACCGCTCATGCAAGGACTTCAGTTCACCAGCCCACGACCGGGCATCAGCAAGCTCCCCACCCATGAACTGATCAACGACCGAACTGCCCAACCGTCACGGCAAAGACCGTTGCAGTACTAGTGCGAAGGGAGGGTGGGGGCTGCCCTCAACGCCGCTGTACCGTCTTCGGGAGGAGATCACTGGCAGGGGGCGGGATGAGTCAGCCAGGCTGTCCGGGTCGTTGATGACCTGTTCGAAGGTGGTGCGGCCCTGGGCGATGTCTCCGGCGGCCCCGAAAGCGGCGCCGACCGGCCGACCACGCCCCTCGGCTGACCGCTAGCGCAGTTCCTGTCCTGCCGCCCAGCCCGGAGCGTCGAGGTTGATGGGCGAGTCGCCGACGAATTGGGCGAGCTGCGCTTCCAGCTCGGCGAGTTCGGCGGCGCCCAGACGCACTTCCCAGCGGGCCCGCACCTCGTCGAAGATCGCCGTGCTCTCGGTGATCAGCCCGATCCCGTGATCGGTGATCCGGATGTTCTTGCGGCGGATGTCGGCGGGGTCGGTCTCGGTGGTGACGTACCCGCGTTCGACGAGTGCGGCGATCGTCTTCGCCGCGGCCTGCTTGGTGATGGCGAGTCTGCGGGCCAAGTCCGAGGCGCTGTCGGCGCCGGCTCGGATGGCCCGGATCGCGTACTCGTGCGACGGCCGGGCGTCGGGGTATCCCCGGGTCGCCAGCTCCCGGACCACTTCGTCCACCAGATTGCGATAGCTGCCCAGGAGCAGCAGGGCGAGATCGGCGCCGGATCGTGAGGACATGACCACAGTCTAGATCTTCCCTTGACTGGACAACCAGGTTGACCAACACTGTAGTCAACCTGGTTGTCTATCTTGGGAGTCATCGCATGACCAGCTCTTTCGTGACGGCCTCGCCCGCCGTGGCGGGCGTCACGCACCACACCGCCGACGTCAACGGCACCACGTTGCACTACGTCTCGGCGGGCGACACCGGCTCGCCGATCCTGCTGGTGCACGGGTGGCCGGAGTCCTGGTGGGCCTTCCGCGACGTCATCCCGCTGCTCGCCGCCACTCACCGGGTGTTCGCCGTCGACCTGCGCGGCTTCGGCGACTCCGGCATCGCCGACGGCGACCACGACTTGGCCACCATGGCGGAGGACCTGCACCGGCTGGTCGCCCACCTCGGCGTCGGGCCCGTGCACGTGACCTGCCAGGACATCAGCGGCGGGCCGGTCTTCGCGTTCGCGGCCACGCACCCCGGCGACGTCCTCAGCTTCACCGGCGTCGAGACCACCCTTCCGGGGTACGGCTGGGAGATGCTGGCCGACGTGAGGAACGGCGGCTCCTGGCACGTGGGATTCCTGGCCGCCCCGGGAATTCCGGAGCTGTTCCTGGCCGGCCGCGAGCGAGTGATGCTCGACTGGGCCGTCTCGGTGATGACGATGGTCCCGGGCGGGGTCACCGAGGCCGACCTCGACGAGTTCGCCCGCACCTACGCGCGGCCGGGCGGCTGGCGCGGCACCGAGGGGCTCTACCGTTCCTCCCTGACCGGCGGCGACCGGATGCGGGCACTGGCCGAGTCGCGGCCGCTGACCGTTCCCGTGCTCGCCGTCGACGGCATCAACGCTCCCTTCACCGAGCGGACGATGCGCCAGGTCGCCGGCGACGTCACCGCGGTCACGATCCCGGACGTCGGGCATTTCGTCGCGCAGGAGGCGCCCGCCGCATTCGCCACCGCGGTCGGCGACTTCGTCGACCGCGTCGACCGGAGCCGCTGAACGGCCGAGTCCCTGCACCGCCACCCTCCGTTCCCTCTCCGGCCTGCCGCTGACGCGGCCTCGAGCCGGGGCAGCGCCGTTGCCTCCCGGATTCGTGCTGCCGAGGTGGGCAACTCCCGCGCCGACACCGCGTGTTTCAACCGCGGATACGCCGTCCGCTCGATCGACGCCACGAAACCACCCCCCGACCATCAACCAGACAAAGGCCCCCGCGCGGCGACGACTCTCACGAACGTCAATGCGACAGGAAAATCCCCAGCTCAGCGCGATGCATCACTGCCCTACGGCAGGTTTCCGGCGTACTCCGGTCGGACCCGCTCTTCGGCCTGCTCTTTCTACTTCTCGCGCAGCTACGTGAGCTGATGCGGCAGATCGGCCGCACCATCGATGAGTGGCATGACCTGCGCGGTTCGGGGGACGACGAGCCCTCCGACAAGTAGCAAGACAGAAGGCCCCCCTCCTCGGCTACCGAAGGGCGGGGCCTTCTCCGTACCCAGGCGGCCCACGCCGTCTAGATCAACTGCCTAGCGTTGATTTTTCGCTGAAAGCTACGGGCGGTCCGACGGCCAGGTGGGGCCAAAAGAACCTGGAACAACCGTCCCCGACCCACCCCGCCCTGGGGCCAAATCACGTTGCCCGAATGGGGCCAGAACGATCGTGGGACGGACGGGCAGGCCCTCGGGGAGGATGGGAACGGTCAGTAGCGACATCTGGCCGGTCTTGATTCCGGTTCGATGACTCGTCCTGTTTCCGCTGGTCAGGGCTCCTGTGGTCCGGGGCATGCCAGTTGAATTGCTCTCTGATGGCCAGGTCTCGCGCTACGGCCGGATCGCCGCTTCTCCTTCGCCCGGGGAGTTGGAGCAGTTCTTCCGCCTCGACGCGAAGGCGCTGGAGGCGGCGCGGTCGACGCGGGCGCCGGCGAACCGGCTCGGGCGGGCGGTGCAGTGGGGCTGCGTACGGATGCTCCGGGCGCTCCCCGATGAGGACCTGTCCGTGGGCCCGGAGGTGATGGTCCGTTTCGCCACCGAGCAGCTGGATGTCGGTCCGGGTGAGTGCGGTCGGCCGAACCGGGACCGCATTTGCTCCAGGTGCCCCGGTTGCGGCGACGCGCCGACCGGACGGCCGCGCACGCGAGGGAGGAGGCCGGACGCGCCCTCGCCCCGGCAGTACTCGGCGAGTCTGCCGGGGCGAGCCGGACCACGGCGGTTCCCGTGCGGTCGTCGGGTCGTAGGTCCTGCCCCCGACGACCGCGCGACGGCACAGAACGTCGCGGTCAGGAGGAGCTCGGGTCAGCGGACCTCGGTGACGCGGTGCTCCTTGCGCGCGCCACAGTTGGAGTTGTACACCTGCACGTGCACGTTGCTGATGCCCCCGCCCCAGTCGACGCAGTGGCCCTTGCCGTACACGTAGGCCGGGCCCGCGTACGACGTGTACCGGCCGTAGTCCTCGCCCCGCTCCCAGGTTTCGGGGACTTCGATCCAGAGGGCCATGTCCACGGCCGCACCCGGGTTGTTGCGGATGGTCGCGACGCAGTTCTTGCCGTTCGAGGCGTTGTACGTCAGGTAGACGGTGCCCAGCGAGCCGATGGCGGCCGAGTTCACGGTCTTGTAGGCGCTTCCGCAGACCTTCTGCGGCGTGGTGCTGGGCGCGGCGGTGGCGGGCGCCGCCAGCGCGGTCGTGGCCCCCAGGGCCAGGGCGGCGAATGCGGTGGTGGTAAGGACGGAACGGGTGAATTTCATGTTTCCCCCTGGTCGTCATTGGAGTTGGTCGCTCCTGCATGCTGTGACATGCAGGACGGCGGAACGGTTGCGCATCGTCCGCAAAAGATGTGACCGCGCCGCTCTACCACCCCGCCCGCCGGCCGACGGACGGCCTCCGACGGCCTGCGGGCGGGCGTCGAGGCCACGCAGGCCGACTTCGCCGCGTTGCGCCAGCGGTAGACGGCTACGCCCGTCACCGCTTAGCGGAGTCGCTACTCACCGGTCCAATCCTCCCCAAGGGCCGAGACCGCGTACGCCTTGCCCTCCGACGCGAAGAAGTGACGCTCCGTCAAGTCCCTTGTCGTCCCTGCCGTGGTCGGCTGTGGACTGTGATGGTGCTGGTCATGCAGACCGATGCGCCGTTCTGGGATTCGCTTGTGTTTAGCGGCATCGACGACGTGGATGTCGAGGCGGCGACGGCCGCATTCGGCGCCGTGGAGGTGGTGGCGAGAGGCCGGGTGGCCGGTGCGAAGTGTCCGGAATGTGGCCGCTTCTCGGACCGGGTGCACGACCGGTATCACCGCAGGTTGAAGGTTCTTCCGCTCGCTGAGCGGGGCTTCGTGATCCGCTTGGCGGTCCGCCGTTTCATCTGTGGGGCGGCAAACTGTCCGCGCCGGACGTCTGCCGAGCGGCAGATCGTGGACGGTACGCGCCGCTGAAGGTCACGCTGCGGCAGGTGATGGACCGGCTCGTCTCCGGGGGCGTGCTGGCGCACACACCGCCGATGTACCGGCGGCTCTCCGCGCAGCTGGCTCAGGCCCGGAGGGAGGGTGGCATCCGCGACGAGCTGGACGACGAGGGATCCCCTTCGCGACACGAGGGGGCCGACCGCTACGACGCCCTCGAACTGTTGGGGCACGGATCGGATCGACGTCCGTAGCCCCACGTTCAACCCCCTTCACAGGCGAGCATAGAACGAGCCCATCAGGCGCCAGGCTCAGGTGACAGTCTGCTCCCTGGGCCCCAGCCCACCCCGCCTCCGTGCTGTATCCGAGCGAACCCAAGGGGTGCTGCGCCGCCCCGTCTCGACAGAGGCGTCCGTTGAGGCGCCGGTAGGCGCGTGTGGGTGCCGCCCCGATTGCGACTGCTGCGGGTGAGCTCGATCAGCCCACCGCAAAGGCCCGGCTGCCCGGCGGCGTCACCACCGTCCCGCTCTACTCGGCCGAGGACATCGCACTGCTCCCGCACGTCCGGCCGTCGGTGGACTGGCCGTCGGTGGTCACCGCTCGCTGTCCGGCTGGTCCGCCGAGGCGGCCAGCGCGTTGGCCGGGCCGGCGGCGGGGGAGTTCGGGGCACCGGTGGACCGGCTGACCGCGCCCGGCACCGTGCCGCTTGCGCTGCTCGGCGACGTGCGGGTGATCGACCGGTTCCGGTCGGGGCGGGCGGCGTGCGGGTGACGTTGGCCTGGCCGGTCCACCTGCGCGGCACCGCTCCGGACGGGTCGGCGAGCGGGCTCGTACAGCACGGGGCCTACGCCGGCCCCGGAGAAGTGCGCGTGTGCAGGCGCACGACTGCGGCGGCATCGTCCCCATGTCCTGGTGCCAGTACCCCGGAGGCGGGATCCGTTGCGCGTGGTTGCTCAACGGCCGGCTGGGGGAGGGGCGGAGTCCCCGCGGAAGGCGGGGGCTCACCGTCGCCGCGTGGGACCTGGCGCCCCGCGCCGCGGCTCCCGCCGCCACGGCGCCGACCGAACGGCCACGCACCCGGCGCTGGTTCACCGCCCTGCTGGCCAGCTACCTCCTGGAGGGCATCGGCTACATCATCGCCGGTACCTTCCTGGTCGCCGCCCTCCAGCAGAGCGCACCAGGCTGGATCAGCAGCGGCGCCTGGATCGTGGTCGGCCTGGCCGCGCTGCCCTCGTGCGCCCTGTGGATGCGCCTGGCCCGCCGCACGTCCCGCCCGGCCCTGCTGACGATCTCCCTGTCCCTCCAGGCCGTCGGCATCGCCCTGCCCGCCCTCTCCGCCGGAAGCGTCCCCGCGCTCGCCGCCGCCATCCTGTTCGGCTCCACCTTCATGGGCGTGAGCACCATGACCCTCGCCATCGGCACCCATCTGCGCATCCCACGCGCCATTGCCCTGCTCACCACCGGCTACAGCCTCGGCCAGATCCTCGGTCCCCTTCTGGCCGCACCGCTGCTGCGCAACGGCTACCACTCCGCGCTCCTACTAGGCGCCGCCCTGGTGCTCGCCGCCGCCTGCGCCGCGGCCGCCTGCTGCATACGGTTCCCCCACCACCTCACCCCCACCGCCTGAACCTGGAGAGTCACGCCATGCCGATGACCTGACCGTCCTCGACACCGACCGGCGCGTGGGGGCCGCCCTGAATGGCCAGCGGTCCCAGCACCCCCGCCCTCGTTCTGGCCCGGCCACTGGCGGCCACTCCGCCACCTTCACGCCCGACCTGACGCCGCTGCCGAGCAGCTGTCCGAGGGCCTGGTCCTCGACGGCGAGCTCGTCGTCTGGGACAACTCGGCCGCGGCGACACGGCCTGGCCGCACCTGACCCGTGCAGCGCCCCCGAAGCAAGCGGCCGGTTCCAGGCCGCAGGGTGTGGGGCTCGGACCGGACTCCGCGCCCTGCACGGCCCTCACCGGGAGGTGGTGGGCGACGAGCTGGTACGGCTGGACACCAGCGGCGACCTTGACGCGACGGGAGCGGCGCATCACCTCGTGCCAGCTGCGGGCCCTGGCGTATGTGCGGACGGTGCGGCGGTCCAGCCCGTTCTGGCGACGCGGTTGACCATCGAGGCCTTTGACCAGGTCAGGCCGCGCTGTTGTCCCGTTCGATGGCGGTGATTCGGTTCTTGAGGCGGTAGTTGGGGCCGTTGATGGAGACGACGTCGCAGTGGTGGAGGAGTCGGTCGAGGATAGCGCTGGCGAGGACCTCGTCGCCGAACACCGACGCCATTCATCTGGGGGCTGGCGCTTGTTCCCCCACAACGGTTTTCCGCTGCCACCTGGCCGTATCCGCCCCTGGCGGTCCTTGTTGATTCCCGCGGTGACACCCGGCTCTTCAAAGTGTTGCCTTGACCGTTCAGGTGCGAGGAAGGTGTGCCGGTCCCGGCCTCAACTTCCTGTTCTTCCACGTTCTTGATGACTGCGGATTCCCGCCCCGGATGACCCGCAGCACCCGTCTCGTCGACCTGGTGAACGCTCTGGACGCCAAGCTCATCGCAGCTGCGTTCGGCATGGACCCGCAGGCCGCGCTGATCTATCTCGCCGACCACCTCGACGAAGGGCGGCTGCCGACCCGGTGACCAAGTGGCCTGGCTAAGACTTGTCCTTTAAATGATCTTCAGTGGGTGAGGCTCGGTCCAGTACGCAGCCTCGCCGGGCACTCCGCTCGTGTGCTGCGCCGCTTCAGGCCCGTGCGGGGAAGTCAGCATGGTCGGCGTAGGGCGAAGCAAGGTCGCGCAGGTCGTAGCACGGCCAGGGGTCGCGGGCGTGACGGGCCAGAATGCGCCGCTTGGCCTCGATCTCGCGCAGGACGCGGGCCGGGTCGTGCAGAGCCACATGCAGGGCAATCGTGGGGTGGAAACCGGAGAGGTCAACCTGACAGAAGTCGACCGTGTGTCCGTGGGCAGACCACTCCCCGCATCCGTCACCGTCGCAGCGCCGCGCCAAGTCGGCCTCCTCATCCAGCCGCGCCTCGAGGAACCTCACCAGTTCTTTAGTCATAGGGGCATTCTCGGCGTTGTGCTGGGCACCATGAAACGATCTCGTGGTGTCTGGTGTGATCGCGGCGTCGGAGTCGTCCTGGATTGCCCCGTTCACGGGGCTGAGCCCGCGTGTCTTCGGCAAGTTAGTACTGAGGTTTTCGGGGTGGGGTCGGTGGTGTGAGGGTCAGGCCGGTGGGGGTGAGGCAGCCGTCAATCAGGTGGGGCCGGAGTTGGATTTTGCGTAACGCGCGGCGGAGTTTGCGGTCGAGGTCGTCGGGTGTGCCGAAGGTGGTGTTGGCCATCGCTCTGCGCACGAGTGACCAGACGGCCTCGACGGGGTTCAGGTCGGGTGCGTAGGGCGGTAGGCGGATGGTGGCGAGCCAGTCGTGGTCGGCCTCGTACTGTTTCAGCCCGGCGGCCAGATGGGTGTTGAGATGGTCTCAGACACCACGATCGGGCCGTCGAGCTGGATGTGCGCCCGCACCAGGAGGTCGCGGTAGTCCTTCCAGGAGAAGCTTTTGCGTGCCCCCTTGAGGAGGAGATGGGTGCGGGGCCGGTGGATGAGGCGGCTCTTCTCGCCGGGTTTGTAGCAGCACAGGGCGGCGACCGAGGTCCGGCGGCGGGAGCGGCCGCGGACGCGGATGACAGGGGTGTGTCCGCACCTGCCCCAGGTGCGGGCTCGGGGCGGAGTCATAGAGAAGCCGGCTTCGTCCTCGAAGACGAGCCATGCTCCGGACGCCGCCGAGAGGCTTCTACCCGGGGGGTGTGCGTGGACGCGCAGGTACGGGCGGAACGCGCAATGCTCGCGAAGCTCCATGGACGGTGCGCACCCGTGCCGGCGCAATGTCCGACACGCATGCACTGGCGGTTGCTTCCACGGCCATCGCTTTCGAACGTCGTCACACGCGCTCACGATGCCGGTTGCCGTACTCGTTCCCCCGACTCCGCGTAGGCCGCCGGTGCGCCGGTCAGGGACATGGCCGCGACAACCACGCCCGCGCCCGCGGTGCCGGCCGCCTTTCGGATGACGGACTTCATCAAACCTCCAAGAATTGAGCAGATCGTCTGACACGGCGGCTTGAGAACGTGATCGGTTGCGGATGCCGCTGGTCAGCAAGGCTGATGCCGGTCCCCCACCCACGGCTGCCCGTACCCCTATGTCTGCTTCTACGTGGACGAGCACGCCTGGAACGCCGATCGCGAAGTACCGTGACGTCACGAGTTCCTACCAGGCGGTCAGGCCCCGTCCGCACTACCGTGTCGTGAACACCCGGAACGACGACGTGGCCTATCTACGGCTCCAGGACGGGACCTCGATCTGCCTGCCGCCGAATTTCGACACCGTGTTCGCCAACGCCTACAGCGTCACCGGCATAAAGATTTCCAGCCGCTCCACCTGCTGATGCGCGAACGGTCGGCGGACGCGGTCGATCGCGTCCGCCGCCGGACGGCGGGGCAGGCGGGCAGCCTGGAGTGCCGAACCTGTACGACGGCAGTCGCCCCGCCGCCTCGCTTCCCCAGGCCGGGCGCGGCCCCATGACCACGGGGTGGTGTTCCGCGAGCAGCCGGTCCACGACTGCCGACAGGACGAAATCGCGGCCGACTGCCGACCGGGGCCTCAGGTGCCGCCCGTGCCCCCGGAGGGGGGCATTCGGACATTCCGTTTTCCGGGTACGGCAACTTGGCTCGAAACGGGTTAAGTTGACCTCCCGCCCGCAGCGTGAGCGGCAACCCGAGAGACAGAAACAGGCATGTACGCGAAGGACGAAACCGGGCAGGTACGGTCGGCGATCGGCGGGGGCGGGGAATTCGCCCGGGGTGCGGGCGGGAACCAGGAAATCCCGGAGGCGGCGCGGTGGTTCGAGGCCCTCGCCTCCTACGCCCCCGCGCCCGCCTTCATCCGCGACGGACAGGGCCGGTACCTGTGGGTGAACGCCGCCTACGCCCACCTCTACGGCATGGAACCGCAATCCGTGGTCGGCCGGACGGTCGAGGAGATCGACGCCCCCGACGACGCCGCCATGTTCCGGGCACTGGACCGCGAGGTGCTGTCGTCGCGCCGTCCCGTACGCCACACCCTCGTCTTCCGGCACCCCGACGGTACGCCCCGGCAGGTGACCGGGCACCGGTTCGTCCTGGACCTCGGCCGGGGCCCCCGCGTGGGCGGCATCTACACGGACGTCACCGACCAGGCCCGGGCCCTGGAGGACAAGGCCGCCGCCGCCGAGGAACTCCACGCCCTGTGGGAGCGTTCGGGCCTGGCGATCGTGACCCTGGACCTGCGGGGCCGCATACAGCGGGTCAGCGGAGGAGTCGCGGAACTACTCGGGGGTGACCGCGCCTCCCTGGAGGGCAGCCGCGCCCTCGGGCACTTGCGCGGGGACCCCCGGGCGGTGCGGAACGCGTGGGCGGACCTGGTCGCCGGCAAGGCCTGCCGGCGCACGTGTTCCGTGGTCTGCGGCACGGCCTCCGGGGGGAGCAAGGTGCTCCGCGCGGATCTCGCGGTGGTCAGGCGCCGGGGGACTCCCGACCGGGTTTCGGCCGTACTGACTCCGCGCAGCCTCGAGTTCGGCGCCCCCGTCCAGGTCAGCCCCGTGCAACTGCGGGTCCTCTCCCTCGTGGCGGCAGGCCGGTCCAACGGAGCCATCGCCACCGACCTGGGACTGTCGCGCCAGGCCCTGGACTACCACCTGCGCCGGCTGCGCGTCGCACTCGACGCGGACTCGCGTCCGGCCCTGGTGGCGCGCGCCTACACCCTCGGCATCTTCGACAGCAGGGTCTGGCCACCGCGCGCGGCCGTCCCGCCGTATCAGGGCTGACCCTCTGCCCGGCGTACGTCGTCCCGACGCAGCCGCCCCAGGACGACGCTCACGACGAGCAGCAGCAGACAGGTGCCCGCCGCCGCGTGTACGAGGAGCGCGTCGAGCCGGTCCGCCGCCAGGTAGGCCCCGACGGCCAGCGCCACCAGCGCGCACACACCGCGGTCGATGATGGACTCCACCGACAGCAGGGTCGCCCGGTAGGGGGTCGGCGGGATGGCCGCGTTGATCAGGTTGCGCTGCACCGGGTATGCGAGGCCCGCCGCGGCGGCGAACACGCACAGCCACAGGATCGTGCCCAGGCCCCCCGACAGCGTGGTGGCCGCGAGCGTGAGCGCCATGACCACGCTGAGGACGGTCACCACAGTGGCGTCGGCCAGTCTGCTGCGCAGCCAGCCGGTTCTGGCCGAACCAACGGCCTCGGCGACCGTCATCGCCGACAGCACCGCACCATGGTCGGCGACGGGGAGGTCCTTTTCGAGGAGCAGCGGTTGGAAGAGATTGACCTGGCAGATGCGGGCGAGCGTGAACACGGCCACGCCCTGCACCATCAAGGGGCCGAGGGTCCGTGACGTTCCGAGCACCTTCGCGGCCTGGCGGGCCGAATCGAGGAGCCCGACGCGCTCCGTAGGAGGCTGAGCGCCCCCGCGGGGCGCCGCGATCGCCGGAAGGGCCGCGGCGCAGGCCAGCGAACCGAGCGTGGAGAGCGCGGTCAGCACGTAAGGGGCCTCGTGCCGGACGTGCATCAGGACGCCCACCAGCGGCCAACAGGCGATCTTCGCCCAGAGGCCGAGCGCCCGGGCGGTCCCCTCGGCCTGTACGTAGTGCTCGTCCGCACCGTGCTCGTGCAGGTACTCGTACAGGTAGGCGCTGGAGGCCCCGGACACGAGAGAGCGGGCGGCCGCGATGGCCAGGAAGTGCGCCAGGAAGCCTGCGAAGGACGGCGAGGCGACCGGCAGGAGGTTCGCGGCGGTCATCGCGGTCGCCCCCAGCTGCATGCAGCGACGCTGTCCGATGCGGTCGGCGATGAAGCCGGTGGGTATCTCCAGCAGGCAGAACGCCACGTAATAGACGCTCTGGATGCCGAAGATCTGGCTGTCCGAGAGGCCCGCCTGCTTCTGGTACTGGTAGAAGACCGGCATCCACCACAGCAGGTTGAACAACAGCTGGAACCCGTTGTTCAGTCGGATCACGCGGAGCACCGCGGCAGGCGGACGTACGCGGCGTTTCACGCGCGTACGCAGGGAGATGGGCATGGGTGACCTTCGGGTGGGACGGGACGCGGGGGAGTATGGAAGGGTCAGGCGCTGTACGGGCGCAGCTGGAGGATGTGGAGCGCGCCTCCCGGCCCGAGCAGCCATTCGACGTCGAGCGGCCCCGCGAAGGTGTAGTCCGTGGCGAAATGGGACTGGAGCAAGCGACCCGCCAGGGCCAGCCGGCCCAGGTGGGCCCGCGTGTCCTGCGCCAGGTCCTCGGTGGCCGCGCCCAGCGAGATCGTGCGGCCGCCGCCCTCGACCGTGTTGTACAGGTACTGCAGGGGCATCGTCCGGCCGTCGACGACATCGGCCGTGGACCCGTGCGCGCAATTGAGGTACACGTTGCGGAAGTCGGCCCGATTGGTCGGATTGCAGGTGACCATGACGCCTCCGAGCGGAGACGGCTCGTAGCGCTGGACGATCACCCCCATGTAGGTGTCGTCCAGGGAGATGCCGGCCTGATGGCGCAGCCGCACGCTGCGCGGGGAGAGCAACGAGGCCCACACCTGGCGGATGGCGTCCAGCAGCCCCGGCAGATCGGTGACCTTGGTGTGGGACTCGTAGATCCCGGCTGCGGAGAAGCCCGGCAGGTCCTCGGCATTCGAGGAGGACCGCACGGCGAAGCGGCCCGTGCCCGCCAGGTGCTCCACCAGCTGTGTGTCCAGGGCGCCCACCAGGTCCTGGGGCACCGGGAGAGTGCGCACCAAGTGCTGCAATTGGAGGCAGACCGTATCCACGGCGTCCATGGAGTTCAGCTCCAGGGCCATTTTCAGTTTGCCGATGCTCTGTTGCACGGCCGGTGAGGAGTCCAGGAAGCGCTGCTGGACGGAGAAGGGGACGGCGATGCCCGCCGGCGCCTGGACGTACCGGGTCAGGAACTCGCTCGCGTACTGGGCGAGATCACCGTCCTCGGGCATTCCCAGCCGGGCGGCCAGGTGACCGAGCAGGTCGGCCCGGGGCGGGCGGGGCACGGAGTAGTAGCCGGTCAGCCGGCCCGATCCGTGGCGCAGCACGTGATGCAGTTCCCCGAGGTTGGCCGCTTTGGTGCCGTAGCGGTTGCGGTCGCCGGCGCGCAACGCGGACAGCGGCACGAGCGGTACGTCCGTCACGTGCGGCGCGTCGAGGCGGATCCGCTGCGTGTGCCAGGTCGGTTCGGCGAGGTCCGACGGTTCCTCGGCGCGCTCGATGACGAACCCGTCGGCGGTGACCTCGTAGCGGACCCAGGCACCGTCCAGCTTCTCGTCGGTGATCGTGTCGAGGACTCCGCGGACGATGGCGTTGGGGATGCCCCACCCGGCCGCCAGCATGTTGGTGTGCGACAGTGGAGTGGTGGGCTGGGCGTTGATCAAGCCGGAGAGCCGCGGAATGTCGTCGGGGACCACCGGCATGGCGACGATGTCGTACCAGGTCAGGTCCGCGCGGGCGGCCAGGTATTCCTCGCCCGAGGCGAAGGCGTGGAGCCGGCCGGTGGCCGAGGCGAGCGTCAACGGCACGAAGGGCGCGGTCGCCAGGAGCGCGTGACCCCGTGCACGGGGCACCACGGTCTCCGGCACCTTCGCGAGGGCGTGCTCCTGCCCGTGGTTGGCCGGCTTCACCAGCAGCTCCAACGCGGGATCGAGGTGAGCCCGTGCGAAGGCGTGGAACTCGATCAACAGGTCCGCGCCCATGGTGTCGGCCTCGGTGGTCTCCAGGACCATGAACGGCTCGTCCCGCTCCGGGCCGCCCCGGGAGTGCAGCGACAGGACGCCGAGCAGGAAGCGCCGCGCGGGGTCCTGGTAGACGTCATGGTTGAAGCGGTCGAGTTCGGCGTCGAGCTGTTCGAGGGTGAGGCCCTGGATCTCGGTGGCTATGTAGTTGACGTGGAAGGAGTGCACGGAGCTGTCGAGGACGTGCCAGACGCCCTGGTCGCGGTCCACGACGACCTTCACGTACGGGTGCCCGCCCAGCACCCCGGCCAGTTGCTCGAACAGGGGTAGCGTGAGCAGGGTGTCCACGGCGGCGCCCCGGGGGGACGGCGCGGCAGCGGTGGTTCCGGTGTTCGTCATGCGGTGCTCCCGGGCGTCGAGCGGTCGGTCGACAGGGCGGAGGGCCCGGTGGGGGCGGGGGTGAGAGTGGCGGTGGGGGCGGCAGTGAGGGCGGCGGACGGGGCGGTGAGGGCGTCCGGCAGGGCCGCGAGGATGCGGCCGCAGTCGGCCAGCAGTTCCGGCCCGGACTCGGCGGTGAGGAAGCACAGCGCGGCCATGGAATTGGCCCCTCCCGCCTCCTCGTAGCGCGGGACCGGGCTGCCCGGCGCGAGACTGTGTTCGCGCACCGGCTCCACGCGGGATCCCGGGGCGACCAGGGAGGCCCAGTCGACCGCCTCGAAGTCCCAGGTCGGGAGTTCGGTCCAGGGCCGGCCCTCGGCGTCGACGGCAAGGACGACGAGGGATCCGGCGGCGCCCTCGCCCTCGGTCAGCATCCGCTCCGGGTAGGCGACCTCCCGGCCGAGCAACTGGCGCACCAGCATGCCGATCATGTCGAACCCGAAGACGGTCTCCACCTGCCGGGTGGTCATCACCCCACCGAAGCGGGCGGCGGTCTCGATCAGCCACATAGCCCCGTCCGCGCCGAGTTTGATCTCGGTGTGGGTGGCGCAGGTATCGAGTCCGAGCGCGTCGACGGCGGCGCGCGACACCTCCTCGATCCGGTGCTGCAACGCGTCCGGGAGGGCGGCCGGAGCCAGGCTCGCCCGCTCGGTGAAGGGCGCGATGGTCGGCATCCGCCCGGTGATGCACAGCGGGTGGTAGTGGCCGTCGGCGACGATCCCCTCCACGCTGACGTAGTCGCCCCATCCGTCCCCGTCGAACCAATCGGACGCCTCCCCGGTCACGATCTCCTCCAGCAGGAAATCGCTGACCCCCTCGTCCGCGGCGAGCAGTTCCGAGTAACCCTGCGCGGAGGAGGCTTCCATGACGGAACGGCCGGTCTTCCAGGCCGCCTCGGCCTGCTGCTCGTTCCACACGGTGAGGTGGGCCGTGGAACCAGCGCTCCAGGCTGCCTTCAGCAGGAGCGGCGGCCTCAGGGTTTTGAAGGCGGCCGTGATGTCCTGCGGCGCGTGGATTTCCGCGAACCCCGGTACGGGCACCCCGGCGTCACGCCAGATCCGGCGCATCAGGCGCTTGTCCCGCGCCCCTGCGACCCGCTCGCCGGCACCGCGCAGGCCGAGCCGCAGGCTCGCGTGGGCGACGGCCACCACCGCGTACTCCGACAGGGTCAGAACCGCCTCGGCGCCGACGCGGCGGGCGTGGGAACAGATCAGATCGACCAGTTCCACCCCCTCGCCCGGCGGGAGCGTCGTGACCGACGCGCACCCGCGCCTCCACACCGACTCGGTGGTTCGGGGCAACGGCGCGAGCGCCAGGACGTGCACCTCGGCGTGGGCGGCGATGCGCGGGACCGCGTACTCCAGAGGAGGGCCGCCCTTGGCATAGACGAAGAGGATCGGGGTCATGGTGCTCCTGAGGTCGAGGGGGACGCCGCGTGGCGCGACGGCGTCGTCGGCGGACGATCCGCACGCGGTGTCACCACGCACGGACCAGGGGTAACTAGACCACGACGGAAAACGACGGACGCACAGATGTACCCCTACTCGATTAGGCGTTCGCCAAACAACCGCACTCGCCAAGTCGGCCCGGTATCAGGGTGTTTCAGCCATCCGGGCGGGGCCCCGTGGTGATCACGCGGCCAAGGGCGGTCCGGCAGGTCGTCACCAGCCTGGCGCGGACCCGAAGCTGCCGCGGCCGGGCGTGTCGTGCGGGACTTCGCCTTGACCGCACCCGCGAGGCGCGCACCGGAGGAAACGGCGGAGCCGCGTCCGGTGGACCCATCCGAACCGGGCACCCCCGGAGGGCATTTCGCCGCACTCGATGAGCCCTACGGCTTCGCTCGAGCCGCCGCCCGGAGGGCTGATAACCGACATAGGGTGGGCGCCCCCGGCCCGGAGGCTGGGTGACCACGAACCGACCACGGAAGGCACCCATGTCTGTGACGACGAGCCCCACGACCGACTCCGCACCGCTGACCCGGGAGTCCGGCACCCGGCTGGTGGAGGGCTGGACGGCGCTTTGGAACGGCGACATCGCCCTCACCGAGCAGATCCTCGCCCCTGGCTTCCGGCTGCACTTCGCGGACGACTTCGACGGCACCGGCTCCGCCAAATCATTCGGCCAGGACGAACTGACGGCGTTCATCCCGGCCAACAGTCACGCCCTCACCGGCTTGGCGTTCGCCGCCGACGCAGCGCCGCTGATCGACGCCGAGCGCGGCGAGATGGCCTGCCGGCGGATCGAGAGCCACGCCGACGGCGGCGGGGACGTCGTCGTCAAGAGCGGCATCGACATGTTCGCCGTCACGGACGGCCGGATCTCCGCCGTGTGGTCACTCACCGGCAACCGCCGCTTCGTCGCCTGACCGCCGCGGTCCCATGCGGGGCGCCGGCCCTGGCGGGGGACCGGCGCACCTTCCGCGGGCTCCGCCTGCCGGTGACCGCCACGCCGGCAGTGCGCCGACCGGCGAGGCCGATGACGTCCACGCGGTGGATGGGTCCTGCTCCGCGGCCCGCGGGACGACACACGCCGTCCGGCGACCAGACGCTGGACGGACCGGGGAGCCCACCCCCTCGAAACCGCTCCGGCGGTCTCAGAGGGCGTTTACCCAGATCAAGGCCGGTACGCGGCCTATGTGCCTGTCCCGTTTCGATACGGTTCACCCCGTAGGCGAAGAATGCTGCCCGGCGGGGCGAGAGTCCCCCTGTCCGTCTCATCCGTCTTTCGCCAGTGAGACCCGTCTGGCTTAGGAATGTCGCAGAACCTCCTGGCCGCTGCCGGAACAAGATCTTCCGCCATGCCCATGCCCATGCCCATGCTCACGCTGTGCCGTGAGTGAGCGCAAGCCATACCCCAGCGACCTGTCCGACGCCCGGTGGGCCCTGATCGAGCCGACGTTGACGGCCTGGCGCAATGCCCGGCTCGAACGCCGCCCCACCGGCCAGCCGGCCAAGGTCGATTTACGCGATGTATTCAACGCGATCCTCTACATCAACCGCACGGGAATCCCCTGGAAATACCTCCCGCACGACTTCCCCAGCCACGGCACCGTCTACGCCTACTACGCGGCCTGGCGCGACGAGGGAATCTTCGCCCAGCTCAACTACGACCTGACCGGCCTGGCCCGCGTCAAGGAAGGCCGCAAGCCCGAGCCGACCGCTTCGGTCATCGACACCCGGAGCGTCAAAACCTCCACCAACGTGCCCCTGACCAGCCAGGGAACCGATGCAGCGAAGAAGATCGTCGGCCGGAAGCGCGGCATCCTCACCGACACGATCGGCCTCATCCTCGCCGTGACCGTCGCCGGCGCCGGCCTCAGACGGGCTGAGGCCGTCACCTCGCCAAGAGGTGTACGGCCCTTTCGCATGTTCCGGCCCTGGCCCGCCGAGCTCCTGTCGGCGGTGTTGTCGGCGGTGTCCGTGACCATGGGGGGATGCGCGCCGGTATCGAGCCCGGGGCCAGCATGCGGGTATCGACGGGCAACGACACTGACCTGCTCCCCGGACGCATGTCGGCCTTCATGGCCACGATGCGTGATCAGGCCGTCGTGCCGTTCAGCCCCGGTCACCGCGCAGCTCCTACTCGGCCGTGGCATGGCGATGGAGCGTCAACTTCGCCGGTGGTCGATTCACCCCGAGGAGGGATGGTCGCAAGGGTTCAGCACGGGCTTTCGGCCATGACGGGGCGGGCGGGAGGGGGTCGGGAGGCATGTGTGGTGGCTGCGGTTGCCTGGGCCTCGTCCATGACGGCGTGGGGGAGTGGTTGTGGGGGCGACTTCCGTAAACGTGCTTCGCGGGATTGGCCAAACCCCTCCGCTTGTCACTTTACGTGTTCGTTCGGATGCGATGCGCTACGGGATGTTCGGCTCCGCCACGGCACGCACTGTGCGGCCGGCCGGCGGCGCCTTTCAGAAGCGTCCCGAGGGGAAAGAATCATGACCACACCTCCCGCTGCTCCGCTCCGCGTCGCCCTGGCCAACGGCAGCTTCGAACAGCCCGCCGTGACGAGCGTGGAAATCCTGCCGGACGCCTCCCAGACACAGGCGTCCAAGTGGGTCCCGGGCTGGCTCACCACCGCCTCCGACCACAAGATCGAGCTGTGGCATTCGGGCTTCCAGGGAGTGCCGGCGGCCGACGGCGCCCAGTTCGCCGAGCTCAACGCGAACGAGGTCTCCACGCTCTACCAGGACCTGCCGACCACGCCCGGTACGAAGCTGTACTGGCGGCTGTACCACCGCGGCCGCCAGGGGGACGACACCATGGCGCTGGACATCGGCGCGCCGGGCTCCGCGGTGGAGCAGAGGCGCTTCACCGACGGCAACACCGCCTGGGGTTACTACACCGGCACCTACACCGTCCCGGCCGGCCAGACGCTGACGCGCTTCGCCTTCCGTTCCATCTCGGCCGCCGGGGGCAACCGGAGCGTCGGAAACTTCCTGGACGGCATCTTCTTCGGCACCGCTCCCTACGTGGAACTCGCCAAGACCGCCATTCCCGTGGGGCCGCTGGAGGTGGGCGACGCCGTCACCTACCGCATCACCGCCAAGAACGAAGGCGGCGGTGGGGCCGAGAACCTCATCCTGACCGACGTCATCCCGCCAGGCACGACGTACCTGCCCGGCTCCCTGCGCATCGTCGACGGCCCGAACGCCGGAGCGAAGAGCGACGCGCATGGTGACGACCAGGCGTACTACGACGCCCAGGCGGACAAGGTCGTCTTCCATCTCGGCAACGGCGCTTCCGCCGTAGAAGGGGGCAGCCTGCCCAGCACCGAGACCCTGCCGACAGGCACCACGGTGGAGTACCGGGCGGTCATCGACCGGGCCAGCGGCGGCAAGCAGATCAGCAACACCGCAACCGCCTCCTACGAGAACCGGCTCGGTGACACGCCGGAGCCCCTGACGTCCACCTCCAACGAGCAGGTCACCCAGGTCAAGCCGGCCGCCGACCTGACCGTGACGAAGGCAGCCGACGCCACCACCGTCACCGTCGGCCAGACGGTGACCTACCGCATCACCGTCCACAACACCGGCCCCAACGACGCCACCGGCGTCACCGCCGCCGACCAGCTCCCCGACAGCCTCACCTTCCTGTCCGCCGAAGGCCCCGGAAGCTACGACCCGGACACCGGACAGTGGACCGTGGGAGACCTGGCCGAGGGCGCCACCGCCACCCTCGTGCTGAGGGCCAAGGCCACCAAGGCCGGCCTGATCGGCAACACCGCCACCGCCACCGGCAACGAAAAGGACCCCGACACCACCACCAACACCGACATCGTCAGCGTCTGCGTCGAACCGGCCCCCTCCTGCTGCGACCCCTGCGCCGGCCAGGAATAGCCCTCGAGGACCACTGCCGACAACTACTCCCGGCACACCCCTGCGGAAATGCACGGCCGGGAGTAGGGCCCCGGGGCCCTACCGCTACCGCACTTACGTCCGCGACCGCATGAGCGGTTCCCGCGCCGGGACGCGTGGTCCGCCGGGATGCGTGTCCGGCAGGTGTGGCGGGTGTGCGCCTGCGCGGATCGGTCGGCTGGAGTCGGGGGGCCGCTGTGAAGTGAGGGCCCCTGCGGCTCCGCCCGCATGCCCCCGGCCGCCCCCCGGCTGGTCGGGGCTCTTTGGCTCGGAGCAGCCGTTCTCCCGGTTCTTCACCGCCTGCGGCGTCTTCAACGCGGCCGCGAGCCGGGCCTGCGTAACACCGGCCCGCCCCCTCATACACCCGCGCCCGTCCGCCGGAGACGGCAACCGCGGCTCGCTCCCCCTCGGCGCCGTGTTGCGGGGTCCGGTATCCAACTGCGCTGGTTGTTGGGCCCCTCCGGGCGCGTGCGCGGGCGGGGCAGGGTCGCAGGCGGGATCGGGCCGGTCTGTCGGCAGGGATGTGGGAGCGGGGTGGCTGGTGGAGTGGGACTGGTGGACGGTGGAGTTCGGGGACGCGCACGCGGGCGCGGCGGGAGTCCTGATCGGCGGCGGTGAGCCGGGGCCGGTGTACTTCGATGTCGGGAGTGGCCCGGACGTGCCCTCTAGTGCCGTATCAGGCAACGTTCGCCCCGTCGTGACGTGTCGCCCGGTTGCTGTGCTGGGCGACACGGACGGCCAGAATGATCGACGTGGCTGAACGCGTACAGGTTCGGGAGATTGATGATGACGAGGGCAGGCGGTTGCTGCGGATCATCCGCAGAGGAACCGGGTCGGTAGTGACCTGGCGGCGGGCCCAAATGGTGCTCCTGTCCGCCCAGGGAATGCCGGTGGCGAGGGTCGCCGAGGTGACGTTCACCAGCACGGACCGGGTCCGCGACGTGATCCACAACTTCAACGCCGACGGCTTCGCCTCGCTCTACCCGAAGTACCAGGGCGGCCGGCCCAGGACGTTCACCCTCCCGGAGCGTCGGGAGATGAAGAAGACCGCGAAGTCCAAGCCGGCCGAGCACGGCCTGCCGTTCTCGACCTGGAGCCTGGCCAAACTGGCCGACTTCCTGGTCGCCGAGGGGGTGGTCGACGACAACAGCCACGAGGGCCTGCGCATCCTGCTCCGCGAGGAAGGCGTCTCCTTTCAACGCGTGAAGACCTGGAAGACTTCCCACGACCCCGACTACGCCACGAAGAAGGCCCGCGTCGAGCACCTCTACGCGATCGCCGACGGCGAGGTCATACCCGAGGAGAACGAACCCGAGATCGTCTTCTGCATGGACGAGTTCGGGCCGCTCAACCTCCAGCCCCATCCAGGCCGGCAGTGGGCCGAGCGCGGCGGCAAGCACAAGGACCCCGACCGCGACCCCCGACCCCGCAGACGGGCCACCTACACCCGCCCACACGGGGTCCGGCATCTGTTCGCCGCCTACGACCTGCGCAAAGACCAGCTCTACGGTCACATCAAGAAGACCAAGAACAGATCGAAGTTCCTGGAGTTCTGCCGCTACCTGCGCTCGCTGCACCCACAGGACGTGCGGATCGCGATCGTCTGCGACAACTACTCTCCGCACCTGACGACGAAGCGGTGCCAGCGGGTCGGGACATGGGCCGAGGCGAACAACGTCGAGATCGCCTACACCCCGACCAACAGCTCCTGGCTCAACCGCATCGAAGCCCAGTTCACCGCCCTGCGCTACTTCGCCCTCGACGGCACCGACCACCCCTCCCACAAGGCCCAGGGCAGCATGATCCGCCGCTACATCATCTGGCGGAACAAACACGCCCAGGACAAGCGCCTACGCGACGTCGTCGCCAGAGTCAGCATCGCCTGACCTCCTACCGCACCCCCAGTCAGGCACCGAAATGCGGATGAGGGCAGACCTCCAACCCCTCGCCTGGACGATCACTCCAGCCCCACCACAGGTGCCGATCCCCGCACTGCCACACGCTTCGGCAGACACGCTTCCCGTCGTCATCCCGCCGTGAGAGGACCATCGCAGTGCAGGTCATCGACTGGTCACAGGACGGGCAACAGGGTGCCGTGCTATTTGATTCCACCGCATGAAGGTAACCCCTCTGCTCAGAGGACCGCCCGCAGCCTTCAATCCTCGCCAACAGGGCGAACGTTGCCTGATGCGGCAGTCGCAAGAACTGGAGGTGCGCTGCGTCATGAGCGTACGCGGAATCCCCCCGGGCGCGCCACATCGTGCCCTTCACGGAGCACCCGTGTTAACCCCACCGTTGGTGGTGTGTTGTGGCGCTTGAACCCATTCTGTGGGCTCTGCACGACAGCCCCGTAGCCAGTACGACCGATCGGATGCTGCTGGCCGGTCTGGCGGAGAAAGCGGACTCCGACGGCTGCAATGCCTTCCCCTCACGCCGCACCCTGGCCAGGATCGCCCTCTGCGACGTCAAAACGGTGCAGCGCCGCCTGGCCGCTCTCGTGGAGCAGGGCGTGATCGCGCTGGGGGACCAGGACGCCGCCCGGTACATCCCCAAGCAAGCCCGCCCCAAGGTGTACGACCTGCAAATCCCGGCGGCCTGGTACGGCCCGGAGCGACTGGCCCGGGTGAACCAGGACCGGGCCCACCGAGGCCTGCCGCCACTGACCAACGAGAACCGCGCCCCACTTCCGTTGGCCCCGCCCCGCGCGCCGCGCAGCGACAAGGGAAAGCCACGCCCAGGGGGAGGGGACTCTCAGTCCCCTCCCGTCGAGCACCCTGATCCCGACGGGAGGGGGGACTCTGTGTCCCTTCAGGGGGGACTGACAGTCCCCCAACCCTCTCCCTTAACCCTCCCCGTAACTGAAACCCCCGTAGCGCCTGCGGCGCGCAGCGCCGATGACGCCCGCAGGGCAGGTGCGGGTAGTAGCGTGCGCGAGGCCGGCGGCTCCGCCGCGCCCGCAGACGCTGACGCGCCCACCCTGAGAGCCGGTCGGGGAACGCCGGCCTCCCACCGCATCCCCCCAGCGCTGACAGATGCCATCCGCGCGGTGGAAGCGGCATGGCCCAGGGAACTGGCCGCTCTGCTGCCAAACCACCGCCCGGCAGTGCTGCGGGAGGCGATCCTGCAAGCCCTGGACGGCGGGCGCACAGCACACCAGCTGGTGGAACGGATCCAGCGGCGATGGTGGACCCACGGCTACGCACGCGCCCTGGCCGAAGGACACCTCGCCTCCCCGGTGGGCGTCGCGGTCGCTCTGGTGCGCCCGTCCACGGACTGTCCTGATCCGATGTGCGAGGACGGCGTGACCCTGCACCTGGGCAACGGATGCCCGAAGTGCGAACCACGTCGAACGGACCGCCGCCGAGGCCACGCATCCGAACCGTGGGAGAAGGGTCCCGCGCCTCAGTGGTGGGAGTGTAAAGGTCAGGGCTGCACGGCTGCCGGCCACGGTCCCCGGCCGGCTGGCGGCCTGTGCTGGCAGTGCCAAGAGCGGGTCGAGGCGGCTGCCGCGCAGACCGCCGTGCAGAGAGTGAGCGCAACCCTGGCAGCCGAGACTGAGACGGCCGAGGACGCGGCACGCCTGCGGCAGACGATCCGCTGGGCACGGATGCTCGACGAGGCCTACACAGACCACGAGGAGCGCGGCAGGACGGCACAGGAGTTGGCCGAGGCGCAGCGGCAGGCCGATTCCGACGCCGAACAGGTACGCATCCTGCGGGAGCAACTCCTGCGCGAGCACCCCGAGCTGGAGGCGTACGTGCAGGGGCAGACGTGATTGCGTCCTTAACCCCCATTTCGACTGGTTCGAGCGGGGTAGCTCTCTTGGAGGCGCCCGGGTGTCGTCCTGGGGGAAGCAGGTCAATTGTTCTGTAATTCCTGGAGTTTGTTCAGTTTCGCCAACTAAGGCAGTTGTGGGTGAGTTTGGTGCTGCGGGTCGATACCGACGGTGGGACGACCCTGATGCCGTGGCCTGGTGATCAGCTGGAGAGGGGCTTGCTGATCCGGGCCGGGGTCGGGGGTGCTGCGGATATGGGGGTCTACCACCGCCGGGCCGTGCTTCATGTCCACGGCAACGGTCAGGCCGAGCGTCTCCCGCTGAACCTGGCGGTGTGGGTGTTGGCGTCCGTGTGGAGGGGGTTTGAGCTGCCGTACGGGCTTCACGGCACGGTGATGGTGACTGGACCGCAGTCTGAAGCCCTGGGTGCCGATCTTGTGGCGGAGGTTCAGGCCGTGTGTGTTGGCGGTGGCCGAAGTCCGGGCTGAGTGGCAGGACCGGCCGCCGGTCGGCGAGAACGCTGCCCGCGCCGAACTCCTCGTGAGTGACTGCCCGGCCGGGTGATCTTTCGGCGGTCTGGGTATCAAGCCAAGGGTGATCGGCGAGCTGAGGGGGCGGACTTCGCATGGGGACAGCGGACGAGCAGGACCATCGGGACGGGGAAGGCTGGCTGACGAAGGCCGAAGTCCGGGAGATCTGGCCGCAGATCAGGCCGATGAGCATCACGGCCGTGGCGCGGGCCAACAGCGTACGTACCTCGGCTGCGCCCTTCCCGGACCTGACCCGCGAGCCGACCTACCACGCGGCCGACGTACGCCAGGTGGCCGCGCGGATAGCCCGGGGTGAGGCCGATGTCGCGCCCTGGCAGCGCGCCGACTCCGACGCTGCACGCGACGACGCCATACCCGGCCCACCAGTTCGGCGGCCCGTCGGTTGGGGGCCCGAGAACGTGCCGGGGCTGATCCTGCTGGCAATCATTGTGGGACTGATCCTCTGGGGCCTGACCTCTCCCGACAACCACGGCACAGTAACGGACTTCGTGCGCTGAGTGCGCTAACTAGCGGTTGCTCTATCGAGCTTGGTGATCGTGAGTTCGAGTCTGCCGACTCGGTCGGGCGATCTCCTGGTCGGCAGGGCATGAAAGCGGGGCCTCCCGTAAAGCTCGTGGGTGTCGCATCCAGTCGAGCAACAGGAGGCTCCTGGTGCCGCAGTCTTCCGTCTCCGTGACCTTGCCATCCAACTCCGCACCCCTGTCGTGTGATTGTCTCGCTCACCGGTTCGGGAACGCCGGGGACCGGCCGCACAGGCGTCCGAGGTATCCCTCGGACATGACCGGCGCGGAGTGGGCAGTCGTACGCGACGCGATGCCCGTGCCCGCCTGGCTTGAGGGACGGGGCGGGCAGCCGGAGAGCTACTGCCACCGGCAGCTGGTCGACGAGTGCGCTACCTGGTCGCGGGCGGCATTGCCTGGAGAGCGATGCCTGCGGACTTCCCCGCGTGGGACCGCGTCTACGCCTTCTTCCGGCGCTGGCGGGACAAGGGCCTGGTCGCCGAGTCCCACCACCGGCTGCGCGACCGGCTTCGCGAAGCGTCGGGCCGCGATCCGGAGCCGACCGCCGGGATCATCGACGCGCAGTCGGCGAAAGGGGTCGCGTCGGTGCCGGTTGCCAGCCGGGGGTTCGACGGCGGGAAGAAGGTGAAGGGCCGCAAGAGGCACATCGTCGTGGACACCCTCGGGCTTCTGCTGGCCGTGATGGTCACCGCCGCATCCGTCACCGACCGCGGGGCCGGCTGGACACTGCCCGAGCGGCTGCGGCTGCGGCTGCGGCGCTGGCGCATCTCGCTGGTGCGGGCCGACGGCGGCTACACCGGACGCCTGGTCGACCTTGCCCGCGATGTCCTGCGGATCGCGCTGACGGTGGTCAGACGCATCGACGACGCCACGGGCTTCGTGGTGCTGCCGAAAAGGTGGCTGGTGGAACGGACGTTCGCATGGCTGATGCACTCACGCCGCCTGGTCCGCGACTACGAGACCCGCACTGACAGCTCCGAGGCTATGATCCGGTGGTCGATGAGCATGGTCATGAGCCGTCGGCTCGCCCGGCGAGCACACTGAACATCCCCGGACGTTCCTCGACCATCCAGCCCCGCGCGGCCAGGCGCTTCACCTTCGACCGCACTCCCTCCACCTTCGCCGCGACCACCTCTAGACCAAAGGCCGCCGCGAGCTGCCGGCAGTCCATCTCCTCCCCGCTCCCCGCCAGGACCTCCACGAGCCGTTGGTAGTCCGGCGCCAGTGAGTCGAGAGCGAGCCCAGGTCCAGCGAGGGCACGAGCACCAGCACCCGGCCCGCGCGTAGCGCCTGCGCACTCCAGGTGGCCACCAGGGTCTTCCCGGATCCCGTGGCCATGACCACCTGAGTCCGTAGTCCGCGTTCGGGGATTGAGCGCGATGCGGTGAGTTCGAGGGCGTGCAGGACCGCGTCGACGGCCTCGTGTTGATGGGGCCGGAGCTCTCTCGTTGCCATCACGGTGTCTGTTCCTTGGCTGGACCGTGTGAAGTGTCCCGGTCCTGAGGGTGGGAGCTGTCAACGGGCTGGGCGGTGGTGGTGTTTCGCTTGCGGCGTCGGTGTGCGCGCTGGGCTTGGGCGCGGGCGCATTCGCGAGTGCAGTATTTGATGCCGCTGGTGCGGTGCTGCCCGTACTCGGCGCGGCCGCGCTGGCGGACGAAGGACCGGCCGCAGGTCTCGTTGGAGCAGGTGCGGATGGTGGCGTCCTCAGCGAGGTGGTTGTACAGCTGGAGGAAGGCGGCCGAGTAGATCGAGGGGTGGCGTTCGCTGAGGGTGCCGATGCCGACGCTGAAGACGCCCAGCGCGGTGTTCAGCGTGCCTTCGAGGTGCCGGAGCCTCTGCGAGATCAGCACATCACGGAGGCGAGTGCGGTCCCGGGGCCAGTCGCCGCCCAGGTGGGGGTTCTCGGCACGGACCGCGGCGAGGTGAGTTCCGGTGGACTGGTCTGCGACGAGCTCGTCGAGGCCATCCCGACGCCGGCAGGCGAGCCAGGTGCGGATCGCTTTCTGGGCCTGGCGGATGTGGAGGCGGACGACGTCGCGGTGGACGGTGCCGCCGTCACGCTCGGGGTGCTCAATGGCGAGCACCTCCCGGAGCAGCAGCATGTCCTCCTCGTCCCAGCTGCCTGCCTCGAAGAACCCGGCACCGAAGTGCCCCCAGGTGCGCATCCAGCTGGCGACGGTCTCCATGTCCTCGGCATCGAGGTCCATGAGCTCGCGCAGGTAGAAGTCGTCAGGGAGCGGACCGCTCGCCGGCCGGACGGGATCCTGCGGATCCCACACGATCCATTCGCCTTCGACCCGGGCGCCCACGAGGGGGGTCAGCTCCGGAGTGGGGACGGGAGTCCCGGGCCACAGCGTGGGACGAAACCGTGGGTCTACGTATGCCGCCATGATGGGCATCATGGCCATGAGGCAGTAGCACGAAAAGCCGGAATGTTCGTATCACTCATCGTGAACTGGGTTGAGGGCACCGCGTGGTGACGCACTGGCAGGACCGCAAGTCAGCAGGAGAGCTCCACGAACAACGGGTCGCCACCGCCCTGCGCACCCGAGGCTGGACCGTCCAGCAATGCGGCCAGGGCAGCTACCCGGACCCGATCCGCCAGGCCTTGGCGCGCACCGGCTCCGCACTTCGCCAGTTCCCCGACCTGATCGCCGCCCGAGAAGGCGAGCTCGTCACCATCGACGCCAAGGACCGCCTCCCCAGCACCCACACGGACCGCTACGCGATCAGCACCGCCACCCTCAACGCCGGCCTGCTCTTCACCGCAGCCCACGCGCCCACCCCTCTGTACTACGTCTTCGGCGACATGAAGGTCCTCACCCCCGCCGAAGTCCTCCACTACACCGACCACGCCCTGCGCCACCACAGCGGTGCGTACCACCTCGTACGCACCGACCGCGCCCACCTCTTCGACGGAGTCTTCGGCGGCGCCAGTGAGCGTGCTGCCTGACGGGTGGTCGGATACCTCGCCCGAGCTGGCCTCCTGGGCCATCTCGGTGGGGTGACCGGCTTCCTCGACGGCTGGGTCGCGCATGTCCTCGCTGTGCACCAGGCCACTACCGGGGGGACTCACCGGCCCCGCCCGGATGAGCTGAGCATGAGAAAGACGAGCTACGCACTGACGGCGGCGGCCCTGCTGTTCGGCATTGCGTGCGGCGACGTGCGGCGGGGTCGCGTCCGGCGACGTGCCGGTTGACCTGGTCGCCCACCGCGCCGGCTTCGGCTCCACCAACTCCCGGCGCCACCACATGCGTGCCGCCCTCGCCATCTCCCCGATCGCCTGCCGGCGTACCTTCCAGCCCGCGGCGCCATTACCCCGGAGGTAATTGCCGCGGCCGGCGCGCGCTGACAGGATCGGATCAACGGGCCCGGACCGACGGGCCGGTCGACCGGGGAGCAGATCATGACCGCGTACGCCATCGCCCACATCCGCCCCGAGACGATGAACGAGGACATCCTCGAATACATCGAACGGATCCAGTCGACCATGGACCCCTACGAGGGCCGCTTCCTCGTGCACGGCAAGGAGGTCGAGGTGGTGGAGGGCCCCTTCCCCGGCACCGTCGTCGTGATCGGCTTCCCGGACATCGAGCGGGCCCGCTCCTGGTACGCCTCCGACGCCTACCGGGCCGTACTCCCGCTGCGCACCCGCCACATCGCGGGCGAGGTCGTTCTGGTCGAGGGCGTCCCCGCCGACTACGACGCCTCGAAGACGGCCGCCCGTCTGCGCGAAGAAGCAGGGCTCTGACGAGGGGCTCTCTGTTCGAAGGCCCCGCGATCGGGGAGCACCGCCGTGTACGACCACACCACCGATGGTCGCGAGGGACACCGCGGGCGACGGGCCTGCCGACGGGCACACGGGCAGGTTCCCGTCCGTGAATGGGGGGCGCCGCCGCTGGCGGCGCCCCCCGGCTCGTCTCCGGAGTTCGGGGCGATCCTCCGCAGGGGTGATTCGGTGCAGTGCCGTTTCGGCGGTGAATCGGACGGGCCGGGGGAGTGAACTGTCGCTCCGGGCCCTGGTGCAGGTTTGGGGGTGGCCGGTAGAACCGCCGGGTGATGATCTTGCTCATGCGGGCCGCCACCGCGGCCACCGCTGCCCTCGCCGTGTCCCTGCCCGCCACGACCGCGCACGCCACCGAGGAGCGTGCCGTGGTGCCGGCGTGAGTCAGTCGGAAACTGGGAAGCAGGCCGAAGCGAGCCACGGCCGCCGAAACGCGCCGCCTACGCCCGACTCCTGGAGGGCCTCGCCGCCCGCTTCTCCGCTCCGGCCGCCGACGCGCCCGCCGCTGCCCCGGCGCCTGTGGCCCCGGAGGCGTTCACCGGTCCGGCCCCGGCACCCGCCGCCGTCCCGCCCGGCGGCGAGCAGCACCGCCAGGCCGTCGGCGATGTCGCGGCGCCCGGGTGCGAAGAAGGCGGTGGAGCGGCCGGTCACCCGGGCGGCCACCGACCCGCGCTTCGAGAACGGTCCGCTCGTCCCGGTCAGCGCTGGAGCGCTTCGGCCTGCCCGCCGCCCTGTCGGAGGCGGAGCGGCACGCGAGTCGGCTTCCGGACGGCCACAAAGTGGTCAAGCAGACCGCCAAGGCTGGCCTCCAGCTCACCCAGCGCGGACTCGGCCCGTGGGCTCGCGTCTTCCGCGACCCGGAGGGTTCCCGGCGGCGCTGCGTGCAGCTGTGCATCCCGGCCTGGAACGCCCTGGAAGCGCGGGAGTGGGACAAGAAGGAGGGCCTGCAGCTGCCGACGATGCACCCGGCCGACCTCGCCCGCTACCTCGGCCTGTACGCGGAGCGGGCGACGACGCCACGCGGCACCACCTCGACGACCGGCCTGGAACTGATGACCGCGCTGCGCCCGCCGACCCGGGCGGAGCAGGACCTGGCCACCGGCGAGTACAAGCGGGCCTTCAACGACGACGCGCTCACCCAGCTCTACCCCGTGGTGGAGTGCGAGGTCCCCGACGAGCACCCGGTCCTCAAGGGGAAGTTCGCCCGGCACCACATGCGCACCCCGGCAGAGATGCTGATGGAGGAGCCCTACGACTGGTGCCGACTGCTGACCGACGAGGAGTGCACGAACCAGTTCCTGGTCGCGGTCGACCTCAACATGAGCTTCGCCGCAGCCGCCAACGGCCTCACCGTCGGGCTGAACGGGCCAACCCACCTGACCGGTAACCCGACATTCGACCCGGCGCTGCCCAGCTCATGGTTGGTCGACCTGTCTCACGTGGATCTGTCCCGCGTCTCGGTCAACGGCCTCACAGTCAACGGCGAGCTGCTTCCGAGCCCGTTCACCCCGAAGGGCGACCGGCCGACCAGGCCTGCCTGGTACGCCACCCCGACGCTCGCCTATGCGGTGGAGCTCGGCGTCGACGTCGCCCCGATCGAGGCGTACGTCTGCACGCAGACCGGACGCTACCTGGACCCCTGGTACAAGCGGCTGCGCGACGCGTACGTCGAGACGATGGCCGACATGGGCGTCACCGCCGACCTCGGGGGCCAGGAGTTCCTGGACGCGATGGCCCGGCGCAAGCAGGTCGACCCGACGATGGCGCTGCTGGAGACCGCGATCAAGGCGACGGCCAAGGGCGCCATCGGCAAACTGCGCCAGCGCAGCTTGCCGGCCAAGTCCCGTACTACGAGTCCTACCCGGCGCTCAACCGGGAGACGTGGCGCCCCGACATCCGGGCCGCCGTCCTCTCCACCCAGCGCACCGGCCTGTACCGCAAGCTGATGAAGACGGCGGCCGCCGCCGACCTGTACCCGGTCGCGATCGGCACCGACGCGATCGTCTACCCTTCGCCCGGCCCCTCCCCGCTGGACGTCCTGCCGCACACCGACGAGGGCAAGCCGCTGCCCGGCGGCTTCCGGCTCGGCGTCTCGCCCGGCTTGGTCAAGTGGCAGGGCGCCCAGACCGTCCTGTGGGCGGAGCAGCAGTTCGAGGAGCGGGGCGGCGTCTTCAACCTCTCCAACCTCATCAAGAACAACCCGACGGCCGGAGAAGGGGAGTAACCCATGGTCGACTCACTCGGGGACAGCCTGGACCGCGCACTGGAGGGGGCGTTCACCCGCCGCATCCCCCAGAGCGCCCAGGCCCAGATGAAGTACCTGGTCAAGCAGCTCAAGGGCACCAAGGCCGCTGCCCAGGCGCTCGGGATCACCCAGGCACCGTGGAGCGGTACGTCACGGGCAAGCTCAAGCGGCCCCGCCAGGACCTCCGCGGCCGCCTGGAGCGCGAGGTCAAGAAGCGCTGGCAGCCGCAGGTCTGCGCGAAGGCGAGGAAGAGGGCAGCATCCACGGACGGCCTGGTCGTCTCCACCCGCGCCCGGTGCGGATTCACCGCCGCCGCGGGCACCACCGACGACGCCCGGATCCGCGACATCACCCAGGCCCTGCCGCCCGCCTTCGCGGACCAGCTGTTCACCGCACGGGAACAGCGCGCCACCGAGCAGCAGCTCCAGCAGATCGCGGCCAACGGCCTCGCGAAGATGTACTTCCGCGCCAACGACAGCCGCGCGCACGGCCTCGGCGTGGAGTTCACCGACGTCGAACGGCTCGACATCGAGCTGTGAACGCCCGCCCTGAGCGCTTCACGTGGCGGATGAGCGCCTGAGTTGACGGGACTGAGCGTCCGGGTTGGCCCGCAAGGCCGGACTCGCCGCGGAGGACAGCTCCGGATCTTGACCGCATTTCGACTACTCACCGGATCTCCTTGCTGACAGTTTGTGTTCACCCGTGGGCTCGTTGCCGGCGGTGACGTGAGCGGGACGTGCCAGCTCCGGACGGAAGAGGGTTGCGATGAGCGAGTTACCTGTCGAAGATGAGAAGGCTGCTCCCCAGCTGCTCGAAATGCTTCCCGGAGGCGGAGAAGCAGTTCCCCTGCCGTCGGAAAAGCCTGAGGAGGAGCTGCCGCTGCACGATCCGTGGGCCAGCGGGTCCGTGCCCGCCGGCGCAGAACAGATCACTGCGTCTCTGTCCGACTGGATGGCGGACATCCCTGACACGGTCAAGCTGACCGACATGTCCATTCCGGGTACGCATGAATCCTGTGCCCTGCATGACACGTGGTCGTTCGGGTACGCCACGTGCCAGGAATGGAGCCTGCCACAGCAGTTAGCGGCGGGTGTCCGGTTCGTGGATATCCGCTGTCGCGTGGTGGGCAGCGGTACCGGACGCAGCTTCGCCGTCCACCACGGCGACGTCTACCAGAAACTGATGTTCGGTGACGCCATGCAGCAGTGCTGGGACTTCCTGCAGGCCCACCCCGGCGAGACGATCCTGATGCGGCTCTCGCAGACGAAGTCCAACGAATCAGCCGCAGACTTCCGCTGGGTCTTCGAGAACAGCTACGCGGCCTGGCTGTACCGGTTCCACATCGCGACGAGCGTCCCCGCCCTCGGGCAGGTCCGCGGCAAAATCGTGCTGATGACCCGCGATCCCTACATCGGGGGACTGAACCTCGGCTCCTCCCCGTTCGACACCCAGGACTACTGGGACAGGCCGACCATCGCGTACAAGAAGCAGCTCGTGAGCAACCAGCTGGCCAAGGCGATCAATGCCGGACCGTCCAGGTCGCAGATGTTCATGAACTACACCAGCGCCAACAGCGGGCCCCAGTACGGCGTGACGCCCTTGGACTACGCGAAGGAAGTGAACCCCCACACCCTGGCGGAGCTCAACCGCCTCTACTCTCCCGGCGGGCGCACCGGCGTGGTCGCGATGGACTTCATCAACCGGCAGAGCGCCGTGACAGGCGCCATCATCAGGATGAACCGCCAGCCCAGCGACGACATCGCCCTCGTCGCCCACAACGGGTCCGCCTGGAGCGGTCCGATCCTGCCGTGGCCCGGTTCCAAGACCAATGACGCGCCCGCGCTGGCCATGCACGGAGGCAACCTGTACTGCGCGGTCCGCGGCCTCGGCAATCAGATCTTCGTCAGCCGCCGCGAAACCAACGGGCAGTGGACAGGATTCGGCCAGGTCCCCGGTGTCGTCACCCAGTCCGCCCCGGCCCTGGCCTCGTTCAACGGCCGGCTGTACCTGACCTACCGGGTGTCGAGCAACGACACGAACAACAACAGCTGCGGAGTCCGGTCCTCCACCCGGGGTGACGACTGGACCGCCCACGATCGCGTCAACGTCACGTACACCACCGGCGGGGGCGCCCTGGCCTCCCACCTCGGCAGGCTGTGGCACGCGGTCGCCGGCCAGTCCCGCAGCATCATGGTCGGCAGCTTCAGCGGCTCCAGCTGGTGGCTCTCCGCCGACACGAAGATCCACCAGACCACGGCCGCCCCGGCGCTGGCCGCCTTCCAGAACAAGCTGTACATGGCCTACCGCGGCCTCAACAACCAAGTCTTCGTCACCGTCCGCGACGACAGGGTCGGTGCCAGCAGTCCCTGGCCCGCTGCCGTGCAACTGCCTGGCAGCACCACGGCATCCCCGGCCCTGGCCGTCCGCGGCAACACCCTGTACTGCGCCGTCCGGGGCGGGGACGACCGGATCTACCTCAGCAGCCACACGGGCTCCGGCTGGTCCGCCTTCTCTCCGATCACCACAGCCGACACCGTGACCCGCACCGGCCCCGCCCTCGCCGCCCCCGACGCCACCGACCTGTACCTCGCCTACCGGGCCGTACTGTGACCGCGAGCCTCCCGCGTCCACCGTCCCTGCAAGGAAGGAACGGCCTCTAAGCCCCCAGCCGTTGGGCGGCGGTTGGGCGGCCGGACGCTCTGACGCCGTAGCCGGCGAAAGCCGCCAGCTACGGCAATCAGTCACACGCCCATGACGAGGGCCCCGAACCGCGCGCGGTTCGGGGCCCCAGGCACACCTACCGAGGGGTTACGCCGGCGGCGGGGGCAGCACGTTCGCAGTCGGCTCCTCACGGGCGAGCTGGAGGAGCCGGGCACGGTCGGCGGTGGCGTTCCGTCCGCGCTGGGGTGTCTGTTTCCGAAACGTATACGAGGACGGCAGCAGTGCGCTGGGCGAAGGTGGTGGTGGCGAGGCCGGGATGCTTCCGGCTGAGGGTCGTGGCGATGCTGGACAGGCGGCGGTGCAGGCGGGGTGAGGAGACGTTCTTCGCGGTGGCGAGGACCGTCTCGCCACTCGTCAGTGCGGTGGTGACGTCGCCTTCGAGTTGCTGGATGTCGATCAGGTCGAGTGTGGCGATGAGCCGGTCTCGGGGGGTACTTCTCGTCTGCGATGTCGAGCCGGCCTGCGAGGTGATCGCGTGCGTGGACGGGGTTCTTCAGGGCGAGCCAGGCGCGACGGTGGCGGAGTCGACGGCCTTGGGGGAGATCCACCGGGTCCGCCAGGGGTCGTCGGTGGTACGGCGGTCGAGGTACTCGTATGCGGTGCCGCGGGCCCGGCGTACGCCGTCCGGGTCGTTGCTGCGTCCCGCGATCACGATGTTCAGGTCAGGGCGTGCTCGCTGCCCTGGGCGTCGTCCAGGGCGCGGATGTTGTGCAGGGAGCCCAATCCGCTGGAGGACGCCTTCGGAGAGAGGGCCGCCGTTGCGGGGGCCGCCATAGGCGGCTTCACGGTTGAGGAGGAGTTCGAGAGCAGAGGAGAGGTACAGCCCCCACCTGCGGCTCTACATCATGAACTCAGCCAGGGCCCGCCAGTGGACCGCCGCGAACATCGGACCGCGCGGAGGACGGGACTAACGGCTGTGCAAGGCGTGCCGACCAAGCGAGCCGTGACGGCCGAAGTTCGCCGCCGCGCGCTATCCGGCCAGGTCCGATGGCTTTGTGCCATTCGTCGGCAACCCGCCTCCAACATCACCAAGGCACCGCTACACAAGGGGGTCGGCGGCGGCATCCAGCCGTCCGTGGCGTGAAGGCCAGTCGGCGGGAGGTGGGGGCGGTTGGTGACCATCAACGTGGCGGTGTTGCTCGTAGTCGTCGTCATCTGGCGGCTTCGGCGCCGTACGCAGGCCCGCAGCCGCTTCGACGAGAATCTGACCGTCGTCATCGTCCTGGCGCTGGGCGTGCTGATCGCTCCCACCCCGGCCGGTCAGGGGATCTTGAACTTCCTGGGGCAGCTCGCGAGCGGCGTCACCCAGGCCAGCCGATGAGCCTGCGCACACGCACGGGCCGGACGGCGCCCGCCGGCTCACACAGTGGACCACGGGTCCGGGAGGTGGGGGAGTGATGGCGGCACGCCGACGGCGCCTGAAGAAGAAGACGCGCAAGAAACTGCAGTTCTGGGGTGCGGTGGCGGCGGCCGCCGCAGTGGCGTGGGTCGCCGCGAACTGGTCGTCGGTGTGGCCCGTCCTGGTCGCCGTACTCGCCGCGGCCGTACTCGGCGGAGTCGGCTGGGTGCTCATGCGGGCGCACCGCCGCGCGGTCGGCCAGGACCGCGCGTGGCGGACACAGGAGGAGGCCCGGGCGCGCGAGTTGTCCATGGCCCAGGTCGACGGCTTGTCGTGGCAGGAATTCGAGAAGTACATCGCGGAGCTGTGCCGGCGTGACGGCTGCACGAAGGTCGTCGTCAGCGGCAAGAGCGGTGACCTGGGCGCGGACGTCGTCGGCTACCTGGCCGACGGCCGCAAGCTGGTCATCCAGTGCAAGAAGTATGCGCCGCACCGGAGCGTGCCCTCGCAAGACATGCAGAAGTTCGTCGGCACCGCCCGCCTCGAGCACGGCGCGGATGTCGCTCTGTTCGTCACCACCTGCCACGCGTTCACGAGGGACGCACTGGGCCTGGCGCTACGCCAGGACATCGTGGCACTGCACCGCGACCTGCTGGGCTCCTGGGTCAAAGGCGCTCATCTGGAGACACTGATCCCGCTGAACGGCAGCGGCGGTGGCGTCAGGCGGCGTCCCTCCGCCTGACCGCGTCAAGTACATCCGAGAGGCACGGACCGCCTCTGACGGCTCGGGCGGGCTGTCAGACCACGGCCGGGCAGGCCCGCTCGCGCGAGAAAGCGCGCCTGCCCGGAACCAGGAGCGATCAGGCGGTGCCCGGGCAAGATCTACTGGGTGAAGTCCCGGAGGAGCATCTTTGCCGGGCGCAGGGTGGTCAGGCCGATCCTGGGTTTCAGCACGCCCTGGGCGATGTCGTTTTCCGACATGGTGAGCGCACGGGTGGACGGCTGTCTGCGGGCGTGCGAATGTCGCGAGCGGGCCGGTAGTTGGGGCCTGGTGGCGATAACGGCTTCGATGGGGACGGTGTTCTCGAAGGTGCCGTTCGGGCTGAACGCGGTGAGCTCACGGCGCAGGAGTTCTTCGAAGGCGGCCTGCCGGGTGCCGAGGACGGCGGGGCTGGAGTAGGAGAAGGAGTACTGCAGGCCGATGAGCTCGTCCAGGGTGCGGGTGAAGGTCTGGTCCCAGCGGGCGGTCTCGATCCGGGAGAAGGCGGACCGGAGCAGTGCCTCGTCCCGGCCTTCGGCGGGATGGGCGACGGGACCGTGCTCCTGGCGGTAGCCGGGGCCGATGACATCGGTGCAGACGCTCTCGATGATGTCGAGCCATGCCGGCCTGACCGTGCTGTTCCTGGGGCCGGTGGAGACGAGGGCGATCCCGCCGTCGGGGCGGATGAGCGTGTCGAGGTCGGCCAGGATCTGGGTCTGGTTCATCCACTGAAAGGTCTTGCCCATCGTGCACAGGTGGAGCGGGGGCAGGCCCATGCCGGTGAGGCCGGCGTCGTCGGCGCACGCCCAGGTGATGTTGCCGGCGTGGTGCGCGGCGGCGGCCTTGCGTCCTTCGCTGATCATGGCCGGTTCGATGTCGACCGCGTAGACGTGGCCGGCCCGTGAGGCGAGGGGGATGGTGATGGTGCCCGGTCCGCAGCCCAGATCGAGAACCGTCTGGGTCCCGTCGAGCTGGAAGCGGTCGGCCAGGAGCGCGAAGAACTCCTCGGGGTAGCGGGGGCGGAAGGCGGCGTAGTGGTGTGCGGCGGAGGCGAAGGTCGTCACGGGGTGGTGCTCCTTCCGTTGGGGCGGGTGGCGATGAGGACTTCGGTGCGGATCGCCTCGTGGTAGAGGCCGGAGGGGTCGTGGTCGAGGAGGGCGCGGCGCAGGTCGCGTGTGAAGGCGCCCAGGTTGTCGCCGAGCTGGGCGGGGGTGGAGTAGGAGTTGGACAGCTGGAGTCCGACGAGCCGGTCGAGGTCGCGCGTCACGTGTTGTTCCAGAGACGTGAGTTCCACGCGGGAGAACGGCGAGTGCCGGAGGGTGTCGGTGAAGCGGTCCGTGGGTTCGGGGTAGATGCCGGTGCCGGCGCGGCGTACGGGCCCGAGGTAGGCGGTGCGGACCTGGGCGATGACGGGCGCCCAGGTGGGCAGGGGCGTGGTGCTGGGGGGACCGGCGGAGGCGACGACGATGCCGCCACCGAGGGTGATGAGGTGGTCAAGGTCGGCCAGGACGCGGGGCCGGTCGAACCAGTGGAACGACTTGGCCATGACGCACAGGTCGATCGGGGGCAGTTCCAGGGCGGTGATCTGGGCAGAGTCGCTGTTGATCCACTCGATGTTCGTGACGTTCCGCTCGGCGGCGAGGCGGGCACCGGCGGCAAGCATCCCCGGCTCGGGGTCGATGGCGTAGAGGCGGGCGACGTGGGGTGCCAGCGGCAGGGCTGACATGCCCGGGCCGCAGCCCAGGTCCATGGCCGTCTGGGTGCCGTCGAGGCCGAACCGCTCGGCCAGGAGCGCGAAGAGCTCGTCGGGGTACCAGGGCCGGAAGCGGACGTAGTGCTCCGCTGCCGATGCGAACAGCGCGGGAGGGTCTGCTGTCACGGCGGGCCTTCTTGCACGGGAAGGGGTCATCGGGCGAGGGTGGCGAGGTAGGACTCGGCGGTCCAGGGGGTGAGCTCGATGCCGAAGCCGGAGCGGGGCCCGTCCTCGGTGTGGACGAGCTTGCCCGACAGGTAGACGGTGTCGCCCGTACGGAACGCCCCGGTGTACGCGCCCAGGTAGGAGCGCATGTGGGTGATGCGGCGGGCGAAGATCTCGGGGTCGTCGACGGTGGACTGGATGACGGTGTCCACGCCGATGCCGTACAGCGCCGGTGTGGCCAGGCCCTGGACGTCGTCGGTGATGGTGGCGACGACGCTGATGGCCCCGACCTCCTTGGTGGTGACGTCGGTGAAGGTGCGGTCGCCGTCCTCGCGCAGGGGCTCGCAGTTGATGTGGGCGTCGGCCCCAGCCGTGAGGCCCTGCAGCTTGCGGGTTTATTGGCGCATCAGGACGTCGAAGGAACTGCCCGTCATGTACTTGGCGCGGCGCAGGTAGAGCCGGGTGAGGGCATCGCCTTCGTACGGGCGGATGAGGTCGCGGTCTAAGAGGTCCTAACAAAGGCGTTGGACGTGGCGGTGGGTGATGAGGCAGGTGGCGAGGCCGAGGAAGGCTTCGTGAATGTCGTCGCGTCGTTCCCATCGAATCCGTAGCCGGCGGAGGCCGTGGAACCATGCGATGGTCCGCTCCACGACCCACCGGTGGACTCCGAGGCCGGAACCGTGCGGGACGCCGCGGCGGGCGATCACCGGTTTGATGCCCAGTGCCCAGGCGAGACGGCGGTATTTGTCGTGGTCGTAGCCGCGGTCGCCGAGCAGGCTGTCGGGTCGTTTGCGTGGCCGTCCGACCAGGCCGGCGACCGAGGGGATCTTCTTCAGCAGGGGTATCAGCTGGGTGACGTCGTTGCGGTTGCCGCCAGTCAGGGAGACGGCGAGTGGGATGCCCTGGCCGTCGACGATGAGGTGGTGCTTGCTGCCCGGTCGTGCTCGGTCGACCGGGCTGGGCCCGCTTTTGGGCCCCGCCGAGCGGCCCTGACGTGGGAGGAGTCGATCACCGCCCGCGACCAGTCCAGCTTCTTCGCGACCCGCAGCTTCTTCAGCAGCACCAGGTGCAGTTGATCCCAGACACCGGCGTCGTTCCACGCGGCCAGACGCCGCCAGCAGGTCATGCCTGATCCGAAGCCCAGCTCCTGCGGCAGGTACTCCCACTGGATCCCGGTATGCAGCACGAACAGGGTCCCGCAGAGTGCCTGCCGGTCCGGCACCCGAGGGCGTCCCTCGACCTGCTTCGGCGCTGGCTCAGGCAGTAACGGCTCGATGAGCGACCACAGTTCATCCGACACGATCCACGGCCGCGACTGACGTTTCCCCACGGCCAGACCAACGACCATCCGAACCGAAAGTCACATGATCAACAACTTCTGTTAGGAACTCTAAGAAGAGTTCGCGGGCGGCTTCGTAGCCGCGGCGTCCATAGCAGACGAGGTCGACGTCGGAGCGCGCGTTGAAGCAGCCGACCAGGAACGAGCCGGTCACGCCGATCATGTCCTGCGCACCGAGGTCGACGACACGGTCGATGACGGCCTTCAGGTCCCTGGCGACGGAGCGCCGATCCTCGTGAACCGGATCTCCCCGACCGGCGGTCGGCGGGTCGTGATCCGGATCCGCGGCGTCGACACGGTCCTCGGGGTGGCTTTCTCCGATACGGATCTGATCGAGTTCCTGCGGCGCATCGAGATCCCCGACGCAGACGGGCTCGTCCTCGGCGATTCCGAAGTCATCGCCTGGCAGGGCGGGCAGCCACACCAATACGAGTAGGCGTGGTGGACCCAGGCCGGGCCGCCGTGGGTGCGGTGTCGCTGGGCTTGGCGGGTGTGTACCACGGGGGTGAAAGAAGGGGGGAGCGGTGGGGGGTGAGATCGGGGGAGAGGTGCGGGGAGAGATGTGGGGAACCGGTTTCGGTGTCCTTACTGCATTGCACCTGAATCGCAGCCGGTGACTAGCCAGACTTATAGGTAGGAGGGGTGGGGGAGTGAAGAGAACGGCTGAGGGAATGGAGCGGTTTGAAAGGGGGCGTGAGGACGGTGGCGAGGACAGAGAGGGGATGGAGGAGGGGATGGGGGAGAGGGGAGCCGGAGAGAGGGAGGGCGGAGGAGTGGGCTGGTGGAGGTTGGGGCTGGGAGGGAGCGGTGGGGGAGGGGGTGGGTGAAATGAATGTGGCCGACGCCCACTTCCGCTGAGAGCGGGTGGCAAGAGTGTCGGCCGCGGGGCGGGATCCGTTGCACAGCGCTGGCGGAGGGGCGGGTGCGGGCCGCATCTTGCGTCCCGTCGGCGCGTCCGTAGATGCAGTGGCGTTTCGGCGGTGAATCGGACGGCTGTGGTGTGAAAGCGCATAGGGAGGCGGTGGACACTGATCCCGCGCCCTACCAGCTATGCCGGGGGCTCGGGCGGCGGGCTGTCGCGGGCGGTGGCGGCCTCGCTCTCCTCGGCGGCGGGGGCCTGTTCCGTGCGGCTGAGTTCGCCGCGCAGGTAGGTGATCAGAGTCCGCAGCCGGGGGAGGTCGGGCGGGCGGGACGGACACGCTCAGCCCCCGTACCGCGCCTGACGCGCGGCCCTGCATGACGCGCACAAGGGCGACGCTGGAGCGCCCTTCCGTACGCCAGGAGATCCGCACCGGGCACAGGGGCCGGTCCGGCTGGGCACACATGTGCAGGCGCTCGGCCTGGCTCGCGCGCGTAACGGGCCCAGGTGAAGCCGGTGGGATGGGAGAGCTGCTGCGGCTGATGAGCGTGATCGAGGAAGAAGGCTGTCCACCGGTCCCTCAGAGCCGCACGGTACCCGCCGTCGAGGCGTGACAGGACCAAGCCGCAGTGGGAGGTCGGACGGGACGCTCGGGCTGTCTTGCGGGCGGGCAGGGGCTATGACACGCGGCCGCTTGGCCGGCCACGGACTCGGTCTCGCCACGCCTCTGGCGGTCCCCAATGTGGCCAGGCTCGTACAGCCCGAGTGGTGACTCTGCAAACCTCCCCACCCCAGGCCAGAGCGCCCACCCGCCCAGAAACTCACCGGCACCCCTGCGGCTGCCGGTGACTTGCCTGGTGACCTCACCAGCGCCGGTGTGAACTTACCGGTGACCTGCAGGGTGCCTCGTATGAACTCACCGGTGAGCCCGGAGAGGATTTGGGCGGGGTCCGGGCGTCGGGGAGGAGTCTCAGGCTCCCAGCGGCTTGACCAGGGTGCGGTAGACCGGTGCGGTCCCAGGGCCGGGTGTGCCCTGCGGGCGTGTAGCCGAGGCGTTCGTACCAGGCGGCGACCGGGGGCTTCGGGGCGGACGGTGAGCGTGGCCCGCTCGGCGGTGATCCCGTTCAGGACGTCGGTGTGCAGCTTGCTGCCCGACACCGTGCCGGCGCTGGCCGGCGAGGACGGCGATCTCCTTTACGACGAACGTGCGCTGGCCGTCCTTGCGGGTGAACTCCTCTGCCGGTGTCGTGTCCAGGAAGCCGCCCCACCATCCGGTGGTGGACGCGAGCGGTAGCCCGTACGCCAAACCGGCCAGTTCCCCGCTGGCGCAGCGGGCGAGGACCAGCCGGAAGCCGGGGGTCTTGTGTTCGCGCTGGTAGGTCTCCAGGAACAGTGCGAGGTCACGGGTCCCCTCGTTGTATGGGTGTTCCGCGAAAACGGACTCGAATACGGGGGTGATGTCGTCCAGCGCCCGCCCCGCGTCCGAGGGGTCGGTGATCAAGGTGTAGTCCACGGGCTCGCGCCTGCCGGATCAGTTCGGTTCCCAGGAGGCCGCTGCCGCCGATGATCAGGACTGTCATGTGCGCCACGGTAGACCGGCCCCGGCAGGCGCCCGGCGGCAAGCCGCTCCTTCTTCCGGGGCGGACCCGGGCCGGCGGCAGCGCGCCAGGGGCGGACGGCGAAGGCCGTCACCCCGAGTCCGGGGCGACGGCCTTCGCCGCCAGCGTGCCGGGCTGGCCCAGGACGCTGGGACGGACCGCCTGGGACAGACGGGCCTCCGGCTGCTCGCCGCCAGGGCCGTACTCCTGACGAGGCGCTACGTCTGGGGCTGCCAGACGCAGCGGACGTCCGGCTCGCGCTCGTCGTTGCGCAGACCGTCGCTCCGCTCGACCTCAACGAAGCCGTGCCGTTCGTAGAACCGCCGGGCCGCCGCGTTGACCTGGAACGTCCACAGCGTCAGCCCGTCAGGCTTCCGCTGCTCGGCCAGGGACATGAACCGGTCGCCGAGGCCCCGCCCGCGCCACGCGGGGTCGAGGTAGAGCTGTTTCAGCTCCTTTCCGTCGAGCACCAGGAGCCCCACCACGGTGCTTCCGGTATCCGCCACCCAGGTCTCGTACCGCGGCACGAGCACCCGTGCGAACCAGTCGTGAACCTCGGCTTCGTCGTGCGCGCAGCGCACGGTGGGCAGCGCGGTGGCGAAGGAACGTAGCCACACATCGGCTGCGGCGCGGGCGTCGGAGTCGCTGGCGCGGCGCAGAACAACGTCGTTGCTGGACATCGTGCGCTACCTCCAGCGGTCCAAAGGCTGATGACGTTGTGCGGGGCGTTCGCGCTGGGACCGGTGCTACTTTTCGGGGCGTCCGAGCTGGTGGACGGTCCAGCCGGCCGTGCGCCAGGACTCCGGGTCGAGGGTGGTGCGGCAGTCGACCAGCAGGGGGCTGGCCGCGCGGCCAGCCAGCTCACGGGGGTCCGCCTGCTGGTATTCGGGCCATTCGGTGGCCAGGACGACGACGTCGGTGTCTTGGACGGAGGCGGCCAGGTCGTCGGTGTAGTCCAGTTCCGGGTTGCGGGTCATGGCGGTGGCCACGGCCTGCGGGTCGTGAACGGTGACGGTGCCGCCGGCCTGCTGGAGGGCATGGGCGAGCGCGAGGGCCGGGCTCTCCCTGACGTCGTTGGTGCCGGGCTTGAACGCGGCTCCCCACACAGTGATCTTGGCGTGCTTGACGGGACGGTCGCCCAGGGCGTTGCGGATGAGGCCCATGGCGACGTCGGTGCGGCTCTCGTTGATTTCCTCGGCGGCGCGCAGGAAGGTGGCTGCCTTGTCGGCGCCGAGCTGGCGGGCGGAGGCGGTGAAGGCGCGGACGTCCTTGGGGAGGCAGCCGCCGCCGTAGCCGATGCCGGGCCTCATGCCGCCGCTGCCGATGCGGGGGTCGATGCCGAGGATGTCCACGATCTGGGAGATGTCGCCGCCCGCCGCGTCGCACATGTCGGCGACGGCGTTGATGTAGGAGATCTTCAGGCCGAGGAAGGTGTTCGCGGCGCCCTTGGCGAGTTCGGCGGTCTGCGGGTCGGTGACGAACAGGGGGACGCCCGCATCCAGGATGGGGGCGTAGACGGCACGGATCGCCTTCTCGGCCTCGACGGTGGTGAGGCCGGCGATGAGGCGGTCCGGCCGAAGGGTGTCCTCGACCGCGTGTCCCTCGCGGAGGAACTCCGGGTTCCACACCACGTCTACGGACGCGCCTGCGGGGGCCAGGCGCTGGGCGAGGGCGGTGACCTGAACGGTGGTGCCTACGGTGACCGTGGACTTCCCGACGATCGTGCACGGCCGGTCGAGGTGGGGAGCGAGCTGGCGGATGGCGCCGTATACCTGCCCGGTGTCGTACGAGCGGCCGTCCGCGTCGATGGGGGTGCCGACGCCGATGAAGTGCATCTCGGCGAACGCGGCAGCCTCGCGGATGTCGGTGGTGAACCGCAGGCGTCCGCTCGCGGTGTGACGGGCGAGCAGCTCGGGAAGGCCGGTCTCGTAGATGGGGCACTCGCCGGAGTTCAGGCTGTCGACCTTGGCCTGGTCGACGTCCACGCCGATGACTTCGTGACCCAGTTCGGCCATCGCCGCCGCGTGCGGGATGCCGAGGTGCCCGCAGCCGATTACTGAAATACGCATTCCTTGACTCTCATCCTGGGAGGGGCCCGTGTGCGGGGCCGGGGAACGAGCCCAGAGGCTAGCGCCGTTCCCCGGCCCGCCGGTTCACGTGCTGGTCACGCGAGGTTCAGCAGCCGCTCCAGCTCACTGACCGCGGCGGCGGCCGTCTGCCGTACGACCACGTCACCGCTCTGCGGGGCCTCCAGCGGGTATTCGAACCAGGAGCCATCCGGACGGGGGAATCCCTCCGGGTCGACGAGGAACACCTTCGGCCCGGCCTCTCGGGCCCGCTTGGCCACCCACCGCCGGTCGGCGTGCAGGCCGATCACGACCAGGGCCTTCGCGTCGGGGTGGAAGGTGACCGGCGGGATCCGCTGGTCGTAGCGGCGCATGAACCGTCAGGTGCTGGCGATGCCGTGGTTGTCGATCAGGGGGACCAGGACGCGGACACGTTCGTGAAGGTCGCCGACTCCCGTAGCCGGTACGCCGGCCAGGATCTGGTCGAGGCGGGCGAGGCGGGCGCGCGATGTCGAACGCAGCCGGGCAGCGGGGACACGGGCGAGGACATCCAGGGCCCGCTGAGCCGCGTCCGCGGGCCGGGTGGGTGCCTCGGCCTGAGCGAGCCCCAGGGCGGCCGCGGCCCAGCCGGGTGTGGCCACGGCAGTGGACGCGATGGACGTTTCGGCAGCGGAGCGCGCGCGGTTGTGGTGGCCGAGGGCGATGGCGGACTCGGCCTGGTGGAGGGTGTACTCGGCGGCGTCGAACCCGAACCGGCCCGGAGCGAACCCCACCGGGTCGGTTTCGAGTTCGCGGGCGGCCGCGGCAAGCGCCGTGTCGGCTTCCTGCTCCCGTCCGAGTCCGGCGAGGGAGGTCAGCTGTGCCCAGGCGTGTGCCTGGGCTTTTGGCAGGCCGGCGGGGGCGTGGGCGACGGCCCGCTCGGCGTAGGCCAGGGCGTTCTCGTAGCGGTTCTCGGCGCGGGCGACCATGCTCTGCGCGCCCAGGGCCCAGGCGGTGAGCCGGGTGTCGTCGGTGCGGGTGCCGTAGGCGGTGGCGGTGGCCAGGTGGGCGCGGGCGCCGGTGTGGTCGTCGAGGTGGAAGGCCAGGTTGCCCATCAGGGCCGAGAGCCAGCCGACGTTGCGGTGCAGTCCGCCCGCGACCTGCTCGTGGACGTGGCCGGTGACCAGGCAGTCGGTGAGCAGGCCGCGGGCGGCCCGTACTTCCTCGAACAGGAGGTACGGGGGGTGCTTGGGATAGGTGAGGGCGTAGTGCTCGACGGCCGCCTCCGCCAGCTCGGTGACCTCAGCGCTGCCGTGGGGATCGGCGAGCAGGGCGAGCTGGAGGGATTCGCGGACGGCCGGAAGGCCGGTCGTTCAGCGGGGCAGGATGCGCAGTACTGCCTCGTGTTCGCCGCTGAGCCGCAGGCCTTGCTGTACTGCGGCGCTCAGATCGAGGTCGCCGAGCAGGGTCGCGGCCAGCAGGTGCGGCGGTCCGGTCAGGGACGCGGTGGGGTGGTCGACCCGGCCGGCGTGGGTGTGCACCGAGCCGTCCTTGACTTCGATGACCAGGTCTTCGTTGCCGTCGGCGTGCAGTTGCAGGGCGATTGCCGGCTGGTCGGGGCGGTGGTCGGTCAGTGCCCGGGCGGGCATGTCCAGCCAGTGGGTGCGGAAGGTGTCGCTGCCGGCCGGCTCACGCAACAGCGGAATTCCCCATCGGCTCAGTTCCTGCAGCACCGGCTCCAGCGCGCGGCCACGCTCGGTGAGGGAGAACAGGGTGGTGGCCACCGGCGGCGGGGCGGCCTCGCGGTGGATCAGGCCGGCTCCCTCGAGTTCGCGGAGCCGGTCGACCAGCAGGTTGCTGGCGATCCCGGGCAGCCCGTTGCGCAGGTCGGTGTGCCGGCAAGGACCCAGGGCGAGCAGTTCGCGGACGATCAGCAGGGTCCATCGGTCGCCGATGGTGTCCAGTGCTTTCGCGATGCCGCAGTACTGCCCGTAGGTGCGCATGCCTCCACCCTACATTGTGACGTTGAGATTCAAAACTCTCTTGTTGACTTTCTCAACAGCGTCGGTCTAGCGTCGCTGCCCATGACCACCACCCTTTCCGTGCGTCGGCTGGCCTGGGCCGGCGTCGAGATCCGTCTCGGCGACACCCGCCTGCTGATCGACCCGCTCGAGAACGTCGCTCCGCTGGCGCCGGTGATGGGGCCGCCGCACCGGCCGGTCGACCCGGTCGATACCCCGCCCGGCACCCACGCCCTCATCACCCACCTGCACCCCGACCACTACGACCACGACCTGATCGCCCGGATCGCGGCCACCGGCACGATCGGCTGCCACACCCCGAGCGCGGCCGGGCTGCGCGAGGCGGGCATCACCCCCGTTGCCCAGGACCTGGGCCAGTCACGGCGCATCGGAGAGCTGACCGTCACCCCGGTGACCTCGCTGGACTGGCGCGGCAACGACTGCGACCAGGTCGCCTGGGTCGTCGAAGGGGCCGGCCGGCGGGTCATCCACTGCGGCGACACCCAGTGGCACGGCAGCTGGTGGCAGATCGCCCGCGACCACGGCCCGTTCGACGTCGCGTTCGTCCCGGTCAACGGCGTCATCGCCCACTTCGAGGGCTACGCGGCCAACGTCCCGGCGACCATGACCCCCGAGCAGGGCGTCGAGGCCGCCGTCGCACTCGGCGCCGGCACCGTCTGCGCCATGCACTACGGCCTGTTCCACAACCCGCCGTTCTACACCGAACAACCCGACATCGAGCAGCGCTTTCAGCACGCCGCCGACGAGCGGGGCATCACCGCGGCCATCATCGCCGACGGCCAGCCCGTCCTCTGACCATCAGAAACAAGGAGCAACACATGAAGATCGTCCTGTTCGGTGCCAGCGGCAACATCGGTCGGCCCACCACCGAGGAATTGCTGCGGCGCGGCCACACCGTCACCGCGGTCACCCGAGCCGGCCACGTCGACGGCCTCGAGCACAAGGCCCTGACCGTGACCACCGGTGACGTCACCGACCCCGCGGCGGTCGCCGGCCTCGCCGCCTCCCACGACGCCGTGCTCTCGGCCGTCGGCCCCCGGATCGGCCAGGAAAGCGACCGCGCCACGATCGTCGGTGCCGCCCGTGCGCTGATCGACGGACTCCGCCGTGCCGGCGTCACCCGCCTGGTCACCATCGGCGGTGCCGGAAGCCTGCGCACGCCGACCGGCGCCCGGGTCATGGACGACCCGGACTTCCCCGCGCTGTGGAAGGCCAACGCCCTGGCCCAGTCCGAAGCGCTCGACCTCTACCGCGGCGTGCACGACCTCGACTGGACGTACGTGTCGCCCGCCGCGGTCATCGGAGCGGGCGAGCGGACCGGGGCCTACCGCAGCGCCGGGGACACCCTGCTCACCGACGACGACGGCAACAGCCGCATCTCGTACGCCGACTACGCGATCGCCTTGGCCGACACGATCGAGAGCGGCACCGCGATCCGCCGCCGCATCACCGTGGCGTACTGAGCCATGAGCAACGACGCCGCCGGCCGGCACACCCGATTCATCGTCCTGCTCGCAGCGCTCGTGGCCCTGGGACCACTGTCCATCGACGGCTACCTGCCCGGACTGCCGGACCTCGCCGGCGACCTGCGCGCCAGCGCCGCGACCACCCAGCTCACCATCACCGCATGTCTGGCCGGGCTGGCCATCGGGCAGCTGATCGCCGGGCCGCTGAGCGACACCTACGGCCGGCGGCGTCCGTTGCTGGCGGGCCTCGCCCTCTACACGATCGCCAGCGCGCTCTGCGCGGCGGCACCCGACGTCCGGACCTTCGTCGGCCTACGCCTGGTCCAGGGCATCGGCGGGGCGTTCGGCATCGTCATCGCCAACGCCATGGTCCGCGACCGCACCTCCGGAACCCGCACCGCACGTCTCTTCTCCGCACTGACCTTGATCACCGGCCTGGCGCCGGTGTTCGCGCCGGTCCTCGGCGGCCAGCTACTGCGCGTCACGGCCTGGCCTGGAATCTTCGTGGCCCTGGCCGTACTCGGCGCCGTGATGCTAGCGGCCTCCGCCGCAGGACTGCCGGACACCCGGCCCTCCGCGTCACGCCAGCCGCTGCTGGCTGTCGTCGGGCAGCTGCTCAGCGACCGGGTCTTCACCGGGTACGTCCTGGCCAACGGCCTGGTCTTCGCGGCGATGTTCGCCTACATCTCCGGCTCGCCGTTCGTCCTGCAGGAAATCCACGGCCTGTCACCGCAGCAGTACAGCGCCGTGTTCGCCGTCAACGCCGCCGGACTCATCGTGGCCGCCCAGATCAGCGGCCGGCTGGTGGCCCGGGCCGGCGCCCGCGTGCTGCTGCTCGCCGGTCTGCTGGGCGCGACAGCCGGTGGCACCACGGTCCTGGGCGCGGTGCTGACACGGGCACCCCTGCCCGTGCTCCTGATCGGCCTGTTCGTCCTGGTCTCCAGCGTGGGCCTGGTCATGCCGAACGTCGCGGCCCAGGCCCTGGCCGACCACGGCGGACACGCCGGGTCGGCCGCCGCTCTGCTCGGCTTCAGCCAGTTCATGTTCGGCGGGGCACTTGCTCCGCTGGCCGGCGCGGGTGGCGCCACCGACGCCTTGCCGATGGGAATCATCGTCGCCGTGCTGCCGGCGCTCGCTCTGCTCACACTCGGCGTCCTCACCCGGTCGATGCCCGGTGAGCGCACTCGCAGGCCGGCTCGCCAAGAACCTGCCGGGCACCGGCGACCGCGCCGGCACATCGATCGCAGACGAGCCGGCATCCAGTGAGTGCAGGCCATCCTCGTCCTGCACCACGTCGAGTCACCGCGCTACGAAGGATGAAACGGCGCTCACACAGCACCCGGCCCAGCTCGTGTGCTGGATCGACTCCGGCATCGGGCCGGTGCTTGCGGCAACGGGGGCGCCCCTCGCGGTCCCGTTCTGCGAAGTTGATGCTGCCGCAGACCACGCAAGGGTTGGCGCGCACTCTCCGGTGACTGTGGCAGGAGCTGCAGATGCGGCCGCCCTCGCCCAGCGTAGGCAAGGGGCGCTCGCGACCACAGTCCGCACAACGGGGCAACACCAGTCCGTCTGCACCGTGTTCACGCAGAGCCCGCACCAGCCGCTCAAGGTTCTGGCTCAACTTCTTTGGTGACGGCTCGACGATCGGTTCACCGGGCCCCGGAACGATGGGAACCAGCAGGTCAGTTCATTGGTCCGGCGCGGGCGCGGGCGCGTGCGGCCCAGCTCCACAGAAGTTGAGCCAGAACCCGTTCTCGTGTACAGAGCCACCGAGCGCTACCAGGTCGGTCCTCGCACGGCGCAGAGGCTCCTCGCCGCAGCCCGAACCACCCCCGAGGACTAGGCCTACCGAGCAGCGGCTCGACCACGAGCAACCGCGGATTTTTTCAGCGCGCTCGTCCCCGGCGAACGTGGTCTCTACGATTTGTCCATGACCTCTGAGTTGAACGTCGCGTTCAGGTCGTTGGACGGCACCGCGCTAAAGGGGACGGTGACGGTGCCGGAACGGATGACGGCTGGTGTGGCCGTCCTCGTGCACGGTGCCGGGGTGACTCGGCAGGAGGGCGGGTTCTTCACCCGGCTCGCCGCTGGGCTCGCCCGTGAGGGTGTGCGGTGCCTCCGGTTCGACCTGCGCGCGCACGGCGCGAGCGGTGGCCGGGCCGAGGAGGTGACGATCGCGGGAGTCGCCAACGACATCCGGGCCGCGAGTGATCATCTGCGTGCCGAGGCAGGTGTGGACCGGCCGGTGCATGTGATCGCAGCCTCGTTCTCCGGAGGGGCCGCAGCGCTCCACGCGGCCTACCGGCCACAGGACGTCGGCCGTCTGGTGCTGCTCAATCCGCGTCTGGACTATCGGGATCGGTACGTCACCAGCCGCCCGTACTTCGACGCCGACTACATCACTGCGTCCGCTGCCCGGGACCTGGACGAGCGTGGTTACACGGAGAAGTCCCCGTGGGAGCTGGGCCGGGCTCTTCACAACGAGGTGTTCTACCTCGACCCGGATGTCTATCTGCGCCAGGTGCGGGCGCCGGCCCTGCTCGTACACGGGACGAGGGACACGTTCGTGCCGGTGGAGTCCTCCCGCCGCTACCTCCCGGTGTTCGGGGGACCGGCCGAGCTGATGGAGCTGGACGGGGCGCAGCACGGGTTCGCTGTGCATGAGGATCCCCTGTATGCGGATCCGCAGACTCAGGTGTGGCAGGCCGCCGTGATCGAGAGGGTCTGCGGTTTCCTCGTCGGTTAGACCGGCAGGGCGGTGAGGGCCCGGCGGAGTTCGCGGACGGCGGGCCGTCGTGCGTATGGGCGGAGCTCACCGGCGGTGCGGCGTAGTTCGCCGAGTGCCTGGCCGAAGCCGGGGACCGCGGCGAGCTGGAGTGCGGACAGTCCCGTGGCGGCGGCGTCATCGGGCTGTCCGGCGGCGGCCAGGGCCCCGGCGAGATGGGCGGTGAAGAAGGCCCGGTCGCGGGTGGCGAACGCACCTTGCTCCGCCAGGTGCTGGCGGAGCAGGGTGACCGCTTGCTGGGGCTGTCCGGCTTCGCGGTGGCAGATCGCGCTCTGGGCCATGAGCCGGTTCTCGCTGTATCCGGCGCACAGCGGTCCGGTGCAGGTCGCCGGCTCGGCGGGGTCCGCGGCGGCGAGGGCCTCGTGGGCCTGGCCGAGGGTGCGGGCGACGGACCGGGGCGGGGCGCCGGTGAGTGCGAGAGCACGTGCTTCTTGCTGGAGGGCTTCGGCGCGGGCGCGCGGTGGCAGTCTCCAGGAGCCTTGGGCGGCGGCGTGGGCGAGGTCGAGCATGCGGGCCGCATCTCCGCGATCGGTGGCCTGGGCTTTGCGGAGCAGGACGTACGCGTGCATCGGGCCGTCGCCCGTGATGCTGGCCCACTCGATGGCCCGGTCGTGGAAGTACAGGGTGACCTGGGGCGGGGCTCCGGCGTCGCGGTGGAGGAACGCGGTGAACTCGGCGGCGCGGGCGCCGACCATGAGTAGCTCGCGGCGGACGGACGAGCGGGTGCCCCGGGCGAGTTCGTCGATGACGGCGAGAAGGTCCAGCGCGGTGGGCAGTGCCTGGCGCGGTCCGGTGCGTCCATCGCTGCGCGCGGCTTCGTCCAGCGCGGAGCGCAGATGGCCGACCAGGGCGTGGTCGCTGTAGCGGCGGGCGTTGGCGAGGGCGGCGGTGAGCCGGCCTTGGCCGGTGGGGTTGAGGAGCGGCGCCGCGCCCACGACGAAGCCGCCGAGGAAGGAACGTCGGCGCATGGACTCCTCCTCCTGGTCGACGGAGTCCTTCCCCGCGGCGGGAGGAATGAAGCCGAGCTCGGCGAGAGGCACCCCGAACATCGACTCCAGGACGCGCCGGGTCATCTTCCGCTTGGGCCAGCCGGGGTCAGCCGACTCCCACCGGCGCACCTGGCGCACGGTGATGGTCGCGGGTTCGCCCAGCAGCGCCGAGTGGGTCTCGTAGGCGTCGGCTACATCGCTCTGGCTGTGCCAGCCCAGGCGCCGACGAGCATCGGCGAACTTGCTGTTTCCCGGTCGGGACATGGCTACCCCCGGTCGCGGACCTCGCGGAGAAGCGGCGGCCGTGAGATCGCGGCCGCTCGGAGTGAGAACTCTGACGTTACTCCCGTCAAATGTCCTGTGGTACGTCCTCGTTGCTTCCCGCGGGCGAACCTACGGTCCTCAGTACGGCCCATCCACTCCAGTGCGACAGCCACCCCAAGGACCACGCCATGAGTCGTCCCGCCTCCCCGCCGCATGTGCCGGGCACCATCAGCAGGATTCCCGGTCCCTGGGACCTGAACATGATCGCGATGCACGGCCCGATCACCGCCGCGGAGCAGCTGTTCGTCGCCGAGCACATGGTCACCGGGGGAGCCGGCCGTACGGCGGTCGAAGTCGGCTGCGGCACCGGACGCTTCGCGCACTGGCTCCACCACGCGCACGGCTACCACGTGACCGGACTCGACCTCCCACCCCACAACCTGCGCCTCGCCAGGCTCCGCGGGCAGGGGACCGGCCTGTCGTACGCGGCCCACGACGCCGAGACGGGCCCGCCCCCCCGGACTCCCCGTCGACGGAGTGGACCTTGTGATAGCCCGCATGACCACCCGCTACCTGCGCGACCCTCTACAGCTGCTGCGCCAGGTCCGCGACCGGTGGCTCCGCCCAGGAGGCTGCCTCTACCTCCAAGTGCTGGCGAAGCCGTTCCCCGACGAACTCCAGGGCTGGGTGGCGCCCGAGAACCTGCCTGCCTATGTGGACGGCTGGGCCAGCCGACAGCGCATGGACGAAGGCCCCCGCGCCCACCCTCGTGCTCCGCACGTCCCCCCGCTGAGCCAGCCACCAAGGACACAGCATGAGCCGCCCCGCCTCGAAGGACCCCCGACCTCTCCGATCGGCGGCCACCCGCCGCGCCATGGCCCACCGTCAGCTCCCTCGCTGGCTCCGCGAGGGCGCGGTGGCCGTCGAAGACGGCGGACGTCGAGGCGTCGTCCAGTTCATCGGCGAGTGGGAGGACCCCGCCACCCGCCGCATCAACCCGTGCGCGATCTTCCTGCGCCCCGAGGGCGGCGGAGTGGAGTGGATCGTCGCAGACCACGTCACCCTCACCCAGGGCTGAACACCCCCAGACCCCCCGCCCCGTTCCGGGGCGGGCGAGCGGACCCGCAGGCGACCAGCCCCAAGGCCCGCTCCACCACCGGTACGGGTGGTTGGCCGCCCGTACCGTCCGCAACCGCAACACATGAAGAAGGAGAAACCCGTGGAGCAGTCCAAGTCCGCAGCCGCCAGTTCCGCGACGCCGGCCGAGGCGATGGAAGAGATCGCCGAAGCCGTGGTAGTCGCGCAGGACGTCTTCGACGAGGAGTAGCCGCCCCTCGAACGCCCTGAGCCGGGCGTCCCTCCCCTGTCTGCCTCCCCACGGGGCCGGGGGAGGGGCGCCCGTCCTCACCTTTCACACCATTGCCGGCTGGAGGTCCCAAGGTGATTCACGTGTTCGTCGGGCCGACGCTCGCGAAGACCGAGCCGCAGCTCGCCGTCCCCGGTGTTCGGGTCTGTCCACCAGCCCGGCACGGCGACCTCTTCGACGGCGCCCTGCACGCTGGCGACACGGTGGTCCTCGTCGATGGCGTCTACCACCAGGCGCTGGCCCTGCGCCACAAGGAGATCCTGGCCGCCATGGGCCGGGGCATCTCCATGATCGGCGCGGCGAGCATCGGCGCGCTGCGGGCGGCCGAGCTCACGCCGTTCGGGATGCTCGGCGTCGGCACCATCTACACCTCCTACCTGCGCGGAGAGATCGACGGCGACGACGAGGTGGCGGTCGGCCAAGCCCCGGACGGGCAGTGGGACGCGCTGACCTGGCCCGTCGTCAACCTCCGGCACGTCCTGCACCTGGCTCAGGCCGCCCACGTACTCAAACAAGACAGGGCCGTCCACCTGCTGGATGCCCTGCGCGCGGTCTACTACCCACAGCGCACCGCGGCCGCGGTGTGGGCCGTGTGCCGCCGCCAAGGAGAGACGGACTTCGCCGCGTGGCTGGCCGGGCGCCTCGACCAGAACCGGCACTTCGGCGACCTCAAACGCGCCGACGCCCTTACCGCGCTGCGCACCGCGCTGACCGGATGGGCGCAGCCGGCCGAGAGCCGGCCTGCACCGGCCGTCTGGGAGACGACGTACTTCTGCCGCTGGTCCAACACCTTCGCCCGCACCACCGTCGACGGGCTGGAGTTGGCCACGGAAGACCGCCTCGTCTACCAGCAGATCTTCGACCCGTATTTCCGCGAGAGGTGGACGGCCTACCTTGAGCACCGCTCCCTGAACCCGGCCGACGGGCTGGTTCTGCCGCTCGACGTGCGCCTGGCCCAGCTCACGGGCGGGGACGTGCCCGCCCATCAGGTCTTCCACCCGCCGCTCGACCTGAGGGACAAAGCGAGCGTGGCCCTGCTGATGGAGGGCGAGACGGAACAGGACCGCCAGGCGGTCGCCCAGTATGCCGCCGCCCTCGCGCGGATACACCGCAGTCGGCCCGGCTTCTCCACCGACGCGGTGCGCGACGACCTCACCCGCCAGATCCTGCTGCGGGTGTGGCAGTGCCCGGAGGCGGACTTCGACGCGGAGGCGTCCGCGCGCGGGCTCGGCTGCGGGGCACGCGCCGTTGAGGCGGCCAAGCGGATCGTCCCGGGCTTCCTGGACGAGAGCAACGAGAGAGCGGAGTTCGGTCATGCGTGCTGACGACCTGGTGGTGCTGCCGGGAACGGTGCGCGCGCGGACCCCCGAGGAGACGTGGGCGGCGGTGGCCGGGCTTCTGCCCGAGTTCGGGATCACCCGCCTCGCCGACCTTACCGGCCTGGACTGCATCGGGCTACCGGTCTGGACGGCGATCCGGCCCGCCTCCCTGACCCTGAGCACCTCCCAGGGCAAGGGCGCCACCGGGCTGCTGGCGAAGCTGTCGGCGGTCATGGAGGCCATCGAGTTGTGGCACCTTGAGCAGCCCCTGCCCATCGCGGCACGCGGCCCGGCCGCCGAGGTCGCCCCCCACTGCCCCGTGGCCGCGCTTCCGATGACCGTCCCCTACCCCGAGCACACCCTGCGCCAGATGGTGTGGGAGTGGACCCAGGGCACGGGCCTGGTGAGCGGACACGACCAACTGCTCCCGGCCGACCTCGTCCGATGCCGGGCACGCAGGCCCGAGTGGAGCCCGGACCTGCTGCGCGCGACCAGCACGGGCCTGGCCTGCGGGAACACACCGGATGAGGCACTGCTGCATGCCCTGTACGAGGTGGTGGAGCGTGACGTGCTCTACCGGGAGGAGGCGGACGGCAGGAGCTGGCGCACCTTCATCGCGCCCGGGACGGTCGAGGACCCGCATGCTCGTGAGGTTCTCGACAAGCTCGCGGCCGCGGGCATGTCGCTGGAGATCGCGATGGTCGACGGCCCGTACGGGCTGCCGGTGTGCGTGGCGTATCTGTGGTCGGAGGACCTCCCCGTGGTCTTCGCAGGCGGCGGCTGCCACAGCGTTCCGGCGATCGCGCTGACCCGGGCGCTGACGGAAGCCGCGCAGTCCCGGCTGACCGCGATCTCCGGGACCCGCGACGACCTCACCAGCGCCCCCAGCAGCACGGGTACCCCGGCTTTCCGCCCCGCACAGACCTGCGGGCTCGTACCGTGGCCGGACGCGATCGGCCACTTCGCCCGAGCCGACGGCGGCTTCGCCGATCAGGCCGCCGACCTGGCCGTGGAGATTGCCCACGCCACCGGGCACGAACCGGTCGCCCTGGACCTCTCCCGCCCGTCCAGCCCGGTCCACGCCGTGAAGGTCGTATGCCCCGGCACCCGCTCCCGGATCAGGAGGTCGATGCCCCGATGAACACCACCGCTGCGGTGGCGTCCGGCAGGCGCTCCGCCCAGTACGACGCCTTCCACACCGCCCGCGCAAACACCGATCTCGTCGCCCGCCTCTATGCCACGGCGATGGGGGAGGACTACCCGGCCGAGACCGCGGCCTCCAGCTCCTGCGACTGGCCCCTGCTCGGGCTGATGACCGCACGCCTGCGGGTGCGGCCCGGCCAGCTCCTCGTGGACGCCGGCTGCGGGACCGGAGGCATCGGCCTGTGGCTGGCCCGCGCCCTCGCAATGCGCCTGGAAGGCTTCGACCTCTCCCCGGTCGCCGTCGCCCAGGCCACCGGCCGCCGCACCCACTTCCTCGGCTCCACCGGACACGCCGCCTTCCGCGTAGCCGAGCTGGAGCACACCAACCTGCCCGACCGCCACGCCCACGGCATCGTGTGCGTGGACGCCCTCGGCACCGCCACCGACCGGACCGCCGCGATGCGCGAACTCGGCCGCGTCCTCGCCCCGGGCGGCCGAATGCTCCTGACCCGCTCGACCAGGCGCGGCGCCGAACCCACCTGGCCCGAGCAGGCCCAAGCCGCCGGGCTCACGCTGGAGCACGTCGACGAGCGCCCCGCCGAGCCGGCCATGTGGGACCGCCTCTACAAGCTGTGGATCGCCCATGCCGACGACCTGCGGCGCGAACTCGGCGAAGTCCAGACCGAACGGATGCTCCGCGAGGCGCACCAGATGCTGCCCAAACTTCCCAGCCGCCGCGCCGTCCTGCTGACCCTACGGCGCCCCGCACACGATCCCGCCGCATCCGGCACGGCCGATACGATGACCGCGCCCCGCCTTCCCAGCGGCAGGCCCCCGTTCCACGAGGAGATCCCGCAGTGACCCAGCACCGTTCCCTCCGCGCAGCGGTGCTCTCCGCCGGGTCCTGGGGCACCGCCGTCGCCAAGATCATGGCCGACGCCGGTACCGACGTCGTCGCGCACGCCCGCCGCAGCGAGATCGCCGACGCGATCAATACGACACACCGCAACCCCGGCTACTTCCCGGACATCGAACTGCCCTTCACCGTGAAGGCCACCACCGACCCGGCCGTCGCCCTGGACGGCGCGGACTTCCTCGTCCTGTCCATCCCCGCCCAGTCCCTGCGGGCCAGCCTCGCCACGTGGGCACCGCACATCGGGCCTGACACGGTGATCGTGTCGCTGATGAAGGGCATCGAGGCCGGGAGCGGCCTGCGGGCGAGCCAGGTCATCACCGACGTGACCGGCGTCCCCGAGGAACGGGTCGCGGTCCTGTCGGGCCCGAACCTGGCAGCCGAGATCATGGCGGAGCAGCCCGCCGCCGCCACCATCGCCTGCCCCGACGAAACCGCCGCCCGCCGCTTCCAAACGGCCTGCCACACCCCGTACTTCCGGCCCTACACCAGCACCGACGTCATCGGCTGCGAGCTCGGCGGCGCGGTGAAGAACGTCATCGCCCTCGCGGTCGGCATCGCTTCGGGCATGGGGCTCGGCGACAACTCGACCTCGCTGCTCATCACCCGCGGGCTGGCCGAGGCAACCCGCCTGGCCACGGCGATGGGCGCCGAGCCGGCCACCCTCGCGGGCCTGGCCGGCGTGGGCGACCTGGTGGCCACCTGCTCTTCCCCGCTCTCGCGCAACCGCACCTTCGGCACCCATCTCGGCGGCGGCCTGAGCGTCGCGGAGGCGACGGCCGCTACCCGCCAGACCACCGAAGGCGTCAAGAGTGCGGAGGCGATCCTCGCCATGGCCCGCGCCCATGGTGTCGAGATGCCCATCACGGACGTCATGGCCGACCTGCTGAACGAGAAGATCACGCTCGACGAGGCCGCCGCCGCGCTGATGCAGCGCCCCGCCAAGCCCGAGCGCTGACCCCCGGCGCCCCGCCTGCGAGGCCGCCCACCGACACCTTCACCCTCCTGACCCGGAGGTCTCCCCATGCCCGCATCCGTGCTGTCCGCTGCCCAGATCGCCGTCACCGTCGCCCTCGTGGCGTGGATGATCTCCGGATTCACCCGCCTGCCCGGCCGCTGGCTGCGCTGGAAGATGTTCTGCCGGGGCAACTTCATCATCGTCACCCTCACCGGTACCAAGGACGGCTGCACCGAACCGGTCAGCGCCTACAGCTACCTGACCCCCGGCTCCTTCCTCCTCGGTCCGCCCCAGCTCGTGGCAATCGTCAATCATCTGGTCCGCAGTGGCCGGTACGACCGGATCGACGGGCACGGCCGGCTCCTGTCAGAGCGGGGCGAGCAGAGCCTGGAGGTGAGGGACAGCCGTGTCGTGGTTCTTTGACGCTCTCGCCTCCGGCTTCCAGCACCCCACCGACCCCGGACGCCTCCAGCAGTTCCGCATCGTCTTCGGCACCGTCCTCGGCCTGCGGTTCGTCCTCTCCATCGGCCAGGGCGGCTGGGACCGGCTCGTCCCCGGCTCCCTGAGCCTCCACCTGACCGAGCAGCGCTTCGGCCCCACCCGGACCCGCCTCCTCGCCAGCGCCTACCGGCCCATACTGATCATCCGCACAGCCGCCGCCCTCACCCTGGCCGCCGGTCTCGCACCCAGGGCCTCACTCCTGCTGGTCCTGGCCGGAGCCGCCATGGAAATGCTCTACCTCAAGAGCCCCAACTCGATCCACTACACCCTGCTGACCGGGGGCGGCCTCCTAGCCGCCGGAGACCTCGGCCACGGCCTGCACATCGGACACGCTCCGAGCACCGCCAACACCTGGGCGCAGTGCCTCCTCGTCCTGATCACGACCGACATCTACTGGAACTCCGCCTGGCAGAAGACGCGCTCGCGGCAGTTCCGCACCGGCCTCTACCTAGCCCAGTGGATCCACACCTACACCCAGGTCAAAGACCAGCTGCCCTACCGGCACGAGCACGCAATCCCCGGCTTCGTCCGCCGCCACCTGGGCAACCTCACCAACCGCGATATCCGTCTCTGGCGCCTGCTGGCAACCACCGTCATCGCAGCGGAAATCGCGCTACCCGCCGCGCTGCTCTTCCCGAGGACAATGCCGTACGCCGCCGCCGCGGGCATCGCGATGCATATCGCCTTCACCTGCCTCAAGCCTCGGCAGCTCGTCACTTTCTCCGGCCTCACCACCGGAACCTACTTCGCCTTCGCAGCCTGAGAACCACCCCACGCCCAGGACAGCTGCGGATGTGCAACACGGTAGACCGCTCTGCCCAGGCACCCGAGAGGGGCTGGCGCCAGTTCAGGACATGCCGCGGTCGGCACGGGATTGGTCCCGTCTTTCCCGGGGTCGTTCAACCTGGCTCTGCGGATGCGTACGCCCCTCCCTGCTCTGTTCCGCCGCTGCACCGGCGGAACGGACCACCACCGCGGCACCGGTGCTGCTGAAGTTCTGGTCAACCGGGGGCTCGTTGACCGGAGAGTGTTTCTGCCCATGTTGCTTCGTTTGGGGTTTCGGAAGTGATCGTTCTTTGTCTGCACGTTCGGGGTCCTCCCAATCGGTATAGGGGTGGAGGCGAGCACGTCTCCGGCGCTGTGCGGGCGGGGCGCGGCGCATTCGACGACATCCCTGGGAGGGGCACGTGCAGCGAGATGCTGCTCCGTGGTTGGTTGTTCTGGAGATCACGTTGGCCATCCGAGTCTTCGGGCCTGACGCGGTGCGCTGCTGCCGACGGTTGCTCGCCGCGGGCGTACGGATCGGGATCTCCAGCATGGCGGGAGCCGCCCGTCGCGTCGGGGCCGAGCCAGACGACCACATCAAGGTCGAGCGGTGACGCACGGCGGGCCGGAGACTTCCGGCGAGGCCGAGGACGTCACGGGCTCCGTGCAGCGTCCGGCCATGGACGACTGGAGCACCGACAACCAGCTGACGTTCTGGGCCTTCCACGAACGCCGCTACACGAAGTACCTGCGCTACGCCTACGCGCAGCTGGGGTCAGACGCGGACGCCGAGGAAGCGGTAGCCCACACCTTCGAACAGATCATGAAGAAGTGGTTGTACATGCTGGGCATGGAAAGCCTGGACGGATACGCCTGGTCCATTCTCAAGGGCCGGATCGTCGATGCGCGCCGAAAGAGAGCGAAACGGCCTGAGCCTACTGATGTGTCCGCGTTCGAGGCGGTCCTGGCGGACGGCCGGGACGACTTCGAACTCCTTGCCGGGACCATTCACTTCTACACGGCCGTCCGCCGACTGAGTGAACGTCAAAGAGACGCCGTGGTCCTGCGCTACGGGTTCGACCTCTCCACAGCCGAAGCCGCCGAGCTCATGGGCGTGGAGGACGCCACCGTCCGCTCCCAGTTGCGTCTGGCCCGCAACCGCCTCCGCCAGCTACTCGCCAACCCCGGCAACACCAATGGAGACAGGAAGGTCAGAGCATGAGGGACCGCGAGTTCAAGCAGCACCTGGAAGACATTCACGCCAGGCCGCAGGTCCCCGACCGATACGCCGACCACGACATGACCCGCGCCCGGGCCCGACTGCTCGGCCTCGACGCGGCCGCCCTCCAGGGCGGCCGGCGCACACGAGGCCAGGCACTAGTCTGGGAGCTACACGAGCCGGGCCCAGAAACAGCCGTCCCCCCGGCCCGCCTCAAGCACTGGCTGGACCCCCGCCAAGACCACCCCGCTGACGCCGCGGACGCACGGCGCGCGCTGGGCGCGGTCTGCCTGCGCTCGCTGTTCACGCCCGACTCCGGATCCGTGCTGGACGACCTCGTCGAACGCGGGCCGTCCGACTGGCGCGGCCCCCTCGTATTCGCCTGCCTGTTGCACCTCCTCGGGCACGACGGCGCAAGGTTCTGGTGGCAGCTCGCCGCGGCTGCAGGCAGCGACACCGCCGTCTACTGCCTCTACCTCGACCACAGCCGGCACGCGGAGTACGACGACGCCGAGGTATGGGCAGCCTGGCTCGACCACACTGCCTTCATCCCGCTGCGCCGCTGGGGCCCCTACATCAACGTGTCGCCCAAGAACTTCCTCCCGCCCACCCTCACCGCCTATATCGAAGAACAAGACGATGACCTCCTCGGCATCATTCCTGCACCCAGCGAAGGCCTGGTGGACTTCGTGCAGGAACTCGTCGACCCGGCCAGGGCCCCGGCTCTGCTCCGCCAGGCCGACACCCCAGAGCGCCACAATCCCCTGCCCGGCGCCGAGCGGGAACGGCACGCTGGCTGGTCTCTCGCACTCACGCCTCACCAGGACCCGGACCGGCCCAGTCCGCGAGACAGCGACGCGATCCGGCGAGCCCGAATCGCCGAACGCGTCGTAGACATCCTGCAGCAGCACCCGCTGGGCGCGACCGACCGGCAGATCTCTCGCGACTCAGGAGTTCCCGAACGGCAACTCCATCAAGTCCTGGCGATGCTGATCGACGAGGACTTCGCCCGGCCCATGAACGACAGCGGCGTCTACGCTCCCGGCCCGGCCCTTGACCGCCTGGCCTCTCCCGGCGGCCTCATGACGCAGCTTCAGCACACCCTCGCCCTCGCGCGCGACAGCGTCGGCGCCGCTGTCTACCTCAGCCGCTACACCGACGGCGAAGTCCGGATCACGCAAATGGCAGACGGACCCATCACACCAGCCGTCACCGAGTGGGTCGACTTCCGCGCGGCCGCCCACGCCAGCGCCGTTGGCAAATGCCTGCTCACCCAGCTCGACACGGCCACCCGCCTCGACCACCTCGCACGACACAAAGCCGCCCGGCTCACCCCGCGCACCATCACCAGCCCACGGATCCTCCTCGACAGGCTGGAACGCATCACCCCCGACGACCCCGTCTTCGACCTGCGCGAGTACTCCCCGAACACAGTCTGCGCGGCCGTTCCCGTCACTCTCGGAACGGACGCGGGCAGCTTGGCCCTCTCACTGCCCTACGGCAGCGCCCACCGCCTCGGAACCGCGACACAGGCCCTGACCCGCAAGGCCGTCCCCGTCCTGCTCACCCTCCTCCTGGCGGGTGCCCAGCTGCCCACCAGCAGTTCCAACATCGGCGAGGACCCAGTCCAACCTCGGCCCAATGTGCTCAGCCAGACCGCGCTGGACCGGCTCCGACGCCGCTTCCGCACGCCACTGAGCATCACCGACACCATCCGCGACGTTGAGCTCCCACCCACACCCGGCCCACACCTGACCACGCGAGCCGAAAGCGACACCCTCTACCTGTTCGCAGCCGACCCCGCCCCCCCGCTCAACCCGGAGAACGCCCACCTGGCCCTTCCCCACACCTACACCACCCGCGCCGGCAGGTGCGGAGGAACATCCGCACCGGACTTCGACACCCTCGCAACGAACGACCTCCTGGTCTTCGGCACATGACACCGCCATCGACCGCTTCGCGTCTCCGCCATGCCACGCCCCAGTGCGGCGAGACGCGTAAGTGTCTTACGCGTCTCTGCAATGTGGCCACGGGGTTCAGAACTGTGCCTCCACCCTCTCCGCATGACGGCCTCCCGCAGCTCCGTTAGTCGACTAGCGGACGTCTGCGCTTCAACGGGCGCAGGTCCGTGAGTCCAGTCGGCTCACGGACCTGCGCGCCACTGCACCGGGCGAGCGGCTCAAGTGCTATTCAGCGCTTGCTCTTCAGTGGTTCGGCGTCTTGTCTTCAGTAGATGTTGCGGCCCTGTGAGCTGCTGCTTTGTGGCGGCGGGGATGGTTTTACTGACGGTTTGACGCCGATTTACCAGTGAAGAGCGGAGCTGAAGCGGGGGTGGGGTTGACGCAGAGTCTGTGGGTAGGCCGATGCGTGAGTGCCTCCTGATGGGCGGCGGTTGCTGTGCTGTCGGGAGCGGCCCCTGTGGCGGAGGTGCTGGGGTTGGTCCTCTGCTTCATGCGGGGGCTACGTGAGGTCTCGTGTTTCCCAGCCGGGTGGGAGTTTGGGTAGGCCGATGAGGGCGTCGATGCCGAGGTGTTCGAGGAGGAGCGCTTTCAGGTGTCGGCCGTCGATGAGTTCCATGCGGCCGGTGCGGTGGGCGAAGTCGTGGCTGGCTTTGCCGAACCAGGCGGTGGTGACGACGATGCCCTTGGCTGCTGCTTTGTCGTGCATGACGCCGGCGAGGGCGCGGACAGCTTCGGCGGGAACGGCGTTTTTGGTGCGTTTGGCCTGGATGATGCAGAGTCCCCCGATGAGGGGTTCTTCGTTGAGGGCAACGGCGTCGATTCCGTCGTCACGTGAGGCTTGGGTGACCCAGGACTTGAGCCCGATTGCTTCGAACAGTCGGCGGATGAGGTGTTCGAACTCGATCGGGTCGAGTGCTACAAGGTCGGGGCGGCTGTCGAGGCCGGCGATCACGTCCTGCTCGGGTGCCAGCTTGTATTTGGTGAGGTCGAAGGTGACCACGGGGCGGACGGGCTCGAGGTCGTACGGGTGCTGGGAGACGATGGCGTTGAGGTAGCGCAGGCTCTGGACGGGATCGAGTTCTGGTTCGTCGAGGACGAGCTCTTCGAAGGTCTCCCTGCTGGCACGCAGGCTGATCAGGCAAGGGCGGATGGCTTTTCCGGTGGCGCGGTCCTTGGCGTTGACGTGTCCGTTGAATGCCACGACATCGACCAGCGCGGGTGGCGTCACGGCGAGGGTCTCGTCGATGGCGCGTAGAGCGAGTCTGGCTACGAGGTCCCTGTACATGGCCTTGGTGTCGGCTTCCTTCCGCGGCTGTGGCACAACCGTCGCCGGGGTCGACGCCTTGTAGCGGTACTGCGTGACCGCTGGGACTACCGCCTGGCCGGGAAGCTCGACTTCCAGTACCAGCTCTCGTGATTCCGGCGCGTACGCGGCGCGCCACACTCCGCGGAGCCCTGGCGGGTAGACGATCTGGGCGAGTGCGGTTTCCACACAGTCGGTCATAGCGTCCGGACCGCCGCTGACCAGGGCCTCCTCCACTGGCAGGCGGTGAGCGTGCAGTCCCGTAGTCCTGGTGGTGAGCACGGATTCCACGCGCTGGACCTGCTTTTCTACCTCGGCTGTCCTCGCCGCAGCCTCGCGGCGTAGATCCTCGCTCACCTGCTGCCTGGAGCGCCGATCCGCCTCGGACTTCTCACGAGCCGCGGCCTTCTTCGTTTGCTCGGCAGCCCTCACCCGGGCCGCCTCACGCTTCTCCAGATCCCGGACGATCTGATCGGCGTTGCGCGCCTCCTCGGCTCGAGCCCGCTCGTTCTGCTTCTTGGCCCGCATCCAGGCCTGTGTCTGCTCCCGCTCCCGCCGAGCCTCCTCCTTGGCACGCTGTGCCGCTTCCCGTTCCGCGGCACGAGCCTGCCGGACCCGTTCAGCCTCTGCCTGCCTGGCTGAGGTTCCCCCGCTGTGCGGGAGGTGCTGACTAGCTGGTCAGGATAGGTTGACGTGGTTTCAGGTTCACTTGTTCGGTGGCTGCCTGGGTGGCGTAGTGCTTCTCCTCGTACTCGATCGGGCTGAGGTATCCGAGGCGCTTCTGGATGCGGCGTGGGTTGTAGAAGCCGTCGAGGTATTGGAAGAGCGCGAGGTTCGCCTCGGCACGTGTGGCGAAGACGCGGCCGCGGACGCACTCGGTCTTGATGAGCATCCACAGGTTCTCCGCGAGAGCGTTGTCGAACGAGTCGCCGACCGATCCCATGGACGCCTGGATCCCGGCTCTGACCAGGCGCGTTGTGAGCTTCACGGACGTGTATTGGCAGCCGTGGTCGGCATGGTGAATGAGCTCGTCGGCGGCGGGTTCGCGGGAGGCGAGGGCGTACTCGAGGGTGGTCAGGACCAGGTCGGCGTCCGCGCGGGCGGAGGTTTCCCAGGCCACGACCCGGCGGGAGAACGCGTCGCGGATCGCGGACAGCCACAGCGGGCCCTCCAGTGTCGCGATCATGGTCAGGTCGGTGACCCACAGCCGGTTCGGACCGGCCGCGGTGAAGTCGCGTTGCACCAGGTCAGGGGCCAGTTCGGCGTCCGGGTCGCGGCGGGTGAAGCCCTTGCCCCGGCGGGGGCTGATCCCGGCGAGGCCCGCCTGGCGCATGAGCCGTTCGACGCGCTTGCGGCCGACGTGGACGTCCTCGCGCTTGAGGACGGCGTGCACGCGCGGTGAACCGTAGATCCCGCCGGACTCGTCGTGGACCTTGCGGATCCGGTCCGTCAGCTCGGCGTCCCGGCGGCGGCGCTCGCACGGCTCGGACTCGGCCCGGCGCCACCGGTAGTAGGTGGAGGAGGGAATGTTCAGTTCCCGGAGTACGTGCTCGACCCCCAGGTGCGGGTGCGCATCGAGGAGCGCCGTCACCTGGGCCGGGTCGGGTCGAGCTGGGCCGCGAAAAAAGCCGAGGCCGTCCGCAGGACCTCGTTCGCCCGCTTGAGCTGGACATTCTCCTTCCGCAGAGCCGTCAGTTCCTCGCGCTCGGCGGTCGTGAGGAGATCGCCTCGATCGCCGGCGTCGGCCTCGGCCTGCCGGATCCAGTTCCGCAGGGCCTCGTGGTGCACACCGAGTTCCTCGGCCATACGACGGATCACCGGCTTCGGCTCGGTGGTCCGATACATCCGGACCGCACGCTCACGCAACTCCAACGGATATTTCCTCGGTGCAGGCATCGTCTGGACTCCTCTCATGAGACCCATCTGACCCCCTGTCACCACTTCCCGCATCTCGGGGGAACCTCAGGCAGCTGCCGCCTTGGCCTTCTGCGCATCGCGGTACGCCTGCATCAGCTGCGCCGCCAACGACTTTTTCGGTGCCATCAGCCCCCCTCGTGATGCTGGAAGAGCTGCCCTGCTTGCCGAGCCGGCAATCAGGTGAGTCTGACCGGTCCTCAGGCTGCCCCGAAGAAGCCCAGAAGCATGGGAACTGACTGAAAGCACCTCAGGTGCCGCGCTGGAGCACCCTAGTATTAGCTGTCTGCATGACTGCCCAGTGGCGCAGCTTGCGCGAACTCATAAGGCACAACCGTCTGGTGGGGTCCGGGCGGGGATACGGAGCAGCTCTTCGTGCACCTCAACAGCTTCTCCGTCTACGGATTTCGTTCACTGTCCCGCGTTGAGGACATCCCTGTCAGTTCACCGACGATCCTTGCGGGTCACAACGACGGTGGTAAGAGCGGCGTGCTGGCAGCGCTCGGTTTCCTCCTGGGCACCCACCGCTTGGTTGACGAAGACCGTACGTACCAGGTCGGGAGTGGTTCGGAGTCGGGCCGGTGTGCGGAAACCTGGGTGGAGGGATCCTTCGCTCTGAACCTGGCCGAGCGCAGTGAGGGCGGCCTGCCGGCAGTGATCCGTATCCGGCGTCGAGCCCGAGCGGGCGAAGCCGTGTCCTTGGAGTACCTGGGAACGCAGCCCGAGGACCCGCGCCTGCGTGATCTCAGCAGGTTGCTCCGACCGGCACTCGCAGCTCTGGTCGAGGAGTTTGGGCTTGTAGCCAGGGGCAACCTGAAGGACGACTTCCTTGCTGCTTTGGCGGCCCATGCGGCGACATCGCCGCAGTCTGAGATGTGGCAGCCGCTCCCCAAAAAGCTGGTAGAGCGGCTGCCTCGGCTGCTGGCATTCGGAGGCAAGGATGAGAGTCCCGACGACGCCGTCCGAACGGCGCTGAGCAGCTGCTATGAGCTGCACTTGCAGGATGAGACGGTCCAGGGCCGGGTGAAGGAGATCGAAGCAGAGATCACTCAGCGGTTGGAGAAGGAGGCTGACTCCTTGTGCCGGCACATCCGGGAACACTGCGCCGAGTTCGTCGGCGTTGAGGTCAAGCCGGAGGTCTCCTTCAGAGGTGGATTCAAGGGAGCCCCCTTGCACGTCTCGCGGGCCGACGGGGAGCTAGTGGACCTGGCGCGCTCCGGACAGGGCAGCACACGCCGTATCGCCCTCGCAGTGTGGGAGTGGACTAGCAACCTGCTGGAGAAGAACGAACTGGCCGCAGCCTCGGAGCAAGACGTCGAAGAACCCACGCAGACGATCGTCGTCTATGACGAGCCCGACACGCACCTCGACTACCGCCATCAGCGCACCGTGATGGACATTATTCGCAAGCAGTGCGCGCAGCTGCATGTCAGCGTGCTCGTCGCGACACACTCCATGAACCTCATCGACGGCGTCGACATCGCCGATGTCGTCCATCTCAGGCTCGGCAACGATGGCCGCACAGTCGTCGAACGTCTCGCCGCCGACTCACACGACGGCATCGACTTCCACCTCGGCCAGATCGCCTCCGCCCTCGGCCTGCGAAACTCAGTGCTGCTCCATGAACGCTGCTTCCTGGCAGTGGAGGGGGACACCGAGCGCCAGAGCGTCCCCCTACTCTTCCGCTTGTCGCAGGGGCTGTCTCTCCAGGCAGCCGGTGTTGCTCTCTGGGGATGCGAGAACAACGAGGGCGCTCTGCACCTGGCCAGTTACCTGGTCAAGCACCAGCGAACCGTGATGCTGATGGTCGACGCCGACAGCCGGGACAACAAGCTCTTCAAGCCCGACCGAATCCGCCGAGCCGGCCTCGATCTGCGCACTCAGGTCTCCTATGTGGGCGAGGCGGCGGGTTACAACGAGCTGGAAGAGCTGTTCAGCGACGAGCAGTGGGCTGCCGCTGCCAATGCACGCTGGCCCCGTGCCGCTCCGCTGAACTGGAAGGCGTCAGACTTCGCTGCGCATCGAGGAGGGAAGTTCAGCTCAGGCATTCTCAGGATGATTAAGGAACAAGCTGGGGAGACGAGCCCCAACGGCAAGCCGGATATGGTTTTCGGGCTGGCGACCAACCTGCGGACTGCCCATGAGGTACCCGAACAGCTGCGACAGTTCTTTACTGAGGTTCAAGCACTGGCTACTGGCTCGCCGGTCGGCGGCTCTGCCGTCGTTTGATCATGCGTTCCTTGCGTTGAGCGAGGGTGGGTGCTGTCCAGGCGTGCCACCCCGCTCCGTCCACCCATTGCCGGGCATGCACAGAGGCTTCTATGCCGCACCATCTGCATCCGCTGGGCGCAGGAGAAACGTCGCTTTGAGCAGGATCCGACTGGGACACGAGACCTCCTTTCACACCCTTATCCTCCCTCCTGGCACTGACAATCGCCCGGTTGAGCCCAGGCGTACTTACTCGTCGATCGTTCTCCTCACCGCTTCCCAGCGGCGGGTAACTCATGTCAGTTGTGTGGGTAGACACCTTGCTTGAGCTGGGCCCTGGGAACGCGATCCTTACACTGTCGTGAGACCCAATACCCCGTTTGGGTGTTTCGTGTGATGTGTCCGTATGGTCTTCGGGTTCCTGGACAGCGTCCCCCTGGTAATAAGCGTGCGGTTCGGGGGTGAGGTCGGTGGAGGAAGGTATTGGATCCGGTTCAGCGGGGTTGGATGTGTCGGCTGGGTGGGGGCGTGAGGGAGCGGTCTCACGCCTGCTGGTTCTGGACGCGCGCGATGAGTTGACGAGTGCGCACGTTCGCTTGGTGGCGGGAGCTCTGCAGGTGTCGGAGCGGACGGTGTGGAGCTGGCTGGCGGCTGCTCGTTCCGAGGGACGGACCGGCCGGAAGACGCGTTCGCGCTTCATGGTGACCGACGAGATGCGCCGTTCGCTGGCGCTGTGGGGTGGGAACGTCTCCGCGGTGCATCGCGAGCTCGTGGCCCGTGCCGAGCGGGATCCGTTGTTGGGTCCGGTGCCGTCGCTGTCGGTGTTCCACCGAGCGGTGGTGCGGGATCTGTCGGCGGGGGAGCGGGCGGGGTTGAGGGGCGGTGAGGGAGCTCGGCGTCGGTTCGATGTGTATGGGAAGCGCCCGCCGACGCATCGGAACGCGTGCTGGGAGGGCGACCATAAGCGGGTTCCGGTCCGGGTGAGCCTGGATGGGGTGGCGGTGTGTCCGTGGGTGACGTGGTTCATCGATGTGGCGTCGAAGGTGGTCGTGGGGGTGGCGGTTACCCCGCATCAGCCGGCGCGGGATGCGGTGCTGGCTGCGTTGCGGGCGGGGATCAGCCGCTTGGAGCCGTACGGGCCGTACGGCGGCCTGCCGGGGCGGGTGCGGGTGGACCGCGGCAAGGATTTCCTGTCGAACGCGGTCGCGAAGGCTTTGGGCGGGTTCGCGGTGCCGGTTGATGATCTGCCGGCGTACAAGCCGTACCGCAAGGGCACCATCGAGGCCCTCAACGGTGCGGTGGAGGAGATGCTGCTCGTTGCCCTGCCCGGGTACACGCGCCGCGCCCGGCCCGCGGAGGCGTACCGGCCGGACCCGGTGGAGGAGCTGCTGGCGTACTCCGACTTTGTGAGGGTGTTGCTGGATTGGGTGGCGTGGTGGAACGCCGAGCACCGTCCGGCCGGCCTTTACGGTGGGAGGACGCCTGCGCAGGCGTGGGAGGCGGACCCGACTCCCCTCGAGGATGTCCCTGAGGAGCAGTTGGCGTTCTTTGCGTTGGAGGACGACGGCCGTCTCCGGAAGATCACGACGAACGGGGTGGCGTGGCGGCGGCGTGCCTATATCGCGCCGTGGATGGCCGGGCATGTCGGGGCCAGGGTGCGGTTGCGCTACCTGCCGCACTTCGACGGCATGATCGAGGTTTTCTCCGCCGAGGGTGGGGGCCGGCATTTGGGTACCGCCTATCTCGCCCAGGCCGCGACACCGGCTCAGCGCCGCGCTCTGTCCCGGGTCCGCGAGAGGAAAGCCGATGCCCTGAAAGCGGACTTGAAGGCGGCGGAGAAGCTGCGCCGTGCCCGCTATGCGGCTACCACGACCGCGGTCGTGCCGGTCCGGCGGCGTACCGAGACCGCCCATGAGGCGGAGGCGGAGATCGCCCGGGCCCGGGCGGTGGATCTGGCGGCGCGGGCGCTGCCGGACTTGATTCCTCCGCGGGAGCCGCCTGCCGACTGGGCCCGTCCGCGCAAGCGGTCCTCCCCAGGTGTCCCGGAGACCGCCACGGAGCCCGCTGCGCCCGCAGTCGGGCCGGAGGCCGGGGAGTGCCCCGGCAGCAAGGAGTGAGTCGGGCATGTCTGCTTCCACCCGTCGGGGACGGCTCCCCGCAGCGCGCGAGGACCACTTCATGCGTCTGGCCGAGGCCCAGGTCGTCTCCACCAGGGCCCTGCTCGCGGCCAGGGAGAACATCCGGGCCGCGATCGAGGCACAGGCGATGATCTGCATTTACGGTCAGGCCGGTCATGGCAAGTCTTTCGCGGTCAACGCCTCGCTGCGCGAGCTCGCCCCGAAGCTGACGCGCCGGATCCAGTTCCGGGCCCGCCCCTCGACCCGCGACCTGCGCCATGAGCTGTTCTACGCCCTGGGCCTGCAGGGCCGCCCGCCGGCGCACGCGATCGAGTTCGACCGGATGCTGCGCGGCGCTCTTGTCGAGCCGCGGGTGCTGGTGTGCGACGAAGCGCAGTGGCTTTCCAAGCTCTGCTTCGAATATTTGCGCTACCTGTGGGATGACACCGATTCTGCGTTGACGATCGTCTTCACCGGCGGGAACGGCTGCTTCGAGATGCTGTTGAGTGAGCCGATGCTGGAGTCCCGCGTGTACGCGTGGCAGGAGATCGGCCGGATGCCGCTGGACGAGGTCCTGGACGTCATCCCCGCCTTCCACCCGGTGTGGTCCGAGGCCGATCCAGAGCTCATCGCGCTCTGCGACCAGGAGGCCGCGCATGGGAACTTCCGTGCGTGGGCGAAGATCACCCACCATCTCACCGTCGGCTTGCAGCAGGCTGGTCGCAGCCGTGTGGACGAGGAACTCCTGCGCTGGGCCTACAGCAAGCTCAGCTCCCGGCAGGCGGCCTGACCATGCTGACCTGCCCCGATCCGCCCCCGGTGACCGTGATCGTCGACCCGGGCGATGATCTGGTGCATACCCGCGCTGCTCTGGCCGCGCACGATCCGCCGGCGGGGAGGATCACCGTCCACCCCACACCGGGTACCGATTCCACGCTGGCGCTCGCCCACGACGTCCTGGCAGCTCTGGGCAAGCCCGTCCCTGTGGCCGGGTACCGCGGGCACGACACCGGCCCGGCCTGGGCCCTCGCCGCGGCCTGGATCCTCGCAACGGGCACGACGCACCTGCTCCTCCTGCGGGCACACTTCCTCACCCAGCCCCGCCTGGACGCTCTGCTGCTCCTGCGCCGCCGCACCGGCCTGCGGCTGACCCTCGTCGTCCACACCTCACGCCTGCCCGCCGGCGTGGATCGGATCCTGTCCGGCGTCCGCCACCACTTCGCCGATGCCACGGCCCTCCTGCCCGCCGCCGACGGCCCTTCCGCCGCCGACTGCCCGCTGCCGCGCCCGCTGGCCAACCGCTGGATCGCCCTGCCGGCCCTGACCACCCTGCTGGCCTTCGACGAACCCACCCGCCCCTGCCGCTGCAGCGCACCACTGGCGCCCGACCGCGACTTCTTCCCGCCCGTGATCTCGCAGCCCACCCAGACCGAGGTCGCCCGGCGCCTCCACCGGGCCACCGCGCATCCGCATCTGGCCGCTGAGCTGGCTACCGCGGTGTTCACCGCTGCGTCCACCACCCAGCTGCGCACCGCCCACGTCCACGACCTTGGCCCGGCTGCCGCCACTGCTGATGCGAGGGACAGCTCGTAGACGACCGGCCCGAATACTTCCTCGTCGTCCATCGAGCAAGCCATCTCCCGAGCGAGCCGTGCGCACCCCGAGCCCGTTGAGCACCGGGTCGTTCTCCAGCGAGCACACCGCGACCATCGGCGCGGTGTGGCCCACCTGGCGCCACGCCTGGGCGGTCTGCGCGAGCAGGTCGAGGGTGGGGACGGTGACGAGGATCCGACCGCCCGGGAAGCTGTCCAGCGCGCACGCGGCGGCCGTGATCGTCTTCCCGGAGCCGGTCGCTGACACGATCGTGCCTCGGGCACCCTGCGGGGGCATGGATGACCTTGCAGGGAATCCCACCCACTTGCGAAACGCCGATTTCTGGTCGACCTGATGTTCTCGCAGCTGAACGGCAGTCATGAGGGCCATTTCCATGGTGAGATGGTGCGTGATGAGATGGAGGAGGCTGAGGCTCTCAGTGTCGGCACTATGGCCTTATGCTTCCTTGCGTGATTCGTCCTATCTCAGGCCCTCCCAAGTTGAGGCACCTCCTTGGCTCCCTCGCACTCATCCTGCTGATATCTGCTGGCTGGTACGGGCTGCAGCCGGTCTACCCCGACTGTCTTCTTTTCTAGCGGGCCTCCGGGAAATCATTGAACCCAGAGCAACTTCAGCAGCAGGCAATTGATTCCGGGCAGTGCGTTCCTCCCCAAGCTCGCTGGGAAACCTGGATCGATTGATCATCCAGAGCATGCTCTCTCTTTCCGCCAAGAGTACATGCTGCATCAAGATGAGGTAGCCCTGGTCAGGACGGTGATGATGTGGGGACCGGCCGTTTTGACGAGTTGCCGGGTGGTTACGGTGGAGATCGGTATCACGCCTTGCATCATCCCGACAAGGACCCTCATGGACTCGACCGAGTATGACTGCCAGCGGATAACGTGTGGATTTGCGCCGGCCGACTACGAGCACGACCCCAACTGCATGTATCGAGAAGGCCCCTACTGCCGTCCACTCGACGAAGGAGCTCGCAGGACGAGCCGCCCCAGTGCTGTTGACTGTCTGCCGGCGGGCCCTGGCCCTGAAGGGGCCGGCTTTGGCCCTGATGATCTGTGTGATTGTTTACCCTGGTCAGGGCCGCGCCCGCCTGTTCCGCTACTGGCGGCCCCGTG